>NZ_QMKH01000001.1 GCF_003290125.1 Microvirga flavescens
GGACGACACGATCCATCTCGCCAGGAGCGCGTTCACCAAGCTGGCGAAGAAGGGCGTGCTCAAGTCCGGTGAGTTCTATCAGGGCACGAAGGCGCACGATCACGACGACCGGATCATCTACGACAAGAAGACGGGGGCGCTGTACTACGATGCCGACGGCACCGGATCACAGGCCCAGATCCAGATCGCAACCCTCTCCAAGAACCTCAAGATGACTTACAAGGACTTCTTCGTGGTCTGATCCGAGTGTCCACATCCCGGCAAGGGCATTGTGCCGTTCAGGAACGAAGGAAGTTTCAGTGTTACTCCCTAAAAGTTCCCGTACGGCCTCTGCTACCGCAGCAGCGTCCACCACTACGAGAGCGTAGCTCCTTCGCTTGGCGTTCCGTCCTTCCACCTGCATTGATGCCAGCGGAAAGACGCGCAGCTCCGTGCGCGGCGCACCGGCCTGCTGGATGGCTTCGCCGAGCGCGCCTTCGCTCTCATAGTTGAAGGCCGAGTCAAGCAGGCGATAGCCGTTGAGAATGGCGTTCGCGATTGCCACTCGCGCCGGTCGAACCGTTCAGCCTGTAAGTACCGAAGCCGATCTTGGGCAAGGTCGTGTTGTCGTTCGGTATGACACTGAGAACGTCGATATGTGGCATAACTCGATCCTCTATTTGGACTTCTGTGCATACGCGGTTCTCTCAGTCGTCGAACTTCACTCTGCAGCCACGTTCTGACGACGCATGAAGGAGGGAGAGCACTGTCTCTTCATCACGTCGTCATGAATCAACTCGCGCCGATCCTGCCCAACCAGACGCCGATGCCGAACACGATGGCACCGCCAGTCTCAATCGGAATGAATTTTGCAGACCAATAAAGCGGACCCTGGAAGCGCCAAAACTCCGTAACGATGCTTATCGCGGCCTCGTTTGGGCAGGCCGCCGTTGTGCCGATTCAGGCTGGCGTGTCGGCGGTTCTCGTCCTTGCGCTCGGCCTGGAGAGCGCCGGGCTGATCCGCATGGAGGATGTGGCCGTCGGCGTCGTCGTTGGCCTCGTCTTTAGCCAGATTCTTCTGACACCCGACCCTGTCCGTGAGATCGATGCCGCCGCCGACGACCTGCTCGTGCGGCTCGCGAAAGCGTTCCAGCAATCCGCCGATGCCCTGAAAGCGGATGATGTCGTAAAGGCCGAGGCGGCACTCAGATCGTTTTCGAGTTCGCATGACAGCCTGATCGCACTCGCTGCCGGCATCGATGGTGCGCGCAATGCCGCGCGCTGGTCGCTCAGGGGGCGGCTGACTGCCCGCACGGTGGCGGAAACCGCTGCCCGCTACGACCGGCGCGCCATCCGCCTGTACGCCTCCGCTCTTCTGTTCGGCGAGGCTCTCGCCAACGCGCTTCGCAAAGGGGCCGCACCCGCACCAGACGGATTGTCCGGGATCATCTCGGAGACAGCGAACCGCTGTTTTCGTCTGGCAGGCGCACAGCCAGCTTCAAAAGCGGTCCAGCCTCTCAATGACGCAGGCACGGCAGTCCCGGCAAGCTGGTACGACACCGTCATTCATCTGCAGGCTGTCGGCGATGTCCTGCGCAACTTCGAAGAGATCAATCGACCGCCACCTGCATCCTGAATTGACCGTAGACAGAAGGATATCGAAACATGACTTATGCGACGATCAATCCCTACATGACGCATTTTTGAAGAATGACAGTCATCATTCTGCGATAGGTTATCCAACGTACAACGCCATTAAAGATCAGCGGAGATATAGCATGGCAAGCAGCGGAAAAGTGGCACTCGTGACCGGCGCGGCCCAAGGTATCGGCAGGGGCATCGCGCTTAGGCTTGCCAAGGATGGCGCCGATATCGCGCTCGTCGACGTCAAGGCGGATAAGATCACGGCAGTTCAAAAGGAGATCGAGGCGCTCGGCAGAAAGGCGACGACCTTCGTCGCCGACGTCAGCAAGCGCGACGATGTCTATGCGGCGATCGAACATGCCGAGAAGGAACTCGGCAGCTTCGATGTCATCGTCAACAATGCCGGCATCGCGCAGGTCAAGCCGTTGTCCGACGTTCTACCGGAGGACCTGAATCGCATCTTCCGGATCAATGTCGACGGGGTTCTCTGGGGTATTCAGGCCGCGGCGGCCAAGTTCAAGGCGCGTGGGAAAAAGGGCAAGATCATCAACGCCTCCTCGATCGCCGGCCATGACGGCTTCGCGATGCTCGGCGTCTACTCCGCAACAAAATTCGCCGTGCGGGCACTGACCCAGGCTGCGGCCAAGGAATATGCCTCCGCCGGCATCACCGTGAACGCCTATTGCCCCGGTATCGTCGGCACCGACATGTGGGTCGAGATCGACGAACGCTTTGCGGAGATCACCGGAACGCCAAAAGGTGAAACCTACAAGAAATATGTAGAAGGCATCGCTCTCGGCCGCGCCCAGACCCCCGATGATGTGGCAGCCCTCGTTGCATTCCTCGCCAGCGACGATTCCGACTACATCACCGGCCAGGCCATCCTGACCGACGGCGGCATCGTCTATCGCTAGGTCGCAGCGCGCACAAAAATCAGGCACCGTTGCGTGCAACGGTGCTTAACTCGACGCTTGAGGACTTGCGAAATCCGCTTCGACGCCATGACCATGGTCGGTCTCTGGCGGCCAGCAAAAGCCAACAAACGAACTGGCGCAGACAAATCTGCGTCGCTGAGAGCGACCATCCGAAGCCCGGACCGACAAGCCCCAACCAGTGCCCCGCATGTCCAAAGCTCTTTTCAGGCATTCTTGAGATCGGCCGCTTTGACTCGTCAAAAGAAGGAATATCCATGGATACCGCTCATGAGAGAAAATACATTTCTAACTCCCGCCATAAAAACAAAAATATACTTCTACCATTCGTTGACATTCGCCCTATTGCGGGGGAATATTTTTCTACTTCAGTATTATAGAGACGCTGCCCGCCGGCAGATTTGAAATCATTGGAGATCGAGATGGTGGAGTTCGGTTCCGTCACGGGATTGGCACGAAACACAGGCATCGCAGCATGCTTGTCGGCTGCCCTGACCTTCTTGCCAGGCGCTGGCTTCGCTCAGGACAAGCCGCAATCGGGCGGAACCCTGCGCGTCGTCACTTATGAGCCGCTTTGCCTCGACCAGATCGAAGGCACGTCGCGCAACACGCAGACTGCCCTGCAGAGCATTTACGACCGCCTGGTTTCGGAGAGCCTGGACGGCAAGTTCCATCCGTGGATCGCTAGCAACTGGACGATCTCGGACGACCAGCTCACCTATACGTTCACGATCCGCGACGGCGTGAAGTTTCATGACGGCACGCCGCTGAATGCGGAGGCCGTGCGCTTCAATCTGCAGCGCTGGCTTGAGGTCAAGAAAGCCGGCGGCGCGCCCATCGAAGCGATTTCCGCCAGTGGCGACACCGTCACCGTGAAGTTGCGCAAGGCCTATAGCCCCCTGCTCCATGACCTGAGCGAGCCTGCGCAGGGCTTCATCTCGCCCGCCTCCATTCAGAAATACAGCAAGGAAGAGCGCTGCGCCGGAGGCCCCGGCATCACTGTCGGTTCCGGACCGTTCAAGGTTCTGTCCCGCACGCCGGGCCGCGACCTCGTCTTCGAACGTAACGATGATTATAACTGGGGCCCGAAGGACGCCGCGCATGAGGGCAAGGCTTACCTCGACAAGATCGAGCAACGCTTCCTCAAGGAAGATTCCGTGCGTGTCGGCGCGGTGGAATCCAATCAGGCCGATATCGCGACGGGGGTTCCTGCAATTTCCGTCGAGGACATCAAAGCGAAACCGCATCTGAAACTCCTGCAGACGCAGCAGCCCGGCATTCCGTGGTCGTTCTGGCTCAATCAGTCGAAAGCGCCGCTCGACGACATCAAGGTTCGCGAAGCCCTTCGCGTCGGCGCCGACTATGCCGGCCTCATTGATGCCGTGTTCCTCGGCACGGCGACGCCCGCTTATGCAGCTCTCACGCCCGCCGTTGCGACAGGCTACGACGCGTCCCTCGATAAGTCCTGGTCGTTCGACGCCAAGAAGGCTCAGGCCCTTCTCGACGAGGCCGGCTGGAAGGTTGGCAGCGACGGCATTCGCGTCAAGGACGGCAAGCGCCTGACATTGCGCGGCATCTCCGCAACTCCGTGGACCAACCAGCAGCGTGATCTTTATGCGCAGGGACTAAAGGCCGCGCTCGCCGCCATCGGCATCGACTACGTCCGCGACGTCATCGATTTCGGCACGGCCGATGCGCGCTTCAAGGCCAACGATTACGACATCGTCGATACATCCCAGGCCGCGAGCGAACCGAACCTTCTCTACGGAGCGTTCTACTCCACCGAGACCTGGGACAAGGGTAACACCAACTGGGGCTTCGTGAAGGACAAGGATCTCGACAGCGCCCTGGCTGACGGGCTTGCCACGACGGATCGCGAGAAGCGTATCGCCGCCTACAAGGCCGCGCAGAAGATCATCGCACAGAAGGTCTATCTGATCCCCATCGCGAACCCCACCGTTCTTCTCGCCGCCAACAAGAAGGTCCAGGGCGTGACCTTCGGAACGTCCGGCCAGATCGGCTCCTATTACGACGTGTGGCTCACGAAGTAAGGAAAACGTCTTGCACATCGCAAGAGAACTTTTCATCCGTATTCTTGCGGGAGCAGCGGTCCTCTGGGCCGCTGCTTCTTTGGCTTTTGCCATCCTCCAGCTTTTTCCCAGCGATCCGGTGCAGGTGATCTACGGCGCGGATTCGTCCGTAACGCCGGAACTGCGCAACGCCATTCGCGCCGATTTCGGCCTCGACCAGCCGGTCTGGGTGCAATATCAGCGCTTCGTCACAAGGATCGCGCAAGGCGATCTCGGCATTTCCTATCAGCAGCGCCGCACGGTGACATCGATCATCGGGAGCGAACTCGGCTCCACGCTGACGCTTGCATCCCTTGCCGTCCTCGCCGCCGTCATCATGGCTTTCCTGGCCTCTCTGCTCACTGCAGGCCGCAAGACCTGGCTGCGCCGCACGCTCTCGTCCTTCGAGCTCCTGAGCGTCTCGACCCCGGTTCTGTGGGTCGGCATTCTTCTTCTGACCTTCTTCTCCTTTCAATGGCAGCTTTTCCCCGTCGTCGCCGATAGCGGCTGGCGCTCCCTCGTTCTGCCTGTCGCGACACTGGCAATCGCCGTTTTCGGCAGCTTGAGTCAGGTGATGCGGGAGGAGATGGATCGTGCGCTCGAGCAGCCCTTCATTCTGACGGCACGCACCCGTGGCCTCTCTGAATGGGCGATCCGCTGGAGGCACGCCCTTGGGCATGCGCTCATTCCGGCCATCACGATCAGCACGGAAACGTTCGGCGGTCTGCTTGCAGGATCCATCGTCACGGAGCAGGTCTTCGGACGTCCTGGACTTGGCCGCATCACGCTGGAAGCGATCACGAACCATGACATTCCCGTGGTGATGGGGATCGTCCTTTTCGTCGCCTTCGTTTTCGTCACCCTCAACATTCTCGCCGACCTGCTCTATCGTCTGGTCGATCCACGGCTGCGCGTTTCAAACTGATGACAGACCTCACGCCAGAATTCGCCGGTTCGTCACCCTCTCGCCTTACGTCAAAGGCCATCGCGGGGTTGCGCCGCATTCCTCTCAGTGTCGTTATCGCGGCAGCTGTCGTGGCCTTCCTCGTCCTGTGTGCGCTTTTCCCCGGTCTCGTCACGTCGAAGGACCCTTATAAGATCGGCCTGTTGCATTCGTTGCGCCCGCCGTCTTTCGAGTTTCCTTTCGGCACCGACCAGCTTGGACGCGATATCTTTTCCCGCGTGGTGCATGGCGCGAGCTACTCGCTTTCGATTGGGCTGGGCGCCACTTTGATCGCCGTGACGGTGGGCCTCGCCGTGGGGCTCATTGCCGGCAACGCAGGCGGTGCCGTCGATCTCGCCTTCATGCGGATTATCGATGTGCTGCTCGCCTTCCCTGCCCTTTTCATGTCCATGGCCGTTGTCGCGCTCATCGGCAAAGGTAGCGTCAACGTTCTCCTCGCCATCGCGATTGCCGAAATTCCTCGCTATGCCCGCATCGTCCGGTCTCAGGTTCTGATCGTGCGCCAGTCAGGCTATGTCGAAGCCGCTCTCATTCTTGGTCAGCGCCGCTGGATCACGTTGCTGAAGCACGTTCTTCCCAACACCATCGGCCCGCTGATCATTCTCTCGACCCTCGGCATCGGCAGCGCCATCCTGTCCTCGGCAGCGCTCAGTTATCTCGGCCTCGGGCCCAGGCCTCCGACGCCGGAATGGGGCCTGATGCTGGCCGAGGGTCAGGGCTATCTGCGCAAGGCCTGGTGGATCGGCGTTTTTCCCGGCGTCTTCGCAACGCTCACCGTCGTCTCGACCACCATTCTCGGCCGCTATCTCAAGGCGCTCTCGGACGGTAGGGTTTGAGCCATGCGTCTTCTGACAGTCGAAGACCTGAACGTTTCGTTTTCCGGATCGCCAGCCGTGCGCGGCTTGAGCCTTTCGGTCGATGCCGGTCAATGCGTCGCGATTGTCGGGGAATCCGGTTCGGGCAAATCAGTCACGGCACGGGCGCTTGTCGGGCTTGCCGGGGACAATGCGTCCGTCGCCGCCAAGAGCCTTCAGCTCGGCGACAAGGACCTTTTACGCCTTTCATCTTCGCAGTGGCGCAATGTCCGTGGACGCCACATCGGTTTCGTCCTGCAGGACGCCCTGGTTTCCCTCGATCCGCTCAAGACCATCGGGGCGGAAATCGCCGAGGCTTTGACCCAGCATGTGGATTTGCCTCGTACTCAGGTGCGGCAGAGAGTTCTCGACCTCCTATCTTCGGTCGGCATCCCCGATCCGGAGGAGCGCATCGGCCAGTTCGCTCACCAGCTGTCAGGCGGCTTGCGTCAGCGCGCGCTGATCGCATCGGCCATTGCCGCCAACCCTGCGCTTCTGATTGCCGACGAACCGACAACAGCGCTCGATGTCATCGTGCAGGCGCAGATCCTGACTCTGCTTCGCGAGATGAAGGAAAAAGGAACAGGCCTCATCCTCATCTCGCATGACCTCGCCGTCGTCTCCTCACTCGCCGACCACATTATCGTTCTCAAGGACGGTTCCGTCGTGGAATCCGGATCTCCTGAGCAGATTTTTTCAAATCCGCAAGCGCCCTATACCCGCGCCTTGCTCGCGGCAATTCCCTCTGCGGCAACGAGAGGGAAGAGACTGGGTCTCAATGCCGATTCCTTGCAGCGACAGACCGAACCGACGAACCGAAAGGAAGGGCCTGCGCTTCAAGCACGCCGTCTTGTCAAAAGGCTCGGGAGTCGGCTTGTCGTCGATGACGTCAGCGTCAATCTTCAGATCGGCGAAACGCTCGGTCTTGTCGGAGCCTCCGGTAGCGGGAAGACAACGCTGGCCCGCCTTCTCCTTGCGCTGCAGCAACCGGATTCGGGTGAAGTGCTCATCAAGGAGGCTCCCTGGTCACGGTTCACCGAAAAGCAAAGGCGCTCCGTGCGCCCACGCGTCCAACTCGTGTCGCAGGATCCGTTGGGTTCTTTCGATCCACGCTATCGGGTGATTGATATTCTTTCCGAAGCGCTGGAAATCGTCGGCCTACCCAAGCGCGACTGGGCGGCGCGTGCGGCGGAACTCATGTCGTCCGTGGGATTGAGCGAAGCGCACTTGTCCCGCCGCCCCCGGCAATTGTCAGGTGGACAGCGGCAGCGCGTCGCCATTGCCCGCGCGTTGGCCATGAAGCCGGACATCCTCATTTGCGACGAGCCCGTTTCCGCCCTCGACGTCTCGACGCAGGCTCAGGTGCTGGATCTTCTGGATGACCTGAAGAACCAGTTCGGCCTCACGGTTCTGTTCATCTCGCACGATCTTGGCGTCGTTCACCATGTCAGCGACCGCGTGATGGTGATGCATGCTGGAAAGATCGTCGAGGAGGGATCCGTGGAAGATGTCTTCCTGCATCCCCGAAGCGCCTATGCGAAAGAGCTTCTCGCCGCCCTGCCGCGCATCCCTTCTTCGGACCATAACCCGCAAACCAATGAGCCCCGCGATGGCAAAGACTCAATACCTCTCAGCGCTTGAAGAGTGGCATGTCCAACGAGTTGCGACTCTGACAAAGCCTGATGGATGGTTGAGCGTCGCGGGGCTTGAGTGGTTGAAGCCCGGAACCTGGCGGTTCGGCTCGGCTGCCGACAACGACATCGTGATTCCCCACATTCCGGCACATGCCGGAGCAATCGCTCACGACGATCATGGGATTGTGAGTGTCAGGCTTGATTCATCCGCAAACGGCACCATTGATGGGCAGTCTCTCGCGGAGGCGAAACTGTCCGCCACGGGGGCGCCGACGCTGGTGGCTTTCGGCACAACGTCCTTCCATCTGATCGAACGCGGTGGCCGCAGGGCTTTGCGCATTCTCGACAGTGACAGCCGTAACAGACAAACCTTTTCCGACATTCCCCGTTTCCCGGTCGATCCTTCCTGGCGCATTGTCGCCGACTGGGTTGCCCTTGAAAGCCCGCGACCTTTCGAAGTCGATAGTGTGATCGGCACGACAAGCACGGTCCTTGTCACGCACAAAGCGGTCTTCAGCCATAACGGCAGCAGTTATGAGCTTTGGCCGACGCATGGCACACCGGACGCACCCATGTTCGTTCTGCGAGATGGAACGTCCGGCACGGAAACCTATGGGGCAAGCCGCTTTCTCGTCGGCGAGGTCGCCAGCTCCGAAATCGTCCTGGACTTCAACAAAGCTATTAACCCGCCCTGCGCGTTCACCGATTTTGCAACGTGCCCCCTGCCGCCGTCGGAAAACAGATTGACCATTCGCATAGAGGCTGGAGAAAAGCTTCCCCGCTTTCAAGCAGCGATTTGAGGCGTTCGCGTTAGCTAGCGCAATCGCGCAACAACTTCGCGGGCTGCACGCTCACCTTCAAGCGTTGCACCACCAACCGTCATCGCACCTCCGCCAGCACTTGCTTCGCCGGCGAGCCAGATCCTTTCGCCAATCGGCATTCGCAATGCCTCACGTGCGGAGAGATGCCCAGGCTTTGCGATGGAGTACGAGCCGAAAGAATGCGGATCGCTCCACCATGCGGCAAGACGCCCGCCCACCACCGTTTCGCGAACACGGCCGCCGACCAGTGCGGTCAGGCGCTCGAGAGCGAAGTCGAGGGCTGCGGCCTCACCCGCACGGCACAGGTCTCTCGCGTGATCTCCACCGATGTGAGAAACCACAAGAGGCTCGCCACCGGGCCAGAACTCGAAGCTCATCGCCACGCCGCCCGGTGCGATGTCGACGAGGTCGGTCGCATCCAGAGTTCCGAACCGTTCACGGTCGATACGTAAGGCTATCTTGGTCAACGCGCCCATGTGGAGCCCATCGATCGCCTGCTGAATCTCGGAAGGCAACTCAGGCGAAAAGCGTAGCGCACCAGCCTGCAGGACGCCGAGCGGAACCGTTACGATAGCGGTCTGCGCTCTGATAACTCCACGCAGCGTCTCGGCCTCGACACGCCCATCACCCCAGCGCAGATGGGTGACCTCCGTCGAGAGGCGCACGGGAATGTCCGCGCCATAGTGTTCGACCAACGCGCCATATCCGCCGGCCGGGATATAATCGTCCCCGCTCCACAATTGATCGTAGTCCTGGAGCGAAACGCGATCAGGGTCCTCCCCCAGCGCAAACAACGTGATGCCGCCAGCGGCATCCGCAATTTCGGGCGGTTTGCCACGGACCGCATCCGCGAACGAAAAATCGATCGATCCGGTGGCCTCAACCAGACGCTCGACTTGGCCATTGGCACGCCGCCGGCTCCTTCGTTCATCGTCCGACAGGGGAATTCCATTGCGATAGACGCGAAATCCGCCCCCCTCTTCCTCTTCATTAAGAGGGACGCCGAGGTCTGTTGCTATCTTTCGCCAAGGGTTGCGATCTCTCCAATGAACATAGTGAGCACCCGCATCGAAGGGCGCGCCCAGGGACCGGTCTGTATAGGCGCGTCCGCCGATCCGGGGGCGCGCCTCGAGAATGGTGACAGTGCGCCCGGCAGCCCGCAACGATTTAGCTGCAGCAAGCCCCGCCGCACCAGCACCGACGATCAGAACGTCGACATCTGTCGCCAACGCCCTGCGAGCGATGCTGAACGAGGCGATACCCGCCATGGCTCCGCGCCGGGTGATCCGCATATGCTCCTGCCCTCTCCCTCCAATATCATGGCGGATCGTAATCAGGACTGGATCAATTTTAAGGCAACATGGCCATCCTTCTCAGATCAATGCATGGAATTTTCGGCTCTGCATAAGCGGAGCTTTTCTTGAAATGCATTACGGAATCGTAATGTCGCGGCAACTCTCAAGCTGCACCTGAACGATTATTCTCCATCGCATACCGTAGTCGCCTTCAGGGGCTTTTTTCATACCGACGAACGGAGAACGACTTTTGACTGAGCAAAAATCCGTCGAAGACACGAGGACTCCAACCGTCCGCCTCGCCCTGAGCGAAATCAAGGATGCTGTGCGTGAGTTACGGACCAAAGCTCCCGAAAGCTTCTTGATCGATCTTGCAGAACAAAAGATCGAGATGATCGAGGAAAGCCAGAAAGGCTTGCATAACCCTGTGCCGTCTTGGCTGTGACATCGGCAACCCCGATATAGGCGCTCATGACGGGACCGTGCCGATGCCACAACGCCGGAGGATATCGTCGCTGATGGTGGCAGGATCCCGTGACGCATCGAGACGCACCCAGTCGATCTCGCCGCAATCCCGAGAAACTTGCTTCACCACAACGTCCACAGTTGCATCGGATGGGTCGTTCAAGCGTGACATGACGCGGGAGACGAGAACCTTTTCGGAAGCATCCAGCCAGTACCCCGAGAAAGAGACGCCGCCCTCCGCCGCGATCTTCTCAATTTTCTTGCGTTCGTCCGGGCGGTCGAAGACAGCATCGACGACAACGGCGGCCCCACAAGCCAGAGCAATGGTGGCCTCACGTCTTTGGGTCTCGTAGACCTTGGCTGAAATCTCGGGCTGATAAGCGGCTTCAGGCAGGCGCGTCTGGGCAGAAACGCCGAAGAGCCGCTTTCTGATACGATCACTGCTCAGGATGCGAGCCCCGGGAGTGGATCCGAGATAAGGCGCGCTCAACGATGCGACGGTCGATTTTCCTGAGCCGCTCAACCCGCCAATCGCAACGAGAGCGGGAGGCGACGGCTGCAGGAGAGATTGCGCCAGATCGAAATATTGCATGGCTTCCGCACGAAGGTGCGCGCTATCGCTTGCAAGTGCGTTCTTGGCTTGAATAGCCGTGACATGCGCACGAACTGCCGCGCGAATGGCCATGAAGAAAGGCACAAGACCAAGGCCATCCGCTTCATCCGTCTCGTCAAGATAGCGGTTGAGCAGGATGCTGGCCAAATCCCGCTGCTCCCGATGCCACAAGTCCATCAGCAGAAAAGCCAAGTCGTAGAGCACGTCTATCGTGGCGATGCTTTCATCGAACTCGATGCAGTCGAACAGAGTCGGCACGCCCTGCCAGAGGCAGATGTTGCGAAGGGTAAGATCCCCGTGGCAGCGCCGCACTCTTCCTGAAAGGCGGCGCTTCTCGAGAACTTGCGAGTGCTCGAGAAGGGTTTCTTGGAACCGCGCTGCGACCGTTGCCGCGACATCGTCGGCAACCAAACCTGTCGCCCGAAGGGAGCGGTCGTTGATGTCGAGAACCTGTGCGATTCCTTTGACGCCACCCATCTCCCGATTGATAGGCGCCTCACGATGGAAGGCCGCGATCTGATGAGCAAGATCAGAGACGATGGCGCCCGTCAGGGAGCCGTTCTGTGCCATCCTGTCAAAGAGGCAATCCTGATCGAAGCGACGCATTTCAAGAAGAGCATCAACCAACGATCCGTCCCCATCGATCTCGAGCCCTCCATCCGCCTTACGCGTAATGGTGCGGACGCCGACATAAAGCGCCGGAGCAGTGCGGGAATTGAGTTCGAACTCCTTGAGGCAGGCCTCATGCCTTTTGTGCGGCGTCGAATAATCGAGATAAGGGAAATGAACGGCGAGTTTCAGCTTGTAAGCCTTCTCACCCGTCAGAAAGATTCTTGAGGCATGGGTTGAGATGGTTTGAACGGAGGAGCGCGTGCCGAACAGCCGTTCAAGAAAACTGACGGTCCCAACCTGTTCTTCCAAGGCGGCTGACTTCAAGGTTCATCCCTCCAAGAGGTAGAGTTCCCGTTCCGGGCATCGCCAATTACGCAGTCAAGACCTTCCCTCAATATAAGCCAAGCTTCCCAGCTTTACAGACTGTCTGCCTCGCATCAGCCATGCATCCTTCTGATGCTGCGCCATCATAGACGGGGAACACTGCCCCGACCTCACCGTTTTTCCATGCGCGGATCGGCTGGCTTGGCCGAAAGTTACGAGGCGGGCATATGCAAGGCGCAAACCTTTCCAAGAATGAGATCGCGCAGTTGGTTGGCGACGTCTCCGATGAGACCATTGTGGACATCATGAAGACAGCGGCGACAGCCGAGGAGATCGAGACCGCTCTGCAATGGTTGTCGAGCGAGGACGATGTTATGGGAAAATCGGGAAAGCCGCTCTCGGTGCGGGCGGCCGCCGTTTACGATATTCTGCTCGCCGAAGACGCGCAGCAGGATCGGGAGCGGTGAAAGCAAGTCGTCACCGCGGCGCTTCATCCGTCGGAATCGTTCTTGGCCAGGCTCCCGAGAGGTGCGTCATGAACCATGCGGATGCTTTGGAAACGACCTGATCCATCGCTCCCTCTTCCTCGAAAAGATGCGTTGCCCCGGGGATGATCGACAGCTCTGTTTCACAGCGCATCATCTTCCTTGCTGCGCGGTTAAGTTCCAGAACGTCATAGTCGTTTCCACCGACGATCAGGAGAGTGGGGGCGCGCACCTCCCCCAGCGCTTGCCCGGCAAGATCGGGGCGCCCACCACGGGAGACCACAGCTTTGACGAGGCCAGGCGCCTGCGCGGCGGCGACAAGGGCAGCCGCCGCGCCAGTGCTTGCACCGAACACACCAATCGGCGTCCTCGCCAAATCCTCCTGTTCTGAAACCCAATTGATGGCGTTGATAACGCGACTTCCAAGAAGGGGGATGTCGAACACGTTTCGTCTGTCCTGCGCCTCTTCATCTGTCAGCAAATCGAAGAGGAGCGTGGCCAAACCGGAATCATTCAACTGCCTCGCGACAAGAGTGTTGCGGGGGCTGAGGCGGCTCGATCCGCTGCCATGCGCAAAGATGACCAGCCCATAGCGATTTTGCGGAAGTGTCAGCGTTCCGGCCAGGCGTTCCGCGCCGATCATAACTTCTCTCGAGCGATGAGCCTGGAGCATTCCCCGAGCGTATCGCCTCGCCCCCAAACCGCCTTGACTTTCATCAATGTGGGGAAACGCATCGGGATCATTGTGTCGCGGATGAGCGTTGTCCTGTTTTCACAGCGATTGGCCTCACGCGCCAGAAGCGAGCGGCCAACGGCGGCGCTGATGAGTGGAGAAGGATCATCATGCAGGTCAAGGCTCAGGTTGATTTTCAGGGCTTCAAACCTTCGGATCAGATCCGGACCCTGATTGATGACAATGTTGGTCGGCTCGAGGAGTTTTATGAGCGGATCACCGCCTGCCGGGTCGTGATGAAATCACCTGGAGAGCGGCATAAAACCGGCGGGCTTTATGAGGTCAACATTCATATTGTTCTTCCCTATGGTCATGAGGTGGCCATCGAGAAAACGCCGCCAGAGGATGAGCGCTTCGCGGATCCGTTCTTCGCCATCCGTGATGCGTTCAACCGCGCCCGCCGTCGCCTTCAGGATGAGGTGCGGGACCTGCGCAGCGAGATCAAGACACATGAAGAGCAGCCCATCGGAACCGTGAGGCTCATTCATCCCGAGGAGGGATATGGCTTCATCGAAACTGCGGAAGGGAAGGAAATCTACTTCCACAAAAACAGCGTGTTGAACGACGCCTTTGCGCAACTTGCCGCAGGCACGCGAGTCTCGTTCGCTGAAGAAGAGGGCGAGAAGGGGCCTCAGGCAAGCACGGTCAAACTGCTTGGCAAACATGGATTGCGTTAGGCTGAAAGCATCTCTGCGAGCTGAGTGCAACTGCGACTGAACCTTGTGCCGCGGAGTGCCCACACTCACGCATCCGCCCCCCGGAATTGCGGAGCGTCCCCCTGCATCATCGCCAAGCCGCTCTTGAGCACAAAATGAGCTGTGCCATGCCCGGCTGCCTCTTTCTTCCTGAAATCTGCCCCTCTTTTCACCACACAAACCAATTGCAAATTGGTTCAAAGTCGGCTTAGCTTCATTTCACAAACGCCTTGTTTTCGGCACGAATAAGCAAATTTTCCCGCGACCATTTGTAATATTGGTTCGCGCGAGGGGCAAATGACACGTCCTGAAACCAGCCCGGACAGTTCGGATTTCGCGCTCACGCAGCTCCGCGCTTTGCTGGACGACCTGTCGGGCAGCGAGGACCGGCAGCTGCCGCCGGAGCGGGGGCTTGCGCAGCAAATCGGCGTGGGCCGGCGCTCCCTGAGACGGGCGCTCGATGTCCTCGAGGCCGAAGGCCGGATCTGGCGGCATCAGGGCAAGGGCACCTTTCTCGGCCCCCGCCCCTTGAGCGCCGAGAGCGGTTTCGAGGCGCTTTCCAGTCGGACGACTCCTCTCGATGTCATGGAAGCGCGGCTCGAAATCGAACCCGCGCTCGCGCGCCTCGCCGCGTTGCGAGCCTCCAACGGCGATATCGAACGCATGGAGCATCTGGCACGAAAGACGGCGACATCCGCCGCAACCGATACCGACAACCGTGAACTCTGGGACGGCGCTTTTCACCGCGCCATCGCCGAGGCGGCAGGGAACAGCCTTCTCTTCGCCTTCCTCGACACGATCAACCAGATCAGACAGGACTCGACCTGGCGCCGCCTGCGGGAGCAAGCGCGGTCCCCACAAGGCGAACAGACTTACGTTCACTATCACCACCGGATCGTAACGGCGATCGCCGCCCGCGATGGCGATGCGGCTGAAAAGGCGATGCGCGAACATCTGGAAACGGTTCGCGCGAGCCTCATCAAAAGCATGGCGCGGCCACCTCAACCCGAGCATGCCGGCAATGAATGACCAAGGAAGACCTGTTTCATGACGAATGAGAGTGCCCTCCGGCCCAGCGGGGCGAACGTGACGGTCGCCCCCGCCGCGTCGCAACCGCTTCTGCGGGTTGAGAACCTGTCGGTCAGGTTCGATGGAGCGCCCCCCGGCATCAACGTGGTCGACGATGTGTCCTTCACGCTCGCCAAGGGCAAAACCCTCTGCATCGTCGGTGAATCCGGCTGCGGAAAAAGCGTCACGGCGCTTGCACTCATGGGCCTTCTGCCGACGCCTCCCGCGCGCATTGTTCAGGGTGCGGCATATGTCGGTGATCAGAACCTCTTCAGTCTGTCGGAACGCGAGCGGGCCGATTTTCGTGGCAACCGGACGGCGATGATTTTTCAGGAGCCGATGACATCGCTCAATCCCGCCTTCACCATCGGTGATCAGATCGCGGAAGGCATTCTACGGCATAAAAATGTTTCGAAAGCGCAAGCCTGGGAGCGCGCGCTGGAGATGTTGCGCCGCGTCCGCATCCCGGCTCCGGAAAAGCGCCTTCGCGCCTATCCGCATGAACTGTCCGGCGGCATGCGCCAACGCGTGATGATTGCAATGGCGCTTGCCAACGAACCGCAGATCCTCATCGCCGACGAGCCGACCACCGCTCTTGATGTGACGATTCAGGCGCAGATCCTCTCCCTCGTCCGCCGCCTTCAGGAGGAAAGCGGCATGTCGATGATCCTGATTACGCACGATCTCGGCGTCGTTGCTGAAGTCGCCGATGAAGTCGCGGTCATGTATGCGGGCCGCATCGTCGAGTCAGGCTCCGTCGACGCAATCTTCGAAGATCCGCAGCATCCCTACACGATCGGCCTCATGGGCTCCGTTCCTTCACTTGGCCGCAGGCAAGGCCGCCTCGCGACGATCCGGGGATCGGTTCCGCCGGCGGAACTGATGCCGAAGGGATGCCGTTTCTCGCCGCGCTGCCCGTTTGCGGAAAGCCGCTGCGCAAGCGAACCGCCGCCATTGACCGAAATCACCCCCGCGCACAGCGCACGGTGCTGGTACGCACCGCTTGAACAACACCGGGGAGCGGCGGCATGAGCATCAAGAGTGAAATCATTCTGGAAGGCATCGACCTCGTCAAACACTTCGGCGGCGGCGGCGTTCTTTCGTCACCGACGGTGGTTCGCGCCGTCGATGGTGTTTCGCTGCAGGTCAAGCGCGGTGAAACTTTCGCCATCGTGGGCGAATCCGGCTGCGGCAAGTCCACGCTCGGTCGCCTGCTCCTTCGCCTCATCGAGGCAACAAAGGGAGACGTGCTCTACGAGGGGCAATCCATCCGCGCGCTCGGCTCGCGCGAGATGCGCCGCTTGCGCCGGGACTTGCAGATCATCTTTCAGGATCCGTTCGCATCGCTCAATCCACGCATGAACGTCGGCGACATCATTGGGGAACCGATTGCGTTGCACGGTCTCGCCCGTGGCGGTGCGCGCCGCGAACGGGTGAGCGAACTCCTTCAGACCGTCGGAATCGCACCAACCCATGCCGACCGCTATCCGCATGAATTTTCCGGCGGCCAACGCCAGCGCATCGGCATCGCCCGTGCGCTTGCCGGAGAGCCCAAGCTGATTATCGGCGATGAACCCGTCTCCGCGCTGGATGTCTCGATTCAAGCGCAGATCATCAATCTTCTCGAGGATCTGAAGGAGCGGTTCGGCCTCACACTGGTAATCGTCGCGCACGATCTTGCCGTCATCCGGCACATGAGCGACCGCGTCGCCGTCATGTATCTCGGTGAGATTGTCGAATTGAGCGAGACGGACGCTCTCTTCGATAACCCACTTCATCCCTATACGCAGGCGCTTCTCACCGCGATTCCGGTTCCAAGCCCGATCAACCGCAAGGCGAAGCCTCTCTTGCAGGGTGATGTTCCGAGCCCCACCGCTCCGCCTCCGGGCTGCCGTTTCCACACACGGTGCCCGCATGCGAAAGCGCTCTGCCGGGAAGAACACCCCAAACTCGAATCCGCTCCCGATGGACGGAAGGTTGCGTGCCATTTCTGGCGCGAAATTCAGAACGCTGGAGCAGGCGCCTTGGCAGCGCCTGCTCCGAGCGAGGCGCTCGCCAAACGCCTTGCACTCTACAGAACCTGGCGCGACCGGCAGGACAAGACCGGCGCATCAAGTCAGTAACCCAGAGGAGAGAACAGTATGAAGCGTAGTTTCATGATGGCTCTTGCGGCCGGTCTCTTGATGAGCACCGCCGCCTCGGCCCAAACCCTGAAGATTGGCCTGAACGACGATCCCGACGTGCTCGATCCGCACCGTGCGCGCACGTTTACCGGCCGCATCGTCTTTGCCTCCCTGTGCGACAAGCTTGTCGACATCACGCCGGACCTAAAGTTCACGCCCGAACTCGCGACAGAGTGGGCCTGGAGCGGTGACGGCAAGACGCTGACGTTCAAGCTGCGTCCGGGCGTCACTTTTCATGACGGCGAAAAGATGGATGCGGCGGCCGTGAAGGCCAATCTCGACCGCGCCCGCACATTGCCCGACAGCCTGCGCAAGAGCGAGCTGAACTCCGTCGAGAGCGTCGAAGTGGTCGACGACCTGACCGTCGCGGTCAAGCTGGCCCGTCCGGACGGAACGCTGCTGTCCCAGCTGTCCGACCGCGCCGGCATGATGCTTTCGCCCAAAGCTTTCGCTGCCGCCGATTTCGCACAGAAGCCCGTTTGTTCCGGCCCCTTCAAGTTCGTTGAGCGCGTGCAGAACGACCGCATCGTTCTCGAGCGCTTCAAGGAGCACTGGAACGCCAAGGCTTACAATTTCGACCGCGTCGTGTTCACGCCGATTCCGGATACGACAGTTCGCCTCGCAAACCTGAAGGCCGGCAATCTCGACCTGCTGGAGCGCCTCGCGCCGAGCGATGTGCCGAGCGTCAAGAGCGATTCGAAGCTCATCTTCGCTCCCATCAGCGGCATCGGCTATCAGGGGCTCACGATCAACACCAACAACGGCGACCGCGCCAAGACCCCGCTCGGCCAGGACAAGCGGATTCGTCAGGCCCTGCAATTGTCCATCGACATGGATGTCGTCAACGAGGTCGTTGGACAGGGCATCTTCCCGCCCGCGACCCAGCCCTTCCCGCTCGCGAGCCCCTATCACGACCCGAAGTACGATAAGCGCAAGCGCGATGTCGCCAAGGCGAAAGCACTCCTGAAGGAAGCCGGGGTTGAGAAGGTCAAGTTCGAGCTGACTTTCGGCAACAACACAACCACCCAGCAGATCGCGGAAATGATCCAGGCGATGGCGGCGGAAGCGGGTTTTGAAATTTCGCTTCGCCCGACCGAGTTTGCCGCCATGCAGAAGGAAGCCACAGCCGGCAACTTCGACGTCAACGTCATCGGCTGGTCCGGCCGAGTCGATCCGGACGGCAACATCCATGCCTTCGTGACCTGCAAGGGAGCCCTCAACGACGGCCGGTATTGCAACCCGGAAATCGACCGCATTCTGAACGAGGCGCGCTCGATCACGGATGAGGGAAAGCGCAAGGCTTTGTACGACACCGCGCAAGCCGTTCTGCTCGACGAGCTGCCGATCATCTACACCTACTATCAGCCCTGGCCCTTCGCGCTGTCGAAGAAGCTTGATGGCTTCAAGCCCTATCCGGACGGCCTGATCCGTCTCAAGGGCGTGAAGTTCGCCTCCTGAGCCCTTTTGAACCGCGTGCCCGGCGACAAGCTGGGCACGCACCACTCATCTTTCAAAGTGGATAAGAGCACCTCATGCTCCGTTATATTGCCAGACGCTTGCTGATCGCGATTCCGACGATCCTTCTCGTGTCGGTGCTGGTGTTTGCCCTGCAGAAACTCTTGCCGGGCGACCCCGTTCTCACGATGGCCGGCGAAGAACGCGACCCGGAGGTTCTGGCTTTCCTGCGTGAGAAATATCGCCTCGACGATCCCCTCATCGTGCAATACTTCGCCTGGTTCGGCCAGGTTCTGCAGGGCAATCTCGGCATTTCCCTGCGCACGGACATTCCGGTCCTCAAGCTTATTCTGACCAAGCTGCCCGTGACGATTGAGCTCGCGATCTTCGCGATGATCGTGGCGCTCGCAATCGGTATTCCCGCCGGCATCATCTCCGCCGTGAAAAAGGGAACGTCCATCGACTACGTGGCCAATGTGACCGCGCTGTCCGGCCTCTCAATTCCGAATTTCTGGCTCGGCATTCTCCTCATCATGCTCGTTTCGGTGCGCTGGCAGCTTCTCCCCGCCTCCGGCTTCGTTCCGCCGGCGGAAGATTTGTGGATGAACATCAAGACCATGCTGATGCCGGCCATCGTTCTCGGCACCGGCCTTGCGGCAAGCCTGATGCGCCACACACGCAGCGCCATGCTCGGCGTGCTGCGCTCCGACTATATCCGCACCGCCCGCGCCAAGGGCCTTCTTGCTCCTGCCGTTATCCTGAAGCATGCGCTGCGAAACGCGCTGATGCCGATCATCACCCTATCCACTTTGCTGTTCGGCGAGCTGCTCGCCGGCGCCGTTCTGACCGAGCAGATCTTCACGATCCCAGGCTTCGGAAAGCTCGTCGTGGATGCGGTGTTCAACCGCGATTACGCGGTCGTCCAGGGCGTCGTTCTCTGCACCGCCGTCGGATTCATCTTCATGAACCTTCTCGCCGACATTCTTTATGTCCTGGTCAATCCTCGCCTGAGGCACGCCCGATGACACTCGCCGTTACTGACGAAATCGCTCTTCCCAAGAAACGCAACCGCGTTCTGGCGAAGTTCATGAAGAATCGCGCC
Organism: Microvirga flavescens; assembly: GCF_003290125.1. Classification (GTDB taxonomy): domain Bacteria; phylum Pseudomonadota; class Alphaproteobacteria; order Rhizobiales; family Beijerinckiaceae; genus Microvirga; species Microvirga flavescens. The sequence goes on from NZ_QMKH01000001.1 coordinate 19,928, forward strand.
GCCGTCTTCGGCGCGGGAATCGTCCTGTTCTTTGTTCTGGTCGCCATAGTCGCGCCGCTCGTCGCGCCGTTCGATCCGATCAAACCGAGCTTCTCGACGATCCGCAAGGCCCCCTCCCTGCTCTACTGGTTCGGCACGGACGAGCTGGGCCGGGATGTGTTCTCACGCATGCTCCTCGGCACGCGCGCGTCATTGAGCGCGGGCGTCATCTCGGTAGGGATCGCTATTATTCTGGGCGTGCCGTTCGGCCTTGTCGCCGGCTATTTCGGCGGATGGCTCGATGCTTCGATCTCCCGTGCGACGGAGGCGCTGCTGTCCATCCCCTTCCTGATCCTCGCGATTGCTCTTGCCGCTTTCCTGGGGCCCAGCCTGACGAATGCCATGATCGCAATCGGCCTTTCCGCCATGCCGATCTTCATTCGTCTCACGCGCGGGCAGGTGCTCTCCGTCAAGGCGGAGGACTATGTCGAAGGCGCGCGCGCCATCGGCCTGCCCGACTTCTGGATCATGCTTCGTTACGTTCTGCCGAATGCGCTGCCGCCCATCCTCGTGCAGGCAACACTGACGATTGCCAGCGCCATCATCGCGGAGGCGAGCCTGTCCTTCCTTGGCCTTGGACAGCAACCGCCGAACCCCTCATGGGGCTCGATGCTGAACACCGCCAAGAACTTCATGAGCCAGGCGCCCTGGATGTCGATTTTTCCCGGTTCCGCTATCTTCCTCGTCGTGCTCGGCTTCAATCTTTTTGGCGACGGGCTGCGTGACGCCCTCGACCCTCGCGAAAACTAACATCTCGGATCGGTTTCATGTTCACAACACGCCCTGAAATTCTCGGCACATTCGGCATTGTCACCTCGACCCACTGGCTTGCTTCGGCCTCCGGCATGGCGATGCTGGAAAAGGGCGGTAACGCCTTCGATGCCTGCGTCGCCTCCGGTTTCGTCCTGCAGGTTGTCGAGCCGCATCTTGTAGGTCCGGCAGGCGAAGTTCCCGCCGTTTTCTATTCGGCAAAGACCGGTAAGGTCGAAGTTCTGTGCGGTCAGGGCACCGCTCCGAAGGGCGCTACGCTCGATCATTACCGCAACGAGGGTCTCAAGCTTATCCCCGGCAACGGCATGCTGGCGACGGTCATTCCCGGTGCGTTCGATGCGTGGATGATCCTGCTGCGCGATCACGGCAGCTTGCGGCTGCGCGATGTACTCGAACCTGCGATCTATTACGCCGAGCAGGGACACCCTCTGCTTCCCCGTGTTGCCGATACGATCAAGGGCCTCAAGACCTTTTTCGAAACGGAGTGGCCGACCTCCGCCGCGCTCTTCCTGCCTGGCGGCAATGCGCCCGCCCCGCGCCAGATTTTCCGCAATGCGCCGCTCGCCGAAACATGGAAGCGCGTGCTGCGCGAGGCCGAAGCCAAGGGGCGTGGCCGCGAGGGTGAAATCGAAGCCGCACGCGAAGTCTTCTACAAAGGCTTCGTGGCCGAGGCCATCGACAGCTTCGTCCGCTCGACGGAGGTGATGGACCAGAGCGGCTCCCGCCATCGCGGTGTTCTCAGTGCCGACGACATGGCCTCGTGGTCCGCGAGCTACGACGCGCCTCTCACCTACGAGTATCACAATTACCGGGTCAACAAGATCCGCCCTTGGGGTCAGGGGCCTGTCTTCCTTCAAACACTCGCCTTGCTGAAGGGCTTCGACCTTGCGGAGATGGGGCCGGTGAGCGCGCCGTTCCTCCATACGGTTGTCGAGGCCATGAAGCTCGCCTTCGCGGATCGCGAGGCGTATTACGGCGACCCGAACTTCGTGCAGGTGCCGATGGAGACGCTTCTCTCCGACACCTACAACGATGCGAGACGAAAGCTCATCGGCGATAAGGCCTCACTCGATCTGCGTCCGGGCCACGTTGACGGCTACGAACTGCAGGTCGAACGGACGATGAAGGCCCTGCGCGATCTCTCGACGACGGACCGCAAGGTGACAGGCGGCGAACCCACCCTCGCCTCCATGCGCTCGGCGCGCCGCGGCGACACGGTTCATATCGACGTGGTCGACCGCTTCGGCAACATGATCGCCGCCATGCCGTCAGGCGGCTGGCTGCAATCCTCGCCCGTCATTCCGGAACTTGGCTTCATGTTGAATTCGCGGGCGCAGATGTTCTGGCTGGAGCCCGGCCTGCCCGCGAGCCTCGAGCCCGGCAAGCGCCCGCGCACGACGCTGACCCCCACCCTCGCGGAAAAGGACGGCAAGCCTTACATGGTGTTCGGCTCTCCCGGTGGCGACCAGCAGGAGCAATGGCAACTGCTGCTGTTCCTGCGTCACGCACATCACGGCCTGAATCTGCAGGAGGCCATCGATTTGCCGATGGCCCATACGGCGCACTTTCCTTCCTCCTTCTATCCACGCGAGCAGAAACCGGGCCATCTGGCCGCCGAGGAGACGTTCGGCAAGGAGGTTCTGGACGAGTTGCGCGAGCGCGGCCACGATGTCGAGACTGTGCCGGCCTGGACCGTCGGACGCCTTGTCGCGGCAAGCCGCGATGCCGACGGCCTCCTCCACGGCGCCGCCACGCCGCGCCTCATGCAGGCTTACGCCGTCGGACGCTAAGGGCGAGAACCCGCAAATTCCCGATGCAGCTCTTGCCTGCATCGGGAAAGAAGTTTCGATAGGGCCTCCACAAAAGCGCGCTGTCTGTTGCGAACCACAAAAAATCTAGCGCGCCGCCTCTGCTTCAGGCGCGATACAAGCCGCATACAGACGCTCTACATCGGCGCGGTGGCAGAGCTCAGTGCCAGGCGACATCAGGGTCGCCGCTCCTGCCGCCATGCCCAGGCGCACTGCGTGGCGCAAATCCAGACCTTTCACCAGGCCAACGGTGATCGCTCCAACCATGCTGTCCCCCGCGCCGACCGTGCTTCGCACAGGAACGGCGATTGGCGGCAAGCTCTCATATCTTTCAGCCGTCACCAAAAGCGCACCTTTTGCGCCGAGCGACACCACGACGATTTGGCTAATGCCACGCCCGATCAGTTCACGCGCGGCCTCGACCTGTTGAGCTTCCTCGCGAAGCTCCCGGCCAACCCATTCGCGCAACTCACGAATGCTCGGCTTGAGAAGATACACGCCGGAACGCATCGCGCGCAGGGCATCCCCCGACGTATCGAGCACGAAAGGGATGCCGCGTTCTTTCGCCAGATCGGCCACCGTCTGAAAAAATCCGACAGGAACTCCAGGCGGCAGACTGCCGCTCGCAACAATGAAGCGAGTACCTTCGGCAACCTCCGCAAGACGGGCAAGACATGCCTCACACTCCGCCTGCGTGAGCGCGGGACCGGGTAAAACGAACCTATATTGCAAGCTGCTGCGCCGCTCATCGACCGTGAAATTTTCCCTCGTCGGTCCATCAATCGGGATTCGACTATGAGGAACGCCATCCCTGTCGAGGAGATTTTCCAGAGTGCCTCCGGCCGGCCCGCCCGCAGGGAAAATCGCAAAGGCGTCTCCACCGAGAACGCGAACTACTCTCGCCACATTGATCCCGCCACCGCCGGGATCGTAACGTGGCGGAGCACACCGCACCTTATCTGTCGGCACAACAGTGTCCGCGCTCGTGGCGATGTCGAGCGCCGGATTCATCGTCAGCGTTACGATCTCGGGCACCTGAACCGTCTCCCGCGTCCCGCCTGTATTTTCAGGCCGCTGTCAGGTGCTGTTCGATTTCGTAGACAGGGTGCTTGGTCAGATCCTTGTTGATCTCGGCAAGGATCACTTTCTTCACACCGTCCGAAAACCGCTCGCGAAGCTCGGCCAGTGTCCGCGGCGGAGCGGCCACGACAACAGCCTCGAGAGTGGCATTGAGGTATGCAGCATTGACCGTTTTCGCCACCTCATCGGCGAATGCCAACTCGGCCGCATCGTGCCAATTGAACTGTTCCACGGCGCTGCGTTGCCGAAGCATGAAGGCTCGCCCCGGTTTGTCCGAGCCTATCTCGCTCGTTTTCGGATTCTCGGGAGCCTGAAAAACGCGCTGAACACGCAGATTGGGATAAACATCGTCACCCTGATTTCTCAGGAACAACGCTTTTCGTCCATCGCAGACAAGCACCAGGCATTCATGAGGAATTTTCAGTTTCATGCTTACCACTCCTTGCTTGGATTATTCTTAGGTAACCATCGAAGTATCCGCGTTGATCCAAATCAGTTCCGCTCTTTAAACACGCCGGTTTTTCATCGATCGAAAGCCTTCTCGGCCAACTCAAGATAACGCCGTGCCTGAGGACGCCATTTGGCAGGCTCCCTTGGCACGGGATCGAAAAGGTGAGCGAGCGACAGGCGCGCCCGCAGCACGGCATGTAACGCGCAATAGACTGCCATGAGATCTTCAGGAATATTCTCTCCCATGCGCCTTGCAACCCTCTCGATGAGAACGAGACCAAACCACGGTGCGTCGAAGCGCGCGCATTCGACCGCGAGAGACATCAGCTCATCGAAGGGATCGACCAACCGCAATTCCCAGCTGAATTCGAGACAGTCGAAAATGACGACCGGTGTCGCCAGGCAGATGTGCTCTGGCCGAAGATCGCCATGCCCATCAACGATGTGACCGGAGGATGCCCTTTCCTCCAGACGGTTGCGTGCCGACAAAAGAGCAGCGTCAACGCGGTTGAGCAGGTCTACGATCCAACCTTGCTCGTCCAGAAGTCCCGGATGCGTCAGGACGGCGCGGTTCTCGGCCATCTCGTGCGTGAAGCGCCGGAAAGGCGCTTGAGGATCGATCTGAGGATGCTCGGCCTTTCGATAGAAATTCGCCAGAACCTCCGCGAGACGCTCGGCATCGTGCTCGTCCACCGTTCCTTCCTGCAGCCGTAGATCGAGCATGCAAGCGGCCGGAAGGCGTTTCATCACCACAAGCCAATCGACGATCTCACCCTCCCCCTCCAATGTCAGAGCTCCCTGCCTGGAGCGCCGGAGAGGGATAACGCCTTGATAGATTCCTGAGGCGAGCCACCGGTTGAGGCGCACCTCCTCCCGGCAAAAAAACTCGCGCGCCTCTAGCGTCGCAAAGTCAAGGTAGGGATAACGAACGGGCTTCTTCAGCTTGAAGACCTTGTCTTCGCCAAGGAAGATCCAGGACATATGGGTTTCTTTGGTGACCACCTTGCCCGAGCCATGCGGATAGGACGAGGCCGCACTCAGGAAGCGAACCTTCTCTTCGAGCGCGGTGGCGCTGCCGTCGACCAGGCCATATTCCGGCGCGGTGTCGCCGGCTGAGCGAAGCATCATGTCGACAGGAGAAACGCTTCCGGATCGGCTGACCTTGATTATCGTCAATATGCCGGATGCAATTTTCGGATACGGGCCGAGCAGTCATGTTCATGAAACGCTCAAGCTTGCCGTTATTGCAACGGTTGCCTAGTGCACGAAATGGCACCCGATGAGGCTGACGATGATGACGACCGGTTCGGCACAGAAGCAGCCGCCGCTTCTCTTCGCCTTGAAGTCGGCGGCCGATTTCGGTGAGCGCATCGCGCGTCATCTCGGTCAAACACTGCAAAGCCACGAGGAACGCGACTTCGAGGATGGTGAACACAAGACCCGCCCCCTTATCGATGTGCGTGGCGGAAACGTTCAGGTGATCGCAGGGCTTCACGGCGGGGATGGCCAGAGCGTCAATGACCGGCTGTGCCGCCTTCTGTTTTTCGTGGGCGCGATGAAGGATGCAGGAGCTGCCCGCGTAACGGTTGTCGCTCCCTATCTCTGCTATGCCCGCAAGGACAGGCGGACGCAGCCGCATGACCCTGTCACGACGCGCTATATCGGCCAGCTCTTCGAGGCTGTTGGAACGGACGGACTGATAACGATGGAGGTTCACAATCTCGCAGCGTTTCAAAACGCCTTCCGCTGCAGCACGGTTCACCTCGATCCTTATGCTGTGTTCAGCCAGCACCTGAAGTCCCTTGCCGGCGATGCGCCGCTCGCGGTCGTCTCTCCCGATATCGGTGGCGCAAAGCGTGCGGAACTCTTCCGGCAGGCGCTTGAGAACGATCTTCAGCGCCCCGTCTCAAAAGCTCTTGCGGACAAACAGCGCAGCCTCGGGCGCATTTCGGGGGATCTTTTTGTCGGGGACGTGTCGGGCCGCATCGCGGTGATCCTGGACGATCTCATCAGCACCGGCTCCACGATGGAGCGTGTCGCGCGCCAATGCCGCCAGCATGGCGCGAGCCAAGTCTTCGTGATGGCGACGCACGGCGTCGGCGGGGTTTCCTCGCTCGCGAACCTCATGCAACCAACCATCGACAAAGTCATTCTGACGAATACGGTCCATCAGCCGCCGGATTTCGTTTCCGCAATGAGTGACCGGCTGACGATTCTCGACGTCTCCGACGTTTTCGCCAAGGCCCTTGAGGGTTGAGGTTTTCTATCGGTTCATGGAATGATCGCCGCGCGGCATGCAAGAAGAAGGACAAACCGGATGCCCTCCAAAATCACCTTGAGCAGTAAGCAGATGGTTGAAGCAGCGAACGCGGCCGTCCGGACCTTGCCGGTCGATGAAGCGATTGCGCTTGCGAACGATCCCGATGTCGTCTTCGTGGACCTGCGCGATCCGCGCGAACTGGCGCGCGAGGGCAAGATCCCCGGAGCATTCCATTGTCCGCGCGGCATGCTCGAATTCTGGATCGATCCCGAAAGCCCGTATGCGAAGCCGATCTTTCAAGAGGACAAGACCTTCGTGTTCTACTGCGCCTCCGGCTGGCGCTCAGCTCTCTCCACCAAGACCGCGCAGGACATGGGGCTCTCTCCCGTCGCCCATATCCAGGGAGGATTCACCGCGTGGAAGAATGCCGGCGGCAGGACGGAGACGATCGAGGCGAAGCCTTAAGCGCACCTAGAGAGGCAGAGGTCCGTCGTTCTTGACCTCCTCCATCACCGCATAGGTACGCGTTTCCTTGACGCCGGGGAGGGAGAGAAGAACATCGCCCAGGAAGCGGCGATAGGTGGTCATGTCGGCAAGGCGCGTCTTGATGAGGTAATCGAACCCGCCTGCTACCATGTGGCATTCCAGCACCTCCGGGGCGCGCTGCACCGCTTTCGCGAAATCGTCGAAGACATCGGGGGTCGTCTTGTCCAACAGAACCTCGATGAACACCAAAAGGCCGAACCCGAGACGATGCGGGTCGAGCCTCGCTCCGAAGCCGACGATATAGCCGTCCTTCTGCAGGCGCTTCAGGCGGTCGCTCGTTGCCGTCGGCGAGAGCCCGATCCTCTCAGCGAGTTCGTTATTGGCGATACGCCCCTCCACCTGAAGGATGCCGAGGATCCGCCGGTCAATTTTATCGATCTCTGTCATTTACTCGGTAAATCTGAATTTTTCCGTATTTTATCCGGTGGAAACACAAAATCAACTGTCGAAATCCGGAAACACCCCTCTTAGTCTGCAGGCCGGACCGGAAGGCCGGGATGGATCAAGTCCTGCCCCGGACAAACCGGCGACGCTTCCCTTCGATGGAGAGCATATGGACGGGGTGTTCTATTCCCATGAGATCGCCGCCGATCTTCCGGCGAGCAGCCTCGCCTCACGCAAACTGAGCAGCCAGGAACAAAGACTGTTCGTCGTATTTGGTTTGCTGACGAGCCGGGAACAGCCAAGACCCCAAAAACCCAAGTGACCTCGCCTGCAAGCAGCAGATTGCCCACATCATGAGTCGGGCGTCTGCGCCGGGCCCATAACAACATCGCAATCGACTTTTCAGAGCGAACCATGAGCACGACCGCCAAGATTCAGTCTCTCTCCTCAGCCGAGCCGCACAGCCCCTTCGTGTCCTTCGCCCCTCCCATTCGCCCGCAGAGCGAATTGCGCAAGCGCATCACGGATGCGTATCGCCGCCCCGAGCCGGAATGCCTCCCCGGTCTCATCGAAGCGGCAACGCTGCCTGCGGAGACGGTGGAGGCGGCGGCCGCCGTTGCATCGAAGCTTGTCGAAACGCTGCGCTCGAAGAGCCAAGGCGGCGCCGTTCAGGGACTCGTTCGCGAGTATGCGCTTTCCAGCCAGGAGGGCGTCGCGCTCATGTGTCTGGCCGAAGCGCTCCTGCGCATTCCCGACGCCGCCACGCGCGATGCTCTCATTCGCGACAAGATCGCGCCGGGCGACTGGCGCTCGCATCTCGGCAACAGCCCGTCCCTGTTCGTCAATGCCGCGACCTGGGGGCTGATGGTCACCGGCAAGCTGACATCGGCTGCAAGTGAGCAGGATCTTGCCTCCGCCCTCACGCGCCTTGTAGCGCGCTGCGGCGAGCCCGTCATCCGCAAGGGCGTGGACATCGCCATGCGCCTGATGGGCGAAGAGTTCGTCAAAGGGCAAACCATCGACGAAGCCATCGAGAAGAGCCGGAAATTCGAGGCGGAAGGTTTTCGCTATTCCTATGACATGCTCGGCGAAGCGGCCACCACCGCTGAAGACGCCGCGCGCTACTACAAGGATTACGAGACCGCGATCCACGCCATCGGCAAAGCTTCGGCAGGGCGCGGCATTTACAAGGGCCCCGGAATCTCCATCAAGCTTTCGGCCCTGCATCCGCGCTACTCCCGCGCGCAAGCCGACAGGGTCATGGGCGGATTGCTGCCGAAGGTGAAGGCGCTGGCGCTGCTCTCGCGGCGCTATGATATCGGCCTCAACATCGATGCAGAGGAAGCCGACCGACTGGAGATCTCTCTCGACCTCATGGAAGAGCTCTGCTTCGATCCCGATCTCGCCGGCTGGAACGGCATCGGCTTCGTGGTGCAGGCCTACGGCAAGCGCTGCCCCGCCGTCATCGACTTCCTGATCGATCTGGCGCGGCGCAGCCGTCACCGCCTGATGGTGCGGCTGGTGAAGGGCGCTTATTGGGATGCGGAAATCAAGCGCGCGCAGGTCGATGGCCTCGAAGACTTCCCCGTCTACACGCGCAAGGTCTATACGGACGTTTCCTATGTCGCCTGCGCACGCAAGCTTCTTGGTGCGCCGGATGCGATCTTCCCGCAATTCGCCACGCACAATGCACTGACCCTCGCCACCATTCTGAAGATGGCGGGGGACGATTATCATCTTGAGCAATACGAGTTCCAGTGCCTGCACGGAATGGGCGAACCGCTCTATGAAGAAGTTGTCGGCGAGAAGAAACTCGGCCGACCGTGCCGCATCTATGCTCCTGTTGGCACGCATGAGACATTGCTCGCCTATCTTGTGCGGCGTCTTCTCGAGAACGGCGCCAACAGCTCGTTCGTCAATCGCATCGCGGACAAGAACGTTCCCGTCAGCGATCTTGTCGCGAACCCCGTCGATGTCGCGAGAAGCATCGTTCCGCTTGGTGCGCCCCATCTCAAGATCGCCCTGCCAAAGGATCTCTATGGCAGCGCACGGAAAAATTCATCCGGCATCGATCTCTCCAACGAAAATGAACTGGCGGCATTGTCGCGTGCACTGGTCGCAAGCGCCGACGTCGCCTGGTCCGCACGCCCGCTCACGGCTGATGGTGAAGGCGGCGGCCCCGCGCAGCCGGTTCTCAACCCCGCCGATCAGCGCGATCAGGCCGGCACCGTCATCGAAGCATCTCCCGATGTGATCGCAAGCGCCTTCCGGCACGCTGCAGCGGCGGCGAAACGCTGGGCCGAGACGCCCGCCGCCGAACGCGTCGATCACCTCAACCGCGCGGCGGACATCATGCAGGGGCGTATGCTCACGCTCATGGGGCTGATTGTCCGCGAGGCCGGAAAGTCGATTCCAAATTCGATTGCCGAAGTGCGCGAGGCCATCGACTTCCTCCGCTACTACGCGGCTCAAGCCCGCGATTCCTTCAAGCCGGAAACGCACCAGCCCGTTGGTCCTGTCGTGTGCATCAGCCCGTGGAATTTTCCTCTGGCGATCTTCACCGGCCAGATCGCGGCGGCCCTTGCCGCCGGCAATCCAGTTCTCGCCAAGCCCGCCGAGGAAACGCCGCTCATTGCCGCACAGGCCGTGCGCATCCTGCGAGAAGCTGGAATTCCCGCGGATGTGATCCAGCTCCTGCCCGGTGCCGGAGATGTCGGCGCGGCGCTCGTCGCGAACGCTGAAACGCGCGCCGTCATGTTCACCGGTTCGACCGAAGTTGCGCGATTGATTCAGCGCCAGCTCGCGGATCGCCTTTCTCCCTCCGGCCACCCCATTCCTCTCATCGCCGAAACCGGCGGCCAGAATGCGATGATCGTCGATTCATCGGCGCTCGCAGAGCAGGTTGTCGGCGATGTCATATCCTCTGCCTTCGACAGCGCGGGACAGCGTTGCTCGGCTCTGCGCATTCTGTGCTTGCAAGAGGAGATCGCGGACCGCACGCTCACCATGCTGAAGGGCGCCGTGCATGAATTGCGCATCGGCAATCCAGACCGGCTCTCGACGGATATCGGCCCCGTCATCACGAAGGAGGCGCAGCAAAACATCGCCAAGCATGTGCAGACAATGGCCGCTCTGGGCCATCAGGTCGAAGCCGCGTCTCTTCCTGAAGAGGCGCAGCACGGCACCTTCCTTGCACCCACCTTCATCGAAGTCGAAAACCTGAACGACGTGAAGCGGGAGGTCTTCGGCCCCGTTCTTCACGTCATGCGTTATCGCCGTGAGAATCTCGACGCCCTCATCGATGAGATCAACGGGAAGGGATACGGCCTGACGTTCGGCCTCCACACGCGCATTGACGAGACCGTCGAGCGTGTCACGAGCCGCATCGAAGCGGGTAATCTCTACATCAACCGCAACATCATCGGCGCGATCGTCGGCGTTCAGCCGTTCGGTGGGCGAGGCCTGTCGGGCACAGGCCCGAAGGCAGGCGGGCCGCTCTACATGCTGCGCCTTCTGAGCAAGCGCCCGAAGGTCGGCCTTGCCCAGAGCCCTTCGGAGACATTGCTTGCGCCCGCGCGCGCCTATCGCGACTGGCTGGCCGCCAACGGCCATGCATCGGAGGCAAAGCGCGCGGAGAGCTATCTCGCCCGCTCGCCGCTCGGCATCTCCACGGAGCTGCCCGGCCCGGTCGGTGAGCGCAACGTCTATACGACAAGCAAGCGCGGCCGTGTCCTGCTTTATCCTGAGACCGAGACCGGCCTGTTGATCCAGATCGCGGCGGCGCTTGCTACCGGCAACGAGATCGAGGTCGACGCACCTCCCAGCCTCACAGGCATCGTGAACAGCTTGCCGGCGTCCCTCAAGGCCCGCATCTCGACAGCCCGAGGCGGAACCGTTGTCGCCGCCCTGGTGGAGGGAGATGCTGCCCGTGTGAGAGAAATCAACGGGCGCATTGCCGGGCTCGAAGGCCCCATCGCCCTCGTGCAAGGGGCCTCAAGCGAAGGGCTGGCGTCAGGCGCCGAAGATTATTGCCTCGACTGGCTGATCGAGGAAACGTCCATCAGCACCAACACGGCGGCAGCGGGCGGCAACGCGAGCCTGATGACGATCGGTTGACGAAACAGGATTGACGCCTTCGAGCGGCCATGCGGGTATCTTCCCCGGAGGCCGCTCATGGAACCTGTTTCGGAACCAGTCTCGGACCCTATCTTGGACCCTCGCAAAGGCGACGTCGAAGACGACGCGTCGAGCACGAAGCGCCGCTCCATGCTCTCCCTCGCGGGCAGCCTGCTGGCGGAAATCAGCCTGCCCAAGCTCGCCCTCGCCTGGTTTCTCCTCATTGGCCTGCCTTGCCTTCTGCTCGGGGTCGCGCCGCTGCTCGCTTCGATCTGGCTCGGCACGATCTCAAGCAAGGCCTCGGCCCTGTTCACCGGCATCTGGCCCGCCCTGCTCCTCGCGACGTTCGCCGCCCTCGGATGGTTCGGCGGGCGGCCTCTGTGGCGGATGGCGGAAAGCAATTTCTGGTCCCTGAATTCGCTCGCGGTGCAGCCCGCTTATGTGCTCTGCCGTGAGGGCCTTCGACAACTCGTCGAGAATCTGCTGCCATCCGGAACCGTGAAACGGCGACGCTCCGTCATACAGGCGCTGACCGCCGCTCTTGCGGGCCTCATCGTCTCGAGCCTCGCGCTATGGGTCGCCTTGCTGATCTGGCCCGCATCGCGCTGGACAGGGCGTCTTGCGGATTTGGGCGCCCCGACCGACCTTATCCTTGCCGCACTGGCGAATAGCATCGTTCTCATCGCAGGTTATCTTGCCGCGGCGGCCCTGATTTGGGGCCTCGCCGATGCCTTGATGGATCAGCCGCATGATCTCGATGCGTTTCATCCTGAGCCCGCAACCGGCCGGACATGGCGCGTCGTTCACCTGTCGGACATTCACACCGTCGGCGAGCGCTTCGGATTCCGGATCGAGAGCGGGCGGTCCGGTCCCAGCGGCAATCACAGACTCAAACAGGTCTTCGCGACACTGGATCGAATCCACGCGCAAAGCCCACTCGACATCATTCTCATCACGGGAGACTTGACCGATGCCGGCCGCTCGGCGGAATGGAGCGAGTTCTTCGACGCGCTCACGCCTTATCCGCATCTGGCGGAGCGTGTGCTGGCTCTCCCCGGAAACCACGACGTCAACGTCGTCGACCGAGCAAACCCGGCGCGGCTCGACCTGCCGACGAGCCCCAACAAGCGGCTGCGACAATTGCGTACGATCTCAGCCTTGGGTGCACTGCAAGGTGCGCGCGTGCAGATTGCCGACAAAGAAACGGGCGACTTCGGCGGCACCTTGAACAAAGCTCTCTCGTCATATCGCAATGACATGAAGACCTTTGCCGATCAGGGGTCCTTTCGCTTGTCATGGCCTCTTTCGGAACTGTGGGCGTCCGTCTTTCCGATGGTCCAGCCACCGGAAACGGAAGACGGTCTTGGCGTCATCGTTCTGAACTCGAACGCAGAGACCCATTTCTCCTTCACAAATGCTCTTGGCCTCGTCTCGATAGAACAGATCCACGCGATGGAAGCTGCGATGTCGCGATACCCCCACGCGGCATGGATCATCGCTCTTCATCACCATCTGGTCGAATATCCAAGACCCGTGAAAGCGCTCTCCGAGCGCATCGGAACGGCCCTCATCAACGGCAGCTGGTTCGTTCGCCACTTACGGCGCTTTTCGGGAAAGGCGCTCGTCATGCATGGCCATCGCCATGTCGACTGGATTGGAAAATGCGGCGATCTCCTTATCGTCTCAGCACCGTCCCCCGTCATGGAGGCAACCGATGATGAAGAAACCTATTTCTACATCCACACTATGTTGCGTGACAGCGAAGGCCACCTCGCGCTGATGAAGCCGCAACGCATTTACCTCTCCGGAAAGAGAGCACCCTGATCGCTTGAGGAGCAATTAGATAACGACCAATTCCGAAGCACGCTACGGCGGCGGCGAACGCTCGTAACCTCACTTCGCAGGAAGCATCGTTCCGCCCTGCTGCGCGCGGGTGTGCCAGGAGAACGCCTCTTCCAGAATATGGGGCGTGTGCCCACCGCGCTGCGCCGCGCGCTTGAAGTAATCCGCCGCCAGCTCCCGATAGGCCGGGTGTACACAATTGCGAATGATCAACGGCGCTCGTTCGCGCGGCGCAAGGCCTCGAAGATCGGCAAGCCCGTTCTCGGTGACGATCACATCGACATCGTGCTCGTTGTGATCCACATGCGTGACCATCGGCACGATGCGGGACAACGCTCCATCCTTGGCGAGCGACTTCGTGACGAAGATACCGAGATAGGCGTTGCGCGCGAAATCGCCGGAACCGCCGATGCCGTTCATCATGTGCGTGCGTGGAGTTCACGTTGCCATAGATGTCGCATTCCAGCGCGGTGTTGATGCCGATCACGCCGAGCCGGCGGATGACCTCCGGATGGTTGCTGATCTCCTGCGGACGCAGGATCATCCGGTCCTTGTAGCGCCCGATATGCTGAATGACGCGGTCGTGGTAGTTCGGCCCCAGCGTGATTGAGGAACCGGAGGCAAAGACCAGCTTTCCTGAATCGAACAGCTCGAACGTGCTGTCCTGCAGCACCTCGCTATACATCTTCAGGTCATGAAACGGGCTGTCGATGAGGCCGTGCAGAACCGCGTTCGCAATGGTGCCGATGCCGGCCTGCAAGGGAGCGAGCGTCGTGTCGAGCCGCCCTTTGCGCACCTCATGTTGAAAGAATTCGATGAGATGCCCGGCGATGGCGGAGGTCTCCGCATCCGGCGGCTCGATCAGGGAGACGCTGTCGGCTTTTTGCGTGACGACGATGGCCGCGATCTTCGCCGGGTCCAGCGGGATGAAGGGCAATCCGGCGCGGCTCTCGGGCGCAATGACGGGAATGGGCTGGCGATACGGACGCCGCGTGGGAATATAGATATCGTGCAGCCCTTCGAGTTCGAGAGGCTGCGCGAGATTGATTTCGACGATGACCTTCTCGGCGAGGATTGCGAACGTCGCCGAGTTTCCGATGGAGGTCGTCGGGACGAGACCGCCATCCTCCGTGATCGCCGCCGCCTCAACGATAGCGAAGTCGATGGGCCCCATCTGCCCGGAGCGGAGCAGTTCGACCGTTTCGGAAAGGTGCTGATCGATGAACATCACCTCGCCGCGGTTGATGGCAGCGCGAAGGGTCGGGTCGCCCTGGAAGGGAAGACGCCGGGCCAGAACGCCGGCCTGCGTCAGCGTCTTGTCGACATCGCTCCCGAGGGAGGCCCCGGTCATCAGCGTAATCTTCAGGGGCTCGTTTGCCGCCCGCTCCGCGAGAGCCAGCGGAACGGCCTTCGCATCGCCGGCACGGGTGAACCCGCTCATGCCGATGATCATGCCATCCTTGATGAGACGCGCCGCTTCCTCGGGTGAAACCACCTTGTCACGCAACGATGTGCGGCGGATACGGTCACTGTGCATCGATTTTCTCCAAGCGTCCTATCATTTATAGGCAACGGCGCCTCGTTCGGACCGACCGGACAGGGATCTGACCTGCACCCACTGGTTACGCATTTTTCGGAACGCTGCCTCGTCGAGCCGCTCAATCCTCTCCTGCCGCCACCGCATGGCTCGCATTTCACTAGGATTTCTTTAGCAAGGGCGCCTTGATCCCGGTCAAAAACGATCAGTGCATCACCGCCATTGAACAAGACCGCTTTGCACTGTTAGATCAAAACGTGAATTTCTCCCCCGCAAGCCGCATGCGCTTCTGGTTTGGCGGGCTTTGCAGTCGTTTTCTTGAGA
The DNA here is from genome assembly GCF_003290125.1 of Microvirga flavescens. Taxonomy (GTDB): domain Bacteria; phylum Pseudomonadota; class Alphaproteobacteria; order Rhizobiales; family Beijerinckiaceae; genus Microvirga; species Microvirga flavescens. Next base: position 35,085 of record NZ_QMKH01000001.1, read on the forward strand.
CGTGGTGATGCCGAACGTTCTTTTCCTGCACCAGAATTTCCCGGGACAATACAAGCTGCTCGCGGAGGAGCTGAGCCTGCGGGACAATTTCAAGGTCGTCGCCCTCGGGCAGGGAACCCCGTTCGGCTTCGAACTCGGCAATGTCGAGTATGTCGGCTACAGCTCGCGCCCCGACCCGAACGCCGACCTGTTTCCGCCCCTGACGTTCTTCTCCGAGCAGGTCAGGCGTGGCGACGCGGTGCGATGGCAGTTGATGGAGCTGAAGGAAAGGGGCTTCACGCCGGATCTCTGCTTCGTGCATCCCGGCTGGGGAGAGGCCCTGTTCTTGCGGGATGTGTTTCCGGAATCGAAGCTCGTCTCCTATCTCGAATACGGCTACCGCAACAGCGGGAGCGAGCTTGAGTTCGACCCGGAGTTTCCGGCCCCACCGTCGGATCTGAATTACGTCTCCCTGCGCAATCTGCCCTCGTGGCAGGCGGCGGCCGTCTCGGACGCGCTTGTCTCGCCTACTCGCTGGCAAGCCGGAACCTTTCCCCCTGCCCTCGCAGGCCGGATCACGGTGATCCACGAAGGGATCGATACGTCAGTGGCGGCGCCTGCAGCACCTTCTCCAGTCGTGCTTCCTTCCGGCGCGACGCTTCGGGAGGGCCAACCGCTCATCACTTATGTCGCACGATCGCTGGAGCCTTATCGGGGCTTTCACACATTCATGCGCGCGCTTCCAAGGCTGCTCGAAATTCTACCCGATGCGCATGTCGCCATCGTCGGCAAGGAGCCGCCGAGCTACGGCAGGAATCCGCCGGAGGGTGGAACCTGGAAGCAGAGAATGCTGAAGGAAGTCGGCGACGACATCGACACTGAGCGCGTCCACTTCTTCGGGACCTTGCCTTATCCGGAGCTCATCAATCTTTTCCGGCGCTCATCCGCTCACGTCTACCTGACTTACCCGTTCGTATTGTCCTGGTCGCTCATCGACGCGATGGCCTGCGGCTGCGCCATCGTCGCGTCCGCCACCGAGCCGGTGGAGGAGGTCATCCGCGACGGGGAGAACGGCTTACTGGCGGATTTCTTCGACCATCAAGCCCTCGCGGAAAAACTCGCGCTTGTCGTTGATGACCAAAATTTGCGTCAACGCCTCTCGAAGAACGCTCGCCAGACAGCCGTCTCACAGTTCGATTTCAAGACCGTCGCCCTGCCAGCTTATGAGAAACTCATAGCGGATCTTCTGGCCTGAAATAAAAAGGGACGCACGAGCGTCCCTTTGAGCGGATTGCATCAGGAGCGCAAATTGCGCGCTCCCGAACCATCGTGATCCATCACCGCTTTGTAGCGCGCGCCTTGTCGGCCTTTGCGGGGGAAGACACTTCCACCTTCTCACCCTTCACAACCTTCAGGCAATCGGCATAGGCGTTCAAAAGCCAGGCGCGGTCGAACACGACGCCCGTTCCCTGCTCGATCTGAGCGAGGTTGCGCAGAAGAGCGAAGGCAACGAGCTCGGGGCTGTCCCCTTCCAGATTGATCGCGCGGCCGCTTGCGCTGTCCGCGTTCTGTCCTGTGCGTCCGTTGGACATGGTGTCTCCTATTGTTCCTTAAGAGCGAAATCGTAAATCTTGAAAACGGGATCGAGGAAATAAGCCAGGATCGTGCGCTTGCCGGTTTCGATCGTCACCTGAGCCGGCATGCCCGGCGTCAAGGTAACGCCATTGGCATCCAGGTCCTTCTGCTGGACGCGGATCACACCTTTGTAGAAGGTCTTGTTGGTGCCCTTCTCTTCGAACAGATCGGCAGAGACCTTCTCAAGCTTTCCGGTAATCGCCTTTTGATAACGCTGGCGATAAGGCAGAAAGTGGATGCTTGCGCTCTGGCCTGGTTGAACGCGCTTGATGTCCGTTGGCTCGATGTCGACTGAAACGACCATCTGGTCGTTCGCAGGTACGATTTCGAGCGCCGTCTGGCCAGGGGTGAGCGCAGCACCGGGGCCGAACACCGCCAGGCCGTAGACATAGCCCGCCTCGGGAGCGACGATAATGCTCTGCTCGATCCGCCTCAAGGCCCAGACCAGACGCGGCTCGATCTCGGCAAGGCGCGCGTCGTTCTCCGCACCTTCCTTGGCGATGCCTTCGAGGCGCTCCTTGGTCAATTGCGTAATCTGAATCTCAGCGGCACTGATCTTGTCGTTCTCGGCTGAGATAAGACCATTGAGGGCTTCGATATCGCCATGAAGCGCCGCAGCGGTCCGCTCAAGCGCGAGGGTCCGCGGCCGAGCGATCAGGCCTCTTTCCTGCAAAGGACGCAATGATGCGAGTTCGTCGTCGACGCTATCGAGTTGAATCTGCGCAGCCTTCACACGGCCATGAATTCCCGCAATCTGGCGGCGGCTCCCCTCGATCTGCTGTTTGAGAAGACTGATCTGCCCGAGATAGGCGGACAAACGCGCGTTCAGGAGCGCCGTCTCCTGCTGCTGCATCATCTGAATCTGCGGCTCGTTCCGGCGTTCCAGCAGCTGCTGGGGAATGGCGATCTGGGTCGCCTCCGCGCGTTCGGCCTGCAAGCGTGCTGTGCGAAACAGCGCGGCATCACGGCCGGAGGACAGAACGTCAGCCTCAGCCTTGGCGTCGGCCAGGTCGAGCTGCAAAAGCTTCTGGCCCTTTTCGACAAGCTGCCCTTCGCGCACGAAGACCGTTCCGATGGAGCCGCCCTCGCGATGCTGGATGGCCTTTCGATTGCCCTCGACGGTCACCCGGCCCGAAGTAATTGCAGCGCTCGCGACCGACATGACGGACGACCATCCGGCCACCGCAAGCAGAAGAGCAAGAGCCGCCGCGCCGCCGACGACAGCGGGGCCGATGGCTGAATCAGAATAGGAGCTCATGGCTTCGCTGAGCAGGGATGTGGACTTAGCCATTGGCCTGGCTCACTTGCTTGACGACGGTAGGTCGACCGAGTTGTTGAAACACTTCCGTCGTGCTTCCGAAGCTGACGAGTTCGCCTTCGCGCAATACGGCAGCATGGTCGAGATGGTGCACCAGGTTTGGACGGTGCGTGATGAGAATGACCGTGCATCCATCTTCCTTCAGAGCCTGCACGCAAGAGACCAGCGCTTCCTCGCCGGGACCATCGAGATTGGAATTCGGCTCGTCGAGAACGACGAAGCTCGGTTTTCCAATGATGGCCCGTGCCAGCGCAATCAACTGACGTTGTCCGCCCGAGAAGGTCATGTTTTCATCGAGCACGGTCTCGTAGCCCTTCGGGAGACGAAGGACGAGATCGTGCACCCGAGCCTTTTTCGCGGCCTCAACGATTTCTTCATCGGAGAAGCGCCCGAAACGGCCGATGTTATCGGCGACGGTTCCAGGAAGCAGACTGACGTTCTGGGGAAGATACCCGATGAATTCACCGAGCCGATCATCGCCCCATTGCTGCAGTTCGGCACCATCGACACGAACCGCGCCGCTGCTCGGACGCAGGCTACCCGTAAGAACACGGGCAAGCGTCGTTTTGCCCGAACCGTTCAAGCCGATGAGCCCAAGGGTATGGCCCGGTTCGAGATTAAACCCGATGCGGCGCAAAACGGGCTTGTCCGCTCCCGGCGGAACATAGACGAGATCACGCACAGTGATCATTCCGAGGGGTTTGGGCAGGTGCAGATTGATCTCGGGCTCCTGCACCTTGCTGAGCACGGCATCGATGCGGCGCATCGACTCGCGGATCGGCGGGTAGTCGTCCCAGGCCGCGACGAACTGGTCGACCGGCTTCATGGCGAACTGGAAGATCAGGATTGCCGCGAAGACGAGGCCCGCCGGGATATGCCCGTTGATGACCTGCACCGCGCCCGTCGCCATGATCGCGCCCTGCATCAGAATGCGGGCAGAGCCGAGGAACGATGAGAAGACCACGCCGCGCCCGCTCGCGATGAGCTGCTCGTGAATGGCCTTGTCGCGCTCGCGACGCCAGCGCGCGATCACCGCATTCAGCATACCGAGTCCGACGACGGCCTCTGCCGCGCGCGTCACCGAATCCCCGAAGTACTGCGAGGAATTGCCCACGACGTTCGCGTTGACGAGCGCGCGCTTGGTCATCGCCGTATTGGCGAAGGTTGCGATTGCGGAAATGACCATGCAGATCGTAGCCACAACGCCAATCGCGGGATCGACCACGATGATGATGCCGAGGAAGAGAAAGCCCCACGGAACGTCCAAGGCAGCTAGAGCGCCCTTGCCCGTTGCAAACTGCCGGAAGCTATCGAGGTCGCGCAGCAATTGCGCATTTGCGGCGCCATGCCCGCTCGCGGAGCGGCGAACGGCGATTCGGAAGAGACGATCGGAGAGGCGCCGCTCAATTCTTGCAGAGGCCCGGACAAGAAGAATGCCGCGCACCCATTGGAAGACCGCCTTGGTGCCAACGGCCAGAAGAAGACCGATGAACAAGGCGACGAGCGTCTCCCAGCTCTTGCCTGGAATGACGCGGTCATAGATCTGATAGAGGAAGACCGGATAGGCGAGGAGCAGCATGTTGACCAGCGTGTCAAAAACGGCAGCCAACACGAAATGCTGACGGCACGCTCTCAGAGCTGCCCTAACGTCGCCGTCTGTATAAGCTTGATGATCTTTGTTGTTCATCGGTCAATTCAGCAAAAAAATCTTGGAAACTTGTACGTGATCAGGCCCCGGCACGCCGGCGCATCCTGATGAGCTTATGCTTTGAAGATGAAACGGATTCATACAGCTTTTGCAAGCCATATAAATCAACGATCTCTTCGAAACGGTCATGTTGGTCTTCTGAGCCACAGTTCCCGAAGCCCATCTCCGTTGAGAAGACGACCTCACCCTGCCCGTCGGCTCGAAGGGCCAGCGCGAGGATGTAGGCTTCAAGGGTGAACACCTTGATCGCCTCGGCGATAGCGGCGTCCAGGCGTGTCGTGACAAGCGCTGCACCGAGAGCGAAATGGTCAATCCCCTCCATCTGGAGAGGATGAAATTTCTCGAACAGCTGCTCGACCGTTTCCGCCTCGTTCACATCCTGTGATGCGCTCCACCCCAAAAGGAGGCCGGTGCGCCCTTTTCTGGCGCGCACGAGAGCCGATGAAAGCCAACCGCTCTGACGCGGGACAGTCCCCGCCCGGCACAGCACCCGCGGAAGCTGCCGGCCGAACGAGTATTGAGCCGCGAGCGCCTCCGACACGCCGGAGCCGAAACAGGCGAGCCGAAGGGAAATGCCGAAGAGTGTCGCCCAGGACCGCGCATGCTCCGTCAGCGGCGCGACGAGACTTCTGTCGAAGCAACAAATCGTGATTTCACAGGTCACATTGCCGAGCGTCAGCGACAACCCGATCATCGTTCGGTGAAGGGCCTCAATATCACGCTGGGCGAAAACGAGGATCTCCACCTGTGGCTCGATGCTCTCGCCGAACTCTGCCTTGTGAACGAGGCTCGCAATTGCAGGAACGACAGGTGCGGCGGCAATAGGATGCAGAACGCGCGTGAAGAGTCCCTGATCGACGAAAGTGACGGGATAAAACTCGCGAGCAAGGTTTTCAGCGGAGCGTTCCGTGGCTTCGGTCTCCCGAACCCAGGCGGAGTAGCGTTCACCACTGTGGTTCCAGCTCAGGTGATAGCAGCCGTTCAGGATAAGGTCGGTTGCTTCGATGATAAACTGAGTACGCGTTGCGCCATCGCCAAGCGACTCGGTCTCACAGGCCGTCACCGCAATGTCTGCATGTCCCTCGTTTCCGAAGGCCCGAATCTCGAATTGAGGATCGCTCAGAACAGGACCGGGCAGGTCCACGAAGAACGCGATGCCGTCATTTGGCAGGCGGACGCAACCGCGAACGCGATGAACGTCGTCGCCGGAGACCAATTCAGCCGTCTTTCTGCAAAGCCCACCAGCCAATTCCGCAAAAGATGGTGACGCCCCCATTCCAAGCCGGTCGAGCGCATCGAGGAAAAGTGGATCATCGGCCGAAGATTGCAGGCGCGCGCCCGTGGCTGGCACCTCCTGCGGCGCGGAAAGAACCGTTCGGACGAGGTTCCCGCCGATGTCGAGATAAATATGCGCCGGGTGCATTTCGGGCAGCCAAAAACGGCAGCGCCCAGAGTGCGAACAGAGAAAGACCGGAGAGGCGTTCAGCAGCCCCTGCATTGAGACGACATAGCCATCGCGCACATCATCTCCGTCAGGCGTATCGACCTCGACGATCAGTCCCTCGGGGAAATTCGCGATGATCCGGCTTGGAGCCTGCCAGGCGCTGATGAAGGAGAGGTAACGTTCAAGGACACGCGGAGGGTCGTCCTCACGGATAAAGCGGCCTGCGATGAATTTGAGAACGCGGCGCGTGTTGGGATGATCCCATTCCGCAAGACGCACGGGTACGTTAGCGAGCCCCGTCTCATCCGCAGGTGCGTGGAAGGCGACGTCGCACACAGCCCCATCGCGCAATCCACGTCCCTCGACAAGAAGGACTTCGATCGTATTGCCGGGCTGGAAAAGCTTCTTGCGCTCGAGGACGTCGAAGGATCGTCCGTCGACGGAAAGGCTGGCGACCGACGGCATGTTCGGGGCCGACCACCAAAGGTAAGCCAAATCGTCCGAATGCGGGACGAGAAAAAGAGAAGAGGCTGCCTCCTCGCCGCTAGGCAGGGGAGGCAGCCTCTTTGATCCGTTACCGGACATCGGCCTCAGAAGTGGAAGAACGAAGCTTTCACCTCGTTCGGGTTGAAGCCGAGGAGCTTGAAGGTCGTGCCGTCTTCCTTGACCGTCACGATGGTGTTGCCCTTGCCGTCGCTGGCGAGATCAAGACCCGCGAACTTCGTGTTGTGAGCAGCAGTACCGGAAAGGTCGATGACGTCCTTATCCTTGGCGCTGAAGTCGGCGATGGTGTCGATATCGCCGGCATTGCCCTTTTCCATCACGAACTTGTCGCGGCCAGCGCCACCCTTGAGGTAGTCGGAGCCTACGCCGCCGGTCAGCGTGTCGTTGCCAACGCCGCCGAGGAGCTTGTCGTCGCCAGCGCCGCCGAACAGCTTGTCATTGCCGACCATGCCGTCGAGCTGATCGTTGCCGGCATCGCCATAGAGGCTGTCATTGCCGATGCCGCCGTAGAGCTTGTCGTTGCCTTCGCCGCCGTAGATCTGGTCGTTACCAGCATCGCCGAACAGCGAGTCGTTGCCTGCGCCGCCGCTGACATAGTCATTGCCTTCGCCGCCATAGATCTTGTCGTCGCCGGCATCGCCGAACAGCTTGTCGTTGCCGGCATCGCCGAACAGCGAATCGTTGCCGTCACCGCCCGAAACCACGTCGTTGCCGAGGCCGGCCTTGATCGTGTTCTTGCCGGCATTGCCGACGATGCTGTCGGCAAGGGCGCTGCCCTTGACGGTCGCATTCGCGCTTCCGGTCACGAGGACGCCACGGAAACCCGTGCCCGCGATGTCGATGCTCTTGGCGGTCTGAACGATGTCGTAGCCCTTAGCGGCGCCCGTGATCTTCGCCAGCTTATCGTTGGCGCCGAGGATCACGAGGTCGGAGGCCTTCGTGCCCTTGACGATCTGGGCGGAAGCCTTGGCGCTCGCATCATTTACGACGAGATTCGCGTTCTTCGAACCACCGGGAATGTTCTTCAAAATGTGTGTAAGCGCCTCAGAAGAGGCCTTATTTTCAAAAAATGCACCAGCAACAGTTGCCATAGATTTTACCCCCAAGGGGCCTACCGCCCCATTCGCGTGAATAGACTAACATTACACGTGCGTCTCGGGTAACACGCAACAGAATTCTATTTCAAGTCTATTCTGCTGACCCAAGGAAACTTTTTTGAACAGCGCTCCCCTCAAGCACCATGATCGAGGGAGGCTTGTGTTAATTGATCGCAAAATAGCGACCATGTTTCCTATCGGACTAACCAGGAAATCTGCTTGCGGAGCAAAAAGCCAAATACACTGCATTCAGAAGTTACTCTAAGAGTAAAAAACCTTAGCACTCAATGATGATTGAATAATTCTAGAACCAAAGTGAAGAGATAATTTTCGCTTACTAGCTAAAACCTATAAATTCACTTTTTCTAAACCCATTAATTGCATACTAGAGAATTTCTCTCTTAATGAAAATCTGAAAATATCGCTATTTTTTCCATAATTATTGTCGAACAACTCGACATCAATTCCAACAAGACTGGCTGCGACACTTACATGAAGGCGATCGGTGCGAACCAGATCGAACCCCGCAACGCTCATGAGAAACAAAACCGCGTTCGCATAAATATCGGTTTTCTCGCTTATTCTTGGATGGACGAGTTCGGACAGATCGATGGAATCCGAGGCACTCGCAGCAGATGAAGAGCGTTCCGTATCGCCCCGAAAAGCGTTGAGTACTCGCCTCGCGCCAGGATTCCGCGCGCGAATTTTCGCGTGGTATTCAAGAATGCCGGCAAGCAACGGGTCGGAGAGATCCAGGGAGAGCGCCATGTCGTCCGCAGCAAGCACATCGACCTGAGAGAAGCTCGAGGCATAATCAAACGACTTCTGATCGCGGCAGAAGAGAGTGATATTTGGGCAGGAGCGCCAGAATTCTTCATGCCCACGCACCGTTTGCGGCAGGACCACGACCGGCTGACCGAGGCTGAGCAGAAACCGAAGGCAATCGATCCCTCCTTGATAGAGATCGACGAAGCTGCCCCCTCCGCCGTAGATGAGAACGTCCTTCTCAGAGACCGTCTCCCTGCCGCCGTGCATGAACTCCCAGTTCAGGCCGCTTCGATCGAGGCTTTGAACGGTGCCGGCGGCGATCAGGTTATCCCCGAGGTTCCCGCCATTCGGCATATAGCGATAGCGGCGATCCGTACCAAAGCGCTCTCTCAGGAACTCGATGGGATTATGCTTCATTGATTCAACTCTAGAATTGCGCTGAGAAAAGCGTCATCCGGCACCACTTTACGGATGAACAACCTGCCATTGATAAGATCGGGCTTCAGTTCGTCGATCCGCGAAAAGACAAATGGCTTTGGATCTCTGGCAAAATCGTAAACCATCCCCGTCCCGGGGATCGCACGGTCCGCCTCAACAAGCCGGCGTGTCAACGTTTGAAAAACGATCTCGTCCGGGATGGCCGAAAACTCAAACGACTCTCGCAAATTCGCATCGTCATGCAAGCATGCCAGACATTCCTGCAGGATATCCCGCGGCAAAGTCCACCATTGGCTACCGGCATAAATCGAAAGCTGGCTCTTTCCCCGTTCCATGAGACGCCGAAGCCTTTCATACCGGTCGAAGTCCGATAATTGAATATAACGCTCCTCCACCGCAAGGTAGCGCGGAGAACCATGCGCGCAGTCGAAATCGAAAAACCGCGAATACCGCGGGTAATGCGCGTGCTCGGGCCCGATAGCCCATGTATCTATCCGAAGAGGCTGCGTAGAAATCGCTTCGTAGAGCTTACGGTCTGCAAGTAGCGGGAAACTGTCGTCGGACACGAGTGAAAAGGCGAAGTGAGCCTCATCCTTCAGAGCCTCGTTCGCCAGGATCTCAGTTGCCCGGATCATGTTGAAACCGCCCCAGAAAATCGGGAGCCTGTTCTCCACGAAGCGAACGTGCTCCGGCATAGGCTCATCACCCAGATACGCCGCCATGTCGCGACGCGCATCCAGGTGCACATAGAATCTGTACCGCTCAGGATCAAATTCACGCGCGAACTTACGCAGTGAACCGACCTGCGCATTCGCCAAGACAAGGATTGCTATCGTCTTTTTCACGTGGAGCTTCTATCTGTTGTGTCAACGAGCATGCTCACTCCGGGAAAGCAAAGCCGTTCCTCAAGCATGTAAGTTGCCTCATCGTTCTCTCGGTGAATGTGTTGGCTCACATCTTGTGGGAACGATCTTCGTAGATCGTCCGGTGATGCGAAAAATGCTCTTCGTCAGCCTTTGCGCGAGCCAACGCGAGAGCGTCAAGGCGAGACTGCGCGGGGCGGATACTGCGGCTCACAAGCTTGCGGATTAATTCAGCCAGAGCCCCCGGGCTCCGAGCGGGAAAGAGGAGATCGACTTCCTTATCGATCTTCTCAGCCATGCCGCCGATGTTGGAGCAAATCAGAGGGCGCCCCGCCATCCGTGCCTCCTGGATGACGACGGGCGAATTTTCCCACCAGATCGAGGGGACGACGATCCAATCGCAAGCGGACATGAGATCGCTGACATCCTCATTGCGATAGCTGCCCATCTGCCTGACGACGCCCTTCATCTCCACCAGGAGTTCGTCGACACGCTTTCCAAATTCCGTTTCTGTGAAGTGCTTGTTTTCGCCGTGAATGCGGATCTCGATCCGAGAGAGAAGCTCTTCGGGCAGCATCGAAGCGGCCTGAAGCAGGATGTCGATTCCCTTGAACGGATTGATCTGACCGAAATATCCAAAAACGAGAGTCTTCTCGGAATCGTCGATATCGTCGAGCAGCCCTTGCGAGACACTCGCCATCCGGTCATGGCCACGGCGCATCACCTGCTCGTCCAGCAGGTTCTCGATGACGTCAATGCGCTCCCCCGGTATCCCCCATTCCACATAACGCCTCTTGAGGAATTCGCTCGGTGAAACGAACCGATCGACGTTGTCGAGAAACGATTTAAGGATCGTATTGCGAACGAAGAACTTTCCTGCCGACACCGTCGGGAAACACAGGCCGCATTCGGCGGGCGAGGCGGCATAGCACAGACGCCCGTCCACTTTTATCATCTGGCCGAAATTCGTGCAGATCGCAGCGTATTCGTGGAAGGTGAACACGACACGCACGCCCGCCTTCCTGAACAGCTCGAAAATCTCGATGCCCCAAAACACGAAATGATGGATATGAACGACGTCCGGCTTGATGGTGTCGATAAGCTCCGTCACAAGCTGCTTCAACACATCATAGCTCAAGCTCTGGAACGTAAAGCCATCCACCGGCGGCGGAGAAATCAGGATCTCATCACGCCGTCCGCGGAAGCTTCCGAAATAGGCGCTGTGCCCTATCGCGCTGTGCTCCGCGCGCGCTACGAAGACCACCTGCTCAATTGCGGGATCCTGCTTCATCCTTTGGAAGAGCGAATAAGCGGCGCGCTCCGCACCGCCGGCTCCAAGCTCAGGATGTCCGTGTGCGAGAACAATCATTCGCATTTGAAAATTCCTAATTCAGAAAACTGCCAGAAGGAAAAGGGGGATCACCCCTTCGCCTTGACCTTGCTGCCGAGAGCTGCCCCTCGGCGGGCTTTTTGCTGTGCCGGCACGATACGATGAACACGCCGCTGCCTGCCGCTCCCCGCCGTTTCGGCAAGACGGTTCGCCCACCGCTCGTTGAACTCGACGCAGTTCATGTATGTCACCATGCCGCGCAAGTCCTGGCTTCCCATGTTCGGAATGGACTGCCGCTCAAGGTGATAAAGGCCGGCGCTGACATGAAGCTCGATATCGGCGCCCATGGCTGCCGCACGCAAACAGAGATCGGCATCTTCGAAGTCGCCACGCTCATAGACGGTATCAAAACCGCCCAGTTTTCCGAAAAGAGGCGAGGAAATTCCCAGCAACGCCGCCGTGACGGCGGGAACTTGTCGCACGAGATCCCCATCGTAGAGAGAAAACGGCAGTCCTTTCATGGGGTGGTCGGCGAGGTGCAGATTTCCGACGAGAGAGGATTTCGGGAACGACATCCCCATGTGTTGGATGGTGTCGTCCTCGTAGAGAAGTGAAAACCCGACAACCACCTCGGGCTCGCCATTCGATGCCCTCTCCCGAATGGTTTCGGCCGCGCGTTTTAGAGGCGCAGCATCCATGACCATGATGTCCGAGTTCATCAGGAAAAGAACATCGCCGGAAGCCGCCATGAAGCCAAGATTGTTGGCTCGCCCATAGCCGTAATTCTCGACATTCTGCAGCAGTGTCGTCGGGATCGTGATGGACGTGCTGCGGCTCGTCAGTCCAGTGTAAATCTCGGGCCAGATCCGGGGATCGTCTACGACGATCACAAGCTCGAAACTGTCATCCAGAACGCGCTGCAGGTGATGGACACAATTGAGAAAGAATGCATCGCCGTAGAACGGGATGATGATGGATGCGAGACGCCGCCCATCACTCGGCAGAGCCGGACCGAAATGGAACTTCCTTGCCTGAGCCGCAGCCTTCGGCACGGAAAGAACAGGCCGATAAAAGCGGTCGATATCCTCCTTGGGCAAAGCCTGAATATCGCCGGCATTGTTGCGGACCATATTCAGGGCTTCGGTTTCATTCCGCTCGAAATTGGTTTGAACCGGCCCGTAGAACGTGGCTGTAGCCCCGTTTCCTGAGATCTCGAGGAAGTATATTTCCCTTGCGCTCTCTTCATCGGCAACAGGTGCCACCGCAAAAAAACCATGCTCGTTCGACGCCGCAGTCAGTGCGTCAGCTTTGCGAAGATGTTCGTGCACATCACGGCGCGGCTTAATCGCAATCGATGAGCGAAAGACACAGGATCGCAGATCTCCCGACACGAGATGGATGGCGCGCTCCGAAAGGTTCGCAATCCAACCCTCAAGCACAACAGCACTGCCGGACATAACCGTACGATCCAGGTAGAACGGGCCGAAAGCGCTTGCGGGCTTGACCTGGATCGACGCGCCGAGCAACGTGGCAAGCTCCTCACGCCCCGCCTTCCGGCAAGCCGCCGATATGAGTCCGGCGACATTCGATGCGGCCAGTTGCGGCAGGTCGATTTGCGTCAAGGGCAGGGTTCCCTGAAACGCGGCATCGCCGCGACCCTGCAACAGGACCTGAAGGGGCTGCTTACGGCTGAGCTGGGCCGTCGCTGGAGAGTTCGCGAAGACGGCGAGATATGTGCGCAAGGTCTTCTGCGGACTCTCGACATCACGGGCGCGCAGCTTGGTCGCCTGCTTCTTGCCCGCTGTCTTGGCGCCTTTCGCCGGTGCGGGAGCGGGCGTTGCCACGACTTCCATCCAATCGGCTGACGGCATGGAAAACAGCAAGCCGTCTTGGGAGATGTCTATCCGCTCGGGAAGAGGAGTATTACGCTGCTGCTCCACACGGATCAAGGCAACAAGAACTGCGCAAAACTCAAATATTCCATCCACACGGGCAATCATTGCGGGCACGCTGTATTTTTTCAAGAATTACGAAGGTATCTCAAGCCTGAATCAGAAAGAGACGGCCGAGAACAACTTATAAAGGTTATTCTCTTTCGAAATTGTAATTTCACGTCAAGTCATTTCTAGCGATTTGTCATGTGCGCAGCCCACTTCGCACTCACACGAGAGCGCCTGCAAATGGCCGCCGAACCCGGAGCTGGGTCTCCGCTCGGTAGGTGCGCAGGACTTCGCAAATTTGCGGCTGCAGATGAACTATTGAGCGAAATCAATGTCGATTCGGCAGGTTCTCCCTACTCTCCCCTGCGATCAGCGAAGCAACGCCGCCGCTGGCGCATCATGCGAGAGCCCGAGAGACGCCCATGGCCGATACCCCCTCGCCTGCCGAACCACGCCCTGAGGTCCCAACGCCGCTGCCCGAGCCCGTGAGCCCTCCGGAGGCCCCTCCACCGGGCGTGCCGGCTCCGGGAGAGCCTTTCGGCATCCCGCCGTCATCGCCCGGCGAAGCTCCCCCAGGGGAGCCTATCGGCATTCCGGGGACGGGACCGCGCGAGGCGCACGCCGCCATGCCCCATCAGATCGGAGATGCCCGTGCCTAAAATGAAAGCCGCTATCTTCGTCGAACCGGGCCGCATCGTTCTCGATGAGAAGCCGATCCCCGATATCGGTCCCCTCGATGCTCTCCTGCGCATCACCACAACTACGATCTGCGGAACGGACATTCACATCCTCAAGGGAGAATATCCCGTCGCGCGCGGGCTCACGATCGGGCACGAGCCCGTCGGCATCATCGAAAAGCTCGGCTCCTCCGTACAGGGTTTTCGCGAGGGCCAAAGGGTCATCGCGGGTGCGATCACGCCGAGCGGTCACAGCGCTGCCTGCCTTTGCGGCTGCTCGTCACAGGACGGCGCGGGAACCAAGCATGGCTGGAAAGCCATCGGCGGATGGAAGTTCGGCAACACCATCGACGGATGCCAGGCGGAATATGTTCGCGTTCCCGACGCCATGGTGAACCTTGCTCCCGTGCCGGACGGGCTCACCGACGAACAGGTTCTGATGTGCCCCGACATCATGTCGACAGGCTTCTCCGCCGCCGAGCGGGGCAAAGTCCGGATCGGCGACACGGTTGCCATCTTCGCGCAGGGTCCCATCGGTCTTTGCGCGACGGCTGGCGCCAAGCTTTGTGGCGCAACGACGATCATCACGGTCGACAGCCTGCCCGAACGGCTTGCGATCTCAAAGAAACTCGGGGCCGACCATGTGGTCGATTTCAAGAAGGCCAACCCCGTCGAAGAGGTCATGCGCTTGACGGACGGGCGCGGAGTCGATGTCGCCATCGAGGCGCTCGGCACGCAGAACACATTCGAGGCGGCCCTGCGCGTCCTGCGGCCGGGCGGCACATTGTCCAGCCTTGGCGTCTACTCAAGTGACCTCAAGATTCCGCTCGATGCCTTCGCCGCGGGCCTTGGCGACCACACCATCGTGACGTCCCTGTGCCCAGGAGGAAAGGAGCGGATGAGGCGTCTCCTCAGTGTCGTCGAATCCGGCCGTGTCGACCTGCGCCCGATGGTAACGCACCGCTTCAAGCTCGACGACATCGAGGCGGCCTATGATCTTTTCTCGCACCAGAGGGACGGCGTCCTGAAAGTGGCGATCACGCCTTAGAGGTCTCACACGAGGGCGGGCTCACTGAACATGGATGCCAGCAACGCCCTCTTCACGGATCTCTACGAACTGACGATGCTGCACGCCTATGTCGAGCTCGGCATGGCGGAAACGGCAACGTTCGATCTGTTCTTTCGCAAGCTTCCACCGGGCCGCAACTATCTGCTCGCCTGCGGTATCGGCAGCCTCCTCGACGAGATCGAAGCGCTCGCTTTCAGCAAGGACGACATCGCCTATCTTGCGACGCTGAACCTGTTCCCAAAAGCCTTTTTGGATCGACTGGAGAGCTTTCACTTCACCGGCACCATCCTTGCCGTTCCAGAGGGGACGCCGATCTTTCCAAACGAACCTCTTCTCGAAGTGATTGCGCCGATTGGAGAGGCACAGCTGATCGAGACGCTGGTCCTCAACCAGATCGGGCTTCAGACAATTCTCGCCTCCAAGGCGGCGCGTGTCGTCAAAGCGGCCAACGGTCGCCGCGTAATCGATTTTGGAGGGCGACGCGCGCAAGGGATCGATGCCGCCATCAAGGGTGCACGAGCGTTCTACATCGCCGGCGTCGAGGCGACATCGAATGTTGCGGCAGGCAAGAAGTACGGCATTCCTGTCGTCGGGACGATGGCGCACAGTTTCATCGAAGCCTGCTCGAACGAGAGCGAAGCCTTTCGCGGATTTTCCTCCGTCTTTCCTGAAACGACACTCCTGGTCGATACTTACGACACGCTCGACGGGGTCAGGCGCGTCGTTTCCCTGGCTCTGGCACTTGGCCCGCAATGCAGAATCCGTAGCGTCCGGCTGGACTCAGGAAATCTTGCAGAGCTTGCCATCGAAGCACGCCGCATTCTCGACGAGGCGGGGTTGGAGCGTATCCAGATTTTCGCAAGCGGCGGCTTGGATGAAAGAGAGATCGCGCACATCCTCTCCGCAGGCGCGCCTATCGACG
Organism: Microvirga flavescens; assembly: GCF_003290125.1. GTDB lineage: Bacteria > Pseudomonadota > Alphaproteobacteria > Rhizobiales > Beijerinckiaceae > Microvirga > Microvirga flavescens. The sequence goes on from NZ_QMKH01000001.1 coordinate 50,777, forward strand.
CGTTCGGCGTCGGCACCGACATGAGCGTTTCCTCGGACGCGCCTGCTCTCGATCTTGCCTACAAGCTGGTCGAATATGCGGGCACCGGCCGCATGAAGCTCTCTGCGGGAAAACGCACCCTGCCGGGCCGCAAGCAGGTTTTCAGAACCTTCCGCGACGGTCTTATGGATGGCGACGTCATCGCCAGGGATATCGAGCGGTTACCCGGAACGCCTCTGCTTCATCCGGTGATGCTGAACGGGCGGCGCGTGGCGCCACCCTCCCCTCTCCCCGATCTGAGGAAGCAGGCCACGACATTCATATCCTCGCTCGGTGCGGAGTTTCTCGCTTTGGATGAGGCGGCTCACCCTTATCCGATCACGATCAGCGAAAGCCTTCGGAAGCACGAACAAGAGGTTCGTGCGCACGTTGTTTCCACGGCGGCCCGCTGAAGGATAACGCCATGGTGCGTCCTTTATCGATACGGAGAGAAACGTGAGAGAGGTGTTCGGCATGAACGAATTCCATGATCGTTCCAGCGCGGGCAGCCTTCTCGCGGAAAGGGTCGCACAGTTGCATGTGGCGGACCCGGTCGTTCTCGCCCTTCCTCGCGGCGGCGTACCTGTAGGTTTCGAGATTGCGAAGGCGTTGAAGGCGCCGCTCGACTTGTTGCTCGTGCGCAAGATCGGCGTTCCAAGTCAACCCGAACTTGCGGCGGCCGCCGTCGTCGATGGTGAGCGTGCCGACATCGTGTTCAACGACGAGGTGATGGCGCTGGCCGGTCTCGACCGCAGGACGATCGGGCAACTCGCGCAGCGGGAATTGGAGGAGATCGAGCGGCGGCGGCAGACTTATCTCTCGCAACGCTCCCCCGTCTCCGTGACAGGAAAAACGGCCATCGTGGTCGATGACGGAATCGCGACGGGAACGACAGCGCAAGCCGCTTTGAAGGCCCTTGCACGCCGGGAGCCCAAGCGCCTCGTTCTCGCGACCCCGGTGGCTCCGCCGGAGAAAGTCCCGATGCTCCGCGCCCTGGTCGACGACTTCGTCTGCCTGCTTACACCCGAGGGCTTTTTCGGAATCGGCCAGTTTTATCTCGACTTCCATCAGCTCTCGGACAGCGAGGTGATCGGCTATCTCGAAGAGGCGGCTCGCCGTGCGGAACCGCATGGTTGAGCGCCCGGCAAGACCGAGACAGCGGCAGGAGGCAACCCCGAATCCCTCTTTAGGCCTTGAAATCTCAGACTTTAGGCCACGCTCGGTTGCATCCCCTGTGGAAGCGCACGCCGGGAGCTTGACCTGACTGCGAAATTAGATCTTTTGCTAGAGATCTAATGCTAACTGCGGGTTTCCCATGAACAAGAACGATCTCATTGAATTTCTGTCCGAAGAATACGAACTGACGAAGACCTTTGCGAAGGAACTCGTCGAGACCGTGTTCTCCAAGATCTCCGAAGCCGCCAGCAAGGGCCATGAAGTCTCCATCTTCGGCTTCGGCTCCTTCAAGCTCGTCGAGCGCAAGGCGCGCAAGGGCCGCAACCCGCGCACGGGTGAGCCGGTCAAGATCGCCGCTTCGAAGAGCCTGAAGTTCAAGCCGTCGAAGTCGGTCAAGGAAGCGGTCAACAAGAAGCGCGCCCCCGCTCGCAAGAAGTAACGAATCTTTCCCGGAAGTGGCCTTGCCGCCCTTCCGGGGAAACGTTCACGCTGCCATCCGGGGTTCGGGAGTGCTCTTTCCGGCGTTTCCGAACTTCGATAAAACCCACCCGCATGCCTCAGCCGCGCAGTCACCTGCAAGCGCGCGCTCCAGGAACACGAGGATGCGGCCGGGTTGCGGGTCGTCGATAACGCGATAAACATGCGTCCAGATTTCGGCTGACCGGTGCACAACCACGTAGACCGATGAGGCTTGGGTCCTCCTCGCGCAGCCGCTCCTCCACATGAATACCCCGACGAACATGACGGTATCGTTCTGTCCGGCGTTGAGGTGATGATCGGGCAGGCCAGCGCTTCGCATCATGCATTTCCTTCAAACCGAGGAGAGCTGACGCGGTGGGCGATTTCCCGTTTCGTTGCCGGTTCGGCCACATCCCCTCTTTCGAGGGCGCCACCTTGCTCGGTCAGCAGGTTGGCGTTGAGCGTCAGCTCAACTCTTGATGTTGTCCCAGCGATAGCACCGACGCTCTGAAGCTTCAAGAGGGATCTCTTCGGCCCTCCCTCCAAAACCCTGATTGTTGGCGAACGGCATCTCGTGCGGGGTGCGCTGCCCGATTCACGCCACAACAATCACCTTAGCTGTGCATGTTGATTCTCATGCGCCAGACCGCATGGCGTGGAAACATCGTCTGCCCCTCCCCGCAATTCGCGTGATCGCAGCATCGAATCCTTGCCTGCCGATCAGGCCCACCGAAAGGAAGAACGCCGTGGCTGACACCAAGAATCCCGCTGGCACCGATGGAATGCAATCCGTCAGTGCTCTCGGCCTGCGATGGGCGGCCCTGCGCGGCATGCTGACGTCTCCCCTCATCATGCTGGAGGATCAACGTTCCTTGCGCGAGGAACTCGTTCACGAACTCTCATCCATCGAGCGGGGGTTCATTGCCCTGCAGGCTCGCAATGCAACCGAAGTGTCGGCGAAGATCGACATCGCGAAATCGGCGGTGCGCGATGGACTCCAGAGCGGCTCAGAATGGCTGATCGATCTTCTTTCGAGCATCCAGAGCGATCTTCTGGCAACCGCCGCGAAATCTTCATCCCCAGCGGGCCGCGCGACGCCGCATCTCATGCGTGCCGAGCCCGCACGCAACACGAGCCATGCGGCATCGGAGAGCGACGCATCGAGCGCCGCATAACCGCGCGAGCTAAAGAATCAGGATGCGCTCTCGGAGTGCTGGCTTTCCCGTCTTTGCAACATTTCCGATTCTTCGTCCGAGAACAGGCGCGAGCGTGTCAGGAAGCGAACGTCGCGCCCGTTGTCCAAAGAGAACATGCCGCCACGCCCCGGCACGAGATCGATGATGAGCTGCGTGTGCTTCCAGTACTCGAACTGGGATTCGCTCATGTAGAATGGCGCGCCACCGATCGCACCGAGGAGGACGTCGTTTTCTCCGACCAGGTAGTCCCCTTGCGGATAACACATCGGGGAAGAGCCGTCGCAGCACCCGCCCGACTGGTGGAAGAGAACGGGCCCATGCTCACGCTGAAGGGTCGCGATCAGTTCCAGAGCAGCAGGCGTCGCGGTCACGCGCAGGATATCGGCATCCGCCATAATCTTCCCCTTAGCTGACTTCTGCCGGGGCGAGCAGCGCCCCGGCAGAAGATCGATCAAGCTCAGAAGAAGCCTAACGGCTTGTTGCTGTAGCTTACCAGGAGGTTCTTGGTCTGCTGGTAGTGATCGAGCATCATGCTGTGGTTTTCGCGCCCGATGCCCGATTGCTTGTACCCGCCGAAGGCCGCGTGTGCCGGGTAGGCATGATAGCAGTTGGTCCACACGCGTCCGGCCTGGATCGCACGGCCAAAGCGGTAGGCGCGATTGCCGTTGCGCGTCCAGACACCGGCGCCGAGGCCATAGAGGGTATCGTTGGCGAGAGACAGAGCTTCGGCCTCGTCCTTGAACGTCGTCACGGAAACGACCGGACCGAAGATCTCCTCCTGGAAGATGCGCATCCGGTTATGGCCGCGGAAGACCGTCGGCTTCACATAGAAGCCTCCTTCGAGATCGCCGGAGAGGATATTACGCTCGCCGCCTGTCAGAACCTCCGCGCCTTCCTGCTTGCCGATGTCGATATAGCTCAGAATCTTTTCCAGCTGCTCGCTGGAGGCCTGAGCCCCGATCATCGTCGCCGGGTCCAACGGGCTGCCCTGCTTGATCGCCGCAACGCGCTTGAGCGCGCGATCCATGAACTTGTCGTAGATCGATTCCTGGATCAGCGCGCGGCTGGGGCAAGTGCAGACCTCACCCTGGTTGAGGGCGAACATCACGAAGCCTTCGATGGCCTTGTCGAGGTAATCGTCGTCCTCGGCCGTCACATCGGAGAAGAAGATGTTCGGCGATTTGCCGCCCAGTTCCAACGTCACCGGAATGAGGTTCTGGCTGGCATATTGCATGATGAGGCGACCCGTCGTCGTCTCACCGGTAAAGGCGATCTTGGCAATACGCGTGCTCGAGGCGAGCGGCTTTCCTGCCTCGAGCCCAAAGCCGTTGACGATGTTGAGGACACCCGGCGGCAGAAGATCGGCGACCAGCTCCGCCCACACGAGAAGCGAGGCCGGAGTTTGCTCGGCCGGCTTGATGACGACGCAATTGCCGGCGGCAAGAGCCGGCGCGAGCTTCCAGGTCGCCATCAAGATCGGGAAGTTCCAGGGAATGATCTGCCCGACGACGCCGAGCGGCTCGTGGAAGTGATAGGCGATGGTGTCGTGATCGATCTCTGAAATCCCGCCTTCCTGCGACCTGATGCATCCGGCGAAGTAGCGGAAGTGATCAATGGCGAGCGGGATATCGGCTGCCGTCGTCTCGCGGATCGGCTTGCCGTTGTCCCATGTTTCCGCCAGGGCGAGCCTGTCGAGATTCTGCTCCATGCGGTTGGCGATCTCGTTGAGGATGATCGCTCGCTCCGCTGCCGAGGTCTTTCCCCAGGCGTCCTTAGCGGCATGCGCTGCATCGAGAGCCTTCTCGATATCGTCCTTGTCGGAGCGGGGAACCTCGCAAATCGCCTTGCCCGTGATGGGCGAGGTGTTTTCGAAATAACGGCCGTTCACCGGATCCCGCCATTCGCCGCCGATGTAGTTGCCGTAGCGCGCCTTGAAGGGTGAGGTGAGGTTGGCGTTGAAGAATTCCGGTTTGTTCATCTTTTCCTCCCGGGGTGTTGAACACGCGCACATAGGAGCAACACCCATGCCAGGAAAGACGTGTGCAAAGCAAAATTCGTCGCTGCAGCGCGGTAAGTGCCTGTCTTGCAACGAGGCCTGAGACGATTGGATCGGATGATTTTACGGCAGGACGAACTATCTTGAATGCGGGTGCCGCCAAAAGATCCGTAGCAATGAGACACAGCCGCGACACCCTGTTGCAAATTGCGACACCGGAGGAAACACCGTGGCGTCATCCCAAGCGATTCTGACTGCGCGTCGGCATTTCTTTACCGGCGGAACCGTTCCGCCCGGCCTCGTTCCATCCCCCATCCTGCGATCCTGGTCGAGATGCGCGGCTCTCGGGCTCGAAGGGGCGGCATTGCCACGCATCGAACCGTTGACACGCTATGAACTCGCCATCGCAAGTGAGCGGAACGAAGCGTTCAGACGCCTGTGCCGTCCCGAAATCGAGTCCCTGCATGCGGATGCGGAGGCGACCGACAGCGTCGTCATTCTCACCGATGCGGCAGGCCTCGTGCTCGACGTGATCGGCAGCATCGGCTTCGCGGACAGGGCCGCCCGCGTCGCCTTGAGACCCGGGGTGCCGTGGAGCGAGCAGACGACCGGCACGAACGCCATCGGCACCGCCTTGACCGAGCAGAGCGCCATCGAAGTGCTCGGCGGAGAACATTATCTCGAATGCAACCGCATTCTCAGTTGCTCGGCTGCGCCGATCATCGGCCCGCGTGGTGAGATCCTCGGCGTTCTCGATCTTTCAGGGCCAGCGGCCATCCATCAGGCCTACGCTTTGCGATTGGTGAAGCTTGCCGCCGAGCAGATCGAGCATCGCCTGTTCGAGCAGGGTTTCGAACATTGTGAAGTCATGCGCGTTCACACGGATTCCGTGATGCTCGGCACCCCGCGCGAAGGCGTCCTCGCCTTCGAAGAAGATCGCCTGGTTGCCGCAAACCGGCACGGCTTGCGCATGCTCGGCCTCACCAAGGAGGCGCTTGGAACAGTCACGCGGCAGGAGCTTTTCCAGGATTCTCTCGCCAGCCTCGCGGACAAGGGAAGCTTACGCGATGCACGGGGAACCGTGTTGCGCGGAAAGTTGGAACAGCCCAATTCCCGCAAGTCGATTGCGCCAGGCGCGCTGCGGCATGCGGGGTTCGATCCCATTTTCGAGGACAACGCCCGGGCCGCATTGGCGCGCGCCATCCGCGTCGTGAACGCCGATGTTCCCGTTCTCGTGCTTGGCGAGACGGGCTCCGGTAAGGAAGTCTTCTCACGTGCCGTTCACGCCGCCAGCAACAGGAGCATGAAACCTTTCATTGCCGTCAACTGCGCGGCGCTGCCTGAAACGCTGATGGAGGCCGAGCTTTTCGGTTATGAGCCAGGAGCCTTCACCGGCGCGCGCAGCCGCGGCTCGAAGGGCCGGTTGCGCGAGGCCGATGGCGGCGTTCTCTTCCTCGACGAAATCGGCGACATGCCGCTCTCTCTCCAGGCGAGGCTCCTGCGTGTGCTGCAGGATCGTGAGGTTCTGCCGCTTGGAAACGGAAAGCCTGTCCCGGTTGATTTCGCACTCATCTGCGCAACCAATCGCGACCTCACGGCGCTCGTGAAAGAGGGCGCGTTTCGCGCCGACCTCTATTTTCGGATCGCGCAATACACCGTCGAGCTTCAGCCCCTGCGCGCCTCAACCAACCGCCATGCGCTCATCGACAGCCTTTGGGATCAACTGTGCGGCCCCGCGCGCGTTTCTCTTTCACCACAGGCGCGGGAGTGTCTGGCGCAGCATGACTGGCCCGGCAACTTCCGTCAGCTCGCCGGTTGCCTTCGGGCTCTCATCGCTCTTGCAGAGCCGGGCGAGACGCTGGGGCTCGAGGCCCTTCCCGCCGACATCAGGTCGGTGGCCAGCTGTTCCACGCTTGCCGAAGAGAAGAGCGATCCTGATTCACTGGAGGCGATCTCCCGCAACGCCATGCGGGACGCCATCTCCGTGGCGAACGGCAACGTTTCTCTCGCGGCGCGCCGCCTCGGCATCAGCAGAAGCACGCTTTACCGCCGCCTGTTGAGCGACGCCGGTCAGCCCACAGGGAAGATGTAACCACCGAGGATTTCCAACCCCACCTCTTCGCCGAGCGCAGGCTCGATGGACAGCGAGGTTTCGACCTCGACCTTGTCCTTGCCGGCTCCGTGTATCTCGATCCGCCGGGAACCGCCGACGCGGCGAATACCTGCGACGACCCCTCTCGCATGCGCCCCGACAGGTGAGACGAGCCGCAACTGCCAGGGACGACTGTAGAGCGCAACCTCACCATCCCCGTGGCCATGCGCATCGACAGGAACGGGCTTCCCACCGATCAGAACCTTGTCGCCGGCGACACGCGCCTCGAACCGCGCGGCATCTCCGAGAAAGCTGAGGACAAACGGTGATTGCGGGCGATCCTGCACCTCATCCGGAGTGCCTATCTGCTCCAGGCGTCCGTTGCTGAGAATCGCCACCCGGTCAGCCAGTTCGAGCGCCTCGTCCTGATCGTGTGTCACAAAGATCGTGGTCTGGCCCGTGCGTTCGTGAATGTCGCGCAGCCAATGGCGCAGATCCTTGCGGACCTTGGCGTCCAATGCGCCGAAAGGCTCATCGAGCAAGAGAACACGCGGCTCCACCGCAAGGGCGCGAGCGAGCGCCACCCGTTGCCGTTGCCCGCCGGAAAGCTGCGCCGGAAAACGCCGCTCGTAGCCCGAGAGCTGAACAAGCTCCAACAGCTCGGAAACCCGCCGCGCGATTTCATCCTTGGAGGGACGGCGCGCGCGCTCACGAACACGCAGGCCATAGGCGATGTTGTCGGCGACATTGAGATGCTTGAACAGCGCGTAATGCTGAAAGACAAAGCCGACCTGGCGCTTCTGCACGGGAAGGCCGGTCGCGTCCTGCCCGCCGAAGAAAACCAGCCCCCGCTCAGGCGCCTCGAGACCGGCAATGACGCGCAGAAGCGTCGTCTTCCCCGAACCGGAAGGACCGAGCAGAGCCAGAAGCTCACCCGGCCGAACGGTCAGACTGACATCGCGCAGAGCGGCGGTCTCGCCAAACTCCTTGGCAACGTTCGCAACCTTGATTTCCAACCCAGTGCTCCGCTCAATGGCCGGGACGTCCGGAGAGGGTATCACCCGCCCGCCATTCCAGGAACGATTTTGCCGCAAGCGTGACGAGGGCAAGGCAGGCGAGGAGCGAGGCAACGGCGAAAGCGGCGACGAAGTTGTACTCATTGTAGAGAATCTCCACATGGAGCGGCATGGTGTTGGTCAGGCCGCGGATATGGCCGGAAATAACGGAAACAGCGCCGAACTCACCCATGGCGCGGGCATTGCAGAGAAGGACGCCGTAGAGCAACCCCCACCGGATGTTGGGCAATGTCACCGTGAGAAAAGTGCGCCAGCCGGAAGCGCCGAGCGTCAGCGCGGCCTCTTCTTCGGAAGTGCCCTGCTCCTGCATGAGCGGGATCAGCTCCCGCGCCACGAAGGGAAAGGTGACGAAGATCGTGGCGAGGACGATGCCGGGCAAGGCGAAGGCGATCTTTATGCCATGCTCCATGAGCCATGGCCCAAAGAGCCCCTGTGCGCCGAACAAGAGAACGTAGATCAGGCCCGACACCACCGGCGAGACCGAGAACGGCAAATCGATCAGCGTCATCAAAAGGCTCTTGCCCTTGAAGTCGAATTTCGCAATCGACCACGCGGCGGCGAGCCCGAACACAAGGTTCAGAGGAACGGAGATTGCCGCGACCAGAAGAGTCAGCTTGATGGCCGCCTGCGCATCCGGTTCCTGAAAGGCAGCGAGATAAGCGCCCAAGCCTTTGCTGAAGGCCTGCACGAACACGACAGCCAGGGGCAGCACCAAAAAGAGAGTCAGAAAGGCGATGGCAATCGCAATGGCGAGCCGCCGCACAAGCGCGCTCTCCGTCACCACGCTTCTCCAGCGAATGCCTTTCTGAGTGTTGCGCGCAACGGCATCAAGCATTGCCGAACCTCCGCCGCGCCCAGGCTTGAATGAGATTGATGACGAGAAGCGTCGAGAACGAAATTGCCAGCATGATCGTCGCGATCACCGTCGCGCCGGTATAATCGAACTCCGCGAGCTTGATGACGATGAGCAGCGGCGCGATCTCGGACACATAAGGAATGTTTCCGGCGATGAAGATCACCGATCCATACTCGCCGACGGCCCTGGCAAAGGCCAATGCGAAACCCGTGAGAATCGCCGGCAGAAGCGGCGGGAGAAGAACACTCCACAAGGTTCGAAACCGTGAGGCGCCAAGCGTTGCAGAGGCTTCTTCCAGCTCACGTTCGATATCGGCGATGAGAGGTTGAACCGTCCGCACCGTGAAGGGCAGGCCGATGAAGACCAGCGCCACGAAAATGCCGAGAGGCGTATAGGCAATCTTGATACCGAAAGGCGCGAACAACGCGCCGATCCAGCCATTCGGTGCATAGAGCGCCACAAGCGCGATGCCGGCAACCGCCGTGGGCAATGCAAACGGCAGATCGACCATCGCGTCGATGACGGCGCGCCCCGGAAAGTGATAGCGGGTGAGAACCCAGGCGACGAGAAGCCCGAATACGGACGCGACAATCGCAGCAATGAATGAAATGCCGAAACTGATTTTCAAGGCCCCCAGAACACGGGGCTCGAGCGTCGCCGCTACAATTCCATCGATCCCGACGCTCGAAGCTCTCACGACGAGTGCAGCCAGCGGCAGAAGAACGATAAGACTGAGGTAGAGAAGCGTATAGCCGAACGTGATCCCGAAGCCCGGGATCACGCTCGCCCGCCTGAAGCGGATATGGGCCGGAAGAACCGACGTCATGAGTTAGCGCTTGCTGATCTGATCGAAGACGCCACCATTGTCGAAGTTGTTCTTCTGGATGTCATCCCAGTTTCCCTGCAGCGACTCGATGGTGAAGAGCTTGAGGTTCGGCAACTGGGCCAGATCTTCTTTCGCGGCGGCTTCGGGCTTGCTCGGCCTGTAGCGGTGCTTCGCGAAAATGGCCTGGGCCTTGTCGCTGTAAAGAAACTCAAGATAGGCCTCAGCCGCCTTGCGAGTTCCCTTCTTGTCGACATTGCCGACAACGAGCGCCACCGGCGGCTCGGCGAGGATCGAGACGCTGGGAACGACGATGTCGAACTTGTCCTTGCCGAATTCATCGAGGACCAGGAACGCCTCGTTCTCCCAGGCCGGCAGCACATCGCCAAGGCCGCGCTGCGCGAAGGTCACTGTCGAACCGCGCGCGCCCGTGTCGAGCACCGGCACGTTCTTGTAGATCTGCGTCACGAACTCCCGCGCCTTCTCGACGCTGCCGTCCTTGTTTTGTGCATAGCCCCAGGCCGCAAGGAAGTTCCAGCGCCCGCCTGCCGATGTCTTGGGATTGGGCGTAATCACCTGCACGTCGGAGCGTGCGAGATCGCCCCAGTCCTTGATGCCCTTCGGGTTTCCTTTGCGGACGAGGAACACGACCGTCGATGTGTAGGGCAGCGAATTGTTCGGCAGCTTGCTACGCCAATCCGCCGGAATCTTGTTCGTCAGCTTGGCGATGGCGTCGATGTCGGAGGGGATGCCCAGCGTCACCACATCGGCATCAACGCCGTCGATAACGGTTCGCGCCTGAGCACCGGACCCGCCGTGGGACGCGCGGACGGTAATATCCTCACCGGTCTTCTTCTTCCATTCCTCGGTGAACGCCTGATTGATCTCGCGGTAGAGCTCACGGGTCGGGTCGTAGGACACGTTGAGGAGCTGCGTCTGCGCATAGGCGGCATCCGCGCCGGTCATGATCGTCGCGGCGGCTGCGAAGGACAGGAAAAGCTTTCGCCAGGCACTCAAGCCTGCGCGCTTGCTTGCGGGAGTTGGATCGGAAGTTCGGTGCAACATGGATTCCTCCTTCGCGTTGCCATGGGACTTCAGGACAAGCCCGATGCCGAGGGTGTCGAAACTTTCGCGATCAATGAGGATGAAACCTCCTGTCTCGCGATTATGCAAGTAGGGATCGAACGCCAGAGGGCGATTGAGAGTGAGGGTGACATCGCCGATATCGTTGGGCTGGAGGGCATTCCGCGCCTCCGGCTGCGCCGTATCGGGGTCGATACGGTGACTGACGCTTTCCACCGTCGCGCGGACCGTCGCCGCTCCGATCTTGAGCAAAAACGCATCCCCAGCCCCGAGAGACCGCTCCCCGGCCCAGAACAGACGTGCGTTCAGGCGCGAGGAAATGTCCGCCGAGGAAACGGTATCAGCCAGAACGTCCCCACGGGAAATGTCGATCTCATCGGTCAACGTGAGCGTGACCGACTGCCCTGCGACAGCTTCCTGAAGATCTCCGTCAAACGTCACGATCCGCGCGACGCTGGTTTCGCGGCCTGACGGCAGGACCCGCACGCGGTCCCCGACCCGGATGGAGCCGCCCGCGATGGAACCCGTATATCCGCGAAAATCCGCCACCTTGCGGTTCACCCATTGCACGGGGAACCGGAACGGGACGCTGCGATCATTGCCCTCGATCTGCACGCTGTCGAGGTGCTGCAGGAGCGTCGAACCGCGATACCAGGGAGCAGCCACCGCCGGCTGAACGACGTTGTCGCCATTCAGCGCGGACAAGGGAATGCCTGTTACCTCGGCAAACCCGAGATCGGCGGCAAAGGCCCGGTACTCCGCCATGATGCGCTCGAAGACATCCTGCGACCAGCCGACGAGATCCATCTTGTTGATGGCGAGCGCCACATGGCGAATGCCGAGCATCGACAGAATAAGACTGTGCCGCCGTGTCTGCAGGGAGAGTCCTTTCCGTGCGTCGACGAGAAGGATCGCAAGATCGGCGGTCGAGGCTCCCGTCGCCATGTTGCGCGTATACTGCTCGTGACCCGGGGTATCCGCTACGATGAAACTGCGGGTTTCGCTGGAGAAGAAACGATAGGCGATATCGATGGTGATGCCCTGCTCGCGCTCGGCCGAAAGCCCATCCACGAGAAGAGCAAAATCGATCTTGTCGCCCTGCGTTCCATGGCGGCGGGAATCCCGCTGCAGACTTGCGATCTGGTCGTCGAAGAGCTGCTTTGCGTCGTGCAGGAGCCGCCCGATCAGAGTCGACTTGCCGTCATCGACGGAACCGCAGGTGATGAAGCGCAGCACATCCTTACGGCGCTGAGCCTTGAGGATCGTTTCAAGATCAACGGACGGCTTGAGAACATGGACGGTCATCAGAAATAGCCCTCCTGCTTCTTGCGTTCCATCGAGGCGGCGCCATCCTGGTCGATCAGACGCCCCTGACGCTCGGAGGTCTGCGCCCGTAGCGTTTCGCCGATAATGTCGACAAGGGTCCCCGCATCGCTCTCGATGGCCCCGGTCAACGGGTAGCATCCAAGTGTTCGGAACCGCACGGAGCGAACTTGAGGAACCTCTCCCGGATGGAGCGGCAACCTCTCATCATCGACAGCGATCAAAAGCCCGTCCCGCTCCACGACAGGACGCTCGGCGGCGAAATAGAGGGGAACGATCGGGATGTTTTCCCGATGGATGTAGAGCCAGATATCCAGCTCCGTCCAATTGGAAAGCGGGAAGACGCGAAAGCTCTCCCCTTTGCGTTTGCGCACATTGAACAACCGCCAGGGCTCCGGACGTTGCCGCTTCGGGTCCCAGCGATGCTGTTCGCTTCGCAAAGAAAAAACCCGCTCCTTGGCGCGGGATTTCTCCTCGTCGCGGCGCGCCCCGCCGATGGCGGCGTCGAAGCGGTGATGATCGAGCGCCTGACGAAGGGCCTGGGTTTTCATGACATCCGTGTGGATTTCCGACCCATGCGAGACAGGGCCTATTCCACGCGCGATCCCTTCCTCGTTGACATGCACGATCAGCTGCAAATCCAGATCGCGCACCCGCTCGTTGCGGAAGCGGATCATCTCCTTGAACTTCCATGTCGTGTCGACATGCAGAAGCGGGAATGGCGGCTTCGCCGGATAGAAGGCCTTCAAGGCAAGATGCAGAAGAACCGACGAATCCTTACCGATGGAATAGAGCAGGACCGGGTTTTCGCTTTCTGCCACGACCTCTCGCAGAATGTGGATGCTTTCCGCTTCCAGCCTGTCGAGATGCGTCAGGCGCTCCGCGACAGTATCGCCCTGCGTGACGGCGGCATTGAGAAGAGTATTTGAGCGACCCATTACAGCACCTCCTGCAAGCGAGCGGCTTCTTGCGGCGACGGGTGGAGATGCAGTCCGCATTCCTTCTTCGCATCGTTTTCCCACCACCAGCGCCCCGCGCGCTCGGGCTCTCCGACACGCACAGCCCGTGTGCACGGCGCGCAACCGATTGAGGGAAAGCCGCGGTCATGAAGAACGTTGTAGGGAACGCGGTTATCGCTCACGTACTGTGCGGCGTCGCTCGCGTTCCAATCGGCAAGCGGATTGACCTTGATGAGGGCATAGGCCGGGTCTGCCTCGGCAAGCGGCGTCTCACGCCGGTTGGTCGATTGACCGGCGCGCAATCCCGTAATCCATCCGGCGGCGCCCGTGAGCGCACGCGCCAGCAATTCGACCTTCCGCACCTGGCAGCACGCCTTGCGCGCCTCGATGGAGCGATAAAAGCCGTTGATGCCTTGATCCGCGATCAACGCCTCGAGGACATCGCGGTTCGGCGAAAGCGCAGCGATGCGGCGACCGAAAAACTCCTCAGTCGCGGCCCAAACATCATAGGTCTCTGGGAAGAGACGCCCCGTATCGAGCGTGACGACGTGTATATCGAGATCGTTCGCGAAAATGGCGTGCGTGATCGCCTGATCCTCGAGCCCGAAGCTCGTCGTGAAGACGACAGGACCGTCCAGCCGCGCCCGCGCCTCTGAGAGCCGCCTCGGCAACGGAGCCGATTGCAGCGCGGAGGAGAGATCCTCGGCGAGGGTTACGGACGAGGGCATGGACCATCCTGAGTTCATTGCAGCACAAGACTGTTCGTTTTACAGAACAGTGTCAAGTTCCTTCCCGCGGCTCGCATGCGGCGATGAAGAAGTGCTCGCCGCTTTGTTCAGAAAAAGGCTTTCTCGTTCCTATTTCGATGCCACGAAGTTCAAGAGAGATGAATATTTTTCCAATATTCAGCTTGAAGTTAGAACGCTCTCAACCCGGAAATATTGCGCCCCTCGGGAGCTCTCAGCGCATCGGCCTCAGCATCAAGAAAAATGACCTCTGAGCAGCACGAAAAAGAGATTTTTATGCCTTAAAGGACCGTTCTTAAAAAAGAACAATTTTCTTGACTTCACGCGCCGGGAGCCAGACCCTTCAGGTCGATGAGAACCCGCGCAAAGACATGGCCAGCAACGCTTTGATCCCTAAGACCGCCCCCTTCGCAGATGACGCGATCACGCATCTCAACAACGCATTGCGCGACACGACGGCGCTCCAGCGCGCGTGGCTCGCGGGCTTTCTCGCAGGACTCGACACGCAAGGCGGAGCGACAGGAGGCGAGGTTTCGCCGCAACCGCTTGCGACACCCAAACCCGCGGAGCCTCTGACAATCGTTTTCGCCAGTGAATCCGGTAATGCGGAACAACTGGCGCAGGATGCTGCGAAACTTGCGCGCAAGAGCGGCTTCAAGCCGAAGATCATCGATTTTGCGGATCTGGACGTTGCGGCGCTCGCCAAAGAGCAACGCCTGATCGTGATTGCCGCAACATGGGGCGAGGGAGAGCCGCCCTCGCGCGCGGCAAGATCATACGCCGCGCTGCTTGCTCCTTCCGCCCCGCGCCTTGACGGCGTGACCTATGGCGTTCTGGCATTGGGCGATACGGCTTACGCCGAATTCTGCGCCATTGGAAAAGCGATTGACACCCGCCTTGAAGAACTCGGCGCGAAGCGCGCCGTCGCGCGCGTCGATTGCGATCTTGATTTCAAGGCCCCGGCATCGGCGTGGCTTGCAAACACCATTAAAACTCTTGCACCGGCGACAGAACAGGCGAGCAATGTGGTCGCCGTCGACTTCTCCGCGCGAGAGAGCGAGGGGGACAGCAACGAACCCTTCACCCTCGAGGTTTCGGAACACATCAACCTGAATTCGTCCCGCTCGGACAAGGAGACTTTTCACATCGCGTTCTCCTTTTCCGGCACAACGCGTGCCTACGATCCCGGGGATTCAATCGAGATATTTCCGCAGAATGACCCGGCGCTTGTCGATGCCATCCTCGCCGCCGCAGGGCTCGCGTCAGATAATACTCTTCGCAACTCGCTCACGGCCGAGCGTGACATCACGACTCTGTCAGTGATTACCGTCGAGAAATACGCAAGCGCCTCGGGTCATGACGGCGCAAGACGCCTCGCCGAGGATGGAGAGATCAAAAGCTGGATCAAAAGCCGACAGCTGATCGACCTACTCGAAGAGTTTCATGCTCCGCTGACGGCAGATCAGTTGTTGTCTCTAACCCGCCCTCTTCCACCTCGCGCCTACTCCATCTCCTCCTCGCGCCGCGAGGTTGGTGATGAAGTCCACATTCTGGTTTCTCCTGTGCGGTATGAAACGCATGGCCGGAACCGGACAGGCGTCGCATCCGGCTTTCTGGCAGACCGTATCAAGGCTGGCGAAACCTTGCAGGCGCGCATCAAGCCGAACAAGCATTTCCGCCTCCCCGACCCTTCCACCGACATCATCATGATCGGGCCGGGAACGGGCGTTGCTCCATTCCGCTCCTTCATACAGGAACGACGCGCTGTCAGCGCTACAGGCCGCTCGTGGCTCTTCTTCGGCGAAAGGCGTTACACACACGACTTTCTCTACCAGCTTGAATGGCAGGACGCCCTGGCCGAGGGTGCATTGACACGCCTCGATGTCGCCTTCTCGCGGGATACGCCACAGAAAATTTATGTCCAGGACAAGCTTTGGGCAAAGCGGCGCGATGTCGTCGACTGGCTGGACAATGGCGCGCGGCTCTATGTCTGCGGAGACGCCTCGGCCATGGCGAAGGACGTGCGGAAGACGCTCGTGCACCTCGTGGCCGATGTGAAATCCCTCTCTCCGGAGGCCGCGGAAGAAGCTGTTTCAGCCCTGGAGCGAGATCGCCGCTATTTGCAGGATGTTTACTGAGATGACCAAGGATCTTGCTCGTAACGAGCGCATCAAGGAAGCCAGCGCCTATCTTCGTGGCACCTTGGCCGAAGGTTTGACCGATGTCGCGACCGGCGCGATCAGCGAAGACGACCAGCAGCTTGTGAAGTTTCACGGCATGTATCTGCAGGACGACCGGGACCTGCGCGCGGAGCGGACGAAAAAGAAGCTGGAGAAGGCGTTCTCCTTCATGATCCGGCTGCGGATTCCGGGCGGCATCTGCTCCCCGGCGCAATGGCTGCAAATGGACAGGATCGCGCGTGATTACGCCAACGAAACGCTGCGGCTGACGACCCGCCAGACATTCCAGTTTCACGGCGTCATCAAGAACAACCTCAAGACGACGATGAAGGCCATCGATGCGGCCTTGCTCGACACGCTCGCCGCCTGTGGCGACGTGAACCGAAACGTCCTCGCCTCCTCCAATCCTCACCGTTCACGCGCGCATCACGCCGCTCACGAACTGGCGAAAGCCATCTCCGACCGCCTGTTGCCGCGAACGCCCGCCTATCGTGAGATCTGGCTCGATGGCGAGAGGATCGCGGGCGGCGAAGAGGAAGTGACGGAACCGGTTTATGGCCGCACCTATCTGCCGCGCAAGTTCAAGACCGTGGTTGCGGTGCCGCCGGACAACGATGTCGATATCTTCGCGCAGGATCTCGGGTTCATCGCCATCCTCGACAGGAAAGGTGCTCTCAAGGGCTGGAACGTCACCGTCGGTGGCGGCATGGGAATGACGCATGGCGAGCCGGACACATATCCGCGCACAGCCGATGTCCTGGGCTTCTGCAAGCCGCAGGATGCGATCGCCGTCGCCGAAGCCATCGTGACGGTTCAGCGCGATTGGGGAGACCGCACCAATCGCAAGCATGCGCGCCTCAAATATACAATTGAGGATCGCGGCCTTGCCGCCTTCCGCGCGGAGGTCGAGCGACGTATCGGCTATCCCCTGAGGGAGCCGCAGCCTTTCTCATTCGACTCGAACGGCGACCGCTATGGCTGGGTTGAAGCCGAAAACGGCCGCGCGCACCTGACGCTTTTCATCGAGAACGGACGTGTGCGCGATATTCCCGGTGGCCCCTCGCTCATGACGGGCCTGCGCCGCATCGCCGAAATCCATGATGGCGAGTTCAGGCTGACGGCCAACCAGAACGTCATCGTCGCCGACGTGACGCCCGATCGCCGTAACGCCATCGAGGCTCTAGTGGCGGAGCATGGATTGACAAGCGAGGCGACAGCCCTGCGCCGCAACGCGATGGCCTGCGTGGCGCTTCCGACCTGCGGCCTCGCGCTTGCCGAAAGCGAACGCTATCTTCCCTCACTCGTGACCGCGCTCGAGGAGCGCCTCGCCGTGCATGGTCTTGCAGAAGACGAGATCACGATCCGCATGACCGGCTGCCCCAACGGGTGCGCCCGGCCTTATATCGCGGAAATCGGCCTCGTCGGAAAAGGACCCGGTCGCTACAATCTTTATCTCGGCGGCGCATTCGATGGGTCGCGCCTGTCGAAGCTCTATGCCGAGGACCTGGAGCATGACAGCATCGTTGCGACCCTCGATCCGGTTTTCCGTGCCTATGCGAAGGAGCGCCGCGCGAACGAACGCTTCGGTGACTTTCTCATCCGCGCGCAGTGGATCGCCAGGACAGAGAACGGACGTGACTTCCACGCCAATACCGGCCCGTTGAAGCCTGCAAAGGCCGCCGAAAAGGCGGCCTCATGAGCGCGCCGCGTACTCCGCTTGAGGAATATCCGGAGCGCCTCGCAGCACTTTCACGGCTGCCAATCTTTCTCGATCTCAATGGCAAGCGTGTCGTCATCGCCGGTGGTGGAGACCCCGTCGTCTGGAAGGCCGAACTCGTTGCCGCGGCAGGCGCATCGATCACGGTCTATGCCGAGAGGCCGGATCCGGAGCTGCAAGACCTCGCAGCAAGAAGCGATGGGCGCATCGCTCTCATAGCCCGCGCATGGCATGAGCGCGATCTCGATAACGCCACCCTCGCAATCGCCGATGCAGAGAACGCGGAGGAAGCGGCGCGCTTTGCAAAAGCGGCGCGTGAGAGGGGTATCCCCGTCAATGTGATCGACCGTCCCGCCTTTTGCGATTTCCAGTTCGGCACCATCGTCAATCGCAGCCCTGTTGTCGTCGCTGTCTCGACGGATGGCGCAGCGCCTATTTTAGGCCAGGCGATACGCCGACGCATCGAAGCCATTCTGCCACGGCAGGTCGGAAGCTGGGCGCTCGCCGCAGGGGCATTCCGCGAAAGGCTGAAAGATCTTCTGCCATCAAGAGCTGATCGGCGGCGCTTCTGGGAAGGATTTGTCGACGCTGCATTCAGCCCGGCAAATGCGAGGCCAAGCACCGATGCCCTCGAGCGCCTTGCCCACGATATCGCGAATGATTCCATGGATCGCCCGGGCATTGGGGAAGTCGCCATCGTCGGCGCGGGGCCTGGCGATCCTGAACTCCTGACCCTGAAGGCCATGCGCGAGCTCCAGGCCGCGGATGTGATCGTCTATGACCGCCTTGTCACACCCGCGATCCTCGAATTGGCGCGCCGCGAAGCACGGCGCATCCATGTGGGCAAGGAAGGCCACGGGGCTTCCTGCCGTCAGGAGGATATCAACGCGCTGGTCGTCGATCTCGCGCTTGAAGGAAAGCGCGTGGTGCGCCTGAAAGGCGGCGACCCTGCGATCTTCGCGCGAACCGGTGAGGAAGTCGAAGCCTGCCATGAAGCAGGCGTAACCGTCCGGATCGTCCCCGGCATCACCACGGCAAGCGCGGCAGCAGCGGCGCTCAACCTCTCCCTCACGCATCGCC
Source organism: Microvirga flavescens (assembly GCF_003290125.1). Classification (GTDB taxonomy): domain Bacteria; phylum Pseudomonadota; class Alphaproteobacteria; order Rhizobiales; family Beijerinckiaceae; genus Microvirga; species Microvirga flavescens. Next base: position 69,557 of record NZ_QMKH01000001.1, read on the forward strand.
ATCATGCCCAGAACGTCCAGTTCGTCACGGGCCACGATCGTCATGGGCAGCTTCCGGACAACCTGAACTTGGCCGCGCTCTCCGACAAAGCCACGTCAACGGTCGTCTATATGGGGCGCAGGACAGTGCGGAACCTGACAATCCGGCTTCGCGAGCGGGGACTGTCTCCCGATACGCCCTTGATCGCCATCGCCGATGTGTCGCGCCCTTCGCAGCGGACCGTCCAAACGACCATCGGCGCGATCGCCGGCGGCCTTCCGTTGCCGGAAGACGGGCCTCTCCTCATCATGTTCGGGGAAGCGCTTAAGGGGACTGCAACTCCGGCAACGAGTGAGAAGCGACGCTCGGCAACGCCGCACCGCAAGCTCGTGCACACCACGCGCTGAGAGAGCCGACAAAAGGCCTCTGCGCTCCATCGCGTTCGGTCTTGCGTTCGTTCATTTCGCCGGAGCGTTGGCCCTTGCGGAAACGGCGGCGACGATCCCGTCAAAGTAAACGATACGGCTGGCGACGATTCCGCCAACAAGCACCCAGAAGGCAGCAACGGCGATGATCTTCCCATATCGCAGCGACCTAATGCGCATCATCTATCCCGATCAGCATGATATTAATCGATTTTAGTCGATGTATTCGTCTCACGAAATACAAAGCAACAACGGAAACGTCTCTCACTTTAAGTTTGTGATATTTTACCTCGTGAACCGATCATGACGTTTTAAATTTTCTACAGTTCAGTAAATTCCGGAAATAATATACTACACAATAGCGCCCTGATCCTATCGACAGACGCGTCCGAAAACCGCGAGCGTGCGAAGCCGGGATGTGCGAAAGTCGGCGCATGACACAGCTCGATCACGACGCCTGCTATCGGGCCCTGCAAACCCGCGACCCACGTTTCGACGGACGCCTCTTCGTCGGCGTTCTCTCGACAGGGATCTACTGTCGCCCCGTTTGCCCGGCGCGGACGCCGAAACGAGAAAACTGCCGCTTCTTTTCTTCCGCCGCAGCTGCGCAGGAAGCGGGCTTGCGGCCATGCCTGCGTTGCCGCCCCGAGACAGCCCCCGACCTCGCAACATGGCGCGGCACGTCGAACACGATCTCTCGCGCCCTCTCGCTCATCGCGGAAGGGACGCTGGATGACGAGGAGACGGGTGTCGGCCAACTCGCCGATCGGCTTGGGATCGGGGAGCGGCAGTTGCGCCGCCTTTTCAAGCAGCACCTTGGAGCCTCGCCCATCGCCGTTGCGCAGACGAGGCGCATTCTCTTCGCCAAGCAGCTGATTCAGGAAACGCAGATGCCTTTGGCGGATGTCGCGCTCGCATCGGGATTCGGCAGCATCCGGCGCTTCAACGAAACATTCCAGAACCTGTATCAACGTCCACCGGGCGCGCTGCGACGCAAGACTTCTGCCGAGGCATTCAGCGCTTCAGCAAAGGATGCAGGACTGACCCTGCGCATACGCTACAAGCCGCCCTATGATTGGGACGCGATGCGCTCTTTCCTCGAGGCGCGCGCCATCGCAGGCGTGGAAGAAATTTCGGGTGACGTCTATCGGCGAACCGTAACGCAGGATGGCGCCTTCGGCACGGTCGAGGTTTGTCACGATCCTGAGCGGGCGAGCCTGCGTGTCAGCATTCACTTTCCCAATGTGCGCGCTCTGCCCGCCATTCTCGCACGCATACGCCGCGTCTTCGATGTCGGCGCCGATGTCGAAACCATCGGCACTCATTTGTCACACGATCCGTTCCTCGCAAATCTCATCGCGGAGCGACCGGGCTTGCGCACGCCGGGCGGATGGGAAGGGTTCGAACTCGCCATGCGTGCCGTTCTGGGCCAACAGGTGACGATTGCCGCCGCGCGCAGGCTCGCGGGGCAACTGGTCAGCCTGTGCGGTGAAAGAATGCCTGGCACCGATTTTTCGGCGCAGCCATTAACACACGTCTTTCCTACGCCGCAGCGAGTTGCAGCCTGCGATCTTGGCGCACTCGGGATGCCCGGAGCGAGGCGGCGGACGCTTCACGCCCTTGCAGAAGCCGCGATTGCGGACCCGCACCTTTTCCGTCCGTCAGGAACGATTGAAGACACCATCGCACGCCTTCGGGCCATTCGCGGCATCGGCGAATGGACGGCGCAATACATTGCCTTGCGCGCCGTTCGCGAAACGGATGCCTTCCCGGCCAGCGACATCGGCCTGCTGCGGGGAGCAGCTCTTGAAGCCGGTGAGCGCCCAACGCCTGCGGCGCTCCTGCAGCGTGCTGAAGGGTGGCGGCCCTGGCGCGCTTATGCAGCGCAACACCTTTGGGCCGCCGACCCCGCTATGAGCAATACGAAGGGGGCCGAGCGGCCCGCTGATCGCTAGATGACGTAGAAGTCCTTTGCGGACAATGCCGTGCCCTTGACGACCTGAGCGAAGGCAATCGCAGCCCCCTTACCGCTGCCATCGGCATCGTAGGAAATCACGCCGGTATTCTTGTTGTAGATGATGCGGTCATCCCGATCGTGCGCCTTGGCTCCGACATAGAAGGTCGATGCCTTCAGGCTGCCGAGTTTCGTAATTGCACTGAACACGTCCTGATCGAGCTGGATTGTGTCCTCGGTTCTGAAATCCGTGATCCGATCCACGTTTCGCGACTTGTGGAGCGGCGCGGAGAACACAAAGATATCCGATCCAGCGCCCCCGGTCAGAACGTCATTGCCTCCACGGCCTTCCAGCTTGTCGTTTCCGGCTCCGCCATTGAGTACGTTCTTGCCCGCATTTCCAATCAGCACGTTTGCAGATTTGTTGCCGGTCAGATTCAGCGCCTTGGTGCTATCCGCGTATGCCGCTTCGAGCCCCTCGAAGATCGACTTTGTCGGCAGCACGTAGGACTTCTCCACCATGAGCCGGTCTTTGCCGCCGGTATCGATAATCGTGTCGGAAGCGTTCGCAAAATAAGAGTCGTCGCCCGCACCGCCAATGAGGATGTTGGGCCCGTCACCGCCGATGAGAACGTCATTGCCGTCACCGCCATCGAGAATGTCGCTTCCGGCGCCGCCAACGAGCGTATCGTCTCCTGCGTTTCCGTAGAGAACGTCGCGGCCATAACCGCCGGAGATGCTCTCGGCATAAGCGCCGCCGAAGACACGATCATCGAAGTTTGCGTCAGGCGTCGCACCAAGAACAACCGAGATTGTCTGGTCCGCGCGCCCCCAATTCGTGAAGTTGAAAGCGGAAAGATCGAGGTTCACATAATGAGACGAGGTCGTGAAGTGCAGCGCATTCTGCCCCACGCTCGAGCCTTGAATGGTCGTCACGGAGAAGCTGTGGGGATCAGCCGTCATGATCTTGGCGTTGGCGTTCTCGGCAAAGCGCAGGACATCAATGTCGAGCACCGATCCGAAGGACACGACACCCCGAATTTCCACGATGTCGGTTTCGTCCGAACCACCTTCACCCAGAACGTTGCTGCCAAAGATGTGGACATTGGTTGCTCCAGTATCGACATAGAAAAGGTCATTGCCCTCTTCACCGATAGCAACCGTTCCATCCTGGAACCGAATGAGAAATTGGTCGTTTCCGTCCCCGCCGTTCATCTGGTCGCCGGCATAGCCGTAGGTCGTCAGAAAATCGTCGCCGCTCGTTCCGCCAATGCTGTCGCGGCCCGCAAGAAGTTGATCGAGCGCCTGCACCCCGCCCTGCTGGACAAAGGTCTGGTAAAAGCTGGCAAGGGACATCGTCAGGTCGGATATATGCGCGACCGGCTGTCCGTCCGCATCAAAAATATCGACGGAGCTGATCGCGCCGCCGACTGGCACGTCACCGTCATAGGTGAAATTCGCTCCGTTCAAGAAGAACTTGAGCCCGGCTTGCGGCCCTGTCCCGGTATTCGCCACTCCAAATCGGATATTCGACGTGATCAAGACATCGAAGGCCGCTCGATCAAGAACGTTATCGATTGAAAATGGAATGGGATCGATAAACGAAACGACTGCCATTTATATCTCTCGGTATTGCCGCCGGAAGGGAGGCCGAGAGATATACTCATCTCTGAAAGAGGAAGAGCCATCCAAACGCCTAGGATCCTGTCCCTCTCCCGAGCCTTTGCTCTGGCTACGGACCTGAGGGCAGCCGCTCCGCAGAGCGAGGGCAAGGGGAAACTTCAAAACGCCGAAAATACATGAAATATCGGCACATCCCCATACATTCGAATAGGGTCAGTATCGGATTTTTAAAGCAAGTTGCGCGACTTCATCTTGCGTAGCGTCAAGTGAAAGCCGGAGATGCCCATTCCAGCCCACCCTTTGTTGTGGCGACACGAGGAAATTTCGGATCTCATGCACCACCGAAACACAGCCCGAGGGTTGGAAGGAGCCGCATCTGCACCCACCCGCATTCTGATTGTCGAAGACGATATCTTCATTGCACTCGATTTGCAGGATCTCGCCCGGCTGCAGGGGCAGGTCGAGGTCGTGACGGCGTGCACCATCGCCCAGGCGAGGCAGGAAGCAGCAAGCCCAGTCGCCCTGGCACTCCTCGATATCGATGTTCTGGACGGCAAGACTTTTGAACTGGCGGAGCAATTGCAAAGCTCAGGAACGCCGGTTCTCTTTATCTCGGGCTCAAACCGCTACGACCTGCCACCCCAACTGCAATCCGTCCCTTTCATCGCAAAACCCTACGACCCCGACGTCGTCACCAAGATGCTTGTGAACCTTCTCCGCAAGAGGTGAACTGAAACCAAACAGCTCACCCAAAAGTTGAGGAAGCGGAGACCGTCGCCCGCCTCGAGATGACGGTATCGCCGACACTGAAGCAGTCCGCCTTGATTACGCCCGACCTCTTGGAACGAACGGGGGCATGCTTACCTGCCTGCACATTTCGGCGCGGCAAGGAAAGCTTGCGCGGCAAGGTTTCCTCGCTGAACAAACGGGGCAGGAAAGCTGGCGAATTGCTAGATCTCTGCCCGCTTTATCTCTTTCAGTTGCCTCGCTCTCACTCAGGGAGATCTCGCTTGGCTGCAATCATTCGCATGAAACGCCTCTCCGATTTCAAAGTGGAGGCCATCCAAAGCGAGTTTGAGCTTTGCCTCGAAAACTTCGCTGGAAAGACGACGAAATTCTTGTTGTCGCGAGACCAGGCGCACCATCTTGCCGATGAGCTGGATCGGCTCATCGTGGAGGTGCGCAAGGCCAGTCGGGCAAGCAGAATTGAAAAGAAAGTGACCGCCTAAGCGCGACAGAAATTCATGCCTGGCGCAGTCGTCCGACTTCACGACAGACATCACTCAAAAAAGATCGGGGCCAGCATATGGCCGGCCCCGATCTTCTTCTTGTCAACGGTAACACGCCACTGGATCAATCCTCGTGGATCAGGCTGTGCTTTCTGGTGTCGCGCATGCGGACATAAACGATCAGCGACAGGCCGATCATGATCGTCACGTACCAGAAGAACCCGCTCTCCATGCCCGCCTGTTTGAACCAGAGCGCGACATATTCCGCCGTGCCGCCAAAGATGGTGTTGGCGAGGGCATAGGGCAGAGCGACGCCGAGCGCGCGGATATGCGCGGGGAAAAGCTCCGCCTTCACGACGGCGTTGATCGAGGTATAGCCGGTCACGATCAAAAGCGCCGCCATCACCAGCGCGAAAGCGATGTACGGATTGTTGGCGGCGGCCAGCGTCGTGAAGATCGGATAGGTCAACAGCAGCCCGCTGATTCCGAAACCAACCATCAGTGGCTTGCGGCCGATCTTGTCGGACAGCCCGCCGGCCAGTGGCTGGATGACCATGAAGATGAAGAGCGCGAGCGTCATGATCTGGCTCGACACCTCACGGCTGAAGCCTGACGTGTTGACGAGGAACTTCTGCAGGTAGGTGGTATAGGCGTAGAAGGCCAGCGTGCCGCCTGCGGTCAGCGCAAGAACGGTAAAGGCCTCGCGCGGATACTTGACGAAGAGCGTGATGCCGCTCGAGCGCGGCTCCTTCGAAACTTGCGCGTTCTTGAAGGACTGCGTCTCCACAAGGCCGCGGCGGATATAGAACACGACAATCGCGAGCACGCCGCCGATAGCGAAAGGAATTCGCCAGCCCCACACTTCGAGCTCCGTGACAGACATGGTCGCTTGCAGAATGAGCAGCACGCCGAGTGCGAGAAGCTGGCCGGAGATCAGCGTCACGTACTGGAAACTGGAGAAGAAGCCGCGACGGTTCTTGCCTGCCATTTCGCTCAGGTAAGTCGCGCTCGCACCATATTCGCCGCCGACGCTGATGCCTTGCAAAAGGCGTGCGAAAACGAGAGCGATAGGCGCAAAAACGCCGATCTTGTCGTATCCAGGCGTGACGGCGATCATCATGGAGCCGAGGCACATCAGCGTAACGGAGAGCGTCAGTCCCGCCTTGCGGCCCTTGCGATCGGAGTACACGCCCATGATCCAGGCACCGATCGGGCGCATGATGAACCCGACAGCGAAAACGGCGGCGGCGTTCAGCAACTGCGCGGTCTGATCGCCCTTCGGAAAGAAGACCGGCGCGAAGTAGAGCGTGAAGGCGGAGTACACATACCAATCGTACCACTCGACCATGTTGCCGGCGGATCCGCCAAGGATCGACTTCAACCGGTTTGTCGGTACGTCAACGGCTTTCTGCATTGTCAAATTTCCTCTCGCGAACGAGCCTGCCCTTGCATGGACAAGGCCCCCGCGCTTGGGGTCTGAAACCCCATAGTCGGAAGGGCGGTCTTATTGGCTATTTTCAACTAGCGGCATAGCATCTTCGAGGCGGTCGGCAGCGCACCTATATCGATGGCAGCGTTGCGTTTATTGCAACGCTGCCCCGCCAGTGGCAATCAACCGCGTGCCAGCCAGTCCCCTAGCGAGGGGCGGCAATGGGCCTGATATCCCAACAGGCCCGGCGCACAGCACATGGCGTTGAGAACCGCTTCCTGCGTCGCATCCGTCGCCGCGCGAAACAGATCGTCGATGCGATCCTCGTTCAAGGCGCGCATGTCGATTAAGTCGCGGCGCTCATCGTGATGGATGCGCGAAGCGGTGGAGAAGCCGAGCGCGATGTCGCCGCTGCCATGCCCCCAGAACGCCCCCAGCCGTGCGAAGCCCGCCCCGCAACGCCGGGACACGCGCCGCAGCTGCCGGCATTCGAGGGGAATGTCGGTTGCGAGAATGGCGATGATCGACCCTCTCTCCGCCTGCGCTTGCGCCTCTGGCAGCGGGCGACGGCCGTCGGGCAGAATGAGGTCTCCCGCCCGGCCGAAATTCGCCAGAACAAGAACACCGAGATGATGATCCACACCATCGAGGGACAAGCGACGCGAGGACGTGCCGATACCGCCCTTGAAACCAAAGCAGCTCATCCCTCGGCCCGCTCCGACAGCACCCTGAGCCACCGCGCCTTCAACCGCAGCGTCCAGCGCGGCAAATGCAGTTCCCTCGGTCACTGCCATCGCCTGAATGTCGTTGAGCCACCCGTCGTTGCATTCGCACACCACCGGATTGACCGTCGCGGTCGTTCGCCCGATGTCAGCATTTTGCGCAATGGCGCGGCGGATCAGGGCGCTTGTGCAGGCCCCGACGCCAAACGTGTTGGTGAGCAGGATCGGCGTTTCGAGCGAGCCGAGTTCCTCCACCTGGATCAGGCCAGCGCTCTTGCCGAATCCGTTGATGACCTCGACAGCGGCGCGCACCTTTTCGCGATAGAGGTTGCCAGCATGCGGCAGAATGGCAGTCACGCCCGTTTGCAACTCGCCCTCGGCAATCGTCGCATGACCGACGCGAATGCCTGGAACATCGGTGATGGCGTTATGCGCTCCGGTGGGTATTTCGCCAAAGCGCAAACCGAAGTCGCGGGCCAATTTCGTCATCTTGCTCAACTCTGTTCATCGAAGCTGCGAGCCTTGTATCGCAGGCTCTTCTTTCGAGCGATAGCCCTGTGGAAGGCTCCCGTTCTCCGCAAGGGTACTTCCTTCATCAGCGGCTGCGCCTCAATACACGCTTTAAAGCAGCGGGCTGATCAGGCGGGCGAGATTTTCACACAACTTCACCACCGCCGGGCGCGCGCGCCATTGCGCGAGATCCAGAAGATCGCTCGCCGCGAAGCAACGCTGCTGCTCGGCATAGAGCCGCGCGGTCACATCCTCATCATAGGCGATCAGGCTCACCTCGGAATTCAGGATGAACGAGCGGATGTCGATATTGCTGGAGCCAACGAGGCCGATCCCGTCGTCGAAGGTGAAATGCTTGGCGTGCAGAAGCTTGTCACGGAACAGGTGAAGCTTAACGCCCGCGGAGAGAAGCTCATCGTAGTAGGAGCGCTGTGCCAGATTGACGAGGCGGTGGTCGGGTATCTGCGAGACGACGATATGAACATCGACGCCGCGTAAGGCCGCCGTTTCAAGCGCCTTCAGCAGTGAAGCGTCAGGGATGAAATACGGCGTCGTCATGACGACGCGCTTTCGCGCGCCATAGACCAGCGTGACGATGAGACCCTCGATCCCTGAGCCCGGAACATCAGGACCGCTCGGCAAGACCTGAGCTTGAACGGTTCCCACCGCCGCGGGCTCGGGCATGATCTCCTCGATGGAAAGCCTCTCCTGCGTTTCAAGAAACCAGTCTGCTGCAAAGACGGCCTGTAGCTGCGTGACGATCGGCCCCCAAGTGCGGACCACGAGTTCCTGATTGACGACGCCGGGCTTGAAATCGGCATCGGCAATGTTCTGCGAACCCGTGTAGCCGATGCGTCCATCGATAACCGCGATCTTGCGATGATTGCGCAAATCGGCGCGGGCCGGATGCCATCGCAACGTGATCGGCAAGGCCACATGCGCGGCAACGCCGGACGCCGCCAACTGCGCGATCACCTTTTTGGCCCACGGACGTGAGCCGACAGCATCGATCAGGACGCGGCACGTCACGCCGCGTTCCACCGCGCGAGCAAGCGCCGCCATGACCTTCTGTCCGGTCCTGTCGTCAGCGAAGATGAAATAGAGAAGGTGGACGTTCTTTTCCGCTCTCTCGATGTCAGCGATGAGCGCGTCTATCGATCCGTCGTAATCCGGCAAGAGCATTATGTCGTTGCCGGAGAGTGGCGGAAAGCGACCGAGTTTCTCGACAAGGCTTCGCGTCTCTGCTCCCACCGATGTCTTGTTACCAGCAGGCTCCGCGAAAGGAGCGGCGCGGGCGACAGCATCCTGCAAGAGCCCCGGCAACTTGAGAACGCGTTCATTGCGCCAGCTCGGATAGGAAGGTCGCCCGATCAGGACATAGAGGACAAGCGCAGGCCAGGGCAGGAAGAAAGCCAGAAGGAGCCATCCCTTTGCAGCATCCGGCGAGCGTCGCACCGGAACGACCACCAGCATCACCAGCCGGATGATCCATTCCGATACAAGATACAAAAGCGCCCAGGTGCTTCCTTCGAAGTGCATCGTGCTGCCCGCCCTTCCCTACCCGCGACATTACCGCGCCAGATCATCAAGCTCTAGAGAGGGAGGGGCCCCGCGCCGCAAATCTTTCCTTCTAGCCAAGCGCCCGCAAATGCCGGATCGGCCGTCCCGGTGCGATCATCTCGGCGGCGGCGATGATGCCTTGCGCGTCGATGCCGAAATGGCGGTAGAGATCCTGCACCGTGCCCGTCTGGCCGAAATGCTCGACGCCCAAAGAGCGTGTACGATGCCCCATGACGGAGCCGAGCCAGGCGAGGGTTGCCGGGTGCCCGTCGATCACGGTCACGAGACCGCAATGTTGCGGCACGTCGGCGAGAAGTCGTTCGATGTGGGAACGCGCATGCACGAGCCCGCGTTCACGGGCGCGCTGGGCCGCTGTCCAGCCCGCATTGAGCCGGTCGGCGGAGGTGATGGCGAGAAGCCCGACATCGCGGCGATCCTCCGCCATCAGGCCAACGGCCTTGATCGCCTCCGGCGCGACAACGCCTGTATAGGCGATGACGACTTGCGCGTTCGGGCCGGGCTTTCGCATCCAATATGCACCGTCCACGATTTCTTCCGCGAGGTCCGGCGTCATGGTCCGTTGCGGCTGCTCCAGCGCAAGCGTTGACAAACGCAGGTAAACCGAGCCGCCGGTCTCATCGCGTAGCCAGGAACGCTCGTTCGGCTGCCCTTCGCCATCCCGCTGCAGATAATCGAACGCCCAGCGCAGGATCACCGACAATTCATCGACGAAGGCAGGCTCGAAACTCGCCAATCCGTCCTGCGCAAGACCGATCAAAGGCGTGCCGATGGATTGGTGCGCGCCGCCCTCCGGCGAGAGCGTGACGCCTGAGGGCGTTGCCGCGACGATGAAGCGGGCGTCCTGATAGCAGGCATAGTTCAACGCATCGAGGCCGCGCGCGATGAAGGGATCATAGAGCGTGCCGATCGGCAAAATTCGCTCCCCGAACAGAGAATGCGAGAGGCCGAGAGCGGAGAGCAGGATGAACAGGTTCATCTCCGCAATGCCGAGTTCGATATGCTGCCCCTTCGGCCCGAAATCCCAGGTGAAGGTGGAGGGAATGCGCTCCGACTTGAAGAGGTCCTTCATCTCATTGCGCGCGAACAGGCCGCGCCGGTTCACCCACGCTCCGAGATTGGTGGAGACCGTCACATCGGGGGCCGTCGTGACGATGCGGTCCGCAAGCGGCGTATCCGACCGGGCAAGCTCATGGAGAATGAGCCCGAATCCCTGCTGCGTGGACATGGACGGCTGCGCCGGCGTCGTCAGCGTTTCGGGAACGGGAACGCGCGGGGCGCTGTGCCGCCGCGCGCCCTTGGCGTTGAACGGCACCGAGGCGAGGAAGCGTTCGAGATCCTGCGCCGGCACATCGAGACCTTCGAACTTGTCCCACTCATGCCCCGCACGAACCTTGCAGGTCTTGCGGAACCCTTCCATCTGCGCAGGGGTCAAAAGGCCTGCGTGATTGTCCTTGTGGCCCGCGAGCGGCAAACCAGAACCTTTGATGGTGTAGGCGATGAAAACCGTCGGCCTGTCATGATCGATGGATTCGAACGCCTTGAGCAACGTCGGCAGATCATGGCCGCCGAGGTTTCCCATGAGCCGCGCCAGCTCTTCATCGGAACGCTTTTCGATGAGCTGCGTCACCGCGCCCTGATCGCCGAGATCGTCGAGCAGGCGCTTGCGCCAGGCCGCGCCGCCCTGGAACGTCAGCGCGGAATAGAGCTGGTTCGGACAACTGTCGATCCACGCGCGGAGCTTGTCGCCGCCGGGTTCGCGGAACGCTTCTTCCATCAGCGAACCATGCTTGAGCACCACCACGTCCCAGCCGAAGGAACGGAACAGCGCCTCAAAGCGAGAATAGAGCCCCTCGCGCACCACGGCGTCGAGGCTCTGGCGGTTGTAGTCGATGATCCACCAGGTGTTGCGAAGGCCCTGCTTCCAGCCCTCCAGCAACGCTTCGAAGATGTTGCCCTCGTCCATCTCCGCATCGCCGACGAGCGCGATCATGCGCCCTTCGCGTCGGCCTTTCGCCCAGTCATGCGCCTTCACGTAGTCCTGCACGAGGCTGGAGAAGAGTGTCTGCGCCACACCGAGGCCCACGGAGCCCGTCGAGAAATCGACGTCGTCCACGTCCTTGGTGCGGGAGGGATAGGATTGCGCGCCCTTATAACCGCGGAAGTTCTCCAACTTCTCTCGTGTCTGGTTGCCCAGAAGATACTGGATCGCGTGGAAAACGGGGCTCGCATGCGGCTTCACCGCCACGCGATCCTCCGGCTTCAGAACGGCAAGGTAGAGCGCCGTCATGATGGTCGAGAGAGAGGCGGACGAGGCCTGGTGCCCGCCGATTTTCAACCCGTCCTCATGGGCGCGCAGATGGTTCGCATTATGGATCGTCCAGCTCGACAGCCAGAGAATCTTGCGTTCAAGAGCGGCCAGAAAAGGCAGGCGGGCATCGGCCATCTTCATTCCTCCAGAGCCCTGTTCGATGCCGGCATGTCTTGCGGTGCCTTTGCCATCGAACCGGCGTTAGCGTTCGGGCGGGGATATTGGTCCCTCAATGGTTCGTCTGGCAAGCGCCTCGTTCTCCGCCCTTATGCGGATTGTGAGAATACCGAAATTAAGAAGGGAGAAGACAAGAGCGAACCACGGCAGCCCGAATGCGAGCGGCAGCACCGCTATCTCACCAATGACAACGACGTAGTTCGGGTGCGCGATCCAGCGGTAAGGCCCCTTTTGCGCCAGCTCCTCATGGGGCACGACGATGATCCGTGTTGTCCAGCGCCCGCGCAGGGTCAGGAGAACCCAAGCCCGCAGAGCCTGCAGGAGCGCAAAGACCATCAGCCACGCAAGGTTCACGGGCCGGTTCCAGGCGAGAAGCCACAATCCGCCAAGCCAGGCCGCGTGGAGAGCAACGATCAGCGGATAATGCTCCGGCGCGGCCTCGACCGCACCGTTTGCCAGAAGACGCTGCGTGTTGCGGCGCGCAAGCAACAATTCGCCAAGACGTTCGAACGTGACAAAACCGAGAATCGCGACGGAGAGCATCACGCCGCTTTCTTCAAGGAGACACAGCTCGCCGTGAAGCCCGGCCCCAGCGCGCTGAGCAAGGAGCGGCGCGGTAATCCCGTCGCGATAGCGCGCGCCAGCACGAACAGCACAGTCGGCGCGGACATGTTGCCGTATTCGGAAAGAACCTGCCGCTCATGATCGAGCGAGCCCTGATCGAGCGACAGAGCCCTCTCGAGGGCCACGATCACTTTCTTTCCGCCCGGGTGACAGATGTAACGATCCACGTCCGACGGCGTCAGGCCCGCGCGCGCCAGAATGCCTGCGATGGCAGGACCCATATGCATCTCGGCGAAAGGCGGAATCGCGCGGGCGAAGATGACGCCGAACCCTTGCGGGTCGACATTCCATCCCATGATATCGAGCGTATCCGGCCATGTATGTTCGCCCGACGCTTCGATCTCGGCGATCCCCTCCTCGCTCGTTCGCAGGATGCAGGCGGCTGCGCCATCGCCGAACAATGCCGTCGCGACGATGTTTGCCTTCGTCAGTTCATCGAGCCGGAAGGACAGCGTGCAGAGTTCGACCGCGACGAAAAGAACATTCGTGCCGGGCCTTGCCTGCGCGAGCCTCGCGGCGATCGCGAGACCGGTGACGCCGCCGGCGCAGCCGAGCCCGAAAACCGGCACGCGATGCACATCGTCGCGAAATCCCATGATGCCGAAAGCACGCGCCTCAAGGCTCGGCGTTGCGATGCCCGTCGAGGAAACGGTGACGATCGTATCGATGTCGTGGGCATCGAGGCCTGCGTCCTGCAAGGCACTTCGCGCGGCATCGACAAACAGCTTCAAAGCGCCTTCGAGATAGGCCGCCGTTCGCTCGGGCCAGCCATGTGCCTCGAAGAACCATTCGAGTGGGCGCACCGCATGACGCTTGTGGATGCCTGCGGTGTCGAACACAGGCGAGAGCCGATTGAAGTCGCCGTAGCGGCCAGAAAAGATCTCATTCGCGGCCGCGGCCACGTCGCGCTGCAACAGCACATGCTCCGGCACGGCGGTGGCGATGGATATGAGTTTTGCAGATGGACCCACGGCGCTCCTCCTGATGGAGATCGCCTTTCATCCGTCGTAATGTCGAAGCGGATCTCCCGGCCTCAGGATGTAGGGCGCTCATCGCCGGACGGAACGACCGGATTGTCACGTTTGAGGCTCTCTCCGTCCGCTACGATCCAGGCATCGATGGGCGCGGCGCGCCCCCTGACGGTCACGGTCTGCTGCTCGTAGCCGGAAAGATCGAGACCGGCCCGTTTTGCTAGCACGGACGAAATGACCAGCGGCGCATTGCGCTCCTTGGCCAAGCCCTCGAGCCGGCTCGCCGCGTTGATGGTGTCGCCCACAGCGGTCAGCCCCATGGCGTGGCCGTATCCCATTTCGCCGACGACGGCGGGGCCGGCATGAAGGCTGACCACGACCTGCAGCGGCTGCTCCAGCTCGCTCGCATAGGCTTCGCTCAGGCTTTTGACGCCATCGATGATCCGTAACGCTGCTGTGAAGGCCTGCCGCGCGGCCTCCTCAGAAGTGGTCTCGAGGCCGAAGAGGGCGAGCGCCCCATCGCCGATGAACTTGTCGAGATAGCCGCCGGCATCCTCGATCGCGTGGCCGACCACATCGAAATAGCGATTGAGAATGAACACCGTGTCGAAAGGAAGCCGCCGCTCGGACAAACGCGTGAACCCGCGCAGGTCGCAGAACAGAACCGCAAGCTCACGCTCCCGTCCGCGCCCCGCCATGCGGTTGCCGCCCGCAGGCGCAACAAGGCCGATGCGGCTGGCGGACAGAACCGGCACAACGGAAAGATCCTGAACGGGCCGCAATTGGCACGCGAGGCGCACGTCCCCCCCGGCCTTGATCCTTGCAAGCGTCGCGCGCTCCTGCTGGGTCGGCTCAGGCTGGTCCGCGAGTCCTTCGATCACGCGGACACGGCAGGTCGAACATCGCCCGCGCCCGCCGCAGGCCGACAGATGCGGAATGCCCGCGAGGCGGCTCGCCTCCAGAACGCTGAACCCGCGCGGCACCATGACCACATGTCCGCCCGGATAGGTGATGCGTACGCGGTTGGAGAGATTGACATAAGCGCGAACGCCCCGCGCGGCGAAAACGGCTCCAATCAACCCGGCGAAGGTGGCGTAGAGAATTGTCCGGATATCCGACAGAAGACCCTCGCTGGATAGCGCTCCCGCCGTGTAGCTGTACCGCTCCGGATCATCCGCGATCGCCTTACCGGCCTCCGCAAAGCCCAGAAGCCCAAGCATCGGGACGAGAAGCGCCACGGTGAAGAGATATGGGGCGGCTTGAGGAAACCAGCTTCTCGCGCGAAGCCAGAAATAGATTCCAAAACATCCATGCACCCACGCGACGACCAGCGCGACAGCCTGCTTGACGCCATTCTCCGGCGCGAGGAGCCACAGGTTGCGAACCACATCGGGATAGCCGAGTTCGCGTCCGGTGAGCGAAAACTCAACGCGCGTGCCGACCACATGCGCAACAAGGAGGAATGGAAGCGAGAGGCCGAGCACAAGCTGTGCCGCCTCCTTGAAGGGCATCCTCAGGGTGCGCCGCCGGTAAAGGGCCTGAAGCGCAAGCGCAAAATGTAATGTCAGCGCCCCATAAAGCAGCACGGTGCCGATGGGGTTGCGCCACAAAAGGCTGAACCACTGTCGCCCGCCCTCCATCGCCTCAACGGAAATCAGGCCGAGCGCATGGTTGGAGAAATGCGTCAGGAGGAAGAAGCCGAGGACGAGGCCGCTCGCCAGCCGCGCCTCGCGGGCACGAACGGCACTCTCCGCTTCGCGGGCGGTTTCAGGACGGAATGTGCTCATGTGAGGCGGGCCACAGCGATAGCAGAACTCCGCTCGATGTTGTCAGACTGGCCTCGATAGCTTTGATTCACGCGATTCTCCGTCCCGTAAAGGTTCTAGGCCATCCCGGAGATCAGAAAAGTCACGATTGCGTTTTACCAAAGGACGAGCAGGCCCTTTTGAAGAAAAGGCCTTCGCCTAAATGCGGGATGGGAGGTTCGCCATGCAGGACACGAAACCAAGCCCGCTTCATGCCTATCTCGCCGGGTTGGGAACCGACGACAGCAGTCGGACGCTCGATGATGCTCTGGCGTTTTCGGACGACGCGCTCGAATACGTCCACGACTATATTCAGTGGCTCTTCCCACTGCCGACCCGAAGCATGGCGCAGCCCGGTGCGCCGATCCTGACCCCGCAGGACATCGCCCAGATCAGGACTGACGAACGGGCGCTCGCCAACCTGCAAAGGGCAAGCCAACGCATGCGGGAATTTTATGAGCGCACTGACGGGTGGCTGACATTCAACGATCACAACCACCTTCGCATCACGCGCATTTTGCGCAGCCTCAAGCTCCTTGTCGGGCCAGAGGTGGCGAACGATTTTTACGCCTTCATCGCGAAGCGCCATGAAAACGCGAACGCCCCGGTCAATCCGCGCAACGTGCGCTATTGGACCGAGGCGTTGGCAGAGTGATCGGGACGGGCGGCTTTTAAGCTGCCGCGCGGCCTCCACGGGAATTCTTGTAGGCGCCGTTGATCGCCTTCACGGAACGCTCGATGGCCTTCCAGAGGTTGGAGATTTCCTCGGCTGCGGCCGACTCGGCGTCGAACTCGTTCGAAGCCTCGCCATAAGCGAGCGCCAGGGAAAGCTCGGCCCGGTTGGTGATCTGGCCGGACCAGACCGGCACGCGCAGCTGGCTCAAGGCCCCGCGCGCATCGGCGACGACAGCCGATTCCGCGTCATTGCGCTTGGCCGGAGCCGCGTTGAGGATCACCGCATAGGGTTTGCGCTGCTCGCGGGAGATGGCGATCGTGTCCTGCACGGCGGCGAGATCGAAAACGCTCGGGCGGCTGGGGATGACGACCATGGTCGCGCTGCCGATAGCTTCGACGATGGCGGACGACTTGGTGGGCGGCGTGTCGATGAAGACCCACTCATAGCCCTCGCGCTTGGCGGCCTTGACCGCCTCGGCGATGCCCCGGACACCCTTCTTGATGGAAGGGTTCTCTTCGCCGCGGATCTGGTGCCAGAGGGTCAGGGACCCTTGCGGATCGGCATCGATCAGGAGCGTCGGAGAATTAGACTTGGCAGCATGAGCCGCGAGATGCGCCGTGAGCGTACTCTTGCCCGAGCCACCCTTGCGCGAAGCGAAGACCAATACGTTCATGCTTGCTCCCGATCGTTTCTTTGGAACCCTCGTTTCCAGAGGATTAACCTTTCCTTAATAACCGGTCGCCTTGCAATGGTATACAGGCCGAGCGCGGCCAACTCACCACGGAGTCCTGTGGAAAATGGCGTTGGGGAGGGCTCTCGCGACCAGCAGGATGGCCCGCCAGAACCTAGGCGTGTAAAGGGTTTCCCGGTTTCTATCGATGGCCGAGACGATGGAAGGGGCCACCTGCTCGGGAGTTGCCCATAGGGCACCTGCCTGCGGCAAATGGGCCGTCATGCGGGTGGAAACGAAGCCGGGCCGGATATCGAGCACCCGGACTCTCGAGCGGTGAAGCCGGTGCCGCAGCCCTTCGAGGAAGCGCTGCAGCCCGCCTTTAGCCGCCCCATAGGCATAATTGCTGCGCCGCCCCCTGTCCCCCGCAACCGAGGTGATGACCGCGATCATCCCGGCCTTTTGAGCCTCGAAGCGGGAGGCAAGCATATTCGCAAGCACGGCAGGGCTGGTGAAATTGAGAAGGATCGCCTCCTCGAGGGCGGCGGGCTCCTTCTCGGTTTCTTCCTGCCGGGGGAGAAAGCCATAGGCAACAAAGGCGGTATCGAGCCCGCCAAAGGCGTTCCAGGCCTGGGAAACGGCGCTTTCGAGCGAGGAGAGATCCGCGAAATCGGCCCGGGTCGTCTCGACCTGCGCTCCCTTGGCGGCAAGCTCCCGGGCGAGGCGGTCCAAG
The DNA here is from genome assembly GCF_003290125.1 of Microvirga flavescens. Taxonomy (GTDB): domain Bacteria; phylum Pseudomonadota; class Alphaproteobacteria; order Rhizobiales; family Beijerinckiaceae; genus Microvirga; species Microvirga flavescens. The sequence goes on from NZ_QMKH01000001.1 coordinate 86,973, forward strand.
GCTTCGGCGTCCCGGGCCAGCAGGACGAGGCGTTCCCCCCGCTTTGCCCAAAGCCGCGCGGTAGCCGCCGCGATGCCCGATGTTGCCCCAAAGATCGCGATGCGCCTTGCCATGATGCCTCCTGAGGACACTCTAGAGCCCGGCCATCTCCCTTTGGAACATGGCCGGGACCCTTTTCCCCGGGATCGCGATCCGGCTTTAGGCTCCGTCGAAGGAATAGGCCGTCTTGACGGTTGTGTAGAACTCCTCCGCGTAGCGCCCCTGCTCGCGGGGGCCGTAGGACGAGCCTTTGCGGCCGCCGAACGGCACGTGGTAATCGACGCCCGCCGTCGGCAGGTTCACCATCACCATGCCCGCCTCGGAATTGCGTTTGAAATGCGAGGCGTATTTCAGGCTCGTCGTGCAGATGCCCGCCGAGAGGCCGAACGGCGTGTCGTTAGCGGCGCTGAGCGCCTCATCATAAGACTTGACCCGCGTGACCGTGGCGACGGGCCCGAAAATCTCCTCCCGCGCGATGCGCATGCCATTGTCCACGTCCGTGAACAGCGCCGGCGACAGGTAGAAGCCCGGGGTGGCGCGGTTCAAAAGCTCGCCGCCGAAGGCGAGCTTCGCACCTTCCTCGCGGCCGAGGCGTACATAAGAAAGATCCTGATCGAGCTGGCTCTGATCCACCACCGGGCCGATATGGGTGCCGGCCTTGAGCGCGTCATCGACCACAAGCCCCTTCAGGCGCTCGGTCACCGCATCGACAAAACGGTCATGGATGCCATCCGTCACGATGAGGCGCGAGGATGCCGTGCAGCGCTGGCCGGTGGAGAAGAACGCGCCGTTGACGGCGCATTCCACGGCCACTTTCATGTCGGCATCGTCGAGCACGACCATCGGGTTCTTGCCGCCCATTTCGAGCTGCATCTTCTTCATCGGGTTGGATTCGATGCAGGCCTGCGCCACCTTGCGCCCGGTCGCGACCGAACCAGTGAACGAGATCGCGGCAATCTTCGGGCTCTTCAGCAAAGCCTCACCGACTACAGAACCCTTGCCCATGACGAGGTTGAACACGCCCGCAGGCACGCCCGCGCGGGCGATGATCTCGGCCAGCGCGTGGGCCGAACCCGGCACCAGTTCCGCCGGTTTGAACACCACGCAATTGCCATAGGCCAAGGCGGGCGCGATCTTCCACGCCGGAATCGCGATGGGAAAGTTCCAGGGCGTGATCAAACCCACCACACCGATGGGCTCGCGGGTGATCTCCACATCCACGTTCGGGCGAACCGAGGCCAGCTTGTCTCCGGCAAGGCGCAAGGTTTCGCCGGCGAAGAACTGGAAGATCTGCCCGGCGCGGGTCACCTCGCCGATACCCTCCGGCAGAGTCTTGCCTTCCTCACGCGAGAGGAGGTGGCCGAGCTCGTCCTTGCGGGCGATGATTTCGTCGCCGATCTTCTTCAGGATGTCGTGGCGCTGCTGAATGCCGGAGCGCGACCAGGCCGGGAACGCATCATAGGCTGCGGCGATGGCGGCCTCCGCCTCACCCACGCTCGCCCGCGCGAAATCGCCCACCACGTCGTTGGTGTTCGAAGGATTGATGTTCGCCGCGCCCGCAGCACTCGCGACCCATTCGCCCGCGATGTAATTCCTGTTCATTTCACACCCTTTACAATCGTCTTGAGAAGACCCCGCTCGGCGAGGTTGGCCATGAACGCCCCGAGCCCGAAGGTCCAGCGTTCGCAATCGGCGCTCGTCCGCATCCTGTTCACCAGTGCCCCGAGCTTCGGGGCGGCGATGGTGACGATGTCTCCGACCTTGTGCGTGAAGCCCATGCCGGGCTCGTCGCGATCCTGCGTCGGTGCGAACATGGTGCCGAGGAAGAGCACGAGGCCGTCCGGATATTGATGGTTGGCGTTGACGGTCTGCGCGACAAGATCCTCCGGATCGCGGCTGATCCTGGTGATCGACGACGATCCTTCGAGGACAAAGCCATCCTCGCCTTCGACGGTCAGCGTCACGTTCATCCGGCGCACATCGTCGAGCGAAAACGTTTCATCGAAGAAGCGAATGAAGGGACCGATGGCGCAGGATGCGTTGTTGTCCTTGGCCTTCGACAACAACAGCGCGGAGCGCCCTTCGAAATCGCGCAGGTTCACATCGTTTCCGAGCGCCGCGCCGACGATCTCGCCAGAGCCGGTAACCACCACCACGACTTCCGGTTCCGGATTATTCCAAGTGGATTTGGGGTGGAACCCCGCATCCATGAACGCGCCGACGGCGGATAATGTAGGGGCCTTGGTAAAGACCTCCGCATCGGGTCCGATGCCGACTTCGAGGTACTGGCTCCACGCGCCCTGCGCCATCAGCACGTCCTTGAGGCGCATGGCTTCCGCCGAGCCGGGCTTCAGGCGGCTCAGATCGTCGCCGACGAGCTTCGTCACCTCGGCGCGGATGGCGGCGGCGGCGGTGGCGTCGCCCCGCGCACGCTCCTCGATCACGCGCTCCAGCATGGAAACCGCGAAGGTGACGCCCGCCGCCTTGATGACCTGAAGATCCACCGGCGCAATGAGCCACGGCTTCGAGGGATTGCGGCGGTCGGGATCGGCGTTCGCGAGTACATCCTCGAAGGATCCGAGCAGTTCTCCTTCAGCGGTTTTGATCAGTTCCACCCGGTCGTCGCGGGCCGCGAGCGCGCTCATCGTGGCGACCGTTGCCGAGATGTCGAAGACACCTTCGGCGCGGATCGCCACCACGGAAGGGCCTGTTCCCGGACGCCATACACGCCCGGCCAGGGCGCCCTGCGTTCCATCCACCGGCAGAACGGCGGCGCGCCGCCTTTGTGAAGAAAGGTGATCCATTCGCTTTGTTTCCGTCCCGATCGGCAGCCCGGCGCCTGTTGTCGCTCTTATGAATACGGCATTGGTATAGCCGTTCGCCGGCCTCTGGAACAGGAAAGAAATCAAAAAGCGCGGTGTTACTTGGCCCGCCCCGAGCCGCCTTTCTTACCCCCGCCGCTTTCCTTGTTCACGGTCGCCCAGGCCCGGCGCTCGGCTTCCCGCTCCGAAACACCACGGCTTTCGTAGGATTCCTCGATATGCTCGGCCTGACGCTTCTGCTTGTCCGTATAACTCGACTTGTCACCGCGCGGCATGTGCTGTCTCCCGCTGTTGAGAAGATTGATGGCCCAACCGCCGCGGGACAGGTCGGTTCCCGTCAGCCGCTGTTGCGCAAGCCCGCAGCGACGCCGTTGATCGTCAGGTGAATACCCTGCACCACACGCTCATCCGCATCGCCGCCGCGATGGCGCTTCAGAAGCTCGATCTGCAGATGATTCAACGGGTCGAGATAGGGAAAGCGATTGCGGATGGAGCGGGCCAGAAGCGGGTTTCGGTCGAGCAAGGCAGTCTGCTCCGTGATGGCGAGCAAATGCCCGATCGTTTCTTCCCACTCTTTGCGGATGCGCGGGAAGATTGCCTCGCGCAGCGCAGCATCCTCGACGAGCATCGCATAGCGAGAGGCGATGGCGATGTTGCTCTTGGCGAGCACCATGTCCATGTTGGACAGGAGTGCCTGGAAGAACGGCCATTCGCGATTCATTTCCTGCAACAGAGCCATGCCGTTTTCGGGATGCGCGGCGAGATAGGCCTTCACCGCTGAGCCGAAGCCGAGCCAGCCCGGCAGCATCAGGCGGCACTGCGCCCAGCCGAACACCCACGGGATAGCGCGCAAGTCCTCGATGCGGCGTGAGTTGGTGCGCGAGGCCGGGCGGCTACCGATGTTGAGATTGGCGATTTCGCCGATCACCGTCGATTCCCAGAAATAGCGCTCGAAGCCCTCCGTTTCGTAGACGAGATCGCGATAGGCCTTGTAGGCGCTGGCGGAAAGCTCCTCCATCGCTGCGAGATATTCCGCGCGCGGCGCGGGCTGCCCCGTGTGAAGGAGGGACGCCTCCATCGTCGCTGCCGCGAGAATTTCGAGGTTGCGGCGGCCGAGATCCGGGTTCGAATACTTGCCCGCGATCACCTCGCCCTGTTCGGTAATGCGGATCGCGCCCTGCACGGCCCCACCCGGTTGCGCGAGAATGGCCTGATAGCTCGGCCCGCCGCCGCGGCCCACGGAGCCGCCGCGTCCATGAAACAAGCGCAGCGCCACGCCGTGACGCTTGAATGTTTCGATGAGTTCGATCTCGGCCTTGTAGAGTTCCCAACCGGAGGTGAGAAAGCCGCCATCCTTGTTGCTGTCGGAATAGCCGAGCATCACTTCCTGCACCTGCCCACGGCTCTGCAAAAGCCGCATGTAGTCGGGAAGGCCGAACAGGGCATCCATGACGCCGCTGCAGTCCTGCAAATCGGAGATCGTCTCAAAGAGCGGGATGATGTCGACATCCATCTCGCCCTCGCGCGGGCGCAGGAGACCCGCTTCCTTCAAGAGCAACGCCACTTCCAGAACATCAGAAGGATCGCTCGCCTTGGAGATCACGTAATTCGGCACCGCCATCTTGCCATAACGCCGATGCGCCTCAGCGGCTTCGCGCGCGATGGCGAGTTCAGACGCTGTCTCCGCCGAATATTCGAGATAGGGCGATGTGAGAAGACGCGGCGTGCGCAGCTCTTCCAGCAGCAACGCGACGCGTTCATCCTCGCCAAGCGCCTTGTAATCCGTACCGGGGTTTGTCTTCTCGAACATTTCGGCGACGACGCGCTCATGCACGTCGGAATTCTGGCGCAGGTCGATGCTGGCGAGATGGAAGCCGAACACATCGAGGGCGCGACGCAATTTGCGCAGACGTCCGCGCGCGAGAGCCGCCGAGCCATTGGCGATAAGCGAACGGTGAATGATAGCGAGATCGTCGGCGAATTCCTGCGCGTTCACATAAGCCGGCGCGTCACCGACCGGATGGTGCACCATGCCGTCATAGCCAAGCGCGGCGGCTGTCGTCGCAAGGCGCGCGTAGATGCCGGTGATAGCGCGGCGGTATGGCTCATCCTGCCGATGCGGCGAGGTGTCCGGCGAAACCTTGGCGAGATCCTGCACTTGCTCGGAGACGGCGACATAGCGCCCATCAAGGGAAAGTTCGCCGCCAAGGAGATGCAGCTCTTCGAGATAGAAGCCGATGGCGCGCTGGCCCTGCAGCAGCAAGGCCTGTCGCAAAGTCTCAGCGGTCACGAAGGGGTTCCCGTCCCTGTCGCCGCCGATCCAACTTCCCATGCGCAGGAAGGAGGGAAGCTCCACCTGCTCCCAGGCGGAATCCATGCCCGCCAGGCGATCCTCGAGAGAGGCATAAAGGCGCGGAAGCTGATGGAGAAACGTGTAGTCGTAATAAGCGAGGCCGTTCATGACCTCGTCGATCACCTTCAAGCGCGTGCGGCGCAGGATGCTCGTCTGCCAGAGGGTGAGGATCGCGCGCCGCAACGCCTCTTCGCTCGCGGCCTCCTCTTCCGGAATCAGATGCTGCCGGTCGCGCTTGGTGAGAATTTGCGCCACCTCCATTTCGCGGTCGATGGTGCTTTTGCGGCGCACCTCCGTCGGATGGGCGGTGAGAACCGGGCTCACGAGCGCGGTCTCGAAGAACTTCTGCAATGCCTCCTGAGGCACCTTGGCTGCGCGCACTAGCTCAAGGGCTCGTGCCAGCGTTCCCTCGCGCGGCGCGGAGGCCGCCATCGCATGGGCGCGCGAGCGGCGCACATGGTGCAGATCCTCCGCGATATTGGCGAGGTGGGAGAAATAGCTGTAGGCCCGGATGATCTGGTTGCTGCGATCCCGCGAGAGGCTGTCCAGCGTGTTCTCCAGCTCCTGCCGGGCAGTCTGATCCTCATTGCGATGGAAGCGGATCGACGTCTGCCGGATGCGCTCGACGATGTCGAAGACGGCCTCGCCTTCCTGGTTGCGGATCGTATCGCCGAGAATGCGGCCCAAAAGGCGAATATCGTCGCGCAGCGGCAGGTCCTTGGCGGGGATCTCGGAGGTCTGGATCACGGACACGGGGCTCGGGCCTTGCTTTCAAGAACAATGTCGGCGGACGAATAAAGCTCCTGTGCGCCGTCTCCGCAAGCCCGATGTTGCAGCGCAGCATCCCTACTGTATCGCCCACCGCCCCGGATCGTCCGTCTGGCCGATCAGGGCAAGGCCATAGGCGATGGATTCGAACTGGTCAGCGGAGGTCAGCTTCTTCTCCCCGAAGCGATCGAGGAACAGGCGGCGGATGGCCGGAACGAAGGAGGTTCCCCCGGTGAGGAAGACCCGCTCGACCTCGTTCGCGCTCACCCCGGCCTCGGCAAGGGCGCGGTCCACCGTCTCGGCGATGCGCGCGACATCCGGGGCGATCCAGCTCTCGAAATCGTTGCGGGTGATCTGCGCTTCGATATCGACGCCGCCGTTCTTGAAGCTGAACAGCGTCTCGCTCTCTTTCGAAAGAGCCACCTTCGCGTTGGAGACGGCGCGGTAAAGGGCAAAGCCGAGATCGTACTCGATAATGTCGATGAACTGTTCGAGCGGACCCGGATCGACAGCGACCTTGGCAAGCTCGCGCAGCTCCTTCAGGTCCCCACTGCCCTTCATCATCGCAAGCTGGTTCCAGCGTGCGAAGTTCGCATAGTAGTGGTTGGGAATGGCGAGCACCTTGCCCAGGGAGCGATAGTTGCCGCCCTTACCGAGGCGGGGCGACACCACATGATCGACGATGCGGTAATCGAAAGCATCGCCCGCGATACCAATGCCTGTATGGCTCAAGGGCTCCGCCCGCAGCGCGCCACCCCCGCGCGCAAAGCGCATCACCGAGAAGTCGCTGGTGCCGCCGCCAAAATCGGCCACAAGCACAGTGGCATCGTGATCGAGCTGGCGCGCATAGAAGAAAGCGGCTCCGACCGGTTCATAGACGTAGCGCGCATGCTCCGCGCCGAGCTTGCCGAACGCGGAGCGATAGCGCGTCATGGCGAGCTCATCGTCCGGCCGCGAGCCCGCGAACTGTACCGGACGCCCTATCACCACGTTGCGCGTTTTCAGGTCGAAGGCAGCGCCCGCATGTCGCTGCAGGGTGCGCAGGAAGGCGCTCAACAGATCCTCGAAGCGGTAGCGCTCGCGAAAGATCCGCGTTTCCTGAAAGGTCGCGCTCGCGGCGAAGGTCTTGAAGGATTGGATGAAACGGTGCGCCGTCAATCCGTCGAGAAACTGCTCGATGGCCCAGGGACCGCCCTCGACTTCCGTGCGCACCCCGTTGCCGTGGCGCTCGTCCCAGAAGCACAGGGCGGTGACATAGACGTTCAGCACCGAGCCCTGATGATCGAAGGTGATGGCCTCGACCTTGCCCTCCCCGTTCGCGATGGCGACCACCGTGTTGCTGGTGCCGAAATCGACTCCGATGGAAATCTCGTTGGCGGCGGCAATCGACATGGCAATCTCGGGCGGACAGGGAAAAAGGGGGCGCTTCCACTACCCGCCTTCACGCTTCCCGCCAAGCCCTTTTGAGCCTCTTCGATCCAAGGGGAAATAAATCTTTGGCCGGGATAGCCGCGTCCCGACCCGTTGACCCGCCTCCGGTGCCACCGTAGAAGCCGCCCCTTCGACGGGTTTGGGAGGTTCCTTCATGCTATCCATCGGTCAGCGCATCGCGGGCGAACTGAATGTCCAGGAATGGCAGGTCAAGGCGGCGGTGGACCTTCTCGACGGCGGCGCGACGGTGCCCTTCATCGCGCGCTACCGCAAGGAAGTCACGGGCACGCTGGACGATGCGCAATTGCGCACGCTCGATGAGCGCCTGCGCTATCTGCGCGAGCTCGACGATCGCCGGAAGGCGATTCTCGACAGCATCCGCGAGCAAGACAAGCTGACCGATGAACTCGCGGCCCAGATCAACGCCGCCGAGACCAAGGCGCGCCTCGAAGATCTCTATCTCCCCTACAAGCCCAAGCGCCGCACCAAGGCCCAGATCGCCAAGGAGGCGGGCCTTGAGCCGCTGGCGGACCTTCTCCTGAGCGAACCCGTCCGTGAACCGAAGGACGCCGCGGTCGCCTACATCAACACCGAGAAGGAGGTCGCGACGGCGGAAGCCGCCCTTGAGGGCGCGCGCGCGATCCTCGTGGAACGCTTTGCGGAGAACGCCGAACTCGTGGGGGCTTTGCGCGACATCTACTGGCAGCGCGGCACGCTCCGTTCCAGCGTGCGCGACGGCAAGCAGACCGATGGCGCCAAGTTCGCCGACTATTTCGATTTCGCGGAGCCGCTGACAAAGCTCCCCTCCCACCGCATCCTCGCGCTGTTTCGCGGCGAGAAGGAAGAGATCCTCGATCTCAAGATGGAAGAGGACAAGGACAGCGCCGAAGCGCATTATGTCAGCCCCTATGAGGGTCGCACCGCCGTCACCTTCGGCATCGCGGACAAGAGCCGCCCCGGCGACCGCTGGCTGCTCGACACCGTGCGTTGGGCGTGGCGCACGAAGCTGCGCTTCTCCATCGAACTCGACATGAAGATGCGCCTGTGGCAGCAGGCGGAAGAAGAGGCGGTGAAGGTTTTCGCCGCGAACCTGCGTGATCTTCTTCTCGCCGCTCCTGCCGGAACACGCGCGACGCTCGGCCTCGATCCCGGTTACCGCACCGGCGTGAAAGTCGCGGTGGTCGATTCCACCGGAAAGGTCGTCGCGACCGATACCATCTACCCGCACGAGCCGAAGCGGCAGTGGGATGAATCGATTGCCGTGCTCGGGCGTTTGTGCCGCGTCCACAATGTCGAACTCATCGCCATCGGCAACGGCACCGCCTCCCGCGAGACGGACAAGCTCGCGGGTGAACTCGTCTCGAAGTATCCCGATCTGAAGCTCACCAAGATTATGGTGTCGGAAGCCGGCGCATCCGTTTATTCAGCATCCGCTTATGCGAGCAAGGAATTGCCGGGACTGGATGTGTCCTTGCGCGGAGCCGTCTCCATCGCGCGGCGCTTGCAGGACCCGTTGGCGGAACTCGTGAAGATCGACCCGAAATCCATCGGCGTCGGGCAATACCAGCACGACCTTGCCGAGTTCAAGCTCTCCCGCTCGCTCGATGCGGTGGTGGAGGATTGCGTGAACGCTGTCGGCGTTGACGTGAACACCGCCTCCGCGCCGCTGCTCTCGCGCGTGTCAGGTCTCGGTGAATGGGTCGCGCAGAACATCGTCACGCATCGGGATGCAAACGGCTCGTTCCGCACCCGCAAGGACCTTCAAGGCGTCATGGGCCTTGGCCCGAAGACGTTCGAACAGGCGGCGGGCTTCCTGCGCATCCAGAATGGCGACGATCCGCTCGATGCTTCCGGCGTGCACCCGGAATCTTATCCTGTCGTGCGGCGCATTCTTGAAAAGACCAAGAGCGACATCAAGGTTCTCATCGGTAACGGCGGCGTTTTGAAAAAGCTGCGGCCTGAGGAATTCACCGACGAAACCTTCGGCGTTCCGACGGTGAAGGACATCCTCGGCGAGCTGGAAAAACCCGGCCGCGACCCGCGCCCCGAATTCAAGACGGCGACCTTCATGGAAGGTGTTGAAACGATCAACGATCTGCGCCCCGGCATGCAGCTGGAAGGCGTGGTGACGAACGTCGCCGCCTTCGGCGCATTCGTGGATATCGGTGTGCATCAGGACGGCCTCGTCCACATCTCGGCGCTCGCCAACACCTTCGTGAAGGACCCCCGTGATGTGGTGAAGCCGGGCGATATCGTGCGCGTGAAGGTGCTGGAAGTCGACAAGCCACGCAAGCGCATCGCGCTCACCATGCGCATGGACGATTCTCCCGAGCGCCAGGCGGCAAAGCCCGCGCGCGACGGCGCGTCCGCGCCGCGCAACCGGGATTTCTCGAAGAGCGCCCCCCGCGATGCAAAGCCCGCACCCGGCGGCGGAGCCTTGGCCGATGCGCTGCGCCGCGCCGGCATGGCGGCGGACGGCAAGCGCAAGAACTGAGCGCGCGAGCAAGACTCAGGACACAATTTCAGCGTCGGGGCTGTAGGCCCCGGCGTCTTCGCCGCTGCCCAAGCGTAGCCGCCCTGTGCTTTTCCCCGCTCTCGGCATAGGCCTTCTTGTTTCCGGCCCTAATCTATCCTAGAAGAGCCTCGTCTCACGGGGGGCCCATTCCGGGCTGAGAGGTGGCGCCGCCACCGACCCGTCGAACCTGATCCGGGTTATGCCGGCGGAGGGAATGAGCATGCGATATCGCAGAAAAACTGCGCCCCACGCGATTTGTGCCGCCGTCCCGGTCTTCTCACGCATGGGAGCGTCACTGATGTTCAAACGGTTTCTGACAACTCTTGCCGCGCTTGTTCTGGCCACGGGCTTTGCCCATGCCCAGACAAAGCCGGTTCTCACCATCTACACCTACAGCTCTTTTGCCGGGAAATATGGCCCGGCCAAGACCATCAAGGAGCGGTTCGAGGCCATCTGTAATTGCGAAGTCAACTGGGTCACGGCAGAGGATGCCGGCAGTCTCGTCGGCAAGCTTCGCCTCGAAGGCCAGAGCACGAAGGCGGACGTCGTCCTCGGTCTCGACATGAATCAGGCGGCGGAAGCCAAAAGCCTGAAGCTCTTTGCGCCGCACGACACGCAGGTGAGCGGCCTTTCCCTGCCGATCCAATGGCAGGACGACACGTTCGTTCCGTATGATTGGGGCTACTACGCCTTCGTCTACAATGCCGACAAGCTACCCAACCCGCCGAAGAGCCTGAAGGAACTGGTGGAGAATCCCAACGGCCCAAAGGTGATGCTGCAGGACCCGCGCACCAGCGCGCCGGGCCTTGGCCTTCTGTTGTGGATGCGCAAGGTTTACGGCGACAAGGCGGATGACGCCTGGGCGCAGTTGAAGCCGCGCATCGTCACCTTCACCAAGGGCTGGTCGGAAGCGTACGGCCTCTTCCTCAAGGGTGAGGCGGACATGGTGATGTCTTACACCACGTCCCCCGCCTATCATGAGACTGTCGAGAAGAAGACGAACTACAAGGCCGCGAGCTTCAGCGAGGGCCATTATCTTCATGTCGAGCTTGTCGGCATGACGAACACCACGAAGCAGGCTGAACTCGCCAAGAAATTCATGGCTTTCGTGCTGACAGAACCCTTCCAGTCGGCCATTCCGGAAACCAACTGGATGATGCCTGCGAAGAACCCGCCTTCGGGTCCGCCCGCAGTGTTCAAGGACGTGATTCAGCCCACGAAGTCGCTTCTCTTTACGCCGGAGGAAGTGCTGCAGAACCGCCGCGCCTTCATCGACGGCTGGCTCAACGCAACCTCGCGCTGATCCCTGATGCGACTGACGCTGCCTCATCCCGGGAGCCTCGTGGCGCTCGCCATCGCGGCTCTCGTCATCGGCGGCTTCAGCGCCCTTCTCATGATCGATGGCGAGAAGCCCTCCCTTCTCGCCATCGGCCCTTACCTCACCCGCGTGTTAATTTTCTCGACGACGCAAGCCGCGCTTTCCACGCTTCTGTCGATCCTGCTCGGCGTTCCTTTGGCGTTCGCTCTCGCGCGGCGGCGATTCATCGGCCGGGAGTTCGTCCTGTCCGCGCTCGGCGCGGTGATGGTGACGCCAACGATCGTGACAGTCTTCGCGGTTCTCGCCGTTTATGGACGCAGCGGATGGCTTGCGAGCCTGCTGAAAGCCCTCGGCTTCTCAGGCGATTTTTCGATCTTCGGCTATCCCGGTATTCTCATCGCGCATGTTTTCCTCAATGCGCCTTTCATCGCGCGGCTCACGCTCGATGCTTTGGACACGGTGCCTGCCGAGCAATGGCGGCTCGCGCAGTCTCTCGGCTTTTCGCCGCGCCAGATCTTCCGCCATCTCGACTGGCCTGTTCTGCATGCTGAACTTCCCGGTGCGGCCGTTCTCCTGTTCCTCGTTCACTTCAAGAGCTTCGCCATTGTGCTCGCCCTCGGCGGCGGGCCGTCGCGGGCGACGCTCGAGGTTGCGATCTACGAGGCCTTGCACGTCGATCTCGATTTCGGGCGCGCCGCGTGGCTGGCGCTGATTCAGGTGGCGATCTGTCTTGCGTTGACGCTGACGGTGAACCGCCTCTGGACGCGCCCTCCCGTAAGCCACACCTTGCGTTCCACGATCCTGCGGCCCGACGCGGCCGATCGAAGGCTGTACATTCTCGACATCGGCATTCTGAGCGCGAGTCTTCTCCTCATCGCGCCGCCGTTCTTGAGTTTGCTCGCAGGCCTGAGCCACGTTGCTTCGGTTCTCGATGCGGATTTCGCAAAGGCGCTTGTCACGAGCGTCGTGATCGCAGGTCTTGCGGCCTGCATCGCCTGCATTCTCTCCCTCGCCCTCGCCTCTGCCGCGCGTCGTTTGCGTCTGGAAATGCGACTGCCGAGAGCGGCGGAGATCTACGATCTCTTGCCGAACGTTCTACTCGCCATTCCACCCTTCGCGCTCACGGCGGGACTCTTCCTGATCGTGCGCCCCTTCATTGAACCATCCTCCGCCGGCCTCATCCTGCTTCCGCTCATGAACGGGTTAGCGGCGGTGCCTTTCATCTATCGCTTCTTCGGCCCCAAGCTCATGACGGCGGGCGAGCGTTACGGACGCCTCTCGGCATCACTCGGATTGCGCGGTTTCTGGAAGCTGAGGATCATGGACTGGCCGATCCTGCGGCGTCCGCTTGGTGCGGGCTTCGCCATCGCGATGGCGCTCTCCTTCGGTGACTTCGGCATCATCGCCCTGTTCGGCGGGCCTGAGCTGCGCACCCTGCCCTATCTTCTCTATGAACGCCTCGGGGTTTACCGGCTCGATGAAGCCGCCGCCATCGGGCTTCTCATCGTCATCGTCTCCTTTGCCCTCGCTTACCTGTCCGGTCGCTTGTCCAATGCTGCTGATTGACCATTGCCGCCTCACCTGGCCCGACTTCAAGGCCAACTATTCGCTTCGCGTCGAGACGGGGGCGCTCTGCGCCGTCGTCGGCCCCTCAGGCGGGGGCAAGACCACCCTGCTGCACATGATTGCTGGATTCGAGAAGCCGGAGAGTGGAACCCTGTCCCTCGATAGCCACGATCTTCTGCCCCTTGCGCCGAGCGAGCGGCCGGTCGCACTGGTTTTTCAGGACCACAATCTCTTCCCGCACCTGCGGGCCGATGAAAATGTCGCGCTGGGCCTGAAGCCCTCGCTCAAACTCTCCGCAGATGAATGGCTTGCGGTCGCCGAGGCTCTCGACGCCGTCGGTCTGAAGGGTTTCAAGAAACGCCGCCCCGGCGAAATGTCCGGCGGCCAGCGCCAGCGTGTCGCGCTGGCGCGCGCTCTCGTTTCGGGCCGCCCGCTCATTCTGCTCGACGAGCCGTTCAGCAATCTCGATCCAGGTTTGCGGCGCGACATGATCGAACTTGTCGATTCGCTACGCCGCAAACGGCATGTCACGGTGGTGATGACCATTCACACGCCGGAAGAAATCGTCGATGTCGCTGACCAGATGGCCTTCGTCGCCAACGGCGAGGTGATCGCCTCCGGCACACCGAAGGAGGTGCTGCACAATCATCCCGATCCGCGCATCGCCGCTTTTTCCGGCTGATGCTTCCTCAGCCTTTGCGCTTCAAAAGCCAAAGGCTCGCACGCATGAGGAGCGAAGCCGCAACGACGATGGCCATCGTACAGGTGGCATAAGCCGCCGCCTGCGAGGTGAAGCCCGCCTCATCAAGGCGCATGATCGACACCGAAACCACGCTGACCGACGCCGTGACGAGGAAGATCACGGCAGAAAGCGTCACCATCGAGCGCATGAACATGAAGAAGAACACGGAGACGAGCGTCGGCGCCATGTAAGGAACGATCACATCCCGCAACAGGCGGGGCTGGCTTGCGCCGAGGCAGGACGCCGTTTCCTCAAGCGTTGGCGGCACCTGCCGCAACCCGGTCATCGTGGTCAGGAAGCCTTGTGTCCAGTAATGCGTGACGTTGCAGATCGCGAGTAACGTCGCCGTTCCGTAAAGCACGTAAACTGGCAAGATCGGGTTGTTGAAGGCGAAGATGTAGGCGAGGCCGAGCACGAGCCCCGGCACGGCGGCAGGCAACAGGCAGATGAAATAGATCGGCTTTGCCGCCGCGCGCGGCAGATGCTGCATGGCGATGCCGAGTGTGAACAGCAAGGCCGTTCCGATGACACCGGCGATCACCGAGATCTGCACCGTGGTCCAAAGCGGATCGTACCCGCCCGCCACCTTCACCGCATAATGGCGCAAAGTCAGATCGAACCTGTACGGCCAGAGCCAGACGAAGCTGCCATACACGACGATGACGACGGTCACGATGGGCAGGAGCGCGACAAGCCACGCGGCGACAGTCATCACCACATCACGCCGGGGCGTGAAGACGGGCACAAGCGGCACGGCGGAATCGCTGACAGAACCGAATTGCCGCTGGGATGCGACCCGCTCGAGATAAAAGGCGATGACGGTCGGAAACAGGAGCAGGATGCCGACAACAGCGCCCAGGTTGAAATTCATCTGCCCGACAACCTGATTGTAGATCTCGGTCGCAAGGATCGCATAATCCCCGCCGATGGTCGCCGCGTTGCCGAAATCCGTGATGGTGACCGTGAAGATGATGAAGCCGGCGCTCAGCAGGCCGAATTTGATGTTGGGCAGGGTGATATCGATGAACTGCCGGAACCCGGACGTCCCGAGAATCTCGGCGGCCTCGTAAATACGCGCATCGGCGGCGCGTAGCGCGGCACCGATGATGAGAACCGCCTGCGGTAGCGCATAAAGCCCATTGGCGATCAACAATCCCCAGAAGCCGTAGATGTTGATCTCGAGCCCCGTCGCCTTCGTGAGAATGCCGTTGCGGCCAAGAAGGAAAATCAGGCCCAGGCCCTGCACGAGCGAAGGCGCGAGAAGCGGCAACGACACAGCGCCGATGAGAAGCGCGCGTCCCGGCACGCGGCAGCGATGGACGGCGTAGGCAACCACAAGGCCACAGGCCAGCGCCGCTATTGTGGTTGCAAGGCTCATGACGAGACTGTTGATCGTCGCACGCCAGAAGCTCGGCGCGTTGAGGATCTGGATGTAATTCGCAACCCCGATGTTGCCATCCTGCTGCGTGATGCTGCGAAGGAAGACCGTCGCCAGCGGATACGCGAAGAAGATCGCAAGCGCCGCCAGCGGCACCACGAGGCAGAGCCCGAGAAAGATCCGGTCGATGTCGAATTCCCGGCGAGCCGGAGCGGCGGTGCTGCTCATTGCGGCGAAACCCAGGTGCAGTTTTCGGCTGAAATGTGGATGCCGACTTCGGCTCCCGGCGTGAGCGTCGTGCGGCCAGTTTCCTGAACGACGAGCATGCCGCCACCCCATTCGATCTGAAGACGGGAGAGATTGCCGAGGAACTGCACCTCCCTCACCCGAGCTCCGCGCAAGTCAGGCCGGATGACGATATCCTCGGGCCGAATGCACGCCACATGATCGTCAGGCGGGGTCACTCCGCCGAGCAGGTGCGCCGCCCATTCCCGCACGAGGGCCTGATCGAGCAGATTGCTGACGCCCATGAAATCGGCCACGAAGCGGTTCTGCGGACGCGTATAGAGTTCGTCCGGCGTGCCGACCTGAGCGATGCGCCCATGCTGCATGCACACGATCCGGTCGGCGAGCATCAACGCCTCCTCCTGATCATGCGTGACCATGATGGTGAGAATGCCGAGACGCTTCTGCAACTCGCGGATCTCTCCACGTAATTCGGTGCGCACCTTGGCATCGAGCGCCGATAACGGCTCGTCGAGCAAAAGCAATTTCGGATCGACCGCGACGGCCCGCGCCAGCGCCACGCGCTGCTGCTGCCCGCCGGACAATTGATATGGATAACGGTCCGCCAGATGCGACAGGCGAATGAGGTCCAGCAATTCTCCGACGCGCTTCTTGATATTTGCCGGTGCTGCGCCGCGGATCTTCAGGCCGTAGCCGATATTGGCGGCGACCGTCATGTTCGGAAACAGCGAATAGGCCTGAAAGACGATTCCGAAACCGCGATTGCGGGCGGGAATACGCGTCAGATCCTCGCCCCCGAGAAGGAGACGCCCGCTATCCGGCTGCGAGAGACCGGCGATGAGACGTAAGAGGGTTGTCTTGCCGCAGCCGGAGGGCCCGAGGAGGCAAACGAATTCCGGCGCCGCGGCGGTGAAGGAAACGCCGTCGAGGGCGACGACGTTTCCGAACATCTTCGTGATGTTTTGAAGCTCAAGCTGCATGGCAGCTTTCCCGTCAGCGGCCAATCTCCTTCTGCCACCGTTCCAGAATGGCGTCCCGCTCCTTCGCCGACTTCGCGAAGTCGATCGGCAGGAGAACCTTGGTCACGTCCTCCGGCAGTCCGGCCTTGATCGAAACTTCGCCCGGCTTGTAGCCGGCGGTCGTCACGATCTCCTTGTACTTGCCATAGATGCCGGCGGCGTCATTGGAGAGCGTCCAGTCAAGGAACTTCTTCGCATCGGCCGGGTTCTTCGACGTCTTCATCAGCGCGGAAGCCTCAAGCTCGTAGCCCGCGCCGCTCGCTGGGATCACCATCGTGACGGGGAAGCCTTCCGCTACCGACTGGATGCCCGCGAAAGCGAGCGATGTGCCGACGGCGAACTCGCCCGCGCGGGCCGCCTTGCATGGGCGGGAGCCGGACTTGATGTATTGCGCGACGTTGGCATCGAGATCCTTCAGGAACTTCCAGCCCTTTTCCTCGCCCATCTGCTGCAGGATGCCAACGACCTGAAGATAGCCCGTGCCCGACGAAACCGGGTTCGGCATCACCACCTCGCCCTTGAACTTCGGATCGAGCAGATCCGCCCAATCCTTGGGCACCGGCAATCCCTTCGCCTTCACGCGCTCATTGTTGACGCAGAACGCGGCCATGTAGCCGGTGGCCGCAAACCACTTGTCATCCGCCGCATGATAGGGTTGCGCCAGCTTGTCGACGCCCTTGGCCTTATAGGGCTCGAGCAGGTTGAGGATGCGCGGGTCCATCATGTTGGTGACGGCCCAACCCCAGATCACGTCATGCTGCGGATTGGACGCTTCCGCCAGGATGCGCGCGCCGAGATCACCGGTGGAGAGGCGCAGAACCTTCAACTCCACATCAGGCAGCGCCTTCTTGGCCGCCGCCGTGTATTCGGCAATCTCATCTTCCTCGAGTGCCGTATAGGCAGTTACGGTGCCAGCATGTGCCGTTCCCGTGAGCAGTAAGCTCAATGCGAAAGCATTCCAGAATCTCATAGTGACTTCCCTCTGCACTTGATATGCTTATGTAATTACGTGTCAGCATTACAAATGAATGACAGCTTGTCCATAACCCTTCAGGATCATTTCATGCGACCCGCCGAACGGACTGATCTCACCGCCATTTCCGCCTTCGCGGAGAGCCTCGCCGAGCTGGCGACGCCGATCGCGCTGAAGTACTTCCGACAAAGGCTCGCCGTTGAAACTAAGGCGGATTCATCGCCCGTCACCATCGCGGATCGCGAAATCGAACTGGCGATCCGCGATCGGATTCGCGAGCGCTTTCCCGAGCACGGACTCTTCGGCGAAGAGCACGGTTTCGAAGATGCCGGGGCGGACAAGATCTGGGTCATCGACCCTATCGACGGCACCAAGAGCTTCATCTCCGGCATGCCGACCTTCGGCACGCTCATTGCCTATTTGGAAGGCGGTACGCCTTTGGTCGGCGTCGTCGATCACCCCGCATTGAGCGAGCGCTGGGTCGGCAGAGCGGGCGCGCAGACGCTCCACAATGGCCAGCCGTGCCGCACGAGCGGGCGCAAGAGCCTGCCGGATTCCATTCTTTTCGCCACCACCCCCGATATCTTCGTCGGAGAAGACAACGACAAGTTCGAAGCGGCGAGCCGGGCGGCGGCTCTCCGGCGCTTCGGGGGCGATTGTTATGCCTATGCGCTTCTGGCAAGCGGCCATATTGATGTGGTGATCGAGGCGCAGTTGCAGCCCTACGACTACCTGTCCCTGGTGCCGGTGATCGAAGGAGCGGGAGGGGTCATCACCGACTGGTCGGGCAACAGTTTGAGCCTCAACAGCGACGGGCGCGTGGCTGCGGCTGCAACCCCGGCGCTTCATGACGAGGTGCTGTTGAAGCTCCGGTAACCAGGCAAGGTCTCAATTTTTTCGCCGAACAAGCCTTTGGCCGCTAAATGCGTGGAAAAGCGCACCTCCCGAGGTCTCGGGGCCTGTTTTAAGCTTGTCCGTAACATCGTTTAGCGAAACTTTACGAACCGGCATTTCCATAACGCACCTCCCGGCCACCTTGTCCGGGGGCGATTTAATTTATTTCACAAGATCATGTCCGATACCGTAACCCAGTCCCTTTCACCCATCGGCGGGGAATTCAAAGACCCCGGATGCGAGGCCGTTTTCCAGGCCGAGCGGCTTCCCGAGAAATTCCGGCATATCCGCCTTCTCTTCATTCTCTCCGCTCTCCTTAATACCCTCTTCCTCATCAGCGATTGGCGCTTTTACGGCGAGCCACATTTCCAGGTTGCGTTCTCCGCAAGGCTCACCGTCATCGCCATCGCGTTGGCCTGCTACTTCGCCGCAAGGCGGGCCACCGGCTTTTGCCAGGCCGAACGGGTGATGCTGGCATGGGAGTGGATCAACGCCATCGCCGTCGGCTTCCTGGTCAGCTCGCACAGCGATCTTGCGCTTCTCGTCGTGTTGATGCTGCCGTCGATCTACTATCTCGCCGTGCCGACATCGTTCCGATGGTCAGTGGCTTCGGGCATCGGCTGCAGCGCCATCATGCTCTTCGGGTATGTCTGGCCTGAAGGAGACAAGTCGGATCTGGTCGGCCTCATTCTGGCGATGGTCATGCTCAACCTCGCCCTCATCCTCGTCGTCTCGCGCTCGAACCGCCTGGGGAGGCTCGAATGGCTCGCCTTGCAGGCGGAGCGCCGAGCCAAGAACGAGCTGGCCGAAAGCCGGGCGATGTTCGAGTCCCTGTTCCGGACCGTGCCCCTGCCTCTCGTCGTGGTGAGGGAAGATGGCAGCTTCATCAATTTCAATGACGCGGCGGTCGCCTTTTTCGGCGCAACCAGCCAGATGCTCGGCATCCAGTCCGTTCGCGAGTTCTATGCAAATCCCGAGGACAGAGACAACTTCCTGTCCATCCTGCACAAGGAAGGCCGCACCGTCGATTTCGAAACGACAGTCCGCACGGCTGACGGGTCGCTTCGCAATGTTCTCATTGCCGGCACGAAATTCAAAACCGGCGGCGAGACCTATATCATCTCGGCGCTCGTCGACATCACGGACAGAAAGGCCGCGGAGGAGCGCGTCTGGCGTGCGGCCAGTCACGATCCGCTCACCGATCTTCCGAACCGCGCTCTCTTTCAGGGGCGCTTCGAACAGGCGCTCGCGGAGGCGCAGCACAATAGCCACAGCCTCGCCCTGCTTCTGATCGACCTCGACGACTTCAAGTCGATCAACGATGCTCTGGGGCACGATGCGGGTGATGCCTTCCTGCAGGAAATGGCGCGACGCCTGCGCAAGCTGGTCTCAAAGGACGACACCGTCGCGCGCCTTGGCGGCGACGAGTTCGTCGTGATCCTTCATTCCGATGCAACGCCTGAGGGCACGCTCTCTTTCGTCAAGACGATGCTGGAGGAATTGCGCCGACCGTTCCTCTTCAAGAGCGAAAACATTTCAGGCCGCGCGAGCGTCGGCATCGCGATTTACCCTGAGCACGACACGAGGCCATCGGAGCTCTTGAAGGACGCTGATCTCGCGCTCTACAGCGCCAAAGCCAAGGGCCGAAACCGCGCCGCAATCTATTCCCCCGAAATGCGTGACACGATCGAGCGGAAGGTGACGCTCGTGCGGGAGATTCAGGACGCCGTCACGCAGAATCTCATCGTCCCCTACTACCAGCCCAAAGTGAACCTCTTCACGGGAGACATCATCGGCTTCGAGGCCCTCGCCCGGTGGGACCATCCCACACAGGGGCTTCTGGCTCCGATTTCCTTCGCGGCGGCTTTCGAGGATCCGGAGCTTTCGATTGCCGTCGGCGAGCACATGATCCGCCGTGTGGCGGAAGACATTCGCGCATGGCGCGAGCAGGGGATCATGTGCGGGCGCATCGCCGTCAATCTCTCAACCGCACAGTTCAACTGGGTTGGCCTTGCAAGGCGCTTCCTCGAAATCGTCCAGCGGGCGGGCGTCGATCCCAAGCAAATGGAAATCGAAATCACCGAGACTGTTTTCCTCGGCCGCAGCTCGCTGCATGTAGCGACCGTTCTCAAGCAGTTCCACGACAGCGGCGTCAGGATCGCCCTGGACGATTTCGGCACCGGCTACGCCTCGCTCATTCACCTCAAGCAGTTTCCCGTCGACGACATCAAGATCGACCAGAGTTTCATCAGGGATGTGGAGCACGACACGGAGAGCGCCGCCATCGTCAACGCCGTGCTCGAACTCGGCAAGAGCCTCGAAATGGACGTGATCGCGGAGGGCGTCGAGACAGAGGGGCAGGCGGAATTCCTGCGTGAGCACGGCTGCCTCTATGCGCAAGGCAATCTCTACGCGCACCCCATGCCCGCAAGCGAGGTCGCTCCGTTCCTGGTTCGCGGCCTGAAGGTGGCTGTCTAGAGAGGCGGCTCTCAAGTGACCTTATACTGGTATCGGCAACGCTCCGCAGCAACCGAACTGGCGCATCTTTGCGGCAAGCAAGACCGCTCTCGCCTTTATCCAGCAGCCTGATAGAGCCGGAGAGGCTGTTTTCCCATGCGCGGCCCCTTCACGAACTGGATATTAAGTGGCATGGTAGCGGCATCATTTGCGCCGCAATCCCAGATTGAGCACCTGTAGACCCTGCACATGAGTGAATTCCTGTTCATCGGCATCGACGGCGGCGGCACGTCTTGCCGTGCGCGATTGCGTGATGGGCAAGGAAACCTCCTGGGTGAGGGAAGCGGCGGCTCCGCCAACATCCGACTCGATCCGGATCTTGTTTGGAGCTCCATTCTCACCGCCTGCCGGGCGGCCCTCTCGGCGGCGGGTCTTGGTGAGGACGCTTTCACGCGGACCCGCGTTGGATTCGGCATGGCAGGGGCCGGCCAGAAGAGTGCTGTCGACCGGCTTTTGTCGCGGCCACATCCCTTCGCGGCGGTCGCCATCGACACGGATGCCCACACCGCCTGGCTCGGCGCGTTCGGCGGCAAGGATGGCGCAATCATCATCGTCGGCACCGGCTCGTGCGGCTACGGCGTTGCGCGAGGCAAACGCTTTCAGATCGGCGGCTGGGGGTTCGAGATTTCGGACGAAGGCAGCGGCGCGGTGATGGGGCGCGAGGCCTTGAGGCGCGCCCTTTGGGTCCACGATGGCCTCTCCCCCGCAAGCTCGCTCGCCACGGAAATCCTTGCCGATTTCGGCAACAGCCCGCAGGTCATGGTCGATTGGGTCGGACAGTCCCGCCCGAGCGACTACGCGCGCTATGCGCCGATCGTCCTGAAACATGCGGCGGAGCGCGATTCGCTCGCAACCGCGCTCGTGGAGCATGCCGCCGGCGGCATCGCCCGCATCGCGGACCGCTTGCTCGATCTCGGCGCGCCTTCCCTTTGCCTGTTCGGCGGCCTTGGGGAGCCGCTCAGGCACTGGCTGCCGCCTTCCGTTCAGGACACCATCGTGCCGCCCCTGTCGGATGCCCTGGACGGCGCCATTCTTCTGGCGCGGCAGGCGGAACCCCAGGTGGAACCCAAAGCCGAGCGGATGTGAGAGATGCAAGATCAAACCGCAGCCCAGCTCCCCTTGAGCGCGCTGGACGACACGAACCCGACGCCGCTCTATCTGCAGCTTCAGCAGACCATCGAAGAAGCAGTGCGCAAAGGCAACCTCAAGCCCGATGACGCACTGCCGGGAGAGCGCGATCTCGCCAAACAGCTCGGCATCTCGCGGGTCACCGTGCGCAAGGCCATCACCGGCCTCGTGAAGCGGGGCGTTCTGGTGCAGCGCTGGGGCTCCGGCACCTTCGTCGCGCATCAGATGCGGCTGGAGCAGCCGCTCTCGCGTCTTTCGAGCTTTACCGACGACATGTCGGCGCGCGGCCTCTCGTCCTCCGCCGTCCTGCTCAGCCGCTCCATTGGTCCAGCTTCGCCGGATGAGCTGATGGCGCTCGGGCTTTCGCCCGGCGATCTCGTGAGCCGCGTCAATCGTCTGCGCCTTGCGGATGGCATTCCGCTCGCCATCGAGCACGCGGTTGTCCCGAGCCGTTTCCTGCCCGACCCTTCCGCCGTGAAGCAATCGCTTTACGCGGTGCTGCATGAGCAAGGTTGCATCCCCGTGCGTGCGCTGCAACGCCTGCACGCGGTTCTGCTTTCCGCCGAGCAGGCCGCTTTGCTCAAAGTGACGCCGCAAAGTCCTGCGCTCTATATCGAGCGCCGCTCATTCACCAATGCCGGCGAAGTCGTCGAATTCACCTCGTCCTATTATCGCGGGGACGCCTATGACTTCGTCGCCGAACTGACCCTCCACCAACCCGAACGGAACTTGAACGATGACGAATGACCCGCAGATCTCCGCCTCAACCGCCATGCTGCGGGAAGCGCAGGAAGCGCCGGAGGTCGTCGCGCGTCTCTTGTCCGCCAACGCCTCTCTCTGCCGCGATCTCGGCGCGCGCCTGCGCGCCTCACCGCCGCCCTTTGCGGTGACCTGCGCGCGTGGCAGCTCCGACAATGCGGCAACCTTCGCCAAGTATCTCCTGGAGATCCATTCCGGTCTCGTCACGGCTTCCGTCGGCCCGTCCGTCACCTCCGTCTACGCCGCTCGCCCGCGCATGCGCGGCGCACTGTTTCTCGCCGTCTCGCAATCGGGCCGCAGCCCCGACATTCTCGATCTCGCGAAAGCGGGCCGTGACGACGGCGCGTTGACCGTGGCACTCGTCAACGACACCACGTCACCGCTCGCCTCAACTTGCGAGGTGGTTCTGCCGCTTCACGCGGGGCCGGAGAAAAGCGTCGCGGCGACGAAGTCCTTCATTGCGGCGCTCGCCGCCGGCTTGCAGCTTGTCGCCCACTGGTCGGCGGACGAAGCCCTCCTTGCCGCGCTCGACAAGCTTCCGGAGATTCTGCATCAGGCCGCGCAGAAAGACTGGTCATCTGCGGCTCCGCTAATCGCCAAGGCCGACGACCTCTTCGTCGTCGGTCGCGGCCTCGGCTTCGCGGTGGCGCAGGAGGCTGCGCTGAAGCTGAAGGAGACCTCCGGCATTCATGCAGAGGCCATGAGCGCCGCGGAATTGATGCACGGCCCCTGGACGCTGGCGGGCGAGAACTTCCCGATCCTCGTCATGAGCCAGCGTGATGAAACGCTCGGCGGCGTCAATGATCTCGTCGCACGCCTCAACGAGCAGAACGTTCCCGTGATCGTCGCGGGCGCGGCGGATGGACCGGCGCGAGCCATGCTGCCTTTCGTGGATGGCGTTCACCCCTTCATCGCTCCCATCGCGCTGATCCAGAGCTTCTATCCACTGGTCAACGCCGTGGCGCTGGCGCGCGGCCGTAACCCCGATGCGCCGCCGCGTCTGCGCAAAGTGACGGAGACGGTCTGATGGCAACGGCACTTATCGGAGCCCGCATCTTCGACGGGAACCACATGCTCGAAGGCCGGGCCGTGGTGATCGAAAATGGGCGGATCGCGGGACTGCCCCACGAAAAGGATCTCGGCGCGGGTGTCAAAGCGCAGCGCATCGAGGGTCTTCTCGCGCCGGGCTTCATCGATACGCAGGTCAATGGCGGCGGCGGCGTTCTCTTCAACGACGAGCGCAACGTGGATGGCATCCGCGCCATCTGCGAGGCGCATCGCCGCTATGGCACCACCGGGCTTTTGCCGACCTTCATCACCGATACGCGCGAGCGCATGGCTGAGGCTGTGAAGGCTGCGGGCGAAGCACTCGACAAGCGCGTTCCCGGCATGCTCGGCTTCCATGTGGAAGGTCCTTTCATCAACCCGGAACGCAAGGGCGTGCACAACCCCGCCTATATGCGCCCGCTCGAGGATGAAGACATCGCGATCCTCACGTCGCTCAAGGCGGGACGCAACATGGTGACCGTCGCGCCGGAAAAGAACGACATGCCCGCCATCGCGCGTCTTGCGCGCGCGGGCATTCTGGTGAGCGCAGGCCACACGGCGGGCGACTACGCTACGATCACGGAGGCGATCCGCCACGGCCTGCGCGGGTTCACGCATCTCTTCAATGCGATGCCGCCGCTCGCAGGACGCGACCCCGGTCCCGTTGGCGCGGCGCTCGATTCAGATAGCACCTGGTGCGGCCTCATCGTCGACGGCTTCCACGTCAGCGACGCCTCAATGCGCGCGGCCATCGCGGCCAAGGGCATCGACAATATGATGCTGGTGACCGATGCCATGTCCTCCGTGGGGTCCAATCTCACGACATTCGAACTCCTGGGCAAGACGGTCTATCGCGAGAACGGCAAGCTGACGACCGCCGACGGCACCCTTGCGGGTTCTGATCTCGACATGGCGAGCGGCGTGCGCAACATCGTGCAGCGTCTCGGGCTCTCGCTGCCGGAGGCCCTGCGCATGGCTTCGCTCAACCCGGCGGCATTCCTGAAGCTCGATCACGAACTCGGCCGCATCGCCATCGGCTACCGTGCTGATCTCGTGCTGCTTGACGACGATCTGAAGGTTCTCGGCACCTGGATTAACGGCGAAGGGTCGCTTTAAATCGCAGGCTTCTCGTAGAGCACGAAACTGCGGGTTTTCCCGGCAAAATCGCGCTCGTAAGAGCGCGACACGGTCCAGCCGTGACGCTCATAGAACCCGCGTGCCGCATGATTGTCGCGAAAGCACTCGAGGCTCTTCGCGCCCGCCCTCTCCGCATCCCGCAGCAGCAAGGTGCCAGCGCCCTTGCCCGCGGCGTCGGGATCCATGAACAGCATGTCGATGTGGCCGTCGGTCATGAGGAGGAAGCCGAGCAGCTTGTCGTCCTCGGCGACCATCAGGCGCGGCCAGCTATCCTCGAACCGGGCGGCGAAGAAGGCCGCATTGCGAGAGGCGAGCGCCTCTTCCTCCAGAATCGTCGCGAAAGCCGCGCGATAGGAACGCTCCGCAATCGTAGCTAGCGCGGCGATATCGTCGCGAGTCGCCGGGCGCAGCCTCACGATTGCCCCCGCAAGCGCGGATCGAGCGTGTCGCGCAAGGCATCGCCCAACAGGTTGAAGCCGAAAGACAGGAAGAGGATCGCAAAGCCTGCAAAGACCGCGTTCCACGGCGAGAGCAGGAGAAAGTTTCGCCCTTCCGAGAGCATCAAGCCGAGCGAGGGCGTCGGCGGCTGCGTGCCGAGGCCGAGGAAGGAGAGCGAAGCTTCCACGAGAATGGCCGCCGAGAGCAGAAGGCTTGTCTGCACCAGAATGACCGAGGCGAGGTTTGGCAGGATGTGCAGGAAGATGATGCGCGCGTCCGATGCGCCGATGGCCTTTGCTCCCGCCACATATTCGCTCTCGCAGAGCACCAGCGCCGGTCCGCGCAGGAGCCGCGCGAAGATCGGGGTATAGACGACCGCGATGGCGATGGCCGCGCTATAGGTCTGTGGCCCGAGAACGGCGATGACACCGATGGCGAGCAGCATGACCGGGAAGGCGAAGAGAATATCCATCACGCGCATGATGATGCGGTCGAGCCAGCCCCGATAGTAAGCCGCCATGAGGCCGAGCGCGCCGCCGATGACGAGCGCGATGCCCACCGCGACGAGGCAGGCCATCAGCGACGTGCGATAGCCAAAGAGAATGCGCGTGAAGACATCGCGCCCCAGTTGGTCGGTGCCGAGCCAATGGGCCATGCTCGGGCCTTTAAGGCGCGCGACGACGCTCTGCGCCATCGGATCGTAAGGCGCAATGACCGGCGCGAAGAGCGCGAGAAAAACTTGCACCACCACGAAGATAGTGGCGAAGGCGAGAAGCTTGTTCTTCCAAAACCGCGACATGATTTTAAGCCCTCACGCGCGGATCGATGACGATGTAGAGGAAATCGACAACGAAGTTCACCAGAACGAAGCCCGTCGTGACGACGAGAATGGTCGCTTGAATGAGCGGATAATTGCGCTCGGCAATGGCCCCGAGGATGAGACGGCCGAGCCCCGGAATGGCGAAGACCTGCTCCACGACGATGGCGCCGCCGAGAAGGTACCCCGTCATGATGCCGACGCTGGTGATGAACGGGATCAGCGCATTGCGCAGCGCGTGCTTGTAGACGACAGAGCGCTCGCTCACGCCCTTGGCGCGCGCGGTGCGGATATAGTCCTGCCCCAGCGCATCGAGCATCGCCGAGCGCACGAGCCGGGAGAGATTGGCGAGGATCGGCAAGGCCAGCGCGAAGGCGGGCAGGATGAGCCGCTCCAGATTACCGAGCGGATCTTCCGAGAACGGCACGTAGCCTAGCGATGCGAAGCTCGGCGCGAATTGCGCGAGAAACAGAATGAGAACGATGCCGAGCCAGAAGGAGGGGATGGTGAGGCCGGCAATCGCGCCGACGCGCATGGCGACATCCGCCGCGCCGCCGCGCGTGCGCGCCATCAGGCAGCCGACAGGCACCGCCAGCCCCGCGCCGACGATGAGCGCCAGAACTGTGAGTTCGAGCGTCGGCCACAGATGAACCATGATCTCTTGCGCCACGGGCCGTCCGGTCCAGAGCGAGGTTCCGAAATCACCGCGCAAGGCGGCAGAGGCCCACACGAGATATTGCTCGATCATCGGGCGGTCGAGCCCGACGCGGCTTTTCAACTCGGCCATGCGCTCGGGCGTGATCTCGGTATTCGCCCCGAGCATGATCGCCACCGCATCGCCAGGGATGAGGCGGATCATGAGGAAGACGATGATCGAGACCCCGATGAGAACAAGGATCAGATCGAGAATACGCGAGGCGAGAACGCGGCTCATGGAGAAAGCTTCTTGAAGGAGGCGGCGCCGCCAAAAAGGCGGCGCCGCATTTCGTCATCAGGGCTGCAGCGACGCGCCGCGCAGCGTGGAGAGCGACCGGTTCGGCATCACGTCATAGCCCTGCAGCTTGTCGCGCATGGCGGAGAACAGCGTGCCGTAGGTCAGGTGCGCAACCGGGCCCGAGCAGGCGAGTTTCTTCTGAACCTCGTCATAGGCCTTCTTGCGAGCGGCCTGATCCTGCGTCGTGCGCGCGCTGTCGAGAAGCTGATCGACGCTCGCGTCCGAATACTTGAACACGTTGGTCGAACCGCCGGTGCGGAAGGTGCGGTAGAAATAGTCATCCGGATCGGGGCTGCCCGAGTTGATCGAGGCGAACATCTCGAAGTTGCTGTTGCGCCAATCCTGAATGAACTGGCCCTGCTCCTGGTTCTTCAGCTCGACCTTGAAGCCAGCCTTGTTGAGCTGCTCCTGCACCACCTGCGCGATGTCCTTGATGTCCTGACGCGGCAGAACGTTCATGGTCACCGCGAGCGGCGTCGTCACGCCCGCTTCCTTCAGAAGCGCCTGGGCCTTCGCCGGATCGGGCTTGTAGCAAGCGTAGTCCTTCACATCGACAGCCCAGGACTTCAGAGCCGGCGAGAGCGGACCGCCGGGCACGCCCGCGCCGAAGAGCGCGGCGTCGACGATCTCCTGACGGTTGATGGCGTAGTTCACCGCCTCGCGCACCTTCGGATTGTCGAAGGGCGGCTTGGACACGTTGATGCCGATGAGGGTGTAAGCGAGATCGAGCGTCTCACCGAGCTTGACGGCCGGCTTGCCCTTGACCTGCAGTGCCGTCGCCGCGTCGATGTTCGGCAGAAGCGAATATTGTCCGTTCACGAGGCCGACCTGGCGGGTCGCCGATTCGGGAACGAGGTTGAACTTGAGGCCGGAAAGCTTCGGCAGGCCTGCCTGCCAGTAGCCCTCATGCTTGGTGAGAAGGATGAAGCCGTTCGGCTGCCATTCCTTGAATTTGAACGGACCGGTGCCGTCCGGGGCCTTCTGGAGAATGTCCTTGTCCGTCTCGACGGAGGCCGGAACGATGGCAAGCGTCGCGAGCGAGGTGAGCAGCGGAGCCGACGGCTCCTTCAGCTTGAACTCGACGGTCAGCGGATCGATGGCGGTCGCCGTCTCGATGGCGGAAACGCGGCTTGCCAGCGGCGAGGCGATATCCTTGCTCTGCAGGCGGCGGATCGTGGAAACCACGTCCTTGGCTTCCATGCTCGAACCGTCGTGGAATTTCACGTTCGGCCGCAGCTTGAAGGTATAGGTCTTACCGTCCGGCGAAATCGTCCAGGATTCCGCGAGGCTGGGGTTGACCTTCAGGTCCTTGTCGACGGCGGTGAGGCCTTCATAGATGTTGCCGTTCACGACCATGAAGCTCGGGAAGGCGGTGATGAGGTGCGGGTCGAGGCCCGTCGGGCTCTGGTCCATGCCGATTTCCAGAACCTGAGCCGAGGCGGACGTTGCCGCCATCATCAATCCCGCAGCGACGATCCCGCGCAGCTTTACCTTGAGCATGCCTTTGTCTCCCTCTCTGGCAGTGGTCGAACTATAAGGGATCGCGCTGTGCCTGTCATGGTCCAATAACATACCACTCTGGACCGCCGGTCCGGACTTGCAGTATGGTCGGGGGAACAGCGGCCCCTTGGGAGAACGGTCATGTCGCAACGGCCTGTGGTTCGGGCAATCGGCGTCATCAGCGGCACGTCGATGGACGGCATCGACGTGTCCATCGTGGAAACGGACGGCGACACCATCGTCAGGCCGGGCCCGGGACGGACCTTTCCCTACCCGGAGGATTTGCGCCGCGTTTTGCAGGACCTCATCGCGCAGCCCGAGCGGGCGCAGAGCGAGCCGCTCGAAGCGCTGGAACGTGACGTGACGGACGCGCATATCGCGGCCATCCGGCGTTTCATGGAGGAGGCAGGCACCGCGCTCAGCGATGTTCAGCTCATCGGCTTTCACGGCCAGACCGTCTATCACCGCCCGGAAGTTCGCTTCACCCGTCAGCTCGGCCTCGGCGAGCGTGTCGCGAAAACCCTCGGCATCGACACGGTCTATCGTTTCCGCCACGCGGATGTGGCCTCCGGCGGAGAGGGCGCGCCCTTCGTGCCGCTTTACCACCGCGCGCTGGCGAGCAAGCTGCCGCAGCCTGTGATGGTTCTCAATCTCGGCGGCGTCGGCAATGTCACCTATATCGACGGTGACACGGTGATCGCGTTCGACACCGGTCCCGCCAGCGCCCTGCTGGACGATTTCGTGCTCCGCCGCCGCGGGCTCGCCTTTGACGAGAACGGGCAGCTCGCCGCCTCCGGCAAGGTCGACCAGAAGCTCGTCGATGAATTCATGACGAACCCGTACTTCGCGCGCCCTGCGCCGAAGTCTCTCGACCGGCAGGATTTCCATGCGCGCGCCAAGGGCGTCGAAGTGTTGTCCGATGCGGACGGTGCGGCGACGCTTGCGGCATTCACGATTGAATCCGTCGTCGCCGCACTCAAGCATGTTCCGCGCGCGCCGCAACGCTGGCTCGTTACCGGCGGTGGACGCAACAACGCGCATTTCATGAAACGGCTGCGCGAACGCCTCGGCGTCGCCGTCGATCCGGTGGAAGCGGTGGGCTGGAACGGCGATTTCCTCGAAGCGCAGGCCTTCGGCTATCTCGCCGTGCGCTCCACGCAAGGTCTGCCTTTAAGTCTGCCGACGACGACCGGCGTGCCGCATCCCATGCCCGGCGGCGAACTCAACCGCGCGGCGTGATTCTCACATGACACTGGATGAACTGATCGTTCAGGCCTTCGAGCCCGCGCGAAACTCCGTTGAAGGCGGCGCGATTCCAGGCGCCGTTCTCGGCGTCGTCACCAAGGACGGCGCGCGCGCCGTTCATCTTGCAGGCTCCGCGCAAATCGAACCGACGCGCGAGATGCTGACCCGACAGACGTGGTTCGACCTCGCTTCCCTGACCAAGGTGATCTTCACCACCACGGCGATCCTGCGCCTTGTCGAGGCGGGACGGATCGCCCTTGACGATCCGCTCGTCAAGGTGATCCCGGATCTGCGCCAATACGACATGAACGCCACCGAGCAGCGTCTGACATTCCGGCAATGCCTGTCGCACAACACGCATCTGCCGGCGGTGGAACCGCTTTACACCTATGGGCAGGACCCGCAGACGCTGCGCGCCTTCATTTTGCAGCGCGTCTGGCAACCGAGCCCGCCGGTCTATTCCGACAACAACTTTATGATGCTCGGCATCGCCATCGAGCGCATGACGGGAAAGCCGCTGATCGAGCAGCCGCTTGCGCCCGGCCTTACCTTCACGCCCGATCCGCAACAATGCGCCGCGACGGAAAAGTGCACATGGCGCGGACGCGTGATACGCGGCGAAGTGCATGACGAGAACGCCTATGCGTTCGGCGGCGCATCCGGCCACGCGGGTTTGTTCGGCACCGTCGACGGCGTGCTCGATTTCGCGCGTTCCCTTCTCGATGGCAGCGGCCTTTCGCCTTCAAGCCTCGCGGCGATCCGCGAGCGGCAGTCGGAGAAGCGCACCATCGGCTGGGAGGGGTGCTATGACGGCTGGTCGGGCGGCGATTCCTGCTCGGCTTCCACCATAGGCCATACAGGTTTCACCGGCACCGGACTGTGGGTGGATTTCGAACGCGGCATCGCGTGGTCTCTTCTGACCAACCGGGTGCATCCGTCGCGGCACAAGGACAGCGGCATCATCCCGCTGCGCCGCGAAACGGGCGACAAGGTCATCGCCCTGTTCGACGCGCTGGTGCGCTGATTCGCGTTCGGTGATTTTCAGCGCCGGACTGCCTTTCGCCCGTTGCTCAGGACACAAAGTGGACCTATACTGGTCTGCAAGAAAGAAGCATCATGGCAACAGAACAGTTCAGCGCCCGCTTTCAGGATCTCGACTCCTGGCCAAGCCACGAAATCCTTGCCGCTCTCTATGAGGGCCAGCTCGCCGCCGTCGCCGCCGTGCGGGAGGCGCTGCCGGCCATCGCCGCCGCCGCCGAAGAGGCGGTGGAGCGCCTGGGACGTGGCGGACGCCTCATCTATGCCGGTGCAGGCACATCGGGCCGCATCGGCGTGCAGGATGGCACGGAGCTTCCGCCCACCTTCAACTGGCCCGATGACAAGCTGGTCTATCTCATCGCGGGCGGTCCCGGCGCGTTGCTTCAAGCTGTCGAAAACGCCGAGGATTCTGTCGAGGAAGGCACGGCTGGCATCCGCAATGCCAATGTCGGCCCGAACGATGTGGTGATCGGTGTTGCTGCGAGCGGCAACACGCCCTTCACCATCGCCGCGCTCATCGAGGCGAAGGCGCGCGGCGCGCAGACCATCGGCATCTCCAATAATTCCGGCGCGAAAATTCTCTCCGCCTGCTCACACCCGATTCTCGCCGATACGGGCGAGGAGGTCGTGGCCGGCTCCACCCGCATGAAAGCGGGCACCGCGCAGAAGATCATTCTCAACCTTCTCTCCACGCTCATCATGATCCGCCTCGGCCGCGTCTATCGCGGCCTGATGGTGCACATGCGCGCGACTAACGCCAAGCTGCGTCGCCGCAGCGCGGTCATGGTGATCCAGATCACCGGCTGCGACGAGGAAACCGCCGCCAAGGCGCTCGCCGAAGCCGATGGCGATGTGAAGACCGCCGTTCTCGTGGCGCTCGGCATCGGCGTCGCGGAGGCGAAGGAGCGGCTGGACAAGAGCAACGGCAACTTGCGAGTGGCGCTTTCCCAACTCTCGAAGTAGCTTCTCCCGAGCTGAGGAAGACAATTCGAAATGGCGTTGGGATTGGGGATCGATGCGGGCGGCACCGCCACGCGCTGGCGTTTGTGTGACGAGAAGGGCGAATGCGTCGCGCAAGGCACGGCAGATCCGCTCTCGGGTCATCTGTTCTCCGCCGCCGCCGAGGAGCGTGCGCGCGACATCATCGCCAGCATTGCAAACGCAGTCGCGGCACATGGCAAGCCCTCGGGAATTGTCGCGGGCATCACCGGCCTGACGCGCGACACACCCGCCGAGATTCTCGTGCGCGACATGCTGGCCGATGCCTTCAAGGTCGCGAGCGACAAGATCTTCGTCGCGGAGGACATGTGGATCGCCTACCTGTCCTACTTCGCGCTCGGCGAAGGCATTCTCGTCTACAGCGGCACCGGCTCGATCGGCTATTACCTCGCCGAGGACAAGACCGTGCTGCGCGTCGGCGGGCGCGGCAATCTCATCGACGATGCGGGATCGGGCTTCTGGATCGCCCGCGAGGCCTTGAAGGCCGTTCTGCGGCAAGAAGAGGAAAGCCCCGGCGAGGGCTGGGCGACACCTCTCGGCCAGGCGCTCGCCCAACCGCTCGGCGGCACGGACTGGAACGTGGTGCGCGCCTATGTCTATGGCGGCGACCGCGGCAAGATCGGTACGCTCGCCCGCGCGGTCGCGGAAGCAGCGCAAGGGGGCGATGCCGTCGCCCTGAATATTCTGCGCGATGCCGGCCAGGAGCTGGCCCGCCTCGCCAACAGCCTCATCAAGCGCGTCGGCCCGCGCCCCGTGGCGCTCGTCGGCGGCGGCTCACGCCTGCATCCGATTGTCGCACAGGCCTTCCGCGAAAAGCTGTCGCCACCGGTCGAAGTAATCACCAGCGATGTCGACGCCGCCATGACCGCGGCGCGCCTTGCCGCGACGGTTCAATAGCAAACACAGAAACCGAAGCAGACATCGCCTGCCACCTTGCTGCGCAAGAAAACTCGTTTCGCAGTATATCAGTTTCAAATACTTCCAATCTGCCTCTTTGGAAGAATTCTATTCTTTTGCAGCTCTATTGCATCTCGTTTTCCGAGAGCCTAGTCATGCCGCCTCGATGGCATGGAGGCCGGGCATCACCCTCGCCGATGCCCGCAACGGGAGCTGGGAATGAAACTGAAGCTTGTCGCGATGGCGGCCCTGATGGCCGGAACCTCGTTTGGAACGTTGGCGCGCGCAGACGCGCCGCAGCCGAAGGCGATTGTCGAAACTTACGCGACCATCGCGCATGCCATGTACAGTGATGCCCTGAGCACAGCGCGCGATCTCTCGAAGGCCGTGGACGCGCTTCTCGCCAACCCGAGCGATGAGACGTTGAAGACGGCGCGTGCAGCGTGGATCAAGGCGCGCGTTCCTTACCTGCAGACGGAAGGTTTTCGTTTCGGCAACAAGCGTGTCGATGAGTGGGAAGGCAAGGTCAACGCCTGGCCGCTCGATGAAGGCCTGATCGATTACGTTGACGCCAAGAGCTATGGCGAATCCTCCGACAGCAATCCGCTCTACCGCGCCAACATCATCGCCAACAAGAAGATCCGCGTCGGCAAGAAGCAGATCGACGCATCGAAGATCACCAAGAAGCTTCTGGCGGAAAGCCTGCATGAAGCGGGTGGCGTCGAGGCGAATGTCGCGACGGGTTATCATGCCATCGAGTTCCTGCTCTGGGGGCAGGACCTCAACGGCACAGGAGCGGGTGCCGGCAAGCGCGCCGCAAGCGATTACTCGCTGCAGAACTGCACCAACGGCAATTGCGACCGCCGTCGTGATTACCTGAAGGCCGTGACCGATCTTCTCGTGGACGATCTTTCTGACATGGCAAAGGCCTGGGACGCCAAGGGCAAAGCGCGGCAGGACGTGGCGAAGAAGGACGGCAATGCGGGCCTTGCCACCATCCTCACCGGCCTCGGCAGCCTCTCTTACGGCGAGCTCGCGGGCGAGCGGATGAAGCTCGGCCTCATCCTGCACGATCCGGAAGAGGAGCAGGATTGCTTCTCCGACAACACGCACAACTCGCATTACAACGACGCCGTCGGCATGCTCGCGATCTATCAGGGCAAATACACGCGCCCCGATGGGCAGGTGGTGCAGGGCGCGAGCCTTGCGGACTACGCCAAGGAAAAGGCCCCGGAGGAAGCCGCGAAGATCGAGGCGGCAATGACCAACGCCGTCGCAAAGCTCAAGGCCATCAAGGACCGTGCGGATTCCGGCAAGGAGGCCTATGATCAGATGATTGCCGAGGGCAATGCGGAAGGAAACAAGGCCGTGCAGGAAGGCGTCGACGCCCTCGTCGTTCAGGCCCGCGCCATCGAGGCGCTGGTGAAGAAGCTCGGCCTGACCATCAAGATGGAAGGTTCCCAGAGCCTCGACGATCCGAAGTCCGTCGGGAAAAGCTGACGCCATGATCGGACGCCGGAGCGTTCTGAAAGGCATCGGCGCGGCGGCTCTCGCTTCCGCGACCGGCGCTTCGGGACTTCTCGCGCGTCCGGTAAAGATTGCGCCGCTCACACCGCGCCCGCCGGCACCCGGCGGGCGCGTTCTCGATTGGCGCTTTACCAGCATGGAACGCCCCGCGCGCCTTCTCGGACCCATGGGCCCCGAGACGCGCGTGTGGACCTACACGGATGAACTCATGCCCGTGCTGCGCGCCCGGGTCGGCGACACGATCCGCGCACGGCTTGAGAACCGTCTCGACGAGCACACCGCCATTCACTGGCACGGCATCCGCGTGCCGAACGCGATGGACGGCGTTCCGTTCGTGACGCAGCCTCCCGTGAACAAGGGCGAGAGCTTCACTTACGAATTCACCCTGCCCGATCCCGGCACGTTCTTCATCCATCCTCACTGCAATGAATCCGGACAGACCGGACGAGGCATGGCGGGCGTCCTGATCGTGGAAGGCGACGAGCGCCGCGCGCCGGATGCCGATCTCATTCTCGCCTGCAAGGATTGGCGCCTCGCCGAGGATGGAAGCTGGCTTCCCTTCGAGACGACGGAAGGCGCAAGCCGCGCGGGAACTTTCGGCACCGTGCGCGCCGTCAACGGCGTCGGCTCCGTCAATGCCGATGTGCCGGCGGAAGGCGATATCCGCCTGCGCGTGCTCAATCTCGACGGCAGCCGCGTTCTCGAAATCGGCGTCGATGGAGCGGAGGCTTACGTCATCGCCATCGACGGCAATGCCGTGCCGCCCTTCGCGCTCGAGACATGGCGCATGGGATCGGCCATGCGTCTCGACATTCTGGTGCGCGCGCCGAAAGCCGGAAAAAGCTTCAAGGTGATCGACTATTATTCGTCGGAGCCCTGGACGCTCGGCACCTATCGCGCCGTCGGCTCCGCGCGGAAGGTGCGCGCTTTCGATCCCGCCATTCTCTATGCACCCGATCTGCCACGCGCCGACCTCGCGCAAGCGGAACGCATGAGCTTCACCTTCTCCGCATCCTCCGGCTCCGCTGCGGACATGGCGACGAAGCTCGAGCCGAGCGATCCGCTCGCGAAAGTTCTGCTCGACGGTCTGTGCGTGCGCGACAAGACGTTCTGGGCGATCAATCAGGCCTCGTGGCCGACAACCGACCATCGCCAACTGCCCGCTCCGCTCGGCCTGCTGCAGGCCGGCCGCTCCTATGTGTTCGAGCTGATGAACGCGACACCGCATCATCATCCGATTCATCTGCACGGCCACACCTTCGAGGTCTTGAGCACATCCCGGCTCGCGCGCCCGCGCCACTTTGCAGATACCGTTTTGTTGCAACCGAAGGAACGGATCAAGATCGCCTTCGTCGCACAAAAAGGCGACTGGATGTTCCATTGCCATCTGCTCGAGCATCTCGAATACGGCATGATGGGCTATTTGCGGGTCGCGTGATGAAGCGCTTCGTCATCGCGGGTCTGATTGGCATTGCACCGGTACAGAGCCACGCTCTCGATGAGGCCATCGGCCGTGCCCTGTTCCGCCGCGCCTGGGTTCCCGCGCCTTCATCGACGCTTGCCAATGACGGACTGGGACCGCTGTTCAATGCGCGCTCCTGCGCCGCCTGCCACACGACGCTTGACCGTGTGAAGGTGGAGACCGATGCCGCCGGCATCGTGATGAGCGACAACATCGCCCTCAGGTTCAGCAACGCCTCCGGCGCGCCCGATCCGGTTTACGGCAGGCAGTTGCAGACATCCGCCGTTTCCGGCGTCATGCCGGAAGGGCGCATCGTCATGAGCAATGGCTGCTACAAGCCTGATGCCCTCGCCTATGGCGATCTCGATCCGCAAACGCGCACGGGCACACTCCTCGCGCCGGCCCTTCGCGGTCTCGGCCTCATCGAAACCATCCCGGACGCTGCCATTCTTGCGATGACGCAGGAGGAAAAACCGGATGGCGTGCGCGGGCGCATCAACTGGGTCACGGATAGCCACGGACAAAAGCGCATCGGACGCTTCGGATGGAAGGCTTCCGCTCCAACGTTGCCGGAGCAGGTCGAACAGGCCTTCCATCTCGATCTCGGCATGTCGACGCTGGGACGCCCTGCCCTTGCGGGCGATTGTACGTCTGCACAGAAGGCCTGCCTTGCGGCGCCCCACGGGGGCGACGAAACCACGCCGGAGATTTCCGGCGAGATCGTCTCTCGCATCGCGGCCTATCTTGCTTCAATCGCGCCGCCTCCTGTGGCTGAAACCAAACGCGCGGGCGAGCGTCTCTTTGCAGCAACCGGCTGCGCGGCCTGCCATCGCCCGTCCATTCCCGGAAAGGACGGCCCGGTCCGCGCTTTCACCGACCTTCTGCTCCACGACATGGGAGCGGAGCTTGACGGCGGTGCGACGGAACCGGGCGTGGCCTCAACAGAATGGCGCACCGCGCCGCTCTGGGGCCTTTCGCGAGCTCTTGCGAACAGCTCACGGCTGTTGCATGACGGACGTGCCTCGACCCTTGAGGACGCCATCCGCCTGCATGGCGGAGAGGCCGCTCGAGCAAGGACACGTTTCGAGGCTCTCAATGCGTCTGAACGGCAAAAGCTCATCGAATACTTGAGGTCGCTATGAGGACAGACATGTTCCGGTTGCCCGTCGTCGCCTTTATGGCGCTCGTTGTCTTCACAGGTGTCGCGAAAGCGGACGCGAACCGCGAAACGCTGGTGAAAGTCTCGCGCGACTTCATCATTCCCCGTTACGAGACGCTCGCCAAGGCGATGACGGCGCAGCAACTCGCATGGGAGACCTTTTGCGCCGCTCCGAAGACGGAGGCAGCCTCCTCCCTTCAGGATGCGTATCAGAAAGCCGCCGATGCCTGGGCGGGCATCGAGTTCGTTCTCTACGGGCCGATCTCCACCGATTTTCGTTTCGAACGCATGGCGCATTGGCCGGAGCGGCAGAACACCGTCAACCGCGCACTCGGCAATCTTCTCTCGCGCACCGGCGAGGATGATTTGACGCCTGAGCGCTTTCCCCAAACGAGCGCTGCGGTGCAAGGTTTGACCGCGCTCGAACGTCTGCTCTTCGAGAAGGACGCCGCAAAGGCGCTGACGGATGGTTCGGATGCCGCCAAGCGCCGCTGCGCCGTCGGCCGCGCTATTGCGCGCGGCCTTAGCGTAACGAGCGCCAAGGTTCTCGATGAGTGGCGTCGTCCAGGTGGCATGCTTGCCACGCTGGAGAGCGGAGACACCGCCCTTCTCGACGATGGCGCAACACGCCTCGCCACGGACTATGTGGGCCTGTTCGACATCATCGACGATCAAAAGCTCGGCGCTCCGATGGGCAAGAAGCCGGACGACGCAAAGCCCTTGCTGGCAGAAGGCTGGCGCAGCCAGCGCTCCTTGCGCGCCATCCTTATCAATCTCGACGCAGCGGAAGCGATGGGCAAGCTGCTTGTCGATCCCAATTCAGACGAGGGCTCATCCCTGTTCTACGCCCTGCGCACCGCGCGCGCGATGACGCAGGGGCTCGGACAGGCGAACATCGGAACGCTCTCCGCCGATCCCAAAACGCGTGGCCGGATCGTTCTTTTGCGCGACGCCGTTCACTCGCTGCGCGAGATTGCGGGCAACACCATTCCAACCGCGCTTGGCGTGACGATAGGGTTCAACAGCCGTGACGGCGATTGACCGGCGCTCATTCCTCGCGGCTTTGAGCGCGACGATTGCCGCGTCCGGCGGATCGCGGCTTGCCTTTGCGGGCACCCCCGAGCCGCTCTTCGTCTCGGCCAGCCTAGACTCATCGGATGCCGCATACGTCGCCGTGTTCGCACTCGACGGGCGCATGCTCTTCAACACGCGTTTGCCTGAGCGCGGCCACGACATTGCCATCCGCCCCTTCTCCGAAGATCTCGTGGTTTTCGCTCGCAGGCCCGGCAACTGGGCCGCGATCATCGACCGCAACAGCGGCAACGTAACACGGGTCGTCACCTCGCCGCCGGGTCGTCATTTTTACGGCCACGGCGTGTTTTCAGCCGATGGCGGACTGCTCTATGCCACCGAGAACGCGATGGCGACGGGAGATGGCGTTCTCGGCATCTATGACGCGACGGCGGATTATCGCCGGGTCGGCGAAATGCCAAGCTACGGCATCGGCCCTCACGATCTCGCGTTTCTCCCCGGCCATCGCCACATCGTGGTGGCGAATGGCGGCATCAAAACGCATCCCGGAACGGGCCGCGAAATTCTCAACAAGGACGAGATGGAGCCGAGCCTCGCGCTCGTCGATCCGCAAAGCGGCAGCGTTCTCGTCAAGACGGACCTTGGTGCGGCGTTGAAGGGGCTGAGCATCCGCCACCTCGCCGTCACGGCAGCAGGCACAACGGTGTTCGGCTGCCAGTTCGAGGGCGACCCGAATGAGATGCCGCCTCTCGTCGGCGTCATGACGCCCGATGGCAAGACGCGTTTTCTCGACATGCCGGAAGACGATCTCGGCGCGCTTCAAAACTATGTCGGCTCTGTCTCCCTCGATGCCTCCGGCAAACTCGCCGCCGCCACAAGCCCGCGCGGCAACACCATCGCGTTCTGGGATGTGTCGAGCGGGCAATATCTCGGGCGTCGCCGCATGTCAGACGTGTGCGGCGTGGCGGCAGCGCCCATTGAAGGCGTCCTTCTTGCAACCTCCGGCAATTCCGGCGTCAGGCTCGCCCCGGTGGCAACACAGGAGCTGAAGCGTCTCGGTGGAACGGAGCTCGACCGCTGGACCTGGGACAACCATCTGCGGCGTTTGTGAAGCTACGCAGCAGCATTTTCCGTGCTGCCACGGCGACAAACGTCACGCCTGTCCTATAGTGCAAGGCTGGATGGATGGAGGCCCCGATGATCTTCGATCGATGGCTCGACATGCCGGTCTGGGGCATCTTCGTCAGCCTGGCCGCTCTCCTCACGATTTTCCTCCTCTTCATTCACTGGCTCAGCTTCGGAAAGCGCTGCCGCACGACAGCGTCAAGCTTCACAGGAATCGTCGCGCCCTTTTTCGGATCCGTCGCAATCCTCTTTGCGCTGCTGACAGGCTTTCTCGCGAGCGATGTCTGGGAGCGCAGTCGCCGCGCTGCCGACGCCATCTTCGCCGAGCGTGACGGGCTTCTGGCCCTCAACACCATGACCATCGCCAGCGCCGCCGACATGCGGAATGTGCGCCAAGCCATCCGCGATTACATTCGCATCCTCATCGAGGACGAATGGCCCCGCATGGCGAATCAGGAGAGTTCGCCGAGGGCCGAAGAGGCTCTTCTCTCCATCCTCAGCCTTGTCTCCGATCCGAAGGTGGGGATCGAAGCCGGACAGGCTGCGCAAGGGGCGTTTCTCGATACGGTTCTTTCCCTGCGCAAGGCCCGCTCGGTGCGGCTGTCCTTGAGCGATGACCAGACGGACCGCACAAAATGGACCGTCGTTATTTTCCTCGCCCTCATGACCCAGGTCGCCATCGCGATGGTGCATCTGGAACGTCCGCGCGCCCAGGTCGCTGCCCTGTCGATCTTTTCAATCGCCGTCGTGGTGGCGCTTGGCCTCATCGCGACGCGCGAGCGCCCATTCGACGGGGCTTTGGGCTATTCCGCCGAACCACTGGCCGACGCACTGGCGACCATGGTCGAGCCTTCGCCAAAGCCTTGAGCTTCGCCGCGAGAACTTGCACAATCGCCGGCGCTCGGCCAATGCTTCCGAGCCGAATCGTTTCCCTTCAACCACGGTAGCGTATTTTCCATGCAAGCCCTCTTTGTTGGTCAGACTTACATCGATGTGACGTTCCTGGCGGATGAGATTCCGACCGGCGACGAAAAGACAGTGGCGCGGGACTACGCTATCTCCTTTGGCGGCAACGCCGTGACGGCCGCCTTCGCCTGCGCCAAGCTCGGCATCGTGCCCGATCTTTTGACCTCGATCGCGGATGACTGGCTTGGGCGCATGTTCATCGACATGGCCGCGAAGTACGGCATTTCCGTCCATCATCGCAAGGTGGTGGAATCCTCGCTGTCCTTCATCATGCCGAACAACGGCAAGCGCGCCATCGTCCGCTGCCGTGACGACCATTATCTCCATCCCGTTCCGCCGCTGAACCTCACCGGCTGCCGCGCGCTCCACCTCGACGGCCACCAGGCGGACGCGGCCATGCACTACGCAAAGACCTGCCGTGAAGCAGGCATTCTCACCTCGCTCGATGGCGGTGGCCTGCGCTCCAACACGCATGAGCTTCTCGAGTTCATCGATGTCGCGATCGTGGCCGAACGCCTGTGCGAGCAGATGAATCTGACGCCGGGCGAAATGCTGACTTATCTGAAGAGCCGCGGTTGCAAGGTGGGCGGCGTCACCTTGGGCGAGCGCGGTCTCGTCTGGTACGACGAAACCGGAACGGAAGGCGTTCTTCCCGCGCTCGCCGTGCCGTCGGAAAACGTTGTCGACACCAACGGCGCGGGCGACATCTTCCACGGTGCCTACGTCTATTCCGCGATGGCGCGGCCCGACATGCCGTGGCGCGAACACTTCATCTTCGCGCGCGCGGCGTCAGGCTATGCCATTCAGCATCTCGGCAACGAAGCGAGCTTGCCGACTGTCGCCGACATCGAGGCGACGCAGGCGCAGTTTGCGGAGCGCAAGCTCGCGGCTTGATGAAATCGGCGCGTCCGGAACCCTCCTCATGATCAACGCAGGCGGATGGCGTTTCGCCCCCGCCTGCATGAATGCGGCTCTCAAGCCGCCTTCTTCTGATAATCCTTCACATCCGAGAACGTGATGCCTTTGGTGCGGTCGATCTCGTATTGAAGGTTGAAGTTGTTCGCTGCCATGAAGACGGGCGCATCGTCGAGGTCGCGCGCCATCGACGAGAGATGGCTGTCGACGAAACGGTCGAGTTCGACACCGTCTTCCGCCGTGATCCAGCGGCAGATCGTGAAGCGCGTCGGCTCGTAATCGATAGGCAGGCCGTATTCAGCCAACAGGCGCTCTTTCAGCACATCGAGCTGCAGCGCACCCACGACGCCGACGATGGCGCCTGAGCCGTCCTGCGGAATGAAAAGCTGCACGACACCCTCTTCCGCCATCTGCTGCAAGGCCTCGCGCAGCTTCTTCGCCTTCATCGCGTCCTGCAGCTTGATGCGCCGCAGGATTTCAGGCGCGAAGCTCGGCACGCCGCGAAACACGATGTCCTCGCCCTCGGTGAGCGTGTCGCCGATGCGCAGGGTGCCGTGGTTGGGAATACCCACCACGTCCCCAGCCCAGGCCTCGTCCGCAATCGCGCGGTCCTGCGCGAAGAAGAATTGCGGCGCGTTGAGGCTCATAGGTTTTCCCGTGCGCACGAGCTTCGCCTTCATGCCGCGCGCAAGCTTGCCCGAGCAGATGCGCATGAAGGCGATGCGGTCGCGATGGTTCGGATCCATGTTGGCCTGAATCTTGAACACGAAACCGGTCATCTTCGGCTCGCCCGCCTCGACCTGGCGCTTGTCCGCCTCCTGCCCGCGCGGCGGCGGGGCATAGGCCGCCATCGCGTCGATGAGGTCGCGCACGCCGAAATTGCGCAGGGCGCTGCCGAAGAACACCGGCGTCAGATGCCCCTCGCGGAAGGACGTGAGATCGAACGGCTTGCAGGCTTCCTTCGCCAGCGACACTTCCTCGCGCCACGCCTCGATCTCGTGCGACGGAAGCATCGCCTCGATCAACGGATCGTCGGGGCCGGAAACGCTCTGCGGCTCGTCATCGGTGTCGATGCGGCGCACGAGGTTGCGTGCAAGATCGTATGTGCCCGCGAAGCTGCGGCCCTGGCCGATGGGCCAGGTGACAGGTGTGGTGTCGAGGGCCAGCGTCTTTTCGATCTCGTCGAGAAGATCGAAGGGATTGCGCGTCTCGCGGTCCATCTTGTTCACGAAGGTGACGATGGGAATGTCGCGCATGCGGCAGACTTCGAAGAGCTTTCGCGTGCGCGCCTCGATGCCCTTCGCGGCGTCGATCACCATGATGGCGGAATCGACCGCCGTGAGCGTGCGGTAGGTATCTTCCGAGAAGTCCTCGTGGCCCGGCGTGTCGAGCAGGTTGAAGACGCAATCGCCGTATTCGAAGGTCATCACCGAGGTGACGACGGAGATGCCGCGCTCCTTCTCGATGCCCATCCAGTCCGAGCGCGTAGAGACGCGGTTCTTCTTGGCCTTCACCTCACCGGCGAGCTGGATCGCTCCGCCGAAGAGCAGCAGCTTTTCGGTCAACGTGGTCTTACCCGCGTCGGGGTGGGAGATGATCGCAAACGTGCGACGGCGTCTCACGGGAGCCGGAAGGTCAGTCATGGTGTCCAGGTTCTACTCAAGATGGCACGGCGGAGGCAAGACGCCGCAGCGCAGCCCTCTTTACGCCATTTGGCCTCACACACCATATTGG
Source organism: Microvirga flavescens (assembly GCF_003290125.1). Taxonomy (GTDB): domain Bacteria; phylum Pseudomonadota; class Alphaproteobacteria; order Rhizobiales; family Beijerinckiaceae; genus Microvirga; species Microvirga flavescens. The sequence continues at coordinate 129,473 of NZ_QMKH01000001.1, forward strand.
ATATTCGCGCAACAACGAAAAGGAGGTGGTCCAGTGTCTCATTGTCACTGTCGTCGCCTCGCCGTGGGCATCCGCTAAGTCATTGATTTAGCCTTGGCTCTGCGGAACCGCCCATGGCGAACCGCACGGCGAGGTAATGCTAAGAGCACGCCGGAGAGGGGCCCCTTTCCGGCGTGCTTCGCTGAAAAGCCCTACCTTCGCACAGATCTGAAACGGAACGCCCGCAGCCTCAGGCCCGGACGGGCTGAACGGCCCCTCTCCGGAACTCCCTGGCAGCAAGAACCCCCAACACGACGAAAACCGCGAGCGCTATGCCCTGCGACAGGACGAAGGGCAGCTCGGCCTGTGTCAGTGCGGTATTCTTGAGAGCAGGGACCTTCAGGAAAGCCTGGGCGATGGCGACGAAGGCGAGCAGATAGACGCTCGCGACCACTCCCGCCGCATAGATTCGTCGCCATGTCCCTGAAAAATGGGCGATGTACCGCGCATAGAGCACCGCCGCGAGGATGATCAGGGCGATCACGCCGACGATATGGGATGGCAACACGCCGTTGAAGGGAAAGCCGAACCCGGTGACGCTGGTGGCGATGGCGGTGAAGAGGAACACGCCGGTCCAGAACGGGCGGATTCGCGCCGCGAACAGATCGGCAATGACGATGAAGCCCACGGCAAGGGCAATGAGGCTCAAGGCGGTATGGATGAAGGTGTAGGTCGCTAAACTGACGATCATCGGAGATCTCCGTTTTCGGGGAACGATGTCGCGCCCAGGGTCAGCCTTGCAAGAAAGCCGGCCCGGTCGGCCCAAGGCTCTCCCGCATATCCTCCTCTCGTCTTGTTCGTCTGGTCTTCTTCTGCCCTTCGCCCGGAAAGTCGCGCAACAAGGCCAAGATACGCCAGGGCCGCCCCCTGACAAGATCATTGTCCCAACGCGCGTTCTGAAATGAAAAAGCCGCCCTTCACGGGGGCGGCTTTCCTTGTGGGGTAGTGGAGCCTCAGGCACCCAGCAATTTTCCGGTCCGACTTGCAATCGTGCCCGCGATCTTGGCGAGGCGCTGCCCCTCGCCGGCGAAACGGCCGAGAATGCGGGCGAACATCACCCCGTCGCAGCCGGCCTTGGCCTGCGCGACCTTGCCGGAGAGAGGGTCGACGATCTCAGCGATGACGTCCCCCGCCTTCACCTCGGCACCCGGCTGAACCTGGAAGACGACGATACCGGAGGCCGGCGCGACGACGGGCACGGACGCCGCCAGCGGCGTCGGCTTGCAGAGGGCGGCAGGGACCTTGGGCGCCTCGCCTGCGATGACGCCGCGCAAGGTCAGATAGTCGATCAGGGCCTTCGCGTCGGCGCAGGCGTAATCGTGGTTCACGTCCCCTTCGCCGCGGAACTCCACCGTTGTCGAATGGCATCCGAACGGGATCGGGCGATCCGGAAAGCGATCTGCCAGCTCGGCCCAGGGACGGCTGCAGGCTTCATCGAAGGGATCGTCGCCAGATTCCTCCGCGAGGAGAATGGCCCTCACGCCGAGCAGGGCGCAGAGGGGCGCGAACTCATCCGCCGAGCGGGTATGCGTGTAAAAGTGCATCACGGCCTCGGAATCGCAGTGCAGATCGAGCACGATGTCCGCCTCGATGGCGAGGCGCAGCAGGGTCTTCTTCAGCACCTCGGCCGGATTGTTGACAGGCGTGGCGTCGAGCTCAGCAACAAGCGCCTCGCGAATCGTGCGGACATTGGCGGCGCCGTCATCCGCGAGGCGTCCCGCCACGCGCTCGGCCACCTTCGGCACGAGATAAGGATAGCCCCGGTTAAAGTTCATGCCGTTCGAAAAATCGAAGCGCCCGACCGGCGTCCCGAGCATGCGTTGGGAAAGACCAATGGGATTGGCCGACGGCACCAGGATGATCTCACCCTTGATCTTGCCTTCCGCCTCCAATGCCAGGAGCCGCTCGCGCACATGGTGCGCGGCGATCATGCCGGGGATCTCGTCGGCGTGGAGCGCCGCCTGGATATAGACGCGCGGGCGCGCGCCCGCCTCACCGAAGCGGTGCACGGTCAGGGAGAGGTTCGCGCCGGGAGCGAGGGGCGAGAGAGCAATCTGTTCTGTTTTCATGGCCTGATGAGAAAGCGCCGAAGAGGCAAGGAGGAGAAGTCGGTCACGGTGGCGGGCGGAGCCTTCAGGCTCGCCAGCCCTGCGCGTGATAGATGAAACGTTCCGGATGTGTCACGAGGGCCGACAGCCCTTCGAGCGCGGGCTCCGGATTGGTGATCACAAAAGCCGGAACGTTGCGCGCCCAGTTGTCGTGGGGAGCCTTGCGGTCGAACGCGCCGCGAAAGCCGCCCTTTTGCAGAATATCGACCATGCGCGGCGCGATGCCGCCGCCGATAAAGACCCCGCCGCTCGCCTCGAAGGTCAACGCCAGATCCCCGGCAAAGCGCCCGAGCCAGCGGCCGAAGAAATCGAGGACCTCGGTTGCCAGAACATCCCCCTCACGCGCGGCAGTGAGAATGTCGTTCGGCACCTTGAAGGTGAAATCCACGCCCCGATGGGCGGCAAGCGCCCGCGCGAGACGGAACAGCCCCGGCCCGGACAGGACGACTTCCGCCGTGATGCGCCCGCCGACTCGCTCCAGATGCGGCCACAGGGCCATTTCTTCGTCAGTCACGGGCCCGAATTCCACATGGCCCGCCTCCGTCGCCAGAATCGCGAAGCGGTCCTCCACCGGCACAAGGGCTGCTGCGCCGAAACCCGTTCCCGGGCCCAGCACCAGGCGTGCGCCTTCACCGGGCCTGCCGCCGTAGCCGAGGGGCGCAAGATCGCCGCGCGCGGCGTCGAGCACCGTCGCGGACGCCGCCACCGGCGTATAATCGTTGACGAGCACGACACGCTCCAACCCGAGCGCCGTGCCGATGGATTGGGCGTCGATGGTCCAATCGGCATTTGTGAGGCGGATGACCGGACGGTCGACGCGGGTCGCGACCGCGATGATTGCGGAGCGCGGAGCAACCCCGGCATAGCCCTTCAGCGCGGTCCTGATGGCCACGACCGGGTCGGAGGTCTGGGCTGTGAGGGTGCGAGGCAGGAACAGAATGGGTTCGCCGGGGCCCATGAGGACGGCGAAGCGGGCATTGGTGCCACCGATGTCACCAAGCAGAACAGGAAACGCGAACATCAAACCCCTTTTCTGCTCTTCTCACCGCACCGGGTACGCGTCCTGATCGCATGGGCGAAGCGGCTGCTTTGCCCGTCAATGCTTCAGAATGCGTCCTCCCAGCTCCGGCTCAGGCGTACGGCAGAATTGATGAGACCGACCATTGAATAGGTCTGCGGGAAATTGCCCCATAATTCCCCCGTCGTGAAGTCCGCATCCTCAGAAAAGAGACCGAAGGAATTCCGTAAGCGCAAAATTCGTTCGAAAAGGTCCCGTGCCTCCTGACGGCGGCCAATGGCGTTGAGGGCATCAACATACCAGAAGGCGCAGACCATGAACGCCGTGTGCATGCGCCCGAAATCGTCCTCTACGTCGTAACGGAGCAGAAGATCGCCCCGCCGCAGGTTCTTGCCGATGGCATCCACCGTGGCGACGAATCGCGGATCGTCAGGCTTCACAAAGCCGATTTCGGCCAGAAGCAGCAGGGTCGCGTCCAGGTGCTCGCCGTCGAAGCCCGAAACGAAGGTGCCGGTTTGAGCATTGAAAGCGCGCGCATCGATCACCGCATGCATGCGGTCGGCCTGCTCGCGCCAATAGGCGATGCAGTCCTCACGCTTGAGCACCCCAGCAATCCGTGCCAGCCGGTCGCACGCCGCCCAGCACATGACACTCGGAAAGGTGTGGATGGAGGCCTTGGTGCGCAGCTCCCAGGGCCCGGCGTCAGGCTGGTCGAATACCTCCACCGCACGCTGACCGAGTTTTTCGAGATGCTCGAACAGGGCGCGATTGCCGGTGCGGATCAGGCGACGGTCGAAGAAGGCATGGGTTGAGGCGAGAATGATGCTGCCGTAGGCGTCGTTCTGAATCTGCGTGTAGGCCGCATTGCCGACACGTACCGGCCCCATGCCACGATAGCCGGTAAGCGCCTCGGCGACATTCTCCTCGAGCTGCATTGACCGCGTGATGCTGAACAGCGGCGGCATGTCCTTCTGGTCCGGGATCGCCTCCATGTCGTCGACGATGTTGGCGATGTAATTGAGATAGTCCTCCATCGTGCCGGTGGTGCCGAGGCGGTTGAGCGCGTGGATCACGAAATAGGCATCGCGCAACCAGCAATAACGATAGTCCCAGTTGCGTTCGCTATGGGGCGCTTCCGGGATCGATGTCGTGAGCGCGGCAACGATGGCGCCGGTCTCCTCATAGTTGCAGAGCTTGAGCGTGATCGCCGCGCGGATCACCGCCTCCTGCCAGTCGAAGGGGATCGACAGCGAGCGCACCCAGTCGAGCCAGAAGTCGATCGTCTTGCTCAAGAATTCGCGCGCCGTGGCATCCGCCTCCGCACGCAAAGGCTCGTCCTCTCCGAAGAAGAACGAAACCGGCCTGTCGACCACGAAAGGACGCTCGGCGAACACGTAGGAGATCGGCGCGTCCGTCGTGAGCCGGAGCGAACGTCCCGGCCCGACGAACCGAAGATGGTTGCTGCCGCGCGTCAGGCTCGGTTTCTGCGAGCCCCATTCGAAATGCGGACGCAGGCGTACGCGGATTCGTGGGCGCCCCTTCACAGGCCGCACGCGGCGGATCAGCATCGGCGGGCGATACATGCGGTCGAAATTCTTGAATCGTGGCGCGAAGTCCGTGATCTCAAGCACGTTTCCATGCGCATCCATCATGGTGGACACGAGGACCGCCGTATTTTCGATGTAAGTCTGTTCGCATGTCTGCATGCCGACCATGTCGATGGCGAAGATGCCATGCTGGTCGGTATCGGCCCTGCCTTCCGAGGAATCGATCAAGGCGGATAGAATGGGATCTCCATCAAAGCGCGGGAAGCAGCTCCAGACGATCTGCGCGCGCCGGTCCACAAGCGCCGCGATCATGCAGTTACCGATGACGGCAAGGTCGAGTGAAGTCATGCGCCAGCCTCCTCCATCAACGGCAACACGCCTCCCGCGACCCAGGCGGACAGGCATTGTCTCAGCGCGGCGGGTGTCTGCAGCCTCTTTTGGGCGACGGTGTTGCCATCCCCGATGCGGACCGAAATTCCATCAAGGGCGTTCACAGCGTTGAACCCGTTCTCGTCCGTCAAATCGTCCCCGACGAAGATCGGCCTGCGCCCTCGATAGGGGGCTTGTCGGAGAAAACTCTCGATGACCTTTCCCTTGCCTGCCGCCGCCGGCAAAAGTTCTGCAACCGCCTTGCCCAACTGAATGCGATATTCCGGCCCCAGCGCCTCGGCCGCCGCATTCACCGTCGCAAGAACGAAGTCCCTCTCCTGCGGAGCGAGACGCCAGTGGACTGCAACAGAGCATCCCTTGTCCTCGACCAGAACGCCGGACTTCGCGGATGCGACATCTTGAAGGCGTGGAACGATCCCGCGCAGGCGCGGATGATCCTCAGGCTGGCAGAGATAGACCGTCTTGCCGATGCGATATTCAAGCCCGTGAAGGCCGGCGATGTCGAAGCGATACGGCGCGAGTCTCGTATCGAGAAAAGCGATGGGCCGCCCGCTGATGATGGCGAGCGCACCGCCGAGTCTGTCCTTCATGCCGGAAAGCACATCGCGCAATCCCTGATCGACCACGACCGCATCGGGGCGCTCTACGATGTCGACAAGCGTGCCGTCGAAATCGAGAAAGAGCGCCCACTGTTCCGCAGCAGCCAAGGATGCGTTTCGATGGGCCGGGTGTTCACGCATTGGCTGCCGCGCGCCTCCCCGCCTTGATCAAGCGCCGAATGCGTTGCCTCTTGCGCAGGCGCGATGCCGCCAGCAGCATCTGTCCCGCCCAGCGATAGACATTGCGCTCGCGCACCTGATCGCGCATGAGCCGCAGGCGCTCACGCTGCTCGTTGGGAGACATCCGCAGGGCGCGGTCGATGGCCTGCCCCATCGCATGCCCGTTATAGGGATTGACGATCAGCGCCTCCGACAACTCACGGGACGCGCCCGCGAAGGCCGAGAGAATCAAGACGCCCTCCTCATCATCCCTCGCGGCGACGAATTCCTTGGCGACGAGGTTCATGCCGTCATGCAGGCTGGAGACGATGCACAGGTCCGCCGCACGAAACAGCTCGAAAACCTGGTCCGGCTGATGATGCCGGATGAGAAGTTTGATCGGCTCGTAAGTATCAGAGCCGTGCTTCTGGTTGATCTCCTTCGCCAGCGCTTCGGCCTCGTCCTGCAACTGACGATAACTCGCGAGCTTGCTGCGCGTCGGCGCGGCCACCTGAATGAAGGTGAAGCGTCCCTTCCATTCGGGATGATCGGTCAGAAGAAAATCGATGGCCTGCATGCGGTCGACGATTCCCTTCGTGTAATCGAACCGCTCGATGCCGACGCCGATGCGGATATCGTCAGGCAGGCCGAGACGCCGCCGCACGGCGAGGCGGCATTCCGGAACGGGCTTTTGCCCTTCGAGCGCCGTCGGGGGCCACTCGATGGAAATGGGATAGGGACGGATCAAGGTTTCCTGGCCGCCGAAGGTCACGGAATCCTTTTCCCTGTCGATGCGGCTTTCGACATAGGCATCCACGGCGTCGAGGAAGTGGTTGCAATGGGCCTGCGTGTGAAACCCGAGAATGGAGGAGCCAAGGAGACCATCGATGATCTCCTCGCGCCACGGGCAGATGCCGAAAGTCTCCGCGTTCGGCCACGGAATATGCCAGAACGTCACGATGGTCGCGCGAGGCAACCGGTCGCGGATCATGCGCGGCAGCAGGGCGAAGTGATAGTCCTGCACGAGCACGATGGGGTCCTCACGCTTGGCCTCCGCCACAACGGCATCTGCGAATTTTTCGTTCACCGCGCGATACATGCGCCAATCGGATTCACGGAAAGTGGGGCGCACGAAGGCGATGTGACAGAGCGGCCACAGGCCTTCATTGGCGGCGCCATAATAATAGCCGTCCTGCTCCTCCTCCGAGAGCCAGACGCGCCGCAGCGTGTAGAGCGGATGATCGGGTGGAACCGCAACGCGATCATAAGGATCGACAGTTTCTCGATCCGCGGAGCCGCTGCCATGCGCGATCCACGTTCCGCCGCACGCGCGCGTCACCGGCTCGAGTGCGGCGACGAGACCGCTCGCGGGAATCTGCAGCGTGATGTCGCCACTTTCCGTTTTATTGTGGATGTAAGGTTCACGGTTCGACACCACGATCACTTCCGAGCCGGAGAGCTCGTTCGAGAGGGCGGCGCGCAGGGTCTCGGGACTCCAGTCGGTATGGGCGGCGTCGATGGTACGACGGGAAGATTCAAGCTCCCGCAAGACGTCTCGGATTTCCTGACCGATGGGGATGAGCTCGTCGTCCGCAGGTGCGCCCGCCGTCCCGGTGCGCGCATTCTCTATGGCCAGGCGGATCGAGGCGAGCCAGCGGCGCATCACCAACATCGCAATGACGGAGGCAAGCGCGGCCGCGCCGAAAGCGACGCCAGTCAAGGCGAGGAAGAGATAATTGCGCGCTTCCCAGCCGCGCTGCTCGGCATAGCTGAGGTCGTGAAGAATGACGAGATGCCCCGTCCGGCCGCTCGAGACTTTCAACGGAAAGGCACTGACCAGAATGTTGCGGTTGTCCTCGGAGATCGTCGCGGATGCTTCGGCGTTCGAGCGTGCGGCCTGCTCGCAGGAGAACGATTGCGGCATGTTCTTTGTGGGGTAGCTCAAGCCGTTCGCGTCGCAATATCCGATCGCCAGCACGCGCTCGTCGGACGTGATCCGGTCGAACAGGGCCGTGAGGCTCGCCGCATCATTTTTCTGGAGAAGGCTTGCGACCTGATCGCGGGCCGAATTGAAAACCAGCCGCGAGCGCAGTTCCACATCACGGCGAGACCACTGTTCCACAAACGAAGTCGCGAACGGCAGAACCGCCAGGATCACGATGGCGGCAACCAGCAGTGCGATTCCGCCAAAGCGGAGGATGATTTTCAAAACGACGAAACCTCGCTGAAGCTTTTCAATGAATCGAATTGCCTAGCTTTAAAACTCACTGCACCGCGCAAAGTTTCATGCCCGTAGGAGAAAACCTGGCCTGGACAGCTATGGCGCGGCGCAGGCACGAAAAAGGCCCGGTCGACTGACCGGGCCTTTGTCAACGCTCAACTCACGAACTCGGTTGCTAAAGCAGCTCTCGCGAACCCGAGGGCCGCCGCCTTGGCAGCGAGCTTTAGTGTTCGCGGAAAGCGCGAGCGAATTGCTCGCTCACGGGCTTCATGAGGTATTGGAACGGTGTGCGCTCGTTGACCTGCACGAACACTTCCGCCTGCATGCCAGCGATCAGCTTGAGCTGGCCAAGACGCTTGAGCTCCTCCGAAGGAATCGCCACGCGGATCGTATAGAACGACGCCCCGGTCTGCTGATCGCGCGAGACGTCTGCCGAGATGCGCGAAACCGTTCCGTGAAGCTCGGGAGTGTTGCGGGCATTCGAGGCGTGAACGCGAATGGCCGCCGGCTGACCGATGGCGAGCTGATCGATCTCGTTCGGCAGCACGCGTGCTTCGAGGTCGAGAACGTCGTTCGACGGCACGATGAGCATCACAGGTTCGGCGGGGGAAATCACGCCACCGACCGTGTGCACATTGAGCTGGTGAACATAGCCCGGGCTCGGTGCGCGGATATCCGTGCGCTTGAGCTGGTCTTCGGCCGCCACGCGACGCTCGGTATACTCGTTGACCTGAGCCTGCGTGTCACGCAGATCCTTGAGCGTATTGGCGCGCGTCTCCTCATCGACCTGAATGATCTGGAGATCGGTTTCCGCGATGCGCCCCTGCGACTGGGCAACAGCCGCGATGAGTTGTCCACGCTGGCCTTCGATAGAGGCTGCATCACGCTCGAGAGCGTTGAGGCGTGGCAATTGCACCAGGTTCTTCTGATAGAGATCGCGAACGCCCTTCAGCTCATCGGCAATGAACGCGGCCTCGCGGGCCTTCGATTCCTGCTGCGCCGTGAGGCCGCGAATCTCGTCCTGATACTGCGAGACGCGCTTCCGGAGCTGGTCCTTCTGGCTCTCGCGGCTCGCCTTGCGAGCATCGAACAGCGTTTTTTCAGAGGCCAGCATCTTCTTGATGTTGGGCTCGTCGACACGCTTGGCGAGCTCGACAGGAACCTGGATCTCCGCGATGCCGTCACGTTCGGCTTCGAGGCGAGCCTGGCGGGCCAGCAATTCGTCGAGCTGCTTGGACACGAGCTGGAGATTGGCCCGCGTCACGGTCTCGTCGAGGCGCACCAGAAGGTCGCCCGCGTTCACGCGATCGCCGTCACGCACCTTCAGCTCGCCGACGATGCCGCCGGTCGGGTGCTGCACCTTCTTGACGCTGGAATCGATGACGAACTGGCCGCCGGCGACAACAGCGCCGGACAGGTTGGCAGTGGCCGCCCAAAGTCCGATGGTGCCCGCGAACAACGCGATTGTCGAAAGTCCGAGCCGGTTGAGATAACGCAGCTTGTTCTGGTGGATGGAAGGTTTAGCTGGAGCGGATTGCAGGACGAGCATTAGCCGACCTCCCTCAGGGAAGCCCCTTGCGGCGCGCCTTGCGGACGCGCCGGAGCTTGCTGTGCATTGTTGCGTTTCATGACGGCCTGCAGAACCTCGTCACGCGGACCGACGGCCTTGACGCGGCCTTCTTCCATGATTGCGACGAGATCCACATTGCCGAGAGCGGCGGGACGGTGCGTGATGATGACGATCACGCCGCCACGCTGGCGCACCGACAGGATGGCCTGATTGAGAGCCTCGTCGCCGGCGCCGTCAAGGCTGGCGTTGGGCTCGTCGAGCACCACGAGGAAGGGATCGCCATAGAGCGCACGGGCAAGCGCCACGCGCTGACGTTGGCCGCCGGAAAGCGAAGCGCCGCCTTCACCGATATGCGTGTCGTAGCCGTCGGGAAGGTTGAGGATCAGCTCATGCGCGCCGGCCTTCTTCGCAGCGTCGATGATCGACTCAGGCTTGGCGTCGGGCTGGAAGCGGGAAATGTTCTCGGCAACCGTGCCGTCGAACAGCTCGACGTCCTGCGGCAGGTAGCCCACATGACGCCCGAGACTGTCGGGCTCCCACTGGTCGAGCGCCGCGCTATCAACGCGCACTTCGCCCCGAAGCGTCGGCCACACGCCGACGAGGGCGCGCGCGAGGCTCGACTTGCCGGAGGCGCTGGGTCCGATCAGGCCAAGCCCCTGGCCGGCCTTCAGCTCGAAGGCCGCGGCCTGCACGATGGGCTGGTTGGAACCAGGCGCGGCGACATAGATGTCGTCCACGAGAAGGCTGGCGACGGGCGCGGGCAGCGGCAGGCGCTTACCCTGCGCCGGGATCAGCGACAGGATGCGCTGCAGGCGATGATAGCTCTGACGCGCACCGATGAAGCCCTTCCAGTTCGCAACCGCGATTTCGATGGGAGCCAGCGCGCGGGACATCATGATCGACGCCGCGATCATGGAGCCGCCTGACATCTGCCCCTCGATCACCAGCAGCGCGCCCAGACCGAGGATGCCCGATTGCAGGACCATGCGGAAGATCTTGGCGAAAGCGCTCATGACCGACGACGATTCGCTCAGGCGGAGCCCGTCGATCACATGGCGGGTATGCACCTCGTCGTAACGGTCGCCGAGGAAGCCGATCATGCCGAGCGCGCGGACGGCCTCGGCGTTGCGGCGGCTCGTTTCGGCGAGCGTATGGCGCTCGGCGCCGCTCTTGGTGAGCTCATACATCGGATCGCGGCTCTTCTTGTCCGTGTAGAGCGTGAGCAGCACGATGACGACGCCGCCGATCACGGAGAAGAGGCCGAGCCAGGGATGGATGATGAAGCAGCCGAGGAAGAAGATCGGCATGAACGGCATGTCGAAGAGAGCCGTCGGCCCCATGCCGGAAAGGAAGTTGCGGATCTGGTCGAGATCACGGATCGGCTGCATGCTCTCAGACGACTTGGCGCCCTTGAGCGGCATCTGTGCCACGAGATCGAAGATGCGGCGCGCGAGAATCTCGTCGAACCGCGCGCCGATACGGGCGAGCATCTTGGCGCGGATGGTATCCAGCGCACCCGAGAGCACGTAGGCCGCGAGACAGATGAGGGAGAGACCGACGAGCGTCGCGACGCTGCGGCTGGAGAGAACCCGGTCGTAGACCTGCAGCATGTACAGCGAGCCGGTCAGGGCCAGGACGTTGACGATGGCCGAGAAGATGGCGACGCCACCGAACGACGGAAGACACGTTTTAAGAGCGTCGGAAACTTCCGTGCTTTCTTCTCTTGGTCTTGATGCCTGCTTCATTTGAAATTCCTAAAGACGCCTCTGCCGCGTTCGTTTCCCGATTGTTCCGCCTGTAGCGGCCAATTTTCTCAAGAAACGGCGCTTCTCCTTATCGGGACGATAGCTGGGTGCTTAATAATGGAAGAGCGGCCTTCATCAAACCCTTAAGTTAACTAGGTTTGGGAGAGATGTTTCCGCTTCGATCGATAGCCCCGTCAATCGCGGTTTACGTAACGCAACGTTCTTTTGTAATCATATTCCATGTAACTATGTCAACGTTCTGGCACAATAAGTCAAAGCTGCGCCATAGGAAAATTCTTCGGGATTCTTGAGTTGGAGTCACCGAACCGTAAGTGCTTTTGGTTAATCGAACGCCATGCGTTCCACTGGAGACCGCTTCAAGAAACGGCCCATTTGCGCGGAAGAGGTCCCCCGACAATATGTCGATTTTGCGGAATGAGGGCACCAACACCCGCCTCCCCGCCTCGGATCGGAAGCTTGTCGCCGGGGCCTGCTAACGATTTTGCGCGGGTTCCCCCCTGTGGCCATCCGTCGCGGTCACGCATGGTGTTTTCACCCCTCCTCCCGACACGGAGGTTTCCTCAGCCAGGTCCACCGTTTAGAAGAACTGATCCTTTCGCTTCTGGAAAAGCTGTGCCCCTTTCGCCCTCCGATCTCTCTGGCCGCAAGCTTGTCTTTGTCGTCACCGAGGACTGGTTCTTCGCCTCGCATTTCCTGCCGATGGCGCGCGCCGCGCGAGAACTCGGGCTCGACGTGTGCGTCGTCACACGCGTCCGCCGCCACCGCGACGTCATTGAAGCCACAGGTGCCCGGGTTATTCCCCTCGAAGCGGAGCGCCGCAGCCTCAACCCGCTCGCAGCCGGATACGCCGCCGGCCAGCTTGCCGCGATTCTCAAGGATGAGAAGACCGATCTCGTCCATTGCATCGCGCTGAAAGCGATTCTGATCGGCGGGTTTGCCAGCGTCCTCGCCGGAGTGCCGCGCCGGATCTTCGCCCTGACGGGCCTCGGCTTTCTGGGCGCGCGAGGCGATGGGCTGGGTGCCTTCGCGCGCAAGGCCGTTCGCTTTCTGGTGCGTGGCCTCGAAACAAAGCGGACCCGCTACCTTTTCGAAAACCCTGACGATCCGCGCATGCTCGGCCTCGACCCGCACGGCTCACAGGTGATGATCGTGGGCGGGGCCGGCATCGACCCCGAGAGGCTGAAGCCTGCTCCCCTGCCCCCGCAGCCGCCCCTGCGCGTTGCCCTCATCGCCCGTATGCTCTGGTCGAAGGGCGTCGATCTCGCGGTCGAGGCGACGAGAGCGGCAAGGGCGCAGGGGGCGGATGTTGAGCTGTCCCTCTATGGTGCTCCCGACCCCTCGAATCCGAAGGCCATTCCGGAAGAGACCTTGCGGAGCTGGAGCGCCGAACCGGGTATTTCCTGGCATGGCCCGACAACGGACGTGGCCTCGGTCTATGCCGCGCACCATGTGGGCTGCCTTCCCTCCCGCGGAGGCGAGGGCCTGCCGCGTACACTGCTCGAGGCCGCCGCCTGCGGACGTGCCATCGTGACGACGGATGTTCCGGGTTGCCGCACGCTGGTGCGCGATGGAGTCGAGGGACGAATCGCCCCCGCCGACGATGCCGGCAGGCTGGCCGAAATACTGGTCGATCTCACCGCCAACCCCGCCACGGTTGCGGGCATGGGGGAAGCGGCGCGGCGCCGCGTGCTCGACGGCTTCACCGAGCGGGACGTGATGGAAACCGTCAAGACCCTCTACCGCACGGTGCTGACGGCATGATCGCGGATCCGGAGAGCTTCATCCGCAGCCAAACGCGGCTCAGGCCCGTGCCGCATGCCCCGGAGATCAGCCTGTACGTCGCCGACGAGGCCACCGAACTGTGGCAGAAGACCGAGGAAGAGCTGGGGCAGATCGGCCTTCCCCCGCCTTTCTGGGCCTTCGCCTGGGCCGGCGGTCAGGCGCTCGCGCGCTACGTTCTCGACCATCCGGAAACCGTTGAGGGACGCCGCGTGCTCGATTTCGCGTCCGGGTCCGGGCTCGTGGCGATTGCCGCCGCGAAAGCGGGGGCGGCGGAAGTCGTCGCCTGCGAGATCGACCCGTTCGCTCTCACCGCCATCCGCCTGAATGCCGAGGCAAACGGCGTGCATCTTTCGAGCGACGACAGCGACCTGATCGGGCAGGATCGCGGTTGGGACACGGTTATTGCCGGCGACATCTGCTATGAGCGCGATCTTGCCGGGCGGGTGATCGACTGGCTTTTCGCCCTTCGCCGGCGCGGGGCGAGCGTGCTGATCGGCGATCCGGGCCGCAGCTACCTTCCCAAGGAGCGGCTGGAGCCGCTGGCCCTCTACGAAGTCCCGGTCACCCGGGCCCTCGAGGATGCGGAAATCAAGCGGACGAGCGTCTGGCGATTCAAGGAAACCACGGGCGTTCTCTGATTTTGCGAATTTGCAATATCGATTTGATGTTTCGTTGCTTAAAACCCTCTATGAAAGGGTAGTACATTACCTATATAAACATGCGGGAAATCGGCGCCCGTTCCGGGCCGCCCTCGAAATGGTAGGCTCCATCGTGTCCAGCAATCTCGCTTATGCAGAACGCCCCCACCAGGAAGATGTTTGCGCCCATGCCGCCCGCCAGTCCGAGCGCGCCCCTCGGGCCATGGCCCAGGCCGAGGCTGTCTGCCGCTCCAACGGCGCACGGCTGACGCCGATCCGCCGCAACGTGCTGGCGGCCCTCTATAGCACCCACAAGCCGCTCGGCGCTTACGAGCTCGCCGAGATCGTGGCCCCCGGCGGGCGTCGCATCGCGCCGATCACCATTTACCGTGCCCTCGAATTTCTCATCGAACAGGGGCTGGCCCATCGGCTGGCCAGCAAGAACGCCTATGTCGCCAGCCTCAACGGCGGCGCGAAGGAGACGGCCGCGTTTCTCATTTGCGAGGATTGCGGCGGCGTCGACGAGACGATGTCGGAAGAGCTCTCCAACAGCCTGCTGAACATCCTCGGGCGGGAAAGCTTCCAGTCGCGGGAAGCGATGATCGAAATTACCGGCCGCTGCTCGCATTGCCAGAATGCAGCCCATTAGCCGCGCTTGACGGACGCTTGATTAGGCTTCAGCTAAACGACGGCAGCATCCCCTGCCGTCGTGGATAGCCGTATGACCTCCGTTTCCCAGAACCAGACCGTTTCCGAAGCCGACGACATCGCCGGCCCCGCGCCGCGCCACCGGACCGTGGGCGTGCGTGTGGGGGATGTGACGGTCGGCGGCGGCGCGCCGATCGTGGTCCAGTCCATGACGAACACCGACACGGCGGATGCCGATGCGACGGTGGCGCAGGTGGCAGCGCTGGCTCAGGCCGGATCGGAACTCGTGCGCATCACCGTCGACCGGGACGAGGCGGCCGCCGCCGTACCCAAGATCCGCGAACGGCTCGACCGGCTCGGCATCACCGTGCCGCTGGTCGGCGACTTCCACTATATCGGTCATCAGCTTCTCGCCGATCATCCGGCCTGCGCGGAGGCTCTGGCGAAGTACCGCATCAACCCCGGCAATGTCGGCTTCAAGGAAAAGAAGGACCGGCAGTTCGGCGCCATCGTCGAAATGGCGATCCGCCACGGCAAGGCGGTGCGCATCGGTGCCAACTGGGGCTCCCTCGATCAGGAGCTCCTCACCCACCTGATGAACGAGAACGCGGTCTCCGCGCGCCCGCGCGATATGCGCTGGGTCACGCGCGAGGCGATGGTGCAATCCGCCCTTCTCTCCGCCGCCCGCGCGGAAGAAATCGGCCTTCCCCGCGACCGCATCATTCTCTCCGCCAAGGTTTCGGCGGTGCAGGACCTGATCGCCGTCTATCAGGAACTCGCCCGCCGCTCGGACTACGCCATCCACCTCGGTCTGACCGAGGCCGGCATGGGCTCCAAGGGCATCGTCTCCTCCTCCGCCGCCATCGGCATTCTGCTCCAGCAAGGGATCGGCGACACGATCCGCTATTCGCTGACGCCCGAGCCGGGCGGGGACCGCACTGTCGAGGTGCGCACGGCGCAGGAACTGCTCCAGACGATGGGTTTTCGCACCTTCGTGCCGCTCGTCGCCGCCTGCCCCGGCTGTGGACGCACGACCTCGACCGTGTTCCAGGAACTCGCCCGCGATATCCAGACCTGGATTTCCACCTCCATGCCGGAATGGAGAAAGCAGTACCCGGGCGTCGAGGAACTCAACGTCGCCGTCATGGGCTGCATCGTGAACGGGCCCGGAGAATCCAAGCATGCCGATATCGGCATCTCGCTCCCGGGCACCGGCGAGCAGCCGACGGCACCGGTCTTCATCGACGGACGCAAAGCTGTAACCTTGCGCGGGCCGACCCTGGCGCAGGATTTCCAGAAGCTTGTTG
Organism: Microvirga flavescens; assembly: GCF_003290125.1. Taxonomy (GTDB): domain Bacteria; phylum Pseudomonadota; class Alphaproteobacteria; order Rhizobiales; family Beijerinckiaceae; genus Microvirga; species Microvirga flavescens. The sequence continues at coordinate 145,265 of NZ_QMKH01000001.1, forward strand.
AGGACTACATCGAAAAGCGCTTCGGGCCCGGAACCCGAAGCGCGGCGGAATAACCTATCCGTGCCCTCGACCTTCGTGGAACTTGCGCTCAGATTCCGTTTTAAGCTCGCACGCGATATGCTAGAGACCCTGCCGCGCCGGCCCTGGGGCCGCCGCGTTCGGGGATAAGGCCTTCGCATTCGCTGGAACGCGGGCGGATCGAAGGCAGTCACGGACGCGCTCTATACACCACGAGAGATCATGGCAGACCAACACGCCATCACGTCCGGGCAGGCCGACCTGGCCGCTATCGACGCCACCCCTTCGGAAACGCACACCCAAGCCGGATTCTGGACCCTGCTGATCGGTTCGATCGGCGTGGTCTACGGCGACATCGGCACGAGCCCCCTCTACGCCTTCCGCGAAGCGCTGGCGACGGCGAAGGGAGACGGCATCATCGAGCCCATCGAGGTCTATGGCGTCACCTCGCTCATCCTCTGGGCGCTGACGCTGATCGTGACGATCAAGTACGTCATCATCCTTCTGCGCATGGACAACAAGGGCGAGGGCGGAATGCTCTCGCTCATGGCCCTTATCCGCAAGGCGATTGGCGGCGGCACGGTCATTTTCGGCTGCGCCCTTCTCGGCGCGGCCCTGTTCTATGGCGACGCTATCATCACGCCGGCGATCTCCGTTTTGTCCGCGGTCGAAGGCCTCAAGCTCGTCACGCCCGCGCTCGATCATTACATCGTGCCGATCACGCTCACGATCATCGTGATGCTGTTCGCGGTGCAAAGCCGCGGCACCGGCAAGGTCGCCGCCTTCTTCGGGCCTATCACGGTGATCTGGTTCATCGCGATGGCGGTGGCGGCCGTTCCGCACATCATGAACGAACCCGCCGTCTTCATGGCGTTGAATCCCTACTATGCGGTGAACTATCTCGGACATCACGGCGCCTCGGGGCTCGTCGCGCTCGGCGCTGTCTTCCTCGCCGTCACGGGCGCGGAGGCGTTGTTTGCCGATCTTGGGCATTTTGGACGCCGGCCCATTCAAGTGGCGTGGCTCGCCGTCGTCTTTCCCGCGCTGATCCTGAACTATCTCGGCCAGGCGGCTCTGATTCTCGAGAACCCCGACGCCGCCGACAATCCGTTCTTCCTGCTCGTGCCCGAATGGGGCCTGTTGCCGATGGTGCTGCTCGCGACGGCAGCGACGGTCATCGCCAGCCAGGCCGTCATCACCGGCGCTTACTCCATTTCGCGCCAGGCGGTGCAGCTCGGCCTCCTGCCGCGCCTCGAAGCACGCCACACGTCGGAATCGCATTCGGGGCAGATCTATGTGCCGAAGATCAACTGGCTGTTGCTGGTTGGCGTCATTCTGCTCGTCGTTCTGTTCCGCACCTCGGGTGCGCTGGCCTCGGCCTACGGCATTGCGGTGACAGGCACGATGATGGTCACCTCGCTCATGGCCTTCATCGTCCTGTGGCGCGTGTGGAAGTGGTCGCTGCTGGCCTCGGCGTTGGTGATGCTGCCCTTCGCGCTGATCGAGGGCATGTTCCTGGTCGCGAACCTCACGAAGGTTTTCGAGGGTGGCTATGTACCGCTGCTCCTGGCCGCCTCGCTCGTTATCCTCATGCGAACCTGGGTGAAGGGCACTCACATTCTTTTCGAGAAGACCCGCAAGATCGACGTACCTCTCGTCGAGTTGGTCAACATGCTTGAAAAGAGCCCGCCGCATCAGGTGAAGGGCACGGCTGTGTTCCTGACGAGCGACCCGGATACCGCGCCGGCGGCTCTTCTCCATAACCTCAAGCACAACAAGGTGCTGCACGAGAAAAACGCCATTCTCACTGTGCGCAACGTCGACGTACCGCGCGTCAGCGATGACGAGCGCGTGAAGATCGAGCATGTGGGCGATTCGTTCTGGCGCATCCAGATGACCTACGGCTACATGGACACGCCGAACATTCCGCGCGGTCTTGCGATCCTGCGCAAGCAGGGCTTCAAGTTCGACATCATGGCGACGTCGTTCTTCCTGTCCCGCCGCTCGATCAGGCCCGCGACGCGCTCCGGCATGCCGCTGTGGCAGGACAAGATCTTCATCAGCCTCGCCAAGTCCGCGAGCGACGCCACGGACTTCTTCCAGATCCCGACAGGGCGCGTCGTGGAAGTCGGCACGCAGGTCACCGTCTGACATTGCACTTCATGCGGCCCGCGATAAAGTCGGGCCGCATGACGATCATTTCGCTCATCCGGCCCAACATCGAGGGACTTCCCGCCTACGAGGACGCCCTGCGCCGAGGCTGGTCGCCCAACACCACGCGCAACGTGAGCGGCGAGCAGATCGCGCTGCTGGACAAGTTACGGCACGCCCCCGCGCGGTTTCTCTACGAGACTTATGAGAGCCCCACCATCCGCATGCCGGACGGCTCGGAGATGGAGCGTTTGCCCGCGCATGATTTCTGGATCAGCGACGGGGAATTTTGCGGACGCCTCAACTTCCGTTTTCTGCGCGGAACGGAGGAATTGCCGCCGCACGTTTCCGGCCATATCGGCTATTCGGTCGTGCCGTGGAAGCGCCGCCTTGGATGCGCCACGCAGGCGCTGCGCCTCGTCCTTCCCGTCGCGCGGTCGGAAGGTCTCTCGCGCGTTCTCGTCACCTGCGACGACGACAATGTCGGCTCGCAAAAAGTCATTCTCGCCAATGGCGGGGTCTTTGCCGGCGAAACGCCGCATGAAACGCGCGCCGGGCATGTGAAGCTGAACTATTGGGTGCCGACGCTGCCGTAACGCGCGACCCATTCGGGACGAAGGATCGACATCAGCAGAGCCGACACGCGCGATCCATCGGGCCGCGTATAGATCTCGCGCATGATGCCTTCCTGCTGAAAGCCCACATGGCGATAGGCGTTCTGCGCCCGCTCGTTTTGCACCAGAACGTCGAGATAGAAGCGATGCGCGTTGGTCCGCGTAAAGACCCAGGCCATCGCATCGAGAAGAAGCGTGCGGCCAACGCCGTGGCCTGGCTCGCTCACGGCGATGCGCTTGAGCAGCACATTGCCGAACGGTTCATCAAGATCGCGGATGATCGCGAAACCGGCCGAAGATCCATCCGGCTTTTCAGCGATAAGATAGGCGCTGCCCGCCTTCGCGATCTCGTGATTGTGCTGCGCCTCGTCCCACCGCCCGATGAAAGCATCGAAACCGGGCAGGTGCTCGGTCGCCATGACGAAGGGAATATCGGCGGCGCTGCCTTCCCTCGTGCGGATCACCATCGCTCACCTGTCCCTCATACCTGCCGCTCGACCACGAAGCGCACCGCATCGCGAAGCACGTCCGCGCGCGCACCGAAGGAGACAAGCGCCGCGTTCGCCTCATCCACGAGACGCGCGCATTCACGCCGCGCGCCCTCCATGCCCAAAAGGTCGACGAGGGTCGCCTTGCCCTTTTCCTGGTCCTTGCCGGTGCGCTTGCCGAGGGCCTCTGCGGAGGATTCGCGGTCGAGAATATCGTCGGCGACCTGAAAAGCCGCACCGAGCGCGCGGCCATAAGCCACGAGGTTCCGCCGTACGCCCGCATCGGCATGGCCGAGAATCGCGCCCGCCTCGACGGAGAAGGTGAGAATGGCGCCGGTCTTCATCATCTGCAGGCGGCGGACATCGCCTTCCGCCAGATTCGCCACGCCGTAGCGCCCTTCCGCCGCAAGATCCAGCATCTGCCCACCGACCATGCCGCCGAGGCCGGAGGCACGCGCAAGGCCAAGGACAAGCTCGGACCGGATCGCCGGATCGGCATCGACCTCGGGTGAAGCCAGGATTTCGAAGGCGAGCGTCTGCAAAGCGTCGCCCACCAGAATCGCCGTCGCCTCGTCGAAGGCCCGGTGCACGGTCGGGCGTCCGCGCCGCAGGTCGTCATCGTCCATCGAGGGGAGATCGTCGTGGACGAGGGAATAGCAATGCAGGAGTTCGACCGCGCCCCCTGCGAGCAAGGCTCCCCTGCCCTTCGCGCCCAACAGGCGCGCCGTCTCGATCGTCAAAAAGGGCCGCAGCCGCTTGCCCCCCGCCAGCACTGCATGGCGCATCGCCTCCATCAGGCGGGCTGGCCTTGCGATCTCGCCGGGACGCACTTCGTCTGATAGCAAAGCCTGGAGCGTTGTCTCGACATTGCCCGCGGCCTCGGCCAGTCGCATCACGAAAGAGCTGTTGGATGGCATCATGTTCAGCCTGAATCCGGACGAAGCCAAGCTTGCGCCCGAGGAAAGCGATATGGTGAGCCTCAAGCCCGGAGCGATCCGGGCGGAGCGGGAGAGGAAGCCCATGACCGCCTCGCGCCTTCTCCGCCGCATCGTCCAGATCGGCGCATGGGGCATTCTCTTATGGGTGGCGGCGGTGTTTTGGCTAGGCCTTTCCTACGCGCTCATCCCCCCGGTCTCGACCCTGATGCTCGGGCGCTGGCTGACCTTGCAGCCCGTCACACGCGATTTCGTTTCCCTCAAGGAGATCTCCCCTCACCTGTCGCTTGCCGTCATGACCTCGGAGGACAGCCTGTTCTGCCAGCATTCCGGGGTGGATTGGCAGGCCATCCGCGAAGTGGTGGAGGCCGCCGACGAGGACGGCCCGGCGCGCGGCGCGTCGACGATCCCCATGCAGACGGCCAAGAATCTCTTTCTCTGGCCGGGCCGTTCCTACGTCCGAAAAGGCCTGGAACTGCCGGTCGCCCTTTACCTCGATCTGATCTGGCCGAAGACGAAGATGATGGAAAATTATCTCAACATCGCCGAATGGGGCGATGGAATCTTCGGCGCGGAAGCCGCCGCCCGGGCCTATTTCCGCAAGTCCGTGAAGGACTTGACCCGCCGGGAGGCGGCCCTTCTCGCCACCGCCTTGCCGAACCCGCTGGTCAGGAACCCGGCCCGCCCGAGCCGGAGCCATGCGGCAAGGGCCGCGACCATTCTGGCGCGAATGGAATCAGCCGCGCCTTACGCCGGCTGCCTGAAAGACTGAAACGGGGCACGGTTTGGGGCTAGATATTTGCCCAAAGACATTGTATGAGGCCCCACCTTATCAGATTGCGTATTGAGCGTTTCCCGGTTTCAACGGGTGCTCAGCCTTTGACCGGAGACGAAAAATGGCCGTTCCAAAAAGAAAAACGTCGCCCTCGCGGCGCGGAATGCGTCGCTCCGCCGATGCCCTGAAAGCCCCGACCTATATCGAGGACAAGGATTCCGGCGAACTCCGTCGCCCGCATCACATCGACCTGAAGTCCGGCATGTACCGTGGCCGTCAGGTTCTGAAGGTGAAGTCGGACGCCTGAGAGCGGCACGATCTTTAAGATCCCGAAAAACCGGCGTCACAAGCGCCGGTTTTTTGTTGCCTGCGTCAGATCGGCTTCCGTTATCCCCGCTCTTCACGACCCGGACGGGCGATCCCCACTTTTCAGGATCGCAGGCGCTGATTGCCGGCTCAATTTCATCCTTCGTTAACGCTCGCCCTCGATCCTGACCCTCAATTTCAGCGGGGACAAGCCCCGCCCCAATGATTGAGGATGGGTGATGGCGAGGCGGAGCCGGGCCGGGCTTTTCGGTGGCGTGTTGTGGGATTCCTGCGGTTTTGCGCGATCCGGCGCTCTCACGACGGCGACGACGGCCTCCTCCGCGAACGCCGCCTATACTTGGCACCTTGCGACCGACACTCTGACCTGGGGGCCCAACGCCGCTGAGGCCTTGGGCGTTTCGGCGGACGACCTGCCGCGCACCGGAGCCGCTTTCGCAAACCTGACCGAGCGCCATAGCGGCCTGGACCGGCTCGCGGCGATCCTGTCCTGCGAGACCGCCCCGACCGATGACGGCACGCCGTTCGAAGCTCGCTATGCCCTGAGGCTCGATCCGGACCGGATCGTGATGATCGACGATGTAGGCTGCTTCTTCGTGGACGGGCATGGACGCCCCGCCTTCGTGCGCGGCCTTATCCGGGCCCAGCTCGGGGAGGAAACCGCCGCCCCCTCGCATGCCCCCATCGAAATGCGCTCCGCCCTTCTGGAGGACATTGCCGAGGACGTCGCCGAAACCCGAAACTCCCGTCATGCGGTGACGCTGATCGTCGGAACGGTGGAGCAATCCGCCGATGACGAAACAGCGCTAACGGAAATCGGCCGCTCAGTGCGCCGCCTTCTGCGCCGAAGCGACCATTTCGCCCTCTACGCGCCCGGCCGCTTCGCCCTGGCGCTGACCTCCTGCACAGGAGCGGAGGCGCAAAGCGCCATGAACCGGGTGCTGCAGGTCATCGCCGCCAATCCGTCGCTGATAGAGGTCTCCGTTCGCCTCGGCGCGGCGAGCGCGCCCGATCATACAACGAATGCCGCCGATCTTCTGCGGCATGCCGAAAAGGCACTCGACCACGCCATCGTGCAGGGCGAGCGCGCGGGCCTCTATCACGAGCGCCTCGCAGCCAGCTCCCCGACAGCATCCGGAACGAGCCCTGAGGACGTGATCGACGCGCTCAATGGCCGCGAAATCGGCTTCCTCGCCCAGGCCATCGTCGATGCGGCGTCGATGCGCCCGATCCTGTCCACGGTTCTGCCGCGCATCGACGCGAAGGGCGTCGTTGCCGCCGCGCAGGATCTCGCGCCGTCGATGGAGCAGGCAGGGCTCTCGCTTCTCCTTGACGGGCGCCTCCTCGAGCGCGCCGCCGATCATCTGGCGGAGCATCACAGCGAGGGCCTCGTGCTGCCCATCGCCCGCGCCACGCTGGAAGATCCGGAATGGCTGGCGATGCTCGCCGCGCATCTCGGCATCCGGCCCGGCATCGCCTCGCGGCTGATCGTCAGCGTGCCGGAAGCCGCCCTCGGCTGCGAGGCCGCGCAAGGGCGCCTCGACGCCATGAAGGCGCTCGGCATCGGCCTTGCGCTTCGCGGGTTCGGCACGGGCTATCTCTCCGCTGAGCAATTGCACGGCCTGCCGGTCGATCTCGCGGTGATCGACGGCCGCTTCATCCAGACCCTCCATCGTTCGACGGAAGACCGCCTCTTCGTCCGCAAGTTGATCGAGAAGGCGCATTCCTGCGGCATCGCCACCATCGCCGAGTGGGTCGAGAGCGAGGAAACCGCGCGGCTTCTTTCGGAATGGGGCGTGGACTACCTCCAAGGCGGCCTGTTCGGCCCCGCGCTCAAGGCAGAGCGTGAGGCCGCGCCGCTTCAGGCACGGCGCGCCTGAAGCCCGGTCAAAGCTACTTGCGGGACAGCGTGTCGAGCTTGGCCTGCATGTCGGCCATCTGTTTCTTCAAGGCATCGAGATCGTTCGCCTCGGCGGCCTTGTCCTCGCTCTTTTCGGCGGGAGCCGCCCCGCCGGGGCGCGGCGCGAAGGGGGCGAACATGCGCATGGCATCGGTGAAGAAGCCCATGTTCTTCTGAACCTGCTCCTCCATCGCCTGGAAGGCGGAGGGCCCGAAGGCCTGGGTCATCTGCTCCCGGAGCTTCTGCTGCTCCTTGGAGAGATTGTTCATGGAGAATTCAAGATAGCTCGGCACCAGCGATTGCAGGCTGTCGCCGTAAAAGCGGATCAGCTGGCGCAGGAAGGTGACGGGCAGAAGGTTCTGCCCCTCCTTGCTCTCCTGCTCGAAGATGATCTGCGTCAGCACGGAGCGAGTGATCTCCTCGCCCGACTTGGCATCGTAAACGACGAAATCCTCGCCCTGCCGCACCATCGTGGCGAGGTCCTCGAGGGTCACGTAAGTGGATGTGCCCGTGTGGTAGAGGCGTCGATTGGCGTATTTCTTGATGACAGTCGGCTGCTTTTCCGTCGCCATTTGGTCCCTGAACGATCCCTGAAAAATCCGACATGGCCGATGCTTCCGGTGCGGATCTGTCGGAAGCGCGGCAATGATGCTCAGATTATAGGCAATCCAGCAAGGCGGCAAAGCACCAAAAGTCTAAGGCCGGCCTCGCGGCGGCAGGGCCCTTAAGCCCTAGGGCGAACTTGACTCCCTCTCGCCGGAGGCGTTGATCGCGCTATGATCGGCGTCAGTCAGGAAACGCCGTCCGCCATGAGAGGAGATCGCAATGGCCCAAAAAGACATCGTCATCGTCGGTGCCGCCCGCACCCCCGTCGGCTCGTTCAACGGTGCTTTCGCCAATACGCCCGCCCACGAACTCGGGGCGATTGCGATCAAGGCAGCGCTCGAGCGCGCCAAGGTGGATGCTGCCGATGTCGATGAGGTCATCCTCGGTCAGATCCTCACCGCCGCTCAGGGGCAGAACCCTGCCCGCCAAGCCGCGATGGCCGCCGGCATCCCGCAAGAAAAGACCTCCTGGGGCCTCAACCAGCTCTGCGGCTCGGGCCTGCGCGCCGTGGCGCTCGGCCTGCAGCAGATCACCAATGGCGATGCGGACATCATCGTGGCGGGCGGGCAGGAATCCATGAGCCAGGCGCCGCACGCGGCCTATATGCGCGGCGGCACGAAGATGGGCGACCTGAAGCTCGTCGACACGATGCTGAAGGACGGCCTCACCGACGCCTTCCACGGCTACCACATGGGCAACACCGCCGAGAACGTGGCGCAGCGCTGGCAGCTCACCCGCGAGGAGCAGGACAAGTTCGCCGTCTCCTCGCAGAACAAGGCCGAGGCCGCGCAGAAGGCCGGCAAGTTCAAGGACGAGATCGTGCCGGTCACCATCTCGACCCGCAAGGGCGACATCGTCGTCGATCAGGACGAGTACATCCGCCCCGGCACGACCATCGACTCGGTCGCCAAGCTCAAGCCCGCCTTCACGAAGGAGGGCACGGTGACGGCGGGTAACGCTTCGGGCATCAATGACGGCGCGGCAGCCCTCGTTCTCATGAGCGCCGAGGAAGCCAAGAAGCGCGGCCTGAAGCCGCTCGCGCGCATCGTCTCCTGGGCGACGGCGGGCGTCGATCCGGCGGTGATGGGCACGGGCCCGATCCCGGCTTCGCGCAAGGCGCTGGAGAAGGCCGGCTGGAAGGTGTCCGATCTCGATCTCGTGGAAGCCAACGAGGCCTTCGCCGCGCAGGCTCTCGCCGTGAACAAGGACATGGGTTGGGATCCGTCCATCGTGAACGTGAACGGCGGCGCCATCGCCATCGGCCACCCGGTCGGCGCGTCGGGCGCGCGCGTGCTCGTGACCCTGCTCCATGAAATGGGCCGCCGCGACGCCAAGAAGGGCCTCGCCACGCTCTGCATCGGCGGCGGCATGGGCGTCGCCATGTGCGTCGAGCGCTGACAGCACCGTTCGCCGGTTGCGGAACCTGCCCCGTGACCGGCGGATATCGCCTAAAGAAGGATCATCGCACCCTTCAATGCGTCAGCAATCCTTCTAGGCTTCTCCGAAACGCGCACTAAGCTATGCATTAGGACGACTCGCGCTGCCGGGTCGTCCCAACAAGAGGCTGGCCCGTTCGAGGCCGGTCCGCGGGGAACGGCTTTACGAAGGAGGAAGACATGGCGCGCGTCGCTTTGGTTACCGGTGGCACTCGTGGCATCGGAGCCGCGATCTCGCAGGCGCTCAAGAATGCGGGCTATGCGGTCGCCGCCAACTATTGCGGCAACGACGAAGCCGCGAAAGCCTTCCACGACAAGACGGGAATTCCCGTCTACAAGTTCGATGTCGGCGATGCGCAATTGTGCGAGACATCGATCCGCAAGATCGAATCCGACATCGGCCCCATCGACATTCTGGTGAACAATGCGGGCATCACCCGCGACGGCATGTTCCATCGCATGACATTCGAGCAATGGTCGGCGGTCTTGCGCACCAATCTCGATTCCATGTTCACCTGTACCCGCCCCGTGATCGAGGGCATGCGCGAGCGCGGCTTCGGGCGCATCGTCATCATCTCCTCCATCAACGGCCAGAAGGGCCAGATGGGGCAGGCGAACTACTCCGCCGCGAAAGCGGGCGCGATCGGCTTCGCGAAGGCTCTGGCGCAGGAGAACGCCGCCAAGGGCATCACCGTCAACGTCATCGCACCGGGCTATATCGGCACGGAGATGGTGCAGGCGGTGCCCGAGGAAGTGCTCAAGACCAAGATCCTGCCGCTGATCCCGGTCGGCCGTCTCGGCGAGGCGGAAGAAATCGCCCGCAGCGTGCTCTACCTCGCTGCGGACGAAGCGGGCTTCATCACCGGCTCGACGCTCGCCGTCAACGGCGGGCAATACATGGCCTAAAATCCCGGCTGCGACCAAGCCCCTAGACAGAAAGCCACTCCCCTCTTCGGCCGCTTTGCTTTATGCGAAGCGCCATGACGACACGCACCGCCACCTTCATCGGCCTTATCGCCATTCTGCTCTGGTCGCTTCTTGCCATGTTCACGGCGGCAACGGGCAAGATCCCGCCTTTTCAGCTCGCGGCCATGACCTTCCTCATCGGCGGGTTCGTGGGCGTGGGAAGCTGGATCGTGCGGCCGGGGGGCATCGCCGCTTTGCGTCAGAAGCCCATCGTCTGGGCGCTCGGCCTCGGCGGGCTGTTCGGATATCACGCGCTCTATTTCGCGGCCCTGCGTCTCGCACCGCCCGCGGAAGCAGGCTTGCTCAACTATCTCTGGCCGCTCTTGATCGTGCTGTTCTCATCATTCCTGCCCGGCGAGCGCTTGAAGCCCGCCCATATTGTCGGCGCGCTTCTCGGATTTGCGGGCGTCGTCATCCTCATCGCGGGGCGCGGAGCGCTCGATGCGCGAGCGGAATACATGCCGGGCTACATCTGCGCCTTCATCGCCGCCTTCGTGTGGTCGGCCTATTCGGTGCTTTCGCGCCGGTTCGGGCAGGTGCCGACGGATGCGGTGGCGGGCTTCTGCCTCGCCACGGCGGCTTTAAGCCTTCTCTGCCACCTCGCCTTCGAGACAACCGTGTGGCCGGAGAACGCCCTGCAATGGGCCTGCATCGTCGCGCTCGGCCTCGGGCCTGTCGGCGTGGCGTTCTATGTCTGGGACATCGGCATGAAGCGCGGCGACATCCGCTTTCTCGGCGTCGCCTCTTACGCGACACCGGTTCTCTCGACGCTGCTTCTCGTCGTCAGCGGCTTTGCCGAGGCGACGGCGACCCTCGCGCTCTCCTGCGCGCTGATCGTCACCGGGGCGCTGGTTGCGACCTTCGGCGCGCGCTCGCGCCCGGCCGCGAAGGAAGTCTGACGATCAGGCGCGCGGCAGAACGCGATGCCGGTAACGATAAGCAGGCTTGAAGCCGAGCCTTTCATAGAGTTTGCGGGCGATAGCGTTTTCCTCGCGTACCTGAAGGTAGGCGCTGTGCGCACCCGCCACGCGGCCCCAGGCCATGAGGCTCGTTACGATGCGCCGGCCAAGGCCTGCGCCGCGCATCTGCGGGGAGACGACGATGTCGTAGAGCCCGACATAACCGCGCTCCACCACGCCAAGCCCCCAAGCCACCGCCTTGCCGTCGCGATGAAGGGTCACGAAGGCGGCCTTCTGGCGAATGCGCGAGATGATTTCGAACAGCGTCGCGTCATCGGCCTTGTCGGCCCCGTAGGAATGTGCCGTCTCCCGCGCCCAGCGCGTTGTCGCTTGCGTCTCGATCAGCACATCCGGATCGGCCTCGACATCTCCTGCGAGCGAAGCCTGCAGCGCGAGGGTCGGCTCGACTTCCTGAAAGCCGCGCACTTGGAGCAACGCATCGACGCTCGCCGCCTCGATGCCGGGAAGCCGGAAGGTCGGCATCACCCCCGCAGCATGAAACTGCGCGATCATGTGATCGAGAAGCTCTTCATCGAGGCTCAGCCCCGGCGCGAACGGCGTCACCGAATTGGCGCGCTTCGAATAACCCTTCGCGAGACGAAGCATCCACCCGTCATGGACCTGATAGTCGAACGAGGGCCACGCATTGAGAAGGCGGCTCTCGAGCGCGAGAGTCAGGTTGGCATCGGTCATGAAAAAAGGCTCCGGAACGAGCGCTGATGCTAAACCTCAGCCCCGCAATCCTGTCCAGTCAGAACCTGTTCTTCCACTCGCGCAGAGCCTGGAACACGCTGAACGCATCCGCGCCTTCGCACTGCACCGATTTGGCAAGAGCCGGCTCGCCCGCCCGCAGGAACGGGTTGGCTGCCTTCTCCTCGCCGATGGTGGTGGGAACGAGAAAGCGTCCTTCCTTCGCGGCGGCTTCGGCCTCCGCCACGCGCGCCCTCAAGGCCGCGTTGTCCGGGTCCGCCGCGAGCGCGAACTTTCCATTGGAGAGCGTGTAGTCATGCCCGCAATAGATCCGCACATCGTCGGGCAGCGCGGCGAGACGCTGGAGCGACGACCAGAGATCGGAATAGCTGCCATCGAGCACGCGCCCGCAGCCGAGGGTGAAAAGGGTATCGCCCACGAACGCCGCGCGCTCGGCTTCGAACCAGTAGGAAACATGGTCCGAGCAATGGCCGGGCGTCTCCCACACCTTCGCCTTCAGATCGCCCACGCTCACGATATCGCCTTCCTGGACATAAACGTCCGCATCAGGCACCGCCTCGCGGGCCTTGAGCGGCGCGAGAATGCGGCAGCCGGTTTTGGCTTTCAGGCCCGCCGCCCCTTGAACGTGATCGAAATGGCGGTGGGTGATGAGAAGATCGGTGAGACGCCAGCCGGTCTGCTCCAACGCCGCGAGGATCGGCGCATCCTCCGGCGCGTCGATGGCCGCGCAGGCTCCCGTCTTGGGATCGTGGACAAGAGCCCCGATATTGTCGGAGAGGCAGCGAAAGACATGGATCTGGGCGGGCATGAGGAAACTCCAGAGCATTTTCAAGAAAAGTGGACGCCACTTTTCTTGAAGAAAATGCGCCACTCAAAAGTGAGAGCAAAATTTCTGATCGAATTTTGCTCCAGCTTGATGTGTCGCGGTCTATCATGGGACAGTCCGCCCCCGAAACCAGCCCCAGAGCATGATCAGAACAAGTGGACACCGGTTGTTCGCCCGGATCATGCGCCAAATAAAGAAATCTGGAGTCTGATCGTGTTTCAAAGAGACACGTTCAGACTCCAGGGCAAGGGAACAGGATGAGCGTCGACATCACCGATCTGCGGAGCTTTTATGCCAGCCCGCTCGGCAATGTGACCCGCCGCTATGTCGGCCGCGCCATCGCCCGGTTCTGGGGGCAACTGGCGGGCCTGCGCGTGCTCGGCCTCGGCTACGCGCCGCCCTATCTCGGCACGATCCGGGAGGAGTGCGAGCGTGCCCTCGCCTTCATGCCCGCGAGCCAGGGCGTGGTGAACTGGCCGCGCTCGGGAGCCTCGGCCTCGACCCTCGTCGACCCTCTCATGATGCCGCTGCCGGACGCTTCCATCGACCGTGTTCTCGTGGTCCATGCGCTTGAAACCGTCGAGAGCCCGAGCGAACTCCTCAACGAGATCTGGCGCATCCTCACGCCGGGCGGGCGGATCATTGTCGTCGTGCCCAACCGGCGGGGCCTGTGGGCGCGCATGGACACGACGCCCTTCGGCTACGGCCAGCCCTTCAGCCGCACGCAGTTGAAGGCGCTCATGCGCCAGACCTGGTTTTCGCCGGAAGGCTGGGCCGAAACCCTCTACGTGCCGCCCATAGGGAGCCGCCTTCTGCTCCAGACGGCGCAGGCCTGGGAGCGGGTCGGGGCCAGTTGCTCCCTGCCCTTCGCGGGGCTCCACATCGTGGAGGCGACGAAGCAGCTCTACCATCCCGTCACCGTCCGCGCCCCGCGCCGGGCCCGCCGCTTCGCCCCGGTTTTCGTTCCGGCACCCGCCTCCCGGGTCGGCGAAGCGCCCTGAAACGGGCCGTTTTTCCTTGTAAAACCCGCATTCATGGGCGGCATTCGCAGTGGCAAACTTGACTTGTGACCTTCAAATCGCCAGTTTCCGCCCGACCGGCGGAGCGGACTTTGCAAGATCAGAGGTCCGGGTCAGCGCCGGTTTTTTGTTTTTCATAGAGTCCGATGCGCAGTTATCTCGATTTCGAAAAGCCGGTCGCCGAGCTGGAAGCCAAGGTTGAAGAACTTCGGGCTCTCGGGGAAAGCCGCGACGCGGTTTCGATCACCGAAGACATCAACCGGCTGGAAACCAAGGCCGCGGATGCCCTCAAGGATCTCTACGCCAAGCTCACGCCCTGGCAGAAGACGCTGGTCGCGCGCCATCCGCAGCGGCCCCATTTCGTCGATTACTGCGCGGGCCTGATCACCGATTTCACACCGCTCGCCGGCGACCGCAAGTTCTCGGAAGACGAGGCCATCGTCGGCGGCTTCGGTCGCTTCCGGGGCCAGCCGGTCTGCATCATGGGGCAGGAGAAGGGCTCCAGCACCGAAACCCGCATCCGGCACAATTTCGGCATGGCGCGCCCTGAGGGCTACCGCAAGGCCGTGCGCCTGATGGAGCTGGCCGACCGGTTCGGGCTTCCCGTCATCTCCTTCGTGGACACCGCCGGCGCCTATCCCGGCATCGAGGCGGAAGAGCGCGGCCAGGCCGAAGCCATCGCCCGCTCCACCGACGCCCAGCTCGGCCTTGGCGTGCCGAACATCTCCGTCATCATCGGCGAAGGCGGCTCGGGCGGCGCGATCGCGATCGCCACCGCCAACAAGGTGCTGATGCTGGAGCACGCCATCTACAGCGTGATCTCGCCGGAAGGCGCGGCCTCGATCTTGTGGCGCGATTCGGCGCGGGCGCAGGACGCCGCCACCAACATGAAGATCACCGCCCAGGACCTCATGCGCCTCGGCGTCATCGACGGCATCATCACCGAACCCGTGGGCGGCGCGCACCGCGACACGAAGGCTGCCCTTGCCGCCACCGGCAACGCGGTCGAGGAAGCGCTGCACGACCTCAGCAACATGGGTCCCTCGGAGCTGCGCGACCACCGGGCGGCCAAGTTCCTCGCCATCGGCCGCAAGCTTTAAGGGGCTCAACCCGGCGCGTTAACAATGCTTCAATCCCTTCGGCCATAAAGCGAATGTGGCCGGAGGATCGATGATGAACCAAGCGCGCAAGACTGTCGGACTTCTGTTCGGCGGGTGCTCGGCGGAGCACGACGTTTCAAGAATGTCGGCCGCCAATATCCTTCGCGCTCTCGATCCCGCCCGTTACGACATCGTCCCCATCGGCATCCGCCGCGATGGCCGCTGGTACTTGGGCAATGCGGCGGCCCCGGACGCCAAGTCCCTCGAGATTCCCGCGAGCGCCCCCGAGGTGGCCCTGCCCCCGGGGCGCAAGGGCGACCTCATCGTTCTCGACGGCGCTGCTCCCCAAGTGCTGCATCTCGATCTCGTCTTCCCGGTCCTTCACGGGCCGAACGGGGAGGATGGAACGGTGCAGGGCCTCCTGGAACTGGCGGACGTGCCGTATGTCGGTTCCGGCGTCATCGGCTCCGCCGCCGGCATGGACAAGGACGTGGCGAAGCGCCTCCTGCGTGACGGCGGCCTGCCCATCGTCCCCTTCCTGACCCTGACCGCCGATGACCTGACGGATTACGAAGCTGCGACCGTGGTGCTCGGCACGACGGAACTCTTCATCAAGCCGGCCAACATGGGCTCCTCGGTCGGCGTGTCGCCCGCGCGATCCGCGCAGGAATTCGAGAAGGCCTGCGCCCTCGCCCTGCGCTACGACAGCAAGATCCTGGTCGAGCGCAGCGTCGCGGGCGCGCGCGAGATCGAATGCTCCGTGCTGCAGGAGCCCTCCGGAGAACTGCGCGCCTCGCCGCTGGGCGAAATCGCCCCCGCGAGCAGCCACGGCTTTTACAGCTACGATGCGAAATATGAGGATGCGGCGGGCGCTGACCTGCGCATTCCGGCGCATATTCCTCTGGAACAGGCCCGCCGCGCGCAAGAGCTGGCCATCGAGGCCTTCCAGACCCTGTGCTGCGAAGGCTTGGCCCGGGTCGATTTCTTCATCGATCCGCTCGATCCGGAGAGCCTTTTCGTCAATGAAGTCAACACCCTGCCGGGCTTCACGGCGATCAGCATGTACCCCAAGCTCTGGGAGGCGGGCGGGTTGCCCCAGCGCGGTCTCATGGACGCCCTGATCGCCCACGCCCTGACGCGGCATGAGCGCAAGCGCGCCCTGAAGCAGGCCTGAGGGGCCGCCAGGCTCCCTGGCCTCCTCGCCGCGGCTTCGGGGAAACCCCTGAATTTAATCAGGTTTTTCCCCGGATTAGCGAACTATTAACCATGGCTTCAATATGGCTCCGCTTGCGGTAAGGCTGAGTTAAGGCTAACGATTTAACGATATCGGGGAACCGTTCGGACAAAGGGAACCGGGCGGATCAGAAATGCGGGGTCCCCCATGATGAAGCGTTTCGCGATGGCGGCGAGCCTGGCGCTCGCTCTGGCTGCCTGTCAGGATGAAAGCTTCCGCAGAAGCTCGACA
Source organism: Microvirga flavescens (assembly GCF_003290125.1). Taxonomy (GTDB): domain Bacteria; phylum Pseudomonadota; class Alphaproteobacteria; order Rhizobiales; family Beijerinckiaceae; genus Microvirga; species Microvirga flavescens. The sequence continues at coordinate 161,558 of NZ_QMKH01000001.1, forward strand.
CGTCACCTCACGCCCATTCCTGCGGCCACCATGTCGTTGATGGCCAGCAAAGGCATGTCCAAGGGCGATCCGATCCTGATTCGCGCCTACAAGAAAGAAGGCGAGATGGAGATCTGGAAGCGCGCCGGCGACGGCAGGTACGCGCTCCTCAAGACCTATCCCGTCTGCCGCTGGTCGGGCCAGCTCGGGCCGAAGACCCGCGAGGGCGATCGCCAGGTGCCGGAGGGCTTCTACACGGTCACCCCGGCGCAGATGAACCCGAATTCCTCCTATTACCTGTCCTTCGACGTGGGCTATCCCAACGCCTACGACCGCGCCTATGGCCGGACGGGTGGCGATATCATGACCCACGGCTCCTGCTCCTCTCGCGGCTGCTTCGCGATGACGGATGAGGCCATTGCCGAGATCTACTCCATCGCCCGCGAAGCCTTCGCGAGCGGGCAGCGCGGCTTCCAGTTCCAGTCCTACCCCTTCCGCATGAACGCACAGAACTTCGCCCAGCATCGGCTGGATCCGAACATGGCGTTCTGGAAGAACCTCAAGGAAGGCTCGGATTATTTCGATGTCACCCACGAGGAACCGCGGGTTTCGGTGGTCGACCGCCGCTATGCCTTCAACGTGGGCGAAGGCAGCGCCGTATCCGCCGCCGTCGAGCAGAAGCGCGTAAAGGACGAGCAGGAAGTCGCTGAGGTCGCCCGCGGCGTCCAGCCCGTCAAGCTCGTCTATCATGACGGCTCGTCGCACGAATCCTTCCGCCGCGCTCTCGCCGGCACCCTTGAGGGCGGGTCCCTCGTGGTGGATGCGCGCACGCGCGACAAGTTCGGCGACGTGAGCCGCCCCGAAGGCCTGTCCACCGGACCGCAGGAAATCGCACTCGACGCCTCCGGCAAGCCGAAGGAAGCCGCTGTGCCCGCAACGGCCCTCGCCTTCGCTCCGGCAGCTCCGGCCCCCGCGCCGGTCGCCGCTGCACCGGCGCCGGTGGCCGAGACGAAGCTTGCCTCCACCGCTCCCGCCGCCAGCGCTCCGGTTCAGGCCTCCGCGGCTTCCGGCTCGCAGGAGACGCCGTTCTACAAGAAGATGTTCAACGGCATCGGCGATCTGTTCAGCACCTCCTCCACGGCGGAACCCGTCGCGGAAACGGCGCAGGCCGCGCCCGTGACGACGGCCCCCGCCGCCCAGGTTCCCAAGCCGCCGGTGAAGCCCCAGAAGCGCGCCGAGGCCGCAACGGGCATGAAGCTGGCGCAGGTCAGAAACTGAACGGCATCACTGCCAGACAAGCTCCAAAAGCCCGCCCCTCGGCGGGCTTTTTCATGCTCGCGAGAGGAAATCCATGAATCGACCGACCATGAAGGAACCTCGTTGTGGCTGCGGCGCGGTCATCATGAGGGACGGCAAGATTCTTCTCATCCGACGGATCAATCCGCCCGAGGCTGGTCACTGGGGATTGCCGGGCGGCAAGGTCGATTGGCTCGAGCCGGTCGAGGCCGCCGTGGCGCGTGAGGTCACCGAGGAGCTCGGCGTGACCATCATGGACCTTGAGCTTCTGTGTGTCGTCGATCAGATCGACACGGAAGGCGCAGAGCACTGGATCGCGCCCGTCTACCGCGCCCGGAACATCAGCGGCGAACCGCGCATCGTTGAGCCGCACAAGCACAGCGCCTTCGGATGGTTCGCCCTTGATGCGTTACCCTCCCCGCTGACGCGGGCGACGCAGGTTGCTGTCGCTGCTTTGCGAAGCCCATAACGAAAACCGCCGCCGTGTGACACGGCGGCGGTGAGAACCGACTGACTTCAGTAGCCCTGGCGGCCTTAAGCCACGAACTGCCCGTGGCAGTGCTTGAACTTCTTGCCCGATCCGCAGGGGCAGGGTTCGTTGCGGCCCACACGTCCCCAGGTCGAGGGGTCGTTGGGATCGCGCGCCTGCTGTGGGTCGGAGGCGGCGAAGGCGAGGGCTTGCGGGGGCGCCATTTCGTTCTCGCCCGTCGCCGGATCGAGATGCTGGCCGAACATCGGCGGCAGCGACGGCTGCTCCGGCTGCTGGAACACCACCTGAATGCGCATCAGCTGACCCGTCACCTGCTCGCGCAGATGGCCGACGAGATTGTTGAACAGGTCGAACGCCTCCGCCTTGTACTCGTTGAGCGGGTCGCGCTGGGCGAGGCCGCGCCAGCCGATGACCTGACGCAGGTGATCGAGCGTCACGAGATGCTCGCGCCACAGGTGATCGAGGCTCTGCAGCAGCACTTGCTTCTCGACATAGGTCATCACGTCCGAGGAATTCTCCTCGACGCGCTTCGCGTAAGATTCGTCGGCGGCCTTGCGGATGCGTTCGCGGATCTCTTCGTCCGCAATGCCTTCTTCCTTCGCCCAATCGGCAATCGGCAGATCGAGGTTGAGGAAGCGCGCGACGCTTTCCTGCAATCCGGCGACATCCCATTGCTCGGCATAGGCGTGCTCAGGGATCGCGCGGTCGACGAGATCGTCGATGACGCCGTGGCGCATATCGTCGATGGTTTCGCGCACGCTCTCTTCAGCCATGAACTCCTTGCGCTGCTCGAACACGACCTTGCGCTGGTCGTTCATAACGTTGTCGTATTTCAGGATGTTCTTGCGGATGTCGAAGTTGCGCGCCTCGACCTTCGCCTGCGCGCGTTCGATGGCCTTGTTGATCCACGGATGGATGATGGCCTCGTCTTCCTTCAGGCCGAGCTTGGCGAGCATGCCGTCCATGCGGTCGGACCCGAAGATGCGCATCAGGTCGTCCTGAAGCGAGAGATAGAACTTCGAGCGGCCCGGATCGCCCTGACGGCCCGAGCGACCGCGCAGCTGGTTGTCGATGCGGCGGGATTCGTGACGCTCCGTGCCGAGCACGTAAAGGCCGCCTGCCGCGAGCGCCTTCTCCTTGAAGGCGGCAGTCTCTTCGACGATCGCCTTTTCCTTAGCGGCGCGCTCTTCGCCCTCGACTCCGACAAGCTCGCGCTCGATGCGCATCTTGGCGTTACCGCCGAGCTGAATGTCGGTGCCGCGGCCTGCCATGTTGGTAGCGATGGTGATCGCCCCCGGCACGCCCGCCTGCGCGACGATGAAGGCTTCCTGCTCGTGGAAGCGCGCATTCAGAACCGCGAAGTGCTTCGTGCCCGTGCCGTCGCGCGCCGCCTTGTAGAGCGGATCGAGCGCATGCGGGTTTTCGAAGTCGATAAGGGTGTAGCCGTCCTTGACGAGAAGCTCGGCGAGCTGCTCCGACTTTTCGATAGAGGTCGTGCCGACGAGGATCGGTTGGCCGCGCTTGGATGAGGCTTCGATCTCGCGGATGATGCCTTTGTGTTTTTCTTCCGCCGTCCGGTAGACCTCATCGTCCTCGTCGATACGCGAGACGGGACGGTTCGTCGGGATTTCGGCGACGTCGAGATTGTAGATCTCAAGGAACTCGTCGGCTTCCGTCGCCGCCGTTCCCGTCATGCCGCCGAGCTTGTCGTAGAGGCGGAAATAGTTCTGGAAGGTGATGGAGGCCAGCGTCTGGTTCTCGGGCTGAACCTGCACGCGCTCCTTCGCCTCGAGCGCCTGATGCAGCCCTTCCGAATAGCGGCGGCCCGGCATCATGCGGCCGGTGAATTCGTCGATGATGACCACTTCATCGTTGCGGACGATGTAGTCCTTGTCGCGCTGGAACAGGGTGTGCGCGCGCAAGGCCTGGTTCATGTGGTGAACGAGGGTCGCGTTTTGCGCATCGTAAAGGTCGCCCTCGGTGAGAAGGCCGGCCTCGCGCAAGAGCTCTTCGATCTTGCCGGTGCCGTCCTCGGTGAGCGACACGCTGCGCTGCTTCTCGTCGAGGTCGTAATCCTCCCGCGACAGGCGCGGGATGACCTGATCGACCGCGAAGTAAAGTTCGGAACGGTCGTCGAGCGGGCCGGAGATGATGAGCGGCGTGCGCGCTTCGTCGATGAGGATCGAGTCGACCTCGTCCACGATGGCGAAGTTGTGGCCGCGCTGGACCATCTGCGCCATCTCGTACTTCATGTTGTCGCGCAGATAATCGAAGCCGTATTCGTTGTTGGTGCCGTAGGTGATGTCGGCGGTATAGGCCTCGGCACGCTCGGCATCGTCGAGGCCGTGGACGATCACGCCGACGGTGAGGCCGAGGAAGCGGTAGATCTGGCCCATCCACTCCGAGTCACGGCGGGCAAGGTAGTCGTTCACGGTCACGACGTGAACGCCCTTGCCGGAGAGCGCATTGAGGTAGACCGGCAGCGTCGCGACCAGCGTCTTGCCTTCGCCGGTGCGCATTTCGGCAATCGAGCCCTCATGGAGCACCATGCCGCCGATGAGCTGCACGTCGAAATGACGCTGGCCCAGGGTGCGCTTGGCCGCCTCGCGGACGGTGGCGAAGGCTGGAACCAGAAGGTCATCCAGGCTCTTTCCGGCGGCAACCTCGGCCTTGAAGGCGGCCGTGCGAGCGCGCAGTTCCTCGTCGGACAGGGCCTCCAGTTCGGCCTCCAGCGCATTGATCGCGGCCACTTTAGGCCGATATGACTTCAAGCGGCGATCATTAACCGAGCCAAAGATTTTCTTGGCGAAAGAACCAAACATCGAGAGCCTTCGAATTCCAGGATTCCGGGTAAACAGCGGTTTGGGCCGCGTTATAGACTTAATTATGCGGGAGTGCATCTAAAAGGCTGCGCCACTCCGGCGCAGTCGCGCTTCCACAGGCTCGGCCCTTTAAGCTTAACCGGCAGGAGGTTTGCCACAGATCGGCTATCCCTTGCAAACTGCCGGGAAGTCGGCCATCGATCCACCCCGAGCGGCTGCCGCTTCGAGGCCCGCCAGAGGACTTCAATATGTCAATTTCATCATCCCTTCTCAAAAGCGTTCTCGCGCTGGGCGTGGCCCTTCCCCTGAGCGTGGGCGTTGCCCTCGCCCAGACCCCGCCTGCCGCCCCTGCGGCTGCCGCTACGGCAGGGAACAAGGTCGTCGCCCGCGTCAACGGCGTCGAGATCACCGAGGCCGACCTCGCCATTGCCGAGACGGACCCTGCCCTGCAGCTTCCCAACATGCCCGAGCCGCAAAAGCGCGACCTTCTGATCGGCTACATGATCGACCTGAAGCTCGGAGCGAACGCCGCGGCGGCGGCCAAGATCTACGACACGCCGGATTTTGCCCGCAAGCTCGCCTACAACCAGGACAAGACCCTCCTCGACGAGTATCTCGCCCTGGAAGCCAAGAAGGCCGTTACGCCGGAAGCCGCCAAGAAGCTCTATGACGAGACCGTCAAGGGCATGACGCCGGAAGAGGAAGTGCGCGCCCGCCATATCCTGGTCGAGAACGAGGACGACGCGAAGAAGGTTTTCGCTCGCGTGAAAGGCGGCGAGGACTTCGCCAAGGTCGCGGCCGAGGTCTCCAAGGATCCGGGCTCCAAGACGGATGGCGGCGATCTCGGCTTCTTCACCAAGGACCGCATGGTCGAGCCTTTCGCGGAAGCCGCCTTCAAGCTTCAGCCCGGCCAGATCTCCGAGCCGGTGAAGTCGCAGTTCGGCTGGCACGTCATCAAGCTCGAGGAAAAGCGCACCAAGCCCGCCCCCTCCCTCGAGGAGATGAAGGAGCAGGTGAACACCTACCTCGAGCGCAAGGCTCAGCAGGACCTGATCCTCAACCTGCGTAAAGAAGCCAAGATCGAGCGCCTCGACGACAAGGGCAACCTCGTCGAGCAGAAGAAGCAGTAAGTTTCAGGAGGCCGGGATGGGACACCATCCCGGCCTTCATTTGACCCTGGCCGTTTGACGGGGATCAGGCAGAAACGCGCACCGCGTGCTTCCAGAATCCTTTTAAAGCCAAGCTTAGGCTTGACAAAAACCGTGGACAAGCCGCAGTTCGCGCATTCTGTGTGGCTTCCCGCTCCTCATCGGTTTTTGTTCATGTCCACGACCGTCTCCCCGCTCGCGCCGAAATCTTACCCGAGCCTTCCCGCCATCGAGGGCGTGAAGATCGCGACCGCCGAGGCGGGGATCCGATACAAGAACCGCACCGACGTTCTTTACATGACCTTCGCCAAGGACACGGCAGTGGCGGGCGTGTTCACGCGCTCCAAGTGCCCCTCGGCCCCGGTCGACTGGTGCCGCAAGAATCTCGACAAGGGCAGCGCCCGCGCGCTCGTCGTCAATTCCGGCAATGCCAACGCCTTCACCGGCAAGAAGGGCGCCGAGGCCGTGAAGCTCACCGCCGACATCGCGGCCAAGGCCGCCGGCTGCCGCGCCTCGCAGGTCTTCATCGCCTCCACGGGCGTGATCGGCGAGCCGCTCGACGCCACCAAGTTCCAGGGTGTGCTCGACAAGTGCCAGAAGCAGGCAAAGCCCCTCGCCTGGGTCGATGCCGCCAAGGCCATCATGACCACCGACACCTTTGCGAAAGTGGCGACCCGCAAGGCCACCATCGGCGGCGTCGAAGTGACGATCAACGGCATCGCCAAAGGCGCAGGCATGATCGCTCCCGACATGGCGACGATGCTCTCCTTCATCTTCACCGATGCGCCCATCGCCGCGCCGGTGTTGCAGGCGCTGTTGAAGAAGGGCGCCGACAAGAGCTTCAACTGCGTGACGGTCGACAGCGACACCTCGACCTCCGACACGCTGTTGTTCTTCGCGACAGGCGCGGCGGCAGAGCGCGGCGCGCCCGCGATCTCGCTTCCGAGCGACCGCCGCCTTACCGGATTCCGCAATGCACTCGAAGATCTGCTCTGCGATCTCGCGCAGCAGGTCGCGCGGGACGGCGAGGGCGCGCGCAAGTTCGTGACCGTGAAGGTGACAGGCGCGAGCGGCGCGACCTCCGCCAAGCGCATCGCGATGGCGATCGCCAATTCGCCGCTCGTCAAAACCGCCGTGGCCGGTGAGGACGCCAACTGGGGCCGCGTGGTCATGGCCGTCGGCAAGGCGGGAGAACCGGCGGAGCGCGACAAGCTCGCGATCTGGTTCGGCGACATTCGCGTCGCCGTGAAGGGCGCGCGCGACCCGAACTATGACGAAGCCAAGACCTCGGCCTACATGAAGGGCGACGAGGTCACGATCCGCGTCGATCTCGGCCTCGGCCGTGGCGAGGCGCGGGCCTGGACCTGCGATCTCACCAAGGCCTATGTGGAAATCAACGGCGATTACCGCAGTTGAGGCGCTTCCCGATCAGGGGACGACAGTCACTTTCCATTTGATCTGAACGTTCATGGGGCCGCCATACTGGTCCATGCCGATAAAGGCATAAGCGAACTCATCCGCGCCCGAGTAACCAGCCTTGGCAGCGTAGAAGGGCGTGAGATTGCTAACGCCTGCCCGGCCGAATTTCGGCTGCTGCACAATCTTCGTTTCATTGACCGCGCCGGGAATATTATTGAGGTTGAAGGAGCACCCCGTGCCGGCCTTCACCGTCAGTTCGCCCTCCACTTGAGCGCGGGCCGAAGTAATGAACACCGATCCGCCCGAGCAGTCGGCGGAAGCGGTTCCCAGGATGGCGCTGGCAGCCCATAGGCCACACGCAACCGCAACTTTCTTGATCATTGAATCCCCCAATTTTTTTGTTGATTAAAGGCTCGGAACAACGGTGATCTTCCGCTTGATGGATATCTTCATCGGGCCCCCGTATTGGTCGGTTCCAATATAGGCATAAGTGAACTCATCGGGCCCCTGATAGCCGGGCTTGGCCATGTAATACGGGCGCATATTCTCTACGCCGGCTTTGCCTACCTTCGGCTGCTGCGTGATTTTAACCTCGGAGAGAGCTCCCGATATGCCGTTCACGCCCGACCAGCACGATGTTCCCGAGACCACGGTCATCTCACCTTCGGTTTCGGCGAGGCTTCCACTGAAAAATACGCTCGTTGCCTTGCACGCGGCGTATGCAGGAACCGACGATCCCATGAAGGCAGCGCAAACAGCGGCGGCCAGCATTTCCTTCTTCATAACCATTACTCATTCTCTAACCATTGAGTAATGTTATCTCTTACATGAAAATTTTCTCATGCCCAGAGTTGTTGCATTCAGCAAAAAGTCTTGGGAGAGGTGAGCCCGCCATGACCACGAACACACCCCCTCTCAAACTGACCCTCGTCGTCGCCGTCGCCCTTGTGGATACGGACAACCGTATCCTTCTCGCGCAGCGCCCTGAGGGAAAGGCGCTTGCCGGCTTGTGGGAATTTCCCGGCGGCAAAATGGAGCTCGGCGAGCGGCCGGAAGAGACACTCATCCGCGAATTGCGCGAGGAACTCGGCATCGCCGTCAAGGAAGCGTGCCTCGCGCCGCTCACTTTCGCGAGCCACGCCTATGAGAGCTTCCACCTTCTCATGCCCCTCTACATCTGCCGCCGCTGGGAGGGCTTCGTGCAGCCGCTGGAGGGGCAGGCGCTGAAATGGGTGAAGCCGCAGGAATTGCGGCAATACCCGATGCCGCCGGCGGATGAGCCGCTGCTGCCTTTCCTCATCGATCTCGTCGGCCCTTGAGCGCATCATGACCGGCGGCACTACCCTTCCCGCGCCAACCGCGCCGGCACGCGGCTTCCTCGTGACGAACCTGCTTGCCTGTTCGATTCTCTGGGCGAGCGGATTTCTGTTCGTGAAACTCAGCGGCGACGTGAACCCCTTCGCGCTGGCGGGCATGCGCGGGCTGATTGGCGCGACCTCACTCGCCTTGTGGTTCGCCGTCCAACGCAAGAGCATCATTCCGCACGGGCGTGAATGGCTGAGCTGGATCATTCTCGGAGCCCTCAACGGCTGGATCCCGAACGTGCTCCTCGCCTACGCTCTGACGCAGATCACCACGGGGCCCGCCGCGATGATTCAGGCCTCCTCCCCACTCATCGTCGCGGTGCTCGCGCATTTCATGTTCGCCGAGGAGCGGCTGACGCGCGGCCGCATGATGGGCGTCATGCTCGGCTTTATTGGCATGGCCATTCTCATCGGTCCGGCGGCGTTTCCGGAAAGCGGGGTCAGCCCGTCGGGTGCGCTCGCCATGCTCGGCTGCGCCTTGAGCTATGCCAGCGCGAACCTCTATATACGTGTCGTGCGACAGGCCGACCCTGCCCGTCTCGCGCTCGGCCAACAAATCTGCTCCGGCATCCCGGCGACGATTCTCGCTCTCGTTCTCGTCGGCCCATCTGCTTTCGGGGCGGTGCCGGCACATATCGCACCGCTTCTCGCCCTCGGCGTCATCGCAACGGCGCTGCCGATGCTGCTGTTCATGTACCTGATCCGCAGCGCCGGGCCGACTCGCGCCTCGATGGTGGGCTACCTTCTGCCTGTCTGGACCACGATCCTCGCGATGATCTTTCTTGGCGAGCGGATTGGTCCGCGCGAGATGCTTGGCGGCGCGGTCGTGCTGGCGGGCGTGGCGCTTGTTTCGCTCAGCGGAAGGCTGAAGACGGCATCGGGCCAGAAGCCCTGACGACGATCAATCCTTGAACTCTTCGATGGCGTCCACCTTCTCCGGGTAGAAGGCGATATAGCCCGCAATCGCCGCGACGGACGCCTGCGGCTTCTCATAGCTCCAGGCCGCGTCGCTTCGCACGAGGCCGCCCGCGCTGGCGGTGTAGTAGGTCGCATCTCCCTTGTAGGGACAGTTGGTGTGGCGACCAGTCTTGTCGAGAAGGTCCATCCGCACGTCTTTACGCGGAATGTATTGCACGACCGGCAATGTCGCTTCGTGCAAGGCTAGCGCCTCTGTTGTTTCGGCGATGATGAAGCCGCCGAGGACCACGCGGATGCGGTGGGGATTCGGCGTGATCGAAATCGGATGATCCGGGCTGGATTTCTTCGTGGCGGGTTTCATGGCGAAGGACCCTCGAAATGTGATGCCGCCGAAACCTGCGTTCCGCGGACCACACCAAAAACCTAGGGCGTAACCGTCCCGTGCCCAAGGCCTCACGGCCCCGGCTTCTCTCCGGTTTTCTGTTCCTCGACATGAAGCGCGTCAGCAAGCCGCATGCGGGCGCTGCCGGGACGCAGCGGCTTTTGCTGGCTCTCGTGCGGAGCCCAGCCGAGAAGCCAGACGATCTCGAACGTCGCCGGAACCCGCCCATCGGGATCGGCGAAGCATTCCGCATAGATCTCCGCCGCGCGCATCAAGGTGCGGCGTTTGAGGGGCGTCTTGCGGCGGTCGTGCAAGGCATTCGTCAGCCCCATGCGGCGAAGATCGCGCATGAGGGAAAACGGGTCGGCATAGCGCACGCGCACCACTTCCGAATCCGTGACCGGCAGCGCGAGCCCGGCCCGCTGGAGCAGGCTGCCAAGATCCCGCAAATCCGCGAAGGGCGCAACGCGCGGACTGACGCCGCCCTCGATCTCCACTTCCGCCGCCGTGAAGGCTTGCCGCAATTCGGTCAGCGTCGAACCACCAAAGAGCGCCGCCACGAACAGACCGTCGGGCTTCAACGCGCGCCGGATCTGCACGAGCGCCCCCGGCAGATCGTTGACGCCCTGCAGCGCGAGCAGGGACACGATGAGATCGAACCGCGCATCGCCGAAAGGCAGGCTCTCTTCGTCGCCGACGATAGCCCCGGCTTCGGGAAGCGGCGACAATCGCACCACCTCTCGAGCCCGCTTCGCCTGACGCAAGGCCGTCGCCGCCAGAGCCGTCGGCGTTCCGAGATCGAGAGCAAGCGAGAAGTCTCGCAACACCGCCGAGAGCCGCTCATCGAGATCTTCCACCGCCCGTGCGAGGAGAAAATCCGCATAGCCCTGACGCAGGGCGCGCTGGAGACGCTGACGGGCGAGGGAGCGGTCGAAAACGAGGGGCGCTGTCATGGCGCGCACGGTATGGCGCGGAATGAGGACAACGCCAAGTGATTTTAACCGAAGCAGGAAGACCCCAATAGCCATCTTCGTTCCACCGGCGAGTTCAGCTAAGCTTGTCCCATGAGCGATGTGAGCGAGACGAGCGAAACCGCGCCCCGGGGCCTGCGCCTGTTGCGCCTGGCGCAAGGATCCTTGCGTGGGGCGCTCGGCCTCGTCTATCCACCGACCTGCATCGCCTGCCAGGCGGCGATCGGGGAGCCGCACAGCCTGTGCGCCGCGTGCTGGTCCGGCATCCGCTTCATCGAGCGGCCCTATTGCGAGCGCCTCGGCACGCCTTTCTCCGTCGATATCGGCGTGCCGCTGCTCTCGCCCGCCGCCATCGCCGATCCGCCGGTTTTCGCCCGCGCCCGCGCGGTCGCCCAATATGACGGCACGGCCAGCGCCCTCATCCACCGCCTCAAATACGCTGACCGCCCGGACCTCGCCCGCGCGCTCGGCACCATGATGGTCCGTGCGGGCGCAGAATTGCTGAAGGACGCCGATGTGATCGTGCCGGTGCCGCTGCACCGCTGGCGGTTATGGCAACGGCGCTTCAATCAGGCGATGGCGCTCGCCAGCATCGTCGCGAAGGAAAGCGGCATCGACTGCGATCCCTCCCTCCTTGTCCGCGTGAAACACACCCGCCAGCAGGTCGGCCTCACCAAGGCGCAGCGCCAGCAGAATCTGCAAGGTGCTTTTCGCGTGCCCGAAAGTTCCCGTCCCGCCGTCAAGGACAGGCGCGTCCTTCTCATCGACGACGTGCTCACCACGGGCTCGACGGCCAACGCCGCCTCTCGCGCCCTTCTGAAAGCCGGAGCGGCCAAGGTCGATATCCTCGCTTTCGCAAGGGTTGTCGTGGAGGCTTGAGAATTCCTATATGTCGGGACGAACTGGAAGAGTGCTCATGTCCCCCGTCACGATCTACACGAAAAGCTGGTGCCCCTATTGCGCCTCCGCAAAGAAGCTTCTCACCGAGAAGGGAGCGGCCTTCAGCGAAATCGACATCGAAAAGATGCCCGAGGCCCGCGCGGAGATGATCGAGAAGGCCGGCGGCCGCACCACCGTGCCGCAGATCTTCATCGGCGCTCGCCATGTCGGCGGCTGTGACGATCTTTATGCGCTGGACGCCAAAGGGGGACTTGAGTCACTCTTGCAGGCCTGATGGAGAATGCCATGACCACCCGCTTCACCGCCGCCTGCGTCCAGATGCGTTCGGGGCGCGATCCGCTCAAGAACCGCGATTCGGCAGTCGCCCTCGTGCGTGAGGCGGTGGCGGGTGGGGCGGATTTCGTCCAGACGCCGGAGATGACCTCCCTCGTCGACCGCAAGCGCGACGACATGTTGGCGAAGGTCGGCCCGCAGGAGGCGGACCCGACCCTTGCGAGCCTGCGTGAAGTGGCGCGCGAGCGCGGCACCGTGATCCAGGTGGGCTCGATTGCCGTGAAGGCCGGCGACAAGATCGCCAACCGCGCCTTCCTCATCGGTCCGGACGGCGAGATCCTCGCATCTTACGACAAGGTCCATCTGTTCGATGTCGATCTGCCGAACGGCGAAAGCTGGCGCGAATCGGCCACCTATTCCGGCGGCGACAAGGCCGTGCTGGCGGAAACACCGTGGGGGCTGCTCGGCATGACGATCTGCTACGATGTGCGGTTCGCCGCGCTCTACCGCGCGCTTGCCGAAGGCGGCGCGTCCTTCCTCTCCGCTCCGGCCTGCTTCACGAAGCAGACCGGCGAGGCGCATTGGAACGTGCTGCACCGCGCGCGTGCCATCGAAACCGGCTCCTTCATGATCTCGGCCGCGCAAGGCGGCCTGCATGAGGACGGCCGCGAGACGTTCGGCCATTCGATCATCGTCGACCCGTGGGGCCGTATTCTGGCTCAAGCGGGATCCGAGCCCGGCGTGATTCTCGCCGAGATCGACCCCGCGCTCGTGCTTGATGCGCGCTCCCGCATTCCGACGCTGAAGAATGCGCGCCCCTTCAAGATCGAACGGGCCTCCATCCCGCCCGCCAAGGACGCCAAGAGCGCCTGAGCTCCTTCTTGGCTTCGCGCCGTTCAACCCTTATCTCGAACGCATGATCAAGTACGCCCTGGCCTGTGAGCAGGCTCACGAATTCGAAAGCTGGTTTCCCTCGAGCGATGCGTTCGAGACGCAGCGCAAGCGCGGCTTCGTGACGTGCCCGTTCTGCCACTCGGAGAGGATCGAAAAGCAGATCATGGCTCCTTCCGTCTCGCGGACCGACAAGACACCCGCGACGCGCGAGCCGCAGCCCGTCGCGGCGCTGACGGAGAAGGAACGCGAGATCCGTACCATGCTGCGGGCGCTGCGCGAGCACGTGACGCAGAACGCGGAAGACGTCGGAAAAGGCTTCGCCGAAGAGGCGCGCAAGATGCACTATGGCGAAGCCGAACAACGCTCGATCTACGGCGAGACGGACTCGCGGGAGGCGCAGGCCCTCATGGAAGAGGGCATCGATGTGCTGCCGCTTCCGCTCGTTCCCGACGACCGAAACTAAGCACTTTCGTCTAAACATCACTGCGGAGCCAATGCCGCTGCAATGCGTTTATCCCGGCAGACGCATCGGCACCTGAGCTTTTCAAGTGCATGCTGAGTGCCCGCGTCGGTGGCCAATGGAGGTCCCGATGAACATTCCCACCCCCGATGAACCGTTGCGTGACGATGACGATGGCATCAGCCGTCGTGGTTTTCTCCGATGCATGACCTGGGCCGGAACAGGCGTCCTGTGGATGGTGAATGACGGCCTCCCGCGCTCGCTCGGCCTTTCGAGCGCCGAGGCGGCGACGGCGCTCAAGAGCAGCAAGCTCACCTTCCTGCAGATCAGCGACAGTCACATCGGCTTCGACAAGCCCGCCAATCCGGATGCCCTAGCGACGCTGCGCGAGGCCGTTGCAAAGATCAAGGCGCTTCCCGTCAAGCCATCCTTCATGGTTCACACGGGCGATATCAGCCATCTCTCGCGCGCAAAAGAATTCGACGACGCCGATCAGCTCATCAAGGAGGTCGGTCTTCCCGTTTTCTATGTCCCTGGCGAGCATGATGTGCTCGATGAGGAGGCGGGCAAGCTCTACCGCGAGCGTTACGGCAAAGGCTCCAAGGGAGCCGGATGGTACAGCTTCGATCAGGACGGCATTCATTTCATCGGGTTGGTGAACGTGGTCGATCTCAAGGCGGGAGGGCTCGGCAATCTCGGCGAAGAGCAGCTCAAATGGCTTGAAGACGACGTGAAGGGGCTCTCGGCGAGTACGCCCATCGTGGTGTTTGCGCATATTCCGCTCTGGAGCGTCTATCCCGAATGGGGCTGGGGCACGGATGATGGCGCGCGCGCCCTGTCCTTCCTGAAACGCTTCGGCTCGGTGACGGTGATGAACGGGCACATTCACCAGATCATGCAAAAGATCGAAGGCAATATCGCTTTCCATACCGCTCGCTCGACGGCTTTTCCGCAGCCCGCGCCGGGTACGGCTCCCGGGCCGGGGCCAATGCAGGTTCCTGCGGGCGAGTTGCGCAAATTTCTCGGTGTCGGCCATGTCAATTTCGTGCCCGGCAACAAGCGTCTCGCGATCATCGACACACCGCTCGCATGAGAGCGGTCGCACTTTGCGGCGGGAGAAGATCAATGGTCACGACAGCAGCCCGATATATCGCCACTGCTTTTCTCGGTCCGCTTCTTGCCTGCGGAACGGCACTCGCCGCCGAGACCCCGGCAAGAGAGGTGAAGATCGAGAACTTCACTTTCGCTCCCCAAACCCTCACCGTACCCGTTGGAACAACGGTCACCTGGATCAACGCGGACGACATTCCGCACACCGTCACCGCCGAAGATCACTCCTTCCGGTCGAAGGCGCTCGATACGAACGACCGTTTCACCTTCACCTTTTCGACGCCGGGAGAGTATGGCTACTTCTGCTCTCTCCATCCGAGGATGGTGGGCAAGATCATCGTCAAGGCTGCCGGGAACTGAAGCATCAACGCGCCTTGCCCCGCACGACGTCGATACGGCCGACCATGTTCGGGTGGTAGCGACAATAATAGTCGATCGCGCCAGCCTTCTTGACGACGAGCGCGCCGGACTTGCCGGCCGGAAGCGAAACATCCCACTTCCCGTCTCTCGCCGTCGCCGTATGAGCCAGAAAGTCGCCGTTGACCCACTGGATCGTATCACCGACGTGAGCGACCACTTGCGCCGGGTTGAAGGCAAAGCCGGAGACCTTGACCTGGATCACCTCCGCGCTTGCGGAGACAGGCCCTGCAAGCGCGAAGATCGCGACGAGAAGAACCCGATAGAGGTGTCGCGAGCCATCTGTCATTTCATCTTCTCCACGAGATTTTCAGCATGCTGTTCATGCCCTTGAAAGACCTTCAGTCCCGTCGAGAGAAGATCCTTCAATTCGCTGTTGGTCGCGGATGGAATCAGCGTGTTCTGCAACGCCCCATTGACCGTCTTGTGATAGGCGACTTCGTTCTCAGCATAAGCTTTGTCGAAGGCCGCACCGCTCAGCTTCGCCAGCTTGGCATGCTCCTCGTCCGCCTGTTTGAGCAGCGCCTTGCTGGTGCCGTTGTTTTCCGGCGTGACCTTGAGTTTTTTGACGAGAGCAAGCGCCTTCTGGTTTACGGCCGTGTGGTCGCGCACCATGTCGTTTGCGAAAGCATGGACATCCTTGTTTTTGGATATCTTGAGCGCCTGCTCGGCAGCCTTGATGTCGATCTCGCCCGCCGTGTAGGCGATGTGAGCGATTTGTGGATCTGTCGGCTTGGCGTTTTGCGCCACGGCTCCCGCCGAGGCCACAAGCAAAGCTGTGAGCAATACGCCTTTTTTGACGAAAAACATTGGAACCTCCACAGTTAGAGCCCCCACGCCAAACGCCACGGGATGTCAGATAGGTCAGGATTCGCAAATATCTCGCGGATTCTGATCCCATCACGGGAATTCGATCAGGCACGGCCCGCTTTTCTCGCTCCCGCCGCACCCCATTTCCCCGGGTGATACCGCTTGAGGGAACAGGCTTGACCGTCTTCTTCACCAGCGACACGCATTTCGGCGATCCGCGCGTTCTCACCAAGGATCACCGGCCCTTCAGGACGATTCCGGAGCATGACGAAGCGTTGGTCGCGCGCTGGAACGGGACTGTCTCGCCAACCGACACGGTCTGGCATCTCGGCGATTTCGCCCTGCATGTGAGCGCGGAACGGATCGGGGAGCTGCTCGGCAACCTGCGCGGCAAAAAACATCTCGTCACCGGCAACAACGACGGCCCTGACACCCTCGCCGCAAAAGGATGGGCGAGCGTTCAGGCCTATGCGGAGCTCGATGTTGACGACAAGCATTTGGTTCTTTGCCACTACGCCTTCCGCACATGGAAGAACAACTCCAAGGGCTGGCTTGATCTGCACGGCCACTCTCACGGCAGGCTCTCGCACTTGACGCACCAATACGATGTCGGCGTCGATGTCTGGGACTTTCGGCCGGTCACGCTGGAGACTATTCTCACCATGCGACGATGGGGAAAGACACAGCGGTGAATTTTACATCGGACCGAGCTGCGCATTAAGAAGAAAAGCTCGGCGCGTGAGGAGGCAAGCGTGAATCGGCAACCAGGCCCCATAACGTCTTTGCGGCGGATCACCCTCCTGCGAAGCTTTCTCGGAAGCGAAGCGGCGAGCGGCCTCATTCTCATGGGCGTGACGGTTCTCGCGCTTGTCGTCGCCAATTCGCCCCTCGCCGATACCTATTTCCACGCGCTCCACGCCAAGATTCTCGGCCTCAGCGTCCAGCATTGGATCAACGATGCACTGATGGCGCTGTTCTTCCTGCTCGTCGGCCTTGAGATCAAGCGCGAGTTCCTCGACGGGCAATTGTCCACCTGGTCCCGTCGGGTGCTACCGGGCATCGCGGCGCTCGGCGGCATGGTTGTTCCGGCGCTCGTCTTTCTCGCATTTACGCGGGGCGACCCGTCGCTTTATCGCGGATGGGCCATTCCGGCGGCAACGGACATCGCCTTCGCTCTCGGCGTCCTCGCGCTTCTCGGCTCGCGCGTTCCGGCTTCGCTCAAGGTGTTCCTGACGGCGCTTGCGATCCTCGATGATCTCGGCGCCATCGTCATCATCGCGGTCTTCTACACGGAGGGCCTCGATCTGCCGATGCTGGGAGCCGCCGCCGCGTGTCTTGCCGTACTCATCGCGCTCAACCGTCTCGGTGTCTCGCGGCTCGCCATTTATCTCACTGTCGGCGCGCTGCTTTGGTTCTTCGTTCTGAAATCCGGCATCCATGCCACGCTGGCGGGCGTTCTTCTCGCGTTGACCGTACCGCTCGGTTCCGCATCGAAAAAGACGCGGGAGGAGATCTCACCGCTTCATCGGCTGGAACATGCACTTCAGCCTTTCGTCGCTTTCATCATCATTCCGATCTTCGGCTTCGCCAATGCGGGACTGTCTTTCGCGAACGTCACGATGGAAGGCCTCGTCAGTCCGCTGCCGCTCGGCATCGCGCTCGGCCTCTTCGCGGGCAAGCAGATCGGCGTGTTCGCCTTTTCGATGATCGCCGTGAAGCTGCGCCTCGCCGATGTGCCGGCGCACGCGACGAACCTGCAGTTCTACGGCGTCGCGCTGTTGTGCGGCATCGGCTTCACCATGAGCCTGTTCATCGGCGCGCTGGCTTTTGAGAACACGCCGGAATTGATGAGCGCGACGAAGATGGGCGTGCTCGCAGGCTCCCTTCTCTCAGCGCTCGCAGGCTGGCTCGTGCTGATCATCGCCGACGGGCGGGCTCAGGCCCGTTCGGCGAGCAGCATGTAATTCACCGCCATGTCCCCAGAGAGGGACCAGATGCCGGTGAGGGGATTGTAGGTCACGCCCTTCTCGTCGGTGACGTTGAACCCGGCGACCGAGAGGGCCGCCGCCAACTCGTCGGGCGTCACGAACTTGTCCCAGTCGTGCGTGCCCTTGGGCAGCCAGCGCAGGACATACTCGGCGCCGACGATGGCAAGCGCGAAGGAACGCATGGTCCGGTTGAGGGTCGCCATGGCGAGCCCGCCGCCCGGCTTCACCGCCTGGCCGCAGGCAGTCACGAAGGCCTGCACGTCGGCGACGTGCTCCACCACCTCCATTGCGAGCACCATGTCGAAGGTCTCGCCCCTCGCGACCACGGCCTCCACCGTCTCGTTGCGGTAGTCCACCGGCACGCCCGCGCGCTCCGCATGGAGCTTCGCCACCGCGATGTTGGTGGGAGCAGGGTCGAGCCCCGTCACCTTCGCCCCGAGGCGGGCCAGCGGCTCGGAGAGCACGCCGCCGCCGCAGCCGACATCGAGGATGGTCAGTCCCTCGAGCGAGCGGGCGGAGCGCGGGTCGCGCCCGAACCGGCGGCAGGCCTCGTCGCGGATATAGGCCAGCCGCACCGGGTTGAACCGGTGGAGCACCTTCATGGGGCCCTTCGGGTCCCACCAGGTTTCGGCGATGCCCTCGAAGCGGGCGACCTCTTGCGGATCGATGGTCGTGGTCTCGTCCGTCATGGCGAATCCCGTCTCCTTGTCGCTTGGGGCAAGCTATGCATTTGGCCGCGTTGACACGGCGCTCCCCCGTCGTCATGTATACGCGCCCTTTCGCTTCGCGAAGGGGCAATTTTCCCTTATCCTCGAACGGCCTCCCCTGCCATGCCCCGTCTCGTCATGAAGTTCGGCGGTACATCCGTCGCCAACGTTGAGCGCATTCGCAACGTGGCGCGGCACGTCAAACGCGAGGTGGAGGCAGGCTACGACGTCGCCGTCGTGGTTTCGGCCATGTCCGGCAAGACCAACGAGCTCGTCGGCTGGGTGAAGGAGGCTTCGACCTTCTACGACGCCAGGGAATACGACGCGGTCGTAGCCTCGGGCGAGCAGATCACCTCCGGCCTTCTGGCCGTCGCTCTGCAGGAAATGGGGCTGAAGGCCCGCTCCTGGCAGGGCTGGCAGATCCCGATCCTGACTTCGGAGGCCCACGGCTCGGCGCGAATCGCCGCCATCGACGGCACCGGCATCATCAAGGGCTTCGTGGAAAACGGGGAAGTCGCCGTCGTTTCCGGCTTCCAGGGCATGCACCAGCCGACCCAGCGCATCACGACGCTGGGCCGTGGCGGCTCGGACACCAGCGCGGTCGCCCTCGCGGCGGCCATCCAGGCCGAGCGCTGCGACATCTATACGGACGTGGACGGCGTCTACACCACCGATCCGCGCATCGTGCCGAAGGCGCGCCGCCTGGATAAGGTTTCCTACGAAGAAATGCTGGAAATGGCGTCGCTTGGCGCCAAGGTGCTGCAGGTGCGCTCGGTCGAGCTCGCCATGATGCACCGGGTGCCGACCTACGTGCGCTCCAGCTTCGACGATCCCGCCGACCCGCAGCTCGGCACCCTCATTTGCGACGAGGAAGACATCATGGAACAGCAGGTCGTCACCGGCATCGCCTATTCCCGCGACGAAGCACAGATTACGCTGCGGAATGTCTCCGACAAGCCGGGCATCGCCGCCTCGATCTTCGTGCCGCTGGCGGACGCGAACATCAACGTGGACATGATCATCCAGGTCGTGTCCGACGACACCACCACCACGGACATCACCTTTACCGTCCCCACCGCCGATTACGATCGGGCAGTGGCGGTTTTGAACCAGCATAAGGCCGAGATCGAGTTCAGGGACCTCCAGGGCGCCACGGACGTGGTGAAGGTCTCCGCCATCGGGGTGGGCATGCGCAGCCATGCGGGCGTTGCGGCCAAAGCCTTCAAAGCCTTGGCTGACAAGGGCATCAACATCCGGGCCATCACCACCTCGGAAATCAAGTTCTCAGTTCTGATCGACTCGGCCTATACGGAGCTTGCAGTCCGCACGCTCCACTCGCTATACGGCCTTGACAAAGCCTGATTGACGGCCGGCCCATGAGGCTGCGACACTTCTTCATGAAACTGGCGGGGCACGCCCCGTCGGCCTAACCCAAGGACGGGAACAGTTAAGCTCATGCCTAGCGCTCCCGGCGGTCCGCGCCTCCTGCTGCGCCGCCTCCGCGAGATCATGGCGGAGCCGGTTGGCGCGCAGGACCGCCTCGACAAGATCGTCGTTCTGATTGCCGCAAACATGGTGGCGGAGGTGTGCTCCGTCTATGTGTTGCGCGGCGACGGCGTTCTTGAGCTTTTCGCCACCGAGGGCCTGAAGCGCGAAGCGGTCCACCTGACCACCATGCGCGCGGGCGAGGGCCTTGTCGGCCTCATCGCCTCCACCGCGGAGCCCCTCGCCTTATCCGACGCCCAGAGCCACCCCGCCTTCTCCTACAAGCCGGAAACGGGCGAAGAGATCTATCACGGCTTCCTCGGCGTGCCGCTTTTGCGCGCCGGCAACACGCTCGGCGTTCTCGTCGTCCAGAACCGGACCTACCGGATCTACACGGAAGAGGAAATCGAGGCCCTCGAAATCACCGCGATGGTGCTCGCCGAACTCGTCGCGACCGGCGAATTGCAGGCGCTCGCCCCCGTCGAGACCGGCAGCGCCCTTCGCCGCGCGGTGAGCCAGCGCGGCGTGTCCCTTTCCGACGGCGTCGGCCTCGGCCATGTGGTGCTCCACGAACCCCGTGTGGTGGTGAAGAACCTCATCGCCGAAAACATCGACGCCGAGCTGCAGCGCCTCGAAGAGGCCATCGGGGAGGTGCGCGCCTCCATCGACGAACTGATCGAGCGCGGCGATGTCGCCCATCACGGCGAGCACCGGGAAGTTCTCGAAACCTTCCGCATGTTCGCTCACGACCAGGGCTGGCTGCGCCGCATGCGCGAGGCCGTGACCTCGGGCCTGACCGCCGAGGCGGCGGTGGAGCGCGTGCAATCGGACAACCGCGCCAGGATGCTGCGCCAGACCGATCCTTACCTGCGCGAGCGCCTGCACGATCTCGACGACCTCGCCAACCGCATGCTGCATCGCCTCGTCGGGCGCGACATGGTGTCGGAGCGGGCATCGCTGCCTGACAACGCAATCCTCGTCGCGCGTTCGATGGGTCCGGCGGCGCTGCTCGACTATGACCGTTCGCGCCTGCGCGGCCTCGTTCTCGAGGAAGGCGGGCCGACGAGCCATATCGCCATCGTCGCCCGCGCGCTCGGCCTGCCCGCCGTGGGTGAAGTGGCGAACGCCACCTCCCTCGCCGATCCGGGAGACGCCATCATCGTCGATGGTTCGGTGGGCGATGTGCAGATCCGTCCGACCTCCGATGTGGAGGCGGCCTATGCCGAAAAGGCGCGCCTGCGCGCCCGCCGGCAGGAGCAGTACCGCAAACTGCGCGATCTGCCGTCCGTCACGAAGGACGACGTGGCGGTAAAGCTTCAGCTCAATGCGGGTCTTCTCGTCGATCTGCCTCACCTAGAGGAAACCGGCGCCGAAGGCGTCGGGCTCTTCCGCACCGAATTGCAGTTCATGGTCGCAGAGCGCATGCCGACGGCGAGCGAGCAGCAGGCGCTCTACAGCGCCGCGTTCGCGGAAGCGGGCGATCTGCCGATCACCTTCCGCACGCTCGACATCGGCGGCGACAAGATCCTGCCTTACATGCAGTCGATCGAGGAGGAGAACCCCGCCCTCGGCTGGCGCGCCATCCGCATCGGCCTTGATCGTCCGGGCCTGCTGCGCGTGCAGTTGCGCGCGCTTCTCAAGGCCGCTGCGGGCCGTCCGTTGAAGATCATGTTCCCGATGATCGCGACCTGCGACGAATTCATCCGCGCGAAGGAGATCGTCGAGCGAGAAAAGGCGCATCTCTCCCGCCACGACCATGTTCTGCCGGCGGATCTCAAGCTCGGCGCGATGCTGGAAGTCCCCTCCCTGCTGTTCCAGCTTCGCGAGATCTGCGCCGTCGCGGACTTCATCTCGGTCGGCTCGAACGACCTGATGCAGTTCCTGTTCGCCATCGACCGTGAGAACCGGCGCGTTGCGAACCGCTTCGACCCGCTGAGCGCACCGATGCTGCGCGCCTTGCGGCAAGTGGCGGAAGAGGCTCAGAAGGCGGGCTGCGTCGCGACCGTTTGCGGCGAGATCGGCGGCCGCCCCCTCGAGGCGATGGCGCTGATCGGCCTCGGCTTCCGCTCGCTGTCCATGTCCCCCGCTTCCATCGGCCCCGTAAAGGCCATGCTGCTGGAACTCAACGCCAGCCAGGTCGGCTCCTTCATTCATGAAGAGCTGGAACATGCCGGAAGCGGCGACAGTTTACGGCCGCAGCTCATGCGCTTCGCCGAAACTCATGGTATTCCGATCTAATGACAATTGCGCCTCCCGCCGACCGCCTCAACGCCATTCTTGCGCGCCATGACATCATCACGGCGACGCTCAATGCCGGGCCGGATCCGGACACCTTCGTCGCGCTCTCACGCGAATTATCGGAGCTCGACGGCGTGGTGGAATCGATCCGCGCCTACAAGGGCATGGAAGAGAACCTAGAAGGTCTCGAAGCGCTCATCACTGATGCGGCGACCGATGCCGAGATGAAGTCGCTCGCCGAAGACGAGCTGCCGCAGGCGCGGGAAGATCTCGAAAAGGCCGCGCAGAATCTGCGCATCATGCTCCTGCCGAAGGACGAGGCGGACGAGAAAAGCGCGATCCTCGAAGTGCGCGCCGGCACCGGTGGCGACGAGGCAGCGCTTTTCGCGGGCGATCTTTTCCGCATGTATGCGCGCTATGCCGAGATCAAGGGCTGGAAGGTCGAGGTCCTTTCCGAAAGCGAAGGCACGGCGGGCGGCTACAAGGAAATCTCCGCCGAGATCAAGGGACGCGGCGTATTCGCACGGCTCAAGTTCGAAAGCGGCGTCCACCGCGTGCAGCGCGTGCCCGACACGGAAACGCAAGGCCGCATTCACACCTCCGCCGCGACTGTCGCCGTGTTGCCGGAAGCGGAGGATGTGGATATCGTCATCAACGATGCGGACCTGAAGATCGACACCATGCGCGCACAAGGCGCAGGCGGCCAGCACGTCAACAAGACGGAATCCGCGATCCGCATCACGCATATCCCGAGCGGCACCGTCGTGTTCGTGCAGGACGAGCGTTCCCAGCACAAGAACCGCGCTCGTGCGATGGCGCTTTTGCGCGCCCGCCTCTACGATGCCGAGCGCACCGCGAAGGATGCCGCCCGCGCCGCTGACCGCAAGTCGCAGGTCGGCTCCGGCGACCGCTCCGAGCGCATCCGCACCTACAATTTCCCGCAAGGGCGCGTCACCGATCACCGCATCAACCTGACGCTTTACAAGATCGAAGAGATCATGAGCGGCAACGCGCTCGATGAGGTCATCGACGCGCTCGTCACCGAACATCAGGCCGCGCAGCTTGCCGCGCAGGATGCGGCGTGATCGAGGGCTTGAGCCACATCACCCTGATCACGCGCGATCTCGAGCGCATGAGCGAGATCGTCGAGACAGTATTCGAGGGGCGCGAAATCTATTCCTCCGGCGAGGATACGTTTTCGCTCTCACGGGAAAAATTCTTCGACGTCGCGGGCCTGTGGATCGCGATCATGGAAGGCGAAAGCCTGCCCTCGCAGACTTACAACCACATCGCCTTCAAGATCGACGCCGCTTCGATTGACGATTATCGCGTGCGGATCGAGCGCCTCGGCCTCGCCGTCCGCGAGTCACGCCCGCGCGTCGATGGCGAGGGCCGCTCGCTCTATTTCTACGACGACGACAACCACCTGTTCGAGTTGCACACGGGCACGCTCGGGGAGCGTCTGAATCGCTACCGGCAGGGGCCTTCGGCATGACGCGCGCGCGAGCCCTGCAGGATCTGCGTAAGCGCTTGGGCGAGGCCGGGTTCGAAACCGCCTCCCTTGATGCACGGCTACTGCTCCTCGGCGCATTGGGAATTTCCGCGACCGAACTGACGCTCAGGCCGGAGCAGCTACTGACGGACGATGAAGAGAACCTCCTTCGCGCTTACGCCAGCCGTCGCCTCGCGCATGAACCAGTGGCGCGGATTTTGGGGGAGCGGGAGTTCTGGGGCCTGCCTTTCAGGCTCTCCCCCGAGACTCTCGTACCCCGGCCAGACACGGAAACCGTGGTCGAAACGGCGCTCCGGCTTTTGCCCGACAGGCGAGCTTTCCTGAAAATCGCCGATTTCGGCACCGGCTCGGGCTGCCTACTGGTCGCGTTGCTGCACGAATTGCCGAACGCCTTCGGCCTTGGGGTTGACCGGTCCCCCGGCGCGCTGCGCACCGCCCGTGAGAATGCCTGGCGGAACAGAGTCGGCGCGCGGGCGCGGTTCGTCGCCTCCGACTGGGCCTCGGCCATCGCGGGGCGGTTCGACCTCATCGTCTCGAACCCGCCCTACATCGCCTCTTCCGTGATTCCCGGCCTCGACGAGGAGGTGCGGGAGCACGATCCACTCCTTGCCCTCGATGGCGGGGCGGACGGGCTCGACGCCTACCGGGTCCTGCTGAGGGAGGCGGAGCGGCTTCTTTCTCCCGGCGGGCTCCTCGTCTTCGAAATCGGCTACGACCAGGGCGATTCGCTGAAAGCCCTTACCGGGGGCCGCGCCCTCGAATTTCTTGAACTCGTCCCCGATCTCGCGGGCAATCCCCGCTGCGCCGCCCTGAAACGGACATGATCGCGGGGGATAAAAGCTCATCCACGAAGAGAGCAAGATCAGAAAAAGCACTTGTTGGACCGGGAGGAACCCGCTAGATTCGGGTTCAGAGATCGTCCTCGGTCCGAACAAATCGGCGAAAACCCATTTAGGACGCACGCCGGCAGACCAAACGATATCAATCGCGCAGGCAGGGGCTTTTGAACGGCCAGGCGCGATCATTTGAACCCGACACTGAAGGACGGCCAGGCTTCTTGAAGAACGCCGGAGCTGAACGTCAGACGGCTCGCCACGCGAACGGTGTGCTACCGCCCCTTCGCTGAAGGACAGGCTTTGAATCGCGCGGGCTCTAGAAACCAACGAGGGTCGTAGACCAATCATGAGACCAGGACAGAACAGGCGTATGCGCGGCCGTAACCGTAACGGCAACAAGGGCCCCAATCCCTTGACGCGGAGCTACGAGTCGAACGGTCCGGACGTGAAGATCCGGGGTACCGCCCAGCATATCGCGGAGAAGTACAGCCAGCTCGCGCGCGACGCGCAGGCCAGCGGCGACCCGGTGGCGGCGGAGAACTATCACCAGCACGCCGAGCACTATTACCGCATCATCGCCGCCGCTCAGGAGCAATTGCGCGAGCAATACGGCTATCAGGGCCGCTTCGACGAGGAAGGCGACGAGGAAGGCGCCGGCCAGGGCGAGCGCCCCGGTTTCGGTGGGGAGGATGTCGACCTCGCCGGCCAGCCGCAGCCCTACGAGCAGCGCCCCGAGGGCGAGCGCTTCGAGCGCCCCGAGCGCCAGCCGCGCTTCGATCGCGGCGAGCGCCAGGAGCGGGGAGAGCGGGGTGAGCGCGAAGGACGACGCGAGCGTTTCCCGCGCGAACGCGGTCCACGTCAGGATTTCCAGCGTGACGACCAGCCGCGCCAAGATCGCCCTGAGCGCCAGGATCGCCCCGAGCGGGGTGAGCGCCCTGAGCGTCAAGAGCGCTCCGAACGTCAGGAGCGTTTCGAGCGCCAGGATCGCCCGGAACGCCAGGATCGTCCGGAGCGTGGCGAACGCAGCGACTTCCGCCGCGACCGTCGCCGTCAGGACGAGGGCGAGGCCGCGGATGCCGGCAACCTGCCCGCATTCCTGACCAACCCGGTCCGCGCGCCGATCACGGTCGAGGGCGAAAAGGCAGCACCGGTCCAGGAAAATCTTAACCTGAACGATGAGGGCGACGATGCGCGCCCGCGCCGCCGTCGCCGCGTCCGCAAGGATCTCGATGAAGGCCGGACGGACGGTCCCGATTTCGCCGCCGAGGGCGCCGAATAAGCGGATAAAGCGAATATCGATCCGAAAAGGAGGGCCTTTGCCCTCCTTTTTTATTGGCTCGGGAGTTTATTGGCCCAAAGGCAGGCTCTCCTGCTCCGCCGTGAAGGTGGCCCCCTCTTCCAGCTCGCCGCCGTCGAGGATTTCGGCATAGATGCCGCAATCGAAATGGCCATAGGCCTGCATCAGGCTTTTTGGAATGGCGAGATCGCGGAGGCCGGTCGCCGGGTCCACATTGGTGGCGGCGCAACGCTCGATTCGCTTTGTCACCCGCAGCCGAACACCGGAGGGTGCTGTCAGGACCTGCCCGACGAGGTCGAACTCCGCCCAAGGCTCGAGCCCCTCCACATGGAGATTGCCGCGAAAGCGCAAGGGATCGACCGGCGCATTAACCACCTTCTCCAGCGCCCGCACGCTCGCCAGATTGATGAGCGAGACGAACCCTCGCCGCGAATCGGTGAAGCGGAACCCGTCGGGGCTCGCCAGCACCTTGGGCGAACCACGCAACTCGTCGTGCATGAAGCGCCCGAAAAATGCCTCGATGGCGGCCCGCCCCTCGCTCGTCGTCAGATCACCCCGCGCGACCTCCCGCCCGCCTTCTTCAATGACGAGGGTCGCCGTCTCATCGAGATAGCGTGTCCTCAGCCGGGCGAGGCTCTCGTTGCGCATGAGCATCAGGAACTTGATCTTGGGCTGATGCTCCGGCTTTGCCGGATCGAAGCCCGAAGGGCCGTTTTCGATGGCATAGAGCCGGTCGCCCGGAAAGTAAGCCCCGCGCGTCAGCGTTGTCCGCGAAAGGCGCTCGGGGGACAGGCCCTTGATCGGGTAGCGATAGAGGGAAGCGATGCGAATGCTCATGGCCTATCGATAGAAAGAGCCGTGGCCATGCGCAAGGCGTGTCGGTTCGGTTACGCTTCAACCTGAATGTTGGGCCATCATTTACGGCCCCAAAAGGCCGAAAGCAGATGAGAAAGCGTGCTCCGCGATTTGCGTCCGCCTGCCTCGACGCCCTTCTGCTCCTCGCGCCGCCGCGCCTTTCCCGTCGTGTCGCCAAACGTTTCGCGCGTCACGGAAGGACCACGCTCGAGAGAGCTCTCGGGCACAGCGCTGCCGATGGCATCGTTGCGGGCAAGATCGGCGCGAGCCTTCTCGGCCTGCGAGCGCGGATCGTAGGGCTTGCCTGTCATGGAACCGGCCTCCTGCATGGTCCTTGGGGTTCAATGCCCGCAAAATCGCACTGTTCCCTCCCCCTCCCCTTGTTGCGGCGCGGATATCACACCAACTTAAGCCTAGCGGATGCCTCTTCGAGGGTCCGACATCGCAGGGCTTGGCCGGGCCTCACAAGAGGACGGATGGGCCTGAGAAGGGGTGAATGATGAATTTCGAGAAATATACCGAGCGCGCCCGTGGCTTCGTTCAGGCGGCGCAAAACCTCGCCATGCGGGAAGGCCACCCGCAATTCGCGCCGGGCCACGTCCTGAAAGTTTTGCTCGATGATCCGGAAGGCCTCTGCGCCGGGCTGATCGACCGCGCCGGCGGCCGCTCCCGCGAGGCTCATGCCGCCGTCGAGCAGTGGCTTGCCAAGCAGCCGAAGGTCTCCGGCTCCGCCGCCCAGCCGCAGGCGACGCGCGATCTCATGCGCTTTTTCGACACCGCCGAGAAGACGGCGGAAAAGGCGGGCGATTCCTTCGTCACCGTCGAGCGCATGCTGCTTGGCCTTGCCGTTGAGAAAGATACCGATGCTGGCAAGATTCTCGCCCAGGCCGGCGTGACGCCGCAAAGCCTCAACGCCGCCATCAACACTCTTCGCAAGGGCCGCACCGCCGACAACGCGACGGCCGAGAACGCTTATGACGCGCTGAAGAAATACGCGCGCGATCTCACGGAAGCCGCCCGCGACGGCAAGCTCGATCCGGTGATCGGCCGCGACGAGGAAATCCGCCGCACGATTCAGGTTCTCTCCCGCCGCACGAAGAACAACCCTGTTCTCATCGGCGAGCCCGGCGTCGGCAAGACCGCCGTGGTGGAAGGCTTGGCTCTTCGCATCGTCAACGGCGACGTGCCCGAGAGCCTGAAGGACAAGCAGTTGCTCGCCCTCGACATGGGCGCGCTGATCGCCGGCGCGAAATATCGCGGCGAGTTCGAGGAACGCCTGAAGGCCGTTCTGAACGAAGTGACGTCGGCGGAAGGCGGCATCATTCTGTTCATCGACGAGATGCACACGCTTGTCGGCGCAGGTAAGGCCGATGGCGCAATGGATGCGTCGAACCTCCTGAAGCCTGCTCTGGCGCGCGGCGAATTGCACTGCGTCGGCGCGACGACGCTCGATGAATACCGCAAGCATGTGGAGAAGGACGCGGCGCTCGCCCGTCGTTTCCAGCCGATCTTCGTGGACGAACCGTCTGTCGAGGACACGGTGTCGATCCTGCGCGGCATCAAGGAGAAGTACGAGCAGCATCACGGCGTGCGCATCACCGACAGCGCGCTTGTTGCGGCGGCGACCTTGTCGAACCGCTACATCACCGATCGCTTCCTGCCCGACAAGGCCATCGACCTCGTTGACGAGGCAGCCTCGCGCCTGCGCATGCAAGTGGATTCGAAGCCGGAAGAACTCGACAACCTCGACCGTGAGATCATCCGCCTGAAGATCGAGGCGGAAGCGCTCAAGAAAGAAACCGACAGCGCCTCGCAGGACCGCCTGCAGCGGCTTGAGAAGGAGCTTGCCGATCTCGAAGAGCGTTCCGCCGCCATCACCACGCGCTGGAAGGCGGAGAAGGACAAGCTCGGTCACGCGGCGAAGCTGAAGAAATCGCTGGACGACGCGCGCAACGAACTCGCTGCCGCGCAGCGCCAGGGTCAGTATCAGCGCGCGGGCGAACTCGCCTACGGCGTCATTCCGCAGATCGAGAAGGAGCTTGCGGACACCGAAGCCAACGCCAATGGCGGCGGCATGATGGAAGAGGCGGTGACGCCGAACCATGTGGCGCAGGTCGTCTCCCGCTGGACCGGCGTTCCCGTCGACAAGATGCTCGAGGGCGAGCGCGAGAAGCTGCTTCAGATGGAGCAGGAACTGGCGAAGCGCGTCATCGGCCAGCGCGAGGCGGTGGAATCCGTCGCGACCGCCGTGCGCCGCGCCCGCGCGGGCCTGCAGGATCCGAACCGGCCCATCGGCTCGTTCATGTTCCTCGGCCCCACCGGCGTTGGCAAGACGGAGCTGACGAAGGCGCTCGCGTCCTTCCTCTTCGACGATGAGACCGCGCTCGTGCGCATCGACATGTCTGAATACATGGAGAAGCACTCGGTCGCCCGCCTCATCGGCGCGCCTCCCGGCTATGTCGGTTATGAGGAAGGCGGCGCGTTGACGGAAGCGGTGCGGCGCAGGCCCTATCAGGTCGTGCTGTTCGACGAGATCGAGAAGGCGCATCCGGACGTGTTCAACGTCCTTTTGCAAGTGCTCGACGACGGACGCCTCACGGACGGACAGGGCCGCACGGTGGATTTCCGCAACACGCTGATCATCATGACGTCGAACCTCGGCGCGGAATATCTCGTGGCGCAGAAGGAAGGCGAGGACACGGATGCTGTGCGCGGCGAGGTGATGGCGGTGGTGCGTTCGCACTTCCGTCCGGAATTCCTCAACCGCGTGGATGAGATCATCCTCTTCCACCGCCTGAAGCGCAGCGAGATGGGCGCCATCGTCGACATCCAGATCAAGCGTCTGCAGAAGCTCCTGGACGACCGCAAGATCGCCCTGGAACTCTCGCCGGAAGCCCGCGACTGGCTCGCCGACAAAGGTTACGACCCCGCCTACGGCGCGCGCCCGTTGAAGCGCGTGATCCAGAAGAACGTGCAGGACCCGCTGGCCGAGCTCATCCTCGGCGGCGAGATCCACGATGGCGAAACCGTGCCGGTGACGCTCGGCGCCGATGGCTTGATGATCGGCGAGTTCACCGCGAACCGGAAGGCGGAACGCGCGCCGGAGGGCGTGCGGTTGAACTGAGCGACACCGCAGCAATGAACATGACAGTGGCCGGGTTTACGCCCGGCCATTTTGTTTGGCGGGCTATTTCCAATTCCGGCCGCCTTCCGCTAAAGGACCTTTTGCCTGATTTCGAACAGAGAGGACATTCCCGTGAAGCTCATCCGTTAGCGACGCTCCCGCGAAAGAGAATCGAGACGCGGCCCGCATGAAGCGGGCATCACGCCGATCTTTTGCGCGCCGAAGCTCTACTTCGGCCAAAGCTAACGCATGTCAGGACAACAGAATGTCTCATTGTGAAAAGACGCCGCTCGCCATCGTGCGCGGCACGATCCGCTCCGGGTTTTTCGATCTCGGTTATTCCATCGAAGGCGAAGGTCAGCCGGTGCTTGTCATCGGCAGCGCGGTCTATTACCCGCGCGTTTTCTCCGAAAATCTCCGCCGCTCGCTCAAGCTCGTCTTCGCGGACCATCGCGGTTTCGCGCAAGGTTCGGGCGAAGAGAACCCGGATTATTCGCTGCAACGCGTCCTCGCCGATATCGACCTCGTCCGCGAAAAGCTCGGCTTCGATAAGGTCGTGATCCTCGGCCATTCGGGCCACGGTTACATGGCGCTGGAATATGCCAAGGCTTACCCGCAACACGTCTCTCATGTGGTGATGGTCGCGACCGGCCCGAGCCACAGCGCCGCGCACATGGCGGCGCTGGAGCGCCATTGGCAGGAAGCCGCCTGCCCCGAGCGCAAAGAGCGTCTCGATGCCGACATGGCGACATTGGGCGAGGCCATCGCCGCCGCGCCCGACAAGCGCTTCATCGCCTTCTGCCTGAAGATGGGCGCGCGGAGTTGGTTCGATCACAGCTTCGATGCAAGCGCTCTCTGGGCGGACGTGCATGTGAACATGCCGATGTTCGACACCATGTGGGGCGAGGTGTTTCGCGACATCGACATCGCGAAAGGTCTCGACAAGCTCGACGTGCCGGTTTTCCTCTCGCTAGGGCGGTTCGACTATCTCGTCGCTCCCTACCAGACCTGGGAGGCCTATCGTCCGCATTTCCGCGACCTGACCGTGCGGGTGTTCGACAAGAGCAGCCACACGCCGCAATTCGAGGAGAGTGCGTTGTTCCACGCCGAATTGCTCGGGTGGCTGACTTCTCGCCAATAGCGAAACCGAGACCGGGAAAGGCCGCCGTTGGCGGCCTTTTTCATGCGATGCCGGCCTAACGCATACCCCACCCTACCTTCGGTCAGATGACCCGGGAGGCTTTTGGTCTTATTCCTTCACCCCAGCCATAACAAACATCGAGGAAACACCCATCATGGACAGAAGAACGATACTCAAGGGCGGCGCGGGGCTTGCCGCTGCCACTGGCGTGGCCTCCCCCGCCATCGCGCAATCGCAGCCGGAGATCCGCTGGCGCATGCCGTCGAGCTATCCGAAGAGCCTCGACACGCTCTATGGCGCGGGCGTGCAGATCGCCAAGCGCGTGGCGGAAGCCACCGACAACAAGTTCCAGATCCAGGTTTTCGCGGCGGGTGAAATCGTCAACGGTCTGCAAGTGATGGATGCGGTGCAGAACGGCACCGTGGAATGCGGCTACACCCTGTCGAGCTACTATATCGGCAAGGACCCGACCTTCATGTTCGAGACCTCCGTGCCGTGGGGCATGAACGTGCGCCACCACAATGCGTGGATGAATTTCGGCGGCGGCCTCGATCTCGTGCGCGAGTTCCTCAAGGACTACAACATCCAGACCTTCCAGGCGGGTCAGACCGGCGCACAGATGGGTGGCTGGTTCCGCAAGGAGATCAACTCCGTCGAGGATCTGAAGGGGCTGAAGTTCCGCATCGCGGGCATGGGCGGGCAGATCATGTCGAAACTCGGCGTTGTGCCGCAGGTGCTCGCGGGCGGTGACATCTATCCGGCGCTGGAGCGTGGCACTCTCGATGCGGTGGAATTCTCCGGGCCTTATGATGATGAGAAGCTCGGCTTCGTGAAGGTCGCCAAGTACTATTACTACCCAGGCTTCTGGGAAGGTTCGGCGCAGCCTTCGCTCTACATCAACCTCGACAAGTGGAATTCGCTGCCGCCCGCCTATCAGGCCATTCTCGAAGCGGCTTGCGCGGAAGCCAACGCCCAATGCGTGATGAAGTACGACGCGCAGAACGCTGAGGCAATTCGCCGTCTCGTGGCGCAGGGTGCCTTGCTTCGCGCCTTCCCGAAGGACGTGATGGAGGCGAGCTACAAGACCGCTTACGCGCACTACAACGAAATTGCGGCGTCCAATCCGAAGTTCAAGAAGATCTACGATTCCTGGAACGCCTTCCGCGAGAAGGAGAGCACCTGGTTCCGCATCGCGGAGCTGCCGTTCGATCTGTTCACCACCACGCAGAACCAGCAAAAGCCCTGACGGGCGATCGATTTTTCGCTTCTCCAGCGGCGGCGCATCACAAACGGTGTGCCGCCTTTTTCATGGCCTAAGGATCAAGGCTTGAGCAGGCGCGTTATCTTTCAAGACAAGACGATGGAGGTTTTGCATGACCGAGAAAGAGAAGGAGAAGCAGGACCGGAACGCCCGCCAGAAGGAAAGCGGCGAGAAGGATCGCAAGTTGCCGGAGAACACCAAGGAAGAGCTGGATCGCCGCCTCGATGAAGCGGAAGAAGAATCGTTTCCTGCAAGCGATCCGGTTTCCGTGAAGATCACGAAATAAGAAAAGCCGCGCTTGCCGTTCAGGCGCGGCTTGCGACGGCGACGCCCAGCGCGGCAAGCCCCATGCCGAGCATCTGCACGAGGCTCAAGGTCTCGCCAAATAGCACATAAGCCATGAGCGCGGAGACCGGCGGCACGAGGTAGAGCAGCGTCGCAACCCCCGTCACCGCGCCGTGGCGGATGAGGAAGAGCAAAAGCCCGATGGCGCCGATGGAGAGGCCGAACACGGCCCAGACCAGCGAGAGCCAGAGCGGCAGCGTGAAGTCCATATGCCCCTGCTCACTGAGCAGCACCATCGGAACGGTGACCGCCGCCGCGCCGATATATTGCACGAGGGCGTTCACCCGCAGATCCGCCGCGGCCGCCGTGCGCTTTTGCCAGATGGTACCGAGCGTGATCGAGAGCATGCCGAGAACGCCGACACCGAGCGCCAGCGGCGGAATGCCCCCGCCGAGCTTCGGGAGCACCACGAGGCCCGCTCCGGCAAAGCCGAGCCCGATGCCGAGCCAGCGACGCGGTGAAACATGCTCGCCGAGCAGAGGCCGCGCGAGAAGGCCTGTCACGAGCGGCTGCAGCCCCGCAACAAGCGCCATGATGCCCGCCGGAAGCCCATGCTTCACGGACCAGAACACCGCGCCGAGATAGAACCCGTGCAACAGGACACCCGCGATGAGCCCGTCCCGCCACTCGCGCCCCGTCCTCGGGAAGGATGCCCGCGCGGCCACGACCACGAGCGCCAGCACGAGACCGGCCAGCACATAGCGGACCAGAAGAAAGGTCAGCGGCTCGGCATAAGGCGCGATAGTCCGCGCGACGATGAAGCCGGTCGCCCAAATCACGACGAAAAGCGGCGGCGCAAGCCGTGCAAGAAACATCTTTTGCATGATGATCCAAAAATGAAGGTCAACTGCGACAGTGGGCTATCTGACGCGATTCAGCCCTGGGCCGCCTCATTGAAGATTACTCGATCCCGATGAGTGTGCCAGAGCACAACACCCGCAAAACTCAAACAATATTCGGTTGACCTCACGTCACGTCAGGCTTTAAGTGATACGTAATAATATATACATAAACTCCGATTCGAACCGGCTTAACCTCAGGCTGCTCGGGCGATTCCGCTCATAGCCCTCGTGGTCCCAAGCCTCATAAGCTTCTCATCATCGGGAGACCTCCAATGGCCACCTATGCCGACAATCTCTTTACGCTCGAGATCAACGATACGGACTTTGCCATCCCGGCAACCCTTCCCGGCGGAGGCGCGACGCCTGCCGACACCAATGTGCTGGGCAATGCCAAGCATAATAAGATCGTCGGCGATCAGACCGCCAACAGGCTGACCGGCGGCGACGGCAGCGATACGCTGGTCGGCGGCCTTGGCGCAGACACCCTCGATGGCTCGGCCAATAGCAGCATCTACGATCTCGATTACGCCTCCTATGAATTTGCGGATACGGGCGTTGCAGTCAGCCTCCTCAATTCCACACTGAACACGGGCGAAGCGGCAGGCGACATCTTCATTTCGATAGAGGGACTTGTCGGCTCAAGCCATCACGACTGGCTGCAGGGGGACAATGGGGGCAACAAGATTTTTGGCGGCGCCGGCAACGATACCATTGAGGGCGGCCTGGGCGCGGACAGCCTCTACGGCGGCGAGGGTATCGATACGCTTTCCTTCGCCAGTGCAACCGGCGGCGTCTCGGCCGATCTCTACAACAATTCCGGCTCAGCGGAAGACAACACGACGGACCGTTATGAAGAATTCGAGAACATCCTCGGATCGCAGTTTCGGGACACTCTATCCGGCGATAACGGAGCCAACCTCATCGATGGTAGCGGTGGCAACGACATTCTCATCGGCCGGGCTGGCAACGACACCCTGATCGGCGGTACCGGCGCGGACGACATGCAGGGCATGGAGGACAACGATACCTATTATGTCGACAACGTAGGCGACTATGTCCGTGAGCGTTGGGGGGCGGGCTTCGACACTGTCATCACCAGCATCAGCTACTCCCTGACTTCCGAGGAGGTCGAAGGCCTGCAGGCTGTTGACGGCACCGCCGCTATCAACCTCACGGCCAACGAATACGCGAATGTCATTGTCGGCAACGACGGCGACAACGTGATCGACGGCAAGAAGGGCGCGGATGTCATGACCGGCAAGGGAGGCAACGACACTTATTATGTCGACGATCCCGGCGATGTCGTCATTGAAGTAGCCGGCGGCGGCTTCGATCATGTTCTGACCAGCGTCAGCCACACCTTGTCCAACGACGTGGAAAATCTGACCGGTATCGGCACGGCTGCCATCACGCTCACCGGGAACAGCGGCAACAACGTCATCGTCGGCAACAGCGGAAACAACATCATCATCGGCGGCGGCGGAGCCGACACCATGATGGGCGGTGGCGGCAACGACATTTATTATGTCGATGACGTCAATGACCGGATCATTGATACCTCGGGCATCAATACTGTCTATACCTACGTCAACTTCAATCCCGGTTCCTTGGCTGGCTTCAACATCATCTCCCTTGGCTCGAACGCTATCGACCTCATCGGCGACAAAGTCGCCAACACGCTCAAGGGCAATGACGGCGCCAACAAGATCTATGGCAAGGCTGGCAATGACATCCTGACCGGCGGCAGGGGCAAGGACACGTTCGTCTTCGACACCGCTTTGAACAAGACCAAGAACGTCGACACGATCACGGACTTTACGGCCAAGGACGACTCGATCTGGCTGGACAACAAGTATTTCACCAAGATCGGGAAGGGCACGCTGGCAAAGCCCGGCAAGCTGAAGAAGGACTTCTTCAAGATCGCCGACAAGGCCCAGGATGCCAACGACTTCATCATCTACGACAAGGCCAAGGGTATCCTTTACTACGACAAGGACGGTAACGGCTCAGCAGCTGCCGTTCAGTTCGCGAAGGTCAAGAAGGGCGCGAAGCTCGATTACAAAGACTTCTTCGTGATCTGATCCCGAAAGCCTCCGCCCCATGAAAAGGCCTCCCTTGCGGAGGCCTTTTTTATGGGTTGCATCGACAGAACATGCAAAACTTGTCGCGATCGTTGCCATACAAGGCTAACATCGCCACGACTTGACTTGTCTCACCCGCTTGCCGCGCCATCTCCAGCACCTGGAGAGATGTTGTTTGACCCGTCTACGCCTCTATTTCGAAATCCTCGGCATCGCCTTCAACCGCTTCCTGGTGCACGATGCCTGGGCGATCGCGAGTCATATCGCTCTTTCGGTCCTGACTTCGCTGTTCCCCTTCCTCATCCTGCTCACCGCTCTTGCGAGTCTTCTCGGCACCGGCCCGCTTGCCGACGAAGCGGCTGATCTCATGCTGGAGGCCTGGCCGCGCGAGGTGGCCGAGCCCCTCGCCCGCGAAGTCCACCGCATTCTCACCGGGCGGCGCAGCGACGTGCTGACTCTCGGCCTCGCGCTTGCGCTCTATTTCTCATCGAGTGGCGTCGAGAGCCTGCGCGTCGGTCTCAACCGCGCCTATGGGGTGCGCGAAACGCGGGCCTGGTGGCTCACGCGCCTCGAATCCATCGCCTTCGTGATCGGCGGCGCGCTCGTCATGCTGGCTCTGGCTTTTCTTGTGGTGCTCGGCCCTCTCATCTGGCGGTTCGCCGTGCGCGCCCTTCCCGCTTTGCGGGCCTTTGGCGATGTTGCCGATCTTCTACGGCTGGGCGTTGCGACGCTGGTCATCGTCATCGGCCTCATCGGCGCGCACAAGCTCGTCCCCGCAGGGCGGCGTTCGTTTCTCTCGATCCTGCCGGGTGTCGGCGTCACGCTCGTCTTGTGGCTTCTCGGCGGCATCGGCTTCGGCTGGTATCTCGAATTTTATCCCGGCTCCTACGCCTCGACCTATGGCGGCCTTGCGACCGCGATGGTGGCGCTGATCTTTCTCTACACGCTCGGCGCGATCTTTCTCTATGGCGGCGAGTTGAACGGCGCGATCTCCATCGTCAAACGCCGCCGCTGGCGCAAGGAAGACGAGACCGTCGTCTTCGACGACAGCCCGAAGGAAAGCTGAGCGACAAACGAAAACGGCCGGGACGATGCCCGGCCGTTCCACGTTCGCAATGCTTAAATCGCTCAGCTCACGATGCGATACTTCACGAAGCCTTCCGGCGCATCGCCCATCTTCTCCACCTTGATGCCCGCCGGTTGGTAAGCGGCGGCGTTCGGGCCGGTGGTGAAGGTTGCGGTGACACCCGCGGGAACGGCGAGCGACCACGAGCCATCCGCCTTCGGCGCGACGGTCTTGCGTTCGATGATGAAGCGCATGATCGCATCGCGCGTCAGGTCAGGCGCTTCGAACACGATGGTCTTGCCATCCGCGCCGGGGAAGTTGCCGCCGCCGCCCGCGCGATAGTTGTTCGTCGCGACGATGAAGACCTGATCGTCCGTCACGGGCTTGCCGTTATAGGTCAGTTCCTTGATGCGGTGAGCATCGGGCGCGATGACCTTGCCGTTATCGTCGTAGCGCGAGGCCTGCGTCGGATCGATCTTGTACTGCACGCCCGCGATGACATCGAAGTTATAAGCGGGGAACTTCGAATTGATGAGATCCTGTTCGCCGCCCTTCGCCGGATCGATCTGATTGAACACGCCTGCCGAACGCTCCAGCCATTCGCGCACCTGCGCGCCGGTCACCTTCACCGCACGCACCGTGTTCGGATAGATGTAGATGTCGGCCATATCCTTGATGGCCAGCGGACCGGGCTTGATCTCGGTGAAGTAGTTCGGGCCACCGCGCCCGCCCGCCTTGAAGGGCGCCGCCGCCGAGAGAAGCGGAAGATCCTTGTAGGGCGTGCTCTTGAGAAGATCGGCCACGTACCAGGCCTGTGCTTCCGCGACGATCTTCACCGACGCATCGTCCGCGACGAGCGAGAAGTAGGAGTGGATCGGAACGGAGGTCTGGCCCACCGGCTCGCGCACATATTTCAGCGTCGCATCGTGATCCGCCTGCGCGGCGGCAAGCACGAGCGCTTCCGATTCCGCCTTCGCCACGACCTTGCGGTCGACGCGATCATAGATCGGGCGCGCCTCGGTCTTGAAGTTCGCGACCTTCCAGGCGTTGCCTTCCTTGACGAGTTCGAGATCGACGATGCCGAGATGGCTGCCCCAGAAGCCGGCCATGACGGCGGGCTTGCCGTGCAGCGTGCCCTTCTGCACGTCGACACCCGGAATGTTGGAGAATTCCTTGCCGCCGGGGAACACGAAATGCTGGTGCCCGGTGAGGATGACATCGATGCCCTCGACCTTGGCGAGGTGGAGAGCGGCGTTTTCTTCACCGCCCTTGCGCTCGCCGCCCGCGATGCCGGAATGGCAGAGCGCGACGACGATGTCGGCACCCGCCTTCTTCAGCTCGGGCACATGCTTGTTGGCGGAATCGACGATATCGACCGTCGTCGCCTTGCCGTCGAGATTGGCCTTGTCCCACTGCACGATCTGCGGCGGTGTGAAGCCGATCACGCCGACCTTGATCTTGTGCTTTGCGCCGCTCTCGTCCGCGAATTCGCGGTCGAGGATGAGCCAGGGCTGGCGCAGGTTCTTGCCGTCGGCCTTGACGACGTTGGCGCAGACCAGCGGAAACTTCGCCGCGCCCATCGCATTCTGCAGGAAGTCGAGGCCGTAGTTGAATTCGTGATTGCCGAGGGTACCGCAATCGTAATTGAGCGTGTTCATGGCGGCGACCATCGGGTGAACGTCACCCGGCTTCATGCCGCGCCGATAGGCGATGAAATCGCCAAGCGGCGAACCCTGGATCAAGTCTCCGTTGTCGAAAAGCAGGTTGTTCTTCGCCTCACCCCGCGCCGCCTTCACGAGGTTCGCGGTGCGCGCAAGGCCCACCGTGTCGTCACCCGCGTCGCGGTAGTAGTCGTAAGGAAAGATGTTCGCGTGGATGTCCGTGGTCTCGAGCACGCGGAGCTTGACGACCGGATCCGCCGCGAAGGCGAATTTCGGCAGCCCCGCGATGGCCGCAGCGGCCGCGCCGGTCTGGAGCGCGCGACGGCGGGTAAGTGAAGTCCCTGACATTTTTTAGTTCCCTGATGAAACAGCGTTCGCCATTGCCGAGGGAACACGACTTTTGTGACGAGATCAATAATAGGCGGCTAAGAAGAAGGGTTTCTCCCCATATCCGCCAGATCGCGCTCCTCGCCTGAGTAGGGGGAGGCGTCTTAGCCCCGACGCCCGCTGGAGACGCCTCGCTCTTCGAGACAGACCTGACGGTCCTCCTCAGGATGAGGCTGCGTGGGCATGGCGGCCCGCTTCATCCCGCGTTTCTGTCCGCTCAACCTCATCCTGAGGAGCGGCGCAGCCGCGTCTCGAAGGAGGGTCCAGAGAACGCGGGAGACACCCCACGTTCTGCCTGGCAATCCGCGTTCCGGATCACGCCCGCAACGCCTCGTCGAGATCCCGGAACAGGTCTTCCGGATCCTCGATTCCTGTGGACAGGCGCAAGAGGTCCGGCGGGCATGGCGTGCCGGGGCCTTCAATGGAGGCGCGGTGCTCGATGAGACTTTCAACGCCGCCGAGGGAGGTCGCCCGCTTCCAGAGTTTGACGTGGGCCGCCGCCCTGATCGCCGCGGCCTCCCCGCCCGTGACCTGGATCGACATCATGTAGCCGAAGCCGTTCTCCATCTGCTTCGCCGCAACGTCGTGGCCCGGATGCTGCGGCAGGCCCGGATAGAGCACCCGCGCCACCTTGGGATGCGCGGCGAAGCGCTCCGCGAGGGCCTGCGCACTCCTCGCTTGTGCTGCGGCGCGAAGATGAAAGGTCCGCAGACCGCGCATGAGCAGATAGGCCTCGAAGGGCCCGAGGATTGCACCTTGCATCTTCCGGACGCCGGTGATCCGCGTCCAGAACTCATCCGCCTTCGCGGCGGCGAGCGCGCCGGCGACCACGTCCGAATGGCCGTTGAGGATCTTGGTCGCGGCGTGCATCACGATATCCGCACCGAGCGTCAGGGGCCGCGTGTGGTAGGGCGATGCGGTGGTGGAATCCACCGCGAGCCGCGCCCCGGCCTCGTGGGTGATTGCGGCGGCGGCGGCGATGTCGGTGATCGTCCAGAGCGGGTTCGAGGGCGTCTCGATCCACACGAGTTTCGTGCGGCCGGGAACGACGGCCTTCCGCAAGGCATCGAGATCGTCGGTTTCGGCGAAATCGACCTTAAGCCCCCAGCGCGTGGCTTCCGTCATCAGCCAGTTGCGGAGCGCCCAATACATCACTTTCGAGACAACGACATGGTCGCCGGGATCGAGCGCCTGAAACACCGCCGTCGCGGCGGCCATGCCGGAGGAAAAGAGCAGCGCCCCGGCCTCGGCCTCCTCCAACATCGCGAGCACGCCCTCCGCCTCGCGGATCGTCGCGTTGTCGGGG
Source organism: Microvirga flavescens (assembly GCF_003290125.1). GTDB lineage: Bacteria > Pseudomonadota > Alphaproteobacteria > Rhizobiales > Beijerinckiaceae > Microvirga > Microvirga flavescens. The sequence continues at coordinate 201,344 of NZ_QMKH01000001.1, forward strand.
CGGCCATAGACGTAACCCGACGAATAGGCATTATCCTCGTCACGAATGTAGGTGGTCGCCACATGGATCGGCGGCACCAGCGCCTTCGTGATCGGGTCCACATGCCCCAACGCCTGCGCCGCCAGAGAGCGTTTCGACCAGCTTGGTTGGGACATCGGGAACCTCCAGGGATGGGGCGGGTTTTCGGATAAGCGGGAAGCTCGTCCATTAAAGGGGATTTGCGCTACAATGCCTACAGGCCATTCACTTGCCGACACGCCCACACCGCTGTTGCAGCGGTTCATTCTGGCCGTTCTGCCGGTCGTGATCGTGGCGTTCCTCGGAAATCTGGCGACGATCCCGAACATCCCGACATGGTATGCGAGCCTTGCAAAGCCGCCATTCACCCCACCGAACTGGGTGTTCGGCCCGGCATGGACGATTCTTTATGCACTGATGGCCTTCTCGCTCTGGCGCATTCTCTCGCTGCCGCGCTCGGAGCCCGGCCGCGCAGGGGCAATTGCGACCTTCTTCGTGCAGCTTGCTCTCAACGCCCTGTGGTCCTGGGCGTTCTTTGCCGGCCACAGCCCGCTTGCGGGGCTGATCGTGATCGTGGCGCTGATCGCGGCGATCGTCATCACGATCTACCGCTTCAAGCCGCTCGATCCGCTCGCGGCGCTTTTTCTGGTGCCTTATCTCGCCTGGGTCATCTTCGCGAGCGCGCTCAACCTCGCCATCTGGGAGCTCAATTGAGCGTCACTGCTTGTCGAAGAGGTGCGGTTCCGAATCCATGTGGTCGAGGACGCCCACATAGGGAAGCTGGCGGTAGGAATGGGCGACGTCCATGCCGTAGCCGACCACGAACACGTCCGGGCAGGTGAACCCGACGAACTCGGCATCGATGGTGACCGCGCGCTTGTGCGGCTTTTCCAGAAGGACCGCCGTCAGAACGCGCTTCGCGCCGCGGGCCATCAGAAGATCCTTGGCGAAGGCCACCGTGCGGCCGGATTCGAGAATGTCGTCGACAAGCAGGACGTCGCGCCCGCGCACGTCGCTCTCCACATCGCGCAGGATGGCGACCTGGCCGGAGGACACCGTGCCCTCGCGATAGCTCGACAGGTGGACGAACTCGACCTGCGGCTCGAGACCCACCTTGTGCAGCGCGCGAATCAGGTCCGCCGCGAACATGAAGCTGCCCTTCAGCACAGCGACGACCAGAAGATTCTCCGGCTTCTGCTTCGCGACCTCCTGCGCCAGCTCGTCGTTGCGGCGAGCAATGGCGGTTTCGTCGAACAACACCCGGATGCGGGGAGGATTGGTCATGGCTGGTCCGTGGCAGAAAGCGGGGCACTCGCCCCTTGATCGATATTTGAGATAAATACTCACGACCACGGCGCAACGGCGAAGTCAAACGACTCCGCGCGAACTATCCACCAGGGTGTTCATCCCCCGCCCGATATTGTCTAAGGTCGATTCGGGGATTTTGGGCCCTCCGGGGCCGGTTTGCTTCATCTCTCCCGCAAGGGTAGGTGAGAGGGACGGGGGACATGCCTTGCGGCTTCCTTGGCCCTTTCGTGGATTTTTTGTTGTCACAAGGTTGGCTTTGCAGCGCGTGAAAGCGTTATACGAAAACGAATTCGATCAGGGCCTTGCCCCCGCCGTGCATTTCGAGAATGTCGGCGTACGTTATGGCATGGGCCCCGAAGTGCTCCGCGACCTCACGTTCTCCATCGAGCCCCGCTCCTTCCAGTTTCTCACCGGCCCTTCGGGGGCGGGCAAAACGACGCTGCTGCGGCTGATTCTCCTGTCCGTCCGCCCGACGCGGGGTCTCGTCTCGCTGTTTGGGCAGGATGTCTCGAAGATCTCGAAGGACGGCCTCACGGCCCTGCGCCGCCGCATGGGCGTGGTGTTTCAGGATTTTCGTCTCCTCGACCATCTCACGACCTATGAGAACGTCGCCCTGCCGCTTCGCGTCCAGGGCAAGGAGGAGGCGAGCTACCGGGCCGAAGTGGTGGAGCTCCTGCGCTGGGTCGGCCTCGGTGACCGCATGCATGTCCTGCCGCCGGTTCTCTCGGGCGGTGAGAAGCAGCGCGCGGCGATTGCCCGGGCGCTGATCGTGCGGCCCGATCTTCTTCTTGCGGACGAGCCGACCGGCAACGTGGACCCCTCCCTCGCCCGCCGCCTGCTGCGCCTTTTCATCGAGCTCAACCGCCTCGGCACCTCGGTCGTCATCGCGACGCACGACTTTTCGCTGATGGACCAGCTCAACGTGCGCCGCCTCGTCCTCGGGGACGGCCACCTGCATATCGACGCGTGACCGGCATGAGCGAACCTTCCTCCCCGAATCCGCGTCAGCCTCCCGCCGAGCGCCCGTTGCCGGCGTCCCTGCGGCGGAACGCGCCGCTGGTCCCCGTCGAATCGGCAGGCGGGCGGGCGCTTGCCGCCGTCATCGCCATCCTCACCTTCCTCGCCGCCCTTTGTGCGGGAGGGGCCGAACTGGTGGCGGCGAGTTCCGCGCAATGGCAATCGGCGGTCTCCCGCGAGATCACCATTCAGGTCCGCCCGCAGGCGCAGCGCTCCATCGAGGCGGATATCGAGCAGGCCGTCAGTCTTGCGAGGCGCGCGCCGGGCGTGGAGGAGGTGCAGACCTTCTCCAAGGCGGAATCCGAGCGCCTGCTGGAGCCGTGGCTCGGCACAGGCCTCGATTTCAGCGACCTTCCCGTTCCCCGCCTGATCGTCATCAAGCTGCAAGAAGGCACCCAGCCCGATTTTTCCGGCCTGCGGCAGGCGTTGCGGGAAAAGGTGCCGACGGCGAGCCTCGACGACCACGCCCTGTGGCTGACGAGGCTCTCGACAATGGCCAACACCGTGATCGTGGTGGGCCTTGTCCTCGTCATCCTCGTCCTCGTCGCGGCAAGCCTTGCGGTGACCTTCGCCACCCGCGGCGCGATGGCCGGAAACCGGGAGGTGGTGGACGTTCTGCACTTCGTGGGCGCCAACGACGATTACATCGCCAGGGAATTCCAGCGCCGCTTCTTCCGCCTCGGCCTGCGCGGCAGCGCGATGGGCGCTGGCGCGGCGCTCATTGTGACGATCATCCTCGGCATGCTCACGCGATCCTGGCGCGCAAGCCCCGCCGGGGACCAGTTGGAGGCGCTCTTCGGCTCCTTCAGCATCGGCTGGAGGGGTTACGCCACCGTCATTCTCATCGCCCTGATCGTCGCCTTCATCACGGCGGCGATATCGCGGTTGACAGTGAGACGCTTTCTTAACGAAGCTGGTTAATATTCAGGCGGTTTAATAGGATCGCCTCCGCCTTGCCTCATTCTGCATTATCGTCACTCAAGATGATTTTTCGCGCGCAGAGAACGGCAAACACGAGCGCCCTGGAAGCCACGGAGGCTTTCGGCTGGGGGTGGAGCGCTCATGCCGAGCACACCCCGACCCGGAAATCCTGGCTTCTGCGCTGCTTCTTCGCCGGTTTTTGCCTCAGCTTGGCCGCCATCGTCTGCGGGTTCTTCGGCTTCATCGGCTTCGTCTATTCCCTCGACCGTTTCGAGGCTCCGCCCCAGACCCGGGCGAACGGGATCGTGGCCCTGACCGGCGGATCGCAGCGGATTGATGATGCCATCGACCTTCTCGCCAAGGGCTATGCCGACCGCCTGCTGATCTCGGGCGTGAACGAAAAAACCAGCCGCGAGCAGATCTCCCGCCTCAACCCCGGCCAGCGCCATCTGTTCGATTGCTGCGTGGACCTCGATTACCGCGCCCGCAACACCATCGGCAACGCCATCGAAATCCGCCGCTGGACCGAGCGCAACCGGTTCTCCTCGCTGATCGTCGTCACCTCGAACTACCACATGCCGCGCGCGCTGGTGGAGCTCGATCACGCCTTTCCGAAGATCCAGAAAATTCCCTATTCGGTCGCGGCCTCCATCGACCCGCACGACTGGTGGCGCAGTCTTGGCGCCGTGCGCGTGCTGTTTTCCGAATACGTGAAGTTCGTCGCCGTCTGGGTTCGCACGCGCTTCGAGCAGGACCCCGAAACCTCCGCCGCCGCCAAGATCATGAGCGGCGGCGCGCCGATGATGATCGCCGATCCGGCGGAACGATAGGGCGTGGGAAACCGGTTTCCATTGTCCCGGATCATGCTTTGCCTTTGCCTCATGATCGTTCCGGGAAACCGGTTTCCACTTTCCCGGATCATGCTTTGCCTTTGCCGCATGACCATTCCGGAAAACCGGTTTCCACTTTCCCGGATCATGCTCTAGAACAAGCGGCCTTCACGGGTTCGCCCCGCCCTTTTTCCGATGATGTCCATGCTGTTCCTTCGCTCGCTCATCTTCAACGTCGCGTTCTATGCCAACACGGTCCTGTGGATGGTGTTGCTGATCCCGACGTTCTTCGTGCCGCGCCGTATCTTCATTCGCGGACCGCAGGGCTGGGCGCGCACCAGCCTATGGCTGTTCAAGGTCATCGTTGGAACGCGGGTAGACTATCGCGGCACGGAGAAGATCCCGCATGGGGGGCTCATCGTCGCGGCCAAGCATCAGTCCCTCTGGGAAACCTTCGCGCTCCTCACCCTCTTCGACGCGCCGATCTTCATTCTCAAGCGCGAATTGATGTGGATTCCGGTTTTCGGCTGGTACCTGTGGAAGGCAGGCTGCGTGCCGGTGAACCGCAAGGGCGGTTCCGCCGCCCTCCACCAGATGACCGCCCGCGCCAAGAAATCGATTGCGCAAGGCCACCAGATCCTGATCTTCCCGGAAGGCACGCGCCGACCCGCGGGGGCGGAGCCCGCCTACAAGTACGGCGTCGCGCATCTCTACCACAGCCTGGGCGCACCCTGCCTGCCGGTGGCCCTGAACTCGGGCCTCTACTGGCCACGCCGCAAGTTCATCCGCCGCCCGGGAACCGTGATCGTGGAGATCATGGACCCCATCGCGCACGGCCTGTCGCGCAACGACTTCTTCAATCTGGTGCAAGAGCGGATCGAGACCGCCTCCAACCGCCTGCTGGCGGAAGGCCGCCGCGACCTCGGCATCACCGATGCCACGGCGGAAGCCGGTCTCTCGCAGGTTTAATCGGCCAGCGCGCGGATAAGGCGCTCCAGCAGCGGATCGGTCACCCCCATCGCGACGAGGTGTTCGTGGGTCGAGCGCACATATTCCGCGTTCGGGCCCGAGACACCGTGGCCCTGCTGCACGAGAGGCAGCACATCCTCCAGCGTCGGGCGGCGGGTATATTGCGGGTGGTTGCGGTCCACGATGTAGGCGAGCGCGGTGACGTTTCGCCCATCATCCAGCCGCACCGGCAGTTCCCGCTCGAGATAGACCGAGGTGACCTGCTCGCGCTCGCGAAGGTAATCCACCGTCGCCTCAGCCTCCCCGGCCACGACCCGAAAGGCGACCCCATGGCAGCGCCCGCCCCGGTCGAGCCCGAGCACCAGCCCCGGCTTCTCCGGCGTGCCGCGATGGACATGGGAGAGGACGCACAGCGAGCGGTGATAGCCATGAAGATGCGCGTGACGGCGCTCCGCAAAGGGAAACCCCGGTCGCCACATCAGCGAGCCGTAGCCGAAAACCCATAAATCGCCGTTCTCGTCCACCATCTTTGCCAACGTCCCGCCCGAACCTTGCCCGTTTCGGGCGCTAGAGACCGAACCCGATCGGCTTCTAAAGCTCTGACTTCACATGATCTTTTCGGAAAGGCCGAATTTTTCTTTCCGCAATCATGCGCTAGCAGCTACCAAGACGCCAGACAATGGAGACATGACGATGGACAAGGCGGGCTTGAACGAGGGAGCAGGCTTGGACGAGACCGAAACCTTCGAGGTCACCCGAGGCAGCCGCTTCTGGCTCTATGCCCCCGTGACCCTTCTGGCGCTTGTCGCCATCGCCTGGAGCGCCGCGTGGTTCGTCATCAAGGGTCGCACCGTCGAGCGTCTCGATGCCTGGGTCGCCGCCGAAGCTAAGGGCGGACGGCAATGGGCCTGCCCCAACCGCACGGTTGCCGGTTTCCCGTTTCGGGTCGAAGTCGTCTGCGAGACCCTGTCCCTGAAGCAGGGGAATGTCAGCGCCTCCCTCGGGCGCGTCGAATCGGTCGCCCAAGTCTATCAGCCGCGCCTCGTCATCACCGAGATCGAAGGCCCGCTCACCCTGACAGATGGCGTCGTGACGGTGAAAGGCACCTGGGACCTGATGCAGACCAGCGTTCACGCCGCGCCCGATGGCCTGCAGCGCGCCTCGCTCGTCGCGGAGGCTCCGAATTTTACCGTTACCGGCCTTGCGCCCACAGAGATCGGCACGTCGAGCGCTCATTTCGAGGCGCACTTACGGCCCAACCCCTCACGCGCCGCCGAGGGCGCCTATGATGTCGCCATCAGCAGCCGTCAGGCCAAAATCCCGGCCCTCGACAACCTGATCGGCGGCGGTGAGCCGACCGACCTCCAGCTCGATGTGACGGCAACGAAGGCGCAGGGCTTTCGCGGCCGCCCGGCGGTCGAAGAGCTGGAACGCTGGCGCGCGGCGGACGGCAAGGTGGACGTGCTAATGCTCTCCCTCACCAAGGGCAACCGCAAGCTCGAGGGCAAGGGCGCGCTCTGGCTCGACGAATTGCACCGCCCGGCGGGACAGTTCGAGATCGCGGCGGCAGGGCTTGAGGGGCTTCTCGGCAACGCCACGGGCAACAAGGCGGCGGGGGCGCTCATCGGCGCGCTGCTCGGCCAGGGCCAGCGGTCGGCGAACGGCCAGCCGAAGCTCGTGCCAATGCCGCCCTTGCGGATCGACAACGGCAAATTGGCGATGGGGCCGTTCGTGGTTCCGGGCGTAAGGCTGATGCCGCTCTACTAACCTTAGCCTTACCCCTGACGACGGCGGCCGAAATCCGGCTCCGCCGCGTCCTGCCCTTCCGAAATGATGCCGCGACGGATGGCGCGGGTGCGGGTGAAGAGGTCGAACAACTTGTCGCCCTCTCCCCAGCGGATCGCGCGGGCAAGAAGCGCGATGTCCTCGTTGAGGCGCCCGAGCATTTCGAGCACCGCTTCCTTGTTGTGCAGGAAGACATCGCGCCACATGGTCGGGTCCGACGCGGCGATGCGCGTGAAGTCGCGGAAGCCGCCCGCCGAAAACTTGATGACTTCGGATTGCGTCACCGTCTCGAGATCCGCCGCCGTGCCGACGATGTTGTAGGCGATGAGATGCGGCACATGGCTCGTGATCGCCAGCACCAAGTCGTGATGCTGCGCGCTCATCACCTCGACATTCGAGCCCATCGCCTCCCAGAAGGCGCGCACGCGCCCGGTGGCGGCTTCGTCCGTTTCCTCACGCGGCGTGAGAATGCACCAGCGATTGTGAAAGAGCGTCGAGAAGCCAGCATCGGGGCCGGAATGCTCCGTGCCTGCGACCGGGTGCGCTGGCACGAAATGCACGCCGTCGGGCAGATGCGGCTCGACCTGCGCCATCACCGAGGCTTTCACCGAGCCGACATCCGAGACGATGGCCCCCGCTTTCAGCCCGCCGCGCATGGCCCTCGCCACCACGCCGCACGCGCCGACAGGAACGCACAGGATGACGAGATCCGCGTCTCTGACGCCGACGGCGGCATCCGCCGTCACCTCGTCGGCGATCTTCAGTTCGCGCACCCGCGCCAGCACGGCCTCATTGGCGTCAACGGCCACGAGGTCACGCGCAAGATTGAGCTGGCGCGCGGCGCGAATGATCGAGGAGCCGATGAGCCCGAGGCCGATAATGGCGACGCGCTCGAACAGCGGTTCTTTCAGCGGCGGACCGAGACGCTCAGGCATGGGGCTTACCGCTCATGAATTCGCGCAAAGCCGAGACCACGAGGCGGTTCGCCTCCTCGTCGCCGACGGTCAGGCGCAGCGCGTCGGGCAGGCCGTAGGCGTCGATGCGGCGCAGGATCAGGCCACGACTCGTCAGGAACGCATCGGCATCCTTGGAGGTGCGGCCCGCTTCCTTCGGGAAGTGGATCAAAAGGAAGTTACCGACGCTCGGCGTCACTTTAAGCCCAAGCGCCTCGATCTCCTTCGTCAGCCACGCGAGCCACTGATCATTATGCGCAAGCGCCTTGGCGAGATGCGCGTCATCCTGAATCGCGGCGATGCCGGCGGCCATCGCGGGGCCGTTGATGTTGAACGGCCCACGGATGCGGTTGACCGCATCGATCACATGCGCCGGCGCCACCATCCAGCCGAGCCGCAGGTTGGCGAGGCCGTAGACCTTCGAGAAGGTGCGCGTCATCACCACGTTCTCGCTGGTAGCGACGAGTTCGAGGCCGGATTCGTAATCGTTCTTGCGGACATATTCCGCATAGGCCGCATCGAGCACGAGCAGCACATGCGGCGGTAATGCGGCCTGCAGGCGCTTCACCTCGTCGAAGGGAACGTAGGTGCCCGTCGGGTTGTTCGGATTGGCGAGGAAAACGATCTTGGTCTTCGGCGTCACCGCCGCAAGGATCGCATCCACATCGGTCTTGTAGTCCTTCTCCTTCGCCACGACCGGCGTGCCGCCGGCGGCAAGGATCGCGATGCGGTAGACGAGAAAGCCGTGTTCCGAGAAAATGCCTTCATCGCCCTGGCCCACATAGGCGTTGGTGATGAGCGAGAGAAGTTCATCCGAGCCCGCGCCGCACAGGATGCGGTTGGGATCGAGCCCGAACTTCCCGGCAATCGCCTCGCGCAGCCTGGCGACCGACCCGTCCGGATAAAGCTCGAAATGGTTCGCCGCCTTCACCGCCTCGATAGCCTTCGGCGAAGGGCCGAGCGGCGTCTCGTTGGAGGAGAGCTTGTGAATCTTCACGACGCCGGTGGCGGCGCTCTTGCCGGGCACATAGGCTTCGATCTGCATCACGCCGGGACGCGGCTGGGGACGAACGGACATGGGTCTTCCTGAAAGAATTCGACGGGAAAGGCTCTAGCGCAGGTTTTTCTCTATTTCACGTGGAAACGTTCCGCGTGGCTTCCGACTTCGGTGAGGTCGGTGAGGCTGGCACCGCTCTTGGTGAGCGCACCATGAAGATCGCCCTGCGCCACACGGCCATGCATGGCAATGAGGGCCGAGAGCCCCTCCGCGTCGGCGGCGCTGGCGACGACCTCACCGCCAAGCTCGGCCAGGACGGCATTCACGCCCTTATGCCATCGCTCGAACTGGGCGGCATAGAGCACAACGTCGCGGACGGCGGCATCGGCCAGCGGCTTGGAGATGACGAAGACCGGCGTTCCGGCGGGATGGTCCGGGCGCTCGATGAAGGGCAGACGGGCGATGATCTTGGGCCGCTCCTCTACTGCGAGCGTCCGCCACCAGGCCCCGCTCGAGGCGCCCTGATCGATACGGAAGATGCCGAGATCCCCGCGCCCGCCGGCCACCGCCTCGATCACCGCCCCCGCGCTCGGGTGGCTCACATAAGGAACCGTGAAGCCGAAATGGAAACGGGCTGAATCGCGCATCGGCGCATCGCCCCCGGAAATGTCCGCATGCACCGTGTAGGGCGCCTGGACATAGGTGAAGGTGGCGATGATGACGCGCCAGATGCTCTCCACCGTATCGAGGGGCAGAAGCCCCTCATGACGCTCGGCGAGCGCGCGCATCATCGAGGCCTCGCGCCCGGGCCGGAAGGCGGAGCCGGATTCGGAGGTCTTCTTCACCTTGATGAGGCGATCGATGATGGTGCCCCGCTCCATCAGAAGCCGGTGCATCGTCTCGTCGATCCGGTCGATCTCCTGGCGCAGTTCAACGAGAGAGGGGGCGGGCTGTTGAGCGGTCATAAGCATGATCCTGAAAAGGCCGCCCTTCTTTCGCAGCCTCGCGCCTCCCTGCCAAGGGGGAGTGTGCGGGCGGCAGGATTGCGCCCATTCTCGTTGACGCCCGCCCCGCCGCGAATTACCGGTGTTCGGAAGGACGAACGATTTCGGTATTCTTTCGGTATTCATGGCCCATCCAACCGTTCCCGCCGAACCCCGCAGCCAGGTCGACGATCCGTCGAGCCTTGTGGCGCGTTTCGGGGCGGACGAGCCCTTGATGATGGATGCGGGTGTCGCCATCGCGCCCTGGCAGATCGCCTATCAGACCTATGGCACTCTCAACGCGGACAAGAGCAACGCCGTCCTCGTCTGCCATGCGCTCACCGGCGACCAGCATGTGGCCAATGTCAGCCCCGTGACGGGCAAGCCCGGCTGGTGGTCGACGATGGTCGGACCGGGCCGCCCGGTCGATACGGACCGGTTCTTCGTGATCTGCGCCAACGTGATCGGCGGCTGCATGGGCACCACGGGGCCCGCCTCCATCAACCCGGCGACGGGCGAGCCCTATGCCCTCGATTTCCCGGTGGTGACGATCCACGACATGGTGCGGGCGCAGGCCGCGCTCATCGACCGGCTCGGCATCGAGAGCCTGTTCTGCGTGGTCGGCGGCTCGATGGGCGGCATGCAGGTGCTGCAATGGGCCGCAAGCTACCCGGAGCGGGTTTTCGCAGCGTTGCCGATTGCCACCGCCGCGCGCCATTCGGCGCAGAACATCGCCTTTCACGAGGTCGGCCGTCAGGCGATCATGGCCGATCCCGATTGGCGCGGCGGTCGCTACCTTGCCGAGGACACGCGCCCCACGAAGGGCCTCGCGGTGGCGCGCATGGGCGCGCATATCACCTACCTGTCCGAGATGGCCCTGCACCGGAAGTTCGGGCGCAACTTCCAGGACCGCAGCGCGCCGACCTTCTCCTTCGATGCGGATTTCCAGATCGAGAGCTACCTGCGCTATCAGGGTCTCTCCTTCGTCGAACGCTTCGACGCCAATTCGTATCTCTATGTGACGCGGGCGATGGATTACTTCGACCTCGCCGCAGAGCATGGCGGTTCGCTCGCCAATGCGTTTCGCGGCAAGGCGACACGGTTCTGCGTGATCTCCTTCACGTCCGACTGGCTGTTCCCGACTTCCGATTCCCGCGCCATCGTGCATGCGCTGAATGCGGCGGCGGCCTCCGTCGGCTTCGTGGAGATCGAGAGCGACAAGGGGCACGACGCCTTCCTGCTCGACGAGCCGGAAATGTTTTCCGCCGCCCGCGGCTTCATCGACGCGGCGGCGCGCGTGCGGGGGCTCGCATGACGGAGCAGACCACGACACGCCTCGACTTCCTCCTCGTCGCCGACATGGTGGCGAGGGGTTCGCGCGTTCTCGATATCGGCTCGGGCGACGGTTCGCTCCTCGAACTCCTGCGCGAGCGCCGCGACGTGGACGGGCGCGGCATCGAACTCTCCCGCGAGGGCGTTAGCGAATGCCTCGCCAAGGGGCTCGCTGTCATTCAGGGCGATGCCGACACGGACCTTGCGGATTATCCAGACGACGCTTTCGACTACGTCATCCTGTCACAGACCATCCAGGCGACACGCCAGCCGAAGGTGGTGCTGGAGCACCTGTTGCGCATCGGGCGGCGGGCCATCGTCTCGTTCCCGAATTTCGGCCATTGGCGCGTGCGCCTCGACCTCGCCTTTCGCGGACGTATGCCGGTGACGGAGAACATGCCGTTCTCCTGGTACGACACACCGAACATCCACTTCTGCACCATTCGCGACTTCGTGGCTTTGTGCGACGAAGTCGGCGCGCAGATGGAAAAGGCCGTCGCCCTCGACGCCGGCGGCCACCCGATCCGCGTCGCCCTGCCCTGGTGGGTGTGGAACCTCTTCGGCGCACAGGGCGTGTTTCTGCTGAAGCGGAGCTGATTGGCGTCATCCCGGACACCAAAGGCGATCCGGGATCGCGTGACGAGAATGGCGGCATCGACTGCTGACGATCCCGGGCTCCGCTACGCGGCCCCGGGATGACGGGCCTCTCTCACCTACCCCTCCTTCGCCGCCAGCGGATGCAGATCGCGCACCATGCTTTTCAGGCGCTCGTCGAGAACGTGGGTGTAGATCTGCGTCGTCGAAATATCGGAATGGCCGAGCAATTCCTGCACGACGCGCAAGTCCGCGCCGTTCTGCAAGAGATGGCTCGCGAAAGCATGGCGCAGGACGTGCGGGCTCACCTTGTCGCCGCGCAATCCCGCTGCGGCCGCGGTGGCTTTGAGATCGCGGGCGAAAGCCTGCCGTGTCAGATAACCGCTCTCACTGTCGGCGGGAAAAAGCCAGGTGCCGCTCACCTTCCCCTTCTCCTCCAGCAACGCGAGATAGGCTTGCGCCGCCTCCCGCGCCGCGTCGGTCAGCGGCACGAGGCGCTCCTTCGCGCCCTTGCCGCGCACCACGAGAAAGCGGTCGCGGGTCTTTGCCGCGCTGCGCGGGAGCGAGATGAGTTCGGAGACGCGAAGACCCGTCGCGTATAGCAGTTCCAAAAGGCACGCCATGCGCGCAGAGCGAAGACGCTCGGCGGAGCTGGCCTTGGCGTTGTCCGCGCCCTCCTGCGCGACATGCAGGAGGCGATCCACCTCCTCGACCGAGAGCACCTTGGGCAGGGCTCGCCCGCGCTTCGGCGCGGAGACGGCGGCCGTCGGGTCCTCCGGCGCGTAGCCTTCCACATAGAGAAACTTGTGAAACTGGCGCACCGCCGAAAGGCGACGGGCTGCGGATGAGGCCTTCAAGCCGCGCTCCTCAAGGCTCGCCATGAAGCCGCGCACCGTGGCGGCAAGGGTGGTCGCAGGCTCGGCCTTCTGCTCGCGTAAGTATTCCAGATAATCGTCAAGGTCGCGCCGATAGGCGTCGAGCGTGTTCTTCGACGCTCCGCGTTCGGCGGCGAGCATGTCGAGAAAGAGGCTGGCGTGGCGCGCGCCGCTCATTTGGACGGCAGACGGTTGGCGGGGATCGGAACCGTGATCTCGCGGATATCCGGTTGAACGAATGTCGCCAGCACGAAAACCGCCGCGAGCCCAAGGCCGGCGAGAATGGCGATGACGACGAGAAACCGGAACAGGGTCGGCACGGGATCCTCGAAAAGCTTGCCGCCGATACACCATGACACGCCGTTCGAGGCAAGCCCGCCTGAATAGCCCCGCCCTCCCCGCCTTTACCTTGACTGCGGGAGCCTGCGGGAAGGCTGTGACAGGGGCCGCCCTCCCGTGCTAGGACAAGGCATGAACAATTTCAGCCGCTTCAACCCCCAGGACGAGGGCGGCGGGCAGGATGTGGAGACACCCGAGGGCGGCCACCCGGTCAGCCACCTTCTCGGCGCGCGCTCCATCGTGCTCGTCGGCCTGATGGGCGCCGGAAAGAGCACGGTCGGGCGCCGGCTGGCGCAGAAGCTCGGCTTGCCCTTCCGTGATGCCGACCATGAAATCGAAACCGCGGCGGGCATGACCATTCCGGACATCTTCACCATTCACGGCGAGGGGCATTTCCGCGACGGCGAGCGGCGGGTGATCGGCAGGCTTCTGCAGCAGGGCCCGATGGTGCTGGCCACCGGCGGCGGCGCCTTCATGAATGCGGAGACCCGCGCACGGATCGAGGAATCGGGCATCTCGGTCTGGCTTCGGGCCGACCTCGACGTTTTAATGAAACGGGTGCGCAAGCGTGGCAACAGGCCCCTTCTGCAAAACCCCGATCCGGAAGGCACCATGAGAAAGCTCATGGATGAGCGCCATCCGGTCTACGCCACGGCGGACCTGACGGTGGATTCCCATGAAGCGCCGCACGACCGGGTCGTCCTCGACATCATCGACGCCTTGACCGCCTGGTTCAAGGCGCAAGGGAGAACCTGACCATGAGCGGCGCAGCGGCGCGACAGGCGGCGGCAGCCTTCACCACCGTTCCGGTGCCCCTCGACGACAGGGCCTACGACATCTTCGTCGGACGCGGGCTTCTCGCCGAGGCCGGAGCGCGCATCGCCGCGTTGAAGGCACGCGCGGCGGTCATCGTCACGGACGCCAATGTCGGCCCGCTTTATGCGGAGCCGCTCGCCGGAGCGCTGCGCCAGAACGGTCTGACCGCCTCCATCGTCACCCTGCCGCCAGGCGAAGCAACGAAGTCCTATGCGCGGCTGGAAGAGGTCTGCGACGCCATTCTCGCAGCCAGGATCGAGCGTGGCGATCTCGTGATTGCGCTCGGCGGCGGCGTGATCGGCGATCTCACCGGTTTCGCGGCGGCCATCGTGCGACGCGGTGTGCGCTTCGTGCAGATGCCGACGACCCTGCTTTCACAAGTGGATTCCTCCGTCGGCGGCAAGACCGGCATCAATTCGCCCCACGGCAAAAATCTCGTCGGCGCATTCCATCAGCCGAGCCTCGTTCTGGCGGATACCGCCCTTCTCGACAGTCTCTCCTTGCGCGAGATGCGCGCGGGCTACGCGGAAGTGGTGAAATACGGCCTCATCAACGATGCCGCCTTCTTCGCCTGGTGCGAGAAGAACTGGCGCGGCGTGTTCGCGGGCGGGCCGGAGCGTGATGAGGCGGTGGCGCAAAGCTGCCGCGCGAAGGCGGCTGTCGTCGTCCGCGACGAGCGCGAGGACGGCGACCGCGCGCTTCTCAACCTCGGCCACACCTTCGGCCACGCGTTGGAGCGCATCACGGCCTACGACTCCAAGCGCCTCGTACACGGCGAGGGCGTTGCCATCGGCATGGTGCTCGCCTTCCGTTTCTCCGCCGCGCTGGGCCTTGCGCCCGTGGCCGATGCCGAGCGGGTCGAGGCGCATCTCAAGGAGGTCGGCCTTCCGACCCGCCTCGATCAGGTGCCCGGCGGATGTGGAACGCCGGACGAACTTCTCGACGCCATGTCGCAGGACAAGAAGGTGAGCGGCGGCGCTCTCACCTTCATCCTGGCAAAGGGCATCGGCCAGAGCTTCATCGCCAAAGGCGTGGAGGCTGAGAAGGTTCGCGCCTTCCTGGCGGAGCAACTTCAATCCCGGTAGAGTCCATGTCCGAGGACCATATTTCCATCTCTCTCTGGCTTGCGAGCGGCATCGTCGCTCTCTCGTTGATCCTTTCCGCCTTCTTCGCGGCGGCTGAGACGGCGTTCACGGCATCCTCACGGGCCCGGATGCTCGGTCTTCAGGATGCGGGAGACACCCGCGCGCGCATCGTCAACCGCCTCCTGAACCAGCGCGAACGGTTCATCGGCGCCATGCTGATCGGCTACAACATCGTCGCCATCGGCGCATCCTCGTTCACGACGAGCGTCCTTGTCGGCGTGTTCGGCAAGGAGGGCGTGGTCTATGCCACGGTGGTCATGTCGGTCCTCGTCATCGTCTTCGCCGAAGTGATGCCGAAGACGCTCGCGATCAGCGCGCCGGAACGCGTTTCGCTCCTGATCGCTCGCCCCGTCGCCTGGACAGTCGCCCTGTTCGGCCCACTGACACACGCCACGGAAAAGCTGGTGCGCCTGATGCTACTGCCCTTCGGCATCCGCATCGGTGAGAATGTTTCGATTCTCTCGGCCGCGGACGAGCTGCGCGGACAGGTCAATCTGCTGCACCGGGAGGGCGGCGTCGCGAAAATTGAGCGCGACATGCTCGGCGGCCTTCTCGATCTCGAAGAGCTTTCCGTCTCCGACGTGATGGTTCACCGCACGAAGATGCGCACCATCGACGCCGATCTTTCATCCGAAGAGATCGTGCGCGAGGTTCTCGCCTCGCCCTATACGCGCATTCCGCTCTGGCGCGGCAGTCAGGAGAACATCATCGGCGTTCTGCACGCCAAGGATCTCTTGCGCGCCCTCGATGCCGTCGGTGGCGATGCGAGCAAGCTCAACGTGGAAGACATCGCGCTCGAAACCTGGTTCGTGCCCGACACCTCTTCCTTGCGCGATCAGCTCAAGGCGTTCCTCTCCAAGAAAACCCACTTCGCTCTCGTCGTCGACGAATACGGCGAGGTGATGGGGCTGGTGACGCTCGAGGACATCCTCGAAGAGATCGTCGGCGACATCAAGGACGAGCACGATCTTTCCGTCCAGGGCGTGCGCCCGCAGCCCAACGGCTCGGTGAACGTGGACGGCTCCGTGCCGATCCGCGACCTCAACCGCGTGATGGACTGGGGATTGCCGGACGAGGAAGCGACAACCATCGCCGGCCTCGTGATCCATGAAGCACAGACCATTCCCGACACGGGCCAGGCCTTCACATTCCACGGCTTCCGCTTTCAGGTTCTGCGCAAATCCCGCAACCGCATCACCGCGCTCAAGATCACGCCGGTTTTGCTTGCGCGGAAGCAGGCGTGATCGACGCGACGACGGGCGCGGGCTTCGGGGCCGTCGCCATGAACTGCGCCTTGGCAAGTTCCGCAAAACGCCCGCCTTTCGCGACAAGCTCGTCGAACGTGCCGCTTTCCACCACACGGCCGTGATCGAAAACGAGGATGCGATCCGCATTGCGGATCGTCGCCAGGCGGTGCGCGATGACGAAGGTGGTGCGGCCCTTCATCACCTCTTCGAGCGCCCGTTGCAGCTTCTGTTCGGTGGCGGCATCGAGGGCGCTCGTCGCCTCATCGAGAATGAGGATCGGCGGGTTCTTCAAAAGCGCCCGCGCGATGGACAGGCGCTGGCGCTCACCGCCTGAAAGCGAACGGCCACGCTCGCCGATGATGGTGCGAAGCCCTTCGCTCTGGCGGGAAATGAACTCGCTCGCCTGCGCACGCTCCAGCGCGGCGATCATGTCCTCATCCGTCGCGTTGGGCTGGCCGACCTGCAGGTTCTCCCGGATGGAGCGGGCGAACAGCATCGGCTCCTGAAACACCACGCCGATGTTCCGCCGCAGCGAGGCGAGCGTAATGTCGCGGATGTCCTCGCCGTCGATGCGGATCGCGCCCGATTGCGGATCGAAAGCGCGGTGGAGAAGGCCAAGGGTCGTCGATTTTCCGGAGCCCGTTGCGCCGACAAGCGCCACGGTCTCGCCGGGAGCGACGTGGAACGAAACGTCCAGCACCGCCGAGCGTTTGCCGTCGTAGGAAAAGCTCACATTATCGAAGGCGACCTCGCCCTTGAAGCGGTCGATGGTCTTCGCGGCGGGCCGGTTCTGGACAGCGGGCGCGGTGTCGAGAATCTCGAAGAACTCGCGCATCTTCGGCGCCTGCATGAAGAGCTGATTGACGAAGTTCACTGCCTGCTCGAGCCGCCCGATGAGCATGTTGGCGATGCTCATGAACATCACGATCTCGCCGATGGTGGCGAGCCCGGCAAGATGCAGCCCCGTACCGACGATGAAGATCGCGGTGATGGTGATCGTCGCGGAGGCCCGCGAGGCGACGGAGGCGATGGCCCACCAGGAGAGGACCGGGTTCTGCGCTTTCAGCAGTTGCTCGATGATATGGCCAAGTGCCCGCGATTCCGCCTCGATGCGCGTGAAGGACTGGATCACCGGCACGTTGCCGAGGGCGTCGGAGGCGCGTTCGGCAAGCGTCGAATGAAAGCGCTCCACCCGCCCCTGAAGGCTCTCGGTCTTGCGCAACACGATCGTTGTGAGAACGGCGAAGACCACGACGAGCGCCAGAAGAAGAAGGCCAAGACGCCAGTTCAGGAACACCGTCAGCGGCATGAGCACCACGAGCGCCACCAGCGCCGCGCAATGCTCGCGAAAGAAGCCGAGCCAGAGCCACGCCATGCCGCTCGAACCGTCGAGCATGACCTTCAACACGCGTCCCGAATGGGTGGACGTGTGGAAAGCGAGCGGCAGTTCGAGCACATGCTCGAAATAATCCGCCATCACCGCGAGCCTGCGGCGATGAGACAGGCGGTCGGCGTAGAGCGCGACGAGCACGCCCGCCGCGATGGCGAAGAAGGCAAAACCGACCCAGGCGACGATGAGCGGCGTCAAAACGCCGAAGGTCACGGGTCGCCCACCCGTGCTCTGCGCCTGCGTCAGAACGTCGATGATGCGCCCGAACAGGATCGGCTCGGCGAAGGCGGAGATTGCCAGCGCCACGTTGGCGAGGGCGAGAACGGCTCCGATTTTCAGATCCGAACCGAGTTGGCCGAGGACGCGCACATAAAGACGGATCAGCCACATGCGGGATCACCTACCCATCAGCATTCCACGGCCAAGCCACAATGCGGCCTTCGCGCGCATTGTACTACAGAGCTAAGCTCCCGAAGAGACCCGGCAAGCCTTTGCGACCTCAGCGCTTGCCGGATGCGACCACGAGAACCCAGTAGACCTTGTATTTCGAGTTCGGCGTGTAGGCCGTGGCGATGCCCATGCGGGTCGCGCGCGGATCGAGCAGAACGCGGTCATGCTGCGCGCTCTCACGCCATCCGGAGAACGCCTCCGCGAGGGTATGATACCCCGCCGAGAGATTGGCGGCGGGCGCGATGAAACCGGCTGCCGCAAGGCGCGCCTTCACTGCATCGGCGGAAGCGGGTTTGTCGCTGCCGGCCATCGCATCGGCCTCCGCTTCCGCGATGGCGGTCAATTCCGGATCGACGGTGAGAGCGCCAAGCCTCTTGTTGCGGCGGTACGAACTGAACATGTCCGCAGCGGTTGCCGAATCGATGACGGCATTCGCGCTCGCCATCGAGCGGTAGAAGCTCGGGACCTGATTTGCAGGGCGTGGGGCCGCGCAGGCGGAAAGCAGAAGCGCGACGATGACGGGGATGGAAAGGCGGGTCATCACGGGGCGTTGTCCTTGAGCATGGAAAGCGGATCCTCGCTCGGCGCGGGCTCGCTCTTCTTTTCGGGTTCCTCTTCCTCCGCAATAGCGGCGGGCGATGGGGCTGCAACCTCAGCTCCTGCCTTGCGTAGCGCACGGAAGATTTCGAAATAAAGGTCGCTCGCCACCCGGCCGGCGGTGTCGATTTCATCGACAAAGCAGACGAGGTCGAAGTCGATGGTGTTTTCCGTCACTTTCTTGAACAGCACGCGCGGGGCGGGCTCGCTCATCACCTCGCGGTGGGCGAGTGCGGCCTTGCGCATGATGTCGGCCACGAGATCGGGGTCCGTCGCGCGCGGCACAGGCACAGACACGAGAACGCGCCCCATGCGGTCGTTGCGCACACGGTTGCGCACGACGCCGGAAATGAGGTTGGAGTTCGGCACGATGAGCGTCGAGCGGTCGCCGGTCTGGATTTCAGTCGAGCGCACGTTGATGCGCCGCACATAGCCCTCGCCATCGCCGACGACCACGAGATCGCCGACGCGGATCGGACGTTCCCACAGAAGGATCAGGCCGGAGATGAAGTTGTTGACGATGGATTGCAGGCCGAAACCGATACCGACCGACAGCGCACCGGCAACGAGCGTCAAACGCTCCAGGCTGAGCCCCAGATAGGTGAAGCAGACGACGCCTGAGACGATGATGCCGACATAACCCGCCGCCGTGCGGATGGAGTTTCGCAGGCCAGAATCGAGATCCGTCGCCGGAAGGAAGGTGTTGTCGAGCCAACGCTGGATCAGCCGCGTCACGGTGAAACCGACGCCGAACAGAAGCGCGGCGATCAGCATCGAGGAGATCGAAATCGTCATGTCGCCGACACTGAAGCCGAAGAAGGCGGCGCGTACGGAGCCGAGAACATCCGTCGATTCGATGCCCCACGGCGCTAGCGCCAGCAGCAGCGCGAGCAGGATAAGGGCAAGACGCGCCGCTCCGGTCGCGAGAACGCCGATCTGCTCGATGGAGCGGCGGCGAAGGCCCGTGTTGGCCTGCAACGTCGTCGTGAACCTGCTGTCGCTGGTCAGCGAGCCGCCGATGAATTCATCCGCCAGCATGATGCCGAGAATGAGCAGCGCGACGAGGATGGAAATCCACATCACCTGATCGACGAGGAAGGAAGCGAGCGCCACATACCCTGAGATGACGCTGAAGATGACGGCGACATCGACAGCCCAGCCGAAGGTGCGCAACGGCCCGCTGACATCCACCTCGTTCGCCACATAAGGGCCGAGGCAATTCTCGTCGCTCGCATCTCGCGTCGCGAACCGGCGCAGCAGCTCCGCGAGAACCAACGCTGCAGCCAGCGCGAAGAGGGAACGCGTAAGAACCGTGATCGGCAGCACCGCCGCGATAGCCTGGTTGAAGGCTTCGAGAACCTTGCCCGTCACAATAACGGAGGCAAGCAACACGCCGAACCGCATGATCCGCGTCGCCGCGACGTTGCTCACCGTGATCAGCCGCCAGGCAGCGTGATCCGGCGAGAGAATGGCGTCGATCAAGGCGCGGACGAAGGCGACGAAGGCAAGGCCTTGAAGGAGCGCCGCGACGACCCGTTCGAGGCGCGGCGGAAAGAGGTCCGCGGAATCGAACGCGATCCACACAATCCAGCTTCCGGCAACCGCGGGCACGGCTCCGAGAACGAGCGTGACCACGGCGGCGAGGAGGCGGCTGCGGCGGCTCGGATCTTCGATCGCCGGATCGCGCCTTGAAAGACGCGGCGCGATGGAACGGCGCGCGCCGTAAAGCGCGACGGCGATGCCAATGGAAAGGCCGAGGAAGAAGAGCGTGGCGAAGGTCGCGTTGCGCTTGAAGTGCTCCAGCGTGTCAGTCACGGTGACACGCTGCACACGCAATTCGCGCGGGATCGCCTGCAGCACATCCATCCAGAGACTGGGACTCAACACGCCGTTGCCCTGCTCGAACAACGCACGAGTGAAGGAGGCGCGTCGCCGGTCGACGACCTGCGTTCCGATCTGATCGGCCTGCACGAGAAGAGCGCGTGCGAGGCGCTGGGTCTCATCGAGTTCGGCAACGGCAGCTTCGCGCTCGCTGCGGTCCTTCGCGACGTCAGCGCTTTCCTCGGGCTGACCCTCCTTCGGCTTCGGGCCAAGCTGCGTGAGGCGCGCACGGCTCGCTTCGAGCTTCGGGGCTTGCTCGTCGATGATCGCGCGGATCTTCGCGCTGAGGGGCTCAAGGGTGTCGCGCAAGGATTGCAGCTCGGTGCTCGAGAGCGGGCGACCCTGCAGGCTGGCTTCCTTCTGATCGAGATCGGCCTTGAAGCCATCGAGCTTGGCGCGGGCGGCCTTGGTCTCGTTCGACAGCGGAATGGCCGGTGTCTCGGGAGCCGGAGCGGCAACGGCAGGCGCGGCAGAGGCTGGCACAGCGGCAGCGGGGGCAGCCGGGGCCGCCACGGGAGCCTGCGGCGCAGGCTTGGCCGGCGCTTGCGGCTGAGCCTCCACGAGGCCGGAAAAGCCAAGGCTCAGGGCCACGGCCATGGCCAAAACGCGCCACTGCTTCGGATTTTTCATTCAATCGGCCTCTTCTCGATTCGCGCTATTTGCCCGCGAATCACTTTCGAAAACGTCACCATGGGGGCGGCAACGCGCAAGCGGATGCTGTTGGAGGGCGTTTTGCCCGAAAATCTTCCTCCGTGGAGGAAGGTCCGTTGTCCGGTCGAGCTTTAAGGGCGGGAGAAGATGGCTTTATTTTAACGCCACCGTCAGAGGAGCCTTCGACGAGGCTCTTATTTCTTCTCCAGCATCAGGGTTCCCTGCTTGCGAATGAAGCTCTTTGCCTTCTCGGCGATGAGCGAGAGTAACCAGGGCAATTGCACCTCGATCCGCACCTGATCCGGCATCACGTCCACAAGCCCTTCCACATACTGGCCCATAAGACCGAGGTGAAAGTTCATGCGGTCGCCGTTCCATTCGTGCTTGAGGGAGGCAATCGCCTCGCTGAATTCCGTCTCGAGCCGCGTCAGGCCGCTTTGCAGGCGGCGGGCGGCTTCATCCTTGCCGAGATTGTGCGGAATGGAGACGATCAGCGGCTTTGACATGGGCGTTTATGCTCACAGCATCTCCACCTTGAGCGCCCGCACGACGATGGCCTCCTGCTCGAACCGCCGTTCGAGCTCGGCGCGATAGTCTTCCCACCAGGTATGATCGATGTCGCGGGTCATGATTTCGAACACCGCCACATCGCCGTGGCCCGGATGCCCGTTTTCCCGCCGGGCTCCGTCGAGCCGCGCGCGGGTGAAGCTCGTCACACCGCCGAAGCGGCCGGCAAGCTCCGTGCGCACCCGGCCATAGGCCTCACCGGAAAAGCGATGGCCTGCAGGATCTGTCATGGGCAGCAGGATCTGGACCAGATGCATGCCAAGATCCTAGGGCGCGACACGGCGAAGGGGATACCGCCCCGCCGAAAGATCCGCGCCGCTGCAGGGCGCGTTACTTCAGGCCTTCAGCATCTCGGCATAAGGGCGGGATGAGGGCCGCGACACGCGCCAGGGACGCTCCGTGGAGCCTTGAAAGGCTTCCGACGCCCGCAGGCGGCGCGCAGAGCCGTCGTCCAGCACTTCATCGATCGTCACGAAGCCGAAAATGTTCAGCCGGGTCGCCATGGCCTTGGTCGCCCGGTCCTCCGCCGCGATGGGCAGGGAGCCGGCCATGTAGACCGCATCCATGAAGCTTTTCTGATCGCGCCGTGGAGAAGCCGACGAGCGCGCGCCCGGAAAGCGGATGACGTTCGTCTGCTGGAGAGATGTCGTTTCCATCTAAGCAACCCTTGGTCCCGAATCGAGACCAAGGATCGCCAGAAGACCTTAAGAAGCGCCTAATCCGCGAAACGGAAGGTTGAGGCGCCTCCCATTCTGTTTCTTCGCCTGCACACCTCCAAGCAAAGAGCGTTAGTCTTGAACCGTATCGACCCTGTGCAGGGACACATAGGCGGTGCCGGTCGCGGTCACGCCGAGGGCCTGCGCGGGCCCCCTCGCGAGATCGATGATCCGGCCCCGTATGAAGGGCCCGCGGTCGTTCACTCTCACGACGACGGATTGCCCGGTTTTTTCGTTCACCACCCGGACTCGCGTTCCGAAGGGCAAGGTACGATGTGCTGCCGTCATGGCGTTCGCGTTGAAGGATTCACCGCTGGCCGTGCGACGTCCGTGGAAGCCCGGGCCGTACCAGGACGCACCGCCCCGTTGTATTTCCGGACCGACCGGCTTTCTGATCGATCCCGTTACTTCAGCTGTCGTAGCGTTACAAGCAGCAACACTAAGGAACGCGACAAGAATAGGCGCGCGAACGAGGATGTTCTTCACAATTCATCTCCCCTATTACGTTGGCTTGGCCGGGGAAAATGTGGCGCAAAGAGGCGAGAATAAGACCCGCTAAGCTACTTTCTGCGTTGGAACGGTTCTTGCTTTATATGGCTAAGCTTGAGCAAAAGCCTAGTTTCTACCTGTGAAGGTTCGCAAGGGTACAATATTATATAGCTTTTACCTGTAACATACCGTAACGAAATGTTACTCGCACGGGTTGCGGAAACCGGAACAAAGCAACCCATACGCGGCTCCATGACGGGCCAGCGACATGCGAAAAGGAGCGCAAGGGGGACCCTGCGCTCCTTTGTAAAAGCGTTGCGATGCGGCTTTTAGGACTGTCAGCCCGGCGCGATCGTTAGGCCAAGCTTGTCGCGGCGCAGCCAGCGCCACAGCATGAGGGCGGCCACCACCGCCAGCCCCGCTGCGAGTCCGATCCAAATTCCGGCCCCCTTAAAACCAAGGCCGAACGCCAGAGCGACACCCAGCG
This sequence comes from Microvirga flavescens, assembly GCF_003290125.1. GTDB lineage: Bacteria > Pseudomonadota > Alphaproteobacteria > Rhizobiales > Beijerinckiaceae > Microvirga > Microvirga flavescens. The sequence goes on from NZ_QMKH01000001.1 coordinate 224,701, forward strand.
GCAACCCGACGCCCCAATAGCCGAACCCGGCGTAGAACATCGGTACCTTGGTGTCCTGCAGCCCGCGCAGCATGCCCCCACCCACGGCCTGAGCGCCGTCCGCCAATTGGAAAAGCGCAGCGAAGACCAGGAAGGAGACAGCGAACTCCACCACAGGCGTGTTCTTCGGGTCGCTGAGATCGAGAAACGCGCCGATGAGCAGGTGCGGCACGAACAGCATCAGCGAGGCCGTGAAGACCATGAAGCCGACGCCGAGAGCAAAGGCGGTCCACCCCGCACGGGTAATGCCTGCCTCATCCTGCGCACCAAAGGCACGCCCGACGCGCACGGTCACAGCCTGCCCGAAACCGAAAGGCACCATGAAGCAGAACGAGGCGATCTGCAGGGCGATGGCGTGGGCGGCGAGTTCATTCGCTCCAATGCGGCCCATCAGCAGCGCCGCTGCGTTGAAGATCGTCACCTCGAACGCCACCGTCAGGCCGATGGGAACGCCGATGCGCCATAGCGTGCGATAACGCGGCCAATCGGCGCGCCAGAAGCGCCCGAAGAGGTGATAGCGCCGGAGCTTGCGATCGAACGAGATCACCAGCGCGAGCGCGACGAACATGAAGGTGCTGGAAAACACCGTGCCGAGCCCCGCGCCGATAAGACCGAAGTTCGGCAGGCCGAACTTGCCGAACATCAGGCAATAAGCCGCGCCGAGATTGAGCGGCACTGCAATGATGCCGATCACCAGCGCCCAGCCCGGTCGCTCCAGCGCGGCGAGGAAGGAGCGCAAGACCAGATAGAACAGGAAAGGCAGAAGGCTCCATTGCAGCGCGCGGACATAATCGCCCGCCGTTTTCGCGAGAACGGCCTCCTGTCCCATGGCGAGCAAGATGCGCTCCGCATTCCACGCCACACACCAGATCGGAATGGCCACCGTCACCGCGCACCACAGGCCCTGGCGCACCGTGCGGCGCACATCGCGCACGGAATGGCGCTTGCGCCCAAGCTCCTCCGCGATGAGCGGGGATGTCGCGCTCATCAGGCCGATGCCGAAGATCAGCACGGCGAAGTACAGATTGGTCCCCAGCGCGCCTGCTGCCAGCGCATCCGATCCGAGCCATCCCATCAGGATGACGTCGGACGTCATGAGGGCATTTTGCGCAACGTTCGTCAGAACCAGAGGCCAACTCAAGGAAAGGGTGGCTTTAAGTTCCGACAACCAAGCTTGGCGTTTATCGTTATTGTCTATCGTGGTCATGGTTTCGCGCTTCTAGCGCGAAACGTGGGAATAAAGCCACCCTCTTTGTCGGAAATGACAGCCGGCGGGTGTCAGGCCTGGAACAACGGCACGATCTTGCCGTCGTTCGGGCGCGGAAGATGGCGCTGGATCGCGGCGTCGAGATCGCCACTGACAATCGGCTTGTGCAGCAGCGTGAATTCGCTCCACTCTTCGGGAACGACCGTGTTGCCGGTCAACAGCACCACAGGCAGGTCCGGATGAGCCTGCCTGATTTCCCGCGCGAACGTCACGCCATCCATCGGGCCCGGCATGGTCACATCCGCGATGATGAGGTCCGGCTTGTTCCGGTTGAGCTTGGCCACGGCCTCATCGACGCCGGTGGCGATACGCACGGCATACCCGGATTCCTCGAGCATGCTCTGCAGCGCGAGCGCAACTTCCAGCTCGTCGTCGACGACGAGAATGTCCGCCGAAATCTTTCCATCGTCAGCAATCGCTTCGTCCGACCCGTCATGTGCGCCGATGCGCGCAGGCAGCTCTGCGCGAGGCAGGTACAGGAAGGCGGAGATCGAACCTTCGACGAGTTGCCCGATCTCGACCGCGCCGCCGCTTTCGCGCACGAAGGCAAGCACCTGATCGAGCCCCGGATCGCCCGACGCATCATGCGCTTCGAACGACATCAACAGAGGATCGACGATGCCCCCCGCATCTTCCACCGGCAGGCTCGGCTGCGTGCCGTGGATCGTGACCTGCACGCAGTCGCCGAACAGGTCGGCATTGGCCAGAGCGCCCCTTTCGAGAGACCTGTTCGCGGCCTCGATGGTAACTGTCGCGCCATTGGGCATCGCATCGCGGATATAAACGCCGAGATGCACGATGGTCGCCTCCAGCTCCTGCGGATCGACCCGCACCGGCCAGAGCTTGTCGACCATCGAACACCGCACATCGACGCCGCTGCTACGGAACGAGCGTCCGAGCAGCATAGCGACGGAGCCGATCTGCTTCGCCACATCCACGTACTGCACTTCCGGGTCGTTGCGCCGCGTGAAGGTCAGAACCTTAGAGATCAATGCGGCGGCCTGATCGGAAGCGACGAGAGCGGAGAGCAGTTTTCTCTGCAGCGTCGGCTGATCCTTGATCTGCTTGGCGACAGCATCCACGTTCGCGCTGATGATCATCAGCTTGTTGTTCAGATCGTGCGCGACGCCGCCGCGCAGACGATTGACCGCATCGAGCTTCTGCACGACGCGCATGCGCTCGATTTTCTCATCGGTGTCCCGATTTTGCTTCGCCGGCCCGGTGAGCGAGGAACGCCAACCCGCAACGCCGATGTGAGACACGGCGTGAGCGCGCTCCGGCCAGGGAGACTCGACGGGCGGCTGGGGCTTCTCCTCCCCCGAGGCGGCAACGGAGTCACCGGCCTGCCCTCTGGCGGACACCTGCGCCACAATCGCGGCGAGAAGGAACACGGCAGCGCTCGCCGCCGCCAGGAAATACTCGCCCTTCACGAAAGCGAAACCGGCGACCACAAGCCCCCCAAGGATCAGCACGCAGCTGGAGGCCGCGAAAGAGGTCTTGAGAGAATGAGGCTGTCGGCTCATCAGTTACCGTTCGAGCAAAGGCATTGACGTGGCAGGCCCCGGACGCCAAGAGCTATCCGGCACCAAGGAGCCCCTTGGTCTGGCATCGCGCAGGACGTCATGGCCCCGGCGCTAACCTTTCCGTAGGAGTTCGTTTTGCGAATTTGCCCTGCATTGAACCTGACGAGCCTCTTTCGGACCCTGGGCCTTCTCGTGGTCGTGTCTTCAGCCCCGGCCGCGCGCGCGCAAGATAATTTAGAGCATCGCATTGATGACCTTTTATCGCGCATGACGCTCGAAGAGAAGGTGGGACAGCTCAATCTTATCTCCCACGGACCTCCGCTTAATTGGGATAATATTGCAAAAGGCGGCATCGGCGCATTTCTCAACTTCAACAGTGCTGAGGAAATCGCACGGGCGCAAAGGCTCGCGCGGGAATCGCGCCTGAAGATCCCGGCCATCTTCGGCCTCGACATCCTGCATGGCTTCAGGACCCAATTTCCCGTTCCGCTTGGAGAAGCGGCTTCTTTCAATCCTGAGTTGTCAAGGCTTGCGTCTGTCTGGGCCGCGCGGGAGGCCTCTCATGTCGGCTTGCAATGGACCTTCGCGCCGATGGCGGATCTTTCGCGGGATAGCCGCTGGGGCCGCATCGTCGAAGGCTTCGGGGAAGACCCATATCTCGGCGCGGTCCTGACAGCCGCTCGCGTCAAAGGCTTTCATGAGGGCGGGCTCGCCACGACGGTCAAGCATTTCGCGGGCTATGGCGCGCCGCAGGGTGGGCGCGACTATGACACCACCTTCATCCCGCGCGCCGAGATGTACGACATCTATCTGCCGTCCTTCCGCGCCGCCGTGGAGGCGGGAACGGAAAGCGTGATGGCGGCCTTCAACGCTCTCAACGGCTCGCCCGCCACGGCGAGTGGCTGGCTTCAGACCGACGTGTTGCGCCGGCAATGGGGCTTTCGCGGTTTCGTGACCTCGGATTGGAGCGGCATCGCCGAACTCGTTGGCCATGGCATCGCGGCGGATGGCGCGGAGGCCGCGCGCAAGGCCATTCTCGCGGGCGTCGATATGGACATGATGGGCGAACTCTACGTCTCGCACCTACCCACGGAAGTGCGCGCGGGCCGCGTGCCGGAGGCGGTGGTGAACGAGGCGGTGCGGCGCGTGCTGCGCACGAAGATGCGGCTCGGCCTGTTCGACCGCCCGGACGCTGACCCGAGCCACACGGACGCCGCCTTCCCCTCTCTGGAATCGCGCAAGGCCGCCCGCGACGTCGCGGCGGAAACGCTCGTTCTCCTCAAGAACCGCAATGAGACATTGCCGGTCGGCGCCGGCATCCGCTCCATCGCCGTCGTCGGCCCCCTCGCCAATGCGCCGCGCGATCAGCTCGGCCCTCACGCCGCCCGAGGCCACGCGCAGGACAGTGTCAGCCTTCTCGACGGCATCCGCACCCGCGCCGCCAAAGCGGGCGTGGAGGTTCGCCACGCTCCCACCTGCGATCTCTTCTGCCGGACCATTGACCACCTTCCCGAGGCGCTCGAGGCGGCCCGCGCGTCCGATCTCGTCATCGCGGTCTTCGGCGAGCCGCAGGACCTCTCTGGCGAAGCCGCCTCCCGCACGCGCATGGCCCTCACCGGCAAGCAGGAGGACGCGCTGAAGGCTCTCATCGCCACAGGCAAGCCCGTTGTGCTGGTGCTGGTCGCGGGCCGCCCGCTTGAACTCAACTCGCTGGCTGAAAATCTCTCCGCGATCCTCATGGCCTGGTATCCGGGCACGGAAGGCGGCACGGCGGTGGCCGACGCGCTTTTCGGCGACGTAAACCCGAGCGGAAAGCTCCCCCTGAGCTGGCCGCGCGCGGGCGGGCAATTGCCGCTCTACTACAACCGGTTGCCAACGGGCCGCCCACCTCTGCCCAACAACCGCTTCACGCTCAGCTATCTCGACGAGGAGATCACGCCGCTCTTCCCGTTCGGCTGGGGCCTCGGCTACAGCAACTTCACCTATTCCAATGCGCACATCGCCAACGCGCGCCTGACCGCCGATGAAACGCTGGAAGTCAGCGTGACCGTGACGAACACCGGCCACCGCGCCGGCAAGGAAGTGGTGCAGCTTTACATGCGCGACCCCGTGGCGAGCCGCAGCCGTCCTTTGCGAGAATTGAAGTCTTTCGAGAAAGTCTCGCTCGAAGCCGGCGAAAGCCGACGCGTCACGCTGCATGTCCCCGTCGACCGCCTCGGCTTCCATCTCGATGACGGAACCTACCTCATCGAACGCGGCGCCATTCAAGTCTTCGTGGGCGGTAGCTCGCTCGCGGAAAAAATCGGCGAGATCGACATCACGAACGAGACTCGCCGCGCCCCGTTGCTCGGCGAGTAACCAAGGAGGCGATATTTCCCTGAACGGGATCGAAGCCGCCTCTGGTCCACCTCATCGGAAAGGATCACCGAAGGATCCATCGCCAGCGTTCGGGCAATCGCAATCCGCTGTTTCTGCCCGCCCGACAGCATTCCCGACATCACATCGGCTTTATCTGAAGGACTGACCAGTTGGAGCAGCTCGCGGGCCCGCGCCTCGGCCTGATCGCACGGCACGTTCTTGACGCGTATCGCGAGCATGATGTTCTCGATCGACGTCAGGTGCGAAAACAGGTTGAAGAACTGAAAAGACGAAGCGGATCGGATCTCGCTAAGCTTTCGCGCATCCGACGCGCGCAAAGATAATAAGCCGAAGGTGCGCCGGCGCACCCTGCGCTGATCCGGGCGCAAAAAAAGCTAGTTGTTCACCAAGAGCCAACGCAAGGGAAGGTGTGCGAGTCTGCTCCGACAAAACTGGAGACGCTCAGAGTGACGAAAATCATATCCTCCGTCCAACCAACTCAAACCGACAGCCAGGCCCACGCATTGGAGGTCGCAGGAGGCGAAGTCGTTGTTGTCGAACGGCTAGGATCGCTTTCAGCGAACGGGTCTCTTGCAAACGGTATTAAGAGTGCGGGCAGCCTTTCGGCCGTTATTTTCGGAAGTGTCTCTGGCGGGCAATACGGGCTTTACTCACCAGCAGGTCCTGGCTCGATCCATATCGGCGCAGGCGGTGTCCTTTTCGGATCCTCTGCAGCCATTAAAATTCTGTCCGGATCGTTCGGTGATCGAACCCATAAAATCACCAACGATGGGAGCATTGAAGGATGGAACAATGGCATCGATATCACTGGCGACATTATCTTCAGCAATAGCGGGAGTGTATATGCGCACGTTGGAACGGCCGTAAGACTGGCTTCGACGGAAGAAGACTCGCTCATTTTCGCTTCAAATGCGGGAATCATATCAGGGGCCATCGATATTTCGGGCGTTTATTCGAAGTTTACAAACACCGGCACGATCAATGGCGAGGTACGGCTTGGAGACGGTAGCAATATCTTTGACAGCCGCTCCGGAACGCTTACCAATTTTCGGATATTCCTTGGAAACGGCAAAAACGAAATTTGGACAACTGACGCTGACGAACAGTTCATTATCAATCTCGGTGACGACTTCATCAATGCAGCCGGTGGCATCGATACCGCAAGTCTCTACGCAGGGACGAACGATGTTCGATTGGATCTGCGGGAAATCGGCCCACAACAGACCGGCATCGGAACAAAAACATTAATCGGCTTTGAAAACGTGTCCGTTTCTACGACGGGCAACAGCGCCATTTTTGGTACAGATCAGGCGAATTGGCTCCAGCTCACTAACGCTGTCGGTCAAAATAAAATTGATGCAGGGTTTGGGAGTGACACAATTATTGGTGCATCCAGCAGTGATACTTTGATGTTCTCGAGCTCTGTTAGTGCGCGGGCAGATCTGACAAGGCAGGGCCAAGGGCAGGACACCGGCTACGGCATTGATGTATTTTACCGTATCGACAACTTGGAGGGCGGTTCCGGCGCGGACTGGTTTCGTGGCGATGGCGGGGCCAATCGGCTCACTGGGAACGGTGGCAACGACACCCTCATCGGTGGCGAGGGTGATGACACGCTCGACGGGGGTACCGGCGTCAACACGGCCGCGTTTTCAGGATCCCCGAACCAATCGACTGTGACCAACAACGGTGATGGCACCTGGACCGTGACCGGTCCCGATGGCGCCGATCTACTGCGTGACATTCGCCTGCTGCAGTTCTCGGATACCACCGTCGCGCTATGGAATGCCGCCCCCACGGCATTGGGGCTCTCGACGAATGTGGTTCCGGAGGATGCGCTGTCCGACACGATCGTAGCGCGCCTGTCAGCCTTCGATGCCGATGGTGATGCGCTGACCTACAGCCTCGTCTCCGACGGCCCGTTCCGCCTCGACGGCAACAGCCTCGTTCTCACCGGTTCCCTCGACTACGAGACCCGCTCCAGCCACAACCTGACCGTGGTGGCCGAAGATGCCTACGGCGGGCAGGTTTCTCGGAGCTTTACGATCGAGGTTGGCAATGTGGTGGAGACGACAGCCTTCACGCTGATTGGCGCCGCTGGCGCCGACAACTTGCAGGGTGAGGCGGGTAACGACGTCCTCCGGGGGCTGGGCGGCAATGACACGCTTCTTGGTGAGGCCGGCAATGACAAACTCTTTGGCGGAGCGGGCCACGATACGCTCACCGGAGGCTCAGGCCAGGACGTGTTCGTGTTCGATACCAAGGCGGACCGGCGCACCAATATCGATCGGATCACGGATTTCTCTGTGGCCGATGATACAATCCAGCTGACCAAGAGCGTGTTCACCAAGCTGTCGAAGAAGGGCGTGCTGAAGGCGGGCGAATTCTATGTCGGCACGAAGGCGCAGGATGACTCGGATCACATCATCTACAACAAGAAAACCGGCGCGCTCTACTACGACGCCGATGGCACTGGTTCATCCGCTCAGATCCAGATCGCGGTGCTCTCCAAAAATCTCAAGCTCACCTACAAGGATTTCTTTGTCATCTAGACGAGGACACCGGCTTCGTTGCCTGGGAAGGAGAGACTTCGAATCTCTCAAACCTTAAAGGCGGAGAGTTAGTTGAGAACTCATGTTTAAGCGCCGAACAATCAGCGCTTTTCCCACCTCGTAACCGCCCGGCAACCGCGCCTCGCGGCCACGCCTAGCAGACGCAGCCTCAGAGGCTCCGGTTCCCCATGAGCCTTGCCAAGTCTGTCAAACCACGAAGAAGTCCCTGTAGGTCATCTTGAGGTTCTTGGAGAGGGTTGCGATCTGGATCTGGGCCTGCGCTCCGGATCCGTCCGCATCGTAGGACAGCGCCCCCGTCTTCTTGTCGTAGAGGATCCGGTCGTCGTGATCGTGCGCCTTCGCGCCGGCATGGAACTCGCCCGCCTTCAGCACGCCCTTCTTGGCCAGCTTGGTGAACGCGCTCCTGGCGAGATGGATCGTGTCGTCCTTGACGCTGAAGTCGGTGATCGTGTCCTGGTTGGCCCTGTTCGCGCTCGATGACTTCGAGAGCCTGGTGTCGAACACGAACACGTCCTGGCCGACGCCGCCCGTGAGCGTGTCCCTGCCCGCCCCGCCATAGAGCATGTCGTTACCCGCCTCACCCAGAAGCACATCGTTGCCGGAAAGACCCTTGAGCATGTCGTTGCCGGCCTCGCCCTCGAGTCGGTCGTCGCCAGCCGTGCCGGTGAGGATGAACGGGGTCATCTCGACCACGTCTGCGACCTCAATCGTGAAGGACTGGCTGGTCTGGCCGCCATAGGCGTCCTTAGCCACGACGGTGAGGCTGTGGCTGGCCGTAGTCTCGAAGTCGAGGGCACCGGTGAGGACGAGGTTGTTGCCGTCGATCCGGAATGGCCCGTCGGAGACGAGGCTGTAGCTGAGGGCGTCGCCGTCGGCATCGCTCGCCGATAGACTTGCCACGATGCCGGCGAGCGCATCCTCGGCCACGACGGTCGTGGACAGGCCAAGGGATGTGGGAGCCGTGTTCCACAGGGCCACTGTCGTGTTGGTGAACTGCAGCAGGCGGATGTCGCGCATCAAATCGATGCCGTCGGGACCTGTGACAGTAAATGTGCCGTCACCGTTGTTGGTCACGCTCGATTGATCGGCCGAGCCGGAGAATACGGCAGTGTTGGTGCCGGTACCGCCCTCGAGCGTGTCGTTGCCCGCGCCGCCGTCGAGGGTGTCGTTGCCGCCATTCCCGGTGAGCACGTTGGCCTTGTCATCACCGCGGAACCAATCCGCGCCAGAGCCGCCCTCCAGGTTCTCGATGCTGTAGAGCGTGTCGAGGCCGTAGTTGGTGTTCTGCGCTTGTCCCTGCTTGGTCAGGTCGACACGGGCACCGACAGCGTCGGAGAACAGGGCGGTGTCCAACCCGTCCCCACCATCCAGCGTATCGTCACCATACCAGCCGTCCAGCGTGTCAGCACCGGCGCCGGAGGAGATCATATTTGACGTCTCGTTGCCGGTGAGTTTGTCAGCAGATCCGAACGACTGAATATTCTCGAAATTTAGTATCGTGCTTTTTCCATAGGCCGTGTTTTGACTTGTTGTGATCCTGAGATCTAACGTTGTCTCAGTCTGGCTGCCCCACCATTCAAAGCCAAGTTGGATGGTATCCTGTCCGCCGTTCCCGTTCACGTAGCTGGTGCCGTAAGAGACGTTGACGGTCTCTGACTGTGCCCCACCATAAATCGTGTCATAACCACTGCAAGCGATCACACCTTCCACGCTTCCATTGCGACCATCATAAAAATTTTGCCCGCCCGCCATCACCACGCGCCCGCGTATGACGCCATCGTTAATCACTGTGTCATCTGCCGGCGAGCCAAAATACGCCTCCGAATTGGCCGAGCCCGCGTTATAGACTTCGAGTGTCCCCCGGTTCCAAAATTTGTTGGGGCGATCGAAAGCGCCCTCGTTCCGGATATGAATTCCACGTTCACCTATAATCCGCCCATAATTCGTAATGGTGTTTCCTGGCCCATACAGATGAATTGCGGTGGAGCCGGCTTCGATAATGCCGTAGTTGATCACAGAGTTGTCAGGAGTCGTTGGCCCACCCATAGCAATGGCATCGCCAAACGCATGAAGGACACTGGTCTCACCAAGGCGAATAGAATTTCCACCCTTTTCTAGGGTGATTCCGCCGCCGCCAATGATGTTGCCATATGAGTGCAGTTCTACGCCGCCGGCAGCGCTAAAAACTCCGACACCGTTTTCAGCCGCGACTGTTATGCCAGAGCCGATAAAAGCAAATCCGCCGTAATTTAATGTGACGGCATTTTCGACGCCAGTTTTGATGACAGATGTGCTGATGACGGTCATATAGCCCTCTCCGGTATAGGAGGGCCACATGCCACGCCTTCCGCTGCGGCGTCTCTCGTTAAGTAACTAGTTTTATTGCGGCCGTATCGGCGCAGGTGCGACGGCGCACCCTGCCCATTCGTTCCCGATTATCTCCTGCCGGAGGTGCAGTTCTAACGCGGCGGGAATTGGAATGGTGGGCAGGTTTCGGCAGATCGCTCAGTCCCACGACACAAAAGAAACCGCGCCTCGTCGCCACCCGGCGCGCAACCTCAAAACCCTTGGCGATCCCGGGAAGACTCGAACTTCCGACCTTCGGTTTAGGAAACCGCTGCTCTGTCCTGCTGAGCTACGGGACCGCGTGAGCGGGATGAGTAAACACAAAAGCCGCCCCGGTAAATGGGGGACGCCGCCGCGCCTGTGATGAACCGGGCCCGAATGCAGCGTTGAAATGGGGCGGCGCCTTCAGATAGCCTGCGGGCGATGATGCGCGGAATTCTCATGGGCTTTGCCGTGGCTTTGAGCCTTGGCCCGACCGGTGCGCGGGGGCTGCCCGCCGCTGCTCCCGCCTGTCAGGGGGAGGAGCGGGCGGATGTGGTCTCCGGTCTTTCGCGGCACGGTGATCTCCAGCTTTCCTCCGGCGCGCTCGTGCGCCTGCCGGGCATCCGGCTGCCAGATGAGGCTTCCTTGCGCGAGAGCGCGCTGGCGTGGCTGCGGGAGCGTATTGGACAGCCGGTGATCGTGCGCGCCCTTGGAGACAGCGACCGGTGGGCGCGCGTTCCCGCCGCGATCGCCCTCACCCGAGGCGGCGACCCGCCGTCCGACTTGTCGCAGGGGCTCGTCGCGGCGGGGCTCGCCCTCACGGAACCCGGCGGCGCGACGCCCTTTTGCCAGCCCCAGCTTCTTGCCCTCGAAAAAGCCGCCCGCGAGCGCGGTCTTGGTCTCTGGGCCGGAGACCGCTATAAGCCGGTGGACGCGCTGGAAATAGAACGCCTGCGCGAAAAAACAGGCACTTTCGTCCTCGTGGAAGGGCGGGTTAGAAGTGTTGGCGAGCGGCAGCAGCAAACCTATCTCAATTTCGGAGGAACCTGGACCGAGGATTTCACTATCATCATCCCGAAGAAGGTCTGGGCTTCGATGGCCGAGGCCGGACTGACGGCAAAAGCCTTGAAGGGAAGCCGGATTCGGGCGAGAGGCATCCTGGAGGACTGGCAGGGCACTGCGCTGACCGTCTCCACGCCAGAAACCATCGAGTTGATCACGGACGAAGGCCCACGATACTGAACGGCATGAACGGAACGCGGCGCATCAAGATCGGTCTGACCCTCGGGCTCCTGCTGACGACAGCGGGGCTTGCCGGTTGCTCCACATCCAACAGCGCCTCCACCATTTCCCTGCCCCCGACCGCACCGCGCACCGTGGCTGAAAGCCAAGCCGACCGGGATCACGCCAAGCTTGTCGAGGCCTTCGGCGGCGAAATCCGATCCCCGGCGGCCCACCAGCTTCTGACTGACATCGTGAACCGCCTGGTCCAGGCCTCGGACCGGCCGAGCGAGACCTTTCAGGTCACTATTCTCAATTCCCCCGTGGCCAACGCCTTCGCGCTGCCGAGCGGCAGGCTCTACGTGACCCGCGGGCTTCTGGCGCTCGCCAACGACACCTCCGAGATCGCGGCGGTGCTCTCGCACGAGATTGCCCACGTCACCTTGCGCCACGCCTCCCAGCGCAACGAATTGCAGGCGCGCTCGTCCCTCATCACCCGCGTTACCGAGAACGTGCTGAACAACGCCGCCGAGGCTGCTGTGGTGCGCGACCAGTCCCGCATGACGCTGGCGAGCTTCTCCCGCGCGCAGGAACTGGAAGCCGATCAGGCGGGCGTGAAGGTTCTCGCCCGTGCCGGCTTCGACCCATTCGGCGCGCCGCGGCTTCTCACCGCGCTTGGCCGCTCGGCCACCAATGCCGATGCGGGACGCGGCAATGGCACGGAACTCGGCTCCACTCATCCGGCAACGTCCGAGCGGATCTCTCAGGCCCAGCAGGCCGCGCGGCGTGCGAGCGCGCCCGGCATCGGCGAGGCGGACAAGGCGCGCTATCTCGCCGCCATCGACGGGCTCGCCTATGGGGACGACCCGGCGGATGGCGTGGTGCGCGGGCGCGCCTTCATCCATGCCCGCCTCGGCGTCTCATTCGAGGCTCCCATCGGCTTCACCCTGGAAAACACCTCGCAGGCGGTCCTCGGTGCCTCAGTGGACGGGGCGCGCCGCCTTCTCTTCGATGCCGCCGAGACGCCGAACGGCCAGAGTCTGGAAGAGGTTCTGCGCTCCACCTGGAGCGACAGTATCGAGCCCGGCAGCATGGAAACCGCCACCATCAACGGGCTCCCCGTGGCGACCGCGCTCTCACGCGGCAAGGAGTGGAATTTCCGCCTCTCCGCCATTCGGATCGGCACCACCACCTACCGCCTCATCATGGCGGCGAAAGCTGGCTCGGGAGATCTCGACGGCACGTTCCGGCAGACCCTCGCCACCGTGCGCCACGTCCAGGCTGACGAGGCGCGCAGCGTGCAGCCGTTCCACCTCAAGGTCATCACGGCTAGGGATGGGGACACGGCTGAAACGCTCTCGGCCCGCATGCCCGTGAGCGAGCGTCCGCTCGAGCGATTCACCCTGCTCAACGGCCTCGACCGGAGCGGACCGCTGAAGGGCGGCGAGAGCTACAAGATCGTGGTGGATTAGCGGGCTTCAGCGAAGCCCGCTTTATTGTCAGACGAAAGCGCCGTGCGCCATCGGGTGCTTTTCGAGGAGCGCGCGTTTGAGCTTCTCCAAGGCGCGGTTCTCGATCTGGCGGACGCGCTCCTTCGAGATCCCGAGCCTATCGCCAAGGAATTCCAGCGTCACCTGCTCGTCATCGAGACGCCGCGCCTGAAGGATGCGCAGCTCACGCTCGTTGAGGACCTTCAGCGCTTGCCGCAGCCAGCGCACGCGGCGCTCGCCGTCGATGACCTCGCCGACGCTCTCGTCAGGGAGCGGGCTCGTATCGACAAGGAACTCCATCCGCTCGGCGGAATTACCGGGATCGACATCGAGAACCGGGGCGTTGAGCGAAGCGTCCGGCGCGGACAAGCGCGCGTCCATCAAGGCGACATCGGCGGTTGAAACGCCGATAGCCTCGGCGATCTTCACATGCACTTCGGCGGAGATGCGCTCGTCGCCGTTGCGGGTGAGGCGCGCACGCAGGCGGCGGAGGTTGAAGAAAAGGGCCTTTTGCGCGGAGCTCGTTCCGCCCCGGACGATGGACCAGTTCCTGAGGATGTAGTCCTGCACCGAAGCCCTGATCCACCAGGTGGCGTAGGTCGAGAAGCGCACCTCGCGTTCCGGCTCGAACCGGGCGGCGGCTTCCAGAAGCCCGACATGCCCTTCTTGCACGAGATCGGCCATCGGCAAACCGTAATGGCGGAAGCGGGCGGCAACGGCGATGACCAGCCGCATATGGGCGGAAGTCAGTTGGTGGAGCGCATTCTCGTCGCGCTCCTCCTTCCAGCGGACCGCCAGAAGATGCTCTTCCTCGCGTTCGAGGAACGGAGCGTTCATGGCGGCACGGACAAACTTGCGACGAACCCCTGAGATTTCTCCCATCCTCGTCCTCCCTTGCGCAGGAGGGAAACGAGCGAGACGGGAAAAAGTTCAGTCCAAAACCGTCAAGGTCGAGAAAAGTAGAATCGAACGGCCGAAAGGCAAGCTTTTGCAGGCTTTTTCGGCAAAGAAAAACCCGGCGCGAAGCCGGGTTTTTGCAAAAAGCGACAGGGATGAGAGCCTTATGCGGCCTCTTCCTGCATATCTTCCCCTTCTTCCGCCTCGGCCTCGGCGCCCTTGGGCGCGCGGCGGGGCGACTTGGCGAGGCTCTGCTCGATGAGCTTGAGCGCTTCCGTATCGGTGATCTTGTTCACCGCTGCGATCTCGCGCACGACGCGGTCGAGGGCGGATTCGTAAAGCTGACGCTCGCTGTAGGACTGCTCGGGCTGGGCCTCGGAGCGGTAGAGATCGCGAACGACCTCGGCGACGGCGATAAGATCGCCCGAATTGATCTTCGCTTCGTATTCCTGGGCGCGGCGCGACCACATGGTGCGCTTCACGCGGGCACGGCCGGTCAGAACGTCGAGAGCCTTCTGCACCAGGGCCGCATCGGCCAGTTTACGCATGCCGACGGACGTGGCCTTCGCGGTGGGAACGCGCAGGACCATCTTGTCCTTGTCGAAGGAGACCACGAAGAGTTCCAGCTTGAAACCCGCGATTTCCTGCTCTTCGATGGCCGTGATGCGGCCAACGCCGTGAGCCGGATAGACAATCGCTTCACCGGTCTTAAAACCCAGGCGCTGGGCAGACTTCTTGGCGGTCGACATGCGAGAGAGGCCTCCTTGCATGGCTCTGTCCTTGCGGAAGAGCTTTCATTCCACGGGCAGGGTCCCGAGAACAACATTGTTGACGGCGTGACGGAATGTCCCGCTCGTCTCCCTGATCGGCCAGTAACTAGAACGCGCCCATACCGGATGACCCCAGATAGCCGATGCTATCTTCCTTCATCGGTCGTGCATCATCTTTCATATTCTTGGACCGCTACTTTCGCGGAGGATAGCTGCACGTCAGGCGCAAGCGACGGCATTTGCAAACCCTATCACAGTTTGCGCCAAAAAGCAAAAATATTTCAGTGAGAAGCGGGAGAAGCTTCGAATATGGTTTAGCTTGCGCAAGGCACGATCAGAACGGGAGCGCACCCCGGATCATGCAGCAACCAAAGAAATCGTCAGGTTGATCGTGCCCCAAGGAAGGCAGGATCGACCTTTAGTCGCCCTCACCTGGATTGGGGGTGAAGTACTTCTCTAACTTGCCGGGCACGCCGTCGAACTCCTTGGCGTCCGCCGGGGCGTCCTTCTTCTGGGTGATGTTGGGCCAGCTCTTGGCCATGTCGGCGTTCAGCTTCAGCCACTGCTCAAGGCCCGGCTCCATATCGGGCTTGATCGCCTCGGCGGGGCATTCCGGCTCGCAAACGCCGCAATCGATGCACTCGTCCGGGTGGATGACGAGCATGTTCTCACCCTCGTAGAAGCAATCGACCGGACACACTTCCACGCAGTCCATGTATTTGCACTTGATGCAATTTTCGGTGACGACGTAGGGCATGGGCGATCCTTCGGGCTTTAATGACGCAAACCGTGAGACGGACAGCGCCGCTCTAGCCCCTGTCGTCGCCGCTGACAAGCGCCCCGGTGTCGCCGTTCAGGTCCGCGTAGAGCTGCCTTGCTTCCGCCGCAGGGCCGCGGCGCGTGCCGAGCGCCTCGACGCGGAGGATCAAGGTGGCATGGGCGAGCGCGATGGTGATGACGTCTCCCACCGCAATGGCCTTGGCCGGATTGTCCGTGCGCTGGCCGTCCACCCTAACGAAGCCGCTCGCGACGAGCTTGGCCGCGAGCGTCCTTGTTTTCGCGAAGCGCGCGAACCACAGCCACTTGTCCAGTCGCTGCCGATCCTCGCGCATGCCGGGATACCCCTACTTCTTGGTATCCTCAAGCTGGGCCTTGAGGGCCATGAGCTTGGCGAAGGGTGAATCCGGATCCGGCTGCTTCTCGCGGCGAGGCTGCTCGAAGCGCGGCGCGCGGCGCTCATCCGTGCGGTTCGGGCCGCGCGGAGGCCTGTTCTGCGGACGCCCACCCTCACCGTCGCGACGCTGGTCGGGACGGCGGTCGTGGCGGCGCTCGCCTTGCGGGCGCTCCCCTTGAGGACGCTCGCCCTGGGGACGCTCACCTTGCCCGTGACGGGGACGGCGCTCGCCGCGCTCCTGCTGCTGGCCGCGCTCGGGACGTCCACGCCCATGACGGGCATGCCCGCCCTCGTGATGACGGCGATGCTGGCGCCACACCTCAAGCAGGACCGGCTCGACCGAAACCTCGCCTTCCGCAGCGCCCTCGGCGAGAGCCGCTTCCGCGACAGGAGCCTCGGCCACAGGTTCCACCACCGCTTCCGGCGCTGGAGCCTCCGGCGTGGGCTCGACGGTCTCTTCCACGGTAGCCGCGGTGGTCTCGGCGGCTTCACCCTCGGCTGCGGGCGTGGCCGGAACCACTTCCTTCGGCGCTTCGATCAGCGGCACGGTGATGGCGGGGCCGGGGCGGCGCTCCATCACATAGCCGAGGGATTTCAGGATCGTCGCGAAATCGTCGCCGGCGCAGCCGACGAGAGAGGTCATGGCGACGGTCGGCACGAAGGTTTCGCCATCAGCGGCCCCTGCCGGGGGCTCACCGGGGGTGACGCCGGGACGGTACGCGATGGCAGGACGGATGAGATCCGCCAGACGCTCCAGAATGTCGACGCGCACGGCCCGCCCGCCGCACACGCGGAAACCGGCGGCGCGATAGAGACCGGCGGCGATCTCGGTGTCGACCGGAATCGAGGTGCGTCCGGACTGGGCGAGATGCGCGATCTCGTCGATGCCCTTCTGATCGAGCCCGCCGTTCTGCAGCGCCCAGAGCTGGGCCGCGAGCGTGCGCGGCGCGGGCTTGAGGAGGGCGGGAAGATAAAGATGGTAAGCGCCGAAGCGCACGCCCGCCTTGCGCAGCGCGCCGCGCGCGTCCTGGTCGAGGCTGCGGACGTCGTTCAGCACCTTGGCGCGCTCCAGAACGCCGAGCGCCTCGGCGATCTGGAAGGCGATGCCGCGGGCAAGGCCCTGCAGCTCTGCCGTTTCCTCGAGCTGGATCGCAGGCCCGAGCAGGCGCACGATGTAGGCCTTGAGCCAGGCGCGCAGCCGGGCGTCCACCTTGTCGCGGGCAGAGCCCGTCAGGTGTTCGTCGGCGAGAACACGCAGGCGCGGGTCGAACAGCTTGTCGCCCGCCTCGATCTTCGCCACGGGGTCGCCCATCCAGCGTACCGTGCCGTCGTTGGACAAAACGAGCGTCGTGTCCGGCGCTTCCGCGAACCGGTCGGCCCGGGCTTCGATTTCCCCAGCCAGAGCCTTGCCGGCCGCATTGCGCAGGGTTTTAACTTCCGCCGTGTCGGCCTGGGGGTCCGGCACGAACTGGAAGCCGTGCAGGTGACCGATGTGCTGACCTTCGACGGTCACATCGCCGGAAGTCGTGATTTGGGCCTCTAACATCGCATTCTCTCTTAACCGCCGCATGAGCACGCTCGTGCGCCTGTCGACAAAGCGCTGGGCGAGCCTCTCATGGAGCGCGTCCGATAACTTGTCCTCTACCCGACGCGCAACACCCTGCCAATGCTCCGGGTCCCTCAACCAGTCCGGACGGTTCGCCACGAAGGTCCAGGTACGGACCTGCGCGATGCGGTTGGAGAGGGTGTCGATGTCCCCATCCATGCGGTCGAGGGCCAAAAGATGCCGGGAAAACCAGTCTTCCGGCACCGCGCCGTCCTTCATCAGGAACCGGTAGATCTGGCCGACGAGATCCGCATGAGTTTGTGGGGAAACCTTCCGATAATCAGGTACTTGGCACACCTGCCAGAGCCGCTCGACCGCTTTTTGGGAGCGGGCGAAGGCCTGGATATCCTCGTCCCGCACCAGCAATTCCAGGGCCGCGACGTCCTCCCCCATGGGGGCGCGGGCGAGGCCGTACTCCCGGGGCTGTTCGGCCAGAGTGTTGCGCAGGCGCTCCAGCGAGCGGAAATCGAGATCGGGATTGCGCCATTGCAGCAGGCGGACCGGATCGAAGGTGTGGTTTTCCAGCGCCTCGACGGTTTCCGCATCGAAAGGCGGGCAGCGCCCCGCCGTGCCGAAGGTGCCATCGCGCATGTGACGCCCGGCCCGTCCGGCGATCTGGGCGAGTTCGGAATGGTAAAGCTTGCGGAAGCGGAACCCGTCATACTTCTTGTCCGAGGCGAAGGCGACATGGTCCACATCGAGGTTGAGGCCCATGCCGACCGCATCGGTGGCGACGAGATAGTCCACGTCCCCGGACTGAAAGAGCTCCACCTGCGCATTGCGCGTGCGGGGCGACAGCGCGCCGAGCACCACCGCCGCGCCCCCGGTCTGGCGGCGCAGCAGTTCCGCGATGGCGTAAACTTCCTCCGCCGAGAAGGCGACAATGGCGGACCGGCGCGGCAGGCGCGACACCTTCTTCTCTCCCGAGAAGGTAAGCTGCGACAGGCGCGGGCGGGTGACCACGTGAACGTTGGGAATCAGCGCTTCGATCAAAGGCCGCATGGTGTTGGAGCCGATGAGCAGCGTTTCCTCCCGGCCCCGCTGGTTCAGCAGGCGGTCGGTGAACACATGGCCCCGGTCGAGATCGGCGGCGAGCTGGATTTCGTCGATGGCAACGAAGGCGAGGTCGAGATCGCGCGGCATCGCCTCGACGGTGGAGATCCAGTAGCGCGGCTTGTCGGGCTTGATCTTCTCCTCGCCGGTCACGAGAGCGACGTTGTGCGCCCCCACCTTCTCCACCACGCGGCCATAGACCTCGCGGGCGAGGAGGCGCAGCGGCAGGCCGATCATGCCGCTCTCATGGGCCAGCATGCGCTCGATGGCGAGGTGGGTCTTGCCGGTATTGGTCGGGCCGAGCACAGCCGTGACGCCCCGCGCACGGAACTGCGGCGGCAGCGAGCGGCGGGCCGCGGACTCACCACGGGGTTTCGGGAAAACGTTATGGTTCAAGCTAACCGGATCCCTTCAACTGGCTGGATCCCCTGGCATGGCCCGGCGAGACGGCTGTCGCCCCTCCCCGCAGGATCATGCGTCATAACAGGAACCGCGCGCCTTTTCAGCCAAGCGGTTTCCGCTTTTGCGAAGAATGAGGCGGCCCTTCCCCATATGGGAATGCCAGCGCCTCTTTGCCATCGCGAAGGTTATCGCACCGCCCCGGCCTGAACGGGCCTGTTGGAGACGGGCACCACTTTCCCCTCCCCGCCCAGGGAGAGATTGGTGGCCTCCACGACGCTCATGCCGATCATCGTGCGCACCGCGATCTTGACCGGAACGAGCAGGCGCGGTCCCTCCAGCGGCATCAGCCAGACCGACATGTCCTTGTTGTCTTCCATGAACTTGGTCGAGGGGCGCAGGGCCCTGTGGCCGGAAATGGCGACATAGCGGGCGTTGCAGACGAGAACCGGCCCCTTGTAGCCGGGCTTGTCGATCTCCTTGGTCTCGCCATAGGTCAGGACCACGTTGAACCGGGCTGCCCCGTCGAAAACCGGGATGATGCGGTTGCAATTGGCGGGATCGGTCAGGCTGCCGGAAGCCAGGGCCGGCATGAGAAGCGCGCTGATCGGATCGACCACGCTTTTCTTATCCGCCTCCTTGACCGGCACCCGGTCGGGCTTCTCGTCGATGGGCGGCACGATCTCGACGGCGGCGACGGTGCCGGCGGTGAGCCCCATGCGCACCGTGCGCTGATCCCCGGACGCCCGCGAGGTAACGGCGAAGGCCGCCGGCTGCGGAATCGCCCCGGCGATGGCCCCGGAAGCGGTGCCCGCGCCCTTGCCACCGGTCAGCATTTTGGCGAGGCCGGTCAGCTTCACGCCGAGCTGCATCGTGTATTTTGGGCCCTCGAAGGTGGAGGAAAGATCCGCCGTGCCAAGCGAGAGGCCGGCGAGACTCACATCGTAATCCGCCTTGAGGGTCTGCGCCTGGGCCGCGCCGATTCCGGCGAAAGCCAGGCTCAAGAGGGCAAAAAGAGGGAGACGCATCGCGGGGCTCTTGGGGAGGATCTCGTTGAGGGCTCGAATGGAAAGTCCAGTCCGTTAAGGGTGATCGCACTAAAATCGGAATAAATCGTGACCACGATGTTACAAAAATTGCACGCTGGCGACAGCGATTGTTGACGCGGGGCCGGTTTTCAGCCTATAGCCTCGCACCTTCACAGACTTTCGGTGTCCGGCGCCGCGGGATCTGCGTTCAGCAAACCCGTGAAAAACCAAGCCGTGGCCCCTATGAGACGATAGGATAGTACCATGTCGCGCCGTTGCGAACTGACCGGTAAGGCCGTCCTGAGCGGCCACCTGGTGAGCCACTCGAACCGTAAGACCAAGCGGAAGTTCCTCCCGAACCTCTGCAACGTCACCCTGCAGTCGGAAACCCTGCAGCGCTCCGTGCGCCTGCGCGTCTCCGCGAACGCCCTGCGCTCGGTCGAGCATCGCGGCGGCCTCGACAGCTTCCTCGCCAAGGCGAAGAATGACGAGCTGTCGGACAACGCCCGCACGATCAAGCGCGAGATCGAGAAGAAGCTCGCTGCCGCGAACTGATCTCGATTCTGCCAGGAATTTTCGTAAAGCGGGCGGCTGTAAGGGCCGCCCGTTTTGCGTTTTGATCTAGGAATGGATGCTGATGACCGCTCTGGACCGCCGTGACTTCGCCATCGCGCTCGCCGCCATGACCGTTGTGGTGCTGGCCTCGAACATCCTCGTCCAGTACCCGTTCCATGCCTTCGGCCTCGAGGACTATTTCACCTGGGGCGCTTTCACCTATCCCTTCTCGTTCCTGGTGACGGAACTGGCGAACCGCCGATTTGGACCCAAGGGCGCCCGCCGGGTGGTCTATGTGGGCTTCATCCTGGCCGTCGTGCTCTCGGTCATCCTGGCGACGCCGCGCATCGCCATCGCGTCGGGCACCGCCTTCCTGACGGCGCAGCTTCTCGACATTTCGATCTTCTCGCGTCTGCGCGACCGGGCCTGGTGGCTGCCGCCCTTCGCCTCCTCCACCATTTCTGCGGCGGTGGACACGATGCTCTTCTTCTCGATTGCGTTCTATTGCGACGCGATCCCGGGCACGGATGCGACCATCAGCGATGTGCTGAGCCGCGTCGGCATCCCCGACGAATGCCTGGCGCTGCCGTGGGTGACGCTCGCCATCGCCGATTACGGCGTCAAGCTCACCCTCTCGGCACTCTCGATCATCCCCTATGGTGCTATGCTGCGCTTCATGCGCCCGCTGACGATCCAGCGCCGCGAGGCCTAAAAAGCCCCGTCCGCGTAAGGCGGGTGGGGAATCGCCTGGTGCGCGGCGCGCAAAGCCGCCGACCAGCGCTCGCGCAAGTCGCGAAAGTAAGGCTCGTCGTCCTGAATGCGGTATTTGACGCCGGCTTTGAGCGCATCGCGCCGCGCCACGACGATGTCGATGGGCAGGCCGACGCCGAGATTCGACTTCAGCGTCGAATCCATCGAGATGAGGCCGAGCTTCAGGGCTTCGATCAAATCGGTATCGTGCGCGATCGCGCGGTCGAGAATGGGCTTGCCGTATTTCGGTTCGCCGATCTGCAGGAACGGCGTGTCGAGCGTC
Organism: Microvirga flavescens; assembly: GCF_003290125.1. GTDB lineage: Bacteria > Pseudomonadota > Alphaproteobacteria > Rhizobiales > Beijerinckiaceae > Microvirga > Microvirga flavescens. The sequence goes on from NZ_QMKH01000001.1 coordinate 246,036, forward strand.
GCCTCGATGGCATTGCCGGCGGAATAGATCTGGTAGAGCCGCATCGGATGCTGGCCGATCTGCCCACCGAGCAGCATGGTGACGTCGAACGTCATGCCGTGCTTTTCCATCTCGATGCCATCGCGCGCATAAACCTGCCGGATCGCAGAACCGACGAGTTGCGCCGCCTTGAACATGCTCGAGGCGGACAAAAGCGTCTCGGTCCGCCCCGTCTCGGGATCCTCGATGCCCTCTGTGAGCAGCGATAGCACCGTCTGGCTCGCCGAAAGATTGCCCGCTGTCGCGAGCGTGATGACACGCTCTCCCGGAACCTCGAAAAGGTGCAGCTTGCGGAAGGTGGCGATGTTGTCGACGCCCGCATTGGTGCGCGTGTCGGCGATCATCACGAGGCCGTCCTTCACCAGGATACCGACGCAATAGGTCACGGGCGTTCCTCCGGGGGCTCTCTGGCCCGGCTGCGGCTGCGGGCTCATGCTTGCGCCTGCCGTGCGCTTTCAATTCTCAAGGATACGGCGAGGTCCTCTCTCGACAAGCCGTAATAAGTGCCGCGCACCGGCGCGGCCTCGGTCGAATCGAGGCCGATGGCGACGCGCACATAATGCTCGGTGACGGAAACCGCATTCGCCGCATCGAAGCTCACCCAACCGAGACCCTCGATATAGGCCTCCGCCCAGGCGTGGCCTGCCTCCTGCACCGGCTCGTCCGGCTTGTGGAGGTAGCCTGCGACATAGCGCGCCGGGATGCCAAGCCGCCGCATCGCCGCGAGGAAGACGTGGGTGAAGTCCTGGCACACCCCGTGACCGGCGGCGAATGCCTCCGTCGCCGTCGTCGCCGCGTGGGTGGCCTCCACATCGAAGCGCAGGCGTTCGTTCAATGCGCCCATCAGGGCATGAGCCTTGTCGAGCGGGTTTTGCAGGGCCCCGGCAACCCTCGCCGCGAAATCGTAGATCGCGGCGTCGCCCGCCGTCAGCGGCGTCTCGCGAAGATAGAACGCCGGCGGGAACCGCTCGGCGCTGCCGCGGATGACGCCGGCGACATCGGTGGTCTCAACCTCGCCGACGACCCGCAACGAAATCTGCTCGACGGGCCCTTCCGCATAGAGGCTGTGCATGATGTTGCCATACCAGTCCTCCCGCCGGACGAGGCGCGAATCGTGGTCGGAATCGATGGCCCAGTGCAGGATGGTCTGCCCCTCATGGCTGCGGGGCGTGAGGCGCAGGAGCTGGATCGCCGACTTGACCGGCGCCGCGTAGCGGTACGTCGTCTCGTGCTGGATCCGGATGCGCATGGGTCAACCGAGATATTGATTCGTGATGGCGAGGCCGAGCTTGTTGTTTTCGGCTATGAACTCCTGAAGGAACTCATGCAACCCGTGTTGGAAGATATCCTCGATTGTCTGGTTCGCGAGGCGCGCATGAGAGGCGCGGGCGAGGCGCTGCGAGGGGCCTGACGTTCCATAGCGGTGGCCGATATCGTCAAGATGCCGCGAGAGGGCCGCGTAGCACGCGGCAAGCGAACGGGGCATCTCCTCCCGCAGGATCAGGAGATCCGCCACCAGCCAGGGTCGCAGGTTCTGGTGATAGACCCACTGATAGCTCACCAGTGCCGAGACGGAGCGCAGGATCGCGGCCCATTGGTAATAATCGATGCCGCCGCCGACCTCCGCATCCTGCGGCAACAGCACATGGTACTTCACGTCGAGAACGCGCGCGGTGTTGTCGGCGCGCTCGATATAGACGCCGAGCCGCGAGAACCAGTAGGCATCGTTGCGCAACATGGTGCGCATGGCCGAGCCGTCGTAGCGCAGCGAGGTTTCCTTCACGAGGTTGAGGAAGGTCGGCAGGTTTTCCACCTGCACCTTCTCGGCCTTGAAGCGGCGAAGGTCGAGCCAGGCGGAATTGATCGCCTCCCACATCTCGGAGGTGAGCGAGCCGCGCACTGAACGCGCGTTCTGCCGCGCGGTATCGAAACAGCGCTGGATGCTCGACGGGTTCGCATCGGAGAACGCGAGAAACTCGATCACCCGCTCCGGCGTAACCTCGTCGTAAACGGTCCTGAACTGGTCGATGGCGCCCGCGGTGACGAGCGCCGATTCCCACTCGTTGGTGTGCGCCTCGTTATAGGCGATGGGCATGGAAGCCATGCGGTAGGCGACATCGAGAACGCGCGCGGTGTTCTCCGCGCGCTCCACATAGCGGGAGAGCCAATACAGGCTGTCGGCGTCACGGCTCAGCAAGGACGCCTCCGCTCGCTCGCGTTCATCATTCGCTCAACACCCACGTATCCTTCGTGCCGCCGCCCTGGCTCGAATTGACGACGAGCGAGCCTTCCGTCAGCGCGACCCGCGTCAGACCGCCCGGCACCAGCCGCACCTTGTCGCTGCCCGTCAGCACGAAGGGCCGCAGGTCCACATGCCGCGGCGCAAGGCCGTTCTGCGTGAAGATCGGGCTCGTCGAGAGCGCGAGAGTCGGCTGCGCGATGTAATTATCGGGCCGCGCCAGAACGCGGGCGCGGAATTGTTCGCGCGCATCCTTGGTGGCGTGCGGCCCGACGAGCATGCCGTAGCCGCCCGATCCGTTGACCTCCTTCACCACCAGCTCGTGAAGGTTGTCGAGCACGTAAGCCAAAGCCTCCGGCTCGCGGCAGCGCCATGTGGGGACGTTCTTGAGGATCGGCTCTTCGCCCGTATAGAAGCGCACGATGTCGGGCACGTAGCTGTAGAGCGCCTTGTCGTCGGCGACACCCGTTCCCGGCGCGTTGGCGATGGCGATGTTGCCCGCGCGGTAGGCTGCGATGAGACCCGGAACGCCGAGCGCGGAATCGGGACGGAACACCAGCGGATCGAGATACTCGTCATCGATGCGGCTGTAGATTACATCGACGCGCTTCGGCCCTTCGGTGGTGCGCATGTAGACGACCTCGTCGCGCACGAAGAGATCGCGCCCCTCGACAAGCTCAACGCCCATACGGTCCGCGAGGAAGCTGTGTTCATAATAGGCACTGTTGAAGGAGCCGGGCGTCAGCAGCACCACCGTCGGCGTGCGCGAGTCGCTGCGCCCCGCAACGGACTTCAACGTTGCGAGAAGATCGTTGGCATAGTTCTCGATGGGCAGGATGCGCTGCATCGACATGAGTTCCGGGAACAGGCGCAGCATCACCTCCCGGTTCTCCAGCATGTAGGAGACGCCGGAGGGCGTGCGCAGGTTGTCCTCGAGAACGTAGAAATCCTCATCGTCCACGCGCACGATGTCGACGCCCGCCACCTGCACATAGACGCCGCCGCGCAGGTTCAGGCCGTTCATCTGCGGCCGGTAATAGGGATTTTGATAGACGAGTTCCGGCGGTACGATGCCGGCGCGCAGAATCTCGCGCGGGCCGTAGATGTCCTTCAAGAACTGGTTGAGCGCCGAAACACGCTGTTCGAGACCGCGAGAGAGCCTCGCCCATTCACGCGCCGAGAGAATGCGCGGAATGATGTCGAAGGGGATCAGCCGCTCCTCCGCCTCCGCATTGCCATAGACCGCGAAGGTGATGCCGACCTTGCGGAACAAAAGCTCCGCTTCCTCGCTGCGGCGTTCGAGAAGGTCGGGCGGCACGGTGCCGAGCCATTCCCGCAACACCTTGTAGGCCGCGCGACCCTCGCCGTTGAGGCCGTTCATTTCGTCGAAAATCGCCCTTGTCGCCACGACCTGCCAGCCGCCTTCTAAATGGGCAATCGCTTGCCGCTCGATCCCCGGAACGCATCTGGGATGAGCTTAGGTTTGCCGATTGCGCGTCAGCAAGCAAGCGGCGCGCACGAAACGGGCATCGCCTTGGCGAGAAAAGCGGCAAGTGCCCTTGCTTCAAGCAGATTGGCGGGGATCGGCGTCGAGGGCGAATTCGAGCAGCAGGGTACGCTGGAAGCGGCTGAAGTTGTTGTCCGAGATCAGGGTCACGATGGTGCGGCCTGCCTCCTGATGAAGCGCGAGGCCCTCCAGATTGTCGACCTGATGGGAGGGCTCGCTCTCGAACAGAACCGCGCCGTCCACGAGCGCACCGGGCCGGATCGCCGCGGCTTTCACCTGCCGCAGGCGGATGCCGAAGCCTTCCAGGAGAGAGACCTTGCGCTCAAGGAGGAGCATGTCCCCGTCGGGCAGAAAGTTCAGGTCGCTGACGGCGTAGCCCTGTGAGCGCAGGACCTTGAACAGCCCGCGTTGCGGACCGCTCAGGATGAAGCCCGACGTCGGCGCATCCTCACCATCGTGCGAGCGCTCCGACACCGCGACGAGCGCCCCCGCCAGAGACGAGCGGGGCGGCGCGATGCCGATGGCCTCAAGGCCGCTGTTATGTGGCAGATCGGAGACCGCCTCGTTCAATTCACGCGGCAGGTTCAGGAGCCGTCCACGCGCGTTGATGCCACTCGCGGCCCAATCGAACCGCATCACGGCATGTTTTCGCTCGATGCCGATGAACGCGACGCCGTCGCCGAGCGCGAGGCTCTCCGTATCGTAGTAGCGGGTTCTCGCCAGCGGCTTGCCCTGCTCGTTGAGCACGGGCGCGAGCATTGCGTCTGTGAGCCCCGCGAGCTTGCCAGCCTGCGTCTCGATCCGCGCGCTCAGCCATTGCGCATTGTCGGCGATGGAGACGAGGCGCTGTCCGTCCGCCGAACGCCACAGGCCGGAGAACCCGCCGAAACTCGGATCGGGCGAGCGAAGATCGAGGCCGGAGCGGAAGGTGAGCGCGCCGAAGCGTTGCCGTGCCGGCTCGGTGACGGAGAAGTGCTCGATCCGCGTTGCTTCCACAACGAGCGACGTGGCGCCGTTTGCGGGCTTTGGCCGTGCGAGCGTTCTATCGACCAGCGCCGCCGAGGCAAGGGCGCTGCCGCCGCCGAGAAGAAAGCCGCGCCGCGAGAGCTTCATGCGCGCACCCGTTGCGGTGTGGCCGCTTTAGGCATGCAGGCGGCGGCGCGGAGCGCGCGCCATCGTCGGCGGCGTCTCTTCGAAGAGTTCGGCGAGCTTTTCCGTCATCACGCCGCCGAGTTCCTCCGCATCGACGATGGTGACGGCGCGGCGGTAATAGCGCGTCACGTCATGCCCAATGCCGATGGCGATGAGCTCGACCGGCGAGCGGGTTTCGATCTCCTCGATGACATGGCGCAGATGCCGCTCGAGATAGTTGCCGGGATTGACGGAGAGCGTGGAGTCATCCACCGGCGCGCCGTCGGAAATCACCATCAGGATGCGCCGCTGCTCGGGCCGCGCGAGCAGGCGCTTATGCGCCCAATCGAGAGCCTCGCCGTCGATGTTCTCCTTCAGGAGACCCTCGCGCATCATCAGCCCGAGATTTTTGCGCGCGCGCCGCCACGGTGCATCGGCGGATTTATAGATGATGTGGCGCAGATCGTTGAGACGGCCGGGATTGGCGGGCTTGCCGCTCTGCAGCCATTGCTCGCGCGACTGGCCGCCCTTCCAGGCGCGGGTGGTGAAGCCCAGAATCTCGGCCTTCACGCCGCAGCGTTCCAGCGTGCGCGCGAGAATATCGGCGCAGGTCGCCGCAACCGTGATCGGGCGTCCGCGCATCGAGCCGGAATTGTCGATCAGCAGCGTCACCACCGTGTCGCGGAAATTCGTATCCTGCTCGTGCTTGAAGGACAGCGGCTGGAACGGGTCCATGATGATGCGCGGCAGGCGCACCGGATCGAGCATTCCCTCTTCGAGGTCGAATTCCCACGCGCGGTTCTGCTGCGCGAGGAGACGCCGCTGCAAACGGTTGGCGAGACGCCCCACCACGCCCTGCAGGTTCGCGAGCTGCTTGTCGAGATAAGCGCGAAGCCGCGTCAGCTCGTCGGCATCGCAGAGATCCTCGGCGTGGACGACCTCATCGAACTTATGCGTGAAGGCCTTGTAGTCGGGTCCGCGCGGCTCGTTGGAGCGGGAGGACGGCGGACGCCAGGCTTCGCCCGCATCCTCCGCATCGGCCTCGTCCATCTCGTCCGGCCATTCGTCGGAGGAGCCTTCCGCGTCCTCCTGCGTGCCGTCCTCGACGTCGTCCGTGGAATCCTCGCTCACTTCGGTTTCGGCGCGGTCGCCTTGAGCCTGCTGCTCGCTTTCGCCCTCGCCTTCCTGCTGCTCCTGCTCGGACTCGTTTTCCTCGTCGTTCTCATCCTCGTCCGCCTCAGCGGAGGATTCATCGCCCATGTCGAGAGAGGAAAGAAGATCGCGGACGCCGCGCGCGAAGTCGCGCTGGTTCTCGATGCGCTTGAGCAAGCCGTCGAGATCCGCGCCCGCGCGGTCCTCGATGAAATCGCGCCAGAGATCGACGATCCGGGCAGCGGCAACCGGCGGCTTTTCACCGGTCAGGCGCTCGCGCACCATGAGGGCGACGGCATCTTCCAGCGGCGCGTCCGCGCGGTCGGTGATGTCCTCAAACTTGCCGCCGCGATGATAACGGTCGTCCAGCATCGCGGTGATGTTGGAGGCAACGCCCCTCATGCGGCGCGAGCCGATGGATTCCACGCGCGCCTGCTCGACAGCATCGAAAACCGCACGCGCCGCCTGGCCTTCCGGCGCGAGGCGGCGATGGAGAGCGGCATCATGACAGGCGAGCTTCAGCGCCATCGAATCCGCCTGCCCGCGCAGGATCGCCACATCGTGAGAGGAAAGCTTGCGCGGCGGCTCGGGTAGACGCGCCTTGTCGCCCATGAGCGCGGGACGGTCGGAGGCGAAGGTGACCTCGAGATCCTGCTTGCGCGCAATCGCCTTCATGCAAGCGGCGATGGAGCGCTTCAGCGGCTCCGCCGGCGCTTCCTTCTTCTCACCTGGCTTGCGGTTCGAGATGGACATGACGACCTTCAATCCGTCATCCCGGCCGAAGCGAAGCGCAGAGCCGGGATCGCTTATACCAGTGAACCGTCAAACGATCCCGGATCGCATCTGCGATGCGCCCAGGATGACGTCCGATGGCTACGACAACGCGATATTCACCGCGCTCTCCGGCAGATCCTTGCCGAAGCAGCGCTGGTAGAACTCCGCGACGAGCGCGCGTTCCAGTTCGTCGCACTTGTTGAGGAAGGTGACGCGGAAGGCGAAGCCCGTGTCGCCGAAGATCTCGGCGTTCTCGGCCCAGGTGATGACCGTGCGCGGGCTCATGACGGTGGAGAGATCGCCGTTCATGAAGGCGCTGCGGGTGAGATCCGCCACGCGCACCATCTTGTTGACGATGTCGCGGCCCTCGTCGCCGTTCTGGTAGTGCTTCGCCTTGGAGAGGACGATGTCCACTTCCTTGTCGTGCGGCAGGTAGTTGAGTGTGGTGACGATGGACCAGCGGTCCATCTGGCCCTGGTTGATCTGCTGCGTGCCGTGATAGAGGCCCGACGTGTCGCCAAGGCCCACCGTGTTGGCGGTCGCGAACAGGCGGAAGGCGGGATGCGGCTTGATCACGCGCTTCTGGTCGAGAAGCGTGAGCTTGCCCGATTGCTCCAGCACGCGCTGGATCACGAACATCACGTCCGGACGGCCCGCGTCGTACTCGTCGAACACCAGCGCCACGTTGTGCTGCAGCGCCCAGGGGAGAATGCCGTCCTGGAAGGCGGTGACCTGCTTGCCGTCCTGCAGCACGATGGCGTCCTTACCGACGAGATCGATACGCGAGACGTGGCTGTCGAGGTTGACGCGCACGCACGGCCAGTTGAGGCGCGCGGCGACCTGCTCGATATGGGTCGACTTACCCGTGCCGTGATAGCCGGTGATCATGACGCGGCGGTTGCGCGCGAAGCCCGCCAGAATGGCGAGGGTCGTCTCGCGGTCGAAGAGATAATCCGGGTCGAGATCCGGCACATGCTCGTCCGATTGCGAAAAGGCCGGCACCTCCAGATCCGAGTCGATGCCGAAGACCTGTCGCACGGACACCTTCATGTCCGGCAGGAGGGTCGAAGTCTCGGTTGCTGATGCCTGCATAGGGGCCTCTCGGGTTCAATCTCGTTCAAACGGTGCTTCAGGTTTCTTAAACATCAAGCCGGTCAGGCGCAAATTCCTTCGCGTGTCCATTTAGCCGGCTTCTTAGTTAGAGTGGCGGTTTGCGGGCCGGATTTGCACTCCGAATCCGGAGGGAGCTCGGTATCCGCTTGTTCCGACTGCGCTTTTTAGCACAACCCGGCGCTTTTGAGCGTGTCATGCGCCTTGATGATGTCCCGCAGCCTCTCCTCGAAGGAGCGGTCGCCGCCATTGGCGTCGGGGTGGAACTGCTTCACCAGCGCCTTGTACTGCGCCTTGATCGCAGGCCCGTCCGCATTCTCGTCGAGGCCGAGTACGTCGAGGGCACGCTTCGCGGCGCCCGTGTAGCGGGGCTTTCTCGGCTCCGGCGGGGCCGCCCGACGGCGGCGCGCCTGGGTGAAGTCCTGCCCGCGTAGGATGCCCAGCGGGTCGAAGTAAGCCCAGTCCCGCGTCTGCGACGCAGCGTCGGCTCCCTGTCCGCTGGTGTTGACGCCCATCACCCGCGTCGGGCGGTGCCCCGTCAGCGCGTCCTTCTGGTACGCCGCCAGCGCCGAATCGGACATGCCGTCGAAATAGTTGTACGAGGCGTTGTAGGCCCGCACATGCTCGAGGCAGAAACGCCAGTATTGTCCTTCTCGGTTGCGCCCCTTGGGCGCACGGTGCTCGCCCGGAGCCGCGCAGCCCGGATGCTCGCAACCCGGCCCCTTGGCCTCACGAGGCTCATCGGCGGTCGGTTTGATGCGGATGCGGTCGAACAAAGGCGAGTTGAGATCCATGATGCAACGATTATGAGTGGGCTTTAAACCATAGCCAAGGCCTTAGCGCTTTTCGCCGCAGACCCGTTCAAAAAGGCTTACATTTCACATGACCTTGACCGACTGGATCACCCAAACCTTGCAGGAGCGCCTGCAGCCGATCGAACTCATCGTAACCGACGAGTCGCACAAACACCACGGGCATTCGGGATGGCGCGAGGGCGGCGAAACTCATTTCCGTCTTCATATCGTGTCGGAAGCGTTCATCGGCAAGGGACGCGTCGAGCGTCACCGTCTCGTGAACGAGGTGTTGAAGGACGCTTTCGCCCGCGGCCTGCACGCCCTCGCCATTCAGGCGAAGGCGCCGGGGGAGTAGCAGCCTCCGCTGCTACTTGATTCGCTCGAGCACGCTCACGTAATTCGCGACGGCGGCGCCGCCCATGTTGAAGATGCCGCCGAGCACCGGGTTGCGCACCTGAATGCCGCCGGCTTCGCCGCAGAGCTGCATGGCGGAAAGCGCGTGCATCGAAACGCCCGTCGCGCCGATGGGGTGCCCCTTCGCTTTCAGTCCACCGGAGGGATTCACCGGCAACTTGCCGTCACGGTTCGTCCAGCCTTCCTTGACCGCGATCGCGCCCTCGCCCGGTTTCGTCAGGCCCATCGCCTCGTATTCGATGAGCTCGGCGATGGTGAAGCAATCATGCGTCTCCACGAAGGAGAGATCGCCGAGCGCAACACCCGCTTGCGCAAGCGCACGCCGCCACGCTTCCGCACAACCCTCGAACTGCACGATGTCGCGCTTCGACATGGGCAGAAAATCCTGCGCATGTGCCGTCGCGCGGAACGCCACCGCGCGCTTCATGCGCAGCGCCGTCTCTGTATCCGCGATAACGAGCGCTGCTGCGCCGTCCGACACGAGCGAGCAATCGGTGCGCTTTAAAGGCCCCGCGACGAAAGGATTCTTTTCGCTCTCGGTGCGGCAGAATTCGAAGCCGAGATCCTTGCGCATCTGCGCATAGGGATTGTCGACGCCGTTCTTGTGGTTCTTCGCTGCGATCAGCGCCAGCGCATCGGATTGATCGCCATAGCGCTGGAAGTAGAGCCCGGCGATCTTGCCGAACACGCCGGCAAAACCGCCTTGGGTTCCGCCGTCCTCAGGCAGATATGAAGCCTTCAGCAGGATGTTGCCGATCTCAGGCCCCGGCGTCGTCGTCATCTGCTCGACGCCGACCACGAGCACGGTTCTGGCCCGCTTCGCCTCGATGGTCTTGATCGCCTGATGCACAGCGGCTGAACCGGTGGCGCAGGCATTCTCCACCCGCGTCGCGGGCTTGAAGCGAAACTGGTCGCTCGCCTGAAAAACCAGCGAGGCCGTGAATTCCTGCTGCGAGAAGCCGCCGTTGAAATGGCCGAGCACCACCTCGTCCACATCCTCCGGCCCGATTCCGGCATGATCCAGAGCGTCCTTGGTGACACGCACGATCAGGCTCTCGACCGTCTCCGTGTCATGCTTTCCGAAGGGCGTATGCGCCCACCCGACGATGCAGGCCGTCATCGGCGTTTTCCTCCACGATGATTATTGCCCTCAAGATGGGGCTGTTCGGGAAAAGCGGCAAGCGGACGAAGGTCGGAGGCAGGAATAGCGCGGCGACAGGCGGCATTCAGCCGCCCAAAATGAACCAGCCCGGCGCGCCAAGAGCGACACCGGGCTGTTTTCGGAAGATAAACTGTGTGGGCTGGCCTCGCAAAAAGCCAGGCTCACACAGTTTCTGACTAGGGCTTATATTCGTTTACGCCCTCGCCGAGATGCGGGTTGTTCGCCTCGCGAATGCGAGCGGCTGCATCGTCGTAGATAAAGGGCAGGAAAGCGTAGCGGCGTCCGCTCGTGACCTTCGAGACCGCGTGCAGCAGCGAGCACGAGAATACGACAGCGCCGCCCGGCGGCATCTTGTAGCTGCGCGGTCCGTATTCCGGGAAGCTGATCTCGCCGCCCTCGAATTCCGCGTTGAGGTTGATCGACACGGCGAACCGGCGATGGGCCGTTCCCTTCGTCGTATTGTCCCGGTGCGCGCGGAAATGGCCACCGTCCTCCGCCGCGTAGCAGGAGACGATGTAGCGCTCCATGCGCGTGGGGTTGAAGCAATGCACCTTGCGAATTTCGGGATTGATGCGGCGGACCACCCTGCTCTGCACCTGCCGCATGAGAGCCTGATCCGTAAGCACGTAATCCTTGCGACGCTTGTGCACGGCGTCGAACGCCGGAACCGTCTTGCCGTCGACCTCACGCATGAAGCCGGATTCCTGTCCGCCGTTTTCCTCGTAAAGATCGATGAGGTGACGGCAGAAGCTGGGTTCGAAAACATCCGGAATGATGAGAACCGGCGCCTGAATTTCGAAGCCGGGAAAGCGCTCCATCGGCGGCAGGTTTCGCAGGCAGTTCAGAAGCTGATCGAGATCGCTCCCGTCCTGCTGGAAAGGAATGACCTCACGAACGCGCAAGGTCGGATCCAGAACCAGCCAGAAGCGCCGGTAAGGAACATTGCCCGGTTCTTTTGCTGTCTCGGATGGCAAGGCCCCGTAGAGGCGGCTTACACGCCCGTCGAAATCCCAAAAATGGCGAATGCCGGGAATGCTTTCGCGGGCGCGCCCGCTCTCCTGATCCTGAGGATCGGCACTGACGCCGAAGAACGCGATCTTCTCATCGTCGAACAAGGCCCGGTTTTTGCCCTGAATCGCCTCCAGCCGGGCCAGCCCTATTTCATCGGAAGCCGTCCCGTAAAAGCCGAGAACCAGATAGCGCCCCGCAGCCATGTCGAAGACATAGCGCGGATTTCCTGCGCAACTTTGCTCGAAACGCGGCGCGGGATCGCCGCGCATGATCATGTTGTAGGGCGGCCTTGCTTCGGTCGTCATAGCACCTCTCAGACGCATTAATATTACATTTTGATACCGGCCTGGGTTCGCTGGCGCAAGTCACATCTGCCCGGCGAGCAGAAGCCCGACGCCGAGAACGATCAGACCCATGCCGAGAAGCTCCCGCCTCGTCGTGCCTTGCGCGAGAAGGCGGTGCGACACGGCCTGCGCCATCAGAACCTCGACCAGCGCCAGCGTCCGCACATTCGCGGCGGTGGTCAGCGAAAAACCGAGAAACCAGAATTGAGAGGCCAGCGCACCGAGAAATCCGGCTCCGAGCGAGGTCCGCCAGACGCGAAAACTCTTGATGAGGGCGTCGCGGTCAAAAAGGCCGAGCCAGACCAGGAGGATCAGGGTTTGGAGGCCAAGGCTCCAGGCAAGGGTGGTCGTCGCGCGGATGAAAAACGAGCTGTCCCCGAGCGACAGGATCGCGCCGCGAAATCCGATGGCCGACAGGGCGAAGAAGGCCCCCGAGGCGATGCCGGCAACGACAGGGCGAAGGCCCGAGCCTGCGAGTTTCGTGCCGGGCTTTACCGACATCAGGATCACGCCGCCGGTCGCGATCAAAATGGCGAAAGCGATCAGCGGTGTCAGCCGGTCGCCGAGGATGACAAGGCCGAACAGGGCGACCTGAACCGGCTCCGTCTTGGTGTAGGCGGTCACGACCGCAAAGGAGCGCTCGCGCATCGCAAAGAGCATCAAGGCCGTCGCCAGGATCTGCGCCACGGCGCCCGCCCCCACATAAAGCGCGAACCCGCTGTCCGGCGCCGGGATGGCCTCGCCGGTCAGAAGCCATACGGCCAGAAGAGCGAGAAGCGCGAAGGGAAACCCGTAGAGAAAGCGCACCTGCGTCGCCCCGACGGTGCCGATCATCCCCGTCAGCTTCCGCTGGGTGGCGTTGCGCCCCGTCTGAGCCGCGGCGGCTGCCAAGGTTATGGGAACCCAGAGAAAATTCAGAAGCATGACAATCTCGAATGAGGCGATTCTTGCCATGCTCTTGCCACGGAATCCCTTAGAAAGGGTGGACGTGAAAAGGCAGGGGCTGTCCAAACCTAGCCAAACCCTATCTTCGCAGTTAAAAATATCCCTGCTCGTTGAGGCAGGGGCGCAAGGCCTTTTGCGACCGTTTTTGCTTTGGAGTCGTTCCGCATGGGTAAGAGTCGAGCTTTCCGTTTCGCGGTTCTCGCCCTCGCGACGCTCGGCGTCGGAACGGCCTATGCAGGCAGCCCCTCCCTGGTCGTCGAGCTTGAATCCGGCCGCGTGCTTCATGCGGACAGGGCGACGGATCCCTGGTATCCCGCCTCCATCACCAAGCTCATGACGGTCTATGTGGCGCTGGATCTCGTCGAAGCGGGACAGGCGCGGATGGATCAACTCCTGACTGTGTCGGAGGCCGCTGCGGCCCTGCCGCCGTCGAAAATGGCCTTCAAGCCCGGCACCCAGATCCGTCTCGACAACGCGCTCAAGATCATCATGGTCAAGTCGGCGAACGACGTCGCCGCGACCATTGCCGAGAACCTCGGCGGTTCCATCGACGGCTTCGCGACCATGATGAACGAGGAAGCGCGGCGGCTCGGCATGCGCGAGAGCCGCTTCGTCAATCCTCACGGCCTGCCTGACGACCGCAACCAGACCTCGGCCCGCGACATGGCCATTCTCGGCCGTGCCCTGCTCACCCATTTTCCGGAATATCAGGGCCTGTTCGAAATTGGCGCCATTCAGTATGGCCGCCGCATCATGCGCAACACCAATGGCCTGATTGGGCGCTATCCCGGCGCGGACGGCATGAAGACCGGCTTCATCTGCTCGGCCGGGTTCAACGTGGTGGCCAGCGCCACCCGCAACGGACGTCACCTCATCACCGTGGTGCTCGGAGCGCCTTCCGCGAACGAGCGCACCATGAAGGCGGCGGAGTTGTTCGACCTCGGCTTCAACAGCCCGACGAGCCCCTCGAGCTACTCGCTGGACACCCTGCCCGCCTCCGTGAGCCAGACGCCGCCCGACATGCGCCCGCTGATCTGCGACCGCAAAGGGCCGATGCCGCAGGAGGAAAACCTCACCACCGTCGGAGCCGAGCCCGAATCGACGACCCCCAACCTCCTTTCCTCACCGAACGTCTTCGCCTATGCCGGCGCGCAGCCGCAGCGCACAGCCCTCGGCCCGCGCTCGGCCGTGGAGCCGGTGCCGGTCTGGATCGGCCTCAACCCGCCAAGCCCGGCTGAGCTCGCCGCCCAGGCCGCGGCGGAAGACGCCGCCGACAAGGCGCGGACAACCAAGTCCAAAAAAACGGTCGCAGCGAAGAGCGCGGACCAGTCGCGCGCCAGCATCTCGATCAAACCGGTGAGCAGCACTGTCAAACCCGCGGCCAAGACACCTCCCAAAGCGCCTGCGAAGACATCCGCCAAAGCATCGCCGAAGCCGGCCACCAAGGCGAACTGACTTAGGTTCGCATCCCGCCAGCGGCGACACGTCCCGGTACAAATGAAAAGCCTCCGCCGGAGCCCAGCGGAGGCTTTGCTCATGAGTGCGCGTTGAAGCCGATCAGATGACGAAGAAATCCTTGTAGGTGATCTTGAGGTTCTTCGAGAGCGTGGCGATCTCCACCGCCTTGGACTTCGTGCCCGAACCGTCGGCGTCGTAGTAGAGAACGCCCTTCTTGTCGTCGTAGATGATGTAGTCGTTCTTGTCCTTGGCCTTCTCGCCGATGGTGAAGAAGCCCTTCTTGAGCTGCGCGGGCGCATCCGCAGAGCCCTTCGCGCCGAGCTTGGCGAAGACGGCATTGTCGAGCCAGATCGAGTCGTCCTTCACGCTGAAGTCCACGATCTTGTCCCGGTTGGTCTTCGCGCCGGCCTTGGCGTCGAACACGAAAGCGTCTTTGCCTGTGCCGCCCTTGAGCTGATCGTGGCCCAGCCCGCCCCAGAGCTTGTCGTCCCCGGCGCCGCCCTGCAGGTTGTCTTTCCCGCGTCCGCCCTTGAGCAGGTTGGCGAGGGTGTCGCCCACAAGCGCATCGTCGAAATCGGAGCCCGTGACGCCCTCGATCGACTTGAGGACATCGCCCGCCGCTTCGCCGGCGCTGCCGGTTTTCTTGGCAAGGTCGACGCTGACCCGGCTCGCGGCCTTGGCATAGGAGGCCACGTCGACCCCGGCGCCGCCGTCGAGGCTGTCCGCCCCCGTGCCGCCGTCGAGCGTATCAGAGCCGGCATTGCCGTAAAGACGATCCTGACCGGCGAGGCCCTTCAGCGTGTCGTTGAAGACCGTTCCGACGTAGTTATCTTCCTCGTCCGAGCCGGCCCAATCGAGGCTCTCCACGCGCGGATCGAAGACCTGGGCCGCACTGTAAGGATCTCTGTTGCCGTTGAACTCCGACCAGGTGAGCAGCAACCGGCCATCGGCCAGCGCGGACAAGGCGGGATTCTCGACATCGAAGGAACCACCGGTCGCGACCATGATCTCGTCGCCATCGCGGGTGCCGTCTGCCCCGAAACTCGCAAGGCGAAGCGATACTGTCCTGTCGCCCGGAACTGGCTTATCGACGAGATCGATATACGCCACCGCGAAACCGCCGTTCGGCAAGGCGGCGACGGAAGGGGTGCGTTGCAGCCCTTCCGTTTTGGCGTTGATCTGGAAATCGCCGCCGACCGGAGTGCCGTCCGCATTGAAGATGCGCCCGCGAACCGAAAGGCTGGATGGGTCTTCGCTCGTTGGGTTTTGCTGTGTCCAGACGGCCACGAACCGCCCATCCGCGAGTGCCGTGATGGACGGCTGAATCTGATATCCGTCCAAGGTCGTCGGCAAGACAATGCCGTCTGCCGAGGTGACCTCCGAACCATCGGGCCTGTAGATATGGCCCAGCACATCGCCAGTTTCGAAATCCTCATAAGCGACGACGATGTTCCCGTTCTTGAGCGTCGTCATCTGATTCATGTTGCTGGTGGAACTGACAAGAATATTGGTGCCAGTCCGGTTTCCGTTCGCATCGTAAGCCTGGAAGCGTGTCTCCAATTCTTCAGGCTGACCGGATTGCGGCGCGACAGTGTCGCTATGCATGTAGGAAAGTGCAAAGCCGCCGTTGTCGAGGGCGGTGAGCGTGGGGACTCCTTGCCAACTCTCATTGTTCTCAAGCGCGAGAAACTCGGCTCCAGCCGTACGATCAGTCTCGTAGACGCGCAGAAAGACGTCTTCGTTCACAGGGGCGCCATCCGGCGAGTAGCTGTAGGACACAGCAAAACCGCCATCTTTCAGAGCAGCCACGCTGAGATTGTTATGAGCGGCATAATCGCCCGTTCTGGAGCTGACCAAGAACTCCGCGCCGAGCTTGTCGCCGTTGGCGTAGAAAGTCTGCCCCTGGACAGTGCTGTGCCTGACGAGAACGGGATCTCCCGTTTCCGGATCATTTCCCAGGTTCTCGATGACCTCTGCGAGCCAGACGACGACAAAAGTCCCGTCCTTGAGGGTGGCGACGCTGCGCCCCTCGGAAAACGAACCAACCGAGTTGATCCGGAAAGCAGGTCCGGTGGCAGCAGGGGTGCCCATGATAGATCCTTCCATGAGGCCAGAAAAAAGGCCTTATGGACAACTCTGTCATAGGACTATCGGCCTTCCTCTCTTCGAATGCAGGGGGGCCGTCTCAAGAATGCGCGCGCGACATCTCACCCCGATCCGGAAGCCCTTCCTGTCAGCGGAGGTTCAAATGGAGGCTCTTGCAATCGGCGGCGATCCGCGCGAACGGTGGTGCCCCTTTCTTGAGCAACCGATGTCCAAGACCGCCCTTCCCTTCAACGGCCTGTTATTCGCCCTCGGCTCCGCTGGGCTCTATGGGCTCAACATCGTCTATGCGCGGGTCGCGGCGCTCGCGGGGGTCAACGGCCCCGCCATCGTTGTCTATCGCGTGCTGCTGATGCTCGGCCTGACCGTCGGGGCGGCCTACCTGATGCGCCGGCATCTCAAGGCGGAGCGGGAGGAGTGGCGTACGCTGGCGCTGCTCGGCATCGCCACGGCCTTCGTCGGCCTTTGCTACATTTCCTCCGTCGCGTTCATTCCCGTGACGATGGCGACGGTGATCTTCTACGCCTATCCGACCATGATCGTGCTCGCGACGCCGTTTGTGGACAAGACACCGCTGACGCCCTCGCTCGCGGGCGTCGTCGTCATTTCCCTCATCGGCGTGGTGCTCGTGGTGGGGCCTGTCTTCGAAGGCCTCGACTGGCGTGGGCTTGCGCTTGCGGCGGGCGCAGGCGTCGCCACCGCCACGCAGTTCTTTGCCGCCGCACGCTGCCGCAAAACAGACCCTGTCGCGAAGGTGTTCTGGGTTCACCTGATCGTGCTGCCGACTGCGCTCCTCGTCGGTGCGCTGACGGGGCAGCTGGAATCGCCGGCGATCCTCGCCATCGCGCCCTTCGCGGTCTTCATGACCATCGGCGGGTATGTGATCGGCTTTATCTTCCAGATGCTGGCGCTCGCGCGCATTTCGGCGGCGGCGGCGGGCATCGCCTATTGCATCGAGCCGGTCGTCTCGGCGCTTGCTTCGGTGATGGTGCTGGGTGAGCGTCTCTCAAGCCTGCAGATCGGCGGCGGCGTTCTTGTGCTCTTTGCCGTCGTCACCAATGTTTACCTCGAGAGCCGCCGCTCCACCCCTCTCGTTCCGACGGATTGAACCGATGTCAGACCGGCCCGCAGGCCCCCTGCCGCCCATTCCCCTCACGATCCTCACGGGCTTTCTCGGCGCGGGCAAGACGACCCTGCTCAACCGCCTGCTGCAAAGCCCTGAGCTGCACGACACCGTCGTCATCATCAACGAGTTCGGTGAGATCGGCCTCGATCATCTTCTCGTCGAAAAAGTGGACGAGGGCATGGTGCTTCTCTCCGCGGGCTGCCTGTGCTGCACCGTGCGCGGCGACCTCATCGCAACGCTGGAAGACCTTTTGCGCAAGCGCGACAACGGGCGCATCGCGCCCTTCCGCCGCGTGATCATCGAGACGACGGGCCTTGCCGATCCGGCGCCCATTCTGCATGCGGTTCTCTACCATCCCTATCTTTCCATGCGCTATGCGGTGGAAGGCGTCGTCACCGTGATCGACGCGGTGAACGGCGCGGCGACACTCGACCGGCACCGCGAGGCGCTCAAGCAGGCGGCTGTCGCGGAGCGCATCGTTCTGACGAAAACCGATCTCGTGACGGATGGGAGCACGCTAGACGCCTTGCGCGAGCGGCTTCACCATCTCAATCCCGGCGCGGAGATCCTGCCCGCAGACGCGCCGGCAGAAAAGATCGTCGCCGGCGGCCTGTTCGACCTGAACGGCAAGATTGCCGACGTGCGTGATTGGCTGAAGGCCGAGGCGGTGGAGGAGGCCGAGCGCGAAAGCCACGCGCATCAGCACCATCATCACCATCACGGGCATGGGCACGATCATCACGATCATCACCATCATGACGTGAACCGTCATGATGAGCGCATCCGCGCCTTCTGCCTCACCAGCGATACGCCGATCCCGCAAGGCTCGCTCGACATGTTTCTCGATCTTCTGCGCTCATCGCAAGGCGCGAAGCTCCTGCGCGTGAAGGGCCTTGTCGCGCTGGCCGAAGATCCCGACCATCCGGTGGTCATTCACGGCGTGCAGCACGTCATCCACGTTCCGGCCGTGCTGCCGCAATGGCCGAGCGCGGACCGCCGTAGCCGCATCGTCTTCATCGTCGACGATCTGGAGCGCGAGAGCGTCGAGAAGCTCTGGAACGCCTTCCTCCACAAGCCCGGCATCGATCAGCCGGACGCGGCGGCGCTCTCCGACAATCCGCTCTCGCTGCGGCGCTAGCCTGGTTACGCCGCCATCTGCGAACGCTGCGCCCAGCCGGTCATGGATCGCTCGACGTAAGCCGTGAGCGCGTACATGGCGACGCCGAGCACCGCGAGCACCACGAGGGCCGCCCAGACGAGGGGCACTTCGAAGGCGGCGGAAGCACGGGTGAGCAGATTGCCGATGCCGACATTCGAGGCGTTCTGTTCGCCGATCACCGAACCCACATAGGCCAGCGTGATCGCAACCTTCAGCGATCCGAAGAAGTAGGGCATCGCGCGCGGCACGCCGACCTTCACGACGATGTCGGTTTTCGACGCGCCAAGAGCGCGCAACACGTCCTCCATCTCCGGCTCAACCGTGGAGATGCCCGTCGCCACATTCACCACGATGGGGAAGAACGAGATCAGGAACGCCGTCATCACGGGCGGTACCCAGCCGACACCGAACCAGAACACGAGGATCGGCACAACCGCCACCTTCGGCACGGAATTGAATCCGACGAGAAGCGGATAGGTGCCCGCGTTGATGAGGCGCGAGGCACCGAGCGCCATGCCGAGCGCAAGCCCGAAAACGACGGCGAGCGAGAAACCCGCAACCGTCATCCAGAGAGTGTGCATGGCGTGGTAAGCAAGCTGCGTGCGGTATTCCCATATCGCCGCAAGAATCACAGACGGCGCGGGCAGGATGAAGCCGGAGACGTTCAGCACCCGGCAGGCGATTTCCCACAGCGCGAAGAAGCCGATGCTGAAGAGCCAGGGAGCGATGGCGAGGTGGCGATTCTTGTGCATGAAAAACCTCAAACCGCCGCGCGCGCATGCGCGATATGGCCGCGCAGCTCATGCACGATGGCACTAAATTCCGGTGTGTAAGTGATTTCGATGTCACGCGGGCGTGGAAACTCCACGATGCGCTCGGCGACGATGCGGCCGGGCCGCGCGCTCATGCAATGAATACGGTCCGCCAGAAAAACCGCCTCGCGCAAATCGTGCGTGACGAGAACGACGGTGAACCCTTGCGCCGCATGAAGATCGCGGATCACGCACCATAATTCCTCGCGCGTAAAAGCATCAAGCGCGCCGAAGGGCTCATCGAGCATCAGAAGCTTCGGCTCGTGGATCAGCGCCCGGCACAAGGAAGCGCGCTGCTGCATGCCGCCGGACAATTGCCAGGGGAATTTATGTCCCTGTCCTTTGAGGCCCACCTGCGCCAGAAGGCTTTCCGCCTTCGCGACATACTCCGCCTTGTGGCGGCGAAGGCGCGAGCG
Organism: Microvirga flavescens; assembly: GCF_003290125.1. Lineage (GTDB taxonomy): Bacteria > Pseudomonadota > Alphaproteobacteria > Rhizobiales > Beijerinckiaceae > Microvirga > Microvirga flavescens. Next base: position 265,732 of record NZ_QMKH01000001.1, read on the forward strand.
GTGCGGCTCGACGATTTCGAGCGGCAGCAGGATGTTGTCGAGCGTGGTGCGCCACGGCAGCATGGTCGGGTTCTGAAACGCCATGCCGGCGATCTTCACCGGCGCGCCGACCTCCCGCCCGCCGACGATGACCGTTCCCTGGCGCGGAAACTGCAAGCCCGTCGCGAGCTTCATCAAGGTGGACTTGCCGCAGCCGGACGGGCCGACGATGGCGGCGAACTCGCCTTCGTTCACCTTGAGGTTCAAGCCTTGCACCGCAGGCGCACTGTCCTCGCCCCGCGCATAGACATGCGTGACGTCGTGAATGTCGACAAAGGGTGGCATGAGAGGGACTCCCGGAACCTTCACCTCTCCTTCCGGGAGAGGCCGAGCGCAGCGAGGGTGAGGGGTTACGGGCCACTTGGACCGCATCCCCTCACCGGACCTTTCAGGAGAGGTGTGCGCCGCGCTTCAATTCACCTTCCGCTGATCGGCGGCGGGCAGGTATTGTTCGCTGAACACGTCTTCCACCTTCGGCTTCGTCTTGTAGGTGAAGGTCAGGCCGATCTGGTCGAGGGCTTTCTCGAAGCGCGCCTTGTCGATGCCGCCGACGCCGTTCGCCTTCACCCAGGGCGTCAGCATGTTCTGGTCGAGCACCATCTTCAGGCGCTCCAGCTCCACGTCCTTCTTGGCGACGTCGTTGCGCTTGATGACCGCATCGACCGCGCTCGACGGATCCTTGATCGTATCCTGCACGCCTTTCATGATCGCGCGCAGAAGGCCCTTCACCGCCTCGGGCTTCTCGGCGGCGAATTTCGGCGAGACGATAATGGTGTTGCCGTAAAGATCGACGCCGTGATCACTCATGAGCAGTACGACGATATCGTCCTGCGGCACGCCGCGCGCTTTCAGGTTGATGTAGGAGGACATGGAGAAGCCGAAGACCGCATCGACCTCGCCCTGGGCGAGCATGGGCTCGCGCACCGGGAAGCCGACATTCTCGAACTTCATGGTGGAATCGTCGATCTTGTTCACGGCCTTGAAGATCGGCCATTGCGCATAAGCGCCGTCAGCGGCAGGCGCGCCGAACTTCTTGCCCTGCAGGCTTGCGACATCGCTCGTGATGCCGCGGCTCTTGCGTCCGATGATGGCGAAGGGCGGACGATCATACATCACCATCACGGCCTTGATGTCCGTGCCGGGATTTTCGTCGCGAAAGCGCACCAGCGAATTCACGTCGCCGAAGCCGACATCGTAGGTGCCCGAAGCGACGCGGGAGATCGGCTCGCGGGAGCCCGCCGCCGGATCGATGGTGACATCGAGGCCCTCGGCCTTGAAGTATCCCTTGTCGAGCGCCACGGCGAAGGGAGCCGCCGGCCCCTCCCAACGCCAGTCGAGGCTGAACCGCACGGGCGTCTGCGCAAGCGCCGCCTGCACCGGCAGCAGCACCGCAAGACCAAGGCCGGCTCTCAAGAGCCACGCTCTCAGTGTGTTCCTTCCATCTCCCGACAGACCACGACGCGACATCATTACCTCCCCCGACGCCTTCGGCGTCCCCCTGGTTCGAGAAGGGCGGCCCCTTTGCTCTGCCCCTCATGCGCCCATGCAACCAAAATGGTTCGGCGCATTCAAGGGACCAGTGCCGAAGGGGCAGGCGAACGCTGCCTATTGCGAAGGCAGAAAAGCCAGACCTGCGGAGTTCGCCCCCGCCGCAGCGCGCGTGAGGCAAGGAGCCACCTCCTCCGGCTCAAACGGAACGGCGCATCCGTTCAAGGGTTCCGCCGCCGCAAGGAATGACCCGGCGGCAAAGAAAAAGGCCGGCGGTGAGCCGGCCTTGTCGCAGATCGATGATGGGGTCGCCTTGAAGCGACGCCTGTGGCGAACCGGCTTCGGCCGGATCGCACGAGCTTTAGTAGCTCAACGCTTCCTTGGCTTCCTGAAGCTGCGCGAGGGCGGCTTCGGCGGCGTGCTTCACGCTGAGGTCGTTGCTGGCGTCGTAAATCATCTGGGCCTGCAGGATCTCGCGGTCGAGAGCCTCGGAGGTGATCTCCTCCTCAGGCATCGCGCGCTCGGCGAGAACTTTGAGGCCGCTCTGGTTGATGTCCGCGAAACCGCCCCGCACGAGAACGCGGCGACCGTTGCCGACCTTCGTCGTGATGACGAGGAAACCGGTCTTGAGCGTGGTCATCAACGGGGCATGGCCCGGCAGCACGGTCATATCGCCCTCGCTCGCGGGCAGCACGACCGCATCGACCTCGCCCGAAAATAGGACGCGCTCAGGCGAAACGAGTTCGAAATTGAGAGTGGCCATAGGTATTCCTAGCTTTCGTCGTCGCCCAAGTTATTGCCGGTCACAGAGCATTCAAGCTGCTGATCGGGTTGCCAATCCGCAAACAGTCGCGTGCCATCAGAGAACTCGATGCTTACTTCTGTTTTACGATGGCGCCAGACGCGCTCCACGGTACGACCGACGAGGAGTCGTTAAGGCGAATCTCCTCATCGGCAAGTGTCATATTTCTTAAGCCGCTTCAGCCGCGAGACGCTGAGCCTTCTCGATCGCTTCCTCGATGTTGCCGACCATGTAGAAGGCGGCTTCGGGGAGGTGATCGTACTGGCCTTCGACGAGACCCTTGAAGCCCTTGATGGTGTCCTCGAGCGCGACGAGCTTGCCGGGCGAACCGGTGAAGACTTCCGCGACGTGGAAGGGCTGCGAGAGGAAGCGTTCGATCTTGCGGGCGCGGGCGACGGTGAGCTTGTCCTCTTCGGAAAGCTCGTCCATGCCCAGGATCGCGATGATGTCCTGGAGCGCCTTGTAGCGCTGCAGCACTTGCTGGACCTGACGGGCGATATTGTAGTGCTCCTCGCCGACGATGGCGGCCGAGAGCATGCGCGAGGTCGAGTCGAGCGGGTCCACCGCCGGGTAGATGCCCTTTTCCGCGATGGAGCGCGAGAGCACGGTCGTGGCGTCGAGGTGGGCGAACGAGGTGGCCGGAGCCGGGTCAGTCAGATCGTCGGCGGGCACGTAGATGGCCTGCACCGAGGTGATCGAGCCCTTGGTGGTGGTGGTGATGCGCTCCTGCAGCGCGCCCATGTCGGTCGCGAGGGTCGGCTGATAGCCCACCGCCGAAGGAATACGGCCGAGAAGCGCCGACACTTCCGAACCCGCCTGCGTGAAGCGGAAGATGTTGTCGACGAAGAACAGCACGTCCTGGCCCTGGTCGCGGAAGTTTTCGGCGACGGTGAGGCCGGTGAGCGCGACGCGGGCGCGGGCGCCCGGGGGCTCGTTCATCTGACCGTAGACGAGGGCGCACTTGGAACCGGCGGCCGAACCGGCCTCGCGCGGATCCACGTTCACCTTCGACTCGATCATCTCGTGATAGAGGTCGTTACCCTCGCGGGTGCGCTCGCCGACGCCGGCGAACACGGAGTAACCGCCGTGCGCCTTCGCGACGTTGTTGATGAGCTCCATGATGAGCACGGTCTTGCCGACGCCCGCGCCGCCGAACAGGCCGATCTTGCCGCCCTTGGCGTAAGGAGCCAGAAGGTCGACGACCTTGATGCCGGTGACGAGGATCTGCGCCTCGGTGGCCTGCTCGGCGTAGGACGGAGCCGGCTGGTGAATGGCGCGGTTGGCCTCGCCGACGATCGGACCGGCTTCGTCAACCGGCTCGCCGATGACGTTCATGATGCGGCCGAGGGTGGCGGCGCCGACGGGCACCGAAATCGGTGCGCCGGTGTCGGTGACCGGCTGGCCGCGAACGAGACCCTCGGAGATGTCCATTGCGATGCAGCGGACGGTGTTCTCACCGAGCTGCTGCGCCACTTCGAGCACCAGGCGATTGCCCTGGTTGGTGGTCTCGAGTGCGTTCAGGATCTCCGGGAGGTGACCGTCGAACTGCACGTCGACGACGGCGCCGATGACCTGCGTGATCTTGCCGGTCTTGCCGGCGGTAGTGGCTGTGTTGGCCATGTTGGGCTCCTCTCGGGAATATCGTCAGAGCGCTTCAGCGCCCGAGATGATTTCGATCAATTCCTTGGTGATCATCGCCTGACGCGACCGGTTGTAGGTCATCGTCTGCTTCTTGATCATTTCACCCGCATTGCGGGTCGCACTGTCCATGGAGCTCATGCGAGCGCCCTGTTCGGAAGCGGCGTTTTCCAGAAGCGCGCGGAAGATCTGCACAGTGAAATTGCGCGGCAGCAACGTCGCGAGAATTTCCTCTTCGGCGGGCTCGTAATCGTAGATCGCCGTGGTGCCGCTCGCCTCGATCTGCGCGGGCAGGATCTGCTGCGCGGTCGGGATCTGCGAGATGACCGACTTGAACTGGGCGTAGAACAGGGTCGCTACGTCGAACTCGCCCGCCTCGAAGAGGCCAAGCACCTTCTGGGCGATCATGTCGGCCTGCTCGAAGCCGACCTGGCGCACGGAGCGCAGATCGACCAGGTCGATGATGTTCTCGGCGAACTGGCGACGCAGGATGTCGTAGCCCTTCTTGCCGACGCAGATGATCTTGACCGTCTTGCCTTCGGCCAGGAGCCGGTTGGCGTGATCGCGCGCGAGACGCGAGATCGACGAGTTGAACGCGCCGCACAGGCCGCGCTCGGCCGTGCAGACGATCAGAAGCTGAACCTTGTCGGAACCCGTTCCAGCCAGAAGACGCGGCGTCTCGGGGCCGATGGTGACGCCGGACGCGAGATTGCCGAGCACTTCGGCCATGCGTTCCGCGTAAGGACGCGCGGCCTCCGCCGCGGTCTGCGCACGGCGCAGCTTCGCGGCGGCCACCATCTGCATGGCCTTGGTGATCTTCTGCGTCGCCTTGACCGAGGCGATTCGGTTTCGAAGGTCTTTTAAGCTCGGCATCGAGCAGCCCTACCCTCTCCGGTAACCCGGTTCGATCTTAACAGGAACGACCTTACGAGAACGACTTGGCGAAGGACTGGACGGCGTCCTTGAGCTTCGCTTCCGTATCGCTCGCCAGATCCTTCGAGGAGCGGATCGCTTCCAGAATGTCGGCGTGCTTGGCGCGAAGAAGGCCAAGGAGCCCATCCTCGAAGGCGCGCACGCGGTTGAGCGGCAGCGAGTCGAGATAGCCGTTCACGCCCGCGTAGATCACCACGACTTGCTCTTCCATCTTCAGCGGCGAAAACTGCGGCTGCTTCAGGAGTTCGGTCAGGCGCGAACCACGGTTGAGGAGGCGCTGGGTCGTGGCGTCGAGGTCGGAGCCGAACTGCGCGAAGGCCGCCATTTCGCGGTACTGCGCGAGCTCGCCCTTGATCTTGCCGGCGACCTTCTTCATCGCCTTCGTCTGGGCCGAGGAGCCCACGCGCGACACCGAAAGGCCGACGTTCACCGCCGGGCGGATGCCCTGGTAGAACAGATCCGTCTCGAGGAAGATCTGGCCGTCGGTGATCGAGATCACGTTGGTCGGGATGTAGGCCGACACGTCGTTGGCCTGCGTCTCGATGACCGGCAGAGCGGTCAGCGAGCCGGACCCTTGCGAATCGTTGAGCTTCGCGGCGCGCTCGAGAAGGCGCGAATGGAGATAGAACACGTCGCCCGGATAAGCCTCGCGGCCCGGCGGGCGGCGCAGCAGCAGCGACATTTGACGGTAGGCGACGGCCTGCTTGGACAGGTCGTCATAGGTGATCACGGCGTGCATGCCGTTGTCACGGAAGAACTCGCCCATCGCGCAGCCGGCGAAGGGAGCCAGGAACTGCATCGGAGCCGGATCGGACGCGGTCGCCGCGACGATGATCGAGTATTCCAGCGCGCCGTTCTCTTCGAGAACCTTCACGAACTGGGCGACCGTCGAACGCTTCTGACCGATGGCGACGTAGACGCAGTAGAGCTTCTGGCTCTCGTCGTTGCCCTGGTTCAGCGGCTTCTGGTTCAGGATGGTGTCGAGCGCGATCGCGGTCTTGCCGGTCTGGCGGTCGCCGATGATGAGCTCGCGCTGGCCGCGGCCGACCGGAATGAGGGCGTCGATGGCCTTGAGGCCCGTCGCCATCGGCTCGTGCACGGACTTACGCGGAATGATGCCGGGGGCCTTCACGTCGACGCGGCGACGTTCGGTCGCCTGGATCGGACCCTTGCCGTCGATGGGGTTGCCGAGCGCGTCGACGACGCGGCCGAGCAGGCCCTTGCCGACCGGCACGTCCACGATGGCGCCCGTGCGCTTCACGGTCTGGCCCTCGGCGATCTCGCGGTCGGAACCGAAGATCACGATACCGACGTTGTCGGCTTCGAGGTTGAGCGCCATGCCCTTCACGCCGCTCTCGAACTGCACAAGCTCACCGGCCTGCACATTGTCGAGGCCATAGCAACGGGCAATACCGTCACCGACGGACAGAACCTGGCCAACTTCGGTAACCTCGGCTTCGGCACCGAAGTTCTTGATTTGCTCTTTGAGGATCGCGGAGATCTCAGCGGCTCGAATGTCCATCAGCGGACCTCTTTCATCGCTAGACGAATGGAATTGAGTTTGTTGCGCACCGAAGCGTCCACCATGCGGGAGCCCATCTTCACGATGAGGCCGCCGATGAGGCTCGGGTCGATCTTGACGTCGAGGGAGACGTCAGACTTGGCGACGTCGCGCAGCGCCGCCTTGATTTCGTTGAGAACGGTATCGGACGGCGCTTCGGCCAGAACGACCTGTGCCCGCACGACGCCCTTGGAATCCGCCACGAGGTCGCGGAAGGCCCGGATCATATCCGGCAGCGCGAACAGGCGGCGCTTGGCGGCGGCGAGGCGGATGAAATTGCCCGCAAGGCCCGAAATGCCGGCCTTGTCCAGAAGAGCCCCGACGGCGGCCTCCTGCTGCTCCGTCGTGAAGGCGGGGCTGCGGATGAGGCGCTGCAGATCGGCGCTTTCCTTGATCAGCTTGTCGAAGCGGTCGAGATCGCCGGCGACGGCGTCCACGGACTTCGCTTCCTGAGCGAGCTCGAACAGCGCCGAGGCATAGCGCGTCGCTACGCCCGACAGGAGAGGTCCATCTTGAGAACCGCTTTGCGCCACGTGGTCGTCTCTCTCAAATCTCACGGGCTTCGAACCGGCAGAACCTTTTAGAAAGGCCTCGGGAAACCCGTCAGGTCGGTGGAAAGGAGCCTGGGACGGGAAGCGCCGCCCAGCAGGCGCGGGTGCACTAACATGGGATTTCCGGAGGTGCAAGCAGACGAACCGCACCTCTGGAGCATTCTGGCGAAAGTTTGGCAAAACCCTCAGAGTTCGATGGCCGCCATCTCGCAATTTCGGAGGAAGGTTCCAGTCAGCTCCCGGAAGAAAGTCCCGTGGCCGACGACCGCGATCAGGCCCTCCGGGCGGGCCGAAAGCCAGCTGCGGAAGGATTTCACGCGCTCGGCCAGGTGGTCCAGCGGCTCCACGGAGAGCCCGCGCTCGTCAGGGCTGTCGTCCCGGTGCCACCACACCTCGTCCAGGTGGGCGAAGGCGAAATCGGGAAAATCCCGGGCAAGATGGACAGGTTCGCGCCCCACATCGCAGCTGCTCAGAAGATATTCCCGGTGAAGGGATTCGACGACGATCGGCGGGGCGACCGGGTGATTCCCGAAGATTCCGCGCGTCGTCTGGAGGGCGCGGGTCAGGGGCGAGGTCACCACCAGCTCATAGGCGAAGCCGCGATGGAGCGCCGCCGCGTCCGCCGCCTGCGTGTGGCCGAGATCGGTCAGGGGCGCATCGAAGAACAGCGGATCCTCGCCGGTCTCGTCATAGCGGGCGTTGAAGGTCGATTGCCCGTGCCTGATGCAATGAACGATCTTCGGCATGTTTTTCTCCCATTCCGCCCCGCGAACGGGCCGGGTACATCACAAAAAGCTCTGCGGGTCCACATCCACCGAGACGCGGGTGTTGCCCCGGATCTTGGGGCAGCGGGCAAGCCAGCCGCGCAAATAGGCCTGAAGATCCACCTCCCGCTCGGTCTTCACCAGAAGCCGATAGCGATAGCGCCCACGGATCAGGGCGAGCGGGGCCTCGGCGGGGCCGAGAACCATCACCCCGAGGGGCGGCTCGGCCACCTTCGCCATGCCCCGGGCATGGGTTTCCGCCACCTCCCGCTCCGTCGCCGAGACGACGATGGCGGCAAGCCGCCCGAACGGGGGCAGACCCGCCAGTTCCCGCACGCGGGTTTCCTCCGCGTAGAACCGTTCCGCATCCCCCGAGATCAGGGCGGCGATGACGGGATGCTCCGGCTGCCAGGTCTGGACAAGGGCCCGGCCCGCCTTTTCCCCGCGCCCGGCCCGGCCCGTGACCTGTTGCAGAAGCTGGAAGGTCCGCTCGGCGGCGCGGGGATCTCCGGAGGTGAGGCCGATATCCGCGTCCAACACGCCGACCAGGGTCATGAGCGGGAAATTGTGCCCCTTGGCGACCAGCTGCGTGCCGATGACGATGTCGAACTCCCCCGCCGCGATGGCCGCGAGCTCGTTGCGCAGCCGCTCCGTGCCGCCCGGAAAGTCGCTAGAGAGCACGATGGTGCGCTTGTCGGGGAAAAGCTCGGCCACTTCCTCCGCGATTCGCTCGACGCCCGGCCCGCAGGAGGTGAGCGAATCGACGCTGCCGCAGGCAACGCAGGCATGGGGCGTGCGCTCGATATGGCCGCAATGGTGGCACACGAGCGAGCGCCGGAAGCGATGCTCCACCAGCCAGGCCGAGCAATTGGGGCACTCGTAGCGATGGGTACAGGCACGGCAGAGGGTGAGCGGCGCATAGCCCCGCCGGTTGAGGAAGAGCAGCACCTGCTCCCCCCGTGAAAGGGTCTCCTCCACCGCCGTGTTGAGGGCGGGCGAGAGCCAGCGGCCTTTCGGGATCGTCTCCTTCTTCAGGTCGATGGCCCGGATCTGCGGCAATTGCCGCCCGCCAAAACGCTCGGGCAGCTGCACATGGCGGTAGCGCCCGCGCTCCACATTGACCCGGCTTTCGATGGAGGGCGTCGCGGAGGCGAGGATGACCGGGGCATTTTCGATTCGCCCCCGCACCACGGCCATGTCGCGGGCGTGGTAGTGCACGCCGTCGTCCTGCTTGTAGGCGCCTTCGTGTTCCTCATCGACCACGATGAGCCCGAGATCGGCGTAAGGTAGGAACAGCGCCGAACGCGCGCCCGCCACCACCTTCACCTCGCCCGAGGCGATGCCCGTATAAAGCCGCTCGCGCTTGCGGCCCGTGACGCCGGAATGCCAGGTCGCAGGCTTCACGCCAAAGCGCGCGGCAAAGCGGTCGAGAAACTGGGCGGTCAGCGCGATTTCCGGCATCAGGATCAGCGCCTGCCGCCCCGTGCGCACGGCTTCGGCCACCGCCTCGAAATAAACTTCCGTCTTGCCCGAGCCGGTGACGCCTTCGAGCAGGGTCACGGGGGCTTGCGCCTCGTGGAGGGTCTTGCGCAGGTCTTCCGCCGCCGCGCGCTGATCGTCCGAGAGGGTCGCGCCGCCAAAATCCGGATCGGGCGGCTCGGCCACCGGCTCCGGCGGCAGGGCCACGGTTTCCAGCGTTCCCTCGTCGATCAGCCCATCCACGACGCCGACGCTGACGGCGGCGGCTTCGGCCAGTTCCCGCTTGGTGCGCACGAGCCCGTCTTCGGACGCCTCGATGACGCGGCGGCGCGCGGGCGTCACCCGCTGGGGCGGCGGCCCCGCCCGGCGAACGCCGATCCGCACCGCCTCCGGATGGCTGTCGTCCACGAGCTTGAGGCCAAGGCCGAGCACCGAGCCCTTCGGGGAGAGCGTGTACCAGGCCACCCAGTCCAGGAGCTTTCGCATCTTGGCCGAAAGCCCCGGCACGGCGATCTTGTCCGTCACCTTCTTGAGGTTGCCGCCGGACCCCTCCCGCAGGGCCCAGACCACCCCCGGCACCTCCCGGTTGGCGAGCGGCACCTGCACCACATCGCCCTCGCTTAACGCGAGATCGTCCGGCACGGCGTAGCTGTAGGCCGTGTCCAGCGCGAGCGGGATAAGGACATCGGCGATGCGGCGGGTCATTCGGTTCGGGTTAACCTGGCTGGGCTAAGGTGGGGACTCCGTGGCTCGAAGCAAGAACATGCCAGTCAGCGATTCGCAAACTGTCCACCCTGCCGTCCTCGACCTTGTCCTTCCCGGCGCGCCCGACACGCGCGATGAGGCGCGTGCGTGGCTCGCTTCGCTTGCCAAGGAGCGCCGCCTTTCCCCCAAGACCGTCGAGGCCTATGGCCGGGACCTGCGGCAATTCCTAACCTTTCTCACCGGGCATCTCGGCGAACCTCCGACCGTGAAGGCGATTCTTGCCCTCAAGCCCCTCGACATCCGATCGTTCCTCGCCGCGCGGCGCTCCGAGGCGGTGCAAAGCCGCTCCCTCATGCGCCAGCTCGCGGCCCTGCGCTCCTTCGCGCGGCATCTGGAGCGGGAGGGCCACGGCACGGCCTCGGCCTTCGCCGCGATCCGCACGCCGAAGGTCGCCAAGAACCTGCCGCGCCCCCTCTCCGCCTCCGCCGCCGTGGCGGTGACGGAAACGGAGGTCCGCGCGGGCGAGAATCGCAAGCCCTGGATTCTGGCGCGCGATGCCGCCGTGCTCTCGCTGCTCTACGGCGCGGGATTACGTATTTCGGAAGCCCTCGGCATCCAGCGCCGGGACGCGCCGATCAACGGCGTCGATTCGGTGACGGTGACGGGCAAGGGCGGCAAGGTCCGCTCCGTGCCGATCATCTCCGCGATCCGCAGCTCCGTCGAGGAATACTTGAGCCTCTGCCCCTATGTGATGAAGCCGGAGGAGCCGCTCTTCGTCGGCGCGCGCGGCGGGCCGCTCTCGCCGCGCATCATCCAGCTCGCGGTGGAGGAACTGCGCGGCGCGCTCGGCCTGCCCGACAGCGCGACGCCGCATGCCCTGCGCCATTCATTCGCCACACATCTTCTCGCGCGTGGCGGCGATCTGCGCGGCATTCAGGAACTGCTCGGCCACGCCTCGCTGTCCACCACGCAGCTCTACACCAAGGTCGATGCAAGCCGCCTGATGGACGCGTTCGACGCCGCCCATCCGAGAGCGCGGCGATAATCTCCCTCTCCCCTCGCGGGAGAGGGTGGCCCTCGCGTCAGCGAGGGTCGGGAGAGGGGGCAGTAAGCGCCTCCAGAATACGCTGAGCGGCAATCTCGACAGATCCAATCACGAGACCGCTCGGCAGTCGCAGGATTTCGAACCCCTGCGGCATCAGCCAAAGATCGCGGCGCTCATCCTTGAGGCGCTGTTCGTCGTTCTCATGCAACGGACCATCGACTTCGACGACGAGGCGCTTCTCCAAGCAAACGAAGTCGACCGTATAAATTCCGATAGGAACCTGCCGCTTGAATTTGAAACCCAGCCGCCCGGCGCGCAAAACTTGCCACACCGCCTCTTCCGCGCGCGTAGGCTCACGGCGCTGCTGCTTTGCGAAGTCGCGATGCTCAGAGGAAATACGGAAGCGGGGCATGAGCTTTTGAAACCTTATGCCCCCTCTCCCGACCCTCGCTCACGCGAGGGCCACCCTCTCCCGCGAGGGGAGAGGGAAGCGATTACATATGAATCGCGCGCTTCTCCACCGCGAGGGCCGCTTCCTTCACCGCTTCGGCGAAGGTCGGGTGCGCGTGGCAGGAGCGGGCGATGTCTTCCGACGATGCGCCAAACTCCATGGCGATCACCGCCTCGTGGATCGATTCACCGGCGGTCGCGCCGATGATGTGAACGCCGAGCACCTTGTCGGTCGCGGCATCGGCGAGGATCTTCACGAAGCCTTCGGTCAGCCCGATGGACTTCGCGCGGCCATTGGCCGTGAAGGGGAACTTGCCGACATTGTAGGCAATGCCCGCGGCCTTCAGCTCTTCTTCGGTCTTGCCGACGGCGGCAACTTCCGGCGCGGTGTAAACGACGCCGGGAATGACGTCGTAGTTCACATGGCCCGCCTTGCCCGCGAGAATTTCGGCCACCGCAACGCCCTCGTCCTCGGCCTTGTGCGCGAGCATCGGGCCCGCGATCACATCGCCGATGGCATAGATGCCGGTGACGTTGGTGGAGAAATGCGCGTCGGTGAGGATGCGGCCTCGCGGGTCCTTCTGGATGCCGAGTTCATCGAGCCCGAGACCCTGCGTATAAGGCACGCGGCCGATGGCGACGAGCACCACGTCGGCTTCGATGGTCTCCGCAGCGCCGCCCGCTGCCGGTTCGATGGTGACGGTGGCGCTCTTTGCGCCCTTCCCCACCTTCGTAACTTTGGAGCCGAGCTTGAACGCAAAACCTTGCTTCGACAGCATACGCTGGAAGTTCTTGGCGACCTCGCCATCCATGCCGGGCAGGATGCGGTCGAGATATTCCACCACGGTCACCTCAGAGCCGAGGCGGCGCCACACGGAGCCGAGTTCGAGGCCGATGACGCCCGCGCCGATGACGATGAGACGCTTCGGAATGCTCTCGAGTTCAAGCGCTCCGGTGGAGGAAACGACGACCTTCTCGTCGATCTCGACGCCGGGAAGGCGCGCGACGTCCGAACCCGTCGCGATGAGGATGTTTTTCGTCTCGAGAATCTGCTTCGAGCCGTCCTCGGCGGTCACTTCCACCTGACCGGCGGCAGCAATGCGGCCGGTGCCGAGGAAGGCGTCGATCTTGTTCTTCTTGAGCAGGAACTCGACGCCCTTGGTGTTGCCGTCGATGCCTTCCTGCTTGAAGGCCATCATCTTCTTCACATCGACCTTCGGCGTGCCGACACTGATGCCGAGTTTGTCGAAATGCGTGTTCGCATCCTCAAAGGCGTGCGAGGCGTGCAGCAGCGCCTTCGAGGGAATGCAGCCCACATTGAGGCAGGTGCCGCCGTGGGTCTTGCGCTTTTCGACGACAGCGGTCTTCAGCCCGAGCTGCGCCGCGCGGATGGCGGCCACATAGCCGCCGGGGCCGGTGCCGATAACGATGAGATCGTAGGACATGGGAAGCATCCCCTTGAACGTCATGGCCGGGCTTGTCCCGGCCATCCACGTCTTGGGACGGCCGCCCGGCACAAAAGGCGTGGATGCCCGGCACGAGGCCGGGCATGACGAAGCGTTTTCTTAGAGGTCGAGAACGAGACGCGCCGGATCCTCAAGCGCTTCCTTGACGCGCACGAGGAAGGTCACGGCTTCCTTGCCGTCGACGATGCGGTGATCGTAGGAGAGCGCGAGATACATCATCGGGCGGATGACGATCTGGCCGTTCTTCACCACCGGGCGCTCCTCAATGCGGTGCATGCCGAGAATGCCCGACTGCGGTGCGTTGAGGATCGGGGTGGAGAGCAGCGAACCGTAGATGCCGCCGTTGGTGATGGTGAAGGTGCCGCCCTGCATCTCGTCGATGGAGAGCTTGCCGTCACGGGCGCGCTTGCCGAAATCGGAGATGGTCTTCTCGATGCCGGCGACCGAGAGCAGATCCGCATCGCGCACTACGGGAACCACGAGGCCCTTCTCGGTGCCGACCGCGATGCCGATGTGGTAGTAGTTCTTGTAGACGAGATCGGTGCCGTCGATCTCGGCGTTGACCGCCGGGATGTCCTTCAGCGCCTGGATCACCGCCTTGGTGAAGAAGCCCATGAAGCCGAGCTTGGTGCCGTGCTTCTTCTCGAAGACGTCCTTGTACTGGCTACGCAGATTCATCACCGCACTCATGTCCACGTCGTTGAACGTGGTGAGCATGGCGGCGGTGTTCTGCGCGTCCTTGAGGCGACGCGCGATGGTCTGGCGCAGCTTCGTCATCTTCACGCGCTCTTCGCGCCCGGCATCGGCCGGCGCGGAGGGAGCGCGAACCTGAACCGGAGCGCTCGGAGCCGCAGCGGCGGCAGCGCCGCCCGCGATGGCGGCGAGCATGTCGCCCTTGGTCACGCGGCCATCCTTGCCGGTGCCGGCGACGGCAGCCGGGGAGACGCCGCTTTCAGCCGCGAGACGGCCGACCGCTGGGCCGGGCTCCTTGGCGGCAGCTGGAGCGGCGGCAGGCGCAGGCGCTGCAGCAGGAGCAGCCTTCGGCGCTTCCGCCTTGGGAGCCGGAGCTGCAGCGGCAGCGCCGCCTTCGATCACCGAGCCGAGCAGCGCGCCAGGGGTCACCGTCTCGCCGTCCTTGGCGACGATGTCGCCGAGGGTGCCCGCGGCGGGGGCATTGACCTCAAGGGTCACCTTGTCGGTCTCGAGCTCCAGCACGGGCTCGTCGGCCTTCACGGGGTCGCCGGGCTTCTTGAACCAGCGGCCGATGGTGGCCTCTGAAACGGATTCGCCAAGGGTGGGTACGCGGATTTCGGTCGCCATGATCGTCTTGATGTTCTGGGCCCAAAGGCCGGTGAAAAGGAAACGTTTGACCTTCGCGGCGCTTTAAGCCGCGAAAGCCTCGTCAAGGAAAGCTTGCAGTTGCGCCTGGTGCTTGGACATCAAGCCCGTCGCGGTGGCGGCGGAGGCGGGGCGGCCCACATAGCGCGGACGATCCACCTTGGAGCCTGCGGTCTTGAGCACCCACTCGAGATAGGGCTCGACGAAGGTCCAGGAGCCCATGTTCTTGGGTTCTTCCTGGCACCACACCACATCCGCCTTCTTGAAGCGGGCGAGTTCCGCCGCCAGCGACTTCGCCGGGAACGGGTAGAGCTGCTCGACGCGCATCAGGTAAACGTCATCGATCCCACGCTTCTCGCGCTCCTCGTAGAGGTCGTAGAAGACCTTGCCGGAGCAGATCACGACGCGGCGGATCTTGTCGTCCTTCACGAGCTTCACGCTGTCGCCGAGGCGCTGCGCGTCGTCCTGCAGAACGCGGTGGAACGAGGTTCCTTCCGAGATCGCCGAAAGCGACGACACGGCGCGCTTGTGGCGCAGGAGCGACTTCGGCGTCATCAGGATCAGCGGCTTGCGGAACTCGCGCTTCAGCTGACGGCGCAGGATGTGGAAGTAGTTCGACGGCGTCGTGCAGTTCGCGACCTGCATGTTGTCCTCGGCGCACATCTGCAGCCAGCGCTCGAGGCGGGCGGAGGAATGCTCCGGTCCCTGACCTTCATAGCCGTGCGGCAGGAGGCAGACGAGGCCCGACATGCGCAGCCACTTGCGCTCGCCCGACGAGATGAACTGGTCGAACACCACCTGTGCGCCGTTGGCGAAATCGCCGAACTGCGCTTCCCATAGCGTCAGCGCGTTGGGCTCGGAGAGGGTGTAGCCATACTCGAAGCCGAGCACCGCCTCTTCCGAAAGCATCGAGTTGATGACCTCGTAGCGAGCCTGGTTCTCGGAGATGTGGTTGAGGTTCGTATAGCGTTCCTCGTTCTCCTGATCGGTGAGAACCGAGTGGCGCTGCGAGAAGGTGCCGCGCTCGCAATCCTGACCGGAGAGACGCACGCGGTGGCCTTCGACGAGGAGCGAACCGAAGGCGAGCGCTTCCGCCATCGCCCAATCGATGCCCTCGCCCGTTTCCATCATCTTCTTGCGGTTGTCGAGGAAGCGCTGGATCGTGCGGTGAAGGTGGAAGCCTTCCGGAATGGTGGTGAGCGCCTTCGCGATGTTCTGCAAGGTCGCCACCGAAACGCCGGTCTGGCCACGGCGCGGATCGTCCTGATCCTCACGCACGGCCTTGAGGCCGGCCCAGCGACCGTCGAGCCAATCGGCCTTGTTGGGCTTGTAGTTGGAGGCGATGTCGAATTCCGCGTCGAGCTTCGAGCGCCAGGAGTTCTTCATCTCCTCCACCTCGGCCTCGGTGACGACGCCTTCGGAGAGAAGCTTCTTGGAATAGATCTCCAGGATCGAGGGATGCGAGCGGATCTTGCGGTACATGAGCGGCTGTGTGAACGCCGGCTCATCGCCCTCGTTGTGGCCAAAGCGGCGATAGCAGAACATGTCCACCACCACAGGCTTCTGGAACTTCTGACGATACTCGGTCGCGACTTTGGCCGCGAACACCACCGCCTCCGGATCGTCGCCGTTCACATGGAAGATCGGCGCTTCGACCATCTTCGCCACATCCGACGGATAGGGCGAGGAACGCGAGAAGCGCGGATCGGTGGTGAAGCCGATCTGGTTGTTGATGATGAAGTGGATCGAGCCGCCCGTGCGATGCCCGCGCAGGCCCGACAGGCCGAGGCATTCCGCCACCACGCCCTGACCGGCGAAAGCGGCATCGCCGTGAATGAGCAGCGGCATCACCGCCGTGCGGTTGTCCGCCGTGCAGCCATGCTGATCCTGCTTGGCGCGCACCTTGCCGAGCACCACCGGATCGACGATCTCGAGGTGCGAGGGGTTTGCGGTCAGCGACAGGTGGACGTTGTTATCGTCGAAGGTGCGATCGCTCGAAGCGCCGAGATGGTACTTCACGTCGCCCGAGCCTTCCACGTCGTCAGGGGCGAACGAGCCGCCCTTGAACTCGTGGAACAACGCGCGGTGCGGCTTGCCCATCACCTGGGTCAGCACGTTGAGGCGGCCGCGGTGGGCCATGCCGAACACGATTTCCTGACAGCCGAGATTGCCACCGCGCTTGATGATCTGTTCCAGCGCCGGAATGAGCGACTCGCTGCCGTCCAAGCCGAAACGCTTGGTGCCGGTGTATTTCAGATCGAGAAACTTCTCGAAGCCTTCCGCCTCGACGATCTTGTTGAGGATGGCGCGCTTGCCTTCCTTCGTGAAGGTGATCTCCTTATCGGGACCTTCGATACGCTCCTGGATCCAGGCCTTCTCGACCGGATCGGAGATGTGCATGAACTCGACGCCGAGCGTCTGGCAATACGTGCGCTCGAGAATGGCGACGATCTCGCGGATGGTGCCGAATTCGAGGCCGAGCACGTTATCGAGGAAAATCTTGCGGTCCCAATCGGCTTCCGTGAAACCGTAATGGGACGGGTGCAGCTCCTCGTCGCTCGGACGCGGGTTGATGTCGAGCGGGTCGAGCTTGGCGTGAAGGTGGCCGCGCACGCGATAGGCGCGGATCAGCATGATCGCGCGCACGGAATCGCGGGTCGATTGCAGCACCTGTTCGGGGCTGATCTCGGCGCCCTTGGCGGTAGCCTTCGCCTTGATCTTGTCGCCGACGGCCTTTTCGACCTGAGCCCAGTTACCGTCGAGCGCCGAGACGAGTTCGCCGTTCGCCGGAATCGGCCAGTTCGGCTTTTCCCAGGACGCCCCGCGCGCATTGGCCAGAACCGCCTGCTTGTCGTCTTTCAGCGCGCCGAAGAACGCCTGCCACTCGGCATCGACCGAGGCGGGGTTTTCCTCATAGCGGGCGTAGAGATCCTCAATGTAGGACGCATTCGCCCCGTAGAGGAAAGCGGTGTTGAGAAACTTCTCGTTGGCGTCTTGGCGGGACATGGCAATACTCGATCCAATTATACGAAACGGCCGCCCCAGCCTTCCGGGGCGGCCCGTGTGGCTTTATCGGCCTTTGAGAACCTCAACCAAGGTTTTTCCAAGGCGCGCCGGAGACGGCGACACGCGGATGCCTGCGGCCTCCATGGCGGAGATCTTGTCTTCCGCGCCGCCCTTGCCGCCGGAGATGATCGCGCCGGCATGGCCCATGCGGCGTCCGGGGGGAGCCGTGCGGCCCGCAATGAAGCCGACCATCGGCTTCTTGCGGCCCTTCCTGGCTTCGCGGGCGATGAACTCGGCCGCCTCTTCTTCCGCCGAGCCGCCGATCTCGCCGATCATGACGATCGACTCGGTCTTCGGGTCGGAAAGGAACATGTCGAGCACGTCGATGAACTCGGTGCCCTTGACCGGATCGCCGCCGATGCCGACCGCCGTCGTCTGGCCGAGGCCCTCGTTGGTGGTCTGGAACACCGCCTCATAGGTCAGCGTGCCGGAGCGCGACACGATGCCGACCGAGCCGGGCTTGAAGATGTTGGCCGGCATGATGCCGATCTTCGATTCGCCCGCCGTCACGATGCCGGGGCAGTTCGGCCCGATGAGCCGCGACTTCGAGCCTTCAAGCGCGCGCTTCACGCGCACCATGTCGAGCACCGGAATGCCTTCCGTGATGCAGACGATGAGCGGGATTTCCGCCTGGATCGCCTCGCAGATCGCATCCGCCGCGCCCGGAGGCGGAACGTACACGACGGACGCATCGGCGCCGGTCTTCTCACGCGCTTCCATGACCGTGTCGAACACGGGCAGGTTCAGGTGCGTCGAGCCGCCTTTGCCGGGCGAGGTGCCACCGACCATCTTGGTGCCGTAGGCGATGGCCTGCTCGGAGTGGAAGGTCCCGTTCTTGCCGGTGAAGCCCTGGCAGATGACCTTGGTGTTCTTGTCGATGAGAATGGACATCTGAAGCCTCTTACTTTCCGCCGCGAACCGCGTTCACGATCTTCTGCGCCGCGTCGTCGAGATCGTCTGCCGGAATCACGTTGAGGCCGGATTCGCGGATGATCTTCTTGCCCTCTTCGACGTTCGTGCCTTCAAGGCGAACGACGAGCGGAACCTGGAGGCCGACGGCCTTCACCGCCGCGAGCACGCCGCGGGCGATGACGTCGCACTTCATGATGCCGCCGAAGATGTTGACGAGGATGCCCTTCACCTGCGGGTCGGCGGTGATGATCTTGAACGCCGCCGTCACCTTCTCTTCCGATGCGCCGCCGCCGACATCGAGGAAGTTCGCCGGCTCTTCGCCATAGAGCTTGATGATGTCGAGCGTCGCCATCGCGAGGCCCGCGCCGTTGACCATGCAGCCGATGGTGCCGTCCAGCGCGATATAGGCGAGGTCGAACTTCGAGGCTTCGATTTCCTTCGCGTCTTCTTCCGTGATGTCGCGCAGTTCGACGATCTCAGGATGACGGTAGAGCGAGTTCGAGTCGAAGGAGATCTTCGCGTCGAGGCACTTGAGGTGCCCGTCCTTGGTGACGATGAGCGGGTTGATCTCGAGCATCTCCATGTCCTTCGCGATGAAGGCCTTGTAGAGCTTCGCAACCACGTCTTCCGCTTCCTTGGCGAGCGAGCCGGTGAGGCCGAGCGCCTTCGCCACGGTACGGCCGTGGTGAGGCATCACGCCGGTCGCGGGGTCGACGGAGAAGGTGAGGATCTTTTCAGGCGTGTCGTGCGCGACCTGCTCGATGTCCATGCCGCCTTCGGTTGAGACGACGAAAGCGACGCGGCCCGTGGCGCGGTCGACGAGCATGGAGAGATAAAGCTCGCGCTCGATGTCCGAGCCGTCTTCGATGTAAAGGCGGTTGACCTGCTTGCCCGCTTCACCGGTCTGGATCGTGACCAGCGTGTTGCCGAGCATCTGCTGCGCGAACTGCTTGACCTCGTCGACGGACTTGGCGAGACGCACGCCGCCTTTTTCGCCGGCAGCGGCTTCCTTGAACTTGCCCTTGCCGCGACCGCCCGCATGGATCTGGGACTTCACGACCCAGAGCGGACCGCCGAGCTTCTTGGCGGCAGCTTCCGCCTCGGCGGCGGAAAAGATGGCGACGCCGTTGGAGACGGGCAGGCCGAACTCCTTCAGGACGGCTTTGCCTTGGTATTCATGGATATTCATGTGTTTTTCTCTCCGTCATGCCCTGGCTTGGCCCGGGCATCCACGCCTGTTGCGGCGTGGCGGTTGAAGACGTGGATGGCCGGGACGGGCCCGGCCATGACGCGTTTGGCTTACTTCAGAGCCGGGTTGATCTCTTTGCAGGCGTCGACAAGGCCCTGCACGGAGGCGACCGACTTGTCGAACATCGCCTTTTCCTCGGCGGTGAACGACACTTCGACGACGCGCTCCACGCCCTTCGCGCCGATCACGATCGGAACGCCGACGAACATGTCCTTGATGCCGTACTGGCCATTGAGATGCGCGGCGCAGGGCAGAACGCGCTTCTTGTCGCGCAGATAGCTCTCGGCCATCGCAATCGCGGAAGCGGCGGGTGCGTAGAAGGCGGAGCCCGTCTTGAGCAGGTTGACGATCTCGCCGCCGCCCTTGCGGGTGCGCTCGACCATCGCGTCGAGCTTGGCCTGCGTCGTCCAACCCATCTTGACGAGGTCGGGCAGCGGAACGCCGGCGACGGTGGAGTAGCGCGTCAGCGGCACCATGTCGTCGCCGTGGCCGCCGAGCACGAAGGCGGTGACGTCTTCCACCGACACGTTGAACTCTTCCGCGAGGAAGTGGCGGAAGCGGGCCGAGTCGAGCACGCCGGCCATGCCGACGATCTTCTCCGGCTTCAGGCCCGAGAACTTCTGGAGCGCCCACACCATCGCGTCGAGCGGGTTGGTGATGCAGATGACGAAGGCGTTCGGGGCATATTGCTTGATGCCGTTGCCGACCGCTTCCATGACCTTGAGGTTGATGCCGAGCAGGTCGTCACGGCTCATGCCGGGCTTGCGCGGCACGCCGGCGGTCACGATGATGACGTCCGCGCCCGCAATGTCGGCATAATCGTTCGCGCCCTTGTACTTGGCATCGAAGCCGTCGACCGGGGCAGATTCGGCGATGTCGAGACCTTTGCCCTGGGGGATACCTTCCGCAATATCGAACAAAACGACGTCGCCGAGTTCCTTCAAGCCGACGAGATGAGCGAGAGTGCCGCCGATCTGGCCAGCGCCGATGAGCGCGATCTTATGACGAGCCATGTGGAAATCCTTGGTTGGGCAAGGCAGGGCGCCTTGGGATGGGCGCGTCTTTGACTCAGAAATAGGGACGCTTCAAGCCAACAAAACGTTAAGCGGCAAGCCGTTCAGGCTCGGAGCCGAGCGCAATGGCGGGCCCTCTGGAAAACAAGCTATATTTTACAATGATTTAAGGCCGGGAGGCGGCTCATGAATTTCATGTTACAAAATTTTAAATCTGTAACTAAAGCTACAGGATGCCCCGTTCGAGGGTCCTCAGAACCACCCGGCTCATGGCCGCGAGGCGGCTGTCCAGAACGGCTTGCGGCATCTCCGCATCGAGCCTCACGGCAAGCGGGTTGATGAAGCGATAGACCGCATCGCCGATGAAGGATAAGGCCCGCTCGCGGTCCCTCGGGTCGAACTTGCCGGTCACCACCCCTTCGTCCAGCACCCGCTCGATCAGCTGCCGCACTCGCGCCCGGTGCTTGCGGACGAGGAGTTGGGATTTCTCGGTGACGGTGCAATAGACGTCGAAAAGGTGCCGGTTCTCGGTCAAAAGGTCCCGGTGCGTGCGCGCCCAGGCCTGAATGAGGCGCTCCAGCTTGTCGTCGGCAGGGTCCGGCGCATCGGCGATGCCGGCGATCGTGACCTCGAGCTCTTTCAGCCATTGGGCGACGACCGCGTTGATGAGCTCCGCCTTGGAGGGAAAGTAGCGGTAGACGTTGGCGTGGGTCATCCCCGCCGCCTGCGCGACGCTGACCACGGTGACGCTCCGCGCGCCGCCATGCCGCAATTGCTCGGCGGCGATGTTCAGGAGGTGCATATCCACCGGCACCGAATGGCGGATGTTCTTCATGGGTCCAGGCCTGATGCGGGCTCAATCGTGAACCCCGGCTTTGCCGAGACCGCGCTCTGATGGATTGAACCGGCGCGCGATCTTTCCGGGCCAACCGTTACCACCCTGCCATGCCCTGCGCTAGGCGCGTGGCCGCTTGACGGGCCCTTGCGCGACCTCGACATATACGGGGCGGGGCGCAAGGCGCCCCCGCTTCTCATGTCAGGACTCCCCGTGGTCAAACCGCCGAGAAAGCGCCGCTCCATCGCCAGCCTGCTCGGTCCGGGCCTCGTCACAGGAGCAGCGGATGACGATCCGAGCGGCATTGCGACCTATTCGCAGACGGGGGCGCAGACGGGTTTCGGCCTGTTGTGGACGGTCTTCCTGACAACGCCGTTCATGGTAGCGATCCAGACCATCAGCGCCCGCATCGGCGCCATCACGGGGCGAGGCATCGTCGCCAATGCCAGGACGATCTATCCGCGCAGCCTGGTGGTCGTGCTGGTCGCGCTGTTGTGCGGGGCGAACATTATCAACATCGCCGCCGACCTCGCGGCGATGGGGCAAGCCGTCGAAATGCTCGTCGGCGGGCCCGTCCATGTCTACTCCGCTGTTCTTGGCCTGTTTTGCCTGCTGCTTGAGGTTTTCGTGTCCTACCGGCGCTATGCGCCCTACCTCAAGTTTCTGACCCTCGCCCTCTTCGCTTATGTCGCCGCTGCGTTCAGCATCGGCGTTCCGTGGGGCGAGGTGCTGCGCGAGACGTTCCTGCCGCGCTTCTCGACCGATGCGAATTACTGGTTCCTCGTCGTCGCGATCCTCGGCACGACGATCAGCCCCTACCTGTTCTTCTGGCAGGCCGCCGAGGAGGTGGAGGAGGAGAACATCAAGAAGCTGAAGAGCTTCGATCACTCACGTAAACGAGCACAGGCCAAGCTGCGGGCGATCAGCATCGACACCTGGATCGGGATGATCTTCTCCAACTCCGTCGCCTTCTTCATCATCGTCACGACCGCCGCCACACTCCACAAGAGCGGCGTCACCGACATTCAGACCGCCTCGCAGGCCGCCGAGGCGCTGCGCCCCATCGCGGGGCCGTTCACGTTCTTCGTCTTCGCCGCGGGCATCATCGGCACGGGGTTGCTCGCGGTTCCCGTTCTCGCAGGCTCCGCCGCCTACGCGGTCGCCGATGCCTTCGGCTGGCGCAACAGCCTCGAATTGAGCCTGCTTGAAGCGCGTGGCTTCTACTTCATCCTCGGCTGCGCGACACTTCTCGGCATCGCGCTCACCTTCTCCTCCATCGACCCGATCAAGCTGCTGCTCTGGAGCGCCGTTATCAACGGCATCGCGGCGGTGCCGATCATGGCGCTGATGATGGGGATCATCACCAGCAAGAAGGTTCTTGGACGTTACACCGCCAAGCCTTGGCTCGCCTGGGCGGGATGGGGCGCGACGGCGCTGATGGGGCTGACAGTGCTCGCCCTTCTCCTCAGCCTGTTCCTGCCCTGAAGCATTTTCAAGAAAAGTGGACGCCACTTTTCGTGAAATGCGTTTGCCCTGACCTTTCAGGTCTCGACCAGCCCGGTGCTCTGGCCGGTGCTGGCGGAATCCGGCGGCCCATGCGGTAGCGCCAGATATTCCTCCGAACGCATTTCGATCAGCCGCGACACGGTGCGGTCGAACTCGAACGCCTCACGCCCCTCATCCGCGACATAGAGTTCCGTCACCTCCGTCTCGGCGGAGGCGAGAAGCTTCACATGCGCATCGTAGAGCCCATCGATGAGGATGATGAGGCGCTTGGCCTCGTTGCGCCGCTCGTAAGTGAGCCGGGGAATATCCTCGAGGATAACCGTGTCGAACTGCTCGGCGATGGCGAGATAGTCGGACGCGCCGAGCGGCTTCGAGCAGAGATCGGGAAAACGAAAGCGCGCCACGCCGCCCGCCGCTTCCGGCACCTCGACCTCATGCCCCTTCACGGTGAGCGTCACCGGCGCGCCCTTCGCGCGGCCCGTGAGTCGCAGGAACGCCTGATCGAGGGCATGGCGCGAAGCCGCATCGGCGGGCGCGTAGAAGACAGGCGCGCCCGCAAGCTTCTCAAGCCGGAAATCGGTGCGGGAATCGAGGCGCAGCACGTCCATCCGCTGCTGCAGAAGCGCGATGAACGGCAGAAAGAGCGTACGGTTGAGACCGCCTTCATAAAGCCGCTGCGGCTCCACGTTCGATGTCGCCACAACCACGACGCCATACTCGAACAACACCGTGAAGAGACGCCCGAGGATCATCGCATCGGCGATGTCGGTCACGGTGAACTCGTCGAAGCAGAGCACCCAGGCTTCCTGCGCGAGCGCGTCCGCCACGGGCCTGATCGGATCGTCGCCTTTGACCTTGCCTTCCTTCAGCTTCTGTCGCCAGACGTGAATGCGCTCATGCACGTCGGCCATGAAGGCGTGGAAATGCACCCGGCGCTTGCGCACCACCGGCAGCGCCGCGAAGAACAGATCCATGAGCATGGTCTTGCCGCGCCCGACCGAACCCCAGACATAGAGTCCCTTGGGAGGTGGCGGTGGATTGCGCTTGCCGAAGAAGCGCCCGAGCGCGCTGGGGCGGCGGGCGATGCGGTGCTCGGACAAGACCGATACCAGCGCATCGAGTTTTCCGATCAGCGCTACCTGCGCCGGATCGCGCTCGATGGCGCCGGAGGCGACAAGCGCCTCATAGCGGGCCGAGACGGTTTCGGAAGAAAGGGAAGCGGTATCGTTCACGGCTTGAACGGATACTCCCCTCGCTTGAGAAGAGCAATCCAGCCGGGATTGCTCTCTCCCTCATCTTGAGAGCCTGTTTGGAAATGCAGACCTCATCCTGAGGGGCAGGCTTCAGCCTGTCTCGAAGGAGGTTCCAGAGAACACTGGAGACGCCTCGCCCTTCGAGACGGCGCTGACACGCCTCCTCAGGGTGAAGCGGCGCGGCGAGCCTTCGTTATCGCGACAGCGACAGGGGAGCGCCGGACTTGGTGAGCGCCCCGCTCAGCGCGCTCGACGATCCGCGCAGGCGCGCGGCGACCGCGCCGCCTGTCTGGTAGAGATAGATCTCGCCGTCGCGGTAATCCCAGGCGTTCACCTTCGAAAGGTCCTGGTTAGAGCAGCCCGAGGTCGAGGCGCGATAGAGATCGAGGGAGGGCGAACTCGACAATTGCACCTTGCAGGTGCCTGCCGCCTCCCGCGCCGTCCACGCGCCGACGAGAGACGTGCGGCTCGCGGGCGCGGCCGGAGCCGACGCTTGCGGCGGCAGGGAGGCAATCTCCGAGGGCGCGCCGGGAGTCGCAGGAGCCGGCGTCATGATGGGCGCACCCGCGGCAGGCGAAAGCGGCTGGCTCTCGATCGGCGGCAGGGGTGCGGTTTCAACGGGGCCGGACGGAACGGCTTCGACAGGCGCGGGCGCTGCGGCAGCGCGGATCGGGCCGCCGCCGAACCGTGACGACGAACAAGCGCCGAGCGCCAAGGCCGCGCACAGTGTCACGCCCATCATCGAAATCGACCGTGTCATCGTCATCCCCGTCATGCTTGACCGTAGAGAAAGGGGAAATGCGGAGCTTGTCTCTCCGTTCCCGACTTATCCCCTGAACCGGTATGAATGAATACCTGAATGGGACATGACCCCACACCGACCCGCCCGCACTGGCAACGAAAAAAGGCGCCCAGTGGGCGCCTTTTTGAAAGAGTGTGGCGCATGCGCCTCAGACGAGGCGCTCGACCATCATCTTCTTGATCTCGGCGATGGCCTTCGCCGGATTCAGGCCCTTCGGGCAGGTATTGGCGCAGTTCATGATGGTGTGGCAGCGATAGAGCTTGAACGGATCGTGCAAGGCATCGAGACGCTCGCCCGTCGATTCGTCGCGGCTGTCGATGAGCCAGCGATAGGCCTGGAGCAAGGCCGCCGGACCAAGGAACTTGTCGCCGTTCCACCAATAGCTCGGGCAGGAGGTGGAGCAGCAGGCGCACAGAATGCACTCGTAAAGGCCATCGAGCTTTTGCCGGTCTTCCGGCGTCTGCCGCCATTCCTTCTCGGGTTCCGGCGATTGCGTTTGAAGCCACGGCTCGACGGCGGCGTGCTGCGCGTAGAACTGCGTGAGATCCGGCACCAGATCCTTCACCACCGGCATGTGCGGCAGCGGGTAGATCTTCACCGTGTCGGACTCGCACTCGTCGATGCCGAGCGTACAGGCCAGCGTGTTCTGCCCCATGATGTTCATGGCGCAGGACCCGCAGATGCCTTCGCGGCAGGAGCGGCGGAAGGTCAGGGTCGAGTCGACGTTGTTCTTGATCCAGATGAGCGCATCCAGAACCATCGGCCCGCAATCGTCGCGGTCGACATAATAGGTGTCGATCTTCGGGTTCTGCCCGTCCTCCGGGTTCCAACGATAGATGCGGAACGCCGTGACATTCGAACCGGCCGGCTTCGGCCAGCTCTTGCCTTCGGTGTAGCGGGAGTTCTTGGGGAGGTTGAATTCGGCCATTTCAGGCGTCCCATCTTTCAGGAGATTGAGAACAGATCATCGCGGACCGCCAGTCACAGGGTTCGCCGTGCGAAGAAGGTATGCGATGCGAACGCGGTATCGTTCGGCATGTTGTCCTCCTGCACTTCGATCAGGTTGAAATTGTATTTGCGCATCAGCTCATAGACCCGCCGTTGCGGCAGCAGGTGCATCTCCATGTCCCGATGCGTGTTCTTGCTGTAATCCGCGAAATTGAACGCGTAGCCCTCGCGGTATGTGGGGATCTGGAACAGGAGATAGCCGCCGGGATTGGCCTTTGCCATGACGCGTTCAAGCAAGGCGTCGATGATCGGCGGCGGGCTGTGCTGCAGGGCGATGGCCGAATAGAAAAGATCGAAGCCCGGCAACTTCTCGACATCGTCCACATGCGCAAGGCGCACGAAGCGAGCGTTGCCGAGGCCCTTCTTTTCGAAATAGCGCTGAGCAATGGCAAGGTGTGCCGCCGAAACATCGGCACCGATCACTTCCGGGAAGGCGGCCGCGAGCTGCGACGTGACGCGGCCGACGCCGCAGCCGAGTTCCAGCACCGTCTTGATCGCGCCGATATCCTCGCCGTTCCGCTCGAAATAGGTGCGGATCATCCGCAGCTCCAGGACGGCGGTGGCGTAGAACTCGTCCTCCGATTCCTGAATATGCTCTTGCTTGAACTTCTCGTCGGTGACGACGGACCAATGCGGCTCCGTCTCGCCGAATTGTCCCCACGTCGCGGCGACCTCTGCCAACATCTGATCGCGTTGCGCAGGTAAAATATCGAGGTCGAGTTTCATGCCCGGCCCATAAAGATGGCGCCCGACTCGCACGACGTTGGCGTGGAACTGCCCCAGCTCGAGTTTTGACCGGAATTCCTTTCCGGACATGAACTCTTGACGCAGGGTCTCGAGATTTTCCGCCTGCATCCAGCCTTTCACGACGTCTTCGTTCTCGGGCTCGCGCCCGAGAAGAAGACGGTAGGCTGAGACAACTTCGTCACGACCGATCATGGGACCTCAGAAGAGCTGATCGTTGACCATCACAGGCTTAGTACACGCGAGCCTTCGGCTCGATGTACTGGATCTCGTTCGACATCGTGTAGGTGTGCACCGGGCGGTAATCGAGCGCCACCTTGTGGGTGGTGTCGTCGATGGAGGCCAGCGTGTGCTTCATCCAGGTCTTGTCGTCGCGCTCGGGGAAGTCCTCGCGGGCGTGTGCGCCGCGCGATTCCTGACGGTTGAGCGCGCCTTCCATCGTCACGACGGCCTGGCCGATGAGGTTGTCGAATTCCAGCGTCTCGATGAGATCCGAATTCCAGATCAGCGAGCGGTCCGTGACCTTGATGTCGGAGGCCGCGTTCCAGACCTTGTGGATGAGCTCCTTGCCCTCGGCCAGCACTTCGCCGGTGCGGAACACCGCGCAGTTGTTCTGCATGGTCTTCTGCATCTGGAGGCGCAGGTCCGCCGTCGGCGTCGAGCCGTTGGCATAACGGAACTTGTCGAGGCGCGAGAGCGCAAGCTCGTCCGCGCCCTTCGGCAGGTCGGAGTGCTTCGCGTTCGGCGTGAGGATCTCGGCGCAGCGCTGGCCTGCCGCGCGGCCGAACACCACGAGATCGATGAGCGAGTTGGAGCCGAGACGGTTCGCACCGTGCACGGACACGCAAGCCGCTTCGCCGAGCGCCATCAGGCCCGGCACCACCGTGTCCGGGTTGCCGTCCTTCAGGGTGAGCACTTCGCCGTGATAGTTCGTGGGGATGCCGCCCATGTTGTAGTGCACGGTCGGCAGAACCGGGATCGGCTCCTTCGTCACGTCGACGCCCGCGAAAATCTTCGCGCTTTCCGAGATGCCGGGCAGGCGCTCGTGCAGGATCTTGGGATCGAGGTGATCGAGGTGGAGGAAGATGTGATCCTTGTTCTTGCCGACGCCGCGGCCGGCGCGGATCTCCATCGTCATCGAGCGGGAGACGACGTCACGCG
The DNA here is from genome assembly GCF_003290125.1 of Microvirga flavescens. GTDB lineage: Bacteria > Pseudomonadota > Alphaproteobacteria > Rhizobiales > Beijerinckiaceae > Microvirga > Microvirga flavescens. The sequence goes on from NZ_QMKH01000001.1 coordinate 293,540, forward strand.
AGGCAAGATCCTTCGCGGACGGCGCGTAGCGCTCCATGAAGCGCTCGCCTTCCGAGTTCGTGAGGTAGCCGCCCTCGCCGCGTGCGCCTTCGGTGATGAGGCAGCCCGCGCCGTAGATGCCGGTGGGGTGGAACTGCACGAACTCCATGTCCTGCAGCGGCAGCCCTGCGCGCAGCACCATCGCGTTGCCGTCGCCCGTGCAGGTATGCGCCGAGGTCGCGGAGAAATACGCGCGGCCATAACCGCCCGTCGCGAGAATGGTCATGTGCGCGCGGAAGCGGTGAAGCTCACCCGTCGCCATGTCGAGCGCGATGATGCCGAGGCAGCGGCCGTCCTCGCTCATCATCAGGTCGAGCGCGAAATACTCGATGAAAAAGTTCGTCTGGTTGCGGACGGCCTGGCCGTAGAGCGTGTGCAGGATCGCGTGGCCCGTGCGGTCGGCGGCGGCGCAGGTACGCTGCGCGGTGCCCTTGCCGAACTCGGTCGTCATGCCGCCGAAGGGGCGCTGGTAGATCTTGCCCTCTTCGGTGCGCGAGAACGGCACGCCCCAGTGCTCCAGCTCGTAGACGGCGGCGGGCGCGTTGCGCACAAGATACTCGATGGCGTCCTGATCGCCGAGCCAGTCCGACCCCTTCACGGTGTCGTACATGTGCCAGCGCCAGTCATCCGGCCCCATGTTGCCGAGGGAGGCGGAGATGCCGCCCTGCGCCGCGACCGTGTGCGAGCGGGTCGGGAAAACCTTGGTCACGCAGGCGGTGCGAAGACCGGCCTGGCTGCAGCCGACCGTGGCGCGCAATCCTGCGCCGCCCGCGCCGACGACCACCACGTCGAAGGTGTGATCGATGACCTTGTAGGCTTTGCCGTTGGTTCCTTGGGCCATGATGAAAGTTCCCTTGCGCATGACCGCCCGAGCAACACGGGGCCGGCCATGCAAGACTTCAGAAAAGAAAACCGCTGGTCCCGCTCTTGGAGCGGGGCCGGAGCTTAGAGCAGGATCCGCCCGAGGCTGACCTTGAGAATGGCGAAGACACAGGCGGCTCCGATAACCGCCGTGTAAAAGTTGTTCGCCACCACCGCGACGATCCGCCAGCCGTTGTCCTGGACATAATCCTCGATGATGACCTGCATGCCGAGGCGCATGTGGTTGACGACCGAGATCACCGCGAGAAGCAGGATGATCGCGATGAGCGGATGCGAGACGATGGCGAGCGCCCGCGCGTAGTTCGAGCCCGCGAGCGCGGCGACGATGATGACGAAGGCGATGAGGAGCGGCACGTTCGCCACCGCCGTCAAGCGCTGCACCCACCAATGCTCCACCCCGTGACCGGCGGCGCCGAGGCCCTTCACGCGGGAGAGCGGCGTGCGCATGGAAACGTTCTTGTCGGCCATGACTCTCTCCTTAGAAGAACGTGAAGGCGACGACCCAGATCGCAAGCGTCAGCGCGACCGAGGCGATGAGGGTGAAGCGGGCCATGCCGATGCGCTGCTCGCGCTCCATGCCGTAGCCGAGATCCCAGATGAAATGGCGGATGCCGCCAAGCATGTGGTGCATGAGCACCCAGGTGTAGCCGAACAGGATCAGCAGCCCGAGGGGCGAACCGAAGAACCACTGCACGGCGTTGAAGACGCGCGGCCCGGCGGCCAGCGCCACCAGCCAGATCGCGAACAGCGCGATGCCGAAATAAAGGGCCGTTCCCGTGGCGCGGTGGAACACCGACATCGCCATCGTCCAGGTCCAGCGGTAGATCTGCAGATGCGGGGAAAGGGGCCGCGGGGTCGATTTCGCCTCGGACATGGCGTTCGCTCCAGGTCGGCGACAGGAATTGTCGCCCGTAATTTAGAATGGTTCCTATCCAATGCGCGGTAACACTGCAATCCGGCTTCCGCAAGAGACGGTTACAAACTTAAGACTTCGTAACCCGCGAAGTGTGCACCCTCTTCACCAAAAGAACAATTTGTCATATTTCTCGCCAGCCTTCGCGAATGACGAAGGGAGACTTATGCTTTTCGATCTGACAGACCTGAGCCTGTTCCGCCATGTCGTGGAGGCGGGCAGCATCACCCACGGGGCGGCGAGGGCCAATCTCGCGCTGGCCGCCGCGAGCACGCGCATCCGCAACATGGAGAAGTCGCTCGGCTCGGCGCTTCTCACCCGCACCCGCCAGGGCATCACCCCGACGCCCGCCGGGCGCACCCTTCTCCAGCACGCCCGCGCCATGCTGACCCAGGCCGAGCGCCTGCGGGAGGATTTGAGCTCCTATTCCGGCGGACTGGCGGGCCAGATCCGCATTCTCTCCAACACCAATGCGCTCACCGAGTTCCTGCCCGAGGCGCTGGGCTCTTTTCTCGCTCGGCACCCGCAGGTGAGCATCGATCTGGAGGAGCGCCTGAGTGACGAGATCGTCGGCCTGATCGCCGAAGGCGTCGGCGATATCGGCATCGTGGCGGGCACCGTCGATACGGGCAGCCTCGAGACCTACCCGTTCCGCAGCGACCGGTTCGTCCTCGTCGTGCCGCGCGGCCACGCCCTCGCGCAGAACGACAGCATCGCCTTCGCCGAGGTGATGGCCCACGATTTCGTCGGCCTCGACCGCGCCAGCGCCCTGCAACGCTTCCTCACCGACAAGGCCGCCCGCATCGGCAAACCTTTGCGCCTGCGCGTGCAACTGCGGAGCTTCGATGCGGTGTGCCGCATGGTGGAAGCCGGCGTCGGCCTCGGCATCGTGCCGGAAACCACGGCCCGCCGCGCCGCCCGCACCATGTCCATCGTGACCATCGCCCTGCAGGACCCCTGGGCCGCGCGGGACCTGACATTATGCGTGCGCTCCCGCGAGGCGCTGACCGCGACGGCGGGAGAACTGGTCGAGCATTTGCGAGGGAAGGCTTGAACCCAGACTGCCGAAAGAATGGACATCCATTCCGTGCTGCTATTACATTCATCGATAAAGGTGGGATGGATGAATAGCGCTCAGAATGTAAAACTAATCAGAGTTTCTTTTTTTCTGATCGCAACTCTCATTGTTTTGCCTGTCCTAGCGGTACCGTCCTTGGTCGTTTTGCTACAGCTCAATGAGCTTCTGGAAGAGACCGGGATTTGTTTGACAGGGAAGAAAATAGAATCGCACGATGAGGCTCTCGTTTTCGCGAAAACGGTTCTCAACTGGGAGAATTATTTCGAGGAAGCTGGCTTTCAACGCCCTCAAGACTACGTGTCGGCTATTGAAGCCAAACCAAACTGCTGTTCTGTTTCATATGGCCAGCGTTTATTTGAAGACGCCGGTCAGGGCTGGCATGTCTCGTTTAATGCCACACATCTGAAGAATAGATTTCTTCATGAAATAGAGTTCAGTCGCTGCGGAGGGGTTACTTACGACGGCGGCATGTCGCTAACCGGCGTGAACTGAGATCGACACCTCCGGGCGATCCCGCCGCCGCAAAATCAGGCTGCCGCGTGATGGTGGAGGCGGCCAGCCACCCGCCTCCTCATATTTCCACAAACGCAAGGTCCTCACTCATCCCTTGATGAAGGCGAGGAGGTCCGCGTTCACATCGTCCTTCTGCGTCGTGCACATGCCGTGCGAGCCGCCCTTGTAGATCTTGAGCTGCGCGCCCTTCACGAGCTTGGAGGACAACATGGCGGAGGCCACGATGGGCACGATCTGGTCGTCATCGCCGTGCAAGATCAGGGTCGGCACGTCAATCTTCTTGAGGTCTTCCGTCAAATCCGTTTCGGAAAATGCCTTGATGCAGAAGTAGGAAGCAGGAAAGCCCGCCATCATGCCCTGCAGCCAGAAGGAATTGCGCACGCCTTCCGATACCTTCGCGCCGGGCCGGTTGTAGCCGTAGAACGGCATCGTCAGATCCTTGAAGAACTGCGAGCGGTCGGCGAGCACACCGGCGCGGATCTGGTCGAAAGCCTCCATCGGCGTTCCTTCCGGATTGGCCGGCGTCTTGAGCATGAGCGGCGGCACCGCGCCGATGAGCATGGCCTTGGCGACGCGGCTCGTGCCGTGGCGGCCGATGTAACGCGCAACCTCGCCGCCGCCGGTGGAATGCCCGACATGAATCGCGTCCTTCAGGTCGAGCTGCCGCACGAGCTCGGCGAGATCGTCGGCATAAGTATCCATGTCGTTGCCCTGCCACGGCTGGCTGGAACGTCCATGCCCACGCCGGTCATGCGCGATGCAGCGATAGCCGTGCGAGGCCAGAAAGAACATCTGGTCCTCGAACGCGTCCGCGCTCAAGGGCCAACCGTGGCTGAACACCACCGGCTGTCCCTGCCCCCAATCGTTGTAATAGATTTTCGTGCCGTCCCTGGTCGTGATCCTGCTCATGAAAAGCTCTCCGTGCTCCAAGCGAAAGCCGCCACGATCCCGTGGCAGCAGCAGCGCAGTCGACGATGAAAGAATGGGCTGCGCGAGCAGCCCTACCCGCTCATATGGATCAGCAAACTTCGCCGGGGAGAGCGCAACGGCAGATTGCTCAATCTTCCTGCACATCCGCTGAGCCACGCGGTTCCCGCTTCTTTCGCTCCTGCCCTAAACTTCACCGCATGGCGCATCTGGGCGACTGTGCAAGTCGAGCGTGAATTTGTTCGGATGTAAAATCCTTTTTGCGACACCAACCGCTCCAAAAAATTCCTAGCCTTATGGTTTATTTAGTGCAAACCTCATAAATCAGTGATTGCAGAGGGTTCTTGCGTGACAAAACCTGTCGATCTCAAGGAGAGACTTCGAGCGGCCCCCCTCAGGATCGGAATATCGACGCGGGCATTGTTTAAATTAGAGGAAGAGCACCAAGTTTTTGAAACGAAGGGGGTTAATGCATACGCCTCCTTACAATTGGATCGAGAAAACCTCGCCATCCAAAAAGGAACTGGCTTTGAGGTTGTAGAGCGCCTATTGCGCCTGAATGAACCGGCTGAAAAACCCTATGTCGAAGTGATTTTGCTTTCGCGAAATTCTCCAGATCTTTCATTACGCGCATTCAATTCGATCGTGCAGTATGGGCTCAATATTAAGACCGGAAGTTTTACAAGTGGACGCCCTTTAGGTCCTTTCGTCTCCGCGTGGGATATTGATCTCTTCCTATCGAATGAAGCTAGTGACGTTCAGACAGCCGTAATAGCAGGGGCAGCGGCAGCAAAACTCGGAGCAATTCCGAATGATCAAATAGAAGTAGCAGAAGACGAAGTCAGAATAGCATTCGATGGAGACGCTGTTGTCTTTAGCCCAGAATCCGACGAAATCTATAAGGATCAAGGTCTACAGGCCTTTCTCGCTCACGAGCAGGAGAACGCGACGAACCCCATGAAGGGTGGGCCATTTGGCAATTTTCTGAAGAAACTCTCAATTCTGCGCCAGATTTATCTGAACAATGATGGGTTTAGTAAAGTTCGTATTGCGATAGTGACCGCAAGAAATGCGCCTGCACATGCGCGTGTCGTACACACTCTACGAGCATGGGGAACACCTGCAGATGAGGCGCATTTCGTAGGAACTCGCGATAAGGCCCCCATACTGAAAGCTCTTAAGGCGCATGTCTTTTTTGACGATCAAGAAAAGCACTTCCTAGGAGCCTCAGCAGTTGTTCCTTCTGGTCACGTTCCTGGACCGCATGATGCAGCCAATCCGGTGATACCTTCGTCGTAAAGAGACACCTTTCAACCCTCACCCCGGTTTCACATTCTGATTCATGCGAAACAGGTTCTGCGGATCGTAGCGGCGCTTGATTTCGGCGAGGCGTTTGTAGTTGCCGCCGTAAGCGGTCTCGACGCGGTCGGGCTCGTCGGCGGGCATGAAGTTGACGTAGGCCGTTTGCGCAGCGTGCGGCTTTCCCGCCTCGAAAATCTTGCGTGCCCAGCCGATGCACGCCTTATCCATATCCGGTTCGCGCCAGCGCGCGTGAACGTTCATGACGAAGTGCGAGCTGCGCTGCGGGAAGGCGGTGGCGTCGGTTGGGATGCGGCCTGCAAGCCCGCCCACATGACCGACGAAGATCTCGCATTCCGGCCCCGGCAATTCGCGGACAGCATCGGTCAGGATGCCGAGCGTCGCGTCGGAGAGTTCCGTGAAGTCGAGGCTCTTCCAGTAATTGCGCGCGCCGGGGGTGAGCAGGGGATCGAAGGCCTGCTGCCAACCGGTGAAGGGATGCGGGCCGACCACATCGGCAATGGGCTTGCCGATGGCGCGCAACGTCGCCGTCGCCTTCTCGCCTTCCGCGAGATCGCCGCAATAACACATGGCGAGAATCGCCACCGGCTTGCCGTGCCATTCCTGCGGGATGAATGGCAGCGGCGGCGCCAGTCGCATCACCGCCCAGCAGGTCAGTTCATCGGGAGCGGTCTCAAGGGCCTGCCGGTATTGCTCCAGCACCGCTTTGGCATTCTCGAACGGATGCACGACAAGACCGGACGTTACTTGCGGGCCAAGCTCGTGAAGGTTGAACTCGAAGCATGTGACGATGCCGAAGTTTCCGCCGCCGCCGCGCAGCGCCCAGAACAGGTCCGGGTTTTCGCTCGCGCTTGCGCGCAGCATCTTGCCATCCGCCGTCACGACATCCACCGCGAGAAGGTTGTCGATGGTCAGGCCGAATTTTCGCGTGATCCATCCGAACCCGCCGCCGAGCGTCAGCCCGGCAATACCGGTCGTCGAATTGATCCCCGTCGGCAGCGCGAGGCCAAAGGCCTGGGTTTCCTTGTCGACATCGGCAAGCGTGACGCCGGGCTCGACCCAGGCCTTTTTCGCAGCCTTATCCACGCGCACCGATTTCATCGGCGAAAGATCGATCATCAATCCGCCTTCGCACACGGCGTTACCGGCGATGTTGTGACCTCCGCCACGCACGGCGACGAGCAGGTTGTTGTCGCGCGCAAAGCGCACGGCATTGACGACATCGGCAGCCCCAACACATTGCGCGATCAGGGCGGGCTTGCGGTCGATCATGGCATTCCAGATCACGCGCGTGTTGTCGTAAGCGGCATCGTCCGCGCCCAGCACACGGCCACGCTGCTGCGCTGCCAGCGCCTCGATAACAGCTGCGCTGACTGCTGTTTTTCCGGCTTGCAGATTGGTGAGGCTCATGTCGTTCATGGTTCGCTCCCCTCAAACGGTGGAGAACCTTCGCGCGTGCCCCTGCGCTCGACGTTCACATGCCTCACAACGCGCAAGGTGGCTGTTCTGCTCCGCGGATTGATCTCCTAGAGCATGATCAGAACAAGTGGGAACCGGCTGTTCGCCTTAGATCATGCGATCTCAAGGTCTAGCGCTCTTCGTCCGCGCGTTCGCGTCACACGCCCGGCATGGCCAGTCCGCGCCGGCGGCACGCGGCCTCGAGCGTGTTGCGCAACAGGCACGCAATCGTCATCGGCCCGACACCGCCCGGCACGGGCGTGATGGCGGAAGCGACAGCAGCCGCCTCCGCATAGGCGACATCCCCGACGACGCGCGTCTTGCCCTCACCCGCGGCGGGGTTCGGTACGCGGTTGATGCCGACATCGATGACGATGGCGCCAGGCTTGACCCAATTGCCCCGTACCATTTCGGGCCGTCCAACGGCGGCGACGAGAATGTCGGCGCGGCGGCAGACGTCCGGAAGGTCCTTCGTGCGCGAATGCGCAACCGTCACCGTGCAGCTCTGCGCCAAAAGAAGCTGCGCCATTGGCTTGCCGACGATGTTGGAACGCCCGACGACCACGGCATCGAGCCCCGCGAGATCCGGCTTCACCGACTGCAGAAGGAGAAGGCAGCCGAGCGGCGTGCACGAGACGAGGCCGGGCACGCCGGTCATCAGACGTCCCGCATTAATGGGGTGAAAGCCGTCCACATCCTTGGCCGGATCGACGGTCTCGATCACCTTCTGCGTATCGATGTGCTTCGGCAGGGGAAGCTGCACGAGAATGCCATCCACCGCCGGGTCGGCATTGAGCTTTTGAACGAGGCTCAACACTTCAGCCTCGCTCGCCGTGGCGGGCAACTTGTGCTCGAAGGAGCGCATGCCGACCTCGAGCGTCTGGCGCGCCTTGTTCGTCACATAGATCTGGCTCGCCGGATCCTCGCCCACCAGCACTACGGCAAGGCCCGGTGTGACGCCCCGTCCGGCGAGATCACCCACCGCCCCGGCGATCCGCTGGCGCAATCCTGCAGCATAGGCTTTTCCGTCGATGATCTGAGCGCTCATGAAACCTGTCCTGTCAAAGCGGCAAGGCCCGCTGCTAGAGCGGCAGGCTCACCTGAAATCGCAAAGGTCTTGATGCGGGCCGTCGCGCCCGTCTCGAGGGTCACCGTGGAGGCCGGGACTTTCAGCGCCTTAGCAAGAAGCTTGCGGACGGCCTCATTGGCGGCCCCGTCCTCCGGCGCGACGCGCACCCGCACTTTCAGCACCGCCGACCCGTCCGAGAGCGCCTCGACCCCGTCGATGGCATCCCGCCCACCGCGCGGAGTGACGCGCACACGCAAGGAGAGGCCCTGGGCGCGGGGGAGCCAGGGCAGATCGGCCATCGGGCTTAAAAGGCCACCGGCATAAGGTAATCCTGAATCAGCCTCTCGATGAAGAAGATGATGAAAATCAGGATCACGGGGGAAATATCGACCCCGCCGAGATTGGGCAGGATATTGCGGATCGGCCGCAACACCGGCTCGGTGACCGCGTTCAGGAAGGTCCAGATCGAGCGGACGAGTTCGTTGCGGATGTTGACCACGTTGAAGGCGACAAGCCAGCTCAGGATCGCCGAGGCGACGATGAGCCACGTATAGAGCTGCAGGGCGAGCAGAATGACGTCGAGCAGGGCGCGCATGGGAATCTCATCAGGAAACGGCGCCCGTCATGTAGCGCCCCGGAACGATCCGAACAACCCGGTAATGCCGCTCTCAAGCCCGCCTCCCGCCGAAAAGATAAGCACCCCCGCTCATCCCGATTGACAGAGGAAAGCCCGCAGGCCTAAAAGTCGCCCCGCTTGGTCTTGCACCGACCGGGGCTGTAGCTCAGATGGGAGAGCGCTGCAATCGCACTGCAGAGGTCAGGGGTTCGAATCCCCTCAGCTCCACCAAGCAATCATACTTTCCTATAAATAAGCATAAATCGCCTTTGTACGCCCAATATTCCGTGGGTTTATAAAAGACGTATCTTTACTATAGACGATTCTCAGCCCCTTTTTCTGACGATTTACATAACCTCTACATGCCCCTGTCTCAGGCTCCTTGCACGGAGTTTCCGAAGGGACACCTTGCTCAAGTCAGGGACTTGTTTGTACCCCCGCTAGCAGGAGTGATGACGCGAGCACCATCCCATTTGGCGCATTGGATTGAATCGCGCCCAACGACGAGCAGCTTGCTATTACGCTTTAGGAGCTTCCAATGAAGAAGCCCGCCGTGTTTTGCACGGCGGGCTTTGAGTTTGTATCAGCTGTGATCAGCTTACGCTGAGTGTGGCCCTTACAGGTGCCACTCCCACGCGCCACCACTAACGGCACCGCCCTTCAGCTGCTCCGCCTTGATCCCCTCGATCAGGATCTTGCGGCCGCCATCCAGGTTGATCTCCGTGCCGATCACACGGCCCCAGTCGGTGATCGTCTTCGGCATGTTGTGGCCCGTGAACCAGTTCTGCGAGCTCACGCTCGTCAGGCGGATCACGTCACCGGCGCCGAAGTCCTTCACCACGTCCGAGCCGCCACCGACATCGAACACGAACTGGTCCGAATGCGCACCGCCCCACAGGGTATCGTTGCCCGCGCCGCCGTTGAGCACGTCGTAGCCGCTCTCGCCGAACAGCATGTCGTTACCGTCCGAGCCGAACAGCGTGTCCTCGTTGGCCCCGCCATACAGCGTGTCGTTGTGAGCCCCGCCGTTCATCCAGTCGTTGCCCAGGCCGCCGAACAGCACGTCGTGACCGTCATCGCCCTGCAGGATGTCGTTGCCGTCCTCGCCATGGAGCGTATCCTCGTTGGCCCCGCCATAGAGCGTGTCCTGCCCTGTACCACCGAAGAGGAAGTCGTTTCCATCCTGGCCGTAGAGCATGTCCTGGTCCTCATGGCCGTAGAGCCAATCCTGGCCATTGCCGCCGTACAGACGGTCATCACCCCACTGCCCGAGCAACTCATCACTGCCCTCGCCGCCATGCAGCGTGTCGTTGCCGAAGTCACCGACGAGGAAGTCGTTGCCGCTCTCGCCGTAGAGCAGGTCATTGCCCCACTGGCCATAGAGCGCATCGTTGTCGTCACCGCCATAGATGGTGTCCTGGCCATCACCACCAAGCAGCGTGTCGTTGCCGGTCCAGCCGATGATGGCGTCGTTGCCCTCGCCGCCATCGACATAGTCATGGTCCTCGCCGGCGTCGAGATGGTCGTTACCGGCGCCACCGAGCAGGGTGTCGTTGCCGAAGCGGCCGTAGAGGATGTCGTTGCCGGTATAGCCGGTGAGGTAGTCGTGGCCGTCGCCGCCGTCGAGATAGTCGTTGTCCTCGCCGCCATCGAGATGGTCGTTGCCGGTGCCGCCATACAGCGTGTCGTTGCCGAGGCGACCCATCAGGATGTCGTTGCCGGCGCCGCCGTCGAACTTATCGTTGCCGTAGACGTACCCGCTTGTGATGCCATCGTCGAGCACGTCGTTGCCGGCGCCGCCATAGATATGATCGTCGCCGTCGCCGCCGCGCAGCGTGTCGTCGCCCTCGCCGCCGACCAGCACATCGTGGCCGGCATAGCCGATCAAGTGATCATTGCCGGTGCCGCCAATGAGGTAGTCGGAATAGACGCCACCATGCACCGTGTCGTTGCCGGCCCCGGCATCGATCACCGAGCCGGAAACCCGGAAGGCTCCCGCGCGGCCTTCATGGGCGCCGTTGACAAGCCAATGCTCCCAGACCCAGGCATCGGACAGGTTGCTGTCCTTCTTGATCTTGGCCACGTCCGGGTTGGCCAGAAGATAGCCCGCCACGTCGAAGGCGGTGCCCCAGTCGGCGCCCGACTGCGAGCCGCCGGCCCAGCCGCCGGCCCGGCCGGCGAAGCGACCGTAATCGAGCCAGTGGGTGTAGGCCCAGGAGCGGTCGAGCCCGGCCGCCGCGATGGCCGCCGCCACGTCGCCGTTCTTGGCCAGGTAATCGTCGATGTTGAAGTTCGCGATGTCGGCAGTGCCGACGATGAGCGTATCGTCGTAGGCCGAGCCGAGCACGTTCTCGATGTCCTTCAGGCGGTCGCCCGCCGCTGCACCGCCATCGCCGTAGCCGCCGGCCAGGTTGACATGGACGCGGCTGGAGCTGTTCGAGTAATCGACCGTGTCAACGCCCGCGCCGCCGATCAGCGTATCCGCATAGGCATCGTTGAACGAGCCGCCGTGCAGCAGGTCGTTGCCCTCGCCACCGTCGAGCAGGTCGCTGCCGGTGTCGCCGAACAGCACGTCGTCGCCGGAACCGCCGCGCACGGTGTCGTTGCCCGCGCCGCCGTTCATGACATCGTTGCCGGAACCGCCCTCGAGCCTATCGTTGCCGTCGCCGCCGAAGATCAGATCGTCGCCGGTGCCGCCATCGACCGAGTCATCGCCATTGTTGCCGTAGAGGGCATCGTTGCCGGAGCCGCCGAGCAGGGTGTCGTTGCCATGGCCGGCCGTCATGTAGTCGGCATCGTTGCCGCCTTCGAGACGGTCGTCGCCGAGACCGCCATAGAGGCTGTCCTTGCCGTCACCGCCGATCAGGGTGTCGTTACCGGCACGGCCGTTGATGACGTCGTTGCCGGCGCCGCCATCCATGTAGTCGTTGCCGGTGACGTTGGTGCCGTCGGTAGTACCTTCCAATGCATCGTCGAGCAGGTCGTTGCCGGCGCCGCCGAGGATGGTGTCGTCGCCGTTGCCGCCATGCAGCTTGTCATTGCCGGTGCCGCCGTCGACCAGGTCGTTGCCGTCCTCGCCGGACAGCAGATCGCTATCATCGCCGCCCGAGAGCGTGTCGTTGCCGGCGCCGCCATAGAACAGGTCGATGCCGCCCGTGCCCTGGATCAGGTCATGGCCCGCCCCGCCGGCCTTGGCGCGGAAGGTCTTCTGCATGCCGTTCTGGTTGACCGTGCCGTTGAAGTCGACGGACTCACGATCAATCGTGCCGCCGTTCTCCTTCCAGCCTTCCCACTTGGAATCGCCAATGGTTTGGGTGGTGCTGTTGGCGCGTGGAGCCCCCTTCAGGCTCCAGTCGAGCACGTTATTCCACGTTTCCCAAAGCCCGCCGACACCATGAATGGCCTCCCGGCGGTCGGACTGAAGCTCCACATAATTGGGGGGCGCACCTGGAGGAGTTTGACCACCGCTCGTGACATCGAACCACAATCCCGAGGTCTCGAGGGTCGTGGTCATTCCCCCCTTGCCCTGTAGATTCACGATTGTCTCGACATACCGACCGATACCATTGGCATCGGTGACGTACTCATAAGTGGCGCGCTCTTTATTCAGAATGCTTCCGTCGCTGGAGACATCGAGCCTGATGACAGAACCGTCGTCCTGATAGGACTCGATCTTTATCTTGCCAGTTTGGGGATCGTGAGTGACGACAGGCCTTCCGGCTGTTCCCGAAGGTGCCAGGAGCGTCTGCGTAAAGACGTCGCCATCCTGCACGATGTTCAGGATGCAGGCGCCGTCCTTACGCGCTTCGATGGTCATCGTTCCTTGAGAGACATCGCCCAGTGGGTTCACGTAGGCATATGTCTTGGAACCATCTGCTCTTGTATGAACAAATCTCACTCCACCATTGGGCAGCGCTTCCATGACTGCCATTCCGCCACCCTCTGCAGCAGGAAGAATCTCTATCATTTTCAATGAATGATGGTCGGGGTTTCCGCTATAAGATGGCCCCGCTCTCTCCATGAGAACACGACCATCGGAATATAAGCCGAACGTAACGCTATATGTATTGTGTGTAGATGAACTTACGTTCGTTATGGCCCAAATTTGCATGGGCACGCCATCCGAATCTACTTTCGTTATACTTGCCAAAACAGAACCATCATCACGGATCCTGACCGCCCCAGAACCAGGAATACCATTAGCGAGAAGGACTTGAGAATGTGTTTGTCCCGATAGATCGACATAGCTTTCGACTACAGCGCCTTCGACCGCCGTGTAATCATATTCCCGCCTGTCGGTGATATTGCCATCCGCATCCACAGTCGTAACCACCTTGCGGTGATCCGATTCTGACGTGATCTGCACCAGCGTCATTCCACCAGTTGCCTGATCCAAGTAAATGTGGGGAGGACTTAGATCGTCTCCGCCATGAACGAGCGTGACGTCGTGAGTATTCCCATCCTGGTCGACGGTCCGCTGAAACGCACCACCATTGGCGGTGAATTCGATCGTTGTTTGCTTTGACTCGACAATTTTTCCGTCCTGATCGAGTTTGACGACTGTTTTCTTGGTACCGTCGTTGCTGACATTCGTCAGAGTGGTCGTACCGTCGGCATTCTCCTTAACGGTCGTCCCGGGCTTCAAGGTGATCTGGCCAACCTTGACCTCGTTCCCGACCTGGGAACCGCCATAACCGACGCTGCCGCCCGAGCCATCGAAGAAGTCATTCATCGCCTGCTCAAGACGCGAGAGCGCTGTGCCACCGGCGTAGTGAATGCCCGCGATCGCTGCCGCGATACCGTCGGTGTACTGAACGATGTGGCCATCCCAATAGTCGTCTCTCATGTCGGTTCTCCAGTTGGGTCTTTTTGCCCGGATGCATTGAGTGCCGATGGAGCTGCCCCCAGCCCATCGATACGTAGTTACATTACCGATACACGGTTACACTCGGGAGTTTTTCCGACCTTGGAAGAGCCTGACTACTCTATGATTGGAGAGGGTTTACATCTAAACTAAATGCGCTTTTGCAAAGTCATGAAAATTTTTTGCAAGTTTTATACTGATGATTGCCTTCCCCAGCGAAAGGGGACCACTTATGATGGAGATCGTTACGCACGACCTATACTGATTTCACTAACAATATTATTGCAAAAAGCCCTGCAGCCTATGCCGCAGAGCTGTCCCTGATTTCGCTGGCGAGCTAAAATTCCGAGTTTCGTCTTTACGAACCTCTCAATGATCCGTCCGCAGCGCCTCGGCCATACGGGCCTTCAGCGCGTCTGGCGCAGCACCAATGAGGGAGGAGACGAGATCGTATCGGACCACCTGTTTCACCCAAGCATAAGAAATTGAGATCAAAGGGCTTTTCACTCAGGCAAATCGCTCCCGAACAGTAAGGGGCCCTCCGGGCTCATGAAATCGCTCGCGGACAATTGCTGGCGGCAATTTTGCCGCCATGCGCGCTGGGGCATCAACCGCGCCTGGCCGCCTCGATCGCGGCGATGTCGATCTTCTTCATGTCCATCATCGCGTCAAACGCGCGTTTGGCTTGATCGCCGCCTGCGGCGATCGCTTCCGTCAAGGCGCGCGGCGTGATTTGCCAGGGCACGCCCCACTTGTCTTTGCACCACCCGCATGCGTTCTCCTGGCCGCCATTGCCGACGATGGCATTCCAGTAGCGGTCGGTCTCGTCCTGATCGTCGGTGGCGATTTGGAACGAGAAGGCCTGGTTATGTTTGAACGCGGGACCTCCGTTGAGGCCGAGGCAGGCAACGCCCGCAACGGTGAATTCGACCGTCAGCACGTCGCCCTCTTTCCCGGCTGGATAGTCGCTGGGTGCGCGGTGCACGGCACCCAGCGTGCTGTCAGGAAAGGTCTCGCAGTAGAAGCGGGCGGCAGCCTCGGCGTCCTTATCGTACCAGAGGCAAATCGTATTCTTTGCCATTGCGTGTTTCCTTGCTGTGAAGCCAATGCTCCGGCTTTTTCCTGCCGCTCTTCCGAAATAGGTGGCGAACCGCATTTCTCCACCCCCGATCCTCTCACCCAAGCAACCGGGAGGGCAGATGTATGCGTTCCCCTATCGCCTAAGGTTCACGGAATCTCGTAAACCGCGAGTTCATCGGTGACCCCGCGCAAGGCCGCTTTTTGTGCCATGGGATGCAGGCCCTGCCGTTTGATGAAGCGCGATGTTTCCGGATCTTCCACCACCGTCCCGGTCGCGAAGATGGCGCGGGAAGTGGCGAGGCCCTGGACGCGGGAGGCGATATTGACGGTCTGGCCGAAATAATCCTGCCGCTCGTTAAGCATCACCGCGAGGCATGGGCCCTCGTGAATGCCGATCTTCAGAAGAAGGTCCTCGCTGCCGCGCTCCTCGTTGAGCTTGCGCATGGCCTCGCGCATCCGCACCGCGGCGGAGATGGCACGGTCCGGCGTCGGGAAGGTCGCCATCACCGCGTCGCCGATGGTCTTCACCACCGCCCCGGCCTCGGAGGCGACGATATCTTGCAGAACCTTGAAATGGGTGCGCACGAGATCGTAGGCGACAAGATCCCCGACACGCTCGTAAAGCTCGGTCGAGCCCTTGAGATCGGTGAAGAGGAAGGTCAGGCTGGTGATCTTGAGGCGCTGGTCGATATCGAGGGTCTGCGTGCGGTAGATGTCGCGGAACGTCTGGTTGGTGAGCAGGCGCTTGGCCGTCAGGAACGGCCTGCGATGGCCGATGAGATCGTGCAGCTTTTGTCCCGCGACCCACACCGCAGGAAGGGCGCGCTTGCCGCTGTGGTTTTCCAGCGCGAGCCGCAATGGCCCAGGATGCAGCGTGAGGGTTTCGTGTTGCGGATGCGTCTCTTCGAGAACGATCGAAAACGCCTGCCGCTCCTTCGTCGGCTCGCCCTTCACGTCGATGAACTGCGTCGAATGCGTGACAGGATCGAAAACGATCACGAATTCGGGCGGCAATTGCAGAGAGAGAATGGCGCGCTCCCCCGGTGGCAATTCCACGGAATCGAGAACGATATCCTCCACCTCATGCTCGAAATCCTCAGGCAGGTCGACGCCCGAACTCCAGAACATTTGCCGGTCGTACTCCCACATGGAGAGCTTGTCAGGCTCGTGCGCGGCGATCTTGCGGACGCGTGGGCTCACCGTGAACGTCACCTCGACCATTTCATCGAGCGTCGGCTCATAGCCTGCGGCGCAGAGCGCGCAGCAATATTCGTCACGGTTCACGGACCGCAGGGTCGTACTTGCATCGAGCACACCGCCGCAACCGGGGCACAGCACGTTCCAGGACAAGTCGAACAGGCCAAGCCGCGCAGCATGCAGAAAGGCCGCAATCGTCTTTTCCTCGTCGAGTCCATTCTTCGCTGCAAAGCTCAGGACGTTGATGCGGTTGAGCTCACGGTCGGGGGCTTCGGCGATCAGCCGCTCGATGGCATCCACCACGCCACCATCCGCCGATTGTCGCAAGGCAAGCAAAAGTGTCAGAACATCACTCATACAGGATCACTCATACAGGCAGCCTCTCCAGAGGCGCGTTTCTCCCTTACGTTCAAATGCGTCTCCTGAAGACAACGCGGTTATGTCAACAATGGCTCCAGCCTGTCCCTTCCCCGCCCGTCACGTGCTCGCGATTGGCGCAAATTTCTTGACGAAGGGCGCTCGGCCTTCCACGCATGCGCAATGAAAAATCTCGCGGCAGGACAGGAACGCATGACGCCCGACATCGAAACACCCCGGCACCCGACACTCGCCGAGGCGACGAAGGTCTGGGCGAAGATCGGCCTTTTGAGTTTCGGCGGGCCGGCGGGGCAGATTGCGCTCATGCACAAGCTGCTCGTGGAGGAAAAGCGCTGGATCGGCGAGGCGCGGTTTCTCCACGCGCTCAACTATTGCATGCTCCTGCCGGGGCCGGAGGCGCAGCAACTCGCGACCTATATCGGCTGGCTCTTGCACGGCACCCGCGGCGGCGTGATCGCAGGAATGCTCTTCATCGTGCCAGGCTTCTTCGTGATCCTGACGCTCTCGACGCTCTATGCCTCGTTCCAGAACGCGGCGTGGCTCGGCCACCTGTTCTTCGGCCTGAAGGCCGCCGTGCTCGCCATCGTCATCGAAGCCGTGATCCGCATCGGCAGGCGCGCGCTCAAGGGCCGCCTGATGGTGGCGCTGGCCGCCGCCGCCTTCATCGCGATCTATGCGCTTCATGTGCCCTTCCCGCTCATCATCCTCGTAGCGGGATTGATCGGTTATGCCGGCGCGCGGCTCGCGCCCGATCTTTTCGTCTCCCAACCGGAGAAGGCCTCAGCCGGTAACGGGGCCATCATCGACGCGCTTCTCGACAGCGGCAGGGCTGGCGTCGAGCCGACCTTGGGCCATGCCCTGAAGACACTCGCGATTTGGGGCGGCCTCTGGGTCGCGCCGATCATCCTCCTCGGCGTCATCTTTGGCTGGCACAGCGTTTACGCGACCATCGCGGCGTTCTTCTCCAAGATGGCGGTGGTGACTTTCGGCGGCGCTTACGCGGTTCTTGCCTATGTGGCGCAGCAGGCTGTCGAGACTTACGGCTGGCTCAAGCCCGGCGAGATGCTGGACGGACTCGCCTTGGCGGAAACAACGCCCGGACCGCTGATACTCGTCTTGACCTATGTCGGCTTTCTCGCCGCCTTCCGGGACCCCGGCGGCGTGTCGGCTCTGACCGGCGGCATTATCGGCGCGATGCTCACCACCTGGGTCACCTTCGCGCCCTGCTTTCTCTGGATCTTTCTCGGTGCGCCTTATGTGGAGCGGCTGCGCAGCAATGTCGCCCTTTCGGGCGCGCTCGCCGCGATCACCGCGGCGGTGGTCGGCGTCATTCTCAACCTCGCCCTGTGGTTCGGGCTACACGTTCTCTTTCGCAGCGTCACCGAACTCGACCTCGGGCCTCTTTCTCCCGCATGGCCGGTCTGGTCGAGCGTCGATCCCTTCGCGCTCGCGCTGTCGCTTGTCGCCGTCGTGGCGCTGTTCCGGCTGAAGCTCGGCATGGTCGCCACTCTCGCCCTCTGTGCCGTGCTCGGCTTTGCGGTGCAATTCGTGCGGTAAGCACGATCAGAACAAGTGGTTGTTCGCCCGGATCATGCGGCAATAAAGGGGACTGAAGACTGATCGTGTTTCAAAGAGACACGATCAGTCTTCAGAGTTATTCCCCCGACCAGATCGTGCGCTGCACGGCAAGGTCCCACCCCGCGATGGCCTTGCGACGGGCTTCCTCGTTCATGCTCGGCTGGAAGCGGCGGTTGAGATGCCAGCTCTTGGCGAAGCCTTCCTGGTCGGGCCATACACCCGCGCCGTGGCCCGCGAGCCAGGCCGCGCCGAGCGCCGTCGTCTCCAGCACTACCGGGCGGTCGACGGGACTGTTGAGAATGTCGGCGAGGCGCTGCAGCGTCCAGTCGCTTGCGACCATGCCGCCATCGACCCGCAGCACCGTTTCCGCACTTGCCGCGCCTTTTTGCGCGGCCCAATCCTGACGCATCGCTTCCAGCAGATCACGCGTCTGGAAGCAGACCGATTCCAGCGCCGCGCGGGCGATTTCGCGCGGGCCGGTGTTGCGCGTAAGACCGTAAAGCGCGCCGCGTGCTTCGGGCCGCCACCACGGCGCACCAAGGCCCGTGAAGGCAGGCACGAGATACACCGCCTGTTCGGGATCGGCCTCCGCCGCGAAGGCGCCTGACTGTTCCGCCCGCTCGATGATGTGGAGCCCGTCGCGCAGCCATTGCACGGCAGCGCCCGCGATGAAGATCGAGCCTTCGAGCGCATAATTGGTGCGGCCCTTCAGGCGATAGGCGACGGTGGTCAGAAGGCGGTTGGTGGAAGCCACCCGTTCCGTGCCCGTGTTGAGCAGCGCAAAGCAGCCGGTGCCGTAGGTCGATTTCAGCATGCCGGGCGCAAAACACGCCTGTCCGACGGTTGCCGCCTGCTGGTCGCCCGCGATGCCACGAATCGGAACGGGAACGCCGAAGAGGGAGGGCTCGGTGACGCCGTAATCGGCGATGCAATCCTTGATCTCGGGCAGCATGGCGCGCGGCACGCGCAGGAGCTTCAGGAGATCTTCGTCCCACTCCATGCTGTCGATGTTGCACAGCATCGTGCGCGAGGCGTTGGTGGCATCCGTCGCGTGAACCTTGCCGCCGGTGAGACGCCACAGGAGCCAGGTATCCACCGTGCCGAAGGCGAGTTCGCCCCGCTCGGCGCGCGCACGCGCGCCTTCCACATGGTCGAGGATCCAGGCGGCCTTGGTGGCCGAGAAATAGGAATCGGCGATCAACCCCGTGCGCTCGGTAATCAGCGGCTCCGCGCCCTCGGCCTTGAGCCTCGCGCAGATGTCGGCGGTGCGGCGGTCCTGCCAGACGATGGCGTTGTGGATCGCCCTGCCCGTCGCGCGGTCCCACACCACCACGGTCTCACGCTGGTTGGTGATGCCGATGCCGGCGATGTCGCTGGCGGCAAGCGACGCATCGCCCAGCGCCCGGCGCATGGTTTCGACCACCGTGCGCCACAGATCCTCCGGATCGTGCTCGACCCAGCCCGAACGGGGGAAATGCTGCGGGAACTCCTGCTGGCCGACCCCGCGGATGCGATATTCCCCATCGAACACGATCGCCCGCGACGATGTGGTTCCCTGATCGATCGCCAGAACGAAATCGGCCATGCGCTTCCCCTGCTTGGCAGCGATGTCTTCATCCGCATCGCGTGCAACATTCTTTCCGGCATTGGCATAGCATCCCGCGGTCGGCAAACAAAAAAGCACCGCGCGAGGGGGCGCGGTGCAAGGGGGCCGGCCGACATGGGGAGCCGGCGGCATTGGAAGTTCAAGGGTCAGGCGCGTGCGCCGATGAGGCTCGTGGCTTCCTGAGCGATGGTGAAGCGGACCTGCGCCTGCGGGCGATGATCCTCCGACAGGAAGCGCCAGGTGCGCTCGGCGTCTCCACGGGTCTCGAAAGGCCCGACGACACGCTCCGTGCCTTCGATGAGGGATTCGAAGTCGGTGGAGGTGTATTCGCCACCGACCACCCAGTAACGGATCTTGTTCATGGTGATCTCCTGTGTGCGTGGTCGCATGATCCGGAAAAGTGGAAACCGGTTTTCCGAAAAGATCATGCGAACTCGAAAAACCGAGGGTGGAAGGAGGCCGATTACTCGGCCGCCTGAAGCTTGGACTGGAACTGGGCGGTCTCGGTGGATTCGCCCATCGCCGTCGTGGAGGATGCGCCGCCCGTGATGGCGAGCGAGACCTGATCGAAGTAGCCGGTGCCGACTTCGCGCTGGTGGCGCGTCGCGGTGTAGCCGCGTGGCTCGGCGCCGAACTCCGCTTCTTGCAGCTCCGAGTAAGCCCCCATGCCACGGTCACGATACTGGCTCGCCAGGTCGAACATGCCGTAGTTGAGCTGGTGGAAGCCGGCCAGCGTCACGAACTGGAACTTGTAGCCCATCGCGCCGAGTTCGCGCTGGAAGTGCTCGATGGTCGCCTTGTCGAGCTTCTTCTTCCAGTTGAACGAGGGCGAGCAGTTATAGGCGAGGAGCTTGCCCGGGTAGCGCTTGTGAACGGCTTCCGCGAACTTGCGCGCATCGTTGAGGTCGGGATGCGAGGTCTCCCACCACAGAAGATCCGCATGCTCGGCATAAGCGAGGCCGCGCGAGATGCAGTGGTCGAGGCCCGTGCCGTCCTTGAGGCGGAAGAAGCCTTCCGGCGTGCGGCTGTCCGGCTCGATGAACGGACGGTCGCGCTCGTCCACATCCGAGGTGATGAGCTTGGCGGATTCCGCGTCCGTGCGGGCGACGATGAGGGTCGGCGTGCCCATCACGTCGGCCGCGAGGCGCGCCGCGACGAGGTTGCGCTCATGCGCCGAGGTCGGGATGAGAACCTTGCCGCCCAGATGCCCGCACTTCTTTTCCGAAGCGAGTTGGTCCTCGAAATGGACCGCAGCCGCGCCGGCCTCGATATAGGCCTTCATGATCTCGAAGGTGTTGAGCGGGCCGCCGAACCCGGCTTCCGCATCGGCGACGATGGGCAGGAACCAGTCGCGCTTCGCGCCGCCTTCGGAATGCTCGATCTGATCGGCGCGCTGGAGCGTGCGGTTGATGCGGCGGCACAGTTCCGGGCCGGAATTCGCCGGGTAGAGCGACTGGTCGGGATACATGGCGCCGGCAACGTTCGAATCCGCCGCCACCTGCCAACCGGAGAGGTAGATCGCCTCAAGACCCGCGCGGGCCATCTGCATGGCCTGGTTGCCGGTCATCGCGCCGAGCGAATGGACATAAGGACGCTCGTGCAGAAGCTTCCACAGGCGCTGCGCGCCGCGCTCGGCGAGAGTGTGGGCGATCGGGAAGGAGCCGCGCAGGCGAAGAACGTCCTGAACGGTGTAGGGCCGGCGCAGACCGCCATAACGGCCCTTCGGCGCAGTCGGGACGAGTTCCTCGAAGGTGGTCGGGGTAGTTTGCGTCGGCATTGGTCTTCCTTCCGTTTACATTTCTTGACAATTGCCCCGCCGACCTCCGGCCAACGGCGCTGTTGCAGACAGTTATGCCCAGGCAAAAAACTGTTGCAATCCTTTGCGAAAAGAACAAAAGTCAGGTTGTCACACCACGACAAGCCGTCAAGTGTAAAACTGTAAAGAAATTTACATGTTGGATGAAAGCAAAAAACTTTTCGTCGGCCCCCGCCTCAAGCGTCTGCGGCGGGAGCGGAACCTGAGCCAGGCGGGCATGGCGGAAGAGCTCGGCATCTCGCCGAGCTACCTGAACCTCATGGAGCGCAACCAGCGCCCCATCACGGCGCAGGTTCTCATCCGTCTCGCCCACGCCTATTCCCTCGACCCGCGCGAATTCGCCACCGACGACCACGAGCGCTCGATTTCCGAGATCGAGGAGATCTTTACCGATCCGCTTTTCCGCAACGGGCCGGTCTCGCGCCACGAGATCCGCGAGCTTGCCGAAAGCGCGCCAACCGTCATCGACGCCATCAACAGGCTCTACCGCGCCTATGTGGGCATGCGCAGCGCAGGGGAAATCGCCGCACCGAATGTGAGCGACCGCGACCGGGCGGAGGACGCGCCGCAGGTCAACCCCATCGACCGGGTGCGCGATCTCATTCAGGAAGCGAAGAACCATTTTCCGGAATTGGACGAAGCCGCCGAGACTCTCGCCTCCGATCTCCAGCTCACCGGGCACGAGCCGTTCTTCGCCATCGCGGATCGCCTGCGCGCCAAGCACGGCATCCGCGTGCGCGTCATGCCCATCGACGTGATGTCGGACAACTTGCGCCGTTACGATCATCACCGGCGGCAATTGCTGATCTCCGAGCTCGTCGATCAATCGGGCCGCACTTTTCAGGCGGCCTATCAGCTCGCCTTCGCCGAAATGCGCGAGGCTATCGACACCCTCGCCGCGCAGCTGGAACCGACGGAAGGCGCGGCGCGGCGTCTGCTGCGCGTCTCCCTCGCCAATTACTTCGCAGGCGCATTGATGATGCCCTACGCGAAGTTTCATGCGGCGGCGGAAGCGCTCGGCTACGACGTTGAAGTGCTCGCCGCGCGCTTTGGCGCAAGCTTCGAGCAAGTGGCGCACCGTCTCACGACGCTCGCGCGCCCCGGCGCGCGCGGAATTCCGTTCTTTCTCGTGCGCGTCGATTCGGCGGGCAACGTCTCGAAGCGGTTTTCGTCCGGCAAGTTTCCGTTCTCGCAATATGGCGGCACTTGCCCGCTCTGGAACGTGCATGCCACGTTCAAGACGCCGGAAAAGGTCGTCACGCAGATCGTCGAACTGCCGGAAGGCTCGCGCTGGTTTTCCGTCGCACGCGCCGTCAGCCGCGCTTCGACGCCGTGGGGTTTGCCGGAGCGGCAGTTCGCTGTGGGCCTCGGCTGCGAACTGAAATACGCGCATCGCCTCGTCTATGCACGCGGCCTTGATCTCAGCGCGCCGGACCCGACACCCATCGGCATCAATTGCCGCCTGTGCGAACGTGCCGCCTGTCCGCAGCGCGCCGCGCCGCCCTTGATGCACGCGCTCATCGTCGATGAGATGACGCGCGGCATTTCTCCCTTCACGTTCGACGTGACCTGATGCGCGTCAGGCAGCACCCTCGTCCAGCCAGTGATCGAGAAACACGTCGAGCCAGCGCGAGACGTGCGGATCGTAGAGATAGCGCCCTTCGATCTGGCGGATGCGGTCCTGCGCGCCCGGCAGCGCCAGACGCTCCTCTGCCTTCACGGTCCACCGGCAGATCATGGCGTGCGTGACCTCCGGGTGGAATTGCAGGCCGTAGGCCGATGGGCCGACGCCGATCGCCTGCGTCGGAAAATCGTCTCCCGTCGCAAGCATCTGCGCACCGGTAGGGCAATCGAAGCCCTCGCGATGCCAATGATAGACATGGGTCGGCCACGTCACGCCCCAGCGCGTGCTGCGCTCCTCCCCCGCGGATGTCGGAACGAGAGGATAATAACCAATCTCCGCACGTCCCGCCGGGTGCTCCCAGACCTTCGCGCCAAGATGCTTTGCCAGCATCTGCGCGCCGAGGCACAGGCCGAGATAGGGCTTGTTCTCTTTCAGCGGAACGCCGATCCAGTCGATCTCGGTCTTGATGAAATCGTCCGGGTCGTTGGCGCTCATCGGCCCGCCGAAGACGACCGCGCCCGCGTGCGCGGCGAGCGTTTCCGGCAAGGCATCGCCGAAACGCGGCCGCCGGATATCGAGAGCGTGCCCCCTCTCCTGCAACAGGCGCCCGACACGGCCGGGGGTCGAATGCTCCTGGTGGAGCACCATAAGAACCGGCGCTTTCATCTCAGGTCATTCCCTAAGGCGTGCATCCGGTTTTCACTCGTTCCGCTCATGTCCGGTCGTGAGCCTCACCCGGCGAGAGATTCTTCAACGCCTCGATCTTCAATTCAACGATCTGCCCGTCCGACATACCGAGAAGACGCCCGATACGCCAGATGAGATCGTCCTCGAATTCATGCACCTGCCCATCGATGGCCGCCACGCGGTAGGCCAGGATGAGAAGAGCGGGACGCTCCTCAAAGGGGATGTCCTGCAGGATGCGATCCGCCAATGCCGTTATGGAATCGAATCCGCTGCCGATATCGGCCGCGCGTACAATGATGCGCGCCGCATCGGCCTCGGAGAGCCTGAAATAGGACTGCAGCAGCACCGCGAGGCCGCGCTCCTCGACACCCAGTACCCGCCCATCCGCCTGCGCGACGAGGGTCAGGAGTGCTGCGACCGTGACTCGTGCGGCCCGATCATCGCTTGCATCGTCAGGTCCGAGCGCTTCGCTGAAAAGATCGCGCAAATTTCCGAGAAGAGACATGCTTTCGTATTCGGTGAGAAGAAAAATGACGCGCGATCCAGATCGCACGGACCGCATTCAGGAATGAAAACGCGTTTATCGTCAAGACTCTGGCGTGTTTTCGGTGACGGGTTTCATCTTGCCGCAAGGGAATGCTAAAAATGAGCGAATCGGGACGGTCAGGACCGTTCTTCCCCCCTTGGCTCTTGGCTCACAACACCCTAGAGTGGTCCACGGCCTTGCCCCCAACCTAAAGAAAGAAGACCTGTGATCGGAAATCTGACGAGCGGGGAAGAACTCAAAGGTTTGCGTGTTCTCGTCGTCGAGGATGAAGCGGCTATTTCCCTTCTCCTCGAGGACATGCTGATCGATTTCGGATGTGAGGTCATCGGTCCGGCGGCGCGGCTGGCGGCGGCTCTCGACGCGGTGGCGCGAGAGGATGTGGACATCGCCATTCTCGACGTGAACGTCGCCGGAGAGCCGATCTACCCGGTCGCGGAGGCGCTGGTCCAACGCTCGATCCCGTTCGTGTTTTCCACGGGCTACGGCAGCGCAGGGATCAAGGATGCGTTCCGCAATCGTCCGGTTCTGCAAAAGCCGTTCGCGCAACACGATCTGAAACAGAAATTGATGCTCGCCAAAACCGTCCGTCCGGGCGTCTAACCTTCAAGAATCTGAACTCGAATTATTCGCATCGTCCTGCGGGGTGATGTCGCGCGAATTTACTCTGTGTTTTTAAGCACACCTAAGCTTGGCTGAATCCTCTTTGATGTTGGCGTGTCCATCGCTAAGGTGCGGCACCTTATCGGTATGTTGTAGTCTTTCTCGGCTGTCACGATGTTACATCGCCAATTGAAATTCCTCGCAGCGACCAGCGCACTCGCCCTATTGATTCAAGGGGCACAGGCGCAATCGCCAAAGTCGCGGCCGTCTCCCGCCGCAGGCTCTATCGTCGCCGCAAAGGGCGGTGAGGAATTGCGCTTCGTGCGTGAGGAAGGCTGGCAGCCCGTCGAAGTCCGGCAGGATCTTCTCGACGGCGATACGCTGCGCACGAACACCATCGGCAACCTCGCCATTCTCTTCGCGGACCAGACGCAGATCCGCGTCGGACGCAACTCCACTCTCGTCGTGCGCGATGTCGCCGCGAATGCCGGCGGCACGACGCAGCTCGATCTTCAATCCGGCACGGTGTGGGCCCGCGCGGCCCGTGGCGGATCGGGCGTTGACATCAAGACTCCGGCGGCTGTCGCGGCCATTCGCGGAACCGATTGGTCCCTCACCGTTGACGGTTCGGGCAAGACCTCGCTCGTGGTGCTCGAAGGCGTCGTGGAACTGCGCAACGCGCAAGGCTCCGTCACCGTGCGCCAGGGTGAGGGAGCGGTTGCCTCCATCGGCAAGGCTCCGACGAAGTTCATTCTCGTGAACTCGAGCGACCGCGAGCAGATGCTGTTCTATCTCGCGCTGCGCGATGCGTTCACGGCGATGCCGGCGACGCCGCTGAAGGGTCCGGCCCTGCGCGCGGAGCGCGCGAGGATCGAAGCCATTCCGCCTGAGGCGCGCCGCGCCTCCGATTGGCTCGATCTCGCCGAGATCGCCCTGTCCCTCGATGGCCGCCCCATCGCGATCAAGGCGCTGGCGGAAGCCCGCCGCAAGCATCTCGACGCGTCGCAGCGCGCGCGTGCCGATCTGGTGGAGGCGATCATCGCCGGTGCGGAGCGCCGTTGGGCCGATGCTGCGGCACTCTTCGCCCGCGCCGAGCGCGGCGTCACGGGCCGCCAGCGCATCGCCGCCGCTTACGGACGCTATATCGCCCTTTCTCTCGCAAACCCGCATCGGGTCTATCCGGAACCGAAGATCGGCGGGAACGATCCCCTGGGCGCGCTCGCCCATGCCTACATCGTCGCCTTCAAGCAGGACCTTCCCGCAGCGGCCGAAGTCGTGAAGGCCGCGCGCAAGCGTTTTCCCAACGATGCGGAGGTTGCCGTCTTCGCGGCCCAACTCGCCCTGGCGCTCAACCGTCGGGATGAGCTTCGCACGGCCGTGGACGATGCGCGACGCATCGATCCGGAAGATCCGAACGTGCTTCTCGTCAGCGGCGCCGTACGCGGTGACATCGACGGGGAGTTGCGCGCAGGCATCGCGGAATTGCGCAAGGCTGCGGCCATCGCCCCCGGGCAATCGGATATCTGGAATGCCATTGGCCTTTTCGAATCCACCCTCGATGCGCCGCTCGCCGCCGAGGAGGCCCTGCGCCGCGCCATCGCCGCAGACCCCGAAAGCCCGGTTGCCTACGCCAACCTCGCCATCGTCCTGCTCGAGCAGAGCCGCGTCGAAGAGGCGGGCGCGCTGATCGACAAAGCGCTCTCGCTCGATCCATCCTTCAGCGCCGGCTACATCGCCAAGGGCCGCTACCTCACGCAGAAGGGTGAGACGGCGAAGGGAATCGAGGCGATCCTCGCGGGCTCCGCCGCCAATCCGGCCTATTCGCAGGGCCTCTTGATGGCGGCCATCGCCTACTATCAGAACGGCGAGGAAGCGCTCGCCCAGCAGGCGCTCGACAATGCGGACCGGCTCGATCCGAACGATCCGTCCGTCTCGACGGTGCGCACCGCCATCGCCATCGATCAATACCGCGCCGACGAAGCCATCACGGCCGCGCGCGAGACGCTCCAGCGCTATCGCATGCGCGGCGGCGACTTCGCGGGCATCGCGGTCAACAAGGATGGCGGCTCCTATCCCGCAGCGGCTTATCGCTTTCTCGACCTCACCGAGTGGAGCCGTTTTTACGGCGACCGGGTGTTCGATCCGTTCACCGGCTCGAGCTATTTCGACCAAGCCGCCGCGCGTCGTCCCAACGTCTTCACGACCCGGCCCACCATTGACACGGTGCAGGGCAACGACGTCGATCTTTCGACCTTCACGCTGACGCTGCAGGGCCTGTTCTTCGATCCGCTCGCCGTGTCGGGGCGCATCGGCCGCATCGATCTGGTGCGCCGTCCCTTCCTTGACACCGAAGTCGGCGGCAGCGCCATTTTCAGGGACGGCAAGGTCGGCTGGCAGACGGACGCCACGGTCCAAGGCTTCACCAACGCCCCGATGCCGACCTCCTTCGCGCTCTCGGCGGGCAAAGCACAGCTTGACGGTAAGACCACCGTCAACCAGGAGAGCGTGGACAACGCCTCGTTCTTCATCGGCGCGACGCCGTCCGCGGCGGATCGCTTCCTCGCCTTCGGCTCGGCTTCCGAGATCAGTCCCGGCGTCGCCACGATCAACAAGCCGCTCCACTTCTTCGCAGGTCGGCGGGATGCCACGACCATGCAGATCGGCGGCGGCTGGAGCCACAGCTTCAGCGACCGCAATGTGCTGACCGGCGCCGTCTATGCCTATCGCGGGTTGGACAAACGCCTGCAGAATGACGTGAACCTGGAGCTTTTCCCGCTCTTCGTCGCCGGCAAGACGAAAGAGAACAGCAAGCTCGAAGGCGTCACCGCTGCGTTGAACCATTCCATCGGCTTTGGCGACTTCACCCTGCGCTACGGGCTGGAAGGGCAATCAGGCAAGACGGTCACGAGCGACATCGGAAGCGGGCTCGTCGGCAATTTCAACACCGGCGCGGTGGAGCCAGTCGACATCAACGAACACAACTCGTCGAGATTCAAGGCGGGCCGTCTTTACGCGGACGGGTTCTGGCGTCCTTCCGACCGCTTCGAAATGCAGGCCGGCCTTCAGCGGACGGTGCTCGACGTGAAAGGGCAGCGCGACGACACCACGCTTGCACCGCGCATCGGCGTCGGCATCTCGCCGCTCGAAGGACAATGGATCCGCGCGTCCTACCAGCGCGACGGAAACCTGCCGCTCATCTTCACCCTCGCGCCTTTGACGACGGTGGGCCTTTCCCCCAACGCACTCCCCGTTTCGCTCGGCGGGCACACCGACACTCTGGCCGTGCGCTGGGATGCGGAATGGTCGCCGCATTTCTTTACGGCGGTCGAGTATCAGCGGCAGGATGCGCAGAACCTCGATCTGCCGATTTCCGATACATTGCAGAGCCTCGACATCGACAAGGCCCGCATTGAACGCATCGCTGCCACCGCCAATCTCTGGCTTGGCTACGGCATCGGCGTTTTCGGAACGGTGGGCGCGACGAATTCGGACATCCGCTCCAGCGAGGCGCTCGGTCAGGACGTGCCGTTCATTCCCGGCAAGTTCGCCCGTACGGGCGTGACCTTCGTTCACCCGAGCCGGATCAGGTTCACGCTTGCCGAAACCTTCGTCGGCGACAGGAAGGGCAACCTCCAGGGGCTGACGCTCGAGGATTACTGGACGACCGACGCGGCGATCAGTTGGGAGACGCCGGACCGCCGGCTCTTCATGGGCCTGACCTTCCTGAACATCTTCGATGCGGATTACAATCTCGCTCCCGATGTTCCCGGCCCGGGCCGTACGGTGGCCGCCACCCTCAAGGCGCGGTTCTAAAAAGCGCGCGGAACAAGAGAAACCGATCATGTTCCAAAAGGCGTGATCGGCCTCTAGGATGGAAACCTTGAGGCGTGTGGGCAGGTTGCCGAAGGGATCATGCAGAAACAGACCGTTCGACCCCAAAGGCAAGCGACTTCCGCGCGTACGCTCTTCCGTCGGTTCCGCTTACGGATCGGGTGGCTTCTGTCGCGGCTTGTCCCTGCGCGGGCGGGCGATTCGGGAGCGCTGTTCTTCGGTCACGGCGTCGGCATCGCGGGGCTGATCGCCATCCTGCTGATGCCGCTGCCCTTCATGCGCTCGTTCCAGCTCGTTGAAGCGCGGCTCTTCGATCTCTTCTCCACCATCGCGCAGCCCATGCCTGCGGAGCCCGGGGCCGTTATCGTCGCCATCGACGAGCCGTCCTTCTCCGAAATCGCGCAGCGCTGGCCGTGGTCCCGCGATCTTCATGGACGCCTTATCGAGAGCCTCAGGGCCGCAGGCGCGAAAGTGATCGGGGTCGACATCATTTTCGCGGAACCTTCGACCCCCGCCGCCGATGCGGCGCTCGCCGCCGCTGTCGGCCCCGACACGGTGCTGGCGGCGGACGAGGTGACGATGGAAATGCAGCAGGCGACGCAGACGACGCGGGTCGAGCCCATCGAACCCCTGCTCGCTCCCGGCGCGGAGCCGGGCGTCACCTCCGTCGATCTCGACGGCGATGCGTATCTGCGCCGCATGCCGCAAACAGCCGACAATTTCGCGGCAACAGCCCTCACCCTCGCAGGCGTTCCGTTCAAGCCGGCACCGCAGGGCGCGCTCATTCAATATTTCGGCCCGCCACGCAGCTATCCGACCGTCTCGTACTATCAGGCGCTCGACCCCGAGCATTTTCTTCCGCCGAACATCTTCAAGGACAAGATCGTCTTCGTCGGCCTGAGCCTCAAGGCCGCGCCGACGCCCGACAGCGGCGCCGCCGATACGTTTCCGACCGCCTACACGCTCTCGACCGGCAACGTGACGGCGGGGGTCGAGATCCACGCGACGATTCTCGACAACCTGCGGCACGGTCTCTTCGTCAGGCAGACGTCTCCCGCAACGGCTTCTCTCCTCATCGTCCTCGCCGCGCTCATCGCCGCGGGCCTGTGCTGGCGCGGCGTGAGCTGGCGCACGGGCGTCATCGCCGCCGTTGCCGTGTTCGCGTTATTGGCCGGAGCATGGCTGCTTCTGCGGTTCGGACGCGTGTGGACGCCGCCGGCGCTCCCCGCCATCGCGATGCTCGGCGTTTTCGGCGCGCGGTTCGGGCTCGACTACGCCCGCGAGCGGCAATTGCGCCGCGCGGTGTCGGAGGCCTTCTCGCGCTATCTCTCGCCGGAGCTCGTGGCGCAGCTCGCGCGCAATCCCGAAGCGCTCAAGCTCGGCGGCGAGCGCCGCAACCTGTCGATTTTGTTCTGCGACGTGCGCGGTTTCACCACGCTCTCGGAACGTCTGAAAGATTCCCCCGAACGGCTGACGAGCCTCATCAACCGCCTGCTCGACCCGCTCTCCGAGGCGGTGCTGAAGGAAAGCGGCACCATCGACAAATACATGGGCGATTGCATCATGGCGTTCTGGAACGCGCCGTTGCCGAGCCCGAACCATCCCCAGCGCGCGGTGAGCGCGGCGCTGCGCATGATGGAGGCTGTCGTTCGCCTGAACGAGAACCTGAAGAAGGAGGAGGGCGAGAACGCGCCGGCCTTCGCGGTGGGCGTCGGCATCAACACGGGCGATTGCGTCGTCGGCAATGTCGGCTCGCGCTGGCGCTACGATTATTCGGTTCTCGGCGACACGGTGAACCTCGCCTCGCGCCTCGAAAGCCTCTCGAAGGAATACGGCGTCTCGATCATCCTCGGCCCCGCGACGGCGGAAGCCGTGCGCGAACATTACGTGCTGATCGAGCTTGACCGCATCGCGGTGCGCGGACGCTCGACGCAATCGGCCATCTTTACCGTGGTCGCCCCGGCGGCGGAGCGCGCCGATCCAGCCCTCGTGGAATTCGAGGAGATCCATCTTCGCCTCGTCGAGCACATCAAGGCCGGACAGATCGACGATGCGCTTCTCCTCATCGAACGCTGCCGCCACCTGCGGCCCGCGCTCGCGAACTATTACGACAAGCTGAAGGCGAAGCTGTCGGGCGGCTCATAGGCTCTTGCGTCCGACACCGCTCCTGCAAGCCATTTGCAAGTAAAAACAAGAACTTGCGAAACGGGCCCCGAGGCTTATAACGCCGGTGCGCCGCCGCTCTTCGCGGCCTGATTTTCATTTTCCTTGTTCGGCAAAAATCCCGGTCACCCCATGGACAAGATCCAGAAACTTGCCATCGGCAGCATTTTCGTCGGGATCGTTGTGCTCGCCCTGAAATACGTCGCCTATCGTCTGACAGGCAGCGTGGCGCTCTATTCGGACGCGCTCGAGAGCATCATCAACGTGATCACGGCCGTCGCCGCTCTGATCGCGATCCGCGTCAGCGCTGCGCCCGCCGATTCCAACCATCCTTACGGCCACCACAAAGCCGAGTATTTCGCGGCGGTGATCGAGGGCGTTCTCGTCATTCTCGCCGCGCTCTCGATTCTGCGTCAGGCCTATTTCGGATTTCTTGCGCCAAAACCCCTCGATGCGCCCCTCCTCGGCGTGCTCATCAACGGCGGCGCGGGGATCATCAACGCAACCTGGTCGTGGGTTCTCATCCGCGCGGGCAAAAGAGCGCGCTCGCCCGCGCTCGTCGCCGACGGGCGGCATCTTTTTTCGGACGTGCTGACCTCCGTCGGCGTCCTCGCGGGCCTCGGCCTCGCCACGCTCACCGGCTGGCATGTGCTCGACCCTGCCCTCGCGGCCCTCGTCGCCCTCCACATCCTGTGGTCAGGCTGGGGCCTGATGAAGGAGAGCGTCGGCGGTCTGATGGACGAGGCCATGCCGAAGGAGGCACTGGAGCGGGTCAAGGAGCTGATCTCGGCCAATGCGGAAGGGGCCATCGAAGCGCACGACCTGCGCACCCGCCATGCGGGCCGCATGACCTTCATCGAATTCCACCTCGTCGTTCCGGGCGCCATGAGCGTGACGGACGCCCATGACATCTGCGACCGGCTGGAGCGCGCCCTCAAGGAGGAGGACAAGCACGCGCAGGTGACGATTCACGTTGAGCCCGACAACAAGGCGAAGCACGCCGGGATCGTGGTGCTATAAAAGCCTGTTTTGGAAACAGCGCCGTCCATGAAAGAGCCCCCGAGCCTCACCCTGAGGAGGTGCGTCAGCACCGTCTCGAAGGGCGAGGCGTCTCCATCGGGTGCTGGACACTTCTTCGAGACGCAGGCTGAGGTCTGAACTTCCAAACAGGCTCTAGGCGCCTTGCCTCAACCGGCGAGGACGACCTGATTGCGGCCTTGTTCCTTCGCCTTATAGAGCGCCTGATCAGCGGCTTGGACCAATCGCTCATGATCGGGATGGCCATTGAATTCAGCAACGCCAATTGAGACGGTCACCTGCAATCTTGTCGTGGTCGGAGCCTGGAATTCCTGCCGCGCGACGGTTTCGCGAATGCGCTCTGCCTTCTCGATCGCCGCCTCGCCATCGGCTTCGACGATCAGAATGAGGAATTCCTCGCCGCCATAGCGGAACACGAAATCGCCGAGGCGGCACGCTTCCAGAATCGTCCCCGCCACCTGCTTCAAGATCGCATCGCCGATAGGGTGCCCCCATTGATCGTTGATGGTCTTGAAGTGATCGACATCGATCATCAGGATCGAGAAGGTGGCGCGGTGCTGGGCCGCCGTCGCGATCTCCCGCGTGAGGATCGAGGGCAGGAAACGCCGGTTGAGGGTGCGCGTCAGCGGATCGCGTCCGCTTTCCAGCCCCGCGGCGGTCTGGAACATCTCCGTCAGGAGAAACTTGATCTCCTCGAACTCGGCCTGAAAGTTCTCGATGAGCTGAGGCAGCTCCTCCGGCGTGCTGTCCCGCGCCTCGGCCATCGCCGGCAGGGATATGCCGTCGATGCGGTCCATCAACGCCTGAATCCGGTCGAGCATCGGCGCGCCTTGAAACAGCACGCTCGCCTTGTGATGCAACCAGAGACCGAATTCCGATCTGCCGATGGCAGGCAGGCGCGCCGCCTGCCCGGGATTGGCGTGGAGCGCGAGAAGCACGGCATGGCTCCATTCCATCAAGGCCGCGCGCTGGCTCTCGCGCTCGAGCGAAAGATCCTGCCCGAGGGAGAACAGGCGATAGGCTTCATCCGTGCGGATGTTTCGTGTGGTGTTCTTGAAGAAAGCCTCGCTCATCAGCGCCATCGCGAGGTCGATCATCGCATCGACATAAAGCTGCGCATGCCACAAGGCTTCGCGATCGAGATCGCTGTCCAGGAGATCACGCGTGACGTTCGTCTTGAGCAGGCGCGCACCCTGCATCACGAGATGGATCGGCAGGCGAATGCGCGCATGCACCTCGCCAATTGTCCGCTGCCGGTCGGCGAAGGCCTCCATGCTCTCGTTCTGTGAGCGGAAGAGGCCGATCATCCAGCCCCGCAACGAGAGGTGGAGGCGCTCGCTGACAACCTTGTGATCGAGGAAGGGCGCCGCCTCGGGGTCGTCCAGCAGCGTCGCGTAAAAGACCTCCACACACCGGTCCACATCCTGCGCGACGAGGCCGGCGACGATGGCCCTGATTCGCCCGTCCGTCGTCTCGACGATCCGCCGCCACTCCATTTCCGCCGATGATCCGGTGGCGGCGGGTCGGTTGTGATTGGCTTGATCCATGAACGGCTCGTCTTCGGGAGAGAGGGGCGGCCCGCCAGCATTCCGGGAAGCTTGACGCTAGGGAAAGCCTCTATCTCATCTCTCTGCCCCGGTCAGCGAAAATCACATCTGATCGCGCCGGAAAATCACCCCTGCGCCCCGGGAGGCCTATATCTCGCGCGGCGCGGCATGATATGGGCTTTGGCCGATCCGGCCCTGGGCGCCAACTGCCCTCCAAAGGCCCGCATGCAAGGACGATCCCGGTTGCGTTTTACCATCGTCACGCCGACCCTGAACCGCAGGGCCCTGCTCGAGCAGGCGCTCGACAGCGTGCTCGCGCAAAGGCACGGGAACGTCGAGCACATCGTCGTGGATGGCGGCTCGACGGACGGCACCTTGGAGATGCTGAAGGAGCGCGCAGGGGTCACCGTGCTGCGCGACCGCGGCCTTGGCCTCTATGACGCCATCAACCTCGGCATCGACAGCGCCTCGGGCGACGTGATCGGCCTTTTGAACTCGGACGACCTCTATGCGCCGGGAGCTTTCGCCGTCGCCGAGCAGGGCTTTGCCTCGGCGCCCGAGGCCGATGCGGTTTGCGGGAAAGCGGAGCTTTTCGATGAATCCGGGGTTCTGGAGCGCTACGACGACCCGCGCGATCTTGCGCTCGATCCCCATGCCGCCCTGATCGGGGCCTGCATCCCCAATGCTCGGTTCTTCCGCCGGGAGGTCTTCGACAAGGTCGGCCTGTTCTCTCTCGACTATCCCCACATCGCCGACCGGCATTTTCTGGCGCGGACGCTGATCGCGGGCCTCAAGACCGTCCCACTCGACGCCCTCGTCTACCGCTATCGCCAGCACGGAGGGTCGCTGACCTTCGCGGAAGGGGTCACGGAAGGGGAGGCCCTGCGCAGCGAACTCCTGAAGCTCGCTCGCGAGATCGCGGTGAGGCCCGATGCGCCGGAAAGCTTGAAATACAAGGCCCGCACCCTGCAGGGCCGCTGCCTGGTGACGCTGGCGCGAGGCCGCCTTGCCGCCGGCCATCCCGGTGAGGCGCTGGAATTCCTGACATCCGTCAACGGACGCCCTTCCCTCGCGCCTATGGCCGCCCTCGCGGCGGCCATGCTCGACAAGGTCCGGGGGCGCTAAAGCCGGTCAGACGCGGTTATAGACGTCGTCGAGGCGCACGATGTCGTCCTCGCCGAAATAGGAGCCGGACTGGACCTCGATCAGCTCCAACGGGATCTTGCCCGGATTTTCCAGCCGGTGAACCTCGCCCAGCGGGATATAGGTCGATTCGTTTTCCCGCACGATCTTCTGCGTCTCGCCGATGGTCACGAGCGCCGTGCCCTGGACCACGATCCAGTGCTCCGCCCGGTGGAAGTGCTTCTGCAGGGACAGGCGTCCGCCCGGCTTCACCACGATGCGCTTGACCTGGAAGCGCGCGCCGATATCGAGGGACTGGTAGGAGCCCCAGGGGCGGAACACCTCGAGGTGCTCATCCACCTGCTTGCGGCCCTGCTCCTCGAGCTTCTTCACCAGCGGGCGCATGGTGTCCATGTTGTTGCGGTCGAAGACCAGCGTGGCGTCGCCCGTGGCGATCACGGCCACGTTGTCGAGCCCGGCGACGCAGACGAGGTTCTTGCTGGACACGAAATTGTTGGAGGCGTCGAGGAACACCGCATCGCCGATGGCGGCGTTGCCGTTCTCGTCCTTGTCGGACAGTTCCCACACCGCGTGCCAGGAGCCGACATCCGACCAGCCCATCGAAACCGGGATCACGGCCACCCTGTCGGTCTTCTCCATGACTGCGAAATCGATGGAAACCGCCGCGGCGGAGCCGAAGGCCTCGGGGTCGAGGATCGTCCAGCCGAGGTCCTGCCGGCCCTTGCGGACGGCCTCATCGACGGCTTCCACCGTCTTGGCGTCGAAACGGCGGTATTCGTCGAGCAGCACATCGGCCCGGAACATGAAGTTGCCGGAGTTCCAGAGAAAGCCGTCCGCGATGTAGCGGCGGGCCGTCTCCTCGTTCGGCTTTTCCACGAAGGCATCGACCTTCGAGACGCCGGGAATGTCGATCTCAGGCCCCCGACGGATATAGCCGTAGCCCGTGGCCGGATGATCCGGGTTGATGCCGAAGGTCACGATGGAGCCCGCATCCGCGGCTTCGGCCGCCTTGCGGACGGCGGCGCGGAAGGCCTCTACATCGCGAACCACGTGATCGGCAGCGAGAACGAGAACGATGGCGTCGGGATGGCGGGCGGCGATGAAGCTCGCCCCCGCGGCGATGGCAGGGCCGGAATCCCGCCGCATGGGCTCGAGGAGGATAGCGGCCTTCACGCCCAGCGCGTCGAGCTGGTCGGCGGCCACATGGCGGTATTCCTCATTGGTGATGATCACGGGCTCGGCGAAGAGCCCCGGCTCCGTCACCCTCAGCACCGTTTCCTGAAAGCTGGATTGCTCGCCCATCAGGTTGATGAACTGCTTCGGCGCGGATTTACGCGAGGCAGGCCACAGGCGCGTACCGGCGCCGCCACAGATGATGAGGGGCACCAAAGGCCTAGTCATGCTCATGAATTTCCCGTCTCGACCAGCAGAGGCCCTGTGCTGCCACAGCACCGTTTTGAAGGCAAGGGCCGCCGCAGAAGTCGCCTTCCGGGGCAAAGTCATCGCATAGTCGTGGAACTGCTAGATTGTCACAGTTTTCTCGTATCCGGCTCGACAACGCCGCCTCATTGGGCTAAGTGCGGCGGCTTATATCCATGATTTCCGGCCGGGGCGCGGCTGCGGATTTAAAATAGACTGCGGAAAGGCGCCCGGAGCCATGTCTATTGATCAACAAGCCTTGATTGCCGACGCAGGTCTTAAACGCTTGTCGATCCAGGGGTGAAAAGAAACGATGTCTGCCAAGGTTGCGCTGATTACGGGTGTCACAGGCCAGGACGGTGGCTATCTGTCGGAGCTGCTTCTCAGCAAGGGCTATGTGGTTCACGGCGTGAAGCGCCGCTCGTCCTCGTTCAACACGGGCCGTGTGGACCATCTCTATCAGGACGTTCATGAGCGCGATGTGCGCTTCCGCCTGCATTACGGCGACATGACCGATTCCACGAACCTCATCCGCATCATGGCCGAGGTTCAGCCGACCGAGATCTACAACCTCGCGGCCCAGAGCCACGTCCAGGTCAGCTTCGAGACCCCGGAATACACCGCCAACGGCGACGCCCTCGGCACCCTGCGTATGCTGGAGGCGATCCGCATTCTCGGCCTCGAGAAGACCGCGCGCTTCTACCAGGCCTCGACCTCGGAGCTTTACGGCAAGGTTCAAGCCGTTCCGCAGGACGAGAACACCCCGTTCTACCCCCGCAGCCCCTATGCGGCCGCCAAGCTCTACGCCTACTGGATCACGGTGAACTACCGTGAGGCCTACGGCATGCACGCCTCGAACGGCATCCTGTTCAACCACGAAGGCCCAACCCGTGGCGAAACCTTCGTGACCCGCAAGATCAGCCGCGCTGTCGCCTCCATCGAGCTCGGCATGCAGGACAAGCTCTATATCGGCAACCTCGACGCCAAGCGCGACTGGGGCCATGCCCGCGAGTATGTCGAAGGCATGTGGCGCATTCTCCAGCAGGACACGCCGGACGATTACGTTCTCGCCACCGGCGAGACCCACACCGTGCGCGAGTTCATCGAGCGCGCCTTCGCCCATGTGGGCAAGACCATCGCCTGGAAGGGCGAGGGCGTCGATGAAGTCGGCGTCGACTCCAAGACCGGCAACGTGCTGGTCGAGGTCGATCCGCGCTATTTCCGCCCGACCGAGGTGGAACTGCTCCTCGGCAACCCGGCCAAGGCCAAGGCCAAGCTCGGCTGGACCCACAAGACCACCTTCCCGCAGCTCGTGAGCGAGATGGTTCAGGCCGATCTCGACCTGTTCCGCCGCAACGGCACCAATCGCGGCAACAGCGAAGCCGATTCGATCCGCAATCACATGGTCGGCTAAGACTCAAAAGCGGGGCCGGCGCCCCGCTTTCGCATTTTCAGCCTAAACGACAACGAGACGCGAACCGCAGACGGGAGCCTCGCTTTCCGGGGACCGACAGGCCAAGGCCGCTCTTTTCTCCCGCCTGCCTGCGAGGCCCGAACCACCGATGTCCAGCTCCGACACGTCGAGTAAGACTCCTTTGAAAGTCGGCGTCGATCTTCGCCACATCACGCGGGGAGCGTCCGGCGGCGTGGCGCCGCAGATCACCGAGACCTTCCGCGCGCTGATCGCGGCGTGCCCCGACTGGCAGTTCCATGTCTTCGGAACGATGTTCAATCAGGATGTCGTGCCGGCATCCGCGCCCAACGTCACCCACTACACGCTGCCGCTCGGCGATTATTATCCTTCGCTCCAGCGCGTTCTCGACGCGGAAAACATCGACGCGCTCTATCGCCCCTTCCCCAATGGCGATGAGCTGACATTCCCGCTCACGAAGCAGATCGTCTTCATTCCCGACCTGCAGCACGAGTTCTTTCCCGAATTCTTCGACGCGGGAACGCTGGCGCTCCGGCGCACCCATTTCGACCGGCTGATCACCGGCTGCGGCGCGGTGGCGACGAATTCCGACCACGCGGCGGGCACCATCAGGGCGCGCTACCGCAACGCCTTCGACGACATCTTCCTGATGCAGCCCGCCTCCCAGGTGGCGGAGATTGCGGGAGAGGACGATGTCTCGGCAAAGTTCAAGGCGAAGGTCGAGGCGTTCGGATTTTACTTCTTCTTCCCCGCCAACCTGTGGAAGCACAAGAACCACCCCGTGCTGCTCGAGGCCTTCCGCCGGTTCAAGGCGAGCGATCCTCGCGCGAAGGACTATTCGCTTCTCCTGACGGGACATCCCAAGGGCTGGCAGGATCTCGCGAAGGACCATGCCGTCGAGGGCGTCCATCATCTCGGCTTCGTCTCGCGCGCGGAGCTCGCCTATCTCTACCGGCACGCGAAGGCCCTGACCTTCATGACCCTTTTCGAAGGGTTCGGCATGCCGCTGCTCGAAGCCTTCGGCAACGATTGCCCGGTGATCTGCAGCAACACCACGAGCCTGCCGGAAGTGGCGGGCGACGCGGCGCTGATGTGCAACCCGAAGAGCCCGACGGAAATCGCCGCCAACATGTCGCGCATCGCGTCGGACCCTGCGCTGGCGCAGGATCTGATCGCCAAAGGCCGCAAGCGCGTCGCCATCTATACGTGGCAGCGCGCCGCGGAAAATCTGAAGCAGGCCTTCGAGCGTGTCGTCGCGCGCCGGGCCGGCGAGCGCGCCGCAGTGCAGGCTGCTCCCGCCAAGGCCCCGCTCGATACATCCATCAAAGTGTCGATCGTCACGCCCTCCTACAATCAGGGCCGCTTTCTCAAGCGCACCATCGACAGCGTTCTGAACCAGACCTACCCCAACATCGAGCTGATCGTCATGGATGGCGGCTCGACGGACGAGTCGGTCGAGATCCTGAAATCCTATGGGGATCGCATCCAATGGGTGTCCGAGAAGGACAAGGGCCAGACGGATGCGATCAACAAGGGTCTCAAGCGCACCAGCGGGCAGATTCTCGCCTATCTGAACTCCGACGACACGCTGGAACTCGACGCGGTCGAGACCATCGTGCGCTATTTCAACGAGAACCCGGACGTGGATCTCGTCTATGGCGACGCGCATTACATCGACGTCGACGACAACGTGACGGGCCGCTACCTCACCGCCGCCTATTCCTTCGACCGCCTGGTGCAGGATTGCTGCGTGTGCCAGCCGGCAACGTTCTGGCGCTCGTCCGTCGTCGAGCGGTTCGGCCTGTTCGACGACACGCTCGATTACACGATGGACTACGATTACTGGCTGCGGGTGGCGCGCGGCGGCGGCAGCATCCGCCATCTGCCGGTCCTCCTCGCCAATTCGCGCCTCTATCCCGAAACCAAGACCATGTCGGCGCGCGGCCTGATCTACCGGGAGATCTTCATGATCTCCAAGAAGCATGCGGGCCGGGTCAGCAAGAGCTATGTCCAGGGCTACTGGAACCATCGGCTGTGGGAACGGCACGACGCCTTCGCCAGAATCGCGCGCCGCGTTCCCAGCCTCGAAAAGACCTTCGTGGAATACGACGCGGCCCGTCTCGGCGACCCGGCCTATCCACCCGCAAAGGCGCTGCGGCATGTGGCGCGCAAGATCGCCGGCGGCGTCAAGGCGCGGGTCAGGCGCCACATCAAATGGTCGCCGCGCCTTGCCTCCTTGCGCCAGCCGAGCGCCGGCGCCTCCGGCGTCTATTTCGACAACTGGCTCGCCACCCGCGTGCGGATGGCCCCCTCGCCCCTGCGCGACAGGACGCTCATTCTGGAAGGGCGCGCCCCCCGCAAGATGACGTTGAGAGTCAGGGCCGGGAAAAAGCTGGTTGCGGAATATCAGCTCGAGGCCGACAAGATCGAGCGGCTTGAAATTCCGGGATCGGCGGAGGCGATGGAATTCGCCTTCAGTTCCTCCATCCCGGACCACACGAAGGGCCGCCACCTTTCGTTCCACGTCAAATTCACCACCTGCTTTTCGGAAGAAGAGGTGTGACCTCGCTCACGAACGGCACCAAGGACGACGCAAGGAATCTTGCGGCTTCGGACAGTTTCTCAGGAGAACGGCGCGCAATGTCTGAGACATCGCCCACAAACGTGATCGGTATCAGTGTCGTCGTGCCCTCGTTCAACCAGGGCCGCTTCATCGACGAGACGATCCGCAGCCTCCTCGACCAGAACTACCCGAACCTCGAAATCCTCGTCATGGACGGGGGCTCGACGGATGACACCATCGAGCGCCTCAAAGTCTATGGCGACAGGATCCGCTGGATCAGCGAGAAGGACGAGGGGCAGTCGGACGCCATCGTGAAAGGCTTTGCCCGCACCTCGAAGCCCTGGATCACCTGGCTCAACTCCGACGACGTCCAATGCAATCGCGCCCTCTGGCGCTTGAACGAGGCCGTCGCAGCCAATCCGAACGCGGAAGTCGTGATCGGCGGCGGGCATTACATGGACGCCGACGGCTCCAATGAGCGGCCCTACCCGACCATCAATGTCGGCCCCGGCATCGATGTGAAGCGCGAGATGTTCGAAAAGGGCTACGTGGCACAGCCTTCCGTCTTCTATACGCGCGAACTCTATAACCGCGTGGGCGGATTGGACCGTTCGCTGCACTTTTGCATGGATTACGAATTGTGGACCCGCTTTGCGGTATCGGGGGCGACATTCGCGCGCATCGATGCGGATATCTCCGGCAATCGCTGGTATGAGACGACAAAGACATCCGCGCAGACATTCGATCTCTACGCGGAAATTCTTGCGACGCAGCAAAGAGTATTCGGGATTATATCGCCGTACTACGTCCAGGCGGTCAGCGACCATCTCTATACGAAATTTCACGCCCAGTTTTACGGGGAATACGGCTACATCTTCATTCGTTGGGTGTATTTCAAGGCACTGTGGGTCGCCCTCAACGCGCGCGCACCGTTGTATTGTATTAAAGGACTTTTCCGCTATACCCTGTCAAAATCCGGGGCAACGGCGGGCGACTTCATGACGCTCAAAGACTGGTATCGGGGATTCAAATCCTTCGTCCGCCCCTGGGTCACGCTTCGTTGGGGGCCTCGCTAAAAGGTGACAAGAGGACGACGCCTGTTAAATTGAGAGCCTGCTGACGCTGGCCTCTGATCCAGCCCCTTTCAAACTCTTGACTATTTTATTGGCTCGCCCGGCCTGGATGGGTCTTGGATCGTTGATGCGTATTTCGATAGTCACGCCCAATCTAAATCGCTGCGATTTTCTCGCGCAGACGATGGATTCGGTTCTTGCCGCCGATCATGGCGACCTCGACTACATCGTTGTCGACGGCGGATCGACGGACGGGTCGCAGGCGCTGGTCAAAGCAAGGCGCAACCGCCTCAGCGCGACGATCAGCGAACCGGACGAGGGCCTTTATGACGCCCTGAACAAGGGCTTCGCTCTAAGCACGGGCGAGATCATGGGCTGGATCAACGCCGGCGACACCCTGATGCCAGACAGCCTTCGGGTCATCGACGAGATTTTTTCAACCCATCCGCAAATCGAGTGGATCACGAGCCGCGTCATCAGCTTTCTCGACGAGCGCGGGCGGCTGGTCGAGCAGCACGTCCATAGCGGCGTCTCCCGCGAGAGCTTCCTGAGTGGGGAACACCTGCCAGGCTTCTCGAAGGGCCGCTCCTTGAGCATGATCCAGCAGGAATCGACCTTCTGGCGGCGCTCCCTGTGGGAGCGGGCAGGTGGGGGCCTCGACCTCTCCTATAGCCTCGCGGCGGATTTCGAATTGTGGGCGCGGTTCTTCCAGCAGGCCGAGCTCTGGTCGGTCTCGGCCCCCATCGGGACTTTTCGTCGCCACGCCAACCAGCTCAGCCGCACCCATTGGGACGTTTACCTGAACGAGGCCCGGCGGGCCCTTGAGGGTCTCGGAGCACGGCCGCGCAATGCGCTCGCCCAGACCCTGTCCGTCGGCTTGCGCCGCTCCCTGCCGCGGGGCTTGAGGCCCCTCGCGGAGCGGCTGTATCTCTTGAAGGCTGCCCCCTTCTGCGAATTCGACAGCGAAAAGCAGGCTTGGTGCCTGTCGCGGCATTGAGATAAGAGAACCTGCGCTCTGGCTTGGCGAGGCGCTTCGGCAAAGCACCCTGAATTTCCTTCGTTTCAGTTTTCGATGATGAAAGACCGGCAATGACCTTCAATCTCGACGGCAAGAAGATCTTCGTGACGGGTCATAACGGCATGGTCGGCTCGGCCATCGTCCGCCGCCTCGCACAGGACGGCATTCCGTCGCTGACGGCAGGCCGCAAGGACGTGGACCTGCGCGACCAGGCAAGCGTTCGCGGCTTCATGGAGCGCGAGCGCCCGGATGTGGTGGTGATCGCGGCGGCCAAGGTCGGCGGCATTCACGCCAACAACACGCAGCCGGCCGACTTCATCTATGAAAACCTGATGATCGCTTCGAACCTCATCGAAGCCGCGCACCGCACCGATGTGCAGAAGTTGCTCTTCCTCGGCTCGTCCTGCATCTATCCGCGCCTCGCGCCGCAGCCGATCAACGAGGATTCGCTGCTCACCGGGCCGCTGGAGCCGACCAACGAATGGTACGCGCTGGCGAAGATCTCCGGCATCAAGCTTTGCCAGGCCTATCGCAAGCAGCATGGGCGGGATTACATTTCCTGCCAGCCCACCAACCTTTACGGTCCAAACGACAACTTCAACCTCTCGACCTCCCATGTGCTGCCCGCGCTGCTGCGCAAGGCGCACGAGGCCAAGATTGCCAATGCGCCGAGCATGACCGTGTGGGGCACAGGCACGCCGCTTCGCGAGTTCCTGCATGTGGACGACATGGCCGACGCCTGCGTCTATCTCCTGCGCAATTACAGCGGCGACGTGCCGCTCAACGTAGGCTGGGGTGAGGACATCTCCATCGGCGACGTGGCGCGGCTCATCAAGGACACGGTCGGCTTCAAGGGCGAGCTCGTCTTCGACACCACGAAGCCCGACGGCACGCCGCGCAAGCTGCTCGACACGGGCCGCATCAACGGCCTCGGCTGGCGCCCGAAGATCGAGCTGAGCGAGGGCCTGAAGGGTTATTACGAGTGGTTCCTGGCCCACCAGGCCGATTTCCGCGACTGATATGACCGCCCAGACGGTCAGCGTCGTCATCCCGGTTCACAACCGCACCGCCTCCTTACGCAAGGCGGTGCAGTCGGCACTGGATCAGACGCGCGCGCCGGATGAGATCGTCATCGTCGACGATGCCTCGACGGAACCCGTGACGGCGGCCTCCCTCGGCATCGAAGATCCGCGCATCCGCATCGTCCGTCTCGCACAAAATCGTGGCGCTGCCGGTGCACGCATGGTTGGCGTGGAGGAGGCGCGCTCGCGGCTCATCGCATTCCTCGATTCCGACGACGTGTTTCTTCCCGAAAAACTCGCGGCGCAGCTCTCCCTCCTCGGCGAGAACGACGATCTGACGACGGTGGCCTGCGGCTGGCAGGCCAATGACGAGAACACCGGGCACAGCTATCGCCGCATCCCCATCGAGAGCGCGGACCCGCGCGACTTCGCCAGCGGCTGCTGGTTCAGCCCCGGCGCGACGGTCCTCATTCCCAAGCGCGCCTTCGATATCGTCGGACCGT
Organism: Microvirga flavescens; assembly: GCF_003290125.1. Taxonomy (GTDB): domain Bacteria; phylum Pseudomonadota; class Alphaproteobacteria; order Rhizobiales; family Beijerinckiaceae; genus Microvirga; species Microvirga flavescens. The sequence goes on from NZ_QMKH01000001.1 coordinate 337,084, forward strand.
TCGACCCGAGCCTTCGGCGGCTGGAGGATCTCGACTGGTTTCTGCGTTTTGCCCTTGCCGGCGGCAAACTGCGCGTCGCGCCGATCATCGGCAGCGTCATCGGTATCGGACGCCGGGCGAATCCCGACAACGTCTTTCAATCCGCCGCGCTCATCGAGCGCAAGTTCTCGACGATGCAGCACCCCGCCATCGACAAAGCGCTCCAGCGCCGCCTCAAGGCCTGGCTCCATGTGGAACGAGCCGTCGCATTGCGCAATGCCGGCAACATGATCGGCATGGGTATCGAGCTGGCGCGTTCGTTCTGTCTCGCGCCGAGGATGCAACTTCAGTTGCGGGCGTGGTGGACCGCCTGAATCGCAGCGGTCAGTGACCCTCGTTCGCCTCCAGCTTGATCGCCCGGACGGCTATTCCGCGGGCATTATCCCCGAGTTGCGTCACCTCGAACTCCAGAGTCGCGGCCTTGCCCAACTCTTCCGGCCGAAGCTCGATGTCGATGGTCTTTTCCGTCCAGCTCACCGGGTCGGGGAATTTCCATTCCGCGAGATCGCGACCATTCAGCTTCACACTCACCGTCTGGTCCTTGTGCGGGTTGAGCAAATCGATGGTCATGCGGAAGCGCCGGCCTTCCGGGAAGCGGCCTGACAGGTAGGCGGGGCTCGCAAGAACCCACGACTGGGCGACCCCTTTGGCCTCCGCCGACCAGCCAAGACCCAGATAATTGCTGATGGTGGGCTTTCCGAAATCGATCGCTGCAAGAGGCGCGGCCTGCGCACTCGCACCCTCAACCAAAGGAGACCAGGCCGCCGGATCACGCACATCGCCGTTGATGACAAAGCGGTCGATCTTGCTGAGGAAATCGCCGCTGGCATCGCCCGCATTGCGGAAGAAAAGGAAGGTGCGTTGACGTTGCTCGCCTTCCGCGACCTTGCGGACGTCCCGACCGAATGTCTCTGTCGTGTCTCCAAGCGCCGACAGAATCGTTGCATGAACGTCCGCGAGCATCACGGGAGCATGGTTCAACCGAAACTCGCCCTTGTCGTTGAAATCATGAAAGGCGATCGACGGTGTCGCCGCCGACATGACATAGGCCGGCGCGCCCGCCTTCCCCCCACGCTTCTGGAGAAAGCCATAGCGAGACCCATGATCGGAGATGATGAACAGCAGGGTGTTGTCGAAGACACCGAGGCTTCGCATCTTGTCGAGGAACTCTCCGGCCTGGCGCAGTGCGCAGGTCGCCTGTCCCTGAAAGTCCTTCAAGGTGCTCGTCTCGGTTTGAGGGCGGCAATCGGCGGTGACCATTCCAGGTGGGTGAGCGCCCCAGAAATGGAAGTACTTCACGGTAGGCGCGCCAGCATCGGCCGACATCTCGCCCCTCAGCCGGGAGAAGACGGCGATATCGGTCTCGGCATCGGAAGGCGGAACATTGCTGCACTGGCGCGCGATGCGGAACTTGCCGTGGTCGTAGAACCACGGCTTGAGAGCGATGGGCAACTGCCGGAAGCCATAAAGATCGTAAACGGCCCCGTAGCTTCGGCACACCACGGTGGTCTCGCTCAGGAAATCGGCGCGATTGTGGAGCGGAATGCGGGAGGCCTGAAAGCCGCGCGCGGCGAGCACCGCTTCCACACGCTTTGGCGCAACGCGGGCGCGGTAGTCCGGAATCTTCTCGGTCAGGTCCTTGTACGGCTCACCGGTCAGGATCGAAGGCATGCTGAGCCCAGTGAACGGAAAGTGGCTCGACGCATTGGGATACAGCACGAAGCCCGCAAACTGTTTGCGCAGGACAGGGTCGTTTGAAACCACATTCTCGAAGACGTCCGACTGCAAGGTGTCGAGAAGCAGGACAACAACGTTCTTGTCCTTCGAAAATTTCGTGACGTCGGGAAGCATCTTGGCATCGCGAAAGAAGTTCGCGGAGGCCACCGGTGAGGGCGGCGTCGTACCTTTTGCCTGCGGCGCGGGCGCCGGCTCAGCATTCGCGAATTGCCATCCGATGAAGGCTCCGCTGAGAAGGAGAAGCATCCCGAGAAGCCGACCATAAAGCGGCGTGGTCACGGCAGGCCACTTCAGGGCGCTGCCGATAAGAGCAAGGATAAGCGCGATTTCAAGCGCCGCCTGGAGTTTGTAATCCGCGAACGAAATGATCCGGCCGTCGAAGGGGCCGAAATTCCACACCACCACGTAGAACTGAAGATAAAGGTAGATGCCGAGCGCCGCGGCGATCGCGACCGCGCGGCCCCAGCCGCGCCGGGCAAGGACCATGAGCACAAGGCCCAATGCAACGCTGACCCCAAAAGCAGTGGCAAGCGGCCATTGAAGAAGGGCTGCAGGCTCCAGGGCAAGCTGCGACCGCTGCAAGTCCATCAGATAAAGCGGCGCGATAATCAGGACATGAAAGGCAATGGCAAAAGCAATGACGAACGGCATTTCACATTCTTTCCTCTGCAGCCCGGATCACGCCATTGCGGCGGCCGGGCTCAGGTGCGCGGTGATCAGTTCAAGGCCTCGAATTTGATTTCGCGGACTCCCACACCGAGCTTTCGTGAATCGTTGGGAAACACTTGCGCAATCTTGTCGACATCGATCTCGATCGTCACCGGTTGCCCGATCTCAGCCTCATGAGGGGCGAAGGTGACGCTTCTCTCGATGACATTCTTTTCGTCCGCGACATCCCACTTCGCAAGTTCGCGGCCATTGAGCATGATCCGGAGAGCCTGATTTCGGTGCGGATTGATAAATCGCATCGTCATGCGGACTTCCCTGCCCTTCGGCAGCCGCCCCGACAATGTCGCAGGCGCATCGACGATCCAGGACGTGTCCACGCCGCCGCTTTCCACGCTCCACGCGAAATCGAGATAATCGCGAATTTTCGGATCACTCATCTTCAGCGTCTCCAGAGGGCCGGAATGAATGTCCGCCACCATTGGCTCGCCGTCGAATCCGAAATCCACGAACCTCACGCCGATCCCGACCTGGCGTACGTCGCCCTGTGTGACCGGGGCGATCTTCTCGACATCGACTTCAACGCGCGCCACGCCCGCAAGGTCTTCCTCCGTCGGGGTGAAGACGAAATTCCTGTTGAATTGCCCGACTTCGGGAACATCCCAGCGCGCGAGCTCGCGGCCATTGAGGCTGATCCGCACGACCTGTCCCGGATGCGGATTGATGAAGGACATCGCCATGCGGACGGGACGACCGCCCTGGGGCAGCCTGCCGGTGATCGACGCGGGATTCGCGATAATCCAGGACACCGGAACGCCTTCGGCCTCGGCGGACCACCCGAGACCGAGGAACCGGCTCGTTTCGGGCTTGCCGAAGACCAGCCGTCCGAGCGGTGCATCGTTGGCACTGTTCGAATGGCTTCCTGTCACAGCCCAGGCTGCGGGATCGCGCACGTTGCCGGTGACGACGAAACGCTCGACCTGCGGGAAGAAATCGCCATAGGCATCGGCGATTCCCTTGTAATACAGGTAGGGCCTCTCCCGCTTGGCATCCTCCTTCAGGTCCCGAAGGCTCATGCCCAACACGTCCGGCTTGAGACCGAAACTCGACAGGACCGTCGGATAGATGTCCGCGAGCATCGCGGGCGCGGCACTGGTGCGGAATTCGCCTCGTGCTCCGAAATCGTGGAAAGCGAGAGAGGGATTGGCGGACGACATGACATAGCCCGGCACCGGCGTGCGCGGCGACGCCTTCAGGAAGCCGTACCGCGAGCCGTGATCGGAAATCACGAAAATCATGCTGTTGTCGAAGACGCCGAGTTCCCGCAGCTTGTCGAGATACTGGCCTGTCTTGCGCAGCACGCAATAAGCCTGGCCCTGGAAATCCGTGAAAGCCTGACCCTGGTTCCGCACCTTGCAATCGGCACTGAGCATCGAGGGCGGGTGCGCGCCCCAGAAATGCAGATACTTAACGCTCGGCGCGTCCGTCGAAACCGCGGCCTCGCCGATCAGCTTGTCGAAAACGGCCAGATCGACCTGCGAGTTTGTTGCGGGCACGGCCCCGCACAGAGGGCTCAGCCTGAACTGCCCGCCATTGTAGAAGAACGGCTTGAGCGCAATCGGCAACTGGCGAAAGCCGTAGAGATCATAGACCGCCGCAAAGCTGCGGCACCGCGCGCTGTCGCCGCTCAGATAATTCTGCCGGCTCTCGAGCGGAATTCGGGACGCCTCGGCGCCCTGTCGCGCCAGAACGGCTTCCACCCGCGTGTGGCCGACACGCTTTTGGTAGGTGGGAATGCTCTCGCCGTCAGCCTTGTAGGGCTCTCCGGTAAGGATGGAGGGAATGCTCATCGCCGTGTAGGGGAAATGCCCTGTGGCGTTCGTGAAGAGCGTGAATCCCTCGAACTGCCGCTTCAGGTTCGCATCGCCCTGCACGATCTGTTCGAAAACATCGACCTGCAGCGTGTCGAGGAGCAGGATGATGACGTTCTTGTTCTTCGACAGTTTCGCGGCATTGCGCATGACCGCAACATCGTCGCGGAAGAAATTGGCCGAGGCGATCTCGCTCTGCGCGGCCGTGGCGGCGGCCTGAACCGGTGCACGCTTCCCCTCGCCCGCAGAGAACTGCCAGGCCGCAAAGCCCACATTCGCGACCAGGAGAACGATGAGAAAGCGCCCGAAAAGCTGACGGGCCACGGCAGGGCGAAAGACCGCGATGCCGAGCAGCACGAAGAGAACGGCCGCTTCAAGAGCGGCATTCTTCGCGTATGACGAGAACGCGATTGAGCGGCCGTCGAAGACCCCGAAGTTCCAGACGAAGAGGTAGAACTGGATGTAAAGATAAACCCCGACCGCCATCGTGAAGGCGAGCGGGCGTTGGTAGCCGCGCGACAGAAGGAACTTGAGGGCCGCGCCGAGAACGAGAGCGAAGCCGATTGCCGCGAGGAGCGGCCAGCCGAGCATGTCGAGCACGCCGACCTCGAGACGGTCGCCGTGAGAGAGGATCAGGAACAGCGGCGCCAGAACGACGACATGGAAGGCAATGGCGAAGGCGGCGACGAAAGGCATGTGTCTCACTCGGCTGCAAGGCGAGGCTTGGTTGCGATTGTCTCTTGCGGCTTTTCCCGACAAAAGCGCCCCGCCGCAGCGAAGTGTTCAACACCCGAAAGCGGCGGAAACGTGAAACGCCCGCCGCCTTTCGCTTAGCTCCTGTCGTAGAAGAACAGCGTTCTTCCGCTCTGCGAAACTTTCTCTTGCTTCACGATGCGGCCGCGCTGGGCGAGGGCGTTCGAGAAGGTTTCGATGGTGTAATCGTCGAAGATGTCTTCCCGCAGCGCGAGCATCTTCTGCACCGTCGGGTCGCTCTTCGGCACGAATTCGATCACGCCGACCGGCGCGATATCCACGAGCCAGTTGACGACTTCCGGCAGCGGCACGTTCTTCGCGATGGCGAGGTGATGCTCGAAAGCGAGCGCGATGAGGCCATCCACGCGGGCGCGCGTGGAGAAGCCGGACCGCTCGGCCTGCCGCCAGCCCTGGTCCGGGCTGGGGTTCGACGCATCGAGCCACAGGGGTTGATACTTCAGGCCGCCCTCGACGGAGCGCGAGAAGGCAAGGTCGAGCGCGCGCTGATCGAAATCGAAGCCGACCACGTAATTCGCGCCGCCTTCGAGGGCCGCGACCGAGTAGTCGCCGGTGTTGCAGCCGATGTCGATCATCACGTTCGGGCGCGTCGCCGCCGCGAACTCGGCGATAAAGCGGCGCTTCTCGTTCGCCTCGTCGCTGCTGTAGGTGTTGTCCTTGGCGTAGTCGCCCCACACGGTCTTACCGGTATTGGCGGGATTGAGCGTCGCGATCCAGTTGCGGAGCTGGCGCAGCATGCCCTCATAGGCGGTGCGGGAGAGCGTGCGTGTCTTCTTCGCGCTCTGAATCGCCTGGTCCGGCGCGTCAGTCGCCTTGGCCTGCAACTTCGCCTGCAGGATGACCTGGCTCAGCATGTTCCAGGAGAAGCAGCTCTTGAACGGGAGCGCCCGGGCGAGATCCGCCGTCGGGATGCCTTCGAGATTGCCGCGGAACCAGGTGTTATGGGCGATGCCCAAAGTCGATTGCAGCAGAAGCGGGTTGAGGAACTGTTCGCAGAACTGGCGATGGCCGATCCAGAACTCGCCTTCCCGGTAGGGGCGGACGGACAGAAGATCGATGAAAACCGGCTTCGAGCCCACAAACTGGATGTTGTAGGCCGTCGCGTCCGACAAAACCGCATCCTGCTTCAGGAGATGAAGCTGGAAATCGAGATGGTGCAGGGCAGCGGCCTTCAGGGCGCCGAACGACCATTCATAAGCATAGGAGATGAAGTCGATCTTGGGGTGTTCGACGACATAAGCGGCACGCTCGAGGCCGCTTTTCCATTGCGGCTTCTCGATTTCACGGCTCTCGATCAGGAACCCGGCCTCCACGGCGGAGGTCAGGACGCCCTTGTCCCGCACGGTTTCGTAATCGGAACGGGCGCGCTCGTTGATGGTCCGGAAAATGCGTCCGGCGCTCTCGAAGACGTGCCCCGACGGATCGCGGAAGGAGCCCGCGTTACGTTGCGCAGATGTCATCAACACAGCCTATTTTCCGTCGCGCTTCGAGAAAACGCTGGAAAAGAAAGCCTTGACCTTCTGATAGTAGAGGGAGCCGACGGTCACACTCGCAGCAATGCCGCCGATCAGGGCCTGCAGGAGAATGCTGCCCGTGCCGGGATCAAGATAGGCATAGGCCGGGCTCGTCAAAGCGGCGAGCGCCAACACGCTCCAAAACACAGTGCGCTGATTCATAGGATTTCTCCGAAATATCAAGGGACGATGCAAAACTGATTCCCCACGCCGAATGCAACTGAAATTACGCCGGGGAACCTCCAAAAGCGGGGTGTAATTGACCGCGCGTGACATTTACGCAACAGGATTGCATTTTTTGAAGCTTCTCTGTGGCCAAGGAACACTCCCAACTCAATGCGTCATGTCGCCGCCGATTTGGGCGGGTTCTCGGGCGCGGATGCTTGAAAGACAATATCGGCTCATATAGGCCTAGGCGACTTTCTCAGCGGGAATTCCTCATGTTCGTAAAGCCCTTGCCGGACGTTCGCGTCAACACGCTCGCCTTCGAGAACACACCGTTGGTCAAGCCGACGGGGTTCCGCGAGTATGACGCCCGCTGGTGGTTCGGGCATCCGAGCTCCGATGTCGCGCCGGAACTCAACCTCATGGGCGTCCAGGCCCTCGGCATGGGCCTCGGCACGCTTCTCGGCCAGCTCGGCGTGAAGCGTGAAGTCGTGGTGGGGCACGATTTCCGTGGCTACTCGATGGCGATCAAAATCGCACTCACGCAGGGCCTGATGGCGGCGGGCTGCAAGGTGCACGATATCGGCCTCGCCCTTTCCCCCATGGCCTACTTCGCCCAGTTCGCGCTCGACGTTCCGGCGGTGGCGATGGTCACCGCCTCGCACAACGACAACGGCTGGACGGGCGTGAAGATGGGCGCGCAGCGCCCCGTCACCTTCGGACCCGAGGAGATGTCGCGCCTCAAGGACATCGTGCTCGCGGGTGCGTTCGAGCTGCGCGAGGGCGGCAGCTACCAATTCGTGAAGGATTTCGCGGCGACCTACATCGCCGACCTCACCAATCGCCCGCGCCTCAAGCGCAAGGTCAAGGCCATCATCGCCTGCGGCAACGGCACGGCGGGCGCTTTCGCACCGCAGATCCTGGAGGCGCTCGGCGTCGAGGTCGTTCCGCTCAACGTGGATCTCGACCACACCTTCCCGAACTACAACCCGAACCCCGAGGACATGGAGATGCTCCATGCCATCGCGGTGGCGGTGAAGGAGCACAAGGCCGATATCGGCCTCGGCTTCGACGGCGACGGCGACCGCTGCGGCGTCGTCGACAATAACGGCCATGAAATCTTCGCAGACAAGATCGGCGTCATGCTGGCGCGCGATCTTTCGAGCATCCACCCGGGCGCGCAATTCGTGGTCGACGTGAAATCGACGGGCCTCTTCGCGTCGGATCCGGTTCTTATCGCGCAGGGCGCGAAGACCGATTACTACAAGACCGGACATTCCTACATCAAACGCCGCGTGAAGGAGCTGAACGCTCTGGCCGGCTTCGAGAAATCCGGTCACTTCTTCTTCAACGCGCCGGTCGGCCGCGGCTATGACGACGGCCTCGTCACCGCCATCGCGGTTCTCGACATGCTCGACCGCAACCCGGACAAGAGCGTCGCCGATCTCTACGCGGCCCTGCCCAAGACATGGGGCTCCCCCACCATGTCGCCCCATTGCGCGGACGAAGTGAAGTACGACGTGGTGGAGCGCGTGACCAAGCGTTTCAAGGCCATGTCCGATGCGGGTGAGAGCATCGCGGGCCACAAGATCGTGGACGTGAACACCGTGAACGGCGTTCGCGTGCGCACCGATGACGGCACCTGGGGCCTGATCCGCGCTTCGTCGAACAAGCCCGAACTCGTCGTCGTCGTGGAAAGCCCGGCCTCCGAGGAGCGCCTGCACGCCATGTTCAAGGCCGTGGACGCGGTGCTGCGCGAGAATCCGGAAGTCGGCGCGTATAACCAGACGATCTGATCACCTCCGGAAAATCTATATGCAACACATTTTAAGAAGCGACGACATGTCCAGCGATTCGGCGATCCAAATGAAAACCCCCTCCACTGATACTGTCGAGCTGACGATTCTCATGCCCTGCCTCAACGAGGCGGAGACGATCGAGCAATGCGTGCGCAAGGCACGCGACTTTCTCACCCGCTCCGGCATCGCCGGGGAAGTGCTGATCGCCGACAACGGCAGCACGGACGGCTCGCAGGCGATGGCCGAGGCCCTTGGCGCGCGCGTGGTGCCGATCCCCCAACGCGGCTACGGCGCGGCGCTCATGGGTGGCATCGAGGCCGCGCGCGGCGCCTACATCATCATGGGCGATGCCGACGACAGCTATGACTTCTCAAGCCTGATGCCCTTCGTCGAGCGCCTGCGCAGCGGCGCGGACCTGGTGATGGGCAATCGCTTCAAGGGCGGCATCGCGCCGGGCGCCATGCCGTTCCTTCACCGCTATCTCGGTAATCCGGTGCTCTCCTTCATCGGCCGCCTGTTCTTCAACATTCCCGTCGGCGATTTTCATTGCGGCCTGCGCGGCTTTCGCGCCGATGCGATCCGCGGCCTCGCCTTGCAGACAACGGGCATGGAATTCGCCAGTGAGATGGTGGTGCGAAGCGCCCTGAGCACTCTCAGGATCGAGGAAGTGCCGACCACCCTCGATGTCGACGGGCGCTCGCGTGCGCCGCACCTCAAGACATGGCGAGACGGCTGGCGGCACCTGAAATTTCTTTTGATGTACAGCCCGCGCTGGCTGTTTCTCGTGCCCGGCAGCCTGCTTGTCCTGATCGGGCTGCCCCTCGTCATGATTTTGCTGCGCGGGCCAGTCCATCTCGGCTCGAATCTCGCCCTTGACGTGAATAGCTTCATCGCGGCCTGTTTCCTTGTCGTGCTCGGCGTGCAGTTGATCGTGCTCGGCGCGATTGCACGCACCTTCGCAGGCAAGGCGGGCTTCCTTCCGAAGACAACGCGGGCCGAGCGGTTGTTCGGCTGGCTGTCGACGGACAGGCTCGTGCAGATCGCCGGCCTGTTGTTCGTCACGGGCCTCGGCGGCGCACTCTGGGCGGTGAAGCAATGGTCGAGCGTGGATTTCGGCCCCCTGCCCTCCCCGCTCGTTCCGCGCGTCCTGCTCTTGTCGTTGTGCACTGTGCTGATCGGCATCCAGACCGCCTTCGCGGCGTTCTTCCTCGGCATTCTCGAAATTCCCTTCCGGCGCCGACAACAATCATGAAGTCCCGCGTGCTGGCCTTCGCGGGACGATGGCAGTTCTCCCGCTTCACCCTGATCGGCCTTGCCGCGGCGCTCGCCTATGTCGTGATCGCAACTTGCTTCGGGCGGCTCGGCATGGCCGCCTGGCTCGCCAGCGGCCTTTCTTATGTGATCTGCATTCCCTTCGCCTACCTGGCGCAGAAGAAACTGGCCTTCCGCTCAGCGCGCGCGCATGCGTCAGCCTTTCCGCGTTATTGCGCCGTGCAAATGGTCAACACGGTCCTCTCCTCCGCTCTCGCGGCGGCTTTCGCACGGGTTCCCGAAATTCCGGGCTTCATCGTCTTCGGCGTATCGGCGGCACTCGTCGTCGGTGCGAATTACATTTTCCTCAGCCGCTGGGCTTTCAGACCACAATGAGCAGATCCGCAAACGCACAGTACAACCTCGCTTCGGCCGGAAGCCTCTCCGTTCGAGTGGCCGCGCGTGTTCGCCGCCGCATGTTCCTCACCTTTATGGAAGCTTTCCATCCGGACCGGGACGCGACGCTTCTCGATGTCGGTGCAACCTCCGACACGTCGTATGAATCCTCGAACTACCTCGAAGCACTTTACCCTCATAAGGACCGCATCACTGCCTGCGGCGTCGATGACGCCTCGCATCTCGAAACGCTCTATCCCGGCGTAAAGTTCGTGCCGGCGGACGGACTGAACCTACCCTTCGCGGATCGCTCCTTCGACTACGTCCATTCCTCCGCCGTTCTCGAGCATGTCGGCTCCGCCGAAAACCAGGCGCGCTTCGTCACCGAATGCGCGCGCGTCGCAAGGCGCGGGTTTTTCCTCACCACGCCGAACCGCTGGTTTCCCATCGACTACCACACGCAGTTCCCGCTGCTGCACTGGCTGCCGAAGCCCTGGCATCGCGCCGCATTGACGAAGTTCGGACATCCCTTCTTCGCGAAGGAAGAAAACCTGAACCTAATGACGGCAAGTGAATTGCGCTCGATCGGAGAGGAGCTAACGGGGTTTCGTGTCCGACTGGAAACAGCCACTCTCCTCGGTTGGCCAAGCAATCTCCTTTTGATTGGTGAGCGCGTCGACGTCTGATCGCGGTTCACAAGATAAACGAATGAAAACGAACGCTGCTTTGATTTACCAGTCCGCGACTACTTTTATCAGAAACTCCCCGCTGCGAGCTCTATTCGTAACCTGGCTTGTCTTGAGTTTCCTAAGATTCGCCTTGATTATGCCGGCCGTTGGTCCCATGGCCGCGTTCGACGAGTGGATGTATCACCACCACGCGGCCAGCCTGTTCGCAGGAACCCAATATTATCTCTGGGATCCCTTCGTTTATCCGCCGGGCTATCCCCTTGTTTTGTCAGTGGCGTTTTTCTTCAAGTCGCATTTTTACGATGCGATGCTTTTGACGAATTGCCTTGTATATACGGCCGCTATTTTTCCGGCTTACGGGTTGGCGAGGCGCATGATGCCTCGCGAGCTGGCTTTGGCCGCCGCTGTAACGGTCGCTTTGATCCCGTTCCCCGCCAATGTGTCCTTCCTGATGGCGGAAAATCTGGCAATTCCACTTTTCATGCTTGCACTGCTCCTGCTGCTTGAGGAAGAGATTATTTCCCGTTCCTGGTTGCGGGCGGTATTCGTGGGCGTTTTAAGCGCGGCCTGCTTCCTCACCAAGTTCATCCTGTTGCCTGGAAGCATTGCTCTCCTCATCTTCTTCATTCTTTTCGAGGTCTTGAGATATTATAGATCAGGAACCCTGATACAGGCTGCGAGAAACAGCGTCGTCGCCGTTTCGTCATTTTGCGCTTTGTTGGGTCTCTGGCTCATCTACGCACGGTCGCAAAACCTCGAGATAAAAAACGCGCTCGGCATGGTTGCATCCGATACCGTTTTTAATACGGGCCAGTTCAAGATCGATCAGGTGTTTGTGTGGGTTGTTCTGTATCTCACCTACCTCGGCACGCTTATCGCTCCCTTCCTCGCTCCAATTCTGGCTCTTACGCCGCTCGATTGGCGAGTCCGCCTAGCTAGTCTGGCGGGTGAACCGAATAAAATCGTTGCTATCTTGCGCGATTTTACCTTTCGTTTCGAAATCATCACGCTTGGCTTTCTCTCTTTCTATATGGCTGTGACACTCGTTCACGATCTGTCGTTCCTGGTTAATGCGGAACGACCATCGATGATGAGTTCAAGGTATTTTGATTTCCTTTTTCCGCTGCTTGTCCTTTTGGCGTTCAGGCGTGTCTCTGCCTTGATTGAGTGTCCAATTCCGCGATCGGCACAGATCTGCATGCTCGCGATCGGCCTTACGGGTTCCGCTATAGTCGCCTTTGGCTGGGCCGTCTTTGGCCAACGTGCCGTCTTTGACATCGGGAGTTATGTCACCGGCGTACATGGTGTACACACCACAACCTATAGCCTCTGGTTCAATAATGTATTCCTGACGATCTGGCTCCTTTCTCCCTTTGTTGTTGCTGCAGCAATCCTCTTTCTCAAACGCAGCGAGCACATTGCTCAGCTTGGAATAACTCTCTTCCTTCTGAGTTCTATACTGGCGACGGCAAGTGCCTACGGGTGGAGCGTTTCCGGACGGGGCCGGATGCCGATAGGGTCCTCTCAGGTCAATCTTGCGCGCGGCGTCGGCGCTCTGCTTTTTGGGTCTCCTTCGAAGCAGAAAGCGGTCATATTTTACCCAACGAACGCTGTTAATTTCAGCGTCCTAGGCAAAGGCGTACTTGATCTCTACGGATCGTTCTTCAGCGGGAATCGTTACGACGTACATTTCGCCCATAAGGATTTCTATACGCGGCCGGACTCTATACGAGACAAAGGAATTGCCTTCTATACTTTGAAGCCGAAGTTAAGCGCAGCTTGTCTTGGAACCGTCAAAGACCCGACACTGGGCGCAGTGAAACGGGCGGCCCTCTGCCCGTGCGCGATCGAAGCACCGCCATCGTCGGACCTGCATTGCGGCATCGCAACAAACCCAATCACCGATCAGCATCAGGGGACGATTGCGGCCTATTCCGTTATCGAGAACGCCAATGATTCCGAGAGCATTAAGTCAATCTTCAATGAAAAGTGGCAAGTCGGCAACTTTGGCGCCCAAACAACAGCGACGAGGGCGACCTTTTCGTTACCTCTCCGAGCCCAACCCACAAGCGATCAATACAAACTGCGCATGCGTCTCTCCAGCGTCGGATGGCAAGAAATAGTTGTCTCCGTGAATGGCGTTGTCGTGGGAAACACAATTGTAAAAAATCGTTTCCCAGGGGGTTGGTACTCCTTCACTGTGCCAACCACGCTTCTGAAAAACAGGGACGACGTTCAGTTTGAGATTCGTTCCGCCGATGGGACGGATAGCCCTTACTACTCAGTAACTTTGTTGGAGGTCTCTCTCGCGGCACAATAGTGAGGATCAGCCACGATGAGTGTCTTTGGATGATTGTTTCGACGTCATGTACTCGTCAAAGAGCAGGCAGCACTGAAGGCACGACAAGAGCCAAGCTCAAAGACGTCGTGCCTGTGCTTATGGCTCTCTGGCTCATCGTCAGCCTCGTCCGCTTTTATGTGATCTGGCCCGTCAACGGCCCGAGTGTCGCCCTCGACGAATGGCTTTACCAGTGGCATGCGGCGGCGCTTTACAATGGCGCTCCCTACCGCTGGTCCGGAGCCGCCTTCATCTACCCGCCGCTCTATCCGCTGCTGCTCGCTCCGGGTTTTCTCTTTCAGGAGCATTTCTACGGGCCGATGCTGGCGCTCAATTGTCTCGTCTACAGCGCTTCGCTCTTTCCCGCCTACGGCCTCGCCGCCCGCGTCATGAACCGCCCGCTTGCGCTGGCGGCAGCGCTAACGGTGGTGCTCGTGCCCTTCCCCGGCAATGTCGGATTCCTGATGGCGGAAAATCTCGCCATCCCCCTGTTCCTCTGTGCCGTCTATTTCGCCTTGGCTCCTCGCAATGAAGGCCGGGTGCGCTGGCCGAACAACATTGCCTTCGGCTTCTTTGTCACCGCCTGTTTCCTCACCAAGTTCATCATGCTTCCGGGCGCCGCCGCGCTTGTTCTGCTGTGGGTCTTGTTCCGTTTGTCCGCTCCACAAGCCCGGAGAGAGGCTTTCCCGTTCGCCCGGGAAGTCGCCGTCGTGCTTCTGGTGATCGCCGCGACAATCGGCGTCTGGGCTCTCTATGCAAAAGGGCAAGGCGTCCCACTCGCGGCCTCGCTCGGCATCAAGACCTCCGATGCGGTGTTCAATACCGGGCAGTTTACGAACGATCGCATGGGCATATGGATCGTTCTCTATCTCCTTTACCTTGCCGTTATTCTTGCACCTTTCCTGCCCTTTCTCGCCGGTGGAGCGGCGGGTGATTGGAAGGCGCGTTTCGCCGGCATGGAAGGGGTGGGCTTTTTCCCGCGCCTCCAGTCCCTCTTGCGGAACCCGGCAACGCAATTCGAAATTGTGACGCTCGGCTTCGTGACATTCTACGTCGCGTTGACCCTGATCCACGACATATCCTTCACCGCCAATGCGGATCTCCCTTCCTTCATGAGCTCGCGTTACTTCGAGTTCACCTATCCGCTCCTTGCTATTCTCGCTTTCCGGCGCATCCAAGCGATGTGCGATGCGCCGTCGCGGAGCATGCTTCTTACAACCTTCGCGTCAGCCCTTTGCGTGGTTCTTCTGATATGGACCGGCGGGTGGATCCTCCTGGGAGAGAGCTTCATTCCCGTCTCGCCGCATTTGGTCGGCATCCCGGGCGTGCACACCACGACTGTCAGTCTCTGGCAGGATACGCGCATGCGCCTTGTCTGGATGCTGGCTCCCCTTTGCGCGGCGTTCGGAATGCTCGTCTTTCTGCAATTGGGCCGCCAATCATGGACGGCGCTGGGGCTGGCCGTCTATGCTATCGTCCTTGCGGGAGCGAGCATTCACGGATGGGAGTTCGTCGGCCGCCACAGAAAGTCTTTTCCGCAGGACAACCTCGCTTTCGCGCGCGATATCGGAACCGCGCTTTTCGGCCCCGCCTCACGCGCGACGGCCCTGGTGTTCACTCCCGCTTCCCGGAACGGTGAGACCATCATGAGGCGCGATATTCTCGATCTCTACGCGTCGTTCTTCAGCGGGGGACACTACAACGTCAAAATCATCGGGCCGCAGACTGCTATCGATCTTGAAAGGCTTAAAAAGAGCCGAACCGCTCGATTTTTCCAACTGACGGAGGACGCGGCTTGCATCGCCGTCGGGGGGCAGCAACAGGCCTCCGGTCTGAGCCTCTGCCCCTGCTCCATCAACCCTTCGCCAACTATCCCTGCCTGCCCGGCGGCAAGCCGTCAATAAAGATATTGGGCGCGGGATTTTCCCGACGCGCGTTCACCGTAAAAAAGAGAGGGGCTGACGCCCCTCTCCCTTCACGCGTATCGATGACAGACGATCAGCTGCGCTTCGGCGGAGAAGCGGGCCAGCTCTTGATGAGCGTGTCGTAGTCGATGGTCTCGCCCTTCGGCTTCTCGTTCGCGAGCTTGCGCTGCGGAGCGATGTTGCCGGAGCTTTCCGCCTTCTTGAACCACTCTTCTGCGGAGGTCTTGGGATTCAGCTTGGGACCGCACTCGCCCTGCACGTTGGCGCGCTCGAGACGGCCGAGCACGTCGTCCTGCGCGGCGGCGAGAGCGTCCATCGCCTGTTGCGGCGTCTTCGCGCCCGAGGACGCATCGCCGATGTTCTGCCACCAGAGCTGGGCCATCTTCGGATAATCCGGGATGTTGTTGCCCGTCGGGGTCCACTGCACGCGCGCGGGCGAGCGGTAGAACTCGACGAGGCCGCCGAGCTGCGGCGCGCGGTCGGTGAAGCTCTTGTCCCAGATGTCGCTTTCGCGAATGAAGGTGAGGCCCACATGGCTCTTCTTCAGCGAGACGGACTTCGACGTCACGAACTGCGCATAGAGCCAGGCCGCCTTGCGGCGCTCGACCGGCGTGGACTTCAGAAGCGTCCAGGACCCGGCGTCCTGGTAACCGAGCTTCATGCCGTCCTTCCAGTAGGAACCCTTCGGAGACGGAGCCATGCGCCACTTCGGCGTGCCGTTTCCATTCATCACCGGCAGGCCGGGCTTCACCATGTCGGCGGTGAAGGCGGTGTACCAGAACATCTGCTGCGCGATGTTGCCCTGCGCCGGAACGGGGCCGGACTCGGAGAAGTTCATGCCGTTCGCCTGCGGCGGGGCATACTTCTTCAGCCACTCGATGTACTTGGTGATCGAATAGACAGCTGCCGGGCCGTTGGTGTCGCCGCCGCGATCGATGGAGGAGCCGACAGGACGGCAGCCTTCCATGCGCACGCCCCATTCATCGACCGGCAATCCGTTCGGAATGCCCTTGTCGCCGTTGCCGGCCATGGAGAGCCACGCATCGGTGAAGCGCCAGCCGAGCGACGGGTCCTTCTTGCCGTAGTCCATGTGGCCATAGACCTTGACACCGTCGATCTCCTTCACATCGTTGGTGAAGAATTCGGCGATGTCCTCATAGGCCGACCAGTTCACCGGCACGCCGAGATCATAGCCGTATTTGGCCTTGAACTTTTCCTTCAAGTCCGGACGCTGAAACCAGTCGTAGCGGAACCAGTAGAGGTTCGCGAACTGCTGGTCCGGCAGCTGGTACATCTTGCCGTCAGGCGCGGTGGTGAAGGACTTGCCGATGAAGTCATCGACATCGAGCGTCGGCGAGGTCACGTCCTTGCCCTCGCCCGCCATCCAGTCGTCAAGAGCGATGGCCTGCTTGTAGCGGAAATGGGTGCCGATGAGATCCGAGTCGTTCACCCACGCATCGTAGATGTTCTTGCCGGACTGCATCTGTGTCTGGATCTTCTCCACCACGTCGCCCTCCTGAATGAGGTCGTGGGTGAGCTTGATGCCGGTGATTTCCGAGAACGCCTTGGCGAGCGTCTTGGCTTCGTATTCATGGGTCGTAATGGTTTCGGAGACCACGTTGATCTCCATGCCGGCGAAGGGCTTCGCGGCATTGATGAACCATTCCATCTCCTTCATCTGCTGCTCTTTCGAGAGCGTCGAAGGCTGGAACTCGCCGTCGACCCACTTCTTGGCTTCGTCCATGCCCGCGAGCGCGCCGCCGGTGCCGAGCACGAGCGCAACGGCGCTGGCCGAGACGAGCAGCCTCAAATGTCTCTGAGGTTTAGTCATGACTTCCTCCCAGTTTTCATATGGCCGGCCTCTGGAACCGGCCATACCCTGCGGCCTCTTGGGCCGGAGAGCTCTTTGAAGGCCTTGCCTCACACGTAGCGAAACACCGCCGCCGCGTAGACGAGGGAAAGGCCGAGCGACCACCACAGGTCCGGGCCGACGAGCCCGAGCCATGCGAGATTGATGAAGGCGGAACCGATGAGTGAGATGAACAGGCGATCGCCGCGCGTCGTCGGAATGCGCAAAACGCCGATCCGCTCTGTTTCCGGATAAAAGATCGCAAGCGCGGTCATCACGAGCAGAAGCACGGCAATGACCGAAAAGAAGATCGCGGTCTGCCAGGTCCAGGCCATCCAGGCGAGATCGGGCATGAAACTCTCCTCAAACGCGCCCCAGGGCGAAGCCCTTGGCGATGTAGTTGCGGACAAACCAGATCACGAGCGCGCCGGGGACAATGGTGAGAACGCCCGCAGCCGCGAGGAGCCCCCAATCCATGCCCGCCGCCGAGACCGTGCGCGTCATCGTCGCCGCGATGGGCTTGGCGTTCACGGAGGTCAGGGTGCGCGCCAAAAGAAGCTCGACCCACGAGAACATGAAGCAGAAGAACGCAGCGACGCCGATGCCGGACGCAATCAGCGGCATGAAGATGCGGATGAAGAAGCGCGGAAAGGAATAACCGTCGATGGCCGCCGTCTCGTCGATCTCGCGCGGCACGCCCGACATGAACCCTTCGAGAATCCACACCGCGAGAGGCACGTTGAACAGGCAATGCGCCAACGCGACGGCCCAAGGCGTGTCGAACAAGCCGATGGCCGAATAGAGATTGAAGAACGGCAGCGCGAACACGGCGGGCGGCGCCATGCGGTTGGAGAGCAACCAGAAGAACAGGTGCTTGTCGCCCAGGAAGCGGTAGCGCGAGAAGGCATAGGCCGCAGGCAGCGCGAGCGAGATGGAAAGCACCGTGTTGATGACGACATAGGTGAGCGAGTTGATGTACCCGCCATACCAGCTCGCGTCCGTAAAGATCTTTCGATAATGCTCGAAGGTGATGTCCCGCGGCCACAGGGTCATGGTCGTCGAGATCTCGGTGTTAGTCTTCAGGCTCATGTTGATGAGCCAGTAGATCGGCAACATGAGGAACAGGAGATAAAGCGCCATCACAAGCGTGCGGCCATTGACCCGCGAAGGCGCGAGGGCGCGGTTGAAGGCGCCTTGTCCCGCATCGCTCACATTGCCGGGCAGCGCCGGCCTGATCGCAACGACGTCGCTCATGCTTCGACCCTCTCGGCTTTCGCATCGGCGCTGGTCATGACGGTGTAGAACACCCAGCAGACCGCGAGGATGATGAGGTTGTAGACCAGCGACATGGCCGCCGCCTTGCCGAGATCGAACTGGCCAAGCGCGAGCTTGACGAGATCGATGGACAGGAAGGTCGTGGCGTTGCCGGGGCCGCCGCCGGTGAGCACGAAGGGCTCGGTATAGATCATGAACGAATCCATGAAGCGCAGGAGAACGGCGATGAGAAGAACCCGCCGCATCTTCGGCAGCTGGATGGTGCGGAACACCGCCCAGCGCGAAGCGCCATCGATGCGCGCCGCCTGATAATAGGCGTCCGGAATGGATTTGAGGCCCGCATAACAGAGCAGCGCCACGAGGCTCGTCCAATGCCACACGTCCATCACGACGAGCGTGATCCACGCATCGAGGGTGTGGCCGGTGTAGTTGTAGTCGATGCCGAGATTGTTCACGGCCCAACCGAGCAGGCCGATATCGCTGCGCGCGAACACCTGCCAGATGGTGCCCACCACGTTCCACGGAATGAGAAGCGGCAGCGCCATGAGAACGAGCGAGAGCGCGACGCTCCATCCTTCGCGCGGCATGGCGAGCGCGATGGCGATGCCGAGCGGAATCTCGATGGCGAGAATGATCCCGGAGAAGAGAAGATTGCGCCACAGCGAATCGAAGAAGCGCCCGCCGAGCTCCTTTGACGGATCGAGCAGATCCTGAAACCAACCGACCCCGTTCCAGAAGAACTGGTTGTTTCCGAAGCTATCCTGCACAGAGTAATTCACCACCGTCATCAGCGGCAAAACCACTGAGAACGCGACCACGGCGAAGACCGGCAGGACGAGAAACCACGCCTTGTTGTTGACGATCTTGATCATCAGACATGCGCTCCCGTAGGCTGGCCGGGAACGAGATGCCCATCGGCGTAGATGTGGATATGGCGCGCATCGAAGGCGATGGAAGCCTCATCGCCCGCGATTAGAACACCCTCCGGTACGCTCGCGGCGATCGCGCGCCCCGCAAGATCGACCCGCGCGATGCGGGCGCGGCCGATATCGTCGATGCGGCGCACATGCACGGGAACGCCGGTTCCCTTCGGCTGCAATTGCAGGAATTCCGGGCGGATGCCGAGTTCGATCCGCTGGTTCTGCGGCAAACCGGGATAGGCTTGCTTCAGGGCGATAGCATTGTTCTCGACAAAGGCCGTCGCACCCTCGACCCTGCAAGGCAGCACGTTCATGCCGGGCGAGCCGATGAAATGGCCGACGAAGGTGTGCGCGGGGCGCTCGAACAGCTCATCCGGCGTGCCGGTCTGCACCACCGCGCCATCGTGCATCACCACCACCCGGTCGGCGAAGGTCAGCGCCTCGGTCTGGTCGTGCGTCACGTAGATCATGGTGATGTCGAGCGCACGGTGAATCTCCTTCAGGGTCGAGCGCAACTGCCATTTCAGGTGCGGGTCGATCACCGTGAGCGGCTCGTCGAAGAGGATCGCCGCAACGTCGGGCCGCACGAGGCCGCGCCCGAGGGAGATCTTCTGCTTCATGTCGGCGGTGAGGTTGCTCGCCTTGCGGTCGAGAACGCTCGAAAGATCGAGCAGCCGCGCAATCTCCTCCACCCGCGCGGCGGTTCTGTCCCGCGGCACATGACGGTTCTTCAGCGGAAAGGCGAGGTTTTCGCGCACGCTCATGGTGTCGTAGACCACCGGGAACTGGAACACCTGCGCGATATTGCGCGCTTCGGTGGGCAGGTCGGTCACGTCGCGGTCATCGAACAGAATGCGCCCACGCGTCGGGCGCACGAGGCCGGAGATGATGTTGAGAAGCGTCGTCTTTCCGCAACCCGAAGGGCCAAGCAGCGCATAGGCGCCGCCCTGCGTCCAGACATGGTTGATCTCTTTGAGCGCATAATCCTGCGGGCCTTGTGGGTCGGGCCGGTAGGCATGGGCGAGATGATCGAGAGTGATGCGCGCCATCGTTCCCTCTCCTCACGCGGCTTTGGGAAGATCGGACGCCACGAGGCGGCCCGCTTCGTCGAACAGGAAGAGATGGCGCGGATCGAGATAAGCCGTCACGGACGCGCCCGGTTCGAACCGCTTGACGCCGGGAACGAGGGCAACGAAACGCCGCTCGCCGGAATCGAGATGAATGAAACTCTCCGACCCCGTGATCTCGGAAACGGAGACAGTCGCGGGGATCGACAAGGCATCGCCGCCCAGAGGCTCGAAGCCCAAATGATGCGCGCGGAAGCCGACGGTGTATTCGCCGTCCGGCACCGCCGCGAAAGCGCCCGCCGCGCGCGCCTCGCCGCCGGTGGAGAGCGCAACCGTCGCGCCGCTCTTGCGTGCGGTGAGCGTGTTGAGCGGCGGATCGGAAAACACGCGCGCGCTCGTCAGGTCCTTCGGCTGGCGATAGACCTGCGGCGTCACGCCGAACTGCGTCACGCGGCCCTCGAACAGGGTCGCCGTGTTGCCGCCGAGAAGCAGCGCCTCCTGCGGCTCCGTCGTCGCGTAAACGAAGATCGCGCCCGACGCCGCGAACACGCGCGGCAATTCCTCGCGCAATTCCTCGCGCAGCTTGTAATCGAGATTGGCGAGCGGCTCGTCGAGAAGCACAAGATCCGCGCGCTTGACGAGAGCGCGCGCAATCGCGGTGCGCTGCTGCTGCCCGCCGGAAAGGTTCAGGGGCTTGCGGTCGAGATAAGGCTCGAGCTTGAGGAGCCGCGCGGCGTCCTTCACCCGTGCCTCGATCTCCGCCGCCGGAAGTCGCGCCACGCGCAGGGGCGAGGCGATGTTCTCATAGACGCTGAGCGAGGGGTAATTGATGAATTGCTGGTAGACCATCGCGACGGAGCGGCGCTGCACGGGCCATCCGGTCACGTCCTTGCCGTCGATCACGACCCGCCCGCTTGTCGGCGCGTCGAGCCCGGCCATGAGGCGCATCAGCGATGTCTTGCCCGCAAGGGTCGCCCCGAGGAGAACGTTGAGCGAGCCGCGCTCGAGGCTCAGCGACACGTCGTCGATGTAGGTTTGCGCGCCGACCTTTTTGCCGACCCGATCCAGAACCAGCGTCATCGCGCGTGCTCCAAACCGGATCGACGGCGGTTCGGCATCTTCCCGAACCGGCGGGCCGCGCCTGGCGCAAACGCGCCCGCAACCCCAAGCACTGCCGTGCCGAGCCCTGCCACCAAGCGTTATCTCCCTCGTCATTCCGGGTTCAAGCCCGGCTATTTATGGGACGAGCCTAAGTTGACAATAAAAGCTTCGCAATAATTTGTAGCCAGCTACCATATATCGATATGGCCAAGCTTTTGACGTAGCGTTTGGGTGCAGCGCAAAATAAACAGTGCGACAGGACTGGGAAGAAACTTCAGCACGGCGAAGAATTACTTGGCATCTAGCGCCGACATGCCCTCGCAGTCCGGCCATCGCAAGCACCGATTGCAACGAAAGTATGAGAGTTGTAGCCGATTCCTTGGGTCACCGTCCCGGTTTCACGAGCAATCATCCTGCAAGCGCCACGACAGCGTCACGCAGTACGGGTTAGGCATGTCGTCTCCCACCGACGGGATTGCACATGCTGACAGACCTCTACGACAGCGCCGATCAGGTTCGCGTGCAGCGCATGATCAGCGCCGGCGCCATCACGATCGCCGCCTACCAGGTCCGTGACCCCGCAACGGATCGCTTCGGCAGCCTGCAATTCCACATGAGCTGCGAGGAAGCCGCCATCAGCTCGATGAGTGAGAACGCCGCGCAACTTTTCGTGCAGTTCGTGCAGGAAACGTTGTCGGAAAAACCCGGCGACGAGTGAGCCGGGACGTCAGAGGCGCTTCCGCGCAAGCCGCGACCTTCACTCTGCACGATCATTCAAACCAGCCCCTCTCAGCCAGAGCCGAAGAGGGGCGGGAGAGGCGCTACAGGAAGGATCAGACGACGTAGAAATCCTTGTACGTCATCTTGAGCTTTTTTGAGAGCGTGGCGATCTGGACCTGCGCGGCGGAGCCGGTACCGTCGGCGTCATAATAGAGCGCTCCGGTCTTCTTGTTGTAGATGATGCGGTCATTCGCATCGTGCGCTGCGGCGCCGGCATAAAATTCACCCGACTTCAACACGCCTTTTTTGGTGATCTTCTTGAAGATCGACTTGGCGAGATGGATCGTGTCGTCCTTCACGGAGAAGTCCACGATCTTGTCGACGTTCGTCTTCTTGTTCGGCTTCGTGTCGAAGACGAAGATGTCTTTTCCATCGCCGCCGTAGAGAGTGTCCTTGCCGGCACCGCCATAGAGCTTGTCGTTGCCCGCTTCGCCACGCAGCGTGTCGTTGCCGGCATAGCCATAGATCACATTGTTGCCAGCTCCGCCCTGCAGGAAATCGGCGACCGGAGTGCCGTAAAGCACAGTGTCGGTGCCCAGCGACACGGTCCGATCGGCAAATTTAAGAACCTCGATATCGCGCAAGGTATCAATGCCGTCGGGGCCGGCAACCGTGACGGTTCCGTCGCTGTTGGTGGTCACCGTGTATTTTGTATAGGCGTCGGCATAAACCGCCGTGTCATACAAACCGCCACCGCCCTCGAGGGTGTCGTTGCCGCCATATCCTCTGAAGGTGTCGTCATAGGCCGTGCCGTAATAATGATCATCGGCTGACGTACCATCGACCGTGACAGCCGCGGTGCGTGGATCGATGATCTGACCCTTGATGTCGATCTTGTCGATGCCTGCTCCGATGACGTTGGTCCACGATACCATGATGCGGCCGTCGGCAAGAGTCGTGAGAGCCGGGCCGGTCTGGGCCTCATACCCGTCAGGCCCCTGCGGGATCGCGATGTGGTAATCCTGATCCAGGGCAACGCCGTCCTTGGAGAAGATCCGGATGCGGGCCATGTCCTTGTCGCCGGCCGCGCCCAATTTGAAATCGTTGTAGAGCACGGCAAAGCCGCCATCGATCAGGGCCGTCACCGACGGCTGGATCTGATCGCCCACGGTCACGGTGTTGACCTGGAAATCGGTTCCGACCAACGAACCGTCGGCATTGATGATTTGTGCCCGGATCGACTGGCCCGAGCCATCGCCGCTGGCCGGATCCCAATGGATATAGGTGACAACCATA
Source organism: Microvirga flavescens (assembly GCF_003290125.1). Lineage (GTDB taxonomy): Bacteria > Pseudomonadota > Alphaproteobacteria > Rhizobiales > Beijerinckiaceae > Microvirga > Microvirga flavescens. Next base: position 360,473 of record NZ_QMKH01000001.1, read on the forward strand.
CGGCCGTCGGAGAGCTTCGTCGCAGAAGGTCTGGTTTGCTCTCCTGTCAGAGTCGTGTGGGCAAGAACATTTTCCCGAACGAGGACACCCTCTTTCGTCAAGATCGAAAAATAGATGTGACCGGGAGTACCGACATCAGAGTCTTCATAAAGTGAATTAAACTGAACAACATTTCCATTATTGAGGGCAACAACAGCTATACCACCAGTGTCAACGCTTATATGTCCGATAGATTCTTGGTAGTTCTTTTCAAGAACTGAATCTTTAATACTAAATCGAATATTGCTTGGACTGGCCGCAGATTTTGTGAGACCGACGTAAAAGCTTTCATTATCGATGACGGAAATGGCATTTTCTCTAAGATATGGTTGCGAGCCGGGCACGTTGTAGACCAAAAAATCAGGGCCTGTCGGTGTCCCATTTGAGTTGAAGATCGAGGCGCGCACATAGGAAGCAGTAGTAAATTCAGGATGTTCCGTCCACGCGACCACAAACCGGCCATCCGGGAAGACCGCCACCGTCGGAGTAACCTGATCGCCAATCGTTGTGCTGTTGACGAGAAACTCATCGCCGCGCGTTGTCCCATCGGCATTAAACAGTTGTCCGCGAATAGCGCGGCCACTGGTGTCGCCGCCGCTGGCGCTCAGATCTTCCCACACGGCCACGAAGCCGCCATCCCTGAGAGCCGCCACTTTCGAATTGTGCTGTATGTTGTCCGTGGTGGAGTTAAGCGTAAAAGAAAAACCCCAAAGGGCAGGCGCTGCCATGTTTATCTTTCCTGGATCGGCTTTCATTGAAAATTGATCCGCGAATACCACGATTACGTTGCGTCTTCCCTATTCAAACAACAAGGATTTCGAGGCGTGTCGCCTCTTCAGTCACGGAGCGACGCTCGACGTGCGGCTGCACTCTAACCAGAGGATCGCGGCTGCGATTAGCCTAACCACCTGTTCCGACAGCAGCGGCAGACAGCAGGGCTGCGACCCGGCCGAACGGCGGAATTCTTCCGCAACAAACTCAACGATTTTGGGAATTAAATGGTGCCGCAAGAGGGATGCTAAACCGCCTTGCAGAACCTAAGCAAAATAAGCGTTTCTCGACCCAAGGGCCGCGGGCTCCGCACCAGCTTTGTGTACCAACGGCGAGAACACTCGTGCGGGTGAGACTATGGTCCCGTTGCGCTTCTCTGGGCCAGCCCGGAGAAGCACCTTCCCCAATCTGAGAATAACTCGAAGAGATGGTCACCCAGCGGTGTCTTCCGTCTCTCCATACGCAACGTTGATTCTCTAGCACTCTGAGAGGCTCAAAGCAGTACTGGGCAAAGCAAAGTCCGGACGAGTGCGACAGCACACATCGGCTTCACGCGAGATGGTCGCTCCGTACTTTCCTAGTTGTTCAACCAGCGAGACGCTACGTCATGTGTGTCATCACCTTCGCCCAATACATCGACTTTTCGATTCGATAAGAGACGGGCCGATGCCCACGACCGTGAAAGGGATGAAGATATGACATTAAAGATTTGGGGCACCGAGGACTTAGTCCTGGCGAAATCGGGCGTGCAAAAGACGAATATCACGGCCTTGCCAAACGGTGGGTACGTGGTGTCCTGGACCGAAAGCGACGACGGTCGTATTTATCTCCAGCGGTATGATGGCGCCGGACAAAAGGTTGGTACGCGGACGGCGGTCGATACCGCAGGCGACAAGCAGTTTGATTCGGAAATCCAGGCTTATGGATCGGACGGTGACTTCGTCGTAAGCTGGCAGGAGTCAAAGGGTTCAGCCAACGGTTGGAGCTACAAATTTCGCATATTCAAAGCCGATGGAACGGTCAAGGATACGCAATTCATTGCAGAAAATATCGTCAGCGCTAACCAGTCTCGGCCCGCGATAGCGAGCAAATTGGATGGTGGATTTGTCTCGGCTTATCAGACCGGAAACATTATCAAATTCTCGGTGCACAACCCGAATGGAACAATCGCTAATACCTACGATGTAGTGTCAAACAACGGCGCTCAATGGGTCGATGTCATCGCCACTGATGACGACAGATATATCGTCAGCTATTCCATCAGCGGCACGGTATATTACCGGGCGATGTCCGCGAGCGGTGCCCTTAGCGCGCAAACGCTAGTTGGGTCGGGCTCCCGCTCGGATGTGGTCGCTTTAAAGGATGATCTGGGCAGTCTAACGGGCGCTTCCGCCATTGTTTACAATAACGGGCAGACCTTAACAGCAAAGTTGTCCAGCGGCGCGACCGTTGAGATCACGCGAAATGGATTGGACCAGTTCGACTACGTCGGCGCAACAGCGTTGCGAGGAGGTCGAACTGCTGTCGTCTATACTGAAATCGTTTATGGTTCAGATGGCAAAGTAGTCGATAATGGCGATGTCTATGTGAGCATCATTGAAGCCGATGGTAAGATCGGCGGTAAGATCCTCGTCAATGCTCGGGCTGCAAACGACGGCGCAGGGCAGCAATACACACCTGCGATATCGGAAATGACGGATGGACGCTTGGCCATCACATGGCATGATCCGACATATCCTGGTGGAGCAAGTGTCTCGACGACAATCGTCGATCCACGCATCAAAGCCGTCACAGTCGAGGGGACAGCGCGCGACGATATTTATTACGGCACCGAGTTTGACCTAGACATTCTGTTCGGGCGTGTCGGAAACGACAAGCTCTACGGTGGCGCCGGGAGCGATATTCTCAACGGTGGCGCAGGCGCGGATCTTCTTGACGGCGGCGCAGGCGACGCTGATATGGCCGATTACGCTGGCAGTTCAGCTCTGCACGCGAGCCTGGGTGGCGACTTCGCCAACACGGGAGATGCGTTGGGCGACATTTATGTGTCGATCGAAAATCTAAACGGCGGTGCCGGCAATGATATTCTGGGCGGCAATGCGGGCGCGAACCACATCTACGGTGGCGGCGGCGTCAACCGGCTCTATGGTGGTGCGGGTGAAGCAGCTGATACACTTGAAGGCGGCGATCTATGGGATATCGCGACTTATGAATACTCCAGAGCCGGCGTAGGCATCACGCTCGATCTGCTTAATACAGGCGCGGCTAACAGGAGCACCGGCGAAGCGAAGGGCGATTTCTATATCAAGATCGATGCGTATGGCGGGACTCAATATGACGACACCTTTATCGGCGCCGCTAACACATACAACGAGTTCTGGGGTTACGGCGGTAATGATACGCTGATTGGCGGGACGGCCAACGACTTCCTGGACGGTGGCGATGGGGACGACATTCTTCGTGGAGGCGCTGGTGGTGACACCATGGTTGGTGGTGCCGGCATTGACTTCGCGTCCTACGAGAATGCCACCAAAGGTGTGACGGCTTCGCTGGCAGACCGTACTCTGAACAAGGGCGATGCGGAGGGCGATTTCTACACTCACCAAGGCGCACCAACAAGCATCGAGGGCCTGATCGGCAGCGCCCACGACGACACGCTCATCGGTGACGACAACGCCAATACCCTTGAAGGCGGGGCAGGAAACGACATCCTGCGAGGCAATGGAGGGCGCGATACCGTCTCCTACGTAAGGTCCAATGCTGGTGTCGTGGTGGACCTTGCCGCCAAAATTGGCTCAGGCGGGCATGCTCAGGGCGATAAGTATGAGAGCATCGAGAACGCCATCGGTTCCAGCTATAACGACACGTTCATCACTGATGCGGACGCCAATGCGCTGAATGGCGGAGGCGGCATTGACACGGTAGATTACTCCAATTCCGGAGCAGCCGTGGCGGTCAACCTTGCCACCGGACAAGGTGCCGGAGGCAATGCTCAAGGTGACACCTATTCGGAGATCGAGAACGTCATCGGATCTCGGTTTAACGACGTTCTGGTCGGGAACAGCGCTGCGAATGTCCTGATCGGCGGGGAAGGCGACGACAGCTATTACGTCAGCTTCGGTGATGTCGTTGTCGAAAAAGCTGGTGAAGGCACCGACACAATCTTCGCAGATGCCAACTATACCCTCGGTGCGAATATCGAGTCGCTGACTGGTATCGGTGGTGGCGCGCTCATCCTCACGGGTAATGAGCTGAACAACACTATTACCGGCAATGCTGCCGGAAACTGGATTGACGGCGGCATTGGCGCGGATACGATGATTGGCGGTGGAGGCGATGATTTCTATGTCATCGACGATGCCGGCGATGTGATCATCGACAACGAGGGCAATAACACTGTTCTGCTGAAGACAGCTTACGATCTGTCCAAGTTGCCTTCCTCCGTCAACGCTACCCTTGCCGATGGTGTCAACATGACGCTGACGGGAACGAACGGCTCCAACGTCCTCAGAGGAAATGCTGCCGCTAATATCCTGAAAGGCATGGGCGGGAACGACAAGATCTATGGTCTGGAAGGCAATGACAAGCTTTATGGCGGGTCGGGCAAGGACACGTTCATCTTCGACACACGCTTGCACAAGAGCAAGAATGTAGACAAGATCTACGATTTCAAGTCTAAAGACGACAGCATCTGGCTTGATAATGCTATCTTCAAGAAGTTGGGTAAGGGTACACCGACCAAGCCGGAGAAGCTCAAGTCGGGCATGTTTTATGAGGGCACGAAGGCTCACGACGCGGATGATCGGATCATCTACGACAAGAAGACCGGCAACCTGTACTACGATGCCGACGGAACCGGGAAATCGGCTCAGGTGAAGTTTGCCACCCTCACCAACAAGACGAAGCTCTATTACAACGACTTCTTCGTGATCTAGTGAACGCGAAATAGAGTCTCTAAAGTGCCGCCCGGTGCAAACTGTGGCGGCACTTTGCTTTTGTTAATTGGGAAATGAGTTGGCAATAGCGCCGAAAATTTCAAATTTTCAGCATTTTGCTGGGTTTGCTTGCCCGCTAAGTCTTTGAGCGAAGAATGGTGCCGCAAGAGGGATTCGAACCCCCGACCCCCTCATTACGAATGAGGTGCTCTACCAGCTGAGCTATTGCGGCGTCGCGATCGACTGATCGGAGAGGGCGACCTCATAGCCGTTGCCCTCCCGGTTGGCAAGGGGTTGGCGAGTATTTGCAGCGCCAAACCGCGGGAACTTACAGGAACAAGGTTCGAGCCAGCGGCGGCGGCTCGGCGGGGCCGGGGTCGTCGGGGGAATGGTTCAACGGAAACACCACCGGCTCCGGCCGAGCGGCAGGCGCAGGCTTAGGCAGCGGCTCCTTTGCCAAAGGGCTCGCGTCAGGGCCTTGCGTTGAGAGCGGGAGCGGCTGCGGAGCGGCCTCATCCCGGGGCGGCAGAGGGAGAACCTTCGGCTCCTCGTCGAGATCCGCCGTCACCTCGTCGCTCAAGGCGAGTTCGGGGGCGATGAGCACATCCGGCGGAGCTTGCCAGACGAAGGCATCAAGACGGCCCGTCACGGGGGAGATGGGAGCCCAGGTATCGGAGACGACGCCATCGGCGATCCAGGCCGGATCGCGCGGCGCGCGGCTTGCCCGGGCGAGCCATTCGCGGCCCTTGCCGGTCGCGCCATGCTCGGCCTGTTCGAGATCGGACATGAGGAGGCAGGCGCGCATGGTCGGGCGTTCGGCCACAAGCGGCTCCAGCACCGCGCGGGCGCGGGCGAATTCCCGCGCTTCCAGCGCCGCGCGGGCGACGGCGAGCCGCCCTTCCGGCGCGTCGTTGGAAAGCTTCAGCAACGTTTCGGCCCGCTTTAAACGGTCCAGCGCCGAATCGCCGGGGCGCAGGTTGAGATAGACCTCCGCGAGGTCCGGATGCGGCTGCCGCCGCCAAGCGGTCTCGACCACCTTGGCCGCGCGGCGCAATTCGCCCTTGTGGGAGAGAAGCTTTCCCGCCAACGCTGCTGCGGGCACGAGATCGGGCGCGAGTTTGAGCGCATCCTGCGCGCTATCGAGCGCGCCTTCGCTGTCGCGCTCGGCGCGGTCCAGGGCATCGGCGGTGAGCAGCACCGCGCGGCTGCGCTTCGCGGCGGGCTTGTCGAGAAGACCGAGGGAGGCCCGGCGTTCGATGGCGCCGAGCGCCCCGCGCCAATCGCGCTCGGCGCATTGCGCCTCGAGCACCGCATCGCTCGCCCAGGCAGCGGCGGGGGCAAGGCGGGTCGCCTCGAGCGCGTATTCGCGCGCGGCAGGCGCATCGCCCCGGCGGCGGGCCTCGACGAAGAGGCCGCGCAGGCCCAAAACACGGGTCTCGCTCTCGTCCATCATCTGCGTGAAGGCGGCTTCCGCCGCCGCGCGGTTGCCGGAGATCTGCGCGGCCTGCGCGCGCAGAAGCAGCGTCAGCGCCTCGGCCCCGAGAAGCCGCTCCGCCTCGTTGGCGTAACGCCGAGCGGAAACCGGATCGCCCGCGCCGACCGCCACCATGCCGCGCGACACCGCCTGATAGCCGCGCGCCCGACGGCGGGCGCGGGACGCGAAGGTGAGGCGCGACGGCAGGCGCAGGATTCCCATCACCACCGCCCATACCAGGGCAAGCAGCACCGCGATGCCGATGATCCCGACAGCGGCGACCGCCACCGAAGTCCGCATTTCATAACCGGCAAAGGTCACGAGAACCGTGCCGGGGCGATCCGCGAGCCAGACCGCGCCGAAGGCTGCGATGCACAAAAGGCCGATGAAGACGAGAACGCGCCACATGTTGCAGTCGATCCTTCTGTTATCGGGCCGGCCTGTTGAGGCCGGCGAGGGCGTCCGCCGCCACCGCCTTGGCCGCTGCATCGGCCTGAGCCCGCTGCCTGGCGAGGCGTCCCCATTCCTCGGAGAGGCGGCGCGAGGGTTCCGGCAACGCCTCCCAGACCGCGACGGCCTTGACGACATCGCCCTGCGCGAGCGCATCCTCGATCCGGGACACGAGGGCGGGGACGCCGGAGGCATCCGGCGCGTTGACGGCGCGGATGGTCACGACCTTATCGAGAAGCCGCAGCGCCTGATCGCTCAAGCTGCCGGATGCGCCGCGCGCCTCCTGCAGAATGGCCGTGCCGAGGGGCTTGAAGCTGCGGGCGAGGCTGTCCGCCGTCGGCGCGCCTCCTTGCGCGAACGGCGCGAGGGCCTGAAGCCGCGCGTTGTCTTTCTCGACCTTCTGCAGGGCGGTGAGCACGTCCGCATAAGGCGCGCCCTGCCGCAGGGCGGCGTTCAGGCGTTCGGCAAGGGCGATCTTCACGCTCGCCTCGGCGGCGTCCGACACACTGCCGGAAACCTGGCCGGAAAGGGCGGCAATCTGCTTCTCCTGCTCAGCGATGCGCTGCTGCAGGGCCTGCACGGTGTCCGTGGCCGATTGCGCGCCGCCCTGTACCTGCGCCTCCAGCGCGGCGAGCTTTTTCGAGAGCCCTTCGAGAGCTGCATTATCCTGCGGGGCGGCGGGCTCGGGCAGCGGGCGGGACAGCGCTTCCACGGCCCGCTGGTCGGCGCGCCCAGCCAGTGCCTGGTTCCGCCGCAGCCGCTCGGCCATCAGCCGGCGCGATTCCTCGAGCTGCGCGACGCGCGCCTCCATGATGCCCGCGCTCGTCAGCTGCGCAATCTTTTCGACCTTCTTCTCAACCTGGGCAAGACTCGGGTTCTCGATCGGCGCAACGGCCTGCACGCCGAGCACAATGCCCGCGCCGACAAGCCCGCCGAGAATGCCCGCACCGGCGAGCGGCCCAAACCTGTCGAGGCGGGAGACCGGGGGCTGAGGCGGCGTGGAGCGCCCGTTGCCGCCCTCGGTCTTCGCCTCGTCCTTGATCGCATCGACGCCGGGGCCTGCCTCGAAGGGAGCCGGCTCGTCCACCGGCTGTCCTTCCGAGGCCGCATTCGACGCGGACGCGCCCTCGTCGAGCACGGTCGCCTTCAAGTCGAGCGTCGCCGGCTCGCGCGCGGGCTTCCTGCCGTTGGAAGATGCGGAGGGAGAGTCGTTGAAATCAGTCACTGGACATCCTTGAGCGCGGCATCTGCGAGGCCTGAATGCGGCATATGATCGGTCTCCTAAGCCTCAGGATGGCCGATGAGACGGTTTTCCGAAAGTCTGCATGGTCTGCAAGACTTGCAAGAGGGCCTCCTCCTCAGGCCGCGCGGCAATCGCCACCGGGGTCGCGGCAAAGCCTTGCAGCGGCGCGGCGACATCCGCCGAGAGGCAAACATGCCGAAAAGCACGGAACGCGGGTGAGAGCCCGGCCTCCTCCACCAGCCGAAGCAGAATATCGACGCTCCTGCGGGAATAATGGAGCGCGGCGTCGATCCGGCCAGCCCGCAGGGCCTCTGCGGCAGTGGCGGGAAGAACGGGAACCGCCCGCGCCTCGTAAGCCTCCCACACCTCAACCACAAAGCCCGCCATGCGCAGCGAGGCATCGGGCTCCGCCTTGTGGTGAAGGCCGGTGACGTGGAGCAGGGCCGCGCCGGGCGCAAGATCACGCCGGATCATGGCGGCAAGGGAGACGGCATCGCCCTCCGCCGTCAGAATGGACGTGAAGCCCGCCTCCGCAACGGCTTCGGCTGTCCGCCCGCCTACGGCGAAGACGAGGTGGTCCTTGTCCTCGATGGCGGCAAGAGCCGGAACCGCATGGGCGCTGGTGACGATGAGCGCTTCCCACGGCCCAGGGGGCCGGGGCGCGCCCGTCGGGACGATCTCGAGGATCGGCGCAATCACAGCCTCATGACCGAGAGCAACGAGACGCTTCGCGGTGCGCTCCGCATCGGGCCGGGCCCGTGTGACGAGAACCCGCATCAGATGTTCAAGAACCCGGCGGGCATGCGGGCCTTGAGGTCGAGACCGGCCTCGCGCCCAAGCGCCTCGGCATCCTGCGGCGCGCCGGTTTTCGTGACTGACAGGCTGTCCGACCCATCCGGGCGAAGGACGAGGCCGCGCAGGACAAGCGCCCCGCCCTCAAGGCGGGCATGGCCTGCGATGGGCGTGCGGCAAGAGCCGTCGAGAACTGACAGGAACGCCCGCTCCGCCGCGAGCGCATAACCCGTCTCGGCATGGAGAATCGGCGCCAAGGCCTCATGCACCCGCGCGTCCTTCTCCCGTACGGCGATGGCGATGGCGCCCTGCCCGACGGCGGGGAGAAAATCGGCGGTGTCGAGAACGGCGGTCACATGCTCGGTGAGGCCGAGCCGCCGCAGGCCCGCCATCGCAAGCAACGTCGCATCGACCTCGCCCCGGTCGAGCTTGGCGAGGCGCGTTTCCACATTGCCACGCAACAGGGTGACCTTGAGGTCGGGCCGCAGACGCAGCACCTGCGCCTGACGCCGGAGCGAAGCGGTGCCGACCACGGCCCCTTGCGGCAGATCGCTCAAGGACGCCGCGCGGCGGCTGATGAAGGCGTCGCGCACGTCCTCACGGGGGAAATATCCGGCGATCACGATGCCCTCGGGCAGAACCGTCGGCAGATCCTTGGAGGAATGCACGGCGAGATCGATTCGCCCGTCGAGAAGCTCGTTGTCGAGCTCCTTGGTGAAGAGGCCCTTGCCGCCCGCCTCCGACAGCGCCCTGTCCTGAATGGTGTCGCCGGTGGTCTTGATAAGATTGAGCGGCAGTTGCTCCGCGCTCCAGCCAAGCGATTGCGCCAGCCGGTCTTGTGCTTCGTGCGCCTGCGCCAGCGCCAGGGGGCTGCCCCGCGTGCCGATCGTCAGTCTTTCCGCCATTCTCATCTCGTCTCTTGTCGGCGCGGCATTGACGGTCGCGCCCTTAAATTCCGGTTATGCCGCCCGCTCGCGGAAGGTCCGCGTGATCGGTGTTTGATCTTGTGCGGCGCGGCGGACTATAGGGGGAGGATACACGGGCCGTGAAGCCCGAAGTTTTTGTTTCCAAAAACCGGCTCTGGGACGTCGAATGCGCATTCTCGGTATCGAAACGACCTGCGATGAAACCGCCGCCGCCGTGGTGGGCGTCGGATTCGACGGACGCGGCGAGATCCTCTCCAACGAGGTCCTGAGCCAGATCGCGCAGCATGCCGCCTATGGCGGCGTCGTGCCGGAAATCGCGGCCCGCGCGCATCTGGAGGTCATCGACCGGCTGGTGGACCGGGCGCTGAAGAACGCCAATACCACCATCAACGAGATCGACGGCATTGCGGTTGCGGCAGGTCCCGGCCTGATCGGCGGCGTGCTGGTGGGGCTCACCACCGCCAAGGCGCTGGCGCTCGTCACCCGCAAGCCGCTGATGTGCGTGAACCATCTGGAGGCCCATGCGCTGACCGCGCGCATGACCGACGGCATCGCGTTCCCCTATCTGCTGCTCCTCGCCTCGGGCGGGCATACGCAGCTCGTGGCGGTGAAGGGCGTCGGCGATTATGTCCGCATCGGCACCACCATCGACGACGCCATCGGCGAAGCCTTCGACAAGGTGGCGAAGCTTCTGGGCCTCCCCTATCCCGGCGGGCCGCATGTGGAGAGGGAGGCCGCGAAGGGCAACCCGGAACGCTTCAACCTGCCCCGGCCCATGCAGGGGCGACCCGAGCCGAACTTTTCCCTCTCCGGCCTCAAGACCGCCGTTCGCCTCGAGGCGGAGCGCGTCGCGCCGCTCAGTCAGAGCGACGTGGCGGACCTGTGCGCCAGCTTCCAGGCCGCCGTCGCCGATATCGTGGTGGACCGCACCCGCACGGCCCTGCGCGCCTTCCGCGACATTGCCGGGCACCCGACGGCCCTCGTCGTGGCGGGGGGCGTTGCCGCCAACCAGACCCTGCGCGCCACCCTGCAACGCCTTGCGGTGGAAACCGGCCTCAAGCTCGTCGCGCCGCCGGTGAACCTGTGCGGCGACAACGGGGCCATGATTGCCTGGGCGGGCCTCGAGCGCCTGCGCCTCGGCCTCATCGACGACATCACGACCCCGGCCCGCGCCCGCTGGCCGCTCGATACCAGCCGCGACGAGGCGGGGGCGAAGGCGTGAGCGCAACCCGGCCCCGCATCGGCATTGCAGGAGCGGGAGCCTGGGGAACGGCCCTCGCCAATGTCGCAGCCGTCGCCGGAAACGACGTCACCCTCTGGATGCGCGACCCGGACCAGGCGACGACCCTGGCCGCAACGGGAATGAACGAGCGCTTTTTGCCCGGCATCTTGCTGCATCCGAATGTTCGCCCGACTGACGACCTGACCGCGCTTGCCGAGGCGCAATGCGTCCTTCTCGTCACGCCGGCGCAGACCACGCGGGACATGACGGCGGCGTTGACGCCGATCCTGAGCGCCGACGCGCCTCTCATTCTCTGCGCCAAGGGCATCGAGCGCAGCAGCAACGCCTTTTTGAGCGACATCGTGAGCGAAGTTCGCCCCGGCGCGCCGGTAGCCGTGCTCTCCGGGCCGAGTTTCGCGGACGATGTGGCGCGGGGCCTGCCCACCGCCGTCACCCTCGCCTGCCGGGAGGCCGCGCTTGCCGAAACCTGGGCGAACGCCCTCTCCGGCCCGACCTTCCGCGTCTATCACCGCACCGACGTGCGCGGCGTCGAAATCGGCGGCGCGGCGAAGAACGTGCTCGCCATCGCCAGCGGCGCGGTGGCCGGGAAAGGCCTTGGCGAGAGCGCCAAGGCGGCCCTGATCGCACGCGGCTTTGCCGAATTGCTGCGCTTCGCAAAAGCCTATGGCGGCATGGCGGAAACCCTGATGGGCCTGTCCGGCCTCGGGGATCTGGTGCTCACCTGCTCCACCGCCCAATCCCGCAACTTCGCCTTCGGGCAGCGGCTCGGCCAGGGCCTTGCTTCCGAGGCGGCCTCCGGCGGTAAATTGGTGGAGGGCGCAACAACGGCGGGCGCGCTCCTGGCGCTGGCCAAGGCGAGGAACGTGGAAATGCCCATCGCCGAAGCGGTGGCGCAGGTTCTCGCCGGAACGTGGAACCTCGATCAGGCCATCGAGGCGTTGATGGCAAGGCCGATCAAATCCGAGGAATGGGGATAGGAATGGCGCACTGGCTCTACAAATCGGAACCGTCCGTCTGGTCCTGGGACCAACAGGTGGCGGCGGGCGACAAGGGCACGTTCTGGAACGGCGTGCGCAACCACGTCGCCAAGCAGAACCTGATGGCCATGAAAAAGGGCGAGAAGGGCTTTTTCTACCATTCCAACGAGGGCAAGGCGATCGTCGGCATCGTCGAGGTCATCAAGGAATACTATCCCGACCACACGGATGAGACGGGCAAGTTCGGAATGGTGGACATCAACGCCGTGAAGCCCTTCAAGCGCGCGGTGACGCTGGAGGAAATCAAGGTCGAGCCGAAGCTCAAGGACATGATCCTCGTCAACAATTCGCGCCTGTCCGTGCAGCCGGTGACGGATGCGGAATGGGCGCTGATCTGCAAGATGGGCGGGCTGTAGAAGTCCCCTCACTCCACGCGTGCGGGACACCTGTGAGAGCGCCACGCACGCCGGATGTCAGGATGAGCATCAGACGATGAAGAAATCTTTATTCGTCAGCTTCAGGTTCTTGGAGAGTTTTGCGATCTCGATTGCCGGTTTCGAACCGTTGCCATCAGGATCGTAAGAGAGGATGCCGGTCTTCTTGTTGTAGAGGATGTAATCATCGTCATCCTTGGCCTTGTCGCCGACCGCAAAGTATTTCTTTGCGAGCGCGAGGGGCTTGGTTTCGCTCCCCTTCTTCCCGAGCTTGGTGAAGATCTTGTTTTCAAGCCAGATCTTGTCCTGCCCGACCTTGAAGTCGGTGATCGTGTCGAAATTCACCTTCCGGTCCGTCTTCGATGTTCCGAGCTTGGCGTCGAACACGAAGATGTCCTTGCCCGCATCGCCGGTGAGCAGGTCGTTGCCATAGCCGCCATAGATCCTGTCATCGCCATCGCCGCCCGAGAGGGTATCCTTGCCTGCAAGCCCCCGCAGGACATCGTCGAGAATCGTACCCACCTTTACGTCGTTACCAGCTGTGCCGGCCCAGTTCAGGGCTACGACGGGATCCGGCTTGTCATCGATGACAGGATCGGGCACGTAGTTAACGCCAAAGCGCTGCACATATGCGGCTGTGGGCGCCCCTTCCGTTTCTCCGACAGCGTAAATGACAACCCAACTACCGTCCTTCAATGCGGCGATGCTGGCGCGGGAAGCGGCATTTTCCGTTCCGGGCGCAGCGAAATCAACAATTGTCTCGCCTCCACGCTGAGTACCATTGCTGTTAAAGGTCTGCTGAAAAATACGATAGACGCCAGCCTGATTCTGATCTGCGCCCTGCCACGTTACGGTCCAGCCACCATCAGCCAAAGCGGCGATGTTGGCATCGCCTTGGTAACCTTGGACAGAGGTATTCACCTGTATCTCGCCTGTGATGGCATTTCCGTTTTCATCGTAATGGCGCTGGTAGACGCCAAAATCGCTGCTGTCCTGCAGGTTCGACTGCCAAGTGATGACATAGCTGCCATCTGCTAGGACCGCGATGTCCGGGATGCTCTGTCTGTCGGCGGTCGTTGCATTTACGATTGTCTCGGCCCCGACTTTGGAGCCACTGCTGTTGAAGCGCTGCTGATGAATTTCCCCTCCGGTCGCCCCGCCGGAGTACCATGTGACAACCCAACCGCCATCCTTCAGCGCTGCGATCTGCGAGCGCACTTGGTCATTTGTTGTCGTCGAGCTGATGATGCTTTCCGTACCAAGGGGATTGCCGTCAGCATCGAAGTGCTGCTGATAAACATCAAAATCCGCACTTGACGTTGCTGATTGTGCCCACGTCACAACGTAGCTTCCATCGCTAAGGGTTGCAGCATAGGTGTTGCGGTTGAAACCATCGGTTGGAGTGCCAATGACTTGTCCATCATTGAGCGGATCGCCATTCTTGTCGTAACGGCGCTGATAGACGGTCGACTCTGTGGCCGTAGTATTAACCCACGTGATGAGCCAGCCGCCGTCTGCCATCAATGTGACATTCCCGTGGCCGTTCAGTCCCGTGCTTGCAGGGGCAACCGGAGGGCTCGTGACCTGTATTACAGTGCCAACCGGTTCGCCTTTGGCATTGTACCGCTGGAAGAATAGTTCCTGTCCGGGTCCCGTAGCAGAGCCTTCCATCCAGCAGGAGATCCATCCGCCGTCGCTTAGACCCTCCACCTCAAGATCATAAGGGTTCTTTCCCTCTGATACGTCCATACGGATTTCGGGTCCGTTGCGGTAAACGGAATAAGACATCTGAATCCCCATGACAGAAACCGGCTATCGGTTTTTTGCTCGATTTAATATATTATAATGTTTCATTAGCATGGGCTTTGAAATTTCCCTTATCAAGCTTGTCGGGTGATTTTTTCACACAAATCTTCAGGGTGGCGATTTCTGCATAGCCTCTCTGGGTTGCACAACTAATGGATACAAAATCCAACGCCGAAAGTAGCAACGACCAAAGTGCGAGCCGGTTGCGCTTGCCCGCAGCCTCTGTCTTTCCGTAAAGCTAGAACCAACTAGGTACAGAAGTCTGGGAGAAACGCCATGCAAGAGAAGATCTACGATGTCTCGCCCGAGTGGAGCCGCCGCGCCTATCTGGACGATGCCGGCTACCGGGCGAAATACGAGGCGTCGATCAAGGACCCGGAAGGCTTCTGGGGTGAGGAAGCCAAGCGCATCGACTGGTTCGAGCCCTTCACCATCGTGAAGAACACGAATTTCGGGCCGGGCAACGTTTCCATCCGCTGGTTCGAGGACGGCGTCACCAACGTGGCGTACAATTGCATCGACCGGCATCTCGAGACGCGCGGCGATCAAGTCGCGATCATCTGGGAAGGCGACGATCCGTCGGAATCCAAGAAGATCACGTATCGCGAATTGCACGACGAGGTAGCCCGCATGGCGAACGTCATGCGCAACCGCGACGTGAAAAAGGGCGACCGCGTCACGATCTACATGCCGATGATCCCGGAAGCCGCTTACGCGATGCTCGCCTGCGCGCGGCTGGGCGCGATCCATTCCGTGGTGTTCGGCGGCTTCTCGCCGGATTCGCTTGCGGGCCGCATCGAGGATGCGAAGTCCGCCTTTGTCATCACGGCGGACGAAGGCCTGCGCGGCGGGCGCAAGGTTCCCCTCAAGGCCAATGTGGACGCAGCGCTGGACCGCGTCGGCGGCGTCGATCACGTCCTCGTCGTGCGCCGCACCGGCTCGCCCGTGAACATGGTGCCGGGCCGGGACGTCTATTATGACGAGGCCGCCGCCCAGGTGACGAACGAGTGCCCGTGCGAGCCGATGAATGCGGAAGATCCGCTCTTCATCCTCTACACCTCGGGCTCGACGGGTCAGCCGAAGGGCGTGCTCCACACCACCGGCGGCTATCTCGTCTACGCGGCGATGACGCATCAATATGTCTTCGATTATCACGAGGGCGACATCTACTGGTGCACCGCTGACGTCGGCTGGGTCACCGGCCATTCCTACATCGTCTACGGCCCGCTCGCGAACGGCGCGACGACGTTGATGTTCGAAGGCGTGCCGACCTATCCCTCGATCTCCCGTTTCTGGGAGGTGATCGACAAGCATCAGGTCAACATCTTCTACACCGCGCCGACCGCGATCCGCTCGCTCATGCAGGCGGGCGAAGAGCCGGTGAAGAAGACCTCGCGCAAGTCCCTGCGCCTCCTCGGCTCCGTCGGCGAGCCGATCAATCCGGAAGCGTGGGAATGGTATTATCGCGTCGTCGGCGACAACCGCTGCCCCGTCGTCGACACCTGGTGGCAGACGGAAACCGGCGGCATTCTCATCACGCCGCTGCCCGGCGCGACGAAGCTCAAACCCGGCTCCGCGACGCGGCCCTTCTTCGGCGTGAAGCCGCAAGTGGTCGATGCCGACGGCAAGGTTCTGGAAGGCGCGGCGGAAGGAAACCTCGTTATCGCGGATTCCTGGCCGGGACAGATGCGCACGGTCTACGGCGATCACGAGCGCTTCATCCAGACCTACTTCTCCACCTATCCGGGCAAGTACTTCACCGGCGACGGCTGCCGCCGCGATGCGGACGGCTATTACTGGATCACCGGCCGCGTCGACGACGTCATCAACGTCTCCGGCCACCGCATGGGCACGGCGGAAGTGGAATCCGCCCTCGTCGCCCACATCAAGGTGTCCGAAGCCGCCGTCGTCGGCTATCCGCACGACATCAAGGGACAGGGCATCTACGCCTATGTCACGCTGATGGAAGGCGTGGAGCCCACAGAAGATCTGCGCAAGGAACTGGTGGCGTGGGTGCGCAAGGAAATCGGCCCCATCGCCTCGCCGGATCTCATCCAGTTCGCGCCGGGACTACCGAAGACCCGCTCCGGCAAGATCATGCGCCGCATCCTGCGCAAGATCGCGGAGGACGAGTTCTCCAACCTCGGCGACACCTCGACGCTGGCCGATCCGGGCGTCGTCGACGATCTCGTCGAGAACCGCCAGAACAAGCGCACCGAAGCGGCTTGATAAGAAGCGCCTCTACGCATGAAACGAAAAAGGGATGCGCCCGACTCAACAGGCGCATCCCTTTCACGAGATCTGACTTTCAGAACGGGCGCTTTAGAGCGCCCGTTTGCTTTTCACGGGCACGGGTTCTGATGCAGGAGATGGATCGCGTTGATCCGCTCCTCGAGCTCCGGCGTGATCGTCACGTCGATGGAAGCGATATCCGTCTTCAACTGCTCCATCGACGTCGCGCCGATGATGTTGGAATGCACGAAGGGGCGTGAATTGACGAAGGCGAGCGCGAGCTGCGCCGGATCGAGCCCGAACTCGCGGGCAAGTTCGATATATTTACGGATCGCAATCTCGGCACCCGGCGTCTCATAACGCTGGCCGCGTTTGAAGAGCGTGGTGCGGGCTCCCGCCGGACGCGCACCGCCGAGATACTTGCCCGTGAGATAGCCCTGGCCCAGTGGCGAATAGGCGAGAAGGCCGACGCCTTCACGGGCGGTCACCTCGGCGAGCGCTACCTCGTAGGTGCGGTTGACGAGGTTGTAGGCGTTCTGCACCGACTGCACGCGCGGCAAGCCCTTCGTCTCGGAAGTCGAGACAAACTTCATCGTGCCCCAGGCGCTCTCGTTGGAGAGGCCGACATGGCGGATCTTGCCGGCCTTCACGAGATCGTTGAGGACGGACAGCGTCTTCTCGATGGCGATGCCATCGCCGTTCTGGGTGTCGGGCCGGTAGACCGTCGGGTTCGAGCCCCAGGGCATGGGACGATCCGGCCAGTGGAGCTGGTAGAGGTCGATGTAATCGGTCTGCAGGCGCTTCAAGCTGCCGTCGATGGCTTCCTCGATCTGCTTGCGCGAGAGTTCGCCCTTCGAGCCGTCCTTGCGAAACCAGGTCATGTCCGTGCTGCCGACGACCTTGGAAGCGAGGATTACCTTGTCGCGATTGCCGCGTGCCTTGAACCACGAGCCGATGATGCGCTCGGTCGAACCTTGCGTCTCCGCCTTCGGAGGAATGGAATAGAGTTCCGCCGTGTCGAAGAAGTTGATGCCCTTCTCGAGGGCGTAATCCATCTGCGCGTGGCCTTCGGCCTCGGTGTTCTGCTGGCCCCAGGTCATGGTGCCGAGACAGATCAGGCTGACGTTGAGATCGGTGCGGCCGAGGCGGCGATAGTGCATGGCAAGGCTCCTCGCGACGGGAGGACCGCCGCGTTCAGGCAGGAAGGGCGCTAACGGATGTCAGCGTTTGGGGAGAGTGGCGAGGAAGGCCTCGACGCTCGGCAGGATGCGCTCGACGATGACCTCGACTCCCTTGGCCGTCGGGTGAAGGCCATCGGGAAGGTTCAAGGAGCGGTCGCCGGCGATTCCCTCCAGGAAGAAGGGGTAGAGCACAAGGCCGTGCTTCTTCGCAATGTCCTGATAGAGCGGATCGAACTTTTGCGCGTAGTCGGGGCCAAGATTGCGGGAGGCCATCATGCCCGCCAGCATCACGCCGATGTTGCGGGCCTTGAGCCGCTCCACGATGGTCTCGATGGATTGCCTGGGAATGGCGGGGTCGAGCCCGCGCAGCATGTCGTTGGCCCCGAGTTCCACGATCACGCCATCCGTTCCGTCCGGCACCGACCAGTCGAGCCGGTCGAGCCCGCCGGAGGAGGTGTCGCCCGAGACCCCCGCATTGATGATTTCCACATTGTAGCCCTTCGCCTTGAGGGCGCGCTCGAGGGCGGCCGGGAACGCGGCCTCCTGCGGCAGCAGGTAACCGGCGCTGAGGCTGTCGCCCAGCGCGACCAGCCGGATGGGCTGGGCCTGCGCGAAGCTGGAAGTCGGGAATGCGGCCATTTCCGCGACAAAACCCGCACACGCAAAAATGATTGCCATGAACAGGCCCGATTGGCGCTTCATCGATATGATTCCTATATGGCTCGGATGGCCGGTTTTCCGGCTGCGCTTTCAAAGATCGGATGACAAGGCATGCAGGACAAGGCCATCGCGCTGCAGGATGTGGATTTGAGCCTCGGGCGCGGGGCTGCGCGAGTGCATATCCTCAAGGGAGTCTCCCTGTCCATCGGGCGTGGGGAAGCCGTCGGCCTCGTCGGCCCCTCGGGATCAGGCAAATCGACCCTTTTGATGACAATGGCGGGGCTCGAGCGGCCCGATTCCGGCAAGGTGATCGTCGAGGGCACCGACTTGTCCGGGCTCGACGAGGACGCGCTTGCCCGCTTTCGCGGACGGCGCATCGGCATCGTCTTCCAGTCCTTCCACCTCGTGCCGACCATGACGGCGCTCGAAAACGTGGCTTTGCCCCTCGAACTCGCAGGCGAGGCGGAAGCCTTCGAGCGGGCGGAGGCCGAGCTTCAGGCGGTGGGCCTCGGTCATCGCCTCCATCATTATCCCGCGCAACTCTCCGGCGGCGAGCAGCAGCGCGTGGCGATTGCCCGCGCCATCGTGCCGAACCCGGCGATCCTGGTGGCGGACGAGCCGACCGGCAATCTCGACGAGAACACCGGCGGCTCAATCATCGACCTGCTCTTCGCGCTCAAGCGCGACCGAGGCTCGACGCTGATCCTCGTGACGCACGATCTCAACCTCGCCCATCTCTGCGACCGGACGGTGCGCCTGCGCTCAGGCGTCATCGAGGCCGATCTCGCCAAAGCGTCGGCGTGAGGGCGGCCCCATGCACGGCACCATTCCCGCAGCCCCGAAGAAGCGCCCCTTCCTCGCCTCCCTGCCCCTCACCTTGCGCCTCGCGTTTCGCGAGTTGCGCGGCGGGCTTGCCGGGTTCGGCATCTTTCTCGCCTGCATCGCGCTCGGCGTCGCGGCGATTGCGGGCGTCTCCGCCCTGTCGCGCTCGCTGACGGAAGGCATCACCAAGGAAGGGCGCCGCATCCTCGGCGGCGACATGGCGTTCTCGCTGATGCAGCGGGAAGCGAGCCCGGCGGAACTCACCTTTCTGACATCAAAGGGCGAGGTCGCTCCCATCGCCACCATGCGCGCGATGGCGATTGCCGGCGACAAGGGCTCGGCGCTCGTCGAACTGAAGGCCGTCGGCCCGACCTATCCCACCATCGGCGTGCTCGAAACCGATCCGCAAAGCTCTCCCGCCGATCTTCTCAAGGTCCGCGATGGCGTCTTCGGCGCTGTCGCCGATCCTGCCCTTCTCGCGCGGCTCGATTTGAAGACCAGCGACAAAATCCGCGTCGGCGATGCACAGATCGAACTGCGCGCGGCGCTCGTCTCCGAGCCTGACAAGATCGCGAGCGGCATCGGCTTTGGCCCGCGCCTCCTCGTCTCGCAGGAGGCCTTGCGCGCCACCGGCCTCATCCAGCCCGGAAGCCTCGTGCGCTGGACCTACCGGCTCAACATTCCGCAGGTCGACGATGCGGCGCTCGAACGTCTCGAGGCTGAAACGAAGAGCGCCCTGCCGGAAGCGGGGTGGGACATCCGCAGCCGGGTCAACGCCGATCCGCGCTTTGCCCGCAACATCGAGCGCTTCACGCAGTTCCTCACCCTCGTCGGTCTCACCGCCCTTCTCGTCGGCGGCGTCGGGGTGGCGAACGCGGTGCGCGGCTTCATCGACCGCAAGCGCGCCTCCATCGCGACCTACAAGAGCCTCGGCGCACCGGGCGGGCAGGTGGTGATGCTCTACCTCACGCAAGTCATGACGATCGCGCTCATCGGCATCGGCATCGGCCTTGTCGTCGGCGGTGCGCTGCCGTTCATCGTCAACGGGTTGTTCGGCCATCTCCTGCCGATTCCGATCCGCCCGACGCTGGCGTGGGGCGAGCTCGGCATCGCGCTTCTCTATGGCCTTCTCACCGCCCTCGCCTTCGCCCTCGCGCCTCTGGGCCGCGCCCACGACGTCCCGGTCTCCGGCCTGTTCCGTGACCAGATCGAGCCCGGGCGGCAATGGCCGCGCAGGCGCTACCTGACGACGCTCGTTCTCGTTCTCGCCGCCCTTGTGGGCCTTGCCGTCTTCGCGGCCTACGACCGGCGCATCGCGCTGATGTTCGTGGGCGCAGCCGCCGCGTCGTTCGCATTATTGCGGGTGATCGGCCTTGGCATCATGGCGCTTGCCCGCCGCCTGCCGCGACCGAAGCGGACCGCGCCGCGCCTCGCGCTTGCCAACATCCACCGGCCCGGCGCGCTGACGCCCTCCCTCGTCCTGTCGCTGGGGCTCGGCATCACGCTTCTGGTGACGTTGGCGCTGATCGATTCGAACCTCACCCGCCAGCTTCGCCAGACCCTGCCGGAGCATGCGCCAAGCTTCTTCTTCCTCGACATTCCCAACGCCCAGGCCGATGCGTTCGAGACCTTCCTCAAGGGCGAGGCTTCGAATGCGCAGATCGACCGCGTACCGATGATGCGCGGACGGCTGGTGAGCCTGAAGGGCGTGCCGGTGGCGCAGGTCAAGGCGAGCGAGGACGCCTCGTGGGTTCTCGACGGAGATCGCGGCATCACCTACGCCAAGGCGGTTCCCTCAGGCTCCGAACTCGTTCAGGGCGAGTGGTGGGACGAGAATTATCGCGGCAAGCCGCTGGTCTCCTTCGAGGAAAAGGTCGCGCAGGGCCTCGGCCTGAAGGTTGGCGACGAGATCACGGTCAACGTGCTCGGCCGCAACATCAGCGCCACCATCGCCAATCTGCGGCATGTGGAATGGCGCTCTCTCGGCATCAATTTCGTGATGGTGTTCTCGCCCAACGCCTTCGCGGGCGCGCCGCACACGCACCTTGCCACCGTCACCTTCCCCGGCGGCTCGGACGCGAAGACCGACGCGCGGATCCTGCGCAGCGCAGCGCTCGCCTATCCGATGGTGACGAGCGTGCGGGTGAAGGATGCGCTGGAGGCGGTGGACGATGTCGTCTCCCAGCTCGTCATGGCGATCCGGGGGGCGAGCGCCATTGCGCTCATCGCGAGCCTTCTCGTGCTCGCCGGCGCGCTCGCCGCCGGACACCGGGCACGGCTCTACGATGCGGTGGTGCTCAAAACCCTCGGTGCGACGCGGGCGCGCCTGCTCTCGGCCTATGGCCTCGAATACGGCCTGCTCGGCCTCGCCACCGCCGTGTTCGGGTTACTCGCCGGCACGCTCGCCGCCTTTCTCATCATCACCCGCGTGATGAACCTAAGCTTTGCCCTGGATTTATCCGGCGCGCTCCTTGCTTCGAGCCTCGCGGTTTTCGTGACGGTGGGTCTAGGCCTTGCCGGGACGTTGAGAATTTTGAACCAGAAGCCCGCGCAATACTTGAGAAACCTTTGATTTCACCACTCCCGGCTGCACCCCGCGCATCTCCTGTCGGGGAGTGCAGCCGCATTTCGTCTTTGGTTTTTCTTTCACGCCCCCGTGAAGCTTGAGCTTGCCCCTTGCGAAAAAGGGCGGGTGCTCTCATATTTCCCGATGCCGCCGGATTCCGGCGGCCGTAGGCCGATTTCCGGCCTGTCGAGGGAACATTCAACGGGACACCGCGAGAGGACTCCGATGCAACCGTATCAGCAGAACCAATATGCCGGCGCTGGCGTCAAAACGGCCGCCGAGGTCGACCAGGGCCTGCGCGCCTTCATGCTCGGCGTCTACAACAACATGATCCTGGGCCTGGCGATCTCCGCCCTCGTGGCCCTGGGCGTGAACATGCTTGCGACAACGAGCGATGCCTCCCAGGCAGTGGTTAACTTCCGTGGGATCGGCCTGACTCAGTTCGGCTATGCGCTCTACATGTCCCCTCTTAAGTGGTTTGTGGCGCTTGCGCCGCTCGCCTTCATCTTCCTGTTCTCGTTCCGCATGGACAAGATGTCGGCTTCCGCCGCGCGCGGCACCTTCTTCGCCTTCGCGGCGGTGATGGGCGCGTCCCTCTCCACGCTTCTGATCGTCTTTACCGGCGCGAGCGTGGTGCAGGTGTTTTTCATCACGGCGGCGGCCTTCGGCTCGCTCTCGCTGTGGGGCTACACCACGAACCGCAGCCTGTCGGGCATGGGCTCGTTCCTGATCATGGGCCTCGTCGGTCTGATCCTCGCCTCGCTGGTGAACATGTTCATCGGTTGGGCTCCGCTGCAGTTCGGCATCTCGGTGATCGGCGTGCTGATCTTCGCGGGTCTCACGGCTTACGACACGCAGAAGCTCAAGGAGATGTATCTCTACGGGAACTTCGACGGCGAGGCCGCCGCCAAGATTTCGGTCTACGGCGCTCTGCAGCTCTATCTGGACTTCATCAACATGTTCCAGTTCCTGCTGTCGCTGCTCGGCAACCGCAACAACTAAGCAACACGCTTAACTAAAAGACACCGAGCCCCGGCCCAAAGCCGGGGCTTTTTGTTGCGCGAAAGGAATGGCTGAAACTAGGATCGCCATCCCATGAGCCTCCTGATCCGCCCGTCCCGCGATTCCGACATTCCCGCCATCACGGCGATCTACGCCCATGCGGTCACGCACGGCACGGCCTCGTTCGAGTTCGATCCGCCCGATGCCGCCGAGATGACCCGCCGCCGCGCGACGCTTCTTGAAGGTGGCTACCCTTATCTCGTCGCCGAGCGCGACGGCGCGATTCTCGGCTATGCCTATGCGGGCCCGTACCGTCCGCGTCTCGCCTATCGCGCGACGGTCGAGGATTCGATCTATGTCGCGGAAGAAGCCCGGCGGCAGGGCGTTGGCCGCAAGCTCCTCGAAGCGCTGATTAGCGAATGCGAAGCGCAGGACTTCCGGCTCATGGTCGCCGTCATCGGTGATGAGGAATCCCACGGCTCCATCGGCGTTCACAAAAGCCTTGGCTTCGAGCATGTCGGGATCTTCAAGGGGATCGGCTACAAGCACGGCCGCTGGCTTTCGACGGTGTTGATGCAACGGCCCTTGGGGCCCGGCGTCTCGCAGCCGCCCCATCCCTAACCCCCTTCAAAGAAATTTCATCATGACCCGTTGGATGCCCCGGCCCCGCGGTGGCCTTTGGCAGAACCCTGATTTCATGAAGCTGTGGGCCGCACAGAGCCTCTCGGCCGTCGGCACCCGCTTCACCCGTGAAGGCCTGCCCATGATCGCGGCCCTGACCCTCGACGCTTCCGCGACCGATCTCGGCCTGCTCGTGGCGTTGAGCGCGGTTCCCGGCGTAATCCTGAGCCCGTTCCTGGGCAGCTGGATCGACCGCACCCGCCGTCGCCGGGTTCTCATCATGGCCGATCTCGTGCGCGCCACCGTTCTGGTCTCATTGCCGATCATGGCGTGGTTCAGCGCCATCACTATCGGGCAGATCATGATCGTCGCGACCCTGGTCGCCCTGTTCTCGATGGTCTTCAGCACCGCCGACAACGCCTATCTGCCGACAGTGGTCGAACGGGATCAGCTTCTTGAGGGCAATGCGAAACTCGCCACCACCGATGCTGTCGCGGAAACCGCAGGCCCCGCGCTCGCAGGCGTCTGCATCCAGATTCTCACCGCGCCCTTCGCCATACTTTTCGACGCGTTGTCCTACCTGTGGTCTGCCATCCTGCTCGGCTCGATCAGGCGCGTCGAGCCGCCCCTCGTCACGGGTGAGCACGCTCCCAATCTTTGGCGCGAAACGAAAGAGGGGCTCGCCTTCGTCTTCACGCATCCTGTCCTGCGACCAACGACGCTGTGCATCGCGTCGATGACGTTCTGTCTCTACTTCTTCGCGCCGCTCTACGTGCTCTACGCGGTTCGCGATCTCGGCATAAAGCCGGGCATGCTCGGCTTCATCGTGGCGCTCGGCGGCATCAGCGCGCTCATCGGCGCGCGCTTCGCCGAGCGGGCGGGCACGCTGTTCGCCCCGCGCCGCCTGCTGATGGGAATGCTGATCACCTACGGGCTCGTCAGCTGCCTCATTCCCCTCGCGCAGGGTCCGCTTTGGCTCAAAGCCGCGCTGCTCTGCGTCTCGCAGCTTTTCGGCGATGGACTCTACGTGGTGTTCTACACCAACGCCGTCGCCCTTCGGCAGAAGGTGACGCCCGATGCAATGCGCGGGCGCGAGGGCGGCACGCTGCATCTGTTGACCGGAGGCCTCGGATTCATCGCGGCCCTGATCGCGGGTGCAGGCGCGGACATCGTCGGCATCAGGTCCGTTTTGTGGGTCGCCGCGCTAGGCCTCACATTGTCGAGCCTCTGGTTGCTGCTTTTGCCGAAGAACCTCGAAGACTAGAGCTCATGCAGCCGGTCGAGGCGCGGGAACATCAGCGTCGAGAAACTGCCGGCAAAGCTCTCGGAGCGTCTTCGCCAGGATCAGGTAATCCGGCGTGCGGCTTGCGCCGGCGCGCCAGATCAGGGCGAGCGTGCGCGATGAGCGCTTGCCCCGGTAAGGGATCAGACTAAGGCTCGTCCCTTGAGCGATCCCCGCCGCAATCGCGATCCTCGGCAGGAAGGTGATGCCAAGGTCGTTCTCGGCGAGTTGCACGAGCGTCAGAAGACTCATGGCCTTGATGTTGTCAGCATCGCCCGGCGGACGAATGCCGGTGGTGGAGAGAATCTGGTCGCGCAGGCAATGGCCCGATTCCAGAAGAAGAATCTGTTCGTCCTCCAACTCGCTCGCGGACACGTTTGCCCGGTCGGCGAGACGATGATGCGCGCTGACGGCGACGAAGAACTCGTCTTCGCACAACGGCTCGGCCTGAAAGCCCGTCGTCGAAAAGGGCAGCGCGATGATTGCGGCATCGAGATTGCCGGAACGGATGTCGGCGATCAGCGACTGCGTCAGCCCTTCGCGCACCGCGACATGAAGCTCGGGAAACGCAGCGCGGACATGCGGCAGGGCCCGGGGCAGGAGAAACGGCGCGATGGAGGGAATGACGCCGAGCCTAAGGCGCGTCGTCAATGGCCGCGCTTCCCGCGAGAGGCTGGCGGGCAGATCGTCGATTCGCGCCAGAATCTCCCGCGCCTGCCGGGCGAGCAGCTCCCCGGTGGCCATCAGCTCGAAATGCCGCCCGCTGCGGTCGACGAGGCGCACGCCGAGAACGGCCTCCATCTCCTGGATCGCCGCGCTTAAGGTCGATTGCGTGACGCCGACCCGCTTTGCCGCCTTCGAGAAGGACGCCGTATCGGCGAGAGCCAGGAAATACCGCAATTGCCGGACCGAAATGTTCACCATCGCAAGGCCTCGCGGAACATCACTATCGAAAAAATCGATGCTATTTTCTTTATTAATCGATTGGACCGAAACGCATCTTTATGCAAGATCTGTTTCGAGAGCGGCGCGGCGAGCTTCAGGCCTTCGCGGCGCCGCGTCCGAAATTTCCCTCGAAATGGAGCCACATCAATGCTCGGCATCGGCGACAAGCTGCCCAACTTCTCCGTGACTGGCGTCAAGCCCGGTTTCAACAGCCATGAAGAAAACGGCGTCTCGGCCTTCGAGACCATCACCGCCGAAAGCTTCCCCGGCAAGTGGAAGGTGATCTTCTTCTATCCGAAGGATTTCACGTTCGTGTGCCCCACCGAGATCGCGGAATTCGCGCGCCTTAACTCCGAGTTCGCGGACCGCGACGCGGTCGTGCTCGGCGGCTCGGGCGACAATGAGTTCGTGAAGCTGGCCTGGCGCCGCGACCATGCCGATCTCGACAAGCTGCCGATCTGGTCGTTCGCCGACACCAAGGGCGAGCTGATCGACGGTCTCGGTGTCCGCTCCCCGGATGGCGTGCCCTACCGCTACACCTTCGTCGTCGATCCGGACAACACGATCCAGCACGTCTATGCGACGAACCTGAATGTCGGCCGCGCGCCCAAGGACACGCTGCGTGTTCTCGACGCGCTGCAGACGGATGAGCTCTGCCCGTGCAACCGCCAGGTCGGCGGCGAGACGCTGAAGGCCGCCTGATCCGGCTTGAAGCCAAACAAATGGGTTCGGAGCATAACCACGCTCCGAACCTTCCCGCCCCAAGGGCGGCCCATTGGAAGGATGCTCAATGTCAATCGAAACGCTGAAGCTGGCGATTCCCGATTTCGCCAAGGACGTGCGCCTCAACCTCTCGTCCATGGCGAGCGACGAGGTGCTGACCGAGCAGCAGAAATACGGCCTCTTCGTTGCTTGCGGCATCGCCTCGCGCAATGAGGACGTGCGCAACGCGCTCGTTGCGGAAGCGTCCGGCAAGCTCTCGCCGGAGGCACTCACCGCCGCGAAGTCCGCAGCGGCCATCATGGGCATGAACAACGTCTATTACCGTTTCGTGCACCTTGCCGCGAACAAGGATTACCGCACGATGCCGGCGAAGCTGCGCATGAACGTGATCGGCAATCCCGGCGTCGACAAGATCGATTTCGAACTCTGGTCGCTTGCCGTCTCGGCCATGAACGGCTGCGGCATGTGCATCGACGCGCATGAGGAAACGCTTCGTCAGGGGGGCGTCTCCACGGAGGCTATTCAGACCGCCGTGCGCTTTGCGGCGATCATCGCCTCGGCGGCGATTGCGCTCGAAGCAAGCGCCCTCGCAGCTTAAAACTTTTTTCGGCGCGGGCTTTCGCACGGGAGCCCGCGCTTTTGATTCACAGCCGCGTCATGCCGTCCCGTTCAAGCACCATCGTGTGATCGTGGTCATCGAGCTTGAAACCGCGCTTCTCGTAGAACGAGATGCCCCCGGCATTTTTCTTGTCTACATCGAGCTTGAGGTAGGCGCAGCCGCGCGGCGTCTCCCGTTCGACGGCGGCGCGTAACAGCCGCGTGCCTAGCCCTGTTCCGCGGGCGCTGTCCTCCACGAACAGGTCCGAGACGTAGATGCCGGGACGGCCGCGCCATGCGGAAAAGACGATGGAGTAGAGCGCGATGCCGATGATCGCGCCGCCTTCCTCCGCCACGAGGACTTCGGTAAAGCCGCGTCCCTTCGGCCCATAAGCCGCAAGATCGTCTGCAGTGACTTTCGGATTTGCGCCCACATGCGCGCCGAGCCGGCGCAGCATCGCCGCGACGCTCTCCAGATCCGGCGTCGCCGCTTCGCGAATGACAATGTCACGGGCCTCGGTCATGCTCTCAGATACCGGTTCATGATGTTGGCGGTCACCCTTTCCACCATGGGATCGCTGCGCAAGAGACCGGCCACCCATTCGCAGGTTCCGGCGTGGAAAACCTCGCCTTTGCCCATCGGGAAATTGACCATCATCCCCGCGCCGCGCTTGACCTTGTCCACCGCCTCCGCACCCTCATTGCCGATCAGGGTCTTTGCAACGAAAAGAGCGTCCTCGTCGGAGAGGAACTGATCGTCGGCGGGAATATCGGCGCTCTCTTCCTTGAGCGAGGACATGCCGAGGCCGAGAATTTCGAGACCCTCCGGTGCGCCGCTTCCTTCTGCCGGGCGCGGCAGGCCGCCTTCGATGATGTAATCGAGGCCATCCACCTCGTAGCCGAAGACGTGCGAATCCGCGCCGAGAATGTCGCCGTAATAAACGCCGGTGCCTTCGAACGCCCAATGCTCGGGGCGATAGATCGGAAAACCCCGCGCGCCGCGCGGCGCGCAGCCGCCCCAGCCCACATAGAGCCCGCGCGTGGCGAGAAGACCGAAGGTCTCCGAACCCGGACGCCCGATGCGGGCATCCTCCCAGGACGTCGTCAGGCGCGTGATGTCGCCGCCGTTCAAAATCGGGTCTTCCTCGACGCGGTACTTGTAGCAGACCTGGCGGCGGCCTTCGGCTTCCAATCGCGTCTGCCACATGAAGTTGCCGGCAAAGCGCGCGACCTTGCCGCCTTTCTTTACATAAGCCTCGACGGCGTCGCGCATCTCCCATGTCCAGTATTCGTCGTGCCCGACGAAGACCACGCAATCGTACCCGTCGAGCAAGTTCGGTGCGAAATGCAGCTCATGCTGGCTGGCAAGGTCGATGTCGTAGCCCGCCCGCTCCGCCCAGCGGAAGAAGTGGCTGTCGTAGCTCGCCCAGCCGGACGAGGCGTATTTCTTGCTGTAGCCGTTGGCGTAGGCCCATTCCATATGCGGATAGCGGGGCGGCATGGCGGGCGGCACGGGGACATCCAGCGGCACGCGCGGCGCTCCCGGCGGCAAAACGACAAAGCCGCGGCAGAACGGCCGTTCGATGCTTACCACCGGCGCATATTGATCGCGGTTCGGCCCGGTGATGCCCTGGTAGTGATTGGAGCCGCCCCAGGTGTTGTAGGCGGTCCAGGTACCAGTCGCCGCCACCTGAAGAATGCGGCCAGGCTTTTTGCCCGCGTCGGGCCGCAGGATGAAGAGGTGATGGCAGCGGATCAGGCGTCCGTCATTGCCCTCCGCCGTCAGCGTGACGCGATAGGCACCCGAGGGCCACTCGCCGGGAATGCGGATGGCATGAGAGGCCTGCCAGCCGCAGCCGACAACGGAGCATTGGTCCGGCGTATCCTGCCATGCCGCGCTCAAGCCCTCGACGGCCATGACCGGCGTTTCCACGCCGCCGTCACGCACGATCTCGAGCCGGTAGCGCCCGGCGGTGGAACTGACGAACAGGGTAAGCGTATCCCCGGCGCGATAGGAATAGCGGTCGGTGTAGCACCAGATCTCTCCGCGCGTGCCGTCCATGCCGGGCTGCTCGTAATAGTGCCCGCGCACCGCGCGGCGGCGCTCCTCATGGGTGAGGCCGAAATCGGGGAAGGTCTTGACCGTCATCACGCCATGTCCTGTTTCTCGCGCCCGGAGCATGAGGGGGCGCGGGGGCATTTCGCAAATAGATATTTGCAATAAGTTGGATCGGTTTTGAGAATGCGGGAAGGGACCGGGCCCGGCAAGCCGGGGCGCGCCTTATCGCGCCTTATAGAGCCCGTGAATGCGCGGCATTCCCGGTTTTTATTTGACGGAACGGCACAACAGGGCTCCTCCTCAAACGGAAATTCCCTCCCTGCCCGCCGAGGTCACGATGCCCATTGACGAGACATTCCAAAGCGACTTGCGTGCCGCCATCGCGGCGCGGCGCGGTCAGGCTGTCGAGCGGCTCACCCGTCTGGTCCGCGCCCGGACGACCCTCGGCAACGAACTGGCCGGGCAGGAGATCATGGCCGGGATCTTCGATGAGATGGGGCTTGAGGTCGAAACCTTCGACGTCGACCCGGACGTGATCGGCAAGCTTCCCGGTTTCTCTCCGCCCGTGCAGCCGGATTACACGAACCGCCCGAATGTCGTCGCCCGTCATACGCCCAAAGGCGGGACCAAAGGCCGCTCGCTGATCTTCAACGGCCATATCGACGTGGTGCCGCCGGGGGAAGCCTCCCTGTGGACGACGCCCGCCTTCGAACCCTCGATACGCGACGGGCGCATCTACGGGCGCGGCGCGGGAGACATGAAATCGGGTCTCGTCGCCTATTGCCTGGCCTTCGAGGCTTTGCGCGATCTTGGCTATGCGCCCGCGGCACCGGTGATGTTCCAGTCGGTGATCGAGGAGGAATGCACGGGCAACGGCGCGCTGTCCTGCGTCGCGCGCGGCTATCGCGCGGATGCCGCGATCATTCCCGAGCCCTTCCAGCAAACCATCATGACCTCGCAGCTCGGGGTGATGTGGGTGACGATCCGCGTGATGGGAAAGCCCGCTCACGTTCTGGAAGCGGCGGCAGGAACAAGCGCCATCACCGCCGCCTACATGCTCTTCGAGGGATTGCGTGAACTCGAGGCCGAGTGGAACAAGCCTGAAAGCATTCATCCGGAATTTCGCGGCCACGCGCATCCCGTCAGCTTCAATCTCGGCCGCATCAATGGTGGCGATTGGGGTTCGACGGTGCCGTGCTCGGCGACGATGCTGGTGCGCGTCGGCTTCTATCCCGGAACCTCGCTGAAAAGCGTCAAGAGCACCATCGAGGCCAACATCGCCGCGACCAAGGCGAAGCATCCCCAGCTCGCCAATGTGGGCATCAAGATCTGCTACAGCGGCTTTCAGGCGGAAGGCTGCACCATAGACCCGGATGCACCCTTCATGACGCTTTTGGCCGACACGCACCGGCAGGTCATGAAAGAAGAGCCTGTGCGGCTCGCCTCGACGGCGACGACGGACGCACGCTTCTTCGCGCTCTACGGCGATACCCCGGCCACCTGCTACGGCCCTATCGGCGGCAGCTATCACGGCATCGACGAATGGGTTTCCATCGACAGCATGCTTAATGTCGGTGAGGTTCTCGCGCTCTTTGCCGCGCAATGGTGCGGCCTCGCCAAGGCTTGAAACCGCACTGCATCAGGCGGGCTTGAGGCCGACCCTACGCCCGGCAATCTCCGGCCATTCCAACGCGTCGGACGCCTTGCGATAGGCCTCCAGCCGCGCGGTTATGCTCTCGGGCAGCGGCGTCGAGCGCCGCTTCTCGAGATCCACATGGATCGTCACCACTTCGAGGCTCGCCGCGAGAAACCCCTCTTCGGCGTGCTTGATCTGATGGAAGAGGTGGATGCGTTTCGCGTCGAAATCGAGCACACGTGTCTCGATCAGATACGGCGCCTTGGCCGGCAATTCGCGGTGAAACACCGTGTGGAGTTCGAGCGCGAAGGTCGAGCAGCGTTGGCGCGCACGATAGTCCGGATCGATGCCAATGTCGCACAACAGGGCAACCGAAGCGATGTCGAACGCTGTCACGTAAGCAGCGTTCGTCATGTGCCCGTTGAAGTCGATCCATTCGTCACGAACCATCTCGCGAACCGAAATCCAGGGAGCATTCATCGGCCCATCTTTCCCTTCAGAAACATTTTCACACTTCGCTGCGACGGAGCCTCACCCTGAGGGATGCGAAGCAGCGTCTCGAAGGGCGAGGCGTTTCCAGTACGCGCTGGAACCTCCTTCGAGACGCGGCTGCGCCGCTCCTCAGGATGAGGTTTCTGGGCAATCCCGCTCATGCTCCGGAAATCGGATAGGTGCGCTCGGAGAGCGGCGTTTCCTCGATCCGCGTCAGGAGCTTTTCGAGCAGGAGAGCTTCAGCGCGCGTGTGGCGGGCCTGCGGATCGTAGGCGAGATGCACGTCGATCTCCGGCGGGTTCTCGTAAGGCGGCAGCCGCCACAAAAGGCCTTTGCGCACATCTTCTTCGACCACATGGATCGGCAGCGGGCCGAAGCCGAAACCCGCGATGAGCAAGCGCTTGACCTCTTCGAGATGGGACGAGGTGCCGATGATCGGGCCTGTGAACTTCTCCTGCTGGCGCAGCATCGCAATGGGCCAGAGGGCATCGGCCATCTGGTCCGTCTTGAAGGAAACGTAAGGCTCGTCCCGCAGGTCCACGATGCTTAAGTCCTTCCTGCCGAACAGCCGATGTTGCCGCCCGCAGAAATAACCGAAGCTTTCCCGATAGAGCGTCCTGAATTCGAGCTTGGGATGCCGCTCGTGCAGAAGGCACACGCCGAGGGCGGCGTCCTTTCGCGTCACGTTCGCAATGACCTCCTGGCTCGGCAGAACGGACGTCGCGAAAGTCACGCGCGGGTGCTCGCGATGAAATTCCGCCAGGATGTCGTCGAGGAACGGGCACACCACATGGCTGGCGAAGGCCATGTCGATCTGCCCCGTCACCTCGTCCGGCTGATCGTGGACGAGCGTGTGCAGGCCGGAGACGGAATCGAAGAGCGTGACGCATTCCGCGTAAAGGCGCTGGCCAGCGGGCGTCACCTCGAACACGCCGGGGCGCCGCTCGATCAGCCGACAATCGAAATGCCCTTCCAGGCGCCGCAACGCATTGCTGATGGTCGGCTGCTTCAGCCGAAGCTTCTCGCCGGCGGACGTGATGCCCTTCTCCTGCACGATGACCATGAAGGTCCGCAGCAAGTTCCAGTCGATGTCCCAGACGAATCGCTGTGAGCGCCGGTTCTTCACGCCTGACCATTCCTTTAGAGAATGCGAGGCGTTCATCCTATTTATTTGCGCGTTGATGTCGAGCGGTGTTTGTTAAAGCGGCCTCCTCCATCATGTCCGGCCCTCCAGCCGGGTGTCCGCGCCCTTGCTCTTGGTGCCCCATCGCGGCAAGGGCGCGGACGACCGGGCCCCGCCCGGTCGTGATGCGAGAGGCGAGTCGGAAAAGAACGAGACGAGCGGCCATGTCGAACCTGTTTTACCAGACGCGCCTGCGTCGCCCCCTCCTGGACCGCGCCGAAGGCGTCTACATGTGGGACGTCAGCGGCAAGCGCTACATCGACGGCTCCAGCGGTGCGATGGTGTCGAATATCGGCCATTCCAACCCGGTGGTGCTGGAGGCCATGCGCCGGCAGATGGAGAAATCCACCTTCGGCTACCGCCTGCATTTCGAGAACGAGCCGGCGGAAGAATTCGCCCGCCAGATCGCCGAGCGGATGCCGCTTGGCCTCGACCGCGTCTTTTTCGTCTCCGGCGGGTCGGAGGCGGTGGAAAGCTGCCTGAAGCTCGCGCGGCAATACGCCGTCGCCACGGGCCAGGCCTCCCGCTGGAAGGTGATCTCCCGCTTTCCGTCCTACCACGGGTCGAGCCTCGGGGCGCTTAGCGTCACCGGCATGTCGCTCATGAGCGCGCCCTTCTCGCCCATGATGAACGAGATGCCGAAGATCCCCGCGCCGACGTGCTATCTCGACAAGGACAACCTGTCCGATCACGAGCGCGGCCTGAAATACGCGCGCTACCTGCGCGACGAAATTCTCCGTCAGGGGCCGGAAACGGTTCTCGCCTTCATCATGGAGCCTGTCGGCGGCGCGTCGACCGGCGCGCTGGTCGCGCCCGACAGTTACTACGGAGAAATCCGCAAGATCTGTAACGAATTCGGCATTCTTCTCATCGCCGACGAGGTGATGAGCGGCGCGGGACGCACGGGCGAATATCTCGCCTGCGACCACTGGAAGATGCGCCCGGATCTTATCGCCTTCTCGAAAGGCTTCGGCGCGGGCTATGTGCCGCTCGGCGCGATGGTGGCCGACCGGCGCATCGCCGATGCGGTCATCGACAATGGCGGCTTCATTCACGGCTTCACCTATGCGGGCAATCCGCTCGCCTGCGCGGCGGGCCTTGCGGTGCTGGGCGAGATCGACCGCCTCGGCCTCGTGAAGGCGGCGCGAACCCAGGGCGACAAGCTCAAGGCGCGGCTTGAGGCCTTGAAGCAGCGCTACGGCTTCATCGGCGACGTGCGCGGCAAGGGGCTTCTCCTCGCCTTCGAATTCGTCTCCGACCGCGACACGATGGAGCCGCTTCCGGTGGAGCTGAGCGCTCACAACCGGCTCGTCGACATCGCCTATGAGCGCGGCCTCATCATCTATTCCCGCCGCACGCGCGGCGGGCGCATCGGCGATCACTTCCTCGTCTGCCCACCGCTCATCACCACCGATGCGCAGATCGACGAGATCATGGCGATCCTTACCGACAGCCTCGACGCCTTCGCGAAGGAAAAGGGCCTCGATTACGGAGCGGCGGCATGAGCAACCCGGTCATCGTCACCTGCGCCATCACGGGCTCCATCCACACGCCGACCATGAGCCCGCACCTGCCGGTGACGCCGCAGGACATCGCGCGGCAAGCCATCGACGCCGCAAAAGCGGGCGCTGCGATCATCCACCTTCATGCGCGCGACCCGCAGACCGGCCTGCCCTCCGCCGATCCGGCCCTGTTCCGCGAGATCCTTGCGACGATCCGCAAGGAAACGAACGCGGTTCTCAACATCTCCACCGGCGGCTCGTCACGCATGACGCTCGATGAGCGGCTTGCGGCGGCGCGGCTTCTCAAGCCGGAAATGTGCTCGCTCAACATGGGCTCGATGAATTTCGGGCTCTTTCCGATGGCCGAACGTTATTCGGAATGGCGGCACGAGTGGGAACCGAAGTTCCTCGAAGCGACGCGCAGCATCGTCTTCCAGAACACCTTCGCCGATATCGAGGCGATCCTTGCCGATCTCGGCGATGGTCAGGGCGTGCGCTTCGAGCTTGAATGCTACGATGTCGGCCATATCCAGACGGTAGCGTTCTATCGCAAGAAGGGCCTGCTCAAGGGGCCGCTCTTCCTGCAATTCGTTCTCGGCGTTCTCGGCGGCATCGACCCCGCGCCGGAGCAGCTCATGCACTTGAAGACCACCGCCGACCGGCTGCTCGGCGACGACTACCATTTCTCGGTTCTCGCGGCGGGGCGCCATCAGTTCCCGCTCGGAACGATGGGCGTCATTCTCGGCGGCAACGTGCGCGTGGGGCTCGAGGACAACCTGATGATCGAGCGCGGAAAGCTGGCGGCGAGCAATGCCGAGCAGGTTTCCAAGATCCGCAAGATCGTGGAGGAGCTCGGCCATCGCGTCGCCACCCCCGACGAAGTGCGGCAGATGCTGCAACTCAGGGGCGCGGCCTCCGTCGCAGCCTGAA
Source organism: Microvirga flavescens (assembly GCF_003290125.1). Lineage (GTDB taxonomy): Bacteria > Pseudomonadota > Alphaproteobacteria > Rhizobiales > Beijerinckiaceae > Microvirga > Microvirga flavescens. The sequence goes on from NZ_QMKH01000001.1 coordinate 394,996, forward strand.
GGCTGCGAGCGGAACCGCCCGTTCAGCTCGAAACCACCTTGAGCGGCTTGTCGATCACGCGGATCACCCGGTCGAGCTCCTGGCCGCGCTTGAGGATGAGGCCGCTTGAGGCGACGACGCTGTAGGTCCCCTGCTTGCGGGCGAGCTTCGGGTCTTTCTCGATCCGGTAAAGCGGCACCTCGGACGTGCGGCGGTAGATGGAGAAGACCGCCTTGTCGGGCGTGAAATCGATGGCGTAATCGCGCCACTCGCCCCCCGCGACCATGCGGCCGTAGAGATTCAGGATGGTCTGCAACTCGCTTCTATCGAAGGAGATGTGTCTTGGCGCGGCGGGAAACGGCAGGATCTGGGCCGACCCCTTTGCGGAGGCCGGGCTGCCGCGCAACGGCTCTGCGATGTCACCTTCGCTCATGGTGCCTCCGGCGAACGTTCATCCTATTTGTATGATGAGCCTTGCCGGAAGCAGGTTCAACCCCATCCTTTTCGCCGGCTCACCAACTCCGCAGGAGCGCCTTGGCGGGCTGCCAGAAACAAAGGGTTTTCGATAGCCCGTTCAAGGAACCGTGATCGATTTGGGAAATCTTATTCTTGCCGCAATCGCGCCGCGAACCGGCCCCACTGCCTCTCGATACAGACAGTGTTGCCTCGACGGCCCGGCTCCTTGACCTCCCCGGACACGTCAGCCCCCCAGCCCCCTGGGTCGTTTCAGGTGGCCGGGCCACTTTCATCGTCGAGACAAAGGCCGCCCACCCTGGGACGGCCTTTTCTTTTTTCAGAACCCAGCCAGGACGATCTTGCCGCGAGCCTTGCCGCTTTCGATGAAGGCGTGTGCGCGCTTGAGGTTGGCGGCATTGATCGCGCCAAAAGTTTCGGCCAGCGTCGTGCGGAGCGTACCTGCATCCACGAGCCGCGAAACCTCATCGAGAATTTCGTGCTGCCGCACCATGTCGGCCGTCTTGAAGGTGGAGCGGGTGAACATCGATTCCCAATGCAGCGACACGCTCTTGCGCTTGAGCAGGGTGACGTCGAGCCGCTCGGGATCGTCGATCAGCGCAAAGCGGCCCTGCGGCGCGATGAGGCTTGCGATCTCACCAAAATGCGCGTCCGTCTGCGTGATCGAGAACACGAAAGCGGGCGCGCCGATGCCAAGCGCCTCCACCTGGGCTGCCAGCGGCTTCGTATGGTCGATCACATGGTGCGCGCCGAGCGCCTTCACCCATTCCTGCGTCTCGGGCCGTGACGCAGTGGCAATCACCGTGAGGTTCGTGAGCTGGCGCGCAAGCTGGACTGCGATGGACCCCACGCCCCCGGCGCCGCCGACGATCAGAACCGCATTCGCCGCGCCGGCCACCGGGCGCTTGATATCGAGCCTGTCGAACAAGGTCTCCCACGCGGTCAGCGCCGTCAAAGGCAAGGCGGCAGCCGCCGGAAAATCGAGGGAGGACGGTTTTCTTCCAACGATCCGCTCATCGACGAGTTGATACTGCGCGTTTGTCCCCGGGCGATTGATGTCGCCCGCGTAGAACACCTCGTCCCCCGGCTTGAAAAGCGTCGCCTCCGGCCCGGCCTGAACCACGACGCCGGCGGCGTCGAAGCCAAGCACGCGCGCGTTCCCGGCCTCGGGCTGCGCCCGCTTGCGGACCTTCACGTCGACCGGGTTCACCGAGACGGCGCGGACCTCGACGAGGAGATCGCGGCCCGCCGGTTCGGGGCGGGGCAGCTCGAGATCGATCAACGACGATTCGGCCTCGATGGGCAGGGATTGCTTGTAGGCGACGGCACGCATGAAACCCTCCTTGGTTGCGATGGAGGCAAGTTCGATGATACAAATCATTTACGCAAGAACGCACAATCAACGCACATAGTGTCGAAAAGGATACTATTATGCCCCGCAAGGCTTTGCGGCAGACCGCCTGCCCCACCTGCTCGGTCGAGGCCACGCTTAACCTCATCGACGGCAAGTGGAAGATCGTCATCCTCTACAAGTTGCTCAAAGGCGGAACGCTACGCTTCAACGAGCTTCGCCGGCTGATGCCGGCCGTGACGCAGCGCATGCTGACCAACCAGTTGCGTGAACTGGAGGCGGACGGCCTTCTGACACGCAAGGTCTATCCGGAGGTGCCGCCGCGGGTGGAATACAGCCTTTCCGTGCGCGGACGCAGCCTTGAGCAGGTCATCATGGCCCTGAAGATCTGGGGCGATGAGAATTTAGTAACGGCGACACGGGCTGAAGCCGCATGAAAGTTTCAAACTTCACGATTGCGCGCTGAAGAATGCGTGGCCGGTGTTGCTTCCATATGTGGTTCGTGCGAGGGGTCGCGATAACGATCACTTAAGAGGATCACCGCATGAAACTGGAAACGCCAACCAGTGGAAGCGACTTGACTGCCGCTGCCGTCGCTCTGCTCGAACCTGAGCACGCAACCCTTCCCCCCACATTCGTGAGCGATCTCTTCGGCCGCGTGCCGTCCGAGGATCTCAGCGCCTACACGCCGCAAACGCTCGCAAGCCTTGCGAAAGCAGCTTACGCCCACCTTGCCGCGCCGCGCGCGGACGGGGCGGATATCCGCCTGCTCGACTTCGAAATCGAGCATGATGGCCGCAGCAAGGATGTAACGGTTCTTGAAGTCCTCAACGACAACATGCCGTTCCTGCTCGATTCGACGCTCGCCGAAATCGTCAGCGAGGGATTTGAGCCGCTGCTCGTGGCGCACCCCATTCTCGCCGTCGAGCGCGATGCGAAGGGCAACCTGATTCGTCTCGTCGGCGAAGCTTCCGCCCCCGCGCAGGATAGCGTGCAACGCGAGAGCTTCATTCACATTCATCTGCCGCGCATCGATGAGCCGGCGGAGCGTGAACGGCTGATTTCCAACCTCAGACGCGTTTATGCGGATGTCGCCGTCGCCGTGCGTGACTGGTCGCCGATGCGCGCCCGCCTCAACGATATCATCCGCGACTACAAGGCCAATCCGCCGCCGCTGCCGGAGGATGAGACGCGGGAGGCCATCGCCTTCCTCGAATGGATCATCGAGAACAACTTCACTTTCTTAGGTCTGCGCGAATACCGCCTGCCCTTGAGTGATGTCGCCGCCGATCCGGTGGAAGGCACGGGCCTTGGCCTGTTGCGCGATCCGTCCGTGCGCGTGCTGCGCCGTGGGCGCGAGCTTGTGGCGATGACGCCGGAAATCCGCACCTTCATGGCGCAGCCGAAGGCGCTCATCATCACCAAGGCGAATGTGAAGTCGCTCGTCCATCGCCGCGCGCATCTCGATTACGTCGGCATGAAGCTGTTCGACGGCAAAGGTCAGGTGCAGGGAGAACTGCGCGTCGTCGGCCTTTTCACATCGAGCGCCTATAACAACACCACGGCGGAAGTGCCTTACCTGCGCCTGAAGGTGGCGCGTGTCGTGGCGCGTGCCGGGTTCGATCCGGCGAGTTATTCCGGCCGCTCGCTTCTCAACGTTCTGGAAAGCTACCCCCGCGACGATCTTTTCCAGATCGACGAGGACACGCTCTATAACTTCGCCATCGACATTATGAACCTGTCCGAGCGGCCGCGCGTGCGTGCGCTGGCGCGGCCGGACCAGTTCGACCGGTTCGTTTCGATCCTGGTCTACGTGCCGAAGGACCACTACGACACCGACACCAGCCGCCGCATCGCGGAATTCCTCGCCGGAATCTACGAGGGCCGCATTTCCGCGATCTATCCGGCTTATCCGGAAGGGCCTTTGGCGCGCACCCATTACATCATCGGGCGCGATGAAGGCGAAACGCCGAGGGTGCCGCGTGAGACGCTCGAAAAGGGCATCTCCACCATCGTCCGCACCTGGGCCGATTCCTTGAGCGACCGCCTCGCCGAGACCGTCGGCGGCCCGCGCGCCCGCGCTCTTGCCTCCCGCTACGCCCGCGCCTTCAGCGCCGGCTATCGCGAGGCTTTCAGCGTCGAAGAAGCCATCGTCGACGTGAGCATTCTCGAACAGCTCTCAGACGCGCGCCCGCGCGCCGTCGATCTCTCCCGCCGCGAGGGCGACGAGGAGACGCGCGTTCATCTGAAGGTGTTCTCGCGCGGGATGGCGCTGCCGCTCTCCGAGCGCGTACCGCTCCTCGAGAACCTCGGCTTCCGGGTGGTGAACGAGCGAACCTATCGCGTCGTCCTGCCCGGCCCCAACGGCGCGGACCGTATCTGGCTGCACGACATGACGCTGGAGCGCGCCTCGGGCGGGCCCATCGTCATTGCCGAGATCAGCGACCTGATCGAGGCGGCCCTGCTCGCCCTGTTCCGGGACCTTGCCGAGTCGGACGCCTTCAACCGCCTCGTCCTGGAAGCCGGCCTCGGCTGGCGCGATGTGGCGATGGTGCGCGCCTTCGGCCGCTATCTCCGCCAGATCCGCATTCCTTATGCGCAGGACTATCTCGCCGAGACACTGGCGCGGCACAGCGCCATCGCGGCAAAGCTCGTCGCCTATTTCTATGCCCGCTTCGATTCGCGCATCGAAACGATGGAAGAGCGAGCGACGAGAGAATCCGCGATACGCGCCGAGATCGAGGAACAGCTCAAGAGCGTCACGAGCCTCGACGACGACCGCATCCTGCGCCGCTTCATCAATCTCATGGAAGCTGCGGTCCGCACCAACTTCTTCCAGTTGGAACCAAACGGCCTGCCGCGTCAGACCATCGCATTCAAGTTCGAATGCGCGAAGGTCGAGGGGCTGCCGCTGCCGAAGCCTCTATACGAGATCTTCGTCTACTCGCCGCGTGTCGAAGGCGTGCATCTGCGCTTCGGCAAGGTGGCGCGCGGAGGCCTGCGCTGGTCGGATCGTCCGCAGGATTTCCGCACGGAAGTCCTCGGCCTCGTGAAGGCGCAGCAGGTCAAGAACGCCGTAATCGTGCCTGTCGGCGCGAAGGGCGGCTTCGTTCCAAAGCACCTGCCGCCGCCGAGCGACCGTCAGGCCTGGCTCAACGAGGGCACGGAAAGCTACCGCATCTTCGTGCGCACCCTGCTGCAGCTCACCGACAACATCGAGGGCGATCATATAACGCCGCCCGCCGATACCGTGCGCCATGACGGTGACGATCCTTACCTCGTCGTCGCCGCCGACAAGGGCACGGCGACCTTCTCCGACACGGCGAACGCCCTCTCAGCGGAAAAGCATCACTGGCTCGGCGACGCCTTCGCCTCCGGCGGCAGCCAGGGCTATGACCACAAGAAGATGGGCATCACCGCCCGCGGCGCGTGGGAAGCGGTGAAGCGCCACTTCCGCGAAATGGATATCGACATCCAGTCGCAGCCGGTGACGGTGGCCGGCGTCGGCGACATGTCGGGCGACGTGTTCGGCAATGGCATGCTGCTCTCGCGCGCCATCAAGCTCGTCGCGGCCTTCGACCATCGCGACATCTTCCTCGATCCGACACCCGATCCGGAATCCGCGTTCAAGGAGCGCGAGCGCCTCTTCGCCCTGCCACGTTCCAGCTGGCAGGATTACGACAAGGCGCTCATCTCCAAGGGCGGCGGCGTCTTCCCGCGCGGCGCGAAGTCCATTCCGCTCTCGCCGGAAGTGCGCGCGCTCCTCGGCCTCGACAAGACGGAAGCGACGCCGACCGAGGTGATGACCGCGATCCTCAAGGCTGAAGTCGGCCTGCTCTGGTTCGGTGGCATCGGCACCTATATCCGCGCGTCGACCGAGACCGACGAGCAGGTGGGCGACCGTGCCAACGACGCCATCCGCATCGCCGGCGGCGACGTGCGCGCCAAGGTGATCGGCGAAGGCGCGAACCTCGGCATGACCCAGCGCGGGCGCATCGAAGCGGCGCGCGCAGGCATTCGCCTCAACACCGACGCCATCGACAACTCGGCGGGCGTGAACACCTCCGACGTGGAAGTGAACATCAAGATCGCGCTCACGACGCCGGAGCGGGACGGACGCCTGCCTTACGAGGCGCGCAACGCCCTCCTCGCGGACATGACGGACGAGGTGGCGCGGCTTGTCTTGCGCAACAACTACCTGCAGACGCTGGCGCTCTCGCTGGCCGAGCGGCGCGGTCTGTCCGATCTCGGCTTCGCGCGCCGCCTCATGCACATGCTGGAAGCGCAGGGTCGTCTCGACCGCAACGTGGAATACCTGCCCGACGACGCCACGCTCACCGAGCGCGCGCGCCGTGGCGAGGCGCTGACACGGCCCGAGATCGCTATTCTTCTGGCTTATGCCAAGCTCTCGCTGCACGATGAGCTTCTGGCAAGCCCGGTGCCGGACGATCCGTATCTCGGCAAGGAACTCGACCGGTACTTCCCTGACGAGATGCGCGAGCGCTTCCCGGATGCCATCGCCGGCCATCGCCTGCGCCGCGAGATCATCGCGACGCAGCTTGCGAACGCCATCATCAATCGCGGCGGCCCGACGATGGTGGCCCGCCTCGTGGACCAGACCGGCACGGACGCGCCGACGATTGCCGCGGCTTACGCGGCAACGCGCGATGCGTTCGGCCTGACCGACCTCAACTTCGCCATCGACGCCCTCGACGGCAAGGTGCCGGGCGCGCTGCAGCTTGGCCTCTATGGCGAGTTGCAGGACCTTTTGATGAGCCGGATCGTGTGGTTCATCCGCAACGTGGACTTCCTCAACACCCCGCTCGATGACATCGTCGGCGTCTACGGCGCGGGCGTCGCGGAGGTGGAGCGCTCGCTGCGCACCACACTCGCGCCGGAGGCCTTGGCGCTGCTCGATGCGCGCACGAGCGATCTCGTGCAGCAGGGCGTTCCGCAGGCTCTGGCGAGCCGCCTCGCGGCCCTGCCCGATCTCACCGCCGCGACCGACATCGTGTTGACGGCGCAGAAGACTGGACGGCCCGTGCTCGATATCGCGCGCACGCATTTCGCAGTGGAAGCGACGTTCCGCCTCGGCGCGCTCGTTCAGGCGGCCAACGGCATCAGCGTGAGCGATTACTTTGATCGCCTCGCGCTCGACCGCGCCATCGACGGCATCGCCTTCGCCCACCGCAACCTCACCGCCGAGATCGTCTCGCAAGGGGCTGCCGGTGATGTGGGCGTGGCGGCGTGGAGCGAGCGGCGCGGCGCGGACCTCCAACGCATCCGCAACGCGGTCGACAACATCGTCACCTCCGGCCTCACGCTCTCCAAGGTGAGCGTCGCCGCAAGCCTCCTCGGCGATCTGGTGAAGGGATAAGCATGCCGATGGCGTCATCACCTCCACCCGGGGATGACGCCATCGCCCCCACCCCCACAGCCTCCAGCGCCGCAATCCTTGGCTGGCTGTTCTTCGATTGGGCCTGCCAGCCCTTCTTCACCCTCGTCACTACCTTCGTCTTCGCGCCCTATTTCGCGTCCGCCCTCGCGCCCGATCCAGTGACGGGCCAGAGTTTGTGGGGCTACGCCACGGCGGCGGCGGGGCTGACGCTGGCGTTCCTCTCCCCCGTCCTCGGCTCGATTGCGGATGCCACGGGGCCGAAGAAGCCGTGGATCGCCGGATGCGGGCTCGTGCTGTTTCTCGCCTGCAGTGTCATGTGGTTCGCGGCCCCCGGCGCGACCTACGGAATCGCCATCGCGCTTCTGGCCTTCGCCTTCGGCACGGTCGCCGTCGAAGTCGCCACCGTGTTCAACAATTCCATGATCCCGCACCTCGTGCCGCCGGAACGCTTCGGGCGGCTTTCCGGCACGGGCTGGGCTATCGGCTATCTCGGCGGACTGGTGTCGCTCGTCATCGTCCTCGGCTTTCTCGCCGCCGATCATGACACGGGACGCACTCTTCTCGGCATCAAGCCGCTCTTCGGGCTCGATCCCGCGACGCGCGAGGGAGATCGCATCACGGGTCCGTTCGCGGCCCTGTGGTTCCTCGTCTTCGTCGCGCCGCTCTTTCTGTTCACGCCGGACATCGCCCGCTCGAGCCTTCCGCTCGCGGAAGCCGTACGCAAAGGCATCGCGCAGGTGAAGAGCACCATCGCCGATGCGCGGCGGCATGAAAGCGTCGGGCGCTTTCTTCTCGCGAACATGGTCTATCAGGATGCGCTCGTCGCGCTCTTCGCCTTCGGCGGCATCTACGGCGCGGGCGTGTTCGGCTGGCGCGCCACGGAGCTCGGCGTCTTCGGCATTCTTCTCACCGTTACGGGCACCGTCGGCGCGTTGATCGGCGGGCGGCTCGACGACGCTTTCGGCGCAAAGCCCGTCATCATGGGCGCTATCCTTGTGCTGATCGCGGTATGCGTCGGCGTCTTGTCGCTCGGCCCCGACCGCGTTCTTTTCGTGGTGTCGACCGCGCCGCCGGACATGAGGGCAGGACTTTATCCGTCCGTGCCCGAAAAAATGTTCGTCGCTCTCGGCCTCATCATCGGCGCGGTGGCGGGGCCGTTGCAGGCGTCATCCCGCAGCCTGCTCGCCCGCCTCGTTCCGGCGCGGGAGGCAGGGCGCTATTTCGGCCTGCTCGCGCTCTCGGGAAAAGTCACGTCCTTCCTCGCGCCTCTCGCCGTCGCCGTGGCGACAGCAGTCTTCGAAACGCAGGCCGCAGGCCCCGCCGTGCTCATCGGTTTCTTCACTGTCGGCGGATGGCTGTTGAGCGGTGTGAAGCGGGTGTGAGATTCACACGAGAGACACGCTAGACGTCTCGCGGCCCACCTCTCCCTGAGGGAGAGGTCGAGCGAAGCGAGGGTGAGGGTCACAGACCTCTCCGGACAAGGCGTAACCCCTCACCCCAACCTTCTCCCCATGGGAGAGGGAGTTTGTAGCCTCAATGCCGGAAGTGGCGGTGTCCCGTGAACACCATCGCAAGGCCGGCCTCGTCCGCCGCCTTGATGACTTCGTCGTCGCGCATGGAGCCGCCAGGCTGGATCACCGCCGTCGCACCCGCTTCCGCCGCCGCGAGTAGTCCGTCGGCGAAGGGGAAGAAGGCGTCGGAGGCGACGACAGATCCCTTGGCGAGGCTTTCCGTGAGGCCCGCCGCCTTCGCCGCCTCGGCGGCCTTCCAGGCGGCGATGCGGGAGGAATCGACACGGCTCATCTGGCCCGCGCCGATACCAACCGTCGCGCCGTCCTTGGCATAGACGATGGCGTTCGACTTGACGTGCTTGGCGATGCGGAAGGCAAAGCGCAGATCCGCAAGTTCCCGATCCGACGGCGCGCGCTTCGTCACCACCTTCAGGTCCATCGCCTCGACGACGGCGTTGTCCCGCGCCTGAGCGAGGAAGCCGCCCGCGACGGTGCGGATGGCGAGACCCTCCTGACGCGGATCGGGCAGCCCACCGGCGAGCAGAAGCCGCAGATTCTTCTTGGCGGCGACGATGGCGATGGCCTCTTCGCTCGCATCCGGCGCGATGATGACCTCGGTGAAGATTTCCGTGATGGCGCGCGCGGCCTCCGCATCGAGGGGGCGGTTCATGGCGACGATGCCGCCGAAGGCGGAGACGGGATCGCAGCGCAGCGCCTTCTCATAAGCTTCGCGCAGGGACGCGCCTTCCGCCACGCCGCAAGGGTTGGCGTGCTTGACGATGACGATTGCCGCCGAGCGCTCCGGCGCGAATTCCGCCACGCATTCATAAGCCGCGTCGGTATCGTTGATGTTGTTGTAGGACAGCTGCTTGCCCTGCACCTGCCGCGCCGTCGCGACGCCGGGGCGTTGTTCCGGTGTCTTGTAGAAGGCGGCGGATTGGTGCGGGTTCTCGCCGTAGCGCATCACTTCCGCCAAGGTTCCGCCGATGGCGCGATAGGGCGGCGTTTCCTCGCCGAGCTCGGTCGCAAGCCAGTTGGAGATCGCCGCGTCATAGGCGGCGGTGCGCGCATAGGCCTTCTGTGCGAGGCGGCGGCGCAGGGCTTGCGAGAGCGAACCGTTTTGCGCGGAAAGCTCCGCGATGATCACGTCATAATCCGCGCCGTCCACGACCACCGCGACATCGTCGTGGTTCTTTGCCGCCGCGCGGATCATCGCCGGGCCGCCGATGTCGATATTCTCGATGCAATCCTCATAAGGCCGCTTCGCGGCGATGGTCGCCTCGAAGGGGTAGAGGTTCACCACGAGCAGGTCGATCGGCACGATGCCGTGGGCCAGCATGGCCGCCTGATGCTCGGGATTGGCGCGGATGCTAAGCAGGCCGCCGTGGACGCCCGGGTGCAGCGTCTTCACGCGCCCGTCCATCATTTCCGGGAACCCGGTGAGCTCGCTCACGTCCTTGACCGCAAGCCCCGCCTCCTGAAGCGCCTTCTTGGTGCCGCCGGTCGAAACCAGCTCGACGCCCTTCGCGGCGAGCGCCTTTGCGAAATCCACAAGGCCGGTCTTGTCGGAAACGGACAAAAGGGCGCGCGTAACGCGCTTCAGGTCGCTCGGCATGGGCTGGGCCGCTCCATTGAAGGTGGGGATGCGCGCGCGATAGCACGACGGGGGCCGAATGGGAACCACAACAGAGGCTGCACGGCCCGTTAAGAAGATGTTCAAGCTGGGTACTTTAAGACTTGGCCGTTGGCTCGCAGAGCCCGATCTGGGAAGAATACGATGGCTTACATTTCCGCCGGCATCGACGCCGATCTCGACACCTCGAACCTCTCCATCGGAGGATGGTACGAAGGAGAGATGACCGCGGCCCGCTCGGACTGGATGCAGATCGAGTACACCTACGGCTACGCGGACTTCCTCGGTTACGGTTTCGGCTACGATGTCGATACCGGCCACCTGATCGACGGCGTGCTGACCCGGATCGACCTCTACGACGCCTACGGGGCTTCCGAGCTCACCATTTCCAAGATCTCCATTTCGGCGGAGCTGTTCTACAGCTGGGTCTATTACAACGATTCCTACACGGCGGCGGCCACGATCCTGCGGGGCAACGACACGATTTCCGGCAGTCGCCTGGCGGACCGCATCGACGGCTTTACCGGCAATGACACCATCAAGGGTCAGGCAGGCTCCGACCGTCTTTATGGTTCGGGCGGCAACGACAAGCTCGACGGCGGCAGCGGCTTCGATACTCTCTCCGGCGGATCAGGGAACGACACGCTGATCGGCAGCCTCGACGACGATTACCTTTCCGGCGGCGCGGGCAACGACAAGCTCAACGGCGGCGAAGGCTACGACGTTCTGAGCGGTGGTGCCGGGAGGGACATCTTCGTCTTCGACGAGCCGGTCTATTCCAGCCTCGATGCCGACCGCATCACGGACTTCAACGTGGTGTACGACACGATCCATATCGCCCGCGAGGCCTTCACCGCGCTTGGCCGGAAGGGCGCTCTCAAGGCGTCCGCCTTCTGGACCGGCCCGGCGGCGCACGATGCGTCCGACCGCATCATCTACGACAGGAAGACCGGCGCGCTCTATTACGATCCCGATGGAACCGGCGCGCTGCAGCAGCAGCAAATTGCCACTCTCTCGAAGAACCTGAAGATGACGGCAGCGGATTTCTACGTGATCTGAGGCCCGTTCCCTAGGGCGGGATACCGATCAACCAATGGAGTAGCGTCGCACCCGAAAGTGGAATCCGCGCCTCCTGCGACTACCCATTAATGGACCCGCGCCCCGGGTGGTCTGCTGCTATCAATGCCACGGCCCCTATGAGATGCTGAACGACGGCCAATCAGCGTTCTCATTCACAATGGGGGCTCACGATGTTCCGCGCACGTCTCGTCGACGATGGCTTGAACCATGCCCGGCTGCTGAAAGGGCTTGCGTCCTTCAAGCCGGATCCCGACGGTTCCGACGATGCGTGGAGCGTTCGCCGCGACGGCGATACGGCCTCTTCGCGGCTTGCCGCCGTGCCACACGGCGATTTTCGGCAGCTCATCAATCGCACTGATACGACCGCCAGCGCCTCAAGCCCGGCGCGCCCGGCCTGGACGTTCGAGAGGCAGGCGAGTCATCTCGATCCGTTGACGGCCGCCACTGGCGTGCCACGCGCTTACGATTCTCCCGCCACGCCTGACGTGCGGGGCGATACACGCACTTACGGCTGGTCATTCACCGCATCGCAGCCCGCCACCGGCTCGCAGGTCACCCCGGTAAACCAGACCGCCGATACGCCCGCATCGCCCAACGGAACGCCGTCCGCCCCGGCGGCCACGGGCTCGGCCACGCCGCTGCGCTGGCTTGCGGGCGGTGGGCCCGAGGTTGGAACCACCGGCCCCACGACACAACCCGGAATCCTGCAAGGCCCCGTGACGACGGACAGCCCGGCGACGACGCCGCAAACCCTTGCCGCAGCCGCCGTGAACGACACCGTTCTCGAAAACCAGAAGACCGGAAACCCCGAAAGCGAATGGGGCATCGACGGTGCGGGCAGCTCGAACATCGAAGGCTTCGCGACCGACATCAGCGTCAATCGCGGACAGAAGATCGACTTCAAGATCAATACCAATTCCACCAATTACCGCATCGATATCTACCGCCTCGGCTATTACGGCGGCATGGGCGCACGGAAGGTCGACACGATCCAGCACACGGGCCTGCAGACCCAGCCGACCGCCCTGCGCGATCCAACCACCGGCGCGGCCGATGCGGGCAACTGGTCGGTTTCGGCATCGTGGAACATTCCTTCCGATGCGACGTCGGGCATCTATATCGCCAAGCTCGTGCGGCAGGACGGCACCACGGGCGCGAACCACATTCCCTTCATCGTCCGCAACGACAGCAGCACCAGCGACATCATCTTCCAGACGTCCGACACAACCTGGCAGGCCTACAACCCGTGGGGCGGCGCGAACCTTTATGGCGGCAACGGACCCGGAGGAAGCGGGCGCTCCTATGCGGTGAGCTACAACCGCCCCATCACGACACGCGGCGGCGGCCTCGCGTCGGGACCGCAGGATTACATTTTCGGCGCCGAGTTCTCGGCGATCATGTGGCTGGAGAAGAACGGCTACGACGTCTCCTACATGGCGGGCATGGACACCGACCGCTATGGAAGCCTTCTGACGAACCACAAGATGTTCCTGTCGGTCGGGCACGACGAATACTGGTCGGGCCAGCAGCGCGCCAATGTGGAGGCCGCCCGCGATGCAGGCGTGAACCTCTCGTTCTGGAGCGGCAACGAGGTGTACTGGAAGACGCGCTGGGCTCAGAGCTACAGCGCCGACGGCACGCCCTATCGCACCCTCGTCTGCTACAAAGAAACCTGGGCCAACGCCGACATCGACCCGAGCAACGAATGGACCGGAACCTGGCGTGACCCGCGCTTCGTCTCATCGACTGCGCAGGGCGGAGGCCAACCGGAGAACGCTCTGACGGGCACCATCTTCCAGGTCGATTCCTATCGCCGCGACTCGATCACCGTCGGTTACGACGACGCCAATCTGCGGTTCTGGCGCAATACCAGCATCGCCAACCTGCAACCCGGCCAGACCGCAACTTTGCCCGCAGGCTATCTCGGCTATGAGTGGGATGAATCGCCGGACAATGGCTTCAGGCCCGCCGGGCTCATCCCCCTGTCCTCGACGACGGTACCGGTCGATACATATCTTCTGGATTACGGCAGCACGGTCGGCAGCGGCGTCGCCACCCACAACCTGACGCTCTATCGCGCGCCGAGCGGCGCTTTGGTATTCGGCGCGGGAACGGTCTACTGGTCCTGGGCGCTCGACGCGAACCACGATCTTGAAACGACGCCGGTGGACGCCCGCATCAAGCAGGCGATGGTGAACCTACTCGCCGACATGGGCATCCAGCCCGGCACCCTCGAATCCGGCCTCGTGCAGACAACCAAGTCCACCGACACGACAAAGCCCCTATCGACCATCATCACGCCCGGCAGCACGTCCTTCACGATGGGCCAGTCGGTGACGATCACCGGCACGGCGGCGGACAGCGGCGGCGGCGTCATCGCCGCCGTGGAAGTGTCCACGGACTCAGGCGCGACCTGGCACCGTGCGACGGGCGACGAGAACTGGAGCTACACCTGGGTCGTATCCGCGCCGGGCACATTCAAAATTCTGACGCGCGCCGTCGACGACAGCGTCAATCTCGAAACCCCGGGCCAGGGCCTCACCTACACGGTCGCGGGCCCAACGGGCGTGAGCCTGTTCTCACCCTCGGCAACACCGACAGTCACATCCGACCCGGACACGAGCTCGGTCGAACTCGGCATGAAATTCCAGGCCTCGGTCGGCGGCACCGTCACCGGCATCAGGTTCTACAAGGGGCTCGGCGATACGGGCACCCATCAAGGCCATTTGTGGACATCGACCGGCACGCTGCTCGGCACCGTGACGTTCACCAACGAAACCGCGAGCGGCTGGCAGACGGCGGCGTTCTCCTCGCCCATCACGCTCACGGCGGGAACGACCTATGTGGTCTCCTACCACAGCAACGGGCACTACGCCGCGACGAGCAGCTACTTCACGGCACCCGTCACGAACGGGCCTCTGACGGCGCTCTCCGGCACGAACGGCGTTTTCTCTTACGGTTCTTCGAGCGTGTTCCCGACCAGCAGCTTCCAGTCCACGAATTACTGGGTGGACGTGCTGTTCAACGCCTCCGGCGGCACAACGAACAATCCTCCGGTCGCCAACAACGACAACGGCTTCACGACAACCCAGAACACCGCCATCACCATCTCCGCCGCGACGCTCCTCGCCAACGACACCGATGCGAACGGCGATGCGTTGACCATCACGGGCGTCAGCAACGGCACCAACGGCACGGTGACCTTCAACGCGAGTGTGAATACGGTCACTTTCACGCCGACAGCGGGCTACACCGGCGCAGCGAGCTTCTCCTACACGATCTCAGATGGGAGAGGCGGCACATCCTCCGCGAATGTCGGCCTCAATGTCGGCGCATCGAGCGGAACGTCCGTCAGCCTGTTCTCGCCCTCGGCGACGCCGGCGATTCTCTCCGACCCGGACACGAGCCCCGTCGAACTCGGCATGAAATTCCAGGCATCGGTGGGCGGTACGGTCACCGGCATCAAGTTCTACAAAGGCACCGGTGACACGGGAACCCATCAGGGCCGCCTGTGGACATCCACCGGCACGCTGCTCGGCACGGTGACGTTCACCAACGAAAGCGCCAGCGGCTGGCAGACGGCGACGTTCTCCTCGCCCATCACGCTCACGGCGGGGACGACCTACGTGGTGTCCTACCACAGCAACGGCCACTACGCCGCGACGGGCAGCTACTTCACATCAGCAGTGACAAACGGCCCGCTGACGGCGCCTTCCGGCGCGAACGGCGTTTACGCCTATGGCTCGTCGAGCCTGTTCCCGACCGGCAGCTTCCAATCCACGAACTATTGGGTGGACGTTCTGTTCAACCCCTCCACGACCACCGTGAACACGCCCCCCGTCGCCAACAACGACAACGGCTTCACGACAAACCAGAACACCGCCATCACCATCTCTGTCGCCTCGCTTCTCGCCAACGACACGGATGCCAATGGCGATACCCTTTCGGTGACCGGCGTCAGCGGAGGCACGAACGGAACCGCCGTGCTGAACGCGCAAGGAACGGCAGTCACCTTCACGCCAACCGCTGGCTACACCGGAGCAGCGAGCTTCACCTACGCGATCTCCGATGGGAAAGGCGGCACGTCCTCCGCCAATGTCGGGCTCACCGTCACCGCGCCGTCGAATTCGCCCATCAGCGTGTTCTCGTCCTCGGCGACGCCGGCAGTTCTCTCCGCATCCGATACGAGCCCGGTCGAACTCGGCATGAAGTTCAGGTCGTCGACCTCCGGCTCCGTGACCGGCGTCAAGTTCTACAAGGGCTCGGGCGACACCGGAACGCACCAGGGCCACTTGTGGACGGCGACGGGAACGCTGCTCGGCACGGTCACCTTCAGCAACGAGACGGCGAGCGGCTGGCAGACGGCGTCCTTCTCCAGCCCCGTCGCCATCACGGCGGGGACGACCTACGTGGTGTCCTACCACAGCAACGGGCGTTACGCCGCGACGACGAACTTCTTCACGTCGGACGTCACCAACGGCTCGCTCACCGCGCTGGCGGACACCGCCTCGAGCGGCAACGGCGTCTACGCCTACGGATCATCCGGCCTGTTCCCCTCCAACACGTTCCAGAAGACCAATTACTGGGTCGACGTCATCTTCAACCCGCAAGCGGCGGCCTAGGGCAGTGAAAAAGGAAAGAACAATGCAGGACGAAGTCTATTCAGACGGCATTGCCGAAATCACGATCACGGGCCCTATCGTTCGCATCGACCTGATGAGCCTGTCGCCGACGGAGCGCGACGCCAAGAACAACCCGAAGCCGGTGCTGCGGCAGCGGATCGTCATGCCGATCGATGCTTTCGCCAATTCGGTGGAACTGATGCAGAAGGCGGTGAACGGCCTGATCGAGGCCGGCGCCATCAAGCAGACCCCGATCCCCGCGAGCAATGGCGCGCAGGCTCCGGCAAGTGTCGAGACAGCACTGGCGGGCAAGGGCCGCAACGCCTCGCCGAATTTCTCCTCCTGAATCAAGGGAGGACTGTGTGGGTCCCGAGTCGCAGACCGGCCTGTTGTGCCTCGTCGCCGTTGCACGCCACCACGGCACGGATCTCACCGTGGACCATCTCACCCACGCCTATGCCGTCGGCGAGGAACCTGTGTCCTGGCAACTTCTCCTGCGCATGGCGCGCGAGGCGGGCCTCAGGGCCCGTAAGGTTTCCATGACCTGGACAACCCTTCTCGGCCTCGCGGGAGCTTTTCCCGCCCTTGCGCGGCTGGAGAACGGGAACTGGGTCGTCGTCATCGGCGCGGACAAAGCGGATGACGGCGACAAGATCCTGATCCTCGACCCGAAGGCCGTCTTGCCGGAACCGCTCTTCCTGTCGCAGGACGATTTCTGCCAGGCCTGGAAGGGCGAGATCATTCTGGTGAAGCCCGCGCGCACGCGCCTCTCGGACCCGAACCGCCCGTTCGGCTTCCTGTGGTTCGCGCCGGAATTGCTGCGCCAGCGGCGGTTGTTTGCCGATGTCATCGCCGCCGCGCTTGTTCTTTACGCGCTCGGCCTTGCGGTGCCGATCTTCTCGCAGCTCGTGATCGACAAGGTGCTGATGCACGAATCCTACGCGACGCTTTACGTGCTCGCGGGCGGCGTGGCGTTGGCGCTCGTCTTCGATGCGGCCTTCACCTTCCTGCGGCGCTATCTTCTTCTCTATGCGAGCAACCGCATCGACATGCGTGTTGCCGTCCGCACCTTCGCGCATCTCCTCGCCCTGCCGCTCGCCTATTTCGAGCGTGTTCCGGCGGGCGTCCTCGTCAAGCACATGCAGCAGGCGGGGCGCATCCGGGAGTTCCTGACGGGGCGGTTGTTCACCACCATCCTGGATGGGCTCTCGCTCCTCGTGTTTCTGCCGGTGCTTCTTCTCTACAGTGTCAAGCTCACCCTCGTGGTGCTGGCTTTCACGGCCTGCGTCGCAATCGCCATCGGCCTTCTCATCGGCCCGTTCCGCCGCCGTCTCCTTGCCCTCTACGAGGCGGAAGGCGAGCGGCAGGCGCAACTGGTGGAGGCCATGCACGGCATGCGCACCATCAAGACGCTGGCGCTGGAGCCCTTGCGCCGGCGTACCTGGGACGATTCCTCCGCCCAGTCGGTGATGATGCGCTACGATGTCGACCGCATTTCCGCCGCCGCGCAGAGCGTGACCGGCCTCCTCGAAAAGCTGATGAGCGTCGCGATCATCGGGCTCGGCGCGCTCGATGTGTTCAACCATCAGATGACGGTCGGCGCGCTCGTCGCCTTCAACATGCTGGCGGGCCGCGTCTCCGGGCCTCTCGTGCAGATCCTGACGATGGCGCACGAATATCAGGAGGTCGCCCTGTCTGTGCGCATGCTCGGAGAGGTGATGAACCGCACGCCGGAGACGGATGGTACGCAACGCGGGCTCTGCCCGCCGCTCAACGGAGAAATCCAGTTCGAGGACGTGTCGTTCACCTACCAGCCGGAACGGCCCCCCGCCCTCGACGGCGTATCGTTCACGGTGGAGCCCGGCAGCATCGTCGGCATCGTGGGGCGCAGCGGCTCCGGCAAGACGACGATCACGCGCCTGATCCAGCGCCTTTACGCGGTCCAGAAGGGTCTCGTGCGCATCGACGGTTATGACATCCGCGAGCTCGATCTCGTGCACCTGCGCAAATGCGTCGGCGTGGTGCTGCAGGACAACTTCCTCTTTCGCGGAACGGTGCGGGAGAACATCGCCGCGGCAAAGCCCTCCGCGACCTTCGAGGAGATCGCGCTCGCCGCCAAGGCCGCAGGCGCCGAGGAGTTCATCGAACGTCTGCCGCGCGGCTTCGATACGATGCTGGAGGAAAACGCCTCCAATCTCTCGGGCGGACAAAAGCAGCGGCTCGCCATCGCCCGCGCGCTGGTCACCGATCCGCGCCTTTTGATCCTCGATGAAGCGACGAGCGCCCTCGATCCGGACAGCGAGGCCATCATCCGGCAGAACCTGACGAAGATCGCGGAAGGCCGCACAGTCCTCATCATATCGCACCGGCTTTCGACCTTGGTGGACGCAAGCGCGATCCTCGTCATCGACCGAGGGCGGCTGATCGCGATGGGGCGGCACGATCAACTTCTGACCTCGTGCACCACCTATCGTCACCTGTGGAACCAGCAGACGAGGCATGCCGCATGATCCCCGCGCGCCGCACGCCCGAGGACGGCAAGCGGGCTCCTGAGATCCTTCCTCCCACGCGACGCAGGCGGCCCGCTTATGTCGTGGAATTCCAGCCGGACGCCATCGAAGTGGAAGAGCGGGTTCCCCCGCGCATCGCGCGACTCACGCTCTATCTCGTTACGGCGCTCATCGCGGTGGCCGTTGCCTTCGCGTGCCTGACGGAGGTCGATGAAATTGCAGTCGCGAGAGGCAAGCTGATTACGAGCGAACCCAACATCGTCATCCAGCCGCTGGAAAATTCTGTCATCCGCAGCATCGGGGTCAATGTCGGCCAGACCGTTAAGGCCGGTCAGGTGCTCGCGGTGCTCGATCCGACATTCACCCAGTCCGACGTGCAGCAACTGAAAACGAAGTTCGAGGCGGCGGACGCGATGGTGAACCGGCTCGAGACGGAACTCGAGGACCACGTCTACACGCCCGCCAATCCATCGAGCCCGGAGCAAACCGTCGAGGCGCGCCTTGCCGCCCAGCGCAAGGCCTTCAGCGAAAGCCGCCTGCGTAATCTCGCGCAAGAAATCGCGCGCGCCGAAGCGAGCCTTGCCAAGAACCGCACCGAGGAGGAAATCCTCGTGCAACGGCTCGCGGGCATTCAGGACATTGAGGCCATGCGCGCGACTCTTCTGGAGCACCAGACCGGCTCGAAGCTTAATCTCCTTCAGGCCCGCGACGTCAGGCTCGACATCGAGGCGAACCTCGCGCGCTTGCGCGGCGCGCAAGTGGAAACGCAGCACGAACTCGAAAAGGCCCGCTCGCAGCGCCAGGAATTCATCGACGATTTCGCACGCGCGACGCTCGAATCCCTCGTCGAAGCGCGTGGGCGGCGGGACGCGGCGGCGGAAGAATTGAAGAAGGCGGAACTGCGCCGCAGCCTTGTCACCCTCACCGCGCCGACCGATGCGGTGGTGCTCGAGGTCGCGCAGCGCTCCGTCGGGTCCGTCATGCGCCAGGCCGAGCCGCTCTTCGTCCTCGTTCCCGCGAACGTGACGCTCGAAGCGGAGGTGTTCATCGAGCCTAAGGATATCGGCCATGTCGGCGCGGGGCAGCCCGCGCGGATCAAGTTCGATGCCTTCCCCTTCCAGAAGCACGGCACCGCCCTAGGCACGGTGCGCACCATCAGCCGCGACGCCTTTCCATCCGATCCGAAGGACACCGAGGCGCGGCTGGGCGGCGCCCTCGTCTACAAGGCGCGCCTGAATATCGATGAAGTGGACTTGCGCGGAATCCCGAACGGCATCCGACTGCTTCCGGGCATGGCGGTGCAGGGAGAAATCGGCGTCGGGCGCAGGAGCGTCATCTCCTACTTCCTCTACCCCCTGCTGCGCGGCCTCGACGAGAGCATCCGGGAACCGCGATAGAAAGCGCCACGGCCTATTCACTCCACCAGAACTGATAGCCATAGACAGCCAGCGCCACCACCATCAGCACCACGACAACCCCGGCGAGGCGTTGAACATGCGGGCGTTGCAGCGGCTGAACCTGTTTCTTGGCGTGGCGAATCACGATCGTCTTTCCTGATCATTACCTAGCGGCATCGCCTACAGGGGCGACGTGATCCGGGCAATCGGTTTCCACGAAGATGCTTAAGTAGGATCGTGTTCTCAGAGCATGATCGGAACAAGCGTGTTCGTCCGGATCATGCGTCACAAGATCTAGAGAAGCTCAGGGCCGGGCTCCGCCGGGCGCGGGGCTTCCACCTTCGCGAGACGCTCGAACCGCCAGCGCAAGTTCGGCACGAGATCCGGGCGCACGGACAGGACGATCTGCTCCGTGCGGCGCATGCCGTCCGTCGCCGCGAGGAACATGCTGTCCTCGACCCAGGCTTCGCCGGGAATGACCTCGAACTGCCATGCCTCGCGGTTGGGCAGGAGCAGCATGACGACGCGGCCGCCTTGAGCGCGGCTCGCCTTGACGCCGGGCGCGAGGTGGAAGCGGATGAGCGCTTCCGAGCCAGGCGCAATCGTGCCGTCGCCCCAGAAGATGTCCTCGCCCATCAGCACGTTGCCGTCGGGCGAAAGCTGCCAGCGCCGCTCATGGCGGATGCCGAACGGCTTCAGATAGGCGTCATGGCTGGCGCTGAGGCCAAGCACCTGCTCGCGCTCCGTGCGCTCGGCGACGACATGCTCGGGCCCGCGCAGGACGACGGGTCCAATCCGCCGCAACAGCCATTCGCCAATGATGCGGTCGAACCAGAAGCCTTTGACGGCAACGAACTGGCAGGAGGAAACCTCGTTGATCGCCGCTGTGGAATACGCCGGTGTGGAGCGGGAGGCCTGGAGCAGCGTATCGCTCGCGATTCGCGGCGTGCCGCAATTGACGACGATGCGCTGCGGGCCGCTCGATAATTCAAAGGACAGACAGCCTGCGCCGGCGGAGGCCGAAAAGAGCGTCGGCGGCGCGGTGCCGACATCGGCAACGACGAGAGAGCGCCCCGCCTCCAGCCGCTCGTAGCCCGAATGCGGCGCGTGCTGGATCGCCTGGCTGCGCATGTCGTCATAGGTCAGGAGCGTCGCGAGATGGTCCGCCGCCGTCACGCCCATGCCGTTGAAATGGGACAGCGTGCCATCCCCGTGGCGGAACAGGCGCACCATCGGCAACATGCGGTCGATGGAATTGAGCAGCGCCTCCGGCGTGTCGACCTCGCGGCTCGCGAACATCTGGCGCAGGGGCAGAAGGTCGAACAGAAGATCGACGACGACCTGCGGGTTGCGGCTGACATGCCCGCCATCGAGCAAGATCTGGCGCTCGAGTTCGCGGGTCAGCAGGCGCGAAGCGCGGCGCAGGCTTTTGTCCAGCCCTTCGCAGCACAAGCCCGCATAGCAAAGCGCAATCGCCGCGAGCAGGCGCGGCTGCGGCAGGGGGTTGGAGCGCGCATCGCGCTCAAGATCGCGCACCGCGCGCCCGAGCACCTTGAGGAAGCGCTGATAGAAGCTGTGATCCGCCCCTTCGAGAATGAGCGGCGACTGGCTGATGAAGGAAATCAGCCGCCGCGCCATGACAGGCGTGGCATAAGCCGTCTGCCGGTCAGCGAGGCTGGCGCTGACGAAATCGTCCACGAGGGAGCGCGCGTTGGCCTGCGCCAGCGCCGTGCCCGCCGCACGCAGGTGACGCAGCCATCCGAAACCGTAAAGATTTTCCGCCCAGACGACACTCGGCGGCTCGATCTCAAAGGGCGAGCGCCCGCTCATGGCGACGCCACGGCCCGCGAAGGCGAAGAAACCGGAATAGATGTCGCTGGCAATCGTCGGATCGGCGGTGCGCAGATCCTGCGGCGCGAACAGGAGGCGGGTCGGCGTGGCCGAACCGAATCGCAGATAGGAGGCCGCGCGCAGCAGAGAACCACCCAGGGCGCGCCCTGATTCGCCAAGCGCAACCCTGTAAAGCCGCCAGCGATGCGGTCCCCAACTCACCCGTGGGCGCTCCTCTCGTTCAAGCCGAATGACAATGGCCTATCAGAGCAGTGCCGAGGGTTTGGTTAACATCGCGTAACCAATGACCGATCATCATGACGCTTTCCGCAGAAATCGCGCGGCGAAGAACCCGTCGAGCCCCCCGCGCCCGTCACCGGACGCCTCGAGCTGGCCGGGCCGGGTGCGCAAATCGCCTTGCCGCGAAATGAATGCGCCAAGGCCCCCGACCTCCTCCGGCGCGACAGGCACGCGCGCGAAATCGGGATGGCGGGCAAGAAAGGCCTCTGCCTGCGCCTCGCCCTCTTCGGACTCCAGCGAGCAGGTGCAATAGACGAGCCGCCCGCCGGGTTTGAGAAGGCTCGCGGCCTTGTCGAGAAGCCGCGCCTGCAGGGCGGCGAGTTTTGCCACATCCGCATCGGTCTTGGTCCACGCGACGTCCGGATGGCGGCGCAGGGTGCCGGTGGCGGAACAGGGCGCATCGAGCAGGATGGCGTCGAAAGGCGGCACATCGAGCTTTTCCGCATCGCTCGCCAGCGTCTCGGCGGAAAGATGAAGGCGGCCCAAGTTCTCCTTCAGGCGTTCCAGCCGTTTCGCCGAGCGATCGACGGCGAGCACCTCGGCTCCCGCGGCGGCGAGCTGCGCGGTCTTGCCGCCCGGCGCGGCGCACAAATCCGCGATGCGCTCACCCGGCTGCGGCTTCAGCAAACGCGCGGGCAAGGCGGCGGCGGCGTCCTGCACCCACCACGCGCCCTCGCCATAGCCCGGCAGGTCCTGGATCGCCGTGCGCTCCGACAGCCGGATGCTGCCTGTCGGCAGAAGCGTCCCGTTGAGGCGCTCGGCCCATGCCGCCGCATCGCTTTTCACTGTCAGGTCGACCGAGGCCGGGACCCGGTGCGCCTCGGCCATCTCCAGCGCCTGCGCCTCGCCGTAATGGGCGACCCATCGGCTTTTCAGCCAGTCGGGCGTGTCCGCCCAGGGGTCGGCGCCCTGCAAGATCGCCTCGCGCTCCCGCGCCAAGCGGCGCAGGACGGCGTTGATGAGGCCGCTGGCGTGCCTGAGGCGCGGGTCCTCCTGCGCCAGCCGCACGGCGGTATCGACGGCGGCGTGGTCGGGCACGTCGAGAAACAGGATCTGCGCCGCGCCGATGGCGAGCAGGTGCAGCAAACGCTCGTCCTTCGGGGCCTTCTCGATGCGGGCGAGAAGCGCCTGCCGGATCGTACCGAAGCGGCGGAAGGTCACGATGGCGATGGCACGGGCGAGCGATTCATCGCGCGTGGAGAGTGCCTCCCCCTGCGCGATCTCGTCGAGCACATCGTCGAGCGGCACGCGCCGCTTGAGGGTTTCCGTCACGGCGGCAAAGGCGAGGCGGCGGGGGCCGAGCCCCGCCCGGTTGTCGGTGCGATCCACGAAACTTAACCCCAGGGTCCACGGCGCGGGGACGATCCCCAGGGAGAGCCCGCAGCCGGGGCGGTGAAAAACGAGCCCATCTCGCGGGCGAGGGCCTGAAGCGCCGCAATGCGGTTTTCCGTGGCCGGGTGAGTCGAAAACCAGTTGTCCATGCCCTGCCCCGACAGCGGATTGATGATGAAGAGCGGCGCGGTGGTCGGATGGTGCTCCGCGTCCGCGTTCGGAATATGGGCGACGCCGTTGGCAATCTTGTCGAGGGCGGAGGCCAGCGCCAGCGGCTGCCCGCAGATCTCGGCCCCGATCCGGTCGGCCTCGTATTCGCGCGAACGGCTGATCGCCATCTGGATGATCATGGCGGCGAGCGGCGCGATGATGGCGGTGAGAATGGCCACCAGTGCATTCGGGCGTTCGTTCCCGCGCCCGCCGCCGAAGAAAAGGCCGAATTGCGCGATGCTGGAAATCGCGCCCGCGATGGTCGCGCTCACCGTCATGGTGAGGGTATCGCGGTTCTTGATGTGGGCGAGCTCATGGGCCATGACGCCGGCGAGTTCCTCACGCGAAAGCGTCTGAAGAATGCCGGTGGTCGCCGCGACCGCCGCGTTTTCCGGGTTGCGGCCCGTCGCGAAGGCGTTCGGCTGCGGGTTGTCGATGACATAGACCCGCGGCATCGGCAGCCCGGCCCGGCCCGCGAGATCGCGCACGAGAGAGACGAGTTCCGGCGCGGTGCGCTCATCGACCTCCACCGCATGGTGGGCGGCCAGCGCCAGCCGGTCGGAATTCCAATAGGCGAACAGGTTCGTCACGACGGCGATGCCGAGCGCGATCACCATGCCCGTCGAGCCGCCGAGGAAGTAGCCGACCACGCCGAACAGGGCGGTCAAGGCCGCGAGCAGCAACCCAGTCTTGACGGTGTTCATCGGGCCCTCCATCTGGCCGGACAGGATCTTTCGAAAAGCGGAACCCATTTTCCGCGAGGATCATGGTCCAATATGGACAATTTCGTCGTGTTCCATGTGGGAACGGTCGGTCGCACTCCCAAGATCGCACGAGAGAGGTTATGAGAGAGCCATGAGCACGAACGAGACCCCTCCGACAAGCCCCGCGCCGCAGGACGATGCCACCGCCCTGCCCGGCCCCCTCGCCGGTGCCGCGCCCGGCAAGTCGCTCTCGCCGGCGGCGCAGCGCGCCCTCGCTGAGGCAGCGGAGCGCCGCGAGCATATCGACCGCCGCGTGGCGGACCTTGCCCGCAACAAGGAGGTTCTGGGCCGGGGCGGCCTGGAGCCGGTGCGCTACGAAGATTGGGAAGTTAAAGGCCTGACCAGTGATTTCTAGGGGGTAAAGTTCCTCCAGACGGTCCATACAGGCGTTGTTCCCTCACCTCGCTCCCGTTACGGTGATGGGAAAAGGGGGGAAAAGCGGAATGACTGGGGCAACGGCACGGCTGGAGATGTTCAAGGATCTTCTGGCCGACGCGCACCGGGCGCTCGATCTGAGCTTCGGCTTCGAGCTCTGGGATGGTTCGACGGTTCCGCAAGATCTTCCTACCCACGCCATGCGCCTCGTCATCGCACGCGAGAGCGTGATCGCAAGCCTTCTGCGCCGCCCGACGCTCGATACCGCCGTCAACGCCCATGTGGCGGGCCTGCTCGATTTGAAGAACGGCACCATCTTCGACCTCGCCACGCAGCGCCCGCGCGGCAAGATCGGCCGGCAGCTGCGGAGCATCAACAAGCTCAAGGCGCTGAAGACGGCGTTCCAGTTCTTCAAGGTTCCGGCAAACATGCCGCGCCCGCTCGACCGGGTGAAGGATAACCCCGCCGCCCGGGACGGGCGGCCCGAAACCAACAAGAGCAACGTCGCCTATCACTACGACGTGTCGAACGAGTTCTATCAGCTCTTCCTCGACCCGGAGATGGTCTATACCTGTGCCTACTTCTCGCCCGAATGGCACGACGACCTCGCCAAGGCGCAGATCGACAAACTCGACATGATCTGCCGCAAGCTGCGCCTGCAGCCGGGCGAGCGCCTGCTCGATATCGGCTGCGGCTGGGGCGCGCTCATCTGCCATGCGGCGCAGCATTACGGCGTGAAGGCGACAGGCGTCACGCTGGCGGAAGAGCAGGCCAAGATCGTGCGCGAGAAGATCGCGAAGCTCGGCTTGCAGGAGCGCGTGAAGGTCGTGGTGAAGGACTTCACGAAGATGGAAGGCGAGTTCGACAAGATCTCTTCCATCGGCATGTTCGAGCATGTGGGCATCCGCAACCATCCCGACTATTTCCGCGCCGTGCATCGCCTGCTGCGCCCGCGCGGGCTCTACCTGCACCACACCATCGCGCGCCGCGCGAAGCGTTCGGACAGGGCGTTCCGCAAGCTCAAGGCCGAGTACAAGGCGCTCACGCGCTACATCTTCCCCGGCGGCGAGCTCGACCACCTCGGCATGTCCATTGCCAATCTCGAGCGTTTCGGTTTCGAGGTGCATGACGTCGAGGGCTGGCGCGAGCACTACCAGCGCACCACCCGCCTGTGGTGGGAGCGCCTCAACGCCCACCGGGCCGAGGCCGAGGCCCTCGTCGGCGCGCAGAAGACGCGCATGTGGCTGCTCTATCTCGCGGGCTGCTCGCTCGCGTTCGAACGCAGCGCGGTCGGCGTCAACCAGACCCTCGTCTCCAAGCGCACGCGCGGCCCTGCCGGCCTGCCGTCGACGCGGGCGGACCTCTATCGGTAATGCTCCAGGGCGGTGAATGCCTCACGGCTCACCGCTCCACCACCACCTGCGTGCCGACAGTAACGCGCTCGAACAGGTCAACGATGTCCTCGTTGAACATGCGGATGCAACCGTAAGAGGCGAAGGTGCCGATGGAACCGGGACGGTTGGTGCCGTGGATGGCGTATTCGCCTCGATCGAGGGTGAGGGCGCGCAAGCCCATCGGGTTGCCCGCCGCACCACCGGGGATCACATCGGGCAGCTTAGGGTTGTCGCGCCTGACCTCGAGCGGGGGAGACCAGGCGGGAGAGATGAACTTGCCCTCGATGCGCGCCTCGCCGGTCCATTGCTTGCCGGGCCGCCCAACTGCCACGGGATAGCGCACCGCTGTCCCATCGCCGCGCACGAGATAGAGCCGCCGCTCGGCGGTGCGGATGACGATCGTTCCCGGCGAGGCGCCGCCCTTGAAGGAGACCACATCACCGGCCGGCGCTTCGTTCACACTGAGGAAGACCGCGCCTGCCGCCATTGCCATCGAAAAGAAAACCGCTCGCCCGGTCATTTTCAGACCCTCCGCCAATCGTCGCATGGAATGACGCGGCAGGAACCGGCAACGTTCCGCTTCTAGCCCTTTAGAGCACTCACGCTCGCGTGAACTGTCGGCGCCGAATGGCCGCACCTCACCGGAGATCAAGGCTTTGCCACGGTTTGGGCGTAAGAAGCTTGTTGATGATCGGCTTTGGCCGATTGTGCGGTGCACTCATCTGCCCGCATGATTCGATTCGACTTCGCCAGTCTCAGGAGGTGCCCATGCCACGCCTGTTCACCGGCATCGAGATCCCGGCCGAAATCGGCTTCAGGCTCTCGACCTATCGCGGCGGCCTGCCCGGGGCGCGCTGGATCGACCCTGACAATTACCACATCACCTTGCGCTTCATCGGCGACATCGACGACCGCACGGCCCATGACGTCTATTCCATCCTCGGCGAGACCCGCCGCAGGGGACCGATGACGGTGACGATCAACGGCCTCGACACTTTCGGCGGCGGGCGTCCGCGCGTGGTCTTCGCCAAGGCCTCGCCCGATACCGAGATCAGCGATCTGCAATCGGAGCAGGAGCGGCTGATGCGCCGGGTGGGCCTGCCGGCGGAGAAGCGGAAATTCACGCCGCATGTGACCCTCGCGCGGCTGCGCGATGCCTCCCCTCTCGATGTCGCCGATTACTTCTCGACACGCGGGCATTTCCCGAAGCTGTCCTTCACCGCGAAGCGCTTCGTGCTGTTTTCCTCGCGCGATTCGGTGGGCGGCGGACCCTATGTGGTGGAGGCCGCCTATCCGCTGGGTTGAGGCGCACGCACCCGACTCGTTGAACCTTGGTCATGATTCACCAGGACAGGATCTTGCTCCAGAGGCTGGTCGTGTCTCTTTGAAACACGACCAGCCTCTCGTTCCCTTTATTGCCGCATGATCAGAACAACCGGTTCCCACTTGTTCTGATCATGCTCTAAGATCGCCCAATGTCGCGCCTGATCTTCATCACCCATCCGGAAGTCATCATCGACCCCAACCAGCCGATCCCCGAGTGGCCGCTCTCGGAGGTGGGGCGTTGCCGCATGGAGCGTTTCACGGAGAGTCTTGCGGGCGATGACATCCGCGCGGTCTATGCCAGCACCGAGCGCAAGGCCTTGGACGGCGCGGCCGTCGTCGCGGAAAAGTTCGGCCTGACCGTCAAGACCGATCCCGACCTCGGCGAGAACGACCGCTCCGCCACCGGCTATATCGCGCCGCCAGAGTTCTGGGACGTGGTGCGCGAGTTCTTCGACCATCCGACCCGCAGCGTGCGCGGCTGGGAGCGCGCCATCGACGCGCAGACGCGCATCGTGCGCGCCATGACCCGCGTTCTGCGCAGCGAGCGCGGAGAGGGCGATATCGTCGTGGTCTCGCATGGCGCCGTGGGCTGCCTCCTCACCGCACATCTCCAACGGGTCGCGATCGGCCAGGAAAGCCGCCCGACCCATCCCGGCGGGGGCTGTTACCTGATTCTCGACCGCGATCCACTCGCCATCCGCAGCGGCTGGCATGCCATCGAAGACAACGTGCTCGCCTAGAGGCTGATCGTGTCTCTTTGAAACACGATCCGGGCGAACACCGGTGCCCACTTGTTCTGATCGTGCTCTAAGAGCTTGCATCCGGCGCGCGGGAACGATAGCGCAGCGCGCACACTCCCCGGCCCTCGCGCCGCCTGGATGAAGAGAACACAATGAACGGCACGCGGATCGTCCGCTTCGGACCGGGGCTTGCCCTCTGCGCCGCCATCGCGGCGGGGGCCGTGGCGCTGCAAACCCTGGAAGAGCACTGGACCGGGCGGCCCTATCTCGAGGCGCTCGTCATCGCGATCCTTCTCGGCACGGCGGTGCGCACCTTCTGGACGCCGGGAGAGCGCTTCATTCCCGGCATCGCCTTCAGCGCGAAGACGCTGCTTGAAATCGCGGTTGTCATGCTCGGTGCGTCGATCAGCTTTCAGGCGGTGGCTGAGGCCGGATGGGGCCTTCTCATCGGCATCGCCCTCGTGGTCGCCATCGCCATCGCGGCAAGTTATGGCCTGTGCCGGGCATTGCGGCTGCCGCGCAAGATGGCGGTGCTGGTCGCCTGCGGCAATTCCATTTGCGGCAATTCCGCCATCGCGGCGGTAGCTCCGGTGATCGGCGCGACGGCGCAAGACATCGCCTCCTCCATCGCCTTCACCGCCATTCTCGGCGTCATCGTCGTGCTCGGCCTGCCGCTTTTCGTGCCGCTGCTCGACCTGTCGGCGACGCAATACGGGGTTCTTGCGGGCCTGACCGTCTATGCCGTGCCGCAGGTGCTGGCGGCGACGGTGCCTGTCTCCGCCCTCAGCGCTCAGCTCGGCACGCTGGTGAAGCTCGTTCGCGTGCTGATGCTGGGGCCGGTGGTGATCGCCCTGTCCATCGTCGCCGGGCGGCGCGGCGCAGGAGCCTCCGCGAGCTTTTCCTTCAACCGGCTGGTGCCCTGGTTCATCCTCGGCTTCCTGGCTCTTGCGGCCCTGAGATCCTGGGGCTTCATTCCCGAAGCGGTTTTGCGTTGGGTGACGCCCGGCGCAACGATCCTCACCGTCGTCTCCATGGCGGCACTGGGGCTTGGCGTGAATGTGCGGGTGCTCGGGCGCGTCGGCGGGCGCGTGACGGCGAGCGTGACGCTCTCGCTCATCGTTCTGATCCTCATCAGCATCGCGCTGATTCGGCTGCTCGGCATCGCCTGACACCTTGAAATGCCGCGCTCCGGCGTCATCACTTAGGGAACGTCAACCTTCGGGAGAGCGGTTTGCCATGTCGCCGTTAAGCAAAGCCGAGCGCGCCGAACTTCTCTCCGCCCTCGATGGATGGGTGCTCACGCCCGACCGGGACGCGATCCACAAACGTTTCGTGTTCGACGATTTCAACACAGCCTTCGGCTGGATGACCCGCGTCGCGATGGTGGCCGAGAAGCTCAACCACCATCCGGAATGGACGAACGTCTACTGCAATGTCGATGTGACGTTGACCACCCACGACGCCAAAGGCCTGACCCGCCGCGATGTGGAGCTGGCGCACCACATGGATCAGTTCGCGGCAGGGCTGACGGTGGACGACTAGGCCGCCCGAGAGGCTGATCGTGTCTCCTTGAAACACGATCAGCCTCTCGTTTCCTTTATTTGCCGCATGATCCGGGCGAACAACCGGTGCCCACTTGTTCTGATCATGCTCTATTTCGGCTGCATGCGCAGAGCGCCGTCGAGACGGATCGCCTCGCCGTTGAGCATGTCGTTCTCAACGATGCTGCGCACAAGTTGCGCGTATTCCTCCGGCCTGCCGAGACGCGAGGGAAACGGCACGTTGGCCTCGAGCGCCTTGCGGTAGTCTTCCGCGATTCCCTCAAAGAGCGGCGTGTGAAAAAGCCCCGGCATGATCGCCATGACACGGATGCCGAAGCCTGAAAGATCGCGCGCGAGCGGCAGGCTCAAGGCAGCGACGCCGCCCTTGGAAGCTGCATAGGCGGCTTGCCCGATCTGCCCGTCCTGCGCCGCGACGGAGGAGGTGTTGACGATGACGCCGCGCCCGCCATCCGGCGTCACCGGATCGAGCGCCGCCATCCCGGCGGCGGATTTCGCCACCATCGCGAAAGTGCCGATGAGATTGATCTCGATGGCGCGCCGGAAACTTCCCACGTCGTGCGCAACGAGTTCGCCGGTGTCGCGCTTCTTTGTCACCGTGCGCTTGCCGGGCGCGATGCCGGCGCAATTGACCAGAACCCGCTCGCCGCCATGGGCGGCACGGGCCTTCGCGAAGGCGGCGTCCAGGGAGGCTTCGTCCGTGACGTCCACCTCGCAGAAGACAGCCCCGATCTCGCGGGCAACCCTCTCGCCGCGCTCCGCGTCCCGGTCGAAGATCGCGACCTTCGCGCCCTCGCCTGCCAGCATCCGCGCCGTCGCCTCGCCGAGGCCAGACGCCCCTCCCGTCACGATGGCCGCCACAGTTTTGTCGATCTTCATGCGTTTTCTCCCGCCCATCACTATCTATAGGACAACCGGCCCTTGCCGGGTATGGCGATTGCCGAAGGAGATGAAAGTCAGATGAGCGAATCGATCACGAAGCCTTTCACGAAGGCGGAGATCGAGGCCATGCGTCGCGCGGCCCGCGACGAGGACGGCCTGAAGCGCCGGTTCCGGGACAAGCTCAGGAAAGTGGGCAGCCGCATCCCCTTCGCGGAGGATCTTCTGGCCGCCTACTTTTGCGCCGTCGATCCGCAGACGCCGCGGCGGGTGAAGGTCATCCTGCTCGGCGCCGTCGCCTATTTCGTTTTTCCGACGGATGCGATCTCGGATTTCCTGCCGCTGATCGGCTTTGCCGACGACGCGGCGGTGCTCGCCACCGCCATCGCGCATGTCGCCGGCTCGATCACCGACACGCACCGCAAACAGGCGCGCGACACCCTCCAGAGCGAGGGTCGCCAAAAGCCTGACGCTGGAGCTGCGTGAGCCGCCTCTTCGACAAAAGCATTACCCCCACCCTGACCCTTTAAGGGGATTGTTCGGAGGTCGCCTCAGGCTAGTTAGTCCTTTTCCGGAGTGGGATTTCCCCCGACGGCGCGTTTTTCTGTTGCGAACAAGGCTATCTGCGAGGCTGCCATGGCGACCATTACCGACGACGATGGCGATCACATCCTGATCGGCACCGACACCCTCGATTTCCTTGAGGCGTTGATCGGAGATTACAAGTTCGATGGCGGCGCGGGCAGCGACACCCTATTCTTTTCCGAACCTCTGAGCATCAGGATCGATCTCAATCAGACTGGTCCCCAGTATGTCGGCTTCGGGACGTATGAGATCTCGTCGATCGAGAACATTTTCACCGATGCCGGCAACGACTACCTGAAAGGCAATTCCGCCGCCAACGCCCTGTATGCCGGCGCGGGCAACGACACGGTCTATGGCGGCGGCGGGAGCGACGTGATTCTCGGCGAGGCCGGCAAGGATCGGCTTTACGGCGATGCCGGAAACGACATTCTTTCCGGCGGGGCAGGTAACGACACTCTCACTGGCGGCAGGGGGAAAGACCTCTTTCTGTTCTCCGGAGCCCGCGCCAGCAAGACCAATGTCGACAAGATCACAGACTTCTCCGTGCGGGATGACGCGATGCTTCTCGACAGGGCGTTCTTCACCAAGCTCGGCAAGAAAGGCGTCCTCCCCGAGGAAGCCTTCTACACCGGCACCGCGGCGCACGATGCGAGCGACCGGGTCATCTACAACCCCGATACCGGGGCTCTCTATTACGACCGGGACGGCACCGGAGGCGCAGCGGCTGTTCTCTTCGCCAGGATCAAGCCGGGCCTTGCCTTGACACACAAGGACTTCTTCACCGTCTGATCAGAAAATCCCCTGGAGACGAGCCCGTTCACAGCGGGCCGCCCCTCTGTTCGAGGCGCGAAAATTCGTCGCAGAATCGGGCTTGTTTTCCCCCTTCGCGAAGCACGTCGAAGATGGTGAAGAGTTCTTAACCATCCCGGTATAGGCTTCGCCTCATGATTCGCTCATCTCTCCAGCGCGGCTTCGCCGCAAGCATCATTTCCGCTGCTTTCGTCATCGGCTCTGGGGCTGCTCTGGCCCAGCCGGCCACGAAGGCGAAACCCACGCCCGCCAAAACGGCTCCGGCCAAGACGACCCCGGCCAAGGGGACGGCGGCGGCCAAGCCTGCGGCGCAGAAGCCCGCCGCTTCGGCGGCGCCGGCGTCCGGCCCCGGCGGCGCGACGCTCCTCGCCTCCTTCGGCGATTGGGGCGTCTATATCGCCAATACGGGCAAATCGAAGATCTGCTACGCGCTTAGCCAACCGAAAGAGCGGCTACCGAAGAACCTGAACCGCGACCCGGCTTACATGTTCGTGTCGATTCGCCCGGCGGAAAACGTGAAGAACGAGGTCGCCTTCGTCCTCGGCTACGGCGCGAAGGACACCGCGAAGGCGGAAGCTACCATCGGCGCGGCGAATTACGTCCTTCTCACCCAGGGCGCCAACGCCTGGCTGAAGAACCCCGCCGAGGAAGGCCAGGCCATCGCCACGATGGGCAAGGGCCAGGCGGTTCTGGTGAAGGGCCAATCGGCACGCGGCAACCAGCTCTCCGACCGCTATTCCCTCTCCGGCTTCGGACAGGCCCTGGACCGCGCCCGCAAAGAGTGCCCCTGATCCTACGGCCGCCAGGTTTTTAAGAATCATCATGCCCGGGCTTGCCCGGGCATCGGCATTTTCAGCGCGGTGTTTTCAGGACTCGCCGATAAACGCGGCCATAGAAGCACAGCCATGAGGAAGCTGGCAAAACCCCTCACTTTTCCGACGCAATCGTGTTATAGGGGCCCCTTCGTCCCCTGAAACGAGAACGAGATTTCCCATGGCGAGCGCGCTCGACATCGCCAAGCATAACCCCAACGCGGCCACCGTCGCCGTGACCGAGGCCGCGCGCGCGGCCGGCCGCGAGGCGTTTTCCATCGAGAAGAAGGCGGAGATGACCGCCTCGGCCTCGGCCCAGCTCTCCCTCGTCGGCCTCACTCGCACGGAGCTTGCCGACAAGCTCGGCCAGATCGGCGTGCCGGAGCGCGAGCAGAAGATGCGCGTGGCGCAGCTTTGGCACTGGATCTACTTCCGCGGCGCGACCTCGTTCGACGAGATGACGAACGTCGGCAAGGCCCTGCGCGCCTCGCTCAAAGAGGCCTTCACCCTCGCGCGGCCCGAGGTCGTTTCCGAGCAGGTCTCGAAGGACGGCACCCGCAAGTGGCTGATCCGCATGCCCTCCACCGGCCCCCTCGACAAGGGCGCGGAGATCGAGTGCGTCTACATTCCGGAAACCGATCGCGGCACGCTGTGCGTGTCGAGCCAGGTCGGCTGCACCCTCACCTGCTCCTTCTGCCACACGGGCACCCAGCGCCTCGTGCGCAACCTGACCTCGGCGGAAATCGTGGCGCAGCTCGTCGTCGCGCGCGACCGCCTCGGCGACTGGCCGGACGCAACCCCGCCCGAAGGCGCTTTCGTCCCCAATGACGGCAGCCGCTTCGTGTCGAACATCGTGTTCATGGGCATGGGCGAGCCGCTCTACAACATCGACAACGTCATCGCCGCCATCGACGTGATGTCGGACGGCGAAGGCCTCACGCTCTCGCGCCGCCGCATCACCGTCTCCACCTCCGGCGTCGTGCCGCAGATGGAGCGTTTGGGCGCTGAAGCCAACACCATGCTCGCGATCTCGCTGCACGCCGTGCGCGATGAGCTGCGCGATGAGTTGGTGCCGATCAACCGCAAATACGACATCAAGCAGTTGCTCGATGCGTGCCGCGCCTATCCCGGCCTTTCGAACGCGCGCCGCATCACGTTCGAATACGTGATGCTCAAGGGCGTGAACGATTCGGATGCCGATGCGCGCAAGCTCGTCCAGCTGCTCAAGGGCATTCCGGCGAAGATCAACCTGATCCCGTTCAACCCCTGGCCCGGCTCGAAATACGAATGCTCGGACTGGGAGCAGATCGAGCGCTTCTCCGAGATCGTCTATCGCGCCGGCTACGCCTCCCCCGTGCGCACCCCGCGCGGCCGCGACATCCTCGCCGCCTGCGGTCAGCTCAAGAGCGAGACGGAAAAGCTGCGCGCCCGCGCCCGCATGATGGCCGAGCAAGGCATCGGGGCGGAAGGCGTCTATGCGGTGGGGAACGGGGAGTAAGTCCCCCTCAGAAAGAAGTTTAGTTCTTTCTGTTCTTGTTTGAATAATATAACGCTCCAGTAAGGTCATTCGCCGGGGCGTTTTCCATGATCCGTCAGATTGGGGCCTTGCTTCTCATAGCGATAGCGGCCCCTTACCTAGGTACGATGTGTCTGATGGTCTTCGGACCATGGCCAACTTGGGTTTTCGGGTCTCGAGACGTTCTGGGAGCACTGTCTCTCGGTACGCTCTGTCTAATTGTTTTTGGAATACCGCTTCTGCTGGTTTCAACCTGTATAGCCTTCATCCTCAAAGCCCGCGGGTTTACGCGCTGGCCTTATTTTGTCGGGAGCGGAGCGTGCATAGGATTGGGCTCGGTCATCTTTGGAAAGCCTGGGCTATACTTCAACTCCTCAGACCATCAGCAAGTCACGTTAATCGCAGTTTGCATTGGCGGCATCTGCGGCTTGATCTATTGGCTGATTGCTGTCCGGAGGCCATCAAACGTCCTGAACCAACCTGAGGCGCATTCCCGATGAAGCGCCAGGTTCTCGGCGTCCTGGCCGCGACCATCGCCGCTCCCTACCTCTTCAGTTTCTTATGGATCCTCTTCGGCTTCATTGCCGGCGACAGACCCATCATGAAAGAGCCTCTCGACCTGATCAAAGCCATCCCCATGGGAACCATGGCTCTCATCGTCTTCGGGATTCCGCTGCTAATCCTCGCAAGTCTCTGCGCAACGGCGGTGAATGCCATCGAGCGCCCGACCTGGCGCGGGCCCATGCTGGGCGGGACCATCTTCGGCCTCGGCTTCATATTCGCCCTTTCCATGGGAGCCGTCGCCTATAACAAGGAGCTCATCGCCCTTCAGCTGTCCGGAACCTGCTCAGGCGCCATCTGCGGCTGGATCTATTGGCGCATCGCCATGCATAGGCATTCACCCAGCGAAACGACGCTTGCTTGAGGCGCGCTCTGTTCTCCTGGTCGGACGATTGTCACGCCAATTCGCGTCATGTAACAGGGTTACCAAATATTGTTTGTTTCGGCCTGAGGGATACAAGCCATGATCCGCACTTTTCTCATTGTCGCTTTCCTGAGCGCATCGGCTCTGGCCCATGCCCAGTCCCCAGGCACCGCGCAGCAACAGGCGGATCAGGCCGCGATTGAGGCCGTGACCTCTAAAATGAACGCTTATGTGGCGCTCATGAACCGGACGTTGCGGGCGAGCGAATCCATCGAGCGCTACAAGAGCTGGGTCGATATGGACAAGGGCCCCGTCAACAAGAACCGGGCCTTCGGCGTCTATCAGCTCTACGATGTCACGAAGCTGATCGGCGACGCATCGAAAGCCCTGAACGTGGAGCCAAAACTCGCCACGCTGGATGCCAGCATGAAGGCCTACATCGAGGCCTATTCGCAGCTTGCGCCCATCATCGACGAAGCCAACACATATTACGAGCGCAAGGATTATCTCGACGACAATCTGGTGCGCGGAAAGCAGATCCACACGCGACTCGTGCCGGCGGCCAATGCGTTTCTGGCAGCCCGCGAGAAAGTGGAGCAAGATTTTCAAGCCGAGCAGACGAATCTCGCTCAAAGGGAGCTTGCAGCCATCGAGCGGCACGAGGGCAGGAAAGCCAATTGGCATCGCGTCAACCTGATGCTCGTTGCCCAGCGCATCGCCGACCGCATGCCGAGCAATGAGGCTCCCGTCGTCGACGTCGCAGCCTTCGAGGCGGATGTGAATCTCCTCGTCAACGCTTCCAAGGATTTCGACGACTACAGGAAATCCGATCCTGAGGCCCTCAAGAGCCTTCAGGGCCCAGTGCAGTCCTTCCTGGCAGCGGCCCGCACGTTCCGCGACACGATCAAACCCGTGAAAGGCGATATCCGTCGCGCCGGGGGCGGAGGACAGCAGCTTCAAGCCGTAGTCAATGCCTATAATGCGTTGGTCGGAACCGCCAACAATCTGGCCAACTGATGGAGCGCTTTGGCCGGTATGGCCCGCGGCCAAGTCCAAGGGGCAAGCACACTGTTTCGACAGACGGTCTAAGGTAGAAAGACAGAAATGAAACGCCAGATCACCGGCATCATCGCGGCATCTGCGGCAGCACCTTACTTAGGAACGCTCTCCCTCCTGATCCACGGCGTGTTCGACTCTTCGCATTCCCCACATTCATTGCACGCGGAAGACTTCATCGAGAGTTTCGTCTTGGTGCTGTCTTTCGGCACTCTCGGCCTATTGATCTATGGGTTGCCTCTTCTCCTCGCGTTTTCCATCGCTGCCTTGATCTTGGATGTCCTCAAGGCAGAAAAGCCCTCTCTCCCCATCTGCCTGGGCTCGCTCATAGGCTTGTGCTTTGGGGCCTTTCTCATGGCGTCCAGTATTCAGGATGAGTGGCCACTCCTCCTGGTCTGCCTTGTTTCGGGCACCATCTGCGGCGGGATCTATTGGCTCATCGCCTATGGTGGCTCACCCAAGGCACCTGTGACATAACGGGCGCATGATCCGCTGGCTGCTTCTCATCCCCTTCGCGCTTCTCGCCGCCATCGGCGCGAGCGGGTTCTTTCTGTTCATCGCCTGCCTTGTCGATCCGACGATGGCGGAGTTGACCGGCAACACCGTGTTCGTCGGATTCTGGTCGTTGATGAACGACATCTTTTCAGCGGACGATCCGGAGCCGATCATCCGGCAGGCCTTCGCGATCGCGGGGCGGCTTGTCTTCACACTGCTGGTTTTTCCGCCGCTCCTCGTCGCCATCGTCAGCGAAGTGGTGAAGGCGCGAAGCGTGTTCTGGCATGCGGGCGCGACGGCCCTTCTTACGGCGGCGGTGCCGTTCATCCTGCGCGGCTCGGCGCGGAGCGCGACGCCCGCCGAGCTGCATGTGAGCGCCGTTCTCGCTCTCACCGGCGCGGTGGCGGGCTTCGTCTATTGGCTGATCGCGGGACGCGAGCGGAGAGCGTGATGCGAAGGGACCCCGCCTCATCCTGAGGAGGTGCGAGGCACCATCTCGAAGGATGATCCGGCGTGCCGTCTACCGCGCCGTCGCCGCCAGAATCTTCACGGCAAAGGCCGAGAAGAGGCCCGCGAAGGAATAATCGATAGCGCGCATCACCTTCGGGCGACGGCGCAACAGCGCGATCACCTTGTCCGCACCCAAAATCATTACCGCCGCCATCGGCGCGGTGAGCGCGATGAAGTAGAGCCCGAGGAAGACGAGCTTTTCCGAGGCGTTGGGATCGCCCGCCTGCACGAATTGCGGCAGGAAGGTCACGAAGAACAGCACGACCTTGGGATTCGTCAGGTTGATGCCGACGCCGATGAGGAAGGTTTTCCAGATCGAGACCTCGGTCTTGCTCTCGTCTTTCAGGTTGAGGGCCGAGCCGTGCCGCACCGCATCGAACGCGAGCCACAGCAGATAGAGCGCGCCGACGATCTTCAGCACCATGAACGCCGTGACCGAAGCGGCCAGAAGCGCCGACAGGCCGAGCGCGGCGAGAAGCGTATGCACGCAGCAGCCCGCCATCGCGCCAAGCATGGAGGCCATGCCCGCCTTGCGCCCACCCGCCATCGTCTTGGCGAGAAAGAGGCTCATATCCGGCCCCGGCGTGATGAACAAAACCGTGCAGGCGAGCGAATAGGTCAGAAGCGTCGTGAGATCGGGCAGGAAGGTCATGATTCATTCCGAGAGAAGCAAGCATTGCTTCCGTTGCAGGCATTCTACCCGATTTGCCGCTTGGCGAAATGGGATCGTTGCCCCATCTCTTGAGCGGCGCAATGCCACAGCAATGCGATGAGAGGACGATGACGATGCCGGAATTCTTTCCCCGACGATTGATTGCATCTCTCTTCGGGCTGGCGCTCGCCCTCACGCTGTCCGCATGCGGCATCAACAATGTGCCGACCTTCGAGGAGCATGCCAAATCCGCCTGGAGCGAGGTGCAGAACCAGTATCAGCGCCGCAGCGACCTCATTCCCAACCTCGTCGAAACCGTAAAGGGCTTCGCCCAGCAGGAGCGCGAGGTGCTGACCCAGGTCACGGAGGCCCGAGCCAAGGCGAGCCAGATCAGGGTCGATGCCTCCACCGTCACCGACCCGGAGAAGTTCAAGCAGTTTCAGGACGCGCAGAACCAGCTCTCCGGGGCCCTGAGCCGGCTGCTCGTGACCGTGGAGCGCTATCCGGACCTGAAGTCGAACGCCAACTTCCTCGCCCTGCAATCGCAGCTCGAGGGCACCGAGAACCGCATCGCGGTGGCGCGGCGCGACTACATCGAGGCGGTGAGGGTCTATAACACCGAGTTGCGGACCATTCCGGGACGCTGGATCGCCGCGATCCTCTATCCCAGCGCGAAGCCGATGGAGACCTTCGCCGCAACGCCCGGTGCTGCGCAGCCGCCGCAGGTGAAGTTCTGAGAGATGGCGGCATGAGGCACAGCCCGGTTTCTCTCCCCCTTGCGGGGAGGGTCAAGGTGGGAGTGTTGGCTCTCTGCCTTTTTCTCCTCTTCCTTCCCCTCGCCGCCATCGCCCAGGCTTTTCCGCCCCTCACGGGGCGCGTGGTCGATGCCGCCAATCTCCTCACACCCGACCAGCGCGCCGCCATTGCCGCAAAACTGAAAGCCCACGAGGACAAGACGAGCGACCAGCTCGTTGTCGCGACCGTGCCTTCCCTCGAAGGCTACGAGATCGAGGATTACGCGAACCGCCTGTTCCGCGCCTGGCAGCTCGGCCAGAAGAAAAACAACAACGGCGTTCTCCTCATCGTCGCGCCGAAGGAACGCAAGGTGCGCATCGAGGTCGGCTATGGCCTTGAAGGCGCGCTGACCGATGCGCTTTCCAAGGTCATCATCTCCACCGCCATCGCGCCGCGATTCCAGAAGGGCGATTTTTCCGGCGGCATCGATGCGGGGGCCGATGCAATCCTCTCGATCCTCACCGGGGATGCGGAGGAATGGCAGCGGCGGGCGCAGGTGCGCAGCGACGACACGAGCGACATCGAATCCATCGTGCCGTTCATCGTGTTCGTGATCCTGATGATCATCGTCATCCGCGCCATCAACCCCGGCGGCGGTCGCGGCATCCGGCGCGGGCGCGCGGGGCCGTGGATCATTCCGACCGGAGGCGGATGGTCCGGTGGTGGATGGTCTGGCGGTGGCTGGTCGGGCGGCGGCGGCGGAGGGTTTTCCGGAGGGGGCGGCTCGTCCGGTGGCGGCGGCGCGTCAGGGAGCTGGTAGGGATGATCTCGGCACAGGAGCAGGACAACCTCGCGCAGCTCGTCCACGACCTCGAGGCGCATACCGCCGGCGAGATCGTCATCGTCATCACTGATCGGGCGGCGGGATACCGCGCGATTCCACTGATCTGGGCTTTGCTATTGGCCCTTGTCACGCCCTGGCCGCTGATCTGGCTTACAGGTCTCAGCGCCTCGCGCATCTTTCTGATTCAGCTTGGCGTCGCCATTCTCACGAGCGCCGTTCTCTCGCTTGCCGGTTTGCGGCTCGCGCTGGTGCCGCGCGCGGTCAAGCACGCCCGCGCCCATGAAGCCGCGCATCGGGAGTTCAAGAGCCGGGGGCTGATGCACACGCGCGAGCGCACGGGCGTCCTGATCTATGTCTCCGCCGCCGAGCATTTCGCGGAAATCATCGCGGATATCGGCATTGCCGCGCGCATCGATCAGAATGTCTGGAACGACATCGTCCACGATCTCGTCACCGCCATCGGCGCGGGGCATGTAGCCGAAGGGCTCGCCCGCGCCGCGCGACGCGTCGGCGCCATTCTCGCCGAACACGCGCCGCCGCGCATCGACGAGACGAATGAGTTGCCGAACAGGGTGATCGTGATCTGAAGATCCGCGCTCGCGGATCGAAGGCTCTCAGCTGTTACAGGCCTTCGCTCTTGGCCGCACCGAGAATGATGCTCGGGCGCGTATCGTCGATAGCCTGCAGCAGCACCACGTAGCCGTCGCCGCCTTCCCTTGCGCGGGCGGCGGGAATTTCGAACCGCGCCTTCTCGCCGGTCCAGGGACCGAGCTTGCGAATATCGCGGACCACATTGGCATAGCTCATGGCACGGCCCCGGTTCTCGCCCCGAACGACCTGCACAGTCTGCGAGCGGGTGACCGGCAGAAGCCAGACCTCTGCCTGACGCGGGCTTGCGCCCGCCGCCGCCTCGCCGATCTCGATGGTGACGATGCCGTTCTTCTCGCTGGTCGAGACATCGACCGCGAGCGTACCGAAGCGGCTGGTGGCGGCCTGGATCGAACGCTCGATCTGCGCCCGGTCCGAGCCGACGCAGGACTTGACCCCGTTCACCACCATTTGCGGCGTGAAGACCTGCCGGTCGCTGCGCGAGAGCGCATAGGCCTTCTGGCGCGCGGTGAAGGCGGGCTGGGCCAGGGTGTCCTTCCAGCCGAGATAATCCCAGTAATCGACCGGGAACGAGAGGGCGATCATCTCCGGCTGCTGCGCGAGATCCGCAAGAACCGCATCCGCCGGCGGGCAGGAGGCACAGCCCTGGCTCGTGAACAATTCCACCACCGCGCGCGGCGTTTCAGCCACGGCCGACTGGGCGAGCGCGGCGAGGCCGAGGGCGAGGAGAACTTTCAAACGGAGTGCCATGCCGCCATGGAACACGAAATTCGTTTAAAGAAAACTCACGTTACCTTGAGCGCGACCGAAACAGGCGACGTCAGGCGCCCGGACGCGGAGCCGGAACGCGCCAGCGGCGGTGCATCCACAGCCATTGCTCGGGATGTTCCCTGACCCAGGATTCGACCACCGAGGTCATGGCCTGCATCGCCCCCTCGACATTGATCTGCCCATCCGGATCGCGCGGGAGATCGAGCGGCGGGGTCAGCTGCAGGCGAAAGCGGTGGCCCGGCAGGCGGATCACGCGCACTCCATGCACGGGGCAATCGAACCGGCGTGCAAACTTGCCAAGGATCGGGTTCACCATCGCCGGGCGGCCCATGAAACTGACCTGGACGCCCCGGGTGAAGTGCTGGTCGATGAGCATGCCGAGATGGCTGCCCTTCTCCAGTGCTCCCTGCATGGCGAAGGCCGCGCCCTGGCGCGCCGCCTCCAGCCCGCCCATCGTGCCGGAGCGGATCTCATGCAGCACCCGCGCCACCGCCGGATCGTTGGGCGCGCGGAACACCGCCGTCGCATCGAGCCCGAAGCGCGCCGCGCAGATGGCGGGCAGTTCCCAGTTGGCGAGATGGGCGGAAAAGAAAATGCCGGGCTTGCCGTCGTCACGAAGTTCGACGAACCGGTCGATGCCGTCGACCTCGATCCGCCCCGGAACGGTGGCGTCCGGATCGAAATCGAACAGATCCGCGAGATGCGGATATTCCGCGCCGACGCGCCCGAGATTGTCCCACGCGCTCAAGGCGAGGGCGCGGACGTCCTTCTCCGGCATCTCGGGATAGACCGCGCGGATATTGGCGAGCGCCGTGCGGTGCGCGGGCAGAAGCGGGCCGATGGTGCGCGCGAGCGCAGCGCCGAACGCCGCCGAGCGCTCGGGCCCGATGAACCGCGCGAAGCCGAACACGGCGCGCACGATCCCCACCATCACCGTTTCAGCAAAGCGCGAGAGAAGACTGCGCGAACGCTTGTGAGGAGGCACCGGCGGCAGCCCTTAGAACGTCACGACGATCTTGCCGAAGGCCTTGCGGCTTTCAAGCCGCTCGAGGCCCTTCTGGAAATCATCGAGCGTGAACACCGAGTCGATCACGGGGGTCATGCCGCCCGCCATCTTCTCCAGCGACTCGCTGATGTTGCGCATGTTGCAGCCGAACGAACCGAAGATCCGGTATTGCTGCTGGAAGAGCTGCATCAGGTTCATGGTCGTCGAGATGCCGGAGGTCGAGCCGCAGGTGACGAGCCGTCCGCCGCGCTTCAGGCACAGAAGCGAGCCGTTCCAGGTGTCGACGCCCACATGCTCGAACACCACGTCGACGCCCTTGCGCTTGGTGAGGCGACGCACCTCGCCCTCAAAGCGCTCCGTGCGGTAGTTGATGACGTGATCCGCGCCGAGGGCCTTTGCCTTTTCGCCCTTCTCGTCGTCGCCCACGGTGGTGAAGACCTCGCAGCCGATGGCCTTCGCCATCTTGATCGCCGCCGTACCGATGCCCGAACCGCCCGCATGGACGAGGATCGACTCGCCGGGCTCCAGCTTCGCGTTGTCGAACAACATGTGCTGCACCGTACCGAAGCCGATTGGCGCGCAGGCCGCATCCTCGAAGGAGACGCTTGAAGGCACCGGGATCACCAGCCGCTCGGGTCGATTGATCAATTCACGCGCGAAGCCGTCGATGTGGAAGCCCATGATCCCTGCGACGTTCTCGCAGAGATTGTCGCGGCCCTCGCGGCAGGCCTTGCAATGGCCGCAGGTCTCCGCGCCATACATGGTGACCTTATCGCCGACCTTGAACTTGGTGACGCCGGAGCCGACCGCCGCGATCTCGCCGGAGGCCTCCACGCCCACCGCCTGCGGCATCTTGCGCTTGGCGAACGCCATGCCGCGGAAGCCCCAGACATCGAGATAATTCAGCGCCAGCGCCTTGACGCGCACCTGCACCTCACCCGCGCCGGGAGGCGGGGGCGGATCGATCTCGGTGATGCGAAGGTCACGGTCGCCGAAGAGCTGAAGGGAACGCATGGGTCAAATCCTATTTCGGCGTCATCCCCGGACCTGTTCCGGGGATCCGCGTCTTTAGCGAGAGCAAGACGTGGATGGCCGGGACGAGCCCGGCCATGACGGAAAAGCTGTTTGCGCGGAATTAAAGGGCGAAAAGCCGGATGACAAGCGGCGGCTACAATATCGATCACGTAGAAAACTCGAATAAAGAGATTCTACTTAAGCTGCAGAATCACCAAAATTAGGAGCAGTATTTGCCACAGGTGATAACATTGATTGCTCTAATCTCTGTTTGGCTGCAGCCCGCTCAAGGTTTTTGATATAATTCTCTTCAGCAAGAGCTGTTGGATAATATGTCCTAGAGAAATCGTCTCGCTTTAGAGAAGCGGACAATCCTAATGCTGCTGCCATTGTACGAAGCAATTCCCGGATTTTATCCTCTACTAGAGGCCACGGTATAGAGTTAGTTTGGCCGAATGCATGATAAAGATCGGCCCAAGCCTCTCTTACATCTTTGCAATCGTCAAAAACAGCGTCGATAGAATTGAGAGCTTGCACTGCTAATGGGGAAGCAATTGTGGCGCGTTCCTGCATAAGCGTGAAGAATACTAGAAGTCGCGTCCGGCGGCGCTCTTCCTCTCGGGAGTTTGCACTCCGCATTTTTTCAGAGACCTCTGCGGCAATGACCGGGGCTCGATACGTGGCTACTGCAGCCAAAGCTGTGGCGACAACGCTAAGAATAGAAGTAACTAAGGTTCCATATTCTTGAAGAAATTGTTCCAACATGTGAGCCGCTCGACGTCATCCTGTTCATGATCGCCTAGCCATGTTATATAGGAAAACCGTCCGATAAAAGCCATTATCACCGATGCACGCCGATCATCGAGGTCAGCCCGCCGTCGATGGGGAGCACCGTGCCGGTCATGTAGGCGGCGGGTTCGCTCATCAGGAAGACGGCAAGGCCGGCGATCTCCTCGGGTTTCGCGAAGCGGCCCGCCGGGATCTGCTTTTCCATGTTCTCGCGATAGGCGGCGTAAGGGGCCATCATGTCCGTGTCGATGAAGCCCGGCGCGATGACGTTGACCGTCACGCCGCGCTTGGCGGTCTCGATGGCAAGCGTCCGGCAATAGGAGATCAGCGCGCCCTTCGAGGCCGCATAGGCCGCATTGCCGGGATTGCCCTGCAGCGCCGCGACCGAGCCGATGGCGACGATGCGGCCCGCCTTGGCGCGGATCATGCCGCGCATGAGGGATTTGGCGATGCGCGTCAGCGACCAGAAATTCACCTGCATCGCGGCTTCCGCCTTGTCCTGCTGCATCACGGCGGCGAGCGCGTCGTAGGGCTGGCCGGCATTGTGCACGAAGCCGAAGAAGGCCTCGCCCTCAAGG
Source organism: Microvirga flavescens (assembly GCF_003290125.1). GTDB lineage: Bacteria > Pseudomonadota > Alphaproteobacteria > Rhizobiales > Beijerinckiaceae > Microvirga > Microvirga flavescens. The sequence goes on from NZ_QMKH01000001.1 coordinate 439,367, forward strand.
CTTTCGCAGAACGCTTCGAGCGCCGCCTTGTCGGCAAGGTCGAGGCTATGCGCGGCGACCTTGCGGCCGGGATGCGCGGCCATGAGGTCAGCGGCCAGCGCCGTCGCGGCATCGCCCGACGAGCGATAGGTGAAATCCACATCGTGGCCGGCCGCGACCAGCGCGCGCACGATGGCCGCGCCCACGCCCTTGCCGCCGCCTGTGACGAGAATACGGGTCATTGATTACCGCTTTGAGTTCACCTCGGCTCTGCGCCGAGGACGAGGCAGGTGTTCTGGCCGCCGAACCCGAAGGAGTTCGACAAAACGAGGTCGATCTTCGCGTCGCGCGCCACGTTGGGCACCACGTCGAGCGGGATCGCAGGGTCGGGGATGGTGTAGTTGATCGTCGGCGGAATGCGGCCGTTGGCGATGGTGAGTAGCGACATCACCGCTTCCACCGAGCCCGCCGCCGTCAGCGTGTGGCCGATCATCGACTTGTTGGAGGAGATCGGAAGCTGCGACATGCGCTCGCCGAACACGGCGGTGCAGCTCTGGGCTTCCATCTTGTCGTTTTCCGGCGTCGATGTGCCGTGCGCGTTGATGTAGTCGATCTCATCGGGAGAAACGCCCGCATCCTCGAGCGCATCGCGGATCGCGGCGATCCCCGGCGCGCCGTCCGGGCTCGAACGGGTGCGGTGGAAACCGTCGCCTTTTTCGCCGCAGCCGAGCACGTAGCCGAGAATTTTCGCGCCGCGCGCCATCGCCGCTTCCGCGTCTTCGAGAACGAGCGCCGCGCCGCCCTCGCCCATGACGAAGCCGTCGCGGTTCTTCGAGAAGGGCTTGGATGCCGCTTCCGGCACGTCGTTCTGCGTCGAGAGCGCGGAGAGAAGCGAGAAGCGCACCAGCGATTCCGGGTTCACCGAGCCGTCGGTGCCGATGCACAGGGCCGCCTTCGTCTCGCCGCGACGGATCGCCTCGACGCCGAGCTGGATCGCGGTCGCGCCGGATGAGCAGGCGGTCGAGAGCGAGATCGGCGAATGCTTGGTGCCGAAGCTGTCGGCGACGCGGTCGGCGACCGTGCCGAAGATGAAGAGATCGTGCCAGGCCTTGAACTTGCCCGTGGAGGCGGCCTTCAGAAGGTCGGCATAGGTCACGTCGCCGTTCTGGCCGGAGGCTTCGGCGAGCGCCTGGCGCTGCGGCCATTCCATTTCGACCGGCGGCACCGCGATGAAGAGCGGGCCCGGAAAGTCGCCACGCTTGAGGCCCGATTGCCCCACCGCCTCCTCGGCAGCGAGCATGGCGAGACGCTCGGAGAGCATCGGCGCGCAGAAGGGTTCGACGGAAACGGTGTCGATGGTGCCCGCGATCGTCGTGCGCAAGCCTTCGGTCGGGAAACGCGTGATGCGGTGAATGCCGGACTTGCCCGCCGTCAGCGCGGCCCAGGTGTCATCCTTGCCTTGACCGATGGAGGTGACGACGCCCATGCCGGTGACGGCAACGAGGGGGCGGCCTTTTTTGTCGCGAAGCGCCATTGCCGTTCTCCTCAAGAAGCTTTCATCAGGCGGATGGCGCCTTCACCGCGCCAATGGCCGACGGATGTGACGAGCGCCTCTTGCGCCTCGCCCTTGGCGATCAGGGCGGCGGCGAGCGCCACGCCTGTCGGCGCCTGCGCCTCGACCGTGTGGCCGACAAGATCCGCCGTGGCATGGAGCTTGGCGTTCGGCGCGATGTCACGCAACGCGCTCTGTTCTTCTTCCGTGATGCCCTTCACGCCGGTCGCGCCGGAGAGCAACACGTCGGGCTTCGCGCCGAGCTGCGTCGCAGCCTCGCGCAGGGCCTTCGCCACGCTGCCGGACTCACGGCGGCTGCGCTCGGAGGAAATGCCGGCAATCGCCGCAAGCGGCTTCACGCCGCGCTTGTCGGCATGTTCGCGGGATTCGAGCACGAGGAAGCAACCGCCCGAGCCGAGGATCATGCCGCCGCCTTGCGCGGGTCGATCCCACACGGAGGCGAAAGGCTTCTTCCAGAGGAAGCCGCCCATCTCGTAGATCAAAAGCGCGTCGGGGCGCTCCGCATTGTAGGAGCCGCCGACGAGAAAGATGTCGTTCTGGCCAGACGCGATGCGCGCCTGCGCGATGCGAAGCGCATCGACGCCGCTCGATTCCTCGCCCATGAAGGTGCGGGAGGCTCCCGTGACGCCGTGGACGATGGAAATGTTGCCCGCGAGCAGGTTCGACAATTGCGCCAGAAACAGGGTCGGGCGCAAATCGCTCATCAGGCGTTCGTTGAGATAGACGCCGGGATTTGCGGCGCTGCGCAGACCGGTGAGGATCTGGCCGTCCACCGCATAATCGCGCTCGCCGCCGCCTGCCGCGACGACAAGGTGCATGGCGCTCTTGAGCGCGGCATCCTCTTTCGCCTGGGCGGCATCGAGGGCAAGGCCCGCGGAATAGCAGCCGAGCTTCTGCCACGGCTCCATCTGGCGCTGGTCGGATTTCTTGGCGATCTGCGTGTCGTAGTTCGGAACCGTGACCGGATGAACCGGATAGGGCGCGAAGCTCGTAAGATCCGTGCGGGGCGTCGCGCCGCCTTGCAGGGCGGCCACATGAGCCTCGACCCCTTCCCCCACCGAGGAGACGAGACCGATGCCCGTCACGACGACTTCACGCATGCCTCAAGCCTCCGTCAACAAACCGATCCGCCGCGCCTGGGCGCGCATCTGACCGTCGAGATCCGCCGGGAAGGGCATGATGCGGAAGCGCAGCTCCGCATCGCAGATCGGCTTGCCCTCGACCGCGATCTTCGCCTTCGTCACCGCATAGCCCGAACCTTCATGTTCGAGCGTCGCGGTGATCGACAGAACCGTTCCAGGCCCGACGAAGGTGCGGAACCGCGCCTTGTCGACCGCCATGAGGAACGGCATGTGGGTGAAATCCATCAGGCCCAGGATCAGGTAGCCCGAGGCCTGTGCCATCGTTTCCGTCAACAGAACGCCCGGCACCAGTGGATGCCCGGGGAAATGCCCCTCGAAGACGGGGCTTTCCATCGGCACCGTGGACTGCGCCTCGATCCGCCTGGCGTCGCGGTCCAGAACCACGACGCGGTCGATCATCTCGAAATATTCGAGGCGCATGGCGGTCTTACGCCTTGGCGGCGATGAGGGCGTCGATGCGGGCGACGAGGTTCTTCAAGACGAAGTACTCCTCGGCCGGAGCCTTGCCCTCGTTGACTTCCTGCGTCCACTGCTCGAGCGGCAGCTTGATGCCGAAAGCCTTGTCGATCGCGAATGCGATGTCGAGGAAGGCGAGCGAGTCGATGCCGAGATCGTCGATCGCGTGGCTCTCCGGCGTGATCTGCTCGCGCGGGATGTCCGCGGTTTCGGAAATGATGCCGGCGACGGTGTCGAAGGTTGACGACATATTGTCGCTCTCCTGAATTCTTGTTCTCGGACGGAACGGTCCGGGGCCAGACACACAAAGAGGCGGCCCCCTTCCGCCCGGAAGGGTTTTGTCGAAAGGCACCCCTTACACGACAGGCCGCAGGGCGGCAACCGACCCATTCGAAGTTCCTGATTTTCTGCGCCTTCCTACACGTTTGGATGGCGCGCTCGGTTTCTGGATGGGTCATATGTGGTTTCGTGACCTTCCCCACAGGAACAAGGTTGCATGCCGAAAAGTAATGCTGTAGCAAAAAATAAGCCGCCGCCAAGATTTTCAAGATCTGACGTCGGCACGTTAAATTGTAAAACGCTAGTGCGATGAGCGTCATGAGCAATAATGACGGGGTGGACGAGAATTTTCTCACCTTTTTCGGTGAGCCAGACGTCAACCTCTTTTATTCAAGTGGGGGCGAGGCCGTCGACATGATGTCGACGGCCATCGCGCCGCCACCAATGCTTCCTCAGATCTTTCCGCTGCGTCCGGCCATGCCCGATTCCTGGGGACGCGCCTCGGCTTCCGGCTTCAACACATGGTTCGGAACGGAGGGCGCGGACGCCCCGGGCGGCACCGCCGGCAAGGACGCCCGTTACGGCGGGCTGGGCGACGACACCCTTCAGGGGCTCGAAGGCAGCGACGCCCTTTTCGGCGAGGCCGGCAATGACAGTCTCTCCGGCGGCAAGGGCAACGATTCCCTCAACGGCGGCGCGGGGGACGACCTTCTGAACGGCGGCACTGGAACCGACACGGCCTATTTCTGGGGCAGCGCCGCCATCAAGGCGAACCTGAACAGGACCGGCCCGCAGCAGACCGGCCAGGGGCTGGACACGTTCGTCTCCATCGAGAATCTCGCGGGCGGCGAAGGGCGCGACACCTTCATCGGCAACGCGCAGAACAATGTCCTGATCGGCAATGGCGGCAACGACAGTCTCAGCGGCTGCGGCGGCAACGACGTGCTCGTCGGCGGCCTCGGCAACGACCGGCTGAAGGGCGGAACGGGAACGGATTCGTTCGTGTTCAACAAAAAGCCCAGCTCTACGGCCAATTGCGACACAATTGTCGACTTCACTCCCGGCGAGGACGCGATTCATCTCGCGCGGTCGATCTTCACGAAGATCGACAAGGGAGTGCTTGGCGAAACGGCCTTCTTCATCGGAGCGCGGGCTCACGATGCGGATGACCGGATCATTTATGACGATCTCACCGGCGCACTTTCTTACGATCCGGATGGGACAGGGGCTGCGGCGGCGGTGAAGTTCGCCGTTCTTTCGAAGTCTCTGCTTTTGACTCACGAAAGTTTTCTTATCTACGCATAATGAAAATGTTCATCGCAGGCCGTTGGGTCTGCCCTTTCATTTCACGCGGTCCAGCCATGCTGGGCCGCGTTCTTTATTCTCCCTCGCAAACCATCCCATGAGCCCCGACATTGCCCTTCATGGCCTCGCCTGCTAAGGGCGGCCCTGTCGTCAGCGATTACGAGCCCCTTTTGATCAACCGCTTTCTGAAACCTGAAACCCGCTATGCCCGGCGCATGGCCCGCATCGCCCGGTGGGACCGCCCCATCGAGAGCGGCGGGGGACGCCTGCGTGCCTGGGCCAACATGCTGCTGGTCGATCACGGCGTGTTCCGGCTCGCGTACCTCAACAAGCATCAGGTGACGGCCAAGCTCTGGCGCTCGGCGCAGCCCGCGCCCTATCAGATCGCGCGCCTGAAGGAGGCGGGGGTCCGCACCATCGTCAACCTTCGCGGCGGACGCGAGCACGGCTCGTGGCAATTGCAGAAGGAGACCTGCGACCGGCTCGGCATTCAACTGACCGAGTTCATCGTGCGCTCGCGCGGCGCGCCGGATCGCGAAACCCTCCTGTCGGCGAAGGACTTCTTCGATTCCCTCGCCTATCCGGTCATCCTGCACTGCAAGTCCGGCGCGGACCGCGCCGGTTTCGTCGCGGCGCTCTATCTCATCGTTCACGAGAACAAGTCCGTGGACGAGGCCTTGCGGCAATTGTCCCTGCGCTACGGTCATTTCCGTTTTTCGAAGACCGGCATTCTCGACGCGTTCTTCGAGCGCTACCGCACCGAGGGCGAGGCCAAGGGCATTCCGTTCCTCACCTGGGTCGAAACGGTCTATGATCCGGAGGCGCTGGAGCAGGACTTCAAGCCGGGCTTCTGGTCGAACATTCTCGTCGACCGGCTGATGCGGCGCGAATAGCCTCTTCCTGTCTAGAGCATGATCAGAACAAGTGGAAACCGGTTGTTCGCCCGGATCATGCGGCAATAAAGGAAACGAGAGGCTGATCGTGTTTCAAAGAGGCACGATCAGCCTCTAAGCCGCCGGTTCGACGTCCTGCGAGAGCTGCAGGCGGTTGAGCCGCGCATAGATCCCCGTTTCGGCCATGAGATCCTCATGCGAGCCGATTTCGGCGATGCGCCCTTCCTCCATGACGACGATGCGCTCGGCATCGCGGACGGTGGAAAGACGATGCGCGATGACAAGAGTCGTGCGCCCACGCATCAGGACCTTGATCGCCTCCTGCACCAGACGCTCGGATTCCGAATCGAGCGCGCTCGTCGCTTCATCGAGCAGCAGGATCGGCGCGTTTTTCAGGAAGGCGCGCGCAAGCGACACGCGTTGGCGCTCACCACCGGAGAGACGCCCGCCTCCCGTGCCGACGATGGTGTCGTAGCCTTCCGGCAGCTTCACGATGAAATCGTGCGCCGCGGCGGCCTTGGCAGCGGCGACGATATCCTCCTCGGACGCATCCGGGCGGCCGAAGGCGATGTTGGCGCGAACCGTGTCGTCAAACAGGACCACGTCCTGGCTGACGACGGCGATGTTGGCGCGCAAGGAGCGCAGCGTCACGTCGCGCACGTCCTGCCCGTCGATGAGAACCGCGCCGCCCGTTACATCGAAGAGACGCGGCACGAGGGAGAGCAGCGTGGACTTACCCGAGCCCGAGCGACCGACGAGCGCCGTCGTCGTGCCCGCACGGGCGACAAGGTCGACACCGCGAAGAGCGGTCGCATCGTCCCGATAGCGGAACACGACATCCGCGAAGCGAACCTCGCCGCCTTTCATGACGAGCGGCTTCGCGCCCGGCTTGTCGGTGATCTGCGGCGCATCATCCATCACCGCGAAAGTGCGCTGCAGGGAGGCCGCTGCCTCCTGCACGATGGCATGCAGGTTGCCGAGCGCGCGGATGGGCTGCGCCGCCATGATGAGCGCGGAGACGAAGCTCAAGAAATCCCCCACCGTGCTGCCGCCGGAGGTGATGCGCCAGCCGAGGATGATGAACACCACGGCGACCGCGAAGCCGCCGCCCGCTTCGAGCAGCGGATCGAGACGCCCGCGCGCGTTCGCGGCCTTCATCTTGAGCTTGCGGATCTCATCGAAGGTCCGCGCCGCCTTGTCCTTGAGGTAGCCCTCGAGCGCGTAGGTCTTGGCGACGCGCGTGCCGGCGAGGCTCTCGGTGATGTGGCTCGCCATCTGGCCCGTCTGCTCCTGCGTGGAGAGGGCGAAGCGGCGCAGCTTCTTGCTGATCTTGCCGATGGGATGCGCGATGAACGGCACCGTGACGGCAGCGGCGATGGTGAGCACGGGATCAATCCACAGCATCGCGCCGATCAGCGCGATAATGGTGGTGACTTCGCGCAGGAAAACGGTCGAAAGGCGCGTCAGCGCCTCCTTGATGAAGAGAAAATCCGTGGTGAAGCGCTGGGTCAGCGCGGCGGGGCTCTCCCGCGAGATCTGCGCGAGATCGGCATCGATGAGATGGCCGTAAAGCGCCGTCTGCATGTCGGCTTCGATCTGTGTCACGACCTTGTTGGTGAGCACGGTGAGCGCGAGCAGGGAAAAGCCCTTCACGGACGTGACGGCAATGACGAAGAGCGGCGCGAGGCGGATCGCGGTTTCATCCTTTGCCGTGAAGGCGTCGAAGGCCATCTTGATGAGCACCGGGTAAAGCCCGGTCGCCGCCGCGACGAGGGCGACAAAGAGCAGCACCAGAAAGAGCGTCTTCGCGTGCGGACGCATCCAGTCCCGCCAAAGACGGCCAAGAAGCGGAAGCGTGTCGCCGCGAAAAAGAGGTTTCCTGCCGGCCATCGTCGTCAAAACTCTCGTATGGGCTCTCATGCCCTTGAAAGCAGTGGCGTTACCACGAGGGCGCACCTTGCCGCAAACCGGCCGCTTAAAGAGCCTCGCCCCAATCGGCGCGCCTTGCCGCCTTGAAGGCCGCCCCGTCGCGCTTGGTGTAAAGGCGTTCCTCTGCCGCGCCTTTCTCAAGGCACAGCTTCAAGCGCACCTGGCCACTCCCGGCCCTCGGAGGTGCGATGACGCGGGCGGAGAGGTGCGCTGCCGGATGTCGCGAGGCGGCGATGTAGATGAACTTCTCGTCTTCCCACGGCACCTCCGCGCCCTTCGCCTGCCGGTGCAGGCGAGAACGCGCCACGCGGCGGGAGAAATGGCACCAGTCGGGCGCGACGAGGGGGCAGGCCAAGGCGTGGGGACAGGGCGCGATGAGATGCGCGCCTGAGGCGATGAGCCGCGCGCGGGCGGCAAGGACCCGCTCCCACCCGGCGGGTGTTCCCGGCTCCACGATGAGAAGCGTGTCTCCGGTCAGGGCCCAGAGACGGTCGATGAGGGGCCCGCGCGCCTGCGGGTCCAGTTCGTCGAGCACATAAGCGAGCGTCACGAGATCGCGGGGGGCAAAGTCGGGCAAGTTTCCCGCAACGTCGCCCTCCCGCCATTCGACACTCAGGGCGAGCGCAGCGGCGAGCCGTTCGCCCCAGGCGCGAATCGCGGCGCTACCTTCGATCAGGAGAGCGTTTTGCAAATGCGGCCAGCATTCGGCGGCAGCCCATAGAGCTGAGCCGGGGCCGGCTCCGAGATCGAGAAGGGACGCAGGTGCAAAATCAGGCCGCCCTTCAGCCACCGCCTCCATCGCAGCGCGGATCGCCGCGTAAGTCGCGGGCAGGCGCGTCGCGAGATAAGCCCGCGCGGCAAGATCGTCGGAGAGATGGAACCGCCCGTCCCGCACTTCGGCCCGATAGCGGGCCGACAACGCCCCCGCCGCCCGGCTGAGATCGGCAAGCGGCGTTCCGGCGAGCGCATCGTCCACGCCCTGACGCAGAAGCGGCGGCAATTCCATGTGCGATCCGTGCCTTCTCGGGGTTGATCCGCCAGCGTCCGGCGGACCGGCAAGGCCTCTATCATATGCAGGGCCGAGGCCCCACAATGAAATACTCCAAAAAAGGGCCCTCGCCTTTGCAAACCGGCTGCTGATGCTCATCTGGAATCAGCAGCTTGTCCTGCAAAGGCCGTTTTCCCGAATGCGCCTTGCGGGGCGGGTGAAATGCCTATTCTCTCTCGCGAACAAAAAGCGGAATAAGGAGATGTGCGATGAGTTGGCTTCCCACCGAAGACCCGATCCTCGGCGACCGCAAATCCTGCGACGCGCTGGAGCTTGTGGTGGTGCCACGCGTGCGCGACCTCGGCGATGGCTTTTCCGTGCGCCGCGCGCTGCCGCACGGCAAGCGCCAGATGGTCGGGCCCTTCATCTTCTTCGATCATTTCGGCCCGGTGCAATTCATTGAAGGCCACGGCATGGACGTGCGCCCGCACCCGCATATCGGGCTTGCCACGGTGACCTATCTCTTTGACGGGCGCATCACTCACCGCGACAGCAACGGCAATATTCAGGACATCGCGCCGGGCGCCATGAACCTGATGACCGCGGGACGCGGCATCGCTCACTCCGAACGCTCACCGGAAGCCGAACGCCATGGCGGGCACATGCTCGGCCTGCAAAGCTGGATCGCCCTGCCGGCCGACAGGGAGGAGATCGCCCCCTCCTTCCAGCATTTTTCCGCCGAGAGCCTGCCGGTCGTTGAAGATAAAGGCGTCACGGCCCGTGTAATCGCGGGCTCGTCCTTCGGCGTCAAAGCCCCGGTCGAGATGGTCTCGGACTGGTTCTACGTGGAAGTGTCCCTCGCCGCGGGCCTGAGCGCGCCTCTCGATGCTGACTACGAAGAGCGCGCGATCTACGTGGTCGAGGGCGAGGTGGAAATCGCGGGCGAGCGTTTCGAGGGCCCGCGCCTGCTGATCTTCCGTCCCGGCGACCGCATCACCGTGCGCGCGGTGAAACCGACACGCATGATGTTCCTCGGTGGGACGGCGCTGGAAGGCCCGCGCCACATCTGGTGGAATTTCGTGTCGTCGCGAAAGGAGCGCATCGAGCAAGCGAAGGAGGACTGGAAGACAGGCCGCTTCGCCCATGTGCCCCATGAGACCGAATTCATCCCGCTTCCAGAAGCCTGATCCGCCTCCAGCAAGGAAACCGCATGGCCACCGTCCATCTCGTCAGCACGGCCGGATACGCGACCGAAATCCGCGCCCGTACGCACCATCTCACCGCCGACGAGGCGCAAAGCCTCGGCGGCACGGATACGGGGCCCTCTCCTTACGAATTGCTGCTCTCGGGCCTTGCCGCCTGCACCGCGATCACCCTGCGGATGTATGCCGACCGCAAGGGCTGGGATTTAGGCCAGATCGCCGTCGACACCCGCTTCGCGCGCGACGAGGCCGGCAACGAGAGCATCACGAGAGAGGTGACTTTGAGCGAGGCCCTGGACCCGGACCGGCAAAGCCGCCTCCTCGAAATCGCCGAGAAGACGCCCGTGACGAAAACCCTGAAACGCAGCACACCGATCACGACGGTGCTGCGGGTCGTGGCGTGACAGTCTGGCTATTGAAGGGGCATAGCAAGTCGCGAAACAAAAAACGGCCCGAAGGCCGTTTTTGTGATCGCTGCCAATTTTGTTGAGAAAATTGGAGCGGGCGAAGGGATTCGAACCCTCGACCCCAACCTTGGCAAGGTTGTGCTCTACCCCTGAGCTACACCCGCGCTCCGCGGCGCGCTGCGCCGTTGCGAGGCCGCTCATGTGCCCCAAAACGATTCACATTGCAAGAGGGTCCGTTTCGAATTTTCCGAGATTTACGAAACGACCGCTTGAGGGCAGGAAACGAGATCTTTAGAAGCCAAAGCGCCAAGGGAGACGCCGAATGGGAGTTCCGGCCTTGCCGCACCTCACGCCGAAGCAGTTGCTGGACAAGCTCGCCGCGCTTGGAATCCCTTCCGAGACGGTGGAGCATGAACCCGTCTTCACGGTGGCCGAATCGGCCCCGGTCAAGGCACGCATTCCCGGCGCCCATTCCAAGAACCTCTTCGTGAAAGACAAGAAGGGCCGCCTGTTCCTGATCACCGCCGAGCACGCCACCGCCATCGACCTGAAGCGGACCCACGAGGCGCTCGGCGCTTCGGGCCGCCTCTCCTTCGGCTCGGCCGATCAGCTGCGCGAGGTTTTGGGAGTCGAACCCGGTTCGGTGACCCCTTTTGCCGTCGCCAACGACGTCGAGGGCCGGGTCACCATGATTCTCGACGCCAACCTCATGGAGCACAAGCGGGTGAACTTTCACCCCCTGGTGAATTCCATGACGACGGGCATATCCCGCGAGGATCTCGTCAAGTTCCTGCGCGCCACGGGGCATGAGCCGATCATCCTGCGCCTGCCCGAGCCGGCGGTGGAATTGCCAAACGCGCCTTAAAATCCCATTTGAGGGATGAAACCGATTTCTCCGACCTTTCGAGGGACGACATGCTCGCCGACACCGCACCCGGAACGCTCCCGAACGGTAACCCCGCCGACGATCTCATCAAGGACACCACCACGGCGGACTTTCGCCAGGACGTCCTGACCGAATCGCTGAAGCAGCCGGTCCTGGTCGATTTCTGGGCCCCCTGGTGCGGCCCGTGTAAGCAGCTCACCCCCGTTCTGGAAAAGGCGGTGCGCGCCGCCGGCGGCAAGGTGAAGCTCGTGAAGATGAATATCGACGAGCATCCGCAGATCGCGGGGCAGCTCGGCGTGCAATCCATTCCCGCCGTGTTCGCCTTCCAGCGCGGCCAGCCGGTGGACGGCTTCATGGGCGCGCTGCCCGAGGGCCAGATCAAGGGCTTCATCGAGCGCCTCGTTGGCCCCATCGGCCCGAGCGCCATCGATGAGCTTTTGCAGGAGGCCGACAGCGCCGTGGCGGACGGCGATGCCGCCGGAGCCGCCGAGCTTTATGCGGCGGTGCTCGCGCAGGAGCCCGACAATGTCGCCGCTCTCGCGGCCCTCGTGAAGCTGCACGTTTCCCTGAATGACCTCGAAGGCGCGAAGCGCTTTCTGAGCATGGCCCCCGAGGCCAAGGCCAATGATCCGGCGATTGCCGGCGCGCGCGCAGCCATCGAGCTCGCCGAGCAGGCGGAATCCCTCGGCGACGTCGCTGAGTTGTCGCGACGCGTCGAGGCCAACCCGCTCGACCACCAGGCCCGCTTCGATCTGGCGCTCGCGCTCAATGCACGCGGGCGGCAGGAAGAAGCCGTCGATCAGCTTCTTGAAATCGTCCGCCGCGACCGCAATTGGAACGAAGACGGTGCGCGCAAGCAACTCGTCCAGTTCTTCGAGGCCTGGGGCCCCACGGACGAGATGACGGTTGCCGGACGGCGGCGGTTGTCCTCGCTTCTGTTTGCCTGACGCCGATTATCCAGCCAGGAGCGTCCGGCATGGGCCTGAACGTGGTGTATCGTTGTCCGCAGGATTGCCCGGCGACCATTCCCGTCTTCCCGCTCACCGGCGCCCTGCTTCTGCCGCGTGGCCAAATGCCGCTCAACATCTTCGAGCCTCGCTATCTGGCGATGGTCGATGAAGCTTTGCGGGGAGACCGCCTGATCGGCATGGTGCAGCCCGATCCGGACCGCGCCGGCCCGGCGGCGACGCCCCGGCTCTTCAACATCGGCTGCGCGGGACGGATCACGCAATTCGCGGAAACCGGTGACGGGCGCTATCTCATCACGCTTGTCGGCGTCGCGCGTTTTCACATCGAGGAAGAGCTTCTGACGACGACGCCTTTCCGGCAATGCCAGGTCGATTTCGAACCCTTCGCCAGCGACTTCATCGCCCGGGCCGGCGAAACTGAGGTGGACCGCGCCGGTGTCGTGAGAGCCTTGCGCGATTTCGTCGAAGCCGCCGACGTACGCGTGGACTGGAAAGGCATCGAGGAAGCGCCGAACGAGGCGCTCGTCAACGCGCTGTGCATGATGAGCCCGTTCGGCCCGCGCGAGAAGCAGGCGCTGCTCGAAGCGCCCGACCTCAAAACGCGCGCGGAAGTTCTGATCGCCCTCACCGAAATCGAGCTTGCCCGTGGCGGCAGCGGTTCCGATACGACCCTTCAATAGAGCATGATCAGAACAAGCGGGAACCCGGTTTCTCGCCTTAGATCTTGCGGAATCCAGGAAACGGCCATGACCAACGAAACAGCCCTGCCCGTTGAGGCGACCCGCGTCGATCCCAAGCTCCTCGAACTTCTGGTCTGCCCACTGACGAAAGCTTCCCTCGACTACGATGCGCAGAAGCAGGAACTCATCAGCCGTCAGGCCAAGCTCGCCTACCCGATCCGCGACGGCATTCCGATCATGCTGCCGGAAGAAGCGCGGCCGCTGACGGAATAAGAGCGCGAAGCCGGTACTCGAATCTGGAACCCTGCGTTTCCGGGTCACGCCATCGACGAGCTTTCACGAGAAAATCGAAACGCATGCCGCATCTGAAGTTGGAATACACAAAGAACCTGCGCGGTTTTGATGAAGAGGCAGCTTTGCTGCAGTTGAACAAGGCGCTTGCTGGCTCCGGACATTTTGATGAGATCGACATCAAAAGCCGTGCGGTCGCGTTGGACCACTTCGTCATCGGCACGGCACCCAACAAAAGAGCTTTCGTTCATGCAAAGCTCTCACTCATGAGCGGCAGGACTCCCGATATAAAAAAGTCTCTGTCCATGATGCTGCTCGAGGAGCTCAAGAGCATATACCCGAGCTCACCGGACACTCACATCCAGCTCTGCGTCGAGATCCTTGAGATCAACCGCGAGATTTATGCGAAAGCGGTCGTTCAACCAACGCTGCCTTGAGTCGTTTTCGCCTTACTCGAAATTCGCTGCGCTCGCGGAAATCGCCTCCGCCAGCGCCAATGTCCGCCGCGCCATGTCCGCGTGGAGCCGCTCGACCATGCGGCCTTCGATGGCGATGGCGCCCTTGTTCGCGTTTTCGGGGCGCTCGAACGCCTGCGCGATGATTTTTGCGCGCGCGATCTCTTCGGAGCTGGGTGCGAAGATTTCGTTCGCGATGGCGATCTGGTTCGGGTGGATCAGCGTCTTGCCGTCGAAGCCGAGATCGCGGCCCTGTTCGCATTCGGCTTTGAATCCGCTTTCGTCTGCAAGATCGTTGTAGACGCCGTCGATGACGTCGAGATCGTAGGCGCGGGCGGCGGCGAGGGTCGTCATCAGCCAGGGCAGCATCGGCGCACGGCCGGGGACGAGCCGCGCGCGCGTCTCTTTCGCCAGATCGTTCGTGCCGAGCACGAAGCATTCAAGCCGCGTATCCGCGTCGAGCGCGGTGCTGGCGATGTCCGCAACGTTCAGGATGGCGAGCGGCGTCTCGATCATCGCCCAGAGCGTCGTCGTCTCCGACAGGCCGAGCCGCCGCAGGCGAAGGCCGATGGCGGCAATCGCCTCCGCGGACGACACCTTGGGCACGAGGATCGCATCCGGCGCGGCCTTCGCCACCGCCCCGAGATCGGCCTCGCCCCAGGGCGTATCGATGGCGTTGATGCGCACGACCCGCTCGCGCGGGCCGAACCCACCCGCCTCCAGCGCTGCGATAACCTGGGCGCGTGCCGTTTCCTTCGCCTCAGGCGCGACGGCGTCCTCCAGATCGAAGATCAGCGTGTCGGTGGGCAGCGTCCGCGCCTTTTCGAGCGCGCGGGCATTGGAGCCCGGCATGTAAAGAACGCTACGGCGGGGGCGGATTTCGGCCATGCTGTTTCTCGCTGCTCTGATTTGACAATTAATAAGGCCGGAGCGACGCAAGCCAACCGGGAAGAAGGTCTGGGAGAGGCGCAAGATGTGGATCGCAGGCGTGGACGGGTGCCAGTCGGGCTGGATTGCAGCCTTCATGAAGCTGGGTGAACCGTCCTCCACGCGCTTTCACATCGCACCGACATTCGAGGCTCTGCTCGCAATGCCCGAGGCAGATGGCATCATCGCCGTCGATATGCCCATCGGCCTGCCGGAGGCCATCGACGGACCGGGGCGGCGGCCGGAGCAACTCGTCAGGCCCCTCCTCGGACTGCGACAGTCCTCCGTCTTCTCCATCCCCTCGCGCCCAGCGGTCCATGCGGAAAGCTTCGCGCAGGCCTGCGCCCTCGCCGCCGCGACCTCGACGCCCTCCCGCAAGGTCTCGAAGCAGGGCTTCATGATTTTCCCCAAGATCCGCGAGATCGATGCCCTGCTGCGTGCCCAGCCGGACCTTGCCGCGCGAATTTACGAGGTTCATCCCGAGCTTGCCTTCTGGTCCCTCAACGGCGGCAAGGCTCTCCACGAGCCGAAGAAGGTGAAGAATCGCCCCTATGGGCCGGGGCTCGCCTTAAGACGCAGCCTTCTCGCCCGCGCCGGATTGCCTTCTCATTTGATCGATGCGCGCCCCTTCGGCGGGGCCGAGGCCGACGATCTTCTCGACGCGATGGCGGCGCTGGCGGTGGCGCGGGACATCGCGAAAGGCGACGGACGGTCATTTCCTTCGCCGCCGGATCGCGATACTCACGGCCTGCCCGTCGCCATCTGGACCCTTGAGGAGCAAGCCGAAATGCCCATCGTCTCCCGCGCCGACATCGAAGCCGCCCATGCCCGCATCGCGCCCCATATCCGGCGCACGCCGGTCTGGACGCTGCCGGGGGCCTTCGGGCATGAGGGGCCGGTGAGCCTGAAGCTCGAATACCTGCAGCATTCCGGCTCCTTCAAGGCGCGCGGCGCGTTCAACAACATTCTCTCGAGCACGGTCCCCGAGGCGGGCGTCGCGGCGGCGTCAGGCGGCAATCACGGCGCAGCGGTGGCCTATGCGGCGCGCCGGCTCGGCGTGAAGGCGCGCATTTTCGTGCCGGAGATTTCGAGCCCCGCGAAGATCGCGGTCATCCGCTCGCACGGCGCGGAGGTCGTCATCGGCGGCGCGCGTTATGCGGATGCGCAGGAGGCTTGCGACCGCTATGTGGCCGAGAGCGGCGCGCTGCGCATTCACCCCTTCGCTGCCGAGGCAACCATCGCGGGCCAAGGCACCGTGGCGCTGGAATGGGAAGAGGACGGCGCGCCCCTCGACACGGTGCTCGTCGCCGTGGGTGGCGGCGGGCTGATTTCCGGCGTCGCCAGCTACTGGGCGGGGCGCATGAAGGTCGTTGGCGTCGAGCCGGAGGGATCGCGCGCGCTCCACGCGAGTTTGGAAGCAGGCCGCCCCGTCGATGTGGAGGTGAATTCGCTCGCCGCCGATTCGCTCGGCGCGCGCAACACCGGCGATCTCGTCTATTCCATCTGCCGCGAAGCGGTGAACCACGTCGCGCTCGTCACCGACGAGGCCATCCGGCAGACGCAGGCTCTGCTCTGGCGGGATTGGCGCATCGCCAGCGAACCCGGCGGCGCAACCGCTCTGGCCGCGCTCGTCTCGGGAGCCTATAAGCCCCAGGCCGGTGAGCGGGTCGGCGTGCTGCTCTGCGGGGCCAATGTGGAATTGGCGAAGCTGGCGCAAGATACCGCTTCGTGACGACACCGCTCTATAAAAGATACAAGGAGGCGGCCCCATGTTTCCCACCCGTTTGACCGAGGGCTATCGCGCTTTTCTCAGTGAGCGTTTCGCTCGCGAGAAGAACCGATATGAAAAACTTGCGGAACAGGGGCAATCTCCCGAGATCATGGTCATCGGCTGCTGCGACAGCCGCGTTTCGCCGGAGGCGATCTTCGATGCGAGCCCCGGCGAATTGTTCGTGGTGCGCAACGTCGCCAATCTCGTGCCGCCCTATGAGACGGGCGGCGATTATCACGGCACGTCGGCGGCGCTGGAATTCGCCGTGCAGGCGCTGCGCGTGAAGCACATCGTCGTCATGGGTCATGCGCGCTGCGGCGGCATCCGGGCTTTCGCAGACGATACCGCGCCGCTCTCACCCGGCGATTTCATTGGCCGCTGGATGAACCTCGTCGCTCCCGCCGCCGAACGCATCGGCCCGCGTACCGGTGACATGGCCGAATATCAGGCAAAGCTCGAACTCGCCGCCATCGAGAACAGTCTGCAGAACCTGATGACGTTTCCGTGCGTGCGCATTCTCGTCGAACGCGGCAAGCTGCAACTGCACGGCGCTTATTTCGGCGTCGCCACAGGCGTGCTCATGGTGCGCGATCCTGAGACCGGCGCGTTCAAGCCGGCGGTGGAGGACATGCCGGAGCGGATTTCGATGTTCAGCTCGCGGGATGCGGGAGGTTGATCGCCAGCCCGCCCTTTAGTTCTTAGTTTCGACTACGTGAACCATCAGTTCTCCCTCTGCCAATTTGACAGAGAAGCGCCATACATGGGCAACATTCGGTATTGCTTCGGGCTCACCTAACCGGATTGTTGTAAAAGCTTTGTCCTTTGCCAAATCTGGGAACCCTGCTGCAATGACTTGAGAAAGCCAACCTTTGAAGTTGCTTTTCCGGTGCTGATAGACAGCCGTTCTGCCTTTGTAGGACATCACGAAAGTGTAGAGCGGCATTTTTGGCCTCAACTTTCAACAGAAAAAGGCCGCTTTCCGAGGCGGCCTTTTCTTTGAAAACCTCTCTTAAGCCGCCTTCTTCTTCGACGGCAGGAGCCCGCGATTGACCATCGCTTCGGCGATCTGAATCGCGTTCAGCGCCGCGCCCTTGCGCAGATTGTCGGAGACGCACCAGAAGGCGAGGCCGTTCTCGACCGTGATGTCCTCGCGGATGCGGGAGATGTAGGTCGCGTCTTCGCCCGCCGCTTCGTGCGGGGTGATGTAGCCGCCGGGCTCGCGCTTATCGACCACCATGACGCCGGGTGCGGAGCGCAGGATGTCGCGGGCCTCGTCCGCCGTGATCGGCTTCTCGAATTCCACGTTCACCGCTTCCGAATGGCCGATGAAGACCGGCACGCGCACGCAAGTGGCGGTGAGCTTGATCTTGGGATCGAGGATCTTCTTCGTCTCCGCCATCATCTTCCACTCTTCCTTCGTGAACCCATCCTCCATGAACACGTCGATGTGGGGGATCACGTTGAAGGCGATGCGCTTGGGGAATTTCTTCTCGACCACATCCTGCAGCGAGTAGAGCGCCTTGGTCTGGCGGTCGAGCTCGTCCATGCCGTCCTTGCCCGCGCCGGACACCGATTGGTAAGTCGCGACGACGACGCGCTTGATGGTGGCTTGGTCGTGCAGGGGCTTCAGCGCCACGACGAGCTGGGCGGTGGAGCAGTTGGGGTTGGCGATGATGCCCTTCTTCGCCCCGCGCACGGCTTCCGCGTTCACTTCCGGAACGACGAGCGGCACGTCAGCGTCGTAGCGCCAGGCGGAGGAATTATCGATAACGATGACGCCCTTCGCGGCGATCTTCGGCGACCATTCCTTGGAGATCTCACCGCCCGCCGACATGAGGCACAGGTCGACATCGGAGAAGTCGTAGGTGTCGAGCGTCTTGACCGTCAGCGTCTTGTCGCCGAAGGACACTTCCGTGCCCTGGCTGCGGCGCGAGGCCAGCGCCACCACTTCATCCACCGGGAAGGCTCGCTCCGCCAGAATGGCGAGCATCTCGCGGCCTACATTGCCTGTCGCGCCGACGACGGCGACCTTGTAACCCATGTGACTTCTCCTGTTCGCGCTCTCCCCGGAAAACTTGAAAACCCTATTAGGGTGTCGCCTCTCGCCCCGACGGGAGAGAGGACCGGGGACGACGAGGCTACTCGGCCGTTTTCACGGCCGTCGTGACGGTTTTCGTTTTGCTCGTCGTCTGCGTGAGCATCGTCATTGCCATCGTCCAGTCCTGGGCCTGCTTCGCGCAAAACCTAGGTTTTCAGAAACACACCAAAGAGTTTGCCGCGTCAAGGGATCTCTTGTCGTCCCTTGGCTGAATTCTTGCCTTGGCTGAAATTCTTGGCCCGGCCGAATTCAGCGTATCGTCACTCCTGGCCCAGCACGGGCTTCGACAGATCGAAGCGGTAGAACACCTTGTCCATCCGCCTTCCGCCAAGCCGCTCGTAGAAGGCTCGCGCGCCGCGATTGCCAGCATCCGTGGTGAGGTCGATGCGGGTGATGCCGCGCTGGCGGGCATAGGCCGCGAGCCATTCCATCATGGCCGCACCCACCGCCTGCCCGCGCGCGCTTTCGTCCACGAAGAGCTCCTTCACGAACATCAGCCCCGACAACTTGAAGCCGGGCCGCAACAGGGCAAAACAGGCAAGGCCGACCGCGCGGCCCTCGCGGAAGGCGAGCGCATAACGGGTGCCCTCTCGCTCATCCATGCTGCGCGCCACCATGTCGTGCGTCGGCTCGAGGGGTTGGGCCACATCGGGCCCGACATAGTGCAGGTCCAGGGCGCGGATCAGGGCCGCGACGGCGGGCGCGTCCTGCTCTTCGGCGAGGCGAATCTGAAGATCGGACATGCGGGCGACTTTTTCGCGGTAACCTTTGATTCACGTTGCTTACCAGAAGTTTTCGATCCCAGGCCAGTGCTACGGTAGAACAACACCCGGAAAAGAAATCCGGAGACCGTGACCGGCATGCCGAAGGCCCTGTCCCACTGGGATGACGACACGTTCGACCTCATCGAGGACGAGCGACCGCGTGCGCGCACGCGCACGCGCCGGGAATGGCCGTGGCTGCGCATGCTGATCCTTTCCGGCGTGATCGTCGCCGGTCTCGTCCATCTGGCGAAGCGGGAGGATCGCGTCGAACAGCAGGAGGTGCTGCAAGGCCCGCGCGAGATTCCGGTGGCGACGTTGACGGCTCCCGCTCCGGCTTGGGCCGCCATCGACAGGCCGAACTCCATCTTCGCCCTCGATAAAGCTGCGCCGAGCGTGTTCGAGGCGCGCCGCCACAGCTCGGGCGGGCGCGCGGACACGCTGACCTTCGGCCAGCCTGGCGAATCCGGCTATGCGCGCCTTACCTTCACCACCAACGTGCAGGAGCCGCGCCGCACGCTCTATCTCGACCTCGTGCGCCGCGCGGCGGAGGCGAGCCTGTCCGTGACGCGCAACGCACCAAGCGAGACCATCGTCACGAAGTTCGGACCGATGGAGATGGCAGCCATCACCCTCGTCGACCGCACCGAGCAGAGCTGCCAGGCTTTCCGCTTCAGCGACGAGGCCACCGGGTTCGGCTTTCTCGGCTGGCGCTGCGGCTCGCAGGCACAGCCCCTCGATGAAGCGCAGCTTGCCTGCTTCATCGACCGCATCGCCCTTGCCGATGCCGGCAACGCGGCTCTGAAGACTCTTTTCGCGCAGGCCGAACGCAACCACATCGGGCTCTGCCCGCCAGGCGCACACACCGCTTTCGCGAGTCCCACAAAAGCGACAGCGCGGCCTTGACCCGGACACTTCCGGCACAGGCGATGGATGACGATCCATCCCCCTTAATCCTCACCGGACAAGCGGAACATTTCCAACGGAGCGGTGCTTGAATCAATTGCGGAGAGAGTGGGCAAAACCGCCTGCACTTTTCCCCGATGGAGGTCGATCATGCGTCGTCTCGTTCTCGTCGGTATCGCGTCTCTCGCCACCCTGCCCATCCTGCTCGCGACTGCTTCGGCACAGAACCGGCATGAGCGCCCGCTCGTCCTGCGGGTGAAGCCGCGCAGTTTCCTCGACCCCGGCACCGTCGTGCCGGTCGGCACCCTGAACCGCTACGCGACGCAAGGAGAGATCTCCTATCTCACCTCGCCGCCCTGGATCGGCCAGAAGGAGCGTTTCGGCGTGGGCGTCCTGCCCGATCCCATCGGCGGCCCCTTCATCGGCGCGCGCAATCCCTTCCCGCCGCTGCCGCCCATCGAGAGCACGGGATCGGTTCGCTAGGCATGAGCAGAACAAGAAACCCGGTTGCTCTCCCCGATCATGCGGTCGTTGAAGAAGTTTGGAGGCTGATCGTGTTTTACGGAGACACGGCCACCCTCTAGCCGAAACCGGAGAAGCGCGGCGCGGGATTACCGCTGCGCCGCGTCGATCTTCGAATGGGCAAGACGCACGGAATCAGCGGTCGGGCTGTTGAAGGCGGTATAGGCGATGTGCAGGCCGATGATCGGCGCGAAGACGAGCGCCATCATCAGGAGGATGACCAGCGCCGATCCCTCGTCGCGATCTTCGACGGATGCGGAATTTGCCGCCTCGTTGCGGCGCGCTTTGAATAGACGGTTGAGGATCATGGGCTCACCTCTGTTCCGACCGGCCGTCACGGCCTGTCGCGGGTGAGCCCGATCAAGCGATCAGGCGTTCGCGAAGGCCGATGACGGCACGGTCGATCGACTGTGACTGTCGCTTGGCATGGGGTTCAAAGTTCCTGGTTGACGAGTCGCGGCCCCTTCGGTGCAGCACGACTACACCGGTGAAATGGGCCGATCCGGCGCGCCCGTCAACCTGAAACTGCGCCTGAGGACAGAGCGTCGCAGCGCCACCGCGCATCTTTTCTGGAAATGAAAAGAGCACCCGTGAAGGGTGCTCTTCGATCCTGCGCCGATCGTCCTGCCGGGTGTCAGGACAGGGCGTTGAGTTCCTTGACGATGGCATCGCCCATGTCCGTCGTGCTCACCGCGTTCGTGCCGGCGGCGGCGAGGTCCTTGGTGCGGGTGCCGGAGGCGAGGACGTTGGTCACCGCCTTCTCCAGAAGGTCCGCTTCTTCGGTCAGGCCGAAGGAATAGCGCAGCGCCATGCCGAACGAGCCGATCATCGCCAGCGGATTGGCGAGCCCCTTGCCGGTGATGTCGGGAGCCGAGCCGTGCACGGGTTCGTACATCGCCTTGCGCTTGCCGGTCACCGCATCTTCCGCGCCGAGCGCCGCGGAGGGCAGCATGCCGAGCGAACCGGTGAGCATGGCGGCGATGTCGGAGAGAATGTCGCCGAACAGGTTGTCGGTAACGAGCACGTCGAACTGCTTCGGGTTCTTCACGAGCTGCATCGCCGCGTTGTCGGCGAGCACATGCTCGAGCTGCGCATCGGCAAACTCGGCCTTGTGAACGCGCGAGACGACCTGACGCCAGAGAACGCCGGTCTTCATGACGTTGCTCTTCTCCGCCGAAGAGACCTTGTTGCGGCGCTTCTTCGCGAGGTCGAAGGCGACGCGGGCGATGCGCTCGATCTCGCCCGTGGTGTAGAGCTGCGTATCGACGGCGCGCTGCGAGCCGTCCTCCAGCGTCACGAGTTCCTTCGGCTCACCGAAATAGACGCCGCCGGTCAGTTCGCGCACGATGAGGATGTCGAGGCCTTCGACCACCTCGCGCTTGAGGGTCGAGGAATCGGCGAGCGCCGGATAGCAGATCGCCGGGCGCAGGTTCGCGAAGAGGCCGAGATCCTTGCGCAGCCGCAGCAGGCCCGCCTCGGGGCGCGCCGCATAAGGAACACCGTCCCATTTCGGGCCGCCGACCGCGCCGAACAGCACCGCATCGGCGGCTTGCGCGCGCTTCATGGCATCTTCGGAAATCGCCACCTTATGGGCGTCATAGGCCGCGCCGCCGACGAGATCCTTCTCGGTCTCGAACCCGACGCCGCGCTTGGCGAACCAGCCGATGAGCTTCTCGACCTCTTTCATCACCTCCGGGCCGATGCCGTCGCCGGGGAGAAGGAGAAGCTTGTGCGTTGCCATGATGCGGTTTCCTCGATCGAATTTTTCACCGTCATGGCCGGGTCCTGTTCCGGTCATGACGGTGAAGCGTTTAGGCGCGAAAGCCTGAGTTTGGCAAGGGTTGCGGCATCGTTCGTTAGGAGAACCCGGCCTTGCGCATCAGATGATGAAGAAGTCGGCGGCGGTCATTTTCAGGCCCTTGGCGATCTTCATGATCTCGACCGGCTTGATACGGCCGGTGCCGTCGGCATCGTAATAGACCAGCCCCTTCTTGCTGTCGTAGATGATGCGGTCATCCGCATCGTGGGCCGCTGAGCCGATCCAGAACGCTTTCTTGTCGAGCTTTCCGGGTTTCGCGATCGTCCCTTTGCCGAGCTTCGGCATGTATTTGTTGTCGAGCCAGATGGTGTCGTCTTTCACGTTGAAGTCGACGATCCGGTCGAGATTGGTTCTCTTGTTCAAGGCGGCATCGAAAACGAACGTGTCGCGACCAGCGCCACCCGTCAGCACATCGTTGCCTGCGCCGCCGGTCAAGGTGTTCGCTCCGGCATTGCCGGTCAGCGTATTGTCGAGCGTGTTGCCCGTGAGCGTGAACGCGCCTTCGCCCGTCACTACCAGATTTTCGAGATGGCTTCCGAGCGCGTAGGAAAACCCGGCGATGATTGTGTCGATACCTTCATTCGCGGCCTCGATAACCGTATCGGCCTGATCGACAAAAAAGGTATCGTTGCCGGCGTTGCCGTAAAGACGGTCGGCACCCGCGCCGCCGTCAAGCGTATCGTCGCCCGCGCCACCCTCCAGCTGGTCGTCGCCCGCCATGCCGAAGAAGGCGGTGCCGGCGGCATCGCCGATGAAATGGTCGGCATACTGACTGCCCTGCAAGGCCTCGATGCCGACGTAAACATCCGCGCCGAAGGTGTTGTTCGCGTCAGTGGAGTTCGCCATGTTGGCGTAGACAGCCGATCTTGCGCCATCGAAGACCACGATGTCGTAGCCGTCGCCGCCGATGAGGCTGTCGTCGCCGTACCCCGCCACCAGCGTGTCGTTTCCGCCGCCGCCATCGAGGGTGTCGTTGCCGTCGCGACCATCGAGCCGGTTGGCTTCGCCATTACCGATCAGCGTGTCGTTGGCATTGAAACCGGTGACATTCTCCACGTTGACGATGGTCTTGATGCCCTGCCCCGTGTCCTGGGGACCGGTGAGGGCGAGATTGATCGTCACAGGCCCGAGATTGCTGACGACGAGCGTGTCCAGACCTGCGCCGCCATCGACGAAATCGTCACCTGCGCCCAGGTCGACGGATTCGTCCGCCGTTCCGCCGTAGAAGCGGTCGTTGCCCGCGCCCATGCGCACGGTTCCCTCGACCGTGCCACCCGCGCCGTAATAAATGTCGTTGCCGAGGCCGAACTCGATGTGGCCCTGGATCCGTCCGGCATTATTGATGATGTCGTCCCGATCGCTTCCATAGATGGCGGTCAGGTTCGCGGCCCCGGTGATCAGACCGGCGTTGAAAAGCTGCAGCACGCCGGTTGTCGCGATCGCCGCGCCCGTTCCCGTCATGGCGATGCTGCCGTAATTGTTGATGATCAGAAGACCAGCCGTGGCGCCGAACTCGATTGTGCCTGAGATGGGGGAAGCCGAATTGAGCTTTCCGGTGCGGCCGATGTTGATGGTCGCGCTGGTGGTCCCAAAGAACTGGAGCGCGCCGAGATAGGCATCGACAATGCCGTCGATATTCATCCGGACATTTCCGGCGGCAACATTGACGCCGTAATGGGTCGTGTCCCCCACCCGGATCGATCCGCCGTCATCGAGCCACAGGGTATCGCCGTCGGCCATTTCAAGGCCGTTGCGCCCGGTGACGTTGATGGAGTTGGCCGTGCTGATGACGTGATTGGTCGGCATTAAGTGTTCTCCGATGCAGCGATCGATTCGAGGCCCCGATCTATAGGGTAAAAGTGAAGTGTGTACGAGATAACATAACGCTTCACTTTTGACTTTCTACCCTCCCCCGCAGCGATCTTGCTGCGCGGCCCGGTTATTGGCTGTTCGAAGACTTTTACGGCGCGACTGGTCTGCCGTTTTCCGCAGGGCTCACGCCGGCCTTCTGGTGAAGGCGAGCGCGATGCCGAAGGCGATCATGATCGAGCCGGAGAGGCGGTTGAACCAGGTCAGCACCGGACCGGTGCGCGCCAGCGCGCCGAGACGCCGCCCGAGCAGGGCGTAGAGAACGACGGCGACGACCTCGAGAAGAAGGAAGGTCGCGCCCATCACCAGAAAGCTCGCGCCATAGGCGTTGAGATCGAGAAATTGCGGAAAGAAGGCCGTGAAGACGAGAATGGCCTTCGGATTACCGATGGCTGTCCAGAATTCCTGCGCGACGAGAACTGAGAGCGGCTGCGGTGAGGATGCTTCCTTCGCTTCGATCCCGCCGGTCCTGGCGGTCCGGAGGATCTTGATGCCGAGCCACACGAGATAGGCGGCCCCGACCCATTTCACGACCGTGAAAGCCACCTCCGACGCGGCGAGAACGGCCCCAAGGCCGACGGCCGTCAGAAGGATCATCAGCGCGAAGGCCACGAGCCGGCCAAGCGCCGCGAGCGCCGCCGACCGCACCCCGTAGCGCATGCCGTAAGTGACCGACAACAGGTTGTTGGGGCCAAAGGCGAGGTTGATGGCAAAGCAGGCCGGGGCAAACAGCAGATAGACGTTCCAGGCCATGCTTCTTCGTCCTTGGCTCTCAGGCAGGGACGCTCATGAAACTACGCCCGGCGCAACGCTTCAAGAACCTTCCCACCGGGGCGGCCGCGTTGTTCGAGGCCGATCTGGCGCTCCACGTCCTTGATGGCGTCGCGGGTCTTACTCCCGATCTTGCCATCCGGTTCGCCCACATCGTAGCCGCGCGCCGTGAGCAGGCGCTGCAATTCGCGGCGCTCGGCGCGGGAGAGCGGCGGATCGTCCGTCGGCCAGGCGGTGCGGATGCCGGGCAGGCCCTTCAACCGGTCGCCGAGAAGCGCGATGGCGAGGCCGTAGGATTCGGCGGCGTTGTAGGAATAGACCGCATCGAAATTCTTCGTGACGATGAAGGCGGGACCGTTGAGGCCCGCCGGCGCGATGATGCCTGCCGGATAGTCGCCCGAGAGCGGACGTCCATCGATGCGGGTGACGCCCATGCCCGCCCAGGCGGACAGGGGGCGCTTCGATTTGCGGCCGAGAAGGTTGGCGCTGAAGCTTGCAGGCAGGCGCACCTCATAGCCCCAGGGCAGGCCATTCGTCCAACCCGCCTTCTTGAGGAAGTTGGCGGTGGAGGCCAGCGCATCGGGAACGGACGTCATGATGTCCCGGTGCCCATCGCCATCGCCGTCCACGGCGAGGCGCTGGAAGGTCGAGGGCATGAACTGGGTGTGGCCGAAGGCCCCAGCCCAGGAGCCGCGCAGGTTCGCCGGATCGATATCGCCGTCCTCGACGATCTTGAGCGTCGCCATCAACTCGCCGGTGAAGTATTCGCGCCGGCGCGAGGCGTAGCAGGAGAGCGTCGCCAGCGACTGCACCAGCGGACGTCCGCCGATATCCTTGCCGAAGTTGGATTCGACGCCCCACACGCCCGCGATCGCATAACGGTCGACCCCGAAGCGCGCCTCGGCGGCGGCGAGCGCCTGGCCCCATTTGCCAATGGCGGCCTTGCCGTCCTGCACGCGTTCATCGTCCACGAGCGCGGTCAGGTAATCCCAGATCGGCGTCTTGAACTCCGGCTGGTTGTCCATGAGTTCGAGAATCTTGAAGTCCGGCTCGATGCCGCGCGCGGCGCGGTCGAACGCCGCACCGGAAATGCCTTTTCCCGCCGCCTGCGCGCGAAGGCTCGATAGGCACGAACGGAAATCAGCCTGCGCAAGAGCGGGCGAGGCGATGCTGAGCGCCGCAACCGCGAGCGCGAGGGAGGAGAAAGAACGGATCATGCCCCGACTGTGCGGGGAATTTGGTTAAGATTAAGGAAAAGCAGCGCTCAAGCTGCCATCCCGGGGCCGCAAAGCGGAGCCCGGGACCGCTCAACCGGATAAGTGCTCGTCTCGTCACACGATTCCGGATCGCCTTTCGGTGTCCGGAATGACGCGGCAATTCAAGCCCAGGCGCGCTCGCCGAGCTTCTTCTCGAAACTGTCGATGGCGGGGGCCTTCTGCATCGTGAGGCCGATATCGTCGAGGCCGTTGAGCAGGCAGTGCTTGCGGAAGGGGTCGAGATCGAAATGGATCTTGCCGCCGTCGGGGCCGCGAATTTCCTGGGCCTCGAGATCGACGGTAAGCGTCGCGTTCGAGCCGCGATCCGCATCGTCGAAGAGCTTCTCGAGGTCTTCCGGGCTCACCGTGATCGGCAAAATGCCGTTCTTGAAGCAGTTGTTGTAGAAGATGTCGGCGAAGCTCGTGGAGATCACGCAGCGGATGCCGAAATCGAGCAGCGCCCACGGCGCATGCTCACGCGAGGAGCCACAGCCAAAGTTGTCGCCCGCGACCAGAATCTTGGCGTTGCGATACGCCGGCTTGTTGAGCACGAAATCCGGGTTCTCCGACCCGTCTTCCTTGAAGCGCATCTCGGAAAAGAGGCCGGTGCCGAGCCCCGTGCGCTTGATCGTCTTCAGGTACTGCTTCGGGATGATCATATCGGTGTCGATATTGATGATCCGCAGCGGCGCCGCGACGCTTTCCAGCACGGTGAACTTGTCCATGACCTTCCATCCCTCCCCGGGAATTTCTCGCTTGTCGCCGCCTCTTAGCAAATTGTGCTCTCGTCCCGCAATGCGAAAGGACGCCTCAAGGCCCGTTCTTCAAGCGTCCGGCTCACCGAAACTTGATCTGACCTGGCCTTCAAGCCCGCCGAGGCGCGGGATAGAGCAAGCGTGACCATGACAACGACCAGCGGACCGGAAGGGCTTCTGCGATGACCATCGACATGACACGCCGCACCCTGCTCAGCCTCGCCGGAGCCTCCTCCTTAAGCGTCGCCGCTGTCGCTGCGGCCCGGGCCGAGGGAACGGCGGCAGGGGCGGCGAGCAGCGTCGCGGGCCCGACCTTCGCGAACCGCACGCCGATGCGGATCGGCATGGTGACGCTGAAGGTTCGTGCCATCGAGCCGACCACGAATTTCTACCGCGACGTGATCGGCCTGACCGTGATGGAGCGTTCAACGAGCGGCGTCCGTCTCGGCGCGGGCGGCGTGCCACTGGTGAACCTCGAATTGCGGGCCGGAGCCGCCGAGGAATCCCCGCGCGCGGCGGGGCTCTACCACACCGCTTTTCTAATGCCGACCCGCAAGGACCTCGCGCGCTGGCTCGTGCATGTGGCGCGAAACCGCGTTCCGCTGACAGGCTTTGCCGACCACCATGTCAGCGAGGCGGTCTACCTCGACGACCCCGAGGGCAACGGCGTCGAGGTCTATTCCGACCGCGAGCCGGACCTCTGGCGGTGGAACGCCGGGTCGGTGACGATGGGCACGGACCACCTCGACGTGGACGGTCTCCTGCAACTCACGGACCCGCGCGTGAGCAACTACGCGAAGGCCCCCGAGGGCCTGCGCATCGGCCACATGCACCTGCGTGTCGGCAATCTCGAACAGGCGGACGCATTTTATCGCGGCATCATCGGGCTCGACCCGACCCGGCGCGGCAACGGCGCGGCGTTCCTCTCCTCAGGACGCTACCACCATCACCTTGGCCTGAATGTCTGGCAAAGCGAGGGAGCCGGCAAACGCGACGAAGCAGCCACCGGCCTTGCCTGGTTTTCGCTCAACATCGAAACGCCGGACCTTCTCGCGATGCAGGAAGAACGCCTGAAGAAAGCGGGCGTGCAAGCTTCAAGCGTTGCGGAAGGTTTCGAAGCCGCCGACCCGTGGGGAACGCGAGTGCGGCTTGTGAAAGTTTGACGCCTCGGGACGCAGTGCCGATACCCACTGGGTCAACCGCTGAGACGCGATCCTCAGCGACCCATTTCCCGGTAATAATGAAGATTGGGATAGCCCGCCGCGGTGCAGGCAGGCGGTCCTTCAAAACATGGCGGCCAGAGTTCGGGAGAGCCCGGATAAGGCTCGGCAAAACCGTATTCCGGTCCTGACCCAATTGCGCCCGTCACACCCTCATCGTACGGACCCGGCCCATAATACGGCACTCCGCTATAGTAGTACCCGTTATAGTAGTGGTAGCGAGCAGCCGGACGGTAGGGGCGCACAGCATGAGGCGCATATGGTCTTTGGTAGACCGATCCGTCTTGCGCCTCCACTCGCCCTGTCCCCGATAATATGAAGGCCGCCCCAAGAGCCGCCGCCAAAGCGGCAAAATGCATCTTGCGCATGGCGTTTCGTCCTCTTCGAATTCGAGGACGAAACGCCTCCCGACAGACTCGCGTTCCCCCGTTAAGGCGGAACGTGCTCTTACTCACCGGAGTGTGAACCCGATTATCTTTAGAGCATGACCAGAACGAGCGGAAACGGTTGTTCGCTAGGCCGCCGCCGCTTCGATGGCTTCCATGTCCTCGTCGGAGAGGCCGAAATGGTGGCCGATTTCGTGCACGAGGACGTGGGTGACGAGATCGCTCAACGTCTCCTCGTGCTCCGCCCAGTAATCGAGGATCGGGCGGCGGTAGAGCCAGACCATGTTGGGGAATTGCCCCGTCTGCATCACGGCCTGCCCTTGTGCGAGACCGATGCCGCGAAAGAGGCCGAGGAGATCGAAGGGGCTCTCGAATCCCATTTCTTGCAACGTCTCGTCGTCGGGAAAATCCTCGATGCGGATGACGACCCCGTCGCACAACCGACGGAACTCTTCCGGCAGGCGCCTGAACGCATCATGCGCGAGGGCTTCCATCTCATCGAGGGAGGGTGCCTGACAGTTCGCCCAGTCTCTCATGCGATGAATGTTCCCGTGGGGATGATCTTGCGGATCATGTTCACAGCAAGCCCAGTTGGTAGGCAAGCCACAGGCTCAACACCACGACGCCGATGAGCGAAAGAGAGCGGCCGATGCGGCGGCCCCACAATTCGATGGGATCCGTGCCGCCGCCTTCCGCATCGCCGATGGCGTCCTTCGCGGAGAAATGATCGCGCATGCGCTCGCCCATGCGGGAGAGCGAGGAGGAGCCGAGGGTTTCCGAATCCCGCGCGACGCGCTCAAGCGCTTCACGGGATTCCTGTTCGCGATCCTTCGGCTCCGGATTCACATTACGCCCACTGGCGAATGTCCACGAACCGGCCCGCAATCGCCGCTGCCGCCGCCATCGCGGGGGAGACGAGGTGCGTGCGGCCCTTGAAGCCCTGACGGCCCTCGAAGTTGCGGTTCGAGGTGGAGGCGCAGCGCTCGCCCGGCGACAGCCGGTCGGCGTTCATGGCGAGGCACATGGAGCAGCCGGGTTCGCGCCAGTCGAAACCGGCGGCCTTGAAGATCTTGTCGAGCCCTTCGGCCTCTGCCTGCATCTTCACGATGCCGGAGCCGGGCACGATCATAGCGTTGACCGCCTCGTGAACCTGTCTGCCCTCAACGACCTTCGCCACGGCGCGCAAGTCCTCGATGCGGCCGTTGGTGCACGAGCCGATGAACACGCGGTTGAGCGCGATGTCGGTGATCTTCGTGCCGGGCTTCAGGCCCATGTATTCGAGCGCGCGCCACTTGGAGAGACGCTTGTTCTCGTCCTGAATGTCATCCGGGTTCGGCACCACGCCGGCGACCGAGATCACGTCCTCAGGGCTCGTGCCCCAGGTGACGATGGGCGGCAGGTTCGCGGCGTCGAGCTTGAGCTCGGTGTCGAAGAACGCGCCTTCGTCTGTGCGCAAGGAGTCCCAATAACGCACCGCCGCATCCCACGCCTCGCCCTTCGGCGATTTCGGACGGTCCTTGAGATAGGCATAGGTCTTCTCATCAGGGGCGATCATGCCCGCACGCGCGCCGCCTTCGATGGCCATGTTGCAGACCGTCATGCGGCCTTCCATCGACAGCGAGCGAATGGCCTCGCCCGCATATTCCATGACGTGGCCGGTGCCGCCGGCGGTGCCGGTTTCGCCGATGATGGAGAGGATGATGTCCTTCGCCGTCACGCCTTCCGGCAGCTTGCCGTCGACAGTGACGCGGAAGTTCTTGGCCTTCTTCTGGATCAGCGTCTGCGTCGCCAGAACGTGCTCCACTTCCGACGTGCCGATGCCGTGCGCCAGCGAGCCGAACGCCCCGTGGGTCGAGGTGTGGCTGTCGCCGCACACGATCGTCATGCCCGGCAACGTGAAGCCTTGCTCCGGGCCGACGACGTGCACGATGCCCTGACGCTGGTCGAGCTCGTTGTAATACTCGACGCCGAAATCCTTGGCGTTCTGCGCAAGCGTCGCCACCTGCGTCGCGGATTCGGGATCCTCGATGCCGTGCGAACGGTCAGAGGTCGGCACGTTGTGATCGACCACGGCAAGGGTCTTGCCCGGCTGGCGAACCTTACGGCCCGTGACGCGTAGGCCCTCGAAGGCCTGAGGGCTCGTCACTTCGTGAACGAGGTGGCGGTCAATATAGAGAAGGCACGTCCCGTCATCCTGCCGGTCGACGACATGGTCGTCCCAGATTTTGTCGTAGAGGGTGCGGGCTTTGGCCATTTTGTTGCGTCCGGAAGTTGGATATTATTCAAAACGGTCTTTACCCCGACTTATCGTCAGGGGAAAGGTGTCAGTTCGCCTCTGCGTTCGGCTTTTTCGGAAGTCCTAGAAAAAGCCTCGAATCCCATCCACCAATTTCATGAGGTCGGATGAGAAGCGCATGAGCCACAGGAAGAACATGCCGAGCATGACAAGGATGAAAACGGCCTGAACGGCCATCCTCATCCAAGGCCAGGGGATCAACCATCCGAGAAACATTAGGGCTACCGTTTCCTCGGAGCTCCCGTGGATTTTCCTGAGGACCCCTTTGTCGTACGGGCCAGGCTTCTCGTTTTCCATCGACGATGTCCCGATGCAAAAAAGCGCGGCCGGAACCGCGCTTTCGAAGCTTCGACGCTGACCGAGCAGCTTACTCGGCGGCGGTGGCCTTCTCGGCGCGCTCGGCGATACGGGCGGACTTGCCGCGACGGTCGCGCAGGTAATAGAGCTTGGCGCGGCGCACGGCGCCACGGCGAACGACCTTGATGGAGTCGATCATCGGCGAGTAGACCGGGAACACGCGCTCCACGCCCTCACCGTAGGAAATCTTGCGGACCGTGAAGCTCTCATGGAGGCCGCCGCCGGAACGGGCGATGCAGACGCCTTCATAGGCCTGCACGCGGGAGCGCTCGCCTTCCTTGACCTTCACGTTGACGATGACGGTATCGCCGGGCTGAAACTCGGGAATCGACTTGCCGAGCTTCTCGATCTGCTCTTTTTCGATCTGCTGAATGATGTTCATTTTGAACTCCTGCCGTTGCAAGGTCTCGGGCGAAGCCTGAGCCTTACTGGATTTCGGCGTCCTGTTTTAAGTTGAGGCGGCGGCTATACAGGGTTTTTGAAGGGTTGTCGAGCGGTGCGGTTCCGCGCGTGTCCGGGACGCCGGAGGTGATCCGGATCGCTCGCCGAGGAGCGCTATGTTCTGCTGACGATCCCGGGTTCCGCTAGCGCGGCCCCGGGATGACAGAAGGCTCAGCGGCCCAGCAAATCCGGCCTTCTCTCCCGCGTGATCCGCTCGGCCTCCTCCCGCCGCCATTTCTCGATGGCGGCATGGTTGCCGGAGAGAAGAACGTCGGGAAGGGGCCGCCCCTCCCATTCGCGAGGCCTTGTGTATTGCGGATATTCGAGAAGGTTCGTCTCGAAGCTTTCCTCAAAGCCGGAGGCCTCCTTGCCCATCACGCCGGGGATGAGACGCACGCAGGCATCGAGCACGACCATCGCCGCCATCTCGCCGCCGGAGAGCACGTAATCGCCGATGGAGACCTCTTCGAGGTCGCGGCCTTCGATCACCCGCTCGTCCACGCCCTCGAAACGGCCACAGATGATGACGACGCCGGGACCCGCCGCGAGGTCGCGCACGCGGGCCTGCGTCAGCGGCTTGCCGCGCGGCGTCATGAGAAGTTTCGGGCGCGGATCGCCGGGCTGAACGGCATCGTCGATGGCGGCGGCGAGCACGTCGCAGCGCAGCACCATACCGACCCCGCCACCGGCAGGCGTATCGTCCACGTTCTTGTGACGGCCTATGCCATGATCGCGGATGTTGCGAGCCTCGAGACTCCACAGGCCGCGCTCCAACCCATCGCCTGAGAGCGAAATGCCGAGCGGGCCCGGAAACATTTCGGGATACAGGGTTAAGATCGTCGCCTTGAAGCTCATGCCTCGTCCTCGCCCTGCGGTCTGGCGGGCTCGAAGAAATCTTCGGGCGTAACGACCGTCACGCATTTTTGCGCGAGATCAACATGCGGCACGAAGGCTTTCACGAACGGCAGCAATGCCGTCGGGCCCTTCTGCAGCGGCGCGATTTCGAGAAGATCGCCGCCGCCGTAATTCGGCACGGCGACGATGGTGCCGATGGTCTCGCCCGCCTCGTTCTTGACAGCAAGGCCGATGAGATCGGCATGAAGAAATTCGTCTTCCTCAGCCTGAGGAAGTTTTTCGCGTTCAAGATAGATTTGCACGCGATTGAGCGCCTCCGCGCCTTCGCGCGAGGAAACGCCTTCGACCTGCGTAATCAGCATGTCGGGCGCACCGCCAGGGGCGGGCCGCAGATTTTTCAGAACGATCTTTTGGCCGGCTTGCGTGAGCAGCGGCCCATAGGTGCCGATGGCCAGCGGATCGCCGGTCATGGATTTCAGCCGCACTTCGCCCTTCAGGCCATGCGCGCGACCGAACTCGCCGAGGAGGATCGACCCTCCCCCCTTTGCGGGGGAGGGTGGCGAGCGGAGCGAGCCGGGAGAGGGCGCGATCGACGTTGGAACGCCTCCCCTCTCCCGACCCTCGCTGATGCGAGGGCCACCCTCTCCCACAGAGGGGAGAGGGCCAGAATTGCGCCCCCGCTCCTTTTTCATGGTGCTTACGCAGCCTCGCCTTCAGACGGAGCCGCAGCGGCGGCAGCCTTGGCTTCGGCGCGCTCCTGGGCCTTCTTGCCCGGAACGGCCTTCTCAGGGTTGTTGCGCGGAGCGCGCTTCAGGAGGCCGGCGGCGTCGAGGAAGCGGAGCACGCGGTCGGTCGGCTGTGCGCCCTTGGCGAGCCAGGCCTTGATCTTCTCGATGTCGAGGGTGATGCGGGCGGCATCGTCCTTCGGCTTCATCGGGTCATAGGTGCCGACCTTCTCGATGAAGCGGCCATCGCGCGGGGAGCGCGAGTCGGCAATCACGATGCGGTAGTAAGGACGCTTCTTCGCGCCACCACGGGTCAGGCGGATTTTGAGGGACATGGGAAACTCCTGTTTAGTGTCCTTCGATTGATCTTCGTGTCATCCCCGGCGCGCGAAGCGCGGGAATGACAAAACTCACTTCTTCTTCCCTCCGAACGGGAAGCCGCCGAGGCCCGGAAGCCCCGGAATCTTCGGCCCGCCGAGACCGGGCAGGCCGGGTGCTCCACCAAGGCCCTTCGGCATCGGGGGAAGAGCGCCGGTGCCAGGGAAGTCCGGCAGCTTGCCGCCCATCTGCTTCTGCAGGGCTTCGATCTGTTCAGGCGAGGGCTGCGGCATGCCGCCTCCGATTCCGAACATTTTTCCAAGCGCGCCCGCCATGCCCTTGGCCTTGCCGCCGCCCATCATCTTCATGACGTCGGCCATCTGGCGGTGCATTTTGAGAAGCTTGTTGATGTCCTCGGGCTTCGTGCCGGAACCGGCGGCGATGCGCTTCTTGCGCGAGGCCTTCAGGATGTCCGGATTGCGGCGCTCGGCCGGCGTCATGGAATCGATGATGGCGCGCTGGCGCTTGATGACCTTGTCGTCGAGATTGGCGTTCTCGAGCTGCGATTTCATCTTCGCGACGCCGGGCAGCATGCCCATCAGGCCGCCGATGCCGCCGATCTTTTCCATCTGCGAGAGCTGATCGCGCAGATCCTCCAGATCGAACTTGCCCTTGCGCATCTTCTCCGCGATGCGCTGGGCCTTTTCGGCGTCGATATTCTCCGCCGCCTTCTCCACGAGGGAGACGATGTCGCCCATGCCGAGAATGCGGTTGGCGACGCGCGAGGGATGAAACTCCTCCAGCGCATCGACCTTTTCGCCCGTGCCGATGAGCTTGATGGGCTTGCCCGTGACGGCGCGCATGGAAAGCGCCGCGCCGCCGCGCGCATCGCCGTCCATTCGCGTCAAAACGATGCCGGTGACGCCGAGCCGCTCGTCGAAGGCGCGCGCGGTGTTCACCGCGTCCTGGCCGGTGAGCGCATCGGCGACGAGCAACACTTCATGCGGATCGGTCGCGGCCTTCACCTCGGCCGCTTCGCGCATCAATTCTTCATCGATGGTGACGCGGCCCGCCGTGTCGAGCATGACGACGTCGAAACCGCCGAGCCGCGCGGCCTCCATCGCGCGCCGCGCGATCTGCACCGCCGACTGGCCGGTGACGATGGGCAGCGTCTCGACGCCGACCTGCTTGCCGAGGACGGCAAGCTGTTCCATCGCGGCGGGGCGGCGCGTGTCGAGAGAAGCGAGCAGCACTTTACGCTTCTCGCGATCGCTCAAGCGCTTCGCGATCTTCGCCGTTGTCGTCGTCTTACCCGAGCCCTGCAGGCCGACCATGAGAATGGCGACGGGCGGCGTGGCGTTGAGGTCGATGACCTCCGCGTTCGCGCCCAGCATCTCGACGAGCTGGTCGTGAACGATTTTCACCACCTGCTGGCCGGGGGAAACCGACTTGACGACCTCTGCGCCGACGGCTCGCGCGCGCACCTTGTCCGTGAAGGAGCGCACGACTTCGAGGGCAACGTCCGCTTCGAGAAGCGCGCGGCGCACTTCGCGCAAAGCGGCGTTCACATCCTCTTCCGTCAACGCGCCGCGGCGCGTGAGGCTGTTGAGAATATTGGAAAGCTTGTCGGAAAGGCCGTCGAACATCAAAGTCACTCGCTGTTCTGGGCGGATTCAGCCCGGCGCACCTGAAGCGCATTCTCGAAATGGCGGATCGCCGTTTCGAACTTGTCGCGGCAGCCCGGATTGCAGAAGCCGACCACCGCACCGTGATAGAGGGTGAGCGAATCCGCCGCGATGGGTTTCCCCGACCACGGGCAGGTCTCGTTGACCGCATCCTCGATCCGCAACGTGTCGTTCGACATCGCCTCGCTTCCGTTCCCGCTCTTTCGCAGCCTCATCCTGAGGAGGACCGTCAGGTCCGTCTCGAAGGACGAGGCGTCTCCAGAGCCCACTAGACCCTCCTTCGAGACGCAGCCTTCGGCTGCTCCTCAGGATGAGGGTGGGTTCTCTTCATAGAGCAAAACCCAAAGACCAAGAGCGCCCGAGGGCGCATCGCGCTGTCGGACGTTGACCTCCAGCCTCACAGGGCTGGTCGGCGGCTCAAGGGCTCGCTCTACAGATTTCCGAAGTTCGGATACGCGCAAAAGGTTATGGAGTCAATGGAATGCGGGTCTGCGGACTGGAACGGACGCGCCTTGCCGGCTTGACCTGCAGGGCAAGAAAGTTTCACCTGCCCTCCCCCGCAAGGCGACCGCCAGCATGAAGCGCACCCGCAACCCCTATTACAACGGCCCTGTCACGGACCATTTCGACGGCATGCGTTTCTTCGCGCAGGAGCAGCCGGGAGACAAGACTCTGCCCGATCTCTGGCGCTGGCGGCGCGAGGGCGGAAGGGCGCAATGGCCTGCCGCCTATCCGAGCCCGTTTCAGGAAAAGCCGCCTGCCTCGTCGGATCGGTTGCGCATCACGCTCATCGGCCATGCCTCGTTTCTGGTCCAGGTCGCCGGGCTCAATCTTCTGGTCGATCCGGTTTTCGCAAAAAGGGCGAGTCCCCTTCCCTTCGCCGGACCGAAGCGGGTGAACGAACCCGGCGTCGCCTTTGAAGATTTGCCGCCGATCCATGCGGTGCTGATCACGCACAATCACTACGACCATCTCGACATGGCCGCCATCGGACGCCTTTGGCGGCGGGACCGGCCGCGCTTCATCGCACCCCTAGGCAATGACGCTGTCATCCGCAGGCGGTACCCGGAGATTGCCGTCGAAACGGGCGACTGGGGCACCTCGCTTTTTCTCGCAAACGGCGTGACCGCGCATTTCGAGCCGAGCTATCACTGGTCGGCGCGCGGCATGCGGGACCGTCGCATGGCCCTGTGGTGCGCCTATGTGCTCACCACGCCGCAGGGCGTTCTCTACCATGTGGGCGATACCGGCTTCGGCGACGGGGCGATCTTCTCCCGCATTCGCGAACGCTTCGGCGCGCCTCGCCTCGCACACCTGCCCATCGGCGCTTATGAGCCGCGCTGGTTCATGCAGCCGCAGCACATGAATCCGGACGAGGCCGTGAAGGCCTTTCGCCTTCTCGGCGCGACACAGGCGCTCGGTCACCATTGGGGCACGTTCCAGCTGACGAACGAGGCTATCGAGGAACCGCCGCAAGCGCTTGCCGCCGCTCTGCGGGAAGCTGGAATTTCAGGCGAGACGTTCAGGGCCTTGCGGCCCGGCGAGGTCTGGGAACTTCGCTCAATCGGATAACGCGACGCAGCGGGTAACGCTCTGCTCGGCAAGCTGTCGCGTGGACAGGTCGAAGGTCACCCTTTTCTGAACCACCGCTATAGCGTCGTCGAACATCTTCTTGAGCTTGGCTGGGTTGTAATACTCAGGGCAGTTCTTCTTCGTTGGCTTTATATCGGTCCCTTGCCAGAAGGAGATGTGGGAATCGTCGACGACGTCCACCTCGTCGGGACTGCCCAGTTCATCGTTGCTGGAGCGCGTCTTGAGGTCGATCGTGAGCAGATACGATGTCGTGACGCCGACACCCTGGTCACGCTGGACGACCAGCAGATCGTCTTTCAAAATCACGAAGCGATAAGTCCGATCATCGTCGCTATGCGTCGTGTCCAGATCGCTGAAGTCTTGCGGCTGCGGGTCGAAGCGGCAGGGCGTCTCCTGCGAAGAAGACGATTTCGGTTTGACGAGGAAATCGGGAAACTCGCCGTTTCGCTCATATTCCACGATCAGATAGCCCGCATTCGAGTAGCACTGAGGAGAAGCTTCTCCCGCCACCGCCAAGACGGGCAGAGTTATCATAAGCAATGAACCGGCGAGCCGACCAAGCGCCTCGATCATGGTGCTCTCCGCAAAAGGGATTTCCCGAGCATCCTGTATCAGGCAAAAGGCAAAATTAGCAACTTTATATCATCTAAGGTCGACTTCCGTCCCAACCCTCGCTACTTCGGCTGCACGTAGACGTTCACCTCGAGGTTGGTGTCTGACGAGGTCGTCAGGTCCGTCACGTATTCCTCGATGAAGGCATCCTTCGCCACGATGTCCTTGGCGTCGAGATAGGCGGCGATGGTCTCGTAGGTGCCGTCGATCTCGTCATAGGCGTCCTTGTGCACGAAACGGAAAGCCTTGCCGTCCGGCGTCTTGCCGAACTTGATCTCCGGCGTCAGTTCCGTCTTGCCTTCAGGGACCTGCGCGATGGGCACCAGGGCGTCGAACTTGAAGCCCGCATCGTCCGTGTGAACGAAGACCGTCACCGGGCGGCCTGTCGGGGCAATGCCCGCCTTCTTCAACTCGTCCTCGATCTTCTGAAAAGCCTGCTTCAACGACGTGAAGCCGTCGTCCCAGGTGCTGGTGCCGGATAAGACCGCGGCGGGCTTCGCAGCAAGGGTGACTTCCTGCACATCCGTCGGATCGGCCGGGCCGGGGACCAGGGTTTCGCGGGCAGAGCCGGTCACGGGCGCCGGGGTTGCCGGGGCGGCCTGCGCCGGTTGGCTCGGCGCGGGAACGGGAGCGGCCGGCTGAGCCGGCGGAGGGCTCGCCACCGGCGCGGCAGGCTGAGCCGCCGCAGGCGCTTCGGGGGCCGAAGCGGCAGGAGCCGCTGTCGCGGGAGCAGGGGTCGCCGGCGGCGCTGTCTGCGCAGTCGCCGGGGCCGGTTGAGAGGCAGGCGCGGCTTGAGGCGCAGCCGCCTGCGGCTGGGTCGGCGCGGGAGCGGCGGAAGAGGACGGAGGCGTGCTGGGCTCCGCCGCAACAGGCGGGGGCACGGGCGTGCTCGCCACGGGCGGCGGCGTCTGCGCAAACCCCGCCACGGGACCAAGCCCGATGGCCAGCGCAAGCGAGAAACGGGAAAGGCAGGAAAAAAGCCGCATGATCAATCTACTTGCGCGAATCAACTCTGGTATCGGGCATCATCATAGAAGGTCTCTCGCAGGGTCGCGAGATGCCCCAAGGTCGCCCTTTCATCACAGGCACACCCCGCAGCCCTACCCGCGCGAGAATGACGCAACAACATTGCTGAAAAATTGGGCAGAGATGCTGTCCTTTTGCGCTTGCCGGGGAAATGGGCACTCTCTATTTGTTGCAGTGCGACACGGTGATTGGCGTCACCTGTCGTATGCCCTTCTTGGGCGTTTCCTCCCTAAACTCCGGGCCGCTGGAAACAGCGGCCTTTTTTCTTTTCCGGGCGACCTTTCAAGGCCAATCCCCGACTCGCGCTTTGTCGCGCTTTGCGCCATATACGGCCCATGAGCCACCTCGCGAACCATCGCTTTCTCAAGATGAACGGCCTCGGCAACGAGATCACCGTGCTGGACCTGCGCGGCACGCCGCTAACGGTCAGCCCAGCCGAGGCGCGGGCCATCGCCGCCGATCCACGCTCGCATTTCGACCAGCTGATGGTGCTGCACGATCCGCAAACCCCCGGCACGGACGCCTTTATGCGGATCTACAACACGGACGGCTCGGAATCCGGCGCCTGCGGCAACGGCACGCGCTGTGTCGCCTGGGCCATGACGGCAGATCCGGCGATGCGCGGCAGCGCGCGAGACAGCTTTACGCTCGAAACCAAGGCGGGGCTTTTGCCGGTGGAGCAGGTTTCGGACACGGTCTTCACCGTGGACATGGGCGCGCCGCGCCTTGCCTGGAACGAGATCCCCCTGCGCGATCCCTTCCCCGATACCACGGCCATCGATTTCAGCTTCACGGTGCCGGGCCTGCCCGCGCTGCAAAATCCGGCGGCGGTGAGCATGGGCAATCCGCACATCGTGTTCTGGGTGAAGGATGCGGGGGCCTATGATCTCGCCACCATCGGCCCGCAGCTCGAAACCCATCCGCAATTTCCCGAACGGGCGAACATCTCCCTCGCTCAGGTGGTCGACCCCGGCCATATCGTGCTGCGCGTGTGGGAGCGCGGCGCGGGCCTCACCCGCGCCTGCGGCTCGGCGGCCTGCGCGGTTGTCGTCGCCGCTGTCCGCAACGGCCTCACGAAGCGCAAGGCCACCATCTCGCTGCCGGGCGGGGATCTGACCATCGAATGGCGCGAGAGCGACGCGCATGTGCTGATGACGGGGCCGACCGAACTCGAGCATGAGGGCGCGTTCGAACCGTCGCTGTTTGCCGGGGCCGCGTGATGGCCGTCGAGGTCGTCACCTTCGGCTGCCGTCTCAACATCGTCGAGTCGGAGACGATGCAGCGCCACGCGGAAGAAGCGGGGCTGAACGACCTCATCATCGTCAACACCTGCGCCGTCACGGCGGAAGCCGCGCGACAGGCGCGCCAGTCCATTCGCCGCATCGCGCGCGAAAAGCCGGAGGCGCGCATTGTCGTCACCGGCTGCGCCGCGCAAGTCGAGCCGCAGACCTTCGCCGCGATGCCGGAAGTGGCGCAGGTGATCGGCAACCACGAGAAGATGAAAGCCGAAAGCTGGCAAGCTTTCAGCGGTTTTGATGTCGGGGCATCCGAGAAGGTTCTCGTCAACGATATCATGGCGGTGAAGGAAACCGCCGTGCACCTCATCGATGGTCTGCGCGGGCACACGCGTTCTTTCGTGCAGGTGCAGAACGGCTGCGATCACCGCTGCACCTTCTGCATCATTCCCTATGGGCGCGGAAACTCACGCTCCGTGCCGATGGGCGCGGTGGTGGAACAGGTTCGGACGCTCATCGAGAACGGCTCGCGCGAGATCGTCCTCACCGGCGTCGACATCACGAGCTATGGCGCGGATCTTCCCGGTGCGCCGAAACTCGGCTCTCTCATCAAGAGCCTTTTGCGCCACGTGCCGGATATCGAGCGCCTGCGCATTTCCTCGATCGATTCGGTGGAGGCGGATGATGACCTCTTGGATGTCATCGCCAATGATCATCGCCTGATGCCGCATCTGCATCTCTCGCTGCAGGCGGGCGACGACATGATTTTGAAGCGCATGAAGCGCCGCCATTCCCGCGATGACGCCATCCGCTTCTGCGAGGACGTGCGCAAGCTGCGTCCGGACATGGTGTTCGGCGCGGACATCATCGCGGGCTTTCCAACCGAAACGGAAGAGATGTTCGCCCGCTCCCTCGACATCGTCGCGGAATGCGGCCTGACGCATCTGCACGTCTTCCCCTTCTCGCCGCGCCCCGGCACCCCCGCCGCTCGCATGCCGCAGGTGCCGCGCGAGGTGGTGAAGGAGCGCGCGAAGTGCCTGCGCGAAAAAGGTGAAGAGGCTCTGCTGAAGCACCTTGATGGAGAGATCGGCGCGCGCCGCCGCGTCCTCACTGAGCGCGGCAATGTGGGTCGCACGGAAGGGTTCACGCTGGTGCGCTTTTCCGCGCCGGTCGAAGCGGGCGAGATCCACGACATCACGGTCGCGGGGCACGACGGCCGGGATCTGGTGGCGGCGTGACCGGCGTACAGTGACATGCGAGCATGAAAAAGCGGCTATCCGAACTGCGTAACCTCGGCCCCGTCACAGAGCGTCAGCTCCATGAGATCGGCATCCGGACGGAAGCCGACCTTCGCGCGATGGGCAGCATCGAAGCCTGGCATCGCCTGAAATTCGTTTTCGGGCGTCACATCAACTTCCTGGCCCTCCTCGCGCTCGAAGGGGCGCTCCTGGATTGCGACTGGCGGACCCTTCCCCCCGAGCGGAAGGCCGAGCTCGACCGTTTCAGGAAGCAGAAGCGCGCCCTATCGACCTGACGCGCCGGCGCTTTCGTCGGGGATGGTGGACGGGTCGGGATTCACGCCGCAGGCACGGATGCGCTCCTTCATGTGCTCCGGCACCGGAGCCGTGACCGTGATCGGCGGCTTTTTCGGGTAGAGCGGCACGGTGATCTCGCGGGCATGAAGATGCAGCCCCGGCCCGTGAAAGCGCGGCGCGGTGCCGTAGATCGGATCGCCCACGATGGGAAAACCGGACTCGGCGCAATGGACGCGCAGCTGGTGCGTACGGCCCGTGATGGGGCGCAGTTCGAGCAAGGTGAGACCGTCTGTCCGCCCCAGCACCCGCCATTTCGTCAGCGAGGGTTGGCCTTTCGGATCGACCTTCATCCACCAGCCGCGATCCGGCGATTTGGGGGCGAGCGGAAGATCGATCTCGCCTGCGTCCGCTTCCGGCCCGCCCTCGACGACGGCCCAGTAGACCTTGTCGATCTCGTTGGTCTTGAACAGTTCGCCCAGACGCGCCAACGCCTTGGCGTGGCGGCCGAGCACGAGGCAGCCGGACGTGTCCTTGTCGAGCCGGTGCGCCGCTTCCGGGCGGCGCGGCAGGCCGAAGCGCAGGGCGTCCAGGTGATGGAACAGCGTCTCGCCGCCTTTCGGCCCCGGATGGACAGGCAAGCCGGCAGGCTTGTCGATCACGAGCATCAGGGCATCGCGATACAGGAGACGGGATACTATCTCTTCCGCATTCATGATGCCTCGGCTATCGAGGCTTCGCGAGCAATGCAAGAGGCGTGAAGAGGACCCCATGGCCGAGACGAAACCCGACAAGCCCGGATTCCTGTCGCGTCTCTTCGGACGCCAGGAAGCGCCGCCGGAGGCTCCCGCCCCTGAAACCGCCGCGCCTGAGACGGAGCCGGTCTCCGATCCGCCCGTGACGGGCTTTGACGAACTGCCCTCCGTGGAGCATGTGCCGCCGGAATTGGCGGGCGCGGATCTTCAGCCCACCGACCCCGCGCAGACCGGGGCCGTCGCCCTTCGCGAGATCGAACCGGAAGGCGAGCGCCTGAGCTGGTGGCAGCGCCTGCGCCAGGGCATGCGCCGCACCTCGTCCTCGCTCTCCGACAGCGTCACGAGCCTGTTCACCAAGCGCAAGCTCGATGCGGGCACGCTCGAAGAACTCGAGGATGCGCTCGTTCAGGCGGATCTCGGCGTCGATACGGCGATCCGCATCACCGAGGCCATCGCCAAGGGGCGCTACGACAAGGAAATCGCGCCCGAAGAGGTGAAGGCCATTCTGGCGAGCGAGGTGGAAAAGACCCTCGCGCCGGTCGCAATGCCCCTCGTCATCGACCGCGCGAAAAAACCCTTCGTCATCCTGATGGTCGGCGTGAACGGCGCAGGCAAAACCACGACCATCGGCAAGCTCTCCCAGAAATTCCGCGACCAGGGCCTGTCCGTCATGCTGGCGGCGGGCGACACCTTCCGCGCGGCGGCCATCGAGCAGCTGAAGGTGTGGGGCGAGCGCGTCGGCGCGCCCGTCCTTTCCCGCGAGCAGGGCGCGGACGCGGCGGGCCTTGCCTACGATGCGCTGCAGGAAGCAAAGGCCAACGGCTCCGACGTTCTTCTCATCGACACCGCCGGACGCCTGCAGAACAAGGCCGGCCTGATGGCCGAACTTGAAAAGATCATCCGCGTCATCAAGAAATTCGACGAGAGCGCGCCGCATGCGACGCTCCTCGTTCTCGACGCCACGGTGGGGCAGAACGCGCTGAGCCAGGTCGA
The DNA here is from genome assembly GCF_003290125.1 of Microvirga flavescens. GTDB lineage: Bacteria > Pseudomonadota > Alphaproteobacteria > Rhizobiales > Beijerinckiaceae > Microvirga > Microvirga flavescens. The sequence goes on from NZ_QMKH01000001.1 coordinate 482,284, forward strand.
AATCTTCGGCAAGGCGGCGGGCGTCTCGGGCCTTGTGATGACGAAGCTCGACGGCACGGCACGGGGCGGCATTCTGGTGGCGCTTGCCGCCAAGTTCGGCCTGCCCGTCCATTTCATCGGCGTCGGCGAAGGCGTCGCGGATCTCGAACCCTTCGAGGCCGGGGATTTCGCCCGCGCCATCGCGGGTCTAGAGTCTGATCGTGTTTGATTGAAACACGATCAGACTCTAGATTCCTTTATTGCCGCATGATCCGGGCGAACAACCGGTATCCACTTGTTCTGATCATGCTCTAGAGTGAGCGGATCCGTTCGCACCATGCTCCAGACATATTCTGCTTGAACAAGGCTGACATGACCGACCAAAAGCGCCTTCCCCCGCTGCTCAAGCTTGTCCTGGAACTGGGACCGCTGGTGCTGTTCTTCTTTGCCAACGCTTATGCTGACCGCTTCGGCTATGGGCACGACCAGCGCATCTATGTGGCAACCGCCCTGTTCATCGCGGCAACGCTCGTTGCACTCGCGATCAACTACACGCTGGTGCGCAAATTGCCGATCATGCCGCTGATTTCCGGCGTGGTCGTCGTGGTGTTCGGCGGCCTGACGCTGTTTTTGCAGAACGACGTGTTCATCAAGCTCAAGCCCACCATCGTGAACGGGCTGTTCGGCGTGATCCTTCTCGGCGGTCTTTATTTCCGCAAGCCGCTCCTCGAAATCGTTCTCGACAGCGTGTTCGAACTGACGGAGGAAGGCTGGCGCAAGCTTACCCTCCGCTGGGGGCTGTTCTTCCTTGTCCTCGCCGCTCTCAATGAAATTGTCTGGCGCACGCAGACCACGGATTTCTGGGTCAGCTTCAAGGTCTTCGGCATCATGCCGCTGACCCTCGCCTTCGCGCTCTCGCAGACGCCGCTTCTCTTGAAGCACGATGCGAGCAAGAAGGCTGAGGAAGCCTAAGCGAAAGCAAAGAGCCGCACCGGCCTCGTCACGCCCGCTAACGAGGGGGCTTCAATTTCGAACCATCCTTCCGTTTCACCGGACGCATCGAGCGTCTCCTTGGAGGCGAGAAGCGGGTAGCCCGTGGTTTTCGTCGCCTGCTCGATGCGCGCAGCGATGTTCACCGCTTCTCCCAGCACCGTGAATTCAAGGCGATCCTCATCGCCGACGACGCCGCAGAAAACCTCGCCCGTATGCACGCCGATGCCGATCCGCACGGGCGGATCGAAACCGCGCTTCTCATTCCAGCGTGCAACGAGCCGCAAGAGAAGATGTGCGCAGGACAAGGCGCGCGCGGCATCGCTCGGCGAGCCGCTCGGCACGCCGAAGAGGACCAGCGCGCCATCGCCGATGAACTTGTCGATCACGCCGCCGCTTTGCGTCACGGCCCGCGTGACACGCCGCCGGAAGGCGGACATGAACACCGCCAGCCGCGCCGGATCCATCCCCTCCCCGATCTGCGAGGAAGCGCGAATATCCACGAAGAGCATTGTCACGGTGATGCGGCGGCCCTCGCGGAGCCCCTCGAATTCCCGCTCAGTGAGGATCGGCGCGAGCTCACTCGGCAGATAACGGGTCAGGTTGAGTCGCAGCGTAGTCTCGCGCACCGCACGCTCGAGCAGAAACCGGCCCTGACGCGCCACCAGAAACAACACCAGACCGAAGGCGAAAATCATCATGAGGCGAACGCCGTTGGCCTGGGCGGAGAATTGCTCCGACAATTCGCCGAGATCCGCGATCCGCTCACTGGGCGTCAGATATGTGCCCGAAAAGACGAGCAACGCGATGCCGACCACATAAAGCCCCGCCACATAGGCCTGAAGGCGCGGGTGATAGTGGATCGCCGTCGCCGCAAGGGCGATGGGGACGGCCCAGGCGATGGGAAAGGTCGTGAAATGCGCGCCGGAGACACCGGTGCTCCACAGGCTGTAGGTCAAATTCCCGAGAATGAGACAGGCATCCACCGTGGCCGCAAGGGTGGGGAGCCAGGAAATCGCGATGCGCCGGTTCGCCAACCACGCACTGACGAGACCGGCGCTGCCGAACAGAACGAGCGTCGCCTCCGCCACATGAATCTGCCGCAGGGCGAGCTGGCCGATCTGGCCGAGGCTGGTTTCCGCAAGCAACACCGAGAGAAGGAGGAGCCCGGCGACAACGGCGCGAACGAACCCGGCCCGGCGCAAAGCCGCAACGTCCGCCTCACGGATCAGGCGCTCCGTCGCATCGTCGAGCCGCTGCGCCACGCGCCGGTTCTCGAAAGGACGGCGACGCAGGAATGGGAGACGGACTTGCAATGCCACCAACGACCCCCTGCCGGAAACATGATAGTGGAGGCGGCGACGGACGAATCAAGCTCTCTCAGACGAGCGGCCTTCCCGCGCACACCGGACGCTTCAGGACAATGACCAACGCCACTTCCATCGAAATCCTCGTCGATGCCGATGCCTGCCCCGTGAAGGCGGAGGTCTACCGCGTGGCGGAGCGTTACCGGTTGAAGGTTTTTGTCGTCGCCAACAGCTTCATCAACGTGCCGCGCGATCCCTTCATCGAGCGCGTGATGGTGAGCGACGGATTCGATGCGGCGGATAACTGGATCGCGGAGCGCGCCCGCCAGGGCAGCATCGTCATCACCGCCGACATTCCGCTCGCCGACCGCAGCCTGAAAGCCGGAGCCGAGGTCATTGGCCCGACAGGCAGGCCCTTCACGAATGCCTCCATCGGCATGGCGCTCGCCACCCGCGCCCTGATGGAAGATTTGCGCGCGATGGGGGAAATGGGCGGCGGCCCGAAGCCGTTTTCGCAGAAAGACCGTTCGGCGTTTCTCTCGGCGCTCGATCTGGCGGTCGTCAAGCTCCGCCGCGCTGGATTTGGCTGAGCTTCTCTTTGAATCCGACCAGCGCTTCCGGCGTCAGGGGGCCGATATGCTTGTGGCGGATGGTGCCGTCCGGGCCGACGATGAAGGTTTCCGGCACGCCGTAGACGCCCCATTCGATGGCGGCGCGCCCGTTGGAGTCGACGCCGACGGCGGCATAAGGATTGCCGAGCGCCCCGAGGAAGCGGCGGGCGTTCTCGGTGTTGTCCTTCATGTTGATGCCGACCATGCGGATCGAGGGGTCCTTGGCGAGATCGACCAGAAGCGGGTGCTCCTGGCGGCAGGGCGCGCACCAGGACGCGAAGATGTTCACCACCGTGACCTTGCCCTTGAGATCCTCGTTCGAGAAGCCGGGCACCGGCTGGCCGTTGGCAAGTAGCCCTTCGAGCCGCGCGAGCTTGAAGGCGGGCGCGGGCTTGCCGATGAGCGCGGAAGGCACCTGCGAGGGGTCCGTGCCCTTGCCGAGCTGCAGCATGAACAGGCCGGCGAGGCCCGCGAAAATCAGGATGGGCAGGAGAAACAGGAGGCGAAGGCGCGGACGCGCGGGCGCGGCCTCAACCATGACGGGATCTCCGCCCCGCGCCGCGTGCTTCAAGTTCCGCCAGCGCCCGCTTTTGCGTGCGATGGTCGAGCACCGCGCGGGCGACCAGCCCCGCCACAATCACGGTCGTGACCGCGTAGGCGGCAGCGATGAAGAAGGTATGCGTTGCCATGTCAGGCCACCTGCGCATCGAGGCGTTCGGCCTCGAGAATGGTGAGCGTGCGCACGCGTCGGCGTAAAATCTCGTTGCGCATGCCGGCAAGGTGCAGGCACACGCCGATGAAGGTGAAGGCCAAAGCCATGACGAGAAGCGGGATCAGCATCGACATGTGAATCGTCGGCCCGCCCATGCGGAACACGGAAGCAGGCTGGTGCAGCGTGTTCCACCAATCGACGGAAAACTTCACGATGGGAATGTTGATCGCGCCGACCAGGGTGAGGATCGACACCGCCCGCGCGGCGCGGTTCGGCTCCTCGATGGCGTTCCACAGGGCGAGAATGCCCGCATACATGAGAAACAGCACGAGCACGGAGGTGAGCCGCGCATCCCACACCCAATAGGTGCCCCACATGGGCTTGCCCCAGAGCGAGCCGGTGACGAGGCAGATCCCGGTGAAGGCGATACCGATGGGCGCAGCGGCCTTCTGCGAGACATCCGCCAGCGGGTGCCGCCAGACGAGGGTGCCCAGGGCGGAGACGGCCATCATGGTGTAGAAGAACAGCCCCAGCCAGGCGGCGGGAACGTGCAGATACATGATCTTGACCGTCTCGCCCTGCTGGTAATCGGCGGGGGCGATGAACCAGGTCATGTACAGGCCGATGCCGGTGGTCAAAACCGCAAGGCCGCAGAGCCACGGCAATAGCTTGCCGCTGTAGCTCATGAATCGGGTGGGATTGGCGAGTTCGCGCAACATGGTCTCCGATGTAGCCGGGGAGCGCGCCGCCTGCAACGAGAGGATTGCCGCAAGTTGCGAGGTTGTGATCGGCCGTAAGAAGCCGCCGTCATCCCGGGCGCCGAAGGCGAGCCGGAATCGTAAGGCGCGTTTGGCGCGCTTCCATCGGCCCCCGGTCCCGGATTCCGCTGCGCGGCCCCGGGATGACGCACCTAAAAGACGCCGCCCTTCATCCGCCGCAAACGGCACGCTATACGTTTCGCATCATTGTTGCGGGAGCTTTCCATGCGCACGCTTTTCACCGGCCTTTTCGCTGCTCTCGCCCTGACGGGGGCGGCGAGCGCGCAGGACATTTCGCTTCGCTTCCCCGTCGCCTGCGAGATCGGGCGCACCTGCTTTATCCAGCATTACGTGGATCACATCCGGGATTCAGGCGTTGCCGATTATCGCTGTGGCACCATGACTTACGACGGCCATGACGGCACCGATATCCGCGTGCCGACCACGGGCGCCATGAAGGCCGGTGTCGATGTGGTGGCGGCAGCCGACGGCAAGGTTCTGCGCACTCGCGAGGGCATGGAGGATGTGTCGATCACGGGCCGAGGCCGCGAATCCGTCGAGAATATCGAATGCGGCAACGGAGCCGTCGTCGATCACGGCAACGGCTGGCAGACCCAGTATTGCCACATGGCCAAGGGTAGCCTCTCCGTGAAATCGGGCGATGTGCTGAAAGCCGGCGACAAGATCGGGCAAATCGGCCTCTCGGGCATGACCGAGTTTCCGCATCTTCACTTCACGGTTCGCAAGGACGACAAGGTTGTCGATCCCTTCGTTTCGGGCCCACCCACCAAATCCTGCGAGAGCCGCGGCGCTTCTTCCTTATGGGACGAATCCTTGAAATCCTCGCTCGCCTATCAGCCGGGCAGCGTGCTGAATAAAGGCTTTGCCCCCGGCCCGGTCGCGATGGGCGACATTGAATCCGGCAGCGCCGAAACCAACACGCCGACGACCACCTCCCCTGCCCTCGTCGCTTTCATCCGCGCCATCGGCCTCAAGGGCGGCGACGTGCAGATCCTCACGCTCTTCGACCCGGACGGCAAGGCGCTCGCCCAGAACAAGGCCGAACCGCTCGACCGGGACAAGGCGCAGGTCTTGCTCTTCTCCGGCGTCAAACAACCCTCGGGCGGTTTCCGCCCCGGCCTCTACCGCGCCATCTATCGCGTGGAGCGCGACGGCAAGCCCGCCATCGAGCAGGCTTTTGGAATCGCGTTGCGGCCTTGACCACCGTCATCCCGGACGCCGCAGGCGATCCGGGATCGCATGCCGGAAAGGCGCCGTTCTTGTCGGCCGATTCCGGGCTCCGCTTCGCGGCCCCGGAATGACTGCCCCTTTACTCCCCCATCCTGAGCGCCGCCGCCGCGCCCACCGTGCCGATGACGGCGGCGACAAGGGACAGGGCGATCAGGATCAGGAAGGGTGTTGCGAATGGCACCGTGCCGCCAAGCGCGGCATTCGCCGCCGACACGCCGAAGATCAGCGTCGGGATCATGAACGGCAGAACGAGGATCGACAGGATCAGCCCACCCCGGCGCAAGGACGCGGTGAGCGCCGCGCCGATGGCCCCGACGAAGGTGAGGGCGGGCGTACCGACGAGAAGGGTCGCCGTGACGGAGGCCATCGCCTCCGGCGAGAGCGCCACGAGCAGCCCGAAGAACGGTGTCGCGATGGCGAGTGGCAGGCCGGTGGTGAGCCAATGGGCTATGACCTTCGCCAGCACCACGAGTTCAAGGGGCATCGGCGCGGAGCGCAAAAGGTCGAGGGAACCGTCCTCCTCATCCGCCTGAAACAGCCTGTCGAGGCCGATGAGATTGGCCAGAAGCGCCGCGATCCAGAGAATGGCGGGGCCGATGCGGGAGAGAAGGTTGAGATCCGGCCCCAGCGCAAAGGGAATGAGGGTCACGATCATCAAAAAGAAGATCAGCCCCATGCCCCCTGACCCGCCGATGCGGGCGGCGAGCTTGAGATCGCGCAACAGAAGCGCCCTGAACGCACCCATCACAGCGCCTCCGGAGCAGGATGCGCCGCAGCGCGTTCGATCTGCACGGTCGTGGTGCCCGCCCAGTCGAGCGGCGCATGGGTCGTTGCAATGACCATGCCGCCCCCGGCGCGGTGATCGGCGACGAGCCGGGCGAGAATGCCCTGAGAGACGGCATCGAGCGCCGCCGTCGGCTCATCGAGAAGCCACAACGGCCGCTCGGCGACGAGCAAGCGGGCGAGCGCCACGCGGCGGCGCTGGCCAGCGGAGAGATAGGCCACCGGCATCCGCGCCACATGGGACAGGCCGACAGCGGCAAGGGCCGCTTCGGGCGAAAGCGCGGGCGAGCCGAGAAAGTCGCGGGCGAAGGCGAGGTTCTCGCCCGCCGTCAGCGCGGTCTTCAGGGCATCGCGGTGGCCGACCATGTGCAGGCTCTCGGGCAGGGTCCGCTCTCGCGCTTCCGTGATTCGCGCGACACCCGAGGCCGGATTCAGTCGCCCCGCCAGAATGGCGAGGAGCGAGGATTTGCCCGCACCATTGCGGCCCGTCACCACCAGCGCGTCGCCGGGGCCGAGCGCAAAGGACAGGCCCTGGAAAAGATGCCTTCCGCCGCGCTCGCAGGCCAGATTTTCAACGTTCAGATGCAACCCGCGACCCCTGTCGTCCATTTACTCTCAAGCAACCTGCACCCGGATGCCCCGAAAGCAGAAAAATCTATCGAATCCATAGCTTAAGCATGACGCTCGCCGAAAAGGAGAGCCCGCTCCCGGGCGCCATGCTGAAACAGTTCTAATCCGTGTAGCGGGACTGTAGGAAATGATCTATATCACCCTCGGCTGCGCCGCGCGCCAAGGCGTCCAATCCGTCTCGCGCGCTTCTCCCCTGTCCGGGCGCCCCCGGAGCGGCGCGCGCATTTCGCGCTTTCGGCCGAACACAACGTTCGTAACCCAAATGCACGCGAGGATTCGCCGTGACGCTCCCTAACAGCTTCAATGCCCGCCAGACCCTTAAAGTCGGCGACAAGACCTATACCTATTACTCCCTCGTCGAGGCCGAGAAGAACGGCCTCAAGGACGCCTCGAAGCTTCCCTTCTCCATGAAGGTGCTGCTCGAGAACCTGCTCCGCTTCGAGGACGGCCGCACCGTCACCAAGACGGACATCGAGGCGGTCGCTGCCTGGCTCGTGAACAAGGGCAAGGACGAGAAGGAAATCGCCTACCGCCCGGCCCGCGTGCTGATGCAGGATTTCACCGGCGTTCCCGCCGTCGTCGATCTCGCCGCGCTCCGCGACGCCATGAAGAACCTCGGCGGCGATCCGCAGAAGATCAACCCGCTCGTTCCCGTCGATCTCGTCATCGACCACTCGGTGATCGTCGATGAGTTCGGCACGCCGAAGGCCTTCGACCGCAACGTCGAGCTGGAATACCAGCGCAACGGCGAGCGCTACACCTTCCTCAAGTGGGGTCAGGAAGCGTTCGAGAATTTCTCGGTCGTTCCCCCGGGCACCGGCATCTGCCACCAGGTGAACCTCGAGTTCCTTGCCCAGACCATCTGGACCCGCAAGGACAAGGACGGCACGGAAGTCGCCTATCCCGACACCCTGGTGGGCACCGATTCGCACACCACGATGGTCAACGGCCTTGCCGTTCTCGGCTGGGGCGTCGGCGGCATCGAGGCTGAGGCCGCCATGCTCGGCCAGCCGGTTTCGATGCTGATTCCGGAAGTCATCGGCTTCAAGCTTAACGGCAAGCTGAAGGAAGGCGTGACCGCCACCGACCTCGTGCTCACCGTCACGCAGATGCTGCGCAAGAAGGGCGTGGTCGGCAAGTTCGTGGAATTCTTCGGCCCCGGCCTCAACGACATGACGGTGGCCGACCGCGCCACCATCGGCAACATGGCCCCCGAATACGGCGCGACCTGCGGTTTCTTCCCCATCGACACAAAGACGATGGACTATCTCAAGACCACGAGCCGCACGGCCGACCGCATCGCCCTCGTCGAGGCTTATGCCAAGGCACAAGGCATGTGGCGCACCGCCGAGACGCCCGATCCGGTCTTCACCGATACGCTCGAACTCGACCTTGGCGACGTGGTTCCCTCGCTTGCAGGCCCGAAGCGCCCGCAGGACCGCGTGACCCTCGACAAGGCCAAGCCCGAATTCGTCGGCGCGATGGAAAAGGAATTCCGCAAGGCCACTGAGACGGCCAAGCGCGTGAAGGTCGAGAACGCCAATTTCGACCTCGGCAACGGCGACGTCGTGATCGCGGCCATCACCTCCTGCACCAACACCTCGAACCCGAGCGTGATGATCGGCGCTGGCCTTCTTGCCCGCAACGCGGTGGCCAAGGGCCTGAAGTCGAAGCCGTGGGTGAAGACCTCGCTCGCACCCGGATCGCAGATCGTCGAGGAGTACTTCGCGAAGGCGGGGCTTCAGAAGGATCTCGACGCTCTCGGCTTCAACCTCGTAGGCTTCGGCTGCACCACCTGCATCGGCAATTCCGGCCCGCTGCCGGAAAACGTGTCGAAGGCGATCAACGACAATGACCTCGTGGCCGTGTCGGTGCTCTCGGGCAACCGCAACTTCGAAGGCCGCGTGAACCCGGACGTGCGCGCGAACTACCTTGCTTCGCCCCCGCTCGTCGTCGCCTATGCGCTCGCGGGCTCCATGCTCGTCGATCTGACCACCGAACCCCTCGGCATCGGTTCCGACGGCAAGCCGGTGTACCTGAAGGACATCTGGCCGTCCTCGGCGGAAGTGCAGGAGTTCATCGACCGCACGATCACGAGCGAATTGTTCAAGAGCCGCTACGCGGACGTGTTCTCGGGCGATGCCAACTGGAAGAAGGTGGCCGTCACCAAGAGCGAAACCTTCAAGTGGGATGCAAGCTCGACCTACGTGCAGAACCCGCCCTACTTCGAAGGCATGACCAAGGAGCCGAAGCCGGTGAAGGACATCGAGAATGCGCGCATTCTCGGCCTCTTCCTCGACTCCATCACCACCGACCACATCTCGCCCGCGGGCAACATCCGCACGGCCTCCCCGGCCGGTGAATACCTCCAGTCGCACCAGGTGCGCGTCGCCGACTTCAACCAGTACGGCACCCGTCGCGGCAACCACGAGGTCATGATGCGCGGCACCTTCGCCAACATCCGCATCAAGAACCAGATGGTGAAGGACGAGAGCGGCAACGTGGTGGAAGGGGGCTACACCATCCACCAGCCTAGCCGAGAGAAGATGTTCATCTACGACGCCGCCATGCGCTACCAGAAGGAAGGCGTGCCGCTGGTCGTTCTCGCCGGCAAGGAATACGGCACCGGCTCGTCGCGTGACTGGGCAGCGAAGGGAACGAACCTTCTCGGCGTGCGCGCGGTCATCGCGGAAAGCTTCGAGCGCATCCACCGCTCGAACCTCGTCGGCATGGGTATCGCGCCGTTCGTGTTCGAAGGCGACACCTCCTGGGGTTCGCTCGGCCTCAAGGGCGATGAGACGATCACCATCAAGGGCCTCGCCGGCGACCTCAAGCCCCGCCAGCGCCTCGACCTCGAAATCACCTCCGCCGACGGCAAGGTGAAGAAGGTCCCGGTGATCTGCCGCATCGATACGCTCGACGAACTGGAATACTTCCGCAACGGCGGAATCCTCCAGTACGTCCTGCGCCAGCTCGCGGCGTAAAGCACGTACCGACTGAAACGAAGAAGCCCGCCTCCGGTCACGGAGGCGGGCTTTTTATTGGGATAGCGCGTGCTGAATCCAGGATTCTGGATAATCCGGTGTGTCCGCCAAGGTCACCTCGATCCTCCGATTTACCAAGCCTCTTCAGGCCGCCACGCAATACGCTCGGGCCGAAAGCAGCTAATCCATTCGGCATATTGCCTTCACAAAGAAAAACCCCGGCAGTTGCCTGCCGGGGTTAAGAAGTGTGCAGTTATTTACTGCTTAGACGACAAAGAAGTGATCGGCGGTCAGCTTGAGATTCTTTTTAAGCTGAGCGATCTCGACGGCTTCTTTCTTACCTGAACCGTCCTGATCGTAGTACAGAATGCCCGACTGCTTATCGTATACGATGTAGTCGTTCTTGTCCTTGGCCTTCTTTCCGATCTTGAAGAAGTCCTTGTTCAGCGCCGCCGGAGCGTCTTCGGTACCCAACAAGCCGAGCTTCTTGAAGATCTTGTTGTCCAGCCAGATCACGTCGTCCGTGACCTTGAAGTCCTTGATCTCGTCAAAGTTCGTCTCCTTGTTGAGCTTCTTATTGAAGACGAACGTGTCACGGCCGGCACCGCCGTAGAGCTTGTCATTGCCTTCCTCGCCGTAGAGGAAGTCGTTGCCGGCATCGCCCTTCAGGACGTCATCGCCCTTGCCACCGTAGAGCCGGTCGATGCCAGCACCACCGGAGAGTTGGTCGTCGCCTCCCTCACCATAGAGCTTGTCGTCGCCGCCAAGACCCTTGAGCACGTCCTTGCCCGTCGAGGAGCCACCCTTAAGGATGTCGTCGAACGCGGTTCCGTTCAGCTTGTCATTGCCGGCCTTGCCGCGCTTGTTGAGCGTGACTTCGTCCACAATGTTGAGCGTAAAGGTCGAGGCCGGCCCGGGCAGGCCCGTCGCATCGGTCGCGACCACCGTGAAGGTGAGCGTCTTTGCGGCTTCGTAGTTGACCTCTGCCTTGAGAGTGAGTCGACCGCTTGCATCGACAGAGAGGTAGTTGGCTCCCTCACCAGTCAGAGCATAGGTGAGAGCGGTGCCCTCCGGATCGACTGCCGTGAGCGTACCGACATAGGTGCCCACTTTCGCATACTCGCTCACCGGTCCGGCGCTCAAGTTCACAACGCCCGGATTGTTGTTCGAGGGGACGTCTGCAGCGACGATAGTGAAGGTGTACGTCTCCTGATGTCTGAGAGTTTCGGTCCCTCTGTCATAGACGACGACATCCAGGTGCTTTTCGCCCGCGTCGCCCGCTTCGATATCCCTATTGACCGTGATGACACCGGTGGTGGCGTTGATCGTGAAGATGCCGTCCGTCAGCGTGCCATTGGCGAACCTGAACAGATTGTCTCTGTATCCGGGCTGCGCGTCCTGATCGTAGAAATCTGCATCGACAACCTGAGCCCCGGCTTTCGTCGCACCGGCCTTGACCGTGCGAGCGTCCAAGAAAGTGAGGTCCGACGGAGCGTCGTTCCGGTCAGTCAGGTTAATCGTGATGGCCTGAGTCGCGCTGTAGAGGCTACCGTCGAACGCCTTGACGTAGATCGTATAGGAAGCGGACGCCTCGTAATCGAGAACCCTGCCAGAGGCGACCTTGATCTGGCCACCGTCGATGACGAACAGGCCGCCGGCGTTGCCGCCGCCTGCAGCGGTGCTGTCGAAGATATAACCCGTAACGGCAACATCATCGTCCGCGCTCAGGGTGCCTTCATAGGCGGTGTTCTCGTTCAGCGTGAGAGCAGTGACACCATCCAGCTTCACATTTGTCGGCGCCGTGTTGGAGGCGGATCCGATGTTGAAGTTATAGGTCTTGGTGGTGGCCTTCGTCGTGTCGGCCGCGTCATAGGTCACGATCGAGAGCGTCACGCTACCCGTGGCCGTCACCGCACTCTTCGTCGTCACGACACCCGTGTCTTTGTCGATGACATAGTTTCCGGACTCGAGGGTGCCGTTCGAGAACATATACTTGTTGTTCCGGTAGGCGGTGTTCGTGTCCTGATCGACCGCCGCGGCCGTCACGACCGTCGTACCCGCACCGTCGCCGACCTTGATCCCGCTGCCGGTGAAGGTGATGTCATGCGGCGCGTCGTTGGCATCCGTCACGGTAATCGTGATCGCCTGCGTCGTGCTGTACTTGTCGCCGTCGTAGGCCTTCACATAGATCGTGTAGGTCGAGCCCGCCTCGTAATTGAGAACCCGGCCCGAGGCGATCTTGATCTGGCCGTTGTCGATGATGAACAGGCCACTGGCGTTGCCGCCGCCTGACGCCGTCGCATCGAAACTGTAGCTGAGCGAGCTGCCGGTCGGAAGGCCATCATCCGTCGCGCTCAACGTGCCGATGACAGTGTTGTTCTCCTCGATCGTCTTCGTGGTCGCGCTGTCCAGCTTGACGTTTGTCGGCGCCGTGTTGGCGGCGGCTCCGATATTGAAGGTGTAGGTCTTGGTGGTGGCCTTCGTCGTATCGCCCGCGTCATAGGTCACGATCGAGAGCGTCACGCTGCCCGTGGCCGACACCGAACCCTTTGTCGTCACGACACCCGTGTCTTTGTCGATGACATAGTTGCCGAACTCGAGGGTGCCGTTCGAGAACATGTACTTGTTGTTCCGGTAGGCGGTGTTCGTGTCCTGATCGACCGCCGCGGCCGTCACGACCGTCGTACCCGCACCGTCGCCGACCTTGATCCCACTGCCGGTGAAGGTGATGTCATGCGGCTTGTCGTTGGCATCCGTCACGGTGATCGTGATCGCCTGCGTCGTGCTGTACTTGTCGCCGTCGTAGGCCTTCACATAGATCGTGTAGGTCGAGCCCGCCTCGTAATCGAGAACTCTACCAGAGGCGATCTTGATCTGGCCGTTGTCGATGATGAACAGGCCACTGGCGTTGCCGCCGCCTGACGCCGTCGCATCGAAACTGTAGCTGAGCGAGCTGCCGGTCGGAAGGCCGTCATCCGTCGCGCTCAACGTGCCGATGACAGTGTTGTTCTCCTCGATCGTCTTCGTCGTCGCGCTGTCCAGCTTGACGCCTGTCGGCGCCGTGTTGGTCGCGGCTCCGATGTTGAAGGTGTAGTTCTTGGTGGTGCCCTTCGCCGTATCGCTCACGTCATAGGTCACGATCGAGAGCGTCACGCTACCCGTGGCCGTCACCGCACTCTTCGTCGTCACGACACCCGTGTCGGCGTCGATGACATAGTTGCCGAACTCGAGGGTGCCGTTCGAGAACATGTACTTGTTGTTCCGGTAGGCGGTATTCGTGTCCTGATCGACTGCCGCGGCCGTCACGACCGTCGTCCCCGCACCGTCGCCGACCTTGACCGCGCCGCCGGTGAAGGTGATGTCGTGCGGCTTGTCGTTGGCATCCGTCACGGTAATCGTGATCGCCTGCGTCGTGCTGTACAGGCTGCCGTCGTGGGCCCTCACATAGATGGTGTAGGTCGAGCCCGCCTCGTAATCGAGAACCCTGCCAGTGGCGATCTTGATCTGGCCGTTGTCGATGATGAACAGGCCACCGGCGTTGCCGCCGCCTGACGCTGTCGAATCGAAACTGTAGCTGAGCGAGCTGCCGGTCGGAAGGCCGTCATCCGTCGCGCTCAACGTACCGATGACAGTGTTGTTCTCTTCAATCGTCTTCGCGGTTCCGCTATCCAGCTTGACAGCCGTCGGCGCTGTATTCTTGTCCTTGATCGTGGTGACCACCTCCACCGCGTCGGTGTGCGTCGTCGCCGTATGCGACCCGTCCTTCACTGTGAAGCTGAACTTCGTCGTGAACGAACCCGAGCTGGCCGTCGAATTCGTCGGGTCGAACGTAAGGTTGTCGAAGAAGTTTTGCAGATCGAGCGCCTTGCCCGTCCATGTGACAGTGCGGATACCCGAGGAGGCGTTGTTGCTGACGAGCGTCACGCCCGTGCCGGTCAAGCTGCCCAGCGTGCCATCGATGTTGGCGAACGAGAGCGTAACCGTGAGCTCGTCGTTCTCCGTATCGCTAAGCGTCACGCCGCCGAACGGCTTGACCGCAGCCCCGTTGTCGTCCGCCGCAAAGCTCGTCGCTCCCGTGATCGAGAACGTCGGCGCCTCGTTCTCGTCGACGTCCTTGAGATAGGTCTGAATCGTGGCTTCATCGATGACGGCTCCGCTGACGCCGTCCACGCGCTCGATTCGGATGCCTTCATGCGTGGTCAGATCTTCCCAATTGAATCCGGTGCCATCCGCTACCGTCAGATACCATTTGCCTGTGACGCTGTCCTTCTCAAGGCCATAGCGACCACCGGCGTTCAGGGTTTCGCCCGCAAGAGTTCCAAAACGGAAGTAGGAATTTGCCGCGCCGATATCGTAATTCGTGATCTCAGCCAGCCTGAAGTTTGTCGGAACGTTTTCTTCGACCCAGAACGCTGTCGGATCACCAGGAACTTCCTCAAGGCCGTGTCCGTTTGCGACCAGAACATTCAGAATAATCTCGTAAGGCATTTGAAACTCCTAATACGATGTACCGTTGCTGTGTAGCCAGGGCGGGTGTCCGCCCTGGCTAGTTTGTTAAAGACCGCTGTAGATCCAGAAGTTGGCGTGGGTCAGATCCGGCCTTGAGGCGGGATCCAATGTCGCGAACAGAACGGCCGCTCTGTTCGTCGTGCCGTTACCGATGCCGTCCGCGTCATAGAACAGCTCGCCCGTTGCCTTGTTGTAGAGGATCTGAGCGCGAGCCAACGTTGCCGTTGTTCCCAGAACGAAGGCGTCCCGATCAAGCAACTTGTCTGCTTCGGCGGCCGTAAAGCCCGTGAAGCCGAACTGCCGGTTCAACCAGATCATATCGTTCTCGGCAGTGCCTGTTCCTACATGGAAGTCCTTGATCAGATCCTTGTTGGTCGTCGCATTCGGCGTCGACTGGAACTGGAAGACGTCGTTACCCTCGCCACCCGTTAGGGTGTCGTTGCCGCCGTTGCCCCTCAGGATGTCGTCGCCTTTGCCGCCCCGGAGATTATCGCCAAATGCGCCGCCGTAGATCTTGTCCGAAGTGTCCTTCTCGGACACCACCTCGACGAGGGCGTCTCGCAAGTTGATCCTGAGAGTGGTGATCGCAGAAGACAGGCCGCCCACTTTGTCTTCATGGGCCTGCACCTTGATGATGTGGAACTTCTCCTGTTCGAAATCGAGACCGATGCTCCGGTCAACCTTGATCAGCCAACGGCCCGTTCCGGCATCCTTCACCAGCTTGAATCGGCCCCCAGCGCTGTCTTCCAGCGTGAAGCGAAGTAGGTCGCCATCGACGTCTGTCGCTATTATTTCAGCGATCGTACTCTCGGAGGCCGTGTTCTCGCGAACCGCTGCCGTCGGCGTGCTGAGATTGAACCTCACATTACTCGGCGCAGTGTTGTCCGTCACCACATCCGGCATATGGCTGCCGTTTTCGAACAGCTCGATGCCGAGTGCGCGCAGGTCGTTTTTGTAGGCTTCGATGATGGCGTCGATTTCTGCCGCGGTCTTGCCGGGGTTGGCAAGTTCGAAGAGGCCGCGATGCAGGATGGCCTTGTCGGCGGTTCCGTAGAACGCTCCGTCGGTGCCGTTCATCTCGCCCGCGATGACATCGCTGAGATTGTAGATGTCATACACATCGTTTCCGGCGCCACCGTTGAGGGTGTGAGCGACGGAGGAGTCGCCGCCCGCGAGCGTGTCGGCCCATTGGGTGCCCTCGATCGAAGTCGCGAACTTGTTGCCGATCAGCCAGACGCCGTCCGCCTCACCGTCCGCGGCCCAGTCGACGCCGCCGTCCCCAAGGCTCACGAAATCGTGCGCCGCCTTGAGCACTTCGACGGACGCACCGCTCTTCAGACGGTACTTGCCGACATAGACTTCCGCCACGTCGTTCGTGCCTTCGCCGTCGAACTCGAACACCTCGTCGTCCGCGTGGCGGATCACATAGTGATCGTTGCCCGTGCCGCCGATATAGCGGCTCGCAGCGCCCGCGACTCCCAGCATGTTGAGGCCGCCGTCCAGGGTGTCGTTGCCGGCACCGCCGGAGAGCGTGTTGCCGAGGCCGTTGCCGGTGATGACGTTGTCGCTGCCATTGCCGAGAACGGTCATGCCGCCCAGCGTGCCGGCGCCCATCTCCAGCTTCTCGACCTCGTCCGCCAGCGTGTAGCTCATCACCGTCGTGCCGAACACGTCGCCGAACAGACGCACCGTATCGACGCCCTCGCCGGCATGCTCTTCGATGTCCACACCGTCGGTCCAGACCACGTAGGTATCGTTACCGCCGCCGCCGGCCAGGTGGTCGCGGTTGGTGTCGGACACCGGACCCGTCACGCCGCCGCCGTTGAGGACGTCATCATACTGACTGCCCACGATGGTGTTGGCGAGAACGTTGCCGGTCAGCGTGATGCCGGAGGTGACGGAGTCGCCCGCTTCCAGCGTCTCGATGCCGATCGTATCGCTCAAGGTGTAGTTGCCGACGAACACATAGGCCTTGTCGTCGCCGCCGCCCGGAAGCGTCGACTCGACGATGTGCTCGAGGCCGGTGCGGATGTAGTAGACATCGTTACCGTCGCCGCCATCGAGGATGTCGTTACCGGTACCGCCGTCCAGTGTGTCGTTTCCGGTGCCGCCGATCAGCGTATCGTCGCCTTCGTTGCCGACAATCGAGTCGTCGCCACCACCGCCATCAAGGCTATCGTTGCCAGGGCCGCCGACCAATGTGTCGTTGCCCTCGCCACCGTGAATGGTGTCGTTGTCCTCGCCGCCGATGAGGACGTCATCACCGTTGTTGCCTTCGATGGAGTCGTTGCCCTTACCGCCGTCGAGGGTGTCGTTACCATCGCCGCCGATCAGCGTGTCGTCACCGTCGCCGCCGGTCGCAGTATCGTCACCGCCACCGCCGACAATCGTGTCGTCGCCGCCACTACCGATGATTGTGTCGTTGCCGCCGCCGCCGATCAGCGTGTCGTTGCCAGGGCCGCCAACGAGAGTCGACCCGGGCGGAAGGCCCTCGATCTCGATGACGTTCTCGATGCCTTGCCCGTGGAGATAGGCGATGGCATCGGCAAGGGCGGAAGGCGTCTTGTAAAGACCCTTGTAGATGTACGCGGTATCCTGCGTATCGCCCGCCTCCGTCGTATCCTCACCGACGACCGTGTCGAGGGTGTTGTAGATGTAGTAGACGTCGTTGCCCTTACCGCCCTGCAGTTCGACGCCACGGTCAGCCGTGCCGCCGACCAGGGTGTCGGCATAATCGCCACCGATCTCGACCCGCGTGAACCGGTTGCCGGTGAGCTTGACGCCGGCATCCTCGCCCGCGCTGTTCTTGCCGGACGTGTAGCCCGCCCCAGCCTTGAGGATCTCGACCGCGGCTTCGAGCGCCGGACGGTACTCGGGCAGGAAGACCTCGACCGTATCCACATCGGCCGTGTCGGTGGAGAGCTCCACGATCACGTCGCCCACATGATGGACACGGTAGGTATCGTTGCCCGAACCGCCGACGAGACGGCTTGCCGAAACGCCACCGCTTTCGAGCGTATCGTTGCCGCCCCCGCCGTTGAGGGTATTAGCCGAACCATTGCCCTTGATGAAGTTGTCCTGGCCGTTGCCGGTCAAGGTCATCGCACCTGCGCCGGCGCCTGCTTCAAGGCTCTCGATACCGACATCGGCTCCGAGGACGAAGTTGTCGACGAAGATATAGGCCTTGTCGTTACCGCCGGTTGGATCGGTGGTTTCGACAACGGTGTCGCCTGCGCGGATGTAGTAGACGTCATCACCGTCGCCGCCGGCCAGCTGATCGTTGCCGACGCCGCCGTCGAGCGTATCGTTGCCGATGCCGCCAGAAAGCTGATCGTCACCCTCACCGCCGAAGAGCTTGTCGTCCCCGTCGCCGCCGTCGATGCTGTCCTTGCCGTCGCCACCGTCGATCGTGTCGTTACCGAGACCACCAAGGAGCGAGTCGTCGCCTGTTCCGCCGGAGATGTCGTCGTTGTCGGCGCCGCCGTCGATGGTGTCGTTGCCCGAACCGCCGCTCAGAATGTCGTCGCCGGCCTCGCCATAGATCTTGTCGTTGTCGGCTCCGCCGAAGAGCGTATCGTTGCTCTCACGACCCTCGATCGTGTCGTTGCCCTTGCCGCCATCATATTCGTCCGCGTCGGGCGTACCGATAAAGTGGTCGTCACCATCCGTGCCTATGCTCGGGTCGTGGGGCGGCAGGCCTGGGAGTTCGATGAACTTCTCGATGCCCATGGCCCTGAGACGAGCCTTCTGCGCATCCAGAGAGCCGGGAGCGGTATACTGCCCCAGATAGAGGACGGCGGTATCGTTCGTATCGCCGCCGTCGCCAATGATCTCCCCTTCAACGACGTCTTTCACGTTCGTGATGTAGTAGACATCGTCGCCGGCACCGCCGCGCAGGGTGTGCTCCACGTCACGCTCACCGCCATTCAGGGTGTCGGCGAAGTTACCGCCCTGCAGGACCTTGGTATAGCGGTTGCCGGTGAGATCGACGCCGGCGCTGGCGCCGCCGCGAAGCTCTTCGACCGCCACGCCCTTGGCGAGCTCGTACTTGGCGAAGTTGACCTCGACGATGTCCCAATCGGCATTGTCAGCGCTCTCAAAGACCTTGTCGTCCTTGTGGTTGAGGACGAACGTGTCGGCACCGCTGCCGCCGATGAGCTTGCTGGCCACCGTGCCGCCGCTGATGAGCAGATCGTTGCCCGCACCGCCATCGAGAGTGTTGCCGGAGGCATTGCCCTTGATCGTGTTGTTCGAGCCATTGCCGATCAGCATCATCTGGCCGGTCGAGCCGCTGGCGTCGAGATCTTCGACATAGTCCGACAGGGTGAACGCGCCGGTTGTGCCGCCGAACACGGCACCCTTCAGCACGACCTTGTCGTGGCCGCCGGCATCGCTGCCGTCGTCCTTGGTCTCGTCGATCACAACGCCGGCCTGCGTGACGATGTAAGTGTCGTCGCCGCCGCGGCCGCGCAGCACTTCCGTGCCCGTGCCCGCCGTTACGCCACCGCCGTCGAGGATGTCGTTGCCTTCGCCGCCGATCAGGGTGTTGGCGTAGATGTTGCCTGTCAGCTTGACGCCGCCAACCACGCTCGAGTGCACTTCCAGGGTCTCGATCCCGATCGTGTCGCTCAGCGCGTAGTCGTTGAGGAAAACGACGCCCTTGTCGGCTGTGCCGCCGCTCGGATCCGTGCTCTCCTCGATCACATCGTTCTTGTCGCGGATGTAATAGACGTCGTTGCCGTCGCCGCCGACCAGATGATCAACGCCCTCGGCGCCACCGTCGAGGGTGTCGTCGCCGGCATTGCCGTAAAGCCTATCGTTGCCGAGACCGCCGTTGAGCGAATCGTTGCCCGAACCACCTTCGAGCGAGTCATTGCCGTCACCGCCGTCGAGCATGTCGTCGTTCGCGCCGCCCTGGAGCGTGTCGTCGCCGTCGCCGCCATTGAGCTTGTCGTTGCCCGCGCCGCCGGAGAGCAGATCGTTGCCGAGACCGCCGACCAGCACATCGTTGCCGTCACCGCCATCGAGCACGTCTTCGCCGTTGCCGCCGTCGAGCGTGTCGTTGCCGATGCCGCCGAGGAGCGAGTCATCGCCCGCGCCGCCGAGGAGCTTGTCATCCCCGTTGCCGCCATCGATGGAATCCTTGTCGTCGCCGCCGTCGATGGTGTCGTTGCCGAGACCGCCGAGGAGCGAGTCGTCGCCTGTACCGCCAGTGATGTCGTCGTTGTCGTCGCCACCGTCGATGGTGTCGTTGCCCGAACCGCCGCTCAGGATGTCATCGCCGGCACCGCCATAGATCTGGTCATTGTCCGCGCCGCCGATGAGCGTATCGCTGCTTGCCTGACCCGAAATATGGTCATTGCCCTTGCCACCATCATAAACGTCGGGATCCGGCGTACCTTCGAAGGTGTCGTCGTAATCCGTTCCGACAGTAGAATCGTCCGGGGGCAGGCCGGGGAGTTCGATGAAGTTCTCGATACCCATGGCCCTGAGACGGGCCTTCTGCGCATCCAGAGAGCCGGGAGCGGTATACTGCCCCAGATAAAGGACGGCTGTATCGCCGGTATCTTCACCTGCGCCGATGATCTCGTCTCTGATCTCATCGTTCACGTTGACGATGTAGTACGTGTCGTTGCCGGCACCGCCACGATAGGTGTGAACGACACTCGCCGCGCTGCCATTCAGGGTGTCATCGAAATCGCCACCCTGCAGGACCTTGGTATAGTGATTACCCTTCAGCTCGACGCCGGCGCGTGCGCCGCCGCGAAGCTCCTCAACCGCGATACCGCTTGCAAGCGTGTAGTTGGCGAAGTTGACCTCGACGATATCCCAACCGGCATCGTCAGCGCTCTCAAAGACCTTGTCGTCCTTGTGGTTGAGGACGAACACGTCGTTGCCGCTGCCGCCGATGAGCTTGCTGGCCACCGTGCCGCCGCTGATGAGCACGTCATTGCCCGCGCCACCGTCCAGAGTGTTGCCGGAGGCATTACCCTTGATCGTGTTGTTCGAGCCATTGCCGATCAGCATCATCTGGCCGGTCGAGCCGCTGGCGTCGAGATCTTCGACATAATCCGACAGGGTGAACGCGCCGGTTGTGCCGCCGAACACGGCACCCTTCAGCACGACCTTGTCGTGGCCGCCGGCATCGCTGCCGTCATCCTTGGTCTCGTCGACCACAACGCCGGCCTGCGTGACGATGTAGGTGTCGTCGCCACCGCGGCCGCGCAGCACTTCCGTGCCCGTGCCGGCCGTCACGCCGCCGCCGTCGAGAGTATCGTTGTCACCGCTACCGATCAGGGTATTGGCGTAGATGTTGCCGGTCAGCTTGACGCCGCCGACCACGCTCGAGTGCGCTTCCAGGATCTCGATCCCGATCGTGTCGCTCAACGTGTAGTCATTGAAGAAAATGACGCCCTTGTCGGCGGTGCCGCCGCTCGGATCCGTGCTCTCTTCGATGACGTCGATGGTGTCGCGGATGTAGTAGACGTCGTTGCCCTCGCCACCGACCAGCTTGTCTTGAGGCGAAGAAGCACCAAGGGGTAAGGGATCAATACCGCCGTCAAGGGTGTCGTCACCGGCATTGCCGTAGAGCGTATCGCTGTCCGCACCGCCATTGAGCGAGTCGTTGCCCGAACCACCCTCGAGCAGGTCTTCTCCGGAACCGCCCAGAAGCGTGTCGTCGTTCGCGCCGCCCCGGAGCGTGTCGTTGCCGTCGCCTCCGTCGAGCTTGTCGTTGCCCGCACCACCGTCGAGCAGATCGTTGCCGCCGCCGCCGAGCAACACATCGTTGCCATCGTTGCCTTCGAGAATGTCGTCGTCGTCGCCGCCGTCGATGGTGTCGTTACCGGTACCGCCGAGCAGCGAGTCGTTGCCGGTGCCGCCGAAGATCTCATCATGGTCCGCACCGCCGTCGATGGTGTCATCGCCGGAATTGCCGCTCAGCCTGTCGTCGCCAGCCTCGCCATAAATCTTGTCGTTGTCGGCGCCGCCCGCGAGCGTGTCGCCGCTTTCGCGGCCCCAGATCGTGTCGTCGCCGCCAAGACCGTCATAAGTGTCGGAATCCGGCGTACCTTCCCAGTAATCGTTGCCGCTTGTGCCGACAGTGGAATCCGGAGGCACTCCGTCGATGACTTCGAAGAGCTCGATGCCCATGCCACGCAGGCGAGTTTTGGCATTCTCGATCTTCGTCGCGTCGTTGTCGTAAAGCCCCTTATAAAGAATTGCCTTGTCTGCCGTATCGCCGCCAGCGCCGATGATTTCGCCAATAACCTCATCGTCAACATGGGTGATGTAGTAAACGTCGTTCCCGGCGCCGCCTTCAAGACTGTGCTTCTGGGTTGCGCCGCCGCCGTTCAGCGTATCGGCGTACTTCGTGCCGACCACCCGCTTGGTGTAAGTGTTACCCTTGAGATTGATGCCGAGGACTTCGCTCGTGATGGTGTCTTCGCCGGAGCGGAAATCCTCATGAAGGGCACGCAACTCTTCAACGGCGCTTGCGCCAGAGAGGGTATAGCGGCTGACATTGATTTCAGCGATATCCCAACCGCTGTCGTCGGAGCTGTCAAAGATCCGATCCTGCAGATGGTTAACGATGTAGCGATCGTTTCCACCGCCGCCGATGAGGACGCTGCTCTTGCCGCCGCCACTGTACAAGATGTCGTCGCCGGCGCCGCCGTCGAGCGTATTCCCCGACGTGTTGCCCCAGATCACGTTGTCGCTGGCATTACCGATGAGCATCATCTCGCCGGTCGAGCCGCTGGCATCGAGAGCCTCGACGCGTTCGGCAAGATTGTAGATTCCGCGTGAGCCGCCGAAGACGTCGCCCTTGAGAAGGACGATATCGTAACCGCCCGCGTCGCCGGATCCATCAGCCTTCGTCTCGTCGATCTCGATACCCGCATGCGTGACGATATAGGTGTCGTTACCGCCGCGCCCGCGCAACACTTCGTTGCCGGAGCCCGCGGTGACGCCGCTTCCATCGAGGGTGTCGTTACCCTCGCCGCCGATCAGGGTGTTGGCGAACTTGTTGCCGGTCAGTTCGACCCCGAAGGTCACACCTTCACCAACTTCGAGTGTCTCGATGCCGATGGAATCATCGAGCTTGTACTTGTTGAGGAAGATGTAAGCCTTGTCTGCCGTACCGGAGGCCGGGTCCGTGCTTTCCTCGATGACGTCGATGGTGTCGCGGATGTAGTAGACGTCATTGCCGTCGCCACCGCGCAGGATGTCGATCGCGTCGGTGCTGCCACCGTCCAGGGTATCGTCGCCGACGCCGCCGTTCAGCGTGTCGCTGTCGGCGCCGCCGTTGAGCTTGTCGTTGCCCGAGCCGCCGTTGAGGGTGTCATGGCCGGCGTCGCCCCAGAGCACGTCGTCATGGTTGCGGCCGTCGATCTCGTCGTCGCCGTCGCCGCCATAGATGGTGTCGTTGCCGTCGCCGCCGTCGACAATGTCATTGCCGCTGCCGGCATCGATGCTGTCGTTGCCGCCACCGCCGTAAATCTTGTCGTTGTCGGCGCCGCCGTTGAGAGAATCATCGCCGCCAAGACCGTCGATCGTGTCGTTACCCTTGCCGCCGTAGAGGGTGTCGTTACCTTCGCCGCCGCGCAGGGAATCGTCGCCATCGGTGCCATCGAGCTTGAAGATGATGTTCTCGATGTTCTTGAGCAGGCTGGTGTCGTATTCGGACACGGTGATGATGGCCGTATCCCAACCTTCGCCGGTCCCGTTATATTCGATCGCCCGGTCGGTGTGGTTGCGGATCCAGTAAGTGTCGTTACCGAGGCCGCCGACCATCGTGTCAGCCGCCGGATCCAGGGATTCGATACCGCCGTCGAGCGTGTCGTCGCCCACGGCCCCCACGATGGAGTTCGCGAAGGCGTTACCCACCATGTGGAAATGGCGGGTGCTGCCTGGAGCAGTATCGATCCGCGCCTTGAAGGTGCGGACATTGACGTTCATGTCAAGAGCGTAGCTCACCGACGTGATGACGGTGTTGGTGTTGTTCTCGCTGGTGTTGTCGTCGACGATTCTCGTGTTCGAATCGTCGATGTAATAGACGTCGTTACCTGCGCCGCCGATAAGAAGGTCAGCTTTGCCCGCGGGGGCGCCGCCGCCGTTCAGGGTGTCGTTGCCGGCGCCACCGTAAATGGTGTTGGAATATTTATTACCCGTCAGGATCTGGCCGCTGCCGAGCTCACCACGAATGGTCTCGATCTCGACATCGTCCGAGACCTTGTATTCGCTGGAATAGACGTGCACCTCGTCATAGCCGGACGAGTCGATGATCGAATCCTGCTTGGCATAGACGTAGTAATTGTCGTCACCATCGCCGCCATCGAGCGTGTCGCCGCGCATCTCACCCTTGACGAGGCGATTCTCCATGCCACTGGAGAGATGATCCTTGTTTTTTCCGCCGACGATCAGCTGCGCGTAGTCATTACCAGTCAGACTGATGGGCGATTCCAAGTCATAGGCACGCAGTTCTTCGATCGAAACATCGCGCTCGAGAGTGTACGATTCGGTTGCGAAAACCACATCACGAGTACTGTTCGCGTCATCGATTTCGATGATCTTGTCGGCGCCGTCGACAAAGTAGACATCATTGCCGGTGCCACCGATGAGCATATCCTTGCCAGCGAAGCCGTAGAGAGTATCGTCGCCGACTCCGCCTTCAAGCTTATCGTCGCCGTCATGACCCTTCATGATGTTGTTGAGGTCATTGCCGATGAAGTGATAGCCCGCGTTTGTGGTGTTACCCTGAGCCTCGATGATCTCGACGCCAGCGGCATTGGTCTTCATGTTGAACACGAGGCCGGTAGCGATCCGCGTTCCATCCGCCGCTATGGTGGCCGTCAGAATCCGGTCCGCATTACCTTCCGTGTCGACAATTACATCGCCTGAGCTGTCGACAATGTAGGTATCGTTGCCCTGGCGACCCTCCATCCTGTCGGCGCCCGCACCGCCATCGATAGTGTTGTCGACATGAGTTCCACGCAAAGTGTCGTCGAACTTGGAGCCAACGATGTTTTCGATGGCATTATCCCAGTTGGGATCGAATATATCTCCTTCGGCATGCCCGCCCCTGGCGATCAGATCTCGAAGATCGACCTCGACTGCAGCATCGGAATTCTTGTAGGTGACCGTATCGATGCCACCGCCGCCGGACAGGTAATCCTTGCCCGCGCCGCCATCGAGGGTGTCATTACCCTCGCCGCCATAGAGCGCGTCGTCGCCGTCGTTGCCTTCCAGTGTATCGTCACCGAAGTAGCCATAGAACTCGTCGCGAGCGCCGATCAGATTGGAGTTTCCGCTGCTCCGGCCGATCATCCTGTCGCCAAATGCGGAGCCCTCGATCGCGATCGATCCATCGGTATCCCAGTAAACATCACCCTTGGCGTCACCTGTGCTCTTGCTCGTGTCGGACATATTGATCGTAAGTCCGGTCCCGCCACCGATCGCAGCATGATCCCTATAGGTGACTAGATCCCAACCTGAACCACCGCTGTACAGGTCCGCACCTGCGTCGCCGAAGAAGGTATCTTGGCCCTCCTCACCCTCGAGGGTGTCATCACCGGCACCGCCCTTAAAAGCGTCGTTACCCCGGCCACCGATAAGGAAATCGTTACCGGTTCCGCCCAGCAACGAGTCATTGCCATCATGCCCATAGATCCTGTCGTTGCCGGCCCCGCCATCGAGCGTGTCGCCGAGAAGCGTTCCGCCGAATTGCGTGTTGATGATGCCGTTGGCGTCGATGGATTTGTTCAGACCAACAGTGGCCCCGTCGGCCAGACGGTTGTCGGCGATGGCTTCGTGCAAGACATTCGAAGCGTCTCTCCACGTGATGGAATGACGCCCATCCGAGAGCATCTCGATCCGGAGATTGCTGACAGCGCCAGACCCGATCAGCTTGTGAGCAGAAACACCTGTGGGGTAATCGCCCGGAGGCCATGCAGTCGCGACATAGACCTGCCCCCCACTGATCCAGGTTACGACTGTGGCTTCATCTCCCTGCGAGGACTTTGCGAGAGCAACCTGCGAAACATTGTATGGCGCACCCCGGTTGAAAATCGCAGTGACGCCGCCGCGTTGCGTCAATCCATCGAAAAACCAGACGTAGAGTCGATCGTTCTCAGTCTCAGACTCGCCAATCACGGCCATCGCCCAGGTGTTGCCCTTCACGCCAACAGCAGCGACCCCGTTCGGATCTTTAACAGCACCCCAATCGTAACTGAATCCAAGAATCTTCGACTGAACCTCGTCCGAGCCCTTCGTACGAAGATAGACCTTGACATACGCTCCATTCGAATCGGTATCGACACCGAGGGACACATATTGGTTACCCGCCAGATCCGCGGTGGCGTGGCTATCCGACCCAGACTCGGAACCAATTTGGATCTGCGCGGTATTGGGGTTCAGGTCACTGCCATACGCAGCGGAATATGTGGTCCAACGGGTTGGCGCCCCTACGGTGCCAGAAGTGTACTGCCGAACGCCAGAAAAGCTAAAACCACCCTCTTCCAAAGCCTGCATCTTGACATCGGTGACGACATTCCTCCCGCCGATGTAAGGTGGAGTGGCAAAGCCGAAGTCTTTAATTTTCGTAAGACTTTGGCTTATCTGCGTAAATCTATGCTGGTCACCATTATTCCAACTGTTATGCAGAACAAAATCTCCGTTCGCCAACTGAATTAAATCCAGCTTCTGCGCAATGACTGTATCTACAAAGACAATTCCTGATATGGGGGTGCCGTCGGCATTCAGATACTGAAGCTTGACTCCCGCGACCTCCACGTCTGACCAGGCACTCAGATAGCGACCGTCCTTGAGAGCAACGAGAGCATAGGTGTCCCTCGCACGCGTCGGCGTCGCCGGACCTAACGCCCTCCCGTAATTCCACACCAAGGGAGTATTCGGCGTGAGGGTCCCCGCGAGGGTTTGCTCGGTCCCAGTCGAGGCGTTTGAACCAACCTCATTACCCAGATCAACGGTCTTAGCCATGACACTCCCCCCAACATGGGACAAACAATACGTTACCTCGTAACATCGCACGTAACGTTATTTAGTCAAGAGAGCGTGACGCTAGGCGACGCTTCCGCGTTGGGCGGGAAAGGCGATGAGGCAGCGTTTTCTCGAATGATTCTTCCTCTAAGAGAGCGTAAAAATATGACATTCTCTGTACGCATAAAATCAATCGATAATCAAAACTGCCAAATTCGTAACTCTAAAGAAAGTTAATACGTCAGTATAAAGTAGTTTTAGTTTAGAAAAATCGAAATGAAATTCATTTCATGATTTTTATATTATTGAAATCTCTCAAATTTGCGAGAATTACTAAAAGAAAGCGTCTCCGCCGATCCTTAAAAATCTTAACCCTGAAACAGATTCTTGCGATCCCGATCGGGCGAAGGCACCGCGCCCTGAATTTGAGCCCCACACCCAATAAAAAAGGGCCGCTTGTGCGGCCCTTCCGGTCGGCGTGGCGACGTCTCTTCGCCTCAAATGACGTAGAAATCCTTGTAGGTCATTTTCAGGTTCTTTTTCAGGACCGCGATCAGAACGGCGGGCTTGGCCCCAGTGCCGTCCGGATCGTAATAGAGCTTGCCGCTCTTTTTGTTGTAGAGGATCCGATCCGTATCGTCCTGGGCCGCCGATCCGAGATTAAACATGTCCTTGGACAATTGCACCGGCTTGGTCGGCCTGCCCTTTTTGCCCACGTTGAAGATGGCGTTTTCCAGAAAGATGGAATCGTCGCGGACGTTGAAGTCGGTGATCTTGTCGACATTCGTCCGCTTGTTCGGGCGCGTGTTGAACACGAAAACATCGGCCCCGCGATCCGAACCGGCGGTATCGCCGGTCAGCACGTCCTTTCCGGCCCCACCGTAAAGCGTATCGGAGCCTGAACCGCCGAGGATCGTGTCGTTGCCCGCATCGCCATAGAGCTTGTCATGACCGGTGCCGCCGGAGAGGCTGTCGTTGCCCGCTCCGCCCATGATGGTATCGGTGCTCTTGCCGCCGATGATGGTATTGGCAAAGGCGTTACCCGTGAGGATGAGCCCTTTGGAGACCTGTGCGAAGGCCTCGAGATTCTCAAGCACGCCGCTCAGGGTGTAGTTGACCGATGTGATGACCTTGTCGGTGCCCTGGTTCTCGAGCTCATAAACGACATCCGCCGCATCATCCACGCGGTAAACGTCGTCTCCCAGACCGCCGATCAGCAGGTCCGCCCCGCCGCCGCCGTCGAGCGTATCGGCATGAACGCCGCCGACGATCGTGTTGGCGTACTTGTTGCCCGTGAGCTTCTGTCCGAACCCGAGCCCGTCTGCCGCTCGCAACATCTCGATCGAGGCGGAATCCGTCAGGCCGTATTCGGCGATGAAGATGACGGCGGTGTCGAAGCCCTGGCCTGCTTCCTCGGCTATCGTGGAGCGGTCGCGGATGTAGTAGAGATCATCGCCCAGGCCGCCTGACAGATAGTCGAGCCCGGTTCCGCCATCCAGCGTATCGTCGCCGCTGTTGCCGAACATGAGGTCGCTACCCTCGCCGCCGATGAGGTAATCGTTGCCGCTGCCGCCGATGAGCTCGTCGTCGCCCGCACCGCCGTCGAGGTAATCGTCGCCCTCCTCGCCGTTCAGATCGTCGTCGCCCCTACCACCGTAAAACGTATCGTTGCCGCCGCCGCCGAAGGCGATATCGTTGCCCTCGCCTCCCTCGAAGGTGTTCGCGCCGGAATCCCCTGTGTAGGTAACGCCAGCCACGAGCGGCGCGATCACAAGAATGCGGGGATCCGAGAAAACATCTGTCTTGACCAGGGATTTTGAAGCAGGGCGAAACAAGACACTCTCCTTGAGATTTCGACACAATCGATATGTTACTACATATCTCTTACTTAAGGTGAGGTTCTCCGATCAAGACCTTTTTCCGGGCGGTGCCCCTTACGCTTTGCGTCATTTTGCCAGATGCGGGGGGCAAGGCGTTCTGGTTCAATGGTCTGGCTTCGGCGAGGCGGGGGCGGCAACGCAACGGCAGGGTCTTCGGCGGAAGCTTCATCGACGTTCCAGCAAGGCCACCGAACCGCGCCATGAGCGATCTTCTCGTCAGCATCCGCCACGCCAGAGCCGAGGACGCCGACGCCTTGTCGAAGGTGTTCGACGCCGCCTGGCAGGAATCCTATCAGGGCATCATCCCCGGCGTTGCATTGACCAAGATGCTGCAGCGGCGTTCGCCGCGCTGGTGGCGTTCCGCCCTCTCGCGGGGGCGGTCCCTGGTGGTGCTCGACATCGGCCAGGGCATCGCGGGCTATGTTTCTTATGGCCGCTGCCGCGACAGAGCCCTGCCCGCCGATGGTGAGATCGACGAGTTCTACCTGCTTCCCGAATACCAGGGTCTCGGCTTTGGCCGCCGCCTGTTCAATGCCGTGCGCAACGACCTGCGCGACGGGGGAATGCAGAGGATCGCGGTCTGGGCGCTGGCCGAGAACGAACGCGCCCGCGCGTTCTACCGGGCGCTAGGTGGACGCCGGATCGCCGAGACCGAGGAGCGCATCGGCGGCGTGCCGCTCACGAAAGTCGCCTATCTCTTCCGCTGAGCCGTTTTCGCTTCTTGTTGCGCGGCCTCTCTCCGGCTAGAGCATGCAGCCGACAAGCCAAGCTTTCCTTCAGACGCGGCACGCCCATTGCAATGGGCCGATCGACTTTTATGCGGTTGGGTCATTCCACCCAGCCGCAGGTTGATCTAGTGAAGCGTCCAGCTTTTAAACGGAGACTATCTGATGCGCCTTGACGCGATCTCGATTGGAAAAAATGCGCCCGACGACGTGAACGTCATCATCGAAGTGCCGATCGGCGGCGAGCCGATCAAGTATGAGATGGACAAGGATTCCGGTGCGCTGTTCGTCGACCGCTTCCTCTACACCTCCATGCGCTATCCGGGGAACTACGGCTTCATTCCGCACACCCTCTCCGGCGACGGCGACCCGTGCGACGTGCTCATCGCCAACACCCGCGCCATCGCGCCGGGCGCGGTCATCAACGTGCGCCCCGTCGGCGTGCTTGTGATGGAGGACGACGGCGGCGAGGACGAGAAGATCATCGCCGTGCCGTCGAGCAAGCTGACCCAGCGCTACGACCGCGTGGAGAATTACAAGGACCTGCCCGAGATCACTCTCAAGCAGATCGAGCACTTCTTCGAGCACTACAAGGATCTGGAGCCCGGCAAGTGGGTGAAGATCATCCGCTGGGATGACGCGGCCGCCGCCAAGCGCCTCATTGTCGAAGGCATCGAGCGCGCCAAGAAGGCGAAGTAAGCTTCGCTCTCCCGAGACGAGAATGGCCGGCTTTGCCGGCCATTTTTTTGTGCCGTTCCCGGCAGCGTTGAGATTTAGAGCGTCTCGCCTCGCAACAACCGCGGCCCCTCGCGGCCCGCGAGGCCCGCCGCCTCGCGGATGAAGAAGCGCTTGAGCCCCGGCATGCGGTCGACGAGGCCAAGGCCGAGATCGCGCATCAGGCGCACCGGCAGGAAATCGTTCGAGAACAGCTTGTTCAATCCGTCGGTCATCGCGCCCATCGCGGTCACCTCCGTGCGCCTTGCGCGCTCGTACCCGTCAAGCACGTCGGCGCTGCCGGGATCGAGGCCGATCCGCATGGCGTCCACGATAGTCTCCGCGAGGGCCGCCACGTCGTGCAGGCCGAGGTTGAGCCCCTGTCCGGCAATCGGATGGATGAGATGCGCCGCATCGCCCAGAAGTGCGAGGCGGTCCGCGACGAAGGTGCGGGCAACGCCGAAGGCGAGCGGAAAGGCCTGCGGCTTCGTGTCGAAGGCGATGCGCCCCAACTGCAGGCCAAAGCGCCGCTCCAGCTCCTGCAGCAAATCCTCTCCATCGAGGGAGAGAAGATCCGGCACCGCATCGCTGCGCTCCGTCCAGACGATGGAGGAGCGGTAAGGCAGGGCCTCGCCGGGTGTCGCCTCGTGCTTCAGGGGCAGGATCGCAAAGGGGCCGGAGGGCAAAAAGTGCTCGACGGCGCGGCCTTCGTGATCGCGCTCATGGGCGATGGTGGCGACGATGCCGGATTGCTTGTAGGGCCAGAAGATCCAACTGATGCCCGCAAGCTCCCTGAGGCGCGAGCGCGCCCCGTCGGCAGCAACGAGCAGCGCGGCCTCGAGCGGCGCGCCGCCAGACGTCGTGACCGCGATGGCTGCCGGACCCGGTTTGAAGCCCGTGACGCCCTCCGGGCGCAAGGTCACGCCCGTGGCCTTGCAGGCTTCCATGAGGGTCGCGGTCAGTTCTCCGGCGGCGAGCATGTGCGCGAAAGGTTCGCCCTCCGTCACATCCCCCGCGAAGGTGAGGAAGACCGGGCGCACCGCGTCCTGCAAGCGGCTGTCGGTGACGATCATGTCGAGGATCGGCTGCGCCTTCGGCTCGACCTCCCCCCACACGCCGAGGGATTGCAGCATCCGCCGCGCCGCGGCAGCGATGGCATAGGCGCGCTTGTCGCCATGCGGGTCCCGCTTCAGGGCCGGATCGTAAACCGCGACATCGATTCCCTCCGCCAACGCGCGCTTGAGCGCAAGGGCAAGGCTGAGGCCCGCAAGGCCCCCGCCGGCAATGACGATCCGTGGCACGGTCCCGCTCATGACGTTCTCTCCTGATCGCGCTTGAAGTCTTATTACCGTGTCTCTCTGAAACACAATCAGACTCCAGTCTCCCGTATTTGCCCGGTGTTCCCCACCTGCGCGGCAGCGTCAAGCTTGACCTTCACCCGAGCCTCCGGGATGGATGGGACCTTACTTAGAATCTGACCATGTCTCTTTGAAACACGATCAGTCTCTCGATTCCTTTATTGCCGCATGATCTAAGGCGAACAACCCCACTTGTTCTGATCATGCTCCAGGGACAAAGCCTCATGTCGCGCGCCGTTTCCGAACTTCTCGATACCCTCGACCTCGAATACCTGGAGCACAACCTGTTTCGCGGCCGCTCCCCGCAGGTCGGCTGGCAGCGGGTCTTCGGCGGGCAGGTGATCGGGCAGGCGCTCGTCGCCGCGAGCCGCACGGTGGAGGGCCGCCACCCGCATTCGCTGCACGGCTACTTCATGCTGCCGGGCGACCCGAGAGTGCCGATCATCTACGAGGTCGACCGCATTCGCGACGGGCGCAGCTTCACCACCCGCCGGGTGGTGGCGATCCAGCACGGCCAGGCGATCTTTTCCATGTCGGCGAGCTTCCAGGTGGAGGAGGAAGGCTTCTCGCACCAGATGCCGATGCCGAAGGTCCCCATGCCGGAAGAACTCCCGAGCGAAGAGGAGATCAAGGCCGACGTCGTGCCGTTCATGCCGGAGCCCATGCGCACCTATTACCAGCGTGAACGGCCCATCGAGATGCGCCCGGTGGAACTCAACCGCTACACCTCGAACGATCCGATGGCGCCGCAGTTCCGTGTCTGGATTCGCGCCACAGGCCCGCTGCCGGACGATCTGGCGATCCATCAGTCGGTGCTGGCCTATGCCTCCGACATGACTCTTCTCGACACCTCCCTCGTGCCGCACGGGCGCACGGTCTTCGATCCGGCGATCCAGGCCGCGAGCCTCGACCATGCCCTGTGGTTCCACCGGCCCTTCCGCGCCGATGAGTGGCTGCTTTATGCGCAGGACACGCCGAACGCCTCCGGGGCGCGTGGCTTCTCCCGTGGCCTGATCTTCAAGCGGGACGGCACCCTCGTCGCCTCCGTGGCGCAGGAAGGCTTGATCCGCGACCGCGCCTGAGCTGAAACGCCTGCCTAAAATTTAAGCAATCTGCCCGATACGGCGGATTTCGAGGCTGCCTTCTCAAGAGGCAGCCTTTTTGAATCGTGCTCCGGCCCCACTCCGGCCCCACTTGGCACGGTTCTTGAATAACCCCTCGCGACACCCGCGCCGACCGGCTCGGGTTCTGGAGCGAAACCGTCGCCCGGCAGAGAGCCGGCGACCTCACAGGGGGGCTAAACCCATGAAAATCGTGATGGCGGTCATCAAGCCGTTCAAGCTGGAGGAGGTGCGCGATGCGCTCACCGCCCTGGGCGTGCACGGCCTCACCGTGACCGAGGTAAAGGGCTATGGCCGGCAGAAAGGCCATACGGAAATCTATCGCGGCGCGGAATACGCCGTGAGCTTCCTGCCGAAGCTCAAGATCGAGGTGGCCGTTGCCTCCGATCTCGTGCCGCAAGTGGTGGAGGCGATCACCGCCGCCGCCCGCACCGGCCAGATCGGCGACGGCAAGATCTTCGTCACCTCCCTCGAAAAAGTGGTCCGCATCCGCACCGGCGAAACCGACGCCGATGCCCTTTGATCTCGATCAGCCAAGATTGTGGAGTTTTAACCCGATGAACTTTCGTTCCCTTCGTACCGGCCTGACCGCCTTCGGCGCGGCCGGCCTGGCCCTGATGGCCACCGTCCCGGCTTTGGCTCAGGACGCGGCGCCCACCGTCAACAAGGGCGACACCACCTGGATGCTTGTCTCGACCATCCTCGTGATCCTCATGACGATCCCGGGCCTTGCCCTGTTCTATGGCGGCCTCGTGCGCACCAAGAACATGCTGTCCGTGCTGATGCAGGTGTTCTCGATCTTCTGCCTGGTCGCGATCCTGTGGGCCTTCTACGGCTATTCGCTGACCTTCACCTCCGGCGCCGGTAGCCTCGCCCCCTTCATCGGCGGCTTCTCCAAGGCCTTCCTCGCCGGCGTGACGAGCGAGACCCTGTCGGATACCTTCACCAAGGGTGTGGCCATTCCGGAATTCACCTTCCTGGCCTTCCAGCTGACCTTCGCGGCCATCACGCCCGCGCTGATCGTCGGCGCCTATGCGGAGCGCATCAAGTTCAGCGCCGTGCTGCTCTTCACGGCCCTGTGGGTGACCTTCATCTACTTCCCCATCGCGCACATGGTGTGGTTCTCCGAGGGCTACCTCTTCGGCCTCGGTGCTCTCGACTTCGCGGGCGGCACGGTCGTTCACATCAACTCGGGCGTCGCCGGCCTGATCGGCGCGCTGATCGTCGGCAAGCGCATCGGCTACGGCAAGGACCTGCTCGCCCCGCACTCCCTGACGCTGACCTTCGTCGGCGCCTGCCTGCTGTGGGTCGGCTGGTTCGGCTTCAATGCCGGTTCGAACCTGGAAGCCACCGGCGGTGCGGCTCTCGCCCTCATCAACACCATCCTCGCCCCGGCGGCGGCGGGTCTGGCCTGGATGATCGCGGAAGCGCTCGGCAAGGGTAAGGCTTCGCTCCTCGGCGCGGCTTCGGGCGTCGTCGCGGGCCTCGTAGCGATCACCCCCGCCGCCGGCCTTGCCGGTCCGATGGGCTCCATCGTCCTCGGCCTTGCGGCGGGCGTGGTCTGCTACATCGCGGTGACGGGCGTGAAGAACGCGCTGGGCTATGACGACGCCCTCGACGTGTTCGGCATCCACGGCGTCGGCGGCATCCTCGGCGCCATCGGCACCGGCGTGGTCGCGGCTCCCTCCCTCGGCGGCTACGGCGTCGGCGAGTACTCGATCAGCGGCCAGGTCTGGACGCAGATCATCGCCGTCGTCGTCACCCTGGTGTGGACGGGCATCGGCTCCGCCATCCTGTTCAAGCTGGTCGACCTGATCGTCGGCCTGCGCGTCACGCAGGAAGCCGAGCGCGAAGGCCTCGACCTCGCCGATCACGGCGAACGCGCCTACAACTACTGAGAATCGGCCCTCCCCCTCGCGGGGAGGGACACACAGCTCAAAACGAAGCCTTCCAGAGGGCTCGCAAAGGAAAGCCCCGGTCTCACGGCCGGGGCTTTTCTCATACGTGGCACTGAGCCCCGCGCAACACAGCCTCATCCTGAGGAGGCGCGCAGCGCCGTCTCGAAGGGCGAGGTGTCTCCAGTGCGCGCTGAACCCTCCTTCGAGACGCGGCTGCGCCGCTCCTCAGGATGAGGTCGCGATATTCACTTCTGGCGGCCGCCTCACCCGTCCTTCAGCAGCCGCTTCAATTTGCCGAGCCGCGTTTCCGCCGGCTCCTGGAAATTCGCGCCGGCGAAGAACTGGCCCTTGCTATCCATCAGGAAGATCGTCGCGGTGTGGTCCATCGTGTAGCCGGATTCGGTCGGGACCTTGCGGTAGAAGATGCGGTAGGCCTTCGCCACGGCGGCGATCTCCTCCTCCGTACCGGTGAGTCCGATGATTCGGGGATCGAAGGACGAGAGATAGGTCTTCATCAGCGCCGGATCGTCCCGCGCGGGATCGACCGTCACGAACACCACGTTGAGCTTGTCGGCATCCGGCCCGAGAGCGGTCATGTCCTGGGTCAGGTCGTAGAGGGTCGTCGGGCACACGTCCGGGCAATGGGTGAAGCCGAAGAAGATGGCGAAGGGCTTGCCCTTCAGGCTCTCGCTCGAAAACGGCTTGCTGTTCTGATCGGTCAGGCGGAACGGCCCGCCGATGGGCACGGGAGATGCCTGCTTCTCGTTCGGCCACAGGAAGAGCAGCGTGCCGAGAAGAGTGAGCAGCGCTACGAGAAATACGCCGAGCGGCAGAAGAAGAGACCGTTTGAGGATCATTCCAAAACTCCAAGCGACCGATCCCACTGGAATGGCCGAAAGCGAGCGGACACTGATGGCGCCGGTTCCATCCGTCAACCGGGTCAGAATGTCCGCGAGCACGAAAAGACACAGACACCGGCGGGGATCGTCGCGGGTTTTTCCGTACTCCGAAATTTCCGGGGCCGCTTGCTGCAATTGATATCGCCGCAAAGACCGCCACGCTCCAATTCCGCCATGTCGTTCGGTGAACACTTGTTCGCTCGGAGGCCTCGCATGCAGGTCACCTCGGGCGTCGTTCCCGTCATGCGTACCCAGGCTAACAGGTGAACAACGCGACGCCGCGAACGAGTTTCTCCAGTCGGCGTCACAGCCCAGGAGAAAAGCGCCATGAGGTTCCCGAAATTGAAGACTGTCTGCGGAGCGATGTTCCTGTGCAGCGCATGGGCCTCGACACCTGCTTCAGCGCAACCGGCGCCTGCCACCCCGCAGAGACCGAACATTGTCTTCATCATGGGCGACGACATCGGCTGGTTCAACATCGGCGCCTATCATCAGGGCATCATGTCCGGCAAGACGCCGAATCTGGATCGGCTCGCAGCTCAGGGCATGCGTTTCACCGACTATTACGCCGAGGCGAGCTGCACCGCCGGGCGCGCCAATTTTATCACGGGCGAGCTTCCCATTCGCACGGGGCTCACGACAGTCGGTCAGGCCGGCGCCGATGTCGGCATGCCGGCAGCGGCCCCGACCATCGCGACGGCGCTGAAATCAATGGGCTACGCGACGGGCCAGTTCGGCAAGAACCATCTGGGCGACCTCAACAAATTCCTGCCTTGTCTGCACGGGTTCGACCAGTTCTACGGCTATCTCTACCACCTGGACGCCATGTCGGATCCGGATTGGTACTCGTATCCGAAGGATCCCGCGTTCCGCGAGAAATACGGTCCGCGCAACATGGTCCAGTGCGAAGCGACCACCACCGACGATTCAACGGAGATGCCGCGCTGGGGCCGGATCGGCAAGCAGAAGATCACGGATGAAGGCCCGCTTCCGCCCAAGCGCATGGAAACCGTCGACGACGAAATCCTGGCCAAGAGCCTCGCCTTCATGGACAAGGCCAAGCAGGACGGCAAACCGTTCTTCGTCTGGCACAACCCGACGCGGATGCACGTCTTCACCTTCCTGTCCGACAAGTACAGATCGCTGATGAACTCGGACACCAATTTCGGCCTGGAGGAGGCCGGAATGGTGCAGCTCGACGACATCGTCGGCACCATCATGAAGAAGCTCGACGACCTCGGCGTGGCCAACAACACGATTCTCGTGTTCAGCACCGACAACGGAGCCGAGGTGTTCACCTGGCCCGACGGCGGGATGACACCGTTCCGCGCCACAAAGGGAACGGTCTTCGAGGGCGGCTTCCGCGTGCCGGCGATGATCCGCTGGCCAGGCAAGATCAAGCCGGGCGTCGTCGAGAACGGGATCATCTCCGGGCTGGATTGGTTCCCGACGCTCGTTGCAGCGGCAGGCAATCCGAACATCGGCGAGGAACTGAAAGCGGGCAAGCAGCTCGGTGACCGCAGCTACAAGGTCCACCTCGACGGGTACAATCAGATGGATTTGCTGACCGCGCAGGGTCCCTCGAAGCGCCACGAGGTCTGGTACTTTGCCGAAGAACGGCTGGGAGCGGTCCGTCTCGATAACTTCAAGTTCCGCTTCATCGACCAACCCGATGGCTGGCCGGGGCCGAAAGTCGCCGTCAACATGCCGATCATGAACAACATCCGGCAGGATCCCTTCGAGCGGACGCAGATTCTCAACCTGCTGGAAGGCGCTCCCGCCTACATGAACGACTTCATGGCGCGCGAATTCTGGCGCTTCGTCTTCGTGCAGGAAAAGGTGGCGGAACTCGCGCAGACCGCCATCGAATTTCCACCGATGCAGAAGCCTGCATCCTTCAATCTGCAGGCCGTAAAGGAACAGGTTGAACAAGCTGCCAGCGCCGGGCGTCCAGGCAACTGAACGCGGGCAAGGGAGCGGGAGAAGCCCGATGCACAGGGCTTCTCCTTTCCGGCGATCATCTTAGCGAACGGAGGAGGAAACGGTGTTGAAAGGCGTTCTCATATCCCTGTTTGTTTCAGTGGCGGCGACAGCCGCAATCGCGCAGGTCGGACCGCCGACCTCCCAGCGCCCATGCTCCGCCAACCGCCAGCTCGTCATGAAGGAAGGCGCGGTCGTCCTCGATACGGGGCCGAACACCTATGCCCGCTTCGTCAAGAGCGGCGCGGAATGCCCGGTTGACCAGTTCCCCGAACCGGCTTGGGTTCCGAGCTCCAACAACCCGCAATGCTTCATCGGCTACCGGTGCCGGGACAGCGGTGACGAGTTCTGACGGAGCGCATCTTTGCTCAAGGACGGGAGAGCCGGCAGCCTGCCGGCTCTCGGGCTTTGTTTTTCAAGGTTAAACGAACCTTAACCGACGGCGGATAGGCTTGCGGACAATATTTCGTTTTCGCCTTTCTTTCGTTGAGTGGTTTGATGCGCACGGCCCGCCGTTCAAGCTCCCATTATGATGGTCTTTTCAGTGCCTTGAGAGCCTTTCTGGCGCGTCGGGCGCAGGAGCTCATCGGTCTGAGTCTCGTCGTCCTCACCGGGCTTGCCGCCCTGGCGCTGGCCACCTGGTCGGTGGACGATCCGAGCCTCAACAACGCCACGGACCTGCCGGTGCACAACCTGCTCGGCTGGCCGGGGGCCATCGTCGCCGACCTGTGCATGCAGCTTCTCGGGCTTGGAGCCATCGCCGCCCTGATTCCCCTGGCGATCTGGGGCTGGCGGCTCATGCGCTCGGGCCATATGGGCCGCACGCAGCTGCGCCTCGCGCTGTGGATCGTCGGCACCGCCGCCGGCACCGCCGTGGCGAGCGCCCTTCCGGCCACCGAGAGCTGGCCCCTGCCCACCGGCCTTGGCGGTGTGATCGGCGATGCGGTCCTCACCGGCGCAAAGGCGGTGACGGGTCTTTCGAGCGGCGCCGCCATCGGTATTCTCGGCAGCGTGTTCGCGGCCATCGCCATCTTGAGCCTCAGCGCCGCCTGCGGCCTCAGCGCACCGGACGATGAGCCCCTACGCCCTATTGCCGACGAGGACGACCTGCCGCCTGCCAAGCCCAAGCGCAAGCACGCGGAAGAGTGGGACGAGCCGGACGATTTCAGCCCCGACGAGCCGGGCTGGGGCATCGTCTCCCTCGGCGCGCTGGCGCACGGCTTCATGAGCCTGCGCGGCGCACTGCGCCGGCGCAGCCAGGCGCGGCGCAACCGGCATGACGACGATCTCGACGCCGCTCCGGCACCTTCGGCACGGCGCTACGCGCCGGAGACCGGCTGGGCGCGCCGGGAGCCGACCCTCGAGGAAATGTCGCCCCGCACCCATGCCGCCCCCGCCGCCGCGCCCATGCACGACGACGAGGACGATGAGGATTGGGATGCCGAGGACGCCGCGCCGCCGCCACCGCGCGCTTCGAACCGCGTCTCCATGCCCGAGCAGCCCCCGGCGCGTGTCGCGCCTGTGGCCGCCGCGCCCAAGCCCGGCAAGCGCATGACCCGCGAGGCGCAGCCTTCCTTCCTCGACGAGGGCGACTACCAGCTTCCCGCGCTCAGCCTCCTCGCCGAGCCGAAGAAGCCCGCCGGACCCATCGTCTCGGCGGATGCGCTCGAGCAGAACGCCAATCTTCTCGAGGGCACACTCGAAGATTTCGGCGTGAAGGGCGAGATCATCAACGTGCGCCCCGGCCCCGTGGTCACGCTCTACGAACTCGAGCCCGCACCGGGCACCAAATCCTCGCGCGTGATTTCGCTCGCCGACGACATCGCCCGTTCCATGAGCGCGGTGTCCGCCCGCGTCGCCGTGGTCTCGGGCCGCAACGCCATCGGCATCGAGCTGCCGAACCACAAGCGCGAAACCGTGTTCCTGCGCGAATTGCTGGCGAGCCAGGATTTCGAATCGACCAAGCAAAAGCTCGCTTTGTGCCTCGGCAAGACCATCGGCGGCGAACCGGTGATCGCGGACCTCGCGCGCATGCCGCACCTTCTCGTCGCGGGCACCACCGGCTCCGGTAAGTCGGTCGCCATCAACACCATGATCCTGTCGCTGGTGTATCGGCTCAAGCCCGAGGAATGCCGCCTCATCATGGTCGATCCCAAGATGCTGGAGCTTTCCGTCTA
The DNA here is from genome assembly GCF_003290125.1 of Microvirga flavescens. Taxonomy (GTDB): domain Bacteria; phylum Pseudomonadota; class Alphaproteobacteria; order Rhizobiales; family Beijerinckiaceae; genus Microvirga; species Microvirga flavescens. Next base: position 521,547 of record NZ_QMKH01000001.1, read on the forward strand.
CGACGGCATTCCGCACCTGCTCACCCCCGTCGTGACCGATCCGAAGAAGGCGGTGGTCGCGCTCAAATGGGCGGTGCGCGAAATGGAAGACCGCTACAAGAAGATGTCGAAGCTCGGCGTGCGCAACATCGACGGCTTCAACACACGCGTCGGCGAAGCGAAAGCGCGCGGCGAGGTCATCACCCGCACCGTGCAGACCGGCTTCGACAAGGAGACGGGACAGGCGATCTACGAAGACGAGATCATGGATCTCGAGCCCCTGCCCTACATCGTCGTCATCGTCGACGAAATGGCCGACCTGATGATGGTGGCGGGCAAGGAAATCGAAGGCGCGATCCAGCGCCTCGCGCAAATGGCCCGCGCCGCCGGCATCCACGTGGTGCTCGCCACGCAGCGCCCGTCGGTAGACGTCATCACCGGCACCATCAAGGCAAACTTCCCGACCCGTATTTCCTTCCAGGTCACCTCGAAGATCGACAGCCGCACCATTCTCGGCGAGATGGGCGCAGAGCAGCTCCTCGGTCAGGGCGACATGCTCTACATGGCGGGCGGCGGACGCATCACCCGCGTGCACGGGCCGTTCTGCTCCGACGAGGAAGTGGAGAAGGTCGTCGCCCACCTCAAGCGCCAGGCCCGCCCGCAATATCTCGAAGCCGTCACGGCGGAGGAGGACGAGGGCGGCGCGGGCGACAGCCCGGTCTTCGATCAGGGCGAGTTCGGCTCCGGTTCGGGCGATCTCTACGATCAGGCCATCGCCGTCATCCTGCGCGACAAGAAGGCCTCGACCTCCTACATCCAGCGCCGCCTGCAGATCGGCTACAACCGCGCCGCTTCCATCATGGAGCGCATGGAGAAGGAGGGCATCGTCGGGCCCGCAAACCACGCCGGCAAGCGCGAGATTCTGCTCGAATCCGCCGGGATGGACGATGAATGAGCGACTTTTGCGGGAACTTGCCGCCCGATTCGCGTCATTGATTAGCCACAGGGCTTGTTTAGGGCCCGCAGCGGAATAGTTGAGTTGGAGTTCCTTAAGGCGTGATCCGCATGCATCGTTTGAGCTTAGCCGGTTTGTTGACGTGCCTCGCCGCCTTCGGCGCGGGCGCGCTGCCGGCTGCGGCCCAGACGTTACCGGTGGAGATGTTCCTGCCGCCGGCGCGGCCTCATGCTACCGCCACGCCGGCCTCCGCCCAGCAAGGCTTCAACCTGTCCGCCGCGCCTTTGCCGACAAGCTCGTTCCAGCCACGCCGCCCGGCGCAGCCCTCGACCCGGGAGAGCGTGACAGTGGCAACGCAAGGCATCGCCGACAAGGCGGCCCTCGAAAAGGTGGCGCTGGAAAGCGCGGCCCCGATTGAGAAAACCTCTCCCAAACCGGCTCAGGTTCCGCTTCCCCCCATCGCTCCGCGCGCCGCGCAGGAGAAGGTTGCCGCCGTGAAGACGACGGCCGAGGAAGAGCCGGTGGTGATCGCGCCAAAGCCTGTCGTGACGGCGGCTGCGGGCACGCGCGCCATTGCACGCGTGGAGCAGCTTTCCAACGCGGAAGTCATCGCGCGGGCGAACGCCTATTTCTCGAACATCACAACGATGGTCGCCGATTTCACGCAAGTGGGCGGCGACGGGCGCAAGCTCGGCGGCACGCTCTACCTGCAGCGCCCGGGCAAACTGCGCTTTGAATACGACCCGCCCGCGACGCTCGAGGTCATCGCCGACGGCGCTTCGATCTCGGTGCGCGACAAGAAGCTCCTGACGCAGGACATGTATTTCATTCAGCAGACGCCGCTGAAATTCCTTTTGCGCGAACACGTCAATCTCGGGCAGGACATCGCCGTCACCGGCGTCGCGACGGAAGCCGATTCCGTGCGCGTGAATCTGGAGGACCGTTCGACGCTGGGCGGCACCTCGCGCATCATGCTCTACTTCGATCCGGACGTGAAAACCCTTAACCAATGGCGGATCGTCGATCCGCAGGGCTTCCAGACCATCGTGATGCTCAACAAGATCGAGCGCGGCAGAAGCATCGACCAGAGCCTCTTCCGCATTCCGAACGCGCCGACCAGCCCCGGCAGCACCCGCTAAGGAATGATCCTGTTCCGCCTCATCGCCGCGCTCTCTGCGCTGCTCGCTTCACCGATGGCAGGCAAGGCCGCGCTTGCTGCTCAGGAAAGCCCCGCGCAGAACTGGCCCGCCGTGAAGTGCGCCCGCTACAAGACCGCGTGGACGCAAGCCCTCGCCCGAAGAGGCACGCAAGGGCTGAGCCGTGATTTTCTTGACAGGCATGAGGCCTTTTTGGCCTCCGGCTGCACGGAGCGAACGGGCGTGTGCCCACGCTCCGAAGCGGAGCTGGACCTTGCCAATGTCATGGTCATCGCCGCCATGAACGCGGGAACCGCGAGCACCTTCCCACCCTTCGCGTGCACCAAGTGACGAGCATCCGCGCGCTCTTCCGGCTTCCTTTTCGTGCCGTTCCGTCGTAACCGGCTTTTCGGCCAAGGAATGCACCCGTGAATCTCACCGTCTCCACCTGGAACATCAATTCGGTCCGCCTGCGCATCGATCAGGTGCGTCGCTTCCTTCAGGACAAGCGGCCCGACATCCTGTGCCTGCAGGAGACGAAGTGCCCGAACGACAAGTTTCCGCTGAAAGACCTGCAATCGTACGGCTATCCCTTCATCGTCCATGTCGGCCAGAAGGGCTATAACGGCGTCGCGATCCTCTCTCGCTATCCGTTCTCGCAAACGAGCGTGATGGAGATGTGCGAGCGCGCGGATGCGCGCCACATCACCGTGACCCTCGCCCCCGAGGCAAAGAAGGCGGCAGGCATCACGATCCATAACTTCTATGTCCCCGCTGGCGGCGACGTTCCCGATGCGGCGCTCAACGAAAAATTCCGCCACAAGCTGCAATTCCTCGACGAATTGCGCGGTTGGGGCGACAAGGCCAAGCCCACGAGCGCGCCCGCGATCCTCGTCGGCGATCTCAACATCGCCCCCCTCGAACACGACGTGTGGAGCCACAGGCAGCTGCTCGACGTGGTGAGCCACACGCCCATCGAAACGACGACGCTTGAGGATCTTCGCCAGTCCACCGGCTGGACGGACGCCATGCGGCACCTGCGGCCCGAGCCGGAAAAGATCTATTCCTGGTGGAGCTACCGCTCGCCCGATTGGGACGCCGCCAACAAGGGCCGCCGCCTCGACCACATCTGGGTCTCGAAGGACATGACCGGCACGCTTCGCTCCATCGACGTGACCCGCGAAACCCGCGGCTGGGAACGCCCCTCCGACCACGCGCCGGTGACGGCGGTTCTGGAGCTTTGAGCCCGGCAAGCATCATCCGGGTCCCTTATCAGGCACCCAGGATAGATCAGCCTCAAACGATGTAGAAATCGCCGGCGGTCAACGCCGCTTTGTTGGTGATTTTGATAATCTCCACCGGCTTGTATTTTACGCCGGAACCGTCCGCGTCATAATAAACGACGCCGTTCTTGTAGGTGATGTAGTCCGTCGCCTTCTTGGCGGTACCGAGCTTGAAAAATTTCTTGCTTAGCGCGGCGGGTGCGGCTTCGGAGCCCGCTTTCCCGAGCTTGGCGAAGACTTTCTTGGAGAGGTGAATCGAATCGTCGGTCACGTTGAAGTCTGTGATCGTGTCGAAGTTCACCTTCTTGTTTTGGTTCTTTGACGTGGTGCCTTTGCCGAGGGCTGTGTCGAACACGAAGATGTCCCTGCCCGCGCCGCCTGTAAGCGTGTCGTTGCCGTATCCGCCTTTCAGCCTGTCGCTGCCGATGCCGCCCGTGAGGACATCTTTGCCTCTGGTGCCGAGGACATTTTCCACCGCATCGCCGACACCGATGGTGATGTCTTTCTCATATGACAGATCGCCCGGATCGGTGACTCTGACGCGGATCGTATGGGCTTGCGCCTGTTCGTAGTCGAGCAACGAACCGTTGGCGACCTGGATTTCCTTACCGACGATCTTGAAGCGCCCTCCGGCATCGTTGATCAGTTCATAAGTGAGATTGCCCGGGCCGTCTGGGTCCGTGGCGCTGAGAATGCCGACCAACGTGCCGCCACCTGCCCCTTCGCGGGGCACAGCTAAATTCGTCAGATCGATATCGGTCGGAGCACGATTCTCGGGCTCATCGACGTTCTGGACATAAATCTTGAATGTCTTCGTGATGGACAGCGAACCGGCTCCACCGGCTCGGTCCTTTGCAACAATCACGACATTGTAAAATTTGTTACCGGCATCGTCCGTCACGAGCTCCGTATCGGGCGACTCGAAATCGAGGGCGCGCGCCAGGGCCAGCTTCGTCACACCGGAGGCCGTCACAAGCCTGAAATGGCCCTTGGGGTTCCCGCCCTCGGCAAATTCATAAACGAATGTCTCGTCTTTATCCGGGTCAAAAGTCTCAAGAATACCGAGTTCGGCGAGGGCCAGGTTCTCAGGTACCCCAGCATCGTCATAAAGCCCGTCGATCTTGATGTCCGTAGGCGCCGTATTGTCGACAAGAGCGCTCAAAACCCGAGCATTCAGCAGCATGGTCGCCTCTACTGTTACGTGCAACGATATTCAATTACACGTAACATCTTACCATTCCGCCCTCAAGCCTCGATCGAAAGGCCGAGCCTATGCGTGCAGGGTTCTTACGAGGGGCTAATCCTCGTCCGGCAGCACCGCCGGAATTTCCTCACCGTCGATGGCGATGATCTGCTGGCGCACGCGCTCGAGGCCCTTGGTGAGACGCATCAGCTCCTGCGCCATCACGTCCTGCATCGCGGCGGCCGCATCGGGGAATTCTTCCAGCACGCGGCGCATGAGGCTCGGGGAAACGCGAATGACAGTCGAGGGCTCCCGTGCGGTGGCGGTGGCCGGGCGGGCGATGCGGGTGAACAGCGCGGACTGGCCGATGAGCGCACCGGGCTTGGCAATGAAATCGGCAGGCGAACCGTCATCGTTGGCATCGAGCGCGATGGCGCCCTTGGCCACCACGTAGCCGCCGTCCGACCGATCGTCCTTGCGGAAGAGAACGTCACCGGCCCGCAAGGGGCGGCTTTCGGCGGCGAAGGCGACAAGGCGCAGCGCATCCCGGTCCAACAGGTTGAACAGGGGGGCTTGCGAGAGAATTGCGATGTCGTCTTCGAGCGCCATGATGTCTCAGAGCATGATCGGCAAGGGAAAAACCGATTTTCCGTAAAAGATCACGCCGTGCCGGAATGAATGAGTTTGAGCACGTTCATCGGACGGGATCAAACTATGGAAGAAGCTTATACCCACCCGCCTCGGTGACCAAAATGCGGGCATTGGACGGATCGGGCTCGATCTTCTGCCGAAGGCGGTAAATGTGCGTTTCCAGCGTGTGGGTCGTCACGTTGGAATTGTAGCCCCAGACCTCGGCGAGAAGCGTCTCGCGCCCCACGACCTCGCGGCCCGCGCGGTAGAGATAGCGCAGGATCGCGGTTTCCTTTTCCGTGAGCTTGAGCTTTGAGCCCTTCTCGGTGGTGAGAAGCTTGGAGCCGGGGCGGAAGGTGTAGGGGCCGATCTGGAAAACGGCGTCCTCGCTCGCCTCGTACTGGCGCAGCTGCGAGCGGATGCGCGCCAGAAGAACGGCGAACTTGAAGGGCTTCACCACGTAATCGTTGGCACCCGCTTCCAGCCCCATCACCGTATCAGTGTCGGAACCCTGCGCGGTGAGCATGATGATCGGGCTGCGGAACCCGTCGCGGCGCATGATCTTGACCGCCTCGCGCCCATCCATGTCGGGCAGGCCGACATCCATGATGGCGAGATCGATCCGCCCGCGCTTGACCGCCTCGATAGCCTCGAGGGCGTTCTTTGCCGTCTCGATCTCGAACTCGTCGTAGAAAGCCAGCTGCTCGACCAGGGTGTCACGCAGATCCTGGTCGTCATCAACGACGAGAAGACGACTGGCGTTTGACATCTCCACCCTTTCGAAACGCAACGGAACGCTTGAGCCCGGCCAGCAGACTAGACCATGATCCATGCCGGTGTGCACGTCGATCCTGGCCTGGATCTGCGGTTTTCCGCACCTTCCTGAGGAAGCGCGAAGCGGGGCTTTCCGCCTCTCATAGCTTGACAACGCGGACCTGATCCAGCCCTTTCAGGATCATGAAGCGAACCAGCATCGATCACATTCGGGTTTACCGCTCTCCCCTCGATCACCGGCGCGGGCGTCTCGTTGCCGGCAATCTGGTGCTCCCCTGCGCGCTTGGACGCTCGGGCACGACCCACGCCAAGCGTGAAGGCGACGGAGCCTCCCCGGTCGGCACCTTCCCGCTGGTGCAGGCCTTTTACCGCCCCGACAAAGGGCCCCGCCCGCGCACGGGCCTTTCCCTCAACCCCATCCGCCGCACCGACGGCTGGTCGGACGATCCGACGGACCGGCGCTACAACCGCCCCGTTTCCCTGCCCTGCCCCACCAGCCACGAGAAGATGTGGCAGGCCGACGACGTCTATGACGTGGTTGTGGATATCGGCTGGAATCGCGGCCCCATCGTGCGGGGCCGGGGCAGCGCGATCTTTCTGCACCTCGCCCGCCCCGGCTTTACGCCGACGCAAGGCTGCGTCGCGGTCGAACAACGCATGATCCGCCGCTTGTTGGAGCGCCTCGGCCCACAGACCCGGATCGAGATCGTGGGCTGAGGAGCGCCGTTCGGGATCATCCCTGCGCGAGCGTCTCGTAAAAGACCTCCGGCCCGTCGATCTCGGCGATCCGCCGCCCTTCGATGAGGAGAAAGCGCGTGCCGACTGCTTTTACGAAGCTGCGATCGTGCGAGACGAGAAGAGCCGTGGCCCCGTTGGCGAGAAGCTCGGCCTCCAGCATCTCCCGGCCCGGAATGTCCACGTGGTTCGTGGGCTCGTCCATGAGATAGAAATTCGGCTCCGTGAGATGCAGGGCGAGAAGTCCAAGACGCGCCTTCTGACCGGATGAGAGCTTCGCAATCGGCAGGTTCTGACGCTCGATGGGAAAGCCCGCTTCCGCGAGAAGCGCGCGGCTGCGCTGATCGCCGTGGCGGAAGGCGGACAGAATGAAGCCGTGCGCCGTCTCTTTTTGCGGCAATTGCGCCATGTCTTGATCCGCATAAGCCGATACGACGGAAGGGCTGATCCTGATGCCGGGAACATCGTTTCCGCCAAGCGCGCGATGGAGCAGCCGCACGAGTTGCGACTTGCCGACGCCGTTGCGGCCGAGAAGCACGATGCGGTCACCTTGCGCGATCTCGAGCTTTTTGATGTCGAACAGCTTCACACCGTCGGGCTTTGCGACAGCGACGTTCTCCACCGTGACGAGAACCTTGGCGTGCGTGCCGCGCGCGCCGAGCTTAATCTCACCCGGGCGTTCGCGATGAACGTCGCGGACCGTCTGCTCCAGTTTCTCGGCGCGGTTCTTCAGCTGCGCTGATTTCTTATGCGCGAGATCGCTACCGCTGTTGACCGCGATGTTGCGAAGCTCGCTCGCGTTTTCCCGCAAGCGGCGCACTTCGCGAAGGGCTTTGTCCCGCAAGGCCGCAGCCGCCGCATCGTGATCTTCCAACAGAGCCCGCGCACGGCGATAGGGATGGTTGAAGGACACCGATTCTTCCGGCCGCAGGAACAGGGTGCGGTTCGTGCAGGCATCGAGGAAGTCGCGGTCATGGCTTGCGATCACCATCGGCATCTGGCCCGCCGCGTCAGAGAGCCAGCGTTCGAGCAGCATGATCTTTTCAAGATCGAGATGATTCGTCGGCTCGTCGAGAAGAAGCGCGTCGGGCTCCGTGACCCACGCCCGCGCAATCAGCGCGAGGCGCTGCCAGCCGCCGCTCAAATGGCGCAAAGCGCGCTCGCGCAACTCGAAGGGAGCCTCGAAATCCGCGAGAATCACATCGACGCGCCAACCCTGGCTGTCCTGTTCGACGGGCGGCAGGGCATCGAGAATCGCCTGATGGAGGGAGAGGTCGAGTAGGCGTTCCGGCACGTCCTGCTCCACGAAGGCGATCTTCAAACCGCGGGAGCGGACGACCTCGCCGTGGGTCGGCTCGGCAAGCCCGGCGAGGCATTTCAGCAGGGTGGATTTGCCCGCACCGTTTCCGGCGACGAGACCGAGACGGTCGCGCTCGCTGATGGTGAGGGTGAGGTTCTTAAAAAGCGGGTTTTGCGCAAGGACGGTTGCGTTGCGAAGGCCGATGGAGCCCATGGATCATCTCGTGAAGGTCAGCGCGGCCCAGTTTTAGGGACATCGCGCGAAAAAGCGTGAACAGGTGTCGTGCGCATCAAGGCTTTGAAGCCTTCGACGCGGTGAGCCGTTCAGAGCCGACCGATGATGAGATGAGAGACGGGAACGCCGTCAGATCCGCTTCATGGCCCGCCCTGCAACAAGCTGCTGCAGGGCCTGCCAGGGGCCGAACATGCGTAGATGCAACGCTTCACACATGCAGCCCTCCTTCAGGTTCGCGGTGACGTTTACGAAAGAAAGCCTAGTCGCTGAAGATCGGCAAGGCAATCCCGCTCACGTCGTCTCGCGGCGCTCGCGGATGCGCTTGGGGTTTTCGCCGATATCGGCGACGAGGTGGTCCCCAAGGGCCGACAGACGCTCCAGCTCCTCCCGCAACCGCTTCTCGGCGACCGCTGTCTCGTCGCGACGGAACAGGGCGCGCAAGGCATTCTTCAAGCGAACGAAAATGGTCATCGAAAAGCCTCCCGGGATTCGAGAAGCTTCTCATTTTTATCATCTTTTCGGCTCGCTCAACCGGCTTTTCCGCATCGATTGCTTGAGTTAAACTTAAGCGAGATGACCCGCTCCCTGCCTTCCCTCACCGCCCTTCGCGCCTTCGAAGCGACCGCACGAACCGGCAGCATGCTGCGGGCGGCAGAGAGCCTTTTCGTCACCCAAAGCGCGATCAGCCGCCACATCCGCACGCTGGAGGAGGAACTCGGCTGCGCGCTGTTCAGGCGGGTGCATCGCGGGCTCGTGCTGACGGTGGAGGGCGAGGCTTTGGCGCGGACCCTCAATGACGCCTTCACCCAGATCGGCGAGGAGGTGAACCGCTTGCGTCACCGGCCGGAAGTGCTGCGGGTCCATGCTCCGCCGACCTTCGGCATCCGCTGGCTTATGCCCCGCCTGTCCCGGTTCGAGGCCCGCCACCCGGATATTGCCGTCGAGGTGAACATCACCTGGAACAAGCCCGAGCCGGACCCGCCGGAATTCCATGTGGGGATCGTCTGCCATCATACGGAACGGTGGTCGCAGCCGCAGCCGTACCTCACGCCCCTCATGACCGAGCGGCTGACACCCGTCTGCTCGCCTGACTTTCTCGAAAAATGGCCGTGCCTTGCGGAAGCGAAGGGTTTCGAGGAGGTGCCGCTTCTCCATTGCACGAACCACCACACCGATTGGCGGCTATGGTCGAAGGGCTGGGGCGGAGCGGAATTCCGGGTCGATCGCGGTGAGGCCTTCGGCACGCTCGACCTCGCGATCCGGGCCGCCCAGGCGGGACGCGGGCTCGCCATCGCCGACATCGCCATGATCGAGGACGACCTGCGCCTAGGGCATCTCGTCATGCCCCTGCCCGATCGCATTGTGCCAGGGGAGAGCTATTACTTCGTCTTGCGCCCCACACGAAAGGACAGGGCCGACGGCGAGGCGCTGCGGAGCTGGATTCTGGACGAGCTTAAGGCTTAACCGCCTTCGCCCGCGTCCCGAAAATCGCGCTGCCGACCCGCACATGGGTCGCGCCCATCTGGATCGCGGCGTCGAAATCGGCGCTCATGCCCATCGAAAGCCCGTTCAGGCCGTTGCGCTTGGCGATGGTGGCGAGAAGCGCGAAATGCGGCGACGGCGGGTCCTCCGCCGGGGGGATGCACATCAGGCCCTCGATGGTGAGGCCGTATTGGGTGCGGCAGGTCTCAATGAAGGCGTCGACCTCGCGCGGCGCGACGCCGCCCTTCTGCGGCTCCTCGCCGGTATTTACCTGCACGAAAAGGCGCGGCGTCCTGCCCTGCTTGGCGATTTCCTTGGCGAGCGCCTCCGCGAGGGAGGGACGGTCGAGGGTCTGGATCACGTCGAAGAGTTCGACCGCCTCCTTCGCCTTGTTGGATTGCAGCGGGCCGATCAGGTGCAGCTCGACATCCGGGTAACGCTCGCGCAGCTCCGGCCACTTGGCCTTGGTTTCCTGCACGTAGTTTTCGCCGAACACGCGCTGCCCCGCTGCGAGCGCGGGCGCGATGTCCTCTGCCGGGAAGGTTTTCGACACGGCAATCAGCGTCACGAAGCCGGGCTTGCGGTCATAATCCGACTCGGCACGGGCGATGGCGGCCTTCACGGTGGCCAGACGCTCGACGGTCTCGTTCTCGCTCATGCCCCCTCCTGCCGGATGTGAACGCTCAGGAGCCCTCGTAGAGCGATTTCCGATTCATTTGAATCCAAAATCGCACCCTGTCTCTTGTTTCCATGCCTTTTCTGGCGCAAAACCGGGACCGCTTCGGCGGACCGCGCCGACCGGCGGCGGAAAAGCCGCCTTTCTCTTGTCTTGACGGATGAACGACGAACGATGAGGCCCGAGCGCTACAACGCCAAGGAAGCCGAGCTGAAATGGCGGCAGGTATGGAACGACCGCGATCTGTTCCGGACGAAGAACGACGATCCGCGCCCGAAATACTACGTGCTCGAGATGTTCCCGTATCCGTCGGGCCGCATCCACATGGGCCACGTCCGCAATTACACGATGGGCGACGTGGTCGCGCGCTACAAGCGCGCGAAGGGGTTCAACGTCCTGCACCCGATGGGGTGGGACGCCTTCGGCATGCCCGCCGAAAACGCCGCCATGCAGAACAAGGTCCACCCCAAGGAATGGACCTACGCCAACATCGCGACCATGCGCGGCCAGCTGCAGTCGATGGGCCTCTCCCTCGACTGGAGCCGTGAGATCGCGACCTGCGACCCGAGCTACTACAAGCACCAGCAGGCGATGTTCATCGATTTCCTGAAGGCGGGAATCGTCGACCGCAAGACCGCCAAGGTGAACTGGGACCCGGTGGACCAGACCGTGCTCGCCAACGAGCAGGTGATCGACGGGCGCGGCTGGCGCTCCGGCGCGCTGGTCGAACAGCGCGAATTGACCCAGTGGTTCTTCAAGATCACCGATTTCGCGCAGGATCTCCTGGACAAGCTCGACACCCTCGAGCGCTGGCCGGAAAAGGTGCGCCTGATGCAGCGCAACTGGATCGGCCGCTCCGAGGGCCTGCTGGTCCGCTTCGCCCTTCAGGCGGCAGCGCCCAATGGCGAGAACGAGGTCGAGATCTACACCACCCGCCCGGACACCCTGTTCGGCGCGAAATTCGTAGCGCTCGCTCCCGACCATCCGCTGGCCAGAGCGGTCGCCGAAAAGAACCCTGAGCTTGCCGCCTTCGTCGAGGAAGCCAAGCGCGTGGGAACGGCGCAGGAGGCCATCGACAAGGCCGAGAAGCTGGGCTTCGACACCGGCCTCAAGGTCGTGCACCCGTTCGACCCCACCTGGACGCTGCCGGTCTACGTGGCGAATTTCGTGCTCATGGAATACGGCACCGGCGCGATCTTCGGCTGCCCGGCGCACGACCAGCGCGACCTCGATTTCGTCAACAAGTACGGCCTCGGCAACACCCCCGTGGTGTGCCCGCCGGATGTGGACCCCGCCACCTTTACGATCACCGACACCGCCTATGACGGCGAGGGCCGGATGATCAATTCCCGCTTCCTCGACGGCATGACCATCGCGGACGCGAAGGAAGAGGTCGCCCGCCGTCTCGAGCAGGACAAGCGCAACAACCGTCCCATCGGCGAGCGGAAGGTGAATTTCCGCCTGCGCGACTGGGGCATTTCGCGCCAGCGTTACTGGGGCTGCCCGATCCCGATCATCCATTGCGACGATTGCGGCGTGCTGCCTGTGCCGAAGGATCAGCTTCCCGTGACCCTGCCGGAGGACGTGTCCTTCGACGTGCCGGGCAATCCGCTCGACCGGCACCCCACCTGGAAGCACGTCAATTGCCCGCATTGCGGCAAGGCCGCCCGCCGAGAGACGGACACGATGGACACCTTCGTGGATTCGTCCTGGTACTTCGCGCGCTTCACCGATCCGACCCTGACCGACAAGCCGACCGAACCGAAAACGGTCAACCACTGGCTACCCGTCGATCAGTATATCGGCGGCATCGAGCACGCGATCCTGCACCTGCTCTATTCGCGCTTCTTCACCCGCGCCATGAAGCAGACCGGCCATGCAGGCCTGGACGAGCCCTTCGCGGGCCTGTTCACGCAGGGCATGGTGGTGCACGAGACCTACAAGGCCGCCGACGGCTCCTGGGTGATGCCGAGCGACGTGCGCATCGAGGTCGAGGGCAGTGTCCGCAAGGGCTTCCATGTGACCACCGGCGCGCCCATCGAGATCGGCTCCATCGAGAAGATGTCGAAGTCGAAGAAGAACACCGTCGATCCGGACGACATCATCGCCTCCTATGGCGCCGACACCGCCCGCTGGTTCATGCTCTCCGATTCGCCCCCTGAGCGCGACGTGATCTGGACCGAGGAAGGCGTGCAGGGCGCGGCACGCTTCGTGCAGCGTGTCTGGCGCCTGATCTGCGAGATTTCAGACCGCGCGGCGACGGCCAGCGACGGCGCGGAGGCTTCCGGCCCCATCGGCACAGCCCTGCGCAAGGCCGCGCATAAGGCCTTGGCGGTAGTGGAAGAGGACGTGGAGCGCCTGCGCTTCAACCGCTGCGTCGCCCAGCTCTACGAGCTCGCGAACAGCCTTCACGAGCAGCTCAATGCGGCCAAGTCCTCCGACGAGGCGGGCCTTGCCACGGCGCTTAAGGAAGCCGGCCGCATCTTCGTGCAGTTGCTCGCGCCGATGATGCCGCACCTTGCCGAGGAATGCTGGACCGCACTTGGCCTGCCGGGCCTTGCGGCGCAAGCCGCCTGGCCAGAACTTGACCGCTCGCTTCTCGTCGAGAACGCGATTACGTTGCCGGTGCAGGTCAACGGCAAGAAGCGCGCCGACGTCACCATCGCCCGCGACGCCGATCAGGCAGCGGTCGAAGCGGCTGTGCTCTCGCTCGAGGCCGTGCAGAAGGCGCTGGAAGGAAAGGCCCCGCGCAAGATCATCGTGGTGCCGCAGAGGATCGTGAATGTTGTCGCTTAATTTCAAGAGCTTCGCCCGCCTCGGGGCTGTCGTCGGAATGACCTTGGGCCTCGCCGCCTGCTTTCGCCCCCTCTACGGCGAGCCGGTCGCGTCCGGCCAGTCGCTCCAATCCGTGATGGCGTCCATCGACGTCGAGGAGATCAACCTTCCCGACGCCCAGACGCGGGTCAGCCATTACCTGCGCAGCGAGCTGGTTTACGATCTCAACGGCTCCGGCGTTCCCGCGCCGAAGAAATATGCGCTGAAGATCTCGTACGGCCAGTCGCTCAGCACGCCGATCGTCGATTCCGTGACCGGCACCGCCCAGTCGGCCACCATCAGCGCGACGGTCAATTACACCCTGACCAGCCTCGACGGTTCGAAGACGCTCGCCAGTGGCACAGCCAAGGGATCGGCGTCCTATGACCGCTTCCAGCAGCGCTTCGCCAGCGTGCGCGCAGCCCGCGATGGGGAGATCCGCATCGCCAAGATGATCTCGTCCGAGATCAAGACCCGCCTCGCGGCGGCACTCTCCGCCAGCGACGCCAAGCTTTAATGGTCGCCGTCAAAGCGGGAGACGTGGATGGGGTGCTGCGGCGCCCCAATCCCCAGATCGGGGTCTTTCTGCTCTACGGCCCCGATACGGGCCTTGTGAGCGAAAGGGCCAAGGCTCTCGCGGAGAAATCGGTCGACGACCCGAACGACCCGTTCCAGCTCATCCGCCTGGAGGGCGATTCGCTCGCCGCCGACCCCGCACGGCTCGCCGATGAGGCGGGAACCGTCCCCCTTTTCGGCGGCAAGCGGGCGATCTGGGTCAAGGGCACCTCCCGCAACATCGCGCCCGCCGTCGAGGCGGTGCTGCAGGCTCCCTTGCAGGATACGGTGGTCATTCTGGAGGGCGGCGATCTCGCCAAGACCGCACCCTTACGCGTGTTGTGCGAGCGCTCGCAAATGGCGCTCGCCCTGCCCTGCTACGCCGATTCGGGACGCGACCTGCAAGGCATCGTCGACGAGATGCTCAAGGAAGGTGGCTTTTCGATCTCCCGGGACGCGCGAACCGCTCTTCTGGCGAGCCTCGGCGGCGACCGGCTGGCGACCCGCGGCGAACTCTCCAAGCTGATGCTCTACGCCCACGGCAAGCGCGAGATCGACGTGGAGGACATCGACGCCATCCTCAGCGACGTCTCAAGCCTTGCGATGGATGCGGTGGTGGACGCGGCCTTCGCCGGCGCCGGCACGGAGCTGGAAACCGGTTCGCGGCGCCTCGCGGCGGAAGGCGTCCACGCCTCGGTCCTTCTCGGCGCGGCTCTGCGCCACGCTTTCACCCTGCTCAACGCCCGCCTCGCGATGGAGGAAGGCCGCAGCGCGGCGATGGTGGTGGAGGGTATGCGCGGCCTGCATTTTCGCCGAAAACCCCTCATCGAGCGGCACCTGCAGCGCTGGACCTCGGAGACCCTCAAACGCGCCATCGCGGCGTTACAGGCGAGCCTCCTTGAAACCCGCCGCCTCTCGGCCCTCGACGATGTCATCGCCGCCAAGACCCTGCTCGATATCGCCCGCATGGCGCGGCGGTAGGGACAGTTTCCGGCGGATCCGATTCTGCAGAAGACCGAGATCTCACGTTAAGCTGAAGCCCGCCCAGGTTTCGTCTGACGTCGGCGATCTTTGCATGACCGAGGCGATGGCTTCGTCTTCCTAATAATTACAGTAGCTTAGGACTTATTTTCCGACCTCCTGTAAGGCGCGGAGACCTCGTAGAGTGGCTTGAGAGATTTTCGACAGCACACCCCACGCCTCCTGTGTGACCCCGGAAATGCGTTAGGTGAGGCTTCGATTCGGAGGGCGCTTCGAAGCACAGCGAGGCCGACACACCCCTCAACCCTCAACTCGCCAACTGTTCGGCCACGCCTTTCGCGGCCTCTTTCTTCAATCCGTCCCTCGTAATTCCCTTCCGCGCGCCACTCACCTCCTCCCCTTTGCACTTCGCTTTTAAAAAGCACCGATATGCTTTTGAGATGATTGCATATGGAAATATGTCGGTTATAGTACGGGTATGACAAATTCATCATTCTCCGCAACAATCCACCTTCTCAACGCAGCCGCACGGCTGGAGGAACGTTTCGCGGGCGAACTTGGCGCGGTGCATGGCCTCGCGCTGAAGGAAGCCCTTCTGCTGATGCATCTGGAACGGGCCACAAAGCAGCGACTGAGCCGGGTCGAGCTGGCCAAACGGCTCAGCACGAGCCCCTCGACAGTGACGCGGCTCACCCTGCCCCTCGAAAAGCTGGGCCTGGTGGGGCGTGAGGCCGACCCACGCGATGCGCGGTTGGCCTATGTGGTTCTCACCGAGGCGGGGCGTCGGGTCGTGACGGACGCCCGCACCACATTGCAACGCCTCTCCAGCGACGCTTTCGCCGATCGGTGGGCAGAGGAGGAGATCACCTCGCTCTCCGGTCTCCTCGGCCGCATGGCAGCAGACCAGGCCGGAAACCTCATCTGAGCAAGGTCCTGCGAACGCCTGAGCCGGGTGGTTTCAAGCCCACAATGATGAGAAGGGCGATACGTTCCGCTTGAGCATCACAGCCGATGTTCGAGACATTCCGGCCACCGCGAGCTCTCAGAGATCCGGTGCGCGCGTTGGGCCCGTTTAAGGCCTTGAACAAAAAGGTGATTCGGGGGATACCCGCCCTCGCCTCCTGGCGTGAAACCAAGACTGGAGCGGCAATCCCGGCCAAGCAACCCAATGGAATCGCAAGGCCGGAGAGGTCCTTTTCCTGCCGCCCTGCGTCGGTGCGTGGGCGGTCTTCCGGGCACCTTTCCTGATCGAGAACGCACACCCACGAAAGCGGGCCCCCGCCGTCACATCAGGACGGCAGGACGCGAGAAAATCTAACTATTTGAGAAAAAAAGCCTTTTAGGCCGCAGCGCCATTCAAACGCCGGCACAGCCCGTCGAGCTGTTCCAGGGTCTTATAGCGCACGCGCAGCTCGCCACCCTGCCCTTTGTGCTCGATGGAGACGGTCAGGCCCAAGACATCCTTGAGCGCCTGCTCGAGAGCGCGGGTATCCGGGTCCTTTTCCTTGCGCTTCGGCGAGGCGGACTTGGTTTCGAGGCTGCTCGGCTCGGTGTTCTCGAGCTGGGCGATCTCCTCCACTTCGCGCACGCTCAGCTTCTCGTCGAGAATGCGCTTGGCGACGCGCAGAGGGTCCTTCACCGCGAGGAGCGCGCGGCCGTGGCCGGCGGTGAGCTGGCGGGCGACGAGCATGTCCTTGATCGCCGTCGGCAGATCCGTCAGGCGCATCATGTTGGCGATGTGGCTGCGGCTCTTGCCGATGATCTTCGACAGGTTGTCCTGCGTGTAGCTGAACTCTTCCATCAGGCGCGAATAGCCCTGCGCCTCTTCGACCGGATTGAGGTCTGCGCGCTGGACGTTTTCGAGAATCGCGTATTCGAGCGAGGTCTTGTCGTCGATCTCGACGACCACCACCGGAACCTCGTGCAGCCCGACGAGCTGCGAGGCGCGCCAGCGGCGCTCGCCGGCCACGATTTCATAGGCATCGGGCAGGTTCGCCATCGGGCGGACCACGATGGGCTGGATGATGCCGCGATCCTGGATCGACTGGGCGAGCTCCTGCAGCTCGCTGTCCTCGAAATATTTACGCGGGTTGCGCGGATTCGGGCGCAGGAACTCGACGGGAACCTTGCGCGCACCCTTGGCCCGCTCCGGATTTCCGATTTCCTCGCCGACTTCGCCGATGAGGGCTGCCAGGCCGCGCCCGAGGCGCGATTTCGATGCTTCTTCTGCCATTGGCCCTGTTCCTTCTTGTCCTTGGAGAATTTTCCCTTTTATTTCAATGACTTGGTCTTAAGAGCCCCAAGCCCGGGAAAATTCTCACGCGCCTCATCCACGAACCCGTCGAAATGGCGCTAAATTATTGATATTCAACAACCTTTTTGGCTGTCGCGTTCTATGCCGGTCGCCGACCCTATGCCGCCTTCAGCGCGCGTTCGCGCTGAATGATTTCGGACGCAAGCTTGAGATAGGCCTGCGATCCGGCGCATTTGAGGTCGTAAAGCAGCACCGGCTTGCCGTGAGACGGCGCTTCCGAAACGCGCACGTTGCGCGGAATCATCGTCTCATAGACTTTGTTGCCCATGAATTGCCGAACGTCTGCAACGACTTGACCCGAAAGATTGTTGCGCGGATCGAACATGGTGAGCACCACGCCCTGGATTCCGAGCCTCGGATTGAGGGTCGAGCGCACCTGTTCGACGGTTTTCAGGAGCTGGCTGAGGCCTTCGAGGGCGAAAAACTCGCATTGCAGCGGCACCAGAACCGAATCCGCCGCTGTCAAAGCGTTGATCGTCAACAGGTTGAGCGAGGGCGGGCAGTCGATGAGGACGTACGTGAACGGATCCTCGTCCGGCTGGGCCATCAAGGCGTCGATAGCCGAGCGCAGACGGTGGGCGCGGTCGCGCTCTCCGGCGATTTCAAGCTCGATTCCGAGCAAATCGAGGGTTGAAGGCGCCACGAAAAGCCGCGGAACGATGGTTTCGATCACCGCCTCCGACAACGGCGCTTCGCCGTTGAGGACATGGTACGTCGAAACGCGGCGACTCTTGCGGTCAATGCCGAGGCCCGTCGAGGCGTTGCCCTGCGGGTCGAGGTCGATAATCAGCACTTTCTCGCCGATGGCGGCGAGAGCCGTGCCGAGATTGATCGCCGTCGTCGTCTTTCCGACGCCGCCCTTCTGGTTCGCCAACACGAGAACGCGCGGCTTGCCCTGACGCGTTCCTGATATGAGGCCGCTCTGGTGGGTTGTCATCAAAGGCTCTCGATGGAGGTTATGCGAAGAATTCTCGCCTCGGGATCGGTCCGACTCGGCAGAATATCCGCTTCCACTGTCCAGGACTTTCTAGCCTCGGTCAATTCAGCAAGAACATCCCGCCCCTTCGGAAAGAGCGCGATTGTCCCCGTTGTCCCCCTTTTCAACAGGGGCTCGGTCCAGGCAAGAAGCGTTGAAAGCGAGGCCAGCGCTCGCGCCGAAACGACATTAACCTTACCGACGAAATCTGGAATAATGTCTTCCAGACGCTCCTGATGGACGGTGACGCGGGCTCCGGTGAGTCGGGCAACTTGTCGCAGGAAGCTGCACTTGCGGGCATTGCTCTCGACGAGATGCATGTGAAGCCCCTTCTCGATCCCCGCAATCGCAACGACGAGGCCTGGAAATCCGGCTCCCGAGCCGAGATCGAGCCAAGTTTTCGCGTCTGGAGCAAGAGAGTAGAGCTGAAGCGAATCCACAATATGGCGGGACCAGACCTCGTCCAGCGTCTTCGGCCCGACAAGGTTCTTGATCTTCTGCCAGCGCTCGAGCTCCGCGGCAAGAAGCGCCAGCTTCTCTGTTGTTTCACGTGAAACATTGAATTCCGCGAGCGCGGCGCGGGCGTGTTCTGGAACAATGATCATGACAATTTCGCGGGCGAATCAATGCGGCTGCGTTTCACATAAGCCGCCAGTAAGGTCAGGGCTGCGGGAGTGATGCCCTCGATGCGGGCCGCCTGACCGAGTGTGCGCGGCTTGACGAGTTCCAGTTTCCCCTTGATTTCATTGGATAATCCCGGCAAGGCGCGGAAATCCAGGGTCTCCTCAAGGACAATGCTCTCATCCCGGCGATAAGCCGCGATGTCGGATTGTTGGCGCTCCAGATAGACGGCATAGGTTGCATCCGTCTCAAGCTTGTCGCGAGCTCGCGCGGACAGAGATCCAAGGCTTGGCCAGATTTTCAGAAGCGAATCCCAACCAAGATCGGGATAGGAAAGAAGCTGATAGGCGCTGCGGCGAATTCCATCCTGGTTGAGGGCGATCTCGTACTTAGCGGCCTCCTTTGGCGTGATTTCCAGGCTCTGCAATTGAAGCCGCCCCGCCTCGATCTCGGCCCTCGCCGCCTCGAAATGGCGCGCCCGGACAGATCCGACGCAGCCAAGCGACAGCCCCTTCCCTGTCAGGCGGTCGTCGGCGTTATCGACACGCAGGCTCAACCGGTATTCCGAGCGGGACGTAAACATGCGGTAGGGCTCGCTGACGCCGCGCGTGACGAGATCGTCAATCAGCACGCCGATATAGGATTCGGCGCGGTCGAAAACCGCGCCGTCCTGATCCCCAGCCCGGCGGGCGGCATTGAGCCCGGCGACCAGCCCCTGCGCCGCTGCCTCCTCATAGCCAGTCGTACCGTTGATCTGGCCGGCCAAAAAGAGGCCTTTGATTGCCTTGGTTTCAAGCGTCGCCGATAGGTTACGCGGGTCGACGAAATCGTACTCGATGGCATAGCCAGGCTGCAGCATGACCACCTTTTCCAGCCCCGGAATGGCACTCAGGAGGCCCTTCTGAACGTCCTCCGGCAGCGAAGTCGAGATCCCGTTGGGATAGACGGTGATGTCGTCAAGGCCCTCCGGCTCCAGAAAGATCTGGTGACTGTCCCGGTCGCCGAAGCGCACCACCTTGTCCTCAATGGAGGGGCAATAACGCGGTCCTCGGCTCAAAATATCGCCGGAATACATCGGGGCCCGGTGAAGATTGGCGCGGATCAGGTCGTGCCCCGCCAAGGTCGTCCGGGTGATGCCGCATTCGATCTGCGGCACGGTGATCCGCTCCGTCAGGAAGGAAAACGGCACGGGCTCATCGTCCGCGGCCTGCTTCTCGACCCCTGCCCAATCAATGGTGCGGCCATCAAGACGTGGCGGCGTCCCTGTTTTCAGGCGCCCGAGGGTGAATCCGAACCGTTCCAGGGTCTTGGACAACCCGAGAGAGGGCCGTTCACCCATGCGGCCGGCCGGAAACTTCCGCTCGCCGATATGGATCAGCCCACTCAGGAACGTCCCGGTCGTCAAAACCACCGCTCCGGTGGCGATCTCACGCCCATCGGCGAGGAGAACGGCCTTCACGCGCCCGGCAGCGTCGATTTGGAGGTCGTGCGCCTCCCCTTCGACGATGGAGAGGTTGGGTGTCTCGGATAATTCGGCCTGCATCGCCCGAGCATAAAGTTTTCGGTCGGCCTGGGTGCGCGGCCCACGCACGGCGGGGCCTTTGCGGCGGTTCAGCAGACGAAACTGGATGCCGGCCTTGTCCGCGATGCGGCCCATGACGCCGTCGAGTGCGTCGATCTCGCGGACAAGGTGCCCCTTCCCCAGGCCACCAATGGCCGGGTTACAGGACATGACGCCGATGGTGGAGGCCTTATGGGTGACGAGTGCCGTCCGCGCGCCAAGGCGCGCCGAGGCGGCAGCGGCCTCCGCTCCGGCGTGACCACCGCCGATCACCACAACATCGAACGACAAAGACATGATTCTCTCCAAGAACATGATCGGAACAGGCGAGGATCGGTTGTTCGCCCGGATCATGTGGCACATAAAAGAATCTGGAGCCTGATGTGTTTCAAAGAGACACGATCAGACCCTAGAGATGGTCTGTAGATCCGCCGCCGCCAAAGGTCAAAGACCGAAATGTTTCACGTGAAACATTGGTGGTCGTTTCCCGCTTTCAACAAACTATCCACAGATTGTCGACTCCTTATCGACTCCCTTATCGACTCCATATGCGGGCCCTAAAGGTTCAAGAAACGACCCTGTCTGGGGAAAGACAAGGAAGGGCGTATGGGCGGATTCGCTCTTCCCCTTTAACGATTTGCTAACCATCTCCGAACCGCTCACTTACCGATGCAGAAGTTCGAGAAGAGTCGGTCGAGCACGTCTTCCACATCGATCCGGCCTGTGATTTCGCCCAAGGCGTGGGCCGCAAGACGGACGTCCTCCGTCGCAAGCTCGGACGCCTCGCCCCGATCGAGAAGACCAAGGGCGCGGGCAAGGGCCTGATAGGCCCGCTCCAGGGCGCGGCGGTGACGCTCTCTTGTGATGACCGCATCGCCCTGCCCGAGGGAGGCCTCGGCCTCCTGCCGGAGCAGGGCCAGAAGCTCGGCCATCCCCTCCCCCGTCGCGGCGCTGATGAGGAGATCGCAATCGTCTCGGTTCCGATTCAAATCGCCCTTCGTCCCGACCCTGACAATCCGGCGTCCGGGGGGCGGGGCCAACGGCGCGCCTTCGGGCGGCACGAGCCAGAGGACGATGTCGGCTTCCCCGGCTCGGGCTAAGGCACGGGCAACGCCCTCCTGCTCGATCACGTCCCCGCTCTCGCGCAGACCCGCCGTATCGACGATCAGGACCGGCAAGCCGCCGAGGTCGCATTTGACCTCAATCACATCCCGCGTCGTGCCCGCGATGGGCGAGACGATGGCAACGTCGCGCTGGGCGAGCGCGTTGAGGAGGGTCGATTTTCCCGCATTAGGGGCTCCGGCGAGAACGACGATCAAGCCCTCGCGCAGGCGCTCTCCGGAGGGTTGGGTGAGGGACAGGCCGATCTGGCGGTGGAGCGCCCGCAGGCGGTTCGCTGCATCCGCCTCCAGCGTCTCGGGCACGTCGCCCTCATCCGCGAAGTCGAGGGCGGCCTCCAGAAGGGCGAGCGTCTGCAGCACCTCCTCCCGCCAGGCTTCCGCCGCATTGCCGAGCCGTCCTTCGAGCTGGAACAGGGCCTGACGGCGCTGGGCCTCCGTCTCCGCATCGATGAGATCGGCAAGCCCCTCGACGCGAGTGAGATCCATCCGGCCATTGAGGAAGGCCCGCCGGGTGAACTCCCCCGCCTCCGCCGCGCGGCACCCGTCGAGGGAACCGAGCACCCGCAGGATCGCGCTGCGCGTGGCAAGCCCCCCGTGGATGTGAAGCTCGATCTGGTCCTCCCCCGTGAAGCTGTGGGGACCCGGCATCCATGCGACGAGGGCTTGGTCGAGCGGCTCGCCGGTGGCGGGATCGCGCAGGAGACGCAGGCTCAGGTGCCGGGGCTGAGGGGTGCCGCCGGCAATCGTTTCGAGAATGAATCGACTCCGGTCGCCGCTGATCCGGACCACGCAGATAGCGGCGCGGCCAAAGCCGGAGGCCGTCGCGAAAATGGTGTCGTCCGAGCGCATGAAGAGCGAACCTTTAACGGCGGTGAAACTTTACCTGTTCGATCCTCGATCGGTTCACATCCGAATCGGTCGAGGGGAGACCTCAAGGTCGGACTTTCGGGTCAGACTTCGGGGTCGAGGCACCGGCATCACGCCGGAGCCGATTCGGAGAGAGCTACCCCAAAAAAGGGAATGATCTATGAATCGCCTCGCCGCAGCCTCCTCCCCCTATCTCCTTCAGCACAGCGACAACCCGGTCGATTGGTGGGAATGGGGACCCGAGGCCCTCGCCGAGGCGCGGCGGCTTCAGCGTCCTGTCCTGCTCTCCATCGGCTATGCCGCTTGCCACTGGTGCCATGTGATGGCCCACGAGAGCTTCGAGGATGCGAATGTGGCCGCCGTCATGAACGCGCATTTCGTCAGCATCAAGGTGGACCGGGAGGAGCGCCCGGATGTGGACCAGATCTACATGAGTGCCCTTCAGGTGCTTGGCGAACAGGGCGGCTGGCCGCTCACCATGTTCCTCACGCCCGACGGCGAGCCCTTCTGGGGCGGCACCTATTTTCCAAAAGAGCCCCGCTTCGGCCGTCCCGGCTTCGTGCAGGTGCTGCAAGAAATCGCGCGGCTCTATCAGGCCGAGCCGGAGCGCATCGACCGGAACCGGCTGGCGATCACCGAAGCCCTCGGCAAGGGCCTCACGCCGAAGGCGGGCGAGAGCCTTTCCCTCACCGATCTCGACCGCATCGGCGAAAGCATCGCCGGCATCATCGATCCGGTGCACGGGGGGCTCAAGGGCGCGCCGAAATTTCCCAACCCGCCGATCCTCGAATTCCTCGCCCGCCACGCCCGGCGGCGGGACGACCCGGCGGCGCGGGCGGGCTTCCTGCTGACCCTCGAGCAGATGGCCTTTGGGGGCATTCACGATCATCTCGGCGGGGGCTTTGCCCGCTATGCGGTCGATGAAAAGTGGCTCGTGCCGCACTTCGAAAAGATGCTCTACGACAACGCCCAGCTCCTCGAACTCTACGCGCTTGCCGCCGCTGAGACCGGACGCCCCCTCTTCCATGCCGCCGCCGAGGGCATCGTCTCCTGGCTGACCCGGGAGATGGCGACGCCGGAGGGCGCCTTCGCCGCGAGCTTGGACGCGGATTCGGAAGGTGAGGAAGGGCGGTTCTATGTGTGGTCATTGGCGGAGGTCGAAGAGGTTCTCGGCCCCGACGCCGACCTCTTCACCGCGACCTATGACATCACGGCGGCAGGAAACTGGGAGGGCGTAAACATCCCGAACCGCCTCCGCTCCGGGGAGGCCTCGCCGGAGGAGGAAGCGCGCCTTGCCCCCTTGCGCGCCCGTCTCCTTGCTCACCGCGACAAGCGCCCCCGCCCCGCTCTCGACGACAAGGTGCTCGCTGACTGGAACGGGCTGATGATTGCAGCTCTCGTGCGGGCCGCCCTCCTTCTGACAAAGCCGGACTGGATCGACGTCGCCCGCCGGGCCTACCGTTTCATTGCCGAATCGATGACGCGAGAGGGCCGCCTCGGACATTCCTGGCGCGGCGGCTCACTGCTCTTTCCGGGCTTTGCCCTCGACCATGCGGCGATGATGCGGGCAGCGCTTGCCCTCTTCGAAGCCACCGGAGAGGAAGCCTATCTCACCGATGCGCGGCGCTGGCGGGATGTGCTGTTGAACGACTATGCCGAACCGACCGGCCTCCTTGCCATGACCGCCAAGAATGCCGACCCGCTAGTGGTGCGCCCGCAGCCGACCCATGACGATGCGGTGCCGAACGCCAACGGCGTCTTCGCCGAGGCGTTGGTCCGGCTCGCCCAGATCACGGGAGCTGAGGAGGACGAGCGCCGTGCCATCGACACCCTGACCCGCCTCACTGGCTTTGCCCGCGCCGCCCCCCTCGCCCACACGTCGATCCTTAACGCCCTCGATCTGCACCTGCGCGGACTGACCGTGGTGGTAACGGGCGAGGGTGCGGATGATCTGCGGAAGGCCGCGCTCGCCCTGCCCTACCTCGACCGCAGCGTCTGTGTTTCACATGACACCCTTGCCGACACGCATCCCGCGAAAGCTGGCGCCTCAGGCAGCCATCGCGCACAGGCCCTCATTTGCGCGGGGATGCGCTGCTCCCTCCCGGTGACGGATCCAGACGGCTTAAGGGTTCGGGTGAAGGAAATGCTCACCCCCGCCGCAATCCATTGAGGCTTCAGGCCTCGACAGGACCCCGACCCCACCTCACCTCTGCCGGCCCATCCCTCACCCGGATTTCTTCACATCCCGTGGGAGGAATTCGGGAATACCGCCCCTGTGACATCCATTGCAGGGTCTTGCGGCTCCATTCGGAGCTGCACTCGCAAGGGATGCGACACCCGGTCTGCCAGGCTGACCAGAGGAACGCGTGGCGGGGCTTTCCCTCAGCGCAGCGCGAGTACGCCGGCCTGCCGTGCGTTCGGCAGCGGGAGCCTTTCGCTGAGGGCTCCCTCAAACTTCAAAAGTTAAGGACGATGAATATGAGAAAGCACATCTTCGGAGCGCTGATGGGATTGATGACCGTCACCGCAGCCCCGGCCGCCGATCTCGGCCTCAAGGGCATGGAACATATCGGTGTCACCGTGCCGAGCCTGGCTGAAGGCAAGGCCTTCTTCGAGAAGGTCCTCGGCTGCCAGCAGGCCTATGAGCTCGGTCCGTTCAAGGACGAGAAGGGCACGTGGATGACCGACAACATCGGCGCGCATAAGAGCTCGGTCGCCAAGATCGCCTCGCTCAAGTGTGGCAACTCCACCAACATCGAACTGTTCGAGTTCACCTCGCCGAGCCAGAACAAGGTCTCGCCGAAGCGCGACGACATGGGTGCGACCTCCATCGGCTTCTATGTCGAGGACATCGACGCCGCCATCGCTCACCTGAAGAAAAACAACGTGAAGCTTCTCGGCGACGTCAAGAAGGTCGAGGAAGGCCCGATTGCCGGCCGCAGCTGGATCTATGCCGAAACCCCGTGGGGCCTGCAGATCTTCATCGAAAGCGACCCGAACGGGATCGCCTACACCAAGACCCCGGGCGCCGTGAAACTCTTCAGCCCGCGCAACGCCGCAAACTGACTTCAGTAAGGCCACCGGCGGAACGGCGTTGCCGGGGGCTTTTTCACGCTTCGCTTCAGCCAAACAAAAACCCCGCCCTCGAAACCGAGGACGGGGTTCTTTTTTTTGAAACCGCCGAAGCGGTGAACTCAGGTGTTCATCGAATCGAAGAACTCGCCGTTCGACTTGGTCTGACGCAGCTTGTCGAGCAGGAACTCGATGGCATCGACTGTACCCATCGGGTTGAGGATGCGGCGCAGCACGTACATCTTCTTGAGCGTGTCGGCGGGAACCAGCAGTTCCTCCTTGCGGGTGCCGGAGCGCGTGATGTCGATGGCCGGGAAGGTGCGCTTGTCGGCGACCTTGCGGTCGAGAATGATTTCCGAGTTACCAGTGCCCTTGAACTCTTCGAAGATCACTTCGTCCATGCGCGAGCCGGTATCGATGAGTGCCGTCGCGATGATGGTGAGCGAGCCGCCTTCCTCGATGTTGCGCGCCGCGCCGAAGAAGCGCTTCGGCCGCTGGAGGGCGTTGGCGTCGACACCGCCGGTGAGCACCTTGCCGGAGGACGGAACCACCGTGTTGTAGGCGCGGCCGAGGCGGGTGATCGAATCGAGCAGGATGACCACGTCGCGGCCATGCTCGACGAGGCGCTTCGCCTTCTCGATCACCATCTCTGCGACCTGGACGTGGCGGGAGGCCGGCTCGTCGAAGGTGGAGGCCACAACCTCGCCCTTCACCGAACGCTGCATGTCCGTCACTTCCTCCGGACGCTCGTCGATGAGCAGCACGATGAGGTAGCACTCGGGGTGATTCGTGGTGATCGACTGCGCCACGTTCTGCATGAGAACGGTCTTACCCGTGCGCGGCGGCGCGACGATCAGCGCGCGCTGGCCCTTGCCAATGGGCGACACGATGTCGATGACGCGGGCGGAAAAGTCCTTGCGGGTCGGATCGTCGATCTCGAGCTTGAAGCGCTCGGCGGGGAAGAGCGGCGTCAGATTGTCGAAATGGACCTTGTGCCGGATCTTCTCGGGATCCTCGAAATTGATGGTGTTGACCTTGAGCAGGGCGAAATAGCGCTCGCCTTCCTTGGGGCCGCGAATCGGGCCGTCCACCGTGTCGCCGGTGCGCAGGCCGAATTTGCGGATCTGCGAGGGCGAAACGTAGATGTCATCCGGCCCCGGCAGATAGTTCGAATCGGCGGAACGCAGGAAGCCGAACCCATCCTGCAGCACCTCGACCACGCCCGCGCCGATGATCTCGACCTCGCGGGCGGCGAGCTGCTTGAGGATGGCGAACATGAGCTCCTGCTTGCGCATCGTGCTCGCGTTCTCGACTTCGAGTTCCTCCGCGAAGGTGATGAGCTCGGTCGGGGTCTTGGATTTCAGGTCTTGAAGCTTGATTTCCCTCATCGGGGAACACTCTCGAGGTAGGAATTGATCGCGGGCAGAAGGTCTGAACGCGAGAGGAAAAGCGAGGAGATTCGACAGGGCCGCCCGGTCACGGAATGTGATTTGGGAGGGCCAAAAGCCCGCTGCGGCGCAACCTGTCTTTTCGGAAGAGGTCTTTTATGTACTCTTCTTCGCCGCCGATCTCAAGGGGCTTCAGCGAAAGATGAAAGGAACCGGGAGAGCGGTGTTAAATTCAAGAGTGAAGGGCTCTCCGGCGATATTGCCTTGTCCTGAAATGGAACTTTGAGATGCAATCCGGCCATTGGGATTTCGCTTCAGGATAAGAAACCAGTCTTCGTGCGCTTGAAACGTAGCGTTCCTCCCATCCAGGCAGTTGAAATGGCCTGAAAATGAACCTTCGTCATTTCGATAAAGCAGTCCGCTACAGCCCTGCTTCCCGACCTGAAGAGAAAATGGCTCAGGGTTCGATACGGCATCAACGAGCACATATCGCCCAGAAATCACTTCTCCAGTTCCCGGAACTATGCCTGTGATTGGAAACTCGGCAATGAACCCAAAAGCCGTTGAGCCGAAAAAGCTCGCCAGGCAGATAATAATTATAAATCGAAGGGTGTGGTGAATCATTCAGCTCAGAACGGCTTGACGATCACGAAGATCACGATGCCGATCATCAGCACCGTCGGGATCTCGTTCAGCATGCGATAGAACTTCGCCGGGCGCACGTTCCGGTCGGCGGCGAAATCCTTCACGCAGCGGGCGAGATAGCCGTGAACGCCGGAGAGCGCGATGACGAAGGCGAGCTTCGCGTGCATCCAGCCGGAGACAATCCAGCCGCCCTGCCAGATCAGGATGAGCCCGAGCACCCAGGAGACGATCATGGCGGGAGTCATGATCGCCTTGAGGAGACGGCGCTCCATGATCTTGAAGGTTTCGGACTGGATGGACCCGGTCTGCGCTTCGCAGTGATAGACGAAGAGGCGCGGCAGATAGAGCATCCCGGCCATCCAGCTGATGACCGCGATCACGTGAAACGCCTTGATCCAGAGATAGCCCATTTTCAGACCCCTGCCCCGCGAACCCGGTCGATCATCTGCTGCACGTGATCCACGGGCGTTTCGGGAACGATGCCGTGCCCGAGGTTGAAGATGTGTGGACGCCCGCGCACCGCGTTGAGAATGCGGTCGATGCCGGCGGTCATAGGCTTGCCTCCCGCGACAAGCGCCAGCGGATCGAGATTTCCTTGTGTCGCCACGTTGGCCGGCAGGTTTGTCAGCGCCGAGGCCGGATCAAGGGTCCAGTCGAGGGCAAGCGCATCGCCGATCCCCTCATCCGCGAATTTCGCCAGATGCGTACCGCCGCCACGCACGAAAACGATGGCCCGGGCCTGAGGGCGCGCCGCCTTGAGGCCGGAGACGATCCGGCGGATTGGATCGAGCGACAGACGTTCGAAAAGCGCGGGCGGCAGGGCCGAGCCGAAGCTCTCGAAAATCTGCACGGCCTCGGCGCCCGCGTCGATCTGGCGGATGAGATAGGCGGTTGAGGCCCTGACGAGACGGTCGATGAGGGCTTCCATGAAAGCCGGGTCGCGATAGGCCTTGAGGCGCGCGGGCGCCTGGTCCGGCGTCCCCTTGCCGGCGATCATGTAGCTCGCCACGGTCCAGGGCGCGCCGCAGAAACCGAGAAGCGTCGTCTCCTTCGGAAGCGCCGTTTTGAGACGGTCGAGGGTCTCGAAAACCGGATCGAGCCGCTCGATCGGCAGCTCTTCCGCAATGCGATTCAGGTCCGTCTGCTCCACGATGGGCTCGAGCTTCGGCCCCTCGTTCTCGACAAAGCTCACGTTCTGCCCGAGGGCATGAGGGATGACGAGAATGTCCGAGAAGAGGATCGCCGCATCGAAATTGAAGCGCCGGATCGGCTGAAGGGTGACCTCGGCAGCCAATTGCGGCGTGTAACATAGATCGAGGAACGATCCGGCCTTGGCGCGCGTTTCCCGATACTC
The DNA here is from genome assembly GCF_003290125.1 of Microvirga flavescens. GTDB lineage: Bacteria > Pseudomonadota > Alphaproteobacteria > Rhizobiales > Beijerinckiaceae > Microvirga > Microvirga flavescens. The sequence goes on from NZ_QMKH01000001.1 coordinate 550,183, forward strand.
CGGCAGATAACGGCCTGCTTGGCGCATGACCCAGATCGGAAGAGGCCATACGGGTTCACCATCGAGAACCTGCAGGATCTTCTTGGTCGAACGGTCACCCACAGGCCCCTCCATCAATCTATAAATATTAGAATCGAGAATCTGTTGTTTCTCTTGGGCCGTGAATCGTAAAGCCGCAACCCCATCCACAGCAGGTCCACATCGCCCTGTAGCGTTAACGATCCGTTAAGAGATGTGGCACGCCGGCGTTATGGTTTCCAAAATCTTAAAGCTTAACAAATCGTTAATCCCTGTCCGGGAGGCTGTTCCGGATTCCGTTTTTTCGATCCGTGCCGGATTCTCCCAAGAGCCCTGAATCGGACTCTCACAAGGAGGAGCCTTGTTGATGGATCGGGCGGTTTTTCACAGCCCCTGGCGCTGGACCGGATCGCGGAAGCGAACTATCCACATTCATCGACTCCTTACCTCGGAGGCCTGTGTGGGACGAAGTTACTTTCACCTCCATCTCGTCTCCGACTCGACGGGTGAAACCCTCATCACCGTGGCGCGCGCGGCGGTTGCCCAATACGAGGGGATCGCGGCCATCGAGCATGTCTATCCGCTCGTGCGCTCGCCAACGCAGCTCGAACGCGTGGTGTCCGAAATCGAGGCCGCGCCGGGAATCGTCCTCTATACCCTTGTGGAGAAGGAACTGGCGGAACGGCTCGAAGCTGTTTGTCGGGAAACCGGCTCTCCGTCCCTGTCCGTGCTGGAGCCGGTTCACGGCTTGCTGCAGGCTTATCTCGGAACGGCCTCGACCGCGCGGCCCGGCGCGCAGCACATGCTGAACGCGGAATACTTCAAGCGCATCGACGCGATGAACTTCACGCTTCTCCATGACGACGGCCACCTGCCGCAGGACCTGGAGGATGCGGATATCGTGCTCGTCGGCGTCAGCCGCACGTCGAAGACGCCGACAGCGATCTATCTCGCCAATCGCGGCCTGAAGACCGCGAACATTCCCCTCGTTCCGGGTGTGCCATCGCCCCCGGTTCTTCAAACGGCGAAAAAAGCACTGATCGTCGGGCTCGTGGCGACGCCGGACCGCATCGTGCAGATCCGCCAGAATCGCCTGCTCAGCCTGAAGGCCGATGACGATACGGCCTATGTGGACCGGGACGCGGTGGCGGAGGAAATCGCGGCCTCGCGCCGTCTTTTCGCGCGCAACAACTGGCCGGTGATCGATGTGACGCGCCGCTCCATCGAGGAAACCGCTGCCGCGATCCTCGATTACTACCGCGACCATCGCCTGAAATTCATCGCGGAATGACGATGGCCTCCCTGTGGATCGAAAAGCGGCCACTGCTTCTTGCTTCAACCAGCGCGACGCGGCGTGCGTTGATCGAGAGTGCTGGCCTGCCTGTGGAGACGCAAAGATCGGGCGTCGACGAGCGCGCCGTCGAGAATGCCGCGCAGACGACAAATCTTTCCCCGCTCGCCCTCGCGTACAGGCTCGCGGAAGAAAAGGCGCTTGCCGTCAGCCGCCGCGCGCCGGATCGCCTCGTTCTTGGCGGCGATCAGATTCTTGCCTGCGGCGAAACCGTTTTTCACAAAGCGGACAATCGCGCGGGCGCGCGCCGCCAGCTTGCGGAATTGAGCGGCAGGACCCACGCGCTTCATGCGGCGGGCATTCTCGCGCGCGGCGGCGAGGTTGTCGCGCGGTTCGACGCCAGCGCGCATCTGACCATGCGCGTTCTCGATGAGCGCGCCATTGAGACTTATCTCGATTGCGTCCCGCCGGGTGTTCTGCAAAGCGTCGGCATCTATCAGGTCGAGGATGTCGGCATTCATCTCTTCGAGACCATCGAAGGCGATCATTCGACCATTCTTGGCCTGCCGCTTCTCCCTCTCCTCGCCGCGCTCCGGCGGCTAGGCTGTCTTGCATTCTGAGGACTTCTTTCGATGAAAAAGGCCTTCGTCGTCGGCCACCCGATCAAGCATTCCCGCTCGCCGCTCATTCACGGCTATTGGCTCAAGCAGCATGGGCTCGAAGGGTCCTATGAGCGCATCGACGTTCCGCCCGCCGAATTCGCCGATTTCCTGAAAAGTTTCGCGTCGAAGGGCTATGCCGGTGGAAACGTCACCATCCCGCACAAGGAAGCCGCCTTCGCCGGCGTCGAAAAGCGCACCGCACGGGCGGAGCGCTTGAAGGCGGTCAATACCTTGTGGGTCGAAGACGGTGTTCTGTGGGGCGACAACACCGATGTCCTCGGCTTTATGGCCCATCTCGATCAAAGCCTGGGACAAGGCTGGGAACAAACTGTGGAAACGGCGTTGGTGATAGGTGCAGGAGGCGCGGCCCGCGCCATCGTCGCCGGTCTTCAGGACAGGCCGATCGCGCGCATTCTCATCGCCAACCGCACCTTCGAAAAAGCCGAGGAACTCGTCCGCGATCTTCGCATGGAAGGCGGCGCTGTTTTGCAGGCGCTGCCGTGGGAAGATCTTGCGCGCGCCGTTGCGGAGGCGGGGCTCATCGTCAACACCACGTCGCTCGGCATGGCGGGGCAGCCGCCCCTCGATATCGATCTTTCCACCGCGCCGAAGAACGCCGTTGTGGCGGATATCGTTTACGTGCCGCTGAAAACGCCGATTCTGGCGAAGGCCGAAGCCCTCGGTTTGCGAACCGTCGATGGACTTGGCATGCTGCTGCACCAGGCCGTGCCGGGCTTTGCCCACTGGTTCGGGGTGATGCCGCAGGTGACGCCTGATCTGCGAAAGCTTATCGTGACGGATATCGAGGCGGCGAAATGACCTTCGTTCTCGGGCTCACGGGCTCGGTCGGCATGGGAAAATCGGCGACAGCGGCGATTTTCCGCAAATTCGGCGTGCCGGTTCACGATGCGGACGCAACGGTGCATGCGCTCTATCGCGGCGAGGCGGTGCCGCTCATCGCCAAGGCTTTTCCGTCAGCCGTGAGGGAAGGCGTGGTGGACCGCGCCGCTTTGGGGCATCTCGTTCTCGACAATCCGGACAATCTTCGCGCGCTCGAAGCCATCGTGCATCCCCTCGTGCGCGCGGCGGAGGAAAAATTCCTCGCAGGTCTCCATTCCGACCGCGAGCCCCTCGCGGTGCTCGATATTCCGCTCCTGTTCGAGACCGGCGGCGAGACGCGTTGCGATGCGGTGCTCGTCGTCACCGCCTCTCCCGAGGTTCAGCGCGCGCGGGTTCTCGCGCGGGACGGAATGACAGAGCAAAAGTTCAAATCGATCCTTGCGAAGCAGATGCCGGATGCGGAAAAAAGAAAGCGCGCGCATTTCCGGGTCGATACCGGAAGTGGCTTCGCTTCCGCGGGGGCGCAGGTGCGCTCCATCCTCACTTGCCTTGCGGCGCGCCCCGGCCGGGTGCTGCGTCATTCATTGAAGATCTGAAGAGCCCCAAGACCCCATGCGCGAAATCGTTCTCGACACGGAAACCACCGGTACCGAGCATCTCAAGGGCGACCGGGTCATCGAAATCGGCTGCGTGGAACTGCTCAACCACATTCCGACCGGCAAGTTCTATCATGCCTACATCAACCCGGAATATCCGGTGAATCCGGGCGCGTTCGCCGTTCACGGGCTGAGCAATGAATTTCTGGCGGACAAGCCGGTCTTCGTCGATATCGTGACGGAATTTCTGGACTTCATCGCCGATGCGCGGCTCGTCATCCACAACGCCGCCTTCGACGTGAACTTCCTCAACATGGAATTTTCCCGCACCGGCCACACGCCCATCGCCTTGAATGACGTGGTCGACACGCTCATGCTCGCGCGGCGCAAGCACCCCGGCGCGGCCAACAGCCTCGACGCGCTCTGCTCGCGCTATGGCATCGACAACTCGAAACGCACGAAGCACGGGGCGCTGCTCGATTCGGAAATTCTGGCGGAAGTTTACATCGAACTCATCGGCGGCAAGCAGACGGGCCTCGATTTGTCCGTCCAGAGCTTTGCGAAGAGTTCGATCACCGTTCAAACGGGAGCGGCCGCATCCCGGGAGATGCGGCCGCGTCCAATGTTGTCGCGTCTGACGGATGCCGAGCGGGAGGCGCACCAGGCGTTCGTTCAAGGACTTGGATCGAACGCCCTGTGGCTCACCTATCTCGGCGAGGAACAGAGTTCCTCTTAGGAGAGCGTCTGGCCCTGCTGGGCCTGCGCCTCGGACGCGCGCTGGCGATAGAGCGCCACGAAATCGATCGGGTCGATGTAGAGCGGCGGGAAGCCGCCGTTGCGGACCGCTTCGGCCACGATCTGGCGGGCGAACGGGAAGAGCAGGCGCGGGCACTCGATCATGACGACCGGATGCAGCTGGTCCTGCGGGATGTTCTGCACGCGGAAGACGCCGGAATAGGTCAGCTCGAAAGCAAAGAGCACGTCCTTGCCGCCGACCGTCGCGCTGCCCTCGAGGGTCAGGTCGACTTCGAAATCGGCCTGGTCGAGCTGCTTGGCGTTCACGTTGACCTGCAGGTTGATCTGCGGGCCTTCTTCCTGCGGCTGCAGCGAGCGCGGGGCGTTGGGATTCTCGAACGAGAAGTCCTTGCAGTACTGAGCGAGGGCGTTCAGCGCCGGAACGGCGTTCTCCTGCGCTCCTCCGTTGTTTGCCGTGGTGTCGGCCATGATTTTAAACTCCGAGGAGGGGGTAATCGGTTGAGCCCGAATGAAACGCCATATCGGCAACGGACCTGAGGTTTCGCGCCTAGCACGCTTCCCGCCCGCGAACAAGTTTCGGCCTGTTCTCAGGCTTGGAGCATGATCAGAACAAAGTGGAAACCGGTTGTTCGCCCGGATCATGCAATAAATAAAGGAAACGAGAGGCTGATCGTGTTTCAAAGAGACACGATCAGCCTCTAACGTATCTGGCTCTCGCTTGTCGCAATGAAAGGTGGATGTTACGAGCCAATGACCCCATATGCGAAAGATCGGTCTTCGCCGTGATCGCGACGATCGGGATTGGGGCAGACAGGCTGGACCGGATCGACGATGCAAGACTCCTTCGACATCACGACCCTCATTTTTATTGTCCTCGCCATTTTCGTGGCCTGGCGGCTGCGTTCGGTGCTCGGGCAGAAGACGGGGAGCGAGAGGCCGCCCTTCGAGCCGCTCGCCCGCCGCGAGCAGCCGGAGGCCGCGGCGGCGGATCGCGACAACGTCGTGCGCCTGCCGAACGCGCCTGGAGAGAAGGCTCCGCCCGTCGTGCCGCCCGCCGACCGCTGGAAGGGCATCGCCGAATCGGGAACGCCCATCGCGCTCGGCCTCGACCAGATCGCGCGGGCCGAGCCCTCCTTCGACGCCCCGAATTTCCTCGAAGGCGCGAGTGCCGCCTATGAAATGATCGTGATGGCTTTCGCCCAGGGCGACCGCAAGGCGCTCAAGGACCTGCTCTCGAAGGACGTCTATGACGGCTTCGACCGCGCCCTCGCCGAGCGTGAGCGCAAGGGCGAGAAGGTCGAAACCACTTTCGTCTCCATCGACAAGGCCGAGATCAGGAATGTCGAGGTTCAGGGCAACAATGCCCAGATCGCGGTGCATTTCCTCTCCAAGCTCATCACCGCGACCCGCGACGCCGATGGCGCTGTCATTGACGGCAGCCCGGAGACGGTGGTGGACGTGACCGATGCCTGGACCTTCGCCCGGACCCTCGGCAGCCGCGATCCCAACTGGCAGCTCGTCGCGACCGAAGCGGGGCAATGAGGCATGACGGGCGAGGCCCTTCCGGCGCTCTTTGGGGAGCGCTCGCGATGACTTTCGCCCTCGGCATGGCCGATATCTCGCCCGCCCTCGCCGACAAGGCGGAACTGAAACCCCTTTCCTTTCAAGATCTTACTAACTGGCCCGCCGATGATCACGCGGCGGCGTTTCAGGCCTTCCGGCGCAGCTGCGAGGCGCTGGCCGCAAAGCAGGCCGCGTTGCGCCCTGCCCAAACGGTCGCCGGCGGCCTTGCCGCCGTCTGCCGCAAGGCGCTGGCCGAGCCCTCGCCCTTGTCCGGGACGCAGGCGCGGCTTTTCTTCGAGACGCATTTTCGCCCTTTCGAGATCATCCCGAAAACAGGCTCCGGCTTTCTGACCGGCTATTATGAGCCGGAATTCAAGGGCTCGCGCGAGCGGACGCCCCTCTACACGGTTCCCCTGCTCGATCGGCCCGACGATCTCGTCACCATCCCGCAAGGGGAAACCCTCCCCGGCCTCGAAGCCGGTCTTCAGGCCGCCCGCAAAACGGCCAAGGGCCATGAGCCCTATCCCGACCGCGCGGCCATCGAGGAAGGCGCGCTCGGCGCGAAGGCGAAGCCGGTGGTTTTCCTGCGCGAGCCGGGCGAGGCCTTCATCATCCATGTCCAGGGTTCGGCGCGCATCCGTCTCGACGACGGCTCGGTGATGCGCGTTGCCTATGCGGGGCGGAACGGGCGGCCCTACACCTCCATCGGCCGTCTTCTCGTCCAGCGCGGGGAGATGACGCTCGAGGAAATGACCCTCGAAAAGCTCATGGGCTGGCTGCGTGACCATCCCGTCGAGGCGCGTGAGCTGATGCGCCGCAACCAGTCCTACATCTTCTTCCGCGAAGCGTCGGAGCTTGCGCCTGAAGAGGGGCCCATCGGCGGGGCGGGCATTCCGCTGACCCCTGGCCGGAGCCTCGCCGTGGACCGTAATTTATGGAGCTACGGCCTGCCCTTCTGGCTCGAAGGTGCGTTGCCGTTCTCCCTCGACGAGGCGGAGCCGCTCGCGCGGCTGATGATCGCGCAGGATACGGGCTCGGCCATCCTCGGCCCCGCGCGAGGCGATTTCTTTTTCGGTAGCGGCGAGGAGGCGGGCACGCGCGCGGGGCTTTTGCGCCATGCGACGCGCTTCATCGTCCTGCGTCCCCAACAGGTTCCGTGAGGCCGGCATGACCCGCCGTCGCCGCTCCCTCAACACGGAGGAAAAGCGCCTGTGGGCCCATGTCACGCGGGGCGTGAAGCCTATGACGGGCAAGGAATTGCCGGGGGAGCCCGAACCGGCGGAAGAGCCAAAGCCCGCTCTGGCCTCGCTTGCCCCGCCGCCCTTGCCCCTCGCCTCGCGGCCCGCGCCGAAAAAGCCTTCCCCGCCTCCCCTTGCGCCAGTGGAGCGCAAGACCCTCCAGGCCCTTCGCCGGGGAACGCGCTCTGTCGATGCGGTCATCGATCTCCACGGCATGCGGCAGGCCGAGGCGCACATGGCGCTGATGGGCTTTTTGCGGCGGGCGCAGGAGCGCGATCACGGCCTCGTTCTCGTCATCACCGGCAAGGGCCGTTCGTCCTCCGCGGGGGCGCTGTTCGAGGAGCGCGGCATCCTGCGGCGCATGGTGCCTCATTGGCTCGGCCTGCCGGAATTGCGCGCGCTTGTTCTCGGCTTCGATGAGGCTGTCGCCCATCACGGCGGCTCCGGCGCGCTTTATGTCAGGCTTCGCCGCAGGCGCGGAGCGGGGTCGAGCGCATGACACCCTTTGGCGAAAAAGTGCGGCGGCTTCGCCGCGAGCGTGGATTGCTCCTGAAGGACATGGCCGCGCATCTCGGGGTTTCGAGCGCCTATCTCTCGGCCCTCGAGCGCGGCGAGCGCGGCAAGCCAAGCTGGGCGCTCATTCAAGGCACGCTGCAATATTTCCACATCATCTGGGACGAGGCTGATGAGCTCGTGCGTCTTGCCGATCTCTCCGATCCGAAGGTCAAGATCGACACGGCGGCTACCCGGCCGGACGTGACGCTTCTGGCAAACAGGCTCGCGCGTGAGATCGCCAACCTGTCGCCGGAGGATACGAACCGAATGCTGACGATTCTCGACAAGGCCGGACGGCACGGGCCGAAAGCGCCCGGCACGGCTGGCGATCGCGCGGTTTCGGCACGGTCGGGCGAGAACACCAATCAAGAATCCACCCAAGAAACTTGACCGCTTCGCCTGCGAATGCGAAAGCGCGCCAACATTACCTCCTCTCATTCTGGTTTCCCATGTCCTCCACCCGCATCGACGTGCTCACCCTCGGCAACGCCATCGTTGACGTTCTCGCCCACACGGACGAGGCGTTCCTCGTGGCCCAGAAAGTCCACAAGGGCGCCATGCAGCTCATCGACGAGCCCCGCGCCGAGCACCTCTATTCGGTGATGGGCCCGGCCACCATCGTCTCCGGCGGTTCGGGAGCGAACACGGCGGCGGGCGTGGCCTCGCTCGGCGTCAAGGCGGGCTTCATCGGCAAGGTGAAGAACGACGAGACCGGCAGCCTCTTCGCGCACGACCTCAAGGCCATCGACGTGCATTACGATGTCGCCTTCGCGAAGGACGGCCCGGCCACCGCGCGCAGCTTCATTCTGGTGACGCCGGACGGCGAGCGCACCATGAACACCTATCTCGGCGCGTGCCAGAACCTCACGCCGGACGACGTGAAGCCCGAAACCGTGCGCGCGGCTTCTTACGTTTATCTCGAAGGCTATCTGTGGGATCCGCCGGCGGCGAAGGAAGCCTTCCGCAAGGCGGTGAAGATCGCCCACGAGGCGGGCAACAAGGTCGCGCTGACTCTCTCCGACGCCTTCTGTGTCGACCGCTACCGCGACGAGTTCCTCGGCCTCATGCGCGACGGCAGCCTCGATATCGTCTTCGCCAACATTCACGAATTGCAGAGCCTTTATGGCACGTCGGACGCGGAGAGCGCCCTTGCGGCGCTGCGCGAGGAGAACCTGCTCGGCGTCGTCACCCGTTCCGACGAGGGCGCCCTCGTCGTCACCCGTGAGGAAACCCGCGCGGTGAAAGCCTTCCCCGTGGATCAGGTGGTGGACACGACCGGCGCGGGCGACCTCTTCGCCGCCGGCTTCCTCGCCGGTCTCGTCGAAAACCTCGACCTCACCGACTGCGCCCGCCTCGGCGGCCTCGCGGCGGCGGAGGTCATCAGCCACCTCGGCGCGCGCCCGCAGACGAACCTGCGCGACCTCGCGCGGCAGGAAGGGCTTTTGAGGTAAGCCGAACGCACTGCCCTGACCTCTCCCCGGCGGGGAGAGGTCGAGCGCAGCGAGGGTAAGGGTCCGCGGCTTTTCCCGAAAAGGGCTCCGAACCCCTCACCCGGACCTGCGGTCCGACCTCTCCCTCAGGGAGAGGTGACCGGCAGCCGCCAGCTGGGGCGGCTTTAAGCCTTCAGCACGGCAGCATTGTCCCGCACATAGGTTTCCAGAGAGCGCGGCTTGTGGCTCGTCAGAGTCTCGACGGCATCAGTCACCTTTGCCGTCCAGCCTTCGCGCACGGGGTGGAAGATCGTGGCGAGGAAACGGGCGTAATCATCCGGCACGCCCGCGCCTTTCAGAATGCCGATGAAGGTTTCATCGTCCACCGCCGTGTAGGCGACCGGCTTGCCAAGAACCTTCGACAAAAGGGCCGCCGCATCCGCGTAGCCGAGGGCTTCGGGGCCGGTCAGGCTGAAGGCCTTGCCGTCGAAGCGGTTCGTCGTGAGGGCCGCCGCCGCGCTCTCGGCAATGTCGCGGACGTCGATGAAGCTCGACTTGCCGTTGGCGGCGGGCACCGCGATCTGCCCATGGTCGATACCGGCCTTCCAGAAGATATGGAAATTGTCGGCGAACCAGTTCGGCCGCAGGATCACATAGGGCGTGCCTGATTTCTCGAGGGCGATCTCGACCTGGCGGTAGGGGATGGAATCGTCTGCCTCGACGCCGAACACGCTCTGGAACACCACTTTCACCTTGCGCGCGGCGGCGGCCTCGATGACCGGCAGCAGCATTTCCTTCGCATTCACATAGCCGGTCGGCAGCATCACATAGGCCCGGTCGACCCCTTCGAAGGCGCGGGCGAAGGTGGAGGGGTCGTTGTAGTCGAACGCCACGCCCTCCGCGCCCTCGACCGGCTTGCCGGAGCGGGATGCGGCCTTCACCGCCTCGCCCTTTGCCAGCAGCGCCTTCACCAGCGGCTTGCCCACATTGCCGGTCGCACCGAGCACGAGAATCTTTCCAACCATCGGAATCTCCTAGTTTCTACTGGAAACTTTCTATCAATCTGATAGCTACTACCGATGAGACAGGGGCGAAAGAGAGCACTTTCGGCTCACATAGTTCCCGGAAAGAAACCCAACAGCGGGTCCCGACGATGAAGCATGCCTACAACGTTTACGAAGATCGCTGCCCGACGCGCCTCGTGCTCGATCGGCTCGCCGATAAATGGGCGCTGCTCATCCTCGACCGGCTGGAGGACGGGCCGGTGCGGTTCAATCACCTGCGGCGCGACATCAAGGGCATTTCGCAGAAGGTGCTGTCGCAGACGCTGAAAAAGCTCGAGCGGGACGGGCTGATCTCCCGCACGGTCTTTCCCACCGTGCCGGTGACGGTGGAATACGCCCTTACCCCGCTTGGCCTGACATTGACCGAAACCGTGTCGGCGCTCGCGCATTGGGCGGAGCGCAACATGGACGCCGTTTTGGCGGCGCAGGCTTCCTATGACGCGGCAAGCGGCGCGCGTTGAGGGCGCGTCGAAGTCTTGAAGCTCAAAGCCTTCTCAGCGCGACCGTTTCGATGCGGTGGCTCGCGCCCTTCTTGAGGATCAGACTCGCGCGCTGGCGGGTGGGAAGGATGTTCTCGCGCAAATTCGCGAGGTTGATCCGGTTCCACAGGCCTTCGGCGGTCGTGATCGCCTCCTCTTCCGAGATCTCCGCATAGCGGCGGAAAAAGGATTTCGGATCGCGGAAGGCAGTGTGGCGCAGGCGCAAGAAGCGGTTCACGTACCAGCGGTGCAAATCCGCTTCCTCGGCGTCGATATAGACCGAGAAATCGAAGAAGTCGGAGACGAAGGGAATGACGGTGCCGTCGCGCGGCATGCGCGCGGGCTGCAGCACATTCAGCCCTTCGACGATGAGAATGTCGGGCCGGTCGACGACGACTTCCTCACCGGGCACCACATCATAGACGAGGTGCGAATAGAGCGGCGCGCGCACGCTGCGCTTGCCCGCCTTGATATCCGCCAGAAACCGCAACAGCGCGTTGGTGTCGTAGCTCTCCGGGAAACCTTTTCGCTCCATCAGGCCGAGGCGGTTCAGCTCCGCGTTCGGCAGAAGGAAACCGTCGGTGGTGACGAGATCGACCTTCGGCGTGTTGGGCCAGCGGGCGAGGAGCGCCTGCAGCACGCGGGCGGTGGTGGATTTTCCGACCGCGACGGAGCCCGCGACGCCGATGATGTAGGGCACCTTCACGTCGTTCTCGGCCATGAGGAAGCGCTGCGTCGCCTTGAACAGCCCTTGCGTTGCCGCAACATAGAGCGACAGCAGGCGCGAGAGCGGCAGGTAGATCGCGGCGACTTCGTCCAGCGAGATCGGATCGTTGAGGGATTGCAGGCGCAACACCTCGTCCGCCGTGAGGGTCAACGGCGCGTCGGCGCGCAACTGCGCCCACTCTTCCCGCGAGAAGATGCGATAGGGCGAGAGGTTGTCGCTGTCGGACGCGGGCACCGGCGTGCGCTGATCCATCGAAGACGCCTTTCCTGTTCTGGTTGGAGCGCTCTCCCTTTTCGGGAATTCGATATCGCTCCGGCGTTCCCTCACGGGTCTAGATTTTTATTTGCCGCATGATCGGTGCGAACAACCGATTTCCAGTTGTTCTGATCATGCTCGCGGCTCTTATTGGCTACGCGCCGCTTTTTCCGCCAATCCCGATTGCGACGTGCGGCGTTCGAGCTCGGCCATCACATCACTTAAGGGGATTTGAGCGCCCTGCAACACGACCAATAGGTGATAGAGCACGTCCGCCGCCTCGGCGGTGAGGTTGGCGCGGTCCTGTGCCACAGCCGCGATCACCGCCTCCACCGCCTCCTCGCCAAGCTTCTTGGCGGCCCGCGCCGGACCCTCGGCGAGAAGCTTCGCCGTGTAGGATTCGCTCACAGGCGCCTGAGCGCGTTGCGCGACGATGGCGGCGAGGTTGTCAAGGGTGAAGGAGGTCATGGCTCAATCTTCAGTTTTCGGCGGCTCAATAGACCCGTCGGGCCTGAAAAGCCAGCTTTTCCGAAAGAAATGGGGAAACAGCACGCAAGCTCAACCTCATCCTGAGGAGCCGCGAAGCGGCGTCTCGGAGGAGGTTCCAGCGCCCTCTGGAGCCGCCTCGCCCTTCGAGACGGCCTGACGGTCTCCTCAGGGTGAGGCTCCCCTTTACGCCTTCGCCGGCTTGTCGAGCCGCATCTTCAGCCCCGCCTTCGCCATGTAGTTCTTCGCTTCGGCGATGGTGTGCGTGCCGAAGTGGAAGATCGAGGCGGCCAGCACGGCGCTGGCGTGGCCTTCCTTCACTCCATCGACCAGGTGGTCGAGATTGCCGACGCCGCCGGAGGCGATGACCGGCACCGAGACCGCATCGGCGATGGCGCGCACGAGGGGAAGGTCGTAGCCGCCCTTGGTGCCGTCCCGGTCCATCGAGGTGACCAGAAGTTCGCCCGCGCCGAGATCGGCGACCTTTTTCGCGAAGGCGATGGCATCGAGGCCGGTGGCGTTGCGCCCGCCATGCGTGAAGATTTCCCAGCGCGGTTCCTCGCCTTCGCCCGACACCTTCTTGGCGTCGATGGCGACGACGATGCACTGCGCGCCGAATTTTTCCGCCGCTTCGCGCACGAAGTCCGGGTTGTTCACGGCGGCGGTGTTGATCGACACCTTGTCCGCACCCGCCAGCAGGAGCTTACGGATGTCCTCCACCGTACGCACGCCGCCGCCGACGGTGAGCGGCATGAAGCACGCTTCCGCCGTACGCTGCACCGCGTCGAGCAGGATACCGCGCGCTTCGTGGCTCGCGGTGATGTCGAGGAAGCAGAGTTCGTCGGCGCCGGCGGCGTCATAGGCCTTGGCGGCTTCGACAGGATCGCCCGCATCGACGAGATCGACGAACTGCACGCCCTTCACGACGCGCCCGTCCTTCACATCGAGGCAGGGAATGAGGCGGACCTTCAGCATCAGACCGTCTCCCCCCGCGCCGTCTTCAACAACGCCAGCGCCTGCGCGGGATCGATGCGCCCGTCATAGAGCGCGCGGCCCGAGATCGCGCCGCCGAGGATGGCGCAATCGGGTTGCGTCAGGCGCTCGATATCCGCCATCGAGGCAAGGCCGCCGGAGGCAATGACGGGGATAGAAACCGCCTTGGCGAGCGCCAGCGTCATCGGGATGTTGAGGCCCTTCAAGATGCCGTCGCGGGCGATGTCGGTGTAGATGATCGCGGCAACGCCCGCATCTTCGAAGCGGCGGCCGAGTTCCTCCGCCGTGAGCGTCGAGGTCTGCGCCCAGCCTTCGACGGCAACCAGCCCGTCCTTGGCGTCGATGCCGACCGCGATCTTGCCGGGATGAAGCCGCGCGGCCTCGCGCACGAACGCCGGATCGCGCACGGCGGCGGTGCCGATGATGACGCGGGCGACGCCCTTCGACAGCCAGCCCTCGACGGTCTTCATGTCGCGGATGCCGCCCCCGAGCTGCACCGGAATCTTGATGCGCTTCAAAATCTCCTCGACGGCGGAGGCGTTCATCGGTTTGCCCGCGAACGCGCCGTCGAGATCGACCACATGCAGCCACTCGAAGCCCTGCGCCTCGAAGGCGGCGGCTTGCGCTGCCGGATCGTCGTTGAACACGGTCGCCTGGTCCATGTCGCCCTGAATCAGGCGAACGCAGCGGCCTTCTTTGAGATCGATGGCGGGAAAGAGAATCACGGGCGCCACCTCAGGAAATTGGCGATGAGCTTGAGACCGAGGGTCTGGCTCTTTTCGGGGTGAAATTGCGTGCCGGCGATGTTGTCGCGCGCGACCATCGCCGTCACCGGTCCGCCATAGGACGTGGTGGCGACAATATCGCGGCTTTCGCTCGGCTGCAGCGCGAAGGAATGCACGAAATAGGCGTGGAGGCCGTCCGCGCCGGTTTCAATGCCGTTCAGAAGCGGGTGCGTGTGGCGCACGTCGAGGGTGTTCCAGCCCATATGCGGGATCTTCAAGGAAGGATCGTCGGGCATGATGGCTTTGACATCGCCCTTGATCCAGTCGAGCCCTTGCGTGGTGACGTGCTCGAGCCCCCGCGTCGCCATGAGCTGCATGCCGACGCAGATGCCCAGAAAAGGATGGCCCTTTTCGCGCACCACGCGGCTGAGGGCATCCACCATGCCGGGAACCGCATCGAGCCCACGGCGGCAATCGGCGAAGGCACCGACGCCGGGCAGAACGACCCGATCGGCCTTGGCGACCGTGTCCGGATCGGAGGTGACGGTGATGGTGTCGGAAAGACCCGCCTCACGGGCCGCGCGCTCGAAGGCTTTCGCGGCGGAGTGCAGGTTTCCGGAACCGTAATCGACGATGGCGACGCTCACAGGGGACGCTCCGCATCAGGAAAGAGGCCGATCACAGGTTCGATCCTGCGGGTCGGCGATGTCGCCGGTGTGACGGCGGGTGTGACAGTCGTCTGGCGGGCCGCTGCCGGCGTGCGCTGGAGCCAGCGCGCGAAAAGCATGGTCTCGGCCTCGTCGCGGTTATGCGCGCGCACCACGTCGACGGCGGGCAGGCCGCGCCGCGTCAGGGACCAGCGCCGCAGGCTGTTCGCCTCCAGCCCGATCAGGGTGGAGAGCAGCACCTGCGCGAGGAACCCGGCGGCGGGATGCACGTTGAAGGCTTCCATCGCAAAACCGAGCCCGATCACCGCGGCGAGAACGAGAAGGCCCGCAAGCCAGAGCCGATGGAAGAAGAACCAGAGGAACGTGAAGAAGAACGCGCCCCAGGAAAAGCCGTCCTTCACCGTCCGGGCCTTGTCCAAATCGCCCGCATCGCCCGGCCGCGCGCTGCGCGGCAGGTGCAAGACATAGGTTTTCATGACCGTCCCGCTCCTAAAGCATGATCGGAACAACCGAAAACCGGCTGTTCGTCCGGATCATGCCGCAACCTCTAAAGTGTGCCCTTCGTGGAGGGAACGCGTCCCCCCTCTCTTGGGTCCACCGCCACCGCCTGACGCAAGGCGCGTGCCAGACCCTTGAAACAGCTTTCCGCGATATGGTGGCTGTTTTCGCCGTAGATGGTTTCTACGTGCAGGGTGAGGCCGGAATTGATGGCGAAGGCCTGGAAGAACTCGCGCACCAGCTCCGTGTCGAACGCGCCGATCTTCTCCGTCGGGAAGGCGGTGCGGAACAGGAGGAAGGGGCGGCCCGAGATGTCGAGGGCGATCCGGGTCAGCGTCTCGTCCATCGGCAGGTGGATATCGGCGTAGCGCAGGATGCCCTTTTTGTCGCCAAGCGCCTTCAGAATCGCCTGGCCGAGCGCGATGCCGGTATCCTCCGTCGTATGGTGCTGGTCCACATGCAAATCGCCCGTCACCTTCACGGTCAGGTCGAATAGACCGTGCCTTGCGAAGAGTTCGAGCATGTGATCCAGAAAACCGACCCCGGTCGCGATTTCGGCCTTGCCGGTGCCATCAAGGGCAATCGACACGGCGACATCGGTCTCGGCGGTGCGACGGCTGACGCTCGCGGCGCGCATTCTTTCATCCTTGCTGAGGAGTGAGACGAGGCGTTCTATCAAGCTCGACCGAGAAACGCTACCCGCGTTGCTTTTGAGCCGGCGATGATTAAGTGACGGGGTAAAGAGGTCCTCTCCTCCCCCCTCCCTCGCCCTCCGGAGTTCCCTCCCGTGTCAGACAATTCCTCGCCCCTCATGCACGCGACCACGATCCTGATGGTGCGGAAAGGAAACCGCGTCGTCATCGGCGGCGATGGGCAGGTGAGCCTCGGCCAGACCATCGTTAAGGGTAACGCGCGAAAGGTGCGCCGCCTCGCCAAGGGCGGCGTGATCGGGGGCTTTGCGGGAGCGACGGCGGATGCGTTCACCCTGTTCGAGCGTCTCGAGGCCAAACTCGAGCAATATCCCGGCCAGCTCACCCGCGCCTGCGTCGAGCTCACCAAGGACTGGCGCACGGACCGCTATTTGCGCCGCCTGGAGGCGATGATGCTCGTCGCCGACAAGGAGGTCGGCCTGCTGCTCTCGGGCAGCGGCGACGTGCTGGAGCCGGAGGGTGGCATCATGGCCATCGGTTCGGGCGGCAACTATGCGCTGGCCGCCGCGCGGGCGCTCGCGGACTCGGACAAGGACGCGGAAGCCATCGTGCGCCGCTCGCTGTCCATCGCGGCGGAGATCTGCGTCTATACCAATAGCAATATCGTTATCGAGAGCATCGACTTATGATCGGCAAGGACGTGTCCTGAAGTTCCTTCCGCCTCAAATCGCCCGCAATCTTCAGCATCTTCTCGCAAGCTCATGACCACATTCTCCCCCCGCGAAATCGTCTCCGAACTCGACCGCTTCATCGTCGGCCAGCACGATGCGAAGCGCGCCGTCGCGATTGCCTTGCGCAACCGCTGGCGGCGTCAGCAGCTCGACGGATCGTTGCGGGAGGAAGTCGCGCCGAAGAACATTCTGATGATCGGGCCGACAGGCTGCGGCAAGACGGAGATCTCGCGCCGCCTCGCGCGGCTCGCCAACGCGCCATTCATCAAGGTGGAAGCGACGAAGTTCACGGAAGTCGGTTATGTCGGCCGTGACGTGGAGCAGATCGTGCGCGATCTCGTCGAGGTCGGCATCGGCCTCGTGCGCGACGAGCGCCGCAAGCAGGTGCAGGCGAAAGCGCATCTTGCCGCCGAGGAGCGCGTGCTCGATGCCCTCGTCGGCACCACGGCCAGCGCCGCGACGCGCGACAGTTTCCGCCGCAAGCTGCGCAACAACGAACTCGACGACAAGGAAATCGAGATCGAATTGCAGGCGAGCGGCCCGCAGGGCATGCCGATGTTCGAGATCCCCGGCATGCCGGGAGCCTCCGTCGGCGCGATCAACTTGAGCGACATGTTCGGCAAGGCTTTCGGCGGGCGCGCCAAGGCGCGCCGCACCACGGTGCACGAGGCCTATGAACCGCTGGTGGCGGAGGAATCCGACAAGCTTCTCGACCAGGATGCCATCGTGCAGGAAGCGATCCGCCAGGTGGAGAACAACGGCATCGTCTTCCTCGACGAGATCGACAAGATCTGCGCCCGCGAAGGGCGCTCCGGCGCGGACGTGTCGCGCGAGGGCGTGCAGCGTGATCTTCTGCCGCTCATCGAAGGCACGACGGTTTCGACCAAGCACGGATCGGTGAAGACCGATCACATTCTCTTCATCGCCTCGGGCGCGTTCCACGTCTCGAAGCCGTCGGACCTCTTGCCCGAATTGCAGGGCCGCCTGCCGATCCGGGTGGAGCTGTCCCCGCTCACCGTCGATGATTTCAAGCGCATCCTCACAGAAACCGAGGCGAGCCTCGTCAAGCAATCCGTCGCGCTCATGCAAACGGAGGGCGTCGATCTCGTGTTCACGGACGATTCCATCGATGCGTTGGCCAAGGTCGCTGTCGAGGTGAATGACACGGTCGAGAATATCGGTGCGCGCCGTCTGCAGACGGTGCTGGAGCGCGTGCTCGACGATATTTCCTTCACCGCGCCCGACCGCTCAGGTGAAAGCGTGACGATCGATGCGGCTTATGTTCGCAGCCAAGTCGAAAGCCTGGCAAAAAATACGGACCTGAGCCGTTTTATTTTGTAATTGGCATGAAGAACTGAAGCTTAACTTCAGATAATAGATACGCTTTCTTCAAACTCTCGCGATTACAGAAGTGTAATCTTTGAAAATCGGAACAGCACCTCGGAGCTGGCGTTGAATCCCTTGTCAGACGAGGGAGTTTCCCATGCGCAAATCTTTCCTAGTTACTGCAGCCGCTCTTGCGCTCGGCTCGGCGTCCCTTTGGGCCGCGTCATCGCAGGCGCAGTCTATCTCCAAGGACGACATGGCCGTGCTTTCGCAAAAGGCGGCCTATGCGCAGAGCAGTGAACGCACGACGGTCAAGAGACGCCATCCCGTAACGCGGCATGAAGCGGCGGTGTACCATCGTCGCCATTATGCACAGCAGCCTTACTACTATCGTCGCGGCTACGCACAGGCGCCCATGAGCTACTACAGCCCGATGAATCCGTATGGCTATGACTACGGCTATCGCCGTGGGGTCGACGTCACGGCGACGGGTAGCATCGCCGGGGCCACACCCGGGGTGTACGGGGTCTACGGGCCGTCCTGGGGCCAGACGCCGGGACAGAGCTGGATTTCCTACTGCTCGGCGAAATACCCGACCTACGACAAGACTTCGAACACGGTCTGGGCTCCGGATGGGCAGCAATATCTCTGCCAGTAGTCACTCAGGCTGAGACGAGCGATGGGCCTTCGGGCCCATTGACGCTTTTCGGAACAGGGCCAACGCCCACGCGTTGGCCCTGGAGCATGATCAGAACAAGTGGAAACCGGTTGTTCGCCTTAGATCATGCGATCTCAAGGTCTAGCGTCGTTTCGTTCGATGCGAGGTGGAAGAGGAGGGTCCACTCATGCGAAACAAGATCATCGCCGTTCTGGCGTCGACTCTCATAGGCTCGGCGTCGCTTTTGCCTGTCTCCGTCCTGGCGCAACCGACCCTGGCGCAACCGACCCAGCAGGATCCGCGCCTTCAGCTTCCCTTGACGCAATTGCAGAACGATGAATTCGCGACCGCTTACGCCCGTCGCGGTGGCGGAGGTTTTCGTGGTGGAGGAGGAGCGCACTTCCGGCGGCCTCCAGCGCGCATGCACGGGGGCATGCATCGGGGTGCAGGCATGCATCGCGTTGCCCATCGCCCTGCGTACAGGTCCGTTGCCGGTTATCGCCCCGGCGGTTACAGGCCCGCCGCGGCATACAGGCCGGCCTATCGTCCCGGCTACGCCTACCGCCCCGGTTATGGTTATCGGGGTTATGCTTACCGCTCCGGTTATCCCTATCGGGGTTATGCCTATCGTCCCGGCTATCGCTATCCGTACTATGCCGGGAGCCCCTATTACGGCGGCGGGTATTACTATGACTATGGCGGCGCGGCGGCTGCCGGAGCTGTCGGCCTTGCGACGGGGGCGATCGTAGGCGGTGCGGTTGCTTCGCAGAACCAGAACCAGATGAACACCGCGGTCCAGTACTGCGCGCAACGCTTCAAATCCTACAACCCCGCGACCGGCACCTATGTCGGTTACGATGGCCGGGCGCGGTCCTGCCCGTAGCGGCATCATGGATGCCCCATAAAGGAAATGGGCCCCTCGGGGCCCATTTTTATTTTGCGGCGATGACCGCAATCTCCACCTTGAACTGCGGCGCGGCGAGCTTGGCTTCCACCGTGGCGCGGGCCGGAGTGTTGCCGGGCGAGACCCAGGCATCCCACACGGCGTTCATTTCCTGGAACGTCGCCATGTCGGTGAGCCAGATATTGGTCATCAGGATCTTGGTCTTGTCGGTGCCGGCTTCCGCGAGAAGCGCATCGATGATCGAGAGGATTTCCTTGGTCTGCTCGCCGACGCCCTTGCCGGCGGCCTTATCGGCGACCTGACCGGCCAGATAAACCGTGTTGCCGTGAACGACCGCGCCGCTCATGCGGGGGCCGGGCTTGATGCGTTGAATGGACATGGCGCTTCCTCGAAAAGCAAAAAACGGGCCGCTGTTGTCCGCGCTGGCGGCCACGAGGTCAAGGGTGGAGGACCGGTCTAGACCGAAAGCCTGATTGTACGATGATTTTTTTCCCAACTATGATCCATCGTTTCAAAGTGACGGTGAGCGACGATGGTTCGAATTCTCTTGCTTGTGGCGGCCCTTCTTGCGGGAAGCGCATTTGGTGCGCCCGAGGCGTTTGCCGATCAGGCCGATTGCTGGCGCGGCATCGAGGCCTACAAGAAACGGACGGACGAGCTGAGCCAGCTCACGGAAAACCATCGCAACACGAAGACCGAAGAGGCGCGTTGCGCCATGCTCGCAAAGACGCGCGAAGCGACGCTGCAGAAGATCGACATGAGCAATGCTTGCGCACCTTATGTTTCCACCGCGCAAAGCGATATCGCCAAAGCGAAGCAGGATCTGAAGCTGCTGGATTCGCCTCAACTGAAATGCGCCGCACCCGGCGTGAAAGCGCAATCGGAGGAGGACCGTTGCAGCATCGACTTGAGCGCGTCGAGAGCGGGTAGCGACGAGTCGGTGAAGGCCTCCCGGGCTTACCGGGCAAGCGGCTCCGATGCGGATTTCTGCATGATGGTCACAGCGTCCGAGCGCGCGGTTGCGGCCGCCACGAAAGCGGTCAAATCCTGCCGCCGGCTGCACCCCGAGGAAATGGCCAAGGAACAAGCCGAGACGGTTGAGTTCGCAAAGCTGATCGCGACCATGCGCCGGGATTATGCCAAGCGCTGCAAATCCGGTTCGGGCGCGCGAACCTAGCTTGACCGGGTAACCTTCGGCGCGGCTTCACGCGTTGCCGATGAGCACCCCCGCCGCGAAGACCAGCGAGCCGCCGAGCACCACCTGGAAGGCGGCGCGCAGGAACGGCGTTTCCATGTAGCGGTTCTGCACGAAAGCGATGGCCCACAGTTCCACGAACACGACGCAGGCGGCGACGATGGTCGCGGTCCAGAAATGGGGGATGAGGTAGGGCAGCGCATGGCCGAGGCCGCCGATGGCGGTCATGATGCCCGAGGCCAGACCCCGCTTGAGCGGCGAGCCGCGCCCGGAGAGCTTGCCGTCGTCATGCGCGGCCTCCGTGAAGCCCATCGAAATGCCAGCGCCCACGGATGCCGAGAGGCCGACGAGAAAGGTCTGCCAGGTGTCTTGCGTGGCGAAGGCGGCGGCGAAGATCGGCGCGAGGGTCGAAACGGAGCCGTCCATGAGCCCCGCGAGGCCCGGCTGGATATAGGTCAGGATCAGTTGCCGCCGCTCGGTCTCGGCCTCCTGCTCGCGGATGTCCTCCGGCGTGAGCGATTCGCCGAGACGGCGCGCGAGCGAGATGTGCCCCTGCTCAGCGGCGGCGAGATCGCCCAGAAGCTTGCGGGTGGAGGCGTCCGTGGAGCGCTGGCCTGCCGCGACATAGAAGCGGTGGGCCTGTTCCTCCATGTTCTCGGCGGCGGCGCGCACCTTCTCGATGCCGAGCGGCCGCACCAGCCAATCGGGCTTCCTCTCGTAATAACCGCGCACATGCTCCCGGCGGATCAGCGGAATGGTATCGCCGAAGCGCTTCTGGTGAAGCTCGATCAGGGCGCGGCGATGCCGGTCCTCCTCATCCGCCATTTCCTCGAACACCTTGGCCGAGTGGGGAAATTTTTCCCGCAGGCCGTCCGCATAGGCCCGGTAGATGCGCCCGTCATCCTCCTCGGAGGAGATGGCGAGGGCGAGAACTTCCTGTTCGGAGAGGGAATCGAAGGGGCGGCGGTTGAAGCCGAAAATGCGCGAAAACATGCGGCGAATCCTGTTTAGAATGATTCTAATAACTTTGCTGCTGAAGCTCGTCAATTACGCAACGGGGAGAGATAGGGGGCGGCATGAGGATCGGCCGTGAGCACGGCTTCGTCATCCCGGACGCCAAAGGCGATCCGGGATCGCGTGACGAGAATGCCCATCCGCTTCTGCACCCGCCTCATCCTGAGGAGCGGCGCAGCCGCGTCTCGAAGGAGGGTCCAGCGAGCACTGGAACCGCCTCGCCCTTCGAGACGGCCTGACGGCCTCCTCAGGGCGAGGCTCCCGGGGAGTTTGATGGCCCGCTTTCGTGGCCGGGAGGGCGGGCAGAGGGCGCATCGCCTCAATAAAGCGTCGTCTTCAACCGCTCCGGCAGGGCCTTGTCATAGGCCTCGCCGCCGACCCTGTTCTCGCTCAAGCCCGCCAGCATCTGTCCGGCGCTCGGCACGGCTTCGCGCGGCAGGCGCTTGTCCGGGTTCCACAGCTCCGCTCGCACGATGGCGCGTGAGCATTGGAAGAACACGGCATCGACGTCGATCACGAGCACGGTTTTTGGCGCCTTGCCGTCGATGGCAAAACTCTCGAGCAGCGCCGGCTCCACCGAGATCGTTCCGCGTCCGTTGACGCGAAGCGTCTCGCCGATGCCGGGGATCATGAAGAGCAGGGCGAGGTGCGGATCGTGCAGGATGTTGCGCAGTGAATCGATGCGGTTGTTGCCGCGCCGGTCCGGCAACAACAGCGTCTTCTCGTCCTGGACGCGAACGAACCCCGGCCCGTCCCCACGCGGCGAGCAATCGAGCCCCTCCGGCCCGCGCGTCGCCAGTGTCGCGAAGGGCGATGCCTCGATGAAACTGCGATAGACCGGCACAACCCGGTCCGTTTCCTTGACGAGCGAGGCTTCAGCGGGTTCGCCGTAGAGGGATTGGAGAGCGGCGAGGGAGGTGATGGCGGTCATAGCGGGATTTGACGCGACTTTGCGCAGGCAATCAATCGCAGCGTTTCCGGACAGGGCGGGAGCGGCGGTTTTTACAACGACAAGCAACAAAAAGGGCGGCTCGAGGCCGCCCTTTTCAATTCATGAGCCTTAACGCCCTTACTCGCCAGCCGTCTGCTTGGCCTTCTCGGCGTCGCGTTCGGCCTTGAGCTTCTCGGTGATGTCTTCGCCGGTTTCCTGGTCGACGACCTTCATGGAGAGGCGGACCTTGCCGCGCTCGTCCATGCCGAGGAACTTGACCTTCACCTTGTCGCCTTCCTTGACCACGTCGGTGACCTTGTTGACGCGGTTCTTGGCGAGTTCGGAGATGTGGACGAGGCCGTCGCGCGAACCGAAGAAGTTCACGAACGCGCCGAATTCCATCACCTTCACCACCGTGCCTTCGTAGATCGTGTTGATCTCGGGCTCGGCGACGATGGAGCGGATCCAGTTATAGGCGGCCTTGATCGACTTGCCGTCGGCGGAAGCGATCTTGATCAGGCCGTCGTCGTTGATGTCGATCTTGGCGCCGGTCTTCTCCACGATCTCGCGGATGACTTTGCCGCCCGAACCGATGACTTCGCGGATCTTGTCGACCGGGATCTGCATGGTCTCGATGCGCGGAGCGTGCTCGCCGAGTTCGGCGCGCGGCGCGGTGAGCGCCTTGTTCATCTCGCCCAGGATGTGGGCGCGACCGTCCTTCGCCTGCTCCAGGGCGACCTTCATGATCTCCTCGGTGATGCCTGCGATCTTGATGTCCATCTGGAGCGAGGTGATGCCCTGGTCCGTTCCGGCCACCTTGAAGTCCATGTCGCCGAGGTGATCCTCGTCGCCGAGAATGTCGGAGAGAACCGCGAAGCGCTCACCCTCGAGGATGAGGCCCATGGCGATACCCGCGACCGGACGGCGGAGCGGAACGCCCGCATCCATCAGCGCCAGCGAGCCGCCGCAGACGGAAGCCATCGAGGACGAACCGTTCGACTCGGTGATCTCCGACACGACGCGGATCGTGTAGGGGAACTCGTGGGACGGCGGCAGCATCGGGTGGATGGCGCGCCAGGCAAGCTTGCCGTGGCCGATTTCGCGGCGGCCGGGCGAACCCATGCGGCCCGTCTCGCCGACGGAGTAGGGCGGGAAGTTGTAGTGCAGCAGGAAGGTTTCCTTGCGGGTGCCTTCGAGCTGGTCGATGTACTGCTCGTCCTCGCCGGTGCCGAGCGTGGCGACCACGAGGGCCTGCGTCTCACCGCGGGTGAACACGGCCGAACCGTGGGTGCGGGGCAGAACGCCGACTTCGGAGACGATGGAGCGCACGGTCTTGAGATCACGACCGTCGATGCGCGAACCGGTGTCGAGGATGTTCCAGCGCACGACCTTGGCCTGGGCGTCCTTGAAGACGGCCTTGACCTTCTCGGGCTCGAACTTGGCTTCACCGTCCGCCGGGCAGAGCGCCTCGAACACCTTCGCCTTGACGATGTCGATGGCGGCGTAGCGGTCCTGCTTCTTGGTCAGCTTGTAGGCTTCACGAAGGTCCTTCTCGGCGATGTCGAGAACGGCCTTCTCCACGTCGGAGACGTCGGCCGGCTGATAATCGCGCGGCTCCTTGGCGGCCTTTTCGGCGAGGCGGATGATGGCCTCGATCACCGGCTGGAAGTGCTTGTGGCCGAACATCACGGCGCCGAGCATCACGTCTTCCGCCAGTTCCTTGGCCTCCGATTCCACCATCAGAACCGCGTCAGCCGTACCGGCGACGACGAGATCGAGGGAGGTTTCTTCCATTTCCTGCAGCGGCGGGTTCAGCTTGTACTGGCCGCCGATATAGCCGACGCGGGCAGCGCCCACCGGGCCCATGAAGGGCACGCCGGAAATGGTCAGGGCAGCGGAGGCTGCGACCATGGCGACGATGTCCGGATCGTTTTCAAGATCGTGCGAGAGCACGGTCACGACGACCTGGGTGTCGTTCTTGTAGCCTTCGAGGAAGAGCGGACGGATCGGGCGGTCGATGAGGCGGGAGACGAGGGTCTCCTTCTCGGTCGGGCGGCCTTCACGCTTGAAATAACCGCCCGGAATGCGGCCGGCGGCGTAGGTGCGCTCCTGGTAGTTCACCGTGAGCGGGAAGAAATCGATGCCTGCCTTCGGCTCCTTGGCGGACACGACGGTAGCGAGCACCGTGGTCTCGCCGTAGGTGGCGACGACGGCGCCGTCGGCCTGGCGGGCCATCTTGCCCGTCTCAATCGTGAGCTTGCGCCCACCCCAGATCAGTTCTTCGCGTTGAATGTCGAACATGTGGTTTTGTCTTTCATGACAGGGCGGGGCTCGATGCCATGAGCAAGACGGCAAGACGCTCGGCGGCGGGGAAAACGGCCCCGCCGGTGTAAGCGCCTTGCGATCCTGCCATGGTCATCGCGTCATCCGCCTCCTTTGAGAACGCCGGGATTTACATCTCTTCGGCGTTGGAGCCCGGGAGCGAGGGACCTTCCCGTCGCGCCGGCTCCGCGCTTTGTTTGAGCCACGATCCTTCTGCGAAGGGACCGTCCCCTCGCCCGATCGTGCTCGGGAAGCCGTCCGGAGCCAGGCTCCGGACGGAAGTCTTTGGAGAAGTTAGCGGCGGATGCCGAGCTTCTCGATAATGGTCTTGTAGCGGCTCTCGTCCTTCTTCTTGACGTAGTCGAGAAGCGAACGGCGCTGCGAGACGAGCTTCAGGAGACCACGACGGGAATGATTGTCCTTCGTGTGGGTCTTGAAGTGGCCGGTGAGATTGTTGATCCGCTCGGTGAGGATGGCGATCTGCACTTCCGGGGAACCGGTGTCGCCAGCCTTCTGAGCAAATTCCTTCACGAGCGCGGTTTTGCGCTCAGCCGTAATCGACATCGCATGTCCTTTCAGGTTCGTATTTTCAAGAAAGGCCCGTATTCGGGCCTGCTGCCGTCAGAGGCGGCCGGGCCGGGATGTCGTCCAGCGCGGTCGGATCTCATGACGCATCCGGCAGGCAAAACCCGCCGAAAGTGGGCGCACCATACACGAAAACCGCGCAAGTGCCAGAGATTTCGTTTTTGCCAAGCCGGACAGGGCGTTGGAGGTTGGTCGTCATCCCGGACGACGAAAGTCAATCCGGGATCGTGAGCAGGGTAGGGCTCGAACTTCCTCTCCCTCAGGGAGAGGGTTGGGGTGAGGGGTTGCCGCGCGACCCGGTGAGGGCGCCCCCCTCACCCGCCGCACAGACGTGCGTCGACCTCTCCCTAAGGGAGAAGTGTTCCCGCGCCATGCCCGTTTAGCGTTGACAATTGCCCAAGTTCCTATTTTGTTCTTCGTTTTGTGAGCGAGGGAAACGAAGGAAGCGTGGCGATAACAAACGAAGAAGCTGAGGCCTTTCGGGAAGCGATCCTGCAAAATCCCATCAACCGCTTGCTGCTGGAGCGGTTGCCGAGGCTTGGACTGGAGGATGTCTGGCTCGTCGGTGGTTGCCTGTTTCAAACCGTTTGGAATGTGCAGACGGGCCGCGCACCGACGGATGGTATCCAAGACTACGATGTCTTCTATTTCAGTGGCGTCGATCTCTCGTGGGAGGCCGAGCATCACGACATTTTACGTGCCGCCGAGATCGTGAAAGATATTCCCGCGCGCGTAGAGCTGAGAAACCAGGCCCGGGTGCATCTCTGGTATGGCGAGCGCTTCGGTCCCGGCTATCCCCAGCTATGGTCAAGTCGCGAGGGGATCGACCGTTTTCTCATCAGTTGCGCCCGCGTTGCCGTTGGCGTTGGCGAACAAAATGCCCTGGATCTCTATGCTCCCTGCGGCTTGGCCGATCTTTATGCAGGCGTGTTGCGGCCCAACCCTTTGAATTTTCGACCTGATCTCTTCGCTGCAAAGTCGCAAAGCTACAAGACACGGTGGCCGTGGCTTAAGGTCGAGTCATCTGTGTTCACGGCCGCGTAATGTGTCGCGATTCCCGTCGAACGATTCGCGTCACGCTCCGAGATTGAACACCCGGTGCGGCACCAGTTCGCCCTGCTCCACATCGCCGACGGCGACCAGCACGCCGTTGCAGGTGGCGTAGATCTTGCCGGAGATCGGGGCATCGCGGCCGCGCAGGATGATCGACTGGCCGCGCATCAGGCGGGCTGCCATGTCGCGGCTCACCGCGATGGTGGGGAGGTCGCTGAGGGCGGTTTCGACGGGGCGAAGCGCCGCCGGCTCGGTGGCGATCTCGTCGATGAGGAAGGAATCCTCCTCCGTGAACGGCCCGACGCGCGTGCGCCTCAGCGCCGCGATATGGCCGAGGCAGCCGTGCGCGCGGCCAAGATCGCGCGCGATGGCGCGCACATAGGTGCCTTTGCCGCAATCGGCTTCGAGAATGGAGCGGTTGCCGTCGTGATGGATGAGCGCGAGGCGGTCGATCTCCACCGTGCGCGCCTGTAATTCCACCACCTCGCCGTCGCGGGCGAGGTCATAGGCGCGCTCGCCCTGGATCTTGATGGCGGAAAAGCGCGGCGGCACCTGCTGCACCTGGCCGATGAAGCGGGGCAGAAGCGCCTCGACCTCCGATGCAGTCGGCAGCTTGTCCGTGCGCGCGACGATCTCGCCTTCGGAATCGTCTGTGTTGGTTTCCGCGCCCCACTCGACGGTGAACACGTAGGATTTGCGCCCGTCCATAATGAAGGGCACGGTCTTCGTCGCCTCACCCAACGCAATGGGAAGAATGCCGGAGGCCAGCGGATCGAGGGTGCCCGCATGGCCCGCCTTCTTCGCCGACAGGGCGCGTTTTACAGCGGCGACAGCATGGGTCGAGGTCATGCCCACGCCCTTGTCGAGCACGATCCAGCCGTTGACGTCGCGCTTCTTGGGACGCTCGCCCTGCGGGCGGCGCTGCGGTCGTTCTTCGCTCATGGATCTTACTCGTCGTTGTCGTCGTCGGACGGCGCGGGCTTTGCCGTATCGCGCTGAACCTTTTCCGAGCGCAGCAACGCATCGATGCGCGCGGCCTCATCAAAACTTTCGTCCCGGCGAAAGCGCAGCTCCGGCGCGTATTTCAGGTTCACCCGGTGGGCGACTTCCTGGCGCAGAAACTTCTTGTTCTGCTCGAGGGCCTTGATCACCGCCTGCTCGTCCTTGCCGCCGAGCGGCATGACGTAGGCCGTCGCGAGCTTGAGGTCCGGCGACATGCGCACTTCAGGGATCGTGATGACGTGCCTGGTCAGCACCTCGTCCTGCAAGTCGCCGCGTGAAAGAATCTCGGCGAGCGCATGGCGCACGAGTTCGGCCACGCGCTGCTGGCGCTGGGAGGGGCCGGTGGTTTGTTCGAAACGTTTAGCCATTTTCAATCTCCGGGATTGGACCGGGTTCTTCAAAAAGTCATGGCCGGGTATAACCCGGCCATGACAGCAGATGTTTCAGGGCCTTGCGGATAAGGCCGAAGCGAAAGCCTTACAGCGTGCGCTTCACCTCTTCCACGCGGTAGCACTCGATCTGATCGCCGACACGCATGTCCTGGTAGTTCTCGAAGGACATACCGCATTCCTGGCCCGCCGTGACTTCCTTGGCGTCGTCCTTGAAGCGCTTGAGCTGGGACAGCTTGCCTTCGTGGATGACCACGTTGTCGCGGATGAGGCGCACATGCGCGCCGCGCTGGACCACGCCGTCGAGGACGCGGCAGCCGGCGATCTTGCCGACCTTCGACACGTTGAACACTTCGAGGATCTGCGCTTCGCCGAGACGCTCTTCGCGCAGCGTCGGAGCGAGCAGGCCCGACATCGCCGCCTTCACGTCATCCACGAGGTCGTAGATGATGTTGTAGTAGCGGATTTCGATGCCGGCACGCTCGGCGGCCTCGCGCGCTTCCTTATGGGCGCGCACGTTGAAGCCGAGGACAATGGCGCCTGAAGCTTCGGCCAGCGTGATGTCGGATTCGGAAATACCACCGACGCCCGCCTGAATGATGCGCGCCGAGACTTCCTCGTTGCCCACCTTCTCAAGAGCGCCGACGATGGCTTCCGCCGAACCTTGCACGTCCGCACGGACCACGAGCGGGAATTCCTTGCGGCCGGCTCCGGCCTTGAGGTCCTGCATCATGTCGGCGAGGGTGCGACCGGCCGAGCCCATGCGGGCGGCCTGGCGTTCGCGCTTCTGGCGCGTCCGGTATTCGGTGACTTCGCGGGCACGGGCCTCCGATTCCACCACCGCGACGCGGTCGCCCGCTTCCGGTGTGCCGTTGAAGCCCAGAACCTCGACCGGAACCGAGGGACCAGCCTCCTTCACGTTGGCGCCAAGGTCGTTGATGAGGGCGCGCACGCGGCCCCATTCGGCGCCGGCAACCACGATATCGCCCGTGCGCAGCGTACCGCGCTGGACGAGCACCGTGGCGACAGGGCCACGACCGCGATCGAGCTTCGCCTCGATGACCGTGCCTTCCGCCGAGCGCTCCGGATTGGCCTTGAGATCAAGGATTTCGGATTGCAGGGTGAGACCTTCGAGCAGGGTGTCGAGACCCTGGCCGGTCTTGGCGGAGACTTCGAATTCGAGGGTTTCGCCACCCATCGATTCGACGACAATCGAATGCTGCAGCAATTCGGTGCGAACCCGCTGCGGATTGGCGTCAGGCTTGTCGACCTTGTTGATCGCGATGATCAGCGGCACGCCTGCGGCCTGCGCATGGTTGATCGCCTCGATGGTCTGCGGCATGACGCCGTCATCGGCAGCGACAACCAGCACGACGATGTCCGTCACCTTCGCGCCGCGGGCGCGCATGGCGGTGAAGGCCGCGTGGCCGGGGGTGTCGATGAAGGTGATCTTGCCGCCGAGCGGCGAGGTCACCTGATAGGCGCCGATATGCTGCGTGATGCCGCCGGCTTCGCCGGAGACCACGTTGGTCTTGCGGATGGCGTCGAGGAGCGAGGTCTTACCGTGGTCGACGTGGCCCATGATGGTCACGACCGGCGGGCGGGCCGAGAGGTTCTCGTCCACATCCGGCGTGTCGAACAGGCCCTCTTCCACGTCCGATTCCGCGACACGCTTCACCGTGTGGCCGAGCTCTTCCGCGACGAGCTGCGCGGTATCGGCATCGATCACGTCGGTGATCTTGTGCATCTGTCCCTGTTTCATCAGGAACTTGATCACGTCCACGGCGCGCTCCGACATGCGGTTGGCGAGCTCCTGGATGGTGATCGTTTCCGGAATCGTCACCTCGCGGGCGATCTTTTCCTTCTGCTCCACCTGGCGGTGGCCCATCAGACGCTGGTTGCGGCGACGGAAGGCTGCGAGCGAGCGTGTACGCTCTTCCTCACCCGAGGTCGCGGTGGACAACGTCAGGCGGCCGCGACGCTTTTCCTCACCGGGAGCCGCCTTCGGGGTTTTCGCCGGAACGACAGGCTTTGCGGGCGAACCAGGGCGACGAATTGTGCGCGGACCGTCCTCGTCATCGATCACGACGGAACGGGTGGCGACGGGCGGCGCGGTGCGCGTGTTGGGCTTGACGGCGGTCGGATCGGGGGCCGCAATCGGGGCCGGGCGCGCCATGTGGTTCAGGCTCGGCGGACGGCGTCCATCGGACGGCCGCGGGCCGCCGAAACCACCGCCCGAGCGGGCGGGGCGGTCACCTTGCGGCCTGTCGCCGTAAGAACGTTCGCCCTGCGGACGATCGCCAAAGGAACGCTCACCACGGGGGCGATCACCAAAGGACCGCTCGCCATGAGGACGCTCACCATGAGGACGCTCGCCATGGGTGCGCTCACCCTGGCGGGCCGGCGCGGCCTCGCCCGACGGACGGGCGGCCTGCGGAGCGGACTCCTCGCCGAGACGGCGGCGGGCCTCGTCGGCGGCGCGGCGCTTGTGCTCGTCCTCGTGACGGCGGCGCTCGTCTTCCTCGCGCTTGCGGGCTTCGGCGGCCTCGCGCTCGCGAGCCTCCGTGGCCTCACGTTCGACGCGGCGTTTCGCCTCTTCCGCCTGCTGGTGTCGATCCTCCTCCTCGCGGCGGCGGGCATCGGCCAACGCATGGGCGCGGGCGTCGCGCTCCTGATCGGACAGCGTGCGCAGAACCACGCCCGAGCGGGGCGCGTTCGAAGGCACGCCGCCACGTTGGGAGCGCTGGCCTTGCGGTGCGGGCTTGGAGATCGGGGCCGGGGCAGCCGGGGCCTGCGCCTGAGGCGCGGGCTTTTCTTCCCGCACCGGCGTTCCCGCAGCCACAGGGCGGCGCTTCACGGTCTCAACCACCACCGCCTTCGAGCGGCCGTGGGAGAAGCTCTGTCGCACCGTGCCCTGTTCGACAGGCCGCTTCAACGACAGCGTCTTGGGCGCCACGTGCAGCGTCTTGTCGCCTGGATTCTTCGTATCACTCATTCCGCTCAGATCCTGAGGGTTCCAATATCGTGTGTGCGCCGGCCCCCTCGGGGAGGTCGGCTTGATCAGCTTCGGTGCCGCAATAGGAGCGGTAACGATGCCAGCGGTTCAGAAAGCCGTCGCTTCCAGCGCCCGCGACGAGGGCAGCATGTATCACATGTGACCGGCCTAATGCCAAATCCAATTCGTCGTTGGACAGCTCTTGGACGACCGGAAAGCTTGATATTGCCTCACCGAGGCGTTTTCGCAACTGGTTTGCGAGCTTTCGCCGCCCGTCTTCCGCCGCCTCTGCGGCATGAATGAGAGCAACGAATGGCTTTTCGAGGATGGCTGATTCGATTTTCGTGAACCCGGTCACCACATTACCGGCCTTGTTGGCCAAGGACAAGCTCTGGCGCAGATCCTGCCTGAGGGTCTGTTCGATGTCCTCGGCGAGGGCCGGCGGCGTTTTGACCTCGGCTTTGAAGGCGCGGGCGAAAAGGCGGCGCTTGATCGCCTCCCTCACATGCCCGGCGGTCGCCGTCACCCAGACACCGCGTCCCGGCAGTTTGCACCGCAGATCGGCGACGACCTGCCCCTCCGGTCCGAGGACGAACCGGATCAGGTCCGACGGATGCCGAACCTCGCGGGTAACGATGCAGGTGCGCTCCGGTTCATGCCGCGGCACGGGTCAGGTCCTCGCTTAGAGCAAAATTCGATCATGCTGAATCGGAATTTTGCTCTAACTCTTTGATTGAACGCATTTTCTTCACGAAAAGTGGTGTCCACTTTTCTTGAAAATGCTCTCGTCATCGCTGTTCAGAGCGTGGCGATGCCGGCGATTGCCGGCACACCCGTTCCAAAGCCTGTTTCAGCCGTCATTTTCACGAAGACTGGTCCTCGGTTTCTTCGGCCTCTTCCGCGGCCTCGACCGGAGCCTCGATCCAGCCCGCCTTGACGCGGGCGTCCATGATCATGGCCTCCGCATCGGCGCGGGAAAGGTCGAAGCCGTCGAGAGCGCCCTTGTGGCGAACCGCCTCGGCGCCGCGACCTTCGGTCCAGCCCGCCAGATCGTCGGTGGCGCAGCCGGCGAGGTCCTCGATCGTCTTGATGTCGTTCTCGCCGAAGGCGACGAGCATCGCGGTGGTGACGCCGTCGATCTCCTTCAACTCGTCCGCGACGCCGAGTTCCGTGCGGCGCGCTTCGTGCTCCGCCTCGACGCGGGCGAGATATTCCTGGGCGCGGCTCTGGATCTCGTTCGCGGTATCCTCGTCGAAGCCTTCGATGGTGGAAAGCTCCGGCAGGTCCACGTAGGCGATTTCCTCGACCGAGCGGAAACCTTCCGCCGCGAGAAGCTGGCCCACGACCTCGTCCACGTCGAGCGCGTTCATGAACAGCTCGGAACGCTCGGCGAATTCCTTCTGACGACGCTCGGATTCCTCGGCCTCGGTCAGGATGTCGATATCCCAGCCGGTGAGCTGCGAGGCGAGACGCACGTTCTGGCCGCGGCGGCCGATGGCGAGGGAGAGCTGATCGTCGGGAACGACGACCTCGATGCGGTCCGCTTCCTCATCGAGCACGACCTTGACGACTTCCGCCGGCTGCAGTGCGTTGACGATGAAGGTCGCCTGGTCAACGGACCACGGAATGATGTCGATCTTCTCGCCCTGCAACTCGCCGACGACGGCCTGCACGCGCGAGCCGCGCATACCGACGCAGGCGCCGACCGGATCGATGGACGAATCGCGCGATGTCACGGCGATCTTGGCGCGCGAGCCCGGATCGCGGGCGACGGCCTGGATCGCGACGATACCGTCATAGATCTCCGGCACTTCCTGCGCGAAGAGCTTGGCCATGAACTGCGGATGCGTGCGCGACAGGAAGATCTGCGGGCCGCGCGTTTCACGGCGCACATCGAAGAGATAAGCGCGGATGCGGTCGCCGGGGCGGAACGTCTCGCGCGGAATCAGTTCGTCGCGGCGGATGATCGCCTCGCCACGGCCGAGATCGACGATCACGTTGCCGTATTCGACGCGCTTGACGGCGCCATTCACGACCTCGCCGATGCGATCCTTGTATTCCTGATACTGACGGTCGCGCTCGGCGTCGCGCACCTTCTGCACGATCACCTGCTTCGCCGACTGGGCGGCGATGCGGCCGAAGTCGAAGGGCGGCAGTGTCTCGGAGATCGCATCGCCAACCTGCGCGGCGGGGTTGCGCTTGCGCGCTTCCGTCAGCGTGATTTCGCGCGAGTCGTTCTCGAAGGCGGCATCGTCCACCACGAGCAGGTGGCGCGACAGGCGCAGCTCACCGGTCTTCGGGCTGATCTCGGCATGGATGTCGGTTTCCGCGCCGTAGCGCGAGCGTGCAGCCTTGGCGATGGCATCCGCCATCGCATCGAGCACGATCTGCTTGTCGATCACCTTCTCGCGCGCGACCGCATCGGCGATCTGCAAGAGTTCAAGCCTGTTGGCACTGATAGCCATCGACGTTACTCCTTCCTAGAGCATGATCAGAACAAGTGGGAACCGGTTGGTCGCCCGGATCATGCGGCAAATAAATGAATCCAGAGGTTGAGCATGTCTCTTTGAAAGATGATCAACCTCTAGGGTTTCCTGCTGTGCGGGCCGCGCGGCTTCTCGGCGGGTTCCGTTTCAATCTCGACGTCATCTTCGATCTCGACGTCATCGCCATCGGCGACCGGAGCGGTGCCGCGACGAAGGGATTCACGCACCAGTTCGTCCGTCAGGACGAGCCGGGCTTCGCCGATGCCCGACAGGGGAAGGCGCACCATGCGCTCCTCGCCCTCCTTCACATCCGGCAATTCGACCAGGGCCTCATCGCCTTCCACGCCGCGGATGAAACCGCGAAAGCGCTTGCGGCCCTCCAGGGGCACGGCCATCTCGATCTTCGCGTCGTGGCCGCTCCAGCGCACGAAATCTCCAGGGCGCACGAGAGGGCGGTCGATCCCCGGCGAAGAGACTTCGAGGTAATAGGCCTGCGAGATCGGGTCCTCCAGGTCGAGCACGGGCGAGATGGCCTTCGAGACCGTCTCGCAATCGTCCACCGACATGGTGCCGTCGGGGCGCTCGGCCATGATCTGGACCGTGCAGCCGTTGGTCGACGAAATCTTGATGCGCACGAGGCGAAAGCCGAGATCCTCGATCACGGGCTCGAGGATGGCCGCGACCCGCGCCGCCACGCCGGATTCGACGATCAATCGCTTTTCGAGTTCGTTCGACATCTCTCTCCACGCGCCCTTTTCGGGCCATTCGGGCAATAAAAAAGAGCGGACCCGGCGGGGCCCACTCTGACCAGCAGCATGACGCTGCAACCAGAACTGACAGGCACAAAATAGCGATGTGGCCCCTCAAATGCAAGCATTGTCGCGTAAGGAGCCGGAAATTCAGTAAATGTAGAAGTCCTTCTCGCTCACCTTGGCCTTGTTGGCGAGGATCGCGAACAGGATCGGGGCCGCGCTGCCGGAGCCGTCGGCATCGTAATAGAGTGCGCCGGCCTTCTGGTTGTAGATGATCCGGTCCGAGGGGTCGTGCGCCTTCGCGCCGGTCCAGAATGCATCCGCTGAGAGAGGCCCGGCCGGGAGCTTCCTGAAGATGTCCTGGTCGAGCTTGATGGTGTCGTCCCTTGCGCTGAAATCCGTGATGGTGTCGACGTTGGAGCGCGACCTGTCGATCTTCGTGCCAAAGCGGAAGATGTCTTCTCCCTTGCCGCCGGTCAGGGTGTCGCTGCCAAGTCCGCCCTTGATGGCATTGGCCGCGCCGTTGCCTTTCAGGAGAAGACCGGGCGTGCCCGACCCGCTCAGGTTCTCGAGCCCCCGCGCGAGGGTGTAGTTCGTCGAGGCTGTCACCCGGTCGATGCCCGATTTGTCGATGATGACGTCTCGTGGATCGCTCACGATATAGGAGTCGTTGCCGGACCCGCCTTCGAGCGTGTCGATGCCGGTGCCGCCATAAAGCGTGTCGTTCCCGGCATTGCCGTAGAGATGATTGTTGGCGCTGTTCCCCCACAGCCGGTCGTCGCCTGCGCCGCCCCTGGCGTTCTCGATCAGGGAACGGGGATCGCCTTCGTATTGAAGGGCGTTGTAGACGCTGCCCGCCGCGATGGCGTTGTAGTCGAGCAGGGCGAGTTGGTCCCAGTTGAGGACGGACGAACCGCTGGGCGCAAGATCGATCTGCACGCCCGTCGCGTAGTTGGAGAGATCGTAGGTATCGATGCCGCCGCCATCCCAGATGGTCTCGAAGACGCGGTTGGCCTGTTCGCCGCGCGCGGTCGGGTTGCCGGGGTTGCCCTGCCCCTGTCCGTTCACGAAGGCCTCGCCGGTATAAGGGTCCCAGCGATAGGTCGTGTTGGAGCTGCGGAAATCGAAGTTCGCGCCGTAAAGATACTGCAGCGCGGCGATGTCGCCGGGCATGTAGGTCTGCGGCAGCCCGTAAAGCTCGTTGGTGTAGCCTCCCGCCGTGCTGCCCACGTATGAGTGGTAGCTCATCACGGTGTATTCGAGGCTGTCCAGCGCGGCGGGCAGCATGGGAAGCTCGCCCTCCCCCGTGTCGTGCGGATGCTTGAGGCCGAGTGCGTGGCCGAGTTCGTGGATTGCCGTCTGAAAGCCCCAGGTGCCGACGGCGGCGGCATTGAAGCTCGTGCTCTTGCCGAACCAGATATCCCCCGCGATGGTGCCCGCGCCGGCGACCGGATAATAGGCTTGGGCCGTCCTCGCCTCGGACGACGAGCCGATGGCGATATCCGCCCAGTTGGTCGTCATGTTGCTTTCGAGGAACGTGAGCTTGGTGAAACCGACGATCGGCGTCAGCGTCATTTTCGCGCCGCCGGGATACGGGCTGTCGCCGAAGATGATGGAGCGGAACGCCTGCTGCATCGAGGGCGAGACGGGGCTGAAATTATTGGTGGGCTCGGATCCGTAATTCGCCCCATAGGAAGCCGCATTCGCCGAAAAGCCGAAGCTGATCGTGTTGGCCCATTGGTAACCGGACAAAAGTCCGTCGATACTCTGAATTCCGCTCGTCTGACTCGTTTCGGCCGTTGCCATGCGCGTTCCCGATCACAACGCATCCACGCAGCCACCTTCTCAGGGGTGCCTTGCGTGAAGCCTGCGTCAACGCATGACGTTACGTAATGTTCAGGAATTAATCAGACGCGCAAAAGAGTTAAGTACGAAGGGATACGTCCTTCGCGCTTCGCCTTGGCCTCATAACGCGTTCCGGGCCAGCCCTCGTAAGGGGTTCGCCAATCGTCCGCGCGCTCCGCCGTCCAGCGGAACTGCGGGGAGCGCATCGCCCGGGCGAGAACCCAGCCGATATAGTCGTCGATGTCGCTGGCAAAGCGCAGCTCGCCGCCCTTGCGCAGAACGCGGGCGAGCAGGGTCAGGGTTTCATCGGAGACGAGGCGGCGCTTGCGCTGCCGGCGCTTGGGCCAGGGATCGGGATAGAGGATGTAGATCCGGTCGAAGCAGGCGTCCGGCAGGTGGGGCAGAAGATCCGTCACGTCGTCGTCCCAGACGCGGACATTCTTCAAATCATCCCGCTCCACGGTAGCGAGAAGCTTCGCCATGCCGTTCACGAAAGGCTCGCAGCCGATGAAATTGACGTCGGGGTGGGCCTTGGCCTGCGCAGCGAGATGCTCGCCGCCGCCAAAACCGATTTCGAGCCACGTCTCGCGGCCCGCTTTCGGGAAAAGGCTGGAAAAGGGTGCTTCCGGCGTCACGCGCAACGCCGGAAGCAGATTTTTCATCAGGTCGTCCTGGCCGGAGCGCAGCTTCTTGCCTTTCCGGCGGCCGAAGAAGGCGCCGGTCTGTTCGGAGGCTGCGCTCATCGCAGGTTACGCCAGCGCCGACTTGAGGGTGTCGACGAGATCGGTGCGCTCCCACGAGAAGCCGCCGTCGGCTTCCGGCGCGCGGCCGAAATGGCCATAGGCGGCGGTGCGGGCGTAGATCGGCTTGTTGAGCGACAGATGGGTG
The DNA here is from genome assembly GCF_003290125.1 of Microvirga flavescens. Classification (GTDB taxonomy): domain Bacteria; phylum Pseudomonadota; class Alphaproteobacteria; order Rhizobiales; family Beijerinckiaceae; genus Microvirga; species Microvirga flavescens. The sequence goes on from NZ_QMKH01000001.1 coordinate 586,753, forward strand.
CGGATGCCGCGCGGCGACAGGTCCATCGCCTCCATCAGGATCGCCTCGAGCTTGCCCTCGTCGACCTTACCGGTGCCATGCAGGTCGGCGTAGATCGAGAGCGGCTTCGCCACGCCGATGGCGTAGGAGAGCTGCAGGGTGCAGCGGTCGGCAAGACCGGCCGCGACCACGTTCTTGGCGAGGTAGCGGGCGGCATAGGCCGCCGAACGGTCCACCTTCGTCGGGTCCTTGCCGGAGAACGCGCCGCCGCCGTGCGGGGCCGCGCCGCCATAGGTGTCGACGATGATCTTGCGCCCGGTGAGGCCGCAATCGCCGTCCGGTCCGCCGATCACGAACTTGCCCGTGGGGTTCACGTGCCAGACAGTCTTGTCGGAAACCCAGCCAGCGGGGAGGGTCTTGCGGATATAGGGCTCGACGATGGCGCGCACGTCATCGGAGGAGAGGTTCTCGTCGAGGTGCTGGGTGGACAGAACGATCTGCTCGGCGGCGACCGGCTTGCCGTTCTCGTAGCGCACGGTGACCTGGCTCTTGGCGTCCGGGCCGAGAAGGGCGGCGCCGTTTTCCTTGGCCTTGCGGGCGATGGTCAGGTTCTGGAGGATCTTGTGGGCGTAGTAGATCGGTGCCGGCATGAGATCCGGCGTCTCGTTGCAGGCGTAGCCGAACATGATGCCCTGGTCGCCAGCGCCTTCATCCTTGTTGCCGGCCGCGTCGACGCCCTGGGCGATGTCGGCGGACTGGGCATGCAGGTGCACGGCGATGTCGGCGGTCTTCCAGTGGAAGCCGTCCTGCTCGTAGCCGATGTCCTTGATGGCGGCGCGGGTCAGCTCGACGATCTTGTCGTGCGTGATCGAGGAGGGGCCGCGCACTTCGCCCGCGATGACGACGCGGTTCGTGGTCGCCAGCGTTTCGCAGGCGACGCGCGCCTCAGGCAGGGCCGCCAGATAGGCGTCCACGACGGTGTCGGAAATGCGGTCGCAAACCTTGTCCGGGTGTCCCTCGGAAACGGATTCGCTCGTGAAAAGATAGCTCGAACGACGCACGATCAATGTCCTTGATTGTTGAGGCGCGCCATTCAGCGCGGCAGGAACGAACGCTCTTGCCGCATATGACCGGAAACGTCAAGAATTTCGCCGAACTTGTTCGTTATGCCGAACGATCTTCCGGCTGGGACGCCTCGGCCGAATCCGCCAGCGTTGTCACCAGCTGGACGATGCTCTTGCGGACCTTGGCGTTCTTGATCGAGGCGAAGGTGCGGATCAGGTGAAGTCCCTCGGGTGTCGACATGACTTCCGAGGCGTAGGAAGGGGCTTCCTCCTCGGCGAAGCCGGGGTTGCCGCGGCCGCTGCGGATGCCGTTGAAGAAGAAGGGGATCTCGACGCCGAGGATGGTGGCGATGTCGACGAGGCGGCCGACGCTGATGCGGTTGGTGCCCTTCTCGTATTTCTGAACCTGTTGAAACGTCAGACCCAGCATCTCTCCGAGCTTTTCCTGGCTCATGCCGATTGACATTCGGCGCATCCGTACGCGGCTGCCGATTTCCTTGTCGATCGTGCTGGTCGATTTCTTCATGGCTTCAGCTTCTCCTCGCCGGCACGCCTGACGTCCGGGTCAATCCCCTAAGGTGTTTTAGAAATTGCGCCGCCGTCGATACACGACAGGCGTTATGCAGCAGACCATAAGCGTAACAGTTAAAATCAGCAGGCTGTACCCTCTATAAACAGAGGGGGGAATTGCAAGGGGTAAATGCGCGTCTAGGACGCCTTCGGTTCCCAAAGGTAAACTTTTGACGATCCTCCCATAGGGATCGACGACGGCGGAGATGCCGGTATTGGCTGCACGGATCAGAGGAATACCTTCCTCGACAGCCCGCAGTCGGGCCTGGGCGAAGTGCTGATAGGGGCCCGGTGTCATACCGAACCAGGCATCGTTGGTGACGTTCAGGATCACGTCCGGGCGGGGGCCATCGGGCAGGATCTCGCCGGGAAAGATCGCCTCATAACAAATGGTTGCGGCCACCGCCGGGAGCCCCGGAACACTCAGGACACCCCGTTCCGCGCTCGGCTCGAAACCGCCGGGAATGTTCACGAACTGCCGCAGGCCCACCATGCGGATCAACTGGTCGAGGAAGCGAGGAACATATTCCCCGAACGGGACGAGGTGGACCTTGTCGTAAACCCCTAGGATGGAACCCCGATTCCCGATCACCAGAATGCTGTTGAAAAACTTCCCAACCGCTTCGCCCGGCAGGGGATCGTCCATCCGCGCCGCGCCGGTGATGAGCGTGGAGCCCGGGCGCAGCAGTGCGGCAATTTGCGCCAGGGATTCGGGGTCGCGGTGAATCAGGAAAGGAAAGGCTGATTCGGGCCAGATCAGGTGGGTCGCATTCTCCAGCCTGGTCCCGTTCTCGCCGGGACCGGCGCTGAACGACAAGTAGCGCCGCATGATGGCTTCGCGGTTCCGCGGGTTGAACTTGGCGTCCTGCGGCAGGTTCGGCTGCATGATTCGCAAGGCCACGTTCGGTACGCTCGGCATGGGATCGGCGGGAATCCGCAAGGCCCCGAAGATCGCCATGACGCCGAGCGCCAGCGCCGCCAGCGCGGGCGAAAGCCAGCGTTCGCGTGAACTGCGCCCCGTCCAGAGGGTCGCCGGGGCCGCGCCGATGAGCACGGCGAGGACCGTCAGACCGTAGAGGCCGAGAATCGAGGCGCTCTGCATCAGCCAGAGATTCTGCCCGAGCGCCATGCCGGGGTTGTTCCAGGGAAAGCCCGTGAAGAGGTGGCCGCGCAGCCACTCGCTCACCGTCAGGCCTAAGGCCAAGGCGAGAATGCGCGCGCCGCCCGTGGTCCAGATCAACCGCGCGAGGGCGAAGCCGAAGGCGGTGAAGAAGGCGAGAAGGGCGGGAAGGCCGAGAACGCCGAAGGGCAAGGCCCAGGCGAACTGGTCCGCCTCCACCAGGAAGGCCGCGCCGAGCCACCAGAGCCCGGCGACGAAGTAGCCGAATCCCCAGAACCAGCCGATGACGGCCGCCGCGCGAAGGCCCTTCCTGTCGAAGGCGATCCTGGCGTCGCCGCAGCCGTCGAGGAGCCAGACGGCTGGCGTCAGGGAGAGAAAAAGGGCGGGCAGAAACCCGAAGGGCGGCATGGCGAGAGCGCCGATGGCCCCCGCCGCGAAGGCGGTGAGCCACCGCCGCCATCCCGTGAGGCGGATGACGCGGTCGATCAGGTTGGTCATTCGGCGGCTGTGCTTTCCGGAGGCGGCGGATTGGCCGGAACCGGTGCGTCCCCGCCATTGCCGTTGCCGTTCGAGCCGGGGTCCCGGCGGTGGATTCGCACCCGTTTCAGGCGGCGCGGATCGGCGTCCAGCACCTCGAATTCGAGGGAGCCCGGACCCGCGATCAGTTCGCCCCTTAAGGGCACGCGCCCGGCAAGGGTCACGATGAAGCCGCCGATGGTGTCGATGTCCTCGGCATCCTCTTCCCCGGTCAGGTCGACACCGAGGGCTTCCTTGATCTCGTCGAGACTGGCGCGGGCATCGGCAGTGAAGGTGCCGTCGGCCCCGGGCGTGATGGCGAGCGTGGTGGCATCGTCATGCTCGTCCTCGATGTCACCGACGACCATTTCCACGAGGTCCTCGATGGAGACGAGGCCGTCCGTGCCGCCGTATTCGTCGATGACGAGGGCCATGTGGGTTCGCGTCGCCTGCATCCGCACGAGCAGGTCGAGGGCCGGCATGGAGCGCGGCACGAAGAGTACCGGGCGCAGGATCTGCGCAGCGGAAAGCGTTATGGCCAGATCGACCCGGATCAGGCTCGGCGCGGCGGGCGCGCTCTCCTCCACGGCCTTGCGGCGGCGGCTCGGGCGGGCGTCCGAGCGGGCGGCGATGTAGTCCAGGAAGTCCCGGATGTGGATCATGCCCTTCGGATCGTCCAGGGTTTCCCCGTAGACAGGCAGGCGCGAATGGCCCGCCGTGCGGAACAGGTTGAGCAGATCGCCGAGATTGGTGTCCGAAGCCACGGCCACGATGTCCGCGCGCGGCACCATCACGTCGTCGACGCGAAGACGGTGGAAGCCTAGCACGTTTTTCAGCATCGCCCGTTCCTGGGGCGAAAAATCCGCATCCTCCACCGCTTCGGAAAGAGCGTCTTCCAGATCGTGGCGGATGGATTCCCGCTGCTTCAGGCCGAGCCGGGAGAGGAGGCGGTCATACCAATGGTCGCGAACACCCTCGGTTTCCGGCGTGGACCGGACCGGGCGTTCGTTGCGACTTCGATCGTCATTCATTGCGGTTGAGTTTCAGCCGAACGGTTCGCGTTCAGGCTGCCATATCACGGTAAGGGTCGTCGATGCCGAGTGTGGCCAACGCCTTTACCTCCAGGGCTTCCATGATCTGCGCATCCTCCTCGACCTCGTGGTCGTAGCCGAGAAGATGCAGCACACCGTGAACAATCAAATGGGCGTAATGATGGGCAAGGGGTTTGGCTTCCGCCTCCGCCTCCCGCACCAAGGTTTCGTAGGCTAAGGCAATATCGCCGAGATGGCGAGGGCCAAAATTCCCACCGTCGAAACCCTCAGGCGGTTCGGGAGCCGGAAACGACAGCACGTTGGTGGGCTTGTCCTTGCCCCGGAAATCGCGATTCAGCTCCTGAACCCGTGCATCGTCGGCAAGAAGCAGGCTGATCTCGAAGTCCTTGTCCGCCACGCCGGCGACGGAGGCTGCCGCCTCGCCGGCTTTGGCTGCAAGGGCCTCCGCTTCGGGGAGGCTCTCCCAGCCGCCGCCCTCCGCCAAAATGTCGAACTCAATCACGTCCTTCGGTCCTGCATGCGCTCCGGCAGACCCTGGCCCGCCCGGTGGGCATCCTCATAAGCCGTCACGATGCGGCGCACCAGATCGTGGCGCACCACGTCCTGCTCCTTGAAGGTGACGCGGCCGATGCCCTCCACCCCCTCGAGGATGCGCACGGCTTCCACGAGGCCCGACTTCTGGCCGGGGGGAAGGTCGATCTGGGTGGGATCGCCGGTGATGATCATGCGCGACCCTTCGCCGAGGCGGGTCAGAAACATCTTCATCTGCATGGAAGTGGTGTTCTGCGCTTCGTCGAGCAAGACGACCGCGTTGGTGAGCGTGCGTCCGCGCATGAAGGCAAGCGGCGCGATCTCGATCATGCCGGTCTGCAGGCCCCTATCGACGAAACGCGCCTCCATGAAGTCGTAGAGGGCGTCGTAGATCGGGCGAAGATAGGGATCGACCTTCTCGCGCATGTCGCCGGGCAGGAAGCCGAGCCGTTCGCCCGCCTCCACGGCGGGGCGGGAGAGAATGAGCCGCTCCGCCTTGCCCTGTTCGAGCAGCGAGACCGCGTGGCCGACGGCGAGCCAGGTCTTGCCGGTGCCGGCGGGGCCTTCGGCGAAGACCAGCTCATGCTGCTTGAGCGCCTTGATGTAGGCGTTCTGCGCCGTGTTGCGGGCGCGCACCGCCCCGCGCTTGCGGGTGGCGATGTGGTCGAAGGCGGTGAGGCCGGGGATGGTCGGCTCCTCGGCGGGAAAGAGCGACCCTTGCAGGGTGCTTTCCTGAATCGCCCCATCCACGTCGCCGGGGGAGAGCATGGCGCTCTGGCGGGCCTGCTCATAGAGGGCTTCGAGAACGCGCCGCGCCTGCTCGGTCGATTCGGGCGAGCCCTTCAGGGTCACCCGGTTGCCGGTGGCGATGGCGACGACCCCGAGGCGACGCTCGAGATGGGCGAGGTTCTGGTCGTATTGGCCGAAAACAAGCCCCGCGAGGCGGTTGTCTTCGAAGGTCAGGATGATCTCGGCCTCTTCGTCTACGCCGGGGTGGAAATCCGAGGTGTTCCGACCCTTCTGCGCTCGTGCGGTCACGCTGTCCGCTGGCCTCAAATGACGTCTCCCCTCAAGCATGATCCGGTGAAGTGGGTACCGGTTCACCGCCAGATCATGCGACAAAACCATCTCAGAGCATGATCCGGTGAAGTGGGTACCGGTTCACCGCCAGATCATGCAGCCACTCGATTCAAGCGGCCTCACGGCCGCCATGCCCGATCAACTCCCCGAACAGACTGTTCGAGCTCTTCCCGGTGATTCGGACCGTCACCACCTCGCCGATCTTCACGGCCTCGCTTTCGATCTGCACGGGTTGCAGATAGGGCGACTTGCCGTTGATCTGGCCCGGGTGGCGTCCCGGCTTCTCCAGAAGAACGTCCAGAGTCTGACCGACGGTTCCCAGATTGAAAGCCTGTCGTTGGGTTTCCAACAGGTTTTGCAAGCGGGCGAGGCGTTCGACCTTCACGGGCTCGGGAACCTGCACGTCATGCTCCGCCGCCGGCGTGCCGGGGCGCGGGCTGTATTTGAAGGAGAACGTGCTGGCAAAGCCGATATCGGCCACGAGCCGCATGGTGTCCTCGAAATCCTGATCCGTCTCGCCGGGGAAGCCGACGATGAAATCGGAGGACAGTGCGATATCGGGCCGCGCCTGCCGAATGCGCTCGATCAGGCGGCGATATTCGTCGCCGGTGTGCTTGCGGTTCATCAGGTCGAGAATGCGGTCGGACCCGGACTGCACCGGCAGGTGAAGATACGGCATCAGCGCGGGCAGGTCGCGATGGGCGGCAATCAGCTCCTCGTCCATGTCGCGCGGATGGCTCGTGGTGTAGCGCAGTCGCACGATGCCGGGAATTTCGGCAAGGCGATGCAGGAGACGCCCGAGGGACCACACTGACCCGTCCGCCGCTTCGCCGTGAAAGGCATTCACGTTCTGGCCGATCACGGTGAGCTCGCGCACGCCCGCATCGGCAAGACGCATCGCCTCATCGAGAATCTTCGCCACCGGGCGCGAGACTTCCGCGCCGCGCGTGTAGGGCACGACGCAGAAGGTGCAGAACTTGTCGCAGCCTTCCTGAATGGTGAGGAAGGCCGACACGCCCCGGCTCAGGGTCTTGGCCTTGGTCGGCGCGGGCAGGTGGTCGAACTTGTCCTCGATGGGGAACTCGGTGTCGACGATGCGCTCGGCGCGCGGGCGCTTCAAAAGATCCGGCAGGCGGTGGTAGTTCTGCGGGCCGACGACCACGTCCACGGCGGATTGGCGGCGCAGGATCTCCTTGCCCTCGGCCTGCGCAACGCAGCCCGCGACCACGATTTTCGTCTCGTGCCCTTGCGCCTCGCGCTCTTCCTTGAGCTCGCGCACGCGCCCAAGCTCGGAATAGACCTTCTCGGCGGCCTTCTCGCGGATGTGGCAGGTGTTGAGGATGACGAGATCCGCCTCCTCCATCGCCTTCGTCTCGGCATAGCCTTCGCCCGCCAGCATGTCCGCCATGCGCTCGGCGTCATAGACGTTCATCTGGCAGCCATAGGATTTGACGAAGACTTTTTTCACGCGTCGGCCTGTCTGGAATTTTGGAATGAGAACGTCTTTTAAGCGGTTTGTGGCGCCAAGAGAATAGGAGCCTTTTGGGGTCAGTTGGGTCGGTTCAGCTTCCAGCCCTGGTCCGTTCGAACGGCATCGGCGTCCTGCTCCAGCTCGGGGTCCGATACCGACACAATCCTCACCTTCAGCCTGATCCGGTCGTTGCTCTCCCACCCCGCGAATTCCCAATACTCCAAGGATCGCCCTCTCGGTGCGAGATAGCGGAACACTTCTCTTGAGGCATCGGGAGCGTATGACCAGATTGTCACGTCGTAAGGCTCCAACGACTCGCCATGAGCGTAGTCGGGGCCCGCGGAAACGAACCATCTGCCATCGGGCGAGAACTCGGGCAGGGTTTCCAGAAGCAAGGCCTGTCCCGTTTTCGTACTGACAATGATCCCGCCACTGCCCTCATAGAGACGATATCCCACAACGTAGGCTTGGAGCGCAGGGATGTGGGCGCGCAGATCGTAGATCACGCATTCGCCGGCATCATCGCCCAGGCAGGCCTTCTCGTTCCCGACCAAAGTTTTGGTTTCGCCGTTCTCAAGCTTCAAATGCAGGCGATCACCTTCTCGATGAGCCGTTCCCACGAGAGCCTTGAGGCAATCCGCTTCGGCCTCGCAACGAACCGAATCCTTTGTCCAGGATTCGGGTGCGGCAACGGCCGAACCGCTCAGCAACAGCATGATCGCCATCACATAACGCAACATTGTCAGCCTCCCCTTCGGACGTTTTAAGACTTTTGCGAAGGCAAGAATAGCGTGTCGGCGGTTAGAGCGGCGTGTCGGTGTCGATCGTACCGATAAACCCTTATTGCCAAAGCCCTCGCCGCGACCTTAACTGCACACGCTCACCCGCCGGGTGAGTGATGATCTCAGGGCGGGGTGAAAGTCCCCACCGGCGGTGATGGGGCCTTAAGCCCTTAAGCCCGCGAGCGCTTTTCGTTTTCGCGAGAAGGTCAGCAGATTCGGTGCGATTCCGAAGCCGACGGTGATAGTCCGGATGAAAGAGATCGGTCGTAGCGAAGCCGCGCTTCTCAGCGCGCCGTCGCCGCTTCCGTTTGCCCTGATTCATGGTCTGGCAAAAAAGGAAAGCCAACGTGAATCAGTTCACATCCCAACAGAAGAAAATCGCCTTCATTCAATCCTGCTGGCACAAGGACATTGTGGACCATTGCCGCGATTCTTTCATTGCGGCGATGAACGAGCGCGGCGTCGAACGCCGGTCCATCGATCTCTATGAGGTTCCCGGCGCATTCGAAATTCCGCTTCTCGCGAAAAGGCTCGCGAAGAGCGGCCTCTACGGCGCCATCGTCGCCTCGGGCCTTGTCGTCAATGGCGGCATCTATCGACACGAATTCGTCGCGCAGGCGGTGATCTCCGGCCTCATGCAGGTTCAACTCGAAACGGAGGTTCCGGTGCTGTCGGCGGTTTTGACGCCACAGCAGTTTCACGAGCACGCCGTGCATCACGATTTCTTCGCCGGTCATTTCGAAGTGAAGGGCCGCGAAGCCGCGGCGGCGTGCCTTGCGATAACACACGCTCCTTACGCATTGCCTTTGGCGCATTGAACCGGTGGGGGACCGTTACAACGGCGGTCCCCGCCCCCTTCACCCCTCGCGATGAATCGCGCGACGCACGGCGGTCTCGGCGGCGGCGGTCGCTTCCTTGCGGTGGCCGTCGATGGGCACGGACGGGCCCCAGGTCACGACCACGTCGAGGGGGCCGCCGGTCAGCGCCTCCTTCAGGTGCGGCGCAAGCTCCATGTCGCCGTACCAGGCGATGAAGGGACGGTCCCGCCGCGTCACGGGCAGGCCGTTGCGGCGGGTATAGGCGATGGCAAGCGGCTGCAAGTTGAGGGTTTCGATGGTCGGATCGCTTACCGCCGCCTGCGCCGCGCCGACGATGGAGGATCGGAACGGCAGAAGATGCGTGCCGTCTCCGGTGGTGCCCTCGGGAAATAGAACGATCACGTCGCCTTTGGCGAGGCGCTGCGCCACCGCGCCGTTGACTTCCGCCGTCGCCTTGCGGCGCTGCCGGTCGAGGAACACCGAGCGCTGGAGCTTCGCAAAAAGGCCGACCACAGGCCAGGTCGCCACTTCGGACTTGGCGATGAAGGAGAGCGGGCGCAGCGAGCCGACCACCGGAATGTCGAGCCAGGAGACGTGGTTGGAAAGAACCAGCGTCGCCTTGTTCTTGTCGGGCGGCGTGCCGCGCTCGATCACGCGGATGCCGAAAAGCGCCAGCAGCACACGATGAAACATCATCGGCACATGATGCAGGATCCGCCAGTTCAGGCGCAAAGACAGCATCTGCAGCGGAATGGCGACGGCGGCAAACAGCGCGAGAAGGAAAAGCCGCGCCGCGAAAAGAAAAACGGTCACGCCTCGTCCTCGTCGATGGGAACGGCATAAAGCTCGAGGCGGTGATAGACCACTTTGTAGCCGAGTTTCTTCGCGATCTCTGTCTGCAAGGCTTCGATCTCGTCCGACTGAAATTCGATTACGTCGCCGGTTTCGAGATTGATGAGGTGGTCATGGTGCTCCCGCGCGGCCTGCTCGTAGCGCGAGCGCCCGTCGCGGAAATCGAGCCGCTCGATGATGCCTTGCGTTTCGAGAAGCTTCACCGTCCGGTAGACGGTGGAGAGCGAGATGCGGTCGTCCACCACCACCGCGCGGCGATGCAGCTCCACCACGTCCGGGTGGTCGTCCGCCGCGTCGAGAATGCGCGCGATCACGCGGCGTTGGCCGGTCATGCGCAGGCCCTTCTCGCGGCAGGCGCGCTCGATGGCGTCGGAACGCTTGTGTGTTTGTGCTCTGGACCGTGTTGCCAAGGTCGCCTCCTTGACCTGCTTATAGAGTATTTTCAAGAAAAGTGGACACCACTTTTCGTGAAGAAAATGCGTTCAATCAAAGAGTTAGAGCTAAATTCCGATTCAGAATGATCGAATTTTGCTCTAGATCATGATCCGGTTTCGTCGAATCAGGTTACAGGGAAAGGCTCATGGTCAGTGCCGTCGCGCGGCTGCCGTCGGCCTTCAGGTAATAGCCCTCGCGCCGCCCGATTTCCCGGAAACCGAGCCGCCTGTAGAGGGCAAGGGCCGCAACGTTGCCGTCCTCGACCTCAAGATGGACATGGCGCACGCCGCGCCGTTCCAGATCCTCGAAATGGCGGGCGAGAAGCGGGCGGGCATGGCCCTTGCCGCGGGCCTCCGGGCCCATCGCCACGGTGAGGATTTCCGCCTCGTCGAGGACGACCCGCGACAGCACGAAACCGGAAGGAGCATGGGCCGAACCGAGGAAAAGCCCCTCGGCGGCGATGGACCGCTCGCCCAAAAGCCGCTCGAACTCAGGCACGTCCCAGGCCCTTGCGAAAGCGCTGGCGTGGATCGCGGCAAGGCGCGGAGCCTGGTCCGTTCCCAGTGTCGCGAAGCGGATGGAGGGGCGTGCGCGGAAGCGGTCGAGAAAGCTCATCGCGGCAATCAGCGCCTCGCGATTCGCGCCCCGTCCTGCGGCTTGGCATCGGGACCGCGCAGGTAAAGCGGCTTCGGCAGGGCCTGAGCAGGGTCGGCGATGGCCCCGAGGCGGGCGACCCAGGTGATTTCCGGCGCGAGCGGGGTTTCCGTGATGGTGGCGTCGATGCCCTGCGCCCAGGCTTCGGCGGCGAGGATCGGCGCGGCGGAGCCGGTCAGGAGAAGCGGGCCGGAGCCGAGGAGGCGCAGCGCATCGCGCAGGCCCATCAGGCTCGGGGGAATGATGGTCAGCCCGCCCTTGGCGATGGCCTGGACATAGATGTGGCCGTGCTTGGCATCGATGGCGGCGGTGAAGAGGCCGCGCCCCTCGCCCGCGAGCATCGGCGCGAGATAGGCGGAGAGCGTCGCGACTCCGACGACGGGAATGCTCGCCGCGAGCCCGATGGCGCGGGCGGCGGAAATGCCGACGCGCAGGCCCGTATAGCTGCCGGGGCCGATGGTCACGGCGACGCGGTCGAGACTCTTGAAGCTGCCTTCCACATGGGAGATCAGCCGGTCGATCAGCGGCAGCAAGGCTTCCGCATGGCCCCGATCCATCGCAATCGTCTCGCGGGCGAGCGGCTCGGCCTTGTCGGTATCCAGAACGCAAGCCGAGCAGGCGCCAAGCGCCGTATCGATGGCAAGAACGCGCAACGTCAGATCTCCGTATGGTCGAGCGCCCTCTTTAGAGCATGATGCGCAGTGGTGGGAACCGCTTTTCGGTAAAAGATGCCGTCAAACGATCCAGCAAAAGTCCTCGAAGGCGAGACGCGGCCCGCGCGGGCGAAGATGCGAACGGTCGCCGTAGCCCAGATTGATAAGGAAATTGGCCCTCACCGTGCCGTCGGGAAAGAATGCTTCCGTCACGCCATCGGCGTCAAAGCCGGACATCGGCCCACAATCGAGCCCAAAGGCGCGGGCGGCGAGGATCAGGTAGGCGCCCTGAAGGGAGGAATTGCGTAAGGCTTCCTCCTTCACCCGTTCCGCCGGAGCGCTGCGCCAGGAATCGACATCGGCCCAGGGGGCGAGGAGCGGAAACTTTTCGTAGAATTCGAGATCGTAGCCGACGATCACGGTTGCCGGCGCGCTCATGGTCTGGCGCACGTTGCCCTCGTCGAGATGCGGCTTCAGGCGCTCCTTCGCCTCCGGCGTCACGACGAAGACGAACCGCGCGGGGCAGCAATTGCCGCTCGTGGGGCCAAGCTTTGCCATGTCCGCGACAGCGCGTAGGAGATCTTCCCCCACGAGCTCGTCCTGCCAATGGCGAAGCGTGCGGGCGTTGAAGAAAAGCTGGTTGAGCGCGGCGTCGTCGAGCTGGTTCAATGATGCCCCCAAAAGAAAACGCGGCCTCAAAGGGCCGCGCTTGATTCTAGAGCTGGGAAGCCAAGCTTAAACCGCCTGCACCTCGCGCACGTCCGGCAGGAAATGACGCAGGAGGTTCTGGATGCCGTGCCGCAACGTGGCGGTGGAGGACGGACAGCCGGAGCACGCGCCCTTCATCACGAGATAGACCACGCCGTCCTTGAAGCCGCGGAAGGTGATGTCCCCGCCATCCCCCGCGACGGCGGGGCGGATGCGGGTTTCGAGCAGCTCCTTGATGGTCTCGACGGTCGCGGCGTCCGCATCGTCGAAAAACTCCTCGCCGTCCTCGGCGGAAGGTCCCGTGCCGGTGGCGAGCACCGGCGCGCCGGTCATGAAGTGCTCCATGATGCCGCCGAGAATGGCCGGCTTCAGGTGCTGCCACTCGCCCTCGTTCTTGGTGACGGAAATGAAATCGTAGCCGAAGAACACGCTGCCGACGCCGGGCACGGCAAACAGCCGCTGCGCCAGCGGCGAACCGGTCGCGCCCGCCGCATCGCGGGCCTCGAACGTGCCTTCGGGCATCACCACGCGTCCGGGCAGAAACTTGAGGGTTGCGGGATTGGGAGTCGCTTCAGTCTGGATGAACATCGTCTTGTCCTCTGCGCCGGTTCAAGGCCGGCCGAGTGAATGGGATAGAATCGTTCTAACAGATTGTTCGCCGAATGTGGATCGGGGCGGTGCGGATTCCAAGGGAGTGCCCTGTCATCCCGGGGCTGCGCAGCAGAACCCGGGATCGCGTGCCGAACGATGCGTCCTTCTGTCTTGCGATCCCGGATCGCGTTCGGCGTCCGGGATGAGGGGATCGTTACCCCGCCAGCGCGTCGATCTCCTCGTCGCTCAAGGACCCCGGCACGACGACGATGGGCACGGGAAAGGTCGAGGCCACCCGGCTCGCGAGGCTCGAGACGAGGGGGCCGGGACCGTCCTTGCCGGTTCCGGCGGCCAGCACGAGGAAGGAGATGTCCTCATCCTCGTCGATCAGCTTGACGATGGTATCGGCGCTCTCGCCGATGCGGATCACCTGTTCCGGTTCGACCCCTGCCGCTGTGCGGGTCTCGCGGGCAGCCTCCTCGAGGCGCTTTTCGGCAGCTTTGCGGGCTTCCTCTATCATCGCCTCGCCGACGCCGAGCCATTCGAAATTGGCGGGCGGCTCGACGATGGAGAGCATGAGCATGCTCGCCCCCGTGCGGGCGGCGCGGCGCGAGGCGAAATGGATCGCCCGGGCGCATTCGGGTGTCTCGTCGACCACCACCAGGAATTTTGGCCGGTGCCCGGCCTCGTAGGATCGGCGCTTTCCGCTCACGGCACGCTCCCCATCATACTGTGATGCTGACGCGGGTGGGCGCGTTGCGCAAGCCGGGGAGTTCTAACGAAAAAGGGTCCGGATGTTTCCGGACCCTTTTGCTTAGATTCGACTGGTGGATTTTAAGCCCGTACGAAGCCGACGATGTCCTTCACCGCGTTGATGGTCGGCTCGGCGATGGCCCGGGCGCGGGCGGAGCCGTCGGCGAGGATGGCGTCGATATGGCCGGGGTCGGCCATCAGACGACGCATCTCGCCGGCGATCGGGGAGAGCTTCGTCACGGCGACGTCCACGAGCGCCGTCTTGAAGCCGGAGAACTGCGAACCGCCGTGGTCGCGCAACACGTCGTCCGGCGTCGTGCCGGTCAGCGCGGCGTAGATCGCCACGAGGTTTTCGGCCTCGGGGCGGGTCTTCAAGCCTTCGACCTCGCTCGGCAGGGGCTCGGGATCGGTCTTCGCCTTGCGCACCTTCTGGGCGATGGTGTCGGCGTCGTCTGTCAGGTTGATGCGCGAGTAATCGGAGGGGTCCGATTTCGACATCTTCTTCGAGCCGTCGCGCAGCGACATGACGCGGGTCGCCGGACCCTGGATCAGCGGCTCCGGCAGCGGGAAGAACGCCTCACCGAAGCCGTGCTCCGCGATGGAGGCGGCAAAGTCGTTGTTGAACTTCTGCGCCACGTCACGGGTGAGTTCGAGATGCTGCTTCTGGTCCTCGCCCACCGGCACATGCGTCGCGCGGTAGAGCAGGATGTCGGCGGCCATCAGGCTGGGATAGGCGTAGAGGCCGACGGAGGCGTTCTCCCGGTCCTTGCCCGCCTTTTCCTTGAACTGGGTCATGCGGTTCAGCCAGCCGAGGCGGGCGACGCAATTGACCACCCAGGCGAGTTCCGCGTGGCCGGAAACCTGGCTCTGGTTGAAGATGATGCTTTTCTTCGGGTCGAGGCCTGCGGCGATATAGGCGGAGGTGACCTCGCGGATGGCTTTCTTCAGCACCGGCGGCTCCTGCGGCACGGTGATCGCGTGCAGGTCGACGACGCAATAGATGCATTCATGGGTCTTCTGGAGCTCGATCCATCGGATCATCGCGCCGAGATAGTTGCCGAGATGCAGATTCCCGGTGGGTTGCATCCCCGAGAACACGAGCTCCTTGAACTGCGCCATGATGCCTTAAAACTCCAAAGCTTTACCGGGGCGCGTTATGACAGGGCGGCGCGCCGATGCAAGCCTCAAGATTTGCGCATCAGCTGTGCGATCTCATCCCGCGTGACCGCGCCGAGCATCAGGGCTGCCACCGCGTAGAGCACGAACCCTCCGACGCACAGGAGCGCGAGGGCAAAAAGTCCCGGTTCGGGAAGGGCTTTCATGGCGAGGAAAAGCCCGAGCGCCAGAACGAGGCTGGCGAGCGCGATCTTCACGATCCGAAGGCCTAAGGCCCGGTCGGGACGCCATAGGCCCACAATAGCGAGCAAAAAGGCAAGCATCGCCACATGTGTTGCGCACCCGACGGCGACGCCGAGCGCAATGCCGGAAATGCCAAACAGGCGGCCGAGCCCCCATGCCGCGACAAAGGTTGCGACGAGGCCGGCCAGCGTGGCGATGAGGGTGCCGCGCAGCGAGCCGCGCGCGAACAGCGTCTGCGAGAGCACCTTGCTCAGGGCCGCCAGCGGCAAGGCGGCGCTGAGGCCCACAAGGACGGCGGCGGTGCCGTCTGCATCCTGCGGGCTGAACGCGCCACGCTCGAACAGGACGCTGGCGATGGGGTGGGCGAGGATCGCGAGCGCCGTCGCCGCCGGTAGGGCGAGCAGCAGGGCAAGCTCCATTGCCTTGTTCTGCGCGGCGATGATGGCCTCGTGCTCTCCCGCGCGGTGGCGAAGGGCGAGTTCGGGCAAAAGCACGGACGCGCCAAGCGCGCCCATGAGCCCGAGCGGCAATTGCATCACGCGCTCGGCGTAATAGAGCCAGGACACGCCGGAGGGCCAGAACGAGGCCACTTGCGTCGCCGCGAGAATGAAGAGCTGCACCGCCCCGCTGGCGACCAGCGCCGGAAAGACGGCGAGCAGGATGCCGCGCAGGGCGGGCGTCCAGCGGGGTTTCCGGAAACGGATCGGGCGCGGCTCGCCCTTGGTGAGGGCAAGCGCGACGATGGCAAGCTGCACGAGCCCGGCGAGGGTCGCGGCGACAGCCAGCCAGGCGGCCTTGGTCCGCAAGGGCACATCGCCGATCAGCGGCAGGGCGATCAGCATTGCGATCAGCGCGCTGTTGACCACGAGCGGAGCCATCGTCGCGGCGGTAAAGCGGCGGTGCCAGTTGAGCAGGGCCGCGCCGATGGAGGCGAGCGTCACGCCGATCACGGAGGGAAAGCCGAGGCGGGTGTAAAGCGCTACGAGGCCGAGCGTGTCCTCGCTCGAAAGGCCGGGTGCGAGGAGAAACGAGACAAGGCCAGCTGCGAAAATGACGAGGCCCGTGAGTCCTGTCACCGCCAGCGCGAAAACGCTCATCACGTCGCCTGCGAAGGGCGCGGCTTCTTCCGGCTCCATGCGCCCGAGCGCGGGAATCAGGGCGGGGTTGAGCCCGCCCTCTCCGACGACGCGGCGCACAAGGTTGGGCAGGCGAAAGGCGGCGAGAAACGCATCCGCGACCGGTCCCGCGCCGAGCGCCTGCGCGAACAGCACATCGCGCGCGAAGCCCAGGATGCGCGAGGCACCGGCCCCGAGGCCGACGAGAAGAGAGGAACGGACGAGCGACATGGCGAGAGCCGCGTTTCGAGAAACGATCTTGCAGCTTTAGCGGCGATGGGAAGCTTTGTCTAAGTGCTGCGAGACAAGGGCGAGTCGATGCCGCCCTTGCGTTCCCGGATCATCCCCGCGCCTTCGCAATCGCCTCGCGCTTTTGCGCCAGCGTCATGCCGCCGACGTAGGAATCGGTGCCGACGAGGAACGATGGGGTGGCGATGAGGCCCAGCGAATTGCCGAGCTGGAAAGCCTGCTTCATCCATTGCGTGGTCTTCTTGGCGTCCGCCAGGTCCACGAGCTTTTGCGGATCCGCGCCAAGCTTCTCGGCCTCCGCGAGCGCCCGTTGCCCGTTGACGGCGCCGCGCAGGCCGAACAGGGCGAGATGCAGGTCGAGATACTTTTCCGGTCCCTGCAATTGCAGGAAGCCGAGCGCGATGCGGGTCGCTTCCACGGACGGCGCGCCGAGCACAGCGAAATTCACCAGCGCGTAAGAGACATCGGGCTCAGCCTTCAAAAGCGTGGGCAGGTCCTGCGCGGAGCGTTTGCACCAGGGGCAGTTGTAGTCGAAATACTCGACGACAATCACATCCCCATGCTCATGGCCGAGACGAACGAGGGACGGCAGCGCCAGCGTGTCCTCGACGAGTTCCACCGGCACGCGCTGTGGCTCGGGGGCCTTTTGCGCGAAAGCAGGGACCGTGAGTTGCGATGCGGCGCAACCAGCGACGAAAGCGCGGCGGGAGAGGATCATGGCGGGACTCAAGATGGATCGGCGGATGACAGACGATCCTTCGTGCCGGTCAAGCTCGACTATCGCAAGGCAAAACCCGCGATCTCACACGCTCGTGAAATCATGAGGCGATGGGTAACGGTGTCCTCGCCATCGATGCGCGTGAAGCCGAGAGGCTGTCTCGCAAGAGGGCCGCACGGCCTTCCAGGTCGGGGGTTGCGGGGCGAAGATCATGCATCGCGCAATCCCCCGGCCTTCAATGTCGACGTTTTAAGCTTCGTCGCCGTTCTTCAGCGCTTCCGGGCGCGGCATCGAGATGATGTTGTAGCCGGAATCCACGTAGTGGATCTCGCCCGTGACGCCGTTCGACAGATCGGAGAGGAGATAGAGCGCCGAACCGCCGACATCCTCGATGGTGATCGAGCGGCGAAGCGGAGCGTGCTCCTTCTGATAGTTGAACATCACGCGCGCATCCGAGATGCCCGCGCCCGCAAGCGTGCGCACCGGGCCTGCCGAGATGGCGTTGACGCGGATGCCCTGCGGGCCGAGATCGGCCGCTATGTAGCGCATGCTCGCCTCCAGCGCCGCCTTCGCCACGCCCATCACGTTGTAGTTCGGCATCACGCGCACTGAGCCGCCATAGGTGAGGGTGAGGAGCGAGCCGCCATTCTTCATGCGCTGGGCCGCGCGCTGCGCGACTTCCGTGAACGAGAAGCAGGAGATCACCATCGTGCGCGAGAAGTTCTCGCGGGTGGTGACGTCCACATAGGAGCCCTTGAGCTGCGACTTGTCGGAGAAGCCGATGGCGTGCACCACGAAGTCGATGGAGTCCCAGTGCTTGTCGAGTGTCTCGAAGGCCGCGTCGACGGAGGCGATGTCCTCCACGTCGCAGGGCAGGACGAGGTTCGAGCCGAGCGATTCCGCCAGCGGCGCCACGCGCTTGCCGAGCGCCTCGCCCTGGTAGGTGAAGGCCAGTTCCGCGCCGTGCCCGGCGAGCACCTTCGCGATCCCCCAGGCGATGGAGTGATCGTTCGCGACGCCCATGATGAGGCCGCGTTTTCCTTGCATGAGACCTTCCACTTGGATCCCCCTATGCACCGGCTCGCTCCCGTGCCGCTCCTTGAGGTGGCGGCTTGCGTCGCGGGCCGTTTTGGCAATGTCGATGAGCATGTTCATGCAAGGTCCCCGTTTTTCCGGGGTTCGCACGGCAATGTCTCAGTGATGTGACGCCCGATTCTCCTCAGGCCGCGTAACGGCTGAAGACGAGTGTCGCGTTGGTGCCGCCGAAACCGAACGAGTTCGAGAGAACCGTGTCGATCTTGGCGTCGTCGATGCGCTTGCGCACGATGTTCATGTCGGCGAAGGCGGGATCGATTTCCTCGATATGCGCGCTCTCGCAGATGAAGCGGTTGTTCATCATCAGAAGCGAATAGATCGCCTCCTGCACGCCGGTCGCGCCGAGGGAATGACCGGTGAGGGACTTTGTGGCCGAGATCGGCGGGCACTTCTCGCCCGCGCCGAAGACCTCGCGGATCGCCTCGATTTCCTTCTGGTCGCCGACAGGCGTCGAAGTGGCGTGCGGATTGATGTAGTCGATGGGCGTCTTCACGTTCTGAAGGGCCATGCGCATGCAGCGCACCGCGCCCTCGCCCGACGGCGCGACCATGTCGTAGCCGTCCGAGGTCATGCCGTAGCCGACGATCTCGCCGTAAATCTTCGCGCCGCGCGCCTTGGCGTGCTCCAGTTCCTCGAGAACCAGAACGCCCGCGCCGCCGGCGATCACGAAGCCGTCGCGGTTCGCGTCATAGGCGCGGGAGGCGACCGCCGGACGGTCGTTGTACTTCGAGGACATGGCGCCCATCGCGTCGAAGAGGACGGAGAGCGTCCAGTCGAGATCCTCGCAGCCGCCCGCGAACATCACGTCCTGCTTGCCGTACTGGATCATCTCGTAGGCATTGCCGATGCAATGGTTCGAGGTCGCGCAGGCGGAGGAGATCGAGTAGTTCACGCCCTTGATCTTGAACCAGGTGGCGAGGGTCGCCGAGGCGGTCGAGGACATGGCCTTGGGCACCGCGAAGGGGCCGACGCGCTTGGGACCCTTCTCGCGGGTGATGTCCGCCGATTCCACGATCACGCGGGTCGAGGGGCCACCCGAGCCCATGATGATGCCGGTGCGCTCGTTGGAAACGTCGCTTTCCTCCAGCCCCGCGTCACGGATGGCCTGATCCATCGCGACATGGTTCCAGGCCGTGCCGCCGCCGTGGAAGCGCATGGCGCGGCGGTCGACCATCTCCTCCACGTTGATCTGCGGCGCGCCGTGAACATGGCAGCGGAAGCCGAGCCTCTCGTAATCGGAAGCCTGGACGATGCCCGACTTGGCCTCCCGCAAAGAGGCCAGGACCTCCTGCGTGTTGTTGCCGATGGACGAAACGATGCCCATGCCGGTGACGACGACGCGCCTCATAACCTACCTCTTCATAGAAACTCGATGCCGATCCCAACACGTAGGATCGGCATCACGTATTCTCAACCGCAAAGGCTTCTCTAGAGCATGATCAGAACAAGTGGAAACCGGTTGTTCGCCCGGATCATGCGGTAAATAAAGGAGTTTGATCGTGTTTCAAAGAAACACGATTGGACTCTAGCCGACGGGCGCATCCGCCTGGAACAGGCCGACCCGCAGGTCCTTCGCTTCATAGATGCGGCGTCCGTCCGCCTCAAGCCATCCGTCGGCGATGCCGAGAACCAGCTTGGACCGGAAAACCCGCTTCAGATCGACGCCATAGACCACTTTCTTGACGCTCGGCAGAACCTGGTCGGAGAATTTCAGCTCGCCGACACCCAGCGCCCGGCCGCGCCCCTGCGCGCCGAGCCAGCCAAGGTGAAAGCCCACCATCTGCCAGAGAGCATCGAGGCCCAGGCACCCCGGCATCACCGGATCGCCTTTGAAATGGCAGGGGAAAAACCACAGATCGGGCCGAACATCGAGCTCGGCGACCACATGGCCCTTGCCGTAGGCGCCGCCGTCCTCGCCGATGGAGGTGATGCGGTCGAACATCAGCATGGGGGGGAGAGGCAACTGCGCATTGCCGGGTCCGAACAGCTCTCCGCGCCCGCAGGCGAGAAGATCTTCGTAAGTATAGCTCGACTTGCGGGCCATGCCGGATGCCGATCCTTTCAATCGTTGACTTTTATATAGGCCGAAGCTCGCGGGGACGCTCCTGAAAATTGTCCCTGAAGCCTCTTGGGTGCGCCCTCGTAGCACAGTGAGGCCATCCCTCAAAGGGGCGCATGCGATGCCGGATTTTCGGGAGGATGCAAGGGCCTTGCGATGACCCCGGCGATTTTTCGCCCGGCCTTCGCCTTGCGGCAACCCCCTCGCTTTCCTATGATTATAGTGATAAGAGCCGGGTTCAACGCGTAGTTTTGCCAGATGACCGATCCTCTGTCTTCCTTCATCGACCATCGATCGATGCCCCAATATCGCCGCGGCTGCCCCCTGTCGGAGCTGCGCGACAAATTGCGCCGGGTGGGTCTGCGCCCGACACGGCAGCGGGTGTCGCTCGGCTGGCTTCTGTTCGGCAAGGGCAACCGGCATGTGACGGCAGAAATGCTGTTCGACGAGGCTTCCAGCGCCCGCGTGCCGGTGTCGCTGGCGACGGTCTACAACACCCTGCACCAGTTCACCGAGGTCGGCCTCCTGCGCCAGCTCGCGGTGGACGGCACCAAGGCCTATTTCGACACCAACCCCACCGAACATCACCATTACTTCCTCGAGGAAGAGGGTGAGCTGGTGGACATGCCCGAAACCGGCATCACCATCGCCGACCTGCCCGTCGCTCCGGAGGGCATGGAAGTCGCCGGTGTCGAGGTGATCGTCCGGCTGCGGAAGAAATCCTCCTGAATTCAGGCCAATAACGTCTCTTGAAGGGGCGTCGGAGCCCTCGAGGCTCGACGATGCCCCTTGCCCACGTTCTCTTAGCCCTCGTCGTCACCCTGATCTGGGGCTTCAACTTCATCGTCGTCAAAGTGGGCGTCGGGACGGTCCCGCCCCTGCTGCTTTGCGGCTTGCGCTTCCTGTTCGCGGCCCTGCCGACGGTGTTCTTCCTGCCCCGCCCGCAAACGGATTGGCGCATCGTCGGAAGCTACGGCTTCGTGCTTGGCGTCGTGAAGTTCGGGCTCCTGTTCACGGCCATCGCCATCGGCATGCCCGCGGGGCTCGCCTCGCTGGTGCTGCAGGCGCAGGCCTTCTTCACCATTCTCTTCGCCGCTGTTCTCCTGCGCGAGAAGCCCGGTCCTCACCAGATCCTCGGCGGCCTCGTCGCCTGCCTCGGGCTCATCCTGATCGCCTGGCCGCGCCTGACCGGCAGTGATGTGCTGCCGTTCCTGCTCACCGTCGCGGCGGCGGCGGCCTGGGGCGTCGCCAACATCATCTCGAAGCGTGCCGGGCGCATCGACATGCTGGCCTTCGTGGTGTGGGCGAGCCTTATCCCGCCAATTCCGCTCTTCGCCCTGTCGTTCTGGCTCGAAGGCTGGGAGCGCATCGCCCCCGCCCTGACCCACATGGACGTGACCGCCATCGGCGCGGTGGCCTATCTCGCCTATCCGACCACCATCGTCGGCTTCGGGATCTGGGGATTCCTGCTCAGCCGCCACAGCGCGGCGACGGTCGCGCCGTTCTCGCTCCTCGTGCCGATCACCGGCATCGCCTGTGCTTCCCTCATTCTCGGTGAGAGGATGTTGCCGGTCGAGATCCTGGGCGGCGCGGTGATCGTGTCGGGCCTCGCGATCAACACCTTCGGCGGGCGCGCCCTGCAGCGGCTCAAGCCCGCCTGAGCCGGGCTCAAAAGGATTATGCCAGGAACCGCGGGCCTTCCGGTCCGTTCGGGAACCGTCGGCGGCCTTCGACTGCGCCACGCGTTTGTCTCTGTTCTCCAAAAAAGACCGACCCGCGAAGGGCTCATGATGGCGATCTGGAGGGGGCGAGGCTTGTCTTGAGGCGGTAAAACTCTTGAGGCGGTAAAACCCGCTGGAGGACCACGCCATGATGCTGGCTCGATGGACCCTTCCCGCTCTCGCCGTGAGTTTTACGGCCATCACGATCGCTCAAGCACAGCAGGCCCCGCCGGGCTCACCCGAGGCGACCCAGACCCTGGATGGCCGGGTGCTGCCGCAGCCCGCCGCGCCGTTCGGCGGCGAGATCAATCTCAATGCCTTCCAGTCGAAGCCCTGGTGGCAGCCGCGCGTGGTGCCGCCGCAAGGCGCGCCGAACGTTCTCCTGATCATGACCGACGATGTGGGATTTGGCGCGCCGAGCACCTTCGGCGGCGTGATCCCGACGCCGAATCTCGACCGCATCGCCAATAACGGCCTGCGCTACACGCAATTCCATTCGACGGCTTTGTGCTCGCCGACCCGCGCGGCGCTGATCACCGGGCGCAATCATCATTCGGTCGGGTTCGGGCAGGTCACGGAAGCGGCGACGGGTTTTCCGGGCTACGACAGCATCATCGAAAAGGATTCCGCCACCCTCGGGCGCATCCTGCGCGAGAACGGCTACGCCACCTCCTGGTTCGGCAAGGATCACAACACGCCCGCCTTTCAGGCGAGCCAGGCCGGTCCCTTCGACCAATGGCCGCTCGGCATGGGGTTCGAGTATTTTTACGGCTTCGTCGGCGGCGATACGAGCCAATGGCAGCCCAATCTTTTCCGCAACACCACGGCGATCTATCCCTATCTCGGCAATCCGGGCTGGAACCTCACCACCGCGATGGCGGACGATGCGGTCGCCCATATCAAGATGCTGAACGCGGTCGAACCGGACAAACCGTTCTTCGTCTATTACGTGCCCGGCGGCACCCATGCGCCGCACCATCCGACGCCCGAATGGATCGAGAAGTTCAAGGGCAAGTTCGACATGGGCTGGAATGCCCTGCGCGACCAGATCTTCGCTAACCAGAAGAAGCTCGGCGTGATTCCGCAGGACGCCGCGCTCACGCCCTGGCCGCAGGATCTCCTCAAGAACTGGGATTCATTGAGCGCCGACGAGAAGAAGCTCTTCACCCGTCAGGCCGAGGTCTATGCGGCCTATCTCGCCTATACGGATTACGAGATCGGCCGCGTTATTCAGGCGGTGGAGGATGCCGGTAAGCTCGACAACACCCTCATCGTCTACATCAGCGGCGACAACGGATCGAGCGCGGAGGGCTCGCCCAACGGCACGCCGAACGAGGTGGCGCAGTTCAACGGAGCGGAAGTTCCCGTCGCGGACC
The DNA here is from genome assembly GCF_003290125.1 of Microvirga flavescens. Classification (GTDB taxonomy): domain Bacteria; phylum Pseudomonadota; class Alphaproteobacteria; order Rhizobiales; family Beijerinckiaceae; genus Microvirga; species Microvirga flavescens. The sequence continues at coordinate 610,074 of NZ_QMKH01000001.1, forward strand.
AGCTCAAGTATTTCTATGACGTGTGGGGCTCCGACAGGACCTACAACCACATGGCCGTCGGTTGGACCTGGGCCTTCGACACGCCCTATAAATGGACGAAGCAGGTCGCCTCGCATTTCGGCGGCACCCGACAGGGCATGGCGATCTCCTGGCCGAAGGTCATCGCGGACAAGGGCGGCATCCGCAACCAGTTTCACCACGTCATCGACATCGTGCCGACGATCCTCGAGGCAACGAAGATTCAGGCCCCGGTGATGGTCGATGGCATCGCGCAAAAACCCATCGAGGGCATCAGCCTCGCGTATACCTGGGACAAGGCCGCCGCCGCCGTGCCGACGCGCCACCGCACACAATATTTCGAGATGCTCGGCAACCGCGGCCTCTATCATGACGGCTGGTACGCCAATACGGTCCCCATCAGTGCGCCCTGGAACCTTGCCTCCACCCCCAATCCCGACGTGGCGAACGGCTACAAGTGGGAGCTTTACGATCTCACCAAGGACTGGACCCAGAACAACGACGTCGCGGCGGCCAATCCGGCGAAGCTGAGGCAGATGCAGGAGCTGTTTCTGGTCGAGGCCGCGAAGTATCAGGTTCTGCCGCTCGACAACTCGATTGCGACCCGCATGGTCACGCCCCGCCCGAGCGTGACGGCCGGGCGATCGAGCTTCACCTATTCAGGTCCGCTGATCGGAATTCCGATGGGCGACGCGCCGCAGCTCCTCGGCACGTCCTACCGCATCACGGCGGAGATCGAGGTGCCGCAGGGCGGGGCCGAGGGTATGCTCATCACGCAAGGCGGCCGTTTCGGCGGCCACGGCTTCTACCTCAACAAGGGCAAGCCGGTTTACGTGTGGAACCTCGTGGATCTGGAGCGCGTGCGCTGGGAAGGCAAGGATGCGCTCTCTCCCGGCAAGCACACGCTTGTCTTCGAGCTCACCTATGACGGGCTCGGTTTCGGCACGCTCGCCTTCAATAGCATGAGCGGCCTCGGCCGCAGCGCCACCGGGGTGCTCAAGGTGGACGACAAGGTGGTCGCGACGCAGAAAATGGAGCGCACGATCCCGCTCATCCTGCAATGGGACGAATCCCTCGACATCGGCTCCGACACCGGCACGCCGGTCGACGACAAGGATTATCAGGTGCCGTTCAAGTTCACGGGCACCTTGAACAAGGTGACGATCGATCTCAACCGTCCAAAGCTCACGCCCGAGGATCAGAAACGCCTGATGGAGGGCATGCAGCGCAGCAACAAGTCGAGCGAGTAGCCTTTAGAGCATGATCAGAACAAGTGGACACCGGTTGTTCGCCCGGATCATGCGATCTCAAGGTCTAGCGCAGTAGGCCGAAGCCCACGAGCGCGTAGACGATCAGGAAGATCGCCACGAAGATGTTGAGAAAGCGCGGCGCGATCAGAGAGCCGATGCCGAGGATCAGGGCGAGGATCGGGAGCAGCTTGGTGAAGCTTAAGGAAAGCGTCATTCGGTGTGTCTTTCGTCGATAGGGACGGAGGCTTCAGTGGAAAGCGTTGAGGGCTATTCCACCTTCTCATTGGGGTAGGCGCCCCACAGCTTGTCCTGCCGGATATAGCCGTCCACGTCGCGGGAGCGCTCCAGAGCGATCTGGATGTGGCACCAGCTGCCGGTGCATTCCTTGATGTTGGCGATCACGCCCGGCTGGAGCTGGGCGACCGTGTCGCCCTTGTCGTCGGGGCGGGAGAGAAGCGGGATGGGAGTGCGGTCTTTGGCCCATGGCATGATGAGCACCGTGCGGCGGCCCGAAAGCAGGGAGTGCAGCACCCAGCCTTCCGTGCCCTCCGAATCGCGGATGCGCCGCCAGGTTTCATATTCGGCGATGATTTCCACCGGCAGGCCCGCGCGCTGGAACACCCAGGCAGTGCGGTGGTCCTTGGAGGGGCCCTCGCGCAGGTTCACCCGGTCGGTCTTGAGGCTGACATAGCGCGGGACCGGCAGGCCCGTGCCCCTGCGGCCTCCCGGCAGCTCCTGCGCCGCGGCAGGCAGGGCGCTCAAGGCGGTCAGGAGCAAAATCGGGAAGAGGAGCGTGAAGGCGATCTTGCGCATTGGGCTTTGCATCGGGTTTGTCTAACGTCACGCCTCTGGTAGAGAAGCGTGACGGGCCGCGCCACGCGACGGCTCGCCGCCTTACTGGCCGATCCGGGGTTAAGAGCGCGTGAAGACGCGCGAAAGCCCTTCTCGGTTTTTCGACATCGGGGCCTCGAGATGAAGAAAAGACCTGTCGTCGTCGTCACCCGGCGGTTGCCTGACGCGATCGAGACGCGCCTGCGCGAGCTTTTCGACACGCGCCTCAACCTCGATGACCAGCCCCTTTCCCGCGAGGCGATGGTGGAGGCGGTCAAAGGCGCCGATGTGCTGGTGCCGACCGTTACCGACGAGATCGATGCTGGCATCATCGCCGAGGCGGGCCCGAACCTGAAGCTCATCGCCAATTTCGGCAACGGCATCGACCATGTGGACGTGGCCGCCGCCCATGCGAAGGGCATTACCGTCACCAACACGCCGGGCGTGCTGACGGAGGATACGGCGGACATGACGATGGCTCTGATCATGGCCGTCGCCCGCCGCATTCCGGAAGGCGCGCAGGTGATGCAGTCCGGCGAGTGGTCCGGCTGGTCGCCGACCTGGATGCTGGGCCGCCGCATCACCGGAAAGCGCCTCGGCATCGTCGGCATGGGCCGCATCGGCCAGGCGCTCGCGCGTCGCGCCAAGGCCTTCGGGCTCCAGATCCACTACCACAACCGTCGCCACGTGCCGCCGCAGATCGAGGCCGAGCTGGAGGCGACCTATTGGGAATCCCTCGACCAGATGCTGGCGCGCATGGACATCGTGTCGGTCAACTGCCCGCACACACCCGCGACCTATCATCTGCTCTCGGCGCGCCGCCTCAAGCTGATGAAACCGACTGCGATCATCGTGAACACCGCGCGCGGCGAAATCATCGACGAGGCCGCGCTGACGCGCTTGCTGGAAAGCGGCGCCATCGCGGGCGCCGGCCTCGACGTGTTCGAGGAGGAGCCTGCCGTCAATCCGCGCCTCGTGAAACTCGCCAAGCAGCACAAGGTGGTGCTGCTGCCGCATATGGGCTCGGCGACCTATGAGGGCCGCATCGACATGGGCGAGAAGGTCATCGTCAACATCAAGGCCTTCATCGACGGTCACAAGCCGCCGGACCGCGTCCTGCCGAGCATGCTGTGATCCTGATCGGAACCTGCGGCGAGTATCCGCATCCGACACCGAGCCTGAAACTGCTCATCGAGTCCCTGCACGCGGCGGGGCGCGATGTGGCTCATGCGCCTTGGAAGACGACGGATCCTAAAGTCTTTGCCGAGGCCGACCTCGTGCTGCCCATCTGCTGCTGGGATTATCACGATGAGCCGGATCGTTTTTTGCAATGGATCGACGAGATCGTGTCCATGGGCGCGCGGCTCTGCAACGGGCCCGAGACGTTGCGCTGGAATTTCCGGAAGACGTACCTGCTCGACCTTGCCGCCCGGAGCCTCCCGGTCCCCGCAACGTGCTTGCTGCCGAAGGTGGACCGGCAGGCGGTCGAACGGCAGATGGCCGCTCGAGGGTGGGACGTTGCGGTTCTGAAACCGGTTTCAGGCCAAAGCGGCTACGGCGTGACAAAGCTGGCATGGGCCGACCGGGCGGAGTGGGATCTGGCCGGCCTTAACGGCCGCGATGTGCTCCTGCAGGAATACCAACCCGATATCGGTTCAAACGGCGAGACGACGTTGACCTTTATCGACGGGGTGTTTTCGCATGCGGTGCGCCGGCAGCCGGGCCCCGGAGAATGGCGGGCGAACATTCAGTACGGCGTTTCCTTCGAACCCGTCGCCGTTGACCAGCGCATCGTTCAGGCAGCAAGCCGCTATCTCGAAGCGGCCCCCGAGCGTCCCGGATACGCCCGCGTCGACGGTATCATTCGGCCCGACGGCTTCATGCTCATGGAGCTCGAGCTGATCGAACCTTACCTTTACCTGGAATTTGCCGGGCCCGAGGCTGTCGCCGCATTTACGGAAATGGTTCTGCGCCGCCTCTAACGACGAGCATCCGCGCGAGGCAAAGGCGGCTCACATCTCGAACGAAAAGATTCGTTTCCAATCGTTCTTCATGCTGATTACCGGCCAGTTGCGTCCCTTCGCTTCATCGTAAAGCGCCTGCGAGAAAGCACCGATTTTGCTGGCGGGCAGGCCGGCGGCAGGGCCGTAGGCGTATTCGCGGTGGGCATCGTCATGCAGGACCAGCATGCCGAGGCGCTTGCCGGATCCGGCGGTGGTCCATTCAAGCATCTCCCGGTCGCCGTCCGAATTGCCGAACGCGGCGACGGGGCGGCGGCCGATCATGAGATCAATGTTCTCGGGCTTGCCGGGTCCGTTGTCGTTGAGAAGAAGCTTCGCCTCCTTGGTGAGGCGGGGCTTGCCGTCCGGGGCATAGCCGAACGCGGTCTCGCCCGCGCTGCCGACGACCTGTTCGGGCGGGATGCCGTAAGTCCGCCCGGCATAGGCACGCACGAAATCCTGCCCGCCGCCGGTCACGATGCAGGTCTTGAAACCATTGTCTCGCAGGACGTGCAGAAGCTCCTGCATGGGCTGATAAACGAGATCGGTATAACGGCGCTTCCAACGCGGGTGGACAGCGATTTCCAGCCACCGCTGCACGTCGGCACGGAAATCGTCCACGCTCATGCCGCTCAGGGCTGCGGCGGCAATTTTCTCCAGATCCGGCGTCGAGAGCTTCGTCAGCGCACCCAGACCGTCGGAGAGAACGGTCTTGAAGGGTTCCGTTTGCGCGAGGTCAGGCTTTCGCGCCACCACGCCCGGAATACGATCAAAGCAATAGATCACCTGCGTGTAGACGGGATGCTCGACCCAGAGCGTGCCGTCCTGATCGAAGGTTGCGATGCGCTCGTCCGGTGGGACATGGCCGGGATTCGCGGGATCGGTCGTTGTCCGCACGAAATCCAGAATCGCCTGCTTTGCCGCTCCGTCATTCCAGGACGGCAGGGGATCGCTCGCTTGTGCCGACGCAGGCGCGGAAAGGAACGGCTTCGCAAAGGTCGGGAGAAGCGCTGCGCCCAGCAGCACCGTGCGGCGTCTCATGCCGGAACGGTCTTGTGTCATCGACGGTCGTCCTTCGCGCTAGTGTTGAGATCCGCGATGGAAAACGCACAGGCCGACACAATGTGCCGCAAGGCATCTTGGTGCCCGCAATTCATCTTGCCGCTGCATATTTTAAAGTTACACTTCCTCATCCGCGTGACTGGCGAGGAAAGATGGATCTCCATCGGGAAGCGCGGATCGTTGCAGCGCCGCTCGCCTGGGCACCCCACGAACTCCAAAGGAGTCCTCGCCTATGGCCGCGACAACCATCCTCGTGAGCATTCTCGGCGCCTTGCTGATCGGCGCCATCAGCCCCGGTCCCAGCTTCGTTCTCGTCTCCAGAATTTCGATTGCCGGTTCGCGCCGCGACGGTCTTGCCGCCGCGCTCGGCATGGGGCTGGGCGGGGCCTTCTTCGGCACCCTCGCGCTTCTCGGCCTCACCGCGCTGTTGTCTCAGGTGGCGTGGCTCTATCTGGGCCTGAAGCTGTTAGGGGGCGCGTATCTCGTCTATCTCGGCATCCGCATCTGGCGCGGTGCGGCAGCGCCTCTCACCGTCTCAACGGACAATGTCGAACCGACATCGATGCTGCGTGCGTTTTCCGTGGCGCTCGTCACGCAGGTCAGCAACCCGAAAACCGCCGTCGTCTATGCCAGCATCTTCGCCGCCCTGCTGCCCGCCGCCGCGCCGCTTTGGGTGATCGCGGTGTTGCCGCCGCTGATCTTTCTGGTGGAAGCGCTCTGGTATGCGGTGGTCGCGGTGGCCTTTTCCGCCAGCGGTCCTCGCGCGGTCTATCTCGGTTCCAAGACCTGGATCGACCGTGCCGCCGGCGCGGTGATGGGCGCTTTGGGCCTGCGACTGATCGCCGAGACCCTGAAGCCGCAATAATCACGCTAATCTTGCCGGGGGCTCAGCTTTTCAAGGCAAGGCTTCCGGCAATCTCTCCCGCTGCTCTCGCGCCTTCTTCCCACGCGCCGCCGACCGTGCCCCATTGCGCGCGGGAAAGGGCCTCGCCCGCAAACCAGAGCCTGCCGTCGACGGATGCCTTCAGAATGTCCCGGTTGCCCACGAGGCCCGGCGGCACCACCGCCCATGAGGCGCGCGACCACGGATCGTGCCGCCAGCGCGTGTCGGCACAGACGGTGAGATCCCGGATCGCGCGATGCCCGAAATGCTCGCCGAGCACCGCGCGCACGAGCCGCGCCGGGGCATCCGTATCGCGCCCATCGAGCGCCGCCGCATAAGGCTGGTCGAGCTCGAAGAAATGGAACGGGGTGTTGTCGATTGCCGTCAAAAGTCCCGGCGGCTCGCGGCGGCCTCCGCTCAGGCGGGCGAGCCTGTCCGCCCCGCGAAAAGGCGCGCTCGGCCAATGCAGCACCACATGCTCGTAAACGCCTTGTGTGAAGCCGTGGATCGCGGCCTCGTGCGTTGCGGGAAGAGTGGGTGAGAAGCGGATTGCGCCCGTTTGCAGCACCGCCATCGGCACCGTGACGAGAACCGCTTTTGCCGAAAGCCTCGTGTTCGCCGTCGTGATGGAGACGCCCTGTTTCGAGAAGGCGATTTCCGTGACAGGGCTGTTCAATGCAACCGGCAGCCCCTCGGCGAGCCGCGCGATGTAAGCGCCGAGCCCGCCCGCGATGAAGAAGTTGTCCGCATAATCCATGTCGGGCACGTCATGCAGGCTCACCTCATCGAAAGGGCGGCCGGAGATGAGGCCGTGAATCGCTCGAACCTCCCGGCCGGCAGGCCCGAGCATTGGCAGCGCGCTGGCGGCGGGTCGGTCTTTCGGGTCTCGCGCTGCGAGGGTCAAGGCGCGTTCGGCAATGGCGAACGCTCGTCCGCTTTCGGCCCGCGCCGCGCGGCCCGCTTCCCGCCCGTGGATGAAGAGGTGCCTTTCCTGCGGCGCAAGGCGCAGGCGCTCCTTCCGTGCGCGGGCAAGCCGCACCAGCGGATTGATCGGCCCGTTGTGAAGCCAGTGCGCGCCGAGGTCGAGGGCATGGCCGCGGATTGCCGTCGTCACCGCCCGTCCGCCGATGCGGGAGCGTGCCTCCAGCATCGCGACCCGCGCGCCTGCCGCGATCAGGCGGCGGGCGGCGGCGATGCCGGCGGAGCCCGCTCCGACGATCACCACGTCCGGGTCGTGCGGCACCGGCGCAAGGGCGGGAACGGAAACAGGCAACATTATCGACATCTCCCCTCGCCTTGCGGGCTCACCGTTCATATGTAAAGTCCGCGCGATCTCAAAGGGGCCCTTTCGTTTTGAGGATGGAGGATGGATTGCTGATTCAGGCGGCCTATGCGGCATGGCGGCAGGTGTTGTCGCCCGCGTTGCGGCGCATCTTGTGGAAGTCGCTGGCGCTGACCGCCGCGCTGCTCGCGCTGGTGTGGTTCGCACTCACGCGGTTCTTCAGTGCCTTTCTCGACGGCCACTCCTTGAGCGCTACCTATCCGATCCTCGACGGCCTCGCGTTCTTCCTCGCCGGCGCGGGGCTCTTCATCGCGCTTGCCTATCTGTTGCCATCCGTTTCGGCCATCGTCGCGGGCTACTTTCTCGACGATGTGGCGGAGGTGGTGGAGGGAAGCGATTTTCCCGTCGATCCGCCGGGGCAGGCGCTGCCGCTCGGGCGCGCCATTCTCTACGGCCTGCGCTTCGCCGGGCTCTCGCTTCTCGTCAATCTCGCGGCGCTGCTTCTGTTCTTCATCCCCGGCGTGAACATCGTCGTGTTCTTTGCCGCCAATGCCTATCTGCTGGGCCGGGAATATTTCGAGCTCGCGGCGGGGCGCTTCCACTCCCTGCCGGAGGCCGCGCGCTTGCGCGTGGCCAATCGCGGTACGGTGTTTGCCGCGGGCGCGGTGATCGCGGGCCTCGTGATGGTGCCCGTCCTCAACCTTTTAACGCCGCTCTTCGGCGTCGCGATGATGGTGCATGTGCACAAGCGCCTCGCTGCCGAGGCGCGCCTGAACGCACGCCCCGCGCCGTCGCGGATCGGAAACGGCTGAGGCGCTTTTTTAAGCCGCTGTATTGCGCTTGAGGTCGAACTGGCCGGTCTTGCGGAAGCGTACGAGATAAGCGGGCACGATCGCCTCGATAGCGGTCGGCGAGATGCCGAGGCCCTGGAGGGTGCGCCCCTCGCTGATCGCAGCCTCCGAGACCACGTTGTCGCGCTCGAGAAGGATCGCCTGATCGCGGGTCATCACCAGTTCATCGGGCATCAGGCCGAGGGTCAGCCTGTCGAGGAAGCCCAGGATGCTGCCCTGCAGCCGCGCGATGGCGTTCGGCAGGGGCAGGATCAGGCGGGAGCGCTCGGTGACGTCGAGAACATATTGCACGAGCTGGCGGAAGGTCCGCTTCTCCGGCCCGCCGAACTCGTAGATCTTGCCTCCCGGCACCGCACCATCCACCGCCTTGGCGATGGCCTCGGCGACATCGCCCACATAGACCGGCTGAAGGGTGGTGTCCGCGCCCGCAAGCGGCAGCACGGGCAGCGCTCGGGCAAGAGCCGCGAACCGGTTGAAGAAGCTGTCGCCCGGTCCGAACATCAGCGAGGGCCGCACGATCACGGCGTCGGGCCGCAGGGCGAGGAGGCCCTTCTCGCCCTCGGCCTTGGAGCGGGCGTAAGCCGATTCGGACTTTTCATCGGCCCCGATGGCCGAGATGTGAATGATTCGGGTCTCACGGCCGACGGCGCTCGCGATGCGGGCCGGCCCTTGAGCCTGCAGGATGTCGAAGCCCTGGCGGCCGCTCTCCTGCAGGATGCCGACGAGGTTAACGACCACGTCCGCGTTCTTCACGGCGGTGGCGATGGAGGCGGGATCGCGCAGGTTTGCCTGCACGGCCTGAATCTGGCCGACGGTGCCGAGCGGCTGGAGGAAATTCGCAAGATCAGGCCGGCGCACCGCCACCCTCACACGGTACCCGCGCTTGGCGAGCGCCTGCACGACGTGACGGCCAAGAAAGCCCGAGCCGCCGAAAACCGTAACGAGCTGCTGGGCGGGCGTGCGAATGGCGCCGATCATGAAAAAGCCTCCTGCGGGCTTAAGAGTTGGCATGGCCTTTTTAAGACCCTTCCCGGACCATGCTCCAAAACCCATGCTCCAGGACGTCTGATTCCGGCAAAAGCCGAATTTTCAAACGTCTCTAGTCAAACGTCCGGCCCCTGTGAAGGGGTCAAGCGCGGCCGAATGCAAGAACGCGCATTTTCACCGATTGACGAGAAGCCCCGCTCGCCGTAAACGGATGCCCTTGCCGCAAGGCATGCCCAGGTGGCGGAATTGGTAGACGCACTGCTTTCAGGTAGCAGCGGGTAACACCGTGGAGGTTCGAGTCCTCTCCTGGGCACCATCAACCCTCTAAGTGGTTGATCCGCAAACGAATCCAGGTAAATCAAGGCTTCAGACTGCCCGAGTGGTACAAACGGGTGGTACAAATGGCCCTTTCGATGTCGCGTCCCTGGAAACATCCCAAGACCGGAATCTACTGGCTTCGCAGAGGCGTCCCGGACGACCTCCGGCCTATCGTCGGCAAGCGCGAGATCAAGCTCAGCCTCAAGACCAAAGACCCTGAAACGGCGAAACGAGAGCACGTCAAGGCTCTGACCGATTTGGACGCGCAATGGGAAAACCTGCGCGCCGGTCCCAGGACCACTTCCGAGCGGGAGGCCCATGAGCTTGCCCAGGCGGTTCACGATAGTTGGCTTGCAGCCCACCGGGACAACCCGAGCCAGCAGACCGCCTGGAACACCGACATCGGCGACGATCTCTGGAAATCCTCATCGTTCGATCTCAACACACCGCTCGAAGTGCGTCTGATGGGCGACCCTGCGCTCAATCAGCACCGCGCCCACGAGTTTCTGTGCCGCGAAGAAGCCAAGACTCTTGCTCAAGCAAAAGGCCTGATTCTGGATGAGGAGAGCCACGAGCGACTGGCGAAGGCCATCGGTGCGGCTATCCAGCGAGCCTGCCTCAAGCTCGCTCAGTTCGCCAAGGGCGACTATGGGCAGGATGCTTTCGTTCCCGCATCGAACGCACCGATCATCGTTCCCTCAGCATCGCCACGTGCCGCTCAGAAGCCCGTCAGCTTCGATGATCTCGTTAAGGGCTGGTCAGCCGAGAAGCGCCCTGCCGAAAAGACCGTCTATGAGTGGAAGCGGGTGCTCAAGGAGCTGAAGGCGTTCCTCAAGCACGATGACGCCGCCCAGATCACCGCTCAGGATCTGGTGAGCTGGAAGAACACCCTCATCGCGGCGAACCTCCGGCCCAAGACGATCCGGGACGCGAAGCTCGCGCCCGTGCGCGCCATCCTCCGCTGGGCCGTCGATAACCACCACCTCAAGGAAAACCCCGCCGAGCGGATCGTCATCGACGTGAAGACGAAGGCCGGCGAGCGCAAACGCAGCTACCAGGATGAGGAAGCCAAGATCGTCCTGAAAGCTGCCCAGGCCGAAACCAATCCGGTTCGCCGCTGGGTGCCGTGGCTCTGCGCCTATTCGGGAGCCCGCGTTTCGGAAATCTGCCAGCTCCGTGCCGAGGACATCGTGAAGGCCGAGGGCATCAACTGCATGAAGATCGACCCGGACGCAGGATCGCTCAAGACCCTCAGTTCCGAACGCATCGTTCCGCTCCACCCGGCCATCATCGAGAGCGGCTTCCTCGATTACGTCCGCACGATCAAATCCGGCCCTCTCTTCCCGAAGCTGAACCCGGACAAGTTCGGCAAGCGAGGAGGTAACGGCACGAAAGTCATCGGTCGTTGGGTCCGATCCCTCGACTTGAAAGACACCCGGATCTCGCCCAACCATTCCTGGCGCCACCGATTCAAGACCATGGGCCGCAGGCATGGCCTTGCTCCCGACATCGTGGATGCGCTCGTCGGGCACCAGCGGAGGACCGTGGGCGACGGATACGGGGAGTTTCCGGTTGAGGCGCTGCTGAGGGAGCTTAAGAAGATTCCGAAACTTGGTCTTTAGCTAGAACTTGAGGATCTCCTCATCGGCTTTTGCAACGTGTGATCTCCACCTCTAAAGATGGCCGGATGCGATAGTAGCAAGGGCTGTTCCTGAAACGCTCCTCGGGTGCATGTTGCAGCTGTTTCGCGAAGCTATCCGACACGTTTACGCCCTCTAACTCAGTCTCGATCTGAGCGGCCTCCGCTAATGCGGCTTTGCATGTTTTTGCAGACAGGCCGGTCGGGCATTGAGGACGAGCCTCGGCTGTCTCGATCCCAACGAAAGCGGGCATTATCAGAGGAATGACATAGAGCAACGGTGCCCTGCCGTTCTGCCCCGACTGGTGATGAGGGAGTGTGCGTAGATTCATGCCATGATCCTTCCATGGGCTCTTGCTTCATCCGCATAGGCAGAAAGTGTTTTCACTGCTTGCCATGATCTATCCCGCTCGACACCAGCCCTCAGTGTATGGCGGAGTCCTTCCAACTCCGAGATGGACACGTAGCCCAACTCAGGACAGCCGAGGCCCAAGTCGCACAGGCCAAAGGCCCGGCCCTGGTCTGATGGATTAAGCTCGCTCAGCAGCCAGATAGCCCCTGCACTTGGAGTGAAGAGCTTCACCACCGGCTTTGGATCGAATCCTTCGTCCTTCGAGGACTTCTCACCATTGGCGAGAAGTCTCAGTCTTTGTGTAGCCGTGAAGAGGCTTGTCATGAGGCTCGTGCCTCCGATACCGCTTGCTTTCGCTTCCGGCGGAGTGCGGTCGGCCTTTGCCAAAGCCGACTCTGGGCAACGAGTTCAGATTTCACTTCCTGGTCCACGCGGTGCCAGTCGCAGTAGCGCTTATGAAGGACTGCCGCATGCTCGGGCTCTCCGGCATGATTGAGGCATTCGATCACCCGTTCCAAAGTGACTGCGCCAAACGAGAGCGGGCTTTCTGCTGCTTCAAGGAGCTGACAACGATAGGTTCCGATAGCCGTTTGCACCTGATGGTTCAGGGACGGTGCGATGACGATGAAGCGGCCCTCGTCATAGTCGCCGCGTGTCAACATCGCATATGCTAGCAGATGGCTTCGAAAGAGCTGCTGAAGCGGATTGGTGCGCAGAGCAGGACTTTCAGGGTCGATGAAAAATTTCGAGACTGCGCTCAGCTCATCATAGCGTGGCTTGATCGGCCGAGAAGGCTCGGTCATGGCTTCCGAATATTTCACCTCCACGGCGATGAAGCCTCTTCGGCCGCTTTGTCCCTCATAAGCCAGCAAGACATCGAATGCGGTGTAATCTCCCGTCAGGTTGGGGTTCCCGCGACCAGGTGAGTGTTCGAATAGGACTTCAGTGACAGTCGCACTGGACAGATCCGGGCAGATGGCGTGGAGGGTGCGGGTTGCAAGCTCCAAATCCAAGGCCATAGGGCCGAAGAGATTGAAGGTGAGCGGCATCGAGGAGAGGAGGTTCATATAGAGCCGTTGCTCGTCGATGAGGGCACCTACCTCTCGATAAGCCACTTGATGCCTTACGAGATTGGCGATGTCAGGATGAAGGAAGTTGGCGCCGGATCGTCCAGCACTCGTCGTAATCCGGGAGCCCAGCTTACGGCGTTCTCCTGATTGAGTCGCGTATGAGCCGATAGGCAGGTCTTGGTCTTGACGCCAGAGGGCCTGGAGAAGGCGAGCGCTCGCTCGAAAGCGCGTATCGTACTCTTCGAGTACCTTATGCCTTTTCAGGATGTCCGCCGGGATGATGGGCAGGCGTAAGATTGGATTTTCAAAGTCTGGCATGGTCCTACTCCGGTTGCTCATGTGCATTCGGAGCATTGGGGTGCGAGTAAACTCCTTCAAAATTTACAGCAGCCGGACGCGGTTGAAGCCTCCGATGCAAAGTTGAATTGAGTCGGATCGGGCGGTTCGCCCGCCGATGTGACTGATCCAAGACACTTGAAGCTGCTCGTTTTCAAAAGCGATCTGAGCGCTCCCATTAGGTGAATTGAAGGGGCGCACAATACAGCCCGCTGTGTTCAGCTCGGTGTAAGTGCGAGCATGATCAGGGAAACGACTTTGAGCGGGTGTATGGTTCTTGATCTTGAAGGCTAGATTCTTCGTACAAATCAAGGCTGTAAGGCTCCCATCCGGGTGGGACACCCAGATGCCGTAGATACCGTCAGCCTCAATGTCCCGTGGATCAGGAATTACCCGCTCAAACAGTGGCGACATCGTTGAAACGAAGGATCCGCCATCCTCGTTATTCAGCCGAACAGCCTCCTTGACGCACCAGAATATGTTCTGGTCCTTATAGGCTCGGAATTCGAGGCCTTCCGCCAGTGCTGAACTTGAGGGACAAGCCAGATATGCGGTGAGGACGGCGATTTTCAGAAACTTCCGAGAGGTCATGACCAGTATCTCGACAGCTCTATGGACGTCACGCCGGGAATGCAGATCGTTATGGCGTCTGAATTAATGTCTCGGGTCCAGAAAATCGTGTGGTCCTTGTCCTGCCGAAAGATTTCCCCGCGCTCGGGATGGCGACACTTCGGACCATATCGCGATACATCTACCCCATAGGGTGCACGTCTCGTGGGCCGAGGATTTTTCTGGCCCAATACGAGTGCCGTGTTGTCGAAGCAGATGAGAGCGATAGAGGCGTTATCGGAAGTATCGATCCAGTATGCAGTGATGATGCTAAGTTGATTGGGGATCGCGAACGCTTTGGTGACTTTTGAGTCAGGTACCCTCTGGCGGAACTCGTCGGCCGTCGCATTACACCAATTCATCGACTCTACCGGGAAAGTTGCAAACCTTTTGGCTGGACCTGAGGTTTGTGCATGCGCCGGGTTGAGGCCAGCGAGACAAAAGAGACCTCCTACCAGGAGCCTTGAGAGTTTTAAGACCTGCTTCTTCATCAGACAGAGACCTTCCTGAAGCTCTATTCAGCCCAGGGCCAAAACAGTTTACCTGATTTTCTGATAACCGGATATCGACCTTAGGGGAAGAGCTTGGTCCAGGTGGCCGGGCTCCCATGAAGACAATTCACACAAACCGTTATCGGCGGGTCATTAATCTGATTGTTGCCGCCCGAAAGCGGGCAAAGCTTACGCAAGAGGATGTGGGTACCCGCTTGGGCAGGTCTCAGTCGCACGTTGCCAGTATTGAGAGTGGAGGACGTCGTCTCGACATTGTCGAGCTCGTCGATCTCTGCGCGATCGTGAAGCTAGATCCAGTGGAAGTGATCAAGGAGGTCATCTCGACCCCGGAAAGTTGACGTTCTGGCTTCCGGTGCAGGGAGATCCCTTTGTCCCCCTCTCGAACCTTGGAGAGGGTTTTCGGGCCCATAGGGGGCTGGCGCTTCTATACAGTCCCGCCAAAGGTCATTCGCCATTTGAAAAGAAGCATATCTGCAAAAAATGCTTCTCGCTTGGATGCCAGGAAGCTGCCCATCTCGGATGAAGTGAGTGTGTCGAATTGGCATCAGCGTAAAAAAGTTACCTTCCAAAGTAACTTATCCACAGCCCTGCTCACCAAATAGATAAGCGGGCGTCGTGCCCGCGTCCAAATATGGAGCGGTGCCGTGCACCTCGACATCGAACAATCTGACGACTTTCTCTGTGAACTTGCTCACTGCGATAAGGAGCACAATGCCTGGTTCATGCGAACGGGCGGGCTGATAAACTTCGAAAATTGCCCAAGGAACGATGGGGGTACGTTGGCCCCCGCTACCAACCCCAACTTGTTCTTGAACCGCTTGGTTCGGTCCGACGACGATCCAGAGTTCGGAGAGCTAAAGGTCGTCGCTGATGATATGAGCCTTGTAGATGGTGTCCTCATTGAATTGAGTCAGTCGATCCAATTCGGCGAGCGATATTTCAACGTAGGGCTATTCCCTTCGTATGAAGTCCAATGGTGGCTGTCTGTCCTTCTCGCCCGCGAAGATTGTCCTCCGCCGGAAGATACTAGAGGATTTGTGCACGTTTGCGTTGGACATCCAAATGATCGTTTTTTCTGGGCTACGGTAGATGAGGTCCGCCATTATCTCTGGCCGCTTGTAAAGGGGCGCCCCGCCTCAGGCCCGAGCTTGCCGCCCCCAGCCTCGGTTGGCTTGAATCTACCTAAGCTGGATGCCCGGGAGTTCATGAGTTCCGACGATTGGAATCCGCTCTTGAACGGGATCTCCTTCGCAAATAGGCAGGGCCATATCTTTAACGTTGCAGTGACGATTGTCTTCGGCCCGCTAGGACTTTCCAGCGATGAGGATACCCATGGCGCGTTCAAGAAACTCCAAAAGTCTTTGAGGTCCTGGCATGAGGAACGTGGCCTCGAACAAATGATTTGGTGGGTATGGGAGCGATCTGAGAAGAACGGCCTTCATGTCCACTTAGGCCTGGTGATACCTAGGGAATATAAAGGGCAGGCGAGGATGAGGCGCGATGGCAGCGCGACTCGAAAAGAATTTGCGGGCTTCGAGGACTGGTTGATCACTTATCTATCCAAGCTAGCGCCTCGTGCCATGACCCCCGGCGATGTGTATCGAAGTGAAGCTTGCCTTGTCGAATTCCGGGCGCCGTCAATAATTAGCCAATGGAAGTGGTTTGCGTATTGCTCCAAGTCACTCCACCCTTACACGATGATGCAGGACCAGGATCATCGAGGCATATGGCTGCCTCCAATATTCTTGTGCTAGGCATTGAAGCTCAGGACTGAGAAAGGCGGCATTATCCCATTCGGTCGAGCAGGTATATCGCGCACGATTGGCGGTGGCAGGCAGAAAGAGGCATCCTATCAGGCGCCGCTGTCCTTTACGACCATACCACTCCACGAGCTTTTTACGGCGACAGAATACCAGCGAGGGCAACATGAACGGGATATGGCGGCGCGGGCGCGTGCCCCCGGCGAGATTGTCCAAGCCATTCTTGCCTTGAGCAGCATCTAGGTCCCGTAGGCAAAAACAGGCAGGAAGGAGCCCAAAAACAGGGTCCTCCTGCCAAAATTTTGTTTTTATTGGGTAAATCGGGACGAAAGCGGCTAAGGCTGCAACCGAGGCATACTCGACCAATGGGCTCTGGCCATATTTGTCGCGCTCTACTTATTCCGGCTGACACCGGTCTGATTGTACTCAGCTCCGGTCAGGAGGCGGAGCTAAAACAACTGGGCTTCGCCTCCTGGATTATTTTCGGATCAAACCCGTCACCTTGTCGGATGAGGGGAGCATATTTGAGGCCCTGCCGCTCGGCTTCTGAAGCTCTGAGCAGGTAGCGAGCAGTTTCTCTGGCATGGTGGGAGGCGCTGTTTAGTTAGCGCCTCTAAGGTTTATTTTTGTTTCTAGGTTACCGAACCTTGGTGAGGGTTTCGGTAGACCGTGTTTGCCTCGAAGAGGGCAAAGCTTTGCCAAGCGGGCAAAGCTTTACGGAACCTTTCCGAACCTCGGAGCCGGGATCGGTGAGCCGTTGGACTGAAACGCAACCTTTTGACAGGGAGGCCGGGGTCAGGCTGTCGGCCTTTATGCGCTGCTTTATCTGACGCGGACGTGGCCACCTCGCTCAATCCTGTACGAAATGGCCTATCTGTGGGACGGGGCAACCCGGAGCCCACTCCTGCGGCTTTGAGACCGCTTTCTACCGATGCCCTTCGGCCTTGTGATCCTGTTGCCCTGTTTGCTTGGGAGCGGTTAGGGGGCTGGAGCCCATAAGGGGCTGGCGTGTTGATTTCGTAATATGGTCGGCAAAGCACATCCCAAACATTCCTTCAGCATTGCAATGTTTGGAATGTGCTTAATTGGGGCTGCCTAGGCAGCCCGGGCACTTTTGAAGCCTGTAACCTCACCCTGTTTAGCAAGTTCTCGAAGATCTACCCAAAGGGCTCCTGGCTCAAAGCCACATGATAGGTAGTCGTTCAAATCCCAGAAGCTGATCAGCTTCTGGCCGCGAAACGTATAGAGGGTTACTTCGCCACACGCTTCGAGATGCTCGGCAAGCGCTCTTCCAGCTTCATTTAGATGATGTAAATAGACGGCCAAGTAAAAAATATCGTTTTGGTTCCAAACAGGGTTCAATGGATTAACAGAAAAGGTTTTGCTGTCGCTCATGGGAAGTCTCTCCGTATGTGTAGCGAGTTGTTTCAAAACCTATTTAGTGAAAACCTTGGATAGCATCAGTACGTCAGAAAAATTTGCCCTACAGTTGATTGTAGCATGAGGACCTCTAGCGTTACTGGTTCTCATGAGGCGTGACTTGCGCGACGGTCGTTAGGCCCCATCCTTTCGCGCGATGGGCATTGCGGCTTACTCAACGTGTCTCTGATGGTGAAATCTCCCTAATGGGCAATCGCTTTTGATACCGCCTCGATGGCGTTCACCAAGGCCGGCAGCAGGCCCGTCATCTTTGCGACGGCCACCGGAGCCGCCGCTACCAAAGCGGCGTCGACGAACTTGGTCGTCCGGGCTCCGAGCCACTTCGTGAAAGTGGCCGCCAGACCAAGCAATTTTGCAGTCCGGGATTTTACAAGCTCCGTGTCGGGATTAGGCTGCTCAAGCTCCCTTTCAATCGCCCCGATATCTTCCAGCGCGTTGCGAAGCTGACCACGGTCCACATAGTGATCTTCCTGATCGGGTGGCCCGTTGTGCCCTCTCCATGCGAGTTCACATTCAAGGTCTTCAATATGATCGCGGAGGATCCGAAGCGCGGTGAGTGCGTTAGATGCCGCACCAGCTTCTCCGCTAGCGCCGGGCTTTAGGATACGAGCAAAGTCTGTATCTTCCAGCAACATCGTTTTGATTTTCGGACGGACGAGCCGTCCGACGCTTTCGGCGGGAGAGAAGTCGTTGAGGATGGGCGCGCCAAGTTCTTGAACTACGGCTGAGATATTGCGCATCCGGTAGCGGATCGCGGCGTCGTTCCTCTGGGCAAGAGCGGCACTCAACAACGCCTGTGCAAGCGGCTCGGATCGATCATCCCCACCATGCAACTGCAGACGAAGCAGCAACACATACACTTCGACCGACCGCCGAAGCTCATCGTCGGTCCATGGGATATTCGCACTCTCGGTAGTTCTTCGTGCCATGCGGTTAGGCCATGCAGTCGATGCTTATGAAATCACAAAATGGAATCATTGTTAGGCGAGGGTTCACTCAAGGCTGATGCCCTCTGCTCGTGCCTTCTCGATAGTGTCCAACAGGACGGAGCACTGCTTTTCTGTCGGAATTTTCATCGGCATCTGCATGGCGATATTCAATATGCCGATCTCCTTCGGCGTCAGCAGACGTTTGGCAGCAAGCGTCTCATGCACAGCGGTCCACTTGGTCGCCGGTATGGCGAGAATACGAGTCTGAGCCTCAATGCCGTTGTCGAGCTTCTGGGTACTCCGCGCCGCCCGCTTTTCCGTCAAATACTCTTCACGTGACAGCAGCTCTTCATCGAAACCGTCTGGTAGCAAGGCGGCAAAACGGTCCATCTGCTCCTGCATCCGCGTCCAGCAGGTATCCCGCTTGGCCCACTCGGAGATGTTTGAAATGCCCAGAGGCGGACGAAGCAGTTCGTCATTCACGTTGCGAGCGATTGCGGCGATCGCACCTTCAAGCAACGAGCTGACTTCCTGCGCAGTCCATATCCGCAGGAAATCGAGGCTTTTGTCCTGCCGCCGCGTGAGCTCGCTGAGAGCGGCCAGCGTATAGGCAACTATGTTGGCTCGGTAGCCACCATTGTACCAGGGTTGTGCTGACACGATGCGCTCAGTTGTACGGAATATGATCGCGCGCGCCACTGCGCGTTTGAAATAGGCCTCGTTGAAGCCGTCGGACGACCTGTCCCACTCCTTGCCGATGCGGGAAGCATAGCGGGCGAAGTTCTTCTCCGCGCCGAGGTTGACAAATCTCGGGTGCTCATCCCAGACGTTCTCGAACTTGGCGAGATCCGTCTTGGCGAACATCTGCGGCTTGGGGTTTTCGGCTTTGAAACGGCGCTGCTCGCCGGGAGTGAGCTTGGCCTGAGCGTCTGCGTATTGACCCCGCGCACGCTCGTAGAACCATTTCGTCTCCCGTTGCGCTCCTTTCCCTGCCGGAGCCCACAAACGCCGGGAAAAGTCCTCCATGCGGATGTGGAAGGCATGGTTGGAAAAGAAGTCCGCGGCCTGAACCCGGTTCTGGGTGTTCGCGTATTCGGAGATGCGCGGGACGACCTTCTCGCTCTCCTCGCTGTCGATCACCGACAACTTCATCTGGACGAATATGCGCGCAAGGTCCGCCTTGTCCCGCCGCCACGTATGGAAGAGCGAAGCTGTAGTCTGGCCGCCGTTCACGATCTGAAGGTCGGTGATCCGGATAATTTGGAGACTGCCGTCACTCTGCTTCATCTGGACGCTCTGCGCTGTCGCGGTGATACCGTTATTATAGGCGAAGAACATCCCCGGCTCGGTCAGGATCGTCGTCCGGATGCCTTGATTCACCTTGCCTCTGGCCTGCAGAAATGTGCGGACGTTCTGCTCCAACAGCCGTG
The DNA here is from genome assembly GCF_003290125.1 of Microvirga flavescens. GTDB lineage: Bacteria > Pseudomonadota > Alphaproteobacteria > Rhizobiales > Beijerinckiaceae > Microvirga > Microvirga flavescens. The sequence continues at coordinate 629,633 of NZ_QMKH01000001.1, forward strand.
CGCCGAATTTCTCGTAAAGCTTGGAGAGAATGCCCCCAGGCATGACGACCAAGTAAGATTGATAGGCATCGGTCCCGAGATGCGCCGGGAGGCATGGTATGCCTGTGCCGAACATGGCCTCGAAGTCAAGGTCGAGAGCCTCCTTGTGGCCCCGCGAACTGCGTTGCCGGTGAAGGCGCGAGATATCCCAGATGTGGTAGGTTGTCGGGACAGCGGCGCTCTCGGAATCCGGTAGTGCCTGAATACGGTCGCTCAGCGTGCGCTCCGACACAAGGAACAGATTGAGGTGCCGGATCAGCGCCTTTCTGTCTGCGATCTGCCGCGCAAGGCCGTATTCCGGCGACGTGACTTCCAGATCAGCAGCCAGGTTCTTCCGGAGGCTTGCCTCGAAGAAATTCGTGACACGTTTGAAGGCCGCATCCACTTCCGTACGGGTGAGTGAGGCAAGCTCGGTGCGGTTGTCGAAGTCCGCCACAAACAGATCGAGGCCGCCTTCATCGTTGAACCAGTAACCGTCCACGCGCATCCCGCGTTGCGCGCGATAATGAGCAAACTCGAAGCCTTCCGTGAAACCCGTCTCGGTCAGTTCGCGTGAGACGGTCTCCATAAATTCGGTAAGCAGAAAGCTGCCATTCGCTTCGGCCCCAGCCAGAAAATCCTGACGGAAATCATGGAAAAACTCTTCGGCAGTGGTTTCCAATCAGAGCCTCCTGAACAAATCGGTCTCGTCGCACGAGAACGGCGCAATGGCCTCTAGCATAATGTCGTAAGACACCTTGGTAATGCCTTGTGGTAGTTCCGACCGTATCAGACGCGGAAACTTGTCGGTCACGCGGTATCCCTGAAGGCCACCGACGACAAAGCGGGGCGTGTCATATTCAGCCAGCGGTGCGTAGCTCATGCTTGCCAACTTATCACCGAACTGCTCGATAGCCTCGGCGTCTGTCAGCTCGCTTTCGATCTGAGCGACGATCCCGTTCAGCGACAAGGCCTGTTCGGCATCGGGCATGTCGCTGAGGCGCTGGATCAGTAGAAACAGCTCATCGGTGAGCGATTCAAACTGATCTTCGGATGAGATGCGGACGGTGCTGCGTTCACGGCCCGAGAGCGACTTCACCTCGATGGCACGGTTGCCGAAAATGAAATCCTGATGAGAATCTTCCGGCCCGCACCAAGCATCAACCGCCGACGCCTGAGCAAGGGTGTTCTTATAGAGTATCCGTAGGACATGCAGCTCGCCGAACAGGCCGCGCATCTCCTCAGGTGAAAGCAGTCGAGCATTCCGGCCAGCGAGAAACGCCTTCCAGCGTTTCAGATGAGCAAGGGCCACAGCAAGCGCCGTCGCGGAGTCCCCAATATCTTTCAGACTTCCAACAAGCGTCTCGCAGAGGCCGAGAAAAAGGTCACTATCTATATGGCGGGAAAGCGTGAGGATCAGCCGCTGCCGCGCGGCGGCATCACCGTTGCGGAGATCGATGGCGATCCCGTGCAGCGAGACCGTGTCACGCCGGAACTGAAAGGTGTGATCGCCGTCCAGTTCCATGATCAACAGGCACTGCGCCCCGGAATCGCGCCCCCAGTAGATCGGGATGCCGGTGGTTCCTGCTACCCGAAGGACGCTCAAGTCAGTCGCCGGGGTCGGAATGCCGTCCCACGGCACGGACTTACTCATCGTCATAGTCCTCGTCGGCGGCAGGATCGTCGTCGAGCGATCCATACATCTGCTCCATCCAGACCTTGTTGGCGATGACTTCGATCTCGACGCCGTACAGACCATCAGGGTAGCTCAGCCCCCATGCAGGAACCCGGAAACCCACCAGTTCCGCGTTATCGGTTGGCTCCAGAACGTGAAGCATGAGCAGGGGCTTGTCGCGCACCACCCGATAATGGATGTCCGAAGGTCTCTTCGATCTGCTCTTCGTGTCCTGCGCCGCCAGCTTTTCGGCCGCCACGACCTGCTCCGGAGTGAGGCCGAGCTTTTCGTCGCCCCGGCTGGCAACGCGATACCCCGAAACGCGCCATTTGTCCGGCGCCGCATCTTCAGCCGTCCGCTCCTGCGCCCCGAGGCGAAATCTGTCAGAATCGACCGCCCCCTTGGAGATCAGGAGAACGTCGCCTTTCGGATATTGCGTCGAAATGGCCCGGAGATATTCTACCGCAGTTATCTTCCTCTGCCTTGCGTCTTTATGTGACTTGAAGCGAAGCAGAAACTCGTCGATCTTCTCGATATCCACATCCGGGATGAACAATCCCTTCTGCCTCGTGTCTTCAATCGCGCCACCGAAACCGTTCCGCCAGTATTCTTCGATCAGTGCCTCGTTTTCGGCATTGATATCCGTATTGAGGGGAAGGTCGTAGCTTTCGACAAGGAGGCCGGTGAAATTCTGATTGAGGACGACCTTTTCACCGTTCCGCATTTTATTGGCGGCGGTGACCAGTAGGCTGTCGGGATGGGATTTGACGTAGAGTCCGAAATCTCTTGGACTCATATCAGCCTGACGCATCCGGGTGATCTGCTGGCGAAGCTCGTCCGAAGCGAGCGCAATATGTTTGTACCAGTTGATGGAATCGTTCGGCAACCAGACACGGCAGACATCCTCGTAGCCCGGCCGATAGCCGAACCAGCGCCCCATCTGCATCAGCGTGTCATACATCTTTGTATTGCGGTACATGTAGCTGATCGTCAGCCCCTCGATGGTGAGGCCGCGTGACAGACTGAGACCGCCGACGGCGATAGCGGTCAGGCCGGCGCCGTCTTTTTCATACTTTGCGAAATCCAGCACCTCGTCGCTCTTGCTGTTGACCACGTAGGTCCGCAAATGCTCGAAAACGCCCCAGAGCGCGGCTTTCACCTCATCCCAGTCGTAATGCCGACCGCCTATCTCATTGTCTGCGAACTCGGCATCGAACGCCGCCCGCAGCCGCGCCATGTGTTCGTTTTTTGCCGAGATAGCTTCCGGCATCATGTAATTGGTCTTCACCGCCTCGCGCATCCGGTCTAGGCGCAGCCCTATGAAACTTCTCACCTCTTTCTGGACGGATACAAAGCGCGATACGTTTATCAGCATCGAGCAGTGCCTGCGCTCCTGACCTCTGAGGTTGCGGATGGCGCGCGCGACAATGAACTGATCGAGAGCTCGGTAAAGGCTGGGCGGCAGCTCTGCAACCGGAGAGCCGTTCTTGTGCGATAGGGGCAGATACTCTTCGCAGTCCGTGATCTTCCGGAGGATGGCATCGCTGCTTTCATCGTTCAGAAAGACCCTGTCAGGTCCGAAATAGGTTGTCGGCGCATCCAGCGAGTGAATGAAGTCTCTGGGGAATAGCTCTTCGTAGGCCTCCTTATCGAAGGCGTCGGGATCGATGAATATGTTTGCGAACGGGGTGGCGGTGTATCCGACATAGCAATTCTTAGTGAAGAGGCGCAGTATCTTCCTTATCCACGAATTGGTCGCCGTCGGATTGATGTCCGGCTTATTCGTGTTGATCGAGGCGTTGTCCGCCTCGTCATCGATAACCAGCATGGGAACATCGGCGATGCGGTCCCTTCCTTCCGCATTCAGCTCGCGCAGCCAGACGTGCAGAGCGTCAAGCGTCTTCACGTTCTTCTTGATGACGATAATGACCGGCTTCTTGAAATCGTTGAGCTGTGCGCCGCTTCTATCGGCCATCTGCTTGTTGAAATCCGAGATGATGTTGGTGAGCGTCACCGGATTGGGGTAGCTCCTATCCAGCCCGACCCCGATGCTCACGCGATCCGCGGGATCGCTGGAACGCCCGACAAATCCTTCATCAACGCGCTGCTGGGTCTGCTTGCGAAGATTATTGTGAATGCCGGCAATGACGATGATGAATTTATACCCGGCGTCAGCGGCTTTCGCGATCACCCCCATGTAGTTGGCAGTTTTGCCGGACTGAACATGACCGATGACAAGCCCGCGACGGCTCCAGGCTCCTTCGCTCGTTGGGTCCTGGAGCAGTCCCAGAATTTTTGAGCCGTCCCCGTTGAGAAGGGTGTTCACGACGGTCGGTTTCCAGCCCTGACTGCGGAGATATCTGCCGTAGGCATCCGCATACGTGGTGCCGATTTCGCGCTTGTGAATCCAGTCCTCGTCATGAGCGGCATCAACGTCCACGAGAGAGACGCCGGCATTCATGTGCGAGGGGATGGTGGTCTCCGCTTCGGCGATCATGTTCTGGAGATCGCCGGTGTATCCGAGAAGGGGAGCAAGCGCAGCGGCCTTGGCTGCAATCTCTTCGCGCGACGGGAGACTGCCCTGACCGTCGAATGCTCCGATCAATGCCGCCAGTACGACCTTTTCCTTGTCACCTTGCGCACTCATGCGAATCCCCCCTGAATGTATTCCTCGACGATCTCCCCATGATCGTCAAATAGTCGCGTCGATCTGACAATATCCCTGAACGCCTCCGCATTCCCTGGTGCGTCTCCCCAAAGAGCATGCCTCAGATCACGAAGGCGGTCCCGCAGGTCCTGTACCGATGGCGTCTGGCTCACTTCACGGGGATTGGTCGAATAATCCGAATAGACCATCTCAACCGGCAGAGAGGCGGAAGTCGCCTCGAGAAGAAGATTCAGATGCCGGGCACCTTCGCCGTCGAGCCGTTCCCGCAACCGCTGCACAAGTGGGTGCGACCCGTTCACGGCATATCTGATCCCGGTCTGATCGGCGTATCGCTCCCACAGCGGCGCAGTCACTTCCTGAAAAAGCTTCTGACCGCGCCCGCGATGCACGGTGGTGCTTGCCCCCGACACCTGAGCGATGATCTGGCGGAGACGCTCCCGCACTGGAAGCGGCGGGCGAGACCGCGATTTCTTGATGTCGATAGTCCACGCCTCGTCGAGGCTGTTCGGGAAGTCGATCTGAACGCGGGCGAGCTTGGTAGCCTCGCCTTTCGGAATGAGCCGGAACCAGTCACCCCACGCCATGAGCCTGCCGTTGCGATAGATGTATGCACCCTGGTTGGAGATGAAGTCGCTGCGGCTTTGGTAGAAGTGGTATTCGTGCGCCGTCAGGTTTGAATGGTGCGGCAGGATATAGGGTTGGAGATGGACCGCCGCCGATCCAATGCGCACGATTTCCTCGGGTAGGTGGCGGGTGTAGGTGTTTTTCCGGCAGAATGGGTCAAAAGGCTCGACCGGATGACCGTTGACGGTGATCGCAATGCGGCTTCTCCCTCTGATCTCACCGGCGAGGAACCTATGGAACACGAGCGAAAGATGCTTCTCCAGAACATCCAGCTTCTCGTTGACGACCTCATCGCGCCGGTTGCCTGACGCGTCCTCCAGCAGGCGGTCCAACTCCCGCCAGATGACGGCGGTGCCGTGCTCTCCGAGACGGTCAACGTAGGGGAGCGCTTGGATATCTCCATCCTCCAGAACACTCAGTATCCAGTCGTCGGCAGCATCTATAATGTCCAGGTTCCACTCTGCTCCTGAAAGAATGCCGTCCTTGGCGCTCACGACCGTAAGGGAACGGCACTGGGAGAATGACGCCGTTTTCAATCCGAGGCCAAAGCGCCCGAGATCGTGGGGCGACCGCTCCTCGCGTGGATTGACCGTACCATGCCGCATGGCGGCGAGAAGTTCGGTCGCGTCCATACCGCGACCATCATCGAGAATGACGAGGATGGGTTCTGCTGCCGAAGCCTCACAAAAAATGTCGATAGCGGTGGCATCGGCCGAGATGCTGTTGTCGATCAGATCGGCGACCGCCGCCTCCAGGGAATAGCCTAGATCGCGCATCGACGCCGACAGGCACGCCGCGCTCGGTGGGAGTGGGATGCGTCGTACCATCAGACCGCCTCACGGATATCACGGGAAAGTCTTTCCACCACGCCGGGCGCATCGCTTTTCAGCTCGCATTCCCAGACCGTGAAGACAGTCCATCCCGCCGCCTGAAGAGCGGCCCGGCTGCGCTCGTCCCTGCTTACATTGGAAACGAACTTCGATTGCCAGAATTCCGCTCTGGTCGAGGGCGTGGTGGCGTTACGACACCCTTCATGGCGATGCCAGAAGCACCCATGGACGAAAATTGCAGCGCGGTATTTCGGGAGGACAATGTCAGGCTTGCCGGGAAGCTCTTTCGCGTGGAGTCTGAACCGGAAACCTGCACGATGCAGCAACGAACGCAGCCACAGCTCCGGGCCCGTGTTTCGCCCTTTGATGCGGGACATATTCCAGCTTCGCCGCTCGCGCGTGATAGTGTCCGCCATCAACGGTCATCCCGGACGGCGTCGAGTACTTGCGCCACGATTTCAGCAATCTGCTTTGCTAGCTGAGGTGGGACGGCGTTTCCGACCTGATGATACTGCGCCGTGCGCGGTCCTGCGAAAAAGTAATTGTCGGGGAAAGTCTGAAGGCGTGCTGCCTCCCGCACGGTTAGGCTGCGACACTGCGCAGGATCATAATGGATGAAATAGTGTCCATCCTTGGAGATATGGGACGTGATGGTGGTGGAGACCTGATCTGCGAGTTGCACCCTGAAGCGGTCTGAAAACATCTTGCCTGTGCGACCAAGCTCGACATTCCTATGCTCCGGCAGCAGGCCCTGGGGGAAGTCTGCCAGCCTGGGGCTGCGTCCTGTCTTCTGCGCAAAAGTGGCAGCGTAGAGATATCGCCTGAGATCAGAGGCCATGTGGCTTCGCGCTTCGTGCGCGGTCAGCACCCGAAGCCGCTCGTCATAGAGGCTGCGTAGCACATCATGCGCGGGCCGGCGCATAGGATACCGCGTGGACGAAACTGCGCGAGGCGATTTCACCTCGATCAGATTGTGGAAGTCGAGCGCGCGGGCGATTTCGCTCGCGTAGGCTGCACCGTTCAACTGGCGGCGAACATTCATGCTCGATATGGCCCGCAGTTCATTCAGCCAGGCAACCGCACTGTCCTTCTCCTTGGATAGACCGCTGCGTATGGATGGCAGCGATCCAATCGCTTCTTGGACCGTCGGGGCGGCCACCTTTTTCAGTGTTCCAGGGCGGACCTTGAGGTCACTTCGGATGCCGACAATGAACATACGATGCCGGGCCTGAGGGATACCGTGTTCTTCGGCACGCACAACAAACAGACGAGGGTCCACTTCCTCATCCGTCATGTCCTTTTCGGTCAGCGAATACAGCTTATATGTCAGATTTTTCGGGGCGTCGGGAATAGCGGTATACGGACGGGAGAGATCGCGCACAATCCGCGTGATCGCCGATTTGCCTTCTATGGTCGCGGAAAGCAAACCTTTAACATTCTCCATCACGAACACCGGCGGGCGGTGGTCGGCAATGATCCTGAGATATTCGAGGTAGAGTGTGTGGCGCTCATCCTGCTCGAAATCAGAGTGGCCCATCATCCTTGAACGCCCGACAAGCGAATAGGCCTGACAGGGAGGGCCTCCGACAAGCGCCCATCGACGGCTTCCGCCAATCCGCCTCCGGATGATCCCCTGCACTTGTGCATGAGATTCTGGGCCGAGCGAAATCCGCAGAGCGGATAACGCCGCATGATGATGCGCATCGGGATAGCGCTGGTAAAGCTGATCGCGAGAAATATCTCCGGCGAGAAACGCATAATAGTCGTCTGGCGCTTCGCCCTCCGGGAACTGTCTGATGAAGTGCCGCAGGAGTAGGGTCTGATGTGAGAATTCATCCCGCTCAATCGATACGACGCTGATGAAGCGGGAGCGTCCTTTCTCATCCGCACTTAGGGCAAAGCCTTCCCCGAGGCCGCCCGGACCAGCGAACAGATCGACCACCGGGTATGCGAGGGCGCGCGCCCGTCGCCAGTGCTGCGTCGACATCTCTTCTCTAACTTTATTCCATCCGTGCATGGGCGCTTCAGTTTCCAGCCTGCCGACGCAGATCAGAAGTATTTTCACGCTTGGCATATGCATTGGAAAGTCGCCGGAACTCCTCGACACTGACAACGACCACAACTGGTCGACCATGCTTTTCTACTTGAACCGGCTCTGCCCTAGCTTGATCCAGCAGCAGCCCGAAGCTGTTCTTGGCGTCCTTGGCAGACATGGTTTTCATGTGATCCTTCCCACTATGAATAAGCCATTTTAGCTATTTTATAACGACCCGCAACCGCAGTTGGAATTGAACGTTCACTCGATCCACCCGAACCCGTGCTTGACGAGCGCATCACCGGCCTGACAGCGACTCGCGATCAGGCGCGGCCTGCTCTGACTGGGCTCGACGGTGGTCCAAAAGAGTGGTACAAACGCTTCCAGTAGGCAGATCGTAAGCTATTGATTTTACTGGTTAAAGGAGCGGATTGGCACAATCCTCTCCTGGGCACCAACAACACCCTAAGGTGTTGATCCGCAAAGAAATCCAGACAATGCAAGGCTTACAGGCTCCCCAAGTGACACAAGTGGGGTAGTCCAAACGGCCCCATGTCTCGGTCCTGTTGAGACGGGGCTTATGGCCGCTGCGGGATGAGATTTTCCCCGTTTCAGGCACTCGTCGAGCGATACCCGAAGTAACCGCTGAGTATTGCCGCCACCGCGCAGATCAAGGCGACGGCGCCAAAACCCGTGATGGTCGCCCGCGCATAAAGTTCTGTGACCGACGCTGCAGCAGACGAGTCGATCGGAGCCGGCGGAGGGGCGCCAAATGTCGTTTGCGCCAAGATCGCTGCGATTGTCGGGTCGGCCGACATGGCGATGTGTTGAAAGCCGAGTATCGCGACGGCGCCCAGACTGGCGACGGCCATCAGGCCGGCGACGCGGGAGATGGCGTTGTTGATGCCCGAGGCCACGCCCACCCGGTCGGCGGGCACTGAGTTCATTACCGTGGTTGAAAGAGGCGCGACGGTGATCCCCATCCCGAACCCCATCAATGTCATGACGGGAACGATGGCGGCCCAATACCGCCCGTCGGCAGCGGCGAGAACGAGAAGACCGAAACTCACCCCGGTGATGATCGGTCCGATCGTGAGAAGGGGCCGGACGCCGAACCTGTCGGCCAGCGTCCCTCCCACCTGTGAGAGCAGGGCCATCACAAGAGTGAAGGGCAGGAAGACCGAGCCGGCTCTTGTCGCCGAATACCCGTGTGCTTCGATGAGCGTCGAGGGAAGAAAGAAGAGTGCCCCGGCAAGTGCGAAGTACAACAGAAGCGTCAAGGCGTTGACGCCTGCAAAAGCCTGCACCTGAAACAACTCGAGCGGCATCATCGGGGCGGCGGCGCGCTTTTCATGCAGGACGAATAGGCAGAGCAGCATAGCTCCGATCATAGAGAAGAAAAGATCGAGTCCGTGTGCGCCGCCCGTTTCACTAAGAGATGTCAGGCCAAGCGTCAGGCAGCCGAGGCCCACAACGGCGAGACCGCCGCCAAGCCAGTCCATGCCCACGGCATGTGAGGGATGCACATTCGGCACCTGCTTCCAGCACATCCAAAGAGCAAGGCATGCGACCGGGACGTTGATCCAGAAAATCGCCTGCCACGGGCCGATATCGATGAGCCAGCCACCGAGAATAGGACCAAGTGCTGCCGCGATGCCCGAGGCTGCGGCCCAGGTTCCGATGGCTTTCCCGCGCTCCTCTGGAGGAAAGTTGGCGCTGATCAGCGCCAGCGAGCCGGGAATCATGAGTGCTCCACCAATCCCCTGAACGGTTCGGGCTGCGATCAACATTTCCGCGGACCGGGAAAGGCCGCACCAGAGAGAGGTGAGGCCGAAGAGACCGATCCCGATCATGAAGACGCGCTTCAGGCCATAAGCGTCACCTGCAGCACCACCTAACAACAGGAAGGCTGAAAGCGTGAGCCCATAGGCATTGGTGATCCACTGGATCTGCGAAAGCGAGGCCGCCAGGCTCTCACGCATCTGCGGCATGGCGACGGTGACCACGGTTCCGTCAATGAAGGCGAGGCTGGAAGCCAGAATGGCTGTCCATACGACGTAGGGCTTGGCGGCGTCCGGACAGGAGGAACGGGACGGACGGCGTTCGTCTTGGGCTGTCATCTCGATCATTCAAAGAACCTTACGAGACGTCGGGATGGTAGCGATTGGCGGCTCGCGACAGCGAAAATCGGTTAGCCGACAAGCTTGAGGAGTTCCTGGGCGGCAGCGACTGACGACGCCGGGTTCTGGCCTGTAATCAGGCGACCATCGACGATGGCGAAGCTCTTCCAGTCGGCAGCCTTTTCATACCGTCCTCCAAGCCGCTTCAACTCGTCCTCGACGAGGAATGGAACGACGTTGGTGAGTTGGACAGCCTCCTCCTCGGAATTGGTGAAGCCCGTGACGCGCTTGCCCCTGACGATCGGTTGGCCCTGATAGGTCACGCGGTGCAGCACGGCTGGTCCGTGGCATACGGCGGCAACAGGCTTGCCGGCGTTGTAGAACGCCTCGATCAGGGCGATTGAAGTCGGATCGTCGGCGAGATCCCACATCGGGCCGTGACCGCCTGGATAGAAGACGGTGTCGTAGTCGTTGGCCTTGATGTCGCTAAGCTTGATGGTGTTGGCCAAGGCGGCCTGCGCGGCCGGGTCCTTCTTGAACCGCGCCATTGCCTCAGTCTGGTTGCCAGGTTCATCGCTCTTGGGGTCGATGGGCGGCTGTCCGCCCTTGGGCGAGGCAAGCGTGATCCCGGCGCCGGCGTCCTTGAAGACATAATAGGGCGCGGCGAACTCCTCGAGCCAGAAGCCGGTGGGCTTGCCGGTATTGCCGAGCTTATCGTGCGAGGTCAGCACCATCAGGATCTTCATGGGCGCGCTCCTTTGTCTGGCCCGCGCGTCACTGGCAGCGCGAAGTTTCAAAGGCTACAGCAGGCGAAAAATTCAAAACCCTTTCACGGGTTCGATTATAGCTCTCGAACGAAGTGCGATGAGTGTATCAAAGATAACCTACACCTCGCCACCGTTCACATTAAGGCGATGCGGCAAACTTATTGGCGCGCTGCGTATATGGCAGACCTTCCTCGAAGGTCTGCTCCAATATCAAGGCGGGTCCGTTCTCAAACCCGCCGCTCTTATTCCACCCCAGACGGGCCGCCGGTCTTTAAGCCCGCTCCTCCCAGAGCTTGGCGAGTTCGACGATGGTGGTGACGGCCTTTTCCATGTCCTGGCTGCTGACGAATTCGAGCGGGGAGTGGAAGGCGTGGCCGCCGGCGAAGAGGTTGGCGCAGGGAAGGCCCATGAAGGAGAGGCGCGAGCCGTCCGTGCCGCCGCGGATGCTGCCGCGCACGGGGGTCATGCCGGCGCGTTTGATCGCCTCTTCCGCGTAGTCGATGATCCCCGGGTGCTGGTCGAGCACGGTCTTCATGTTGCGGTACTGTTCCTTGACCGTGAAGGTGTAGCTGGAGCCCGGATAGCCCGCCAGCACCTCCTTAGTGATCTTCTCCAGCAGCGCCTCCTTGGTCTTGAGGCCGGCTTCCGTGAAGTCGCGGATGATGAATTCGAGGTTCGCCTTTTCCATCACGCCCGACACGCCGGTCGGATGGATGAAGCCGTCGCGGTCCTTCGTCGTCTCGGGGGCCATGTCCTTCGGCAGGCGGTCGATGACGGCGCCCGCGATCCTGATGGCGTTTTCCATCTTGCCGTAGGCGAAGCCCGGATGGATCGCCACGCCCTTGATGGCGATCTCCACCCCATCGGCGGAAAAGGTCTCGTCCTCGATGGTGCCTGCCGTCTCGCCGTCCATCGTGTAGCCGAAATCCGCGTCGAGCTTTTTAAGATTGACCTTGTCGACCCCGCGACCGATTTCCTCGTCGGTGGTGAAGAGAATGCGGATCGCGCCGTGCTTGATGTCCGGGTTCTTGATGAGGAATTCGGCAGCCGCCACGATCTCCGCGATTCCCGCCTTGTCGTCGGCGCCGAGCAGCGTCGTGCCGTCGGATGTCACGATGTCGTTGCCGATCAGGCCCTTCAGCACCGGATGGTCGGCGACGCGGATGACTTGGCTTGGATCGCCCGGGAGCTTGATGTCGCCGCCCTGATAGTTCCTGACGATCTGCGGCTTGACGTTGGTGCCGGAAAAATCCGGTGCCGTATCCATATGGGCGCAGAAACAGATGACCGGCACGTTGTTCTTCGCCGTCGTCGCCGGAATGGTCGCATAGACGTAGCCGTGCTCGTCGAGATGCGCGTCTGAGATGCCGATCTCGAGAAGCTCCTCGACGAGAAGGCGCCCGAGGTTCTTCTGCTTCTCGGTCGAAGGCTGGGTCGGGGACTTGGCGTTGGATTGGGTGTCGATGACGACGTAACGAAGGAAACGGTCGGTAACGCTGGCGGCCATGTCGCGATCCAGTTTTGCGAGGGAGAACGGGGGAGAAAAATCAGTAATGAGGCGGCGGTGGTTCTTCGCGGCCTGTGGAGAGGCGCGCGGTGTGCTCGGCCTCCTGCACGCGGTCGCGAAGAGCGGCGACCTGGCGGGTCAGGCTGTCGATCTGCTTCCACTGCGCGGTGACGGTCTTGTTCAGGTCCTCGATGGTCTCTTCCTGATAGGTGAGACGTGTCTCCAGCCTGTCGATGCGTGCTTGCAGGGCTTGTGTGTCACTCATCTCGCGTCGCGCCTCCGTTGGCGGGTGCTACGTCCGGGCGCTCGACGAGCCCGTGGCCGAGGGCGACGCGCTCGTCGAACACGAAGCATCCGCCGTCCCACAGGCTTTCCTCTTCCGGCACATCTTCGAGATATTGCAGGATGCCGCCCTTGAGGTGGTAGACCTCCTCGAAGCCGCGCGAGAGCATGTATGAACTCGCCTTCTCGCAGCGGATGCCGCCGGTGCAGAACATGGCGACCTTCTTGTGCTTCGCGGGATCGAGCGTGCGCTCCACATAGGCCTTGAAATCGCTGAAGCGCTCGATCTTCGGGTCGAGCGCGCCGCGGAACGTGCCCATCTCCACCTCGAAGGCATTGCGCGTGTCGAGCAGCACGAGATTGGGCTCGTCGAGGAGCTTGTTCCAGTCGGCGGGGTCCACATAGGTGCCAACGAGCTTCGTCGGATCGGTGTCGCGGTCGCCCAGCGTCACGATCTCTTTCTTGAGGCGCACTTTCAGCCGCTGGAACGGCATTTCGGAGGCGCCGGAAAACTTCAATTCGAGATTGTCGAGGCGGCTGCCGAAAAGAGCGCCCTCGCGAAGCTCGGCTATCAGCGCGTCGATGTCTTCCGCCGTGCCGGCGATGGTGCCGTTGATCCCCTCCTGGGCCAGAAGGAGCGTGCCTTTCAGGCCGAGAAGCGCGCAGAGCGCATAAAGCGGCTCTCGCAAATCCCGGAAATCCGGCAGTGCGACGAACTGGTAGAGGGCGGCAACTTTATAGGTCATCGGGACGATTTATCAGGCGGGGAGCCTTCGGGAAAGGCGTCCCTCAGTCCCTAACGCTCACCGAGAAGATCTCGTAGCCGGCCCCGTCGACGAGGCGCACCCTCTCCACCCCGAGGGCGCGGGCCTGCGGCTGGCGGGCCCTCTCGAGGATCTTGAGCGCGCGCTTTTTGGCCGTCTCGACAGAATCGACCCGGACCATGATGCGCCGGACGAGGGCCGCGCCCTCGTCTTCGGGTCCGATGGATTCGATACGAAAGATTTCCGGCACCGGCGGCCTCCAAGGTTGCGCCGGTCTTAGCAGCTTCGAGCGGGGTTCGGAAAGGCCCGCCCTTTCGGCCCGCGAAAAGCTAAAAATGAGCGCGGCGCGAGAAAGTTTCCCGCGCCGCGCTCTGTCCCCACGATCCTAGATGACGAAGAAGTCCTTGTAGGTCATGGCAAGGCCCTTCTTGAGCGTGGCGATCTTGATCTGCGCCACGCCGCCGATGCCGTCGGCGTCGTAGTAGAGAGCGCCGCTCTTCTTGTCGTAAATGATGCGGTCGTCCGCATCGTGCGCGCTCGTGCCGGACCAGAAGGCAGCGCTCGACAACTTGGCGGGCTTCGTCGGCGTGCCCTTCTTGCCGAGACCCTTGAAGATCGCGTTTTCGAGGTAGATCGAATCGTCCTTCACGCTGAAGTCGGTGACCTTGTCGACATTGGTCTTCTTGTTGGGCTTCGAGTCGAAGACGAAGACGTCCTTGCCGGCATTGCCCGTCAGCGTGTCGTTGTCGGCGCCGCCATAGATCGTGTCGTTGCCGGTGCCGCCGAAGAGCTGGTCCTTTCCACCAAAGCCGTACACGGCGTCGTTGCCGCCCATGCCGTAAAGCGTGTTGGCGGCCGCGTTGCCGTTGATGCGGTTGTTGGTGTCGCTGCCGGTGAGGGTGATGGCCGCCGAGCCCAACGCGTTGAGTTCTTCGACCTCCGCCCCGGCGGAAAGGGCATAGGAAAGATCGCTGTAGACGCGGTCGTATCCCTGGCCGATTCCCTCGACGACCGTATCGCCCGCGCCGACATAGTAGGTGTCGTCGCCGCCAAGGCCGTTGAAGGTGTTGGCCGCTCCGTTGCCGGTGAACACGTTGGCGGAGCTGCTGCCGGTGAGCGTGACGGCATTGCTGCCGGCTGCGATCACCTGCTCGACATTGGCGTTGGCCTCGAGGCTGAAATTCACGCTCGCATAGACGATGTCGTATCCGTTTCCAGCGCTTTCCGCGACCACGTCGCCGTCGTTGATGTAATACACGTCATCGCCCGCGCCACCATCGAGGGTGTCGATGCCTGCGCCGCCGTTCAGCGTGTCGTTGCCGCCAGACCCCCACAGGTAGTTGGCGTTGGCGTCACCTTCGAGGGAGTCGCCGTAGTTCGAGCCGAGGAGGTTCTCGATGTTCACGTACGTGTCGCCAGCGGCTTCGCCGCCGGTGCCGGTCCCCGTCGCAAGGCTTGCGACGACACCCGCCGTGGCGAACTCGAAGGATGCGGTGTCGAAGGTGCCTGCGCCACCATCGAGGATGTCGCCGCCCTCGCCGCCATAGAGCCTGTCGTTGCCCTCAGCGCCGTTCAGGACATCGCCCGCGAAGGCCGTGCCGACGTAGAAGTCGTCATAGATGGAGCCGTTGACGGTCACCGCCTGCTCGCGCGCATCGACGATCTGCTGGCGGATCGCGCCCGCACCGGTGGTTCCGTCGTCCCACGTCACGACGATACGCCCGTCCGCCAGCTCGGAGACGCCGACGATGTCCTGCTGGACGGTGTTGTCCTTGCTCGTGTCGTTGATCATGACAGGAGCAAGCTCAGTACCGTCGGCCTTCACGAGCTTGAGAAAGACGTCGCCGTTATCGATGACCTTGTTGTTTGCATCGTAAACCTTACCGCTATAGACGACGGCATAGCCGCCGGCGAAGCCGCTCTTCGTCAAGGCGGCGATCTTCGGCGCATAGTCCGAAGCCGTGGTGACGGAGACAGCCGAACCAATCTGCGTGCCGGCGCTGGTGTACTTCTTGACCAGGATCTGACCGCCGCTGCGATAGGACACCGCGAAGTTGCCGTCGGACAGCGTCGTCAGCGAAACATCGGCGCCGCTCGAGGCAACCTCAACCTCTCCCGCCAGCGTGCCATTGGCGTTCACGATGTTGAAATAGCTCTTGCCCGAGCGCGACCAGGCGACGACGTGCTGCCCGCCGGTGAGCTCGGTGATGTCCGGCTCCTGCGCGCCCGACGCGCCCGACACCGTGACGGATTGCAGCAAACCGCCATTGGCATCGCGGCGGACCATTTTAACGCCCGCTTCTTCCTGCCAGACGGAGGCCCATCCGGTTCCGCTGGTGGCCGAAGCTGAATAATCCTGCGCCGGCGTTCCGCTTGCCGACTTCAAAACGTTCGTGAGCGGCGTACCGGTGATGCTGTACTTACGGGATTCGATATCGCCGTTGCTTTCCTGCCCCGTCCAGGTGAGGACGAAGCTTCCATCGCGCAGGACCGTGATGTCCGGCCTCGATTGTGCATAGCCGGCATTGCCGACGGATTGCTTCTCGCCGATGCGGTTGCCGGCGGCGTCCAGGAGCTGGAAAAACGTCGTCGCGCTGCTCGATCCGCCTTCACGCCAGGCGACGACATAGCCGCCGTTCGGCAGGGCCGCGACGGTGGATTGATTGTTCTGCCCGTAAATCACTGAGCTAATGATGCTGCCCGGACCCCAGAATGAAATTGCCATAGTCCCGAATCTCTCAAAATGCTGATGACCCGGCCTATGAACCGTATGAACAGACGGTACGCACTGTGTGAACACATGGGGATTTAGAAGAACGAAGGCAAAAGATGCTTCGCCTTATCGCCTTTCGAGCGCATTCTCATTCCCGGAGACAGATGAATCGCGCTTCAGGGAGAACGTTCTTGAGTAAAACGGGCTCTCTTCAGCAGGTGCTGGAGGCTTTGCATTCTCCCGTGCGCTACCGCACCGGAACGCTTGTTTGATTCGCGTGCGCGAGGTCCTGATCTATTACGGAAAGGAAATGGCGGATCTGTGCACGGGTCTGCTGACGCTCATGCCCCTTTTGCGAGGAATGAATATCAAGCCCGGAGGATAATCCGCGCGAGATCTTAAGGCGCGGCGTCTGTTTGCAACGTCAGGGCGCTGCGGATCAGAAGCGCGACGAGATCGGTCTGGCGGCTCGTCTGCGTCTTGCGGAAAAGGTTTTGCAGGTGGAACGAAATGGTCGTCTGCGAAACCTGGAAGGCGTCGGAAATTTCTTCCAGACGCTTCCCATCCGCAATGGCCGTCGCCAGCCGGGCCTCGGCGGGCGTCAGGCCGTACATCTGAGCCACCACTTTCTGGTCGAGGGGCGGGCGCCTTTCCGGGTCGAGCACGAAGACTGCCACTTCCATCGGGCCCTGCGCGCTGCCGCCCGCGAGCGGAAAGATCTGGAGCAGCAGGGGGCGGCCGAATTCCTTCGAGACGGTGACGACGCCGCTCTGCTCCGAACGCTCGAGGACATCGTGGATCGTCTGGCGCAGTGTCCGTGTGGCCTTCTGCAAGGTCGTGCGTAACTGCCCCGCGGCGAGGATGAGACCGTCCTTTTCCTCGACGATGAGCTGCGCCGTGCGATTCATGAACTGAACCTGCGAATTCTCGTCGAGAACGATGAGCCCGCTCGACAGGCCGTCCAGAACCCGCGCCATGCTCTCGATGGCCGTGCGGGTGCCTTGGATGGCGGTCTCGAGAAGTGCGCTGCGCTCGCGCTCAAGCTCTGCGATAAGCGCCCGGCGCATGCGCGTCACCTGGGCCAGTCGTGCGCGCACGGTTGCGATCATGTGTCCGAAATCGACGGGCTTGGTGAGGTAGTCGTCCGCACCTCCGCTCTTGCCCTGAATGATTTCCGTCCGGTCGCCGAGAACGGAAAGAAAGATGAATGGCACGTCGTTGAGATCCGGCCGCTTCTCGCGGACGTAGCGGAGAAGATCGTAACCCCCCATGACGGGCATGGTAATGTCGCAGAGAATGAGATCGGGCTTCTGCTGCTGCAGGCTCGCAACCGCCTCGGCACCGTTGCCGGCCTGCATGACCTCGAAATCCGCCGCCTCGAGTTCTTCGACGAGGTCGGTTCTCAGGCGTGTGTCGTCGTCCACGCAGAGAATGACGGGACGCGCCGGCCCCCATTCGTTTTTCGGCTCACCCATCGATACGGCTCCGGTGCGACGGAAGGCGTCTGTAGCACTGACATATTTTCTGCCAAGCATTGAGTCCCCCCGTCTATTGTGAAGTTGTCCCTTGTCGGCACCCAAGTCCGGCCTTGCGAAAGACGCCGCTGTCAAGCAATTGTCCCCGTATGAACACATAGGGACTTGCGAAAACCTGGACGTTATTTCGTAATGTTACGGATACCTGGTGCCCTTTGACACTTCGAGAACAGTTTTCCTGCTCTAAAAAATGTCACTTAGTTGCGTTTGTTCTTTGGTCGATCGGCACAGCAGCAAGGTAAGCTCGAAGTTATGAACCGGATGGTTGCGTGAGCGAAGCCGGCCCGCCAAGTTGAGAGAGGACGGCGAACTGCATGAACAGGGTCCCCCCGCGACAGCTTCACTATTATCGGCATGAATTCTGACAAACGTTTTTCGGAGCTGATCGAGCTGATCTATCAGGCGACCCTGGAGCCTGAAGCGTGGGCGCTTGTGTCCGAGCAGACCGGGAGGCTGCTCAAGAGTTCCGTCGCCCTGTTCGTCCAGGATATGAATTCCCCTGACTTCAAGATTCTCTCCCAGCGCAATTTCGAGCAGGAGGCTTTGGAGCGGTACGGGCAGTACTTCTACAAGATCAATCCGCTGATTCCGCTCACGTTCGATCTGCCCGAGGGCGCGGTGTCGTCCATTGGCGGGCTGATCCCGCGTGAGAGAATCGATAAAACGGAATACTATAACGACTGGATGCGTCCTCAGGGGCTGTATCACTCCTGCGGCACGTCCTTCCGGATTGCCTCCGGCACGTCCATGTTCCTCACCTATCACCGCGCCCGCCCGCTCGGTGAGTATTCGGCGGAAACTCTGTCTTTCTTTCAAAGCCTGGTGCCGCATGTTCGCCGCGCCGCGACCATCGGCAAGAAGCTCGATTACGAGAAAGCCTTCTCGTCCGCGGGGCGGCTCGCACTGGACAGGATCGCCGGTGCTGCGCTCCTTTTGACCCGCTCGGGAGCCGTTACCGATATGACGCCCGAGGCGCAGCGTCTGGTGCAGGAGGAGACGATCGTGCGGGTTCGGTTCGGCCGGGCCGAGTTTCCTTCCGATACGGACGGCACGCTGAAGAGGCACCTCAAGACGGTGATCGATACCCGGGCGGCTTCCGAATTCTCGATGGTTTGCCACAAGACAGGCCAGACTTATTCCGCTCTGCTCACGCCGGCATCGGAGCATTCGTATTGGCTCGGGAGCCCGGAAGTTCTCCTGATCCTGCGCACGCCGCAGAGCCCGGCTCCTTCCGCTGTCGAGGCTTTCCGTGCCCGGTTCATGCTGAGCAGGGCCGAAAGTCGCCTTCTCGAGGCGCTTGTCGGCGGTGCAACGCTCGCCGGTTATGCCGAGGAAAACAGTCTTTCGCGGAACACCGTTAAGACGCAGCTGCAAAGCATTTTCGCCAAAACGGGCACCTCCCGGCAGGCCGATCTCATCCGTCTTGCCATGCGCGCCAGCCTCGCCTGATCCCTCCTGTCTGTTCATCCAGTCTCGTCACCCAAACGGGTGATGTGGGCACCGTAGCGTCACCTTAAAACGTATCGGACCGCTGCGGGTGCGTGTCGTGCGCGTCCCGTCTTGTGAGATCTCCGGAGAATAAGGGTTCCGGAGTTCGAAACGGGGACGCGGACACCGATCGCCCCTTGGGCGCGCTACGAATGAGCAGACCGGAAATGCGGCACGTTTCTGAATCTCACTTTCCCGTTCCAGCAAACAGGATCGATCCTGGCCGGATCGTCTCCAAGGGCGCATCCACGCAGCACTCTGATTGCTGTGGCGAGGAGATCGATCTCGTGTCGCTGCTCGCCCATCAGTTCATCGGCCCCCTTGCCGTCATCGATTCCTCCGCGCAGCGTCTTGCTCGCCTGTCGGAAAAGATCAGCACCGCCGAAATCGAGCGGCGCAGCCTGCAGATCCGCGCCATGACGGATGAGTTGACCAACCTCGCCCGCTCTCTTCTGGGGCGGATCGAGGATGGCATGGGACAGTCGCTCCGCATGGAAAAGGAATCCTGCGACTTGAGCACCGTGCTCCTCAAGGCTTGCGACCACGCGCGGTGCTTCCAGCCCAATCGCCTGTTTCTGACAGAAGTGAATTCCGACATGGGGCTCTTTTCGGGAGACCCGTTGCTGCTGGAACAGCTGTTCAGCATCCTCCTGTGCAACGCCGCCAAGTATTCCCCGGCACGGTCCCCCGTCATCGTGAAGGCGGGCATGGATGGCGGCGCTGCCGTCGTTCAAGTGATCGATTCCGGCATCGGTGTGCCGCGGGATGAGCAGGAGCGCATTTTTCAGCCGTTCTACCGGGCGAGCAACGCGCATCGACAGCAGGGCACCGGAATCGGCCTCGCGCTCGCCTGCCAGATCGCGCGCCTCCACGGCGGCGGCATCTCGCTCCAGAGCGAGGAAGGCCGGGGCTCCACGTTCACCGTGAGATTGCCTGTGCGGCCCGACTCAACAGACCTGTAGCCTTTTCCGCACCTCTGCGGGGTGCGAAAGTCTATGTTTGAAAATTGCGCGCAAGGCTTCCTTTGCGGAGCCGGGCGCGTCACGATTGGCGAAACCCGAATCTCATAAAAAATCTCTGCGGGGAGAGCCACGACATGAAGCTCTTGCGATACGGACCAGCCGGGCAGGAAAAGCCGGGGCTGCTCGATTCGAGCGGCACCCTTCGCGACCTCTCGGCACATGTGAAGGACATCGCAGGAGAGGCGCTTTCGCCGGAGGGCCTGAAAAGGATCGCCGCGCTCGATCCCGCGTCGCTGCCCGCCGTCGAAGCCTCCGTGCGTCTCGGCCCCTGTGTCGGCGGCACGGGCAAGTTCATCTGCATCGGCCTCAACTATTCCGATCACGCGGCGGAGACCGGCGCGAGCGTGCCGCCGGAGCCTATCGTCTTCATGAAGGCGACGAGCGCCATCGTCGGCCCGAACGACAACATCGAGATTCCGCGCGGATCGCAGAAGACCGATTGGGAGGTGGAGCTCGGCATCGTCATCGGCCGCCACGCCAAATATGTGAGCGAGGCGGACGCGCTCGATTACGTCGCCGGCTACTGCCTCACCAACGATGTGTCCGAGCGCGCTTTCCAGACCGAGCGGCACGGGCAATGGACCAAGGGCAAGTCCTGCGACACCTTCGGGCCGACAGGCCCTTGGCTTGTGACGAAGGATGAGATCGCCGATCCGCAGAACCTGAAGATGTGGTGCGAGGTGAACGGGCGGCGCATGCAGGACGGCTCGTCCGCGACGATGGTTTACGGCGTGAAATATCTCGTGTCGTATCTCTCGCAGTTCATGTCACTGCATCCCGGCGACATCATCTCCACCGGCACGCCGCCCGGCGTCGGAATGGGCATGAAGCCGCCGGTCTTCCTCAAGGCCGGTGACGTCGTCACCCTCGGCATCGAGGGCCTTGGCACCCAACGCCAGCTCTGCGTTCAGGGCTGAAGAACTCTTTTTCGAGAACACACACGATCATGGATCTTTCAACCGTTGCGCTTCTCGCCGCTTCAGGATTGGCGGCGGGCCTCGTCAATGCGATCGCCGGGGGCGGCACGTTCTTCACCTTCTCGGCGCTTGTCGCCACAGGCCTTCCGCCTGTCATCGCCAATGCGACGAGCGCGGTGGCGGTGACGCCCGCCAATCTCGCAAGCGCTTGGGCCTATCGGCGCGAGCTTGCCGCGAACATCAGGCGCTTTGCGGCGCTCGGCGTCGTGAGCCTCATCGGCGGCCTTGGCGGAGCCTATATCCTGACGACGACGGACAACGCCGCTTTCCGCCAGCTCGTGCCGTGGCTTCTTCTGTTCGCGACGCTGCTGTTCGCCGCGAGCCCGAAGATCGTTTCACTCGCGCGCTCCATCGCCCGCCATGAGGGGCACCATCCTTCCACGAAGGCCTGGGCAGCCGGCCTTGCCGTGCAGTTCGCGGTGTCGATCTATGGCGGCTTCTTCGGTGCGGGCATGGGCATCGTGATGCTGGCGGCGCTCGCCATCACGGAGGGTGACGACTTCCACCTCATCAATTCCGCGAAGCATCTGTGCTCGACGTTGATCCAGCTCGTCGCGGTGGTGATCTTCATCGCGGCAGGGCTCGTCGCCTGGCGCGAAATGGCCATCGTCGGCGCGGCCTCCGTCATCGGCGGCTATCTCGGCGTCGTCTTTGGCCGCCGCCTGCCGCCGAAGGCCATCCGCTGGCTGGTGATCGGCGTCGGCGCGGTGCTGACGGTCTATTTCTTCGTGCGTTAAGCCGGCACGAGTCCGGGATCGAGCGTGTTCTTGCTTTCAAGCCACGCAGGTACGGGCAGGTTTTTCGTGCGCAGAAATTGCGGGTTGAACAGCTTCGACTGATAGCGCGTGCCGTAATCGCACAGGATCGTTACGATGGTGTGGCCGGGTCCGAGATGCCGCGCCAGGCGGATCGCGCCGGCGACGTTGATGCCCGACGAGCCGCCAAGGCACAGCCCTTCATGTTCGAGGAGATCGAAGATGATCGGCAGCGCCTCCTCATCGGGAATCTGGAACGTCATGTCGATGGGCGCGCCTTCGATGTTTTTGGTGATGCGCCCCTGCCCGATTCCTTCCGTGATGGAGGAGCCGGTGGCCTTTAGCTCACCCGTGGTGAAATAGCTGTAGAGCGCTGCGCCCATCGGATCGGCGAGGGCGAGGGCGATGTTCGGATTCCGCTCCTTCAGCGCGATGCCGATTCCGGCGAGCGTGCCGCCGGTGCCCACCGCGCAGGTGAATCCGTCGATCTTTCCTTCCGTCTGCTCCCAGATTTCGGGGCCGGTGGTTTCGATATGGCCCTGCCTGTTCGCCACGTTGTCGAACTGGTTCGCCCAGATCGCGCCATTCGGCTCCGAGGCCGCGAGGCGTTCGGCGAGACGCCCCGACACCTTCACGTAGTTGTTGGGGTTCGCGTAAGGCACGGCGGGCACTTCGATCAGCTGCGCCCCGGCGAGCCGCAGCATGTCCTTCTTCTCCTGGCTCTGCGTCTCGGGAATCACGATGATGGTGCGAAAGCCGAGCGCGTTGCCGACAAGGGCAAGCCCGATGCCGGTATTGCCCGCCGTTCCCTCGACGATCACGCCGCCCGGTTTCAGCGCGCCCCGCGCCATTGCGTCGCGCACGATGAACAGGGCCGCCCGGTCCTTCACCGACTGGCCGGGATTCATGAATTCGGCTTTCCCGAGAATCGTGCAGCCCGTCAGCTCGGAGGCGCGCCGCAACTTGATGAGGGGCGTGTTGCCGATGGCGGCGAGGACGTCGGGTTTGAAGGTCATGGAGAAAGCCTCGCGGGTTTTGCCGGGTCGCCGGCGCGCGACCTTACCGCGCCCGTGCCGTGGCGCTGAGGGTCAAAGCCGTTAGATCGCACGATTTTGACGGAGGCGATACGTCACATCGGCGTGGACTTATCGTCCGAAAGCCTCCGGATGGCGCAGCTTGAGGGCCTGCGCGAGGGCGATGGTCTTGAGATCTGCAAGCGCGCCTTTTGCCAGCATGGCGTCGAGTTCGGTAAAGCCGATCTCGAGCACCTCGATGTCCTCGTGCTCTTCGTCGAGCCCGCCGCCTTCGCTCACGCGGTCGGCCAGGCGGTAGGGGGCGAGGAAAAGGTGGACATATTCCGTCGTCGCACCGGGCGCGGACCATCCGCCGCCGAGGGGCTCGAGCACGTCGATGCGAATGCCCGCCTCCTCCAGCGCCTCGCGGCGCGCGCAGGTTTCAGGGCTGTCACCATCGAGCAGGCCGGCGATGGTCTCGATGAGCGCGGGCCTGCCCGCATCGTACATCACGGCGGCGCGGAACTGGCTGATGAGGATCACCGTCTTACGCTCCAGGTCGTAAGGCAGCACCGCCGCCGCGTGCCCGTTATGCCCGACCTCGCGCTCCATCACGCGCCCGTCGGGCATCTGGACCTCCAGCTTGAGGAGCTTGCGCCACCCGCTGAAAAGCGTCGTCACGTTGTTGATCCGGTAAGCCGCCACTGTCGTCACGTCCTTAATTTTGCAGCTCCCGGGTAAGTCATCCCGGGCGGAACGGCCAGTGCAGACATGGGGAAGCCACAATGATTTCGCTCATACCGATGGCTACCCGTTAAGGGCCCGGCAAGGCCTCACGCGCAGGATGCGCCGTGCTTCAAGGAAAGAAGCCACCGATTCGAGAGATTTCATGGCTCAAAAGCGCCGCCTGACCCTAACCGACGTTCTCACCGACGGACGCATCGCCCTGATGCTGCCGCTCGGCTTCTCGTCGGGCCTGCCGTTCCTGCTCGTTTTCAGCACCCTGTCCGCGCGGCTGCGCGAGGCGGGGGTCCCGCTTGGCGAGATCGGCATGCTGAGCTGGGTGGCCTTGGCCTATTCACTGAAGTTCCTCTGGGCTCCCGCCGTCGATCGCTACGATGTGCCGGTGCTCTCGCGGCTTCTCGGGCGCAGGCGCGGCTGGATGGCGCTTTCGCAGATCGTCACGGCGCTCGGGCTCGCCGGGGTTGCCTTCAGCGATCCGCAGACGGACCTTGGGCTCACCGTCGGCGCGGCGATGCTCGTCGCCTTCGCTTCCGCCACGCAGGACGTGGTGATCGACGGCTACCGCATCGACGCCGCCGCGACGGAGCGGCAGGGCATGATGTCGGCGGCGCTGCTCCTCGGCTATCGCCTCGCCCTGATCTCTGCGGGTGCAGGCGCGCTCTACATCGCCGAATTCGTGGACTGGCGCAGCGCTTACCTCAGCATGGCAGCGCTGATGAGCGTCGGCTTCATCGGCACCCTCATCGCGCCGCGTCTCGATGAGGGCGCGCCGCGCGAGCACGCCCTCATCGCGGTTGCCCTCGTGGAGCCGTTGGCAGACCTCTTTCGGCGCAAGGGGCGGATGCTGTTTCCGATCCTGGCGCTGATCGCCTGCTTCCGCCTGCCCGATTTCGTCGCCGGCGTCATGGCGAACCCGCTCTACATCGACCTCGGCTTTTCGAAAGCCGATATCGCTAATGTCTCGAAACTCTACGGCGTGTGGATCGGCATCGCCGGCGCGTTCGCGGGCGGGCTTGCGCTCACGCGCCTTGGCCTGTGGTGGACGCTCACCATCGCCGCCTTCGCCGCCGCCGTGTCGAACCTGATGTTCTCGTGGCTCGCGGTGGAAGGCGCGCGGATGGATCTTCTGATCCTGACCATCAGCGCCGACAATTTCGCGGGCGGCTTCGCGGGCTCTGCGCTCATCGCTTACATGTCGGGCCTCACCGCGCCGGGATTTGCGGCGACGCAATACGCGCTGTTGAGTTCGCTCTATGCCTTGCCCGGAAAACTCGTCGGCGGCTTTTCGGGCGTGGTGGCCAAAACTTACGGCTATCCGGCCCTCTTCACCGCTACCGCTGCCATCGGCATTCCCCTCCTGATCCTCTGCCTTGCGGTGCGGCGGGATACGATGGAAGCGGAGAAGGCCGCAGAGGCGGAGCACGACGCCGCAGGGACGGTTGAAGCGCGGGCTTAATCCCCGTCTTTCAGGACAATCGTCGATTGTATCCTTTCGCGTGGTTCTGCTAGGAAAGTTTAGACAACCGGAGCAGAACCATGCGTCACGCGCTCAAGGCATTCGCGATCCTTTGTTTTCTGACAGCCCTGCCGGGCCTCGCGCAGGCGCAAAGCACGGACGACAAGATCCGCGCCATCCTGGAGATGGGGGATTTCAACCGGGGCGTCGATGTCGGTTTCGACTCGATGCGCCCAATGATGATCGAACAGCTCAAGCGGGCCACGCCCAAGATGACGCCGGAGCTTGCCGACTATGTCGGCACGATCGCCAAGGAAGAGGTCGGCAACATCAAGCCGCAGCTCCTCGATTTCGCGGTCAAGTTCCTCAAGACCCAGTTGACCGATGAGGAAGTCACGGCCCTGTACGATTTTTATCGCACGCCCACCGGTTCGATTCTCGCCCGCAAGATGAACGGCGTGATGGGCAACCTCATGGTCGAGACCCAGAAATTCATGAGCACCACATTTGGACCTCGGCTCGTGGAGCGCCTGAAGTCCGATCCGAAGTTGCAAAGCGCCCTGGCACCCTGAGGGCAAAGACGCAGCCGAGACCTAGACCCAGCCGCCATCCACCAGATAGCTCTGCGCGGTGATCGCGCCCGCGTCGTCCGACGAGAGGAACAGCGCGACCTTGGCGATGTCCTCGGGGACGAGCTTGCGCTTCACGCATTGGCGCTTGAGCAGTTCCGCCTCGCCCTCCGGGGTGAGCCACAGGTCGATCTGGCGCTTCGTCATGATCCAGCCGGGGACGATGGAATTGACGCGGATGTGCCTTGATCCAAGCTCGCGAGCGAGCGCACGGGTCAGGCCGACGGCGGCGGATTTCGCGGTCTTGTAGGCGACGAACGAATCCTCGCTCGCGAGATAGCTCGTCGAGCCCATGTTGATGATCGAACCGCCGCCCGCTTTCTCCATGTCCGGCAGAACGGCCTGCGCCGCGAAGAACTGGTGGTCGAGATTGGTGGCAAAACGCTCGCGCCAGTATTCGGGCGTCACCTCCTCGATGGTGTGGCGGTCATCCCGCGCGGCGTTGTTGATGAGGATGGTGATCGGCCCCAGCGCCGCGCTCACGCGCCTGATCGCGGCCTGCAGCGCCGGAAGATCGCGCACGTCGTTATGCTCGAAATGCACGCGCTCGCCGAGGCGCTTGGCGAGGGCCTGCCCGGCTTCCGCGTTGTAATCGAGAACGCCGATCTTGCAGCCCTGATGATGAAACGCTTCCGCGATGCTCTCGCCGATGCCGCTCGCGCCGCCGGTGATGAGAACGGTCTTGCCCTTGAGGGAGCCGTAAATGGTCTGGGTCATCGTGACTCGCTTCGTATGTCGAACATTGTGATGAATGCCCTCCCTCTCGGAGATCCCGGATGCCCCGAGATCCGCTTTGCCATGCGCAAGTCGGGAACACCCGACTTGCGGTGGGAAGGAGGAAGGGTGCGCCTTGATGAAGGGCAGCCCCTGTCAACTTGCGCCCGGACCCGGCGTTGCGCCGGGCGGGCATTTGCCGAGGATGATCATGCCGAGCACTTCGTCCTGCGTGACGTCGTTCACGCTCGCCGAGCCCACGAGCTTGCCGTTCTTCATCACGCTGACGCGGTCGGCGAGGCCGAACACGTCGTGGATGTCGTGGCTGATGAGGAAGATGCCGATGCCTTCTTTCTTCAGTTGCAGCACGAGATCGGCGACCTGCTGCGTCTCGGCGGGGCCGAGCGCCGCTGTCGGCTCGTCCATGATGAGGACGCGCGCGTTGAAGTAGATCGCGCGCGCGATAGCCACCGATTGCCGCTGCCCGCCGGAGAGCGCCTTCACCGGCTCCTTGAAGCGGCGGAAATGCGGGTTGAGGCGCGCCATCACCTTGCGGGTTTCCGCTTCCATCGTCGCATCGTCGAGCGTGCCGTAGGGCGTCAGCACCTCGCGGCCGAGGAAGATGTTGCCGGCAGCGTCGATGTTATCGGCGAGCGCCAGCGTCTGGTAGATCGTCTCGATACCATAGCGCTTGGCATCGCGCGGCGTTGCGATATCCGCACGTTCGCCGTTGACGTAGATCTCGCCGCTGTCGGGCCGGTAGGCGCCGGAGAGGATCTTGATGAGGGTCGATTTTCCCGCGCCGTTATGGCCGAGAAGACCGACCACTTCGCCGGGGCGCAGATCGACGGACACGCCATCGACCGCCTTGATGCCGCCGAATGCGATGGAGATGTCGCGCATTTCCACGAGAGGCGTCGTGCCTTGGTTTTGCATGAGAGCCTCCTTCTTACTTGATGCGGCGGCGATAGAGGCCGTCCACCCACACCGCCAGCACGAGAACCGCGCCGACGACAATGTTCTGCAGGGGCGTATCAACGCCGAGCAGCACCATGCCCGATTGCAAGGACTGCATGACGAGCGCGCCGAGCATCGCGCCCGCGATGGTGCCGACGCCGCCCGCGAGCGACGTCCCGCCGATGACGGCGGAGGCGATCACGTAGAGTTCGTCGAGCGTGCCCGCGGCGTTCGTCGCCGCGTTGAGGCGCGCGGTGGAAATGCAGGCCGAGATGCCGCAGAGCACGCCCATGAGGCCGAACACCTTCATCAGCGCCCAGCGGGTGTTGATGCCCGACAGTTCCGCCGCCTCCGGATTGCCGCCGATGGCGAAGACATAGCGGCCGAAGCGGCGACGCCTGGCGAGGAACGTCATGAGGATGCCGACCACGATGGCGATCACGACGGGGAGCGCGATGCCGTGCGGCACGAGAAGGCCGCCCTCCGGCCACGCGATGCCGTTGGCCTCGGCCCAGCGCCGCGCGCTGCCGACGGGAAGCGGGTAGGAATTGACGATGTAGGCCGCGACCAGCACCGCGATGCAGGCGACAGCGCCGATGACGCCGTCGGCCCAGACCGGGCGCACGGGAAAGCCGAAGCGGATGCGCCGGCGGCGGGCGAGGCCAAGGCCGACCATGATGAGGCCGCAGGCGAGCATGGCGATGGCCCAGGTCGCGGTCGCGCCGAGCGCGCCCTCGACACCGCCGCCGAGCGCCTTGAAGCGCGTGTCCATCGGCGCGACGGTCTGGCCCGCCGTGACCCACCAGGCCGCACCGCGCCACACGAGCAGGCCGCCGAGGGTCACGATGAAGGAGGGAATGGCGAGATAGGCGATGAGCCAGCCCTGAAAGAGCCCGATGGCCCCGCCGATGGCGACGGCGAGCAGCACCGCAAGCGGCGCGGTGAGCCAATGCTCGAGGCCGAGATAAGCAGGCAGCCACTGCACCTGCGCCACGCCGATGATCATGCCGACGACGCCGAGGATCGCGCCGACGGAAAGGTCGATGTTGCGGGTGACGATGATGAGCACCATGCCCGTCGACATCACGGCGATGGACGCCGTCTGCACCGAGAGGTTCCAGAGGTTGCGCGGCGTGAGGAAGAAGCCGCCGGAAAGAATGTCGAAGCCGATCCAGATCACGGCGAGCGCCGCCAGCATGCCGAGCATGCGGACGTCGATTTCAAGCTTCGAGAAGAATGATCCGGTGGAAGCGCTCGGAGGCGCGGCGGACGAGGCGACGGGTGCTGTCATGGGCTCGTGTTGTCTGAAAATGTCATCCCCGGCGAGCGAAGCGAGAAAAGGGGATCCGGCGGGGGCACTGCCTTGGATCCCCTTCTCCTCCAACGGCTTCGCCGCCTCCGGCCGGGGATGACACGGAGGCGGTTTGTTCGAGGCCGGTTGCGGGAGCGGTTAGTTGCAGGCCTTGGCGGAACCCGCCTTCACGCCCTGGCAGACCACGTCCTTCGTGACCCAGCCGGCGTCGATGACCACGTTGAGGTTGTCCTTCGTGATCGCGACGGGGGTGAGGAACTTCGCCGTCATGTTCTGCTTCTTCGCGCCCTTGTCCCAGCTCTGCGCGCCGGGGATCTCGGCGAGCTTCTTGCCGCCGGCGAGGGCGACCGCGATTTCCGCCGCGTTGCGGCCGAGTTCGCGCGCGTCCTTGAAGACGGTGACGCTCTGGGTGCCGAGGGCGACGCGGTTCAGGGCCGCCTTGTCGGCGTCCTGGCCGGAGACCGGCACGGAGCCGGCAAGGCCCTGCGCCGCGAGCGCCGCGATGGCGCCGCCGGCGGTGCCGTCATTGGCGGCGACGACCGCATCGACCTTGTTGTTGTTCTTGGTCAGGAACTGCTCCATGTTCCGCTGCGCATTGGCGGGGAGCCAGCCGTCCGTGTAGGCCTCGCCGGCATTCTTGATCTTGCCGGCATCGATGGAGGGCTTGAGCACTTCCATCGCGCCCTGGAAGAGGAAGTTGGCGTTCGGGTCCGAACCCGAGCCCTTGATGAAGACGTAGCTGCCTTCGGGCTTGGCCTTGAGAACTTCACGCGCCTGGAGACGGCCCACCTCGACATTGTCGAAGGTGAGGTAGAAGACCTGCGGGATCTCGATGAGGCGGTCGTAGCCGACCACCGGAATGCCCTCGGCCACGGCCTTCTCGACGGCCGGGCGGACGGCGTCGGAATCCTGCGCCAGAATGATCAGCGCCTTGGCGCCGCGAGCGATCAGGCTCTCGATGTCGGTGAGCTGCTTGGCGGGCGAGGACTGGGCATCCGCCGAGACATAGGTGCCGCCGGCCTTCTCGACCGCGGCCTTGATGGCGGCCTCGTCGGTCTTCCAGCGTTCTTCCTGGAAGTTCGACCAGCTGACGCCGACGACGGGGCCCTTGCCCTGTGCGAGAGCCGCGGTCGCCGAAAGGGCGAGAGCGGCAAGGCTGATCATCGCATGCTTCTTGATAGACATTGGGGTTTCCTCCTCGGGCAGGCGCGTTTCTTATGCTTGCCCTTTGGTTGTATATGTCCGGGAATCCGCCGTGGGCACGGGCAGTCCCTCGTCAAAAGTTTCTTCGACGACAGAATTAATTATCCGAGACATAGGCGCTTTCAAGCGGGAAACGCCTAAGCACTTGGTAGAATAAACCCATCTTCCATCTTGTTTTCTTCATTCAATGAACAAAAAAGAAGACATGTCGCTCTCACCCCTCACTCCCCGCGAAGCCGCCCGGCGCCGCCTGCTCGATGTTTTGCGCCGGGAGGGGCCGCTGGCGCGTGTGGAGCTCGGCCATCAGCTCGGCATGAGCCCGGCCAACGTGTCTGACCTCACCGCGAGCCTGATGGAGGAAGGCGTCCTGCTCGCCGAGGACGAGGCGAGCCCCGGCCTCGTCCGGGGGCGGCCCAAGGTGCGGCTCTACTTCGCCGAAACCCTCGGCAGCGTCATCGGCGTGTGGATGGGCTTCAACCGCATCGAGCTGCGGCTGGTGGACAGCGCCGGCCGGAACCGGGCGAGCCGGCATGTGGAGCGCCCCCTGCGCACCCTCGACGCCGAACAACTCATGGACATGCTGGCCGAGGTCATCACCACCTTCGCTCGCGAGGTCGGCGCGCCGGATGTGAAGGCCATCGGCCTTGCGTGCCAGGGCTACGTGAACACCAGGGACGGCATCGTCGCGTGGAGCCCCGTGCTCGGCATCCGGGACGTGCCGTTGGCGGCGGGCCTCGGCGAGCGGCTGTGCCTGCCGGTGCTGATGGAAAACGACGCCAGCGCGATGGCCTTCGCCATCGCCCAGCGTGACCCCGCGCTGCGCGCGGGCCGCACCGCCTGCCTGATGGTGGGTGACGGCGTGGGTCTCGGCTTTCTCATTCAGGGCGAGCTTTATCGGGGCGCGCGCTTTGGCGGCAGCGAGTTCGGCCATGTGCGCCTGCGCCGGAGCGGGCCGCAATGCCGCTGCGGCGGGCGCGGCTGCATCGAGGCCTTCCTCGCGGATTATGCCCTCCACCGGGACGCGCAGCTCATCGACCACCGCCCGGCCCCGAGCATCCTGCTCCCCGGTGAGAAGGCCATGAGCGCCATCGTCGATCAGGCGCGGGCGGGGGATGCGGCGCTCCTCAACCTCTTCCGGGAGGCCGGCGAGGTGCTGGGGGATGCGGTCGGCATCCTCATCCAGACGCTGGAGCCCGACCATATCGTGATCTGCGGCCCCGGCACCCGGGCGATGGACCTTCTGCGTCCCTCCTTTGAGGCGGCGCTGGAAACCCAGACCATTCCCGAACTGCTCGCCATGTCCACGATCCACGTCATCGAATCCTCGATGGATCTCCTGACCGAGGGCGTGGTGATGCAGGCTTTGCGCGAGCTCGATCAGGATCTGGCGCGGTTGAAAGCTGGCTGATCCTGGATCTGAGCCGCAAACGCTTTAGGCCGCAGGGGCAAAAGGCTCTTTACCGATCTGGCGGAAAAGGCTGATCGTATCGAGCAACGCCCAATGTTCCGCGATCTTGCCGCTTTCGAGGCGGAACCAGCGCGCCACACGCACGTCGATGGATGCGCCTGTAGGGGTTGTTCCTCGAAACGTTCCCGTATGGCGCCCCTGCAGGCGCGCACGAAGCATCACCCGGTCGCCGTCGACCAGGATATCTTCAATTGTGTGAAGGCTGCCTGGAAACGCCTCCTGCAACTGCGCGATCTGAGCCTTGAGAGAGTCGACTCCCCCATTATAGGCATGGTCGATATAGTCGGTCGTAACGAATGCTTCAGCGGATTCAACCTGGGCCTTGTCCCAAACCGTGGACATGAACTGGCGAATGAAATCTTCGGCGGTTTTGCTCGACATCTTTTCCTCATGAGGCATAGTAAGTAGTCAGGTTGCTGACCAAATAGGAAGGTACCTGACTAATTGTCAAGATACAGATGCGATGTCCCTAGAAGCTAAGAATCGTGAGTCAGGCAGCGACCTGCGCCAGACCAATACAGGCCGCCTTCTCCTCAAGGCCATGCGCGCCTTCAACGAGCGCTCCATGCTGGCGGTCCGCGAGCGGGGGCATCCGGCTCTGAGTTTTGCGCATGCTGCGATTCTGCCGCATATCGGCACGGAAGGAGCGCATCTCACCGATATTGCCGAGCGGGCCGGCATGCGAAAGCAATCCGCCTCTCAGCTCATCGGAGAGCTTGAAGCCGCGGGCTATGTCGACCGCAGCAAGGATACCGCCGACAAGCGGGCACTCATCATCAAGTTCACCCCTCAGGGAGAGCGATTCCTGCAGGACGCCGCTGCGGTGAAAACCCGCATTGAAGATGAACTCCGGAAAGAGCTTGGCGCTGAACGATACGAACTCCTGAGGGATATCCTGAAAGATTTCCCTGGAGTGGAGTGAGTTGAAGCCTCGCCACGGATCCCCGTAGCCATCGGCCTTCAAAAACACTATCTCTGGCGGCTCGATTTCCTGACGAACGAGACCCATGACCTCTTCCCGCCCCGTCTCCGCCGGCGATCACATCTTTCTCGTCGACGGCTCGTCCTTCATCTTCCGGTCCTACTTCCAGTCCATGAACCAGGATTCGAAGTACAACAGCCGGACGTCGGACGGCATGCCGACCGGGGCTGTGCGCCTGTTCGTGACGAAGCTCATGCAGTTTATGCGGGACGGCGCGGCGGGCCTCAAGCCGACGCATCTCGCCATCGTGCTCGACAAGTCCGAGGGCTCGTTCCGCAAGGAACTCTACGAGGACTACAAGGGCCACCGCCCCGATCCGCCGGATGACCTGCGCGTGCAGATGCCGCTGATGCGCGAGGCGATTCGCGCCTTCGGCCTCGAGCCCATCGAGCAGGCCCGCTACGAGGCGGACGATCTCATCGCCACTTACGCCCAGCAGGCGAAGGCGCGCGGCGCGGACGTGCTCATCATCACCTCCGACAAGGATCTGATGCAACTCGTGGGGCCGGGCATCGCGTTCTACGATTTCGAATCCGGCATCAAGGGCAAGCCCGGCTATCGGCCCGAGCGCAACCTCGACGCCGCCGCCGTGATGGAGAAGTGGGAGGGCATGCCGCCGGAGAAGATCGGCGACGTTCTGGCGCTCATGGGCGACACCTCCGACAACATTCCGGGCGTGCCCGGCATCGGCCTCAAGACCGCCGCCCAGCTCATCAAGGAATACGGCGATCTCGAAACGCTGTTGTCCCGCGCGCATGAGATCAAGCAGCCCAAGCGCCGCGAGACGCTTCTTGCCAACATCGACAACGCGCGCCTCTCACGCAAGCTCGTGACCCTCGATTGCGAGGCGCCGCTGCCGATCTCCATCGACGCGCTGCAATTGCCCGATCTCGATGCGCGAAAACTTCTCGCCTTCACCAAGGCGATGGAGTTCAACGCGCTCACCCGCCGCTTCGGCGAACTTTATGAAACCGATCCTGCCGCCATCGATCCCGATCCGCGTCTCCTGCCCGGTGGCGAGGCGATTTCTTGGGGCGGGCGCCCGCAGGCCGTTTTCGATGAGGAAGCGCCCGCCACCCATGTCGAGGGCGTCTTCACGCCCGGGGATCTCGCGACACGCCTTGCGACGCAGGCATCCTCGCAAGCCTTCGACCGCAGCCTCTACGAGACAGTCACCGATCTCGCGCGCCTGAAGGAATGGGTGCGCGAGGCGAGCGAGCAAGGTCATGTCGCCGTCGATACGGAGACGAATGCGCTCGATCCGAACCTTGCCGATCTCGTCGGCTTCTCCCTCGCGACCGCGCCGAACAAAGCCTGCTACGTGCCGCTGAAACATCGCGGCGGCACGGATCTCTTCGGCGGCGGCCTCGTGCCGGGGCAACTTTCGATGACGGACGCGCTCGATGTCATCAAGCCACTGCTCGAAGCTCCTGCCATTCTCAAGATCGGGCAGAACCTCAAATACGATTGGGTGGTGCTCAAGCGCCACGGCATCGACGTGCGCCCTTACGACGATACCATGCTGTTGTCCTACGTGCTCGATGCCGGAAAAGGCTCGCATGGCATGGATGAGCTGTCGCGCCGCCATCTCGGCCATTCGCCGATTCCGTTCTCGGAGGTCGCGGGCACGGGCAAGAACCAGGTGACCTTCGATCAGGTCGAGATCGAGAAGGCCACCGCCTACGCGGCGGAGGATGCGGACGTCACCTTGCGCCTGTGGCAGGTGCTGAAACCCCGTCTTGCCGCGGAGCGCCGCGCGAGCGTCTATGAGACGCTGGAGCGCCCGATGGTCGACACGCTGGCGCGCATGGAGATGCGCGGCATTCTCGTGGACCGGCAAATCCTCAGCCGCCTCTCCGGCGATTTCGCGCAGTCCCTCGCGCGGCTCGAAGCTGAGATCCACGAGATCGCGGGTGAAAAGTTCACCGTCAGCTCGCCGAAGCAGATCGGCGACATTCTCTTTGGCAGGATGGGCCTGCCCGGCGCGAAGAAGACGCCCTCCGGCCAATGGGCGACGCCCGCGACGCTCCTCGATGAGCTTGCGCAGGCGGGCCATGTGCTTCCTGAACGCATTCTCGAATGGCGTCAGCTCGCGAAGCTCAAATCGACTTATACCGACACGTTGCAGGACCACATGAACCCGACGACGGGGCGTGTGCACACGTCCTTCGCGCTCGCCGCGACGACGACGGGGCGGCTCTCTTCATCGGAGCCGAACCTGCAGAACATTCCGATCCGCACGGAAGCGGGCCGCAAGATCCGCACGGCCTTCATCGCGCCGCCGGGTTCGATGATCATTTCCGCCGACTACAGTCAGATCGAACTGCGCATCCTCGCGCATATCGCCGACATTCCGCAATTGCAGGAAGCCTTCGCCAAAGGGCAGGACATTCACGCCGCGACCGCCTCCGCCGTGTTCGGCGTGCCGATGGACCAGATGACGT
The DNA here is from genome assembly GCF_003290125.1 of Microvirga flavescens. Lineage (GTDB taxonomy): Bacteria > Pseudomonadota > Alphaproteobacteria > Rhizobiales > Beijerinckiaceae > Microvirga > Microvirga flavescens. The sequence continues at coordinate 664,335 of NZ_QMKH01000001.1, forward strand.
CGGAACTGCGCCGTCAGGCGAAGACCATCAATTTCGGCATCATCTACGGCATCTCCGCCTTCGGCCTCGCGCAGCGCCTCGGCATCCCGCAGGGCGATGCGGCGGCTTTCATCAAGCAGTATTTCGAGCGTTTCCCCGGCATCCGGGACTACATGGACGAGACGAAGAAGATGTGCCGCGAGCACGGCTTCGTTACCACGATCTTCGGGCGCGTCTGCCACTATCCGCAGATCAAGTCCGGCAATCCGTCCGAGCGCGCGGCGGTGGAGCGGCAGGCGATCAACGCGCCGATCCAGGGCTCCGCCGCCGACATCATCCGCCGTGCGATGGTGCGGATGGAGGACGCGCTGCAAGCCGAGCGTCTGTCTGCCCGCATGCTGCTGCAAGTGCACGACGAACTCGTCTTCGAGGTGCCGGATGAGGAAGTCGAGGCCACCTTGCCCGTCGTCTCCCGCGTGATGACGCAGGCCGCCTTCCCCGCCGTCCACCTGAAAGTCCCGCTCGCCGTGGACGCACGCGCGGCGCAGAACTGGGACGAGGCGCATTAGCGGTCGATCAATCGATTCTGCTTGTTTTGACGATATTACAGCCACGAGGATCGTGCCGTGCATGCCATCGTATGGGAGTTTAAGGTAGCAACTACGAATCGCTCGGCCTTCGAGAAGGCTTATGGCCCCAACGGTGATTGGGTCATGCTATTTCGGAGCAGCGCCGGCTATCGCGGCACGCAGTTGCTGCGGGACGAGGCAGAACCCAGCCGCTACCTCACCATCGACCGCTGGGAATCGCGCGCTGATTTCGAAGTCATGAAAGCGACCTTCGCCACCGAATACGATAGGCTGGACCGCCTGTTCGAGAATCTGACGGTCAGCGAAACGAAGATCGGTGATTTCGCGACAGATTGAAATGCTCCGCAGGATCGCCCTTCATCCCATCGTGACAAACGGCTTGTGTCTGCTTCCTTGCGTGTTGCTGACCTGGTTGTTCGTGAACAATCTCGATTTCGCCATGAACGCACCCGCGTGCGCTGACTGGCGGGATCTAGGAACGGGATGCCTGCCGATCGGATGGGAAGGCCCCTTTGCCGATGCGTGGCATCTCAAGTCACGGCAGAATGCGATCATCAGCGCCTTCGTCAGTTTGTCGCTGAGTCTGGGGGCTCTGGGCACAAGCGTTCTGGTTCTCTGGCGTTCCGAGCATGTGCACCGTTCCAGGAAGATGGTGGCCTTGCTTCAAGCGGGCCTTGTTGTCACCATCGTCCTTAAGGCTTTCGTGCAGGACAGCTTTGCCTAGTAAACTCCCAGCCATGCGCTCGCGTCGGGAGAGATAGGCCAAGAAGGCTTTTCCGTTCCGCGCTCAAGAGCGGTATTTTCAGTTCGCTGGTTTCAAGGGCAGGCTTGAAGGAGCGCGGCATGACCTATGAGCTTTACTATTGGCCCGGCATCCAGGGGCGCGGCGAGTTCGTGCGGCTAGTGCTGGAGGAGGCGGGGGCCGACTACATCGATGTGGCGCGCGGGCCGAAATCGAAGGGCCAGGGCCTTGGTCCCCTGATGGACATTCTCGACGGCGAAGATGTGGAGCGCCCGCCCTTCGCGCCGCCCTTTTTAAGGGATGGCGATGTCATCGTCGGCCAGACGGCGGCGATCCTGTTCTATCTCGGCCCCAAGCTCGGCCTTGCCCCGAAGAGCGAGATCGACCGGCTCTGGACGCACCAGATCCAGCTCACCATCACCGATCTCGTGGCGGAAGCGCACGACTCGCACCACCCGATTTCCGTCAATCTCTATTACGAGGACCAGAAGAAGGAGGCCTCTCGGCGTGCGAAGGACTTTCGCGAGGACCGGGTGCCGAAATTCCTCAACTGGTTCGAGCGCATTCTCGCGCGCAATCCTCATGGCGACCGCCATCTCGTCGGCAAGTCGCTGACGTATGTCGATCTTTCGCTGTTCCAGGTGATCGAAGGCCTCACCTATGCCTTCCCGCGCGCCATGACACGCCTTCTGCCCGACACGCCGCGCATTGCGGCCCTCCACGATGCGGTGGCGGAGCGGCCCCGCATCAAGGCTTATCTCGCCAGCAAGCGGCGTCTCCCTCGTAACGACGAGGGCATTTTCCGACGTTATCCGGAGCTGGACGGATAAGGCGGAACCGCTCTTCCCGACACGATTTCGCTCTCGAGCAGTGCGCGACCGGTTTCGCGTGCGCTCTCGCACGCGCCGGAAAACCCCGTACGTTCACATGGGTCCACGGGGAATGCACTCACCTAGGAAAGTCATGAACGGAAGCCCCGGCTTTGAAGGGCTTCTCACCATGCCGATTTTCCGCCCCGCGCGAGGGCGCGCTCTTTCCCAAGAGGGAAGTGCGAGATGAGGAGGACGAGCCATGCCAGCACCCGCTTTTTGGGGATCCAGGATCGACGCCAGCAGCACTGACGGCGGCGCGCAATATCAATCGAGCTTCACGGCACTCAACGACGGCACGTTCGTTGGGGTGTGGGTGGACGAGGGCAACGACGGCGATGTGTGGGGTCAGCTCTTCAATGCGGACGGCAGCAAGAAGGGCGATGTCTTCAAGATCAACACCGTGGACAGCGGCTTCCAGATCAACCCTGTCGTCACGGCGCTGAAGGGTGGCGGCTTCGCTGTCGCATTCGCATCGTTCAACGGAACCGACATGGATGTGCGCGCGCGCGTCTTCGACCGGAATGCCCAACCGATCAACGCCAACGAGATCACTTTCGGGAGTGCTGCCGGCAACCAGACCAAGCCGGCCATCACCGCTTTCGGCGATGGCTTCATCGTGTCCCATCTCGGCTACAACGGCACGACGGGCGTTTCGAACTTCGTGTTCAATGCGACGGGCACCGTGATCGGCACGACAGCGATCGACGGCGGAACGTACCTGTCCCCCTCCGTCGCGGTGACGGATTTAGGCCTTTATAACGGCCTGTTCCTCACCGCCGCCATGCTACCCAACAACAGTATCGTGCTGCGCTCCCAGAGCGGCAGCACGATCAGCAGCGAATGGTTCATCCCGAGCGATGCAGAGGTCAATCGGTCCGACGTGCGTGTCACGGCGCTCAAGGACGGCAAGTTCATCGTTACCTGGATTGCATCCGATCCCTTCTCCAAGGACTACGTCCAGGCCGTCATTTATGGCGCCGACGGGGTGGCTTCGCAGAGGATCGACCTTCTGGAGGGGCAGCTAGGAAAGCGTTACGAGAAAATGGCCGTGACGGTGCTGGCCGACGGGGGCTTCGCCATCGCCGTTCAGATGCAAACGTCGAACGACATCATAGCCTGCGCCTTCGCCAGCAACGGAACTGCCACGGGCGCTTCTTTCACGGTCCATCCGGGTGGAAACGCCGGCACGCAAAGCGACCCGACGATCACCGGGCTGGCGGACGGCCGCTTCATCGTCGGCTGGTCGGATGACGGAGGCGGCCCCGGCGCCCCGCCAAGCCACATCAAGGCTCAGATCTTCGATCCGCGCGGCCTCGACATCAATTGGACCGGGACCGACGGCAGCGAACAATTCGCGGGCTCCAATGGCTCGGACATCCTTCATGGCGGCGCGGGCAACGACAGTCTTTATGGCGGCGCCGGCACCGACGGCCTCCATGGCGATGCTGGTGCCGATTACCTGGATGGCGGCGCTGACTGGGACTACGCAAGCTACGAATTCGCTACATCCGCCGTCACCGTCAATCTGGAGGATACCGGGCTGAACACCGGCGATGCGGCGGGTGACGCCTATTCCGGAATCGAAGCCTTCGTCGGGTCCTCGCACAACGATACGCTGATTGGCGCAAACGAGCGTAGAAACGAGTTCTACGCTAAGGCCGGCAATGACAAGATCGTCGGCGGCAACATCGGCGATACACTTTATGGCGAACTTGGTCACGATACCATCGAAGGCGGCGCCGGCAACGACAGTCTTAATAGTGGCGAAGGCGACGACCGGCTCGACGGCGGCGCAGGTCTCGACACGCTCGTCGGCAGCGCGGGCGACGATGTTTATGTGATCGATGCCGAAGATGTGCTTGTTGAGGAAGCCAATGGCGGCACCGACACCGTCTTCGTTGGGTTCTCCTACACACTTGGCGCCAATTTCGAGAATCTGTCGGCCCTGGAAGCCGGGGCGATCAATCTCACCGGCAACAATAGCGCCAACACGCTCACCGGCAATGCCTCAGCGAACGTGCTCAACGGCCTTGGCGGCAACGACATGCTGATCGGCGGCGCGGGCAGCGATACGCTGGCGGGTGGCGCGGGAGACGACACCTACATCTCCGATGGAACGGATGTGATCGTGGAACTCGCCGGTGAAGGATACGACACGGTTTTTGCCGGTGGGTCCTACACGCTTCATGCGAATATTGAACGCGTGGTCGCTTCTGGGTCGGCGGCGCTCAATCTCACCGGCAATACCGGCGCCAACGTGATCGAAGGAAACGCCGGCAACAACAAGATCGCGGGCGGCCTCGGCCTCGATACGCTGACGGGCGGTCTCGGCAAGGACATCTTCGTCTTCGACACCAGGCTCAACAAGAATACGAATCTCGATAGGGTGCTCGACTTCAATGTCCGCGACGACAGCATCTACCTCGAAAACAAGTACATGACGAAGATCGGAAAAGGCTCGCTCAAGAAGCCGCTGAAGATCGACCAGAATGCGTTCTGGGTCGGCAGCGCCGCGCACGATGCCGATGACCGGATCATCTACAACAAGAAGACCGGCGCTCTCTCCTACGACGCGGACGGCACCGGCAGCATCAAGGCGGTGCAGATCGCCGTGCTGTCGAAGAACCTCAAGATGACCTACGCGGACATCTTCGTGATCTGATCCACGACTGCTGTAACACAGATACAATATCGTCATGGCCGGGCTTGTCCCGGCCATGATCGTTCAAGTGCCATTTCCTAGCAGCAACAGGGGGCTTTTGAGCACCGCCTGGAGCGCGACGGCCGAAAAACAAGCATCTGCCAAAAGAGGGCGCAGCTCTGCCCATCTTTCATGCCGTTGTCACGCGTGAACGTTATTGCTTAACTGCTGGCCTAGGACTCGACTCTTCAAGTCGGGAATAAAGGCCGCAGAAAGCGGCTTATGCGAGGGAAGCAATGGCAAACGTTTGGATCAACGAATTTCACTATGACAATGGCGGCGCAGCCGATGCGAACGAATTCATCGAGATCGCCGGGCTGGCCGGAACCAATCTGACCGGTTGGAAAATCCAGCTCTACAACGGCAACAGCACGAGCCTCAAACTTTATCAAGAGATCGCCCTGTCCAGTGTTCTGACCGACGTCACGGGCACGGGGTTCGGCTTTTTCAGCGTCGATGCAGCCGCCATGCAGAATGGTGGAACCACCAGTAGCCCCTCTCCTGACGGCATTGCCCTCGTCGATGCTTCGGGGACGGTCGTCGAATTTCTGAGCTACGAAGGCGTGTTCGTTGCAGCGGACGGCGCCGCCGCCGGCATGACGAGCACCGATGTCGGTGTCTTCGAGGACGGTACCGGCTCGGTGACCGGTTCGATCCAGCGGCAGGGCAGCGGCAGATCCTCCAGCGATTTCAACACCTGGGCCGTTTTCGCAACGGATGGCACCTCGACCCGGGACGCCGCGAATGCGGGTCAGACCTTCGAGGCTCCCTCGGGCGACCAAATCCTCGACATCGCCGCCGATCTGGCGAGCGCGTCCGAGGGTAACAGCGGCACGAAGACGTTCACCTTCACCGTCACGCGCTCGAATGCGTCAGGTGATGTGAGCGTGGACTGGGTTCTCTCGGGCATCGGCGGCGCAGGCCAGGCGTCTACGGACGATTTCGACGGCCTCACCAGCGGCAAGGTCGAGTTCACGGGAACCGAAACCACCAAGACCATCACGGTCACGGTCAAGGGAGACACGGCCTACGAGGGCAACGAAGCCTTCTCCGTAACGCTGTCGAACGCGACCCCAGGCGTGACGATCGGCACGGCCACCGCCACGAGCACGATCCTCAACGACGATCCGCTGCCGATCTACATGATCCAGGGCCACGGCCATACCTCCGATCAGGTGGGCAAGACCGTGATGACGACCGGCGTCATCACCGCCATTCAGATGACAGGCACCACGCGCGGCTTCTACGTGCAGGACGTCAACGGCGACGGCGATGCCACGACTTCGGACGCGATCTTCGTGTTCCGTGGTTCGAGCTGGACGCCGAACGTGGAAATCGGCGATGCGGTGACGGTCAACGGCAAGGTGGCGGAATATCGCTCCTCAAGCTCGCCCGCCGATCTGACGCTGACGCAATTCGGCGCGGATGCGACGGTGACCGTCACCTCCAAGGGCAATGCGTTGCCCGACGCCGTGGTCATCGGCCCTCACGGCATCACGCCACCGACTGGCGATGCAGCCGCTGCTGCTGCGTTCTTCGAGAGCTTGGAGGGCATGCGCGTCACCGTCGAGCCTACCCGCGTCGTCGGCGCCACCAACAGCTACGGCGAAATCTGGGCGCTCATCGAGGGCACTTACGACGAATCGATCCTGAACGGACGCGGCGGGCTTCCGAACGCGGCGGACAACTACCACCTCAATCGCATCCAGTTCGACAATATCCGCGACAGCCTTGCGCTGCCGATGGTCGATGTCGGCGCGCGTCTGGGCACGGCCACCGGCATCATGACCTATGGCTTCTCGAGCTACGAGGTCCTCCTCGACAGCACGCCCGTCGTGACGGCGCAGTCGCCGCTGCAGGCCGAGACGACGAACGTGACCGCATGGAACCCGTTCTTCCTGTCCTTCGGCACCTACAACGTCGAGAACCTGGACCCCAACGACAACGATGGCGACGCCGACGTCGACAGCGGCCATTTCGCGAAGGTCGCCCGCCACATCGTGGAAAACATGGGCGCGCCGAACGTCATCGCGCTGCAGGAAATCCAGGACGACAGCGGCAGCGTCGACAATGGCATCGTTTCCGCGGACAAGACCCTGCAGAAGCTCGTCGACACCATCGTCGCCGCAGGCGGGCCACGCTACAAGTTCGCCTACATGACGCCGGAGAACAACAAGGACGGCGGCCAGACCGGCGGCAACATCCGCCAGGCTTTCCTCTACAATGATGATGTCGTGGACCTCGTCCCGGGATCGCTTCAGCGCATCGTCGATCCGGACCCGGCGGTCAACGACGCCTTCCAGGCCAGCCGCAAGCCGCTCGTCGCGAAGTTCACGTTCAACGGTGAAGAATATACCTTCATCAACAACCACCTGAACTCGAAGGGTGGCGACGATCCGGTGTTCGGAACGAACAACCCGCCGGTCCTGAACTCCGAAGTGCAGCGCATCGAGCAGGCGAAGCTCATCAACGCCTATGTGGATGGCCTCCTCGCATTCAATGCCAATGCGAATGTCGTCGTGCTCGGCGACATGAACGACTTCTCCTGGAGCAATCCGCTCAAGACGCTCAGCGGCGAGAGCGATGGCTCGCAGGTTCTGTTCAACCTGGCGGACGAGTTCATCGCCGATGCGCGCGACCGGACGGACTATGTCTACAACGGCGTGTCGCAGTCCCTCGACCACATGTATGTCTCGGCCGGCCTTCGCGCGCGGATCGAGGCGTTCGACATCGTTCGCACGAATTCCGAGTTCGACGATGCCGAGCGCGCCAGCGACCACGATCCGCTGGTGGCCCGCTCCACTTTCGAAGTGATGCGCGGCACCGAAGCCGCCAACCTGCTGACCGGCACCGACCAGAGCAACGCTATCATCGGCGCTGGCGGCGGCGACCTTCTCAACGGCAAGGGCGGCGCGGATTATCTGCAGGGCGATGCCGGCAACGACACGCTCGTCGGCGGCAGCGGCGCGGACGGTCTCTATGGCGGAGACGGCACCGACACCGCTTCATACGCCGATGCGGGAGCCGGGGTGGTGGCGAGTCTCATCAACCAGGCTGCCAACACGGGCGATGCGGCGGGAGATATCTTCAACTCCATCGAAATCCTGGTCGGCTCTGCCTTCGCGGATACGCTGACCGGCGATAATCTCGCCAACACGCTCAATGGCGGCGCCGGGGCGGATCAGCTCGAAGGCGGCAACGGAGACGACACTTACCTCGTGGACGATGTGGGCGACCGCGTCATCGACGCATCGGGCTACGATACCGTCCTCACGGTGGTCGACTACACGGCCGGAATCGACATCGAGGTTCTGCGGGCCGCCGATGCCGGCGGGGGGATCAGCCTCAAGGGCAACGATCTCGGCAACATCCTGATCGGCAACGGCGCGGCCAACCGTCTGTCCGGTGGGCGTGGGGCGGACAGCCTCACGGGTGGAGCAGGCAAGGACTCGTTCGTGTTCGACACCAAGCCTGCGAAGACGGAGATCGACAAGATCATCGACTTCTCGGTGAAGGACGACACGATCCTGCTCGACAACGCGATCTTCAAGAAGCTCGGCAAGGGCACGGTCGCCAAGCCCGGCAAGCTCAACAAGGACTACTTCGCCAAGGATAAAGCGAAGGACGACAACGATTACCTGATCTACGACACGAAGAAGGGTACGCTGTCCTACGACGTTGACGGATCGGGCAAGGCCAAGGCCATCGTGATCGCAACCCTCGACAAGGGTCTCAAGCAGATGTCGGCCGCGGACTTCCTGGTGATCTGATCCGGCTCGCTTGCAAAATAAAGGGAGTCCCCACGGCGACGTGGGGGCTCTTTTCGTTTCGGGACATAAAAGGCTTAAGCCTCAGCGCCCGATGCTGCTCCGATCAGTTCCACCCGGCCCTGATGCAGTTTGAAGAACCCTTCCTGCGGTGCGGGCAAATGCAGCATCTCGTGCTTTGAAAGGCCGAGATAGAGGCCGCGGATCACGCGCCCTGTGACGCCGTGGGAGATGGCGACGACGGGCCCATCAATATCGGCGAGCCACGAAGCCACACGCTCGCAGAGCGTCTCGAAGGTCTCGCCATCCGGCGAGCGAAAGAACCAGTCGAAGGCGTCGGCCCCGTTCAAGGCGTCAGGATATTCGATGCCGACTTCATAGCGCGTCATGCCATCCCAGGAGCCTAGCGAGATTTCGGCAAGGCGCGGCTCGTTGGATTGCGCGAGCGTCACATGGCGCGCGATCAGGTCGGCCGTCGCCTGCGTGCGCCCGAGCGGGCTGACATGGGCCTTGAGGGGTTTGGGAAGGGCACGCGTCTCCTGCGCGAGAAGACGCCCGAGAGAGTCCGCCTGCTCGCGCCCGCGTTCGGTGAGGGGGGAATCCATCCGGCCCTGGTAACGCCCGGCCGCGTTCCACAGCGTTTCGCCGTGGCGGATGAGGTAGATCATGCCGCCAGCCGGCCCATGGCCTCGTTCAGGCACTCGACTTCGATAGGGCGGCCCGCGCGGGCGATGAGGCTGCAGCCTTTCGGCACTTCCTGCCAGCCCTTCGCCTTGTCGTCGATGGGCTCCGAGACGATGAGAAGGTTTCCGTCGACCTCGCGGAAATACAGGGTCGGGGGCTGCGCGTCGCAGGACCAGCGATAGGCGTAAAGATCCTCACCATCGGTGACGGCGGCGGTGAACTTGAACGGCTCGTCGATGCCGGCCTCGTCCATGAGGCCGCGCACGATCTTCAAGGTGCGCGCCATCGCGGCCACAGGGTCTTCGGCCAGGCCGTTCGCAAGGGCGAGCAGGAAGATCGCCTCCGAATCGGTGGTGCCGTGGCGGGTGTCGTAGAGCCCGTCGGGGATCATCGCCTCAAGGCGGCGCTTGATCTTCTTGTAGCCGCCGATCTGGCCGTTATGCATGAAGAGATGGCGGCCATGGGCGAAGGGATGGCAGTTCGCCCGCATGGTGGCGGTGCCGGTGGCGGCCCGCACATGAGCGAAGAACAGGCTGGAGCGCACCTGATCGCACAGGCTGCGCAGGTTCTCGTCCGACCAGGCCGGGCGCACCTCCCGGTAGACCCCCGGCTCGCGGCGCTCGCGATACCAGCCGATGCCGAAGCCGTCCCCGTTCGTCTCCGTCTTCGTCTCGATGGCGTGGAGAGACTGGTGGACCAGCGAGTGAGCGGGAGCGCAGACCAGATCGGCCAGAAAGATCGATTCGCCCCGGTAGGCAAGAAAGCGGCACATCGGCTTTGTCGGAACCCCAGGCGCTCGCGGCGCCGTGTGTTATCCTGTTATCTTGTCTGTTCTAAGCTGAATATGCCGTTAATGCCAAGGCATTCACTGGGCATTGCGGTGCAATGTTCATTCTCCTAATGCTGAAATAACAAGCATCAAAAAAATCGACCGAGGGGGCCCCGTTTCATGCCGTTCCGTGTTCTGGCGCTTGTCGCCGCCATGTTTCTCGTGCCCGAAGCCGCCGGAGCGGCGGAACTCGACGGGCGTGCGCTCGGCTTTGCCTGGGCGTTTCCCTTCATTGGTATCCTTCTCTCGATCGCGCTGTTCCCGCTTTTCGCGGCGCACACCTGGGAACATCACCAGGGCAAGATCGCAGCCTTCTGGGCACTCCTGACGGTGATTCCGATCACGCTCACGGGCGGGGCCTCGACCGCCGTCCAGGTTCTCACTCATACGGCGCTGCTCGAATACATCCCGTTCATTCTCCTGCTGCTCGCACTGTTCACCGTCGCGGGCGGCATTCTGGTGCGCGGGAACATTCATGGCGCGCCGGTTTCCAACACACTGCTGCTTGCCATCGGCACGGCGCTCGCGAGCGTCATCGGCACCACGGGGGCGTCGATGGTGATGATCCGCCCCGTCCTTCGCGCCAACGACGACCGCCGGCACAACGCGCATGTGGTGGTGTTTTTTATCTTCCTCGTCTCGAACATCGGCGGCTCGCTCACGCCGCTGGGCGATCCGCCGCTGTTCCTGGGCTTCCTGCGCGGGGTCGATTTCTTCTGGACGACGAAGCACCTCTTTCCTCAAACGCTGTTCGCCAGCGGCCTCGTGCTGCTCGTGTTCTTCTTCCTCGACTGGATGATCTACCGCGCGGAAGGCCGCACGAGGCCGGATCCGACGCCCGATAATCCCGTGCGCATTTCGGGCGGCCTGAACTTCCTGCTCATCGGCGTCATCATCGCCGCGATCCTCATGAGCGCGACGGCCGATCTCGGGCGAGTGATGGTCCTCGGTATCGAGGTGGAATGGGCAAACGCCTTACGCGATCTCATCATGGTCGTGGTGACGGTGGTCTCGCTGACCTCGACGCCGCAATCTGCGCATGAGGAAAACGGCTTTTCGTGGGGGCCGATCAAGGAGGTGGCGAAGCTCTTCGCGGGGATCTTCATCACCATCATCCCCGTTCTCGCCATGCTCAAGGCCGGATCGCAGGGCGCTTTTGCCCCGCTCGTGGCGCTGGTGACCCATGCCGACGGCAGCGCGAACAATGCGGCCTTCTTCTGGCTGGCGGGTGGCCTCTCGTCCTTCCTCGACAATGCGCCGACCTATCTCGTGTTCTTCGAGTTGGCCGGGGGCGATGCGCAAAGGCTCATGACGGAAGGCGCGCTGACGCTTGCGGCCATCTCGGCGGGCGCGGTGTTCATGGGCGCGAATTCCTATATCGGCAACGCGCCCAACTTCATGGTCTATGCCATCGCCCGCGAGGGCGGCGTGAAGATGCCGAGCTTCTTCGCCTACCTCCTGTGGTCGGGTGCGGTGCTCATCCCGACCTTCCTGCTCGTGACGTTCATCTTCTTCAGGGGGTGAAGCGCCGCCGCCTTTCACCTCTCCCCGCCGGGGAGAGGTCGAGCGTAGCGAGGGTGAGGGGACGCGGAGGGTTATCCGGAGATGGCGTAATCCCTCACCCCAACCCTCTCCCTGAGGGAGAGGGGGAATTGGTGGCGTTACGCTTCAAGTGTTGCCGCCACATGCTCCGCGAGGGACAGGCAGGAGGTCAGTCCCGGGCTCTCGATGCCGAAAAGCTGCACGAGGCCGTCAAGGCCGTGTTCCGCCGGGCCGTCGATGAGAAAATCGGCGGCGGGTTCGCCGGGACCGGTGAGCTTGGGGCGGATGCCGGCGTAATCCGGCATCAGCGCGCCATCCGGCAGGCCCGGCCAGTAGCGGCGGATGGAGGCGTAGAAGCTTTCCGCGCGCTGCGGGTCGACCTCGTAATCCTCGCTCTCGATCCATTCCACATCCGGCCCGAAGCGCATGCGCCCGGCAAGATCGAGCGTCACGTGGGTGCCGAGCCCACCGTCCACCGGCGCGGGATAGATCAGGCGTGAGAAGGCGGGCTTGCCGGAGCAGCCGAAATAATGGCCCTTGGCGAGCACGAGGCGCGGCACGCGCTCCTGCGGATAAGCATCCACCTGTCGCGCCAGCGCCTGCGCGCCGAGCCCGGCCGCGTTGATCGTCGCATCGACGGCAATTTCGGCCGGCTCCGCGCCGCCCACGTGCACGGTCCATCCCGTTCCCTTGTGCGCGATGCGCGCGACGGGCGCATGAAAGGCGATCACGCCGCCTGCGGATTCGAGATCGCCCTGCAACGCCAGCATCAGGGCGTGGGTGTCCACGATGCCGGTCTCAGGCGAAAAAAGCGCGCCGGTGCAGGAGAGGTTGGGTTCGAGCCTTCGCGCCTCTTCGCCCGTCAGGAACGACAGCCCCTCCACGCCGTTGGCGAGGCCCTGCGCGTGAATCGCTTCGACCTTCGCCTGCTCGCGCTCGTTCGTGGCGACGATGAGCTTGCCGCATCTTCGATAAGGCACGCCGTGGCTTTCGCAGAAGGCGTAGAGCATCCGCCGCCCGGTAACGCAGTGGCGGGCCTTGAGGGAACCTGCGGGATAATACATCCCGCCGTGGATCACTTCGCTGTTGCGGGAGGAGATGCCGTTGCCGATGCCGCCCGTCGCCTCCGCGACGATCACCGCATGGCCGCGTATGGCGAGCGCCCGGGCGATGGCGAGGCCGACGACTCCAGCTCCGATGACGAGAACATCCATGCGCGCCTCGTGAAAACGGCGGCCCGAGAGCCGCCGTTCATCAAGTCAAAAGCATGATTGGAGTTCAAGCCGCAATCGACATCTGCGGTGCGGCGGCCTTCACGTCTGCGTCCACATAAGCCTCGAAACGCTTGAAGTTCTCGGTGAACATGTCGACGAGGCGCTTCGCTGTTTCGGCGAAGGCGGCTTTGTCTGCCCAGGTCTTCACCGGGTAGAGGATATGCGGCTCGACGCCCGGCACCGAGGTCGGCACCGCGAAGCCGAAGTAGGGATCGCGGCGGAAATCGGCACGCGACAGTGAGCCGTCGAGGGCCGCGGAGAGCAGGCGGCGCGTCACGCGGATCGGCATGCGCCGGCCCGTGCCGTACTTGCCGCCGGTCCAGCCCGTGTTCACAAGCCAGCAATCCACGTGATGCTTGGCGATGAGATCGCGCAAAAGATTGCCGTAGACGGACGGATGGCGCGGCATGAACGGCGCGCCGAAGCAGGTGGAGAACGTCGCCTCCGGATCGCTGACGCCCTTCTCCGTGCCGGCGACCTTGGCGGTGTAGCCGGAGAGGAAGTGATACATCGCCTCGGCAGGCGTGAGCTTCGCGATGGGAGGCAGGACGCCGAAGGCGTCGCAGGTGAGCATCACGATGTTCTTCGGAATGCCTGCGCGGCCCGTGGTGCTGGCGTTCTCGATGAAATCGAGCGGATAGGCGCAGCGTGTGTTCTCGGTCCTGGACGCATCGTCGAAATCCGGCACGCGCGTGATCGGGTCGATGATGACGTTCTCGAGCACCGTTCCGAAACGTTCCGTCGTTGCGAAAATCTCGGGCTCGGCCTCGCGGGAGAGGCGGATGGTCTTGGCGTAGCAGCCGCCCTCGAAGTTGAACACGCCGTTCGGGCCCCAGCCGTGCTCGTCATCGCCGATCAGCGTGCGGTTCGGATCGGCGGAGAGCGTTGTCTTGCCGGTGCCGGAGAGGCCGAAGAACACGGCGGCATCATTCTCGTCGCCCACGTTCGCCGAGCAGTGCATCGGCATCACGCTCACTTTCGGTAACACGAAGTTGAGATAAGTGAAGACCGACTTCTTCATCTCGCCCGCATAGGACGTGCCGCCGATCAGCACGATCTTGCGGGTGAAGTCGCAGGCGATGATCGTCTCCGAGCGGCAGCCGTGGCGGGCGGGATCGGCCTTGAAGGTCGGAAGATCGACGATGGTGAGATCGGGCGCGTAAGCCGCAAGCTCACCCTCGTCCGGACGGATGAGGAGGTTGCGGATGAAGAGCGAGTGCCAGGCAAGCTCGGTGAAGACGCGCGCCTTGACCCGGTAGGTCGGGTCCGCGCCGCCATAGAGATCCTGCGCGAAGAGTTCCTTGCCTTTGGCGTGGGCGAGGAAGTCCTGCAGCAGAAGGTCGAACTGGGCGGGGGTGATGGAGCCGTTGTTCTCCCACCACACCGTGTCCTCGGTGGTGGCATCGCGCACGACGAACTTGTCCTTGGGCGAGCGGCCCGTATGGGCGCCTGTCTCGGCAAGCAGAGCGCCGCCGCGCACGAGCTGCGTTTCGTTGCGCTTCAGGGATTGCTCGTAGAGCGCGGGCGCCTCGAGATTCCAGAAAACCCGTTCGAGACCGGTAAACCCGAAGGTTTCAGACCCATTCTTGCTGTTGAAGACGCCGATATTCTCCACGAAGAACCTCCCTTGTGGCCACCCGCGCAACCGGGCTGGAGCCGGTCCGGGTTTATCTCTGACGTGCGCGCGACGAGGGGGCAGCGCCCCACCTGTCGAAATATATGGGGCGGTCTTTAAGTCATGGAACGTTGCCGTTCAACAGTCGGCATTCCATTTCGTTCTATTTTTCGGCAATGCCTCGGGCGCGCTCCGCCAGATCCTTCAGCACATGCCTTAAGGAAACCGCGTCCGTCACCCGTTCCGGAAACGCGATCCGCGCCGTTCTGTCGCCGAGAATGAGGTCGATGCCCTCCGGGTCGATCCCGCTTGCTTCCCACCGTCCGGGCGCTTCGCCTGCGAGCTGCGTCGCATAGAGTTCGAGCGTCGGCTTATGATCGGCATTCACATGGGCGAGGGCGTCGGCCTCCGCCGCGATCAGCCCGTCAGCGCCGGTCAAGTTGGTCCTCAATTCCTGTGCGCTCAAGGTCGCGGCCCGGGCAAAGCCGCCGTTGAGGTGGCCACTCAGGATCTCGATGCGCCAGAACGAGAAATCGGCGAAGTCGGCATAGAGCGCGGCCTTGGGATTGCGCGCCAGAAAGCGCGCGCGGACGCGCGGGTCTTCGCTGCGGGCGGCCTTTCCAAGAACCGTCAGGCGCGGGTGCGCCAGCGGGTCGCCGCGCCCCGTCTGGGCGAGAAGCAGGCACACGCGCGGATCGCGCTCCATGTTGGTTGTGTGGGCGGCAAGCTTCGAGGTGAGGATAAGGGGCGCGCCGTCGCTGTCGCTTGCCACGCTCGTCAGCGTCGTGAAGGGAAAGCCCGAAGCCTCCAGCGTGCCGAGGGCGCCCGCGCGGATCGTGCGCAGCAGAAGCTTGCCGAGGCCGGTGCCGTCGAAGGGTCTCTCGGGCGTTTTCGGCTCGCTCATCGTTCATCTCCGGTTCGGGGCACAGGCGTTACAGCATGATCAGAACAAGTGGAAACCGGTTGTTCGCCCGGATCATGCTGCGAATAAGAAATCTAGAGGCGATCAGCCTCTAGAAGTTTGATTTGCATCGGCTTTTCGAAATGAGGATTCATGCGTTCGATCACGCATAAAATCCTAGGATAACTCCGCCCCTCTGGCGATTGGGGCGAACAAACCATACATATGCCACGAGAAAGGCACAGTTGGACGTTCAGCGTCTTGCCGCCAGGGCCGCCCGGAGAGGTTCGGCCTTCCTGTTAGATAAGGATGAGTTCATGCCGACGATTGCTCTCGTCGATGACGACCGCAACATTCTGACGTCCGTTTCCATCGCGCTTGAAGCCGAAGGTTATCGGATCCAGACCTATACGGACGGCGCCTCGGCCCTCGACGGCTTGAAGCATTCCCCGCCGGACCTCGCCATCTTCGACATCAAGATGCCGCGCATGGACGGGATGGAGCTGCTTCGCCGCCTGCGCCAGAAATCCGATCTGCCGGTGATCTTCCTCACCTCCAAGGACGAGGAGATCGACGAATTGTTCGGCCTCAAGATGGGCGCCGACGATTTCATCCGCAAACCCTTCTCGCAGCGTCTTCTGGTGGAGCGGGTGAAGGCCGTTCTGCGCCGTTTCGCGCCGAAGGACCAGAATGCGCCGCGCGAGGCCGATTCCAAGGCGCTCGAACGCGGCCAGCTGGCGATGGACCCCGAGCGTCACGCCTGCACCTGGAAAGGCGAGCCGGTGACCCTCACGGTGACGGAATTCCTGATTCTTCAGGCGCTCGCCGCGCGTCCGGGCGTCGTGAAGAGCCGCAACGCCCTCATGGACGCGGCCTATGACGATCAGGTTTATGTCGACGACCGCACCATCGACAGCCACATCAAGCGCCTGCGTAAGAAATTCAAGGCTGTCGACGACAATTTCGAGATGATAGAAACCCTCTACGGCGTCGGATACCGGTTCAAGGAAGGCTGATACCGGAGCATGGCCGGGAAGGCTGAATGAAAGCGGATTTCATCAATGCGGAGACCGGGGGCGAGGATCAATCTGCTCCTCGCGGGGTGCTCGCGCGCCTGAAGGAATTCGGGCGCCTGTTGTGGCTGCAGATGTCGTCGAGCCTCACCCGGCGCATCGTCGTGCTGAACCTTGCCGGTCTCGTCGCGCTCCTCGTCGGCTTTCTCTATCTCAACCAGTTCCGCGAAGGGCTGATCGAAGCGCGGGTGCAGAGCCTTCTCACGCAAGGTGAGATCATCGCCGGCGCGATTGCCAGTTCCGCCACGGTTGAAACCGACACCATCACCCTCGATCCCGACAAGCTTCTGCAGATGCAGGCCGGGCAGACGGAGAAGTTCGCGGAAGAAAATCTCTCGCCGCTGGAATTCTCCATCAGTCCCGAGCGTGTCGCTCCGCTTCTGCGCCGCCTCGTGACGCCGACGCGCACCCGCGCGCGCATCTACGACCGCGAGGGCGCGCTGCTTCTCGATTCCCGCGCGCTCTATTCGCGCGGCGATATCTTGCGCCTCGATCTGCCGCCGGTGACGGACGAGGACACCAATGTCTTCGAGCGCACCTGGAACAGCGTGCGCACCTTCTTCCGCCGCTCCCGCCGCACGGGGCCGGAGGAGATCGGCCCGGTCAACGGCAAGTCGCTGCCGGAGGTGCAACAGGCCTTTCAGGGCAAGCAATGGGACGAGGTGCGAACCAACGCGCGGGGCGAGACCATCGTCTCCGTCGCGGTGCCTATCCAGCGCTTCCGCACCATCCAGGGCGTGCTGCTTCTCTCCACGCAAGGCAACGACATCGATTCCATCATCGCCTCCGAGCGCATGGCCCTGCTGCAGGTGTTCCTGATCGCCGCCGTCGTCATGATCGTTCTTTCGCTGCTGCTTGCGGGCGCCATTGCCGGGCCGGTGCGGCGTCTCGCGGAAGCGGCGGAGCGGGTGCGGTGGGGAACGAAGTCGCGACAGGAAATTCCCGACTTCAGCAACCGCTCCGATGAGATCGGCCACCTGTCGGTGGCGATCCGCGACATGACCCGTGCGCTCTACAACCGCATTGCCGCCATCGAGAGTTTTGCCGCCGACGTGGCGCATGAGCTCAAGAACCCGCTCACCTCCCTGCGCAGTGCGGTGGAGACCCTGCCGCTTGCCCGCAGCGATGAGTCCAAACAGCGCCTGATGTCGATCATCCAGCACGACGTGAAGCGCCTCGACCGGCTGATCACCGACATCTCCGACGCTTCGCGGCTCGATGCGGAGCTGGCGCGGGCGGATGCCGAGGCGGTCGACGTGGCGCGTCTGCTGGAGGCGGTGGTCTCGGTCGCCAACGAGCGGCGGCACGAGGGCGATCCCATGATCCGCCTGACGATCGAGCGCCCGAATGCGGGCCGCGACAGCTTCCTGATCTTCGGGCACGACAGCCGCCTCGGCCAGGTGTTCAACAACCTGTTCGACAACGCGCGCTCGTTCTCGCCGCCGGATGCGCCCGTTCAGGTGACGTTGCGCCGCCGTCGGGGCGATATCGAAGTCTTCGTGGAGGATAGCGGGCCCGGCATCGAGCCCCACGCCCTCGACCGGATCTTCGAGCGCTTCTACACCGACCGTCCGGACCAGGGTTTCGGCCAGAATTCGGGCCTCGGCCTGTCGATCTCGCGCCAGATCGTGGAGGCGCACCGGGGCACCATCCGGGCCGAAAACCGCCTCGGCCCGCCAGGAGAAGACGGCGAGCCGATCCGCCTTGGGGCGCGCTTCATCATCCGCATTCCCGCCGCCGGCCATCCGCATGGTTAAGGCTGAGACCATCTACGCCGGCTGCGTCGTGATCGGCGAGGCGGGCATTCTCATTCGCGGCGGGCCGAAGACCGGCAAGTCCACCCTCGCCCGGGAGCTGGTTTTTCATGCAAATCAGGCTTGCATGTTTGCCCGTCTTGTCAGTGACGACCGCACCCGGATCGAGCCTTGCGGCAGCCGCCTCGTGGTGCGCCCGGTGCCTCCCATCGAGGGCCAAATCGAGGTCCGAGGCGTTGGAATCATGGCTGTTTCCTTCGAAAAGGCCGCCGTGCTGCGCCTTGTGATCGACCTCTTTCCCGAGGACCCGCCACGCTATCCGGAGGAGGCGGAAGCCCAGGCCGTTCTCTGCGGCGTCTTGCTGCCCCGGCTTGCAAGTCGAACCGGAACCCCCTTATCTGATGTGGTCTTGAGCAGACTGAGGGTGTGACGACAGGGTCGTGACACTGTGATGAAGATTTCGTCTCAATGCTCTTGCGCTTGGCGTTGCAATGCACAAAATAGCGGCTCCGCTCCACGGAGCGAACGGACCAGAGACATTATGATTGGCATGGTGCTCGTCACCCACGGGCAGCTCGCGACGGAATTCAAGGCCGCGCTTGAGCATGTGGTGGGTCAGCAAGAGCAGCTCGAAACGATCACGATCGGCCCCGACGACGACATGGAAACCCGGCGCAAGGACATCATGGCCGCCGTGTGCCGTGTCAATTCGGGCCAGGGCGTCGTGGTCTTGACCGACATGTTCGGGGGCACCCCATCGAACCTCGCCCTCTCGTGCATGAACGGCGGCTCGGTGGAAGTCGTCGCCGGCATCAACCTGCCCATGTTGATCAAGCTCGCCAGCGTGCGCGACGAGGAAACCCTCACCGACGCCGTGGCTCACGCCCAGGAGGCGGGGCGCAAATACATCAACGTCGCCTCGCGCGTTCTCTCCGGAAAGTAAGCGTTTATGGCCGATTCCCTCGATTCGGACTGTCCCCCGGCCCCTGTCCCCGAGGGCGCGCTGGCGCGCGAATTGCCCATCATCAACCGGCGTGGCCTCCATGCCCGCGCTTCCGCCAAGTTCGTCCAGACCGTCGAGCGCTACGATTCCGATGTGACCGTGACCCGCTGCGGCGAGACGGTCGGCGGCCGCTCCATCATGGGCCTCCTGACGCTGGCCGCCGCCCAGGGCACATCGATCACCGTCACCGCCAAGGGCGAGGACGCCCCCGCCTGCCTACAAGCCCTGGACGACCTTCTTGCCGACAGGTTCGGCGAGGACGAGTAAGGCCGCAACAGCGACGGTAAAACCTCGCTTGACACTGCCTGCTTGATTCTTATTTTAACTCTCATCGGTGCAGATCGACTGAGGCCATTAGGCCGATAGTACCGCTGCTGTCGGGGCAACCCGATCACTTGCTTATGGCTGTGGGCCTTCGGGCTTGGCTTTGTCGAGGATTAATGGGGCGGCTTCGGCCGCCCCAAAATTTTTCAGGCCTGCCCCACATTGAAGGCTGTCTCCTCGGCAACGCGCCCGAAAGGAGCATGCCGCAGCACTTTGACCCGGGTGGATCGCCCATATCCGCTTTCCACGAACATCTCCAAGGGTACCTGCTCGCCCCGTAGAGGCACCGTAGACCTGCGCATGCGGAAGAAAGCACAATAACGCGGATCGCCTTGATGCTCAGGCTCGGCGTAAAGGTGGAAGACGGTCCAGTTATTTTCCATCGTCAGGGAAACTCGACTGGCAGGTTTCGCGAACAGTCCTTCGATCATCTGCGTCAGGAGGGTGGTCTTCTCATGTCTCATGGGGCAGAAGACCCTGAGGGGTGGTCCTCTTTCGACGGTCACATCGTCATTTTCCGGGGCGATGCCGTTCTTCAATTCCCGTGAATAGCAGTGGCGGCTGTACCTGAGCCTTACGCTGAAGACCACATCATTCCCAGATTGTGTCCTCCACGGCAAAATCCTGATGCTCTGCGAGAGATGAGTAAGCGAATAGGATGCGTCGCGGAATATTAGAGATGCTGGATGCATGCAGAGACGGAAGACTCGCCATTGTTCTTATTTCTGTACAGCGTGAGCCTTGGGGCGCATAGGGAATAAATTCAAAGCAGCCCTGCGTTTCCAGGCCCATATAAAGATATCTTTATATCTTGATTGCCTCTTCCGTGAGTCTCTGTTAGAGACGGCGCAAGCCAACGCTTCACGGAAAAGAGACACTCATGAGCGCCGCTAAGGACTACATCGTCAAAGACATCTCCCTCGCCGAATTCGGCCGCAAGGAAATCTCCATCGCGGAAACCGAAATGCCGGGCCTCATGGCCGTGCGCGAGGAATACGGCCCGAAGCAGCCGCTCAAGGGCGCCCGCATTGCCGGCTCGCTCCACATGACCATCCAGACCGCCGTGCTGATCGAGACCTTGAAGCATCTCGGCGCGGACATCCGCTGGGTGTCGTGCAACATCTATTCGACCCAGGATCACGCGGCCTCCGCGATTGCCGCCGCCGGCATCCCGGTCTTCGCCTATAAGGGCGAGACGCTTTCCGAGTATTGGGACTACACCGCCAAGCTGTTCGACTGGCATGGCGGCGGCGTGCCGAACATGATCCTCGACGACGGCGGCGATGCCACCATGCTCGTCCACCTCGGCCTGCGCGCCGAGCAGGGCGACGTGGCTTTCCTCGAGAAGCCCGGCGCTGAGGAAGAGGAAGTCCTCTTCGCTCTCATCAAGCGCCTCCTGAAGGAAAAGCCGAAGGGCTGGTTCGCGGAAGTCGCGAAGTCCATTAAGGGCGTTTCGGAAGAGACCACCACGGGCGTTCACCGCCTCTACATCATGGCCAAGGAAGGCAAGCTGCTCTTCCCGGCCATCAACGTGAACGACTCCGTTACCAAGTCGAAGTTCGACAACCTCTATGGCTGCCGTGAATCGCTCGTCGACGGCATCCGCCGCGGCACCGACGTCATGATGGCCGGCAAGGTCGCGATGGTTGCCGGCTTCGGCGACGTGGGCAAGGGCTCGGCGGCTTCGCTCCGTCAGGCCGGCTGCCGCGTTCTCGTCTCGGAAGTCGATCCGATCTGCGCCCTGCAGGCCGCGATGGAAGGCTATGAAGTGACCACGATGGAAGACGCGGCTCCCCGCGCCGACATCTTCGTCACCGCCACCGGCAACAAGGACGTCATCACCCTCGATCACATGCGCGCCATGAAGGATCGGGCCATCGTCTGCAACATCGGCCACTTCGACAACGAGATCCAGGTCGCGGGTCTCAAGAACCTCAAGTGGAACAACATCAAGCCGCAGGTCGACGAGATCACCTTCGCCGACGGGCACCGCATCATCCTTCTCTCGGAAGGCCGCCTCGTGAACCTCGGCAACGCGATGGGCCACCCGTCCTTCGTGATGTCGGCCTCCTTCACCAACCAGACGCTGGCCCAGATCGAACTCTGGAACAACGCCGGCAAGTACGAGAAGAAGGTCTACACCCTGCCCAAGCACCTGGACGAGAAGGTCGCCTCGCTGCACCTCGAGAAGATCGGCGTGAAGCTCACCAAGCTGCGTCCCGACCAGGCGTCCTACATCGGCGTGAAGGAAAGCGGCCCGTTCAAGCCGGACCACTACCGCTACTGATCGGCCGATCCTTTTCGGCAATCACGGAAAAGCCCGGCCCCGCGCCGGGCTTTTTCTTTTGTGCCGCGCACAGGCTGCGAACCGGTTTTCCCACCGCAATCAACAGGTTCTCCACACGGTTTGTCCATTAGCCTTAAACAGACCTTAACCCTCTTCCTGGCGGAGTCGGCGGTGGTCTATGGTGAACGCGATTCGTCCGATTGCGTTGGGCCTTTTCGGCCCATCGGTTGTTCCGTTCATGTGCAGATCTAAGGTGCCCTGGCGCTGGTTGCGCCGGGTTCCGTTTTTCATGACGCGCCTTTCATCGGGCGCGCGATTTCTTGGAGGCGGCGCGGCATGGCCGGGCAGGCAGAGCGGCAGGGCAAGACGTTCGATCCGGTTGCGGCGGCCGGCGGCGTTCGCCTGAGGACGGCCCTCGGAGCCGCGCTCATGAGCACCTGCGCCTCGCCCGCGCTCGCGGCCCCGATCACGCTTCCCTACATGGACAAGATCAACGCCCTGATCGGCGCGCTGCCGGCGCTGGACCCGCAGAACGCGGCCTCGTTCGCCTTCTTCATGGGCCTTGTCGCGATCTCGGCCACCACTTCCATCATGCTCATCCGCGAGCGTCGGGCTTCCACGCGCCGCACGCGCAAATTGCGCGCGGAACTCGCGAGGCTGCAGGGTGCGGACGACCGCGCAACGCTTCTCATGGGCTCCGACCGTCAGCTTCTGGTGAGCTGGGCCGGGCCCGGCGGAGAACCTCGCTTCGAGGGCGATCCGTCCCTTGCGGGAGAAGGCGCGACGACCAATCGGATTCTCGC
Source organism: Microvirga flavescens (assembly GCF_003290125.1). Lineage (GTDB taxonomy): Bacteria > Pseudomonadota > Alphaproteobacteria > Rhizobiales > Beijerinckiaceae > Microvirga > Microvirga flavescens. Next base: position 687,075 of record NZ_QMKH01000001.1, read on the forward strand.
CTTCGGCCACTGGCTCGCCCCCGCTGACGCCGCCGCCGTGGAACACGCGCTCGACACGCTGAAAGAACGCGGCGAGAGCTTTCGCGTCACCGCGCGCACGCTGTTCAACACGTTCGTGGAGGCGGAAGGGCGCACCTTCGGCGCGAGCGCGATCCTGCGCCTGCGCGATGTGACGGGCGACCGATCCGCGCTGCTGAGCGTTCAGTCCGATCTCGCTTCGGCGAAGGCGGACCTGCGCGCCATGACGGTCCTGATCGATTCCATCGCGCATCCGCTCTGGATCCGCGATGAGGCGGGCAGGCTGATCTGGGCGAACCAGGCCTACCTTCGCGCTGTGGAAGCCGAGAGCGTCGAGGATGCGACGCTGCGCTCGCTGGAGCTGATGGGCGAGCGCGCCCGCGACGAGGCGCTGCGCCAGCGCGCGAGCGGAAAGCCGTTTCACGAACGCGTGAAGGCAGTGGTCGGCGGAAGGCGCTCCGTGCTCGACGTGGTGGAATATCCCACCGGCGGCGGCAGCGCGGGCATCGCCGTCGATGTCTCCGAGCTCGATTCGGTGAGAACCGACCTGCAGCGGCAGATGGATGCCAACGTGCGCACCCTCGATCAATTGCCGACGGCCGTCGCCATCTTCGACGGTTCGCAACAGCTCGTGTTCTCCAACGAGGCTTACCAGCGCCTGTGGAATCTCGACCCGGCCTTTCTCGCCTCGCACCCGAAGGACGGGGAAATTCTGGACAGGCTGCATTCCGCCCGCAAGCTGCCGGAGCAGGCGGACTTTCGCGCCTGGAAGGCGGAAATTCAGGCGAGCTACCGAACCGTCGAATCCCGCGAGGTCTGGTGGCACCTACCGGATCGCCGCTCGCTTCGCGTGGTCATCAATCCCAACCCGCAAGGCGGCGTGACCTATCTGTTCGACGATGTGAGCGAACGCATCGAGCTTGAATCGCAGGTCAACTCGCTCACCAGCGTGCAGAGCGAAACGCTGAACACCCTCAAGGAGGGTGTCGCGGTGTTCGGCAGCGACGGCCGCCTGAAGCTGCACAACCGCGCCTTCGCCGATTTGTGGCATCTTTCCTCGGAAACGCTCGCCGATCATCCGCATATCGACAAGATCATCCGCGCCTGCCGCCTGCTCGCACCGCAGGAAGAGCCGTGGATCGACATTCGCGGGGCCATCGCGGGGCTTGCGGATACGCGCCTTGGCGTGAACTGCCGCATGGACCGTCAGGACGGATCGGCTCTCGATTGCGCGGCGCAACCGCTGCCCGACGGCGCGACGCTCCTGACCTTCATCGACGTTACCGCGAGCGTGAACGTGGAGCGCGCGCTCACAGAACGCAACGAGGCGCTGGAACGCGCCTCGCGCCTGCGCGATGATTTCGTGCACCATGTTTCCTACGAGCTGCGCTCGCCGCTCACCAACATCATCGGCTTCGCGCAATTCCTCGGCGATGCGAGCGTCGGTCCGCTCAATCCGCGCCAGCGCGATTATACCGACCACATCATGCGCTCGTCGGAATCGCTGCTCGCGATCCTCAACGACATTCTCGATCTCGCTTCCATCGATACCGGCTCGCTGGAATTGATGCCCGAGGTTGTCGACATCCGCTCCACCATCGACGCCGCCATGCGCGGGCTCGAGGACCGGCTGGCGGAAGCCTCGCTCGCGGTGCACATCGACGCGCCGGAGGATATCGGTTCCTTCGTGGCCGACGGAAAGCGCATCCGCCAGATTCTCTTCAACCTGCTCTCCAACGCGGTCGGTTTCTCCGCGCCGGGGCAGAGCATCCGCGTCAGCGCCCGCAAGGGCGGCGGCGAAGTCACCATCGAGGTCAGGGACCAAGGGCGCGGCATTCCGCCGGAGATCAAGGCCAAGGTGTTCGAGCGCTTCGAGAGCCATACGCTCGGAACGCGCCATCGCGGCGTCGGCCTCGGCCTTGCCATCGTGCGCTCCTTCGTGGAACTGCATGGCGGGCGGATCGAGCTGACCTCGGCTCCCGGCGAGGGCACGACCGTGGTGTGTACCTTCCCGATGGAACGCCGCGAGGCACCGCAGGATGGCCGATCCGGCCAGAATGCGGTACCACCCCTGGCCGCCGAATGAGAGATTCGGCAACGCGATGGTGAAGGGACAGGCGCACGACCAGCTTTTCCGGACGGATCGTGCGGATTCAAAGATTTTCAGGACGGAGGACGATCGTTTGCAGCCCCAATGGACCATGCCGCTGACCGACCTTGCCGCGACCGAACGTCTCGCGCGGGCGGTGGCGGAGGAATTGCGGGCCGGCGATCTGGTGACGCTCTCCGGCGATCTCGGGGCGGGCAAGACCACCTTCGCGCGCGCCCTCATCCGCACGCTGGCCGGCGATGCGGAGCTGGAAGTGCCGAGCCCGACCTTCACGCTCATGCAGGTCTATGACGGCACCCGCAACACCATCGTCCATGCCGATTTCTACCGCCTCCACAGCGCGCAGGAGCTCTACGAGCTCGGTTGGGAGGAGATGACCGAGAACGCCATCACCCTCGTCGAATGGCCCGAGCACGCCGAGGACGCGCTGAAGGCGGACCGGCTCGACATCCGGTTCGAGCTTGCGCCCGGCGCGCCCGAAGCGCGGATCGCCTTCCTGACCGGTTCCGGCGCGTTCGCAGGACGGCTCGACCGCCTGCGCGCCTTCCAGACCATCGTGGAAAAAAGCGGCTGGGCGGATGCGACGCGCCTGCCGATGCAGGGGGATGCCTCCGTCATCCGCTCCTATGAGCGCCTGTGGAAGCCGACCGGCGAAACGGCGCTTCTGATGATCTCGCCGCCCCGGCCCGTGGGCCCGCCCGTGCGGCGCGGCAAGCCCTATACCACCGTCGCGAAGCTCGCCGAGACGGTCCATGCCTTCGTGGCGATGGACAAAGCCTTGCGCGCGCTCGGCCTCAGCGCGCCGGAGATCTTTGGCGAGGATCTCGATGCGGGCCTGCTCATTCTGGAAGATCTCGGCAACGAGCCGGTGACCAACGCCGATGGGCCGATTCCGGAGCGCTATGCGGAGGCCGTGCGCGTTCTGGCGAGCCTTCACAGCACGACGTTACCGCAGGTGCTTCCTGTCGCGGACGGCATCGACCATGCCATCCCGCCCTACGATCAGGAGGCGCTGCTGATCGAGGTGGAGCTTCTGGCGGATTGGTATGTGCCGCATATCATGGGCAACCAGCTCTCCGGCTCGGCCCGCGCGGAATTCGTCAATCTGTGGACCGAGACGCTGCAGGAAATCCTCAACGGTCCCACGACCTGGGTTCTGCGCGACTATCATTCGCCCAACCTGATCTGGATGCCGAAGCGCGAAGGCCTGAAGCGCGTGGGCCTGATCGATTTCCAGGACGCCGTGCTCGGCTCGCCTGCCTATGATGTCGCCTCGCTGCTGCAGGACGCGCGCATCACCGTCGCGCCCGATCTCGAACTGAAGCTCATCGGCCTTTACGCCCGCGAGCGCCGCGCCGCCGATGCGGCCTTCGATGTGGCGGCCTTCGCTCGCGCCTATGCCATCATGGGCGCGCAGCGCGCCACCAAGATTCTCGGCATCTTCGCGCGGCTCGACCGGCGCGACGGCAAGCCTCAATACCTGAAGCACCTGCCGCGCATCGAAACCTATCTCTGCCGCAATCTGGCGCACCCGGCGCTCGCCTCGCTCAAGGCCTGGTACGCCAATTACCTGCCGCGACTCGTCCCCGACGAGACGCAACATTCAGCGTGAGTTCGCCCTTGTCCCACACCGCTCCGAAGACCGCCATCGTTCTCGCCGCCGGATTGGGCAAGCGCATGCTGCCCATCACCGAAACGATGCCGAAGCCTCTCGTGAAGGTGGCCGGGCGCACGCTGATCGACTTTGCCCTCGACAGCCTCGCGGGCGCGGGCATCGGCCCCGTCATCGTCAACGTGCACCACTTCGCGGATATGCTCGAAGCGCATGTGAAGGCGCGGCGCTCTCCGCAGATCGTCGTCTCCGATGAGCGCGATGCGGTGCTGGAGACCGGCGGCGGGGTGAAGAAGGCGCTGCCTCTTCTCGGGAGCGGCCCGTTCATTACATTCAATTCGGATTCGCTCTGGATCGAGGGCAAGACGCCCAATCTCAAGCGCCTCGTCTCCGCGTGGGATCCTGAGCGCATGGACATTCTCATGCTCATCGCGGAAGCCGCGACCAGCATCGGCTATGACGGGCGCGGCGATTTTCATCTCGACGAGACGGGCCGTCTGCGCCGACGCGGCACGGATGCAAGTGCGCCCTTCGTTTATGCGGGCGTCGCCATCGTGAAACCCGATCTTGTGACCGACACGCCCGAAGGACCGTTCTCGGCAAATCTTTTCTACGATCGTGCCATCGCGAAAGACCGCCTCTACGGCTTGCGACTCGATGGCCAATGGCTTCATGTGGGCGAGCCGAAGGCCATTGTCGAAGCGGAGGCCTGCCTCGCCTCCCACGCGGCGCGATGAGCGGCATCGAGGGTGAATGACAGCGACAGGCGCGCGCGTATTTTCGATCTCTCCCGGTTCGGCCTTCCTGCCGACCCTTGTCGACGCGCTTCTCGACGGTACGCTCATCGGCAAGCTCGCCGATACACCCGACGCCCTTGCCGATCTCACGATCTACCTGCCGACGCGCCGTGCCGCGCGGGCGCTCGTAGTGCTTCTCGCGGAACGGGGCGAAGGCCGAGCGCAGCTTCTGCCGCGCATCATCCCGCTCGGCGAGGCGGATGAAGCCGAGTTCGAACTCACCGGCTTGGAGGGCACGCCCTTCGCGGATGCGGCGGCGCTGAAACCGCCGATCCCCGCCCTCGAACGCCGCCTGATCCTCACGCGCCTCGTGCAGATGTGGTCGGCGCAAGTGGATCGCGGCCTTCTGCGCCTTGGCCCCGAAGTGCCCTTCATGGTGCCCGCGTCCCCAGCGGATGCGGTTAACCTCGCGGGCGATCTTGAGGCGCTGATGGATTCCTTCACGACGGAAGGGATCGACTGGCACGCGCTCAACCTCGCGGTGGATGCGGATTATTCCGAGCATTTCGAAATCACCCGCCGTTTCGTGCAGATCGTCAGCGAGAACTGGCCGAAGATCCTGCAGGACCGGCAGGCGAGCGATCCGGCGGAGCGGCGCAACGCGCTGCTCGAGGCCGAGGCCAAGCGGCTTCTGCGCGACAAGCCGCCAAAGCCGATGATCGTCGCAGGCTCCACGGGCTCGATTCCGGCGACCGCGAACCTGATCGCGGCCATCGCGCGTCTGCCCAACGGCGCTGTGGTCCTGCCCGGCCTCGACACCGATCTCGATGAGGAGAGCTGGACCACCATCGGCAACATCTCGGACGACGAGACCGATCCCGTTCACGGCCATCCGCAGGCGGTTTTGCGCCGCCTCGTGGATAAGCACCTGCGCATTCCGCGTTCCGACGTCGCGCTTCTCGGTGAGATGCCGGACAAGGCCCGTGCGCGCAACCGCCTGCTCTCCGAAGCGCTGCGCCCGCCGGATACGACGGACCGCTGGGTGCGCATGAGCGCGGATGAGCGCCTCTCCCTCAGCACCGGCGGTTGCGAAGGTCTTGCCGTCGTGGAAGCGGCGGACGAGCGCGAGGAGGCTTTCGCCATTGCGGTGGCGTTGCGCGAAACGCTGAACGAGCCGGAGCGCACGGCGGCGCTCATCACGCCGGATCGCGCGCTCGCCGCTCGCGTCGCGGCGGAGCTCGGGCGCTGGGGTGTGAGTGTTGAGGATTCCGCCGGGCTTCCCCTGTCCGACACGGCGGCGGGCCGCCTTGCCCGGCTCGCGGCGGAAGCGGCGGCGGATCGTGTGCGTCCCGTGCAAGTGCTCGCCCTTCTCGCGCACCCGCTGGTGCACCTCGGCTGGCCGCGCGAGAGGGTGGAGCGTGCCGCGAGCATTCTCGAAATCGGCGTGCTGCGCGGGCCGGAACCGGTGCCGGGTTTTGCGGGCCTTCGCGCCGCGCTCGAGGCCCGCCGTTCCGAAAAGAAGGACCATCGCACGCCACGCCCGCGTCTTCGCCTGAGCGACGAGGATTGGGCGCTTGCCGACGAACTATTGCTACGCATGGAGCAGGCCTTCGGGGAGTTTGGCCCTGATTACCATGAGGACGGTTCCCTCGACCTGATGTCGCTCGTGGCCGATCACCGCCGCACGGTCGAGGCTTTGATGGCGGCCCCTGAGGGCGAGAGCGAGGGAGATGCCTCCATCGAGGCGCTCGCCGCACTCTTCGACGATCTCGATCTGTCCGAGATCGGTGCGTTGGAAGGGCGCTTTGCGGACTATCCCTCGTTCTTCAAGGCACTCGCGCAGCAGCGGGCCTTGAGCCCCGCGCCGCGTTCAACCCATCGCCGCATCAAGATTCTCGGCCTTCTCGAAGCGCGCCTTCTCTCCGCTGACAGGATCGTGCTCGGTGGGCTCGATGAAGGCACCTGGCCGCCGCGCACGGTAACGGACGCCTTCCTCAACCGCCCCATGCGCGCCCGCGTCGGCCTGATGCCGCCGGAGCGACGCATCGGCCAGACCGCGCACGATTTCGTGCAGGCGCTCGGCACGCATGACGTGGTGATCACCCGCGCGCAAAAGCGCGACGGCTCGCCGACCGTGCCCTCCCGCTTCCTGCAACGGCTGAAGGCCTTCACCGGACCTGACGTGTGGAGCCGCGTGACCAAGGCGGGCGAGCGCTATCGCCACCTCGTGCGCGCGCTCGATACGCCGCAGCCTGCGCCCCCTCTTCAACGGCCTGCGCCGAAGCCTGATCCGAAGCTTTTTCCGAACAGCCTCAGCGTCACGGAAATCGAAACCCTCGTGCGCGATCCGTATTCGATCTTCGCGCGCCACATCCTCAAGCTCGATGCGCTGGAGGCCATCGCGGTCGCACCGGGTGCTGCGGATCGCGGCACCATCATCCACGCAGTGTTCGGCGATTTCGCGAAGGCGTTTCCGAGAGCCATGCCGGAGGATGCGCTGGCGCGCGTATTGGCGCGGGGTGAGGAACTCTTTGACGAAAACCTCAAGGCCTTTCCCGAGATTGCTGCGATCTGGTGGCCTCGTTTCGAGCGCCTCGCTGCAGCTTTCGTGCAATGGGAGAAAGAGCGGCGTCCCGCTCTCGCCGACATTCATCCCGAGCATTCCGGCCGCTTGCCGATCACGCTCGCGGATGGTTCGACCTTCCTGTTGCGCGCCCGTGCCGATCGCATCGAGAGACGCCGCGACGGCATGTATGTCATCGTCGATTTCAAGACCGGCCAGCCGCCCGGCGTGAAGGAAGTCTTCGCGGGCTTCTCACCGCAACTCACGCTTGAGGCGGTGATGCTGATGAGGGGCGCGTTCAATGGGCTTCCCGCTGCGATGGAGACGCCGGAACTCCTCTACGTTCACACCTCCGGCGGGCGCGAGCCGTTGAAGCCACGCGCGCTCGAACCGGGGCGCGACGAGACGCGTTCTGTCGAGGATATCGTCAAGGAACATGGCCGCCGTTTCGAGGGCTTGATCGCGCGTTACGCGAAAGGTGAGGCGGACTACCCGTCCCGGCCCTTCCCGAAATATGCGCGGCGCTTTTCCGAATACGACCATCTCGCCCGCGTGAAGGAATGGTCGCTCGCGAGCAACGGTGAGGGAGGCGACGAATGAACGACCTCGTCATCCCGGCCCACACCAAGGAATCGCAGCGCAAGGCCGCCGACCCGCGCGCGTCCGCCTGGGTGTCCGCCAATGCGGGTGCGGGCAAGACGAAGGTTTTGACGGACCGCGTGGTGCGCCTTCTGCTGGCCGGCTCACCGCCGGGGCGCATTCTGTGTCTCACTTTCACCAAGGCCGCCGCCGCCAACATGGCGATCCGCGTCTTCGAGCGTCTCGGGCGCTGGGTCACGCTCGATGAGGAGGCGCTGGTCGCGGAGCTGACGGAGCTGGAAGGCGAGCGCCCGAGCGCCGCGCATTTGCGCCTCGCGCGCACCTTGTTCGCCCGTGCCGTGGAAACGCCGGGCGGTTTGAAGATCGACACCATTCACGCCTTCTGCGAACGCTTGCTGCATCTCGCGCCGTTCGAGGCGAACGTGCCCGCGCGTTTTACCGTTCTCGATGAAAGCCAGAGCGACGAGCTTCTGGCGGATGAGACGGACAAGGTGCTGGCGCGCGCCATGTCCGATGAGGGCTCGGCGCTCAACAGGGCCCTGTCCATCGTCACCGTCGAGGCGACCGGCGACGGGCTGGCCGCCGTGTTGAGCGCTGCGCTTCGCTGCAAGGATTTTCTACATCATTCGGACGGGCTTGAAGCGGGCTTCGCGCGCCTTCGCCGCGAACTCGGGCTCTTTGCCAACGAGGATGCCGCAAGCATCGACCGCGCCATTCTGGAAGATGGATTACCGCCGCAGGACTGGTCCGCCATCGCGCAGGAATTGCTCGCGGGGAAAGCGACCGATCAGGAACGCGCGAGCGCGCTGATCGCAGCCGCGACTGCGGCGACCGCGCAGGACAGGCTCGCCAACTATCTCGCAATCTTTCTGACGAAGGACGGCTCACTCCGCGCCGCCAACCGTTTCGTCACGCAATCCGTCTCGCCTGTCCTGAAGCAGCGGCTTCTCGATGAGATGGGCCGCATTGCCTCCCTCCTCGACCGCAAGAAGGCGGCACAAGCCGTGGAGCGTACCGTCGCGCTGTTCACTCTCGCCGCAGAGATCGGGCGCAATGTCGAGCGCGCGAAGGCGCGGCTTGGCGCGCTCGATTTTCAGGATCTCATCGACAAGACGCTCGACGTTCTCTCCCGCGACGATTCCGGGTGGATTCTCTACAAGCTCGACCGCGGCATCGATCATGTGCTCGTGGACGAGGCGCAGGATACGAACCCGCAGCAATGGGAAATCCTGCGCCGCATCACGGAGGATTTCACCGCAGGTTCCGGCGCGCGCGGCGGGCGTCTGCGCACGCTCTTCGCCGTGGGCGATCCCAAGCAATCGATCTACGGCTTCCAGGGCGCGGCCCCGCAGGAATTCGAGACGAGCCGCAGGGACTGGACGCGCAAGTTGAAAGACGCGGCTCTGCGTTTCGAGGATGTGAGCCTCACCCTCTCGTTCCGCTCCGCGACTGCTGTTCTCTCGGCGGTGGATGCAACCTTCGCGCTGCCTGAGAATTTCAAGGGCCTCTCCTTCGAGGATCGCGCGGTCGGCACCGTGCATGAGAGTGCGCGCCCGCGCGCGCCGGGGCTTGTCGAACTCTGGCCGCTGGAGCGGCCGACGGATGCGGAGGAGCCCGAAGCCTGGGTTCTGCCCGTCGATCAGCCCGAGCAGCACGCGCCGCCCGTGGTGGTGGCCAAGCGCATCGCGCGCGCCGTCAAAGGCTGGATCACGCGCGGCGACGGGACGGGCCGCGTGTGGAGCGCGGGCGATGTTCTCGTCCTCGTGCGCAAGCGCAGCGCGGCGTTCGAGGCGGTGATCCGTGCGTTGAAAGAAGCGGGCGTTCCCGTGGCGGGCGCGGACCGCTTGAATATTGGCGAGCACATCGCCGTGCTCGATCTCGTCGCGGCGGGCCGCGCGGCGCTTTTGCCGGAAGACGATCTGACGCTTGCAACCGCGCTGAAATCGCCCCTCGTCGGTTTTGATGATGACGATCTCACCCGCATCGCCGCCTCGCGCGGCGAGGATGAATCGCTCGTCGCCGCGCTGGAGCGCCATGCGCAGAACGATGCGAGCGCCGCGCGCGGCCTTGCCGCGTTGCGCGCCTGGAAAAAATTGGCCCGCGCGCATGGCCCGTTCGGTTTCTTCGCGACCCTGCTCGGCCCGCTCGACGGGCGCTCGAAACTCGTCGCGCGGCTGGGCAGCGAAGCGGGCGATGCCATCGATGCGTTCTTGAGTTTCGCGCATCAGGCGGAACTGACGGAAACGCCGTCGCTCACGATTTTCCTCAACCGTTTCGAATCCGCCTCCCACACCATCAAGCGCGATCTCGACGCGGTGCATGGCGAGGTGCGCGTGATGACCGTGCACGGTGCGAAGGGCCTCGAAGCGCCGGTGGTGATCGTGATCGACGGCTGCGAGGTTCTGGGCCGCGATCCGCCGCTGTTCCGGCTTCCCACCGCCTCGGGAGATACGCTCCCCATCTGGTCGCCGAGCAAGGGCCAGGATTGCGCGCCCATCGCCACGGCGCGGGCGGAATTGCAGGCAAAGGGACTGGAGGAGCACAACCGCCTTCTCTACGTCGCCATGACGCGCGCCAAGGACAGGCTCGTCATCGCCCCTTATCTCGGCGGCAACCGGAAGGACCCGCCGGACGGGGCCTGGAGCGAGATGATCCGGCGCGGGCTCGTCGGCAAGGCGGGCGCGCTGGAGGAGGACGAGGCGTTTTATGGCCCCATCGAAGTCTGGCGCGACGGCAATACCCGAACGGCCGAGGCGGGAGGTGCGGAAGTAACGCTGGCCGATGCGGTTACGATTCCGGACTGGCTGCGTAAGCCGGTTCCGCCCGAACCCGAGCCGCTGCCGCCCTTACGCCCGTCGAGCGCGCTTGGCGCGGCGGACCGGCTGGCCCGACCGGGGGACGGGCCTTACGCGCCGGACGCGCGGCTTCGCGGCACGCTCGTTCACGCTCTTCTGGAGCGGCTGCCGAGCCGGCCCCCCGAGCATCGGGAGGCTGTCGCCCGCGCCTATGTGAAGGCCAAGGCCCCGCGCCTGAAGGCCGAGCTTGCCGAAACCGTTATCGCGCAGGCTCTCGGCGTGATCGGCCACGAGACCCTGCATCCCCTCTTTGGCCCCGATTCCCGCGCCGAAGCGCCGATTGCGGGTAAGGTCACGACGGCTTCCGGGGAGGTCATGGTGTCGGGTCAGATCGACCGCCTCGCCGTTCTTCCCGGTGAAGTGCTTGTCGCCGATTTCAAGACCCCCGCCCGCCCACCCCGCGTCGGCGAGCCGATGCCACAGGCCTATGCGGCCCAGCTTGCGCTCTATCGCCACCTCTTGCGCGAGATTTATCCGGGCCGCCGCGTGCGCGCCTTCCTCATCTGGACATCCGGCCCGGTCGTGCACGAATTGGGGGAGGCGGAACTCGATTTTGCCCTTTCCCTCATCAAAGCGGCGTGAGGGGTCGAGCGGTCGCTTGATTCCGGAACGGGTGGTTCTTACCTTGCCTCCACAATGAGGCGACTCAGGCGTTGAGTCGCGTTTCAAGGCATGGTCCGGCGTTCAGATCGTGCGCAATAACAAGAACTTGCGAGCATCCTCATGCTCCAAGAGCCAGCAAAGGTGATGTAATGGCGACCGTGAAGGTGACCGATTCGAGCTTCGCGCAGGATGTGCTGAACTCCGCCGAGCCCGTCGTTGTCGATTTCTGGGCGGAATGGTGCGGCCCCTGCCGCATGATCGGCCCGGCTCTCGAAGAGATTTCCAACGAAATGGCCGGCAAGGTGAAGATCGCCAAGGTCAACGTGGACGAAAACCCGCAGATCTCCTCGCAGCTCGGCATCCGCTCGATCCCGGCCCTCATGATGTTCAAGGGCGGCAAGGTCGTGGCCCAGAAGGTGGGCGCCGCCCCCAAGGGCGACCTCGCCAAGTGGATCCAGGCGTCCGCCTAAGGCGAGAGCAATCTTCGCAAAATGATAAGGGGCCGAAAGGCCCCTTTTTTATGCCTGTCTCGAGGGCGACCTCGGACTCACTTCTCCGGAATCGCGCTCTGGTCCATGTGGATGATCTCCCATATGTGCCCGTCGAGATCGTTGAAGGAGCGGCCATACATGAAGCCGTGATCCTGAGGCTCGCGCGTCTCGGTCGCGCCGAGCTTGAGCGCCTTGTCGAGAAGCGCATCGACATCCCCGCGGCTGTCCGTGGACAGGCAAGTCAGGACTTCCGTGGTCTTCGTCGCGTCGGCCAGGGCTTTCGGGGTGAATTCCTTAAATTTCGCCTCGGTGAGAAGCATCGTATAGATGTCGTCCGTAATCACCATGCAGGCGGCGGTCTCATCCGTGAACCGGTCGTTGAAGGCGTAGCCGAGGCCCTTGAAGAAGGCGACGGAGCGCGTGAGATCCTTCACCGGCAGATTGACGAAGATCTTGGTCGGCATGGCTTCCTCCTGGTGAGTAGGTATTCCCAGCAAAGATGGGCGCCGGTTTCGCGGATCAAGACCTCGCAAGTGCGCATTTTTGCGCTGCCCCTATTCCGGCGGTGTGCCGTTCGCGGCGAGCACCTCGCCCGCAAGATAGAGCGAGCCGCAGATCAGGATGCGCGGCGGGTGCTGCCAGACGAAGTTGTTGAGGGAGGCGAGGGCCGTCTCGACGCTCGGCTGGATCGTCGTGATGAGCCCGACGCTCGCGGCGATGGCGGCGACTTCCTCTGCTGGGCGTCCGGCAATCTGGCCCGCGATGGGAACGGCGATCACTTCGCGGGCGAGGCCGACGAAATTCTTGAAGAAGGCTTCCGAATCCTTCGTGCCGAGCATGCCGCTGATGAGCACGAGCGGCGCTTCGCTGTGTTCGCCCCGCTCGGCCATCGCCGCGGCGAGCACGCGTCCGCCATCCGCGTTGTGCCCGCCGTCGAGCCACAATTCACAGCCCTCGGGCGCGATGCCCGCGAGCACGCCGTTCGACAGGCGCTGCAACCGACCCGGCCATTCGGCGCGGCGCAAGCCTTCCTCGAAGGCCTGGGTCTCAAACCGGTCGAATCCGGCGGCGCGCAGGGCCGCGATGGCCGTGCCCGCATTGATGAACTGGTGCCGCCCCACAAGCTTCGGACGCGGCAGGTCGAGCAGGCCGTTCTCATCCTGGTAGACGAGCCGTCCCGCTTCCTCATGCACGGAAAAGTCCTGACCACCAACGAGGATGGGAGACGCGCCGACGGCTTCCGCTTCCGCGCGCAGCACCTCGTCCGCGATGCGGTAGTCCTGATGCGCGATGACCGCCGGACAGCCGCGCTTGAAGATGCCCGCCTTCTCGCGGGCGATGCCCTCCAGCGTCGTGCCGAGGAATTCCGCGTGATCGTGGCCGATGGAGGTGACGACGGCGGCAATGGGATTGTCGACGACATTGGTCGTGTCATAGCGCCCGCCAAGACCGACTTCGAGGAGCAGCACGTCGGCGGGTTCTTCCGCGAATAAAAGGATCGCGGCGGCGGTGGTAATTTCGAACACGGTGATGGGCTGACCCGCATTGATCGCCTCGCAGCGGCGGAAGGCTTCGACCAGCCGCTCCTCGCTCACATACTTTCCCCCGCCGAAGCGTCCGAGGCGGATACGCTCGTGAAAGCGCACCAGATGCGGTGAGGTGTAGACGTGGACGGCAAGCCCCGCGCTTTCCAGAATCGCCCGCATGAAGGCGATGGTGGAGCCCTTGCCGTTGGTGCCCGCCACATGGATCGTCGGCGGCAGGCGGCGCTCAGGATGTCCGAGCTGCGCCAACAGCCGCTGGATGCGCCCGAGCGATAGATCAATAGCTTTCGGGTGCAGGGCGAGAAAGCGCGCGATCAGCGCATCGGAGGATTCCATCGCCATGACTCGAAAACTTTAAGCGGCCGCAGCCGGAGCCTTGGTGAGAAGGCTCGCGAGGCGCGCGATGGTGCTCTTCAGGTCGTGGCGATGCACGACCATGTCTACCATGCCGTGATCCTTCAGATATTCCGAACGCTGGAAGCCGTCGGGCAGCTTCTCGCGGATGGTCTGCTCGATCACGCGCGGGCCGGCAAAGCCGATGAGCGCGCCGGGCTCGGCGATGTGCACGTCGCCCAGCATCGCGTAGGACGCGGTGACGCCGCCGGTGGTCGGGTTGGTGAGCACGACGATGTAAGGCAGCTTCGCATCGCGCAGGCGGCGCACGGCCACAGTGGTGCGCGGCAGCTGCATGAGGGAGAGAATGCCCTCCTGCATGCGCGCGCCGCCGGAGGCCGCGAAGAGCACGAAGGGCGTCTTCTTCTCGAGCGCGGTCTCGGCACCCTTCACGACGGCTTCGCCCGCCGCCATGCCGAGGGAGCCGCCCATGAAGCCGAAATCCTGCACGGCGAGGGTCATCGGCACGCTTTCGACGCGGCCGTAGCCGACCTTGAAGGCGTCCTGCATGCCGGTCTTGGTGCGGGCGTCCTTGAGGCGGTCGACATAGCGCTTCTCGTCGCGGAACTTCAGCGGATCGACCGGCGCGTCGGGCAGCGCGACGTCAAGCCAGGTGCCGCCGTCGAACATCAGCTGCAGGCGCTGCGTCGCGGAAATGCGCATGTGGTGGTTGGAGCCGGGGATGACCCACTGGTTCGCTTCCACGTCCTTGTGGAACACGACCTGCCCCGTCTCCGGACACTTGATCCAGAGATTGTCGGGGGATTCCCGCTTGAACAGCGTCTTGATCTTCGGTCGGACGACTTCGGAGATCCAGTTCATCGTTTTGTTCCTTTTCAGAGGCACCCGGTAAAGCCCTCATCCTGAGGAGGTGCGCAGCACCGTCTCGAAGGACGAGGGCGTCTCCAGCGCCCACTGGACTTATCCTTCGAGACACCGCTGATGCGGCTCCTCAGGATGAGGCCCTTTGCTATCTCTTACGCGGCCGCGCGCTTCGACACGGACCGCACGCCTTCGCTCAATTCCTTCACCAATGTGGTGACGGCCTCGACCGAGCGCGAGGTGGCATAATCCTGCCCGTCGAGCGTGCCCTTCAGGGCGTCGATCAGGGCCGAGCCGACCACGACCCCGTCCGCGCCCTTGGCGATGGCCGCCGCGTGCGCGCCGTTCTTGACGCCGAAGCCCACCACCACGGGAAGCGGCGTGTGCCGCTTGATCCGCTCGACCGCCGTGGAAACCTTGCCGAAATCGGGGGTCGCCGCGCCGGTGATGCCGGTGATCGACACGTAATAGACGAACCCTGCGGTGTTGGCGAGCACGGCGGGAAGCCGTTTGTCATCCGTCGTCGGGGTGGCGAGGCGGATGAAGGCGAGCCCGGCCTTCAGCGCCGGCAGGCACAACTCGTCGTCCTCCTCCGGCGGCAGGTCGACCACGATCAGCCCGTCGACCCCGGCCTCCTTGGCATCGGTGAGGAAGCGCTCGACGCCATAGACGTAGATCGGGTTGAAATAGCCCATGAGAATGATCGGCGTTTCCGAGTCTTCCTTGCGGAAGCGGCGCACGAGATCGAGGGTCTTGATGGTGTTCTGGCCGCCTTTCAGCGCCCGCAGGCCCGCCGCCTGGATCGCCGGGCCGTCGGCCATCGGGTCAGTGAACGGCATGCCGAATTCGACGATATCCGCCCCGGCCTTCGGCAGGTTCCGCATGATCTCGAAGGAAGTTTCGAGATCCGGGTCGCCGGCCATGATGTAGGTGACGAGCGCGGCGCGGCCTTCCGCGCGGCACTTCTCAAAACGGGCTTCGATGCGCTGTGTCATGGGCGGGTGTTTAGCACCTTCTGTGGCAGATGTGGACAGGGATCTCGGCCTCTGCCAAAAGCAACGTTGAAATAATATAACGCACGAGATTTTCTCATGCTCAATCCGATCCTGCGAGCCGCCATGAGCCTTTTTCTGGGGGCCGGTATTTCGATGTCAGCCGCTGCTTCCGAGCTTCCTCCGGTTCAGATCACGGAATTCGGAGAATTCGGGCCCCAGCCCGGCAAGGCCGTTGTGGCCCCCAACACGGCCAAGGGTACCGCGGCGCAGGTGATGAGCCGCAAGCTCATCCGGCGAACCGATTGCATCGTCGCTCGGCGCGGCGTCAGGCTCGGTGTTCTGGTGCGGCACGACGACCCCAATCTGAGCATTATGCCTGTCGAGATCGCGGTTACGCATCCCCCCATCGTCGGGCCCGATGGGCGCACGCGAACCATCGATTCCTGGCCCATGCAGCTCCTGAAAGAGCCGCTCTATACGGGCTGGCATTTCGAGGAAGCGTATGAGCTCGTTCCCGGCCCCTACATCATTTCGGTGCTGGTGGATGGGCGCGTGAGCGACCAGAAGGTCTTTACCGTCGTGCTGCCCGGGACGAGTTGCCCCAAGACCTCCTGAACGGGCGCCGCCGGTTACGGCCTGGATCTTCGCTCCCAGAATCTCCGCGAAGACGACGTGAAACAAAGCAACCATCAGACATATAGAGTTGAGCAATGAGCAATCTTTGGACGAATACTCCATCCTTGAACACTCGCTCTGTCGCCCTTGCTACGCTGGCAGGACTCTTGTCGGTGAATGGCGCTAAAGCTCAAACAGTGATCGATATCACCGCTTTCGGAGAGCTTCGGGCACAGGTGGTCGCAAAGTCGATGCGCCCAATACCGCAAGCGGCTGGGTGCGAGAGACGAGCACGCCCAAAGTGGTCCGCCAAACCGACTGCATCGTGGCGAACCGAGGAACCCTCTTCGGCATCGTCGTTGCGCATGCCGATCCGAAACATCCAAGTTACGGTAAAACCGTTCAGGTCGAAGTATCTCATCCTCCGTTCAGTGGACCCGGTGGCGATTCGCGAACGATGGATCGCTGGACACACCAACTGATGCCGACCACACCACGTCCGACCGGTTGGATCGCGTGGGGTTTCGATTACGACTACGAGCTGGTGACGGGCCATTGGACGATCACTTTGCTCTACGGCAGTGAAGTGCTCGTCAAGAAGACCTTCGAGGTCGTTGCCAATCGCAGAGCTTGTTCAAGGACAAGCTGAATGCCGATGGGCTTTGTGAGTGGGGCGCCTTCTCAGAGCCCACCCAGACACATTCCATACTCAGATCTGCGACCCCAGAATCTCCGCGATCTGCGGAATGTCCTTGTCGCCACGGCCACTGATGTTGACGACCATCAGGTGATCCTTCGGCTTCTTGGGCGCGAGTTCCATGGCCTTGGCGAGGGCGTGGCTCGGCTCCAGCGCGGGGAGAATACCTTCGAGCCGCGAGCAGAGCTGGAAGGCGTCCAGCGCCTCCTGATCGGTGGCGGAAATGTAGTTCACGCGGCCCACATCGTGCAGCCAAGCGTGTTCCGGCCCGATGCCGGGATAGTCGAGGCCCGCCGAGATGGAATGCGCGTCCTGGATCTGCCCGTCCGCATCCATGAGGAGATAGGTGCGATTGCCGTGCAGAACGCCGGGGCGACCGCCGGAGAGCGAGGCGGCGTGGAGCTTGTCGAGGCCGTGGCCCGCCGCCTCGACGCCGTAGATCTCGATTCCGCGATCATCGAGGAAGGGGTGGAACAGGCCGATGGCGTTCGAGCCGCCGCCGATGCAGGCGACGAGCGAGTCGGGCAGGCGGCCTTCCGCCTTCATCATCTGCTCACGGGTCTCGTTGCCGATCACGCATTGGAAATCGCGCACCATCGCCGGGTAAGGATGCGGCCCCGCCACGGTGCCGATGCAATAGAACGTGTCGGCGATATTGGTGACCCAATCGCGCAGCGCCTCGTTCATGGCGTCCTTCAGGGTCTTGGTGCCGGACTGCACGGGCACGACCTTGGCGCCCAGCATGTTCATGCGGAACACGTTGGGCTTTTGCCGCTCCACATCCACCGCGCCCATGTAGACGATGCATTCAAGCCCAAAGCGCGCGCAGAGCGTCGCCGTGGCGACGCCGTGCTGGCCGGCGCCGGTTTCGGCGATGATGCGCTTCTTGCCCATCCGGCGGGCGAGAAGGATCTGGCCCAGCACGTTGTTCACCTTGTGCGCGCCGGTGTGATTCAATTCCTCGCGCTTGAAGTAGATCTTCGCGCCGCCCGATAGGCCGGAGGCCGTCGAAACCTCACGAAGATGCTCGGTCATGCGCTCGGCGAAATAGAGCGGGCTCGGGCGGCCGATGTAGTGGGCCATCATCGACGCCATCTCGGCATGGAAGGCCGGATCGGCCTTGGCCTCCTCGTAGGCCTTTTCCAGTTCCAGGATATTCGGCATCAGCGTCTCGGCGACAAAACGGCCGCCGAACATGCCGAAATGCCCACGCTCGTCGGGGCCGGTGCGGAAGGAATTGGTTTGCGCCTGAGATGACACGGTTGTTCGCCTTAACTGACGCCAACGGCCGATGCCGTTCGCGCGGCCCTGATAAAGGCCTCGATCTTGCCCGGATCCTTGACGCCGGGGCTCTTTTCGACGCCCGAGGAGACATCGACGGCGGCGGCTCCCGTGAGCCGGATCGCCTGTGCGACGTTGTCGGGGTCGAGCCCTCCTGACAACATGAAGGCGATGGCAGGGTCAAGCCCGATCAGGAGTCGCCAGTCGAAGGTGAGACCGTTGCCGCCGGGCAGAGCGCCCGCCGTGCGCGGCGGCTTTGCATCGAGCATGATGCGGTCGGCAACGCCGCGATAAGCCGAAATTGCCTCAAGATCAGCTGCTTCGCCGATGCCGAGGACCTTCATGACGGGCCGTCCGAAGCGGGCTCGAATGGCGGCGACGCGTTCCGGCGTCTCGTGTCCATGCAATTGCAGCAGGTCAGGGTCGATGGCCTCGACGATGTCGGCAAGTTCCGCATCCTGCGGATCCACCACGAGCGCCACGCGCTGCGTTCGCCCCCTGGCGCGGCGCGAGAGGTCGCGGGCGAGGTCAAGGCTCACATGGCGCGGGCTTTTTTGAAAGCGCACGAACCCGACGAAATCGGCCCCCGCATCGAGGGCGGCGTCGAGGGTTTCCGGCGTCGAGAGGCCGCAGATTTTGATGAGGGGTGTCATGGCTTTGATGTTACGCCACTCACGCCAGCTTTCGCCACACCAGTATCGCCGCAGCCAGATCTTCGAGGGCCGATCCGACCGACTTGAACACGGTGATGGCATCATCGCTCCGGCGCTGCGTCTTGTCCTGCCGGCAGAGGTCGAACAGGTCGCCCTTCACATGCGAACGCGCAACCGCGCCGCTTTTCAGCGAGAGCGCGACATCGCCGCCTTCGCTCAGCGCGGCTTCAGTATCGATGTAGACATCGGCGCGCTGCAACGCTTCGTCATCCGCCTCGCGCATGGAGAGATTGAACGCGCCGACGAGATCGAGATGAGCGCCTTTTTTCAGCCACGCGCCCTTCACGAGCGGTGCGGTGGACAGGGTTGCGCAGGAAACGAGATCCGCTTCGCGCACCGCGCCCTCGAGATCGCGCACCGCCGTCACCGGCAGCCCTTGCGCCTGCAATTGCGCGGCAAGGCTTTCAGCGCGTTCGAAGCGGTGGTTCCACAAGGCGACTTCGCGGATCGGGCGCTGGCTCATGTGCGCGCGGATGAGAAACGGTGAGAGCGAACCCGCGCCGACCATCATCATTTTCGTGGCATCGCCGCGCGCGAGGTAACGCGCCGCGAGGGCTGATGCCGCCGCCGTGCGCCACACGGTGAGACGCGTGCCGTCGAGCGCCGCGCGCGGCTCGCCTGTCGCGCCGTCCATCAAAAGATAGGTGCCGAGCACGCTCGGCAGGTTCTGCGCGCCGTTGTCGGGAAACACCGAGACGATCTTCACGCCGACAAAGCCATCCTTCGTCTTCGGCCCCGACCACGCAGGCATGAGCAGCAGCGTGCCGTGCGCGCCCTCGCGCTCGATCTCATGGTGATGCCGGATCGGCGTTTCGATATCGCCGCGAAACGCCTCGGCGAGAGTGTCGATCAGGTGGGGGAAGGTGAGAGCCTGATCGATCTCGGCGGAGGTGACGACGCGCATGTAGCTCACAGGAAGGAGGTTTGGGACGACGGAAGGGCCGGAACGTTGGTAACGGGGATCTGCGCGCGCAGGCGCTCGGCTTCCGAGCGCAGACGCTCGGCCTCTCGCCGTGCCTCGCGACGGGCGCGGCGATGCTTGCCCTGCGCAAGCCAGGTGGCGATGCCGCCGATGAAGACGCCGACAGCCGTCGCGGCGAAGATCACCGCGAACAGCGGAAGCTGAACGGCGAATTCCGGCGCGGTTTCCGAAAATGGATCGAGCGAGAGAGTCACGGGCGCGCGGTTCGCCACCGCCAGAAGCACGATGGCGACGGCCACCGGCAACAGAATGAGCGCCTTCAGGAAACGAATCACGCCAGCACCTCCGACGCCGGGAGCAACAACCGGCGTTTCGCGATTTCGCGCCCGCCCGAACCTCGCGTCAAGTGTTTAGACTTTGATCGTTTCCCATTGAAACGATCAAAGTCTTATTCTTTCTTGAGATCGCACGATCCGGGCGAACAACCGGTTTCCACTTGTTCTGATCGTGCTCTAGAAAAATCAGCGCACTGCCGTCTTCGCACCGTTGAGGCGCAGGCGCATTTCCTTGCCCGTCTTGAACACGGGAACGACCTTCTCCGACACCGAAACCGCCGCGCCCGTGCGCGGGTTGCGGCCCGTGCGGGCATCGCGCTTTTTCACGGCGAAGGCGCCGAAGCCGCGCAGCTCGACCCGGTCGCCGCGCGAGAGCGCATCGGCAATGGTGTCGAGAATCGCATTCACGATGTTCTCGACATCGCGTTGGTACAAATGCGGGTTCCGCTCAGCGATCTTGAGCACCAGTTCGGATTTTATCATTGATGGTTATCTGTTTGACGGGGCTTTATTTTTCGGCAGGTTGCCAGAGCGCCAACAGGCCGTCAAGCTGCGTTGCGCCCACATTGAGCGAAGCGCGCCGCAGGTTCTCCGCCAGCTGCTCGAATCCGAGCATATCGGCCCCGAAGGCCGCCCACACGAAGGGCGACAGGCTGCTCTCGCCGCGCGGTCGCCATTCCTGCACGGGGAGATTGGGGGCAACGCCCTTCTCCCGCACGAGCCAGGAAACGGCGTCGCGTTCCGTGCCGAGCGCGTCCACGAGTTTCAGCGGCATGCCCTGATGCCCGCTGAAGATCTGGCCGGTGGAGACTGCAGCGAGTTCCGCATCGCTCATCCGGCGGCGTTCGCGCACGAGGCGCTTGAACCAGTCGTAAGTGTCGTTGACCACGGATTGCAGGGCCGCGCGCGCCTCGGGGCTCGTCGGCGTGAAGCCGCTCGGCTCGGCTTTGAGCGGCGTCGACTTCACCGCCTCGACCTTCACGCCGATGTTGCCGAGAAGCTGCGACAGCTCCGGATATTGAATCAGCACACCGATGGAGCCGACGAGCGAGGTTTCCCGCGCCACGATGTGGTCGGCGGCAATCGCCGTGATGTAGCCGCCCGAGGCCGCCGTGCCGTCCACGAAGGCGACGAGCGGCTTGCGCTGCGCCAGCGTGCGGATGTTGCGAAAAAGTTCCTCCGAGCCCGTGGTGGTGCCGCCGGGGGAATTGATGGAAATGACGACGCCCGCAACCGACCTGTCGCGCCCGACGCGCTGCATGAGGTCGGCCACGCGCTGGCTGCCGGCAATGAAGCCGTTGATGGAAATGCGCGCGACATGCATCCGCCCCGGCACGACGCCGAACCGGTCGGCAGCGGCAAAGCCCAGCGCCAGAACGCCGGCGATCAGCGCCAGAAATCCGGTGACTCGCCAGAAGCTCAGCTTGCGGCGCAGGCGTTGGCGGTCGGCGATGATTTCGGCATCCAATGACATCGGTATCGGGCTCTTTCGAAAAGGCCAAGCTTTTGACGCGCCACCCTATTGCGAAGGCAGATAGGGCGGCAAGAGAGGGGGCCAATAAAGTAGGATTTATTCTCCTTCCTCCTCTGCCAAAGAGGAAATCGCTCAGCGGGGCTTCCAGCCCGTTCTCGCCAAGACCGGGATCTCCACTTTCTCCATCAAGACAGGGGTGCGGTGATGTCCGGTTATCGCCCCGAACAACGATCCTTTGAGAGACAGACGGTGACCGACGAATTTTCTGAGCTGAGAGTATTGAGAGCCAGTCAAAACGAGCTGAATCCGAGAGACCTTCTCAACCGCATCACCTAAGCCGTCATTGGCCGAATAGACGCAGAACGGCTTAATCGATGTCAGCAGGAAATAAGTTTCGGGCTCGTCCCCATCAGCAATGCTGAGATAGTTCGGAGGGCCTGGAAACGTCGCGCGCTTCAGCACGCCTTTGATCTCAACCGGTCTTCCATAGGACACGCAGTCTGACGCCTGCGCCTTCGCGAAAAGCGTTCCCGCGAAAGTAAGTGACAGACAGGCGGCGTGAATAGCGGCCCGCATCGGGACAATCTCCTCAGTCTGTCCGTTTATTCTCATTGATGTTGGAGAGCCAACAAAAAACCCGCGCGATGGCTCGCGCGGGTCGATGCTTTTCGAAGAATGGTCCCGGGCAAAAAAGCCCGGGGCAATTCTTACTTCTTGTCCTTGGCCTTGAGAGCAGCGCCGAGGATGTCGCCGAGCGATGCGCCGGAGTCGGCCGAGCCGAACTGAGCCATCGCTTCCTTCTCCTCAGCGACCTCGAGGGCCTTGACGGAGACGGTGACGCGGCGGGCCTTGCGGTCGAACTGCGTGACGCGGGCGTCGAGCTTCTCACCGGCAGCGAAACGCTCCGGACGCTGGTCGCCGCGGTCGCGAGCGAGCTCGGCGCGCTTGATGAAGGTGCTGAGGTCGGTATCGACGATCTTCACCTCCAGGCCGCCATCCTTCACCTCGAGCACTTCGCAGGTGACGATCTGGCCCTTCTTGAGTTCGCCGGCTTCCGCGAAGGGGTCGCCTGCGAGCTGCTTGATGCCGAGCGAGATGCGCTCCTTCTCGACGTCCACGTCGAGAACCTGGGCGCGCACGATATCGCCCTTCTTGAACTCGTCGATGACCTGCTCGCCCGGACGGTTCCAGTCGAGATCCGAGAGGTGGACCATGCCGTCGACGTCGTTCTCGAGACCGATGAACAGACCGAACTCGGTCTTGTTCTTGACCTCGCCTTCGACTTCGGAGCCGACCGGGTGCTTCTCGGCGAAGGCTTCCCACGGGTTCTGCAGGGTCTGCTTGAGACCGAGCGAGATGCGGCGCTTGACCTGATCGACTTCGAGGATGACGACCTCAACTTCTTGCGAAGTGGAGATGATCTTGCCCGGGTGGACGTTCTTCTTCGTCCAGGACATCTCGGAGACGTGGATGAGGCCTTCGATGCCCGGCTCGAGCTCAACGAACGCACCGTAGTCGGTGATGTTCGTGACGCGGCCTTTGAGCTTGGCGTTGACCGGGTAGCGGGCGGCAATGCCTTCCCACGGATCGGCCAGGAGCTGCTTGATGCCGAGCGAGATGCGGTGCGTCTCGTGGTTGATCTTGATGATCTTGACCTTGACCGTCTGGCCGATGGTTACGACCTCGGACGGGTGGTTCACGCGGCGCCATGCCATGTCGGTGACGTGCAGCAGGCCGTCGATGCCGCCGAGATCAACGAACGCACCGTACTCGGTGATGTTCTTGACCACGCCGTCGATGACCTGACCCTCTTCGAGGTTCGCCACGAGCTCGGAACGCTGCTCGGCGCGGCTCTCTTCGAGAACCGTGCGGCGCGACACGACGATGTTGCCGCGGCGGCGATCCATCTTGAGGATCTGGAACGGCTGGGCCACGCCCATGAGCGGGGTGACGTCGCGGACGGGGCGGATGTCGACCTGCGAGCGCGGCAGGAACGCCACGGCGCCGTCGAGATCGACGGTGTAGCCGCCCTTGACCTGGTTGAAGATGACGCCGTTGACGCGCTCCTGGGCCTCGAAGGCCTTCTCGAGCTTCACCCACGACTCTTCGCGGCGAGCCTTGTCGCGCGAGATGACGGCTTCGCCGAGAGCATTCTCGATGCGCTCGACATAAACCTCGACCTCATCGCCGACGTTGATCGTCTGATCGCGATTGGGGCCGGCAAATTCCTTGAGGGCGACGCGACCTTCGGTCTTGGCGCCGATGTCGATGACAGCGACGTCCTTCTCGATCGCGACCACCTTGCCCTTGACGACCGAACCTTCGCTGATTTCGTTCGTGCGGAAGGACTCTTCGAGCAGGGCCGCGAAATCTTCACGGCTCGGCTGTTGCAGTGCTGCAGACATATGATCTCCTGAATGGCCCAGTTTTAAGGGGCATCGCCGGCGGCTCGTGTTACGGGTCGCTCCCACCCGCCGCTGCCAGGGACGCCCCTTCAGGGCCATGTCGCAAGGCATACCGCTTTTGAAAAAGCGGGCCGGCGTATCGCCGGCGGATGGAAACGCTTTTCCCGAAAAGACAGTCGTTTCAGCGCCGCAAGGGCACGCTTCACGCGCACCCCACATGCACCGCTTCATCGGCGTCTTTCGGGATAGGAGGGTCATGTAGTGCAAATTGCCGCGAGAAACAAGCTTTCGCGGCAGTTTGGCCTGTCCGGCCCACCCGGCGGCGTTATCTATCCCATCGCAGGAGCATGATCCCATGAGAGACACCGCGACGGACTGGCCGGAACTGCCGTTTTCCGCCTGGCGGGAGACGGCGCTGACCTTGCAGCTCTGGACCCAGATCGTGGGCAAGGTCCGGCTGGAGCTGACCCCGTGGCTGAACCACGGCTGGCAGGTGCCGCTCTACGTCACCGCACGGGGGCTCGGAACTTCTCCGATCCCGTTCGGGCATGAAATCCTCGAGATCGAGTTCGACTTCATCGACCATCGCCTGCTCGCCCGCACCAGCCGGGGCGGGGAGCGGTCGCTCGCCCTGGAGCCGCAGACGGTTGCCGCCTTCCATGAGCGGGTGATGCAACTCCTCGACGCGCTCGGTGTCTCGGTCTCCATCCGGGAGATGCCGAATGAGGTGCCGGACCCCATTCCTTTCCCGAAAGATACGGTTCACACCGCTTACGATGCCGCCGCGGCCCACCGTTTCTGGCGCGCGCTCATCCAGGTCGACCGCGTGTTCAAGCTCTTCCGCAGCAGCTTTCTCGGCAAGGCGAGCCCGGTGCACTTCTTCTGGGGCAGCTTTGACCTCGCCGTCACGCGCTTTTCGGGGCGCATGGCCCCGTCTCATCCCGGCGGCGTGCCGGGATTGCCGGATGCGGTCACCCGCGAAGCCTATTCCCACGAGGTGAGCAGCGCAGGGTTCTGGCCGGGCAACGATGCCTTCCCGCAGGCCGCTTTCTATTCCTACGCCTATCCCGAGCCGCCGGGCTTCCGCGACTGGCCGGTGGTGCCCGGCGCGGTGTTCGATACGACGCTCGGCGAGTTCATCCTGCCCTACGACGTTGTCCGCATGGCCGCCGATCCGGACGCGGTGCTGCTCGGCTTTCTCGAGGCGACCTATGCGGCCGCCGCTGAAACGGGCCACTGGAACCGGACCGCGCTGGAATGCTCCCTCGGCGTTCCCGCGCAGCCCCGTGCCGTCGCGTGAGAGCTGACCCGTCTTTTATTGAAATACGCTCAGCCTCTAGATGACGTAGAAATCTTTGTGCGTCATTTTCAGGTTCTTCGGCAGTGTCGCGATGATCACCGCCTTGCCTGCGCCGGAGCCGTCGGCATCGTAGTAGAGAATGCCCTTGCTCTTGTCGTAGACGATGTAGTCGTTCGCGTCCGCAGCCGCGTCACCGATGGTGAAATAGCCCTTCTTCAGCAAGGCCGGTTTCGATTCCGAACCCTTGGCGCCGAGCTTCTTGAACACCGCGTTGTCGAGCCAGATGGTGTCGTCCCTGACGCGGAAGTCCTTGATCTTGTCCTTGTTGCGGGTTGCATGAGGCTTTGTGTTGAACACGAAGATGTCGCGCCCTCCGTTGCCGGTGAGCGTGTCGTTGCCGGCTCCGCCCCAGAGGATGTCGTTGCCCGCGCCGCCGCCGAGCCTGTCGTTTTTCGCGCCGCCCTTGAAGATGTCGTCGAAAGGCGAACCCGCCGTCGTTTCCGGATTGATGTCGAGAACGTTCAGCGTGAGAACCTTGCTGAACACGTTGCCCGATCCGTCACGAACTTCGACCATGACGTTGTGCGTGCGTGCCTGCTCGAAATCCAGCTTGAAGCCGTTGGCGACGACGACCCGATTGCCTTCAATCGCAAAACGCCCGCCGGCGTCGTCGATGAGCCGGTATTGGAAGACTGCTCCGGCATTGTTGGGGTCGGTCGCAATCAATGTTCCGACAGCGGTGTCCTTTCCGGCAAGTTCGTTGACGCTGTTCGCGGTCAGGTTCACGTCGGGCGGCACCTGTGCCTCGCCGACGTCGTTGATGTAGACCTTGATTGCGGTCGTGCCCGAGGACAGGCCACCCGGTCCGGTCTCCTGCGCCTTCACCTCGATGAGGAAGTACTTGCGGCCGGTTCCGTCAGTCTCGATCAGCAAATCCGGGTCCTGTTCAAAATCGACCGGACCTTGCAGGATGATTCTGCCGTTCGAATTCACCGTGAAACGGTTGCCGGGATTGACTGTCAGAACGAAGGTGAACGGATCGCCCTGGCTGTCGCCGGAGCGAACGGTCGCAATGACCGTCTCGCCGGTGGTGTTCTCGTTGACGGAAGCCACATCGCCCTGAATTTCAGGCACCGTCGGCGGCGTGTTGCCCCCTCCCGTCCCGTTCTCGACGATGACGTTCTCGATGCCCTTGCCGTGCAGGGAGAGGATCGCCAGCGCCAATTCCTCGTCCGTGTAGTCCTCCCTGTAGATATGCGCCGTATCGAGGCCGGACGGATCCGTCCTGACGACATCGCTTGCATTGTGGATGAAATAAACGTCGTTTCCGGCGCCGCCATCGAGGGTGTTCTGAGACCCTTCGCCGCCGTCCAACGTGTCGTTGCCAGCAGCGCCGATGATCTCGTCGGACCCTCCGGCTCCGCGAATATAGTCGTCGAAGGCGGAGCCGAAATACTGGTCGTTTCCGGCGGTCCCGGTCAGGTCGATGCCTTGCGTGCGCGGATCGAGGATCTGGTAGCGAACCGTTGCCTCGCTCATGTTGGCGACAGATGTCCACGAGAGCATCAGGCGGCCGTCGGCGAGAAGAGACAGGTCGTTAAGGCCGATGCCCGGTTCCGTCACCGTGAACGGATCGCCGGCGGCGGCACCGGACGCTGAGAAGCAGCGAACCTGAATGGATGCCTCCGCTCCCTGATGAGCATGCAGGATGGCAAAGCCGCCATCCGGCAGCGCGACGACCTTCGACGTTCCGATGCGCTCGCCCGCCGCCACGACGAACTCGGCTCCCGCGGGTGTCCCATCGGTGTTGAGGATTCGCGCCTTGAGGGTTCCGGTGGCGCCGGCACCCTGGAAGAACACGGCGACGAAGCGTCCATCCTCGAGGCGCGCGGCGGCGGGATTGGAAAGGGCCGAGGATACCGAGAAGACGACCTGCGCCGGTGCGGTCTGGGATCCGTCGGCGTTACGGATCAGCATTCTGATCTGATCCTGGAAGGTATCCTGATCCTGATAGCGATAGAACAGCGCATAACGGTCATCGAAGCCGACCGACGTGAAGCCGAGCGGATTCGTGCCGGTGGGCTGGACCTGAGCGGCCCCGTCCTTGACCAGCTGTCCGTTCTCGATCCTCAGCACCTGAGACCAATCGGGCTGCGGGTATGGCCCCATGGTCGCCCCGGAAGCCACGACTGCGATGCGGCCGTCGCTCAGCGCCGCCAGCTTCGCGCCCCGGGTCGCCTCCAGCGATACGCTGTCGCCGAGCAGCGTTCCATCGCGGTCGAAAACGCGCACTTGGGGAACCGCTTCCGCGCCCCCATAAGCGTCCCAGAGAACGGCAACTCGCCCGTCCGTCAGCGTTGTCAGGGTCGGCTGCCCCACGGTGGTCGCGAAGGCAAATTCGGCCCCGCGCTTGGTGCCGTCCGCATTGAGAACCTGTGCCCGGCCCTGTGCCGGAGCGCCGAGATCGGTCCAGACCATGAGAAAGCCGCCATCCAGGAGGCGTGCGACCTGCGCGCCGGAGAACGATCCAGGAAGCGTGGCTGATGTCGCTTCGCCCCAGGTGGTGATGGCCATGTCATTCTCCCCATGCCGAGGCCCTGGACCGCAAGGCCGACCGAGGTTGGGAATGACATCTGCAAGATCGAAGCGAACTCTTCGAATGGATGGTATAGGCCTTAATTTTCTTTGATTTTAATGGGGAATCTCCACCAGGCACAGCGGTGCGGCGGGCCCGAACCTAGACCGGCAGCTCCGACCGGTGGGCGCGCGCCACCGCCCATTCCAGCGCCCGTTCGAGGCGGTCGTTGCCCCAGAACATTTCTCCGTCCTCGGCAAAGAAGGTCGGCGCGCCGAAGATGCCGCGCGATTGCGCCTCCTCACTCATCCGGCGCAGGCGCATCTTGTTGGCTTCGCTCTCGGCCTCGCTCAGCACTGCCTTCGGGTCCTGGCCGAGGCCGGTGAGGATCTCGGTCAGGAGAACCGGGTCGCCGATGTTCCGGCCCTTGCCGAACTCCGCCGTGAAGATCGCCCGGGTGAAGGCCGGCGTCCAGCCGGCATCACCGCCCAGAAGCGCCACGCGGGCGGCCAGAAGGCTGTTCTGCGGAAAGGGATCGGGCTTTACGAAGGGAATGTTGAGGCGCGCGGCCTCGCGCTCCATGTCGCGCCACATGTAGCGGCCCTTGCCGGGAAAGAGGTTGAACGGCGAGGAGGTCCAGCCCTGCGCGGAAAAGATCGGGCCCAGGAGAAACGGCCGCCAGAGCAGGCCGACCCCGGCCTCCTCGGCCGCCGCCTCGATGCGCATGGCGGTGAGATAGGAATAGGTCGAGGCGAAATCGTACCAGAATTCAAGGATCGGACGGGGCATCACGATCACCTCTCGCTGCAACGGGGAATATGGGCCACGGGATGCGGGCCTCAACCGTGGAGATGCCTGCCTTGTGGGAGGCTCTTATCCGATCCCCGTTTGTTTCAATAGGGCGGGCATTTCCGGGCGGGGATGCCTCCAGCGCATATCAATTGCCCGTTGCGCGGCTCAAGCTTCCGTTCTAAGTCGCGGGAACCCTTTCATTCTGGAACATCGACCATGGCTTCGACGCGCGTGAAAAAGGTCGTGCTCGCCTATTCCGGCGGCCTCGACACCTCCATCATCCTCAAGTGGCTGCAGACCACCTATGGCTGCGAGGTCGTGACGTTCACCGCCGATCTCGGCCAGGGCGAGGAGCTGGAGCCCGCCCGCAAGAAGGCGGAACTTCTGGGCATCAAGCCCGAAAACATCTTCATCGAGGACCTGCGCGACGAATTCGTGCGCGACTACGTGTTCCCGATGTTCCGCGCCAACGCGCAGTACGAGGGCCTCTATCTGCTCGGTACCTCCATCGCCCGCCCGTTGATCGCCAAGAAGCAGATCGAGATCGCCGAAAAGGTCGGCGCGGACGCCGTCGCCCACGGCGCGACCGGCAAGGGCAACGATCAGGTGCGCTTCGAGCTGTCCTACTACGCCCTCAAGCCCGACGTGACCGTCATCGCCCCGTGGCGCGAGTGGGACCTGCGCTCCCGCGAGCAGCTCATCGCCTTCGCTGAAGCCAACCAGATCCCGATCGCCAAGGACAAGCGCGGCGAGGCTCCGTTCTCGGTGGACGCGAACCTCCTGCACGCCTCCTCGGAGGGCAAGGTGCTGGAAGACCCGTCCCTCGAAGTGCCGGACTACGTCTATTCCCGCACCAACGATCCCGAGAGCGCGCCCGACAAGCCGACGGTCATCACCATCACCTTCGAGAAGGGCGATCCGGTTGCCATCGACGGCAAGAAGATGGGCCCCGCAGCGCTCCTTGCCAAGCTCAACGAGCTCGGCAAGATCAACGGCATCGGCCGCCTCGACCTCGTCGAGAACCGCTTCGTGGGCATGAAGAGCCGCGGCATGTACGAGACGCCCGGCGGCACGATTTTGTACTTCGCCCATCGCGGCATCGAGTCGATCACCCTCGACCGCGGCGCGGCTCACCTCAAGGATGAGCTGATGCCGAAATACGCCGAGCTGATCTACAACGGCTTCTGGTTCTCGCCGGAGCGCGAGATGCTGCAGGTCATGATCGACAAGAGCCAGGAATTCGTGACCGGCGACGTGAAGCTCAAGCTCTACAAGGGCGGCGTCCACATCATCGGCCGTGAGAGCCCCTATTCGCTCTACGATCAGGACCTCGTGACCTTCGAGGAAGGCGCCGTGGCCTACGACCACCGCGACGCCGCCGGCTTCATCAAGCTCAACGCGCTGCGTCTGCGCACGCTGGCGCAGCGCAAGAAGAAGCTGGGGCTGTAAGAAGACTGCAGATTTGGATTGCATCATGGCCGGGCTCGTCCCGGCCATTTTCGTTTAGGGCGCCCGCTGCAACGGTCTCGATCTGTCGGCCGACAGCTTTGCATTGATCCAAGAGCGGCAGCTTCAGACGGAACTCAGGAGTTTCCTAAGAAAAAGCCACTCAATTGGCCCTTTCTCGAACAACTAAGCTAGGATATTAAGCAACATTATATTGTTTAATATCCTTGGCGAGGTTCGAAAAATGGCGGCCATCTTCCATCGCGGCGACGATCAGATCATCAGCGGCTATTCGGAAGG
The DNA here is from genome assembly GCF_003290125.1 of Microvirga flavescens. GTDB lineage: Bacteria > Pseudomonadota > Alphaproteobacteria > Rhizobiales > Beijerinckiaceae > Microvirga > Microvirga flavescens. The sequence goes on from NZ_QMKH01000001.1 coordinate 717,273, forward strand.
CTGGGAGCAGAGAAACACCACGATCACTCTCCTGAAGGATGGCGGCTGGCTGATCACGTGGGACGCTTCGCATTTTGGTTCTCAGATAACGAGCATCCATCAACAGCGCTATGATGCTGGCGGCAATACCATCGGCTCGAAAGCCACCCTCTACACCTCGACGACCGAGCCTGCTGAAGGCATCAACGTCGTCGCCCTCGCCGATGGCGGCTGGTTGGCTACGTGGCAGAAATGGGATGATGGGAGGGATGTGAACGTCTACCAGCAGCGGTACAACGCGGATGGCTCCGTTCATGCGCCCCCAGAGCGTGTCAACAGAACGGCGGACAAGGATCAGTTTCTTTCGCATGTGACAGCCTTGAAGGACGGCGGCTGGCTGGTCACATGGGTTGGATCCGAGGCAAGCGGCTACAACAGGGACATCTATCAGCAGAGGTACGACGCCACAGGAACAGCGATTGGGACGCGGGACGAACGCGTCAACACCAGCACCGGCGAAACGGAAACAAACCCAAATACGATTGCATTAGCGGATGGTGGTTGGATCGTCACTTGGGATGATCATCGCAACGTAAAACAACAGCGGTACAATGCCGATGGCAGCCGCAATGGTACGGAAGTGCTCGTCAGCACTATAGGGGGCCAGAATGACACCAAGCCATCCGTAACAGCGCTGAAAGATGGCGGCTGGCTTGTCATATGGATGTCCGGGGAGTCCGGGGGACCCGCAGATCTTTATCAGCGGCGCTATGACCGAGATGGGCTTCCAGAAGGAGAGGCAGAGCGCGTCAACGCCTCGAAAGCCGCCGCCCATACAGCAGAAGCATTGACCGTGAAGGCCATGTCCGATGGCGGCTGGCTGGTCGTATGGCAGGCTGATAGTTGGGGGCCGCTTTACCAGCAACGTTACGACCGCGACGGTCAGGCGATGTTCACCGATGCGGAGAACAACCCGGTCGATCAATTGGTCAGCACCACATATATTTCCGGTTCAGCAGCCCCGAGTGTCATGGAACTGCCCGATGGCAGCTGGATCATCACATGGGCGAACAGCGGATCAGGTGCCATACGGCATCGACAGTTCGAGTTCAATGTCGCGCCCGATACCCTGGATCTGGATGGCCTGCAAGTCGCGGAGGATGCGGCTTACGGCACAACTATCGGAACGTTGAGCGCAACCGATAACAACGACGGCGACGTGTTCACCTACACCCTGCTCGACGACCCCGAAGGGCGCTTCGAGATCAAGGACGGCAAGCTCGTGGTCAAGTCTCCGAGCAAGCTCGATCACGAGACGGCGACCTCGCACCAGATCCGCATCCAGGTCAGCGACAAGGCCGGGGCCTCCTACACGAAAACCTTTATCATCCAGGTGAATGACAGCCCCGACGAAGTTTCGCTAAGCGGCAACACGGTGCTGGAGAATGCCGCAAAGGGCACGGTGGTTGGAACGCTTCGCGTTGCCGATCGTCCGGATGGCGTCACCTATGAAGTGCTGGGTGATGCCGCCGACAGTTTCGAGGTGAGCAACGGACAGCTCGTGGTCAAGAATGGCAGCGACCTGGACTATGAGAAGGACGCATTGCGCGAAGTCCGGATCAAAGTGACGGACCGGGCAGGCGCCAGCCACGAGGCTGTCCTCACCGTCCACCTGATCGACGGTCTCGACATCCTACGCGGCGGCAAGGGCAAGGATGTCCTGATCGGCACGGCGGGCGAGGACCGTATCTATGGCGGCCTCGGCAACGATACGCTGACCGGAAAGGCGGGCAAGGACGTCTTTGTCTTCAATACCAAGCCGAACAAGAAAACCAACCTCGACAAGATCACCGACTTCGATGTCAAGGACGATACGATCTGGCTCGACAATGCGGTGTTCAAGAAACTCGGCAAGGGAACCGAGACCAAGCCGGGCAAGCTGAACAAAAAGTTCTTCACCATCGGTGACAAGGCCAAGGACGAAAACGACTACCTGATCTACGACAAGAAGAAGGGCATTCTTTACTACGATCAGGACGGCTCCGGCGAGAAAGCGGCCGTTGAGATCGCGAAATTGCCCAAGAACCTCAAGCTCACCGCGAGCGATTTTCTCATCGTCTGACAACGATGGCGGATACGCAGCAAGGCTTTGTTCGCGCGGTCTCAGCTCAGAACGAGCGAGAGAGCGGCGGGCAAAAGAAAAACGGCCGGGCTCATCCCGGCCGTTTTCATTGATAAGATCGTCACTCTCAGATGATGAGGAAGTCCGCTGCGGAGAGCGATGCCTTGTTGGCGATCTTGATGATCTCGATGGGTTTGTAATTCGTGCCTGCCCCATCGGCGTCATAATAGACGATACCTTTCTTGTAGATCAGGTAGTCGTCCTTGTCCGTGGCCTTGTTCTTCTTGAAGAATTTTTTGTTCAGGGCACCCGGCGAATTCACCGAGCCCTTGCCGAGCTTCTTGAAGATGGCGTTGTCGAGCAGGATCTTGTCATCGCCGGGCTTGAAGTCGGTGATCGTGTCGAAGTTCACCTTCTTGTTCTGATTGCTGGCCTTCGTGCCCTTGCCGAGGGCGCTGTTGAACACGAACTGATCCGCACCGTCGCCGCCCGTGAGTATATCGTTGCCGGAACCGCCGTTGATACGGTCCGCACCAATGCCACCTTTCAGCACATCCTTCTTGCGGGTGCCGGTCAGGCTCTCCAGCACGTCGCCGACATGGATGATGAAGTCCTTCGCGACCGTCGCCTCGCCATCCGACACCATGGCGGTGATCTTGTGCGAGCTCGCGGTCTCGTAGTCGAGCACCGCGCCTGCCTTCACCACCAGCCTGCCGTCACGGATCTCGAAGCGCCCGCCCGCATCGTCGGTGAGCGTGTAGGTCAGCGCATCGCCGTCGCCGTCCCTGGCACTCAGCGTTCCGATCACTGTTCCGGCTGCGGCGTTCTCGAGGATCGAGGCGCCGCTCAGCGCAAGATCGGTCGGAGCTTTGTTCGGTTCAGGTTCAATAGGAGGCAGATTATCTGTAACGACGACCCTCGCAGTCGTAGTTTTATCGGCATGATCCGAGGCCGATATCAGAATTTCGCGACGCCAACCTTCAGCCGTTCCGCCATAGGTATAGGTGAGTGCGCGAATAAGCAGATCGATGCGGTCCGCCGTCGCATTCGCATTGAGCATGATCTCGAAGGATGAGTTCGTAACGTCATAGATGTTAGCGAAGGTGATGCCTGTTCTGGTATCGGCAATTTCGCCACCTTCCGTCAGGCCATCGAGCAGTCTGATAAAGCCGTCCATCGAGATGCCAAGCGCATCAGCAGCATTACCGCTTGTCACGGCGACGTTGATCTTTCTGATGCGCACATCGTCTCGGAATGTAGCATTGCTGCCAACATCGAGAGCAACAACCTCGCCTTTCGATGTGATGATCTTCTCGTCATCCAGATCGTTGATGATCGGCGCAGCATTGCCTGCACCATCATCGCTATCGTCCCAGATATCAGTGACACCTAAAGATCTTAATATATTGCGTTCGGCAACGTTAAAAGTATCGCCGATGAGATGAATACGTTTACCCGCAAGTCCATCATCCGTTATAACGTCCCTTGCGTTAAAACCCGATAGAGCTAAGCTTTTATCATTCAAAACAATGGTGCCATAGTCAGAAACAAGGAACATTTCATAGTTCCCGCTAAATGTCTTGCCTTGGAGGTTATATATCGAGCGCTCGTCTCCAAGCAGGCAGATAAAAGCAGAATATCCATATAGCTTCTCTGGTGCCGAAATCGCATCGACACCCTTCAACTGCTCTGCATTGATATATAAACTCCCACCATATTGATGAAAGACGATCCTCTCAAAGCCGGAAAACTCGGCTAAGACACTAAGATCGAAATCGGCATATCGGTCACCGAGGAAAAGCGTATCCGTTCCTTCGCCGCCGTTGAGACTGTAGTCACCGCGGAAAATGTCAGGCACAGCAAGAAACATGTCATCGCCATCCGAGGCGGGAGCCGAGTTCTCGCTTGTATCGAGGCCATCTACATTTTTAGGCAATAAATAAACAGTGTTGAAATAGTCTTTTGATACACCGGCTGCATCGGTGATCGTTATTCTGGTAAGACCATCATATGCAGCCCGATCATGAGGGAAGTCGAGCTGAAAGGTCAGGCTTCGGATGATTTCCTGGATGCCTTCTGCGGTCGCGTTCTCGTTGAAATTGAAGACCCATAGCCAGCTCGTCGAGCTTTTCGCAATCGTGCCGATATCGACTCTGTTTTCCAGGCCATCGTCAGGCGTCAGATCAACCATGGCATGCAACACACCATCAGCGCCTTTGACAAGCCGAATAGCGCCGCTCTGGTCTAGTCCAAGCGTTCCAAACGGAGCGCTAACTTCGAGGCTTCCCCCGCCGGGCGTGATGTAAGGCAGAAACGCATTTCGTTTTACATCGAGATAGACAGGAGCATCACCCGAGCGGACATACTGGTAATCCTTATCGAAGTTGCTAAGGCCAAATGCCCAGTACTGATACTCGCCGCTTGCATCCTTGATGGTCTCGAAACCATTCTTGAATAGCTGATTGCGCTCTTCGAGGTTAAAAACAACATCCGTGCCCGAGAAGTCGAGTATTGCTTTTCGAGACCCCGGTTTTGTCGCAAGAGCTGCTGCCTTATCTTTGAATTTGAGTATGAGCCAATGGCTTAGCAGGAAGTTCTCAAAATAGATTTCCGTGTTGCGAATATCAACATTGCTGAGATCGAGCGTGTACTTGTCTCCGGTATAGCTGACCCACGCAAGATCGATCACCAATTCATCTTTACCTCCTCCACCATCGAAGCCCTTGAGAGAGGCCAAAACGTCTGGATGGATGTGAACGATCTCGTCAGCAGACGTGCCCTGCACGAATTCGAAATTTTTGTGCGCGTACCTGTAGATGAAGAACTCGCTGAGTTCGGCGGTAGGCTTGAGCAGGATCGTATCGTCGCCCTCGCCTGCGTCGATCTCAACACGCGGCAGCCCTGGCCCAACCTCGATGAAGTCATCGCCGTCAGTGGGCACAGCGGTCGTGGCAAGGGCGGTCATTTGTGTCTCCGTCTGAAATCTCTTGGATCAAACAGGGTGTATCCAAGCCATAAATCTACTTATAATAGAATTGTAACGTTATATATAGTCAAAGAAAAAATTCGGTCGTACTCGCAGGCTTCCGAAACCCCTCCCCGCGCCCCACCTAAAGAACAGGCCCGCGCGGAGACCTTCATGCTCTGGTCCATTCCCATTGCGCGCATCGCCGGGACGGCGGTGCGCATTCATGTGACGTTCGTGCTGTTCCTCATCTGGATCGGCGCGGCGCAGTGGCAGCTTGGCGGGCGGGAGGCGGCTGTCAGCGGGGTACTGTTCATCGTGCTCCTCTTCGCCTGCGTGCTGGCGCATGAATTCGGGCACATCCTCACCGCGCGGCGCTATGGCATCAGGACGCCGGAGGTGACGCTCTGGCCCATCGGCGGCATCGCGAGCCTCGAGCGCATTCCGGAGGATCCGAAGCAGGAACTCCTGATCGCCATCGCCGGGCCGCTGGTGAATGTGCTCATTGCCGCCGTGCTGGTCCTCATCATCGGCATCGGCTTCAACGAGGCGGTGGTGACGGGGCTCGACGATCCGCGTGCGAACCTGCTGGCGCGGCTGGCCTCGGCCAACATCATCCTGTTCCTGTTCAACCTGATTCCGGCCTTCCCGATGGATGGCGGGCGGGTGTTGCGAGCGCTCCTTGCCATGCGGATGAACCATGCCGAGGCGACGCGCATCGCCGCACGGATCGGTCAGGCAACGGCCTTTCTGTTCGCGCTGGCGGGGCTTTTCGTGAATCCCATGCTGATTGTGATCGGCCTGTTCATCTATCTCGCGGCCACCGCCGAATCCCAACACGTGGCGCTGCAGGACGGGACGCGCGGGCTCGCCGTGCGCAATGCGATGGTGAGCACCATTGAGACCTTGTCCGTCGCCTCCACCCTCGATGAGGCGGTGGAGCTGATGCTACGCACCTCCCAGAAGGAGTTTCCGGTGGTCGGCGAGGATGGCCGCCCGCTTGGCCTGCTCACCCGCGACAGCCTGATTCTCGCCCTGCGCGAGGGCTCACCGACGACGGCGGTGCGGGACGTGATGAGCCGCGAATTCGCCACCGTGGAGGATTGGCAGCCCTTCGAGACCGCGCTCACCCTGCTCACCACGGCGAAGGCGCCGGCGCTCCTCGTGCTCGATCGGGCGCACAGGCTCGTCGGCATGGTGACGCCGGACAATGTCGCGGAAATGATGATGGTGACGAGCGTCAAGCCGGATTGGCGCTTTGGCAAGCGCCCGGCCTGAGGGGTATCTACCTCAGAGCCCGTGAGGAGGGCCGAGGAGGCCCGTCCCGAAGGGCGAGGCGTCTCCAGGGGGCGCTGGACACTCCTTCGAGACGCAGGCTGAAGCCTGCTCCTCAGGATGAGGTCTACATGTCCAAACAGGCTCTTAAGGCTTCGGCACTTCCTGCGGCGTGGTTCCGCCGCCGTCGAGCACGAATTTCCAGGAACCGTCGGCCTGCTTCTTCCAGATAGAGACGTAGACGCCGTGGCTTTTGACCTCGCCGTTCTCGCTCACCTTGTAGCGCCCGAACGTGTAGCCGAGATCGCCGCTCGCCGCGATTTCCGCCTTCAGCGGCTCCCAGCTCAAGGACGAGCCCTGGACCTTCGAAAACACCTCGATCAGCTCGCCCTTGCTCAGGATCGGCATGTTGCCGGGACGGATGAGGGTCGTCGCGCCTTCGGCGGAATAGGCGATGAAGGCTTTCCCCACGCCCTCCTTCTGGCCCATTGCGTTGAAGGCCCGGTCGACCTCGATCAGTTCCTGTGCAGGCATGGCTTGTCCTTTGGCGGCCTGGGAGATCCCGAGCGAAATCAGGCCCGCGACAAGCGCTGCCCTCAGCGTCAACGGCATCGGAATACCTCCTTGAAAGTTAAGACGTTATAACTTTGATATCCTGTCGACCGCGACCTGCCTAGCCCGTGGCCTGAGACCGCCCTGCCGCTTATCCGGGCACCCCTGCGACGTCGAAAAGACGCGGTCCCTATTGCCGCGAAAGGCACATCACTATATTGCATCGCAACGATTTCCCTTTTTCCGGTTTCGAGAGTAGCGCCTCGCGGGCCCCCGCAGCCGGACGGTTTTGCTTTTGAAAGAGCCCTTATGAAGCTGCGCAACATCGCCATCATCGCCCACGTCGACCACGGCAAGACGACCCTCGTCGACAAGCTGCTCTCCCAATCGGGCAGCTTCCGTGAGAACCAGCGCGTGGAAGAGCGCGCGATGGATTCGAACGATATCGAAAAGGAGCGCGGCATCACCATCCTTGCCAAGGCGACCTCGGTCGTCTGGAAGGACACCCGCATCAACATCGTCGACACCCCCGGCCACGCCGACTTCGGCGGCGAGGTGGAGCGCATCCTGAGCATGGTCGACGGCGCCATCGTGCTGGTGGACGCGGCCGAAGGCCCGATGCCGCAGACCAAGTTCGTGGTGTCCAAGGCCCTCAAGATCGGCCTGCGCCCCATCGTCGCCATCAACAAGATCGACCGGCCCGACGCCCGCCATCAGGAAGTCATCAACGAGGTGTTCGACCTGTTCGCGGCGCTCGACGCCACCGATGAGCAGCTCGATTTCCCGATCCTTTACGGTTCGGGCCGCAACGGCTGGATGGCGAAGTCCCCGGAAGGCCCGAGCGATGAAGGCCTCGCACCCCTCTTCGACCTCGTGCTCGATCACGTGCCCCCGGCCAAGACCGAGGAAGGCCCGTTCCGCATGCTCGGCACGCTGCTCGAGTCCAACCCGTTCCTCGGCCGCATCGTCACCGGCCGCATCTCGTCCGGCACCGTGAAGCCGAACCAGGCGATCAAGGTGCTCGACCGCGAAGGCAAGGTGGTCGAGACGGGCCGCGTCTCCAAGATCCTCGCCTTCCGTGGCCTTGAGCGCCAGCCGATCGAGCTCGGCGAGGCGGGTGACATCGTCTCCATCGCGGGTCTCGAAAAGGGCTCTGTGGCCGATACCTTCTGCGCGCCCGAGAACGACATTCCGATCCAGGCACAGCCCATCGATCCGCCGACCGTCACCATGTCCTTCATCGTCAACGACTCGCCGCTCGCCGGCACCGAGGGCGACAAGGTCACGAGCCGCATGATCCGCGACCGCCTGTTCAAGGAAGCGGAAGGCAACGTGACGCTCAAGATCGAGGAAGCGGCGGACAAGGACTCGTTCTACGTTTCCGGTCGCGGCGAATTGCAGCTCGCGATTCTCATTGAGACCATGCGCCGCGAAGGCTTCGAGCTTGCCGTGTCGCGTCCGCGCGTGGTGTTCAAGAAGGACGAGGCCACCGGCCAGATGCTCGAGCCCATCGAGGAAGTGGTCATCGACGTGGACGAGGAGCATTCCGGCGTCGTGGTGCAGAAGATGTCCGAGCGCCGCGCCGACATGGTCGAGATGCGCCCCTCCGGCGGCAACCGCCAGCGCCTCGTGTTCTACGCTCCGACCCGCGGCCTCATCGGCTATCAGGGCGAGCTGATGACCGATACGCGCGGCACCGCGATCATGAACCGCCTGTTCCATTCGTATGAGCCCTACAAGGGCGAGATCGCCGGCCGCCGCAACGGCGTGCTGATCTCCAACGACCAGGGCGAGGCTGTCGCTTACGCCCTGTGGAATCTGGAAGACCGCGGCCCGATGATGATCGAGCCGGGCTGGAAGGTCTATCAGGGCATGATCGTCGGCGAGCATAACCGCGAGAACGATCTCGAAGTGAACGTGCTCAAGGGCAAGAAGCTCACCAACATCCGCACGACCTCCAAGGACGAAGCGGTGCGCCTCACTCCGCCGATCCGCATGACTCTCGAAAAGTCGCTGGCCTGGATTCAGGACGACGAACTCGTGGAAGTCACGCCGAAGTCCATCCGCATCCGCAAGGCGATCCTCGACCCGAACGACCGCAAGCGCGCCGAGCGTTCGAAGGAAGCCCTGAGCGCGTAACGCGCTCTCGCCTTCACCACAATCGAAAAAGGCCGCCCTTCGAGGCGGCCTTTTTGTTTTGCGATTAGGCTGCGGCCGGTTCCACGGGCTCCGGCAACGCCTCCAGTTTCGGCACTGCTGAGGACAGGATGACCAGGAGCTGGACGACGAAGCCCAAAGCAGCCACCACGATGCAGAGCTGCGGTCCGTAGTAAGCACCGATGGCGGCGCCGACGAAGGCGCCGATCGGGCGGGTGCCTGCCGTCGCCGTCATCAAAATCGCCGAGACACGTCCGAGCAGGTGGCCTGGGGTGACTGTCTGGCGAAGCGTCGTCTGGCTGATGATCCATAGGATCGGGCCCGCGCCGAAGAGGAAGAACGAGAGCGCGGCGAGAATGCCGGACGGCACCCACAGGGTGGCCGCCATGGTCAGCGCTGCCGCGACCGAAGCGAACGGCCCGACCAGAATCGCGGTGCCAAAGGTGAGGCGGGCGACAAGCGGAGGGGCGATCAGGGCTCCGACGACCATGCCTATGCCGTAGGTCGCCATCGAGGTGCCTATCCCCGACGCGGTGAGCCCGAGGATGCTCACCGCATAGGGGACGTAGGCCGCCTGCAGCACAAACCAGGCGAAGTTCCAGGCGACCGCCGTGAGCAGGAGAGGCCTGAGAAGCGGATGATTCCAGGCGAAGGAGGCGCCCTCCTTCAGGTCGCGCCAGATATGGCGCTCGGAGGGCTGGGATCGGGGCGCCTCCGGCACGCGGATAAGGACGAGGATCGCCACAAGGGAGAGCGCTGCAGCGAGTACGAAGGTTTGCGACGCTCCGGCCCAGCCGACGAGCACTCCGGCAAGGGCGGGCCCTGCGGTGAAAGCCATGCTGCTGGCCAATGCCATCTGGCCGTTCGCTCGCGCCAGAAGGCTGCGCGGAACAAGGGTCGGGATCAACGCTGGCGCGGTCACGCTGAACACCACGGTTCCGGTCGCGGCCAGGAAGCCGAGGATGGCAAGCGCCGGAACCGACAACCATCCGAGCATCGCCAGGGCGGGAAGTGCCAGCAGCGTGACAGCTCTCAAGCCCTCGGCGACCATCATCAAAACGCGGCGCGGCATGCGGTCGGCCAGGACTCCGGCGGGAAAGGACAATAGCAGGAACGGCAATGTCTGCACGGCGGCCAGAAGGCCCGTCTCGCCTGTGCCCGCACCCAGGGCCAGCACCGCGATGATGGGGGCGGCCGCCAGGCTGATCTGCTCGGCGGATTGGGCGGCGAGATTGGAAAGGGCAAGAGAGCGGAACGAGGAGGGCAGGGTCTGGGTCATGGGTGAACTTGATGTTGTTGCATTTCGTCTGAGGTCATGTGTTATCGAAGCGTCGGCGGACACCCGATTCCTGTGGTGTTCCCCAAGAGCTGGGTGCTTGGCCTCAGGCCGTCCGCCAGGCGGGCGAGAGTGGAACCACGGCGCAAGCGAGGCATCCATGCTGAAGATCCACGGATACGCGGGGTCGATCAACGTCCGGAAGGTGCTCTGGACCTGTGTGGAACTTGGTCTTCCCTTTGAGCGGATCGATTGGAGCGGCGGAACGCGGCCCGTCGCGGATCCGGAATTTCTCGAGCTCAATCCCGTCGGCATGATTCCCGTGCTTAAGGACGCGGGCCAACGGTTCTGGGAATCCGCTCACAATGAAAAAGGGCGGCTTCACGCCGCCCTTCGATTCGTGATCGTCATGAATTCTTGAGCGCGAGGGCTAGCCAATTCCCTCGAACAGCGCGCTCGAAATGTAACGCTCCGCAAAGGACGGCGCGACGGTGACGATGCGCTTGCCCTTGAACTCGGGGCGCGAAGCGATCTCCAGCGCCGCCGCGACATTCGCACCCGTGGAGATGCCGCCGGGGATGCCTTCCAGCTTCGCGAGCTTGCGGGCGGTGTCGAAGGCGGTCTGGTTGCCGACAGTGACCACCTCGTCGATGATCGAGCGGTCGAGAACCTCCGGCACGAAGCCTGCGCCGATGCCCTGGATCTTGTGCGGGCCGGGCTGGCCGCCCGACAGAACCGGCGAATCCTCAGGCTCCACCGCGAACACCTTGAGGTTCGGCAGGCGAGGCTTCAGCACCTGGCCGACGCCGGTGATGGTGCCGCCGGTGCCGACAGCCGCGACGAAGGCGTCGATCTTGCCGTCCGTGTCGTTCCAGATCTCTTCCGCCGTGGTCTTGCGATGGATCTCGGGGTTGGCCGGGTTGCGGAACTGCTGCGGGATGATGGAGTTCGGAATTTCCTTGTTCAGCTCCTCCGCCTTGGCGACGGCGCCCTTCATGCCGAGCGGGCCGGGGGTGAGTTCGAGCTCTGCGCCGAGGAAGGCGAGCATCTTGCGGCGCTCGAGCGACATCGTCTCCGGCATGACGAGGATCAGCCTGTAGCCACGCGAGGCGGCGACGAAGGCAAGGGCGATGCCCGTGTTGCCGGAGGTCGGCTCGATGAGGGTGGTGCCCGGCTTGATGACCCCTTGCGCTTCCAGCGCGTCGATCATGCTGACGCCGATGCGGTCTTTCACGCTCGAAATCGGGTTGAAGAACTCAAGCTTCAGGAGGACCTCCGCATCGATCCCGCGCTCGGCGGGCAGGCGCTTCAGGCGGACCAGCGGCGTGTTGCCGATGGTTTCCGTGATTGAACCGTAGATGCGCCCGCGACCGGGTTTGGTTTGGTCGGCCATAGGAATCCTCCAAATGTCAAAACGTGCCGAAACGACGAGTTGAAGGCTATTTATTCCTTTTCCCGCTTTATGTCGATAATTATCTTAATTCACAAATTTAAATGGTGAAATCAATCGCCGACATCGGCTCCACCGCTCCTTCGGTCTGAGCCCTGTTGCAGAGATCTTCCACCGTCACTTCATCCAATGCCGCGAGGAAAATGCCGGTTCCCTTTTCGACGACGGGCATGATGATGGCCTCGACGAGGCGCGATTCCGGCAACGGCGGCGCGCCGTCTTCCTCCGTCACGGACATGGCGATGCGCACGATGTCCCCCGCCGTGATGCGGCGGCGTTCGCGGGCGAGCTCATAGCCCCCGCGCGGCCCGCGCAATCCCTTCAGGATGCCCTGGCGCACCAGCGCCTGCAGGATCGGCTCCAGATGGCGGGGCGGCAGGTTGTGACGGGCAGCGAGGGCCTTCGCCGAAACCGGCATGGGCCGCGCATGGAGCGCGATGTCGGTGACGGCGGCGATGGCGAGAAGCGAACGGCGGGAGAGCAGGATCATCGCTCAACCCTCCCGGGTCAGGCCCGTGGAGCCGAAGCCGCCGTGCCCGCGCGCCGTCTCGTCAAGCGTCTCGACCTCGACAAGCGCCGCGCGCGACACGGGCGCCACGATCATCTGGGCGATGCGCGTTCCGCGTGGGATCGCGAAGGGCTCCTGTCCGAAATTCACGAGCAACACCTGCACCTCGCCGCGATAATCCGCATCGATGGTTCCCGGTGCGTTGAGAACCGTCACGCCATGCTTGAACGCGAGTCCCGAGCGGGGCCGCACCTGCGCCTCGAAACCCGGCTCGAGTTGAATCACGAGCCCGGTCGGAATCAGGGCGCGCTCGGACGGTTTCAAGACCACCGGCGCATCGGCGGGGTTGGCGGCGATGAGGTCGAGCCCCGCCGCGCCGTCGGTTTCATAGCGCGGCAGCGGCAGGCCCTCGCCGTGGGCGAGGCGGAGTACACGTAAGGTTGTCGTCATGATTTGCGTGTCTCGATCATGTGGGCGAGCCGCTCGACAAGCCGGCGAGCGACCTCGCCCTTGTCGAGGGTCGGCCATGTCTCGACGCCTGAGGCGGAGACCAGGTGAACCGTATTGTTGTCGCCGCCCATCACGCCGCTTTCCGCCGACACGTCGTTGGCGACGATGACGTCAGCCCTTTTTCGCGAAAGCTTCTGCTGTGCGTGCTCGATCACCTTTTCCGTCTCGGCGGCAAAGCCGACGACGATGGCGGGGCGTTCCACTGTGCGATGCGCGATGGTGGCGAGAATGTCGGGGTTCTCGACAAGGGCGAGAGCGGGCGGCACATCGCCCATCTTCTTCATTTTCTCGCCGGCGGCACTCGCCACGCGCCAATCGGCGACGGCGGCGGTGAAGATGCCGATGTCGGCGGGCAGCGTTTTCTCGACTGCCGCCAGCATGTCACGCGCGCTCTCGACGTGAACGACATTCACGCCCGCAGGATCGGGAAGGGCCGTCGGCCCCGCCACCAGCGTGACGCGCGCACCCGCCTCGGCGGCGGCGCGGGCAATCGCGTAGCCCTGTTTGCCGGACGAACGGTTCGCGATGTAGCGCACCGGGTCGATGGGCTCGTGCGTCGGGCCCGCGGTGATGAGAACGTGTCGCCCCGCCAGCGCGCCTTTCGGCGTCAGGAGAGTTTCGATAGCGGCAACGATCTCCAAAGGCTCCGACATGCGGCCGGGGCCGAACTCGGCTTCCGCCATCGCGCCGTCATTGGGGCCGACGACTTTTATGCCGTCGCTCGTGAGCGTCGCGAGATTGCGCTGCGTCGCCGCGTGCTGCCACATGCGCACGTTCATCGCGGGCGCGATCAGGATCGGCAGGGTCGTGGCGAGAAGGACGGTGGAGGCGAGATCGTCCGCATGGCCGCCCGCCATCTTCGCCATGAGATTGGCGGTGGCGGGGGCAACGACGACGAGATCGGCATCGCGCGCAAGCTTGATATGGCCGATATCGGCTTCATCCTCACGGTCGAAGAGATTGGTGTGCGCGCGTTGTCCCGAAATGGCGGCGGCGGCAAGCGGGGTGATGAATTCCTGCGCGCCCGCCGTGAGGATGCAGCGCACGGACGCGCCGCGCTCGCGCAGGCGGCGGATGAGGTCGAGCGACTTGTAGGCGGCGATGCCGCCGCCGATCACGAGAAGAATGCGCTTGCCCGACAGCGTCATGCTCACAGCACTCCGAACACCAGGATCATCAGCAACACCACGACAAACCACAAGGCCGCATTGCCCCAGCGGTTTCCTTGCGCCTCGGCGCGGCCGATAGCGGCGATGCTCTGCGCATCGAGCCGCACGCCGTCACGCGTCATTTCCTCGACACGGTCGAGAAGCGCTTTCGTCTTCACCGCCATGGCGGGGAGATCCGCGGCGACATGCGCCAGCGTCCGCACGCCCTTGCCCGCTTCCTCGATGCGCCCGAGCGGCCCGAAATGGCGTTCGATCCAGCCGCGCACGACAGGATCTGCGGTGCCCCACATGTCGAGCTTCGGGTCGAGGTTGCGCGCCACGCCTTCCACCACGACCATCGTCTTCTGCAGCATCACGAGTTCGGTGCGCGTCGCCATGTCGAAGAGAGCCGTGATCTCGAAGAGAAGCGTCAAAAGCTTCGCCATCGAAATCTCGTCGGCGCGGCGGTCGTGGATCGGCTCGCCGATGGCGCGCAGGGCCTGCGCGAAGTCCTCCACCGAGTGGTGCGGCGGCACGTAGCCCGCCTCGAAATGCACCTCCGCGACGCGGCGGTAATCGCGCTGGATGAAGCCGAGGAGAATTTCGGCGAGGAACAGGCGCTCCTTCATGCCGAGGCGGCCCATGATGCCGAAATCCACCGCGACGAGGCGGCCTTTCGCATCGATGAACAGGTTGCCGGGGTGCATGTCCGCGTGGAAGAACCCGTCGCGAATGGCATGGCGAAGGAAGGACTGGATGAGCGTGCGCGCGAGGCTCACGCGGTCGAAGCCCGCGGCGTCGATGGCGGCAAGATCATTGAGGCGGATGCCGTCGATCCAGGTGGTGGTGAGAACATCCCGCGCGGTGAGATCCCATTCGGGTTTCGGCACGATGAAATCGTGATCGTCCTTCGTGTTCTCGGCCAATTCCGACATGGCCGCCGCCTCGAGCCGAAGATCCATCTCGACGGCGACGGAGCGGGCAAGCGTCTCGACCACTTCCTGAGCCTTGAAGCGGCGCGCTTCGGGCATGAAGCGCTCAAGCGTCTTCGCTGCGGCGCGCATGGCCTGAAGATCGCGCGCGAAGCCTTCGCGCACGCCGGGGCGCACCACCTTCACGGCGACGGTCTCCTCGCCTTCCGGCGTCTTGATCCGGGCCTTGTGGACCTGCGCAATGGAAGCCGCCGCGAGCGGTTCGCTGAAATCGAGGAAGAGCGTGCCGATGGAGCGGCCGAGCGCCGCCTCCACCGTCTTCACCGCCTCGTCGCGCGGGAAGGGGGGCATGCGGTCCTGCAGCTGTTCCAGATCCCGCGCGGCCTGTGCCCCCACGATGTCGGGGCGGGTCGCGAGAAACTGGCCGAACTTCACATAAGAAGGCCCGAGCCGCGTTAGCGCCGCGGACAGGCGCGCCGCGCCGTCCCCGATGTTCCGGCGCTCCACGATCCGCGCCACACGCAGGGCAAAACGCGCCGAGGGCGGCAGAGCGTTCGGGTCGACGAGGGCGAGCGCGCCCTCCCGCGCTAGGACGAAACCGGCGCGCAGGTTGCGGGCGAGATGGACGATGCTGACCACGTCAGATCTTCCAGCCGGAATGGATGGCGACGACGCCCGCCGTCAGGGCGCGGTGGGACACGCGCTTGAAGCCCGCTTCCTCGATCATCCGCGCAAAGGCGGCAGGCGCGGGGAAGCGGCGGATGGATTCGACGAGATACTGATAGGACTCGGAATCGCCTGTCACCATCTTCCCCAGCTTCGGAATGACGTTGAAGGAGTAGGCTTCGTAGATGGCGTCGAGGCCCGGCACGTCCACCTTCGAGAATTCGAGGCACAGGAAACGCCCGCCGGGCTTGAGCACCCGGTAGGCCTCCTTGAGGGCAAGATCGATGCGCGGCACGTTCCGGATGCCGAAGGCGATGGTGTAGGCGTCGAAGCTCTTGTCCTCGAGGGGCAGGGATTCGGCGTTGGCCTCAACGAAGTCGATGCGCTCGCCATAGCGATGCCCCGCCCGCTCGCGGCCCACTTCCAGCATGTCGCCGTTGATGTCGAGCACGGTCACCTTGGTTTGCGGCCCGCCCGCTTCGAGAATGCGGAACGCCACGTCTCCGGTGCCGCCGGCGACGTCCAGGTGGCGGAACGGCCTGTCCTTGGGCGGGCGCAGCATGTTGACCAGGGTGTTCTTCCAGAGCCGGTGGAGCCCCGCCGACATGAGGTCGTTCATCAGGTCGTAGCGGCCCGCCACGGAGTGGAACACCTCGTTGACCCGGCCCTGCTTCTCTTCGAGAGGCACGGTCTTGAAACCGAAATGGGTGCTCTGGTCGGACATGGGTCTACCTTTCAACGCCTTTGGCCGCGATCCATAGCGGAAGGTTAAGCGAATGGCTATGTGAGGGCTATCTGACTTGAGAGAGATGGTTGATGCCCGAGCTTCCCGAAGTCGAAACCGTCCGCCGGGGCCTTGCCCCCGCCATGACCGGGGCGCGCTTCTCAAAGGTGGAGCAGCGCCGCCCGGACCTGCGCTTTCCTTTCCCCGACAGGTTCGCCGAGCGGCTGGAGGGGCAGGAGGTCGTCTCATTGGGGCGGAGGGCGAAATATCTTCTGGCGGATCTCTCCTCGGGGGAGGTTCTCATCATGCATCTGGGCATGTCAGGTCGCTTTCTCGTGACGATGGACGGCACGACGCGGGAGCCGGGGAGCTTCCACCACGATCCGGGCAAGGCGAGCCCCCACGACCATGTGGTCTTCACCCTCTCGAACGGCGCGACCGTTACTTATAATGACACCCGCCGCTTCGGTTTCATGGACCTCGTGCCGCGCACTGAGATCGAGACCTGCCGCCATTTCGCGGGCATGGGCATCGAGCCTCTCGGCAACGAACTCTCGGGCGAGACCATCGCGAGGCTCTTCGCGGACAGGCGCACGCCCCTCAAGGCCGCGCTTCTCGACCAGAGCCTGATCGCCGGGCTCGGCAATATCTATGTCTGCGAGGCGCTGTTTAGGGCAGGGCTCCACCCGCAGGCCCCCGCCGGATCGCTCGCCACCAAAGCGGGGAAGCCGACGGCCAAGGCTCACGAACTCGCCGACATCATCCGCGACGTCCTGACCGAGGCAGTGAAGGCGGGCGGCTCGACCTTGCGCGACCACGCCCAGGTGGATGGCACCCTCGGCTATTTCCAGCACACCTTCCGTGTCTATGACCGGGAGGGGGAGGCTTGCGTCACGCCTCGGTGCACCGGAACGGTGGCGCGCCTCGTGCAATCCGGCCGCTCCACCTTCTATTGCCCGCAATGCCAGCGGCGTGGCCGCAGGGTGGAACGGCCCGTGGCGTCTGGCGGTTGATAAGCTGGCAGGTTGCGTATTTGGGATCGGACCCTGCCTGAACCGGTTCAGGAGCCGCCTCATGGTGAAGATCCACGTTGTTTCGAACTCCAGCGAGGTTCAGGACGATCTGGCTGCGCTGCCCGTGCGCCGGATTGGCATCGAGGACCTGAAAGACGCCCTAAGAGAGGGCTTCGACGATTTCTGGGCGATGCCCTCGCAGGTGTTCTTCCTGATCGTGCTCTACCCGATCATCGGCCTCTTCCTGGCGCGGTTCATGTTCGGCTATCGCCTGTTTCCGCTGCTCTTTCCTGTGGTGTCCGGCTTTGCCCTCGTTGGCCCCTTCGCTGCGCTCGCCCTTTATGAACTGAGCCGCCGCAGGGAGCGCGGGCTGCCGACCTCCCTCAGGTACGCCACCGACGTGTTCGTCTCGCCCGCTATCGGTTCCATCCTGGTGCTAGGCCTCATGCTGGCCGGCATTTTCCTTGTCTGGGTCGGCGTGGCCGAGACGCTTTATCTCTCGCTGTTCGGCAAGAGCACCGCCGATTCGATGCTGCCGTTCCTGCGCGAAGTCCTTACCACCCGCGAAGGCTGGCTTTTGATCCTGATCGGCAACGCCATCGGGTTCGCGTTTAGCGCCCTGGCCTTCTGCCTCAGCATCGTCTCCTTCCCGCTCCTCCTCGACCGGCATGTGAGCATCGGCACGGCGATCCGGACCTCGTTCAAGGTCGTCGCGACCAACCCTCGCACGATGCTGGTCTGGGCCCTCATCGTGGCCTTCGGGCTGTTCCTTGGCTTCCTGCCCGCGATGGTCGGCCTTGCCGTCGCCCTGCCGGTTCTCGGCCACGCCACCTGGCATCTTTATCGCAAGGTCGTAGTGTAGCGCCGCCAGATTGCCACTTGCCGAGCCCTGCCGCCTCGCCTACCGGTATCTGCAAATGCAGGGAGGCGACGGCATGGCTTATGAAACGATCCTGGTCGAGACCCGCGGCAAGGTGGGTCTTGTCACCCTCAACCGCCCGCAGGCGCTGAACGCCCTCAACTCGACCATCGTGAGCGAGTTGAACGCGGCCCTCGATGCCTTCGAGGCTGACGCCAATATCGGTTGCATCGTCATCACCGGCTCGGAAAAGGCCTTCGCCGCCGGGGCCGACATCAAGGAAATGGCAGGCCTTTCCTTCCCGCAGACCTATCTCGGGGATTTCATCACCGCCTGGGACAAGGTCGCGAACCGCCGCAAGCCGATCATCGCCGCCGTCGCGGGTTTTGCCCTCGGCGGGGGCTGCGAACTTGCCATGATGTGCGATTTCATCATCGCCGCCGACAACGCCAAGTTCGGCCAGCCGGAGATCAAGCTCGGCGTCATGCCCGGAGCCGGCGGCTCCCAGCGCCTGACCCGCGCCGTCGGCAAGGCGAAGGCGATGGAAATGTGCCTCACCGGGCGCATGATGGGCGCGGAGGAAGCCGAGCGCGCCGGCCTCGTCTCCCGCATCGTTCCGGTGGCGGACCTTGTTGGCGATGCCCTGAAGACCGCCGAGACCATCGCGTCCATGTCGCTTCCCATCGCCATGATGACGAAAGAGAGCGTCAACCGCGCCTTCGAGACGACCCTCGCCGAGGGCGTGCGCTTCGAGCGCCGCCTGTTCCACGCCATGTTCGCTACCGCCGACCAGAAGGAAGGCATGGCCGCCTTCGTCGAGAAGCGCGCGCCGAACTTCAAGAACGATTAAGAGCGGCCTTTCGACAAAATCATGGGCGATCTCGGCTTCGACATGCTCGCGACGCTGGCGGCACTTTCGCTTCTGGCCGGTTTCGTGGATTCGATTGCGGGCGGCGGCGGTCTTCTGACGCTGCCCGCCCTCCTGCTGGCAGGATTCGACCCGGCCCACGCCATCGCCACCAACAAGGTGCAAGGTTCCTTCGCGGCGGCCTCCGCGACCTACGCCTTCGGCCGCAAGGGGCTGATCCATTGGCGCGCGGCCCTGCCGCTCGCGGCCATCGCCTTCGTCAGCGGAATCGCCGGGGCGCTCAGCGTGCGCTTCCTGCCGCGTTCCGTGCTCGACGCCATGATCCCCGTTCTCCTGATCGGCATCGCCCTTTTCTTCGCTCTTTCTCCCAAGGTACGGGATGCGGATGCGCACGCCCGCATGTCCGCCCTGACCTTCGGCCTCACCGCGCCCGTCGCCATCGGCTTCTACGACGGCATCTTCGGCCCGGGCGCCGGCTCCTTCTATATGCTCGCCTTCGTCATGCTGCTCGGCTACGGGGTGGTGCGTGCGACCGCCCATACGAAATTGCTCAATCTTGCTAGCAATCTCGGCTCCCTCGCGCTCTTCGCCTCCACGGGCGCTGTGGTCTGGCCGGTGGGCCTCGTGATGGCCGGAGCCTCCTTCCTCGGCGCGCAGATCGGCTCCCGGCTCGCCATGCGGCTCGGCTCCCGCCTGATCCGCCCGCTGCTGGTTGCGGTGTCGGCCCTCATGGCCACTCGCCTCCTGATCGACCCCGCCAATCCGTGGCGTCAGGCGCTCAAAGCGCTTTTTTGACGCTGAAAGGCCTGTCGCCGTTGACGTTCGCCTCTCCTTGAGTCTATAAGCCGCCACACATGAGCCCGCGCGCCGCCGCGGGCTCTCCAGTTTCCACATCACCGATTGCCGCCCGGGCTCAAGGCTCACAAGGCTCTTCGCATCGGATTTTGAAAGACGAGGACAGGCCCATGGCCAACACCGTGTCCGCCAAGAAGATGACCCGCAAGATCGCGAAGCGCACCGCGGTCAACCGTTCGCGCCGCAGCCGCATGCGCACCTTCGTCCGCAAGGTCGAGGAAGCCATCGCCGCCGGCAACCGCAACGACGCTCTCGCGGCTCTTCGTGCCGCCGAGCCGGAGATGATGCGCGCGGCCCAGAAGGGCCTCGTTCACAAGAACACCGCGTCGCGGAAGGTCTCCCGTCTGGCTCACCGCATCCAGACCCTGAGCGCCTGATTTTTCGCATCCGCGCGACGATCAAAACCCGGCCTTTCGGCCGGGTTTTTTGTTGCCTGAAATTCGACCAAAAGAGAGGTTTTTTATCCACATCGCAGCTTGACTCTGGGCTGTTCATAATGGGTGGCTAGTCGGCTTTGCCGAGTTTGAATCGCGCAGAAAAGACCAAGTTTTAACAATAACTTAGCAGGCAAAGATACGGAGGGCATCGGAAACGACCCCGCATTTCGACCGAATCGGGGGCGATTCGGCATAGGCGAAAAAACTCTTTTTCACCCTTCCGAATGCAGCCTGAAGCAACGCTGAATCATTGGAGAGTCAGTGCTTTATCGGTGCGGTTCAAAACCTGTGGACGGGGTTGCAACCCTGTCTCAACATCGGCGGTGCCGGAGTGCGTGTTGCACGCCCAAACCCCCCTGTGTAAGGTCACTCAACTTCAGCGGCCCGCCGCGAAGTCACCCGCTCAACAATCAAGGTAAAAATCTCAAGGCACGGGGGATTGGCGTTGTCTCGCACAACAAACAAGCAAGAAAAGCGCTTCCTTGATCTGGGTCTTCTCTTGGAAACTCTCGAGGGGTTTCCCATGAGGTGACTTTGAGTAAAGCCACCTCAGTTCAAACGTAAAAAACTTAGTCTTCTGTATGATTATTGGGGGCGCCGCGTCCTGTACCCCTCTAGGACAATTTTTGTCCGGGGTGTCAGGGCTATCAGCTGGCGTGTGGGCTTTGTCTTTCGGGACAAGGTCCGAGAGGGGAATTTTATGCATCGCACGAGCGAAGAGAATCGCGCGCAGTCCGTTTCGGCAGAAAGCGATCTCGACATGTCCGCAGCGCAAGCGTCGGCCGAAATCTGGGCCCGCGTAAAACGCCGCCTGCGCGCGGAGTTGGGTGAGGACATTTTCGCGAGCTGGTTCGGCCGGCTCGAGTTGGACGCCGTCGTGGACGGTTGTGCCTATCTGACCGTTCCGACCCGTTTTCTGAAGAGCTGGATCGAGTCGCATTATGCCGACCGGGTTCTGTCTCTCTACCGTGCGGAGGCTCCGGCCATCGAGCGCATCAATCTCGGCGTGCGCAACACGCTGGGCCGCGAGGCCTCTCCCCGCCCGCGTCCGAGCGAGGCCCCGCGCCCGGTGGCTTCCACCGCAGTGATCGGCGCCAACATCATCGGCGAGGCCAAGCCCACGCTCCAGCCCGTGAGCGAGGATCGTGGCGATGCCGCCGATCTTGGCGGCGCGCCGCTCGATGCGCGCCTCACCTTCGAGAGCTTCATCGTTGGCCGCTCGAACGCGCTCGCCCATGCCGCCGCCGACCGGGTGGCGCATCACCAGGGCGGGCCCGCGATCTACAATCCGCTTTATCTCCACGCGGGCGTCGGGCTCGGCAAGACGCACCTTCTCCATGCCATCGGCCATGAGGCACGCGCGCAAGGGCGCCGCGTGATCTACCTCACCGCCGACCGCTTCATGTACGGCTTCGTCGCCTCCCTGAAGGCGCAGACCTCGCTCGCCTTCAAGGAGCGCCTTCGCGGCATCGATCTTCTCATCATCGACGACGTGCAGTTCATCCAGGGCAAGCAGATCCAGCAGGAATTCGGCCACACCCTGAATTCCCTCATTGATGCGGGCCGCCAGATTGTGGTGGCGGCGGACCGTCCGCCGACGGATCTCGAGAGCCTCGACGAGCGCGTGCGCTCGCGCCTCGCGGGTGGCCTCGTGGTGGAAGTCGGCGCGCTCGACGAAGCGCTGCGCGCTTCGATCCTGTCGAACCGCATCGACACGCTGAAATCCCTGCATCCGACCTTCGAGATCGGGCAGAACGTCATCTCCTATGTGGCGCGCACCATCACCGCCAACGGACGTGATCTGGAAGGCGCGGTAAACCGGCTTCTCGCCCACGCCACGTTGACCGGTTCGGCGATCACGCTGGAAACCGCCGAGGCCGCCATCCGCGATCTCGTGCGCAACCGCGAGCCGAAGCGGGTGAAGATCGAGGACATCCAGAAGCTGGTGGCCTCGCGCTACAACGTCTCCCGTTCCGACATCCTCTCGGAGCGCCGCACCGCCGCCGTGGTGCGCCCGCGCCAGATCGCCATGTATCTGTCGAAGGTCCTCACGTTGCGCTCCCTGCCGGAGATCGGCCGCCGCTTCGGCGGGCGCGATCACACCACCGTTCTCCACGCGGTGCGCAAGATCGAGAAGGCCTTGGGCGAGGACAATGCGCTGAACGACGAGGTCGAACTCCTCAAGCGCATGCTGCAGGAATAAGCCGCCACGGCGCGCCTGGCGCGCCGTCTCCATGAGCCGATGGTGGATTGTTGAGGGAAGCGGGGCCTGGCCTTGCTTTTGGGGCCAACCTTCGCCAATCTTGCCGCCCGCTCGAAGGGGCCCGGACCCGGGCCTGAAGCATGATCAGAACAAGTGGGAACCGGTTGTTCGCCTGGATCATGCGGCAATAAAGAAATCGAGAGACTGCTCGTGTTTCAAGGAGACACGAGCAGTCTCTAAAGCCAAGAAATTCCAACGACAATGGGTGTTGGGCAATGAGAGTTACCGTTGAGCGCGCCGCTTTGTTGAGGGCGCTGGGGCATGTGCATCGCGTCGTTGAACGCCGCAACACCATCCCAATCCTGTCGAACGTCCTTCTGCGCGCCGAGGACGGCGCGCTGCGTCTGAAGGCGACCGATCTCGATATCGAGGTCACGGAGACGATTCCCGCCGAGATCACCGAGGCCGGTTCGACCACGATCCCGGCCTATGTGATCTACGACATCGTGCGCAAATTGCCTGACGGCGCGCAGGTCTCCCTCGAAATGACCGGCGATCTCGGCCAGATGCAGCTGCGCTCGGGCCGTTCACGCTTCATGCTGCAATCCCTGCCCGAGAGCGACTTTCCCGATCTCGCCGCCGGCGACCTGCCGCATCGCTTCACGGTGTCCGCCGCCGACCTGAAGCGCCTGATCGAGAAGACGCAGTTCGCGATCTCGACGGAAGAGACGCGCTACTATCTCAACGGCATTTACCTCCACACCGCCGATGTCTCGGGTTCGCCCGTGCTGCGCGCGGTGGCGACCGACGGGCATCGTCTTGCCCGCGTGGAACTTCCTGCGCCGCACGGCGCGGAGGGCATGCCCGGCGTCATCATTCCACGCAAGGCCGTGGCCGAGATCGTGAAGCTGGTGGAGGACGGCAGCGAGAGCGTGCAGATCGAACTCTCCCCCGCCAAGATCCGCCTGACCTTCGACGGGCTGGTGCTGACTTCCAAGCTGATCGACGGCACCTTCCCGGATTACCAGCGCGTCATCCCGGTCGGGAACGACAAGCTGCTTACCGTGGAGCGCGGCGATTTCGCCAAGGCGGTCGACCGCGTCTCGACCATCTCTTCGGAACGCGGCCGCGCCGTGAAGCTCTCCCTCGTCGAGGGCCGTCTGACGCTCACCGTCAACAACCCGGATTCGGGCAGCGCGACTGAAGAGATCGAGGTCGATTACGACGCCGGTGAGATCGATATCGGCTTCAACGCCCGCTACCTTCTCGACATCACCGCCCAGCTCGACGGCGACACCGCCCTCTTCAAGCTGGCCGATCCCGGCTCGCCGACCGTGATCCAGGACCGCGAGGGCGCGCCTGCGCTCTACGTGCTGATGCCGATGCGCGTCTGACGCCAAACGGCACAATCTATTGCGTTTCATCACCGGGCTTGCCCCGGTGATGTCGTTTTGGGGCCTCCTCAAGGAGTCTCACCCTGAGGAGGCGCGACAGCGCTGGAACCTCCTTCGAGACGCAGCTTCGCCGCTCCTCAGGATGAGGTGGAGCACGTCCGGAAAGCCTGTCAGGATCGCTTGATCTTTCGGCCCGCCTCCCCGAAGAAGGCGGTGCATGTCCTCCGCTCCGCCCTCTTCGCGCATCGCGCGCCTGATGCTCCAGGATTTCCGCACCTATGCGGCGCTGGATCTTGGCCTCACGCGCCAGCTCGTGGCGCTGGTGGGCGAGAACGGGGCGGGCAAGACCAATATCCTCGAGGCGATCTCGCTCTTCATGCCCGGGCGCGGTCTGCGCCGGGCCGAATTGAGCGACATGGCGCGAAAGCCCGGTCCCGGCTCCTTCGCGGTTTCGCTGACCCTCGACACGCCCTTCGGCGAGCACCGCTTGGGAACGGGCATCGAAGCGCCGGGAGAGGACGCGCGCTCCTCGCGCCTGTGCCGCATCGACGGCGTTGCCGTCGGCTCGCCGACGGCCTTCTCAGAATATCTGCGCGTGGTCTGGCTGACGCCGGATCTCGACGCGCTGTTTCGCGGCCCGGCGGGCGATCGCCGTCGCTTTCTCGATAGGCTCGTGCTGGCGGTCGATGCCGACCACGGTGCCCGCGTCAACGCGTTGGAGCGCGCCTTGCGCTCGCGCAACCGCGTGCTGGAGGAAAATCCCGACGACCGGATCTGGCTCGATGCGCTGGAACGCGAGGTGGCAGAACTTGCCATCGCCGTTGCCGCCGCACGGCGCGAGACGACGGAGCGGCTTGCCGCACTCATCACAGCGACCCGCGACGACGCCTCGCCCTTTCCCTTCGCGACACTCAGCCTCGAAGGCGAGATCGATGCGCTCGTTTCGACGCTGCCCGCCGTCGATGCGGAAGACCGCTACCGCGCGATCTTGCGCGATTATCGCGCCCGCGACCGCGCCGCCGGGCGCACGCTTGTCGGCCCGCAGGCGACGGACCTTCTCGTGCGGCACGGCCCGAAAGACATTCCCGCCAACAGCGCCTCCACCGGCGAGCAGAAGGCGCTGCTCATCGGCCTCGTGCTCGCCCATGCGCGGCTCGTCGGCACCATGAGCGGCATCGCGCCCTTCATCCTTCTCGACGAGGTCGCCGCCCACCTCGACCCGCGCCGCCGCGCGGCCCTGTTCGATGCGTTGGAGACGCTCGGCGGTCAGGTCTGGATGACCGGGGCGGACGAGAACGCCTTTGGAGAACTCGAAGGGCGGGCGGATCTCCTCCACGTCACGCCCGGACAGGTCACCTCAAGCCGCTGAGCCCTTTGCGCCTATTGAGTGCTCGAGCACGCGATGGTGGCGCAGGCGGCCACTCATGTCGTATGCTGGATGGCGCCGCCGCTTCTCTTGCTCATCGGTTTGTAAGTCATGGATCTCGCCGGACTCCTCGTTTTCGCCACCGCGCTCTTCATTGCGGCCGCTTCGCCGGGACCCGGCATCGCCGCCATCGTCGCGCGCGTGCTCGGGCGTGGCACGAAGGGAGCCGTGGCGTTCACGGCGGGCATCGCCATCGGCGACGTGGTCTGGCTGACCTTCGCCATCGTGGGCCTTGCCGCGCTGGCGCAGGCGTTCCACGAGGTTTTCCTCGTCATCAAATGGGCGGGCATCGGCTATCTGCTCTATCTCGCCTGGAAGCTCTGGACCGCGCCGGTCGCCGCGCATGAGGTGAAGGCGAATACGGCCCACGAGCATCCGGCCAAGCTTTTCCTCGGCGGCCTTGCCGTGACCATGGGCAACCCGAAGGTCATGGTGTTCTACCTCGCGCTTCTGCCCACCCTTCTCGATCTCACCCGCATCTCGGTCCTGGGTTATGTGGAACTCGTCGCGGCGACGCTGATCGTGCTCACGGTGGTGCTCGGCGCCTATATCGTCCTCGCTGCCCGCGCCCGCAGGCTTTTCACGAGCCCGAAGGCCATCAGGACGCTCAACCGCACCACCGGCACCGTCATGGCTGGCGCGGCGGCGGCGATCGCGGCGCGTTGACGCGCCCTGCCGGGGCGGCAGTTCCCCGACTTTTCCAGACCTTTTCGCGACCTATCCCCGCGCGCGCATACGCGCGGGGGTGAAATTCCATGCGAAAATGCCTAAATATTTGATCTGACGAATCAAACTTCGAAGCGCGTGTCGCCGCTTCCCAGGGATCCCGATATGGCCGAGCCTGCAGTCAACGAGAATGCCGATTCCTACGGCGCGGAATCGATCAAGGTCCTCAAGGGCCTCGATGCGGTGCGCAAGCGCCCCGGCATGTATATCGGCGACACGGACGACGGCTCGGGCCTCCATCACATGGTCTACGAGGTGGTGGACAACGCCATCGACGAGGCGCTGGCCGGCCATGCCACGGAAGTGACCGTGACGCTGAATGCCGAGGGTTCGGTGACGGTCACCGACAACGGGCGCGGCATTCCCACCGACATCCACCCGGAGGAGGGCGTTTCCGCCGCCGAGGTCATCATGACCCAGCTCCACGCGGGCGGTAAGTTCGACCAGAATTCCTACAAGGTTTCCGGCGGCCTGCACGGCGTCGGCGTGTCCGTCGTGAACGCGCTTTCGACCTCGCTGAAGCTGCGCATTTTCCGCGACGGCAAGGAACACTTCATGGAGTTTCGCCACGGCGATGCGGTGGCGCCGCTCGCCGTCGTTGGCGACTCGCAGGGCAAGCGCGGCACGGAAGTGACCTTCACGCCGAGCCAGGAAACCTTCACGATGGTGGAATTCGATTATGCCACCCTCGAGCACCGCCTGCGCGAACTGGCGTTCCTGAATTCGGGCGTGCGTATCGTCCTCACCGACAAGCGTCACGCGGAGCATAAGCGCGAAGAATTGATGTACGAAGGCGGCGTCGAGGCCTTCGTGCGCTATCTCGACCGCGCCAAGACGCCGCTGATCGGCGCGCCGGTCGTGATCCGCTCCGAGAAGGACGGCATCGGCGTCGAAGTCGCACTGTGGTGGAACGACTCGTACCACGAGAACGTGCTCTGCTTCACCAACAACATCCCGCAGCGCGATGGTGGAACGCACCTTGCGGGCTTCCGCGCGGCGTTGACCCGCCAGGTCAACGGCTATGCGGAATCCTCCGGCCTCACGAAGAAGGAAAAGGTTTCGCTCACCGGCGACGATTGCCGCGAGGGCCTGACCGCCATCGTCTCCGTGAAGGTGCCCGACCCGAAGTTCTCCTCGCAGACCAAGGACAAGCTCGTCTCCTCCGAAGTGCGGCCCGTCGTCGAGAACGTGCTGAATGAGGCGCTCAACAACTGGCTCGAGGAACACCCGACCGAAGCCAGGACCCTTGTCGGCAAGGTGGTGGAAGCCGCCGCCGCCCGCGAGGCGGCGCGCAAGGCGCGCGAACTCACCCGCCGTAAAGGCGCGCTCGACATCGCCTCCCTTCCCGGCAAGCTTGCCGATTGCCAGGAGCGCGATCCGTCGAAGTGCGAACTGATCCTCGTGGAGGGCGACTCCGCAGGCGGCTCCGCCAAGCAGGGCCGCGACCGCGCCTTCCAGGCCGTGCTGCCGCTGCGCGGAAAGATCCTCAATGTGGAGCGCGCGCGCTTCGACAAGATGCTGTCGAGCCAGGAAATCGGCACGCTCATCACCGCGCTCGGCACCGGTATCGGGCGTGAAGAGTTCAACGTCGACAAGCTGCGCTACCACCGCATTATCATCATGACGGACGCGGACGTGGATGGCTCGCACATCCGCACGCTCCTGCTCACGTTCTTCTTCCGCCAGATGCCGGAGCTGATCGAGCGTGGGCACCTCTACATCGCGCAGCCGCCGCTCTACAAAGCGACGCGCGGCAAGACGTCGATCTACCTCAAGGACGAGCGCGCGCTCGAGGACTTCCTCATCGACGCCGGCATCGACGGCGCGGCTTTGCGCCTCTCCTCCGGCCTCGAATTCCAGGGCGATCAGCTCAAAGGTCTGATCGATGAATCCCGCCTCGTGCGGACCATCCTTTCCAACCTGCATCTGCGCTACGACCGCAAGGCGGTGGAGCAGGCGGCGATTGCGGGCGCGCTGCGGCCGGAAATCGTGGACGATGCGGACAAGGGCCCCAAGGCCGCCGCCTACATCGCCCAGCGTCTCGACGCGATTTCGGAAGACATTGAACGCGGCTGGACCGGTGAAGTGCGCGACGGCGGCTACGTCTTCTCGCGCACCTTGCGCGGCGTGAAGCAGGTTTCGGTTCTCGACGATGCGCTGATCGCCAGCCAGGAAGCCAAGAAGCTCAACGAGCGTTCCGCCTCGCTGCAGGATGTTTACGGCAGTCCGGCAAGCCTCGTGCGCAAGGGCGACGAAACGCCCATCGACGGCCCGCTCACGCTGTTCGGCGCCGTTCTCGCTGCGGGCCGCAAGGGCCTCACCCTGCAGCGCTATAAAGGTCTTGGCGAAATGACCGCGCAGCAGCTTTGGGAAACGACCCTCGACCGCGACGTGCGCTCGCTCCTGCAAGTGCGCGTGAAGGACGTGGCGGACGCCGACGATCTCTTCGTCAAGCTGATGGGCGACGTGGTCGAACCGCGCCGCGAATTCATCCAGGACAACGCGCTGAGCGTCGCCAACCTCGACGTTTGATGCTGACTGGGCGCGCTGACGTCGCCCAGTGCTAAGGGCCATTCGGTGCGCTTCTTTGCGAGTGCACCCACCACAGCCTCATCCTGAGGAGGGCCGTCAGGCCCGTCTCGAAGGACGAGGCGTCTCCAGTGCTCTCTGGATCATCCTTCGAGACGCCGCTGCCGCGGCTCCTTAGGATGAGGGGGCTTCAGCCCACGGGAGCGGCATGTGCCTCAACGGCGGATGCCTCGGGACCCTATCGCCAGACAGGTTCCTGCTGCATGTCTTCGAGCACGGGCTTTAGGGACGGTGACGGTTCGTTTCGAAACGAGAACATCGTCCTGGCCGGAAAGAAACGGTCCGCGTCCGGAAAGGATTGATGGAAAACGTTTCGAACCTGCGCTCGAACAATCTCTTCATCGATTGTGTAATGCGATTTGAGGACCCTCAAGACATAATCGAAGAAATGATGACCAATGAACAGGTCATAGACGAGGCTGTAATGCTGCTTGATGGCCTCGTCTGTGTCGGCCGCCATTCCTCGTCCAAGGAATGGCATCTCCAGACCTGCCCGCTTTCTCGCCTCAAGATCGACCCAGACGTCGAAATCCCGATGGACCACTCTTCGAGGGATAAGATCCTGATCGACCTCGAGCAGCGTATTCTGGGCGTGCGACTCCAGAAGAATACCCCTTTCGCGCGCAGCTGCGGCCCAGCATTCCACAATGGGGGTGAAGATCTCGCGAATGACGAACGAAGCGGGTTCAACGGCCAACCGCGCAATCATCTGCACAAGCAGGGGACAAGCGTCAGGGTGCTTTAGATCGCCCGCATACAGGGCAAAGCACGGAATGAGAAACCTGTTCTCGATGAAGGGACGAGGCCTCGCCTCCCTGACCAGAAAGCCCCACGATTTCTCATCAATGCCGAACGTGATGCCGAGAGCGTCGGGAAGGTAGGCAAACTTCTCGAACCGCAAGTTGGCAAGATCACGCGACACGGCAACGCTGTTATGGATGTTCTGTCGTCGAAGCTCTCGGTTGAAACGGGAAATTCGAACAGGGTAGTGAAGCTTGATGAAATGATCAGGGCACTCCCTTGGATGCTCCAGAGCGAGAACGGTTCTCGTCGAAGCGGTGGGAGCGACCTTGATGGGGGCCTCCCGGGGAAATCCGCTGATTTCAGCGAGGCCTTCGATTGTCTCGTTCGCCCAAATCTCCGGATGCACGGGAAAGAGCACGCCTTGTTGCCTTACG
The DNA here is from genome assembly GCF_003290125.1 of Microvirga flavescens. Classification (GTDB taxonomy): domain Bacteria; phylum Pseudomonadota; class Alphaproteobacteria; order Rhizobiales; family Beijerinckiaceae; genus Microvirga; species Microvirga flavescens. The sequence continues at coordinate 747,085 of NZ_QMKH01000001.1, forward strand.
AAATGCTCCAGAAGCCCGGGGGATGGATGGGCTTGGAAAACTGAAACGCGGTCCCGCGGAGCATTGACGGTCACAAGTTCAAAGAATGGCTCGTCACTTTCGGGACAATAGCGGGGCGCTGCCTCAGTCTGGCCTGCGAACGGGCTATACGTCTTCGCGCCCTCATCCACATATCGCTCCATGTAAAGGAGCGCTTGAGCGTTTTGGACAACGGCAGCGAGTTCCACGCGACCTCTCCAATCTAATGGGACCGGGTGTATCGCACACAAACTTGAAGGGCTGCCTTCAGCAAAAAATCTGAGAGCCGTTTCCGTTTTTTGTAAGGCACGCGACCGGCATGTTTTCCGCTGATGCTGGCACGGCCTGAACAAGCGTAACCGTCGCGTCTTGTCAGGACGCATCACGAGCCGCAATCGAATCGTGGACGCGTCTTCTATCGCTCGGAGGCGAGAAGCTGGGATAGCGCCTGCCGGAAAGCATCGGGCTGGCCGTAAAACTGCTGGTGCGGCAGCGCGTAGAGATTGCCGTCTTGTTCGAGGATCAGGCTCGGAAAGCCGCCGAGCCCGAGCCGCGCCATGAGACCGCGCGTCTCGTCGATATGCGCGTCGACAGGCACGGCGTGAAGCGCCTGCGTGAAAGCCGCCTCGGGCAATCCGATTCCGGCAGCGAGGGAGACAAGCACCGGCTCCTCCACGACGCGCCGCCCTTCGACATAATGGGCAAGCTGGATAGCGCTTACCATGTCGAGCGCCCGTTCCGGCGCGAGGCGTTGTGCGGCGAGCACCGCCGCGATGGTCGGGCGGGAATGAAAAACCGTTTTGTCGTCCGGCAGCAATCCATCGAGATAGGCCTTGCCGAATTCCTGACCGCTCATGTCGGCAATGCGCGCATCCGCGTCCCGGATCATCGCGCGCTTTGCTTGCGGCAGGTGTGTCGGTTGCGCGAACAGGCCGCCGCCATGCAATTCGATTGCGAGGCCGGAGACGCTTCGCAGAACATCCACCAGAGGCTTTGCCGCATAACACCATCCGCAGAGCGGGTCGTAGAAGTAATGAACGGTCGCCATGTCGTGCTTTTCCCGGGTGCTTGTTCCACTGCATTCGTAACGGGCTTGGCTGCGTCCGCAAGCATGGTGGCCCAGACTGACGCAAACTTGATTGGAGAACGCGCGGGGGGTGCCAGGGCGTGGAGATCCAGGCATGTTCCTCTAGATCCAATGTGCTTTTCTGCGTCGTGGGAAGCCGATAGGATTCCGGTCGCATTCCGTGAGCAAAGAAAACGTTTTGAAATGAACGCCGGCAATTCAAGCCCCGCATCGACAGTCCCGCTGCCAGCCGAGGTGGAACGCCCGCGCTCCTTGCGGGATCTGCAACGCCTCGTGCGTCCGGTTCTGGTTGCGCTTCCGGCGCTGGGGCTTGTCGCCGGATTAGTCGCGCGATTTTCTGGATTCGCGAGTTGGGCGGGCCCGATCTGGGCGCTGGCGACGGTTCCGGTTCTGGCTGTTTTGCTGATCGAGATCATCGCCAGTCTGCGCCGGGGCGATGTGGGGCTCGACATCGTCGCCGCACTCTCGATGTCCGGCGCGCTGATCTTTCAGGAATATCTCGCCGCCGTCGTCGTCGCACTGATGTACGCGGGCGGGCAATATCTCGAGGCCTATGCGGAGCGTCGCGCGCGCCGTGAGATGACCGCGCTTCTCTCCCGCGTGCCGCGCACAGCCATGCGCTATCGGGATGGAAAGCTCGAAGAGGTGGCGCTCGATGAGATCGCTCCCGGCGACCGCATTCTCGTGCGGCGCGGCGATATCGTGCCGGTCGACGGCACAGTTTCGAAAGGTGTCGCCGTGCTCGACCAATCGGCGCTGACCGGCGAATCCATTCCCGTGCAGCAGATCGTTGGCGAAGCGGTGATGAGCGGCTCGACCAATGCGGGGGACGCCTTCGATCTCGCCACCACCCATCGCGCCGCCGAGAGTACCTATGCGGGCATCATCCGTCTCGTGGAGGAGGCTGAGCGCGTGAAGGCGCCGATGTCGCGCCTCGCCGACCGTTTCGCGATGGTCTTTCTCGTCGTCACCATCGTGCTCTCGGGCGGCGCGTGGCTCTGGACCGGCGATCCGATCCGCGCGCTCGCGGTGCTCGTCATCGCGACGCCGTGCCCGCTCATTCTCGCCGTTCCGGTGGCGATCATCTCCGGCATTTCGCGCGCGGCGAAGGCGGGCATTCTCATCAAGGGCGGCAAGGCGCTCGAAACCCTCGCCCGCATCCGTGCCCTCGTTATCGACAAGACCGGAACGCTCACCCACGGCGAAGCCCGCGTCGTGGCGATCCATGCCGAGAGCGGCCTGTCGCAGGACGATCTGCTGCGCCTCACCGCCTCCCTCGATCAGGCGTCGAAGCATGTGATCGCCCGCGCTATCGTGCTGGAAGCACAAAAGCGCAATCTCACCCTGGCATTGCCAACTTCCGTCGTGGAGACGCCCGGTGAAGGCGTCGAGGGTGAGGTGGACGGCAAGCGCGTCGTGCTGGGCGGACGAAAATTCGTTGCGAGCCGCGTGCCGGATGCTCAGCGCGCGCTGAGCGCAAGACCAAAATCCATCGGTGCCGTCACGGTCGCCGTCTCTATCGACGACAAGTTCGCGGGCACGCTTGTTCTGGCGGATGAATTGCGCGCGGGAACCGCGCATCTTCTTTGCGATCTGCGCGAGCAGGGTATCGAGCGCATCGTGCTCGCCACCGGCGACCGGCGGGACGTGGCGGAAGCTGTGACCGCGGGCCTGCCCTTCGATGCCATTCACGCGGAACTCACGCCGGACGCCAAAATCGCCGTCGTTACCGACGAGCGGGAAAACGGTCCGGTGATGATGATCGGCGACGGCGTGAACGACGCGCCGGCGCTTGCCGCCGCCGATCTCGGCGTCGCAATGGGCGCACGGGGTGCCGCGGCCTCCGCGCAGGCCGCCGACGTGGTGCTCCTCGTCGATCGCCTCGACCGCGTGCACACCGCAATCCAGATCGCCCGCCGTGCCCGCCGCATCGCGCTCGAGAGCGTTTATGTCGGCATCGGGCTGTCCTTCATCGGCATGGTCGCGGCAGCCTTCGGGTTTCTCCAGCCGGTCCAAGGCGCGCTGATTCAGGAGGCCATCGACGTCGCCGTGATCCTCAACGCGTTGCGGGCGCTTCGGGGCGGGACGAAGATCAGTAACTAAATTCCAGGTTCGCTGGCGTCAGGCGGAAGGACCGGTTATGGCTCTCGCCAATTGAAAGGGGGCCGTGATGGCATATGGAATTGGCGTTCTGGGACTTGGCGTGATCGGCCGTAGGCTGATCGAAGGGTTCAGGGCCAATCCGCATTTTCATGTGGTTGCCGGATACGATCCCTCGGATGTCGCGGTCGATGTCGTGCGCGCGCCGAGCGTGGAAGCCTTGATCGACAATCCCGAAATCGCCTGCATCTACATCGCGACGCCGCCCGCGACCCATGAGGAACTCGTGCGCGCCGTGGCATTGGCGGGAAAGGCGGTCTTTTGCGAAAAGCCCCTTGCCGTCGCGCCCGTTTCCGCGCGTGCCTGCGTGGAAGCAGTGCGCGCGGCGGGCGTTTCTTCCGCCGTCAACTTCCCCTTCGCGACGGCACCTGCCGCAGTGCGACTGAAGGAACTCGTCGAAACGGGCGCCTTGGGCGAAAACCTCTCCGCGCGCCTGACGCTGCGCTTCAAAACCTGGCCGCGCGGCTGGCAGTACGGCGCGGTGGGATGGCTCGCGGGCGCACAGCAGGGCGGCTTCACTCGCGAGGTCGTTTCGCACTTCGTGTTTCTGGCCTTGCGCCTGTTCGGTCCGGGGGCGGTGGTTGAAAAAAGCGTCGAGCGCGGCTCGCAGGGCACCGAGACGCGCCTTGTCGCGACGCTACGTTTTGCGCGGGCTACTCTCACCATCGATGCTGCTGTGGAAGGTGAGATCGACGATTTCAATCGCTTCGAGGTGACAGGCTCGAAGGGCTCGGCGGTGATGAGCGACTGGTATCGCTTGCGTCATGAGAGTGGCGACATTGAGCCTGCGCGTGCCGATGGCGGCCAGATTGAGGAACTTGCAAAGCTTCTCGGCAGCGGCGCGAGCCGTCTCGCCACGCTGGAAGAAGCGGCTGCTGTGGTCGACCTGATCGAAGGTCTTTTGACGTAAAGCGTGCACTCTCCCCCGCTGGCGGGGGAGAGTGGCTTTGATCGCATTACAGCGGCTTCAGACCCGCTTCGATTTCCTTGCGGCGTCCTTCGAGGAAGGGCGGCAGGGAGAGGCTTTCGCCCAAGGTGGCCATCGGCTCATCGGTGGCAAAGCCTGGTCCGTCCGTGGCGATCTCGAACAGGATGCCGTTCGGCTCACGGAAGTAGAGGCTCTTGAAGTAGAACCGGTCTATGGGTCCGCTCGACGGCGCGCGGATCGCCTGCAGGCGATCCGCGCATTCGCGGTAAGTCTTCTCGTTCGGCGTGCGGAAGGCGACATGGTGCGCGCCGCCCGCGCCCGGCTGCGCGAAAGGAAGCTTCGGCTCGACCGCGACGTGAAGCTCGGCGGAAGGCCCGCCCTCGCCCATCGCGAACACATGCACGGAGCGGTCCTTCTCCGCAAATTCCCGCTCATGGCGCATGTCCATGCCCTGCGTCAGTACGAGCGCGGTGCGCTCCAGCTTCGGCACGCTGATGGTGATCGGCCCGAGGCCCCGGATCTGATGCTCGATGGGTACGGAGCTTTTTGCCCAGGTCACGCCGTCGCCGAGGCCGCCATCGTCCACGAGGGCGAGGCGCTGGCCTTCCGGGTCCTCGAAGGCGAGCCATAAACGTCCGTCGCGCTCGACAATGCCCTCATGGGCGATCTTCAGGGCGTCGAAGCGCTCCTTCCACCATTGCAGGGTCTTTTCGCCGGTGACGCGAAGCGCCGTCTGCACGATGCTGTGCGTGCCGCGCTTCTCGCGGCCGACAGGCCAGTCGAAGAAGGTCACGTCGCTGCCGGGTGAGGCTGCGCCGTCGCCGTAGAACAGGTGATAGGCGCTCACATCGTCCTGATTAACGGTCTTCTTCACGAGGCGCATGCCGAGCGCCTGCGTGTAGAAAGCGTGGTTGCCCGGCGCATCCGCCGTGACGGCGGTGAGGTGGTGAATTCCGGTGAGTTGCATGATGGTCTCCATCAATCGGTTGTTGTCCGGAAGATAGGATTGCGATGGCGCAAGCGCGACACCCGATATTGCCGAACTTGTCTTGCGAAAACGCAATAATCCCGACCTGAAGGAAATCCCGCCGAAGAGGAAACCATTCTGCGAAAGGATCATTGAGGTTAGGGCGCGACCGAACGCCTGCCTTCCCCGCCGTTCGCGCTCCAGGGAGGAACGATATGCTGAAAGACAGGGATGCAATCGCCAACCTCGCGGTAAAGGATCTGGCGAGGGCGAAAAAGTTCTACGAGGACACGCTCGGCCTCGTGCAGGTCGATGCTGAGGACGAGGAATTGATCGTCTTCAAGAGCGGCAACACCACAATCAATGTTTATCGCTCGCAATATGCCGGAACCAATCAGGCCACGGCTGTCACCTGGATGGTCGGCGACGATGTGGAAGGTGTCGTGCGGGCGCTCAAGGCCAAGGGCGTGGCCTTCGAGCACTATGACATGCCTGACATGACGCTGGAGGGCGACCTCCATGTGGCCGGCGATCTGAAGGTGGCGTGGTTCAAGGACCCGGATGGCAACATCCTCAACATCGTCAATCGATAAGGGAGTCGGTTGACGATGTTGAGAAATGTCGACCGCCGATTCCGCGCATCGGCCGGCGAAGTCGTCGTCAGGCCGCCTTCGCGTTGAGATGCTCCGGCGTCACCTCCGGCGGGATCGGGCAGACATAGGCCCTGCCGCCGGTGCGCTCCTTCAGTTCCGCCTTGGCGCGAGCGAGGAGGTCTGGGCTGCGCAGCACGTCGGCAGCGGTGACGGCCATCGTCTTGGCGGCGAGAACCAGGCCCTTGTGCGCGGCGGGCAACTTGCCCTGCGCTACGAGCTGCCAGGTGTGGAACGGGGTGCCGATGGCAAAGCATGCCGTATGGCATTGCGCGGTCGGCACGATCCAGCTCACGTCGCCCACATCGGTGGAGCCCATCAATACGCCCTCGGTCTCCGGCATCGGCAGAAGGCCGTCGTGCAGCGCCTCGATCTTCAGCGCCACATGCGGCTTCACGCTCTCGATCAGGTCCGCCTCCGTCAGCGCGTCCTTCTGAAGCTTGCGCGCGAAGGCGTGATCGCTCTCGTCGAAGCCGGGCGGGCCGAGGCGCTTCATGTTCTCGTACATCGCCTCCTGCAACGCCTTGTTGGGAAGCACGTTGAACGTCGCGTCGGTGATCTGCACATCGACGCTCGTCTCGCTCATCAGCGCCGCGCCTTCCGCGATTTTCTTCACGCGTTCGAAGAGATTCTGCGCATCGGGATAAAGCGGCGAGCGCACGAGATAGAGCACCTCCGCATAGGCCTGCACCACATTGGGCGCGATGCCGCCGGTGTTGGTGGTGGCGTAGTGCACGCGCGCGTCGGAGGGCATGTGCTCGCGCATGTAGTTGACGCCGATATTCATCAGTTCCACCGCATCGAGCGCGCTGCGCCCGAGATGCGGAGACGCCGCCGCATGCGCAGCGCGGCCCTTGAAACGGAAGTAAGCCTGCACCGTCGCCAGCGAACTCATGGTCGAGACTTCGTTGATGACGTTCGGGTGCCAGCAGAACGCGGCGTCGATGTCATCGAACGCGCCCGCGCGCGCCATGAAGGTCTTGCCCGAGCCGCTTTCCTCCGCCGGGCAGCCGTAATAGCGCACGGTGCCGGCGATGCCTTCCGATTCGAGCGCGCTCTTCAACGCCGCCGCTGCGAGCGCGGAGGCCGAGCCCAGAAGATTATGGCCGCAGCCGTGGCCGGGGGTTCCGGCCTTCGTCGGCGCGTGTTGCGTCAGGCCCGATTCCTGCGCGAGGTCGGGCAGCGCGTCATACTCGCCCAGGATGCCGATGACAGGTCCGCCCTGTCCTGCCTCCGCGATGAAGGCCGTCGCCATGCCACCCACGTTGCGCGTGATGCGAAAACCCTCGGCTTCGAGAATTGCGATCTGCTCTTCCACCGAGCGATGCTCGCCGAAAGCCAGTTCCGGCGTACCCCAGATCCGATCGCTCATGGCGCAATATTCCGCGCGCCGCTCATCGACGCGGCGTGCGATTTCATCGAGGCTCAAGCGATCGTTCAGCATTTTTGAAGTCTCTCCCTATGGTTGTTGGGCGAACCTTATCGTGTCGGAGACGGTTGCGGAAGAACCCCTTCACTCGCGGCGGATCAAACTGAATCCGAGCGCTTCCTGCCAGTAGCGCTGGTGGGAATCCGGGATCATGGCAGGGTCGTCGCCGACAAGCCCGATGTCGCGAAGCTGGCTTTCGCTCAAATCGGAGACGGCTAGCTGTGTGCGCCGGATCGCCCGGGCGCGGCGCAGCCACTGCCATGCGTTTCGCAGGAAGGCTGGCGAAGACGTTTTGGAAACGACGAGAGTTTCAGTCGATGAGACATGCATGGTTCATGGTCCTTTGCTCGGACTGAACCATCGTTCGAAAAGGAGCGTTCGTCTCGCGTGATCCCTTCGTTCGCGGCCGAAGCGTTTGAAGGCGCCTGGCGGTTAGCCTGCCGCGAAAAGATCGCCCGACGTCGACGCGCTCGGCTCCTCGAACGCATTCGGATCGCCGGGGCCGGTTTCCCAGCCGAGATCGGGCAACGCGATGATGCGAAGGCCGCGCGGATCGTTGCGGGTCACCACGATGTTGCGGCTTTCCATGTAGGCGATGAGACGGCGCGCGCGGCCCGGCGAACGGCTGCCGCAGGCGCGCGCGATCTCGCCGTCCGGCGGGCAGGCGGAACGCTCCATCGCGGCCCGCGCGAGAAGCAGGTACACGCCCTGAATGTCCTCTTCGAGATCGCCCGCGAAGGCGACGGCGCGATCCCACTCCGTGCCCTCGGCGGTCGCCGTGTCGACACCGGCGCGCGCCACCGCGAGGCGGCGGCGGAAGGCGGGCAGGTTGAGCGGCTCGCCGCCGATGCGGCGGATGCGGCAACGCACGAGAAAATCCTGATAGAGCACCGCGACCGTGCGGAACGCGGCTTCCGGATCATCGAGGATTTCGCGCATCACCGCATCGAGCGCGGCTGCGCGCTCGGCCTTCGTTTCCTCCGTCAACTCGATGGAGGATTCAGGCGCGGCGGCGGGGCGGCTCTTGGCGAGCTGCGCCAGAAGATCGTTTGTCGCGGGCGGCGGTGGCGGCGCGGCCCGGCGCGGGGCGACGGGTCGGGCGATTTCTTCCGCGCTCGCGGTGAAGATGAGATCGCGCGCCTCTTCCGTCTGCTGCTCGGGCAGCGGCAAAAGCTTAAAACTACCGCTGCGCGCAGAGGTCTCGACATTGCCGATCCGCACCGGCATCGGGCGGCGCGACAGGGCAGGGCCGAGCGCCACGAAATGGCCGCGCTCGAGATCGCGGAACATCTCGGCCTGGCGGCGCTCCATGCCCAGAAGGTCGGCGGCGCGGGCCATGTCGATATCGAGGAAGGTGCGGCCCATCAGGAAGTTCGAGGCTTCCGCCGCTACGTTCTTGGCGAGCTTCGCAAGGCGCTGGGTGGCGATGATGCCCGCAAGGCCGCGCTTGCGGCCACGGCACATGAGGTTCGTCATCGCGCCGAGCGAGACCTTGCGCGCCTCGTCGGAAACCTCACCGGCGGCGGCGGGCGCGAAAAGCTGCGCCTCGTCCACCACCACGAGCATGGGATACCAGAGATCGCGCTCGGCATCGAAGAGCCCGCCGAGGAAGGCGGCGGCGCAGCGCATCTGCGCTTCCGTGTCGAGCCCTTCGAGATTGAGCACGACTGAGACCCGGTGCTGGCGCACGCGGGCGGCGATGCGCTGCAGATCGCCCTCGCTGCGGGCGGCATCCACCACCACATGCCCGAACTTGTCGGCGAGGGTGACGAAATCGCCCTCGGGGTCGATCACCGCCTGCTGGACATAAGGCGCGCTCTGTTCGAGCAGGCGGCGCAGGAGGTGCGATTTTCCGGAGCCGGAATTGCCCTGCACGAGCAGGCGTGTCGCCAGGAGTTCCTCAAGGTCGAGAAGGGCCGAACCGCCGGACGCCGCCCCCGGGGAGATGCCTCCCGAAGAAACCGTCCCCATGTCGATGCCGACCTTCATTCCCGACCCGCTCTCCGTTTTTGAATTCCGCTGGAGCCCCCTCCTAGCACGGCAAGGGCGGAGAAGGGGCAGAAGTGACTGAGCCTTTCCACAATCTTGCCGCCCGAAAACGAAGGTTACGGGGTCGCAGGGCGAGCCCCGGGCGCCGCCCTCGATTCGGCTCTGGCGTGGCCTAGATAAGCTTGGAAAGCCCGGTCAGTCGTGAAAACCCATGATATCTCGCCGGATTTTGGCCGTGTTGGCTCTCCTCGCCGTCATCGGCGGCGTCGCCTGGTGGGCTCTGCGCAGCGAGCGCACGCCTGAAACTTTTCAGGGCTACGTGGAAGGCTATCTGACCTATGCCGCCCCGGAACTCGGGGGACGCATCGAAAAACTCGCCGTCGATTCGGGCTCCCAGGTCAAAGTGGGGCAATTCCTCTTCCAGATCTCCTCGGAAACGCAAACGGCGCAGCGCGCCGAGGCCATCGCGCGGTTGCAGCAGGCGCAGTCGATCCTCGCCAATCTGCAAGCCTCCCTGCAGCGGCCGGAGGAAATCGCCGTGCTGCAGGCGCAGGAGCGGCAGGCGCAGGCCCAGCTCGTTCTCTCCACCGCCGAGCTCGAACGCCAGCGGACCCTGCTCGCGCGGGGCATCGCCTCGCAAGCCACCTACGATCAGGCCAAGGCGACCAACGACAGGGACAAGGCGGCTCTGGAGGCGGTGGAGCGGCAGATCCAGGCCGGGCGCATTCCGGCGCGCATTGCGGAGATCGCCGCCGCTGAAGCGGCGGTCCGCGCGGCGCAAGGCTCCCTCGATGAGGCCAATACGAACCTCGCGAAGCTCACGGTCACCGCGTCCGTGGAGGGGCAGGTGCAGGATGTGTTCTTCCGTCCCGGCGAAGTGGTGAATGCGGGGCAGCCGGTTCTCTCGCTGCTGCCTCCCTGGAACCGGCGCATCCGCTTCTACGTGCCGGAACCCAAGCTTGCGACGATCAAGCTCGGCGATACGCTCGGTGTCACCTGCGACAGCTGCCCGAGCGGGCTTGCCGCGAAAATCACCTTCATCTCGCGCGATGTGGAATTCACGCCGCCGGTCATCTTCAGCCTTGAGGAGCGCGCGAAGCTCGTCTTTCGCGTTGAGGCGACGCCCATCGGCGATGCGATGCTGCCAATCGGGCTGCCGGTAAACGTTATTCCGCCGGAGGTGCAATGATGAGCGCGCAGACGACGTCCGAACCGGAGATCGTCATCGACGTTAACGGCCTCACGAAATCGTTCGGCGGGCCGCCGGTCGTGCGCAACCTCACCATGCATGTGCACAAGGGCCTGATCTACGGCTTTCTCGGCCCGAACGGCAGCGGCAAGACGACGACGTTGCGCATGTTGTGCGGGCTTCTCACCCCCGACAGCGGCACCGGCACCTGCCTTGGTTACGACATCCGCACGCAGACGGCGGACATCAAGCGCCATGTCGGCTACATGACGCAGCGCTTCTCGCTCTACAACGATCTCTCGATCCGCGAGAATCTGGAATTCGTGGCGCGGATCTACAATCTCGAACATCCCCGCCGCGCCACGCAGGAGGCCATCGACCGCCTCGGCCTCGCCGACCGCGCCGATCAGCTCGCTGGCGCGCTCTCCGGCGGCTGGAAACAGCGTCTTGCGCTCGGCGCGTGCATTCTGCCGCAACCGGAATTGCTGTTGCTCGACGAGCCGACGGCTGGCGTCGATCCGAAAGCGCGGCGCGATTTCTGGGACGAGATCCATCAGCTTGCCCACGAGGGCATGACTGTTCTCGTCTCGACCCACTACATGGACGAGGCTGAGCGGTGTCACGAGATCGCCTATATCGCCTATGGTGAAATTCTTGCGCAGGGGACGGTGGCAGAGGTCATCGCCGGCGCGCATCTGTCGACCTACACGGTGACGGGCCCGAACCTCGCGGATCTCGATGAAACGTTGAAGAGTCTCGACGGCGTCGACATGGTCGCGCCGTTCGGTGTCGAGCTTCATGTGAGCGGTCGCGATGCTGCCAAGCTCGAGGCGGCGATTGCCCCCTTTCGCGAAAAAGGCCCGCAAACGTGGACGCGGGGCGAGCCGACGCTCGAAGACGTGTTCATCGACTTGATGAGCCGCATCAAGGATAATTCCGCATGAGCGGCGCGAGCGACATCGACCGGCGCACGCGCGGCTTTCGCGCCTCGTTCCTGCGGGTGCGCGCCACCTTCATCAAGGAGTTCATTCAGCTGCGGCGCGATCGCGTGACATTCGCGACGATGATCCTGATCCCGCTCATGCAGCTCATCCTGTTCGGCACGGCCATCAACGCCAATCCGCGCCATCTGCCGACGGCGGTTCTGGTGCAGGACGACAGTTCCTTCGCACGCTCGTTTCTCGCCGCCATGCGCGCGACGGATTATTTCGACATCAGCCTGACGGCGTCGAGCGAGGCGGAACTCGATCATTTCATTCTCTCCGGCCAGGCGCTGTTCGGCGTGCAGATCCCCGCGCATTTCGGGCGCGACCTGATTCGGGGCGAGCGGCCGGAAATTCTCGTCATCGCGGACGCCACCGATCCGACCGCCACCGGCGGCGCGGTCGCCGCTCTCAACGGGCTGTCGCAGACGGTCTTTTCCCGCGAACTCGTCGGTCCCGCCGCCGCGCTCGCGCCGAAGAAGCCGCCTTACGATCTTCGTGTGCATCTGCGCTACAACCCCGCCATCGAGACACGGCTCAACATCGTGCCGGGGCTCGTGGGCACCATTCTCACCTTGACGATGCTGATCTTCACCGGCCTTTCCGTCACCCGCGAGATCGAGCGCGGCACGATGGAAAGCCTGCTCGCCATGCCGATCCGGCCTTTCGAGATCATGCTCGGCAAGATCTCGCCCTACGTGGTCGTCGGGGGCCTGCAGATGTCGTTGATCCTGATCGTCGCGCGGCTTCTCTTCGGCGTTCCCGTCGAGGGAAGTCTCGCGCTTCTGGTCGCGCTCACGCTTCTCTTCATCGTGGCCAACTTGTCCGTCGGCTACACCTTCTCCACCATCGCCACGAGCCAGCTTCAGGCAATGCAGATGTCGATGTTCTTCTTTCTGCCCAACATGCTCCTGTCGGGCTTTCTCTTCCCGTTCCGGGGCATGCCGCAATGGGCGCAAGCCGTGGGCGAGCTTTTGCCGCTCACGCATTATTTGCGCATCGTGCGCGGCATCATGCTCAAGGGCGCGACGTTCGCGGATCTGCAGGCCGATGTGCTGGCGCTCGCCCTGTTCTCCCTCGCCGCCATGACGCTCGCTGTCGCCCGTTTCCGGCAGACGCTGGACTAGAGAGTGATCGTGTCTCTTTGAAACACGATCTATTGCCGCATGATCCGGGCGAACAACCGGTGCCCACTTGTTCTGATCATGCTCTAATCCGCGATGGCCGCCTCGGCCGCCTTGACGGCGCTGCCGCGCAGGGGCCGCTCTTCCATCAGCGCGATGAAGGCCAGGGCGACGGCAAAGCCGATACCGGTCGCGATGAAAACCATCTGGAAGACACCGCCGAGATCGACGCCGCTCTTAGCTGCCGCCGCCGCGAGGTTCTCGAAGCTCATCGCGCCACCGAGGCCCGTGCCGCTGAGCACGATGGTGCCGAACAGGGCGACGATGAACGCCCCGCCGAGAGAGCGAAAGAAGTTCGCCGTGCCCGTCGCCGTTCCGAGCTGGTGCGGCAGAACCGCGTTCTGGATCGCGACCGTGGTGACGGGAAGCAGCGTGCCGACGCCGGCACTGAGGAAAAGCAGAACGCCTTCCATGACGGCAATCGGAATAGTCTTGCCGAAGACGATCAGGATCGCGGTTCCCACAAGCGTAATCGTGAGACCGATGATGGGGACGCGCTTGTAATGAGCGAACCGCGCCATCGTGCGGCCGGACAGGGTCGCGCCGAAGACCGTGCCTACGCCGAGCGGAATCAGCGCAAGCCCCGATTGGCTCGCCGAGAGGCCGCGCACCACTTCGAAATAGACCGGCAGGTAGATGGTGAGGCCGATATAGGTGCCCATGCCGAAACAAGCCGAGAGCGTTCCCATCCGCACCACCGGGTTCTTCAGCACATCGGCGGGAATGAGAGGCTCGGGCGCATGCTTCATGCGAAGCGCGAAGAGCAGCCAGAGCACAATGGAGGCCGCGACGAGCGAGAGAATCTCCACGGAGGACCACGCAAACCGCAGGCCGCCCCAGCTCAAGGCGAGAAGAAGCGAGACGGTTGCCGTGACGAGCAGGCCCGCGCCGAGCAGATCGAGCCGGTGAGGGCGATCATGCCGGGGCAGTTTCTTCAATCCGTGATAGGCGATGACGAAGGCGACGAGGCCGAGGGGCAGGTTGATCCAGAAGATCATCGACCAGTGCAGGTGCTCCGCGAACACACCGCCGAGCACGGGGCCGGCGAGGCTTGCCGTCATGAAGACGCTCGCGAAATACATCTGGTAGCGCCCGCGCTCCTTCGGCGGCACGAGATCGGCCACGATGGTCTGGGCGAGCGCGATCAACCCACCGCCGCCGAGCCCCTGCAGGGCGCGCGCGGCAACGAGAGCGAGCATGGACGGCGCGAGCGCGCAGGCGACGGACCCGAGAATGAAGACCACGATGCCGATGAGAAGCGTGATGCGCCGCCCATGGCTGTCGCTGAACTTGCCGTAGAGCGGCGTCACCGCCGTGGCGGTGAGAAGGTAGGACGTCACCACCCAGGGCAGATGCTCCACATCGCCCAAGTCGCGCCCCATCGTCGGCAGTGCGGTTGCGATGATGGTCTGGTCGAGCGCGGCAAGCAGCAGCGAGATCATCAATCCAAGGATGATCGAGCGGATCTCGGCCTGGCTCAAAGTGGCGGCGGCCCCGCTCGGGGGCCTGGTCATGGGCTGGTCCATTTCGTCCATCGTCTCTTAGTAGCGGATCCTTGGCGGCGGATCGTGGTTTTAGAAACGGATGCGCCTTTGTCCCGAACTATTCGTGCAGGGCAGATATGCGCCTCTTCGTGGCGGGGGATCAAGCCGGGTGCTCGCATCGCCCCCTTGCGCAGAGCGCGCCTGTGGCTTTAGCTGAGATGTTCCTGATTCGTTTTCGTCATGGCCATCCGCACCAAGCTCTCCCTTTCCCAGGCTCGGCGCATCGCGCTCACCGCCCAAGGGTTTCACGAAGGCCGGCCCGAGGCCGCGGCGGCGCGGCACTTAACCCGTGCGCTCGACCGTTCGCATCTGTTGCAGATCGATTCGGTGAACGTGCTGGTGCGCGCCCATTACATGCCCTTGTTTTCCCGGCTCGGCGCTTACGACCGCGCGTTTCTGGAAAACGCCGCATGGGGAAAAGGCAAGCAGCGCAAGGTTTTCGAATATTGGGGGCATGAGGCCTCGCTGATTCGTCTCGATCTGCACCCGCTCTTTCGCTGGCGCATGGCGCGGGCGGCGGCGGGCAAGGGGATTTATGGCGGCATTGCCCGGTTCGGCGTGGAAAAGCGGGCCTTCATCAAAGAGGTGCGCCAGGAAATCGCCGCGCGCGGCCCCATCGCAGCCGGTGAACTTTCGCAAGGCGGCAAGGCGAAGGGCTCCTGGTGGGGCTGGAGCGATGGCAAGCATGCTCTCGAATGGCTGTTCTGGGCGGGCGAAGTCACCACCGCGACGCGGCGCGGGTTCGAGCGGCTCTATGATCTGCCGGAGCGGGTGATTCCCTCCGCCGTCCTCAATACGCCGACCCCGCCGGAGAAGGAGGCGCAGCGCGAATTGCTGCGCCTGTCCATCCGCGCCCTCGGCATCGCCAGCGAGCGCTGCCTGCGCGATTATTTCCGCATCAAGCCCGAGGATGCGAAGGCGCGCATTCCCGAACTCGTGGAAGCCGGCGATCTTGTGCCCGTCGCGGTCGAAGGCTGGGGCGGGCCAGTCTATCTCGACCCGCAGGCCCGCCTGCCGCGTAAAGTGGAAGCGCGCGCCCTCGTCTCGCCTTTCGATCCCATCGTCTGGGAGCGCACGCGCACGGAAAAGCTGTTCGATTTCCACTATCGCATCGAGATCTACACCCCCGCCGAGAAGCGCGAATTCGGCTATTACTGCCTGCCGTTCCTTCTTGGTGAGGACATCGTCGCCCGCCTCGACCTGAAGGCCGACCGCGCGGCGGGCCGCCTGATCGTCCATTCGATCCACCCGGAACATCACGCCGCCCCCGACGACATCGCGCCGGCGCTCAGCGAGGAATTGCGGCTCATGGCGGAATGGCTCGGGCTCGATGAAATCACCGTCCCGAAAAGCTGGGTGAAGCGCCTCGGGCTTTGAAGGCTTCGCTCATGCTCTCGCCAGAAGGCGCGGCACATTCTATTCTTCGCCCATGACATCATTCCTCTCTCCGGCGCGGCGCGTGTGGCTGCGGCTCGGCCTCAACGAAATCGGCCCGCTCGTTTCCTTCCTCGGCCTGGCGCTCTTCGCCCTCGCCTTCGTCATGCTGGCGAACGAGGTCATGGAAGGTGAAACCAACACCTTCGACCGCGCGCTCCTTCTCGCCCTGCGCAGCCCCGACAACCCGGCCGATCCCCTCGGCCCCGGCTGGCTGGAGGAGGCGGCACGCGACATCACCGGCCTTGGTGGGACGGCGGTTCTCGGCATCGTTACGGTGTCCGCCTTCATTGCCCTTCTCATGGCGGGCAAGCGCGGGGCGGCGCTTCTCGTGCTGATCGCCGTGGATGGCGGCATGATTCTCTCAGGGTTGCTCAAGAGCGGCTTCGACCGCCCGCGTCCCGACCTCGTGCCGCATGCGATGGAGGTCTACACCGCCAGCTTCCCGAGCGGCCATGCCATGCTCTCGGCCATCGCTTATCTCACCCTCGGCGCGCTGTTCGCCCGCATGTTCGCCCGCAAGAGGCTCAAGGCCTTCATCATGGGGCTTGCGGTGTTTCTCACGCTCATCATCGGAGTGAGCCGCGTCTATCTCGGCGTTCATTGGCCGAGCGACGTGCTGGCCGGCTGGTGCGTCGGCGCGGCGTGGGCGTCCTTGTGCTGGTTCGTGACCCTGCAATTGCAGCGGCGCGGCCAGGTGGAAAAGCCCGGCGAAGCCGCAGCGGAATCATAACACTGCATGACGTTGTCTGATCCGCTCCCGCCTCAGGGCGCGGCGGGCCGCAAGGTCCCGCGCCGGGTCACGCCCGCTTATCTGCAACGCGCGGCGATGGCCTATCTCGAACGCTATGCCTCCTCGACGGAAAACCTGCGCCGGGTGCTGCGGCGCAAGGTCGAGAAACGCTGCCGCCTGCGCGGTGAGGACCCATCGGAATTTCTGGAGATGATCGACGAGGTGGTGGCAAAAAGCCTTCGCGTCGGGCTCATCGACGACACGCGTTACGCCGCGACCCGCGTCGCGACCCTGCGCCGTCGCGGCGGCTCGGCGCGTGCCATCGGCGCGAAGCTCGCGGCGAAGGGTGTTGCCCGTGCCGTGGTTGAGGAGGCGCTCGAACAGGACGAGAGCAGTGATGAAGCCGCCGCGCATGCTTATGCCCGCCGCCGCAAGCTCGGTCCCTATCGCCCGGGCGAGAACGCGCCTTATCGCGACAAGGACATGGCGGCGCTGGCGCGCGCCGGTTTCAGCTTCGCCATCGTCCGCCGCGTGATCGAGGGCGAACGCGAGAACGCCTGACGCTCAGATCAACCCCGCGCCGACATTGACGGCAAGCGCCAGCACCGTGGTGTTGAACAGGAAGGCCAGCACCGTGTGCCCCAGCGACAGCCGCCGCATGCGCCGCGAAAGGACGATGATGTCCGAGGTTTGCGCCGCCGCACCGAAGTTGAAGGAGAAGTAGAGAAAGTCCCAATAATCCGGCTTCTTCTCTCTCGGAAACCTGAGCCCGCCGCGTTCGCCCGCATCGCCGTAAAATTCATGGGCGTAATGAACGGCGAAAATGGTGTGCACGAGAAACCACGAGCAGAGAATGGTGGCGGCGGCGATCGACAGGCGAAGCACCTGCTGGCTCTGATTGGCATCGTGAATGCCGCGCAACTCGATGGCGATGGCTCCAAGGCTCGCCACGGCGGCGGCGAGCGTCAGGATGAGCACGACAATCGCGCCCTCGTCCTCAAGGTTCGCCCGATAGCGCATCTTCTCCATCGTGGAGCGTGCGAACATCACGAACAACGCGCTGAGATAGACCAGCACCCCGGCGTCCCACGCCACGAGAAGGCGTGTGTTCAGGAGCCAGTGATGCGGCAGCAGCCCGAAGAGGACGACCCCCAGCGCCGTCGCGATGAGAAGGCGCGGGCGCGGCCCGGCATGAAAGCGGATCATTCAAGGATCCCTCAGAAAATCATTGATGAGGATGATATGCCTGATGATGGCGGATGGCGAACCTGCCGGCACCATCGAGAGCGGAAGTTTTTCCGCTATCCACTTTCCTTTCGGCCTCAGGCTCTAGATTATCGCTTCGCAACCGCAGCAGGAGACAATCGATGATCCGCAAGGGAAAAGCCGTCTGGCAGGGCACGGGCAAGGAGGGAACCGGCCACCTCACCTCCGATTCGGGTGTTTTGTCCGCGACGCCTTACTCGTTCAAAACCCGCTTCGAGAACGAGAAGGGCACCAACCCGGAGGAGCTGATCGCCGCCGCCCATGCGGGTTGCTTCACGATGGCGCTGGCCTTCCAGCTTCAGGGCGCAGGGTTCACGCCGACGGAGCTTTCCACCGAGGCCGCCGTTTCGCTGGAGCCGGAAGGACAAGGGTTCAAGATCTCGAAATCGGCCCTGACCCTTGAGGCCAAGGTGCCGGGCATCGACAAGGCGAAGTTCGAGGAACTCGCCCGCGCGGCGGAAAAGAACTGCCCGGTCTCGAAAGTGCTCAACGCCGAGATCACGATGAATTTCACGTTGGGGTAGCCCCACCGCGAAGGGGAGGGCGCAAGGCTCTTTCAGTGGGTTTCGCCCTTCCCCAGCTTAACCGCCCCTTAAACCGCCACAATTACGTTGCTCCACAACCATAGGGTCGTTATTGCGGCCCCGTGGATAACGAGGACAAACGTGGCGAACGGACGCAACCGGCGCGAGCCGGTCTTTGAGACGCCCGCCGCCGACAGGGATGATGCGGATTTCCGCCTCTCTCCCGAAGATCGGGCTGGGGCACCCATGACGCGCAAACGCGTCGCGAGAGATGACGACGGGGCTGAAAAGCCCCCGCGTCGGCGCGCCTCCCGTTCCTCGAAGAAAAAGAAGACCAAGCGCCGGGGCGGCGGCCGCTCACTTCTCGGCAAGCTCATTTATGCGGGCGTCGTGCTTGGCCTGTGGGCCCTGATCGCGGTCGGCGGGGTCGTTGCCTATTACGCCGCGCAGTTGCCGCCCATCGACCAGCTCACCGTGCCGAAGCGCCCGCCGAACATCGCCATCATGGCGAGCGACGGCTCGCTTCTCGCCAACCGCGGCGAGACGGGCGGGCGCACGGTCTCGATCAAGGAATTGCCGCCCTATCTGCCGAACGCCTTCGTCGCCATCGAGGACAGGCGCTTCTACGATCACTTCGGCATCGATCCCATCGGCATCGCCCGCGCGCTGGTGCGCAACGTGACCTCCCGTGGCCGCGGCAGCATACAGGGCGGCTCGACGCTCACCCAGCAGCTTGCGAAAAACCTGTTCCTGACTCAGGAGCGCACCGCCTCGCGCAAGATCCAGGAGGCGATCCTCGCGCTCTGGCTCGAGCGCAACTACACCAAGAACGAGATTCTCGAGCTCTACCTCAACCGCGTTTATTTCGGCTCCGGCGCTTATGGCGTCGAGGCGGCGGCGCAGCGCTATTACGGCAAGTCCGCGCGCAACGTGTCGCTCTCCGAGGCGGCGGTGCTGGCAGGCCTCGTGCAGGCGCCCTCACGCCTTGCGCCCAACCGCAATCCGAAGGCGGCGCAGGATCGCGCGGAACTCGTCGTCGCGGCGATGAACGAACTCGGCTTCATCACGCCGGGCATGACGAAGACCGCGCTCGGCGCGCCCGCGCAACCCGTCCGCCCGAGAGGCGCGGGCTCGGCGAATTACGCTGCCGACTACGTGATGGACGTGCTCGACGATTTCGTCGGCACCATCGAATCCGACATCGTGGTTTCCACCACCATCGAGCCGGCCATGCAGGGCGCGGCAGAGCGCGTTCTGGTGGAGGAGCTCGATACCAAGGGCCAGAAGTTCAACGTGGGCCAGGGCGCCTTCGTCGCCATGCAACCCGACGGTGCGTTGAAAGCGCTGGTCGGCGGGCGCAACTACGAGACAAGCCAGTTCAACCGCGCCACCGCCGCGCACCGCCAGCCGGGCTCGTCCTTCAAGCCGTTCGTTTATCTCACCGCTATCGAGCGCGGCCTGACGCCGGACACGATCCGCGACGACAGCCCCGTGAACTACAAGGGCTGGACGCCGGAAAACTACGATCGTGGCTATCGCGGGCCGATGGCTTTGCGCGATGCGTTGGCGCTCTCGCTCAACACCATCGCGGTGAAGCTCAATCTGGAAGTCGGCCCGAAGGCCGTGGTGCAGACGGCGCAGCGGCTCGGCATCACCTCGCCGCTTCAGGCCGTTCCAGCGCTCGCCCTCGGCACGTCGGAAGTGACGCCGCTCGAACTGGTGAGCGCCTATGCAGCCTTCGCCAATGGCGGCGATGGCGTCATTCCCTACGTCATCAACCAGGTGAAGACGACGGACGGCAAGGTGCTCTACCAGCGTCCGGCAGGCGGCGGCTTGGGCCGTGTCATCGATCCTTCGGCGGTTTCGATGATGAACGAGATGATGCACAACACCTTCGTCATCGGCACCGCGCAGAAAGCGCAGATCCCCGGTTGGACGCTCGCCGGCAAGACAGGCACGACGCAGGATTACAAGGACGCCTGGTTCGTCGGTTTCTCCGGCAGCCTCGTCGCCGGCGTGTGGCTCGGCAACGACGACGGCACGCTGACGAAGCGCGTCACCGGCGGCAACCTGCCGACAGAGGTCTGGCACAACTTCATGAAGCTCGCGCTGAAGGACAAGCAGCCCGTGCCGCTGCCCGGCCTTGAAGGGATCGGTCCACGCGACATTCCTGTCGCGGGCGCGCCGGGACAGGCGGTCGCCAACGCCCAACGCGAAAGCGGCTGGATCGCCCCAACCCAACGCGGCAGCCGCGAGAAGAACTTTTTTGAGAAGTTGTTCGGGCTCTAACCCCGCACCCGCCCTGTCGTCGCGAACAGCGTGAGTGCCGCAAGGCCCGTTCCCGCAATCGCGATGGGCAATGGCAGGGCCGAGCCGATGTCGAGGAAGCGGCCGAGGCCGATGCCGAGGAGGGCCGCGAAGGTCATCTGACAGATGCCGAGGAGCGACGAGGCTGCGCCCGCGCGATCCGGAAACGGCATCATGGCGGCGGCCATCGCCTGCGGCATGGTGAGGCCGACGCCGATGCCGTAGATCGCCATCGGCGCACTCACCGCTAGCGAGGATGGCACGCCGAATCCGACGAGCGCCAGCATCAGGCCGCCGCCCGCCGCAAGGCAGATCGCGCCGAGTTTGACGGTGCCGTCGAGACCGCGCCGTCCGACGAGGCGCTGCGCGAGCGCGGTGCCGAGAATGTAGCCGATCACCACGAAGGCGAAGGAGAACGCGAAGGCGAGTTCGCTCAGGCCATAGACGCCCTGCAGCACGAAGGACGAGCCGGAGATGAAGGCAAAGAGCCCGCCATAAGTCAGCATGGCAAGGCCGACATAGACGCGGTAGCCGCGATGCTTCAGCAACTCCGCGAAGCCGCGCAGCATGGCGGGAAGGGAGATCGGCGTCGTGGAGCGCGTGCGGATTGTCTCCGGCAGGCGCAAGATCACGATGGCCGCCAGCATCAGGCCGCAGACGATGGTGAGCACGAAGGAGGCGCGCCATCCGAACGCAACGCCGAGCACGCCGCCGAGCACGGGCGCGAGAGCCGGCACGACTCCCATGATAGTACCCATGCGCGAGAGTTCCTTGCCCGCCCGCGCGCCGTCGTAAAGATCGCGCACGATGGCGCGCCCGAGCACGATGGGCCCCGATGCGCCGAGCGCCTGCAGGAAGCGCGCGCCGATCAGCGTTTCGATGGAGGGAGCGAGCGCGCAGGCAAAACTCGCCAGGATGAACAGGCCGAGGCCGAACAGAAGGACGGGCTTGCGGCCCACTCTGTCGGACACCGGCCCGTAGAAGAACTGCCCGACGGCGAAGCCGAGGAGGAAGGTCGAGAGCGTGAGCTGCACCTCGGCGCTCGTCGCCTGCAGCGCCGCCGCTATCATGGGCAGCGAGGGCAGGTACATGTCCGTGGAGAGCGGACCGAGCGCGGTCAGGAACGCCAGCACGGCGGTGAGCGCGAAGGTGTCGGGCTTGAGCATCGAAAACCGGAGTGTGAAGAGCACTGCCGGGCTTTAAGGCCAAAGCCGATCACTGTCACGCTTGGACAGGATTTCGAACAGGCTCAGCCGATCCGGTGCAGGGCGCTGCCGTAGACCTTGAGCCATTCCTCTGCTTCGTCCGTGCGCGGGCAGATGCCGCGCACCAGCGACCAGAAGCGGTGGGAATGGTTCAGCTCGCGCAAGTGCGCCACCTCATGGGCGGCGAGGTAGTCGAGCACGAAGGGCGGGGCCATGATGAGCCGCCAGGAGAAGTTGAGCGCCCCCCGTGCGGAGCAGGAGCCCCAGCGGCTCTGCGTGTCGCGCACGGTGATGCGCTTGGCCGTGACGCCAAGCGAAGCCGTATGGCGCTTCACGGCCTCGGCGAAATCCTTCTTCGCTTCGGCTTCCAGAAAATCCTGAATGCGGCGGGGAACGTGCTGCAGATCGCCGGAGACGGCAAGGATGGGATCGCCGTTCTCGTCTACTGTGGCCTGCGTGCGCCCGCGGACATTCGACCAGTGCACGATCCGGTGCGGAACGCCGCGCAGGGGCACCAGCGCGCCGGGCTCGAACAGCACCCGCGCGGGCACCTTGGACAAGCGCGCGGCGATCCAGCTGCCATGCCCGTCGGCGAAGCGCTGGGCGACGGCGAGATCGGTGCGCTCGGGGATCGTCAGCAGCACCTCGCCGGTGGCGTTCGACACACGCAAGGTGATGCGCTTGGCGGTCGGGCGACGGCGCAGGGCCACCTGGAAGGACTGTCCGGCGTGAAAGACTTTCAGAGAGGGAGGGTCCGCGGGAACGCGGCGGAACAATGCGAATCTCATGTCCGCAATGTGCCCTGCCGCGCGCCCGATGTCAGCGCAGCCGTTTGCCGCTGCCGGGAACCGTTCCGGAACCGCCCGAGGCTCTTGACTAGCGCGCGGGCCCCGTTCTCGCGTGGTTCTGAATGAATTCACCAATTCGAGGAACGATTTCCGCCCGGAAGCGGGACCCGTTGAAGACCCCATAATGACCGACGCCCGGCTGGAGATGATAAACTTTCTTGTCCGAAGAGAGGTTCGGCGTGAGATCGAGGGTCGCGAGCGTCTGTCCGACGCCTGAGATGTCGTCCCGCTCGCCTTCGACCGCCATCAGGGCGCAGCGGCGGATTGCCATGAGATCCACCGGCTTCGCCCGGTGCATCATTTCGCCCTTCGGCAATTCGTGCCGCACAAAAACCTTGTCGACGGTCTGGAGATAGAATTCGGCGGTCAGGTCCATGACCGCGAGGTATTCGTCGTAGAAATCCCGATGCTTCTCGGCGGAATCGCCGTCGCCATCGACCAGATGGTTGAACATGTCCCAATGGGCGTTCACATGCCGGTCGAGATTCATGGCCATGAAGCCGGAAAGCTGCAGGAAGCCCGGATAGACCGATCGCCACATGCCGGGATAGGAGGGCGGCACCTGCGTGATGCAATGGCGCTCGAACCACGCGATGCCGCGCTTTTCCGCGAGCTGGTTGACGGCGGTGGGCGAACGGCGCGTGTCGATGGGGCCGCCCATCAGCACCGCCGAGCGCGGGATCAGCGGGTCGTTCTCCGCCTCCATGCGCGCGATGGCGGCGATCACCGGCACCGCCGGTTGGCAGACGGCGAGCACGTTGAGATCCGGCCCGAGCGCGCGGAACATCTCGATCAAGTAATCGATGTAGTCGTCGAGATCGAACCGGCCTTCGCTGAGCGGCACCATGCGCGCATCGGCCCAGTCGGTAACCATCACGTCGTGGGTCGACAGGAAGGCTTCCACCGTGCCGCGCAGAAGCGTGGCGTAATGCCCGGACATCGGTGCGACGATGAGGAGCTTCGGCTGCGGCTTGGCAAGCTTGGCCTTGCGCTCGAAGGCGATGACCCGCGCGAAGGGCCGTTCCCACACGATGCTCTCGGCAACCTCCGCCGTCTTGCCGTCGATCAGAGTCGAGCCAAGACCGAAGGAAGGCTTGCCATAGCGCCGGGTGGTGCGCTCGAAGAGTTCGAACGCAGCGGAAACGGTGCGCGCATAAGTCGTGCTGTTGAGCGGGTTGTTGGGACTATCGAGTAAATGTTTAGCAACGTCAGTCGCCACGCGGGCGGGACTGAGCATCCAATGGGCAGCTTCGTACCAGCAATAAGCGAGATTCATTGTTTTCCCCGAAGGGTCGGGACCCAATTTTCTCCGCGAATCAAAATGCGAAGCCGGGCAATATTCTCGACCCTGAATCGTAAAATGAGAGTTTCTGGCCTGTAATGCAATGCTGTTTAAGACGATGCGGATAAGATTAATGTATGAGCTCTAAGCTCTGGAGCAGAATTTACTCCTTGGAAGGGAGAAGAGGAACACTATCCTCTTTGCCGATGGTCGAAATCAAACCGAAGGATCTCGTACGCAACGCGCGTCAATTGCGCCTCGACACACTCGTGAGGCTGCGCTGGCTTGCGATCATCGGGCAGTCGCTCGCGGTGGCGGGCGTCCGGTTCGGCTTCGGGTTCGCGCTGCCTTTCGTGCCGTGCTTCACCGCCATCGCCGCATCGGCGCTGGTCAATCTGCTGCTGAGCATCAGGTTTCCGGCGAGCTACCGGCTTGGCGACAACGCCGCGACATTGTTGCTGGCGTTCGACATTCTACAGCTCGCTTCGCTGCTTTATCTCACGGGCGGATTGCAGAATCCGTTCTCCGTGCTGTTCCTCGCCCCGGTGCTGATTTCGGCGACGGCGCTCACGCCGGCGCGGACCTTCGGGCTCGGCCTTTTGGCGGTGGCCTGCGCGACGCTGCTGATCCTCTTCCATCGCCCGCTTCCGTGGTTTCCGCGACAGGGGCTCGACCTGCCCTTTCCCTATGTTATCGGCATCTGGACGGCGATCCTTCTCGGCATCACCTTCACGGGAATTTATGCCTGGCGCGTCGCCGAGGAGGCGCGGCAATTGGCGCAGGCCCTTTCGGCGACGGAGCTCGTGCTGGCGCGCGAACAACACCTGTCGCAGCTCGACGGACTTGCCGCCGCCGCTGCCCATGAACTCGGCACGCCGCTCGCAACCATCGCTCTCGTCGCCAAGGAACTCGATCACGACCTGCCGAAAGAGGGGCCCGTCGCGGAGGATCTCAAGCTCCTGCGCGAGCAGGTGGACCGGTGCCGCACCATCCTCACCAAGCTGACCTCGATGGGGCAGGATACGTCGGCGTTCCTCGAGACGATTTCACTAAGCCATCTCGTGGAGGAAGTCGTCGCGCCGCAACGGGGGCTCGACGAGGAAGTGGAGATCGTCAAAAGCGGCGAGGGGCCGGAGCCGACCGGCCGCCGCAATCCCGGCGTGGTCTATGGCCTGTCCAACATTCTCGACAACGCCGTCGACTTCGCTCACGAGAAGGTGATCGTCGAAGCCGGCTGGAATGCTGATGAGGTCTTCATCGAAATCCGCGACGACGGGCCGGGCTATGCGCCGGATATTCTGTTGCGCCTCGGCGAGCCTTACGTGACGACGCGCAGCGCGGCCGACCGCGCTCAGGGCGATGAGGAACTCGCCTCCGGTCTCGGCCTCGGCCTGTTCATCGCCAAGACGCTGATCGAGCGCTCGGGCGCGCAACTCTCTTTCGGAAACGCGAGCCCGCCCGGAAAAGGCGCCATCGCACGGATCGTTTGGCCGCGTCATACGTTTGAAAGGGGTGCGGCAATATTGCCGCAGGGGTCGCAGGAATAATCCCTGACAGAGCAGGGCAAGCATTCCTATATGTAGGCCCCGAGCTTTGGAGCAGGATCAGAACAAGTGGACACTGGTTGTTCGCCCGGATCATGCGCCAGTAAAAGAAATTTGGAGGCTGATCGCCTCTTTGTAAGGGAGTCTTCGGGATGCAAGGAGATATTCTGAAGGCCGATGCACCGGTGGCGTTCGAAGATCGTGCCGACAAGAGCCTCTTGATCGTCGATGATGACCGCCCCTTCTCCACGCGGCTCGCCCGCGCGATGGAAGCGCGCGGCTACCAGGTCCGTGTCGCGGAAAGCGTGGCGGATGGGCTCGCCGCGATTGAAGCCGAACCACCCGCTTTCGCGGTGATCGACATGAGGCTCGGCGATGGCAACGGGCTCGACGTGATCGAGCGCCTGAAAAGCCGCCGCCCCGACGCTCGCGGCGTCATTCTCACAGGCTACGGCAACATCGCCACCGCCGTGACCGCGGTGAAGATGGGCGCGTTCGACTATCTCGCCAAACCCGCCGACGCGGACGAGATCCACGCGGCGCTCATGGCCGCTCCCGGTGAGCGGGCCGTGCCGCCGGAAAATCCGATGTCGGCGGATCGGGTGCGCTGGGAGCATATCCAGCGCGTCTATGAATTGTGTGGTCGCAACGTGTCGGAGACGGCGCGCCGTCTCAACATGCACCGCCGCACGCTGCAGAGGATTTTGGCGAAACGCGCGCCACGTTAAAGGACGGCGGCCTCCGGGTCGGCGAGCGCATGCAGCACGGAAGCGGCGGCGCGGGCGAAGCGCAGCGTCACGGCTTTGCGCCGCGCTCCGGAGAGCGGATGATGGCCGGCCTCGCGCATGATCGCCGCGCCGAAGGAATCCGCGACGATCAGGCCACGATCCTCCGGCAGGATCTCCACCGGTACCGTTTCGGGAACGGCGAAATAGAACCGGTCGCAGAACTCCGCGTAATCCGGCCATTTCCGGTCGGCACGGAAATCGGCGATGCTGGATTTGATCTCGACGATGACAAGCCCGCCATCGGGGGCGAGCGCCATCACGTCCGCCCGCCGTCCGTTCGCAAGGGTCAGCTCCGGGATCGTCACATGGCCAAGCTGCGCGAACAGCCGCCGGACGCCGCGCTGGATACCGGACGCCATCGGCGACTGGCGTCCGTCGGGGGCGAGGATGGGTTGTTGCGGCGAAAGGCGGATCGGCGAATCGGTCATGGGGAAAGACTAAGCCCACGCTCGCTCCGCGCAATGGAACGAGTGTCGCAACAAGCATCCCGAAACGCCGGATCGGCTTTGCAGAGCATGATCAGGAGATCATGCGGCCATAAAGAAAGCTGGAGGTTGACCGTGCTTCAGACCGAACAGCCTCTAGCCGATCCGCCCCGGCTTGGCTAACGTCGCGGCAGCTCTCTTTCGTCAGGATATCTCATGGAGCGCGATCCGCTTCGCCTTGCCTGGAAGACCAGCCCGTCCGGCAACCTTCTCGCGATGGTCCTGCTCATCCTGGCGGGGGCTTTGCTCGTGCTGGAATTCAGCCTTGTCCGCATCCTCGTGGACGAGGTGCTGCTGGCGCAGGCCCCGGACGCGCCGCGCCGCTTCCTGCCCCTTGCGATTGCAATGCCCGCCGGCGTGCATCCATCCACCATCGTCCTTTTCGAGGGCTTCGCACTCGATGGGTCGGCCTTCCGGCAGGCCGTCATCGGCGCGGCGCTCGTGGTTCCGGTTGCTATCGGCCTCCTGCTC
Source organism: Microvirga flavescens (assembly GCF_003290125.1). Classification (GTDB taxonomy): domain Bacteria; phylum Pseudomonadota; class Alphaproteobacteria; order Rhizobiales; family Beijerinckiaceae; genus Microvirga; species Microvirga flavescens. Next base: position 774,100 of record NZ_QMKH01000001.1, read on the forward strand.
GCGGCGGTAACCTGGCTCATCAGCGCCATCGGCACCAGGGTTCTGAAGCGGTTGCGGAAAACCGTGCTCGATGCCGTTCTGCGCACCTCGCCCTCCACGCGCGACGAGGCGGCGGAAGCGACCCTGCTCGTTGGCGACGCGCTCGCGCGGGAAAGCCACGTCTTCGGCGCGGCCTTCATTTCCTCCTTCAAGCTCTGGGGCGTCATCGGCCTCGCCGTGGCCTTTGCGCTCGCCTCCGGCTGGAAGCTCGGCCTCTGCCTTGCCGTGGTGCTCATTCCCGGTGCGATCCTCTGCGCGCGGCGGCTCGACCTGCGGCTCGAAACCGCGCAGGCCCGCCTGCGGGAGGGCGCGGCGGTGTCCGAGAGCTTCGCCAGCGTGATCGAGCGCCTTCCTGCCATCCACGCCCACGCGACCGGCCCTTATGAAACCCGGTGCATCGGCCAGGCTCTCGCGAGCGGCCACGCTCCCGTCGAGAAGGAGGAGCACCGCTTCGCGTTCACCGACGCGGCGACGACCATCGTCCTGCTTCTCGCGCCCCTCGCGGTCGTCGGCGTCGGAGCCTGGGTGGGAGCCGGCTCCCTGACGCCCGGAACCCTTCTCGCCTGCGCGCTCGCGGCATCCCTCGCGGCCTTCGGCGTGCGCGAGGTGGTGCAGTGGCAGCGGGTGTTGGAGCGTGCGCGCCTGCTTCTGTCCGACATCGCCCGCGACCTTGCCGCCCTGCAGACGCGGGATCGGCGCATCGCCAAGGAGGTTCTGCCGAAGGGCGGCGACCTCGTGGCGCAGAATGTCTCGGCCTATGATTCCGCCAGTGGCGGGCGCATTTCCGGCGTGACCCTGGAACTGCCCTTTCCCTCCCATGTCGCGCTGGTGGGCAACGGCGATTCGGGCTCGCACATGCTTGCCGCTCTCATCGGCGGGCAGCTTTCGCCCTCGACGGGCCGCCTGACTTATGGCGGCATCGATCTCGTCAAGGCCGATCCCCTGTCCCGCGCGCAGCGGATCGCCTTCGCGGGGGAGACCGTGCTGCTTCCGGGCACGCTGCGGGACAACCTGATCTACGGTTCCGAGGCCCTGGAAGATCTCGATTCGCGCCTGGCCGAGACCATCGCCATCACCCGTCTCGACAGAGTGACCCATGCGCGGGGCCTTGCCTCGACGTTCAACCCCGAGCGCGAGCCGAAGCTCGCCGCCTCCATCGTGGAATCGCGCCGGGCGGTGCAGGCGGCACTCGAGACGGAAGGCCTCGACCGCTTCGTCGATCCTTTCGACGCCGCGCGCTACAACCGCCATGCTCCCGTCGGGGAGAACCTTTTGTTCGGCAAGCCCGTCGGCGATACGTTCCGGGAGGACCGGCTCGCCTCGCACCCCTTCATCCGGGCGATCCTGGAAGCCGCCGATCTCACCAAGCCGCTGGCGCGCATGGGCCTTTCCATCGCCACGAGCATGATCGAGATCTTCGCCGAGATTCCGGACGGGCATCCGCTCTTCGCGCGGTTCTCCTTCTTCTCCGCCGCCGACCGCGCCTTTTTCCAGGATCTCGTCGCTCGCCGCAACGAGAAGCGCCGCGCCACGTCGGCCACCGACCGGGAGCGGCTGATCGGGCTTTCCTTGCGCTACAACGAGAGCCGGCACCGTCTCGGCCTGCTCGACGAGGCGATGCAGGCGCGCATTCTCGCTGCCCGCGCCGATTTCGCGCGCCTCTTGCCTGCGAGCTTGCAGCCCGCCATCGAATTCTATGATGCCGACCGCATCTGCACGGCGGCGAGCGTGCAGGACAATCTGCTCTTCGGGCGCATCGCCTCCGATCAGGCGGGCGCGGACGATTCCGTCCAGAAGGTGATCCGCCGGGTTCTGACCGAACGCGGGCTCGATGCCGGCGTGGCGCGGATCGGCCTCAACAGCCCCATCGACGTCAGCGGCGGCGATCTGACCCTTACCGAAATCGCCGCCATCGATCTCGTTCGCTGCTTGATCCGCGAGCCCGACATCCTTGTCGTCGCCCGCGCCCTCGACGGCCTGCCGGGGCCCGCCGCGGACAAGATGGTAGCGGATCTGCGCCGGGCGCTTTCCGGGCGGGGATTGATCGTGGTCACGCCGGAGATTTCGCCACCCATGGACCAGCCGCCCTTCGATGCGGTCGTCCGTTTCGTGCGCGGCGAACCCGTCCTCGAAGACCGGATTCGCCATCCGGAGCCGGCGATGGCATGATTAGAGCGACAATTTGGCCAAAATCGGCTTCGATGTGTGCTGGCGCACATGCGTCGGCACAGGTAATAACCATGTTCTTATGATGATGAGGGGCACTCCGTCGGCAACCGGCCTCCTTCAGGTCCGGTTTTGGGGAATCCGTGGCTCGACTGCGGCGTCCGGTCCGCGCTTTGTGGAATTCGGCGGGCATACTCCTTGCGTCGAGATCCGCTGCGGCGAGCGCCTCTTCGTCGTGGATGCCGGAACCGGCATCGCGGCTTTGGGCCATGCCCTCGGCAAGGCGGCCCCGAAGGAAATCGACATCCTTCTCAGCCATCTCCATCTCGATCATGTCGGCGGCCTTCCGTTCTTCAAGCCCGTCGTGCTCGACAAAGAGCGCGTGATCCGCACCTATTGCGGCCATCTCGACGGTGAGACCGCGAAGGAAGCGCTCGACCGCCTGTTCTCGCCGCCGCTCTTTCCCGTGCGTCTCGAGCAATTGCCTGCCCGCCTCGAACATCAGGGCTTCAAGGCCGGCGAGACGCTGACCTTCGCCGATGGGGCGAGCGTGCGCACGCACCCCCTCAACCATCCCGGCGGAGCGACCGGCTATCGCTTCGACCATGCGGGCCGCAGCATCTGCTACATCAGCGACATCGAGCATTCGGACCCCTGGCCCGATCCCGCCCTCGCCGCCTTCGTGCACGGGGCCGATCTCGTCATCTATGACGGCATGTTCTCGGAGGCCGAGTATTCCCATTGTGTCGGCTGGGGCCATTCCACCTGGGAGAAGGGTGTGGAGCTGGCCAGGGCCGCCGATGTGAAGAACCTTGCGATCTTCCACCTCTATCCCGGCCACGACGACGAATACCTGCGCGCCACCGAAAAGGAGCTGCAGGCCGTCATGCCCTCCGCGTTCCTGGCGCGGGAAGGGCAAAGCGTCGCTTTCGCGCCCGTGGATGCGAAGACGGCTGCGGCCAGCGAGAAGTCTGTCGCCGCAGCAAGCTGAGGGTTGCGCCTTTTTCCGATTATAAGCCGGATACCGTGAAGCCCGGTACGGGCAGGGCGTCGGCGTGATTGAACGCCCCCTGTGTTTCTATGGGGCTACTCTTTGCGCGAAGGGAGATAAAGCAAGCTCTCGCGAGCTCTGGAGGGCCTTTTCATGGCCAGAACCCTCGATACGTGGAAGTTCGATGGCGACTACCACAGGATCGTGGAAGGTGGCGGGCCCACCCCTCTCGACTGGGGCGGCGATGCGGAGGTCTTCAGCGGCTACGGCATTCTCGACGTCCAGGTCGGCGTATGGGGCCCGGGAGATGTGGTGCACGATCGCCTTGGGATCCTGCCGGATAGGGGGATCACGCTCTCCAACGGCTTCGAGGTGGGAAGCAAAGTCTCGATCAACGGCTATCCCGCCATCGTGATGCCAGGGGGCTCCGGCACCTTTAATTTCCACATCATGTTTCCCGAGCCGGACGATCCGACCCGGTTCAGGGGAGCTCCTCCTGCCGTCGTCCAGACATTCCTTCGGGCGCTGACCTATGAGAACACGGCCGAGACCCTTCCGGACGACTTTTCACGGCAGGTCACCGTTATTCTGTCGAACGATGGCGATGGGGAAACCGGCCACGAGTTCGAGCAGGAATTCGTGACCTTTACGAAATGGCTCCCCCGCCACGGGCCCGATACCGGTGGCCCTGGAAGTGATCCCGGTGGGGGAGGAGGAAACCTTCCACCCAGCATCGGCGGCAACCTGAGCCGAGCAACGATCTCGGACGGAGAAGCTCCCTTCGCGCAGATGACCGTCACGGATAAAGACGACGATATCCTGACGGCGAGCGTCGGTATTGGCGAGCCTCAATGGGGCTACTTTCTGGCGTCGAGCCTGAGCGGCGGCACTTATGATGCGCAGACAGGCATCTACACGATCAGCGGAACACCGGCATTCGTTCAGGCCGCGATCCAAAAACTGATCTTTATACCCGCGCCTCTCCCGGGGAACGTGCCGGCCTCCCTGTCGTCGATCTACTTCAATATCACGGTCAGCGACGGCACCGCCTCTACCTCCGTGCGGCTCGATGCGGATCTGTGGACCAACCGCGCCGACACGATCAACGGCACGTCCCGTGGCGAGAAGCTCTATGGCTACAGCGGCAAGGACAAGCTCTACGGCAACGGCGGCAACGACAAGCTCTATGGCGGCTACGGCAACGATTATCTGAAAGGCGGTTCGGGCAAGGACATCTTCGTGTTCGATACCCAGCCCAACACCAAGACCAACAAGGACAAGATCGCCGACTACAAGGTGAGCGAGGATTCTGTCTGGCTCGACAATGCCGTGTTCACGAAGCTCGGCAAGGGGACTGAAACAAAGCCGGGCAAGCTGAAGAGCGGTTTCTTCATCATCGGCGCCAAGGCGCAGGACAAGAACGACTACCTCATCTACGACGACAAGAAGGGTGTGCTCTATTACGACGCCGACGGTTCCGGGAAGGGCAAGGCCGTGGAGATTGCCTCCCTCTCCAAGAACCTCAAGATGACGGCGAGCGAGTTTTTCGTGGTCTGACGAGTTTCAAGCTGAAAACAGCGATCCCGGCGGGAACCGCCGGGGGTTGTTAATGCTCTGGACGAAGGGGCGTGGACTTGATCCGGGAACCCCTCCCCTTCTTCAGAAAATGCTCTAAGGTGCCCGCCGTTCATTCGAAGCGGGCCTTTTCATGTCAGCTCCCATCCTCGTGACCGGCGCGGCCGGATTCATCGGGTTCCATGTGGCGGAACGACTTTTGCGCGACGGCCACCAGGTCGTCGGCATCGACAGTTTCACGCCCTATTACGACGTGGCGCTGAAAGAGGCGCGGTTCGCGCGCCTGAAGCTTCATAATGCCTTCATCCCCGAACGCATGGACCTCGCCGACGCGGAGGCGACGAAGGATCTCTTCCGGCGTCACCAGCCCCGGCGCGTCGTGCATCTTGCGGCGCAGCCCGGCGTGCGCTTCGTCGATCCGCGGCCTTACGCGACATCGAACGTCGTCGCCTTCCTGAACGTGATAGAGGCCTGCCGGCAAGACGAGATCGAGCATCTGGTTTACGCGTCCTCAAGCTCTGTCTATGGCGCGAACAAGAAGCTTCCCTTCTCCGAGCACGACACCGCCGACCACCCCGTGAGCCTTTACGCGGCGACGAAGAAGGCGAACGAGATGATGGCGCATTCCTATGCCCATCTCTTCGGCCTTCCCTCCACGGGCCTGCGTTTCTTTACGGTCTACGGGCCGTGGGGGCGACCCGAAATGGCGGTCTACAAATTCACCCGCGCGATTGCGGAAGGGCAGACCATCGACGTGGCCAATGCCGGCAAGGTCTGGCGCGACTTCACGTATGTCGACGACATCGTCGAAGGCATCGTGCGCGTCATCGACCGCGTTCCCGTCGCCAACCCCGCATGGGATGCCAAGCACGCGGACCCGGCCACCAGCGCCGCGCCGTACCGCCTCTACAACATCGGCAACGACAATCCGGAAGAGCTGAACACCCTGATCGCGCTCATCGAGCAGGAGCTTGGCCGCAAGGCTCAGCGCGTCGAGTGTCCGCTGCCCGCAGGCGACGTTCTGGAAACGCGCGCGGATGTGTCAGATCTTCGCCGCGATGTCGGCTTCTCGCCAAGCACGCCGCTGGCGGAAGGCATCCGCCGCTTCGTGGCGTGGTTCCGCGAGTATCATGGCGTTTGAGATGATCGTGAATGTGATAGCCGATCTTATCGGACCGCTGCACGGTGGTGAAATGCTGCTGACCTTCCTTGCCACGTCGGCGGTTTTCTCGGCGGTTCTGATCGTCGTGCTGATGCCGCTCTTGCAGCGCTATGCGCTGGCGCGGCCCAATGCGCGTTCGAGCCATCGCGTGCCGACGCCGCAGGGCGGCGGCATGGCGGTAGTCGCCGCCGCGGCGCTTCCCGCCGTCATCCTGCTGCTGCTCTTCGGGACCGATTTCAAGTTTTACTGGGGCAGCGGACGAAGCCTCCTGCCGATTCTCGGCGTGTTTCCTTCCGTGATCGTTCTCGCGATTCTCGGTGCCATCGACGACATCCGTCCCTTGCCGGTCCTGCCGCGTTTCCTGTTGCAGGGCCTTGCCGTCGCTGCCGTCGTTGCGCCGCTCACATTCACGGGCAACACGATTCTTCCCGTGCCTGCATGGATCGAGTTTGCGATCCTTCTTTTCGCGGGGCTCTGGTTCGTCAATCTCGTCAACTTCATGGACGGGCTCGACTGGATCACCGTCGCCGAAATGGTGCCGATCACGGCTTTCATCGCCTTCATCGGCTTTGCGGGATTCGGCCCGATCAGAGCCTTGCCGTCGCCCGTGGCGATCATGGCCGCCTGTTTGTGCGGCGCGCTCATCGGCTTTGCGCCGTTCAACAAGCCAGTAGCGCGGCTCTTTCTTGGCGATGTGGGCTCGCTCCCCATCGGCCTTCTCGTCGGCTGGATGCTTCTCGAACTTGCAAATGCGGGAGCGCTCGCCGCCGCGATCCTTCTGCCGCTCTACTATCTGATGGACGCGACGATCACGCTGTTCCGACGCCTCGCGCGCGGCGAGAAGGTGTGGGAGGCGCATCGCTCGCATTTCTACCAGCAGGCCACGAATAACGGTTACTCCGCGCTCGCGGTGAGCGCGCATGTGTTTGCGCTCAACATCCTGCTTGCAGGGCTTGCGGCGATTTCCATCGCCTCCCCGTCCCTGATGGTGCAGTTCGCTTGTGTGCTTGCCGGTGTCATTCTCGTGAGCGCGCTTCTCTTCCGCTTCTCGAAACCGCGCCTGGAGATTGCCCGATGAGTGCGCCCCTGATCGCGTTGACCGGCGCTACCGGCTTTATCGGCAAGCACCTGCTGCATGAGTTGTCACGACACGGTTATCGCGTGCGCGTTCTCCTGCGCCGTCCTTCCGAAGTGCCGGCGGGCGCGTCGAGCGCTGTGATCGGCGATATCGCCTCGCCGCAGAACATGGCTGCGGCCTTGCGCGATGTTGATGCGGTGATCCATTCCGCGGGCCTCGCGCATGCCATGTCGGGCCGCCCGGAAGACGATTATCGCACCATCAACACGCAAGGAACGCTCGCCCTCGCGCAAGCCGCCGAGCGGGCGGGCGTGAAGCGCTTCGTCTTTCTCTCTTCCATCCGCGCGCAGAGCGGGCCGGTGTCCGACAAGGTGCTGACCGAAGCGATGGAGCCGCAACCGACCGATGCTTACGGACGCTCGAAGCTCGCGGCAGAGAAGGGGCTGGCGGAACTTGGGCTCGATTGGGTCGCGCTGCGCCCCGTGCTCGTTTACGGGCCGGGGGTGAAGGGCAACATGGCCTCGCTTCTTTCGCTCGCGCAGACCGGATGGCCGCTGCCGCTGGCGAGCCTGAAGAGCCGCCGCTCGCTTCTCTCCCTCGACAATCTCTCCGGCGCGGTCGCAACCGTGTTGAAGGCGCAAGGCCCGATCCGGCGGCCCTTCATCGTGGCGGACCCGGAACCCGTGACGGTGGCTGAAATGATTGCGGCCCTGCGCGCGGGCCTTGGCCGCGCACCCGGGCTTCTTCCGTTCCCGCCCGTCCTGTTGGAGGCCGCGGCGCGGATTGCGGGAAAGAGCGAGGCCTATGAGCGGCTGGCGGGCTCGCTGGTCGCGAGCCCGGAGGCGCTCATGCGCTTTGGCTGGACGCCGTCTGTTGCGTCTCGGGAAGGGCTGTCGCGGCTGGCGCAGGAATCGCCTGCGTCCGGCGCTTGAATTCGGGGATTGCGTCCTCGAACACGCGCTCGGCCGCCGCGCGGTCCATGCTCACCAGCGCCTTGCGCAGGCCCTCCAGCCATTCATGCACCTTGGCGCGGTCGGCAAAGACCGGCTTTGCCGCCATGACGCCGTCGATGCCGATCTCGGCGCGCGGCTCTTCGCGGGCGAAGAGGATTTCGTGCAGACGCTCGCCGGGGCGGGTGCCGGAAACCTGAATGTCGATGTCTTCGCCCGGCTCGTAACCGGCAAGGCGGATCATACGTTCGGCAAGTTCGTAGATGCGGACCGGCTGGCCCATCTTCAAAACATACACGGAGGCGCGCTCGTCGCTGTTGGCGCTCTCGGCGAGGGCACGACCCTCGTTGTCCGCGTGGGACGCCGAGGTGAGCACGAGATCCGCCGCCTCGCGGGTGGTCATGAAGTAGCGCACCATGTCGGGATGCGTGACGGTGACAGGGCCGCCGCGCGCGATCTGCGCCTTGAACTTCGGCACCACCGAACCGACGGAGCCGAGCACGTTGCCGAAGCGCACGGCGATGATGCGCGTCGCGCCACGCCGGCCCATGAATTCCGCGTCGAGCGCCTGCCCGTACATTTCCGCGAGGCGCTTGGTGACGCCGAGCATGGACACCGGCTCGATGGCCTTGTCGGTGGAGATCACGACGATGGCGTCGGCGCCTGCCTCAACCGCGGCGTCGGTCACGTTCACCGTGCCGAACACGTTGGTCTTGATGCCTTCGGTCCAGTTGGTTTCGAGATACGGCACGTGCTTGAGGGCGGCGGCGTGGAACACCACGTCGGGCCGCCAATCCTTCATCACCTGCAACACGCGCTCGCGGTCACGCACGTCAGCAATGACGCCGTCAACGTTCGTGTCGCTGTTGAGCAGCGTCGGGTTCTCGAGGATGTGATGCAGCGAGGGCTCGGAGCTTTCGAGGATCATCAGATCCTTCGCGCCGAAGGCCACGACGCGGGTGCAGATTTCCGAGCCGATGGAACCGCCGCCGCCGGTGACGAGAACGCGCTTGCCGCGAATGAAGTTTTCGAGCCGCGCGCGGTCGATCTGCACCGTCGGGCGCAGCAGCAGGTCTTCGATTTCGAGCGGCGCGAGTTCCGCATCGCGCATGCCCTCGCCGATGCTCGTAACGCGCACGAGCGGCAGACCGAGACGACGCGCGCGCGCGATGAGCTGTTCAGGGTGAGCCTCAGGCGTGAGCGCGCTCGGCGTCGCGACGAGGCGGCGCACCGGCGTGCCGCGTTCCTGCAGATCCTGCACCACCTGATCGAGATCGGTGAAGATGCCGAGCACCGGCACGCCGCGAATCGATTGTCCGAGATCATCGGCGCGATAGGACAGGACGCCCTTCGGCTGCATCTTCTTGACGGTGCCGGTCTCGATCGCGCGCAGGAACACTTCCACATCGCTGCCGCGCCCGAGAATGAGCGTCGGCACGTTGGCGTCGCGTTCGAGCACGTTGCGCGAGCGCGCATATTTGAAATAGCGGAACGCCAGGCGCGGGCCGCCGAGCAGGAACATCTGGATCAGCCAATAGAGGGCGATCGTGATCTTGCCGAAGAAGTAGAAGCCGAAGAGCTGCGGCGAGACGAGGACGTAGTCCGTCACCAAAAGCCCGAGAGCCAGCACGCTGGACGCCCGGAAGATGTTGAAGAGGTCGGGCAGAGACGCAAAGCGCCACTTGGAGCGGTAGAGCTGGAAGAACCAGTAGACGAGCCCCGCGAAAACGAGGAAGGGCGGCAGGAACAGCGGCAGGTGCTGGAGCCGCTCCTCGAGGAAGCGTCCGTCGAAGCGCACGTAAAAGGTCGCCAGCACGGCCGCGACCGTCATGACGAGGTCGTGCGCGATGATCAGCGTTTTCTTGAGAAACTGTCGGTTCATGGGCCCTGCCGCGTATTGGGGCGGGTATCCGCCGGGCTTTGTCCTTTGTCAAATATGTTGTCAAAGTGATGCGGCATTGGGCATGGCCCGTTCGTGGCAGCGGTGTTCAAGGAAAAAATAAACGATGAGATATTTTCATACGAATATCGATAAAATCATGCTCTTTCTGGCTAAAAACAAGTCATTATTGTATTTATGTGATGTTTCCGACAATAAAATTTGTGTATCTATAGATATACATTTCTTAGAAAAATATTATATGAATACACATCATTATTATGGTGATAGACCCGAGAAATATGTCTATGTGACGTCTGATCAAAACTTTGAAGAAAGTTCTTTTTCTGAAAGAATAGAAGAAATTGAGAAAGATAAATTTGATCCTAGATTTCTATTAATTGGCTATAACGACGGGGGTATTATTTCTGTATCCGGATCGAAACTTGAATTCCAAGAAATAGAAGCCCCTTGGTGGGGGTGGTAAACGGAGTCGGCTTTAGTTCCTCCGCGGGGTGCGATTTCGCGCGTCACTACGACCGCTAAGATGCTGAAGGAAGAGGATTTTCCGTCACGACAACCAGTCGGCCATCGTCGTTCAGAATACGGGCCTCCACGCCAAAGCTTGCGGCCATATGGTCTCTGGTCAGCACTTCTTCCGGTGTCGCATGGGCGCGCACTGCGCCGCGATCCATCAGCACCACCTCGTCCGCGTAGCGGGCGGCGAGCGTCAGATCGTGCGTGATCGCGACAACCGTGCCGCCTCCTTGCGCATAGGCGCGCAGCACCTCGAGCACGCGCAGCTGATGGCGCGGATCGAGGGCGGCAATGGGCTCGTCCACGAGAAGAACCGGCGCTTTCGTTGCCAGCGCCCGTGCCAGAAGAACCCTTGCCCGCTCGCCGCCCGAAAGCGCGGTGGCGGGGCGGTTCTCGAAGCCTTGCAGGCCGACCGCCGCAATGGCCTCGGCGACGGCCTCCCGCCCGAGCGGCGGTAAGGAATCCGGCTCCTCCCCGTGGGGCAGGCGCCCGAGCGCTACGACGCTCGCGACGCTTAAGGGCCAGGCGACGGCCCCACCTTGCGGCAGATAAGCGATGGCGCGCGCCCGCTCGGGGCCGCTCATGCGGGCAACGGGCCTGTCGTCGAGGAGCGCCGCGCCTTTTTCGGGGGTAACGAGCCCGGCGAGGGCGCGCAGGAGGGTGGTCTTTCCGGCCCCGTTGGGGCCGATCACCATCGTCAGACGCCCCGGCGTGAAGGCGAGATCGATCCCGCCGAGCACGGGCTTGTGGCCTAAAGAAACGGCAAGGGAGCGGGCGGCAAGGTGCGTCATGCGGGCGTCTCCGCCAGCTCCGCCTTGCGCCTGAAGATGACCCAGAGAAAGAACGGCACGCCGAGCATGGCCGTGAGAACGCCGATCTTCACCTCCGCGCCGGTGGGGATGAGCCGCACCGCGCAATCGGCCGCAAGAAGTAGGGCCGCCCCGGCAAGCCCGGAGGGAACGAGGGTCCGCGCCGGATCGTAGCCCACGAAAGGCCGCACCAGATGCGGCGAGACAAGCCCGACGAAGCCGATGGAGCCGACAACGGCGACCGAGGCCCCCGTGCCGATGGCGGCAGCCAGAACGATCATGAGCCGCAGGCGTTGCACGTTCACGCCAAGGCTTTTTGCTGTGTCCTCGCCGAGGGTCAGGGCGCGCAAGGGGGAGGCGGCGGCAAGAAGAAGCGCACTGGCGACCGCGATGAAGGGCAAGACCAGCATGACATGGACGCCCGAGCGGTCCTCGAGCGAACCGAGGAGCCAGAAGACGATCTCCGTCACCGCGAAGGGATTGGGCGAAAGGCTCACCGCGAGCGAGGTCGCTGCCCCGGCAAGGCTCCCCACGGCGAGGCCTGTCAGCACCAGAACGACGATGGTGGTATTTCGCCCGGCGACGAGAACGACGAGGGCGATGGATACGAGCGCCCCCGCGATGGCCGCGACTGGAAGCGCCCAGGAGAGCGCCCCCACGAGGCCGGAATAGAGCACGCAAACCGCCCCGAAGGCGGCGGCTTGCGGCGCGCCGAACACCGTCGTGTCGGCCAACGGATTGCGCAAAAGCCCCTGCAGGGCCGCGCCGGTGAGGCCGAACCCCCAGCCGATCATCAAGGCCAGCAGCGTACGCGGCAGACGGATCTCCCGCACGACGATGCTCGCCGAGCCCTGGTCGCTGACGAGTGCCTTCGCCACGAGCGCGGGCGAAATCGGAGCGGGGCCGATGGCGAGCGACGCGACAGCCAGAAACGCCAGGAGGATGGAAAGGCCGGGAATGAGAGGCCGCCGGAGGAAGTGCATCGGTTCTAAATCTTTGCTGCGTTCATCGCGATAGCAACAAAGACCGCCGCGTGTCACCCCGCCGTTTCGCGCTCCTCCGCCTGGGGAAAAAGCGCGAAATAGGGCTGGGCCTCGGCCAGAACCCGGGTGAAGGAGGGCCGCTCCATCAGACGGTCCAGATAACGCGCGGCGTTCGGGTGCGCCTTAGCGAGAGGGCTCACCTTATTAGCGTAAAACAGGGCCGGCGCGGCCGCGCAATCGGCCATGCCGAAGGCCTCGCCTGTCGCCCAGGTCCTGTCAGCCATGCGGGCGTCGATGATGCCGAGGGCGGTTTCGAGCAGGTCCCGTGCCTGAACGACGCCGTGCGGATCGTTGCTTCCCTCCGGGCGCAGCCGGTCGGTCACGATTTTCTGCATGGGCACGTTCACGTAGAGATCGAAGACGCGATCCCAGTGGCGGGCGCCGAGCGCCAATTCTCCATCGTGCGGGATGAACCGCACGGGGCCGGGATGATGCCGGTCGAGATATTCGATGATGATGCTCGATTCGGGGATCGTGCGCCCCGTCGCGCGGTCCCGCAGCACCGGAAAGCGGCGGATCGGCCAGAGTGTCTCGAAAGCCGCGCGCGAATCCGCATCGCCGAGGTCGACCACGACAGGCTCGAAAGGCGTCCCGTTCTCATAAAAGGCGATCAGGACCTTATGGCAGAACGAGGACAGTGGGTGGAAGTGAAGCTCCAGAGACATCGGCGAAACCCCTTTCGGTCAAGACCGACCGCGATGGAAGATAAGGCGTCTTCAGCCGATAGCGAGGCCAAAACCGTGTGCTCCTGAACAGGCGAGACAATGATGCCGGGCCGCGTCATGAAGATGAGTGTTCGACCCGTGCGCCTTCCGTGCTACGAACCGCCCATAATCCCAATCCGGAGCGTGGCATGAATCCGATCTTCGCCAACCTTCCCACCACGATCTTCGAAGTGATGTCGGGGCTCGCCCGGGAGACCGGGGCGGTCAATCTCGGCCAGGGTTTTCCGGACGATCCGGGGCCGCAGGACGTGCGGGCAAAGGCGGCGGAGGCTGTGCTGAACGGCTACAACCAGTACCCGCCGATGATGGGTCTGCCGGAGCTGCGCTCGGCCATCGCCGTCCATTACAAGCATTGGCAGGGGGTCGATCTCGACCCGGCGAGCGAAGTCATGGTGACTTCGGGTGCGACGGAGGCGCTGGCGGGTGCGATTCTCGGCATCGTCCAGCCGGGCGACGAGGTGGTGCTATTCGAGCCGATGTACGATGCCTATCTGCCGCTGGTGCGGCTTGCCGGCGGCATTCCGAAGTTTGTCACCCTCCAGCCGCCGCATTTCCGGCTGACGGAGGAGGCGCTCGCCAGGGCGTTCTCGCCGAAAACCAAGGCGGTGGTGTTCAACAACCCGCTCAACCCCACGGCCACGATCTTCTCCGATGAGGATCTGGCGCTGCTCAGCCGCTTTTCCCAAAAGTTCGACGCCATCGTGATTTCGGACGAGGTCTGGGAGCATGTGGTCTTCGACGGCCATCGCCACAAAAGCGTGCTCAGCCTTCCCGGCATGCGCGAGCGGGCGGTGAAGATCGGGTCGGCGGGCAAGATCTTCAGCCTCACGGGCTGGAAGGTCGGCTTCGTGTGCGCGGCTCCGCACATCATGAAGGTGCTGGGAAAATCGCACCAGTTCCTCACCTTCACCACGCCCCCGAACCTGCAGGTCGCCGTGGCCTACGGGCTGGGGAAGGATGATGCCTATTTCGAGACCATGCGGCGGGATTTTGCGAAAAGCCGCGACCGCTTCACGGCGGGGCTGGAAACCCTGGGCTTCGACGTCATTCCGAGCCGGGGCACGTATTTCCTCAACATCGACATTGCGCCCTTGGGCGAGACGGACGACGTCGCCTTCTGCCGCCGCCTCGTCATGGAGCACGGCGTCGCCGCGATCCCGGTTTCGGCCTTCTATGCCGAAGGCGCGGTGAAGAACGTGGTGCGCTTCTGCTTCGCCAAGAAGGACGCGACCCTCGATGCCGGGCTGGAACGGCTGGCGAAGGTGGCGAAAAAAGCAGCCTGAATCATGCACAAGGGAGCCTGTTTTTAGGCAGGCTTTCCGATTGTGTCGGGGATGAGAATTTCCTAGCTTCCCGAATTGTTACACCAACCCAGCGGAGGTCCGCCGTCGATGATTCGTCCTCTCGTCGCAATCGCTCTCGGCCTCGGTCTCGTGACCGCGGCCAGCGCTCAACAGCAGCGCGTCGTCAATGTCTATAACTGGTCCGACTATGTGGACCCGAAAGCGTTGGACGAGTTCACGAAACAGACCGGCATCAAGGTCGTCTACGACACCTACGACAACAACGAGATCGTCGAGACGAAGCTCCTTGCCGGCAAGTCGGGCTACGACATCGTGGTGCCCACGGCCCCGTTCCTGCAGCGCCAGATCGGCGCGAAGGTGTTCCAGAAGCTCGACAAGTCGAAGCTGCCGAACCTCGCCAACCAGTGGCCGGACATCACTCAGCGCCTTGCCGCCTACGATCCGGGCAACCAATACGGCGTCAACTACATGTGGGGCACCACCGGCATCGGCATCAACGTCAAGAAGGTGAAGGAAGCGCTCGGCGCCGACGCGACGCTCAACACCTGGGACCTGGTGCTCAAGCCCGAGGTCGCCTCCAAGCTGAAGGCCTGCGGCATCTACCTGCTCGATTCGCCGGAAGATCTCTTCCCCGGCGTCATGGCCTATCTCGGCCTCAATCCGGATTCGAAGAAGGCCGAGGACCTGACGAAGGCGGGCGAGGCCCTCTTCAAGGTGCGCGGCAACATCCAGAAGTACCACTCGTCCGAATACATCAACGCCCTCGCCAACGGCGATATCTGCGTGGCGGTGGGCTATTCCGGCGACATCATCCAGGCCCGCAAGCGCGCCGAGGAAGCCAAGAACGGCGTCGAGATCGCCTACATCGCCCCGCGCGAAGGCGCGCTGATGTGGTTCGACAGCTTCGCCATCCCGGCGGACGCCAAGAACGTGGCCGAGGCGCATGAGTTCATCAATTTCATGCTGCGCCCCGAAATTGCCGCGATGAACACGAATTTTGTCTCATACGCCTCGGGCAACCTCGCGGCGAAGCAGTTCGTGAAGCCGGAAATCCTCAAGGATCCCGGCATCTATCCGGATGAGGCGACCTTCAAGCGCTTGTTCACCAATACGGCCTACGATGAGCGTGCCCAGCGCACGATCACCCGGCTGTGGACCAAGGTGAAGACCGGGCGCTGACGCCTCCTTGCCGAAAGGCGAGCTGTCGTTTCGAGGGCATGGCCGCACCACGCGGCCATGCTCTTTCATTTTGAGAACCCGCACGACCGGAACAACCGGATCGTGCTGGAGCAAAATTCGATCATGCTGAATCGGAATTTTGCTCTGCCTTTTTAATTTACGCATTTTCTTCACGAAAAGTGGCGTCCACTTTTCTTGAAAATGCTCTAAGGGATGGAACCAACATGCGCATGGCCTTCGCGGCAGCTCTCGCCGCCTTGACCCTCACCTCTCCCGCCTTCGCTCAAGGTCAACAGCCGCCGCGGCCTTCGACAATCAGCGTTTCCGGCGCGGGCGAGGCGGAGTTGAAGCCGAACTTTGCCCGGCTGAACGTCGCCGTCTCCACGCAAGCGGACACCATCGGGCAGGCGAGCGACGCCAACCGCGCCTCGACCGAGAAGGTCCTCGCCCGCCTGCAGGCGATCGGCGTGAAGAAAGAAGATATCCGCACCCTGAACTTCCAGGTTTTCCAGACCCCGCCCCGCGTCGGGCCGGACGGTAAGGAGATCCGCGTGCCGAAGTTCACCGCCAATCACGAATTGCGCATCACGACCCGCGATCTCGACGGCGTCGGCAAGCTTGCGGGTGAGATTCTGGCAAGCCCCGACATGCTCTTCGAATCGGTCTCCTTCGGCCTCGACCGGCAGGAGGAGGGCGAGGACAAGGCCCGCGAGGCGGCGGTGCGCGATGCCAAGCGGAAAGCCGAGCTTTATGCGGCGGCGGCGGGCGTGACGCTGGTGAAGATTCTCGAAATCGAGGATGGCGCGGCGCGTCCCTATGGCGCCCCTGAGGACAGCTTCAGGATGCGGGCCGCTCCCATGATGAAGGAGGCTGGTGAGGCGATCCCGATCGTCCCCCCGGCAACCCTGCGCTACGACGCCAATGTACAGATGGTGTGGGAAATCGCGCCGAAATAACGGCTGATGATCGTCATCCCGGGGCCGCGACAGCGGAGTCCCGGGATCGTTTTTCGATAAGCGGCTCTCTGCCGATCCCGGATCGCCTGCGGCGTCCGGGATGACGCTTATCGGTTACGCCGCGCGGGGCGCGGAGAGTTCGGTGAGCACCGAATAAAGCGCTTCCCGCTCGCGGGTGGCGCGCACGCGCTCGACGATTCCCGGCTCGCGCAGGACGCGGGCGACACGGGCGAGCGCCTTCAGGTGATCCGCGCCCGCGCCTTCGGGAGCCAGCAGCAGGAACAGGATATCCACGGGCTGGCCGTCGAGGGCCTCGAAGTCGATGGGCTTTTCCAGCCGCGCGGCGAGCCCGAAAATGCGGGTGAGGCCGGGCAGCTTGCCGTGGGGAATGGCGATCCCCTCGCCGATCCCGGTCGAGCCGAGGCGCTCCCGTTGCAGCAGCGTCTCGAAAACGAGGTCTTGATCGAGGCCAGTGAGCCGCGCCGCATGGGCGGAAAGCTCCTGCAAAGCCTGTTTCTTACCGGTGGCCCGCAAGGCTGGAAGAACAGCCTGGGGATCTAGAAAGTCGAGCAAAGGCATCGCTAAAGCCGCATTGGTGGTGAAGCCGTTTCGGCCCCGCGCTTTGTTCAAAAGCAAGTCCTGGGCCAAGTCGAATCCCCCTGTGACGAGATCTCAGGCCTGCCCCGACGGCGGGTCGATCCAGCCGATCGCCCCGTCGCTCCGGCGGTATACGACGTTAACGCGGCCGGTGCCAGCGTGGATAAAAACGAGGGCGGTGGCCCCCGTGGCATCGAGATCGAGAACCGCATCGCTGACCGAGAAGCGGTGCAAGGGCTTCGTCAGCTCGGCGATGATGGCCGGATGGTAGGTTTCCGCCTCGGCGGATTCCTCCGTCGGCGCTTCGAACACGGAATAGCTGATTTCGCGGCCCGAGGCGCGGCTGGCAGCCGAGGGAGCCCGCGCCTTCAGGCGCTTCGTGTAGCGTTTCAGGCGCTTTTCGATTCGCTCCGCCGTCTGGTCGAAGCTCGCATAGGCGTCCTGAGCCTGGCCGGTGGCTTCGATGGTCGCGCCGGAGGCGAGGTGAAGCACGGCATCGGTGCGAAAACCGATCCCGTCCTTGGTTACCGTGACATGCCCTGAATAGCTTCCGTCGTAGAATTTCTGGAGAGCGCCGGCCATTCGTTCCGTAATCTGATTCCGAAGGGATTCACCGATATCGAGACTCTTCCCGGATACCCTCAACGCCATCATCGTCCTCCCGTGCAGCCGACGTGCGCCGCCGACCTGCGACTATGGTTAGATGATGCTTCTTCCCCGGTGCAAAACAAGTCTTGACGCGACAATTTAGATCGGGACGAGCAACGGCCCTCAACCGTGGACGGGCCGAACGGGGTGCGCTGCTACTTTTGCTGATCCCGATGTGGTGAAGACAGGGCGGCATCCACAAGAAAGCCAAGCCTGCCGCACGCTCATGCCTGTCGTTCGTCGGTGATTCCGGCGGCATGCGATTCGCGAAGGGCGTTCAGGCCGCGCTCAAACTTTCTTCAGCCTGCGCCGGTCCGCCGAGGAGGGGATGCGCAGCGATTCCCTGTACTTCGCAACGGTGCGGCGCGCGATGTCGATGCCTTCACCCTTCAATTTTTGGGCAATTGCATCGTCCGAGAGCACATCGTTCGCCGGCTCGCCCTCGATCATCTGCTTGATCCGGTGGCGGACCGCCTCGGCTGAATGGGCCTCGGCCCCGGACGCATTGTTGATGGCCACCGAGAAGAAGTACTTCATCTCGAACAAGCCCCTGCCGGTGCTGAAGGACTTGTTCGCGGTCACGCGGGAAATGGTGGATTCGTGCATGCCGATTTCGTCCGCCACGGCCTTGAGGGTCAAAGGCCGCAGGTGCGAAACGCCGTGACGGAAAAACCCGTCCTGCCGGCGCACGATTTCGCTCGCCACTTTCAGAATGGTCTTCGCCCGCTGGTCGAGGCTGCGCTTGAGCCAGTTGGCGCTTTGCAGGCACTCGTTGAGAAAGGCCCGCTCCTCATCGCTTCGCGCCGCCTTGGAAACGCGCGCATGGTAGGATTGATCGACAAGGATGCGAGGCAGCGTGTCGGGGTTGAGTTCGATGACCCATGCGCCATCCGGGCCTTCCCTGATGAGCACGTCGGGCGCGGCGAATTCCGAGGACGGGGCTGCGAAGGCATGGCCGGGCTTGGGCTCCAGAAGCCGGATCTCCGCCAGCATTTCGGCGAGGTCCTCGTCATCGACCCCACACAGGCGCTTGAGGGCCGCAAAGTCGCGCTTCGCGACAAGGTCGAGCCGCGTGAGCAGGGCCTGCATGGCGGGGTCGTAACGATCGAGTTCTTTAAGCTGGATCGCCAGGCATTCGGCGAGGTCCCGCGCGCCCACCCCTGGCGGGTCGAAGGTCTGGATCAGCGCGACCGCGGCCTCCACCTCCTCGCGCGGAGCGCCGAGGCGCACGGCGATGACGGCGAGGTCGTCCCTCAGATAGCCGGCTTCGTCGAGGGAATGGATCAGGTATTGGCCGATGGCGCGCTCATGGAGATCGCTGGTGGCGAGTTCGAGCTGGCGTTCGAGATGGTCGGCCAGGGTTGTCTGCGCGGCAATCGTTGCGGCGAAATCGAGGGCGTTTTCGCCAGGCCGTGCGGCCTCTCCCGCCGTGCGGGGCAGGGACGGGGTTTCGCGGGATGGCAATGACGTGATGAGCGCCTCGGGCTCGGCGTCCTTGTCCGCTCCGGCAACCGTATCGTCGGCGG
The DNA here is from genome assembly GCF_003290125.1 of Microvirga flavescens. Taxonomy (GTDB): domain Bacteria; phylum Pseudomonadota; class Alphaproteobacteria; order Rhizobiales; family Beijerinckiaceae; genus Microvirga; species Microvirga flavescens. Next base: position 793,264 of record NZ_QMKH01000001.1, read on the forward strand.
CGGCTTCGCCTGTCTCGCCATCGGGCGCGTCGGGCGCGATCTCCTGATTGAGCAGGGGATTGCGCTCGAGCTCGGCCTCCACATAGGCCTGCAATTCCTGGTGCGAGAGCTGCAGCAGCTTGATCGCCTGCAGAAGCTGCGGCGTCATGACCAGGCTTTGGGCCTGGCGTAGCTCCAATCTTTGCATCGGGGGCATCAGGGCGCCCCGAAAGCCAGTCGGCATGCTTTTTGCATGCCTGGAGTTTTACACAGGCGTTCCCCGCCGTCAAAAGCCGGCGGGGCGGCGCATGGTCGCCTTTTGGCTTAGTCTGGCAATCGCGGCGCGGCGATGTGCTTAAAGGCGGAAGTCCTCGCCGAGATAGAGTCGGCGCACGTCCTCGTTCGCCACAATGGCGTCGGGGTGGCCCTCCGTCAGCACACGGCCTGAATGGATGATGTAGGCGCGGTCGATAAGGCCCAGTGTCTCGCGCACATTGTGGTCGGTGATCAGAACGCCGATGCCGCGCCGGGTGAGGTGGCGCACCAGGTTCTGGATGTCGCCGACCGCGATGGGGTCGATGCCCGCGAAAGGCTCGTCGAGCAGCATGAAGGTCGGCTCGCCCGCGAGCGCGCGGGCGATCTCGCAGCGCCGCCGCTCACCGCCTGACAGGGCGATGGAGGGCGACTTGCGCAGGCGCGTGATGTTGAACTCGTCGAGGAGCGCATCGAGCTTGCGGTCGCGCTCCTTGCGGCTCGGCTCCACCACTTCGAGCACCGCGCGGATGTTGTCTTCCACGTTGAGGCCGCGAAAGATCGAGGCTTCCTGCGGCAGGTAGCCGATGCCAAGGCGCGCGCGGCGGTACATCGGAAGCGTCGTGACCTCGTGCCCGTCGAGGCTGATGACGCCGCGATCCGCCGAGACGAGGCCGGTAATCATGTAGAAAATGGTGGTCTTGCCCGCGCCGTTGGGGCCGAGCAGGCCGACCGCCTCGCCGGCGCGCACGTTCAGCGCCGCCTCGTGCACCACGGTCCGGCCGCGATAGCTTTTCTGCAATCCCTTGACTGCCAGAATGCCGGGGCCGCCGAAGGCCGCCGCGCCGGAAAGGTTAGCGGTCTGGCGCGCGATGGCATTGGCTGCCGCCTCGAGGCTCGAGTTCTTGGACACGGCGAGCGCCGGTGCACTGACCGGCGCTTTGGCGGCTTGCGAGGTGCGGCTGAAAAAGGGTTTCACGAATAAGTCCCTGAAAAACGCGGAACGGGCGCTCCGTCAGCGGGAGGCCGGCTTGGCCTTGTCCTTGGCGGCGTCCTTGCCCTTCTCGACCTCGGAGTTGCTGCCGGGAACGAACAGGGCCTTCACGCGCCCGCCGGGCTTCGTCTCGACATTGGCGATGCCGCTGTTGAGGTCGTAAACGACCCGCTCGCCGCGGGTGATGTTGGGGCCGTCGCTCAGGGCGGCATTGCCGACGAGATAGATCTTATTGTTCTCGCGGTCGAAAATGGCGTCGTTGCCGGTGGCGACCTGCGTCCTGGAGACGATGGTCACCGGGCCCTTGCAGTCGATCTTCTTGATCGAGCTGTCATCGGTGCCCTGGGTGCTCGGCACCGCCGGCTTCTTGCCGTTGTCGTCCTTCTTCTGCTCGTAGAGCACCGTCATGATCGAGCAATTCATGGTGCTCTCGCCCTGCACGGCGACGACGTTGCCGGAGAAGACCGCGCGGCCTTCCTTGTCGAACACGTCGAGCTTGTCCGCGTCGATCTTGATCGGCTCCTTGCTCGAACCGAAATTGCCGAAACCGGCGGCGCGCTCCTTCTGGGCGGCCGGGGGCGTCTGCGCCGAGGCCGGAAGGGAGACGAGAAGGGCGCCTGCAACGAGGCTTGCATATTTGAACATGGCTATGGACGCGGATTGGAGGGTTGGGCCGGGGCCGTGGCACCGGCAGCCGGGTTTGAAGCATTCGGGTTTTCGAAGACGGTGCGAACCCGTCCCGTGAACTGGATGACCTTGCCGTTGTCGGTCACGCTCATGCCTTGCGCTTCGATGGTGCCGTTGCCGAGAGAAACTGTTACAGGCTCGTTGGATACCACGGTGCCTGCCTTGAAGTCGATAAAGGCCGAATGGAGTTTCACCTCCTGCCCCGCGTCGGTGTAGACGCGGATATCGGTCTTGAGCTGCATCTGCTCTTTTTGCGTGTCGAGCACACCTTTCAGGGCCTCGAGCCGGGTCGTGCCGCCCTTGTCGTCGGTGACGAGGCGCGCCCGCATGTTCTGCAATTCCACGAGATGCGGCTGGCGCACATCCTGCGTCGCGGCGGTGGCCGTCACCTCATAGGGGCGGGTATCATTGCGGTAGCCCGTGAGCCGGGGGCTCTCCATTGTCACCTGCGTTCCCGAAACCGAGAGCGCGCCGAGGCTCAGGCCCTGGATGTTGCGGAACGGATCGAACACGACGACGAGGATCACCGCCGCCAGGCCTCCGACAGCCCCGAGGGGGATCGCCCATTTGGCAATGCGGACCCAGCGCGAATGGCGGCGTGCCTTCTGAAAGGCGCGCGAGCGCGCCGCCGGGATCGACCCCCGACCGCCCTCGACCGCCATGCCTCTCAGTTCCGTCACCAAAGTTTTCCTTACCTCACGCGCGGGGCCATGCCGGGTTGCCGTGGCGAAGTTGTGGCCCGCCGGGTGCGTGTCTTCGCCTCATCTTCGGCCATTTATGCCGAAAAGCTTAAATACAAGCTATCAGCTATGGGAAAAAATGTCCGTCTCCGGCCAGCCCATCAGGTCGAGCTGCGCCCGCGTGGGAAGGAAATCGAAACAATGCTGCGCGATTCCGGTGCGGTTCTCCCGCGCCAGCACGCGGTCGAGCTTTTCCTTGAGAGCGTGGAGATAGAGCACGTCGGACGCCGCGTAATCGAGCTGCGCCTGGCTCAACGTGTCCGCGCCCCAGTCGGAGGATTGCTGTTGCTTGGAGATCTCTACCCCGAGCAGTTCGCGCACCAGGTCCTTGAGACCATGGCGGTCCGTGTAGGTGCGCGTGAGGCGCGAGGCAATCTTGGTGCAATAGGCCGGGCGCGGCATCACGCCGAAGGCGTGGAACAGCACTGCGAGATCGAAGCGGGCAAAGTGGAAGATCTTGAGAACGCCCTCGTCCCCGAGCACCCGCACCAGATTGTGTGGGACAGGGCCATCTTTCAGGATCTGCACCACATCGGCGGAGCCGTCGCCCTTTGAGATCTGCACCACGCACAGCCTGTCCCGGTGGGGATTGAGGCCGAGCGTCTCGGTATCGATCGCGATGGCCGGGCCGGGCTGATAGTCCGCAGGCAGATCGCCACGGTGGAAGCGCGTTGTCATTGAAGAATCCAAGCTTTGCCGAACAAGGGCCTCTACCCTGTCCGCCCGCCAGCATCAACAGCTAGAGCATGAACCGGAAAAGTGAATCCGATTTCGTGCGTCGCCGCACACGCCGTTCTTCAATCGGCACCCTTTCCACTCAGGAACAGACCCGGACCCTGCGAACCACGACGTGGTGGTAGGCATTCACGACCCTCAGGCGTTCATAGTGACAACCGTAAGGGTAGTAATAGGCAGGGTGGTTCGCGCTTGCGATGGCGCCCAGCGCCAGCCCGCCGATCAGGCCCGCCGCGATCGCGCCGCTATCGTCATAGTAATAATCATAGGGATACCCATAGTAGCCGTAATACGGGTAGCCGTAGCTGTAGGCGTAGGGATAGCGGTAACGATAAGCGTAATAGGGGCGATAGCCGTAGTAGCGCCCGTAATATCCACCCCACCGATAGGGGCGGCCATAATAACCGCCGATGCCAGGGCGATAACCGAAGCCTGGAGCCGCGTGGACGCGCCCGATACTGCCGGTCGCGAACGGGGCACCGTGGAACCCGCCGCCGTGAAATCCCCCGCCGCGAAATCCGCCGGCACGGAACCCACCACCGTGAAATCCGCCACCGGGAAATCCCCCGCCACGAAATCCGCCGCCACGAAATCCACCGCCGTGGAAACCGCCACCATGAAATCCACCCATGCCGCCGGGGTGGAAAAAGTGACCATGTTGTGCCTCGGCCTCGCCCATCGGCGCGGCAACGCCGATTGCCAGTATCGCAAGACCAAGAGCCGGAATGCGAAGAGAAAAGGCCATAGCGTCCTCCTCAGGGACTGCCGCTGGCCATCAAACAGGCACGCCACCGCGAAGTTCCGTGCCGCGCTTGCGTCTAAGCGGCGCAAGGCGATCTCGGGACAGTGACAGGCGATCCGGCGAGGCGTCAAAGCCCGCTGCCGGAGAGAAACTCGCATTGCGCGGTTTTGAGAATGATCTTGATGTCGAGCATCAGCGACCAGTGCTCGATATAGGCGAGGTCGTCGCTGACGCGGGCTATTGCCAAGGCTGGATCTTCGGTGCTCCCCCGCAGGCCATTGACCTGCGCGAGCCCCGTCACGCCCGGCAGAACGCGCAGGCGCTCGAAATATTCGGGAACGAGATCCTCATAGAGCATGCCTCCCGCCAGCATGCCCGGAACGTGCGGACGCGGGCCGACGAGGGACATGTCTCCCCGCAGCACGTTGATGAGCTGGGGCAGTTCGTCGAGGCTCGACTTGCGCAGGAAACGCCCGATGGACGTCAGCCGCATATCGCCCTGACATGTCTGGGTGCGCCCGCTCGGATCGCAGGCGTGCACGCTCATGGTGCGGAATTTGAAAATCTCGAACGGCGCGCCGCCAAGCCCATAACGTTTCTGCCTGAAGATGGCGGGTCCCGGCGATGTGAGCCTGATCGCCGCCGCGATGAGAATGAGGCCGGGTGCGAGCAGGCAAATGAGGACAAGAGCAACCGTGACATCGAGCGCGCGCTTGCCCGCAAGCTCAAGATGACGGTCAGTGAGACGCCTGGCGGGTCTTTGGCCCACCGCGATGCGAACGGGGTGTGGCGCAGGATAAGCCCTGCGCTCCGCGTGAGGAACCGGGCGAGGGAACGGCCTCAGGTCAAACGGCAAGCCGGACATTGGGCGACGCGACGCTCGTTCTGGTTCCATATCGGTTCCTCGCGATCAGTCCATCCCCCAATGCGAACAGATTATTTTTATGGAACGCAGCCAAGCCTGAGCACTCGAGAACGCGGCATCGCGACGGCCTGGAGCAATTACTATAGGCAGCCCGCCTCACTTGCCCGCTCACTATTTCGGAGTAAGCCAATCTACGGTTCTCATAAGGGCTTCATCGCCGCTGTGAGCCGATGAAAAAGCATTGCGCGATCAGACGTGCGACGATGGGCCGGCTGGGCTTGAGCGATTTCCGGCTGGACGGCCTTACTCCGCAAGCGGTACGTTCGCGCGGCAAACCCTTTAAGCGCAGCAGGACGGCGGACACAGGCACCGATGCCGATGGAAACTTCAAAGGACGATGCCGAGGTTCTCCGGGCCGAGACGTTTCTCGCAAAGCTTGGCGGGGCGCGCGGTCAGGCTGTCGCCGACCGGTTTTCCCGCAGGGTCCTGATCGTCGCCTTCGTCGTCTTCTGTCTCCTTGTCTGGATCGTCATCGGCTACGCCGTGATCTGAGCTGTGCTGCGCGCCTACTCCGTTTGAAGCGGCCCAGTTTATTGATTTGCGCCCTGCCTGCATCATGATGGCTGAAGTCCGTGCAATGAGTGCGCGGCGCAGAAAGCTTCGTCATGCCTGTGAAGGTTTCCGTCATCCTCCCGACATTCAACCGCTCGCACAGCATCGTGGCGGCCTGCACGAGCGTTCTGACGCAATCGTTCCGGGACCTCGAACTGATCGTCGTCGATGATGGCTCGCGGGAGGATGTCGAAACTCCTGTCCGTGCCATCGGCGACAACCGCGTGCGCTATGTCCGGCGGCCGGTCAATGGCGGGGCGGCGGCGGCGCGCAATACTGGCCTTGCCGAAGCGAAGGGCGAATTCATCGCCTTTCAGGACAGCGACGACCTTTGGCTGCCGAACAAGTTGCAGATGCAGCTCGACCTTTTCGCGCGGCTGCCCGCGCATGTCGGCGTCGTCACCGGCGCGAAGATCATTTACGGGCGCGACGATCATTTCAATTACGGGCCCGGCCGGATCGCCTACGCGCCGCCTGCCCACGGGCGGCTGAAGCTCGATGAGGATCAGCTTGGGCATCTCCTGAGCGAGAACAGGGTGAGCCTGCAGAACGCCCTGTTCCGCCGCGATTGCTTTCCCTCTTTCACGTGGTTCGACAGCAAGGCGCGGGCGAACGAGGATTGGGAATTTGCGATCAGGCTCGCGCAACACACCACGATCTTCGAGGATGCGGAACCCGTGGTGCTGGCCTTCATTTCGCCGGACAGCATCTCCTCCAATTTCCGCAAGGAAGGCATCGGGATCGTGCGCGTTCTGAAGAAAAACAGACGCATTCTGGAGCGATACCGCAGGCAGCACGCGGCTCTTCTCATGGATGTGAGCCGTTCGCTTTACAGGGCCCGTAGAAAGCGGGCGGGCCGCAGATTTCTGCTGGCGAGCATTGCGCGCTATCCCGGCGCGGTGACCTGGGTGGCGCAGTCCCTCCTGAGAAAGTCTTACGCGCGGATCTTTCGGAGAGCCCGCCGCTAACCCTTTGCGATGATGGGAGTAAGTCGCAATCGCAGACGGGATGCGGTGCGATTTGAAGTAAGGTCGCGGTCCGGTCGCTGCAAAGAGCAAGACGCTTCAAAGAGCAAGACATGGACCCGCACGACGCGTCGACTCACAAAACTCATCAGCCTTTTATGCAAGACGATCCTCCCGCGCGGCTGGACGTCCTGCAATCTCACACAAAGAACCTGCGCGAGCGCACCGCACGGCTGGTCTCGCTTGCGCTGCGTGGGCTGCCGCAAATGTATGCGGATGGCAGCTTTGTTCACACCGTTCGCGCCGTTCACCCTGACATGGACATGTCGGTACGGCCGGAAGGCGAGAACCTTCGATATGCCGCCATCGTCGCGCTGGGCGCGGCGTTCGTCGATCACGATGACCAGCGGCGCATTCTCGGCGGGCGCAACGCAGCGGAGTTCGCGCGATCCATCGTGGGGCTGGCGGCGCTGAGCGAAGATACCGGCGCGATTGCGCTGACCGCATGGGCGGCAGCCGAAGTCGCCGGGTTTCACGCGGCGGACCTTTTCGCACGGCTTCGCGCCGTGCTCGCGGCGAACGAGCCGGTCTCCACCGTGGAATGCGCGTGGACCGTGATCGCGGCGCTCGCGGCGCGGCACCTCGCGGACACGGACGATCTGTGTCTTGCGGCGGCGAACCGCCTGCGGCTGGCGCAAAGCCCGAGCGGGCTCTTTCCGCACATGCTGCCCGCCGAGGCAAGTGGGCGGTTTCGCGCGCATGTGGGCTGTTTCGCGGATCAAGTTTATCCGATCCAGGCACTTGCCCGCTTCTCGGTCGCCTATGGCGACAAGGCCGCGTTGGCGGCGGCGGATTCGTGCGCCGCCCGTATCTGCGCATGCCAGGGGCCGGCGGGCCAATGGTGGTGGCACTACGACACGCGCGATGGAACCGTGGTCGAAGGCTACCCGGTCTACAGCGTTCATCAGCACGCGATGGCGCCGATGGCGCTGCTCGATCTCGCGGAGGCCGGAGGACATGATCACCGGCAGGCCATCGGCAGCGGGCTGATGTGGCTCTATGAGCACCCGGAGGTGAGCGGCGATCTGATCTGCGAGGAGAGCGGCGTCATCTGGCGCAAGGTCGGGCGGCGCGAACCGGCGAAGGCCGTGCGGAAGATCTCCGCCGTCACGACGGCGCTGAGCCCCGGCCTGCACCTGTCCGGCCTTGAGGCGATCTTTCCACCGACGCGGATCGATTATGAGTGCCGCCCCTACGAGCTCGGCTGGCTTCTCTATGCCTGGCTCTCGGGCGGAGTGGTGCAGAAATTGCGGGGCGACGAGACTGTGCGGATACATGCCCGCGCGCCGCAGCCCGTTGCGCAGAACGACAACAGGCGGCTTCTGTTTGGGCTCTACATCGATCCGTTGAGAATGGAGGAAGTCGTCGAGCGTTGCCGCGCGGCCCTCACCGCCCGCAGCCCGCTCCTGCTCGGCGTGCTCAACGCCGCCAAGGTGGTCAAGCTGCGGAAAGACCCGGCCCTGCGCACCTCTCTTCTCGAATGCGACCTGCTTCTCGCCGACGGGCAATCCGTCGTGTGGGCAAGCAAGCTGCTCGGCCGTCCGCTTCCCGAGCGGGTCACCGGCATCGATATCTTCGAGCGGCTTCTGGGTCTCGCGCATCGGGAAGGATGGTCGATTTATCTTCTCGGGGCGAAACCGGATGTCTTGCGCACGCTCGAGGAGCGGCTGCAGGAGCGTTATCCGGGGCTGAAGATCGCCGGCCGCAACGACGGCTATTTCGCCGACGAAGACGGCTCGCGGATCGCCGCCGACATCCGCAAGTCGGGTGCGGACATGCTGTTTCTCGGCATGAGTTCTCCGAAGAAGGAGATCTTTCTCGGCTCCTTCAAGGACAGTCTCGACGTTCCTGTCCTGCACGGGGTCGGCGGATCGTTCGACATTCTCGCCGGCATCACCAAACGCGCGCCGGTGGGTTGGCAGCGGTTCGGCATGGAATGGGCGTTCCGCCTGTTGCAGGAGCCGCGCCGCATGGCCTGGCGGTATCTGTCCACGAATGCTGAATTCCTGCTCTTGACCGCGCGGGAATTCTTCGGCCCGTCGCCACCGTTTCGGGGGGCCGTCACGCACGTAGTTCTTCAAGGTAACCGGGAGCCGTTGCAATGACCGATCTCTTCTCTGGCCGTCTGGCGATTCTCGGCTTGGGATATATCGGTCTACCAACGGCAGCGGCGCTTGCGACGCGCGGGGTCGAGGTGATCGGTGTCGATATCAACGAGGACATCGTCGCCGCCGTTGCGCAGGGCAAGGTTCCCTTCACGGAACCCGACCTTGCGGTCGCCGTCAGCGGCGCGGTGGCGATGGGCCGCTTGAGCGCGGTGTCGGAAACGCCCGAGGCGGATGCCTACATCATCGCCGTGCCAACACCCTTCAATGAGGACCGCACGGCCAATCTCTCTTACGTAAAGGCCGCCGCCGAGCAGGTTGCGCCAAAGCTGAAGCGGGGCGCCATCGTCATTCTCGAATCCACATCGCCGCCCGGAACCACCGAACAGGTCAGCCGCTGGATCGGCGCGCTGCGTCCCGATTTGAGGATGCCGCATGATTCGGATGGCGTTGCCGAGATCCACGTCGCCCATTGCCCCGAGCGCGTGCTGCCGGGGCGTATCATGATCGAGATCATCACCAATGATCGCGTCGTCGGCGGGGTGACGCCACGCTGCGCGGAGCGCGCCGCTTCGATCTACCGGGTGTTCGCGCAAGGCGAAATCCTGCTCACCGATGCCGCGAGCGCGGAGATGGCGAAGCTCGTCGAAAACGCCTACCGCGACGTGAACATCGCATTCGCCAATGAGCTCTCGATGATCAGCGAGGCGCTGCATCTCGATATCTGGGAGGTCATCCGCCTGGCGAACCGGCATCCGCGCGTGGAGATCCTGAAGCCCGGTCCGGGCGTGGGCGGACATTGTATTCCAGTCGATCCCTGGTTCATCATCGCCGCCGCGCCTGAATCCGCGCGGCTCCTGCGCGCCGCGCGCGCGGTCAACGACGACAAGCCGCATCATGTGGCGCGGCAGGTGATCGCCAAAGCTGCGCGGTTCAACTCCCCGACCATCGCGTGCCTTGGCCTGACCTTCAAGGCGAACGTGGACGATATTCGCGAAAGCCCCGCCGTCGAAGTGGTGGAGCTGATCGCCAAGGGGCTGCCCGAGACCGCTGTCATCGCCGTCGATCCCTACACGGACCGCCTGCCGCCTGCGCTCGCCGGCTATTCGAACTTGCGTATGGAACGGGCGATCGAGGCCGTGGAGCAGGCCGATATCGTCGTGCTGCTTGTCGAGCACGACCAGTTCAAGACCCTGGGCAGGACGCGGCTTGGCGGCAAGGTGGTCTACGACACCCGCGGCGCGTGGACCTGAAGCGGTACGGCGCGCGGCAGCCCGATAAACGGATCGAATTCGATGGGTCGTTCGGCGAGGCCGAAGAAATGCTCGATGGCGCGCATGCAACGCATCGCGGCATGGCCATCGCCATAAGGATTCACAGCCCGCGCCATTGCCTGATGGGCGTTGTGGTCCGTCAAGAGGGCCGTGACCTCATCGACGATGGTGTTCTCGTCCGTGCCGACCAGCTTCACGGTTCCGGCGGCCACCGCCTCGGGCCGCTCGGTGGTCTCGCGCATCACCAGAACAGGCTTGCCGAGGCTCGGCGCTTCTTCCTGCACGCCGCCGCTGTCGGTGAGAACGACGCTCGCCTCGTTCATCGCCCGCGCGAAATCGCAATAGGCGAGCGGCGCGGTGATGACGACATTGTCGAGTCCCGCGAGCGGCGGCAGCAGCACATCTCGCACCACGGGGTTGAGATGGGCCGGCAGGAAGAACAAAACATCGGGGAACGCTTTCGCGATGCGCACGATGGCGCGCGCGGTGCGGGCCATCGGCTCCCCCCAGGATTCGCGGCGATGCGCGGTAATCAGAACGGTCTTCCGACCCTTGAGCTTCGCAAGGTCCGCGTTCTCGATCGGGAGGTCGCGGGCCACTACATCGAGCAACGCGTCGATGACGGTGTTGCCGGTCACGTAAATCTTTTCTTCCGGAACGCCGTCCGCCAGAAGGTTCGCCTTCGATGTCGGCGTTGGTGCCAGATGCACGCTCGTCAGCTGTGTCGTCAGGCAACGGTTGATCTCTTCCGGGAACGGATTGTTGGGATCGCGCGTGCGCAGGCCCGCTTCGAGATGGATGACGGGCACGCGTTGATAGAATGCGGCGAGCGCCGCCGCAAGACATGTGGTCGTATCGCCCTGGACGAGAACGGCGTCCGGCTCCTCGGCGGCGATGACATCGGACACGCCGTTGAGGGCGCGCGTCGTGATGTCCTGCAGCCGCTGCCGCTCGGTGATGATGTCGAGATCGTGGCTTGGGCGGATACCGAACAGGCTGTTGACTTGATCGAGCATCGCCCTGTGTTGCCCCGTGACCGCGACAACAGCCGTGATGTGCGCGCAGCGCTCAAGAGCTGCGACGAGCGGAGCAACCTTGATGGCTTCGGGACGCGTGCCGTAGACAAAAAGAATCTTGCGCATTGTCGAATGAACCTGATGCCGCATTCCGGCATCTAGGTGATGCGCAATCTCGATCTATCCTCCCACCGGCGGCCACGCTGGCGCATGAGAGGTACGCCTATCGGACCGCGCCCGCAGGTTTGCCAAGCTCCGTTGCGACGTCAGATAATTTTGGCGATCCGACGGGGCACAAGCCAATGCCGCAGGAGAAGGTGAGCCGATCCACGGAAAAGACCGCCGCTTCTCTTCCAACAGCGAGCGGCGTGCTCTGTCGGCTTGCCGCCGAACATGCCGCGCAGGCGGGAATCAGGATCGCGCCGTTGCTCCGCAAGGCCGATCTTCCCCTATCCCTGACCAATGATGAGAGCCTTCGCGTCACATCGAAGAGCCAGATCGTCTTTCTCGATCTCGTCGCTAACGCGTTGCAGGATCCGCTGCTCGGCTTCCATCTTGCAAGGGATATGGATATGCGCGAGCTAGCGCCACTCTATTATCTGATGGCGTCATCCTCGAAGCTGGGCGATGCACTCGACAATGCGGCCCGTTACAGCGCCGTCGTGAACGAGGCGGTTCGGGTTTCCGTGGCCCGCAGCGCGGCAACATTTTCGATCGATTACGAATATGTCGGCATCGAACGGCATCTCGACCGGCACCAGATCGTGTTCTGGATCACCTATACATTACGGGCGGCGCGCGCCCTGACCAACCGCGCCCTCACGCCGACCTATGTCGGCTTCGTTCACCAAAGCGAGGCCGATAATTCGGAAATGGAGCGCTATTTCGAATGCCCGCTCAAATTCGGCGTCCCGCGGGATCGTATCTCCTTTGATCCGCAGATCACGGAACTACACTTCCTGACAGAGGATCTTTTCCTGAACAGGTTCATGGTCGCTTACTGCAACCACGCGTCCGTTCAGCGAGCTCGCTCGGAAAACCCGATCCGCACCAGAGTGGAGAACGCCATCGTTCCCCGCTTGTCGGAGGGCACCGCGAGCGTAGGCGCTGTGGCAAGCGACCTCGGCTTGAGCATTCGCACCTTGTCGCGAAAGTTGGCGGCGGAAGGGCTGACGTTCAGCACCATTCTCGATGAGCTGCGCTTCGATCTGGCTTTGCAGTATCTGCGAAACTACGAGCTCTCGATTTCACAGATAGCTTGGCTGTTGGGATACACGGAGATCAGCTCCTTCGTTCACGCATTCCAGCGCTGGGCGGGAAAATCGCCGACTGATGCGAGACGCTCCATTCGCCATTCCTAGCTCTCAGGAACGTGAATTCGGGGAAGCGCAATATATCGGAAGCGCCGTTTCGTACTCCCTTTGAACGGTTTTCAAGAGGCTGCTACGGGCGCACGATGTAACAATCGGACCAAAACTGGTTGTAGGTCTTGGAGGCCGGTATGTTTACGTGGACCAAAGTTCTTGCAGTGACGATTTCGTTCTGCGCGGCAGCGGCAGCGGCATCGATGGCGCTTCCCTCCTCTCACGGAGGGTCGTTCTTTGGCTCCTGGTGGAGCCAGGGCTGGGGCAATAAACCCGGGCACCACGGCGGCGGAGGCGGTGGCTGGGGCGGTGGTGGTTGGGGCGGCGGTGGTGGCCACGGCGGTGGCGGATCCGTCGGCGTGCCGGCTCCCATAGCTGGTGCGGGCCTTCCCTTCATTATCCTGGCGGGCGGCTACGTCCTGGTTCGTCGGCACCGCAACCGCAACAAAGCGCAATGATCGAACGACATGCCGGGCGGCGCGCACCTTTTGCAGCCTGACCTGGTGGAGCGGAAAGCCCCGGTCGCTGACCGGGGCACGGCAGTCTTGTCGCGGAACGACCTCTTTGTTGCGCTCTTCTTCCTCGGCTTCATCAACGGGATCAGCGAGCGCGTGGCTGTGGCTGTCGCCGAGAACGGCATCACGGCGGCGCTGATCGGGACATTCGACATCAGCATTATTGTCTGGGGCGCTTTTGCCATCGGCGTCGCTTACCTGCTGCGAGAGCCATCGGCTTCGCCGGGGAGGGCGGACTGGATTGTCGCCGCCGTTACCTTCGCGGGCTTTATGGTGCCTGTCGTCCCTCTGAGTTGGCTCGCGATCTCGGGCCTTGCCTCTCACGTTCTGCGCACGTCGGAGCGCGCGAGCTTCACGCACCGCGGGGCCTGGATTCTTCTTGCCCTGACGATCCCGATGTTCTGGGGGCGCCTTCTGTTCGCAACCTTCAGCGATGTCATTTTGCGCGCAGACGCCACGCTTGTCGGCTGGCTCGTGGGAACGCACCGCCTCGGCAATGCCGTCGAGTTCGCGGACGGGTCGGGCTACTTGTGGATCGCGCCGGCCTGCTCATCGCTGGCCAATGTTTCGCTCGCCATCCTGTGCTGGGTGACGATCAGCAAGGTTCTGAACCGCGCGGGGTCGTGGGGGGATGCGGCGTGGATTTCGCTCGCCTGCATCGCGGTCATCGCGATCAACGTCACCCGCATCAGCTTGATCGGTCTGCACCGCGAGCAGTTCGAGCTGATCCACGGCCCTGTGGGCGCGACGATAACGAGCTGGGCTATTCTCGGCGCGACCGTTGGGATCTGTCTTTTGGGGGTGCGGCGTGATCTACCGGCTCGTTCTTAGCGCCATCCTTGGCATTGCCCTGGTCGTCAGTTTGTCGCTCAAGTTTCCGGGCATAGCGGATATCGCCGTGGCCACGGCCGGCACGACGCCGCGCGATATCGCCACGCTTCTCGAACGTCATGACTTTGAAGTGCGGCAGGATGCGCCGGATACCGATCTGAGATGGGTTTCGGGAAGGGCGGGAACCTGCAGCGTTCTCATCGCGCCGGTCGCGCCGCAAGGTTGGCACCGCTCCCTCATCGCGAAGCTCGCGGGTGACAAGCGGGTCTTTTACGTCTTCGAGGGCCAGATTTATGCCGAGCAGCCGATTCTGCGAACGCGGGCGCATTATTACTGGAGCAAGTTCAATCGCTATCTCGGCCTGAGCCCCGTGACCCGCCCCGTCATCGCCGTCATCGCCACGCCTGGCTGCGAGAATGTGCCTGTCGATGAACTTGCCGCTTTGTCGGCCCGGTGATGCGGATGCTTCAACGGAACTCCTCGGAAACGGTGAGAGGGCTGTCGCGCCTTGTCGGGTGGCTGCTTATCGCCGCTGTGATGGTTTTCACGCTCGCGCCGATCGGCATTCGCCCCGTCACGGCGGCGCCTGCGGACCTGGAGCGTTTCGTGGCCTTCGTGCTCATCGGGGGAGCGTTCTACATCGGCTATCCCCGGCATCACATCGGCTTCGTGCTTCTCGTCATCGGCATCGCCGGCCTGCTCGAGGTTCTGCAGAACATCGTCCCGGGCCGTCATGGACATTGGCACGATTATTTCGTCAAGGCGACAGGAGTTCTGATCGGGACGCTTTTGGCACGGCTTGCGGAATGGGCCTTCATCCGCCGCTGAGAAGCGAGCGCTCCGCTTCTACAAAAAGAACGGCCCCGGCGTGAACCGGGGCCGTTCTTAGTCGTTAAGCCAATCGGATCTTTAGATCACGAAGAAGTCGGCTGCCGTGAGCTTGGCGAGGTTGCTGACCGTTGCGAACTGAACCGCAGCGCCCGAACCGTTGCCGTCCGCGTCGTAGAGAAGCGCGCCGGTCTTGTTGTTGTAGATGATGTGGTCGTTGGCATCGAGAGCCTTGGTTCCGATCCGGAACTCGCTCGCGGCCAGCGCGCCGGCCTTGAGACCCGTGAAGACAGAGTCCTGAAGGTGGATCGTGTCGTACTTCGGGTTGAAGTCCGTGATCGTGTCGACATTCGTGGTCTTGTTCGGCTTGGTGTCGAAGACGAAGGTGTCACGACCCGTGCCGCCGCTGAGAATGTCGTTCCCGCCCTTGCCGTTCAGCGTGTCGTTTCCACCGTAGGCAAGGATCTTGTCGAGGCCGGAGGTGCCCGTCAGGACATTGGCGCCATTGGTGCCCTTGATGACCTTGGTGACCGTTCCGGGCGTATCGGGCGTCGACGGGACCGGATCGGGTGTCGTCGGGTCCGGGGTGGTCGGCGTCGTGGGTGTCGTCGGGTTGGTGGGCGTGGACGGCGTCGAGTCGGGCGTGCCGCCGAGAACGCCTTCGGTGTTGCCCGAGAGGTACGGCGAGTTCTTCTGGAAGGAGTAGTAACCCCAGTGGCCCTTGCCGAGATAGTTGTTGGTCAGGGAGACGCCGCTGACCGTGCCGCCGCTGTTGAACTGAGCGTCGGAGTAGACGGTGTAACCGCCGCCGGCGAGGTAGTTGCCGTCGATCGTGATGTTCGTGGTCGAGCCGAAGTAGTTGTCGATCATGATCGCCGACGTGTCGGTGTGATCGTTGATGACGGTGTTGTGCTTGATCGTGACGTTCGAAACGCCGCCGTCGATCTGGATGCCGTCGTAATGCGGGCCGGACCAGTTGGACTGCAGATCGTGGATGTAATTATCCTGGATCACCGTGCCCGACTTGTTGACGTAAATACCGTCTTCCACATTGTGGATGTTGTTGCCGATGAAGGTGCCGCCGCCGCTGATGCCGCGAATGCCCTCGGCAGCCATGCCGTCGATTTCGCAATTCTTGATGGTGGCGCCTGACGCCAGGATGTTGACCACTGCCCAGCTGCTGGCCGTGATCTTGCAGTTTTCCAGCGTCACGTTCTGGGCATTGATGGTCACCATGCCCTTGATGTCGAGGTTCTTGATGGTCACGCCGGGAGTGTTGATGACGAGGCCGCCCGAGGGGGTCAAAGTCACGCCGGCGGGAACACCAGTATTAGTCGCGTTAGGAAACCCCGAAAGCGCCGAAGTCGAAACAGTTGCCATAATAAATCCTTACCTTACGTAAGCTATTCGAAAATGACTTTAAGTCGGACGAGCCGTAAGGAGGGACCGCCAGCTGGCACACAACACGAGCTGACTATCGTTGGACGACCCGACGACCGATGAGACCACCGAAGAACTCAAAATCTCAAAGCCAAGCTCTAAAGTGGTAGTCCGGAATACACACGGCTTGACCGTCGGGTCTTGTGATGAATGGACAGTTCTTTGTGATTCCAGGCCAGCTTGGCCGGAATCGAGGGTTTCGTGAAGCGAAACAGCAATAATGGCGACATCGTGGCGAATATTCGTCGCGATGTTGGTTTAAAAACCGCAGAAATGTTAACCCCTTCAAAAAGCCAATTACTGCGCTTTACTGCGTAGCCGCGTGAGCAGGGCTGAAGCAGCTGCGCTCAGGCTACCTCCTTTGGGATGCTTGTCTCGGCAGGGGGCGGCTCGCAAGATTGACCGGTCATGTCGTCATGCCGCCGCTGAGGACCAATGCGCCCATGTCGAAGTCCTACACCAGCAACACGACTTTGATGACTAAAGCGCGGGAGGCCTGGCGTTTGCGCCAGTGGCACGCCACGAACGCCGCCTCGCGGGTAAAACAGGTCATCGAGGTGATGGATGAGCTCGAAGAAACTTTGCGCGCCCGCTACGGTCTGGCGCTGGAAGGCCTCGACGTCCTCGACATCGGCACGGGTCAGCAGCAGATCCAATCGGCATGGCTCGCCCGCCGGAACCGCGTCACGGGCATCGATCTCGATGTCATCGCCAAGGGTTGGTCGCCCTGGCCCTACCTGAAGATGGCGCGCGAGAACGGCGCCAACCGCACGGTCAAGACTCTGGCTCGCAAGGCGCTTGGCCTCGATGCGATGTACAGCCGGGCCCTGTTCGACGAACTTGGCCGCACGGCCAATGATTTGTCCGTACAGCAAATGGATGTCATGGACATTCGGCTAGCATCGGGCAGTTTCGATTTCGTGTATTGCTCCTCGGTGCTGCAATGCGTTCCCGATGTTCCGCGCGCGCTTGAGGAAATGAACCGGGTTCTGAAGCCCGGCGGCGTCGGGTATTTCACGGTGCAGCTCTACAGCAGCGAAACCGGTTCCCTCGACCCGCGTCTTTACGGCGGCGACCGGAGCGACATTCCCTATTGGGCGCATCTGCGCCCCACAGAGGCGAGCAAGGTCGCTGGTAACGCATGGCTCAACAAGCTGCGCCTGAGCGAGTGGCGCGAGCATGTCGGCGCAAACCTCTTTGACCCGACAATTGAACTGAGCCAACCGAAGGCGGAGGCGCTGGAGCCGTTGGCGCAATCTCTGCACCGGATGGGGGAGTTGAGGGATTACACCCTGGAGGAACTCCTCACTCACGAGCTGCGCGTGTCATGGAGCAAGAAGAACGGTCGTGACGGGTGATCCGAAACAGAAGACCGCGTGGTTACCACTTTTGGGCCGCTTGCCTCGGCCCGTCATCAGGCACAGCTTTGAGTGGTGAATGCCCGGAGGATCTGCTTTGGGCGAAAGGCGTCGGAGGGTTGGAAGGCATGACAGATCATCGGGTCGCGGCATGCTCGGACTGGTGCTTCCAGTGCGGGAGCCTCACATGACCGAACTACCCTACAACAACCGCAATTCTATTCCTTCGATCATGCGGCGGCGGCGATTCCAGATCGTCAACCGGCTCATTCAGGATATCATCGACAAGAAAGGCTCTTGCCGCATTCTGGATATTGGCGGAACGCACTATTACTGGGCCCTGGACGACGATTATCTCAACGAGCGGCGCGGCAAGGTCACGATCATCGTCGCCAATGTCGACGAGCCGACCGAGGAGAAGAACGAACTTTGCGAATATGTCGTCGGCGATGCGACGGCGCAGGACATCTATGAATCTTACGACTATGACCTGATCCACTCGAATTCCGTCATCGAGCATGTGGGCGCATGGCCGAAGGTCAAGGCGATGGCGGATCATATTCGCGCATCACAGCGCGCTTACTACATTCAGACGCCGAATTACTGGTTCCCCGTCGAGCCGCATTTCCGCTCAGTGGGGTTTCAATGGCTGCCGGAATCGACCCGCGCGTCGATGTTGATGAAACGTCAGCGCGGCTTTCGTGGACCTGCCAAGAATTGGGACGACGCGATGGATCTGGTGGAGAGCGTCAAGCTGCTCACCGCATCGCAACTGCGCGGCCTCTTCCCGGAAGCGGCACTGCTGCGGGAGCGCATCGGTCCTTTGACGAAATCCTTCATGGTGGTCGGCAACGGGCACTGAGAGAACTGTGAGGAGGAAAGCGTCGGCATGAATGGCGGCAAGCGCGCCGAGACGGGACGTCGCCGCTTGATCATGACGCAAGCGATGCTGGTCCTCGGCCTCTCGATCCTCTGCACCGCGCCCATCCTCGCCGATCCGAGCGCTCGCCAGACCAATAATTGCATGCCCAAGCCCTCCGCCTGCGGCTTTCCCGATGCGACCAATACAGGCGTTCCGCCCGGAACCGTCCTGTCTCTCCATGAGGGCGACCTGCACATCACACAGCCCGGCGCGGTGGTGGACGGTCTCGACATTGTCGGTTGTGTCTACATCGAGGCCGACAACGTCACCCTCAAGCGCTCGCGGGTGCGCGGTGGGTGTCCCTATTATGCGATTCGCACCTTCACGGCCTCGCGCTCGGTAACGGGCGTGAATATTACGGATGTGGAAATCGACCTTCGCGGCAATCTCGATACCAAAGGCATCGCGTTCGATGGCTACACCGCGACCCGCGTGCACTTCCACAACGGGGCCGATTGCGCGCATTTCGGCACGAATGTGACGATTGAGGATTCGTTCTGCGATGTCGCTCCCCTTCCCGATGGGGCGACGGTCCATGCGGACGGCTTCCAGTCGGACGGCGGCAACGGCATCACGCTCCGGCACAACACGATCCGCAATCCCAACGGGCAGACCTCGGCGATCATCATGGGCACGAACAGCGCCCCCATCGTGAATGTGCGGATCGTCGACAACCTGATCGCCGGCGGCGGATGGGCGCTCTATTGCGCCGCGGCCACCGGCACCATCAAGGACGAGACGGTTTCCGGCAACCGGTTCGCGCGGACGTATTTTCCCCGTGGCGGCGCTTTCGGCCCCGCCGCCTATTGCGAGCGCATCGGAGCCGGGTGGGCCGGCACGAATGTGTGGGACGATACCGGAAAGCCTTTCTAGGGATCAATAACCGTACTTCTCGGGCCCGTGTTCGCACTTGTTCAGCACGACGCCGAGAACGTTGGTCTCCTGCGCGAGGCTGCGCTCGCACACATCCACCTCGCCAAGCGTGCTCGTCTCCGCCGCCACCACCAGGATCACGCAATCGACATTGGGGAGGAAGGCGATAACGTCATCGTTGGCGAGCATCGGCGGCAGATCGAAGAGAAGAATGTCGGGCTTCAGCTTCTCTTTCAGGTTCGTGAGAATCGGCGCCGTGTTGGGGCCCTGCAGCAACTCGGCGGCATAGGATACCGGGTGCGAATTCGTGCCGACAGCGATGTTCTCGCCGCACCGCAGGAGTGATTCCTCGATGGCGGCTTCCCCTTTCAGGAAGCGCTCCATCGAATAGATCTTCTCAGCGCCGAGAACGTTGCCCACTTGCGGGCGACGCAGGTCGAGATCCACGAGAACCGTGCGGCAATCCTTCAGGTTGGCGAAGCTGAAGGCGAGGTTGATGGAAACCAGCGTCTTGCCGCAGCCTTGCGTCGGAGAGGTGATGGCGATCGAGGTCCAGTTGTTCTGGCGCATGATTTTGAGGATTTTCGTGCGCAAAATGTCGAAGGTGAACGTCGCCTTGTCCGTCCTGTCAATGGTGACGATCCGCCGTTGGGCGACCCGCTTTCGGTCGAGCGTCATCTGTGGAAGTTTCGTCCAGAGCTCGCCGTTCCCCGCTGAATGCGACATCGTTCCATCCGGAAAAGTCACCAGGGCGCTTTCCCGTTCCAGCTTTTCGCGTGCAGCCTGAGTGATGCGATCCATGATCCGCGCCTACATTCGCAGTGAACGACGAAGTGTCGAAGGTATTAACGGCAATCGCCTCGGATACGTTTCACCTCTCACGGGGATATAGGGGATCGTCGCCAGCGGCTCGATGTCCAGCGTCTCGATGAGTTCCGCGGGCCGGCGGATGCCCTTGTTGGTGATTTCGAGCAGAACGATGAAAGCGAGCCCCAGAACCAGCCCGCCGATCACGCTGCCGCCCGCGATGGCGAGCCGCTTGGGACCGATGGGGCGCTGCGGCGGGGTCGCCAGCTCCAGCACCGACAGCCGCTCGCCCTTGGCGCGCTGTTCGATCCGTTGCCCGGTCGAGGCGTCTCCGAGCCTGGCGACGGCCATGTTGTATTGCGTCTGAACGTTCTGGTGTTGCCGCTCGAGCGCATTCAGCGCGGTTTCGTTCGCCGGGGTTGCCGCAATCGACTGGTTGAGGTCAGTCAGGCTCTGGCTGAGGGTGGATCTTTCTTCCGCGATGAGGGCCAGCCGCCGGTCGATGTCGGCAATCTGAAGGTCGAGTTCCGTCGGAACGGCCTTGCCGGTCGTGCCTTCGGAGCCGCCCGTCCTCTCGGCCTGCACGGCCTTTTCGAGGGCGGCGATCTGCTCTTGAAGGGCGACGAGGCCGGGACTCGCTTCGGAGAAGATCGTGCGTTGCTCAGTCAAGACCCGGCGCAGTTGCTGCAGGGTTTGCTCGGCGGGCGTCATGGCCGCGCTGGCGACGCGCCCGGTGCCCGAGAACATTTCCGTGAGTCTGGAACGCCCGTCGCGCAGCGACGCTTCTTCTCGGGAAAGCTGCGTCAGCCGTTCCTGCTGGCCGATCTGCTGCGTGCGCCGGAAGCTGAGGCTCTCGGGCAGGGCATCCTTGTTATTGCTCTTGAAGTCCAGGATTTCGCGTTCCAACTGACCGAGCTTCGCGCCGAGGCGTTCCGTTTCCTGCTGGAAGAATGCCGAAGTTTCCGTGGCCTGCTGCGTGCGCTGGAGCGTGTTCCTTTCCAGGATCAGTTTGACGAACTCGTTCACGACCTCAGCCGCGAGAACCGGGTCCTTCGCCTTGAAGGTCACGGCAAAGGCGGTTGCCGCGTCGCTGGCGCGCTGCGTCTCGAAGCGGATCTGTTCGAAATTCATTCGCGCGCGCATGTCGTCGGCAATATCGTTCTCGGAAAGCCCCGTGCGATCGCCGTAAAGGCTGAAGCGGTCGGCGATGGCGAGGAGGTTCGCGCGGGTCTTCATCTGCAATTCGATGAGCTGCACCTGCTTGACGATCTCGGTCGGCACGGTCGAGCGCGCGAGTTCCATCGAAATTTGCGGCGATTCCACCATGATTTGCGCTTCCGCGCGATAAACGGGCGGCAGCATGGAGGCGACGATGAACCCGATCAAGGCGATGGTGAGGGCGATGGCAGCGAAATAGGGGAAGCGTCGGAGGAAGATCGATCGGTAGAAGCGGAAGTCGATATTTCCCATTGCACGCTCACTCGCTCAGGTCAGAACCATCAATCCGTGAGCAGGGACAGTCCCGCAGAAATTCGAAATTGCCCTTGCTGATAAAGGAGAGAATACCCGCGTTGAAAGCCAAGTTCTAGCGAAGCAGTTGACGCGAAAGTATTACGCCACTGCTCGCCACATGACGATTTCGATAGAGTTGTCAAAAGAAACCCCCGCCCAATAATGGAGCCGAAGCCCGGTCAGAATGAGTGCGAGCAAGATGTGCGTGACGCGTGAATTCGGATGGAAGTCCGCAGGAGCGGCTTTGCTAAGCTTTGCCGCTCTCGCATTGCCGCCTTCCGCGCGCGCCGAAGGTGAGCGGCTCGCTCCGCACACCAAACTGCGCGTGAGCGTGGTGCAATGGGTTCCCTCCAAGGGTGAGTATCAGCGATGGGAAGCAGTCGGCGGGGACTTCACCGTTGCCGCCAATGGAACCATTTCGCTGCCTCTGGTCGGGGCGCTGAATGTCAGCGAGCTCGACGGTGCGGAGCTGGGCGCGAAGATCGCCGAGCAGATCAAGGCCAGGACCGGGCTCATCAACACGCCCGACGCGACGGTGGAAATTCTGGAGTACCCACCGATCTACATGGTGGGAAGCATCACCACGCCCGGGGAATACAAGTTTCGCCCCGGAATGACGGTCCTTCAGGCTCTGGCCCTGAGCGGAGGCCGGTTCCGCGCCGCGCAGGACGGCGGCGGCAAGGGCGAGATCGGGTTGCTGGGCGAATTGCAGAACCTGCGCGATGAAATCCTGCGGACCGTCGGCCGTGTCGCCCGCTTGCAGGCCGAGCGCGCGGGCGCTGCCGAGATCACCTTTCCCACCGAACTGACTTCGCACGAGAAGGAGAAAACCGCCGCCGAAGTGATGGCTCAGGAGCGGGTCATCTTCGAGGCGCGCAGGAACGGCCTGCAGCGGCAACTGGACAACCTCGCCGAGTTGCAGACCCTGTTCACGGCGGAGATCGGCGTTCTCGACAAGAAGACGGAGATGCTGGACAGCCGCCTCAAGACCGTGGGTGAAGAACTTGCGGGCGTCAAATCCCTGGTGGAGCGCGGCATCGCGACGGTTTCGCGGCGTTCCGAGCTGGAGTTCGCCGTTGCCAATCTGCAATCGAACCGCCTCGATGAGGTAACCGCCGTCATGCGGGCGCGGCAGAATTTGAGCGAGGCCCAGCGCAATGCGCTGAGCTTGCGCGACAGGCACCAGACGGAAGTCTCCACCGAATTGCAGGACGCGCAGGCTAATCTCGAGCGGTTGAAGATCAAGGAAGACGTCGCCAAGAAAGTGCTCATCATCAGCGACATTCCCTCGTCCGGCGAGAAGCGGGACGAGAATGCGGTCGAGCCCGAGCTTTCGTTCACCATCGTCAGACAGGGCCAGGACAAGACCGAGGAATTCACCGCGTCTGAATCGACGGCTCTCATGCCGGGTGATGTGGTGAAGGTCGCAATCACCGCGCCGCCACCGAAGAAGCAGGTCACCGGCTCATCGACCGTCGGGGCCGTGCAATGAGCGCAGCCTTTCTCCCCAATTCGCAAATGCCGGCGATCTGATGATGGAGGCGGCAACCTCTCCGCTCCCGAAGGTGAGCGTAGTCATCCCGCATCTCAACGAGCCGGATGACCTCCGCCGATGCCTTGCCGCCCTGAAAGCACAAGAGGCCGATGGCATTCCGTTCGAGATCATCGTCTCCGATAACGGCTCGCATGAACTGCCGGAGGCAATTTGCGCCGATGTGCGCCTGGTGCGCGAACTCACGCCCGGTCCCGGCCCGGCGCGCAATCTCGGCGCGCGCATGGCGCGGGGAGACATCATCGCTTTCATCGATGCCGATTGCCTGGCCGATGCTGGATGGCTTCGCGGAATCGTCTCCTTCTTCGAACGCAATCCGCATGTGGGCTGCCTTGCAGGCGATGTCGGCGTGGCGCGCGCCGATCCCGACCACCTCACCGCCATCGAGGCTTTCGAGAGTGTCTTCAGCTATCGCGTGCAGCTTTATGTTGAACGGCACCATTATGCCGCCACCGGAAACATGGCTGTCCGCCGGGAGGTGTTCGAAGCAGTCGGGCCTTTTGGTGGCATTGCGGTAATGGAAGATGCCGAGTGGGGGCAACGGGCGACAGCGCAGGGCGTTACCATCGCCTACGTGCCGGAGGTGCGAGTGCTCACGCCGTCATGCCGAACCTTCCCGGAACTCATCAGGCGATGGGACAGGCATATCGCGCACGAATTCGAGAAGGTCGATGGCAGTGCTTTCGGCTTGGCTAAATGGATCGTACGCAGCCTCGTCATGGCGGCCTCGCCGTTGGCGGAGATCGTCACCATCATGCGGTCCGACAAGGTTTCCGGTCTTTATGAGCGGTGGCTTGCTTTTTCCTGCCTCACCCGTGTCCGGTTCTATCGCGCGGGCAAGATGCTGGCCTTGTGTCACTCGGGGGATGCCTCTCGCATGGTCGGGAGCTGGAACCGGGATTAGTGCCTAAGGGACCGGGTGGCGGATAGTCCGGAAGGGTTCTGGACTTCCGCAAAAGGCGGCGGGTACGCTCTTTCACGCCTGTCCCATCAGCTTTGAAAGGGAGGCCGCAGTGCCGGCGCAGCACCTTGCAAGTTTGTCACCCCCGGAGCTGCGCCCTTGCTCTCCGATTTCCATCGTCATCGTCACCTACAACAGCGCCAGGGTTCTTGCGGGGTTGCTGGATTCTTTGCCTGCGGGCCTTGCGGGTATTGACGATGCCGAGGTTGTCGTCGTCGACAACGATTCCGCCGATCGCTCCGTGGAGATTGCGCGCGCGCATCCGATCCGTCCGCGCATCATCAGCACGGGGCGTAACGCCGGTTATGCCGCCGGCATCAATGCCGCGACAGCGACCATCGCGCCGGATCGCAGCGTGCTGATCCTCAATCCGGACATCCGCCTGCAACCGGGCGCGGCGCGCACGTTGCTGGAGCCGCTGAACGACCCATCCGTGGGCGTCACAGCGCCCCGCATCCTGAATGAGGACGGCAGCACCGCTTTTTCTCTGCGCCGGGAGCCGTCGGTGCTGACGGGGTGGTCGGAGGCTCTCCTCGGCGGGCTTGCGATCCGCATGGGTCTGAGCGAGGTCATCTCCGATCCGGCGCTTTACGCGAAGGGCGGTCCGGTCGAATGGGTGACGGGCGCGGCGCTGGCCGTCTCACCGCAAGCGCGACGCATCGTCGGCGATTGGGATGAATCGTTCTTTCTCTACAGCGAAGAGGTCGATTACCTGCGCAAGGTGCGTGACAGCGGATTTTTCGTTCTCGCCGTCCCTTCGGCCGAGATGATGCATATCGGCGGGGATTATCTCGACAATCCTCGCCTGTCGGCGCTTTTGGCGCATAACCGCATCCGCTATTTCCGCCGCCATCATGGGCCTCTCGCGACGGCGGCTTTTCAGTTCAGCATCGTCATTGGCGCAGCCATGCGCGCCATGTTGGGCCCGACCCATCGCGCCGTTCTGCGGGCGGCTCTTGCGCCCGCAAAGCCGCCTTTCGAAATCCCCACAGGTGCGGGAGGACAGGTTTGATTGTCGCGAAACCCAACAGGCGGTGCACCAGCGCATGACATTGGAAGATACCCCCGGTCGGCAGACCTATGGTCAGATCCTGAAGTCGACGGCGCAGATCGGCGGCTCTTCCGTCGTGAACATCGCTTTTTCGATCATTCGCAACAAGGCGATTGCGGTTCTGCTTGGGCCTGCGGGCGTCGGTCTCATCAGTCTCTACGGCGCAATCTTCGATCTGGCGCAAAGCCTTGCCGGATTGGGCATTCAAAACAGCGGCGTGCGGCAGATCGCGGAAGCGGCGGGTTCCGGGGATATGGAGAAGATCGCGCGGACGGCCACAGTTCTGCGCCGGGTCTCAATCATTCTCGGCCTTCTCGGCGGCGCTCTTCTTGTGGCGTTTGCCGCGCCGGTGTCCCGGCTCACTTTTGGAGACGAGCAGCAGGCCGCCGGCGTCGCGCTGCTTGCCATCGCCGTGTTCTTCAAGTTGATCTCGACCGGGCAGGGCGCGCTGATCCAGGGCATGCGGCGCATCTCGGACCTTGCCCGCATGAACATTCTGGCGGCGTTCTTCAGCACGGTGTTCACCGTTCCGTTGATCTACTTCCTTGGTGAGGACGGCATCGTCCCCTCCCTCATCGCGATGGCCGCCGCCTCGATCCTCACGTCATGGTGGTACAGCCGCAAGATCAAGATCAATTCCCTGCCGATGCCGCTCTCGCAGATGCTGCCGGAGACGGCGATGCTCCTGAAGCTCGGCATCGCCTTCATGCTGACCGGCTTTCTCTCTCTCGGCACGACTTACGTCGTCCGCATCATCGTGCTTCGGCATGATGGGGTCGAGGCGGCGGGCATGTATCAGGCGGCCTGGGCCCTGGCGGGGCTTTACACCGGCGTGATCCTGCAGGCGCTTGGTGCGGATTTCTATCCGCGCCTCGCGGCGGTAGCGAAGGACAATCCCGAGTGCAACCGCCTTGTCAACGAACAGGCGCAGGTCAGCGTGCTGCTCGCGGGTCCGGGTGTGATTGCCACGCTCGTTTTCGCTCCGCTGGTGATGGAGATCTTCTATTCCGCCGAGTTCCGTGCGGCGGTGGGCCTGTTGCGCTGGGTCAGCCTTGGCATGATGCTGCGCGTCGTCTCCTGGCCGATGGGCCTGATCCTTCTGGCAAAAGGCGAGCAGAAACTCTTTCTCGCGACGGAGGTGGCGGCAACGTTCGTGCATGTGGGGCTCGCCTGGCCCCTCGTGAACATCCTTGGAATTGACGGCGCGGGTGCAGCCTTTTGTCTGCTTTATGTCTGGCACACCGCCTTCGTCTACGTGATCGTGCGCAAGATCAGCGGCTTTCGTTGGTCGTCCGCGAATGTGCGGGTCGGTGCGATTTTCGTGTCCGCCACTACGGTGGTGTTCTGCGGCTTCCTGTTCCTGCCCGCATGGCCGGCGACAGGCCTTGGCGTTGCGGGTGTCTTGCTCACCGGTCTCTATTCCTTGCGCAACCTTCTCAGGTTTTTCCCGTCCCACCTGCTGCCGGTTCCCATCCGGCGCTGGGTCGCATGAGCGGGGGGGCACATGCGCATTCTCGTCTATCCGCATGACCTTGCCATCGGCGGCAGCCAGATCAACGCCATCGATCTTGCTGCCGGCATTGCCGTTGCCGGTCATGAGGTGATGGTCTATGGCATCGAGGGACCGCTGGTCGATTATATCGAGGAGCGCGGCCTGAAGTTCCTTCCCGCGCATCAGCAGCGCCAGCGGCCCGCGCCCATGCGCATCGCGCAGATTGCGAGCATTGCGGCGCGGGAGCGCATCGATCTGATCCACGCCTATGAGTGGTCGACCTGCCTTGAGGCGCATTACGGCGCAGGGCTTGCCTTGGGCGTTCCGCTGCTTTGCACGGTGCTCAGCATGGCGGTGATGCCCTATGTGCCCGCCTCGGTGCCGCTGATCATGGGCACGGAAGATCTGGGAGACGAGGCGCGCAAGGTGCAGCGCGGCGATGTCTGGGTGATCGAGCCGCCCATCGATGTCGAGCGCGATCATCCCGGCATCGACGGGTCGGAGTTTCGAAAGAAACATGCGATCGGGAAAGACGATCTTCTCGTCGTCAGCGTGTCCCGCCTTGCTCTCGACCTCAAGCTCGACGCCCTCGTGCGCGCCATCGACGCGGCGGATCTGCTGGCGGCGCGCTATCCGGTGAAACTCATCCTTGTCGGTGGTGGGCCGGCTCACGGGGCGTTGATGGAGCGCGCCCGCGCGGTCAATGCGCGATGGGGGTATGAGGTGATCGCGCTGCCCGGGCCAGAAGCAGACCCGCGCGCCGCTTATGCCGCCGCCGATGTCGTCATCGGCATGGGCAGTTCCGCTCTGCGCGCGCTCTCCATCGGACGCCCTGTCGTCGTGCAGGGCGAAGAGGCGTTCTCGGAGGTGTTCGAACCCGCAACGCTCGACCTTTTTCTACGGCAGGGCTTTTATGGTCTTGCCGACAGTGCGCCGGGAGCATCGCGCCTTGCCGTGCAGATCGAGACGCTGTTTGCCGACCCTGCCCGCCGCGAAGCTCTTGGCCGGTTCGGGCGGGAAACGGTTGTCCGTCGCTTCAGCCTCGAGCGTGCGGTGCAGGTGCAGCTCGATATCTACCGGCAAGTGCTTGCCGCGCCGGGGCGCCGCAATCTTGCGGATGCAGTGCGCTCCGGCTTTCATGCCCTGAAGCTCGAAATCGACAATCATCTCCCGGCGAGGAAGCGCGAGCGCCGCCGTTGGGAAACCGCGTTGCTGGATGCCGCGCGCCAGGGCGCATGGCCGCCACCAACATTCTCGCGCTGAGGCATCGCCTTTACGGTGTAGGCTCGTGTTGGCTTTTGTCATGGAAGCCCACTCTAACTGCTCCGCTTGGGCACGTAATCGCTGTCGGCAAGATGGGAACCCTTACCACCTAAGGGTGAGACGGGCGGCACGGGATCACCGTGCGCCTAAGTGAGTAAGCCGCATGAATGCTTCCGCTCGCAGGCCGATGAGCTAGCTTGAAACCAAGCAAAAGCGGGTGAACGGAATGCCTCTAGTGAACGTGACGCTCGGCGAGGATGTGGTCATCACACATCCCGATCTCGTCAATCTCTACGGTTGTATCGTCGGCTCCGGAACGCGCGTCGGGCCCTTTGTCGAAATTCAGAAGAACAGCGCCATCGGCGAGCGATGCAAGATCTCCTCGCACTCCTTCATCTGCGAAGGAGTCGTCATCGAGGACGAGGTCATGGTCGCGCATGGCGTCATGTTCACCAACGATCTTTATCCACGCGCCGCGAGCGAAAGCGGAGCGATGCTGACGGACAGCGATTGGGAGCTCGTGCCGACCCTGGTGCGGCGGCGGGCTTCCATCGGCTCCAACGCGACGATCCTTTGCGGCGTGACGATTGGCGAGGGAGCGATTGTCGGCTGCGGGGCGGTGGTCACGCGTGATGTTCCCGACCACGCCATCGTGGCCGGTGTTCCGGCGCGGATCATCGGGGATGCGCGCGACCGCATGAGGGCCGCAACAGAGCTTTCTCTTGCAGGCATGGCCGCAAAACGCTGAGGGGCGCTATGATCGGGATTGGCGTTGTCGGTTATGGTTATTGGGGTCCAAACCTCGCGCGCTGCATTTCGGAAACGGATGGGTGCCGCCTCGCATCGATAGCGGACTTTTCCCCCGCCGCACGAAAAAGGGCGGCGGGGCGCTATCCTGCCGCCGAGATCGTGGAGACTTGGGGCGACCTGATCGCCGATCCGCAGGTCGATGCCGTTGTCGTCGCCACCCCTACACGCCAGCATTTCGACATCGCACTCGCTGCATTGCGGGCGGGCAAGCACGTTCTCGTCGAAAAGCCGATGGCGTCCTCCTCGCGGGAGGCGGTCATTCTGATCGAAGAGGCGGAGAAGCGCGGGCTCGTCCTTATGGTCGATCACACCTTCGTCTACACCGGCGCGGTGCAGAAGATCAGGGAGCTCGTGACGAGCGGCGCGGTGGGCGAAATCTTTTACTACGATTCGACGCGCATCAATCTCGGTCTTTTCCAGTCGGACGTGAACGTGATCTGGGATCTCGCCGTGCACGATCTCGCCATTCTCGATTTCGTGCTCGACACTTGTCCTCTTGCCGTCTCCGCCACCGGCGCCGGGCACATCAAGGGCAGCCCCGAGAACATGGCGCACATCACCTATTACCTCGAAGGCGGCGCGACGGCGCATTTCAATGTGAACTGGCTCGCGCCGGTGAAGATCCGCCAGACGCTCATCGGCGGAAGCCGCCGCATGATAGTCTATGACGATGTTGAGCCGAGCGAAAAGGTGAAGGTCTACGACCGCGGCGTTTCCATCGATGGGGAGACGGATCTTCCCGGCAGCACGGAAGCGCTCAACCGTATGCGGCTCAACTATCGCATGGGCGATATCTGGACGCCGCAGCTCTCCGTGAAGGAGGCGCTGCTGAGCGAAGTGGAACACTTCGTCCAATGCGTCGAAAACCGCGTGAAGCCCATGACGAGCGGCCTGAGCGGCCTGCGCGTCGTGACGCTTCTCGAAGGGGCGACCCAATCTCTTGGACGGCGCGGCCAACCCGTGGAATTCGCAGGCATGAGGGAAGCGTCATGATCCCATTTCTCGATCTCAAGGCCCAATACCGTTCCGTTCAGGACCCGCTCGAAGAGGCGGTTCTCGATGTGCTGAGAAGCTGCGACTACGTGCTCGGCGAGCCGGTCCGGAATTTCGAGACCGCTTTCGCGCAGTTCTGTGGTGCGCGCGAGGCCATCGCCGTCAACAGCGGCACGTCCGCCCTCCATCTCGCGCTTCTCGCGGCGGGGATTGGGCCCGGCGATGAGGTCATAACGGTGCCGATGACGTTCGTGGCGACCGTCGCGGCCATTCTCTATGCCGGTGCGACGCCGGTTCTCGTGGATGTCGATCCCGACACCTTCACGATGGACCCGATGACCTTCGAGGCGGCAATCACGCCCCGCACGCGCGCCGTGATGCCTGTCCACCTGCACGGGCGGCTCGCCGACATGGATGCGATTTCCGAGATCGCGGACAGGCACGGCATTCTCATCATCGAGGATGCGGCGCAGGCCCACGGGGCCGAGTGCGGCGGCCGCAGGGCCGGCACCTTCGGAACGATGGGTTGCTTCAGCTTCTACCCCGGCAAGAACCTCGGCGCATGCGGCGAGGGCGGTGCCATCGTCACGGACGATCCAGACCTTGCCGCAACGCTCCGTTGCCTGCGCGACTGGGGGCAGGACGGCAAGTACAATCACGTTCGCCACGGCTTCAATTACAGGATGGATACCCTTCAGGCGGCGGCTCTGGAGGTGAAGCTGCGCTTCCTCCCCGCCTGGACGCAGGCGCGGCAGCAGATTGCCGCGCTCTATGACGGTCTCCTGGCGAAGACGCCCGTGCGCACGCCGCAACCCACCGGGCGCGATCACGTCTATCACGTCTATGCCATATGCGTTGAAGAGCGCGACAGGGTTCGCGCGGAATTGTCTTCCGCAGGCGTTTCCACCGGCATTCACTATCCCCGGCCCGTGCATACGCAGCGCGCCTATGCGGCACTTGTCTCCGGCCCCGCCCGCTTCCCGGTTTCCGAATGGCTCGCGGATCATTTCGTATCGCTGCCGATTTATCCGGAGATGACCGAGCAGCAGGTGGGCGCGGTGGTCGAGGCGCTCTCCCGCGTCGTGGCGCGTAACCAGGTCGCGGTTGCCTGAAGGAAAGTCTTTTCGAAAGATCGGAGATCGCCATGGTTCCTTCTCACAGCGTCTTGAGCGGAAAGCGCATCCTCGTCACCGGGGGCGCGGGTTTCGTCGGGTCGCATATCGTCGATCTTCTGGTCGATGCCGGTTGCCGCGAAGTCGTGGTGATCGACGACATGGTGCGCGGCAGGCCGGAGAATCTCTCCCGCGCGCTCGCGAGCGGACGCGCCCGCCTGATCGTCGGGGACATCCGCGACAGGGAGCTGATGAGAACGGCGGTCGATGGTATCGACACCGTGTTCCATCAGGCCGCCCTGCGCATCACCCATTGCGCGGCGGAACCTCGCGCCGCGATGGAAGTGATGGTCGACGCCACGTTCGATCTTCTCGAACTCTGCGTGCAGAGCAAGGTGCGCAAGGTGGTCATGGCATCCTCGGCCTCCATCTATGGAATGGCCGAGGAGTTCCCCACCACGGAGCGGCAGCACCCTTATAACAACCGCACGCTTTACGGCGCGGCGAAGACATTCGGCGAGGGTCTCCTGCGTTCGTTCAACGACATGTACGGCCTCGACTATGTCGCCTTGCGCTACTTCAACGTATTCGGCCCGCGCATGGATATTCACGGCCGCTATACGGAGGTGATGATCCGCTGGATGGAGCGGCTCGATGCGGGCCTTGCGCCCATCATCTTCGGCAATGGCCTGCAGACGATGGACCTCGTGCATGTGCGGGACGTGGCGCGCGCCAACATCCTCGCCGCGATCTCGCCCGCGACCGATGTGGCGCTCAATGTAGGAAGCGGAACGGAAACCTCGCTTCTCGATCTCGCCCGCATGCTCGCCCAGACGATGGGACGTCCCGCCCTCGTTCCGATTCACGAGGCGGAGCGCGCCGTCAATCCGGTGCCGCGTCGTCTTTGCGACCCTAGCGCCGCCGCGCAGCTCATCGGCTTCAAAGCGGATCTCGACGTTGCGGCGAGCCTTGGCGAACTCGTCGAGTGGTGGCGCGGGCAAGGGGGCGCACTCCGGCAGGACGAAAGGGGTGTCGCCTGATGATCCCGATCATGGCTCCCTATATCGGGCAGAGCGAGGCCGATGCGGCCGCCGCCGTGGTGATGTCCGGATGGCTCTCGCAAGGGCCCGAAGTCGCCGCTTTCGAGAACGAATTCGCGACGGCGGTGGGGGCGGACCACGCTTGCGCGGTTTCGAACTGCACGGTCGCCCTTCACCTCGCGCTGCTCGCCGTCGGCGTCGGTCCGGGCGACGAGGTCATCATGGCGAGCCACACCTTCATCGCCTGCGCGAACGCGGCGCGTCAGTGCGGGGCCGTGCCGGTTTTCGTGGATATCGACCCGGCGACCTTCACGATGGACCCGGAAAAGGTCGAGGCCGCCATTACAGAGCGCACCAAGGCCATCATGTGCATCCATCAGATGGGCATGCCCTGTGACATGGAGGCTTTCCTGCCGCTGGCCCGCGAGCATGGGCTTGCAATCGTGGAGGATGCCGCCTGCGCCATCGGCTCCGAAATCCTCATCGATGGAGAATGGCAAAGGATCGGGCAGCCGCTCGGAGACGTTGCCTGCTTCTCGCTGCATCCGCGCAAATTGCTCACGGTCGGCGACGGCGGCGTGCTGACGACCTCGAATGTCGAATTCGACCGCCGGTTTCGCCTGTGGCGGCAACACGGCATGAGCGTGCCCGACTCGGTGCGCCACAACAGTCCCAAGGTGATCTTCGAGGAATATCCGGTCACGGGCTTCAACTACCGCCTCACCGACGTGCAGGCCGCTATCGGGCGGGCGCAGCTCAAAAAGCTCGACGACATCGTCGCCCGCAGGCGCGAACTTGCCGACACTTATCGTGAAATGCTCGCAGATGTTCCCGGCGTCATCGCGCCCGAGGAGCCGGACTGGGCGAGGACGAACTGGCAGAGCTATTGCGTGCGCCTGCCCGAGGGCGCGCAGCAGGCCCATGTGATGCAGGAGATGCTCGACCGGGGCGTCGCCACCCGCCGCGGCATCATGTGCATTCATCTCGAGCCCGCCTATGCCGATGCCGAGCTGCGCTTTCCCCTGCCTGAGTCCGAGCGCGCCCACAAAGGCAGCATCCTCCTGCCGCTGTTCCACCAGATGACGGAGGAGATGCAGGACGAAGTCGTCTCCGCGCTCAGGAAAGCCTTGTCGTGATGCGCCCCCGGATCGATGGGAAAGAGATGGACTCGCCCTCGATCCGCGCAAAGCCGGAGCGGACACAAAAAGCGAACCGCCGGACCGGCAGGCCGAGAAGGGGCGGCGCCGCGGAAGAGGTTCGGCACGAACAGGCGCGCCGGCGAAAGAAGCTGCCCTGGCCCGTTACTCTTTTCCTTGTGTCGCTGGTCATCCCCTGGATCATTCAGCTCGGCCCCGTGCGGGCCTCGGCCTACCGTCTGGTGTTGCTTGCGACTCTCGTGCCGACGCTGATCATGTGGCTTTCGGGAAAAGCCGGAAGGATCAGGACTGCCGATTTCGCGCTCATCGCCTATGCGCTCTGGTGCGGGCTCAGTCTTGCGGCCAACTACGGGGTCAGCGCGACCCTGCAACCCAGCGCCATCCTGTTCATCGAGACGGCGGGCTCGTATCTCCTGGCCCGCTGCTATATTCGCGATGCGGACGATTTCTACAACGTCATCTCGCTTCTCTTCAAAATCGTCGCCTTCACCTTCCCGTTCGCGGTCATCGAATCGGTGACGAGCCGCAACATCGCGCTGGAATTATTCGGCATGGTGATGCCGACGCCGGTGGATACGAATTACGATCCGCGCTGGGGCATGCGCCGCGTGCAGGGGTATTACGAGCATCCGATCCTGTTCGGTGTCGCGACAGGCTGCATCCTCGCCCCGGTCTATCTCGTGCTCGGTTATCAGAAGCCGGTGTGGCAACGCTCCTGGCGGTCGATGATAGTCATCATCACATCCTTCCTTTCGATGTCGGCGGGGCCCACGAGCGCCGTTGTCGCGCAGGGCATGCTGCTCACCTGGAACCGCGTTCTCCACAAGTTCAAGGACCGCTGGAAGGTGATGTGGGGACTGGTTCTGGTGATGTACCTTTTCGTCGAAGTGGTCTCCAACCAGTCCGTGCCCGAATTCTTCATGACGCATTTCTCGTTCGATGAAGTCTCGGCCTATTACCGCGTTCTCATCTGGCGGTTCGGTTCCGCATCGGCGCTTAGTCATCCGGTTTTCGGTGTCGGCTTTGAGCGTTGGGAGCGACCCTCCTGGATGCCGCCGAGCATCGACATGTTCTGGCTCTATCACGCCATCATCTACGGTCTGCCCGCCGCGTTCATGATGATGCTCGCGTTCATCTCGCTTTTCGTGACCGTCGGCCTCAAGAAGGGTCTTGGCGACAGACTCACCGAGTACAGGACGGCCTACCTCATTTCCATGACCGGGTTCTTTCTGGTGGGATGGACGGTTCATTTCTGGAACGCGGTCTACGTGCTGTTCCTGTTTCTCCTCGGCAGCGGGGCCTGGATTCTGGACGCGAAAACCGAAGGGGATTCGCGCGTGAAAAGGCGCGGCACAGGCAGAGCAACGCCCAAGGACCATCCCGCCGCAGTTGGAGGAGGTCATGACTGAACAGGTACGGCTTGCGACCACCTCCGCCCGCCTGCAATCCGCTGCCTACAAGCTGCGCTGGGGCCTGCGCGCCGTCGGCTTGAAAGAGACCATCAGAGGCGCGGCAAGGCTCACGGCGTTGCGCTTGTGGCGCCCTGCCCACGCGAGCGTCGCGCTCCGTTCGGGGCCGGTTCTGGACTTTGCCTATCCCAGCCAGTTCCCACCGATCCTCGTCATGTTCGGGGATCTGATCGATCCTGAATACGCCTTCCTGCGAAAGGTTTCGCGGCCTGATTGGGTCGTCGCGGATGTGGGCGCGGCCATCGGGCAGTTCGCCGTTTTCGCGGCGCGCCTGCCTGTTGCGATGGTGCACGCCTTCGAGCCGAGCGCCGCCAATGTCGCAACGCTTGAGCACAACATCGCGCGCAACGGCATCACCGAGCGCGTGAAGGTCCATCGCCTCGCCTTGTCGAACGCCGATGGGGAATCGATTTTTGAGACCGCAGGATGCACCTGGATGGGCCACCTCGGCAATGCAAGTGGAACCGGTGAGCGCGTTGCGGTCCGCACGTTGTCAGGAGAGCTTGAACGCGCGGGCGTTGGCCATCTCTCCGTGCTGAAGGTGAACGTTTCCGGTTTCGAGCCGCAGGTTCTGGAAGGCGCGGAGAGCTTCCTTGCCGAAGGCCGCGCGGACATCCTGATCCTGCTGCTCGGCCTTCCCTCCCTGCCGTGGTACGCGAAGATCGCGGCTTACGGATACCGGTTCTTCTACTATCACCCGCAGGAGAACGCGCTCTACGAGGTGACGGCGTTCGACGAGCATTCGGTTCTCGATCACCGCCCCTGGCCCGCGCGCCACATTATCGCCGTCAGCAATGCAGCCATCGCGAACGGGGCGTTGTCGGGGGTCAGGATCCGCGTGGCGTGATCAAACATCGACCTCGCCGACGACTTGTGCAGGCGCGCCCCAGACTTTCGTGCGGGCCGGAACATCCTTGTTGACGAAGGACATTGCCCCGATGACGGCGGCATCGCCGATGGTGACGCCCTTCGTGATGATCGTGTTGGGGCCGATATAGACGCCGTGGCCGATCGTCGTCTGCGCGTAGGCGATGGGCTCGCGGCCTAACGTGACGCTGCGCCGGACGGTATCGTGGGAGTAGATCTGCACGCCCGCCGAGATCGAGCAATGATCGCCGATGCTCAGCCCGCCCGTACCGTCCAGAATGACGTTCGGGCCGATCCAGGTGTGCGCCCCCACCGCGACGTCGCCGAGGATCAGGACATTGTCGTAGCAGGAGGAGCCTTCCCCGAAGCCGTATTCGCGCGCGTTCTCCCAGCGGTCGGTGATGAGGTCCCCGAAGGAGACGCGCCGTTTGAATTCCCGGAGCTTTTCCACCTGCAGGGTCTTCTGCAGTCGCCTCAACGCTTCGAGCATCGCCAACCCCACCCGCAAAAGCTGGAGAGGGCCATGCTACACAAAGTTTGGCCGCAAGCCAAAGCGGGGACGAGTGAGCATGCCGCCTGTCCTCGCAGCCCGGGGCTGGTGCGAATGCGGCGGATCGCCTTATGTTGATAGGACAGAGGGGCTGGAGGCGCATTCATGCAGACCGACATTCGACAGCCGGCTTCGACGGACGCTGCCCCGCGCGGCAAGTCTTTATGGAGCGGCCTCTCGACGCCTCTCACGGTCATCGTGGTGTTGCTCGGTCTTGCGTTTGCCTGGCTCAACGCGGGCAGCCTGCTCCTGATTTTCGCCGCCGCCCTTTTCGCCACCTTCCTCGATGCCTGCACGCGCGCGCTCGCGCCGGTGCTGCCCATCGGCAGGGCGTGGCGGCTGTCCCTCGTGGTCACCGCCCTCACCGGCCTCGTGGTGTTCGCGCTCGTGCGGGGCATCGGGCAGGTGCCCGAGCAGGCGCGCATGCTCCTGCGCGTCATGGATGCCCAGCTCGACGTGCTGCAGAAGAAGTTCGAGAGTTACGGCATCGACATTCTCGGGCCGGAGGGCGCACGCGATTTCTTCCACCTGCTGCCCGAGCCGGGCATTCTCTTCGGTCATGCGCAGACGGCGCTCGGCACTGCCTCGGCCATCCTCGTAAACACGATCTTCATCGCGTTTCTCGGCCTGTTCCTCGCGGCCCATCCGGAAGGTTATCGCGCCGGTCTTCTCTGCCTCGTGCCCGTGAGCTATCGCGGGCGGGTGCGCGAGATCATGGGCGAGATGGGTTATGTCATGCGCGGCTGGCTTCTCGGCCAGCTCGTGCGCACGGCGCTCGTGATGCTCACCCTGTGGCTCGCCTTCTACCTCCTGGGTTTGCCCAGTGCGTTCCTGCTTGCGCTGCAGGCGGGCCTGTCGAATTTCATTCCCTATATCGGGCCGCTCGTTGCGGGCGTACCCGTGGCGCTCGTGGCCATGCCGCTCGGAACGCCGATGCTCGCCTGGGCGATGGCGATCTACTTCGTGATTCAAAATCTCGACGGCTATGTCATCGGCCCCCTCGTGCACCGGGAGGCCGTGCAGGTACCGCCCGCATGGACATTGGTCGGCGTCGTCATTCTCGGCGCGGCCTTCGGCGTCATGGGTATGGCGCTTGCGACGCCGCTCCTCGCCATCGCCCGCGTCGGCGTGCTGCGGTTCTATGTCGAGGACTGGCTCGGCGACCGCCCGGCGGCTTGATGGATTTCAGGGCGCGTTCTTTCGGGCAAGATCGGCGGCGATGGTTTGCGCGATACGCGCGGCCATCTGCGGATAGAACGGATTGGAGTTGATCCGCATCAGCGTGTCGAGATCGCTCACCAGCACTCCGCGCTCGCCCCGCGCGGCCAGCGTTCCCAAATGCAGCCCGAAATCGGCATCGCCCTCGGGCGCAAGGCCGTAGAGGGAATCGTCGACTGGAAACGGCAGCGCCACATGCGAAAGCGAATAGATGTCGCGCGGATAGGCAAGACCGAGAGGGTGGACGCTCGTTTCCGTCGCACCTGCCGGCGTGATCTGCGCGACGGCGTTCGTATCGCCGGGGCCGGCATTGGTAACGACGATGGTGCCATAGCGCCTTGGCGCCGGCGGCAGAATGCGTGAGAGGGCGGTCTCGGCGGAAGGGCTGAGAAGCGGTCCAAGATCCGCCGCGCGGTTGAGATCGAACAGAACGATCTCGTTGTCGTTCACAGGCAGAAGATCGTAGAGCGCGGAGACGACCGCGCGCGTGCTCACCGTGAAATCCATCACCGATTGGAAGGTGAGGATAGGCGGCAGTTCCCGCAAACGGCCCTCTTTCGCCTTCGCGGAAAGCCGTTCCTGCAACGCCGCCGTCAGGAGGTAGGATTGGCGCGCCGCGTTGACGGGAAAGGAGTTGTACTTGAACGGGTTGAACTCCGGCAGAACGCTGAGCCACGCCGCTTTCGCGAAGCGCGGGAAGTAAGCGGGTAAGCCAGCGAGCCCCGCAAAGCGCGCGAAGGCCGTGACGCCGACCATCGGCGAAATCAAAACCAGCCTGTCCGCCCGGGTGAGCCTGTCATCGTCGAGAGCATCGAGCGCGTATTTCAGCGTGAGCGCGCCGCCGTTGGAATAGCCG
Source organism: Microvirga flavescens (assembly GCF_003290125.1). GTDB lineage: Bacteria > Pseudomonadota > Alphaproteobacteria > Rhizobiales > Beijerinckiaceae > Microvirga > Microvirga flavescens. The sequence goes on from NZ_QMKH01000001.1 coordinate 831,131, forward strand.
ACGATGTGAAGCGGCTTTGACGGGCCGATGTTCCGCCGCGCCTCACGCACCGCAAGCCGCGTCGCCGCAAGCCAGTCCTCCCACTCCACATCCGTCAGCGCGCCGGGCACGGTGCCGTGTGCGGGAAGCCTGATCCCCACCGATACGAAGCCGTGCTCGCGATAGAGCCGCGCGACATGGCGCAGGCTGTAGGGCGCATCCGTCAGGCCGTGCAGCAGGACAACCGCTCCCCTCGGCGCGCCTTCGGGCTCGAGAATGAAGGAGCGGTTCCAATCTTTGGCGAAGCGTCCGGGATGAACGGGGCTGCCGTCGAAATAGCGATTGTCCGCAATCCGCTCCTGCGGGTCGAGCTTTTGCGTCACCTCGCTCCGCACGCTGTCGAAAATGGATTGCTCGGCCTTCAGGTAAGCGGCCCAATCGGCATGATCGAGATCCTCCTTGCCCAACTCCTCCGGCACGAAGGTGTGCCACGGCGCGAGCGGCGCGCCGCGCTGGGAATCGTAGGCGCGCACCCCGAAGAGCGTGAGCGCGATGAGGATGAGGGACCACGCCATCCATTTCATGTTGCTGAACCTTTCGCCCCTCGGCAGTTTCGATCACTGCGGGCCATGAACCGCGGCTGTATTATGTTCATGTAGGGCGGGCGGCTCTTGTCGGGATGCCAGTGGTCTTCTGGCGCCGGTTGTCCTCCGAACCATCTGCACCGCCGTCCTGACGCTCGCCGTCGCCGCCCTCCTTTTTCGCCTACTTCGTCTTCCGGCCCGTGCGGTTCGGAGCGCCGGGAGGGGCGGTGAAGGTTACGCCGGCGGAATAGGGGGCAAAGTCGTTGAAGCTTATACCGGTGCAGGCTATCGCGTTTGGCACCTGAGTAACGCAGGCTTGGCTACGCGAAAAACTATCCGGGTGGGCCGAAGCCTAATGTGCCGGCAGATCTAGCAGGCGCTCAAAAAGTTGCTTCACTTCAATTGGCATAAAATCGCGCTTATCTGACAAGATGTGCTCGATCACGTACTGCATGAGCTTGCCTGCCTGCCTTTTTGCGACACTGTTTAGTTTGGGAAACGCGGTTAGTATCATTTCCTCAAGGGCGTGATCATCGGTCGTAAGATACCGTTCGTCGATCATCAGCTTTATGCCACCAACGTACTCGCATTCGATCTCACTTGTAGGTTTCTCACCGAGAACAGCTTGGCAAACACACCTAACCACAGACTGTAGCTGCTGCTGATCATAAGATATGAACGTTAAATAACTCGCTTGAGCGTCGATCCCGATTGCCGTCTTTAAGTTCGGTGTTGATCGCGCAATAAGTGCCGCAATCAACAACGGGTCAAGAATGACATTCTCAAGCCCGTTTCGCCGCCCCTCTGCAAGCACGTGCAATCTAGTGTCAGAGGTTCTCCTGCCGTCCCAGTCGAGAAGCCCGAACACAGAGGTGTTCCCGGCATCGCTCAGCTCATTCACAAGCCGCACTACAACGTCGCATCCTGTGTTGACCGCGGCACCATCTTTGCTCACGGTTGATATGAATTCTAAAGACCTCTGAGAGGCAAGCGTCGGTTTAAGAACCTTGTAAAGCAGTTCATACGTGATCGCGTCAGCGGGGCTTTCGACAAAGACTTGCCTGCGACCATCAAATGAGATGGAAAGGGTCGGAACTCCTACTGTAAGAGCATTCAAGGCTTCAGCTTTGCTGGTCTTATGAAGTCCGGGCACACCGGGACGCATAATGTAGATGGATTCTTCAGGTGCTATTGCAACGGTTGAGGGAGAATGCGTGGTTGCAATCACATGGATTTCAAACTGATCGACCAGAATGTTGATGATCGTACCTACTACACTCTTGGACATCGACGGATGCAGGGGCGCGTCGATTTCATCCAGCAGGATGACTTTAGGATACACGGCGACCTGCCGCCGATCTGATGCGTAATAGACACAGAACGCGAAAGACATGAGCACCTTTTCGCCCGACGAAAGGTGTTGAAATTTGACTTCAATGCCTGATGATTTCTTCGTTAGGTGTGGTTCATAGGGAATGTAGTTGTCTAGATTTGGGGCATTTATCATAAAATCTACGCCGGCACTCTCAAGTGCTTGGTTCACAAAGTCCCATGGGGCAGGCCCATATTGTTGCGTGAACTCCGCGTCAGTCAGGGTATTCACCTGAGCGCCAGATGACGCATCGAAATACCTAATCTCTGTGGTCTGACCCGCTCGGTGATGTGGTGCAGCATCAGTTGTGACCGCCCCGGCTAGGATGGCTTGCAGCAGATGACTTTTCCCAGAGCCATTTAGGCCGGTGATCAGAGAAAACTTCGGCACCTCAATGGTTGGGAAGTCGGTAATGGAAAGATGTGATAACTGGAAGCTCAGCTTCATCCGGATCCTGCCTGTTGCTGAGCATAATATCCTATCAACGCTAGCTCACAGGTCTAGCGTTTCGACAATGAAGGTTGTGAAGGGGCTTGCTAAATCAGATTCCGAAGCTTGACCTTAGCGCTTAAAACCTAAGCTCGACAAGGGCTTGGTAATGGCGCACCCGACACGATTCGAACGTGTGACCTTTGCCTTCGGAGCGTAATACATACAGTATTACTTTGCATGCCGTCGGATTTTATTTATAGACAACATTAGATTGAACTTCTTAAGTTCTAAGGGAAACAACATGTTTACTGAAATCCCTTTTTATGAAGCATCAATTAACGAATAAACACTCCCCAAAATCGACATGGCACACTCCTGGCACACCTAATCAACCTGCCGCCCTGATGCCCAGAACCAGCGCCAAAAGCTCAAAAAGCCGCTCTGTTGAAGAAATGCACTTCCATCAGACTGGGCGATTTCAAATTAAGCCCGGCCTTGCCTTGTACAAAAATCCAAGGTCACGTTTCATTTATGCAGATCATGTCTTTTCGCCCAAGGAGAGGGTTCGTAACTCAACACGAACAGATAGTTATTGGCTTGCCAAGGATATTGCTCAGCGGCAACACAAGGACCTTCTGCACAGAGTGCAACAAGGCGCACCGATCCACATCTCCGGTCCCAGTGTCAGCGATTTGCTCGAAGCATATCTTGAGGGACTGAACCAAAAACTGGCTTTGGGCGATAAAAGTGTGAAACCAGAGATTTCCGCCATAATGAGGAATTTAGTTCCTTTTTGGCGCACGATCTCTTTGGGTCAACTTAACCGCCAAACCTTCTACCGATGGGAGGAATGGCGGAAATCTAAGCATATCGAAGCACCAGCGTTCCGCACCTATAAGAGGGGCACTGCCACGATTACGGCCCCCACGAAGGAGAAGCCGCCGACCGTTAGCACACTGCAAAGAGAGAAAACTTACTTTGTGGGTGCTCTTACCTGGGGCAGCAATCAAATTGAAAAGTGGGTCAGTGATGAGGTGGTCGCTGAAATCAGGCACCTCCCTCGCCGTCGATCAAACAAAAAGGCGCAAGCGGAAAACGACTGGAAGCGCGCAGCCCTTACGGACGAGCAAACGACAATCCTGAATCGCGAGTTTTATGCTTGGGAAGAAAAGGAAAAAGCCCGCGTTTCTAAACACGGAGAGCAGGGAAAAGGCCGGAACTACGAGCGAAGGCTCATGGCACATAGAGTCAAATTGATGCTGGCTTCCGGTCTGAGGCCGGGCGCTGAGGTTAATGACCTCAAGTGGAAGGACATTCAAACCGCGCGCCTCTCAGATGGTCGAGAGATCATTGTCATCACCCCTTGTGGAAGCGGTAAGACGGGCCCAAGGGTCGTAAATTGTCTTCCCGAGTCAGTTAAAGTCATCGCATCTTTGCGCTCCATGCTCACAGAGTTTGGCTTTCCTATTGAAGGCGAGGCATCGCTCTGGCCTCATGTTGGGGGCGGGATTGTGAATGATATGAACAACAGCTTCAAAGGCGTGATGCGACGACTTAAGTTTGGCCAGGAGCTTAGTTCAGAGCCTCTTTATATTTGCCGTCATACCTATATCACGCACCTACTCAAGGCAGGTATTAGCTCGGACATCATCGCGACGAACTGCGGCACGTCAGTCGAAATGATCGAGAAGCACTATAAGCACCTCAAGGCAGAAAGCCTGCGCGATGCATTGGTTCCCCGGATCAATTCATCCCGATTTGGCAGCGAATTAGCACTGCCGAACGGAAGTCAGCACAGACTGGAACTTAGATCGGACGGCAAAATGGTGCTGGCAAAGGCAACATAAGCCCTTGAAACAAAGATCAAGAAAATTGCTTTTTGCGATAGCTCTATGAGAGAATAAATATATAGGAGATACGCTTTCGAAGCAGCTTCTCCTTCATATCACTCAGGAGTTACAGGGGCGACTCCACCCCGAAGCCGCTATCTGGGACAACATACGAGGCATGGCGCACTGCCATAAGCCGCAGACCAGACGCGAGGAGAGTGACCGACCGAGACGGACATCATCGCCCATGATGGCAGATGAGTAACGGCTGCTCGGCAAAGGGCTGAAAAGCCGCTTTGCAAGAAGGCATCTAAAAAGAGGAGAAGTGCGTCCTGACCAATCTGACGCCTCTTCGCATGTCCCTGATCTTCTAGGTCGGTCAGGGGCATGAGCAGCGATTACATGATCGCCAACCGTTGGGCTATAAGTCCGCCCGGGAGGCAAGACCAGCCAATGCAAAAGGTGCTCTGAAACCCGGCTATGATCTCGAAGAAGATCATTGGGCCGCACAAACACACATTGAGTTGACCATCCCAAACTCTCACAACTAGGCGGGACTGGCCGAGAAGAAGCCGCTACATGCTGGGACCGGGCAACCTCCAGCCGCCTGTAAAAAGGCCGCGTGGCTGACCTAGAAGGTTAGAATTCCACTCAGGATGTGAACCTCATCTCCTCTTCCACTGCACGTTCTTGCCACGCGGTGGAGGGGGAGAGAGAGGGCCATCTAGGATGTGAAGCAGAATGAAGTGATCTGCATAATGAGCAAAATTAGATCACCGCTGATGGCCTGAAATGCAAGCAATCACGAGAGGATCGAGTGATTGAGAGCGATGGAAGGCCAATCAGCAGGGCTGGAGGCATTAGCCTCTGGCCCTCAAACTTAGTTTCTGGCCACTGGATCAAGGGCTGAGACGGCCTCCTGGACCGTCTGAACCGTCCAAACTAACTTTCCAAAGTTAGTTTGGACCCAATTATGCGGCTTCTGCCGGTTCCATGGCTTCGCGCTGCCCTGCCCTGAGAGCCGCATAGTAGCTAGACCTGCTGATGCCCAAAATCCGACATGTCTCTGGGACAGTGGTGGCCGGATCGTCATGGGCAAGCATCACCTGCCGGATCAGAGCATCAGTGATTTTGGGAGGTCGGCCAAAGCGAGTTTGGCGCTGCCGGGCGATGGCTCGACCTGCCGCACTGCGTTCGAGAAGAAGGTTGCGCTCGAATTCGGCCAAGACAGCCAACACACCGACAACCATCTTTCCGGTTGCAGTGCTCGTGTCGATGTTGTCCATGACCGAAACTAACTTTGCTCCCCTCGCCTCGATCTCTTCAACGATTTGGAGCAAGTGAAGCTGGGAACGTGCAAGCCGGTCGAGACGGTAGACCGTCGCCTGATCCCCTGGGCGAAGCTGATCGATCATGCGACGCAGTTCGGTCCGATCCCGCTTCGCGCCCGACGCTTTCTCTCGGTAGATGTCCCGGTCATCCACACCAGCCTTGATCAAGGCATCGAGTTGAAGAGACCAGTCCTGGTCGGAAGTTGATACTCGCGAATACCCGAACTTCCGACCTGCATCCATCCAAAAACTCCCGTGCAATTAAGAACAATTCTCGCACGGACTTTTTGCACGTCAAACAATTTGTATTTCCATCACCCGATCAGCAGTCCAAAAATTGAAGAATTTTTGGCAACAGTTAATAGCTTCTAGCGAAAGCCGACCAACGCAATCGGAGTACGAACAGCTTGTCTTTCGGAAACTAACTGTAAGCAGAAGGTGCAGAGTGAATCCCGAAGCAATCTCCTGATTTGACTCAGAGAACAGTCCGACTCTTGAGAGGCGCGAACCATGTGCAATACTGGTTCTAAAGGGAGTAAAGACTTGAGCACTAAACCGCAGATCGACTGGGACAGGATCGAGTCATTCATTGGATATGGCAGGCATGATGCGCCGGTCGTTTTTATTGGCATGGAGGAGGGACTGGCTTCTGACCAGGACTTGGAAGAGGACCTGATCCGCCGCTCAACTTATGACCCAGTCATAGAGCTACAGGGTGGCGCTCGGAAAGGGCAGCGCACATGGCGAGCCATGTGTGACCTCATGCTTCGGCGTGAAGGCATAATCGACCTGAGTTCCGGTAAACGTAATGAGTATCAAGCCAAAAAATTGGGCATTGCCAATGGTGATACGTTACTCACTGAACTCTTGCCCTATCCGCACAACAAAGCGACTGATTGGCTCTACTCTCCTTACGGCAGATATTCAAACCGGGACGAGTATCTCAAAGGCATGCTTCCCAAACGGATAGCAATGCTTCGAGACCTGATCCAGCAATTCCGGCGGGAAATCATAGTGTGCTATGGCAAGGAGCGCTGGGATCACTATAAGAAGCTCTTCGAAGGGACGCCTTGGCGAAAGCAAGGACTCTTTGAGATTGCAGATGACAAAGGCACTCGCATTGTCTTGGCTCCTCATTTCAGTGGCAGAGCCTTCAACACCAACGAGCAGCTTGCCGAAATGGCTAGGGTAGCACTTGGCAACTGAGAGTGGCTCTTAGCCACTCCCTCCTAGGTGCAAGTAGCTAAGATGTCGCTTATCAGTGACAGTTTGCGATTCTTTAGATGACGTAGAAATCCGCATAGGTCATCTTCAGCCCCTTCGAGAGGCTCGCGATCTTCACCATGGCTGCACGACCGGTGCCGTCCGGATCATAGTAGAGTGCACCCGTGCCCTTGTTGTAGATGATCCGATCATCACCATCATGCGCCTTTGTGCCGATCCAGAAATAGCCGGACCTGAGCGTTCCATTCTTCCCTAGCTTGGTGAAGATGGCGTTCTCCAGGTAGATCGTATCGTATTTCACACTAAAGTCGGTGATCGTGTCCACGTTTGAGTACTTGTTCAGCGTCGTATTGAATACGAATTTGTCCGAACCTGATCCGCCAGTCAGACGGTCGTTACCAAGCCCACCATTGATCGTATCATTACCAGTGCCGCCGTTGATGCGGTTAGCGCCAGCATTTCCAGTGATCACGTTGTTAAGGCTGTTGCCGGTGAGATTGACCGCTCCTGTGCCAGAACTGTAAAGCCGTTCAACGTAAGACGCCAAGGTCAGACTAACGCTGCTGTAAATGGTGTCGGCAGCACCCCCAGTAGAGGTCTCGATCACCCGATCCCCGGCATTGTCCACGTAGTACGTGTCATTGCCGATCCCGCCGTTCATCAGGTCAGCGCCTGCCCCGCCATTGAGAGTATCGTTTCCGGCTTGACCATAAAGGGTATTGACAGCAGCGTTGCCGGTGATGGTGTTGTTCAGGTCGTTGCCAACGAGACTGACCGCATCCGAACCTTGAGCGAAGAGCCGCTCAACATAAGCTCCCAACGTGTAGCTGACCGTCGTATAAACGGTGTCCGCGTTTCCGGCGGTCGCGGTCTCAACCACTTGATCTCCAGCGCCATCGACATAATAGGTATCATCGCCGAGCCCGCCTTCGAGGTGGTCGTCCCCCGCCCCGCCATTCAGAACGTTGTTGGCGTTGTCCCCAACCAGAATGTCAGCGAACGAGCTTCCAGTCAGATTCTCGATGCTAATGTACTGATCTCCAGCCGCGTTCCCAGTATTTGTAGTCGAGTTGGACAGGTTGGCGGTCACGCCCGCAGTGGCTCCGGCGTAGGAAGCCGTGTCGCTTCCCAAGCCACCGTTGAGGGTATCGGCCCCGGCAAGACCCAGGAAGGTGTCGTCTCCCGCCCACCCTGTGAGACGGTCGCCTCCAGCCGTCCCATTCGCTGTGATGGCAGTGGTGAAGTCGCTATTGAAGTTGATGTTCGTGTTCAGGGTGCCATAGACGCTCGACCGGGTTCCATCCGGCAGGAAGACGTTGTCACGCAGGACTTGGAAGTTCACTGTCCCATTCGCGGTCAGGTATGGGATGAAGCGCGGGACATTGTCGATCCAGACGCCAGCGGCGTTCTTAAACGTGTTCGCCCATGTCAGGTACTCGTCCCGAACAGCAAGGTGCAGGCGACCCGATCCGTCATTAAGGAAGATCGCATTGCCATGTGTGGCTCCATTGCCTTCCTCGGCAATCGCCAAATCGATGGTCCCATTGCCGTCGAAATCACGAACCTGAAGGCTGTAGTCGGCAGTCCAGTTGTTCTGGTACTCCGGCAGCCAAGTGTCCGTTATATCAACGAAGTTGAAGCTACCCTGGTTCTTGTAGATACGGATAGCCGAGGCATTCTCACCGAGCGAATAGTTGGTGCTCAGAGTCAGGATGTCATTCAGGCCATCCCCGTCAAAGTCCGCAATCATGGTGCGGACATCGTGGCTATACGTCTCCTGAAACAATTCGCCAGTGCCGAAGTCGATGGGCGAGAGACCATCGTGATGGGTCTCGAAGTAAGGGGTGATCTTGGCAACCTTTGTGCCATTCACCATCCCCGTACCATTGCCCTTCATGATTAGAATGTCGGCACGCTGGAAGTAGCCAGCATCATCATAGAGCGGGATGCTGGTATCGATGGCATCACCGATCACGAAGTCCACCTGACCATCGTTGTCCAGATCGCCTGCCGCTACCGCCGATCCACCGGGTGAGCGATTGACCGGATTGGCGTCGGGAGTGTTCCAGATCGCAATCGGGTTTGCGCCGTTCTGGCTGAGGAAATACTGGTCGGAGGTGCGAGGGTTTCCTGTTGCTGAATCGACAGCGCTGTAGGTTGCCGTGATGACATCCATCAGCCCGTCGCCATTTACGTCGGCAAGATTGGCACCATGTGCCGAGATGCGGTCCTCATAATCCACGCGCGTATAGCCGGACGCACCAGAGATGAGGAAGGTCGAGCGCACAGGTGTAACTGGGAAGTCGGTGAATCCGGCAACACCGATGTCGCCCTTTCCGTCTCCGTTGAAATCAGCGACCAGGGGCTGCCATGTCCCAGCGATGACAGTGCCGGAAAGGCCGCTAAACTCCGTGAAACCACCCGATGCGTCCTGCTTCAGCACCAAAAGGCGTGTGGCAGCGTTGTCCGGACCAGTCGGGTCGCTGCCATAAGCCCATCCGCCGATGACCATATCCAAGCGACCGTCTCCGTCGAGATCGCCAAAGTGGTAACCGGAGTTGATTTGGTCGCCCGGAAAAATAGTGAACCTGAAGAGGCCAATGGCGATGACTTTAGGTGATGTGGTGATCATCGGCGCTCCAGATAGCTTTGCCCCTCTCCTTGATGGGATAGGTGCAATATATAGCATCTTATAACGTGCATTATATCGCGTCGCAATAAAGCGCACAAAGCCGTCACATCCCGGAATGGATGTGCGGCAGAAAATTGGTGAGAACGTCAGGCAATTGCGTTTAGACGCAAACTTGACTCAGCAAGAGGTCGCCGACCGAATTGGCGTGGATCGGGCTCATATAAGCGCTCTCGAAGCGGGAAATCGAAACCCTACGATTGTCACGCTTTGGCATCTTGCATTGGCACTTGATATTGAGATCACTGCTCTTTTTCGCGATTTCCCTTCCCGACCGGACAGCGACACGCTGACAAGGAAGCGTGCCAGCAAGCGCAGGGGACCTAGAAGGACGCTGAACGATAAGCAGGCTGATGGGTGAGAACGCTCTTACGCAGCGTAAGATACATCAAAAGCAAGTTTGTGCGCGAATTCATCCTCTTCATCGCCCACTCCAAAATCGTCACGGCTCAGGTCGAAAATGTTAGCCAATTCCGCAACCCGATTGTAGCAAGATGCCTGAAAATGGCGGGCCGGGATGCGAATTCCTGCCGTATTTAACTTCTTGAGCACCTGTCGTGTGATTGCAGGATTGACCGGAAGGTTGGATTTTTCATGAATTGCATGGAATGCCCAACCAATGTCGAGATGCTCAAGCTCGATGATGCAGGGATGGGCGAGATACTCCAGGAATAAACTGCGTCCGAGAGCTACAAAAGCAACTTTTGTCACCAAACAGTTTTCGAACCGGTGGCCTGCTTCTCTCATCGCGTCAGCATTTGCGAGTACAGCGAATTCGGAAGTGTCCAGCAAGGGCGGCTCAATCCAAAAGTGCGATGCGCGATCAAGCCAGCGCTGAATCCAGTTCCCAAGGTTTTCCCCGGTTTCTAAACTCTCAAGTGAGGCAACAAGCACATCATCGTTGGCTGTTGGTACGACGCGCTTAATCAATTCAATGGAGCGCTGAAAATCTTTGACCTGATGGATGGAAGCAAGCCGCTTCACCAGCTTGATAGACACGTAGGGCGGCTCAAGAGCCATTAAAATAGCAAATGCGCGAGCGGGAACACGCGGAACATGCCGCAGAGCCGAAAGACGAGCACGATGTTGAGGCTGCGTGTGTATTTCGACCATGAGACGATAGTTCTCTTCGGAAAGAGGTTCGTCTCCAATCTTTGCAAGGACACCCACAAGTCCCTCGGCATTCGGATAGAGGTGCCGGACGATATCTCGAACCCGGCGGTGCAAGATTGTGTAAGCAATGAGCGCCAGGGACTCAGTGAACGCCAATCCTGTCAGGTTGCTCAGAGAACGAAGGCGTGATGCGATAATATCAGAGCAACCCAAATCAAGTTCGCACAGTACGAGTGCAATGAGTTGCGCACGAAGAGGCGAAGCTGTGATGTAGCGACGGAGAGTGCCTGGAAATGCCTCGTCACAAGCAAGGAGCTTACTCAGAACCCACCCTTGCACTGGACGTTGTCGACGGAGCGTGTTTCGTGGCAGCGCTGGACCCAAGAGCGTCTCCGATGCAATTGCATACTGGACGACGGTCTCATGGAATCGAAATCTGTCAAATAATTTCTGAGCCGAGGGTGGAACCCAACCCTCGGTTCAGAAGCCTAAGCTTCTTCGACAATCTCTATTGAAAGCCTTATCGGAGCGATGTGTGTATAGATTACGTATCACGCAAATAATTTGTGCGACCTATCGGGGCCAATAGGTAGTCCTCTGGTACGTTAAATTCGCAATGCATCGTAAGGATTTGGAGCCCTCTTGGGCATTCAACGGAGGCGTCTTCTGATGCCAGCTTCCGCGTCTTCTCGGCTCGCTTGATCCTCATAGGTCTTTGCGAGATTGGTCAGCACTGTAGAGGCCACAAAGGGATGGGAGTAATGCAGAGCGTTAGCCCAAGCCCGATATTTTCTAGCCAACTCCCGCTCTTGATCTCCACCTTCACCGCGCCAGTGCATTCCTCGCGCGTTATACAAGCCGGTATATGCACCTTCGGAAATACTTTCCGATTGGATGTCTTCCATGACATCTCGCACAGGCTCGCACGGCCAGATACCATCCTGACCTACGGGAGCATAGGAAAATAGCTTGCCTAGGCAAACGTCTCCGATTTCTGACCTACTAAGCTCCGAGCAGGCATCTCGAACAGATTTTACCCACTTAGCCAGGAGTACAGAATCGAGTTCGCCGAGATTGTTGTGGCCAGGGACGCGCTCGATGCCATCGAGCAACTTGTAAGCCTTCTTGGCGAATTGTTCAGCAGTCTCTGGATCAACTCTCCATTCCTGCGGGTCCTCATCACGATCCCGCCGTTTGTATCTCAAAACAATCGCCCGCACGAAGAATTCAGGGTGAACCTCGACATATCTCTCAAGGTTGGGAATTCCGTAGCTTTTCCGCCTGCTTCCCGGTTTTGCAAGAACGTCAATGAAAGAAAATTCGAGACTGGCCTTCTGCTCCAATGTGAGTTCTGGGTCCTTGTCGATAAGCGTGAAAGCCTCTTCAAGGTGGTATTGATCAAGCTGATAATGCCCTGGCTGATCCTTTCCATCCTTCAAACATTCGGAAAGTACCTGGAACAAGACGGAAGTTGGAGCGACCTCTAGCCGCCGTTTAATAAATGCGAAGGCCGCCCGAGGTCGCTGCGCTGCAAGCAGACGCTCAACAGCCTCCCGGTTTTCCTCGTCAGATTCGAGAGGCCAGCCCGCTGGAACATCATTCCAGTATGCCTGCTGATAGGTATCCTCCAACTCATCAACTATCTGCCACGTTCTTCGACAGAATGGCGCAAGCAGCAGCAGTTGAACCATTTCTGAGTCTGATATTTGCTCCTTGACTGACTTCAGCACACTCACACGTTTCGCCTCATCAGCGAGGCCCCCTAAAGCTCCAGCAATTAGGTCTTTTATGCCGCCAGATTTCTTGATCGCAGCCAATGGTAGTGCCATAAGGAGAAGATTGTTTATCCCTTCCTGGGGTAAGATATCCTTTGCTAAAAGCCATCCAATTGTAGACGATGCCTCACCCATACCGGCAAGTTCAAGAACTCCGGGTAGCTCCTGTTGTTGTATGATCTCGCGCAGCGCTTCGATACGTAGTTGCTTGATGCGCTCCTCGCGCAGTTGAAGGTCCATATTTTCATCGAGGAGTTCGTCAGCCGACTCGTCTACCCACTGTGTTCGGAACAGCCATGCGTGCTTAGTGAGAAGATCGGCAGGCTCAAGCGTCTGGTAGGCAGCCTTGGCTGCTTTAGTTAGGCTTGCAAAATTCGTTTCTTTGGATCGCTTCAGACCTCGTCGCGACATAACCGTGACGCGTATTTTCTCTCGCACAATTGCTCTATCTGAATCGGAAGCTCCAGCGTTGGCCCACGATAGAATTAACTCCCATACTTTTGCTTGATCACCTTCGGAAAGATCGTGCAGATGCTCGATGAGGTCGCAAAGCATCTCACGTGAATGATTCTTCCAACCTAGAACCAGGGCGACCATCTCGCTCATAAATTCCATAATAGGTTCCCATGCTGTGAAAGGCTCACCGAAGCCATATCCATCAGGGCGCCACCGGGGTTTATGGCTGTAGTCGCCGAACTTATCGCCCGTATTCAACTGCTCAATGCAGATTTTCCAGGCAACAGCAGGATACTTTTCTGTCAGGAGTTTGATTACGTTTAGGCGTATGTCGCGATTAGCTGCTGTCTGTGGCATCCACACTCTGAAAATCGACAACAAGGAGTTTATCGGTTTATTGACCCAGTTATCGTTGATCTCAACTTGGGCGAGTTGAGCCAGAATAAGAGCAGACCGTGGGAGTGTCTCCGGATTCCAGGCCAGCCCTTCAAGTGCCCAGAGCAGGCCGGTTCGGGGGCAACTTCCGAAAAAACCTGTGTCAGCATTGACAGGGCGCATCAACCGAAGCGCAGCAGCCTCCTCACTTCTTAGATCGCGTTCAAGGATTGACAGGAACTCCTCGGGGGCAACCTCCGCATAGGTAGGAAGGTCCCGGTCGTGCGCTTCAAGGATACGTAACGTCAGTGGTGTGAGGAGATCACGGACAAACTGTGCCGCTAATGCTTCCACGTCTATCCCGAGACGAGTTTTAAAGAGATGGTTGCCATGCACAGCGAGCAATACCAAAGTTTCGGATATGCCGTCCCGGAGTGCCGCAGACATTTCGCGCGACGTGCCGTAAATTGAAGCTGCCCAACGGGCGCTCTCAGGTAGGTCCAGACTGGGATCATCTTCGCCCAAAACGATCTTCGCTGTTTCGAAGTACCGAGTTAAGTCTTGGGCTGTGATTGATCCAGCAATGGCAAACAACAGGTCAATTTTTGAGATTACACCCCGATACGTTCCGACAGACCAGAGTGGTGCGTCATTAATCTGCGCTAAGCGTTGGCACTCCTTCTCCAGCACCTCATACGGCTCGTCATTGGTCAGTAGCGTCAACACGGTTTGGTCGGCTTGAGTCCGAGAGTTCCACGCGCCAGCCAACAGGAATGGGATCAGCTTCCCGGCAGTTGTATGATCTACAGCCCATTCGGGCTTCCGAACTGCCGGGGTTGTCGAGAGTTGCCGTCGAAGGACCGTGAGCGAACGACCGGAAGCGTTGCTGTACCTAGCAACGTCGTCACGATTAAATCCCATACCTTCCAAAGCTGAGCCAAATGCCTCGTGACTCAAGGGTTCAAGTACGATGTGGGGGTCAGGCGCGGCATTTCGCGGATAGATGATAATGGTATGAACGGAACGAGCAAGAGGTGCCAATTCACGTTCAACATCACGGGTAAAAGCCACAGGAATGAAGTTCTGAGCACCTTGTGCCAATCGGGGAAGAATGCCGGGTTGATCAAAGACAAGGACACGGTCACGGTGAAGTGCCAGTTCCTCGCCGCCTCTATCACTGAACAACTGGGAGAGAAACGCCAGGGCTTCTTCAACAGAATCCGCTCCGATGATTGTTGGCCCTTCAGGTTCCTTTGACAGACGCGAAACTGCTGTTTTCTTGGCAGCGGAGATTGCGGAGTCGAACAAGTCCGGCACGAGCGGTGGATTGGTTGCACCTACCCAGTCGGACCAGCACTGATCGAGGGAGCGAACTCCCTCAGATGGGCGCATTGTCTCATTCGCGAACCACGCTTGGCCTGACAGTGACTGCTCTAACCATTGCTCCAGATCGCTGGAGTCGTACGCCCGCACGTCCCTCCAGAGCCCCTTAGCCTTCATCTCCTCTACCCAAGCACTCTTTCCTGCCCATCGTCGTGGCGTGACAAACATGAAGGTCGTGTTGTCTCTGTCGGCCTTCTTGGTTGCCTTCACGCTCTTTGCGAAGTCGCTGTCCGCTTTGCCCTTGATATCTACGTTGACGCCAAACTCCCAACCTGAAGTGCCATCAGGAATCCAAGGTGTGCCTTCAGTGGCCTCGACAAAGCCATCCCATCCAGGCCGCTGAGCATCGTCGTTGCCGGGAAAATCGACTTTCTTCAATCCAACCCCTGTCGAATGGGCGAGGGTACGGAGTAGGACTGAAAGGCGCGTGCGCGCGGAGATATTCTGCGAGGCCCATGTCTCGATGTCGTTCGCTTTTATGGTCAAGAATGGCGGAACGTACGCCTTCGTGTTGGCTGGCGCTCCCTTGGCTTTGGTTTGGGCTGCGTCGTAGGCAGCCTGCATGTCCAAAATCGTCTGGGCGGGCAAATTAAAGGCGCGCTCAATTCGCGATGCCATTTCCTGCGTAGTGGCAACCTTGCCATTGAGGAAGTTGGAGAAGGCCGGTCGACTGACACCAACAAGGTCTGCCGCAGCCGTCACGGACATAGCCCTCGGAGTTAGAATAGTATCCCGAACATACTGGCCTGGATGAATGTGAGGGGCGGCTCTCGATGCTGCTGCTTTAATCTTTGTGGTTGATTTGTCTGACATCGCAACGGGCCTTGCTAGAGATCACAGCCTGTAATGTGACACTTTACATATTAACTGTAAAGTGTCACATTACACTAAAGTGGGCCAGTTTGGACTAGGGCTTATGAGCACCATCAGCGACTCGGGCGAAAACCATGTTGTACCCCTGCCTGCCGGTGGGGCCATCGCAGAGGTTGTCTCTTCTTCGATGAAACTGGAGTGCCATACGTATGCCGCTGGATTTCAGGAGCGGCATTCGGCAATGCCGAACTCCGGATGGGATGTCCTGAGTCAAATCTTTGGTTTCCACTTTCGCCCTGGTGATGCTGTTGAGCCCTTCCATCCGATGCTTGTAATGGATGGCAAACGAAGCATGATTCCCGACGACATCACGGCGGATCACCTTGAAGGACTGGCCGAGACCCTCGGGGTAGTCGATGATTCTGAGTACCGCGCACGTATAGGCGATGTGCTCTGGCTTCGCCGCCGTGACATTACTGCGGCTCGCAGTGCGGTGGATGCCTATGTGGCTTCGGCTACCCGCCTGGAAGACCCCAAGCATTGGGTTCCTGCTATGGAGCGTTACGAGCGGGCCGTACGGTTGGCCCGCCAGATCGAGCCGAAAGGAGAGCTTCCGGAGCAGGTACTCGCTCACATAGAGGCTCGTATTCTATATTATGATGGTCAGGACCCGCTCTATTTCAGTCTGAAGGCTATGAAGCTTCTGGAGGAGTTCCGGTTCGGGAACTTTGGGACCCTTGCTGAGATCGCGGGCAAGATCGCACAGACGGCCCGAGCATCAGGAGACAGCGAGCGAGCGCGAAGTCACTTTGCCATTCAAGCACGCCTCCTTCGCCGCGCTGGGCGGTCAGAGGATGCAGAAGCAGCCCTTTGCTCTCGCGCTGAAAGCTTTGTGGCGGACGCAGAAGCGCTGGAGGCCGCTGGATCGTTCATCAGCGCACACCACTTCTGGCAGGAGGCTGTTAAGGCGTTTCGTGAGCGGGCATCCCTCCGCGCTCGTGTGCCAGAGCTTCAGGCGCATCTTGCCGAAGCGGGGCGACAGACGCTCCAAGAAATGAAGACTGCCTCGACGGATGAGATCGACATTCGCGCCGAGGTCGAGCTTGTGCAGAAGCACTTTCGGGACCTAACTCTGGATGACGCATTCTTCCAATTCGCGATGGCACTCTCGCTACTTGATCCAGTCAAGCTGCGAGAGGACGCTCTCGAACGGATGAGAGCTTATCCCCTCCAGTCGCTATTCCAAGCTGACATATTCGATGCGGCAGGGCGTAAGATCGCTGTGCGACCTCCTGTTGGAACAGGCGATCCTAAGCAGGAGGATCAGGCTGTTGAGGGGTTCATGGACGAGCAGGCCCGCATACACAGGCACTTTCATGTCCATGCTGTACTTGCACCCGCCGTACGCGTCATCCGTGATGAGCACATAGTTGATGAGGACGCTATCGAACCTCTCATCAAAGACAGCCGAATCATTCCTGAAGATCGTCTGTCACTCTTCGTAAAGGGGATCGTTGCTGGTTTTCAATTCGACTTCTCGACGGCTCTTCATATCCTTGTCCCGCAGGCTGAGAATGGTCTTCGGCACGTCCTGGAACAACACGGTGTTGTCACTCGGAACTTCGATGCGAATGGCGTTGAGGATGTCTGGTTGCTTGGAAAGATTCTCGAACATGAGAAGTTGCTGGAAGTTCTGGGTGAAGACATGCTTTACGAGCTACGCACGCTACTGGCGGGGCGGCTCGGACCGAATCTGCGCAACTCCATTGCCCACGGCCTGCTCGATGAGAGATCATTGAATGGAGAAATGGGCTTTTATCTCTGGTGGGTTCTTCTGCGGCTGGTGGCGTCAACTACGAACGGTATGGCTGCATTTGCAGAGCGCAACCGAGAATTCA
Source organism: Microvirga flavescens (assembly GCF_003290125.1). Lineage (GTDB taxonomy): Bacteria > Pseudomonadota > Alphaproteobacteria > Rhizobiales > Beijerinckiaceae > Microvirga > Microvirga flavescens. Next base: position 848,384 of record NZ_QMKH01000001.1, read on the forward strand.
AGAACGAAGGTTGATAGATATTGACCGAGTTTGCTCAGAAAGGGAGAGGAGACACCCTTCTACGATTTAAGATGCGAGGGTCGCCGACTCACTCGGTCATGACTGCACGAGTTCAAGGACGCGTGCTTCGGGCACCAGATATTCCCAGTTTGGATTGTTAGATGGGATACGTTCCCAGTACGCTCTAGCGCAGACAGTTCATATGGCCGAATGCATTGGTGAACCTCGCAGCACAGTTGGGCGGCATTGCGGGTAGAGTTCCAGGCGCGGCACTGGGAGCGCCTCAACGGCACGCGGGCACACTCCAGGGCATGTTCGGCGGATTCCGTGGCCTCTGCGAGTATTTCGGGCTCCGGCATGACAGGCGGCACCTACAGCAAGAGGATTGGTTGATTGGGGCGACTGGTCTCTCGCCACGATGTGCGTGACGCCTTGAACAACATGGACAATTAAGGGGTCTCTGTGGTCTTGGCGGATGGGGGGGAAGGTGGTTTCGACTTAGAATCGCCGACCAATGGCGCGCCCCGAGGTATCCTTTGATAAGAACAACGAGGGGGATAGCGCGTCACTAACCGTGGATTGAACGCGATGGCCCTTGCAGAGTGTCCTCTCGGGCCTCTAGGCTCGAATAAGCTCCACTACTGTGCTCTGGCTCTTCTGTGATTGATCTGAACGCACTTCCTTGGAAGGACTACATCACCCTTAGTGCCGCCGTCCTTGGTGCAGGCCTTGGCATCATGAACACATGGAACGCCATGAGTGCTCGGCGAGTGCGTCTCTCTGTTCGGCCGGTCCATGCGCTCCCGGCATCAGGTGAGCCGATGTTCGCCATTGAAGTCCTCAACTCGAGCAACTTCGCACTAACGGTCGATGAGGTGGGTTTCACACTCAACGGAAACACGATCAAGAAGGGGGAACGGGCTGCAATCACAAAGCCCATCATCATCGATGGGAAGCCGTGGCCCCGGCGGTTAGAGGCGCGGGAATCCGTATCCCTTTACTTCTACCTTCCTGATCCTTCCGACCCGATAGGATGGGCTTATGCCCGCACGGCGTGCGGCGAAGTGAGGTATGGTGATAGCCCAGCCCTCAAGCAGCTTCGGGCCAAGGGCAGCGCTAAGCCCTAAATCCGAATTCCTGCGTGGTCATAAAAAGTGATTTATTGCCAAAGGGGGAGATTTTCCCAGTCTCTCGGGAATCCGCTGGACTGTAGAGAGATGTGAGGATTCCGAGGAAAAGTTTTGAGATGTTCCTTTAACCTCGATGGCCACTTCGTCCGAGGATTGACGACCAGCAACATATAACGCGCCAGGGCACAGGCGGCATAGAGGCGAGTATTTCGATACGGACTACGAACTAGGTGGTCCAGAATTGGGATTTCATTGTGCGCAGGCATCTTCGGTTGATCAACGAGCGGCTTATTCCAAAGACGCGCATGATGCGCACACACATTCCGGGCGACGGACAAGGCGCGGATCCAACTCACAAAGAGGTCGGGCTTAGGAACGCCATATTGAGTTGCGATAGCCGATTTATCGACCCACCGCATGCCTGCTAGAAAATGTGAGAGTGGACCGAAGTCGAGCAACTCAACCGCAATCCATACGGGCATATGTGAACCATGGTACTTAGTGCGGAAGTGATCGGCGAACTCTTCCTTTGAGCTCACTTCTTTGTCGTCCAGTTTTTGAAGCCATTCGCTGTGCTTAACCCTTCCCGTCTTGGGATCAGGTCTCGCGAAACGACCGTCCAAGAATGCGCCGTTGCGATGCGCGAATGGATCGTAGGCCCCTAGTCTAAGGGAAACGCTTGTCCTTACAGCAATTTCAATCCGCTCTAAGACATCTAACAATTGGAGCCGCAATGCCTTATCAAAGGCGTAGAGATCAACCGCAGTTTTGAAAGAAGTGTCGGGCTTGAAGGTATCAAGAGCTTGCACGGTACCGTCGGCCTTGAGGACCGTTTCCCGAAACGGATACCAATATGCGCTGAGACGATAATAGCCGATTCGAGTAAGGTACTCGTGGGCCTTTTGCGTGTCGGGAATCTCCATCCCACGGCTCCGAAGGAGCGCTATTTGATCGGGAACTGAGAGATATGGCTTGTTGTAGATAGCCAAGACACGTCCAGATACAAGAAGGCCGACCCTTGCATTGCAGAGGGGCCGGCCGTGTTGTTTCTTATATGTGCCATGTAACGCGTGGCGTCAAGCCACAATTTCCTGCCTGGCGCGTTGGCTATTTCCTATCTCTAAACCGTACACCGGCCCCTCCTCCGTTCTCGGGGATGAACTGAAGGCCCGCATCTTCGAATGCCTTCACAATATCCGCAATCGTGCGGTCATAGGGCACCCGCTTGCCCGCCTCAAAGTCGGCTAGCGTCGCATTCGAGACCTTAGATCGTTCAGCTAGATCGCCTCGGCTCCAGTCTAACAAGGCACGAGCGGCGCGGCTTTGATGAGGGCTGATGTTTGATATTTTATATGACATGAGATATTTCATCTTGACTTTGATTTAACGTAAGATATTTTATCTGACATTGGATGAAATCACAAGGTTCCCAATGTCACCCGCCGTTCTCACCGACCGCCTTCTCTTCATCTCCTCAGGTCGATTCAATGTCTCGGCCATCATGCGAGAAGCTCACCGCCGCGCTCGTCGCGACCAATCCAAATTTGGATCGAGCTACCGGAACGAGCTTCGTCTTGCTCTCCGTGCTGTCTGGTCCGAAGCGAAGGGCGAAGCGCAGATTTATGAAATGCGCTGCCTTACCGCTGCAGCTGTCACACCGGGCACTGTGACAAGCCCCGGCGAATATGCCGACACCTTTGAGCTTTGGGCCGTCGCAGCCCATCCATCTCTCCCCCACTCTGCAGTCGGAATGTAAGGAGCTTTCCCATGACCAAAGCTATCTCTCGCCGTGCCCTAGTCTCGATTGCTTCGGCGGCTGCCCTGCCGGTCGGTTGCGTTCCGGTCTCGGTGTTAGCCTCAGAGCCTCACCCTGACGCGCAGCTACTTAACCTCAAGGGGCATTTCGACGAGGTGCTTACTGCCTTCCAGGCAGCAGACGCAAAATACGTCGAAGCAAAGGCTACCTATCAACGTCTCTGCGGCCCCATGCCTCGCGAGCTTGCCGAGCCTATTGTCTGGCGTTGGAATGGCCCTCACCGTCTAGAAAAGCGCACTGTCCCTTGGGACGGGGTGTCATCTCAGAGCTCGGACCAGTGGACGGTCGATGGTCTCCAGCGACTTGTCCCGCGCTGGGAGGCGACGGGCGCGGAATATGCCGATCTAGTCAGCAAGGCGCGCAACCTTCTTATCATCGCAGAGCGATGGGAGACCGCAAAGGCGAAGGCGCGTATCGAAAGCAGGCTTTCCTATTGGTACGAGCAACAAGACTCGTTCTGTGGTCCGCTCAGCGACTTGGTGGATGACATCAGAAGTTTGATTCCAAAGACCGTCGAAGGTTTGGCGGTGCACGCCCACGCAACTAAGCAATGGGGCTTTCCCTACCTATGGACGAAGCAAGACGCACCAGCCGAAGATGGCATTGCACACAATTTGGTGCTGTTGATTGATGGCGTCCTTGCTCTCGTCTCGCAGGAAGGGGGCGCTCATGTCTAGAATGCTCTCTGCGATATCTCGCAGCTCATCAGATCCGATACTCGACGCTATTCGGGAGCATGTATTGGCCGCCGCTCGTCATGAGGCCGCTGTGTCCGCGTGCTCCGAGCTTGAGAGCCTAATTAGGGACACAAGTGCTTCCGCAGGCGAGTGTGGTCTATCGACTGCCGAGACATGGCGAGACCGGATGGCTTGGTCTGAGTACCGCGCCCTTCGCCGTTTGGTAACGACGTGTCCGACCACTCATGCTGGAGCGAACGCGCTTCTCACCTACGTGGTGAAATGGCATGAGGAAACGCAGCTCGCGTCAGAGGAGAGCGATCCTACGTTTCCGCTTCTGCGCACCCTTCAGAGCCTTTCCGCCTTTATGAGCCAGAAGGAGGACCTATCTCGCTCTCTTTGAGTTTCTTGAGTCCCTAAAAAGGGGAAGTTATTGGAGTTTCGAAGGCCGAAGAGCGCAAAAACCATACTGCGTTTTCGGAGCAGTACGCGCATACGTGCGAGTATAGGCCATAAGAGCGGCCTGGGCGGGCTCGTTGAAACTGCCACTACATCAGTGATGCTTAACACTGGGGCACTTTCGGGCAGGTTCTTCTCCTAGGCTTGAGCTGCCTCGGGAAGGCCCTAAAGTGGGAGGCAATCGGCGGATCAAGTTTTGGAGCGATACATGCCCCTCCAGGTCGTCAGTGAACAGACGGAGATAGAGCTTCGAAGGCGGGCGGACGCTGAGCACCTCAAAGCCTGCCTGAGGGAGTTGGCTGCCAACCTGCTTCGAATTGTGCGGGGCGCTGGTTCTCCCCTTTTGGCTCAGCAACTGGTCGAATGCACCAAGGCTTACAGCGGCTATTTCGATTCACATGGACACTATCCGCCCTTTCATGAAGTTCAGGCGTGTCTGAATCCTGAAAAGGCATTTGAGGAGCATCGCCCTTGGGTAACCGAAATAGATGAGGCAACCCGAACTAGATGGGATGAGGACGGAACCGCCGATAGGTCAGACGCTCTACAGACTATCCGAAAGGGTGCATTACAAGCTGTAGCCTCCATGCTCGTAGATCAGCTAGTCCAACAACAACGCGGAGACAGCGAATTGATGTCGGGCGTTCGTGCCTTTGAATTGGCTCAGGAAAAGGCCCGAGCGTTCCATTCTCCGCCTTCCACTAAAAGGAAACAGAAGACCGGGAAGAGCTCTTCAAGCTCGCGAGCGAAATAACGGGGAGAGTTGCGAGGAAGTTTTGTCAGCCCCTAAAAAGCGAAGGAATCTAAGTCGCTCCGCTTCCGATACGAGGGTGCCTAAGTTACGCTAACCCCGCAACGCTCGTGAGGCCAGAATATGGAAATCAGCGTACTTATCGGCGTGATCCTAATGCCGTTGGCTTGGTGGATTCTCAGCGCAAGTAATAAAGCCCATCGTGAGGAAACAGGCGTCTCCGGCCCCTCTCGCAATGCGATGCGCACTATAAGACGGAATGCTAGAGAACAGGGCATTACCGAGGAAGCTGCGTATCAACAGTGGCTTGTGAGGAAGCAACGGCGGCGTAGTCAATCGTAGCCTCCCGAGTTTTTCGGAGCAGTACGCGCGCGCGAGTATAGACAGTTGGGCCTCGCACCCTGGGCAGTTTGAAAAACAATCAAAGCAAATCAAACCTCGAGTGAAACCGCTTAGCTCTTGGGTTCTCTGGGGGGAGCCGTGCAGCCAAGGCGACCATTTTTCGTACGCCAACGCTATGTCTCTCCAAGCAGCCCTGCGCAGCCCGCTGCGTCAGTGGGGGGACGTGTAGGGCACTGGGGAGGTCTTTCAGCGGCATAAAATAGGAAATTACGTCACGTCTTGCTTATTGTGCTCGAATTTATGTCGCTCGAAAACTTGACCACAGGAATTTAAGACTCTGGATCCCGCTTTAGAAACAGGTCGATATAGGTTCATATAACCCGAGAGGCCACAATGACTGAGTTTAATGAGTTCAAGCGTGGACGCGGACGTCCTAAGGGCGCTTCCCGTCTGAATGGAGCTGACAGCCTAACGCTGTCAAAGATTGCGGACTTGATCGTGGCCAATCCCATGCGGCCAACAACGGCTATGCGGCGGCTGAGCATATACGGCGAGGCGGATACTCGCCGGCTCCAGCGCAAATGGAAGAAAAGTGGTCCGCAGTGCCTAGAGGCAGCCAAGAAAAGACGGCAGAATGCCATCTTATCTTCGCAGCACGTTGTGACCTCTCTTGTGAGAGGGGTGCGGGATGTGACGAGCTATTTGGCTCCTGCCGTGGAGCGACTTCAAGAGTATATGAACAGTCCGAACATGCACAGACTGGTTGGACAGGCGCGGGCGTTCGTTGAAGGCCCCCAATTCCAACGCATGCAGGAGTTAGCGAATAGCCCCGCCATTAAACAACTTCTTGAGAAGATGGATGACCCGAAGTTTCGGGAACAGATAGAGCAAATGCAACGGGCTGCCTATCGATTCTCTGAAACAGCGCTGAATCACCGCCCTTTTTGAAGCATTGAGCCAAACGCGAGCGCGAACGAACCTTGCTTACAAGGAAGCGTAACGGCGTCCAGAAGCAGCGCCAAGCGCGGCGGGTGACATTCGAAATCCTATTTGTTGCTTACCTATCGCTTACCCCGCGCATTCGGAGCGGAGCGAGCTAAACACTGAAATCCTTGGAAAAATGGCGCACCCGACACGATTCGAACGTGTGACCTTTGCCTTCGGAGGGCAACGCTCTATCCAGCTGAGCTACGGGTGCTTGCGGCGCACGGCCTTGTGAATTCACTAGCCGATTGAGGGCGCAAGGGCAACCTCGCAAGGGGAGGGTCGCTAACGCCTTGGCAAGCGCGGATTTTCTGACGGGATGGGCCGGGCCGGGGTGTGGCCGTCTCAACCGTGTAACCCCAAGGTAGGGGGTGGCAAGCCGGGGGCGACCTCTTGACAGGGGCGGCCGGCCCCGACTCAATGCCGCACCATAATTTCACAGATTGTTGGGGGAAATCAGGATGCGGTTACCATACGTCATGGTCGGCGCTTTTGCCGGCCTTGTCACCGCCACGGCCGTCTCGGCCGCCGATATCAAGATTGCGCTGATCGCGGGCAAAACCGGGCCGCTCGAGGCCTATGCCAAGCAGACCGAGATCGGTTTCATGATGGGCCTTGAGTACCTGACCAAGGGCACCATGAACTGGCAGGGCCGCAAGGTCTCCGTGATCGTCAAGGACGACCAGCTCAAGGCCGACCTCGCCAAGACCCTGCTCGAGCAGGCCTATAACGACGACAAGGTGGATCTCGCCGTCGGCACCACCTCCTCGGCTGCGGCGCTCGCCATGCTTCCGGTCGCCGAAGAGAGCGGCAAGGTCCTCATCGTCGAGCCGGCGGTGGCCGATGCCATCACGGGCGAGAAGTGGAACAAGTTCATCTTCCGCACCGGCCGCAACTCCACGCAGGACGCTTACGCCGCTGCCGCCGCTGTGCCGGAGACGGGCGATGTCACCATCGCGACGCTGGCGCAGGACTATGCCTTCGGCAAGGACGGCGTCGGTGCTTTGAAGAGCGCGCTCGCCGCCATCCGCCCGAACGCGAAGGTGGTGTTCGAGGAATACGCGCCCCAGAACACGACGGATTTCACGGCTTCCGCGCAGCGCCTCTTCGACGCGCTGAAGGACAAGCCCGGCCGCAAGATCATCGAGATCATCTGGGCGGGCCCGCACCCGCTGCCGAAGATCGCGGATCTCAAGCCCGAGCGTTACGGCATCGAGATCGCGCCCGGCGGCAACATCCTGCCGGTCATGAAGCTCTACAAGAACTATCCGGGCATGGAAGGCGCAGTCTATTACTACGCCGACTTCCCGAAGAATCCGATGAACGAGTGGTTCGTCGCCGAGCACAAGAAGCGCTACGGCGCGCCGCCGGACTTCTTCACGGCGGGCGGCTTCTCGGCGGCCTCCGCCGCGCTCACCGCCATCGAAAAGGCGGGCGGCACCGACACGGACAAGCTGATTTCGGCGATGGAAGGCATGACCTTCGAAACGCCGAAGGGCCCCATGACCTTCCGCAAGGAGGATCACCAGGCCCTGCAGGTGATGTACCACTTCAAGGTCAAGGCGGACGGCAAGGACGAGAACGACCTGCTCGACCTCGTCGCCACCATCCCGGCCGAGAAGCTGCCGATTCCGGTGCGCAACAAGCGCTGATCCGTTGCGCAGGGCTTCAAGCCATGCGCACGTGCAAGAAACAAAAGAACCCGGCCGGCTGAATGCCGGTCGGGTTTTTCCGCCCTATCCGAGGGATAGCTTACCAAGGGAAGCTCATGGCTTCTGCATCAAACCCGACGCCCGCGCTGGAAACGCGCGGGCTTACGATTCGCTTCGGCGGCCATGTGGCCGTCAATGCCGTTTCATGCGCATTTCAGCCCGGCACGCTCACGGCCATCGTTGGCCCGAACGGTGCGGGCAAGACTACCTATTTCAACCTGATCTCCGGCCAGTTGAAGGCGACCGCGGGCTCGGTGCTGGTGGATGGCCGCGACATCACGCGCCTGCCCGCCTCCGCCCGCACTCATCGCGGGCTCGGGCGCGCGTTCCAGCTCACCAATCTCTTTCCGCAATTGACCGCGCTCGAGAACGTGCGGCTCGCGATCCAGAGCCGCGCGGGCGCCGGCTGGTCCATGTTCAACATCTGGGACACGCGCCGCGACCTCATCGAGGAAGCGGAGGCCATGCTCGAGACGGTGCATCTTGCCGACAAGCGGCACCTTTCGCCCAAGACCCTCTCGCACGGCGACCAGCGCAAGCTCGAAGTGGCGCTGCTCATGGCGCTCGATCCGAAGATCTACATGTTCGACGAGCCGACGGCGGGCATGAGCGTGGACGAGGTTCCGACCGTTCTCGAACTCATCCACCAGATCAAGGCGCGAGGCGATCGCACCATCCTGCTCGTGGAGCACAAGATGGACGTGGTGCGCTCGCTCGCCGACCGCATCATCGTTCTGCACAACGGCGCGCTCGTCGCGGATGGCGAACCTGCGAGCGTGATCGCCTCGCCCATCGTGCAGGAGGCCTATCTCGGTCTGGAGGCCGCTCATGACTGACGCGACCCTCGTTCTCGATGGCGTCCACACGCATATCGGCCCCTATCACATTCTCCACGGCGTCTCATTCGCGGTGCCGAAGGGCGAACTGACGATGCTGCTCGGCCGCAACGGCGCGGGCAAGTCGACGACTTTGCGCACCATCATGGGCCTGTGGCAGGCTTCCGCCGGCAAGATCCTGTTCGAAGGCCGCGAGATCACGCGGCAGGAAACGCCGGACATCTCGCGCAGCGGCATTGCCTACGTGCCGGAATCGATGGGCATCTTCGCCGGTCTCACCGTGCAGGAAAATCTTGTGCTCGCCGCCCGCAGCGGCGCCATCGACAAGAACCGGCTCGACTGGATCTTGAGCCTCTTTCCGGCGCTCAAGCGTTTCTGGTCGCTGCCTGCGGGCAATCTCTCCGGCGGGCAGAAGCAGATGCTGGCGATCAGCCGCGCCATCATCGAGCCGCGCAGCCTTCTTCTCATCGACGAGCCCACCAAGGGTCTCGCGCCGGTGATGATCCGCTCCATGATCGAGGCCTTCAAGGCCTTGAAGGAGGCGGGCGAGACCATTCTTCTCGTCGAGCAGAATTTTCACGCGGCGTCCGTGCTTGGCGACAGCGTCGTGGTGATCGACGACGGCAAGGTCGTGCATCGCGGCGCGATGGCGGAACTCGTCACGGACCGGACCCTTCAGCAGAACCTGCTCGGCCTCAGCCTGGATGCGCATCAATGACGTCTCAAACGACAGATAACGCTCTTCCCGATCTGCCGCGCACGCCGCGCGATCTCGTGCCGCTGCTTCTCGTGCCGGCACTGATCGTTCTCTCCGCGCCGCTTTTCGGCAATCTCTCCTCCTGGGTCACGCTCACGGTGGCGGGCCTTGCGATGGGCATGATGATCTTTCTCATGGCCTCAGGCATGACCCTCGTGTTCGGCCTGATGGACGTGATCAACTTCGGCCACGGCGTCTTCATCTCGCTCGGGGCCTACGCCACGCTCATCGTGCTCGGGCCGCTCGCCGGCTGGGCGAAGGCGGATTCGGTGTGGCTGAACCTGGGCCTTCTTGGCCTGTGCATTCTCGTGGCGATGCTCACCACGGGCGTGATCGGGGCGCTGTTCGAACGCATCATCGTGCGCCCCGTTTACGGCAGCCACCTGAAGCAGATCCTCGTCACCGTCGGCGGCCTCATCGTCGCCGAGCAGATGATCCATGCGATCTGGGGTGCGTCGCCCATCACCATCGCGCTGCCCGAGACGCTGCGCGGCGCTTTCGTCTTCGGCGATGCCGCCATCGAGCGCTACCGCGTCTTCGCCATCGGCGTGGGCCTGAGTGTCTTCGCGGTTATGTATCTAGTCCTCAACCGCACGCGCATCGGCCTTCTCATCCGCGCGGGCGTTGAGAACCCTGAGATGGTGGAATCGCTCGGCTACCGCATCCGCCGCCTTTTCGTCGGCGTGTTCGTCGCCGGTTCGGCACTTGCCGGTCTCGGCGGCGTCATGTGGGCGTTCTACCGCCAGACGCTGACGGCGGGCATGGGCATGGAAGTGATGGTGCTCGTGTTCATCGTCATCATCGTCGGCGGCCTCGGCTCCATCGGCGGGTGCTTCGTCGGTTCGCTCCTCGTGGCGCTGGTCGCCAACTATGTCGGCTTTCTTGCGCCGAAACTCGCTCTTGTCTCCAACATCCTTGTCATGGCGCTGGTTCTCGTCTGGCGTCCGCAGGGCCTCTTTCCGGTGACGCGCCAATGACGGACGCCACGCTCTCTTCCCTCCCGGTCTCTTCCCTGCCCCGGCAGGGCGGCCTGTTGCGCACGATCCTTTCCGCTGATCCGCCGCGCTCGAAGGCTCTGTCGCTCCTGCTGCTCGTCGTGCTGCTTGCGCTCGTGGCGACGCCCTTCGCGCTGCCGGGAAGCCAGCCCCTCGGCACGGCGGCGAAGATCTGCATCTTCATCCTCCTCGCGGCGAGCTACGATCTTCTGCTCGGCTATACCGGTATCGTCTCCTTCGCCCACACCATGTTCTTTGGCATCGGTGGGTATGGCATCGCGATTGCGCTGAACAAGCTCGGCGCGACCTGGAGCTCGGTGTTCATCGGGCTCGTCGCGGCGCTGGCGCTCTCGGCAGCGCTCGCCTTCATCATCGGCCTGGTGTCGCTGCGTGTGCGCGCGATCTTCTTTTCGATGATTACGCTCGCGGTCGCCTCCGCCGTGCTGGTGCTTGCCTCGCAGATGTCCGGCATCACGGGCGGTGAGGACGGCATGTCGTTTCAGCTTCCGCCGGAGCTTCGCCCGGCCTTCAAGCTTGGCACGTTCCTCGACACGGCGATCAACGGGCGGCTTCTCGCCTATTACCTCGTGTTCTTCGTCGCGCTCGGCATGTTCCTGCTGCTCTTGCGCATCGTGAACTCGCCGTTCGGGCGCGTGTTGCAGGCGATCCGCGAAAACGAGTTCCGCGCCGAGGCGTTGGGCTATCGCGTCGTCTCCTACCGCATCGCGGCGTCCGTCATCTCCGCGCTCGCGGCGACGGTGGCCGGCGCGCTGCTGGCGCTGTGGCTGCGCTACAACGGCCCGGACACCACGCTCTCCTTCGCGATCATGATCGACGTGCTGCTGATGGTCGTCATCGGCGGCATGGGCACGATGTATGGCGCGGTGATCGGCGCTGCGCTCTTCGTGCTGGCGCAGAGCTATCTGCAGGTGCTCATGGGTTCGATCAGCGAATCGCTCGCCGCGGTGCCGCTGCTCGCCAGCCTCACGCATCCGGACCGCTGGCTGCTCTGGCTCGGCATCCTGTTCGTGGCGAGCGTCTATGCGTTCCCGGGCGGCATCGTGGGCCGTTTGCGGAAGACGTCTTAAGCGCGGGAACCGCCGCGCTTCCCCCCTCTCCCTTAGGGAGAGGGTTGGGGTGAGGGGTTCCGCCCTTGCCGGAGAACCCTCCGCATCCCCCTCTCCCTCGCTTCGCTCGACCTCTCCCCGCCGGGGAGAGGTGAAGGGTGCGGTGTGTTGTTGAGGTGAAGGCGCTCACGCCTGCTTCAGCATCCACTCGTGATCTGGATCGTTGTGGAATTTCCAGACCCGCTTCGGCCCCGCCATCACGTTGAGATAGTAGAGCTCATAGCCGTGCGGCGCGCCGACGGGGTGGTAGCCCTTGGGCACCAACACCACGTCGCCGTCGGAGGCCGCGAGCGTCTCGTCGAGGCTGCGGTCGTCCGTGTAGACCCGCTGCAGCGCGTAACCCTGCGGCGGGTTGAGGCGGTGATAATAGGTCTCTTCCAGCAGCGACTCGTTTGGCAGCGCGTCCCGGTCGTGCTTGTGCGGCGGGTAGCTCGACCAGTGGCCGGAGGGCGTGATGACCTCCACCACGAGCAGGCTTTCCGCCGGTTCCGTCTCGGGCAGGATGTTGCGGACATGGCGCGTGTTCGTGCCCTTTCCGCGGGTTTCCTGCCCCACCTGATCGGGGCGGATGACCCGCGCAGGCAATGTGCCGGTGCCCGGCGCGGTGCATAAGGCGACTTCGCAATCCGTCTCGGCGGTGAGCGACCAGTCGGATTTCGCGGGTGCGTAGAACGACCACGGGTCCGGTTCGAACGGCGAGGCGCGACCGCCGATCACGCCGAAATCCTGGCCGCCTGAGGCGACCCTCGCCTTGCCGGAGAGCATGACGAGGCAAGCCTCCCGGTCTCCCGTCGCCTGCTTCACGCTTTGCCCTGCCTTGAGGCGATAGACCTCGAAGCCGACATAGGTCCACCCGGCGGAAGCCGGCGTGATCGCATGAATGCGCCCGTTGGAATCGGGCTTGCTCGGTTTGACCAGGAGTTTCGACATGATGCTCGATCCTTACCGGAGGCCCGCTTCCTTCAGGAAGCGCGTGAGGTTGGCATAGCCTATCGTGGCATATTTCAGCGGGTTCGCCTTCTTCGGGTCCTGCTCGGCTTCGATGACGACCCAGCCGCTGTAGTTCGGCAGTTCCTTGAACACGGAGACGAAATCCACCATGCCGTCGCCGGGCACCGTGTAAACGCCCTCGATGACGGAATCGAGGAAGCTCCAGTTCTTCGCCTTGGATTCTTCCATCACGGCCTTGCGCACATCCTTGGTGTGGACGTGGCTGATGCGATCCTTGTAGCGGCGCGCCAGCGCTGCCGGGTTCGCGCCGCCCCAGGTGGCGTGGCCGGTATCGAGGAGAAGATGCGCGGCAGGGCCCGTCGAGCGCATGAAGGCGTCGATGTCGTTCTCCGATTCGACGATGGTGCCCATGTGGTGGTGATAGACGAGGCGCACGCCTTCCTTCAGCGTCGCTTCCGCCACTTGCGTGATGCGGCGGCCAAATTCGGCCCAGTCGCTCTCCTTCATCACTGGGCGCTGCGAGAGCGGCTTCGAACGGTCACCATGAATGGCGTTCGAGGTCTCAGCGAAGACGAGGACGTTCGAGCCCATCGCCTTCAGGAGATCGAGATGCGCACGTAGGTGCTTCATCTCCTCATCCGCATCGCGCTTGAGAAGCTCGGCGGAATACCAGCCGGAGACGCAAGCCATGCCGAAGGGCGCGAGCGCCTTCTTCAACGCTTCCGGCTCGCGCGGAAACTTGTGGCCGAGCTCCATGCCCTCGAAGCCGACTTGGCGAGCTTCCGCGAGACAGACCTCCAGCGGCGTCTCGCCGCCGAGTTCCTGCATGTCGTCATTCGACCAGCCGATAGGATTGGCCCCGATACGGATCGTCATGTGCGTTTTCTCTCGTTGTGCGTTTGTCGGATCAATCGCCCACGCGCTGCGCGCCGAGGGCGGTTTCATAGTTCTTGCGCGCCGTGTTCACCTCATCGCGCGAGGACACTTCCGGAACCGCCACGTCCCACCAGTGCCCGCCCACGTCAGTCGAGATCAGCGGGTCGGTATCGATGAGGATCACGGTGCTGCGGGTGGCGGCGCGCGCTTTCTTCAGCGCGTCCTCGAGTTCTGCGATGCTCTTCACCTTCACCGCGTCCGCGCCGAGGCTCGCCGCGTGGGCGGCGAAGTCGATGTTCGGCAAGGTGACGTGGTTGGTGTGCTGCAACAGATTGTTGAAGCTCTCGCCACCGGTCGCACGTTGCAGGCGGTTGATGCAGCCGTAGCCGCGATTGTCGAGGAGAACCACCGTGAGCTTCTGGCCTAGCATCACGGAGGTCGCGAGTTCGGAATTCATCATGAGGTAGGAGCCGTCGCCCACCATCACGATCACCTCGCGGGAAGGATCGGCCATCTTCACGCCGAGCCCGCCCGCGATCTCGTAGCCCATGCAGGAATAGCCGTATTCCATGTGGTAGCCGAGAGCGGCGCTCGCCTTCCAGTGCTTGTGCAACTCGCCGGGCAAGCCGCCCGCCGCGCATACCACCACATCGGTCGGCGAGGACGTGCGCTGCACCGCGCCGATGACCTGCGCGTCGGAGGGAAGTTCGGCATTCGTCGGATCGGTGAAACGCGCGGAACTCCCGAACCAGCGGGTCTTTTCGTCTTTCGCTTTCGCCGTCCAGACGTCGGGAGCCTTCCAGTTGCCGAGCGCCTTGCTCAATTCATCGAGCCCGACCTTCGCATCCGTCACGAGCGGTTGCGCATTGTGCTTTGTCGCGTCGAAGGCCTGAACGTTGAGGCCGACGATCTTGCGGTTCGGGTTCTTGAACAGGGCCCATGAGCCGGTGGTGAAATCCTGCAGGCGCGTGCCGACCGCGATCACCACATCGGCTTCTTCCGCGAGCGCATTCGCAGCAGCCGTGCCGGTGACGCCGATGGCGCCGAGATTGGCGGCGTGATCGTGGGGCAGGCTCGATTTGCCGGCTTGCGTCTCCCCGACGAAGACGCCGTGGCGCTGCGCGAATTCGCCGAGCGCCTTCTCCGCGCCGGAATAGAGCACGCCGCCGCCTGCGACGATGAAAGGCTTCTTCGCGTTGCGGATGATCTCGGCGGCCTTCGCCAATTCGCTCTCATCGGGCCGCACGCGGCGCGGCGTCCAGATCTTTTCCGCGAAGAAACTCTCCGGATAATCGTAAGCCTCGGCCTGCACGTCCTGGCAGAGCGCGAGCGTTACGGGCCCGCAATCGGCGGGATCGGTGAGGACGCTCATGGCGCGGTGCAGCGCGGGGATGATCTGCTCGGGCCGCGTGATGCGGTCGAAATAGCGCGAGACCGGCTTGAAGCAGTCATTGGCCGAAACCGTGCCGTCGGAAAAATTTTCGATCTGCTGCAGAACGGGATCGGGCAGGCGGTTCGCGAACACATCGCCGGGGAGGAGCAGAACCGGCAGGCGGTTCACATGCGCGACGGCGGCAGCCGTCACCATGTTCGTCGCGCCGGGCCCAATGGAGGTGGTGCAGGCCATCATGCGGCGGCGGCGCGAGGCTTTCGCGAAAGCGATGGCCGCATGCGCCATGCCCTGCTCGTTATGGGCGCGGTAGGTCGGCAGGCTGTCGCGCACGCCGTAGAGCGCTTCGCCAAGGCCAGCCACGTTGCCGTGGCCGAAGATGGCGAAGACGCCGCCGAAGAGCGGCAGCACCTTGCCGTCGATCTCGGTCTTCTGCGCGGCGAGAAAGCGGGCGACGGCTTGCGCCATCGTAAGGCGGATCGTGCTCATGCGGGCTCCTGTCGAAGGGCGTCAGCAAATTGTGTGGGCATCGTCATCGAAGGCAAGTCTTGCAACCGGTCAAGGGCCGTCAGGCGGCTTTCACGTTCGCGGAAACGCGCTGCCAGGCGTCCACGAGGCGCTGGAAGCGTCCCGCCATGTCGGCAATGGCGGCCTCGTCCGTGATCTCGCCCTTCAACCAGCGGCGCGCCGCATCGTTGAAGATGGTGCGCCCGACGGCAAAGCCCTTCACCTGCGGTTCGGCTGCAGCCGCCGCGAAAGCGGCTTCCAGCTCATCCTCCGGCGCTTCGAGGCCAAGCAGAACGATGCCCCGGCAGAGCGGGTCGTTTGTCGTGATGACCGCGCCGATGGCGTTCCACGCGGCTGTGTCCTTTTGCGGCTCGAGCTTCCACCAATCCGGCTTGATGCCGAGATCATAGAGGCGTTGCAGCACGGTGGGGATGGTGTCGGTCTTCAACGGCCCGTTCTTGCCCGCGATGATCTCGACGAGCAATTCGCGCCCCACGCGCTGCGCGGCGTCATAGAGGCGCAGCAAATCACGCTCCTGCCGCGCCTTCATCTCCGGTGGATCGTCTGGATGGTAGAAGCACAGGCACTTGATGGTGTGGCCGACAGGCCATTCGATCAGCTTCGCGCCAAGGCTGCCGCCGTCTTCGAAATCGAGCGGGCGCGAGCCGGGAAGCTCCACCGGACGGCCGATCCAGAAGTCGTGATCCGCCGCGCGGAACAGGGCCTCGCGGCCGTAAGTGCCGTCGAGCAGCATGCCGAAGCCGGGGCGGCCATCGGCCACTTTCGCAGCGGCCTTGACGGCGAGCACCTTGAAATCGGGAATGCGGTCGACGGAAGCGCCGACCTCCTTCGCCATCGCTTCGAGCTGCATGCGATGGTCGATGGCGAGCGCCATGAGCGTCTCAGGTCCGGGACGGCGCGTCGTTGCCCAGTGAATGTGGTTGAGGTCTTCATCGAAACGCAGCGCCTTGTGGCGGCTGCCGTGTTTCAGGAAGTGCTGCAATTCAGGGAAGGTCGGAATTTCCGGCGAGCAGAGCAGGCGCGAGACAGCGAAGGCGCCGCTCGCATTGGCATAAGCGCAGCAGGTCTCCAATGCCTCGTCCTTCAGCCAGCCGCGCAGGAAACCGGAGAGGAACGCATCGCCCGCGCCGAGCACATTGTAGACCTCGACCGGAAAGCCCGGTCCCCTGATGCCCTTGTCGAGGCTGTCGGGAATGTCGCCGGGAAACACCACGCAGCCCATCGGCCCGCGCTTGCAGACGATGGTGCCCTTCGACACGGCGCGGATGTTGCGGAGCGCCTGCAAGGTCTCCTCCGACCCGCCTGCGATGTGCAATTCCTCTTCCGTGCCGACGATAAGATCGCACTCGCTTAAGATGGGCTTGAGATGTTCCGTCACCGCATCCGAGCGCACGTAGCGGGATTCGCCCGCGCCGTGGCCGAGGAGGCCCCAGAGGTTCGGGCGGTAATCGACATCGAAAACGACTTTGCGGCCATGCGCCTTGGCAATGGCGATCGCCTTCTTCTGTGCGGCGGCGGTCTCTTGCCGGGAGAAATGCGTGCCGGTGACGACAATGGCGCCCGCGGAGGCGATGAAGGCCTCGTCGATATCGGCCTCGGTCAAGGCCATGTCGGCGCAGTCGGCGCGGTAGAAGATCAGCGGGAAGGATTCCTCGTCGCGCACGCCGAGGATGACGAGGGCGGTGAGCCGCTTTTCGTCGGTGACGATTCCCTTCGTCGAGACGCCCTCTCGCTCCATCTGCTCGCGGATGAAGCGGCCCATGGCCTCATCGCCCACCCGGGTCACGAGGCCGGATTTCAGGCCGAGCCTTGCCGTGCCGATGGCGATGTTGGCCGGGCAACCGCCGACAGCCTTGGAGAAGGAGGCCATATCCTCCAGCCGTCCGCCCACCTGCTGACCGTAAAGGTCCACGGAGGCGCGGCCGATGGTGATCACATCAAGGGTCGGCTTCATGATATTCCTCCCACGAGGGAACAGTCCCGTCGTGATCGAGCCTGTTTCGCGGCTCTTGCAGCTATAGAATGTTTATTCTATTAGCATCTTGAGCTGGAACATCAATTCCAAATTTGCCGTGAGCCGGCAAAACAATCCGGGGGAAACATGATCAGGATCGCTGTCTTGGGCGCGGGCCGCATCGGCCGCATTCACGGGCGCAACGCCGCCAACCATAAGGACGCCCGCCTCGTGGCAGTGGCCGATCCGCACGCCCCCTCCGCGCAGGAACTGGCGGCGGCGACCGGCGCCGAGGTCGCTTCCCTCGAGAGCATCGTCGAGCGTTCCGACGTGGACGCCATTCTCATCTGCACGCCGACGACCACCCATGCGGATCTGATCGAGCGTGGCGCGAAGGCCGGCAAGGCGGTGTTCTGCGAAAAGCCGGTCGATCTTTCGAGCCCGCGCATCGAGGCCTGCCTCTCCGTGGTCGAGAAGGCCGGCACGCCCCTGATGATCGGCTTCAACCGCCGCTTCGATCCCAATTTCGCAAGTCTGCGCAAGCGCCTCGCTGACGGCGAGGTGGGCGAGGTCGAGCTTGTGACGATTCTCTCGCGCGATCCCGGCCCCCCGCCGGTGAGCTACATCGCCACGTCCGGCGGCCTGTTCCGGGACATGATGATTCACGATCTCGACATGGCGCGCTTCCTGCTCCTCGGCGACGAGCCGGTGGAGGTTCACGCGGTCGGCTCCTCCCTCGTCGATCCGGCCATCGGCCAGGCGGGGGATGTCGATACGGCGGCGGTGCTACTCAAGACCGCCAAGGGGCGCATCGTCCAGATCTCCAATTCCCGCCGCGCGACTTACGGCTATGACCAGCGCATCGAGGTGCATGGCTCGAAGGGCATGATCCGCGCGGGCAACATCCACCGCACGACGGTGGAAGTGGCGAACGCTGCCGGCGTCACCGCCGATCCGGTGCAGGACTTCTTCCTCGAGCGTTACGCGGATGCCTATAAGGACGAGCTCGACGCCTTCCTCATCGCGGTGAAGGCGGGCAAGGCCTGCGACCCCACCGGCGTCGACGGCCTCAAGGCCCAGCGCCTCGCTGATGCGGCGACGGAGTCCGCCAAGACGGGCAAGCCGGTGAAGCTCTAAAGGGCAATCGGAATTTGTATGAGATGGCCGGGCTCGTCCCGGCCATTTTTGCGTCGGCATGAGCGAATGAAAGGCTGCTCGCCCACCTCCCCCTTGGGGGTGAGGGGGTGCGTGATCCGGGGGACTTGTAACCCCTCACCCTCGCTTCGCTCGACCTCTCCCTCAAGGGAGAGGTGGCGGGCAGTGCCTACCCCTCCGCGCGCTTCTCCGCCGTGCCGACGGCGAGCGCCATCGCGAGTGCGAAGGAGGCTGCGAGGGAGCGGAAAGCGGCGAAATCGGCTTCCGCGACTTCGAGCCACACATCGGCGCTCGTGACCAACGGGCTGAAAGCTGAATCGGTGATGGCCACCACCGGGATGCCGCGCCGCGCCGCCGATGCCGCGAGGTCGGCCGTCACCGGCGCATAGGGCGTGAAGCTGATGGCGAGAACCGCATCCCGCTCGCCGGCGCTCGCCAGTTGCTCAGGCCCGAGCTGGGCGATGTGGTCGATCAGGATCGCGCGGATGCCGAGCTTGCCGAAGGCATAGGCGCAATAGACGGCGATGGGGAAAACGCGCCGCGCGCCAAGGAGGTAGATCGTATCAGCCTTGGCGAGCGTGTCGATGGCGCGGGAGAATTCATCGAGCCGCACCGATTCCCGCATCCGGTCGAGGGAGAGGGCGGCGGCCTCCGCGAAGCCTTCCAGAAGGGAGGCGGCGTGGTCGTGGTGCCCTTCCGTCTCACGTAAGGAGCGCAGGCGCTCGCGATAATCGGGAAAGCGCTCGCGTAAGCGGTCGCGGAAAATCTGCTGAAGGTGCGAGAAGCCGTCGTAGCCGAGGCTCTTGGCGAAACGGATCAGGGTCGAGGGCTGCACGCCCGCGTGCTCGGCGATCTCGGCGACCGTGCCGAAGGCAACCTCTTCCGGGTGCTCCAGGGCGAAGGCGGCGATCTGCTTGAGACGCTTCGGCAGGGTCTCGTGCCGGCTCGCAAGCAGGCTGCGCAAACCCTCGTAATCCGCCGGTGCCATACTCAACGCCACGTCCTTTGCCCCCGTTGTCCTGTGTCGCTTCGCCCTACCTTAGATGTGGTGAACGGGATCTTGACATCCTGTTTCAGGAAATGGAACAAATATTCCATAAATGAAAAGAAAAAGATCCGCCTATTCCGTTTTAACGGTGGATGGATCGGCAGAGGAAACGTCGCGACGCCACGGGGTCGAAAGGCTGGCCCCGCTGCCTCTTTCCTCCTGCCCAACTCGTCGTGCGGCCCTCGCCGCAAGCGACCGCCGGATGCGCCGGAAGCGCGCCGTCGTTCGAACGAAGAGAACCCTATGGGAGGAAAACCAATGAAGTCGTTCGTTACCGGTCTCGCCGCCGCAGCGGCTATGACCCTCAGCCTCGCCGTTCCCGCCATGGCGCAACAGCAGGGCCGCATCATCGTCGTCAGCCACGGCCAGGCCAACGACCCGTTCTGGTCGGTGGTGAAGAACGGTGTGACGGCGGCGGGCAAGGACATGAATGTCCAGGTCGATTACCGCGCCCCCGAGACCTTCGACATGGTCGCGATGGGCCAGCTCATCGACGCTGCCGTGAACCAGAAGCCCGCCGGCCTCATCGTCTCGATCCCCGACGCCTCGGCGCTCGGCCCGTCGATCAAGAAGGCGGTGGCCGCCGGCATTCCGGTGATCTCCATGAATTCCGGCTCGGACGTCTCGAAGGGCCTCGGCGCGCTGCTGCACGTCGGGCAAGACGAAGTCGATGCCGGCCGCGCGGCGGGTGCGAAACTCAAGGAAATGGGCGGAAAGGTCGGGCTTTGCGTCAATCACGAGGTCGGCAACGTCTCGCTCGACATGCGTTGCAAGGGCTTTGCGGAAGGCTTCGGCGGCAAGGTGACGGTGCTTCCCGTCTCCAACGACCCGGCGGATGTGCGCGCCAAGGTGAAGGCGGCTCTTGCCGCTGACGGCACTATCGACACGGTGATGGCGCTTGGCGCGGCGCTCGCGGGCGAGCCCTCTGCCGCCGCCGTCAAGGAATCCGGCAAGTCCGGCGTCCGCGTGGCGTCCTTCGACATGTCCGCCAATTTCCTCAAGAGCATCGCAGCCGGTGAGGCCGCCTTCGCGGTGGATCAGCAGCAATACCTGCAGGGCTACCTGCCGGTGGTGTTCCTGGCGCTCAACGCGAAATACGGCCTGATCCCCGGCGGCAACGTGCCCTCCGGCCCGAACCTCGTGACGAAGGACAAGGCCGCTCAGGTGGTCGATCTTTCCGCGAAGGGCATTCGCTAAAAATGACCCGCGTGCCCGCGCTCAAGTCGCGGGCACGCTTTTTCGGTTGCGTTTGAAGGAGGCGCTCCATGACGGACATTTCTCATGTCGCGGGCCACACGCCTGCGGAAGAGATCAAGAAGATCCAGGACGAGCGGCTGAGGGAAGTTTCCTTCATCACAAAGGTCATGCGGCGCCCGGAACTCGGCGCGCTGGCGGGCCTCATCCTCGTGACGATCTTCTTCATCGCCACCGCCGACCCGTCGATGTTCACCCTGGCGGGCATGATGAACATTCTCTCGCCCGCCTCGCAGCTCGGCATTCTCGCCATTGCGGCGGCGCTTCTCATGATCGGCGGCGAGTTCGATCTTTCCATCGGTTCGATGGTGGCGTTCTCCGGTCTGATCTTCGGCTCCTTCCTCGTCATGACCGGCTGGCCCCTGCTTCTGGCCATCGCAGCGACCTTCGTCGTTGCGGCGCTCCTCGGCGGCCTGAACGGGCAGATCGTCATCCGCACGCGGCTGCCGTCCTTCATCGTCACGCTCGCCTTCCTGTTCATTCTGCGCGGCCTTTCCCTCGTTGGCCTGAAATGGGCGACGGGCGGCTCGACGCAGATGCGCGGCATCGGCGATGCGGCGGGCGAGGGCATCGTGCGCGAGATCTTTTCCGGCAATGCCTTGGAGGGTCTGTTCTCATGGCTCGCCGCGCATGACTACATCGCGAAATTCGCGAACGGCGTGCCGACGGTGACGGGCATTCCCGTCTCCATCGTCTGGTTCGTTCTCTTTGCCCTTGTGGCGACATGGCTGTTGCTGCGCACCCGCCTCGGCAACTGGATCTTCGCCGTCGGCGGAGACGCCAACGCCGCGCGTAATTCCGGCGTGCCGGTGGATCGGGTGAAGACGGGCCTCTTCATGCTCACCGCCTGCGCGGCAACGCTCGTCGCCATCCTCACCGTGCTCGATGCGGGATCGACCGATTCCCGGCGCGGTTTCCAGAAGGAGTTCGAGGCCATCATCGCGGCGGTCATCGGCGGGTGCCTGCTCACCGGCGGCTACGGCTCTGCCATCGGCGCGTTCTTCGGCGCCATCATCTTCGGCATGGTGTCCATCGGCCTCACCTACACCCGCTTCGACTCCGACTGGTTCCAGGTTTTCCTGGGGGCCATGCTGCTCCTCGCGGTGCTGTTCAACAACTTCATCCGCAAGAAAGTGACGGGAGAACGCTGATGTCTAGCCAAGCTCCACTCATCGACGTGCGCGATGTCGTCAAGCATTTCGGCTCCGTCATCGCGCTCTCCGGCATCTCGATGACCGTCAATCGCGGTGAGGTGATGTGCCTTCTCGGCGATAACGGCGCGGGCAAGTCCACGCTCATCAAGACCCTCTCCGGCGTCCACAGGCCCACGACGGGCGAGTATTATGTCGAAGGCAAGCTGGTGGACTTTACGAGCCCGCGCGATGCCCTCGATGCCGGCATCGCCACCGTCTATCAGGATCTTGCGATGATCCCGCTCATGTCGGTGACGCGCAATTTCTTCATGGGTCGCGAGCCCATGAAAGGCGTGTGGCCCTTCCGCTATGTAGATTTCGACCATTGCGCTGAAGTGACTCGGGAGGAGATGCACAGGATCGGCATCGACGTGCGCGATCCCAACCAGGCCGTCGGCACGCTCTCGGGCGGCGAGCGGCAATGCGTGGCGATTGCGCGTGCGGTCTATTTCGGCGCAAAGGTGCTGATCCTCGACGAGCCGACCTCGGCGCTTGGCGTCGCGCAGACTTCGATGGTGCTCAAATACATCCATCAGGTGCGCCAGAAAGGGCTCGGCGTCATCTTCATCACGCACAACGTGCGCCACGCCTATGCGGTGGGTGACCGGTTCACGGTGCTCAATCGCGGCAAGACACTCGGCACCTACGGCAAATCAGAAATCGCCATCGACGAATTGCAGAACCTCATGGCGGGCGGCAAGGAATTGCAGGCCGTGTCGGAGGAACTCGGTGGGATGGTGTAGCCGCTTCTCGAATGGCGTTGCCCTCATCCTGAGGAGGTCGCGAGAGCGACCGCCTCGAAGGAGGATCCAGCGCACACGAAAACTCCTTCGAGACGCAGACTGCGTCTGCTCCTCAGGATGAGGGCGGTGGATTTGTCAGGAATTCAGGAGAATGGCGCATGAAATCTCTCGGCGTCGGCCTCATCGGCACCGGCTACATGGGCAAGTGCCATGCGCTTGCCTGGAATGCGGTCGCTTCTGTGTTCGGGGATGTTCCGCGTCCGCGTCTCGCCATGCTGGCCGAGGCTTCGCAGGAACTTGCCGAGACAAAGGCGCGCGAACTCGGCTTCGAGCGCGCGACAGGTGACTGGCGTTCTCTCGTCGCCGATCCCGCCGTCGATGTGGTGTCGATCACGACGCCGAACGCTTTTCATCCCGAGATGGCGATTGCGGCGTTGGAGGCCGGAAAGCACGTCTGGTGCGAGAAGCCGATGGCAGTGAGGCTCACTGACGCGGAGCGCATGCTGGCTGCGGCACACGCCTCGGGAAAGGTCGCGGCGCTCGGCTACAACTACATCCAGAACCCCCTCGTCGGCCTCATGCGCCGGGCGATCGAGGAAGGCCGCATCGGCACCGTCAACCACGTCCGCATCGAGATGGACGAGGACTTCATGGCCGATCCGGAGGAGCTTTTCTATTGGAAGAGCGAAGCGACGTCCGGCCACGGCGCTCTCGACGATTTCGGGGTCCACGCGCTGAGCCTTCTCTGGGTCCTCTTCGGCGGTGTCGCGCGCGTGTGCGGCCACATGGCGAAGCCTTATGTGGATCGGCCGCTGAAGAATGGCGGTCGCCGCGCCGTCGAAACCTACGACATCGCCACGACGATGCTGGAACTGGAGAACGGCGCGTCCGGCATCATCTGCCTCAACCGTTCCGCCTGGGGCCGCAAGGGCCGCATCTTCGTGCAGATCTTTGGATCGAAAGGCACGCTCGTCTATGATCAGGAGCGCATGAACGAGGTGCAGCTTTATGTGGCGGAAGGGGCGAGAGAAGAACAGGGCTTCCGCACCATCCTCACCGCCCCGCATCATCCGCCTTACGACAAGTTTCTTCCAGCGCCCGGCCACGGCCTCGGCTTCAACGAATTGAAGATCATCGAATGCCGCCAATTGATCGGGCGCATTGCGGGAGAAACGGCCCGGCTCATCGACTTCGAGAATGGTATCCGCATCGAGCGCACGGTGGATGCGATTGCGCGCAGCGCCCATGAGGGGCGTTGGGTCGAGGTGAGGAGGGATAGGGTGCTTACGGGTTGATCTGGAACGGCGGTGCTATGCCGCGTGTTCCTTGATCAAATCCAGAAACGCATCCGCGTAGCGTTCCAGTTTCGCCTGCCCCACGCCGTGGATCTCGCCAAACCCGGCTCGCGATGTCGGCTTCTTCGCGGCCATGTCGATGAGGCTGCGGTCGGAGAAGATGACGTAGGCCGGAACGGCCTCCTCCTTCGCGAGTGTCGTGCGCAGGCCTTTCAGCGCGAGAAGTAGCGGATCGTCTCCCGGCACAACGGCGTGGGCTTCCATTGCCGTGCGCTTGCGGCGGCGCTCGCGCGGTTGCATCAGCACATCAGAACGAAGCTCGATCCGCTCCTGCCCGCGCAGGACGGCATCGCCCGCATCGGTAATGGTCCAGCGCCCGTATTCGGAGAGTTCGAGCGCCACGAGACCGGCGGCGTAAATCTGGCGCAGGAGCGAGCGCCACTCGGTCTTCGAGCGATCCTTGCCGACGCCGAAGGTTTTCAGCTTGTTATGGCCGAAGCGCAGAACCGCATCGGTCTCTTCGCCCATCAATATGGTGATGAGATGCTCCGTGCCGAAGCGCTCGCCGGTTCGGGCAATGGCGGAAAGGAGCTTTTGCGCCTCAACGGTGCCGTCGAAGGACATCACGCCGTCGATGCACAGATCGCAATTGCCGCACGGTTCCGTTGTCTCGCCGAAATAGGCAAGAAGCGTCTGGCGGCGGCAGCGCGGCGCTTCGCACAACGCGACGAGCGCGTTGAGGCGCTGGCGCTCGATGCGCTTCTGCTCGTCGGAGGCGTCGCTGTCCTCGATCTGCGAACGGCGCAGGCGCATGTCGTCGAGGCCGTAGAGGGTCAGCGTATCGGCAGGCGCGCCGTCGCGCCCCGCGCGGCCGATCTCCTGATAATACGCTTCGATGGATTTCGGCAAAGCCGCATGGGCGACGAAACGCACGTCCGGCTTGTCGATGCCCATGCCGAAGGCGACGGTCGCGACCATCACGATGCCGTCTTCCTGCAGGAAGATGTCCTGGTTCTTCGCGCGCTCTGCCTGCGGCATGCCGGCATGATAGGGCAGCGCGCGGTAGCCCGCCTGGCTTAAAGAATCGGCGAGCTTTTCCGTCGCGTTGCGCGAGGAGCAGTAGACGATGCCGCTTTCGTGCCGGTGCTTGTCGAGAAAGGTGAAGAGCTGACGCCGGGTCTGCTCCTTCGCCTGCATGGCGAGGCGAAGGTTCGGCCTGTCGAAGCCGTGGATGAATGCGCGCGGCTCGCGCTCGAAGAGGCGCTGCGCGATATCCTCGCGCGTCGCCACGTCGGCGGTGGCGGTGAGCGCGATGGTCTGCACATTGCCGAGGCGCTGGCGCACCTCGCCGAGAAGCGCGTATTCGGGGCGAAAGTCATGTCCCCATTGAGAAACGCAGTGGGCCTCGTCGATGGCGAGGAGGCTGACGCCGGAGCGGGCGAGCCATTCTGTCGTGCCCGTATTGGCGAGGCGCTCGGGTGAGGCATAGAGAAGCCGCATCGTCCGGTCGCGCACCGCATCGACCACGCGGCGATTCTCTTCCGCGTCGTTTGCGGAATTCAGGCTCCCCGCCTCGATGCCGAAATGGCGCAGCGCCGCCACCTGATCGCGCATGAGGGCGATGAGCGGCGAGACCACGACGGTAAGGCCTTCCCGCGCGAGCGTCGGCAGCTGATAGCACAGCGACTTGCCCGCCCCGGTCGGCATGATGGCGAGAACGTCTTCCCCGGCGAGCACCGCGCGGACAATCTCCTCCTGCCCCTCACGGAAGGAGGAGAAGCCGAAGACGTCATGCAGGATTTTGCGGGGATCGCTCACGATTCTCCTGTGGCCGAGCCGCAAGATTCGGTCAATCGCGTGCTGGCATCAGGTGGTTGAGAACGCCTTTTGCCGCAGCGATTCCGGTGGCGAAGGTGGCCTGCAGGAGATAGCCGCCGGTCGGGGCCTCCCAGTCCAGCATCTCGCCCGCGGCGAACACGCCAGGGAGGCGGCGCAGCATCAGGTGCTCGTCGAGCTCATCGAGGGCGATGCCGCCCGCCGAGGAAATCGCCCGTTCCAGAGGTTTTGCGCCCGTCAACACGAGCGGCAGTGCCTTGATACGGCGGGCCAACGCCTCCGGCTCGGTGGGCAAGGGTTGTCCGCCTTCGCGCAACAGGGCGACGGCGAGCGGCCCCAATCCCGCCGCCTTGCGCAGGAAGGTGGCGGTCGATTGCCCCTTGCGCGGCGTCGCGAGCCTTTGCGCCAGCGTCGCGAGGGAAACATCGGGCCGCAGATCCGCCAGAAGCGTTGCCTGCCCATCGCGGGCGATGGCCTCGCGCAAGGGCGCGGAGAGGGCATAGATCGCGCCGCCCTCGATGCCGTCCCGGGTTATCATGGCCTCGCCGCGCAGGGTCTTGCCGTCGAAGGTCAGTGCTAGGGGCTTCAGCGGCTCACCCGCGAAACGATCCCTGAGATAATCCGACCAGGAAATGGTGAAGCCCATATTGGCGGGCTGCAGCGGCGCGACGGCGATGCCCTGCGCGGTCAGGGGCCGGACCCAGCGTCCGTCCGAGCCGAGGCGCGGCCAGCTCGCGCCGCCCAGCGCGAGGATCGTCGCATCGGCCTTCACGCGCAGTGATTCGCCCCCGTGAGCGAAGACGAGGCGGCCTTCCTCATCCCACCCTTGCCATTCATGGCGCAGGGCAAAGCGCACGCCGTTCCGCTCCAGCCGGGAAAGCCAGGCGCGCAAGAGCGGGGAGGCCTTGAAGGCCTTGGGAAAAACCCGCCCGCTCGTGCCGATGAAGGTTTCCTGTCCCAAGCCCTCGCTCCATGCCCGCAAGGCTATGGGGTCGAAGGCTTCGAGGAGCGGTTTCAGGCGCGGCGCGGCCTTGCCATAACGCGTGATGAACCGAGAAAATTCCTCGCTGTGGGTCAGGTTCAGGCCGCCGCGACCGGCCATGAGGAATTTTCGCCCGACGGAGGGCATACGCTCATAGACCGTGACTTTGAGCCCCGCTCCGCTCAAGATCTCCGCCGCGATCAATCCGGCGGGTCCGCCGCCGATCACGGCAACGTCGTAGGTTGAGGGGGCTTCGGACATGCGATGAGCTGACGCGGATCTGTTTATGGACGTAGCTTGGCTGGCGTGCCATGCAACGTCCTTCGAACGGGAGGGTCCTTGCATGACCGCCCGGACCGTCTTTTTCAAGAGGAGCGGCGATTCTTAAAGCCGCCATTGCCTGAAGGGGATTTTATGAGACATCTGTTATTATGCGCTCTTGCGGCGCTGGCGCTCGCGGGTTGCGCCTCCCAATCGTCGCTCCCGACCACCCACAAGGTTCTCGCCAGCTCGACAAAGGATGCCTACGCGGCTGCAAACCTGATCTCGGCCTACCGCGCCTCGCGGGGCTTGAGCGCGGTCACGGTCGATTCGCGCCTCAACGAGGCGGCGGAGCATCAGGCGCGGGTCGTGGCCGGAGCGGGCAAGCTCAGCCATGGCGATTTCAGTGGGCGCATGGATGAGTTCGGCATTCGCGGCTATTCCGCCGAGAACCTCTCCGCCGGTGGGGAGAATCTGGAAGGCATCATCGTGCGCTGGAAAAACTCGTCCGGGCACAACAGCAATCTTCTGATGCCGCAGGCCCGCAAGATCGGCTTTGCCCGCGCCAATTCGGACGGCGGCTACGGAAGCTACTGGGCGCTCGTGCTCGGGCAGTAAGGCGCGCCGCGATCAGCGCTCCATCAGGCCTGCGAGCTTGATGTGCTGGAGCAGCATGATCGTCTTGCCGTCGATGATCTCGCCACGGCGGATCATGGAAAGAGCGTTGTCGAGGGTGGTTTCGATTACGTCGATGTCCTCACCCTCCTCGCTGTTTCCACCGCCGCTGCCGATCCGGTCTGTGGGCGCGTAGCAGGCGATGAAGAACACGAGCTGCTCGGTCACGCTGCCGGGGCTCATGAAGACCTCGAACACCCGCTGCGGCTCGCGCAGGCGATAGCCCAGCTCTTCCTCCGCCTCGCGCATGATGCAGGTTTCGGGGTCGTCTTTGTCGAGGAGCCCCGCACACGCCTCGATGAGCGGCTCGGAATGGCCGTTCACATAAGCCGGCAGGCGGAACTGGCGCGTGAGCAGAACGGTGCCGCGGGCCGGATCGTAGGGTAGGATCACCGCGCCGTTGCCGCGATCGTAGGTCTGCCGCACCTGGCTTTCCCAGGTTCCGTCCCGGCGCAAATACTCGAAGCGATGCTTCTTCAGGATCGCCCAATCGTCCGACAGGATTTCGGAGGTGTGATTGCGGATATGCGGATGGGTCATGGACAAGAAGCCTTCGTTCACTGCCCGGAGTGAACAGTGGGGCGCGGCGCGGTGCACCCTCAAAAAATTGGATAGTACTCGTTCGCAGACGAAGAGCACTCAGTTCAAAGCTGACGAGATGAGAAGCGCCATGCCGGTGAACGACGAGGCGAGCGCTACGATCAGCGCCCAGCAATGCAGCCGGTCGGGCTCAAGGAGGATCAGCATGGAGCGCGTGCGCACGCTACGCTCTTCCAGCCCCGCGCCGCGCTTGCGGTCGACGGGCGTGCCCACATGCACGAAACGGATGGTGCTTTCCGGCAGGGGCCGTCCTTTTCGCCTGTCGGCGGGCCGAATCGAGACGGCTTGGTGGTGGAGGGTGCTGGTCGGGCGCATGGTTTCAGGAGCGGTGGTGTTCTTGCGCAGCCAGTCTTGGACCCGGGGTGTGAACGGGAGGTAAAGCGCCCGCGAGACCTGAAATCGCGGTAAATCAAACCTTTCCGGCAAGCCGCAGAAAACGGGTGGCGCTCCCGGACCGGATAGGCGACACAAGGGCTCGAAAGCATGGCCCGGTGATCCGCATGACCTCTACTGTCCGCTCCACCATGAACGCCCGCGACTGGGCGATGCTCATTATCCTCTCCATCGTCTGGGGCGGCTCGTTCTTCTTCGTCGGCATCGCCGTGAAGGAGCTGCCCCCCTTCACCATTGTGGCTTTGCGGGTTTCCATTGCTGCCCTGGCTTTGCTCGGCGTACTGCGCATCATGGGCCTGCCCTTCCCGCGCGAGCGCCGCGTGTGGGCCGCGTTCCTCGGCATGGGGATCTTGAACAATCTCATCCCCTTCCTTTTGATCGTGTGGGGGCAGCGGCACATCGCCAGCGGGCTTGCATCGATCCTCAATGCGACCACGCCTCTTTTCACCGTGATCGTCGCGCATTTCCTGACAAGCGACGAGCGCCTGAGCGGACGCCGCCTGGCGGGCGTCATCGTCGGTTTCATCGGCGTCGCGGTGATGATCGGGGGAACGGCCTTGCAGGCGCTGAACGCGGACGTGCTGGCGCAGCTCGCGATTCTCGGCGCGGCCATCTCCTATGCCTTTGCCGGCGTGTTCGGGCGTCGCTTCAAGGTCATGGGCGTGCCGCCTTTCGTGACGGCGGCCGGGCAGCTCACCGGGTCGAGCCTGCTGCTCGTTCCCATTGCGCTCCTGGTCGATCAGCCCTGGACCCTGCCCGCGCCGCATCTGGGCACCGTTTTTGCGATCCTCGGCCTTGCTCTCGTCTCGTCGGCTTTCGCCTACATTCTCTATTTCCGGCTTCTTGCAAGCGCAGGGGCGACGAATACCGGCCTTGTCACCTTCCTCATCCCGGTGAGCGCGATTCTCTTCGGCGTGCTCTTCCTTGGAGAGGTGCTGCAGCCCAAGCACTACATCGGCATGGCGTTGATCGGCGCAGGGCTGCTGGTGATGGACGGGCGCGTTCTCAAAGCTTTGGCGCGGCTTTCGGGTGCGCGTCCTTTGCCGGGCGGAAACGGTTGAACACCATGTCCGGGGCGCTGGTGTTGTGCCGTGAAGGCACGAGGCGGCCCGCCCAGACATCGGTGGCGCGAGCATTGCGGAAATCCATGATCCGTTCCTCACGCCAGGCCTTGGCTTTTTCCTCCCGCACGGCGAGGCGCGCCACGTCGGCATTGAACTCGGTCACGTACATCGAGCGAAGCGCTGCGAAGGGTTTGTCCTTCACCGCCTGATCGAAGGTGACGTCCAGCGTCATGCGCTCGTCGTCGAGGGTCTTGATGGAAACCGTGGCCTTACCGCCATTGGCGAAGGTCAGCGTGAAGGTCATGGTCCTGGGATCGAAGGCGACGTCCTTGAGGTTTACCACCGGGCGCTGATCGAACTCCACCGGCCCGACCAGGAACGAGGAGCCGTAGGCGCTCCAGCCCAGATGCTGCGGCGGCAGCGGGCGGATGCGCCAGTAGCCGTCGGCGGGGTAAAGCACCAGCACTTCCTCGACACGCTCGTTCCGGCGCACCCAGAGCTGCACCATGTGAAGATTGCGCTCGACCCTGTCGCCGATGCGCATGGTCACGTCGCTCGGCCGCCAGAACGTGGGGAATGAGAAGCCCGTCAGCCACATGTCGACGCTCTCGTAGAACGTCACCTTGCGCGGCGGCGACCCCTTGGAGGTCTCCTCGGAAATGTCCTCGCAGGCCGTCCAGTCCGGCTCCCAGCGGTCCTGCCTGAGGTTGCCGATATAGGCCGGGTGCACCGCCTCGATCTGGAAATTGTGCACCTCGGGCGAGGCGAAATTGATCGCCACGTTGTCCTTTTCCGCGCACAGGATGGGCTCGCTCGTGTTCGTCACGTCGACGGCGAGGCCATCGAGGGTGGCGGCGAAGGCCGGGGTGGCGGAAAGCCAGCCGAGGGCGGCAAGGAGGATGAAAGACTGACGCATCACGAAAATGGCTTCAAAGAGTGGACCGGGCACAAAGATCGCCGCAGAAATACTCCGGCACGGTCCCGGCGTCGAGCTTGGGCTTCGGTCATTGATGCGGCATGGCTGCCATCCCATCTGGGGTTAGGGTTCGCCGCCGGCCTGTGATAAGGTCCCTCTTCCAATTCGGTCCAGTTGTTCGATTGATGACGCCTCTTGCCTTAAATCCTTCCGGGAACCCCTCGATCGTGGCGGTCGAGCGGGCGATCATGGAATTTCGCAGCGCTCGCCCGGTCGTGATCGACGGTGATGAGTCTCGCGCGTTCGTGATCGGGGTGGAGGATCTCGACGCGGCGACCTGCCGGCAGATCGAAGCCGCGGCTAGCGGCAAGGCCCATCTCGTTCTGCCGCCGGCAAGGCTTCGCCGTCTCGGCATCGAACGGGCCGCGCCCGGCGTCGTGGCGCTGCCGGTCGTGGACCATGCGCGGATCGAAAACCTGGCCCTGAAGGTCGAAGGGCGGATCGACGCCCCCGTGAGCCCCGTGGGCCGCCTCGACGAGGAGGCGCTGGAGCTTGCCCGCCTTGCCCTCGTCCTGCCGAGCGTCATCGTCGTTCCCCTCGACAGGGAAGCTGAAATCGACCCCGCTCTCGTGCGCGTTTCGGGCGAGGCGCTGCGGGCCTACCGCCGCGCGCAGGCCGCCGATCTCAAGATCGTCAGCCGCGCGCCGGTGCCCCTCGAAGGTGCGCCGCAAACTGAGTTCATTGTCTTTCGCGGCGGCGAGGGCCTGCGCGATCAGGTCGCCATCGTCGTCGGTGCGCCGGATTTCCAAAAACCCGTGCCGGTGCGCCTGCACTCGGCCTGCCTGACGGGCGATCTCTTCGGCAGCCTCAAATGCGATTGCGGCGACCAGTTGCGCGAGACGGTGCGCTTCATGGCCGAGAACGAGGGCGGCATTCTGCTCTATCTCGATCAGGAAGGGCGCGGAAACGGCCTCGCCAACAAGATCCGCGCCTACAAGCTGCAGGCGCAAGGTTACGACACGTATGACGCCGATGAAGTTCTCGGTTTCGATTCGGACCAGCGCCGTTTCGATTTCGCGGCGGCGATGCTCAAGCAACTCGGCGTCGCTTCGGTGCGGTTGATGACCAACAATCCGGAAAAGATCAGCGCCGTCCGCGAGGCCGGGATCGAGGTCGTCTCCGACCATCGCGTCATCGGTCGCCGCACGGCGGAGAACGTGCGCTACCTCGCCGCTAAGCGCGACCGCGCGGGCCACTACATCGACCTTGAGGGCGCTCTGGCCTGCTCGAAGCCCGATTGAACGCGGTATTCTCCTCAAGTCGATATTGTCACATCGAAACACTCACCTAGCTCCCCCCGTGGCGGAGAGAGCGTTTCGGCCTGCCCGCCTCAACCGTTAGGGTTAAGGGGGAATGCCCATGTGGAGTCAGGTCTACGATCCATTCGGGAGCCCGGTGCTCTCGACACTCATTGCGACGCTGCCGATCCTGTGTCTTCTCGGTCTCATCGCCTTTGCCAGAATGCAGGCGCATCTGGCGGCGTTGCTCGCGCTCGTCGTTTCGCTACTCGTCGCCATCGTCGCTTTCGGCATGCCCACGGGCATGGCTTTCAGGGCCGCCGGTCTTGGCGCGCTCACGGGGTTGTTCCCCATCGGGTGGATCATCCTCAACGTCATCTTTCTCTACCGGCTCACGGTGGAGAACGGGTCGTTCCAGATCCTGCAGGACTCGATTGCCGGCATCACGGCGGACCGGCGCTTGCAGCTCCTTCTCGTCGCCTTTGCTTTCGGTGCGTTCTTCGAGGGTGCGGCCGGGTTCGGCACGCCTGTCGCGGTGACGGGGGCAATCCTCATCGGCCTTGGCTTCTCGCCGCTTGCGGCCTCCGGCCTCTCCTTGATCGCGAACACGGCTCCGGTGGCCTATGGCGCGCTCGGCACGCCCATCGTGACGCTCGGCGCGGTGACGGGCCTCGATCCCATCGCGCTCGGTGCAATGACGGGGCGGCAATTGCCGTTCTTCTCGCTGATCGTGCCGTTCTGGCTGATCTGGACCTTCGCGGGCTGGCGCGGGATGCTGCAGATCTGGCCTGCGATCCTCGTGTGCGGCGTGGCCTTCGCGGTGCCGCAATTCCTGGTCTCGAATTTTCACGGACCTTGGCTCGTGGACGTGGTCGCCTCACTCGTCTCGATGGGGTGTCTCGTCCTGTTTCTGAGGATCTGGCGTCCGACGCAGATTTGGACGAGCCCAAGCATGCGCAGCGGCGGCGCGCCCGCGCCGACCGCGCATCCCTCGCCGCTCGGTGCAGCCGCGACGCCGTCTCACCTTGGCGTCACGAAACACAGCGGCGGTGATGTGTTCAAGGCCTGGCTGCCCTGGATCATCCTGTGCGTGTTCGTGTTCATCTGGGGCACGCAGACCTTCAAGGATCTCGTCAATCCGCTCTACTTCCCGAAGTGGATCTTCGAGGGCCTGCACAACCTGGTGCAGAAGGTGCCACCCGTCGTCGCGAAGCCGACGCCGGAGGCCGCCGTGTTCGGCTTCAACATTCTCACCATGACGGGTAGCGGCATTCTCCTCGCCGCTATCGTCTCCGGCTTCGTGATGAGGTATTCGCCCTTGCGTCTCATTAAGGCCTATGGCGAGACGTTCTGGGTGGTGCGCTATTCGCTCATCACCATCGCGGCGATGCTCGCGCTCGGCACGCTCACCCGCTATTCGGGCGTCGATGCGACGCTCGGTCTCGCTTTCGCGCAGACGGGATTCTTCTATCCGTTCTTCGCGGCGCTCCTCGGCTGGCTCGGCGTGGCCTTGACCGGCTCCGACACGGCCTCGAACGTGCTGTTCGGCGGATTGCAGAAAATCACCGCGGGACAATTGGGCCTGTCCGAGATCCTGATGTGCGCTTCGAATTCGAGCGGTGGCGTCATGGGCAAGATGATCGATGCCCAATCCATCGTCGTCGCCTCGACCGCCACCAACTGGTTCGGGCATGAAGGGGAGATTTTGCGCTTCGTGTTCTGGCACTCCATCGCGCTGGCCTCACTCGTCGGCGGCCTCGTGATGCTGCAGGCCTATGTGCACCCGTTCACGGCAATGGTCGTGCACTGAAGCGTTGTGACAAAAAAACGCCGCCGGTGCGAAAGCCGGCGGCGTTTCTATTTTGATGTGTTGCTCACCTCAGCGGGCAGGCATTCCCGTCTCAATGATCTTGACCCAGAGCGAGACGCCGTAGGGCGTGGCACTGTCGTTGAAATCGTAAGCGGGATGGTGGCAGCCCGGCGTGTCGCCGTTGCCGAGGAAGATGTAAGCGCCCGGGCGCTGCTCGAGCATGTAGGAGAAATCCTCCGCGCCCATCATCGGCAGAACGCTCGTGTCGACGGCTGTGTCGCCGACGATGGCGCGGGCCGCCTCCGCCATGAAGACGGTCTTCTCGGGGTCGTTCACGGTCACAGGGTAGCCGCGATCATAGTCGAGCTTCGCGGTCGCGCCGAAGGCGGTGCAGACGCTTTCGATGATGGTGCGCACGCGCGCCTCGCTCAAGTCACGCACTTGCGGCGTCAGCGAGCGCACGGTGCCGAGCAGCGTGGCCTGGTGCGGAATGACGTTGTAAGCCTCGCCTGCCTTGACGGTGCAGACCGAGACGACGGCGGAATCGAGCGGGTCGACGGTGCGCGAGACCACCGATTGGAGCGCGGTGATGACGTGGCTCGCCACGAGAATGGGGTCCACCGAATTGTGCGGCTGCGCGGCATGGCCGCCTTTGCCTTCGATGACGAGCGTGAAGCGGTCGGCGGCGGCAGCGGTCGGGCCGGGGCGGATGGCGAAATGGCCGACGGGAATACCCGGCATGTTGTGCATGCCGTAGACCTCCTGAATGCCGAAGCGCTCCATCAGGCCGTCCTTCACCATGACATCCGCGCCGCCGCCGCCTTCTTCCGCAGGCTGGAAGATCACGATCGCGATGCCGTCGAAATTGCGCGTCTCGGCGAGATACTTCGCCGCGCCGAGCAGCATCGAGGTGTGGCCGTCATGGCCACAGGCGTGCATCTTGCCCGGCACTTTCGACTTGTAGGGAACGTCCGTCGCTTCCTCGATGGGCAGCGCATCCATGTCGGCACGCAGGCCGATGACTTTTTTGGAGCCGTTCAGGCGTCCCTTGATGACGCCGACGACGCCGGTGCGCCCGATGCCGGTGACGACCTCATCGCAGCCGAAGGCCTTGAGCTTTTCCGCGACGATGCCCGCCGTGCGGTGCACGTCGAACTGCAGCTCCGGGTTCTCGTGAAAATCACGACGCCAGCTCGTGATCTCGTCGGCAAAATCGGCAATGCGGTTTATGATGGGCATGATGAACCTTTTCGAGGCGGGAAGGGAGCGTAGGTGCGCCCGTCATGCCGGGTTGCGGGTCGGCACGAGCGGGCGCTCGCGGCGCAGGAAGGTCGCCTTCGGGCGCCGCGTGCGGAACTGGCCGCGCTCGATGGCGACGAACATGAGCATCGTCACCACGAGCGCCGTGAACCACCAGGCCTGCGCCGTGCCGATGCCGAGGCATCCCAGCGCGAAAGCCGAAGCGAAGGTCGCCATGATGCCGGGCACCAGCAGCGGCCGCTCGCCGACCGCACCCGTTGCGGACGTGTAGAGCACGATGGCGCTGGCGGCAGCGCCGACGAGGCCGAGTTCATACCACACCTCGAACAGGAACGTGCTGGGGGCGGAAGGCGCGAGCAGGCCGGCGAAGCGCCCGCGCAGGGCCGTTTCGAGCCCGTGCCCCGTCACCAGCCGAAGCGGCTCGTCGATGATCACCGAACGCCAGATGGCGAGGGAGGATTCGTGATCGAGCGGGCCCGCGAAAGGCTTGAGCAAGAACGGGATCGCAGGCGCGAGCAGCACGAGCCCTGTCATGACGAGAGCCGTGAAGCGCGCGCCGAAGGCGGGGCTGATCGCCGTCACGGCGAAGATCGCGGCGCCCGCGGCGAGGCCCTGCAGGGGCAGCGCGCCAGGCGCGAGCACGGTTGCCACCGCCACGGCGACGGCAAGCAGGATCGCTTCGAGATTGCGGTCGCGCGAATGCAGCCATGTGACGGCGGGCCAGGCGAAGAGGGTGAGAAGGGTCAGGCCGCGCTCGAAGTTTTGCTCGTCCAGATCCGTGTGCGGCATGCCGAGCAGGGGGACGATACTCGCCGCGATGGCCGCGACGGCGATGCCGACGGAGAGCATGTAAAGGTTCGCCGAGCGCATCCTGTCCGGCAGGGCGAGATAGCCGGCTGCGGCCAGCACCACCATGCCGATGAGGTTGAAGAGCCGCTCCGTGGCCTCGGGCAGGAACGGCGTCCAGATCAGTGACAGCGCCGTCCAGAGCAGGAGGACAAATCCCGCAATGCCGCCGGGGGAGCGGACAAGGCGGGCGAGGTGCTGGCGCGAGGCCCGCGACGACCCGTCGAGAAGGGCCGCCAGCACGAGAAGGATGATCGCGACCGGCCCGAGAATGACGATGGCGCGCCGCGCAAACAGCACGGCGACCGGTCCGACGAAGAACAGCAGCGCGAATCCGAGCCGCCGCAGGATCGCTGCGGCATCGCTGGAAGGGTCGGCCTGGGAAGGAATACGAGGCATCGGATGAAGCAAAATGGGTTTTAGAACGCGACTTCAATCGAGCGTAGAGGAGACGCGCTCTGAAAGCTGTAGGAGCGCTGCAACACTCCCGGGACCTTATTCCTCCCAGCGCAACCGCCGAAGCGAATATCTCAGGCCGTGCGGCCCCGCAGGAAATTGATGATGGCGGAGAAATCCTCGCCCCCGTGACCGTCGCCGTTGAAGAGGGCATAGAGTTGGGCCGCCTCGGCCCCCAGAGGGGTCACCGCGCCGGTATCGAGGGCCGCGTCCTGCGCGAGCTTGAGGTCCTTGAGCATCAGCGCCGCCGCAAAGCCCGGCTGGTAGTTATTGTTGGCGGGCGATGTAGGCACCGGCCCCGGCACGGGGCAATAGGTGGTGAGCGACCAGCACTGGCCGGACGAGGTCGAAGCTACGTCGAACAGTGCCTGGTGGGAGAGGCCCAGCTTCTCTCCAAGCACGAACGCTTCCGCGACGCCGATCATGGAAATGCCGAGGATCATGTTGTTGCAGATCTTGGCGGCCTGCCCCGCTCCGGCCTCGCCACAATGCACGATCCTTTTGCCCATGTGCGAGAGAAAAGGCTTCGCGCGCTCGAAGGCTGCCTCGGAGCCGCCCGCCATGAAGGTGAGCGTCGCGCCCTTCGCGCCGCCGACACCGCCGGAAACCGGCGCATCGAGCGATAGAAGGTTTCGCTCTCGCGCCAGAGCGTGCGCCTTGCGGGCGCTGTCCACATCGACGGTCGAGCAATCGATCAGGAGCACATCATCCTTAACGATAGGGATGATGGTGGACCACACCGAGAGTACATGCGTGCCCGCGGGCAACATGGTGATGACGACATCCGCATTGCGCACGGCATCGAGCGCCGAGCCGACGACCGTGACCCCATCCGCCCGCGCCTGATCGCACGAGGCGGGCGAGAGATCGAACCCGATCACCTCATGATCTGCTTTCACGAGATTGGCGGCCATGGGTCCGCCCATGTTGCCGAGGCCGATGAACGCGATGGTGGTCACACTTTCCTCCCGGGCTGATGGCGTTGAGTCTTTGCGCAGCTTCCTCCCCGCAAAAGGGAGGGATGAGCGCTTTGTTGTTATCGCGGAGTGTTCCCCCGTCCTATGAGATCGCGCGCCACGATCAGCCGCATGATCTCGTTGGTGCCTTCCAGAATTTGATGAACGCGCAAGTCGCGCACGATCTTTTCGATGCCGTAATCGGCAAGATAGCCGTAGCCGCCGTGAAGCTGCAGCGCTTCGTTGGCGACGGTAAAGCCGGTGTCGGTGGCGAGGCGTTTCGCCATTGCGCAAAGCTTCGTCGCATCTGGCGTCTTGGCATCGAGCGCGGAGGCGGCGCGCCACAGGAAGGTGCGCGCCGCTTCAAGTTCCGTCGCCATGTCGGCGAGGCGGAACTGGAGTGCCTGAAAGTCCGCGATTCGCTTGCCAAAAGCCTTGCGTTCGGCGGTGTAGGTCAGCGCCTTGTCGAGCGCCGCCTGCGCACCGCCGAGCGAGCACGCGCCGATGTTGAGACGCCCGCCATCGAGCCCGGACATGGCGATCTTGAAGCCCATGCCTTCCTCTGACAGGCGGTTTTCGACGGGCACGCGCACATTCTCGAAGATCACAGCGCGGGTGGGCTGCGCGTTCCAGCCCATCTTCTTCTCATTCGCGCCGAAGGAGACGCCGGGCGTGTCCTTCTCGATCACGAGAGTCGAGATGCCGGAAGGGCCATCCTCGCCCGTGCGCACCATCGTCACGTAGATGTCGGAGACGCCTGCGCCGGAGATGAACTGCTTGACGCCGTTGACGATGTAATGATCGCCGTCGCGCACCGCGCGCGTCTTCAAGGCGGCCGCGTCCGAGCCGGAGCCTGGCTCCGTCAGGCAGTAGCTGCCGATCTTCTCCATCGTGCACAACGTCGGCAGGAAGCGCTGGCGCTGTTCTTCCGAACCGTAGCGGTCGATCATCCACGAGACCATGTTGTGGATGGACAGATACGCCGACACGGCGGGGCAGCCCGTCGCGAGCGCCTCGAAGATCAGGGCCGCATCGAGCCGCGTCATGCCTGAGCCACCGACATCCTCGCGGGTATAGATCGCCGCCATGCCGAGCGCCGCCGCCTCGCGCATCACATCGACGGGAAAGTGCTTCTTCTCGTCCCATTCGAGGGCGTAAGGAGCAATGTTGTCCGCCGCGAAGGCGAGAGCCATGTCGCGAATGGCGATTTGATCGTCGGTGAGAGAGAACTGGATCATGGTTCTAAAATCGTCCCGACATGGGCGGTTCGGGCACCCCGACTTTGGATCTAGGGCAGGGAACCACGAAGTTTTTATGTGGGTAGTCGGATAAACTAGCTATACTATAGCGAATCGGTTTCGAGGGGCTATGATTCGACTATTCATTTGCAATCGCCTGGTTCCGGCATTTCTGGTTTTTTCAAGTTCTGGACTGATCGCGGCTCTGTTCTTCTTTCAGAACCCGGTCGAGCTCTATCTCGGAAATAGCTCCGAGTTTGTTCATCCAGTTCTCGCGGCGATTAAATTTTACCTGTATTGGGCCGCTCTTTTCGTTTCTGCGCCCCTATTAGCGGTGTTTTTTCTCCCGCGGAGGCTGGCCTTGTGGGCCGCGTCCGTTCTTGCGGGCCTGGCCATTGCGTTCTGGATCCAGAATTCCTTCTTTGTGAATGATTTCGGGAGGCTCGACGGTCAAAACTGGTCGCTGGACGTTCCGGTTGTCGTCTTTGCGATGGAAACGCTCGGCTTTGTCCTGGCGTTGATTGGCGGGTTCTTCCTGGCGAAGGCGCGGCCACGGCCCGTCGCGATTGCACTTTCGGCATTGTTTTTGGCGTCCCTTGCCACCACCATCCTCAGCCTCGGGCGGCAGGATCTTTCCTCCCGGAAGACCGACGACGGTCGGGAGGCAGTTTACAACTTCTCGCGGGATCGGAATCTCCTGGTGGTCCTGCTCGATTCCATGCAATCCGACTTTCTGGCGGAGCTTGCGGAGGAGGATCCCAGAATCAAGACGGCCTTGGAGGGGTTCACGTACTTTCCTGATACGGCCGGGGTCTCCACGTCCACTTACCTTGCCGTTCCGACGATTCATTCCGGGCAGGAATATGCGGAAGGAGCGTCGATCACGGAGCATTACCGCAAGACGATCGTCGAAGGCTCCTTCATCAACAAACTGGCGAGGGAAGGTTTTCGATCTTCAGTGGTCGGCACATACAAGGGGGCCTGCCCCAGCGAGGCGAAAAGCTGCACGGATACGCGCAGCGCTCTCTATGGAGCGGAGAGCAAAGCGCGGGAAGAGGCCGCGACTTTGTTGAATTTGAGCCTTCTGAGAATCGCGCCCCTCCCGCTCAAGACAGCCGTCTACAATGACGGCAATTGGCGTTTGGCCTTCGAGAGCGGGCTGTCCGGCGCCGATTACCAGTCGGCCATTGTCGGTAATCGTATCATGACCGGGATCGGCGGCGGTCTTCGAGTCGATGACGGTGCACCGACGGTCAAGTTCATTCATCTCATGAGCACGCACCTGCCGATCGTGCTTAACGGCCGCTGCGAGTACACCTCCAAGCCCCAACCCGTCACACGCGCCAACTTCAAGGATCAGGTCCGCTGTGCGCTGTTCGCCTTCTCGACTCTGGTGGAGGGTCTGAAACGGGAGGGTATCTTCGATAAAACAGCGATCATTCTGCTTTCCGATCACGGATCGCATGGCGGATGGCATCACACGAAGAGCGATGGAAGCGAGGACATTCCCTCGCATCTCGTCGGCGTCGCCAACCCGACGCTTGCCGTAAAGCCGATGAAGGCTCAAGGAGCGATGCGGGTCTCGGACCATTCCGCCAGCATGATCGATGTGGCGGCCACCGCTTGCGATCTCATGTCCGCCTGCACAATGGATTTCGGCTGGTCTGCCTTGAAGGACGGCTCGCCCCGCACTCGCCGCTTCCTGTCCTATACCTGGGCGCGGAACATGGGCGACGCGGACGAGGTTGCCGATATGGTCACGTACGAGATCCGGGGCCCGTTGCTCGACGTTGCGAATTGGACACGGCTTTTGAACCCGTACTCGCCGGGAGACAAGATTTCCTTCGCGAAGGATGGGAACGCTCGCGCATTCATCGGCCGAGGGTGGGTCTTAGATGCATCGTTCAAAGGCTATCGCATGAACGGGCCGAGGTCTGACGTCATGTTTCGCCTCGCGCAAAGCCCCAAAGAGAATCTCAGCTTGCATTTCCGCGCCGCGAGAGGAGAACCGGGGCAACGGTTCAGCGTCTCTGTCAATGGCGAGGCGATCGGCGAGGTGCGGTTCGCCGATACGACTGACGAGCAAGAGTTTCAATTCACCGTACCCGTAGGAGCCTTAAAGGAGAACGCCGAACTGTTCATTCAGCTCAGGCCGAACGATGCCGGCGCGACTTCGGGATTGAAGATGCGCTGGATGATGCTCTCGGGGACGTAGTCAAGAACTTCAATCCAAGAAGCCGCCGGGCTCAGATCATCGCCATGTCGAGAGAACAGCTCGAAAATCGGATCGAGGTGAGAATATTGCGACGCTACTTCATGGATAGACTGGTATATTTCGCTTTGGCCTTGTCGGGTGCAGCCTTGGCCTGCACGATCGTGTTCTTTCAAGGCCCGGCCGATCTTTACGGCGGCAATGCGGAAGAATTTACATATTCGCTTTCTTCGTCCTTTGAGATCTTCGTGCCTTGGGGATTGGCGTGCCTGCTCGTTCCATCGGCCTTGGTTCTGGCGATGCCGCGCCGGGTCATGCCCTGGCTTGCGGCGGCGATTGCCGCCTTGTCCGCGATGGTTTGGGTTCAAAGCGCTTTCCTTCTCCATGATTTCGGCATCCTCGACGGCCAATCCTGGTCAATGGAGGTGGCAACGCCTCGCCTTGTCGTGGAAACGGCCGGTGTGATTCTTCTCTTTGCGGTTTCCATCCTCGTTGCGAGAAGGCGCCCGGGTCCTTTCGCTGTCGGGCTTGGCGCTCTTGCTGCCGCGATTTTTGTGTCGGCAATCTTTGCTCAAACCGGCGTTGCAACAAAGCAGGAGAGAACATCGACGCAAACCGGGAGCCTTTACAGTTTTTCTCCCGAGAAGAACCTGCTGGTGATTTTGCTGGATTCGATGCAGTCCGATTTTCTCGGAGAACTGGCCGTCGAAGACATCCGTATTGGAAAGGCGCTTGAAGGGTTCACCCACTTCCCCGATACGACCGGCGTCTCATCATCGACCTATCTTGCCGTACCAACCATCCATTCTGGCGCGGAATACGCGATTGGGGCGTCGATCAGCGAGCATTATAAAGAGTCGGTCGTCGAGGGGTCCTTCATCAATCGGTTTGCGAAAGCGGGTTACAGGACCAGCATGATCGGCCCCCTTCTCGGCACATGTCCGCAAGAGGCCGCCCTATGCGTGGGATCCGCGGCCGCGCTGCATGGCTGGGAAAGCGAGAAGCTTGGCGAGGCAGCCAAGCTGTTGAACTTGAGTCTGTTCCGTGCCGCGCCGCTCGCCCTGAAGGAGTACATCTACAACGGCGGCAACTGGCGTGTCTCATTTGGGCAAGGCGATTCCCAGGAGAGCACACAAGAGGCTGTTATCGGCAACCGGATCATGGAAAAGCTGGGTGAGAGCGCCGCAATGGACTCGCCTGTGCCGACGGCGAAGTTCTTCCACCTGATGAGCACGCATCTGCCGATCATTTATAACGATAAATGTGAGCTCGTTTCAGAGCCGCTTCCGATACGGCGCGGCAATTTCAAAAACCAGGTCAGATGTGGGCTTCTCTCTTTTGCCTCTCTGGTCGAGGACCTGAAGCGCGACGGTCAGTTCGACCGCACGGCAATCATCCTTCTCGCCGATCATGGGGCGCACGGCGGCTGGCCGCATCCTTCGGCTCCGGGAAGTGAGGATATCAGGTCCTATCTCGTTGGTGTCGCGAATCCGGCGCTGGCGGTGAAGCCGCTTCGTGCGACGGGACCGATGAAGACTTCGAACCGGCAGGCCAGCCTGACCGATATCGCCGCGACGGCTTGCGATCTGATGTCGGATTGCGAGGCGGATTTTGGACGCTCTGTTTTCGCGGAGGATGACGCTCCGCGGGTGCGGCAGTTCCTGTCCTATACCTGGGCGCGCGGGCTGACGGGAGCGGACGCTCTTAACGACATCGTTTTGTACAAGATTGATGGGCCGTTGTTCGACGTCGCCAATTGGGAGCGGATCGTAAATCCTCTCGCACTCAATGAGCGCGTTCTTTTCAGCAATGGCGGCAATGCGCGCGCATTCGTAGGCCGAGGCTGGGCTTACCGGATGGACAACGATGGAATGACAGCGCGAGGCCCCAAATCGGAAATTCTGTTCCGCCTGACGGATGCCGATGAGGACGACCTTGTCTTGCGTCTCGCAGCTATGAGCAAAATACCCGGTCTGAAAGTCTCGATGCGGGTCAATGGAACGAAGATTGGCACCATGACCTTCGATGAGGCAGGGGCCAAGGAATTTTCCGTTGCCTTACCGCGCGAGACGCTGAGTGAGGGCGATAAGATCCTGTTGTCTCTGGAACCTTTGAGCGGCCCAAGCGAGCCGAACAAGGAATCCGGATTCAAGGTGC
Source organism: Microvirga flavescens (assembly GCF_003290125.1). GTDB lineage: Bacteria > Pseudomonadota > Alphaproteobacteria > Rhizobiales > Beijerinckiaceae > Microvirga > Microvirga flavescens. The sequence continues at coordinate 891,317 of NZ_QMKH01000001.1, forward strand.
AAGAGATAATCGTTAAGCCGCGATAGGCAGCCTTTAAGCGCCTGCGCATCGCGTCGGACCTTGCAGGTTCGGCAGCTCCGGTACGGTCACATGACTGCCTGCCCGGAAGGTTCTCGGCAAAGCCCGGACCAGTGATACGAAAACCGCCGCTCCCGGTGTGAGAGCGGCGGTGAAGAAACTCCCTAAGAAGGCTTTCAGGCCTTTCTCACTTCATCGTCGGAATGGAGACTTCCGCGCCTTCCTTGATGCCGGATGCGACCGGTCAAGGCCGCCGAGCCTTCTTGAGGGCTCTGATTTCCCGTCTCAGCGCGTTTCTGAAGAGCGCGTAATCGTAATCAAGCTCGGAGCGGCTTGGCAAAGCTTCATCAGTCAGCTGCAGCGGGGGCAAGTCCCAACAGGGAGGGATTTCGCCATCCCAATCGGTTTTTTCACCTGTCGCACTCTTGATGATCTTGCTCACTGAAGCCGCGAAAAACACAGCTGTCGCTTTGCTCGCCTCAAAGTTTCGGATCGTCTCTTCAACTGGGCAATCTTCCGCGCAGGGAATGGAGGGATACCAGACGATCTTGGTATGGGGCCCGCCATCTCCCTTGAACCATTCGAAGACGTCGTACGTGATCGCATAGACACCACCTCGGTTCGCGAAGGGGATGTATTCAGCAGAAGCAACGCGGCCGAGAAAGATCGATTGCATTCCCGCAATGCGTTCCCGGGCATATACCGAAGCTGCCTTGGGGGCTTGCCCGAAGGATTTGAGCTCTCTCGAGTAGGGTGGGATCGGACATTGCAACGCCTGAACCGGCCATGCGAAAACCGCCGCTCCCAGGGTGAGAGCGGCGGCGAGAGAATGTCGTGACAGGGTCTTCAAACCCAACTCACTTCATCGTCGGAATGGAGAATTCCGCGCCTTCCTTGATGCCGGACGGCCAGCGCGAGGTGACCGTCTTGGTCTTGGTGTAGAAGCGGATCGCGTCGGGGCCGTGCTGGTTGAGGTCGCCGAAGCCGGAGCGCTTCCAGCCGCCGAAGGTGTAATAGGCCAGCGGTACCGGGATCGGCACGTTGATGCCGACCATGCCGACATTCACGCGCGCCGCGAAATCGCGGGCGGCGTCGCCGTCGCGGGTGTAGATCGCAACGCCGTTGCCGTATTCGTGGTCGGTCGGCAGGCGCAGCGCCTCTTCGTAATCCTTGGCGCGCACGACCGAGAGAACGGGGCCGAAGATCTCTTCCTTGTAGATCGTCATGTCGGTCTTCACCTCGTCGAAGAGGCAGCCGCCCATGTAGAAGCCGTTCTCGTAGCCCTGCATCTTGAAGTTACGGCCATCGACCACGAGCTTCGCGCCTTCCTTGACGCCGGTGTCGACATAGCCGCGCACCTTGTCGAGATGGGCCTTGGTGACGAGAGGGCCGAAATCGGCGGACGGATCGGTGGAGGGGCCGACCTTCAGGCTCTCGACGCGCGGAATGAGCTTGCTCATCAGCGCGTCCGCCGTGGCCTTGCCGACGGGAACCGCGACCGAGATCGCCATGCAGCGCTCGCCCGCCGAGCCGTAGCCCGCGCCGATCAGCGCATCGGCTGCCTGGTCGAGATCGGCATCGGGCATGATGATCATGTGGTTCTTCGCGCCGCCGAAGCACTGCGCGCGCTTGCCCGTCGCGGTCGCGCGGGAATAAACGTATTCCGCAATCGCCGAGGAGCCGACGAAGCCGACGGCCTTGATGTCACGGTCGTCGAGGATCGCATCCACCGCTTCCTTGTCGCCGTTGACGACGTTGAGAATGCCGGCGGGAAGGCCCGCTTCCATCATCAGTTCGGCAAGGCGCATCGGCACGCCGGGCGCGCGCTCGGAGGGCTTGAGGATGAAGGCGTTGCCGCAGGCGATGGCGGGTGCGAGCTTCCACAGCGGGATCATGGCCGGGAAGTTGAACGGCGTGATGCCGGCGACGACGCCGAGCGCCTGGCGCATCGAATACATGTCGATGCCGGGGCCCGCGCCTTCCGTGTACTCACCCTTCATCAGGTGCGGAATGCCGGTGCAGAACTCGGCCACTTCCACGCCGCGCTGAATGTCGCCCTTGGCGTCGACGATGGTCTTGCCATGCTCGCGGGCGAGGAGCTCCGCCAGAGAGTCGTTTTCCTTGGCGATGAGTTCGAGGAACTTCATCAGCACGCGGGCGCGGCGCTGCGGGTTGGTGGCGGCCCAGGCGGGTTGCGCGGCCTTGGCGTTCTCCACCGCCTGGCGCAGCTCGTCCTTGGTGGCCAGCGCGACCTTGGCGATCACCTCGCCGGTCATCGGCTGAAAGACGTCGGTCGTGCGGCCCGACTTGCCGGCAACGTGCTTGCCGCCGATGAAATGTCCTACTTCGCGCATGGCATACTCCTCCGGAATTGTTGGTGCTCTGTTTTACCTTTGTCGAAAACGCACTTCCATAGGTGAAAACGAAGCGACGCTGTGCAAAAATGCCAATATGAGCCACTTCGATTGGGACGATCTCCGCTTCTTCCTCGCCGTCGCCCGCACCGGGCGGCTGACGGTGGCGGCGCGCCGCCTTGAGGCGGACCATACCACGGTTTCCCGCCGCCTTTCCGCGCTGGAGGAGGCGCTCCAAACCAAGCTCTTCGAGCGCAGGCCCCAAGGCTACAGCCTGACGGAGCAGGGGGAGCGGCTGCTCGCCAGGGCCGAGAGCATGGAGAGCCAGGCCCTGAGCGCCGCCAGCGAGATCGGCGGGGCGGACCTCGCCGTCAGCGGCACCGTGCGCGTCGGCGCGCCGGACGGGCTGGGCACGTATTTTCTCGCCGCCGAGCTTGGGGGCCTCGCCGAGCGGCACCCCGAACTGACGATCCAGCTCGTCGCGCTGCCGCGCACCTTCTCGCTCTCCAAGCGCGAGGCTGATATTGCCGTGACGGTGGAACAGCCGACGGAAGGGCGGCTCGTCTCGCGCAAGCTCACCGATTACCGCCTGCGCATGTACGCCTCCGCGCAATATCTGGAGCGCCACGGCGAGCCGCGCACGCTCGAGGATCTCGGGGGTCGGCTGCTTGTGACTTATGTGGCCGATCTCGTTTACAGCCCCGTTCTGCATTATGCCGTCGGTCTCGAAAAATTCGGCCCGCGCCACTACGAATGCGCCAGCGTGGTCGCCCAGCTCGAGGCCGTGCGCGCGGGCGTCGGTATCGGCATCCTCCACGATTACGCGGCGCGGCAGCACCCGGAACTGAAGCTCGTGTTGCCCGAGGTTTCCTTCACCCGCACCTATTGGATTGTCACCCACGCGGACGTGCGCAGCCTTCACCGCATCGAGACCGTTCATGCGTTCATGCTGGAGCGGGTGAAGGCGAACCGGGCGTTGTTTGTGTGAGGTTTGCGAAAACTTGCATGAGGCGCTCGGCCTGCCTTCTTCCCACAAGGAGGGAGAATGAGTGTCGCGCCGCATTCGGGCACGCAGTACTTCACCTTCCGGGCCGAACGGTCTAAGTCTGTCGCAGAAAAATGGAGTTCCCCGATGGCTTCCAAGCTTGACCAATTGCGCGCCATGACCGTCGTCGTCGCCGATACCGGCGATCTCGACGCGGTGCGCCGCCTGAAACCGCAGGATTGCACCACAAACCCGACGCTGCTGCTCAAGGCGGTCGAAAATCCGGCCTATGCCGCCATCGTCGAGGAGGCGCTGGCCTGGGGGCGCAAGCAGGGCGGTTCCAAGGAGGGTGTCGTCGCGGCGATCTGCGACCGGCTTGCCGTCGCCTTTGGAGCGGAACTTGCCAAGATCGTGCCGGGCCGCGTCTCGACGGAGGTCGACGCCGACCTGTCCTTCGACACGCAGGCGAGCGTGGAGAAAGCACGGGCCATCATCAAGGCTTACGAGGAGCACGGCATCGGGCGCGAGCGCATCCTCATCAAGATCGCCTCCACCTGGGAGGGCATCCGCGCGGCGGAGGTTCTGCAGAAGGAAGGCATCGACTGCAATCTCACGCTGCTCTTCGCGCAGGTGCAGGCACAGGCCTGCGCGGAAGCGGGCGTCTTCCTCATCTCGCCCTTCGTCGGTCGCATTCTCGACTGGCACGTGAAGGCGGGCGGCGGCCCCTACACGGGCGAGACCGATCCCGGCGTGCTCTCCGTGCGCAACATCTACGCGTCCTACAAGGCGCAAGGCATCAAGACGGTGGTGATGGGCGCATCCTTCCGTAACATCGGTGAGATCGAAGCGCTGGCGGGTTGCGACCGCCTCACCATTTCGCCCGCGCTCATCGACGAACTGGCGAATGCGCAAGGTGAGTTGCCGCGCAAGCTCTCCGCCGACAACGTGGCAAAGATCGCGCCATTGCCGCGCCTCGACGAGAAGGCGTTCCGCTTCGCATTGAACGAGGATGCGATGGCGACGGAAAAGCTCAGCGAAGGCATCCGTGCTTTCGTGAAGGATTTGCGCTCGCTCCGCGCGCTCGTCGCGAAGCACCTCGACACGGCGAAGGCGGCGTAAAATGGCAACGGCGCTCATCGTCATCGACGTCCAGAAAAACATTCTGGCCAGACCCGGCGGGGAGCGTCCAGTGGTTCTTGACCGGTTCGACGCGGTGCGTGCGCGCATCGCGGGGCTGGTCGATGCCGCGCGGCACGCGGACGCGCCGGTCATCTTCATTCAGCATGACGGGGCACAGGGGCACAGGCTTGAAACCGGCTTACCGGGATGGGAAATCTGTGAGGATCTGGGCCGGGTTTCGAGCGATACGGTTGTTCGCAAGGCGGCCTGCGATTCGTTTTATGAAACGGATCTTCAATCGGTCCTGGCACGACAGGGCATCACCCATCTCATGATCGTCGGGCTCATGACGCAGTACTGCGTCGATACGACCTGTCGTCGAGCCGTCAGCCTTGGATACGACGTGACGCTCGTCGCAGATGGGCATACGACAGGTGACAGCGGGGTATTCACTGTCGAGCAGCTCGTGGAGCATCATAACGCGCTTCTCGACGGGTTCAGTGCAGGTGCGGCGACGATTTCCGTCATGCCTGCGAAGGATGTGACCTTCGTCCACAACGGAGCGGCGGCTTAAGAGTGGTGCCGCTTCAGTCCTGAGAAGGTCGCGGAGTGCTCGTCTTGCGGCCCTCCTCAGGATGAGGCTGTGTATTCGTCCTGCTTTCGCCGGTCACTTCTTCTTCGCCTGCGCCTGCTCGCGGATTTGGCTTAGCGACAGGCTCGGCGTGATGGCTTCCGGATCGAGGATGCAGTGGAGGATCGCCGGCTTGCCGGAGGTCAGCGCGCGTTCAAGCGCGGGGCCGAATTCCTCTGTCGTCTCGACGCGCTCGCCATAGCCGCCGAAGGCCTTTGCGTAGGCTGCGAAGTCGGGGTTCTTGAGCATCGTCGCCGAAACGCGGCCCGGATACTCGCGCTCCTGATGCATGCGGATGGTGCCGTACATGCCGTTGTCGAGAAGTACGACGAGGATGGGGAGGTCATATTGCACGGCGGTGGCGAATTCCTGCCCGTGCATGAGGAAATCGCCGTCGCCCGCAAAGACGACAACCGTGCTGTCCGGCTGAACGCGCTTCGCGCCGACGCCCGCGGGCAGGCCATAACCCATCGAGCCCGATGTCGGCGCAAGCTGCGTGCCGTAGGCGGTGAAGGGCCAGAAGCGATGAACCCAGGTCGCGAAATTGCCCGCGCCGTTGCAGAAGATGGCGTCCTTCGGCAGAACCTTCCGCAGATGCGTCATCACCTCGCCCATCTGCAGGCGGCCCGGAAGGCGGATCTTCGCCGGGTCGCTCCAGGCGAGATAGTTGTCGTGCGCAGTCTTCGTGCCCGCGCTCCACGCCAGCGTTGCGGGCGGATGCACGCTCTCCAGCGCCGCCGAGAACGCGACGGGCGAAGCGTTGATGGCAAGGTGCGGACGATAGACGCGCCCGAGTTCGCCGCTGTCAGGATGCACATGAACGAGCGTCTGCTGCGGCGTGGGAATGTCGAGCACCGTATAGCTCTGACTCGGCACTTCCGACATGCGCCCGCCGACGAGGAGAACAAGATCGGCTTCCTTGATGCGCGCGAGAAGCTTCGGGTTCACGCCAAGGCCGAGATCGCCCGCGTAAGAAGGATGATCGGCGGGAAAGAGCATCTGGCGGCGGAAGGTGCAGGCGACGGGTAGCTCGAACCGCTCCGCGAAGCGCACGAACTGCTCGACCGCGACAGGCGACCAGCGGCTTCCGCCGATAAGGGCGATGGGGTTCTTCGCGCCATGCAGAAGCTTCTGCAGTTCCGCCATCTGGCCAAGGGAGGGATGCGTTTCGATCGGCGCATAGGCGGGCGCGTCGGCGACCGCCGCCATCTCCGTCAGAACATCTTCCGGCAATGCGATGACGACGGGGCCGGGGCGACCGCTCGTCGCCACATGGAAGGCGCGGGAAATGATTTCGGGAAAGCGCGCCGGGTCGTCCACTTCCGTCGCCCATTTGGCGAGGGGGCCGAAGGCGGCGCGGTAGTCGAGTTCCTGAAAGGCTTCACGCTCGCGCATGCCACGCTCGATCTGGCCGACGAAGAGGATCATCGGCGTCGAATCCTGCTTGGCGATGTGGATGCCCGCCGAGGCATTGGTCGCGCCGGGACCGCGCGTGACGAAGCAGATGCCGGGACGTCCGGTAAGCTTGCCGTGCGCTTCAGCCATCATCGCCGCGCCGCCTTCCTGGCGGCAGATGGTCACCTCGATCGAGGCATCATGCAGCGCGTCGAGCGCCGCGAGATAGCTCTCTCCCGGCACGCAGAAAATGTGATCGACTCCGTGGACGAGAAGCTGATCGACCAGGATCTGGCCGCCGGTGCGGGAACGCGCAGTCATGAGAGCCTCACGGCGTAGGGAAGAACTATGGAAAGGCTTGGGACGAAGCCCAGGACAGCTTGAGGATATCCTGGGGAGAAAGCGTGGAAAAAGCGGCCGGATCGCTCCGGCCGCCTGATGTCATTCTTTACGCGATGGCGCCGTCGACGTCGAACTTCACGCCCTGGGCGAGCGGAAGTGTCTTGCCGTAATTGATGGTGTTGGTGGCGCGGCGCATATAGGCCTTCCACGCATCCGAGCCTGCCTCGCGGCCGCCGCCGGTTTCCTTCTCGCCGCCGAACGCGCCGCCGATCTCAGCGCCGGAGGGGCCGATATTGACGTTGGCAATGCCGCAATCGGAACCCGCCGCCGAGATGAAGGTCTCGGCCTCGCGCATGTCGAGGGTGAAGATCGAGGAGGAGAGGCCCGCGCCGACGGCGTTGTGGGCGGCGAGCACCGCATCGAAGTTCGAATAGCGCATCACGTAGAGGATCGGCGCGAAGGTCTCGCGCAGAACCGGGCCCTTCTGCTCCGGCATTTCGACGAGCGCAGGCTTGACGTAGTAGCCACCTTCCGTGCCGTGGCGTCCGCCGCCATGCACCGTGCCGCCGGCGGCGCGGGCGTCTTCAAGCGCACGCTCCATGCCGTCGAACGCGGCCTTGTCGATCAGCGGGCCGACGAGGGTGCCCTCAGCGCGGGGATCGCCGATCGCCACGCTGCCGTAGACCTTCTTCAGTTGCGGCACGAGCTTGTCGTAGACGCTCTCGTGAACGAACAGGCGGCGCAGCGTGGTGCAGCGCTGGCCCGCCGTACCCATGGCCGCAAAGGCGATGCCGCGCAACGCGAGGTCGAGATCGGCGGTGGGGGTCACGATGGCGGCGTTGTTGCCACCGAGTTCGAGGATCGCACGGGCAAAGCGCCCGGCGAGCTTGGGGCCGACCTGACGGCCCATCGCGGTCGAACCGGTGGCGGAGAGAACCGGCACGCGGTGGTCGTCCACGAGGATCTCGCCGATCTCACGGCCGCCGAGGAGCAGTTCGAGAAGACCGTCCGGCACGCCGCCGAAGCGCTTGGCCGCGCGCTGGGCGATGGCGTGGGTGGCGAGCGCCGTGAGCAGGGTCTTCTCGGAAGGCTTCCACACCACCGAGTCGCCGCAGACGAGGGCGAGGGCCGAGTTCCACGACCACACGGCCACGGGGAAGTTGAAGGCCGAAATGACGCCGCAGACGCCGAGCGGGTGCCAGGTTTCCATCATGCGATGGTCGGCGCGCTCGGTGGCGATGGTGAGGCCGTAGAGCTGGCGGGAGAGGCCGACCGCGAAATCGCAGATGTCGATCATCTCCTGCACTTCGCCGAGGCCTTCGGAGGTGATCTTGCCGGCTTCCAGCGTCACGAGACGGCCGAGGTCGTCCTTGGCAGCACGCAGCTCTTCGCCGAGAAGGCGCACGAACTCGCCGCGGCGGGGCGCGGGGATCTTGCGCCAGGCGAGGAACGCCTCATGCGCGCGGCCGATGGCGGCCTTCGCCTCATCCGGCGTCGTCTCTTTCACATGGACCAGAACCTCGCCGGTGATGGGCGAGAAGGCCGGGCGTCCCGTGGGCGCGAAGGCGCTGTCGGGAACGCCAAGGCGCTTCAGAAGGGCGCGCGCCTCATCCGCGACGGAGGCGGAGACGGTCTTCAAGGCAGCTTGATCTCGGGCGGACATCTTAAATTCTCCCTGGGGGCGGGTCTTCGGGCTCTGGTTCGAGCCCACCGCGTCGCTTGTCTTTAAACAAAATCGACGGCGGCCACTCGTGCCACCGTCTTAGAGCATGATCGGGAAATCTGGGAACCGGTTTTCCGGAATAACATCATGCCGTTTCCGAAAAATGGAGCGTGACCCGGTATCGGGCCACGCTCCGGGATCGATCAGGCAGCGTTGAGCTTGACCTTGTTGCCTGCCGCGTCCTGCACTTCGCTCAGGAGCTCGCCGGCATAGACGCGGCCGAAGCGGTTGGCGAGGAAGGTGTCGAGGCTGATTTCTTCCTGACGGCGGAAGCCCTTCTGCTGCAGCTTGCCCTCGACGAGAAGGTCGAGCATGGCGCAGATGCCGGCAGCCGTGGTGACCTGGATCGCGGTGCGCAGCTTGCCCGCGACCTTCTGGCCGAGGATGCTGCGGGCATAGGTTTCCTGCACATGGCGGCCGTCGCGCTGGCCGGTCACGGTCACGAACACGATGACCATGTCCTGCATGGTGGCGGGCACGGCCTGCTCGAGAATGTCCTTGAGGACTTCGCGGCGGTTGCGCAGTTGCAGATCGTTGAGCAGCACCCGCATCAGGCCGCAATGGCCCGGGTAGCGGATGGTCTTGTAGTTCAGGGCGCGGACCTTGCCCTCGAGGGTTTCGCAGAGCGTGCCGAGGCCGCCGGAGGTGTTGAAGGCCTCGTAGCGGGTGCCGTCGAGGGAGAACTCCTCGAGCTCTTCCATCGCGGGGACTTCACGCAACTTGCCATCGACCACCGCCTCGCAGCGCTCGATATACTCGTTGATGACGCCGTCCGTGCTCCAGGTGAGGTTATAGGACAGGGCGTTCGAGGGGTATTGCGGCAGCGCGCCGACGCGCAGGCGCACCGTGTCGAGGGTGTCGAAGCGGCTGGCGATGTCGTGCGCGACGATGGAGATGAAGCCGGGAGCCAGGCCGCATTGCGGGATGAAGGCGGTGGAAGCGCCCTCGGCCAGTTCCTTCACCATGCGGGTGGTGGCGACGTCCTCGGTGAGGTCGAAGTAGTTCACGCCGGCAAGGCGCGCGGCCTTCGCCACATGGGCGGTGAGGTGATACGGCGCGGCGCTCAGCACGGCATAGTGGCCCTTGAGGGCGGCCTGGAGCGCGACGGCGTCGTTGAAATCGAGCTGAATCGTCTTGATGCCGTCGGTGGCCACCGCGGCAAGGGCCGCGGCGGAGCCGTCGGCGACGGTCACGGCGTAATCGCCGGTCTCGTGGAGCATGTCGGCAATGGTGGAGCCGATCTTGCCGGCACCGATGACGAGAATGGAACGCATGGAAAACCCTCCCTGGATTGTGGTGTCAGAAAGTCATAAAGGCTTGCAGAACGCCATAGACAAGTTGACGGAAAGCCGAGTACATTTCGGCGAAATGCCATTATGATTGGTCATAGTGATGCTTGACGATACGGATCGCGCCCTCATCGCGCTCTTGCGTGAAAATGCCCGCATCGGCCATGCCGAGGCGGCGCGGCGGCTCGGGCTCTCGCGCACCACCGTTCAGGCCCGGGTCGAGAGCCTCGAGCGGCGGGGCGTCGTCGTCGGCTACACCGTGCGGCTTGCCGAGGAGGTGAGCCGGCGCATGGTGCGGGCTCACGTCACCATCGTTGTGGCCCCCAAGGCCTCGGGCGCGGTTGCAGCGGCGATGCAGCGCATGCCTGAATTGCGTGCTCTTTACTCTGTTGCAGGTGCGTTTGACCTGCTGGCGGTGGTAGAGGCAGAAGATGTGCCGTCGCTCGACGCCGCCATCGACAAGATCGGCGCGCTGGAAGGCGTCGAGCGCACGCAGTCCTCCATCATCCTCTCAACGAAGTTCGAACGATGACCTCTTCCTCCGCTGCAGCAGCCGATGTCGTGATCGTCGGCGGGGCCGTCATGGGCTCTGCCACGGCCTACCACCTTCTCGCGGACCCGAATTTCAAGGGGCGTGTGGTCGTGATCGAGAAGAACCCGACCTATGCGCTCTCGGCCTCGGCGCTCTCGGCGGCTTCGATCAGACAGCAATATTCGAGCGCGGTGAACATCCGGATTTCGCTCTACGGCCTGCAGTTCCTGCGCAGCATCGGCGAGCGTCTCATGGTGGATGGCGACAGGCCCGAGATCGGCCTGCGCGAAGGCGGCTATCTCTATTGCGCGACCGAAGCGGGCGCGGCCATCCTCGCCGAGAACCATGCCCTTCAGGCCGCCGAGGGCGCGGACATTCTCTATCTCGATCCGCCGGCGCTGAAGGCGCGCTTCCCCTGGCTCAATGTGGAGGACCTGAGGGCCGGCACATGGGGCCATTCCGGCGAAGGATGGTTCGACGGCTGGGGGATGCTGCAGGCGTTCCGCAAGAAGGCCCGCTCGCTCGGCGCGGAATACGTGCAGGGCGAGGTCGTCTCCGTCGAAAAGCAAGACAACCGCGTTATCGCCGTGGTGCTGAAGGACGGCACGCGCATTCCTTGCGGCGCGCTCGTCAACTGCGCCGGTTCCGGGGGAACCGCCGTTGCGAAGGCGGCGGGAGTGTCGATTCCGGTTCAGGCCAAGCGCCGCTACATTTTCACCTTCACCTGCCGCGAGAAGGTGGAGAACTGCCCGCTCCTCATCGACACGTCCGGCGCCTATGTGCGGCCGGAAGGCGAGGGCAACTTCATCTGCGGCGCGTCGCCGGAAGCTGACGTCGATCCCGATTGGTCTGACGATGATCCGGCCTCGCAGGAGATCGATTTCTCCTTCTTCGAGGAGTTCATCTGGCCGGCTCTCGCACACCGCGTTCCGGCCTTCGAGGCCATCAAGCCGGGTCGTGCCTGGGCGGGCCCCTACGACATGAGCCTGACCGACCACAACGCCTTCATCGGCAAGGCGGGCGGGATCGAGAATTTCTATCTCTGCAACGGCTTTTCCGGCCACGGCCTGCAGCAAGCACCCGCCATCGGGCGCGGCCTGTCCGAACTCATTGTTCACGGCGGCTACAGGACGCTCGATCTGTCCGAACTCAGCTTCGAGCGAGTCGCCGCCAACCGGCCGCTCCTGGAGCGCAACATCATCTGATCCTTGTCTGTCGCCTGCAACACAGGCGGGCGACAGGATAGACTTTAGACTAATGGGCGGCCCGCTTCCGGTGGGCCGCCTTTTTCGTTGCAGGCTCTTTTAAAGAGGGCGGCAAGGCGGGTGCAGCAAGGCATCCTTCAAGGGTGCCGTAAGGGGATGCAATTTCCAGACAACGTCATCCCCAGCCGTTGAGACCTGCCTATCAAAAGGGCTTCCATTTTAGAGCCGGCTATGCTTGTCATGAATTTGTCATAACAATGTCATCCGCCCTTCGCGTCCGGATGAGCATGAACGACAAGACCATCCCGCCGGGATGACAAGGGAGAGACTAACGATGATGAAGAGGACCGTCCTCGCCGCTCTGGCCATGGGGCTTGCCACGAGCACGTCGGCCTTCGCGCAGACCGAGATCCAGTGGTGGCACGCCATGACCGGCGCCAACAACGACGTGGTCAACAAGCTGGCCGAGGAGTTCAACGCCTCGCAGAAGGACTACAAGGTCGTCGTCGCCTACAAGGGCTCCTACGCCGACGCCATGAACGCCGGCATCGCGGCCTACCGCGCCGGTAACGCTCCGCACATTCTGCAGGTCTTCGAAGTCGGCACCGCGACCATGATGGGCGCGAAGGGCGCGATCAAGCCGGTCTACCAGCTGATGGCTGAGACGGGCGAGAAGTTCGACCCGAAGGCTTACCTGCCGACGATCACCGGTTACTACTCCACGGCGAAGGGCGAGATGCTCTCCTTCCCGTTCAACTCTTCCTCGATGGTCATGTGGATCAACAAGGACGAGCTGAAGAAGGCTGGCGTCAATGAGATTCCGAAGACCTGGCCGGAAGTGTTCGAGGCGGGCAAGAAACTCAAGGCTGCCGGCCACTCGACCTGCGGCTTCACCTCGGCCTGGACCACCTGGGCGATGATCGAGCAGTTCTCGGCCTGGCACAACGTGCCGCTGTCGACCAAGGCCAACGGCCTCGACGGCTTCGACACCGAGCTGAAGTTCAACTCGCCGCTGCACGTCAAGCACCTCGAGAAGCTGATCGAGCTGCAGAAGGACAAGACCTACGACTACTCGGGTCGCGCCAACACGGGTGAAGGCCGCTTCACCTCGGGCGAATGCGCCATCATGCTCACCTCGTCGGGCTTCTACGGCAACGTGAAGGCCAACGCGAAGTTCGATTTCACGTCGGTTCCGATGCCGTACTATCCGGACGTCGCCGGCGCTCCGCAGAACTCGATCATCGGCGGCGCTTCGCTGTGGGTGATGGGCGGCAAGTCCGCTGAAGAGTACAAGGGCGTCGCGAAGTTCTTCGCGTTCCTCTCGGACACCGACCGTCAGGCCAAGCTGCACCAGGAATCGGGCTACCTCCCGATCACCAAGGCGGCTTACGACAAGACCAAGGCGTCGGGCTTCTATGAGAAGAACCCGGTTCTGCAGACCCCCCTCATCGAGCTGACCAACAAGGAGCCGACCGAGAATTCCCGCGGTCTGCGCCTCGGCAACATGGTGCAGATGCGCGATGTGTGGTCGGAAGAACTCGAGGCGGCTCTCGCCGGCCAGAAGTCGGCCAAGGACGCGCTTGACGCGGCGGTCTCCCGCGGCAACCAGCTCCTGCGCCAGTTCGAGCGCACGGTTGCCCGCTAAAACTTAATCGCATCGACAATTCATCCCGGGCAGTCTCCGATTGCCCGGGATGATCTTATTATGAGGGCCTCGCAGGATCGGTCGAACAACGATCTCTGCCGGCACTGGGGGCTGAACCACATGGAAAAACGGGCTCATTTTTCGAGCAAGACCGTGCCTTATCTGCTGCTTCTTCCGCAGCTCGCGATCACGCTCATCTTTTTCTACTGGCCGGCCTCGCAGGCCATCTGGCAATCCTTCCTGATGGAGGATGCCTTCGGGCTTTCATCCGAATTCGTCGGCTTCGACAATTACCGCCATCTCTTCGCACAGCCGGAATATTACAAGGCGATGTCGACCACGGTGGTCTTCTCGCTCGCCGTCGGCACTCTCTCGCTCGCCTGCGCGCTCCTGCTGGCCACGCAGGCCGACAAGAAGCTGCGCGGCGGCGAGGCTTTCAAGACGCTCCTGATTTGGCCTTACGCGGTGGCTCCGGCCATTGCGGGCGTGCTGTGGATCTTCATGTTCCACCCCTCCCTCGGCACGCTCTCGCAGCCGATCCGCGCCCTCGGCCTTGATTGGAACCCGCTTCTCAACGGCAACCACGCCATGACCCTCCTGGTGCTCTCCGCCACCTGGAAGCAGATCAGCTACAATTTCCTCTTCTTCCTCGCGGGCCTGCAATCGATCCCGCGCAGCGTGATCGAGGCCGCGGCCATCGACGGCGCCAAGCCGATCCGCCGCTTCTGGACAATCGTGTTCCCGCTGCTCTCGCCGACCACGTTCTTCCTCATCGTGGTCAATGTCGTCTACGTCTTCTTCGAGACCTTCGGCATCATCGACGCGGTGACGGGCGGCGGCCCTGCCGGCCAGACCACGACTCTCGTCTACAAGGTCTATGCCGATGGTCGCGTCGGCGGCGATCTCGGCGGTTCCGCCGCGCAATCGGTGATCCTGATGGTCATCGTGATCGCGCTCACCGCCTTCCAGTTCAAGTTCGTCGAGCGCAAGGTGCAGTACTGATGGTCGAGAACAGACGTTACAGAAACATCCTCGCCTATCTTGTTCTTGCGGTAGGCGTCCTCATCGTCGCCTTCCCGGTCTATCTGGCGATCCTCGCTTCGACCTTCGACGCGGCGACGATCATCAACGGCAACATGCCGCTGGTGCCGGGCGACCAGGCGGGCGAGAACTACTACCGCACGCTCTTCATCGGCGCGTCGCGTTCAACGCGCGAGCCGGTGAGCATGATGATGCTCAATTCCTTCATCATGGCGATGGGCATTGCGATCGGTAAGATCCTGATCTCGATCCTCTCGGCCTATGCGGTGGTCTATTACAAGTTCCCGCTTCGCCGCACGGCGTTCTGGATCATCTTCATCACGCTCATGCTGCCGGTCGAGGTGCGTATCTACCCGACCTACAAGATCGTCGCGGATCTCGGCCTGCTCGATACCTATACGGGCCTGATCCTGCCGCTGATCGCGTCCGCCACCGGCACGCTGCTCTTCCGCCAGTTCTTCATGACGATTCCGGATGAGCTTCTGGAAGCTTCCAAGATCGACGGCGCGGGGGCGTTCCGCTTCTTCAAGGATACGCTTCTGCCGCTCTCCGTCACGACGATGGCGGCGCTGTTCGTGATCCAGTTCATCTACGGCTGGAACCAGTATCTCTGGCCGCTCCTGATCACGACCAAGGACAACATGCAGACCATCGTGATCGGCATCAAGAAGATGCTGACCACGCAGGACGCGCTGACCGAATGGCAGATCGCCATGACGACGGCGGTTCTGGCGATGGTGCCGCCTGTCTTCGTGGTGATCTTTATGCAGCGTTTCTTCGTGAAGGGCCTCGTGGAGACCGAGAAATAACGCGCGAAACCGCGCCCGCCCCGCGCTTTTTGTGCGGGGCTTTTTGTAACAATGAGATGATCGCATTTCGCACCCGGTGCGAAGCTGATGTGAAGGATTGAAACAATGGCAGGCGTTTCGCTTGATACCGTCCGCAAGATTTACGCGGGCAATGTCGAGGCGGTGAAGGGCGTGTCTCTCGGGATCGAGGACGGCTCCTTCTGCGTGCTCGTGGGCCCTTCGGGCTGCGGCAAGTCCACCCTCCTGCGCATGATCGCGGGGCTTGAGACGATTTCCGGCGGCGAGGTGAAGATCGGCGACCGTGTGGTCAACGAGATCGAGCCCGCCGATCGCGACATCGCGATGGTGTTCCAGAACTACGCGCTCTACCCGCACATGAGCGTTTACGACAACATGGCTTACGGCCTGAAGAACCGCAAAACGCCGAAGGATGAGATCGAGAAGCGCGTCAAGGAAGCCGCGCGCATTCTCGCTATCGAGTCGTTCCTCGAGCGCAAGCCGCGCGCTCTCTCCGGCGGTCAGCGCCAGCGTGTCGCGATGGGCCGCGCCATCGTGCGCAAGCCCCAGGTGTTCCTGTTCGACGAGCCGCTTTCGAACCTCGACGCGAAGCTGCGCGTGCAGATGCGCGTGGAGATCAAGCGCCTGCAGAGGGCTCTCGGTGTGACCTCGATCTACGTCACGCACGATCAGGTCGAGGCGATGACGCTTTCCGACAAGCTCGTCGTCATGAGCGGCGGCCAGATCGAGCAGGTCGGCTCGCCGTCGGAAGTCTATCGCCGTCCTGAAACCCGTTTCGTTGCGACCTTCATCGGCTCCCCGCCCATGAACATTCTGCCCGGCAAGGTCGAGGGCAATGGCCGCGTCTCCATCGGTGGGCAGAGCCTCTCCGTCTCCGACATGCGTGACGGCCTCGCTGTCGGCAGCGACATTGAAGTGGGCCTGCGCCCCGAGGACGTCCGCGCCGGCGCGACCGGCCAGCTGTCGATGAACGTTGATTTCGTCGAGGAGCTCGGCGCGACCCAGCTCTTCCACGGCAAGCTCGGCGGGGCGGATTTCATCGTCCAAGCCCCCACCGGCCAGATTGCGGCGGATGCGAAGCAGCTCTCGCTCTCCATCGACCCCGCGAACGTCCACCTCTTCGACCCGCAGACGACGAAGCGTCTCGGCAAGGCTTGATGGTCTTCCGGCGCGTCTTGTGGCGCGCCGCGCGCTTTGAGGCGCAGCACACAAATCCCCTCCCCCTTGAGGGGGAGAGGGCCGATTGAGCGTGTGCTCGATGTCAGTTTCCGGCTGCGTCGCCTAGTTCCGCGACGGTTGCGCGCGACCTTGAGCCCCGCTATCCCTCGTTCAAAGGCGAGGGATTACCATGACGGTCAAGATCGACGGGGCAAAGCTCAAGATCCGGGACGTGGCGCGCGTGGCGCGGCCCAACGGCAAGGGACGGTTCGAGAAGGCCGTCCTGCATCCCGAGGCGCGGGAGAAGATCGCCGCGACGCGGGCCTATATCGACCGCACCTGGATGCATGACGACGCGCCGCTCATGTACGCCTTCAACACGGGCGTCGGGCTGTTCAAGGATCAGCGCGTTCTCATCGCCGAAATGGCGGCCTATCAGCAGAAGACGGTTTACGCCCATGCCACGGGCGTCGGCGAGCCCTTCGCCGAGGACGTGACCCGCGCTATGATGTTGTTGCGCGCCAACGCCTTCGCCTCGAATTATTCCGGCCCGCGTGTCGAATTGGTGGAGCGCCTCATCGCTTTTCTCAATGCGGGGCTGCATCCGATCATTCCGCAAAAGGGCTCGGTCGGTGCATCCGGCGATCTTGCGCCGCTCGCGCACATGGCGGGCGCGGTCTGCGGTTTTCAGGAAGCGGAGATGGTCTACAAGGGCAAGCGGCTGCCCGCCCGCGAGGCCATCGCCAAGGCCGGGTTCGATCCCGATTTCGAGCTTGGCGCGAAGGACGCCTCGGCGCTGATCAACGGTTCAACCACATCGTTGGCGCTCGGCGCTCTCGCGGCCTTCGATGCGCGAAAGCTCCTCAAGCATGCCGACATCGCCATGTCGCTTTCGCTGGAGGCGATGCGCGGCGAACTCGCGGCCTTCGATCCGCGCGTGCACAAGGCCCGTCCGCATCCGGGGCAGGCGCGCGTCGCGCGCAATCTCCTGCGGATTCTCGAGGGTTCGAAGCGCTGCTCGCAGGCCGCACGCGATGTCGTCTTCCCCGACGAGCCGCGCCAGCCCGGCACGCCCGCGAGCCCGCGCGTGCAGGACGTCTATTCCCTGCGCTGCACGCCGCAAGTTCACGGCCCCGCTGTCGAGGCGGTGGAATATGTGGAGCGCATCATCGGCACCGAGGTCAATTCCGCCACCGACAATCCGCTCATCTTCGATGACGGCAAGGGCGGCTATGTCTCGATCTCCGGCGGCCACTTCCACGGGCAATACGTTGCGCAGGCGATGGACGTTCTTGCCATCGCGATGGCCGATCTCGGCTCTATTTCGGAGCGCCGCCTCGCGCGCCTCATCGATCCCACCATGTCCTACGGCCTGCCGCGCAACCTGCTTGCGGGCAAGCGCGGCCTCAACACGGGCTTTGCCACGGTGCAGTGCTCCATGTCGGCGCTGGTGATGGAAAACCGGGGCCTTGCGACGCCGGGCTCCGTCGATTCCATTCCGGGCAAGTCCAACGCCGAGGACCATGTGTCGAACTCCACATGGTGCGGCCGCAAGGCGCGCACGATCGTCGAGAATGTCGAGCAGATCCTCGCAGGCGAATTGCTGATGGCGGCGCAGGCGCTGACCCTCGTCGATCCCATCGCCAAGGATTTCCCGCTCGGCAAGGGCACGCGCGCGGCGCTGGAAGCGATCCGCGCCGTCATTCCGCCGGCGCTCGATGGCGACCGCTGGTATGCCGCCGAGATGCGTCAGGCGCTCGATCTCGTGCGCTCCGGTGCCGTGGTCGAAGCGGTCGAGAGCGCCATCGGCGCGCTGGAATGACGATGAGCCGCGTCTCGGTTCAGCCGGTGCGCTTCGAGGATGGCGAGGAGCTGGTCGCCGCTAACCTCGCGAGCATCGCACTGCACGAGCCGTGGGTCTTTCCCTGCCGCGATCAGGTCGGCTTCATGACCTATCTCAACCGATGCGACGGTGAACGCCATCTCGGCTTCATCGTGCGGGAGCGCGCGAGCGGGCACATTGCCGGCGTTATCAACTTGAACGAAGTCGTGCGCGGTCTCTTCCAGAATGCCTTCGTCGGTTATTACGGCATCGCGAGCATGAATGGGCGCGGCCTCATGCGCGAAGGCCTGTCACACGTCGCGGCTTTAGCCTTTGGAGAGTTCGACTTGCACCGGCTGGAGGCGAACATCCAGCCGGACAACCTCGCTTCGCGCGCATTGGCCGAGCGCGTCGGCTTTCGCCTCGAAGGTTACTCCCCGCGTTATCTCAAGATCGGCGGCGAGTGGCGCGATCATGAGCGCTGGGCGGTTCTGGCGGAGGATTGGAAAGCCGCTTAAAGCTTCTTCTGCAGGAAGACGCGGCTGTTGCCGAGAGGGTAGTCCTGCAATTCGCCGAAGCGGCTATAACCGAGCTTCTCATAGAGCGCGACGGCTTTCGCGTTGAGCGAATCGAGCCATGCGGAATGACAGCCGCGCCGTCGCGCCTCCTCCTCCGCCATGCCGATCAACCGTGAGGCCAGTCCCCCGCCGCGCAAGGATTCCGGCACGAACAGCAGTTCGATGCCAAGCCACCCGCCGGATGTGCGCCCGAGAAGGCCGCCGACGGCGTCCCCCGTCGCAGCATCGCGAATGGCGATGGTCATGTCCTGCCCGTTGCGATGCGCGGGAAACAGGGCGCGGTTGAAGGCACGCAGCCCTTGCTGGATCGTCTCGTGCAGCTTTGCGGATTCGTCTGGGTTTTCGAAGGACAGCAACGGCTCTTGCGGCAGGCTCATGCAACGATTCTTTTCACTGTCTCCAGCAGCGCCCGCGCCGCCACATCCGCATCCTCGACGGTGATCGATTCCGCCGGGGTGTGGCTGATGCCGCCCTTGCAGCGCACGAAGAGCATCGCGACAGGGCAGAGCGCGGCGACAGCCATCGCATCGTGACCCGCGCCGGAGGGCAGGAGCCTTGCCGGGAAGCCGAGCGATTTCACGCTCTTCTCGAACTCGCCCATGAGGCCGCGATCCATCGGCATCGCGGGTGAATCCGTGAAGGGTTCGAAGGTGAAATCGACGCGACGGCGCGCGGCGATGGCGCGGCACTCGCTCGCGATAGCCTCAACCATTGCATGGCGCTGAGCATCGTCGGGCGAGCGCGCGTCAAGAGCGAAATCCACCTGAGCGGGAATGACGTTCACCGCGCCCGGCTGCACCGTGGCGACGCCGACGGTCGCGACCGTGTCGGGATGCAGAAGACCGATGCGCTCGATGGCGAGCGTCATTTCGGCGGCGGCGGCAAAGGCGTCGCGGCGCATCGCCATCGGCACGGTGCCCGCATGGCCCGCTTCGCCCGTCACGCGTATCCGCGCGCGTGTCGCGCCGTTGATGGCGGTGACGATGCCGACAGGAAGGTTCTGAGCTTCGAGCTGCGGTCCCTGCTCGATATGCACTTCGAGATAGCCGCGATACCGCGATGGATCGCGCTTCAGCGCCGCGATGCCGTCCGGATCGCCCCCGAATTTCTGCAGCGCCTCGCGAAGGGTGATGCCTTGCGCATCCTTCCCGTTGAGCCAGGCGAGGTCGTAGCTTCCCGACAGGGCGAGCGACGTGGAAAGGGTGGTCGGAAAACGCACGTTCTCCTCATCCCCGAACGCGATGACTTCAATGGGACAGGAGGGCACGATGCCTTCCGCCTTCAGCGCCTCGGCGACCACGATGCCGAGCACGACGCCGAGATTGCCGTCATAGCGCCCCGCATTGACCACGGTGTCGATATGCGAGCCGATGATGAGAGCGGGCGCTTGCGGGTTTTTGCCGTCAAGGCGGCCGACGACGGAACCGAGGGCGTCGATATGGGCGGCAAGACCGGCCGCCTGCATCATGCCTTTCGTTGCTTCCGCCGCCGCGCGGTGTGCGGGCGAGAGGTAAAGCCGCGTCAGGCGCCCGGGTTCGTCGGTATGGCGGGAAAGGTCCTCGATCAGCGCCATCACGCGCTGGCCAAGGGAAAGATCGGAAAGAGGCTTCATGCCCCCAGAGTTTCAGGAACGCGCGCCCTCCGCAAGAGGCGCGCTTCGTTCCCCTCACCCTTGTGGGGTTAGTTACGCAGCGACGCCGAGCTTCTTCTGCAGGCTCGAGGACGAGGTCGTGTATTGGAAGAGAAGCTTCTTCTCGGGGTAGACGTAGCGGTGCACCTTCTGTGCGGCCAGCGCGCCCTCGTGGAAGCCGGAGAGAATGAGCTTCAGCTTGCCCGGATAGGTGTTGATGTCGCCGATGGCGAAGATGCCGGGGACGCTCGTTTCGAACTTCTCCGTATCCACCGGGATCAGGTTCTCGCGCAGGTTCAGGCCCCAATCGGCGATGGGGCCGAGCTTCATGGTCAGCCCGAAGAAGGGCAGCATCACGTCGCATTCGACCTCGAAGGTCGTGTTGTCGTCGCGGCGGATCACCACGCTTTCGAGCAAGGGAGCCTCGCCCTTGAGCTCGACAACCTGCCCGAGGTGCAGGTCCATCTCGCTGGCTGCAACGAGGGAGCGCATTTTCTCCACCGTGTGCGGGGCGGCGCGGAAGACGTCGCGGCGATGGAGAAGGGTCAGGCGCTTGGCCAGCGGCTGCAGGTTCACCGTCCAGTCGAGGGCCGAATCGCCGCCGCCGACGATCAGGACCTTCTTGTCCTTGAACATGTGCATATGGCGCACGGCATAGAACACGCCGGTGCCCTCATAGGCCTCGATGTTGTCGATAGGCGGCTTCTTGGGCAGGAACGAACCGCCGCCCGCCGCGATGATGAGTGCCTTGCAGGTAAAGGTGGTGCCAGCGTCCGTCTTGACCCGGAACAGCGGAGCCTCGGGCGTGCCGAGGGGCTCGACGCTTTCCACCATCTCGTTCAGGTGGAAGGAGGGATGGAACGGCTCGATCTGGGCCATGAGATTGTCGACGAGGCCCTGGCCCGTCACCATCGGAAAGCCCGGAATGTCATAGATCGGCTTTTCCGGATAAAGCTCGGCGCATTGGCCGCCGATCTTCGGCAGAATGTCGATCAGGTGGCATTTGATGTCGAGGAGGCCCAGCTCGAACACCGCGAAAAGGCCCACTGGCCCCGCGCCGATGATGACGACGTCCGTTTCGATATTGTCGGTCATGAACAGGCTCCTTCGAGAGGCCCCGGAAAAGCACTTTCCGCCGAATTTTGCAATGCGCCTGAGCGCAGGTCAGCCGCCCGTGGGGGCAAGCGTTACTTCGAGCCCGTCCAGCTCCGGGGTCCAGAGGATCTGGCAGGAGAGGCGGGAGTTGGGCCGCGTCACCACCGTGTCGAGCTGGTCCTCCTCTTCCTCGGTCGGCGGATAGAGCTTGTCCAGCCACTCCTCGGCGACGAAGACATGGCAGGTCGCGCATTCGCAGGCCCCACCGCACAGGCCCTCGATGGGCAGGCCCCAATCCCGGATGATCTCCATGACGCGCCAGCCCTCGACTGCTTCGAGAGTGTGGCGCACGCCTTCGCGGTCGGTCACATGGATAACGCCCATGAACTAGGAATTCCTTGAAAAAAATTGGGTTTCAGTGCGCGGCGCGGGCTGCGCCGGGAGGCCTGCATATCGTCTTTTCGGCGGAATTCGTCAATCTTTGCAAGCAAATGCTAGAGCATGATCAGAACAAGTGGAAACCGGTTGTTCGCCCGGATCATGCGATCTTAAGAAAGCCTAGACGCCGAGCGTCTCCGCCCGCAGGGCGTGGTTGGCCAGGAAATCCGCCATCGGCCCCTGAAACCGGATCGCGCCGCGCTCGATGACGCAGGCCTTGTCGCTGATTCCGGCGGCGAAGGCCCAGTTCTGCTCGGAGAGGAGAATGGCCACGCCTTCGGCCTTCATGGCGCAGATCGCCTCGGCCATCATCTCCACGATGACCGGGGCAATGCCCTCGGAGGGCTCATCGAGGAGGATCGCATCCGGGTTGCCCATGAGGGTGCGCGCGATGGAGAGCATCTGCTGCTCGCCGCCGGACATCTCGTTACCCCGCCGTCCCTTCATGCCGGCGAGATTGGGAAACAGCTTGAACAGCCGCTCAGGCGTCCAGGGCGAGCGCCCGGGGCGTCCCGCACGACGGCCGACTTCGAGGTTCTCCTCGATGGTCAGGTCCGTGAAGATGCGCCGGTCCTCGGGCACGTAGCCGAGGCCGAGACGGGCGATGCGGTAGGTCGGCAAGCCGATGAGCGAAAAGCCGGAGAAGGTGAGGCGCTCGGCCCGCGCGCTCACGAGGCCCATGATCGCTTTCAACGTCGTGGTCTTGCCCGCCCCGTTGCGCCCGACGAGGGCGAGCACCTCGCCCTTGTGAAGCTGCAGCGAGAGATCGAAAAGCACCTGCGCGCGGCCATAGGACGCGGACAGTTTCGCGACATCGAGCAGCGGCGTCGTCATACGGACCTCGTAAGCGCATGGCTGTCGCCGAGATAGGCCTGCCTCACCTGCGGATCGTTGCGCACGTCCTCTGGCGATCCCGCCGCGATGATACGCCCCCGCAACAGCACGAGCACCCGGTCCGCATGGCCGAACACCACATCCATGTCATGCTCTGTGAAGAGAACGCCGATCTTCGCGTCTTGAGCAATCGTGCTCACCAGATCCATCAGCGCCGCGCGCTCGCGCAGGGCCATGCCGGCGGTGGGTTCGTCCATCAGAAGAAGCTTCGGCTCGCCTGCCAGCGCGATAGCGAGTTCGAGGCGCTTCACGTCGCCATAGGCGAGAGTCGAGCACGGGCGGTCAGCGGCCTCGACCATGCCGACACACTCCAGCAGCGCGAAGGCTTCCTCGCGATAGAGTGTGCGCGCGGGCTGCCAGAGACGGCGGCTTTGATGGTGGCCGCTGATGAGCGCCATCTGCACGTTTTCGATTCCGCTCATGGAGAGAAAGGTCTGCGCCACCTGAAAGGTGCGCCCGACGCCACGGCGAAAACGCTCCTGCGGCGAGGCGGTGGTGATGTCAGCATCGTCGAGCAGGATGCGTCCGCGATCGGGTTTCAGCTGCCCGCCAATCATGTTGAACACGGTCGACTTGCCAGCACCGTTCGGGCCGATGAGCGCGACCATCTCGCCGCGCTCCACGCTGAAGCCGACATCGCGCGCAGCGGCGACACCGCCGAAGGATTTGTCGATGCTTTCGACGGAAAGAAGCGTCATGCTCACGCCTGCCGCCAATACCGCAATGTGCCGATGAGCCCGCGCGGGAAGATGAGAACCATGCCGATGATGCTCAGGCCCAGGAACAGCCGCCAGAACGCGGTGAGCGGCATGATCTGGTCGCGCAATGTGTGCAGCACCGCGGCGCCCGCGATGGGCCCTGTGATCGTTTGAATGCCGCCGAGCAGCAGCATGGTAAGTGCATCGACGGAGGTCGGAATGCCGAGAAGCGTCGGATCGACGGAGCCGCGCGAGAACGCATAGAGCCCGCCCGCAAGGCCCGCGGCGGCGCCCGCGAGGGTGAAGGCGAGCCAGCGATGCGTGCGAGGCTCAAGGCCGATCGCCTCGGCGCGGGCCTGTGAATCGCGCATGGCGCGCAAGGCATAGCCGAACGGCGCGTCGATGATGCGCTTCAGCAGAAGCATCGTGCCCGCCGTCAGAGCAAGGGTCACGAGATAATAGACGGATCGCGGAGCGGCCCAGGTCGAAGGCCAGATGCCGACGAGGCCGTTGTCGCCGCCCGTCACCTCGACCCATTGAAAGGCGACCGCGTAGAGAATTTGCGCGGCGGCGAGCGTCATCATGGCGAGATAGATGCCGGACAGCCGCACGACGAGCGCGCCGACAGCCATCGCGCCAAGTGCGGCGAGAAGCGGAGCGAGCGGCAGCGCGCCCTCCATCGAGGCACCGAGCCATTTCACGCCGAGCGCCGCGCCGTAAGCGCCGAGGCCGAAGAAGGCGGCGTGGCCGAAGCTCACGAGACCGCCGACGCCGATGAGAAGCTGCAGGCTGAAGGCGAAGAGCGCGAGGATCAGGATCTCGGTCGCGACCTTGAGGAAATACTCATCCGCGACGAGCGGCAGCGCGGCGAGAACGACGAGAAGCGCGCTCACGGCGATGGCGTTGAAGCGCCCGGGCGCATGGCTTGCGATGCCGATGGCATGCGCGCCGCTGAAATGCTCCGGGCGCCCGAACAGGCCGTTCGGGCGAATGGCGAGGGTGATTGCCATGAGAAGGAAGACGACGACGAGCGTGATCTTCGGGAAAAGCAAAATGCCGAAAGCCTGCAACTGGCCGATGATGAGCGCGGCGAGAAATGCGCCCGGCACGCTGCCCATGCCGCCGACGACGGTGACGACGAAACATTCGGCGATGATGGAGAGATCCATGCCGTTGTTGGCGGCGACGCGCGGCACCTGCAGCGCCCCGCCAAGCCCTGCGAGAAACGCGCCGAGAAAGAGCGTCCCGGTGAACAGAAGCGCCTGGTTCACGCCAAGCGCCGCGACCATCTCACGATCCTGCGTCGCCGCGCGCACCAGAACGCCGAAGCGGGTGCGCTTGAGAATGAACCACACGAAGCCGAGCACGAGAGGACCGGCGGCGATGAGAACGAGTTCATAGGACGGGAAGCGCCGTCCCAAGATCTCGACCGGCGCGCGCAGCCCCGGCGCGCGTGGTCCCAGGATGTCCTGCGGCCCGAAGATCTGCACGACGAGGTCCTGCACCACGAGGACGACGCCGAAGGTGGCGAGCAACTGGAACAGTTCCGGCGCGCCATAGATGCGCCGCAGGAGCAGCACTTCCATCACGACGCCGAGAAGGCCGACGATCAATGCGGAAATGAGAATGCCGAGCCAGAACGGCACCGGCCCGTAGGACCATTCGAGAAGGTTCGGCACGAGAGTCGCGGCGGTGTAGGCGCCGATCATGTAGAGCGAGCCGTGCGCGAAATTCACGATGCGCGTGACGCCGAAAACGAGGGTGAGCCCGCAGGCGGCGATAAACAGCGAGGATGCGCTGGAAAGCCCGTTCAGAGCTTGAATGACGAGGAAGGAAAGGTCCACGGATCAGCCTTCCTGTAGAGACGAACAGGTAAGTTCAGTCGCTGCCCCGCTCTCCTCGCTCACTCCTTGCGCACGGCCTTCACTTCGGTCTCGCTCGGCATGAAGGGCGTGCCGTCGTTGTATGTCCAATCGATCATGCCGCCGGCTGCGCCCTTGAGCACGAGCTTGCCGGTCCACGCGCCCATCGAGGCCTGGTGGTCGATGCCGCGCATGGTCACGGGGCCGACGATGGTGTCGAACTTCGCGTTCTCGAGCGCCTTGATGAGCGCATCGGTGTCCACGGAGCCGGCACGCTCGATGGTGTCGCGGATCATGTGGACGACCATGTAACCGAGCAGCGAACCGAGGCGCGGCGTGTCGTTGTACTTGGCGCGGTAGGCCGCGACGAAAGCCTTGTGCTTAGGCTCGGCGATCTCGTCCCACGGATAGCCTGTGACGGTCCAGCCTTCGGGCACTTCATCCTTCAGCGGCAACAGCCATTCGGGCTCGCCGGTGAGAAGGGAGAGAATGGTCTTCTTTTCGAAGAGGCCGCGCGTGTTGCCCTCGCGCACGAACTGGGTGAGATCGGGCCCGAAGAGCACGTTGAAGATGCCGTCGGGCTTGGCCTGTTCGATGGCCGAGACGGTTGCGCCCGCCTCGATCTTGCCGAGCGCCGGATATTGCTCGGCAACGATTTCCGCGCCGGGCACGCGCTCCTTGATGAGCCGCTTGAACACTTCCGCCGCCGACTGGCCGTACTCGTAGTTCGGGGCGACGATGGCCCAGCGTTTCGCGCCCGAAGCCTTGGCCTTTTCCACCAGCATGCCAACCTGCATGTAATTGTTGGGCCGGATACGGAAGGTGTAGCGGTTGCCCTGCGCCATCGTGATGGCGTCGGTCAAAGGCTCGGCGGCGATGTAGACGATCTTCTTCTGGTTGGCGAAGTCCGCCATCGCGACGCCGACATTCGACAGGAACGAGCCGAACAGGAAGGAGACGCCCTCGCGGCTCACAAGCTCTTCCGCAACGCGGGTGGCGTCGCCCGTGGTCGCGCCGTCCTCGCGGGAGACGATTTCGAGCTTGCGCCCGAGAACGCCGCCCTTGGCGTTGATCTCATCCAGCGCCAGCTGCCAGCCGTTGCGGTATGGCACCGTGAAGGCGGCCCATTTGCTGTAGGAGTTCATCTCGCCGATCTTGATCGGCGCTTGCTGCGCCTGCGCGGCGGGGACGCCGAGCGCGAGTGCAAGTCCAAGGGAGAGCCAGCGGAACATCGGAGCCATGACGCGTTTCCTTGCCTGGGGCCTTTCGGATCTGGGCTGACGGTTTAGGGCCAATCGCGCTTGTAAGGAAGTCCTAAAGCGGGATCATGGAACGAATTCCTCCCATGCGTTAAAGGTATTACCCAGAAACAAGGCCGAACCGGCGCAGACTTCATCGGAAGCGAGACGACATGAGCAGCCCCCTCATCCACCCCCATATCCCTCATGTCGCAGTGGCGAGCGCCTGCGTGCTCGGCGAAGGCACGTTGTGGGACCATCGCACCGGCACGGTCTACTGGGTCGATATCAAGAACCCCGGAATCTGGCATTACGAGCCGAAGACCGGCAAGCATGACCGCGTGGACGCGCGCGAGCCGGTCGGCTTCCTGGCGCTGACGCCGGACACGGACATGGTGATCGCGGGCTTCAAGTCCGGGCTCCATCGCTTCCATCTGTGGGGCGGACAGATCCAGCCGATCGTGAACCCAGAGCCGGACAAGCCCGGCAACCGGCTCAACGACGGGCATGTGTTCCCCGATGGCGGCCTCTATTTCGGGACGATGGATGATTCGGAAAAAAGCCCCACCGGCGCATTCTGGCGCTGGGACGGCAAGAAGCTGACCTGTCTGCGCGAGGGCATTACCATCACCAACGGCCCGGCGTTCAGCCCGGACGGCAGGACGCTCTATGCGACCGACACGCTGGGGCGGACGGTTTACGCCCATGACCTCAATGACGGGACGCTCGGGCCGGCGCGGGTCTTCGTGCGCTTCGAGGAAGGCTGGGGTTATCCCGATGGCATGAGCGTCGATGAGGAGGGGCATGTGTGGATCTGCCATTGGGGCGATTCCCGCGTCACACGCTTCCGGCCGGATGGCAGCATCGAGCGCATCTTGCCGGTCCCCACGGCGCAGGTGACCAAATGCGCCTTCGGCGGCCCTGACCTGACGACGCTCTACATCACCACCGCCGCCATCGGGCGCGATGCCACCATCGACCCGATGGCCGGTCATCTCTTCGCCGTGGAAACCGGCATCAGGGGCCTGCCGGCGCTGATCTTCCACGGATAGGCGCATGACCATCCAACGCTTCGGTTCTGTCGCGGGCGAGGATGTTTTCGAGGTGACGCTCGAGAACGATGGCGTTGAGGCGCGCATTCTCACCTGGGGCGCGGTGTTGCGGGATCTCATCGTGCCCGCGCCACGCGGTCCGCAGCGGGTGGTGCTGGGGCTCAACAGCATCGAGGATTACCTCGCGCACTCGCCCTATTTCGGCGCCATCGTAGGGCGCTATGCCAACCGCATCGGCAAAGCGCAGTTCATGCTCGACGGAACTGTTCATCGGCTCGTGGCGAACGATGGGCTCCATCAGCTTCATGGCGGCCCGAAGGGGTTTGGCAATCGCATCTGGTCAGTGATCGACCGCACGCGCTCAAGCGTGACCCTGTCGCTTGTTTCCGAGCACGGCGACATGGGCTATCCCGGACGCCTCGTCGCGACGTGCACTTACGCCCTCATTGCGCCCGCGACGCTGCGCATCTCGCTTGAGGCGACGAGCGACAGGCCGACGCCGGTGAACCTTTCCACTCACGGCTATTTCAACCTCGATGGCAGTGCGGACATCGCGTCCCACCGCCTGACGATCACCGCCGATGAGATGACGCTGACGGATCCGGATCTGATTCCGACAGGCGAGATCGCGAGCGTTGATGGAACGCCATACGACTTCCGCAAGCTTCGCCCTGTAGATTCCAGCGTGCCGTACGACATAAATTACGTGCTTCGCCGGTCGGGCGAACTGTCGCATGCGGCGACCCTGCAATCGCCCGTGAGCGGATTGTCGATGGAGCTTTGGACGACGGAGCCTGGCCTGCAATTCTATGATGGGCATAAGATTCGCGTGCCGGTGCCAGGCCTTGCAGGTGCGTCCTACGGCCCGCGCGCCGGGCTGTGCCTCGAACCGCAGCGCTTTCCTGACGGCCCCAATAAAGCCCACTTTCCCGCCAGTATCTTGCAACCGGGAACGGTGTCTCTGCAGCTCAGCGAACTTCGCTTCGCCGAAATCTGAGGAACTCCGGCTCCTGCTTGGCCGTTGGTTTTTACAGCAAAGCTTCAAAAACCAAAAAAGGATAAAGGGAGTTCAGGATGCCGGTACTCGATGCCAACGCCTTGAAGAGAGACCCCAAGGGGGCTGCCTTTCTTCTGCGTGTGCTGTGCCGTCAGCCTTCGCCGAAGGATGAACCCGCCAGGCTTTCCACCCGCGTCCTGCGGAAGGTCTACCTGGCAAGGTCCGACATCAAGCTGCCCGAAGAACCTGCAACGAGCTTCTGACTTTTACGCGGCCGGTGTCGCCACGAGCCCGCGCTTGGCGAGAAGAGCGTCCGGCGTCGGCAGGCGGCCTCTGAACGCCACGTAGGCCGCTGCGGGATCCTGCAGGTTTCCGGCGGAATAGATGAAACGCTTGAGCTTTTCCGCCGTTTCAGGATTGAAGGCGTCGCCCGTTTCCTCGAACGCGTTGAAGGCATCCGCGTCGAGAACCTCCGACCACATGTAGCTGTAGTAGCCCGACGAATAACCGTCTCCCGAGAACACATGCGCGAAGTGCGGCGTGCGGTGGCGCATGATGATCTCGCGCGGCATGCCGATCTTGTCGAGGGACGTTTTCTCGAACGCGCCGACGTCGAGATCGTCGGCAGACGTGAGCGAGTGAAGATCGAGATCGACGAAGGCGGAGGCGAGATATTCAACCGTCGCAAAACCCTGGTTGAAGTTGCGCGCCGCCATGAGCCGCTTGAGGAGATCCTCCGGAATCGGCTCACCGGTTTTGTAGTGCGTCGCGTAGCGGCGCAGAATCTGCGGCTGCGAGAGCCAGTGCTCGTAGAGCTGGGAGGGCAACTCGACGAAGTCGGTCGAAACGCTCGTTCCGGCAAGAAGCGGGTAGGTCACGTTTGAGAGAAGTCCATGCAGGGCGTGACCAAACTCGTGGAAAAGCGTTCGCGCGTCGTCAAAGCTCAACAGCGCCGGTTCTCCCTTGCCGCCCTTGGAGAAGTTCAACACGTTCACGATGATCGGGCGAATGTCGGCACTCAGCTTCTCCTGCATGCGGAAGCTGCTCATCCACGCGCCGCTGCGCTTCGAGGGGCGCGCGAAATAGTCGCCGATGAAGACGCCCACATGTGCGCCAATCTCGTTCGTGACCTCCCAGGCGCGGATGTCGGGGTGATAGCGGGGGAAGTCCTGCAATTCCTTGAAACTCAGGCCGAACAGGCGATGCGCCGTCTCGAACGCGGCTTCGATGATGCGGTCGAGCTGGAAGTAAGGCTTGATCGTCGCCTCATCGAGATCGTGCTGCGCCATGCGCACCTGCTCGGCGTAATAGCGCCAGTCCCACGCCTCGATGGTGATGTTGTCGCCGCGTGATTGCGCCTGAAGGTCGTTGCGCTCGTCCATCGCGCGGGCGCGCGCCGGCTTCCAGACTGCGTCGAGAAGCTCGCGCACGGCCTGCGGCGTCTTCGCCATCGTGTCGGCCAGCTTGAACTGCGAGAAGGTCTCATAGCCAAGAAGCTTCGCACGCTCGGCTCGAAGCCGCACCGTCTCGGCGATGATCGCCTTGTTGTCGGTCTTGCCTCCAAGATCACCGCGCAGGGCCCAGGCCTTGAAGGCCTCTTCGCGCAAGTCGCGCTGGCTGGAATATTGCAGGAAGGGCTCGATGCTCGAGCGCGAGAGCGTGATGACGTGCTTGCCCTTGAGGCCGGCCTCTTCAGCCGCCTGCGCGGCGGCTTCGCGCAGGAAAGGCGGCAGCCCCGCAAGGTCGGCCTCCTTCTCGATCACGAGGCGATAGGAGGTCTCATCCGCAAGAACGTTCTGCGAGAACTGCGTGCCGAGGGAGGCAAGGCGCTCCGTGATCGCGGCAAGGCGCGTCTTGCTCTCGCCGCGCAACTGCGCGCCGGCGCGCACGAAGATTGTGTGATAGCGCTCGAGCACGCGCGCCTGTTCCGGCGTCAGGCTAAGCGAATCGCGCGTCTTGTGAAGAGCCTCGACCCGCGCGAACAACGCCTCGTTCATGAAGATGCTGTTGCGGTGCTTGGCGAGAAGCGGCGCCATCTCGCGCTCGATGCCCTGGATCGCCGGGTTGGTATGCGACCCTGCAAGGTTATAGAAAACCGCACTGACGCGCTTGAGCGCCGCGCCGCTTTTCTCCAACGCCTCGATGGTATTGGCGAAAGTCGCGGGCGTAGGGCTGCCGGCGATGGCCTTGATCTCCTCTTGCTGCTCCGCAAGCGCCTTGTCGAAAGCAGGCTTGAAATGCTCCGGCGCGATCTTGTCGAAAGGCGGCAGGCCGAACGGGCCGGTCCAGAGGGTGAAGAACGGATTGGTTGCGGCGGTCTCGGCCATGTCGGTCCACTTTAAGGCTTGCGTTGTCCGCGCCAACGTACCGGCCTCACACCTCGACGGGAAGGGGAGAGTTCACGGGGGAGCCGGTGTCATCGGGCATATGGGTCCGCAGAAAGGCGATGACCCTTTGAATGGCATCGGCTTGCGCCTTGCCGCGAAAACCGTGCCCCTGCCCCGGATAGATGTGGATGTCGTGCGTCACGGCGCGCCGTGTCAGAAGCGCATCGAGGGCATAGGCGTTGGCGACGGGCACCACGGCATCAAGCGCTCCGTGGAGGATCAGCGTCGGCGGCAGGCGAGGCTCACGGGTGAAGGTGCCGAACGGCAACGGCCCGTAATAGGCGATGAGCGCCTTGACGCGCGGATCGGAGCTGGCGATCAGCCCGAGCGCTGCGCCGAGCGACACGCCGACGATGCCGATTCGCTCCGCATCGACCTCTGGCTGCTGCGACATCCAATCCAGCGCGTCGCCCACCGTCTCAAGCCAGGGGTTGAAGTTCTGGAACAGCGTGGCGAGGGAGGCGTGCCACTCCTCCGTGCGGTCGAGGTAATGGATGAGATAGACCCGGTAACCCGCCGCCGCGAAGGCATGCGCGCCCTCGCGGTAGCGCGTGTTCACCTTCAGCCCGTCGGCGCCGTGGAGCATCAGGACGGCTGGACGGCGATCTTCGCCGCCGGAGGCGATGGCCTCCACCAGAATGGTCGTGTCCCCGCTCGAAAAGCTCAGTTTTTGCGTCGTCACCGTCATGGGCAAAAGCGCCTCGCAAGCGGCCCGATATAGGAAGCCGCCTGTCTCAGATATGTGTGCCATGTTGCAGTGCAAAAGGCGAGGCAAAAGGCCCCAGAACGGGGAAAAATCAAGAAATCTCAAGACTTGCCCGGGGAAAGGATCGATCCGTGCCGTCCCGCGTTGACAGATTGCCGCAGGCGCCTCTGCTGCCTCCCTGAAGGATGCCGATGCCCGAACGCTCGCCCGAATCGACCTCCTTCGACAACAGCGTTCCCTCGCCGCAGGTGCCCAGCATTTCCGGGCTTTTCACCCTTCTTGTCGGAGCCGGCGTTCTGGCCGCTCTTTATGTCGGGCGTGAGATTTTCCTGCCAATCACGCTGGCGATCCTCCTTGCCTTCGTCATTGCCCCGTTCGTCGACCTGTTGCGGCGGTGGCGCCTGGGCCGCGTGTCCTCGGTCATCATTGCCGTCGTGCTGGCGCTCGGCATCCTGCTCTCTCTGGGCAGCGTCATCGGATACCAGCTCGCGGGGCTTGCAAAGGAGCTTCCGGCCTATCAGGCGACGGTGAGGGAGAAGCTTTCGGGCCTGCGCGAGGGCATGATCGGCCGGCTGCCGGGCATGGTGCGCAGCATCGGGCAGGAGATCGGCAAAGCCACGAAGGAGACCCCGCCCCAGCCAAGCGCCACGCGCCCCGCGGGGCCGGAGGAGAAGCCTCTGCCCGTGGAGGTCCACCAACCGGAGCCGACGCCGCTTGAACTGGTGCAGAACATTCTGGTGCCGGTTCTCAAGCCCTTCGCCACCACGGGCATCGTGCTCGTGGTGCTGATCTTCATCCTGCTGCAGCGGGAAGATCTGCGGGACCGGATGATCCGCCTCTTCGGGTCCAGCGACCTGCATCGCACGACGGTGGCGATGGACGATGCCGCGCGCCGCCTCAGCCGCTTCTTCCTCATCCAGCTCGCGCTCAATGCATCGTTCGGGGTGTTCATCGCCGCGGGGTTGTGGGCAATCGGCGTTCCAAGCCCGATCCTTTGGGGGATCTGCGCGGCGTTGCTGCGCTTCGTGCCGTACATAGGCTCTCTCATCGCCGCCGCTTTCCCGATCATGCTTGCCGCCGCCGTCGATCCCGGCTGGACGATGGCGCTGATGACGCTGACCTTGTTCCTTATCGGCGAGCCGGTCATGGGCCAGATCGTGGAGCCTCTCGTCTATGGGCAGAGTACGGGCCTCTCGCCCTTCGCCGTCGTGGTCTCCGCGATTTTCTGGACATGGCTTTGGGGGCCTGTCGGCCTCTTGCTCGCAACGCCGCTGACCTTGTGCCTGGTGGTGCTCGGACGGCATGTGGAACGGCTGGAATTTCTCGATGTGCTCTTGGGCGACAGGCCCGCGCTCTCTCCTGCGGAAAATCTCTACCAGCGCATGCTCGCGGGCGACCCTGACGAGGCGCTTGAATCCGCCGAGGCGATTTTGAAGGAACGCTCCCTCGCGGCGTACTATGACGAGACGGCTCTCAAGGGACTGCAGATGGCGGCGAACGACGCCGCGCGCGATGTCCTGACCAGCCGGCAGCTTGCCCGCATCGGCAACGTGGCACATGCCCTGGTGCAGGATCTTGCCGAACATCAGGATGTGAAGCCGGAGGAGGCCTCGGAAGCCACAGATGCACGCTGGAAGGAGGATGGCGCGATCATGTGCATCGCCGGACGCGGCACTCTCGATGAGGCGGCGGCCGCGATGCTGGCGCAACTCCTCCGCAGGCGCGGCTTCGGGGTGCAGATTGTCGCTGGTGACGCGGTTTCCCGCGGCGCCATCGCAAACCTCGATACGGCAGGCGTGATGATGGTGTGCGTATCCTATCTCGAATCCGGCAGAACACCCGCGCGCCTGCGATATCTCGTGCGGCGTCTCAAGAATCGCATGCCCGATGTCCCGGTTCTTGTCGGCATCTGGCATGCCGAGGCGGCGGCAAGCGCGGAAAGCTTCGGCGCTGACGATTGTGTCGTGACCTTGAGCGCTGCCGTTGCGCGCTGCGCGGAGCGGGCCGGTGAGCCGCAGGCATCGCGTGAAGGCGCCAAATGAAAACGGCGCAAGTGCGGGAGCACCTGCGCCGTTGATTGTCTCAGGACACGCCGCTCAGGCGGCGGGCGCCTCTAGGAACCGTTCCGCGTAGTGGCAGGCGACCTTGCGCCCATCGAGCTCGCGCAGCGCCGGACGCTCGGTGCGGCAGCGGTCTGTCACGAAGGGGCAGCGGGTCGAGAACACGCATCCCGTCGGCGGGTTGAGCGGCGAGGGCAATTCGCCCTTGAGCACGATGCGCTCGCGCTTCTTGCCGGAAATGCCCGGGGTCGAGGAGAGCAGCGCCTGCGTGTAGGGGTGAAGCGGGCGCTCGTAGATGCGCTCCTTCGGTCCCTGCTCCATCACATTGCCGAGATACATCACGAGAACGTCGTGGGCGATGTGACGGACCACGCCGAGATCGTGCGAGATGAAGAGATAGGCAAGGCCCATCTCTGCCTGCAGATCGGCGAGAAGGTTGAGCACCTGCGCCTGGATCGACACGTCGAGCGCGGAGACCGGCTCGTCCGCCACCACGAGCTTCGGCGAGAGCATCAGCGCGCGGGCAATCGCGATGCGCTGGCGCTGGCCGCCGGAGAACATGTGCGGATAGCGGTTGTAGTGCTCGGGGCGCAGACCCACCTTCGCCATCATTGCGCGCGCGCGTTCCGTGCGCTCGGACGCCGACAGATTGGTGTTGATGGCGAGAGGCTCTTCCAGAATGGTGCCGACCTTCTTGCGCGGGTTCAGCGAACCGTAAGGGTTCTGGAACACGAACTGCACCGTGCGGCGCAGGGTCTTGGCCATGCCGGCGGGCGGGTTGACGGCGTCATGCCCGTCAATGACCAGCGCGCCTTCTGTCGGCTTTTCGATGAGCGTGACCATGCGGGCAAGCGTGGACTTGCCGCAGCCGGATTCGCCCACCACCGCAAGGGTCTTGCCGGGCTCGATGGAGAAAGACACACCGCCGACCGCTTGCAGGTAGGCAGGTTCCTTGAACAGGCCGCGCTTGATCTCATAAACGCGCTTGAGGCCTTTGGCTTCGACGACAGGAGCGCTCACGACGCGGCCTCCGCTCCAAGAGGATTATCTTTCTTCATGTTGGCTTCCCGGCTCGGGTCTCCCAACGGATAGTGGCAGCGGATCTGGCCGCCGGCCCAGGGGCGCAGCTCAGGGCGCACATTGCGCGAGTGATCGGTGGCATAGGCGCAGCGCGGGCTGAACAGGCAGCCCTTTGGCCGGTCGTAGAGACCCGGCACGACACCCGGAATGGTGGCGAGCCGTCCGCCTTCGCTGCGCTCAGGAAGCGCGGCGAGAAGGGCGGCGGTGTAGGGATGTTGCGGCGAGGCGAAAAGATCCTCCGCCGCGCGCTCTTCCATGATCTGGCCCGCATACATCACCATCACGCGCTTCGCCGTTTCCGCGACGACGCCCATGTTGTGCGTGATCATGACGAGGCCCATGTTGCGCTCTTTCTGCAGGTTCATCAGCAGATCGAGAATCTGGGCCTGGATCGTCACGTCGAGCGCGGTGGTCGGCTCATCGGCGATCAGGAGCTTCGGGTTGCAGGCAATCGCCATCGCGATCATCACACGCTGGTTCATGCCGCCCGAGAGCTGGTGCGGGTAAGCGGAAAGGCGGCTTTCCGCCGAAGGAATGCCGACCTGCTCCAGAAGTTCGATGGACCGGCGATGGGCCGCCTTGCGGTCCATGCCCTCGTGCAGGCGCAGCGTCTCGGCGAGCTGGAAGCCGATGGTGAAGCACGGATTCAGGCTTGTCGTCGGCTCCTGGAAGATCATGGCGACGTCCTTGCCGGTGAGCTTGCGCCGCTCACTGTCGGACATCGTCAGGAGGTTCCGTCCGTTGAAGACCAGCTTGTCGGCCTTCACTTTTCCGGGGAAGGGCACGAGGCCCATGAGCGCCAGCATCGTGACGCTCTTGCCGGAGCCGGATTCGCCCACGACGCCGAGAACTTCGCCTTCCTCGAGCTTGAGGCTGACGCCGTCCACGGCGCGCATGATGCCGCCTTGGGTCGGAAATTCGACCGAGAGATTTTCGATTTCGAGCAGAGCCATGATCAGCGCTTCAATTTGGGATCGAGGGCGTCGCGAAGACCGTCGCCCAGAAGGTTGAAGGCCAGCACCGTGATGAGGATCGCAAGACCGGGGAAGGTCACGACCCACCAGGCACGGAGCACGAATTCGCGGGCATCGGCCAGCATGGTGCCCCATTCGGGCGACGGCGGCTGCGCGCCGAGGCCGAGGAAGCCGAGCGCCGCCGCGTCGAGGATCGCCGTCGAGATGCCGAGCGAGGCCTGCACGATGAGCGGTGCGGTGCAGTTCGGCAGCACTTCCCTGAACATCAGACGGATGGTTCCCGCTCCGCTGACGCGGGCCGCAGTCACGTAATCCTTCGAGGTTTCGGTAATCACTGCCGCGCGTGCGAGGCGCACGTAATGCGGCAGGATCACGAGGGCGACCGCGAGCATTGAGTTGATGAGGCCGGGGCCGAGCACCGCCACGACGACGATAGCGAGCAGGAGGCTCGGCATGGTCAGGACGATGTCCATCACGCGCATGATGGCAATCTCGGTCACGCCGCGCGCGAAGCCCGCCACGAGCCCGAGCACCGTGCCGAGGACGATGGAGATCGACACCACGATGACGCCGATGAGCAGCGACAGGCGGGAGCCGTAGATCAGACGCGAGAGAATGTCGCGTCCGATGGCGTCCGTGCCGAGCGGATAGGACAGCGAGCCGCCCTCCTGCCAGAACGGAGGCTTCAACGCGACCGTCGTATCCGTCAGATACGGCGAATGCGGCGCGATGAGATCGGCGAAAAGCGCCACGAGGATCACGCCGAGGATCACGAAGAGACCGGCGACGGCGCCGCGGTTGGCGCTGAAATAGCCCCAGAATTCCCGGAGCGGATGGGGTGGTGCGCTAGGGGCGGCAACACCCGGAGTTTGGACAGTTTGAGCAGTCATCGGTTATGCCTGATGCGCGGATTGATGAAGCCGTAGGTAAGGTCGACCAGGAGGTTAACGCTCATGACGATTGCGCCGACGAGAAGCAGGCCGCCCTGCAGGACGGGATAGTCGCGGCGGAAGATCGCTTCGATCAGCCACTTGCCGATACCGGGCCAGGAGAAGATGGTTTCGGTCAGGATCGCGCCGGTGAAAAGTACGCCGATCTGCAGGCCGATCACGGTCACGACCGGGATCAGCGCATTACGAAGAGCATGCAGGAAGATGACGCGGAACCGCGATAGGCCCTTGGCCTTGGCGGTGCGGATGTAATCCTCGCCGAGAACCTCGAGCATCGCCGAGCGGGTCATTCGGGCGATGGTCGCCAGCGGCTGCGTGCCGAGCACGATGGTCGGCAGGATCAGATGGCCGACGGCGGACAGGAACGCCCCTTCATCCTCCGAGAACCACGAGTCGATCAGCAGGAAGCCGGTGACGGGCTCGATGTAGTAGAGCACGTCGATGCGACCGGAGACCGGCGTCCAGCCGAGCTGGACGGAGAAGAGCAGAATGAGGATCAGGCCCCACCAGAAGATCGGCATGGAATAGCCGGTCAGCGAGATGCCCATGACCCCGTGATCGAAGATCGAATTTCGTCTGACGGCGGCGATGATGCCGGCAGGAATGCCGACGAGCAGCGCGAAGATGATCGCGCACAGTGCCAGTTCGACGGTAGCGGGAAAGAGCGACTGGAATTCGTTCAGCACGGTTTCCCGCGTGACGATCGACTTGCCGAGATCGCCGTGCAGAACGCGTTCGATATAGTAGCCGTATTGCACAATCAGCGGGCGGTCGAGCCCGAAATCCTTCTTGAGCTGCTCATGGCGCGCAGCGTCGATGCCGCGCTCACCTGCCATGGTCTCGATGGGATCGCCGGGAACGAGGCGGATGAGGAAGAAGGCCACAAGCGTGATCCCGATGAAGGTCGGAATGATCAGGCTCAGACGTGTGAGGATGAAGCGGAGCATGTCTTAAAACGGAAAAAAGGCGGAGCGGCGTAAAACGCCGCTCCGCCATTGGCCAATGTGAAAGCCTTACTTACCCTTGATATCCACGCCGTAGAAGGTGTGGCGACCGAAGGGCGAGAGCTTGAAGTCGACGACTTCCTTGCGGACGGGCTTCAGCTGCACCGCGTGAGCGACGGTGAACCAGGGAGCCTGCTCCTTGAAGATCACCTGAGCCTGCTTGTAGAGCTCGGTGCGCTGCTTCTGGTCGGACGTGACCTTCGCCTTGGTGACGAGGTCATCGAACGGCTTGTAGCAGAACTTCGCGATGTTCGAGCCCGAGACGCCCTTGGCCGAGTCGCAGCCCAGCAGGGTGTGCAGGAAGTTGTCCGGATCGCCGTTATCGCCGGTCCAGCCCATCTGACCCATCTGGGACTCGCCCGCCTGCAGGCGCTTGCGGTACTCACCCCATTCGTAGGTCTTGATTTCGGCCTTCACGCCGATCTTGGCGAGGTCGGCCTGCATGAGCTCGGCGACGCGCTTGCCGTTCGGATTGTACGGGCGCTGAACCGGCATCGCCCACAGATCCGTTTCGAAGCCATTCGGGTAGCCGGCTTCCGCCAGGAGCTTCTTGGCGGCTTCCGGATCGAACGGATCGTCCTTGACAGCGTCGTTGTACGACCACATCGACGGCGGAATCGGGTTCTTGGCCGGCACACCGCTCGACAGGTACACCGCGTCGACAATGGCCTTCTTGTTCATGGCCATGTTGAGCGCCTTGCGGACGCGCACGTCGTCGAAGGGCTTCTTCTGGGTGTTGTAGGCGAGATAGCCGACGTTCAGACCAGCCTGCTCGAGGACCGTGACGTTCGGATCCTTCTTCATGGCTTCGAGGTCGGCCGGGTTCGGATACGGCATCACGTGGCATTCGCCCTTCTGGAGCTTGGCCCAGCGGACCGAAGCGTCCGGCGTGATCGCGAACACGAGGTCGTCGATCTTGGCCTTGCCGCCGTAATATTCAGGGAACGCCTTGTAACGGATGGTGGCGTCCTTCTGGTACTGGACCAGATAGAACGGGCCCGTGCCGATCGGCTCCTGGTCGATCTTCTCAGGCGTGCCGGCCTTCAGCATCGCATCGGCGTATTCCTTCGACTGAACCGCCGCGAATTCCATCGCGAGGTCGGCCAGGAACGGAGCTTCCGGCTGGTTGAGGGTCACCTTGACGGTGTAGGGATCGACCTTCTCGACCGACTTGAGCAGCTTGGGCATGCCCATGTCGTCAAAGTACGAGTGGTTCGGGCTGGTAACCTTGAAGTACGGGTTGTCCTGCTTCCACTGACGCTCGAACATGAAGACGATATCGTCGGCGTTCATGTCGCGGGTCGGCTTGAAGTTCTTGTTGGAGTGCCACTTCACGCCCTTGCGGAGGTGGAACGTGTAGACCTTGCCGTCTTCGGAAATGTCCCACTTTTCGGCGAGGCCAGGCTGTACCTGCGTGCCGCCGCGCTCGAATTCGACGACGCGGCTGTAGATCTGGGTGCTGGCGTCGAACGACGTGCCGGTCGTGTTCACGCCCGGGTAGAAGTTCTCGGGGCTACCTTCCGAGCAATAAACGAGAGTTTTGGCCGCGAGGGGAGCGGCGGCCAGGAAGGCCGGGACGCACACGGCGGCGAGAAGCGCTGACTTCTTCATTATGACAGTCCTCTGAGACGGCACTGGATGTGGCCGTTCTGCGACAAAGTTAAGGTGCGAACCCTCATGAATGTCAATCTGTGGGCGCAAAGTTCCCCATTTGCTGGGGAAAAATAAATCAAATCATGCTTACCGAGGCCGAATTGGATCGTTTCGCGACGAAAATTGCAAAAACGACGCGAGTCTGTCGAATGGCTTAATCTACGCGAAAAAGTCGATATTACTGCGCGCCCGACTTGAATAGCCCTGGATGTTCATATGGGAAACTTCGCGCCGATATATCCCATCACATTTTAACAGTGCCGGTTTCGACGGATCGCGTGCCCTGCCCGGGTCAGTATTGCCTGATCGGACGAGTGGCTTCGAGAATGGCGTTCAGGCCGACATTGGCATCGTCCGAATAACCCGTCCGCTGCACGGTCTGAAAGATACGCTGTGCGTCGTCGTAGCGTCCAAGCTTGAAATAGGACCAGCCGCGCAGGAGCATGAGATCATTCTGTTCAGGTACGAGTCGCGCGCGTTCGCCGAGCGCGAGGATCACTTCCACGTAACGGCCCGCACGATACGCGGCGATGGCGCGCTGCGCTAGAATCGTGGCGCTCAGCTCGACCTGGCGTTGCGGGGGCTGAGGAGCCTGGGCCGCCGCGACAGCTGCCTGCGACGTGAGATCCTTGCGCAGATAGGCCAGCGACTTGCCATAGGCCGCGTCCTGCTTCGTGCGCCCGCTGCCGCGAAGGATCGCCTGATCAAAGGCCGTCACCGCTTCGAGCGGGCGGTTGAGTTCCATGAGGCACCATCCGAGCGTCAGCGCGGCTCCCGGCGAGAGGGTCAGAGGGTTGCCTGTGCCGTTGCACTTTGCGCCGCGTCCTGCCGGGGCGCGGGGGGCACTCACGCGCAGGGGCGTGGATTCGGGATACCAGGTTTCCGCGGGGCGTGCCGGGGCAACGGCCTCGATGCGCCGCTGTCCCACGACGGGTTCCTCCGGGACGGTCGGCACGGCGCGCGGTTCCGGCGGCAGGCGCGAGCCCGTTCCGCCGTTCGCGAGCTCGGCAATCCGGTCCGAGCGCCCGCGCCAGGCATTGGCCACGGAGGCGAACCCCGCGCGATCGTTCAGGCGAAGATAAGACAGCGCGAGGCCATAGGCGGACGGTTCGTCGTCGGGCTTCCAGTTCAGCGCCTTCGCGAACCAGTCGCGCGCCGTGCGGAACTGGCCGGTATTATAGGAGTACCAGCCGAGCGCCTGCCCGCCGTTGCTGAACTTCTCCCGCGTGATGACGGGAATGGAACGGGTGATGACGGCGGGATCGACGCGCAGCGGCGGGTCCTGGCTCAGGAGGGCCGTGACGACATCGAGATAGACGTTGAGATTGTCCTTTGACTTGTCGCGCCATTCATAGGCCACGGCATCGGCCGGGATGAACTGGTTGAGCGCACGCAGCGACAGCGCCAACCCTTCCGCGGCCTTTGCACCGCCGTTGCGGTCCAGCGCAGTCTTGAACCAGTCGCGCGCCTTTTCCGGCTGCTCGTGGTGATAGTTGTACCAGCCGAGGAGGAGCGCGTTGCCCGGAGCGCTCTCACCTTCCGCCAAACGTTCGACTACGGCGAGATCGTCGGTGGAGACTTTGAGCTTCGGGTCCGTCGCGGCGCGCTCGACACGCCGCCGCGCCAGCTCATCCCGCACTTCGCTGAAATCGTCCTGCTCCGCGCCCGTCTTGCGCTCGAACTTCAGGAGATCGAGAATCTGCGCCTCGGGCAAAAGCTCAACCGCTTTCTGCAAGGTGGCGAGGCGCTCCGCGCGATTGCCGCAATTCGTCAGGACGTAAGTATAGACGTCCCTGGTGCGAGAGGCCTGGTTCGTCTTCGCGAAGGCCTCTGCGACACGCCACAGGGAATCCACGTTGGCGCAGGTGAGCAGGGACGGATTGTCCGTCGCGATGGACAGAACGGTGCGCCACTGATTGTTGTCCGACGCATTGACGAGGCGAATGCGGGCTTCCGCGATGTCGAGCGCGCTCACCAGTTCCGCCGGCGGCTTCCATTGCGGATCGGTGGCGATGCGCGCGGCGATGGCGGCGCGGGCTTCGGCCAGGCGGCCTTCCGTGAAAAGCGACCAGATCCGGTCCGTCTCCACGTCCGGCTGGAGGGCGCTTTGAGCGCTGAGCTGCGTCAAGTCGGCTGGCGGCGTCCAATTGGGATAGAGCGCGCGCAGCCGTGCGATTTCTGCATCGACCCTGCGGGTGTCGCCTTGGGCCGCGAAATAACGCAGCGCCGATTCATCCGGCTGCGCGGGATTGGCGGCGGAGGGAGACGGCGCGCTGGCAGGGGGCGCGGGTGTCGGGGCCTGGGCAGTGAGAACGCCGTTCGTGAACACAGCACCGGGGGGCTGCCGGAGGGTGGGATCTCCGTCACGGGTCTGAGCGCTGGCGGAGAAGGCCACGCTCGCGAGCAGAGTCGCTATGATGCCACGGGTCAGAGGCATTGCGGATACTTTTCGCCCAGAAACGACATCGAGAGCAGATACAAGGTCGACGGATAATAGAGGTTCGGCTCGAACGTCTTCAGCGCGGCCGGCACCTGGGTTTTGTCGAGGACGCAGGCCAGTGTCACCGCGAGCGCGGCATAGCCCTGATCGGTCAGGCGCTCCTTCACCTGGCCGGTCGTGACATCGACGATTGCGACCCCCTCATTGCCGAGCCAGCGTTGCTTGAGCGTCTTAAGCCACTCCACATCCGTTACCCCCGCCCTCAAGAGGTAAAGAGGTATCCTTAACGAGTTGTAACCGAACTCGGGCGGAAAGCCCTCCGCAGGCCGAAATTGGCCCTTCTCGCGGATGGAGAGCCAATCCGGCGGCAGGCGCGTTTTCGTTTGGTCGGCCTGCTGCAGGAGGGCGATGCCTTCGCTTCGGACGCCGTTCCAGTCGTATTCCGGCGCCAGCGCCGCGAGAACGGGGAAGGCCTCGAAGATCCAG
The DNA here is from genome assembly GCF_003290125.1 of Microvirga flavescens. Classification (GTDB taxonomy): domain Bacteria; phylum Pseudomonadota; class Alphaproteobacteria; order Rhizobiales; family Beijerinckiaceae; genus Microvirga; species Microvirga flavescens. The sequence continues at coordinate 933,625 of NZ_QMKH01000001.1, forward strand.
TAGGAGAGATTGACGACAGGGCCGTCGGGCCGATTCGAGAAACCGAAGCCCGTGGACCCCGGAAGCAGCACAGGCCTGCCCATGTTGCGCGCGATGGCGTTGCGACCGATCGCCCGCGCGATGTTCTGCGCGGCTTGAAGATAGCGCGGCTCCCGCCACGACGTTCCAGCCTTCGCCAGGGCGTAGGCGATGAGGATATCGCCGTCTGTGGCGTTGTTGCTGTCGGAGACGTTGGGCTTGGCCTTCGGGTCCCATTTCCACACGGAAAGACCGTCGTCGCGGATCAGGAACTGGGTGAAGGTGAAGGTCCAGATCTGCTCGAAGGTCTTTCTGTCGCCTGCGGCGAAGGCGAGGAGCAGGCCGTAGCCCTGTCCTTCGCTGTGACTGATGTCGCCATTGGCGTTGTCGATCACGCGCCCGCTCGCGTCTACGAAACGCGTGCGATAGGCCTCCCAATCGGAGGACTGGATCGTGCCTTCCATCTTGAGCGGTTCGGGGCCCGCGCTTGCTGCCGGCTGCATGGCGCTTCCTATAGTGAGCGCAAGGCCCGCGAGAATCGTCAGCAGCCCGCCTAACCGCTTCACGCTCATGATGACCGCCCCAATCGCTTGAGGAGGAAATAGGTCGTCACGCCGAGAGCGGCGCAGCACGCCACGAGCAGCAGCGCATATTGAAGGATGTTGATGGACATCCAGTTGGCTGCAACGAGGCGCAAGTTCAGTAGCGAGAACGGCTGCGTCTGAACGAAGGTGAAGGAGCGCACCGGCTGGACATCGATCCAGTCCTCGTTCGTGTTGAGAGTGACGATAGTGCCCGCCACCTGCGGCCAGAGTTCCGGTTCGGTAAGCCGCGCCGTCGCATCGGCCAGTTCGCCCTCCGTGCGCGCGGTCATCACCGTCAGTGTTCCGTCGCCTTCGGAATTGCCCTGTGCAAGCAGCAACGTCGCGCGCGGCGGCGGTTCGAAGGCAGTGCTCGCATTGTCATGCACGACGAGAGAGGCAACGGAGAGATTGAAGGTTTTTTCGACCCACGATTTGAAAGCGTCGAAGCGCGTCTGCAGGAAGCTGCGATGCGAGAGGGATTCCGTCCAACGTTTGCGGATGTCGTCGGTCGAGCCTTGCGAAGAGAGATCATTCAGGCTTCTCTCCGGCGTCATCTTTTCGCTCGGTGCGCCTTCCGCTCCCGGGATCGCTGAACTCGTGCGCACCGGCGCGGGAGTCGATTGCCAGATCGCGCGGGTTCGCTCCGACACGCCGACCCGTTGCAGCATGCCGGATGGCAGCTGATCGATAGCCCCGATGAAGACTGTCGAGGGATCGCCGACGACGGCGGCATTGGCGAAGACGGCGCGAACGGGCTCGCCCGAGACGCGCGCCATGCGGGCGAGGAGCGTTCCGGCGCTGCCGTAGAGGAGGGGGTTCTGCCGTGCGAGCACGAAGGTCGCCGGCGCGCTGCCGAGCGGAAAGCCGCCGGCGCTCATATTCGCAAGATCGGGCAAACGTCCGATACGTCCGAAATCGGGAATGGCGAGGTTCGTCGTATCGAAGAGCACGAAACGGCTGGTTTCCGACAAGGTGCCGCCCGGCGGGCATCGATCGTCGGCATCCGTCAGAAGAACGGCCTCGAACCAGACAATGTTGATGCCGGGTTTGAAATTCCGCATCGGGATGCGGACGGGATGACGCCGGAAAATGTCGCCCTTGGCCGTGATGCGCATGGTCGCGCTGATCCGGTCATTGACATAAAGGTCGATGTGGCTACCGGGCTGGACGGCGGGCGTGTAGGCCGCGTCGAGATAAAGCAGCGCCTCGCCGTAATCGTTGGCGTAGAAGTCGGCGGGCAGATCGATGGCGAAACGGGCGCGGAAACGGCGTCCGGAGAACTCCTGCGTCGGAATGCCGAGATCGGCGAATTTCACCGACCGCGCGCGCTGGAAGACCGGCGCATCGGGCCACATCCACGAAGCCGTGTCGACGCTGCTGCGCTCCGTCGACCGATCGCTGAGCATGGACGCGGCGATGACGCTGATGGCCGTATCGAGATCCGCCCAGCCGGGCCCGGAAACCACGAGCGCGGGCGATCCGGAGTCTTGCATCACCAGCGCGATGGGCTGGCTCGCGGCGGCCTCCGGCGACAGGGGCATGATGGTGCGCAGTTCGCCTGCCGGGCTCAGGTAAACCTTGATCGTGCCTGGCGACACTTGCCCCGGATCGGTTTCCGAGACCTTCACCACCGGGTGCGCATAGCGCCCACGCAACGCGACCATCTGCACGAGGCGAAGCAGCCTGTCGCGCATCTCGGGGCGATAGACCTTCGGGGCGATCACATGAATCGTGGTCGTGCCGGTGGCATCGACGCCGATGGCGGGCAGATCCTCCAGGCCGCGCAGCATGCGCGGTGTGCCCTCGCCGAATACGATAGCGGTCGAGGCCGCTTCGAGTTCCGTCCAAAGTTCGTATGTCGCGCGCACTGTGCAATCGGTGCGGTGGCGCTGCACGACCTCCAGCCGAACGACGTTCTGCCCCGGACGCAGCAGACCCGCGCGGACCGGCAGAACGATGCGCTGCACGTTCTGCGCCGATGCAATCGGCGTGTCGATGATGACTTCGCCATTGACGAGCGCCCGCAAGCGCGAGGCTTCCGGCATCACGACGACGGCGTTGCGGTAGCCGATGGCGAGGCTTGCGCCGCTCGCCGCTTCATCCTGCGTGAGATGGATCGCCCAGCTCCGCGCATCGACCTCGCCTTCGAGGCGAACGAGGGCGGAAGGTAGAATCGGCTTTTCGTTTCGCAGGATTGGCCGCGCGGGTGAAGCCGCACCTGTCTGGAGCGCCTGCGCGGGGCGCGTTTGTGTTCCGGCGGTGGCCGGGGTGGCGCGCGCGCCCTGCGGCGTCATGCCGAACGGAGCGGGTGCAGATCCCGCCCCTGCCGATGGCGGCTGTTGGGAGGGTCCCGTCTGCGGGCTGGCCGTGGGGGCCTGACGCATGTCGAAGGGAGCGGAAGGAGTGGAAGGTTGCGTCTGTGCGATGGGCGCTGTCGCCGGAACCGGTGTCCGCTGAACCTCGGATGGAGATGCCGGTTTGTCCGGCGTCATGCTGAAAGGAGTGACCTGCGCGAAGGCGCTCGCTGCGCTCAACATTGCGAGCGCGGGAAGAACGCGGAGAAGGAAGGAGCGAACCGGCACGTTCATTTCTTATCGAGCCGTCGTCTGAGCTGCCACCGGAGCCGGTGCCGCGGGCGGGTTTGAAACGCCGAGCCTGTGCAGGCCGAACAGGTAAGAGAGGCCGCGCCCGGTCTGGTAGAGCGAGACGGCGAGGAACCAGAGAGTGCCGCGCAGGACGCCGATGTCGTGATGGCGGCGTTTCTGGAACGCGCTCCACTGATCGGCATTCGCGAAAACCAGATCCGCGATCAACTGGTGATGAACGGGTTCCGTCGTCTGGAAACGGCACCCGATCAGAATGCCCTTCTCGTCCAGGCTCATCTTGCGCACATCGACCGGAAGGCTGTTCGAGGACAGCTCGACATGCGGCTTGAACTCGATGGTGCCGAGCGCGCCCTTGCGCAGGCCGTCGATGGCGGAATGATAAAGCCGGCAGCGTGCGCCGCCGACCGAGACGTCCTCGATCACGCCGTCGACGGAATGTCCATCGATGACGAACTTGCAGGCGCGGTTCGCGAGCACGCGGTGGCTCTGGCGGCGCACCGCGCGTTCGGAAACGACGCCGAGAGCGCATCCAGCGATGATGAGGTTCAAAAGGTTCCATCCGCCGGTCACGAGCGCCACGTCCGCCTTGTAGGGCTCCGCCCAGATCCTCACGACAGTGGCCACTACGCCAAGGAGCAGGATGCCGAAGATGATGAAGAAAGGAGCGCCGAGTTCCGAAATGCGGCTCTGGCTCATGGACTGGTTCTTGGCGGTAACCTTGAAGGTCGGCTTGCTCGGATTGGCGATCACCGAAAGGATCGCAGGCAAGAGATAGACGGTTTGGATGAACTCGTAGAGATCCGAGATCCAGGGCCAGCGGTAGCGACCGTACAGATAGTTCTGCATCATGATGTTCACGAGCATGTAGGTCGAGGTGTAGGCGAGGAACTCGCCGCCGGATGCCGTGAAGATCTCAAGCGAGAAGAACAGGTAACAGAGCGGCGAGATCAGGAAGAATGTGCGTGTGAACGGAAACAGCCAGAACAGCACGCTCGACATATAGCACAGGCGCTGCGGCAACTTGAGGCCGCGCTTGAGCGGTGGGAAGCGGTAGCGCATGATCTGCATCATGCCTTGCGCCCAGCGGGAACGCTGGCCGATGAAGCTCGCGAAGGTATCGGGCTGAAGCCCCGCGATCAGTGGCTTGTCGACATAGATGCTGGTCCAGCCGCGCGAATGCAGCTCAAGCGCGGTCTCGCAATCTTCCGTGATGCTCAGGCCGCTGAAGCCGTTGGTCTCCTGCAACGCCTCGCGCCGCAGCACGGCAGCGGAGCCACAGAAGAAGGCGGCGTTCCACTTGTCGAGCCCGCGCTGGATGATGCCGTAGAACATCTCGTTCTCCGACGGCATGGTCTGGAAGGTGCCGAGATTGCGCTCCAGCGGATCGGGATTGATGAAGAAGTGCGGCGTCTGGACGAGAAACAGGTTCTTGTCGACGGTGAAATAGCCGACCGTTTCCTGCAGGAACGTGCGCGCGGGCGCGTGGTCGGCGTCGAAGACCACCACGAGATCACCGGTCGAATGTTCGAGGCCGTTATTGAGGTTGCCCGCCTTCGCGTGGAGATTGCGGGCACGCGTCACATAGCGGCAGTCGAGCGCTTCGCAGAGCTTGTGCAGCTCCGCGCGGCGGGCTCTTGCCTCAGCGGCGGCCTTGGCGTTGTTCGAATTGCACTTCTCGTCCGTACCGCCATCATCGAGCAGCCAGACGGTGAATTTTTCACGCGGATAGTCCATCGCACGCGCGGCGGCGAGCGTCGTCGCGAGAAGGTCGCTGTCTTCGTTGTAGCTCGGAACAAAGACGTCGATGGTCGGGAGATTGGTGTGGTCGAGCTTCGGGGCGGGGCGCGGCGGAAGCGGGCTCGACACCACGAACAAGCTTAAGAAAAGCATCATCACGCTGTACATCTCAGCCGCGTAGAGAAGAAACGCCGGGATGTAGTTCGCGATTTCGGTGATCGGCGGCAACGTGCTGGTGGTGCGCCAGAAAACGTAGCGCAGGACGATGGCGGTGCCGAGGGCGAGGGCGACCTGCCGCCAGATCCCTTCCGCACGGAAGAACTTCAGCACGATCATGCAGGTCACGACGACGAGACCGGCGATGAGGTGGGCCTGGAGGCTGATGGGAAGCGCGACGAGCAGAAGAACGACTGCGGAGGCAGCGGCCCAGAAGGCCACGATGATTCCCTGTCTCATCATTCCTCGTTCTCGCTCCGGTTTTCTTTACGGCAGGCCCCGACGGCAATCTATTGCATTGAAAGCGTTTCTTGCCGGTTAAGCACCTTTAACTTGGCGTTGGCCGCTCGACTATAGCCAATATTCATTTCTCGATGTTTTGACGGTCTTGTGACTTTGTATCGGGGCTGTCTGGTCTATGGCGGCGGGGGCACGACGGGGAAGCCGCCGAGGGGCTCCCCCGTCGGGACTGCCGCAGGGTGCCTGACGGTTTCAGGCGGAAGAAGAGCCGCCGGAGGCTGGAATTCCGGCGGAGCGCGCCGGACCACGGCCTTCGGCCGGGCAGCCGGGGGCGGCGCGGTCCGCAATGTGCTGCCGGTCGTCATGCCGAGCGGATAGATGGGCGCATCGATCTGTCCGAGCTGTTGCGGGACCGGGCCGGGGGAACCGTAAGGATTCCAGCCCCGCGCCCCGAAGAAGGCCGAGATGGTGTAGCCGTACATGACCCGCAAGAGCTGCTCTTCCGTCGCGCCCGCCTCGCACAGGCGCAGACGAATGGAGACGGAGCCGCTCGTCGAAAACACCGCGTTCTCGGTCGGCTCGATCTGCTGCCAGGCGTAGAGGCAAAGGTCGTGTGCGGCGGAATAGCCCGTGGCGTAGCCGAAGGGGCCGTACTTGTTCTGAACGAAATAGAGGGACGTGCGCATGTCGACGCCCGGGAGCCTGTCCTCCATCTCGGATTGAAGGCGCTCCGTGGTGATTCGGCGGATCTTCAGAACGTCGTCGACCTCGGTCAGGGCGTCAGGATCGTTCATCATGCTGACCCAGAACGCGTTCTGCCCAACCCCTGCCGCCCCGGTCGAAAGGGCGATCTCCTGCGAGACGCCGTTCAGGAACTTGTTTTCAAGCACCGCGACGACGGCAGGTCCGCCGGGCGGTGGAATGACGACGGCCCGGGTTACCGGAACTTGAGTCGCAAGCGTCGTGAACTGAAGCTCGGAGCGCGTCGAGCAGGCGGCAACAAGCAGCGCCAGGCCAAAAGCCGCAAGCCGTTTCCCGTTTTCGGCAACCGAGGTCCGCGCCTGCGAAAGACCGCTTCGGGACGTCGCTCGAGCCCTTGAGAGGCTGCTTCTGAAGTCGGTTTGGAACCTGCGAAACATCATGATGTCGAGAAAAAGCGGCGTGATCGAAGACGACGATCTCTGGCTTTACGGGCTCCCCGGAAACTGTGACTGGACGGGCCTTTTCGGCACACCGGCGCGGGTGCCGGAATGCTTGAGAAGATATGACTAAGCATAGTTAACGAAGGGTAAAGCGGGACGCGAAAGGCCGTGTTCCGCGCCGGGATTTCTTAACTTTTCGCGGTAAGGCGCGAGGGTTTGGCGACTATGAGATGACGCAAGGGCATGACCGTTGCTTTCAGGCGGCTCGGACAGGGCCGGGGGTGCCCCGAATCGCCTGTCGGCATTCAGCCGCTCTTCCCATGTGCAAGGCGCATGCATCTGCGGTTCGGCCCTTGACCTCTCCGGAGTGCGGCATAAAGTGCGCTCTGCGAAGCGGGGCTGGCCTCGTTTGCCGCGCCGTGTCCCCCTTCGCGGGCATGTTTCCCTCAGTTTTCGCCTTCCTGAATTTCCCGCGTCCGGTCTGGGCGCGGGCCGTTTTCGATCCTTCGGATTTTTCGATGAAGACTTCTTTTCTCCGCAACGCGCTCGTGCTCGGCATGCTGTCCGCCATCGGGCCGTTCGCTATCGACATGTATCTGCCGGCCTTTCCGGCTATCGCGCGTGATCTTCAGGCGGATATCGGCGCGGTGCAGATGAGCCTGATGAGCTTTTTCAGCGCCGTCGCGCTGTTCCAGATCGTCTATGGTCCGGTGTCGGATCATGTCGGCCGCAAGCCGCCGCTCTATTTCGGCCTGACGCTTTTTATCCTTGGCGCCATCGGCTGCAGTTTCGCGCCGAATGCGGCGATGCTGATCGCGTTCCGTTTCCTGCAGGGTGTGGGTGCCTGCGCCAGCATGGTGATTACGCGCGCCATCATTCGCGATCTGCACACCGGCGCGGAGGCGGCGCGCCTGATGTCGACGACGATGCTCGTCTTCAGCGTCTCGCCGATTCTTGCGCCGCTCGCCGGCAGCACGCTCACCGCGTTCTTCAGCTGGCGCGTGATCTTCTGGGCCATTGCCCTGATCGGCCTCCTCGGGCTTCTCGTGGTCGCCGTGCTGTTGCCTGAGACACGAAAAGCTTCCGCGCAAAAGCGCAGCCTCGGCGAGGTTGCCGGGGTCTACCTCTCTCTCCTGAAGGACTGGCATTTTCTCGGCCTCGTCTTCATTGGGGGCCTCGGCCAGTCCAGCTTCTTTGCTTATCTCGCGGGTTCGTCGGTGGTGTTCATCGAGCATTTCGGGCTCTCGCCCTCGCGCTACAGCCTTGTCTTCGCCACGAATGCCATCGCTTTCATCGGTGGTGCGCAGTTCAATAGCACGCTCATGCGCCGCTTCGGGGCGCCGCGCGTGGTCCGCACGGCGATTTCGGTTTTCGCCTGCATCACATCGCTGCTGATGCTCGTGACGCTCGCCGGCGTCGATCATGCGGTGGTTTTGTGGGCGATGCTGTTCATGGCCTTCGGCTGCCTTGGCCTCGTCGTTCCCTCGACGGCGGTGTTGGCGCTCGAGGCGCATGGCCCCGTCGCGGGAACGGCGGCGGCCCTGATGGGCACCTTGCAGCTGGCGACGGGCGCTCTGGTGATCGTTCTGGTCAGCACCTTCTTCAACGGCACGGCGCTCTCGATGGTGACCGCCATCGCCAGCAGCGGCTTGATTGCCTGTGCGCTGAGCTGGAAGGTGCTGCGCCATCCGCGCGGCGCCTGACGCGGCTCATTCGCCGCGGGTTTTCGCCAGGATCCAGTCGCGGAACGAGCGCACGAGGGGTTCTTGCGCCTTCGCCTCGGGATAAACGAGGTAATAGGCGCCCTCGCTCGTGAGGCTCTGCTGGAACAGGATCTCGAGCCGTCCGGAGGACAACTCGTCGGAAACGAGGAAGTGCGGCACGAGAGCCGCGCCGAGCCCGGCGACCGCCGCTTGCACGACCATGCCGAACTGCTCAAAGCGCGGCCCGCGCAAGGGGTTGCCTTCCTCCACGCCGCAACGCGCGAACCATTCGGCCCAGGCTGTCGGCCGCGTGCTCTGCTGGAGCAGAGTTGCGCGGGTCAGATCCCCCGGTGAAGCGATGGCTTCCCGCTCCCGATAGGCGGGGCTGCACACGGGCACGACCTTTTCATCGCGCAGCCGCTCGCAGATCGCGCCCGACCAGTGCGGCTGGCCGAAATGAATCGCCGCGTCGAAGTGCTCGGTCTCGAAATCGAACGGCACCAGCCGCGCCCCGAAATTCACGGTGACGCCGGGATGGAGCGCAAAGAATTCCGGAATGCGCGGAATGAGCCAGCGCGTGCCGAAGGTCGGCAGTACGGCGAGGTTGAGAACGCCCTGCGTGCCGGACAGGGCCATCGCCTGATGGGTCGCGTCGGAGAGTTCGGCGAGCGTCGTGCGGATGCTGGCGGCATACATGCGCCCGATATCGGTGAGCACCACCCGCTGCCGCGAGCGGCTAAACAGGGAGACGCCGAGGGATTCCTCAAGATGCTGGATCTGCCGGGAGACGGCGCTCTGGGTCAGGTTCAGTTCCGCCGCCGCCCGGGAGACGCTGCCATGCCGGGCCGTCGCCTCGAAGGCGAGAAGATTGCCGATGCCCGGCAGGAAGCCCCGTCGAAACACTCACTTATTCCGTTTAAGAATGACTTGCTTCGAAGATGTCTCTTTACAACCGCCCTGTCCAGCGCGACTTTGCGCCCAAATGAAAAGGGTTTGAGGCCTCGAAGGCCGCCGCCCGCCCGCACTGGCGTTAAAGAGGAAAAATCATGTCAGGCCACACGGATCTCGCGAAGTTCCACTGGGAAGACCCGCTGCTCCTGGACGATCTGTTGAGCGACGACGAGCGCATGATCCGCGACACGGCGCGCGGCTACGCCCAGGAAAAGCTGCTGCCCCGCGTGATCGAGGCCTATCGCGAGGAAAAGACCGACCGCGCCATCTTCAACGAGATGGGCGAGCTTGGCCTTCTCGGCCTCACGCTGCCGGAGGAATATGGCTGCGCCGGCGCGTCTTATGTTTCCTACGGTCTTGTGGCGCGGGAGGTCGAGCGCATCGATTCCGGCTACCGCTCGATGATGAGCGTGCAGTCCTCCCTCGTGATGTATCCCATCTACGCCTACGGCTCCGAGGAACAGCGCAAGAAGTACCTGCCGAAGCTCGCGACGGGCGAATATGTGGGCTGCTTCGGTCTCACCGAGCCGGATGCGGGCTCCGACCCCGGCGGCATGACCACACGCGCGGAAAAGATCGACGGCGGATATCGCCTCACCGGCACCAAGATGTGGATCTCGAACTCCCCCATCGCGGATGTGTTCGTGGTGTGGGCGAAGTCGGCGGCGCATGACAACCAGATCCGCGGCTTCGTTCTCGACAAGGGCATGAAGGGCCTTTCCGCGCCGAAGATCGGCGGCAAGCTTTCGCTTCGCGCATCGATCACCGGTGAGATCGTCATGGACGGCGTCGAGGTTCCGGAGAGCGCGCTTTTGCCGAACGTGTCCGGCCTCAAGGGCCCCTTCGGCTGCCTCAACCGCGCGCGCTACGGCATCTCCTGGGGTGCGATGGGCGCGGCTGAGGATTGCTGGCACCGCGCGCGTCAATACACCCTCGACCGCAAGCAGTTCGGCAAGCCGCTGGCGCAGACCCAGCTCGTGCAGAAAAAGCTCGCCGACATGCTCACCGAGATCACGCTCGGCCTTCACGCCTCGTTGCGTGTCGGACGTCTCTTCGATGAAGGCCGCCTCGCGCCGGAGATGATCTCCATCGTCAAACGCAACAATTGCGGCAAGGCTCTCGACATTGCCCGCACCGCTCGCGACATGCATGGCGGCAACGGCATCCAGGAAGAGTACCACGTCATGCGCCACCTCCAGAATCTGGAGACGGTGAATACCTATGAAGGCACGCACGACGTTCACGCGCTGATCATCGGTCGCGCGCAGACCGGTCTGCAGGCGTTCTTTTAAGACTTTTACCTTTAACGGAGTCGATGAAAATGCCTCTTCGCATCACTCTCGCGGGCGCGACCGGTTGGGTCGGTAAGGCTCTTGTCGCGGCCATCGCTATGTCGGACGATCTCGTGCTCGCGGGCGCCGTCAGCCGCAGCGCGGCGGGCAAGGATGCGGGCGAGGTGGCGGGCCTGCCGTCTCTCGGTGTTGCGATCAGCGCAACGCTGGAAGAGGCGCTGCGCCAGCCCTCCGATGTGGTGATCGACTACACCAAGCCCAATGCGGTGAAGGCTCACGCGCTCACCGCGCTGACGCAGGGCCGTCATGTGGTCGTCGGCACGTCGGGTCTGAGCGCCGAGGATTATGACGAGATCGATGCCCTCGCGCAGAAAGCCGGGCGCGGGGTGCTCGCGGCCGGCAACTTCTCCATCACGGCGACGCTCTTGCGCCGCTTCACGCTGGAGGCCGCGCGCTATGTCGCCGATGTGGAAATCATCGACTACGCGTCGGCGGCTAAGCCGGATACGCCCTCCGGCACCGCGCGGGAACTCGCGGAGCTTCTGAGTGCGGTGCGCCAGCCCGCAACATCGAAGCCCGTCGATGAATTGTCGGGCGTTCGCGAAACGCGCGGCGGCGGGCTCGGCGCAGGCCAGCCGGTGCAGGTGCATTCGCTGCGCATGCCGTCCTTCGTTCTCTCCTGCGAGGCGGTGTTCGGCGCGGATAACGAGCGCCTCGTCATCCGCCACGATGCAGGCTCTTCCGCCGCGCCTTATGTGGCGGGCACGCTTCTCGCGGCGCGCCGCGTCGGCACATTTACCGGGTTGAAGCGCGGCCTCGATGCCGTGATGGATTGATGAGTATGAAACCGCTCGAAGGCCTGAAAGTCCTCGAACTCGCGCGCATTCTCGCGGGTCCCTGGGTCGGGCAGTTGCTTGCCGATCTCGGCGCGGACGTGGTGAAGGTGGAGCGCACAGGCGCGGGTGACGACACGCGCGGCTGGGGACCTCCCTTCATCGAGGGCAAGGATGGGGATAATCTCTCGGCGGCCTATTACCACGCCTGCAATCGCGGCAAGCGTTCCATCGAGGCGGATTTCGAAACGCCGGAAGGCCAAGCGCTCGTGCGCAAGCTTGCGGCCCATGCGGATGTGGTGATCGAGAACTTCAAGGTCGGCGGGTTGAAGAAATACGGGCTCGATTACGAGAGCCTGAAAGCGGTCAATCCGCGCCTCGTCTATTGCTCCATCACGGGCTTCGGCCAGAACGGGCCTTACGCGGCGCGGGCCGGTTACGATTTCATGATCCAGGGCATGGGCGGCATCATGGATCTGACGGGCGAGCCCACCGGCGAGCCGCAGAAGATCGGCGTCGCTTATGTCGATATTTTCACCGGCGTCTATTCCGTCGTCGGCATTCTTGCCGCCCTTCGCCGCCGCGATGAGACGGGCGAGGGCGCGCATCTCGATATGGCGCTGCTCGATGTGCAAACGAGCGTTCTCGCCAACCAGGCCATGAACTATCTCGCCTCCGGCAAGGCGCCGCGCCGCATGGGCAATGCGCACCCCAACATCGTGCCCTATCAGGTGTTTCCGGTGTCCGATGGGCACATGATCGCGGCAGTGGGCAATGACGGGCAGTTCGCGCGCTTCGTCGCCGTGCTCGGCCAGCCCGAGCTGGCGCAGGACCCGCGCTTCAAGACGAACGCGGACCGCGTGCGCGCCCGCGCCGAGCTGATTCCGCTTCTGACCGTGCTGACGCTGAAATTCACCCGCGATGGGCTTCTCGCGGCGCTGGAGAAGGAAGGCGTTCCGGCCGGCCCCATCAACACGGTCGCCGATGTATTTACGGATAGCCAGGTGATCGCGCGCGGCATGAAGATCGATCTACCTTCAGCGGAGGCGAAGAACGGCTCCATCCCGTCCGTCCGCTCGCCCATCGTCATGGATGGCGAGCCGATGGCCGCAAACCGCCCCTCGCCGCGCCTTGGCGAACACACGGATGCGGTGCTGAACGACCCGTCCTGGGTCGGCTGAGGGGCGTTATTCGCTCAATCCCTTGTCAAGGAGGCGGTTGACGGCCTTCACGACGCGTTCGCGATCCTGCTCCGAAAAGGGGCTGATGTCGTGAAGCTCGAGGCTGCACATGCCTTCGACGGCGAGCCACGCGACGAGAGCCGCGTCGGCGTCTTCCGATGTCGTCTTGAGATGCTCGAGAACGTCCTTCAGGACGTGGCGAACGGGCTCCAGCAGGCGCGGGTTCTCCGATGAGGCCGCGAGCATGCCGTTCGAAATCTCCTTCATGTTGCCCGTGCGCATCTTCAGCGCGGCGTTGACGCAGAGCCGGGCCTCGAGATTGGGCCCGCCGAGCTTGCCCCGAAGGGCCTCGCGCTCGGCGGAAACCTCGTCCACCATGCGCTGGATCATGCCCTGAAGGAGCGCCTCCTTGCTGGGGAAGTTGTAGAGAAGGCCGCCTTTGCTCAGGCCCGCGCGCTCCGCGACCGCGTCTAGCGTCAGCCGCCCCGAGCCTACCTCACTGACAAGTTCCGCCGCCGCGTCGAGGATCTTCTCGCGCGAGCTTTTGCGGCCCCGAATGCAACCAAACATCCCTAAACTCTTATGGCTTTCGATTTTGGCATCTTGCACCAAACCGTCCAGACGGTATATAAATGCTTCGCAGGCATTGGCGTCAATAGGAAGATACGCTAATGCCGCGTCTCCATAATCAAAGAGCTATCCGGGCAGCCGGACCAACGGATTTCGGAAGATCGAAATGAAGCGCCGTATTGTCATCATTACCGTGTCCTCTCTGGCGCTCCTTCTGTGCGTTGGCCTGATCGGGTTCTATTATCTCAAGCAGAAGATGATCGCGGACTTCTTCGCGACCATGCCGCAGCCGACACAGACGGTCTCGGCGACGAAGGTCGAAGCGAAGACCTGGACGCCCGGCATCGACGCCATCGGCACGGCCAAGGCCGCCAACGGCGTCGAGCTGGCCGTGGAGGCCGCCGGCATCGTCAAGCAGATCAACTTCAAGCCGAACCAGTACGTGACGGAAGGGACGATCCTCGTTCAGATCGACGATTCGATCGAACGTGCGGATCTCATCGACGTGCAGGCGGCGGTCAAGCTCGGCGAGTCGAGCTATGAGCGCGCCAAGACGTTGACATCGCGCGGTTTCGGCACCGAAGCGTCCTATGACGAAATCGTCGCCAAGCTCGCCACCGCGCGCTCGCGGATGAATCGCATCCAGGCCGTCATCAACCAGAAGGGCCTCAAGGCTCCGTTCTCGGGCGTCATCGGTATTCCGCGCGTCGATGTTGGCCAGTATGTGCAGATCGGCACGCCCGTCGCGAGCTTCCAGGATCTCGATTCCATGAAGGTGGACTTCACGGTTCCGGAGCAGATGGCCGATGCGATCAAGCTCGGCCAGGAAGTGCGCGTCGGCGTCAACGAGAACGATCTCAAGTTCGTCGGCCACGTGATCGGCAAGGATCCGCGCGTCGATCCGCAGACCCGGCTCGTCGCCGTTCAGGCGCTGATTGAGAACAACAAGGACCGCGCCGTTCTTCCCGGTCAGTTCCTGCATGTGCGCGCCATCCTGCCGGCGGAGGATAATGTCATCACGGTGCCGCAAACGGCGGTCATCACAAGCCTGTACGGAACCTATGTCTATGTCGTCGAGCCGAAGGAAGTCGATGGCAAGAAGGTCGAGGACAAGGACGGGAAGCCGGTCGAGATCGTCAAGCAGGTGTTCGTGAAGGCGGGACGTCGCCAGGGCGGCGCCATCGAGATCATTTCGGGCGTGACGCCCGGCCAGCAGGTCGTGATGTCCGGGCAGAACAAGCTTCAGGCGGGCGCTGCGGTCAAGATTGACAACAGTATCGACATAACCAAGCTCGACGCGTCGAAGCTTGCGAACGGGCAATAGGCCTCAAGCCATGAGTTTCACGGAACTTTTCATTCGCCGCCCTGTCCTTTCGATGGTGGTGAGTCTGTTGATCCTGCTGCTCGGCGCGCAGGGTCTGATCAGCCTTCAGGTGCGGCAATATCCCAAGGTCGACGAAACCACGATCACGATCACGACCACCTATGTGGGCGCGAGCGCGGATCTGATGCAGGGCTTTATCAGCACGCCCATCGCCAAGGCGGTGTCGAGCGCTGAAGGCGTCGATTACGTGAGCACACAGAGCCGTCAGGGCATGAGCACCGTTTCGGTGCGCATGCGCCTGAACACGGATCCGAATGCAGCGCTCACCGAAGTCACCTCCAAGGTGCAGACGGTGCGCGCGCAGCTGCCGACGGATGCTGAAGACCCGGTGATTGTGAAGGGCACCGGGCAAACCTTTGCGCTGATGTACATCACCTTCGCCTCGACGAAGATGAACCCCGAAGAAGTGTCGGAATTCCTGACCCGCGTCATCCAGCCGCGCTTCGCGACGCTCGAAGGCGTCGGCTCGGCTGACATTCTCGGCGGGCGCGATTTCTCTATGCGCGTGTGGATCGATCCCATTCGCCTCGCCGCGCGCAGCGTGACGGCGGGCGAGGTCGTGTCGGCGATCCAGGCCAGCAACTTCCTGGCGGCCCCGGGCAAGACGAAGAACGACTTCGTCGCCTACGCCATCGAGATGCAGACCACCCTGCAGACCCCTGAATCCTTCGGCATGCTGCCGGTTCGCACCAACGGCGATCAGATCGTGCGCCTGCGCGATGTCGCCAATGTGGAGCTGGGGCCGAAGAGCACGGACACCAAGGTCAGCTTCAACGGCAAGGAAGGCACATTCATCGGCGTGACGCCGACGCCTTCCGCCAATCCGCTCACCGTGGCCGAGGCCGTCAATCAGGCGATCAACGAGATCCGCCCGACACTGCCCGATGGCATGACGGTGCAGGTTGTCTACGATGCGTCGAACTTCATCTCGGCCTCGATCAAGGAAGTGTTCAAGACCATCGGCGAGGCAGGCCTCATCGTCGTCATCGTCATCCTGCTCTTTCTCGGCTCGTTCCGCTCCGTGCTGATTCCTATCGTCACGATTCCGCTGTCGCTGGTCGGTGTGTGCTTCGTGCTCTATGCGCTTGGCTACTCCATCAACCTCCTCACGCTTCTGGCGATGGTGCTCGCCATCGGCCTCGTGGTCGATGACGCCATCGTCGTGGTGGAGAACATCCACCGCCATATCGAGGAGGGCTTGTCGCCAATCGATGCCGCCGTCGCCGGGATGAAGGAGATTTTCGGTCCCATCATTTCGATGACGATCACCCTCGCGGCGGTTTATGCGCCCATCGGCTTCACGCAGGGTCTGACCGGCGCGCTGTTCCGCGAGTTCGCGTTCACCCTTGCAGGCGCGGTCATCATCTCGGGCATCGTCGCGGTGACGCTGTCGCCGATGATGTCGTCGCGGCTGTTGAAGCCGCACAACGAGAACCACAGTCGGTTCGCTGCTTTGGTGGACCGCACCTTCACGCAGCTCGAAAACTGGTATGCGCGCCGTCTCTCCGGCTCGCTCGACGTGCGCCCCGTGACGCTCGCCATCGCCATCGGTCTTCTTGTGACGACGGCTTTCATGTTCTCCAAGACGCCGTCGGAACTCGCGCCCGAAGAAGACCAGGGCGCTTATCTCGGCCTCGTCAACGTGCCGCAATATGCGACGCCCGAATACACGCAGGCCTTCGCGCCGAAATTCACCACGGCCTTCGAGCAGATCCCCGAGATCGAGGACACCTTCCTCATCATCGGCATCGATGGGGGCGGCGGTGGCTTCGTCGGCTTCAAGCTGAAGGAGTGGAGCGAACGCAAGAAAAAGGGCCCAGTGACGAAGCAGGAGATTCAGACGCTCCTTGATTCGAACGCTGGCGTTCAGGCCTTCGTGTTTGCGCCGCCGTCCCTGCCGGGCTCCGCCGGCGGCCTGCCGATCCAGTATGTGCTGCGCACGATCGGCGACCCGTCGCAGGCCTACGAGGTGGCCGAGCAGATCAAGCAGAAGGCGATGGCATCGGGCAAGTTCATCGTTGCCGTCAACTCGATGTCCTACCAGACACCGCGCGCGCGGATCATCATCGACCGCGACCGTGCGGCGGTTCTCGGCGTGCGGGTCAGCGATATCGGCGTGACTCTCGGCGCGCTTGTCGGTGGTGCGCAGGTTTCGAAGTTCGATCGCGATAATCGCAGCTATGATGTCATTCCGCAGGTCGGGCAGAACGCGCGCCTGAATCCGGAGCGGCTCGGCGAGTACTATGTGCGCGCCGCCGATGGCACGATGGTTCCGTTGTCCGCGCTGGTGCGTGTGGAGACGGATGCGGCCCCCGCATCCATCGACCAGTTCAACCAGCTCAACTCCGCGACGGTTTCGGCGCTGCCGATGCCGGGGGTCACCACGTCTGAAGGCTTGCAGGTGCTACGGGATATCTCGAAGCAGGTCATGCCTGCGGGCTTCTATACCGACTATGCCGGCCAGTCCCGCCTCGAAGTCCAGGAGGGAAGCTCCATCGCAATGGCCTTCGGCCTCGCGGTGATCGTGATCTATCTGGTGCTTGCCGCTCAGTTCGAGAGCTTCCGCGATCCGTTCATCATCATGATGTCGGTGCCTCTCTCGATGTTCGGTGCGATGACGTTCCTCTATCTCGGCCTGGCTACGCTGAACATCTACACGGAGGTCGGTCTCATCACGCTCGTCGGGTTGATTACCAAGCACGGCATTCTGATGGTGGAGTTCGCCAACGAACTGAAGCAGAAGCACGGCTACAAGCGCCGTCAGGCGATCGAGGAAGCGGCGAAGGTTCGTCTGCGGCCGATCCTCATGACGACGGCGGCGATGGTGCTCGGCGTTGCACCGCTGATCTACGCCAGCGGCGCGGGTGCGGCGGCGCGGTTCTCGATGGGGCTCGTCATTGCCTCCGGCATGTCCATCGGAACGATCTTCACCCTCTTCATCGTGCCGATGTTCTATACCTTCATTGCCAAGGAGACGTCTGATCAAGCCGAGCTGAAGGCTCCGCATGTGACGCAGCAGGCAATGGCAGCCGAGTAACGGCGGATCAAGGCAGGTTCGACGAGACGTCCTGCAACCAAAAAGAAAAAGGCCGGGCAATGTGCCCGGCCTTTTTGATTTGAAATGTCTGCTTCGCCTAACGGCGCTTAGCGGATGACTTCGCCTTCGACTTCCACGAAGGGCGAGATCGCCTTGAAGCCGGCGTCTTCCGCGGCCTTGCGAATCGCGTCCCCGACTTCCTTGGAATGGACTTCGACGCTCTTGCCGGTGCGCGAGCAGACGAACATGATCTTCACCGCGCCAGGATCGACCTCGCCATGGGAGACGATGTAGGAGTTCTGCGTCGCCAGGCGATGAACAAGGCCGGCATCGCGCAGGAAATCGAGAGCGCGGTAGATCGTGACCGGTGCGATTCGGCGGGACTTGCTGCTCAAGCGCTCCACCAGATCGTAGGCCCCGACCGGACCTCCGCTTTGCACCAACTCGCGATAAACACGTTCGCGCATCGGAGTCATGCGCAACCTGTTCTCACGGCAAACCTCATCTGCTCGCTGGAGCAGTTCGCTATCTTCCTTAGCCCGATCTTGAGCAACCGCCACGGCTTGCCTCCTGAATTTGAGTACCTACCCGTTTATATAGGCAAGATTTGGTTTCCGCAATGTGGTAGCGTTGCAATCTATACTTGCAGCAATGCAATAACCTTCCCAAAGGGAATAACCAGTAAATTCCTATTTCGAAGTGCAGTTTTCACATAATCCGCGTATTTCGACAGTGGTTTTATTTGCGCGGAAATGGTGATCGCTGCTCCACTGCCCAAGACGCTTGTCAATTGTAGGGTCGCTGAACTCGGTCGCAAGGCCGCAAGTTTCACAAATTGCAAAGGCTGCCATCTCGTGCGGATGGGTATGCTTGCAGACTACATAGGCATTGAGGCTCTCGAGCCTGTGGGCGAGCCCCTTCTCGATCAGCTTGTCGAGAGAGCGGTACACAGTCGGCGGCGTCACCGCCCGTTCGGCCCGCATGCGATCCAGAACCTCGTAGGCCGAAAGCGGGTTCTCGGCAGCGGCGAGGATCGTGTGAACGCGCTTTTGCGTGTCGTTCAGCGAGTCCAGAGAATGATCGTGATGCGCGCCCATAGGTATCCCACACAGGTTATGAGCCTATAATATATTGTACGATCCGTTGGATGCCATGCCTCGCGTTGTCGGGCAACCCTCTGGGCTGGCCACCAGTGGCGCCTGCTCCAGGCGAAGAGCGCTGCGAATCATCTCTCGCGAACACCGCGGCGTGCAAGAGATCTGCGCCGGGGCTTCCGCCGGCCATCTTCAAGAAAGTGTCATGGCCCCTGAATAAAAACATCGCGGCACTCTTTACGTCGGCTCAGCTGTTGTGATTTGCTGGCTACATAAAAGAGGCGCTCAAGCGCACGACATCGGGAGGGAGGATGACCGTGACCAGCTCTGGTTCGGCGGCGATTGATATCGACCACCTCAAGGTAAGCTACGGCAACAACCGTGTTCTGCACGGCGTCAGCCTGTCCGTGGCGAAAGGCGAGTTCATCGCAATTCTGGGCTCGTCCGGCTGCGGGAAGACGACGCTTCTTCGCACCATCGCAGGCTTTCAGAAAGCATCCGGCGGGGCCATTCGCCTCTTTGGCCGCGATGTCGTGGACATGCCGCCCGAAAAGCGCGGCATGGCTATGATGTTTCAATCCTACGCGCTGTGGCCGCACATGAGCGTGCTCGGCAATGTCGGTTACGGATTGCGGCTGCGCGGCGTCTCGCGGGAAGAGATCCGCAAGCGGGTTGCGGAAGTGCTGCGCATGCTCAACCTCTCGGGCCTTGAGGATCGCAAGGTCACGAACCTGTCGGGCGGTCAGCGCCAGCGCGTCGCGCTCGGACGCGCGCTTGCCATCGAACCCGAGATTCTTCTGCTCGACGAGCCGTTGTCGAATCTCGATGCGAAGGTGCGCCTGCAGCTGCGCACGGAGATCAAGACGCTGCAGAGCCGCCTCGGATTCACCGCCATTCATGTGACGCACGATCGCGAGGAGGCCATGACGATGGCGGACCGCATTGTGGTGATGGACGCAGGACACATCGCCCAGGTGGGAACGCCGAAGGAGGTGTTCGACAATCCCGTCTCGCCCTTCGTTGCAAGTTTCATGGGGGCGGAAAACACGCTTCACCTCGACGTGCGCGCCTCCGGCGCGGGCATCGAGGTCAAGGCGGAACAAGGCCATGCGGTGCAGTGGAACGGTGACGTTCCGGTGGGACCCGTCACCGCCTATTTCCGCGACGATGTCGCCTCGCTCGGTGATCCGAGCGTTGCCATCGAAGGCTCGATCGTCCTGCCCGGCACAATTACGCAAAGAACGTATCCGGGTGGGCATTACAGGTACGTGGTCGCTATCGCTGACCGTCATTTTACTGTGACGGACGATGACTACCACGAGCTCGATCGACCGGTGGGTTTGCGCCTGCCGCTCGCGTCGTTGCACCTGTTCCCCAGCGAACAATCCCAGGGAGGATTTCATGCGTAAGAGTCTCTTGCTTGCGGGCCTTGCAGCCTTCGCGTTCAGCCATTCGGCGAGCGCGCAGACGCTCAATGTCGCCACCGCCGGCGACCAGAACATGGTCGACTACATCAAGGATTATCTCGGGCCGCTCTTCGAGAAGAGCCATCCCGGCGTGAAGGTCGTCGCCGTCGGCACGGGCCCCGGCGATGGCGGTTCGCAGAAGATCTACGAAAAGCTCGATGCGCAGAAGAAGGCCAATGCAACGAGCGTGGACTTCGACGTCATCGTCATACACCAGAAGGCCGCAGGCACGCTGGTGAAGGAAGAGCTGATCGAGAAGTATCGCGACAAGCTTTCCACCGCCAAGCTCGTGACGCGCGATACGGCGACGAACTCCCTCGGCACCGATGTCGGCGGTTATGTGATGCCGATGTTCCACTCGCAGACGGCTCTCGCCTACAATCCCGATCTCGTGAAGGCGCCGCCGGCTTCCTACGCGGAGCTCCGCGACTGGGTGAAGAAGAACCCGAAGCAGTTCGGCTACAATGGCATCAAGGGCGGTATGTCCGGCGTTGCCTTCGTCACCGGCTGGGTTTCCGCCTTCGGAGGAGACGCCACGAAGCTCGAAAGCGGCCCCTATGACGCCGCCGCGAAGGCGACGTGGGACAAGGCGATGGGCGATCTCAAGGAGTTCAACCAGAGCGTCGTCATCACCCCCGGCAATGCCGGCACGCTCGACATGCTCAATCGTGGCGAGATCGCCGTCGGGCCGGTCTGGGTCGATATGTTCTACACCTGGAAGGCGGAAGGAAAGCTGCCGCCGAGCATGCGCCTGAAGTTGATATCGCCCGGCATGCCCGGCCAGCCGATGTATTACGCCATTCCGAAGAAGGCTCCGCAGGACAAGCTCGCCGCCGAGTTCATCGCGCTCGCCACGAGCCCCGAAGTGCAGGCGGAAGGTATCGTGAAGCGCTTCAACTGGTATCCCGGCATCGACGCGCAGAACCTTGAAGGCAAGCTCGATCAGGCCGCCTGGAACCAGCTCTTCTCGGACATCACGCCGAAGGACCTTGCGTCTAACGGCAAGGCGTTCCCCATCGGCCCCTATTTCAACGACATTCTCGAAACCTACGAGAAGAAAGTCGCGAACTAGGCTTTCTCCAGGCTTGGGCGGGCGGCTTGAGAATCTTGAGCCGCCCGCTCTTCCGTTCCTCAAAGCGGGACATCGTTCATTCATGACGCGTCCGTCGTTCTTCGGCCTTCTTCTGATCGCGCCTGCCTTGGCGATGATCGGCGCGCTGTTTCTCTACCCGCTCGGCTTCTCTCTCGCCGCGGCCTTCACGGACGGCAGCGGCAATCCGACACTGGCGCATTTCGCCAAGGCCTATGAACTCTATTCGACGGATATTCTCTTCACGCTCTTCATCGTCGTCACGGCAACGATCCTGACAGGCGTCGTCTCCATTGCCATCGCCGGTATCCTGACGCTTGGCGAAACGCCGTGGCTCGTCGCGATCCTGCGCAATCTCTACCGCTGGCCGCTCTTCATTCCGTTCATCGTCGCCGCCCAGTGCATGCGTACATTTCTGGCCAAGAACGGATTGATGAACAACTCCCTCGTCGCGATGGGGATCATGGAACCCATTCAGGCGACGAGCCTTCTTGATTGGCGCGGTATCATCATCACCTTCGTCTGGAAGCAGGTGCCCTTCGTCACGTTGATGGTGGCGGGTGCGATGGCTTCCGTCGACCGGTCTACCATCGAAGCCGGCCGCAACCTCGGCGCTTCGCGTCCGCGTGTGCTGATAGAGCTTGTGCTGCCGCAGGTCGCGCAGACCCTGCTGGTGGGGCTCGTTCTGTCCTTCGTCACGATGTTGTCGGTTCTCTCCGTGCCGATGATGGTTGCCGGCTCTCAGCCGACCATGCTCACGGTCGACATGGCTTTTCGTATCAATTCTTACGGCGATTACGCGACCGCGAACGCGCTCGGCGTGATCTCTTATGCGATTTCCGGCATCGCCGCCTGGATCTACCTGCGCCACAACGTCAAGCGCGAGGTGCAGGCATGAGCAGCAAAGTGCAATTCGCGTCCGCGCCTGTCGACATCGAGCAGGCGCCGTCCCTTGGCCGCCTGCGGCTCAAGGGCTTCGCTTCAACGCTGCTCAAGGCGGCTGCTCTTGCGGCCTTCGCCTTCCTGCTGTTCGGGCCTCTGGCCAATCTCGTGCTGTGGTCCTTTGCGGAACGCTGGTATGCGCCCTTCAAGCTGCCGGTTTCCTACGGCACGCGCTATTGGGAGGTGGTGTTCCGTCCGACGGGAGACGCGATGTCGTCCCTGATGACGAGTGTGAGCATCGCCTGCCTCACCGTCGCTGTGGCCCTCGCGATCTCGGTTCCGGCGGGCTATGCGCTGGCGCGGCTGAAGCTGCCATGGCGCACGGCATTGATGATCCTCTTCCTTCTCCCGCAAGCTTTCCCGTCTGTCGCGATCTACATCAACGTCGCGCGGGTGTTCTACAGCATCGGCCTGACAGGCACGATCGCGGGCGTCGTTCTCGTTCACGCGGCGCACGGCCTCGTCTATTCGGTCTGGATTGCAGCGGCGGCATTCGCTGCGGTGGATCGCGACCTCGAACTCGCCGCGCGCAATATCGGGGCGTCCCCTTTACGGACCTTCTTCACGGTCACGCTGCCTCTGGCGATGCCCGGCATCATGGCAAGCGCCATCTTCGTCTTTCTGGAATCGCTCGATGAATTTACCGGAACGTTCTTCGTCGGCGTGCCGCAGGTGACGACCCTGCCGCTTCTTCTCTACAACGCGAGCATGGGCGGCAACTACCAGATCGCCTCGATCACCGCGTTGATCCTTCTGGTGCCCTCCGTGTTGTTCATGCTTTTCATCGAGCGCTTCCTGAAGGCGGATGTGCTCAGCAAGGTAGGCCAGTAGGACATGTTCAGGATCCTGACCTGGAACATTCAATGGGGGCTGGGCATCGACGGCCGTCGCGATCTTGCGCGGTTGATCACGGATGCGCGCGACATCGCCGATTTCGACGTTCTGTGCCTGCAGGAGGTTGCCGACAATGTCGCCGGCTTGAAGGGGCATGAGGGCGAGAACCAGTTCGCGGAAATCGCGTCTCTTCTTCCCGGCTACCACGCCGTCGAGGGCGTTGCTCTCGATGCGCCGGACGGCAGGGGCGGGCGCAGCCGCTTCGGCAACATGATCCTCTCACGCCATCCCGTCGCGCAGGTGCTGCGTTACACGCTGCCGTGGGAGGCCGCGGCCACGCGCAACATGCCACGTCTTTTGATCGAGGCTGTCGTCGAAGCGCCCTCCGGTCCTTTGCGGGTCATGACGACGCATCTCGAATATTCCTCCGACACGATCCGCCGGGCGCAGGTGCAAGGCATCCGGGAGGCGCACCGCACGGCCTGTGACCGCACGCGCGTGCCGCGCGAGCCTGGTCCCGGCACCTATGCGATCTTTCCGACGAGTGCTTCGGCCGTCCTGACCGGCGACTTCAACATGAAGCCCGAAGACCCCACGAAGAAGCGGATCTCCGAGCCGTTTCAAAACGGCACGCCCCGCCTTGTCGATGCCTGGGAGGCCTTTCGCCCGGACGAGGCGCATCCGGCCTCGTTCTGCATCTACGAGCAGTCGAGCGGCCAGCCCCATTGTTGCGACTTCCTGTTTGTCACGGAGGATTTGGCGCCGAAAGTGTCACGGGTCTTCTACGATCAGGGCCGCCAATCCTCAGATCATCAGCCTGTCCTACTCGAATTGGAGATCTGATTTCAGCGCATGAGGCTCCATGTCCGAGTTGACGGAAGGCGATCCGCTGTTTCAAATCCTTATAGGCACTCGCTGAGGAGCTCTGCGGGATGAGAGACAGGTTCAGGCTATGAAGCTCGCCAATCTGGAGACCTTTGTCCATCTCGCGCGCCTGCGCCATTTCGGACGCACGGCCACTCATCTCAACACGACGCAACCCGCCGTCTCGTCCCGCATCGCTGCCCTTGAGCGCGAACTCGGCGTGCAACTCGTCATGCGCGAGGGGCGCGGCTTTCACCTCACCTCGGCGGGGCATGAAGCCCTGAGGGTGATCGAGAACATGCTGGGCGAGTTCGACAAGCTCAAACTCGGATTCACCGACCCCGAGAACATCGCCCTGACGCTCAGGATCGGGGCTATCGACGCCATCGTCCAGACCTGGCTGCCGCGGCTCTACGAGCGTCTGCGGCAAATCTATCCGGGATCGCAGATCGAGATCGTGACCGATTCCACGATCAACCTCCTCAACCACATGAAGAGCGGCGATCTCGATATCACCTTCTGCCTCGATCCTCTGCTGGAGGAAGGCTATCGCAGCTTCGTGGTGTGCACCTACGCCATGTCCTGGGTCGGCAGCCCAAAGCTGATCGACAAGAACCGCATCTACAGCGTGGCGGAGCTCGGCGCGATGCCGCTCATCACCTTTCAGCGCGGCTCGCCGCCCTACCGGATGATCGCGCCCTATTTCCAGGACGAGAGCGTGCTTGCCAGCCAGCTCTCGAACTCCAATTCGCTGCCCACCATGATTCGGCTGGCGATGGACGGCTTCGGCGTCGCCGCCGTGCCCACGGCGGTCGTGCAGCGGGAGATCGCCCTCGGCGACCTCGTCTCGGTGAAGGTCAACAAGCCTTTTCCGCCGCTCGACTTCATCGCGAGCTATCACCCGGTGCCGGGTTCCCTCCTGACGGAACGGGTGGCCGAGTTGGCGCGGCGGACGGCGCTGGAATTCTGCGCCGAGATCGACCCCGGCATCGCCTGGGTCGAGAGTCATGCCCGATAAAAAATTTTTATCGTTCCTATAGAGAACGATAATTGGACACATCAATTTCCACCTGCGACCTTTCTCGAGCAATATACGGGCGCCAAGTCCGAAGTTTGGGAAACATTATGACAAAACGTCGTCTTTACTTAAAGTTCGTCGAAGCCAACGTTCAGGGCACGATCGAGCTTTACTGGGAGAACGCTCCCGTCACCTGCCAGACCATCTGGGACGCGCTGAAGAAGCCGATCCAGGTCCCGGCCGGGCACGCCATGTATGCCGGCCCTGAAATCATGATGGGGCTGCCGAAGGAAGCGCAGACCTTCGATCCCCTGTCGATCCCGGTCGAGAACCAGACCTGCTTCCCCGTCGCGGGCGAGCTTCTGTGGTTCTATCAGGCCAAGAACCTCTTCAAGGGCATGACCGACGAGTTCTGGGAAATCGGCATGTTCTACGACAATGGCGGCCGCATCTTCGGCCCCATCGGCTGGACGCCGTGCAACATCCTTGGCCGCATGACCGAGGGCCTCGAGGAGATCGCCGCAGCCTGCCGCAGCATCCGCATGGAAGGCATCAAGACGGTCGAAATCGGACGTCTCGATTGATGCATGCCAAGCCGGGGCAAAGTGCCTCGGCCAATGAAAGCGGAGCGGAAGAAGCGACGGGACGAAACGCTCTTCCGCTCTATAATATCGTTCACACCGGCAACGAACCAGAGGTCGAACAATGGTTGCTAACGTGTCTAAAGCCGCAGCGCTCCTTGCCTTGGCAAGCGTCCTCGCGACGCCCGCCTTCGCGAAGGACAAGCTCGTCATCAACTCCTACGGCGGGGCTTACGAGCAGATCCACCGCAAGCTCGTCATCGAGCCATTCCAGAAGAAATACGACGTCGATGTGCAGGTGATCACGGCCTATTCCGCCGATGCGCTCGCCCAGCTGCGCGCCCAGAAGGCCGCTCCGCAATTCGATGTCATCCACTTCTCCGGCGGTCAGGAAGTCGTGGCGGCGCGCGAGGGGCTGATCGGCCCGATCAAGGCCGAGGAACTCACCAACGCCAGGGACCTCTACCCGTTCGCCACCGAAGGCTTGGCGCGCGGCGAGGGCCCGGTTCATGCGGTCGCCGCCATCGGCCTTCTCTACAACAAGGACAAGGCCCCGAAGAAGCCGGCCAAGTGGGCCGATCTTTGGGACCCGGCATATAAGGATCACGTCGTTCTCACCGACCTGTCGAACAGCTATGGCCTCCTCGGCTTTTTGATGATGAACAAGGTCAAGGGCGGCGACATCAAGAATCCCGAGCCGGGCTTCGAGGCCGTGAAGGGGCTTCTCGGTGGCGCCGTCGTCGTCTCGACCTCGCCGGAACTGCAGCAGAACTTCGCGCAGAACGACGCCTGGATCGCGCCTTACGCACAGGACTATGCCTACACGCTGCGCAAGGCCGGCCTGCCGATCGAGTTCGTGCAGGGCGCGGAAGGAACGCCGGCGGTCTACCTCACCGCCAATCTCGTGGCGAACCGCCCGAATCAGGAGCTTGCCAAGAAGTTCATCGACTTCTCGCTTTCGGCAGAAGTGCAGGAAGGTTGGGCTCGCGAGCTGCGCTACTCGCCGACCAACAAGGCGACCAAGCTTGACGAAGCCCTCGCCAAGGAAGTCGTCTACGGCGAGCAAGCCGTGTCCGGCCTCATGCGCTTCAACCCGCTCGATGTGGACGCCAACCGTGCGTCGATCATCGAGCGTTGGAAGAAGCTGATCGCTCGCTAAGAAGAAAGCCGGGGCTCCTCCATGCGTGATCGCGCTGAAGATCTGGCTCTTGCGAGCCCCGGCATTCTGCTCCTTGCGTTCGCCTTCATCCTGCCCATCGCCGAGATGCTGCGTCTGAGCATCGTCGGGCATGACGGCGGCACGACGTTTGAACATTTCACGCGGTTCCTGACCGATCCGTATTATCTCGGCATCGTCTGGCGCACGATCTATCTGTCCATCATCATCACGCTGTTCTGCGCGATCGTCGGTTTTCCGCTGGCATACGTGATGGCGCGGGCGACGCCTTCCTTGCGGCTGTGGCTCATCGTTCTCATCATCCTGCCGCTGATGACCAGCGTCGTCGTGCGCACCTTCGGCTGGATGGTGCTGCTCGGACGTGGCGGTCTCATTCCTTTTACACTCTGGAAGATTGGGTTCGTGGGGCGCAACTTCACGCTCATGCAGACCGAGGCGGCCATCGTCATCGGCATGGTGCAGGTGCTTTTACCCTTCACCACGCTCTCCATTCTTGGCGTGGTCATGAAGATCGACCGACGTCTTGAGGAGGCCTCACGCACGATGGGCGCAAGCTTTCTCGCAACCTTGAGAACGGTGGTTCTGCCGCTCGCCATGCCTGGCATCCTCGCAGGCTCGCTCCTCGCCTTCACGCTCTCCGTCAGCTCCTTCGTGACGCCTTCTCTCCTCGGTGGTGTTCGCCTGCCCGTGATCGCAGGCTCCATCTACGAATCGGCGACGAAGACGCTCGAATGGAATTTCGCGGCGGCGCAGTCCGTTATTCTTCTCGTCGGCGTGCTGCTCGCGTTGACGCCTTACATCAAGCTTTCAGGCCGCCGCCATGGTTAAGGGCGTTCCGAATGTCCTGCGGGCCGTCACCTGGCTCTTCGTCGCCGTGACGCTGATCTTCGTGCTTGCGCCACTGATCGTCGTTGCTGGCGTGTCGGTGTCGGAGAGCCAGTTCATCGCCTTTCCGCCAACCGGATTCACCTTTCGCTGGTTCTTCGCCATCTTCGAGTCGAGCGCCTATCTCGGCGCGCTCGGCACGAGCCTCAAGCTCGCGGTTCTTGTGACGATCACCGCCACGGTCATCGGCGCGGGTGCGGCGATTGCGATCAACCGCCGCCGCTTGCCGGGTTCGGGCGTGCTGGCGGGCCTGTTTCTCTCGCCTCTCATCCTGCCCTCCATCATCTTCGCCATCGGCCTCCTGATGCTGTGGAGCGCGACCGTCGGCCCGGTTTCCTTCTCCGCCCTGTGGCTCGGGCATACGGTCATTGCGCTGCCTTACGTGATCCGCACGACACTTGCCGTTCTGACCGATTCGGATCCCTTCCTGGAGGAGGCCGCGCGCACGATGGGGGCAGGGCGCTGGCAGCGCATTCGCCATGTCGTTTTGCCGCAATGCGCGCCGGGGCTCGCGGCGGGCGCGTTCTTCGCCTTCAACATTTCTTTCGATGAGGCGGTGATCGCGCTTTTCCTGCGCACGCCGGATCTCGTGACGCTCCCCATCCAGATCTACAACCAGCTCGAGTTCAGCCCCGATCCGACCGTTGCAGCGGTCTCGACCCTCATGATGGGTCTGACGATCCTGCTCATCGCGGTGATCGACCGGCTTCTCGGCATTCAACGCTTCGTCGGCAATTGAGATGGCAAAACTTGAACTGATCGACATCGTCAAATCCTTCGGCGCAACGAAGGTGCTGCATGGCATTTCGCTCACCATCGAGAGCGGGGAGTTCGTGAGCCTGCTCGGCCCGAGCGGCTGCGGCAAGACCACGCTTTTGCGCAGCATTGCCGGACTTGAGAGCGTCACGGGCGGTTCCATCCGCATTGGCGGAAATGACGTGACGCAGATGCCGCCGGAGAATCGCGACATCGCCATGATGTTCCAGTCCTATGCGCTCCTGCCGCACATGAGCGTGCGCGAGAACGTGAGATTCCCGCTTCGCATGCGAAAGCGCGGCACGCGGAAGGAACAGGACGAGCGGGTTCAGGCAGCGTTGGAGACCGTGCAGCTCGGGCATCTTGCCGAGCGCATGCCGCGCCAGCTCTCGGGCGGTCAGCAGCAGCGCGTGGCTCTTGCCCGCGCCATCGTGTCCGATCCGAAGATCCTGCTTCTCGATGAGCCGCTATCCAATCTCGATGCCCGCCTGCGGGAGGATATGCAGGTGGAGCTGATCGAGCTTCACCGCAGGCTCGGCCTCACTACCGTTTTCGTGACACACGATCAGGAGGAGGCGCTCAGCCTCTCCGACACGGTCGTTCTCATGAATGGCGGGCGTATCGAGCAGACGGGCGGGCCTCAGGAGATCTACGCCGCGCCGCGCACCCACTTCGCGTCCGAGTTCATCGGTTCTGCCAACCTTGTGCCGGTGCTGGTCGGCACGGGCGATACCGGTCTGCAGGCAAAGCTGCCGAGCGGCGAGCTCGTGCCGCTGGACGCGCAGGAAACAACGCGCGGCAAGGCCACGCTCGCCTTGCGCCAGGAGGATCTGAAGCTCCTGCCTGCGGGAACCGAAAGGCCCGGGACTTTCCATGCGAGCGTTGAAACGCAGGTCTTCCTTGGTGCGCGCATTCGCTACGTTCTGCGGGTCGGCGACTTGCGCCTGAAGTGCCTCGCGCCGGCGACCGATCTTTTCGCTCCGGGCGAGAAGGTTCTTGTGCAGGTTCCGGAAGGGCGGGCGCGGATCATCGCAGAACGAGGCGAGTGACAACGATGCGTCACAACACCAGCGCCGCGCGGCCCCTTCTCGGTATCGTTGCCTGCAATCGCCGCGTCGGCGATGAGATCGCGGCCAGCGTCATGCACCGCTATCTCATCGGCGCGTCGCGCTACATGGACGCTTCCCTTATCATCGTTCCGAGCCTGCCGGATGCTATCGATGCTCCGCGCATCGCAGCGGCGGTGGACGGCATCCTCTTGACCGGAAGCCCCTCCAACATTGCCTCTCATCGCTATGGCGACGGCGCTGCGGGTGGCGAAGGGCCGTTCGACGAGGCGCGGGATGAGACGGTCGAGCGCCTGCTCGACGCGGTCGTCGACGCACAAAAACCTGTCTTTGGCATCTGTCGCGGATTGCAGGAAATCAACGTCGCGCTCGGCGGCACGCTTCGCCGCGATCTGGGCGAAAAGCATCACGCGCCGTCGGATGCCAGCTTCGTGGGCATGTTCGAGCATCGTCATTCCGTGGCTCTGTCCGAAGGCGGTCTTCTGGCGCGAGCGCTTGGCGACACAGTGGCGACGGTCAACTCGGTCCACTACCAGGGCATCGACAAGCTCGCCTCTTCGCTCACGGTTGAAGCCACGGCCCCCGATGGCGTTGTCGAAGCCGTTTCCGGGTCGCTTGGCGCATCGCGGATCATTGCGGTGCAGTGGCATCCGGAATGGAAGGCCGAGGCCGACCCGCAATCGCAGGCGATTTTCCAGTTGTTCGGTCGCACGCTTCGCGGCGTTACCGAGATCCCCACTTCACCTTAAGAGATTTAAGGAAACACCGATGTTCGAGAACGCGCAGGTTTTTATCGATGGCCGCTTCGAGGCGGGAGAGGGGAAGGCGGAGCCCGTTACCAATCCCTCCACCGGCGAACTGATCGTCGATCTGCCGACGGCGGGCGAAGCTCAGGTCGAGCGCGCTGTCGCCGCGGCGGAAGACGCTTTTCCCGCCTGGGCGGCGCTGACCCCGCGCGAGCGGTCTCGCGCGCTGTTGCGGGTCGCGGATCGCATCGAGCAAGAAGCGGCTGTTTTCGCTGAACTCGAATCCAGGAACTGCGGCAAGCAGTATCGTTATGTTCTCGGCGGCGAAGTGCCGAACGTGGTCGATGTGTTCCGCTTCTTTGCCGGGGCCGCGCGCACCATGCCGGGCGTGCCGACGGGCGAGTATCGCAACGGACGGCACACGAGCATGTTGCGCCGCGACCCCATTGGCGTCGTCGCCTCCATCGCGCCGTGGAATTATCCGCTGCTCATGGCAAGCTGGAAAATCGCGCCTGCGATTGCGGCGGGCAACACGGTGGTCATCAAGCCGTCGGAGCACACGCCGCTGTCGCTCCTGAAGCTCGCCGAGATTTTCGCTGAGGTTCTGCCGCCCGGCGTCGTCAATGTCGTCACCGGAACAGGCATAGCGGTCGGCCAGCGCCTCATCTCGCATCCACTGGTGCGGATGATTTCGCTCACGGGCGATGTCGGAACGGGCCGCAAGATTCTCGCCGCTGCGACGGACACGCTCAAGCGCACCCATCTCGAACTCGGCGGCAAGGCTCCCGTCATCGTCTTCGATGATGCCGATCTCGGCTCTCTCATCGACACGTTGAAGGAAGCGAGCTTCTACAATGCGGGGCAGGATTGCACGGCGGCGTGCCATATCTACGCGGCTGCGCCGATCCATGATCGTCTCGTTGCCGATCTCGCCCAGACGGTGAAGGCTCTGCCCTTCGGAGAATCGGACGATCCGAAGGCCGAAGTCGGGCCGCTGATCACGCAGCGCCAGCGCGAGCGGGTCGCCGGCTTCGTGGACCGCGCGCGGGAGAGCGGGGCTGAAGTTCTGGCGGGAGGTACCGCGCCCGAGCGGCGAGGCTTCTTCTACGAGCCGACCGTTGTCGCGACGAAGCCCGATGCGGAGATCGTGCAGCGCGAGGTGTTCGGCCCTGTCGTATCCATCACGCCTTTCAAGGACGAGGAAGAGGTGCTGCGTCTCGCGAACGGTTCGCCTTACGGCCTCGCCTCTTCGATCTGGACGCGTAACACGGGTCGGGCGGCGCACTTGGCGGCGGCGCTGCGCTATGGCGTCACCTGGGTCAACACGCATGGCGTGTTCGCGACGGAGATGCCTCACGGCGGCGTGCGTAACTCAGGGTACGGTAGCGATCTCTCGATGACGGCCCTGACCGAGTACACCCAGGTCCGTCATGTGATGTTCGCGCATAGCCGCTGAGGCTTGACGGAGGGCATGGCCGCATGGCTTTGCTGTGCCAGGCGCGGGCTTCCCTCGCGCGTTCTGGCAGGAGAGCGACGGGCCGATGTCCTCCGTAAAACAAACGATCTTCATCACCTCGCCTCTGGAGCCGGAGCATGTCGCGCGCGTTCGCGCGGTGTCGCCCGAGGTGGAGGTGATCTACGAGCCCGATTGCCTGCCACCGATCCGCTACATCGCCGATCATGACGGGCGCGAGGATTTCAGGCGCACGCCTGAGCAGGAAGAGCGCTGGCGCGCCGCTCTTGCGCGAGCAACGATCCTCTTCGACTTTCCTTCCGACGGCCTTGCCTCAGCGCCGAATGTGCGCTGGGTGCAGACCACGAGTTCCGGCGTCGGGCGGCGTGTCCATGCGCTCGGCCTTGCCGACAGCGATCTTCTGGTCACGACGGCGCGGGGCGTCCATGCGGATTCCCTCACCGAGTTCGTGTTCCTCGTCCTCCTCATGCACGCCAAGGACCTTCCGCGCCTTCAGAAGGATCAGGCGGAACGCCGGTGGGATCGCTATTGCTGCGGCGAGCTTGCCGGCAAGACGATAGCAGTCGTCGGCGCGGGGCAGATCGGCGCCAGGACCGGCACCATCGCCAAGGCCTTCGGCATGCGTGTTCTGGCTCTCGTCAATTCGCCCGCGCCGGAGCGGCGGGCCGAGCTTTCGGCTGATGACGTGTTCGGGCAAGATGATCTTCACAAGGTTCTTGGGGCTGCGGATTATGTCGTTCTCGCAACGCCCCACACCCCGCAGACCGACCGCATGATCGATGCGGCGGCCATTGCCGCGATGAAGCCGGGCGTTGTTCTCATCAATATCGCGCGCGGGCAGGTCGTCGATGAGCCCGCCATGATCGAGGCGCTCAAGCGCGGGCACATCGGCTTTGCGGGCCTCGATGTGCAGGCTGTTGAACCCTTGCCGCTGGATTCGCCGCTCTGGTCCCTGCCGAACGTGCTGATCAGTCCGCATTCGGCCAGCACCGCGCCGAGCGAGAATGGCAAGATCACCGATATTTTCTGCCGGAACCTGACGCACTATCTCGCGGGTGAGCTCGGCGCTATGGTCAACGTGCTCGACAAGAAGCGGATGTATTGATCGCCGAGTCCGCCAGTGAGATAGAACCGGGAGATCCTCTTGATGCTCACATCATCCGCCGCAGGCGTCTATGTCATCTGCCCCACGCCCTTCGATGCAGAGGGCCGCGTCGACTCAGCCTCGACCGACAACATGGTCGAGGCTTTTCTCGCGGCGGGTGCGACGGGGCTCACCATTCTCGGCATCATGGGCGAAGCGCCCAAGCTCGCGGCTGACGAAGCACAGGCCTTTGCGCGCCAGGTGATCGCGAAGGTTGCCGGGCGCGTGCCGGTGATTGTGGGCGTTTCCGCCGCGGGCTTTGCCGCCATGTCCGGCCTCACCAGGCGCGTCATGGATGCTGGCGCGGCAGGCGTGATGATCGCGCCGCCTTCGAACCTGCGCACGGACGATCAGATCGTTGGCTATTACGCGGACGCGACGGAGGCCATCGGCAAGGATGTTCCTTTTGTCATTCAGGATTATCCGTTGGTGACGAACGTCATCATGACGCCGAAGGTCATCATGCGGATCATCGAGGACAATCCCTCTTGCGTCATGCTCAAGCATGAGGATTGGCCGGGGCTCGACAAGATCACGACGTTGAGAAAGGCGAATGCGGAAGGAAAGTCCCGCCGCGTGTCGATTCTATGCGGCAACGGCGGTATGTTCCTGAATTTCGAGATAGAGCGCGGGGCCGATGGCGCGATGACAGGCTATGCCTATCCAGAAATGCTCGTCGGCGTCGTCAACCTCATGAACGAGGGCCGCCGCAAGGAGGCGCATGATCTCTTCGACCGGCACCTGCCGCTGGTGCGTTATGAGACCCAGCCCAATCTCGGCCTTGCGGTGCGCAAATACGTGTTGAGGAAACGTGGCATCATCGCGTCCGAGACCTTGCGCAAGCCGGGGCCGAAGCTGACACCTGAGACGGTCGCGGACATCGACTGGATGATGGCGCGCATCGAGCGCGGCGCTTAAATGCCGCCGGGGTCGGGTTGCAATTATATAGCGTAGCCGTATCGTGGGAAGCCCGCCTAAACTCTCAAGCGAAGAATCATGATCGACAATCCGGCCCTTGCCGCCCTCCACGAGCGCGTTGCCACCATCAACGATGTCCTGAACGCCGCCTCCCTGCTGACATGGGATTCGCGCACCATGATGCCTGCAGGCGGTGCGGAAACCCGCGGTCACCAGATCGCCACCCTGACCCGGCTGGCGCGGGACATTCTGCTTGCGCCGGAAACGGAGAGGGCGCTCGAAGCGGCCGAGCGCGCGGTTCAATCCGCGCCCGAGGACAGCGCCGCGCGCAGGGCCGTCGCGCAGACTCGCGCCGCTCTCGATCACCACAACCGTATCCCGGCTGCGCTCATTCAGGAGCGCGTGGCGCTTCGCACCACCGCGCAGGCAGCCTGGATCGAGGCGCGCGCGAAGTCCGATTTCTCGATCTTCGCCCCCTTCCTCGAGAAGACGATCACTCTTGCGCACGCCTATGCCGATACGGTCGGCTTCGCCGAGCATCCGTATGATGCGATGGTCGCCGTCTATGAGCCGACCGAGACAGCGGCAAGCCTGAAAACCTTCTTCGCTGAGCTGCGGGCCGGGTTGAAGCCGATCCTCGACAAGGCCCGCGCGCGCCCTGCGCCGCGTTCCGACTTTCTGTTCCGGGACTATCCGGAGGATGGGCAACGGGCCTTCGGCGAGTTCGTTGCGGGCAGGCTTGGCTACGATTTCACGCGCGGGCGTCTCGACAAGACCGTACACCCCTTTGAGGTCTCGTTCACGCGCAACGACGTGCGGATTACCACGCGCTACCGGCGTGATTACCTGCCTGGTTCGATCTTTGCGACGGCCCACGAGACGGGCCATGCGCTCTATGAGCAGGGCGGCGACCCCGCTTTCGTCCGCACGACGCTGGCCACCGATCTCATCGGCCTTTATGCGGTGAACGGCACGAGCCTTGGAACGCATGAATCCCAGTCGCGGCTGATGGAAAACCATGTCACCCGCAGCCGCACGTTCTGGCAGCTTCACTTCCCTGATCTGCAGCGACATTTCCCGGCTCAGCTCGGTGATGTGAACGCGGAGGAATTCTACCGCGCCGTCACGCGGGTCGAGCCGGGCTTCATCCGCGTCGATGCCGATGAGCTGACCTATGATTTCCATATCATGCTGCGCGTCGAGCTCGAGAACGCGCTGATGGACGGCTCATTGAAGGTGGGCGATCTTCCGAGAGCCTGGAACGAGGCGATCAAGCGGGATTTCGATCTCACCGTGCCCGACGACGCGCATGGCGTCTTGCAGGATGTGCATTGGGCCACCGGATACATGGGGTCGTTTGCGAGCTACACCATCGGTAACGTCATGGCGGCACAGGTCATGGAAACGTTGCGCGCGCAGGACAAGGACCTGCACAGCGCCATCGAGGGCGGCGACTATGCGCGGCTCAATGATGCTCTCGGGGAAAAGATCTGGCGGCATGGCCGCCGCTTCAGGCGCCAGGAGCTTCTCGCGAACGTGACAGGGCGCAGCCTGGAGGTGGCCCCCTATCTGCGTTATCTCGAAGCGAAATACGTTCAAGCATAAGCGGGAAATCCCGGCATTTCGCGTTCAGCTTGTTTTCGTGCGATAAGCCGGCGAGTTTCATGCAGCCGGCTCACTGCGCTGTGCACGGAAACACGACGTCGGAACCATTTTAAGAGTCAGTTATGACGACTTCCCGTCCCTCGAACGCCGCTCAGCTCGCTTCGCCCTCCTACCGGCTTGCCGCCCTCGATCAGGATTTCCTGTTGGGCGATACGATGCGGGGCGTGCGTTTTCAGCTTGAATACGCGAAGGCCGAGGAAGCGTTGCGGGCCTGGGGCGTGCGCACCACCATCGTCGTCTTCGGCAGCGCCCGCGTGCGTGAAGGCGGGCCGGGCCGCGAGGCGTTCTGGTATGAGCAGGCGCGCCTTTTCGGGCGCATCGCTTCGGAACGCGGTGGGGCGCTCACGGCCAACGGCAATCTTCGCGACAACGTCATCGCCACCGGTGGCGGCCCGGGCATCATGGAGGCGGCCAACCGCGGCGCGTGCGATGCCGGCGCTCCTTCCGTCGGTTTCAACATCACGCTGCCGCATGAGCAGGAACCCAATGCCTATTCGACGCCGGAGCTGACCTTCCGCTTCCACTACTTCGCCATGCGCAAGATGCACCTTGCCATGCGTGCGAGCGCCCTCGTGGTGTTTCCCGGCGGATTCGGCACTCTCGACGAGTTGTTCGAAATCCTGACCCTGCGCCAGACCCAGAAGGCTCCACCCTTGCCGATCGTTCTGTTCGACAAGGCCTATTGGACATCCGTCCTGAACTTCGAGGCGCTGATCGAACACGGCATGATTACCGCATCCGATCTCAACCTCTTCGCCTTCGCGGGAAGTGCGGAGGACATCTGGGAGCGGCTTCTTGCCTACGACCTGTTGTCGTACACGAACGGACGAGAAGAGCTGAAATAGAGAGGGCGCACCTCCCTATTGCTCCTCCTCCAGCGCACGGCGCAGGCGGCGAATGACGACGGCGCGGGCTTTCGCGTCCGCCGTCTTTTCAAGCGCCTCGTTGATATCGAGAACGAGCTTCGAATATTCGTTGTGCCAATCGCGTCGCCCCGTGATGGCGGGTTCGAGGCGCGGTGTCGTGGGCGCGATGAGCGTGGCCTTCTCGCGGGACAACTCGTAAGCCTCGTCGATCTCGGGTGTGAAAACCCGCTCGTCGGGCATAATCCCGTGCAGCGCGTTGCGAAAGGCATCCATCGCAAGCTCTTCGCCGTGGACGAGAAACAGGCCGCGCTGCACCGGAAGGCGCTTTTGCAGCCAGGCCTTCAACTCCGGTTCGTCCGCATGGCCTGAATAGATGTCGAGGGTGCGGATGCGCGCGCGGACTCTCACCTCTTCGCCGTGAATGCGAACGCGCGAGGCCCCCTCCTGCAGAATGCGGCCGAGCGTCCCCTGTGCCTGGAAGCCGACGAGAAGAACCGTCGCCTCGTCGCGCCACAGCCAAGCCTTGAGGTGATGACGAATGCGTCCCGCTTCGCACATTCCGCTCGCTGCGATGATGATGTGGAAGCTGTGAATGCGGTCGATGGCTTTGCTCTGTTCCACGCTCTCGGTGAAGCGCACCATGTGGGATTCAAGGGCGTCCACCAGCTCCTTGCCGTTTTCCAGTTCGTGCGCGTGACGCCGGAAGATCTCGGAGGCTTTCGTCGCCAAGGGGGAGTCGATGAAGATCGGTGCGCTTGGAATTTCACCGACCACCATCAGCCCGACGAGGTCGACCATAAGTTCCTGCGTGCGCTCGACGGCAAAGGACGGAATGAGCAGAACACCATTGGGGCGGATGGCAGCCTTTACTTCGTCGCGCAGCATCATACGTCGATGCTCGGGTGTCGTATCCGTGCGGTCGGTGTCGCCGTAGGTCGATTCCATGACGAGATAGTCGCAACCCTGCGGCCCTTCGGGATCGAACTGCAGAAGCTTGTGCTCGGGGCCGATATCGCCGGAGAACAAAAGCCGGATCGGCTCCTGCCCGGAATCCGGTGTCGCTTCGATCTCGATGGACGACGAGCCGAGAAGATGACCGGCATTCCAATAACGTGCGCGAAAGCCCGGCGCGACGTTCTGCCAGGTGTCGTAGCGGACCGAGCGGAACTGCGTGAGGCAGGCCACAGCATCTTCCGCCGTGTAGATCGGCGTCACTTCCGGCCGCCCGCGCCGCACGTTGCGGCGGTTCAACTGCTCGACTTCGAGCTCCTGGATATGCCCCGAATCCGGCAGCATCACTGAAGCGAGATCCGTCGTGGCTGCTGTCGCGTAGATGGGCCCCGTGAAACCGCCTTTGACGAGCTTGGGGATCAGGCCGCTATGGTCGATATGCGCATGCGTGAGGCACAGCGCATCGATGTCCGAGAGCTTGAAAGGGAAGGGCCGGTAGTTGAGTTCCCGCTCTGATTTGGAACCTTGGAACATGCCGCAATCGATAAGAATGCGGGCCGTGCTGGTTTCAAGCAGGAAGCATGAGCCTGTGACGGTGCGGGCTGCTCCGTGAAAATGGAGACGTAAGGACAAAGCGATCCACTCCAGATACGACACGGGTGTCTAAAAGATCACCAATGCCCTCCGGCGTCGAGGGGAAACCTCATCCCTTCGAGGGGGCAGGAAGCGCGTAGGCCGTCGTGGACTTGATGCGCTGCATGGCGAAACGCGACGTGACGTTTTTCAACGGGATCTCGTCGATGAGGCGCTTGTAGAACTGATCGTAGGCGGCCATGTCGGCCACCACGACGCGCAGCATGTAATCCACATCGCCCGCCATACGGTAGAACTCCATCACCTCCGGCATGGCGGCGACGAATTGCGCGAACCGTTCCAGCCACGCGCCGGAATGGTCCGCCGTTTCTATGGAGACGAACACCGTTAGGCCGAGGCCGATCTTCTCCGGCGAGACGAGCGCAACGCGCTTCTCGATGACGCCGGTGGCCTCCAGGCGCTGGATTCGCTTCCAGCAGGGCGTCTGCGACAGCCCTACCCGGTCGGCGAGCTCGGCAATGGATATGCTGGAATCAGTTTGCAGCGCGCCGAGGATCTTGATGTCGATAGCATCCATTTATCTTTTTCTCCGGGAAAAGAGAGGGCAGTTCTTCATTTGATCAGATATGGAGAATAAATTTCTTATTCATCTTTGTCTCTTGCATTCAGATAGAAAATTCTTTTCCTAATCTGTCAACAGGCGTCTTCTCCGCACAGGGTGACGCCGTGGCAGGAGATGAAAATCATGGATCGTCGTCGCTTTCTCGCCGGTACGGGCGCCCTCGCTCTTGCCGGGTCATTCCAGTCGCGGGCCTTCGCGCAAGGAGCCGTGCAGGCCCGGGTCGGCGTCATTCCGGTCATTGGCGCATCGCCGATTTTCGTGGCGGACAAGGAGGGGTGGCTCAAGGAGAAGGGCGTCGAACTCTCCTTCACCACGTTCGAATCCGGCCCGAACATGATTCAGGCGGTCGCGTCCGGCACCATCGATGTCTATGTGGCCGGTGTCGCGCCCCTGGCCGTTGCGCGCTCCAAGGGTGTCGATGTGCGCGTGGTGGCAGCGACAGCGACGGCCGAGAACGTTTTCGTGGCAACGCCGAAACTCGCGAAGTACTTCACGCCCGGCACCGCACATGCTGCGGCTTTCAAGGCCTACCGCGCCGCCGAAGGAAAGCCCGCGCGGCTTGCGACCCAGCCCGCAGGCTCGGTGCCGAACACCACGCTGCAATACTGGCTGTGGGAAGTTGTGAAGGCTGACAAGGCCGATGTGGAAATCGTCACGATGGGCATCGATGCGACGCAGCAGGCGGTTCTCGCCGGCGCCGTCGAGGGCGCTTCGATCCGCGAGCCCGCTGTCACCATCGTCCAGGGCCGCAATCCGGAGATCAAGCTGATCGCGCTCGGCGATGAGATGTTTCCCGGTCAGCCCGGCACGGTCGTTGCGGTATCCGGCGCGTTTCTGACGAAGAACCCGGAGGCCGTGCAGGCTCTCGTCAACGGTCTCGTGCGTGCTGCCGAACTCATCGCCAAGACACCGGACCGCGCTGTCGCACCCATCGAGGCCGCGCTCGGCAAGGGCATCATCGACAGTGCGACGATCCGCAAGGCGCTGTCGTCCCCGGCAACGAAGTTCCTCATCGATCCGCGCGCCATTGTCGAACCCGCCCGCGTCATGCAGGCCTACCAGGTCAAGCTTGGCTCGCTCGAGAAGGAGTTGCCGTTCGAGGGCCTGTTCGAGCCGAAGTTCTTCGAGCGCGCGGCCAAGGGTCCTTAAAGCCCGCTATGCGTTCCCTTCTTCTTTCGCTGGCGGGCCTCGTCGCGTTCCTGCTGTTGTGGGAGGCCGTGCCGAGGCTCGGCCTCGTCAATCCCGCCATGCTGCCGGGGCCGAGCTCCATCCCCGCCGCCTTCTGGAAGGAAGCGGCGAGCGGTGCGTGGCTGCAGGCCGTCGCGAGTTCGCTATCGCATTACGTTCTGGGGCTCGGCGTCGGTGCGGCACTCGGCATTGCGCTCGGCATCGTCACGGGCATGTATCGCGGAGCCGAGCATTTCACCGCATGGATCGTACGCGTGCTGCGCCCGGTTCCGGGCCTCGCTTGGGTGCCGTTCGCGATCTTGTGGTTCGGGGTGGATGCCAAGGCGGCGGTGTTCATCATCGCGATGGGCGTGTTCTGGATCGTCTATTTCGCCGCGCATGGTGCGATCCGTTCGGTGGATCGCGATCTCATCGAGGTCGCGGATGCTTTCGGCTTTCGCTCCGGTCCGCAACGGCTTGCGAAGATCCTTCTTCCCGCCGCGACGCCGGGCATTCTGGTGGGCCTGCGCACCGCGCTCGGGCAGGCCTGGATGGCGGTCGTCGCTGCCGAGATCTTCGGCGTGTCCGGCCTTGGTCAGCGCATGATGCAGGCCTCCAGCCTTCTCGCGACCGATGTAGTGGTGGTCTACATGCTCACGATGGCCGCGCTCTACGGCTTTCTCGATACCGCCTTCGTGGCGCTGCAAGGATGGCTTCTGCGATGGAAAGCGTGATCGAGATCAAGGATCTCTCGCTTGCTTTCGAGCGGGACGGGCAGCGCACCACCGTGCTTGATCGCCTGAACCTGAATGTCGCGCGCGGCGAGTTTCTGGCGATTGTCGGTCCTTCGGGCGTCGGCAAATCCACGTTGCTGCGCGTTCTGGCCGGGCTTGCGACACCAGATGCCGGCAGCGCGCGGATCATCGCGGCGGATTCGAGCAAGCGGCCTGTCGCCCTGGTGTTTCAGGATTCGCGCCTGCTTCCGTGGCGGCGTGTCATTTCCAATGTCGGCTTCGGCCTCGAGAACGGGCGCATCTCGCGGCAGGAGCGTCAGCGCAGGGCGCAGGCCGCGCTCGATTTCGTGGGCCTCGGCGCGCTCGCGCAGCGTTGGCCGCATCAACTCTCCGGCGGGCAGCGCCAGCGCGTTTCGCTGGCGCGGGCGCTCGCGGTGGAGCCTGAGGTTCTGTTGATGGACGAGCCCTTCTCCGCGCTCGACGCCATCACGCGCGAGAGCTTGCAGGACGAGCTTGTGCGCGTCTGGCAGGCGACGGGAAAGACGGTGCTGTTCGTCACGCACGATATCGACGAGGCGACTTACCTCGCCGACCGTGTCGTGGTGCTGTCGGGCTCGCCGGGGCGCATCATCGCCGAACATCGCATCGAGAGCCCAAGGCCGCGTCATCGGCAGGATGCCGCGCTCTCAGGTGCAGCGAAAGCCCTGCGCTCCGGCCTGGCGTCCGATGTCGCAAGCGACGGCGGATTGATCTAGCGGGGCTTATGCCGTTGACGGCGTTTCCGTTCCGGCCGCCTCGTCCACCACCGTCCAGCTATGTGTGATCTTGGCGGTCGCGCCGAGCATGATCGAGGCGGAGCAATATTTCTCCTTCGAGAGATTGATCGCCCGCTCCACCTTGTCCGCAGAGAGGTCACGGCCTGTGACGCGATAGTCGAGATGGATCTTGGTGAAGACCTTCGGATCCGTCTCCGCCCGCTCTGACGAGATGTCGATCACGCAGTCGGTCACCGATTCGCGGCCACGCCGCAGGATCTGCACCACATCGAAGGCCGTGCACCCGCCAAGGCCGAGCAACAGCATCTCCATCGGGCGGATGCCGATGTTGCGGCCGCCATATTCCGGCGCGCCATCCATGACGATCCCGTGCCCGCTTCCCGATTCGCCGAGAAAAGCCATGCCGTCGATCAGTTTCACGCGCGCTTTCATGGGATGCCCTCAATTCCTGCTCGATGAGGTTTTAGCCTAAGGCTCAGGCCGATTGTAGGGCCTTCGCGGCGCATTCCGCGGCAGGTGCGGCCTTCAGGCGAAAGTTTCCGAGGGATTTATATTAACATTATATCATAATATATCTCATTGCAGATAACGTGAGACGAGGGAGAGCCATGAGCGCGGGAGAGACGATTTTCACCTGGGAAGGCATCAGCCTGCCGTCTTACTGGGGGGGCAATTTTGCATCGTCCGGTGGGCAGGCCGCCATGGACCAGGTCAAGGCGACCGGCGCCAACTCCATCAGCCTCATTCCGAACTTCTTCATGGCGGACCAGTTCAGCAACACCATGAAGCTGAATACGGGTGAGAGCGACACGCTCGCACAGGTCAGACAGGCCATTCTGGACAATGTCGCACGCGGGTTGAACGTGGTTCTCAAGCCGCATGTGGAAACAGATAACAGGGTCTGGCGCGCACTGATCGAGCCGACCGATCCTGACCTCTGGTTCCAAAACTACAAGGCCATGATGGTCGAATACGCGAAGGTCGCGCAGGAAGCCGGTGCCGCGATGCTCGTCATCGGCACTGAAATGAAAAGCATGAGCGGCCCGCGATATACCGACAAGTGGGTCGACATCATCAACGCCGTTCGCGGCGTGTTCCACGGTGCGGTGACCTATGCCGCGACCGATGAGGAGGCGCTGGAGGTCCAGTTCTGGGACAAGCTCGATTACATCGGCGTCGATGCCTATTTCAGCATGACGGACAAGAACGATCCCACCGTCGACGAACTGGTCGATTCGTGGATCAAGCCATCGACGGTGTGGGCGGCCAAGAACGTCTACGGCGATAAATCCGTCATCGATACGTGGAAAGACCTGTCGGAACTTTGGAACAAGAAGGTCATCTTCACGGAAATCGGCTATGGCAGCTATGACGGCGTGAACAAGAGCCCCGGCTGGATCGTCAGCGATGTCGTCGATGTGGGTGAACAGCGCGATTGCTACGAAGCGCTGTTCAAGGTGATGACCACCTATGGCGGGCAATGGCTCGATGGCGCTTTCCTGTGGAGCTACCAGACATTCGCGCACCCGGAGCCCGATATCGGACTGCCTCCGACCGATTACACGCCGCAGGACAAGCCGGCTCAAGCTGTCATCACGGCGGGCTACAGCAGCCCCGCCCATGTGGCAGGGCTGAATCGCGCGGGAACCGATGCGAGCGACAGG
Source organism: Microvirga flavescens (assembly GCF_003290125.1). GTDB lineage: Bacteria > Pseudomonadota > Alphaproteobacteria > Rhizobiales > Beijerinckiaceae > Microvirga > Microvirga flavescens. The sequence continues at coordinate 976,214 of NZ_QMKH01000001.1, forward strand.
CTCGACGGCGGCTACCACAACGACACGCTCGATGGTGCGAGTGGTGCCGATGTGTTGTGGGGCGGCGCCGGGCACGACGTTCTGATCGGCGGTTCCGGTGCCGACCGGATGACCGGCGGAAACGGCGACGATGTCTACTTCGTCGATGACGCCGGCGACATGGTTATCGAGGCGAGCAACGGCGGCGTCGATACCGTCAACACAATCATCAGCTACACGCTCGGCGCGGAAGCTGAGAACCTGACAGCATCCCGTGCGCCCGGGGGAACGTTCAAGGGCAATGCCTCTGCGAATGTCATCAAGGGCAGCCTTGGCAAGGACAAGATTTACGGCGGGTTCGGTGCCGACACCTTGAGCGGCGACAAGGGCAGGGACATCTTCGTCTTCGATACCAAGGTCGACCGGACGAAGTCGAATGTCGATACGATCACCGACTTTTCGGTGAAGGACGACACGATCTGGCTCTCGCGCAAGATCTTCAAGGCTCTTGGCAAGAAGGGCTCGGAGAAGAAACCGCTGGCGCTCGATGCCAGCAAATTCTGGATCGGGTCGAAAGCGCATGATGCCGATGACCGGCTCATCTACAACAAGACCAAGGGCACGCTGTCTTACGATGCTGACGGCAATGGCAAAGGCGCCGCGGTTGTGATCGCAGTTCTGCCGAAGAAGTTGAAGACGATCTCGGAGAAGGACTTCTTCATCGTCTGACCGTGCGAGGGTTTCTCCGCATGAAGCGGCCCTCGCGTCGCTTTCATACGAGCTTGAGGAACTTCGCCGTGTCGGGATCGACGGGAATCCCCAGCCTGCCACGCTCTTCCTTGACGCGCCATTCGCGGTCGCCGGGCGCGAGGATCGGCGCATCGGGCCGCGCGACGGGCGAGCCGCGCAGGCCCGACAGATATTGCGACATGAGCGCATCATAGATCGCGCGGGGGACAAACCGCTCCGGGTCGATGGCAAGGCAGAAATGGCCGATGTCGTGCCGCTGCCAGTTGCCGTCCTCCGGGTTCATCGGTGGTACGAGATGATCGGGCGTCGCACCGGTCAGGATCGCCGACAGAATCGTCACGAGACCTGCAAGGCCCGCGCCCTTGAAACCGAAATCACGTCCGCCGAGAGGCGTGAGCATTTCCGCGAGATCGGGATTGCGCGTCGGCACACCGTCGAGATCCGCCGTCACATCGGGTGGAAGCTCCCGTTGCAGCGAGCGATAGAGCAGAACTCTGTTATAAGGGATCGCCGAAGTCGCCATGTCGAGAAGCCAGGGCGCGGAGCCTGATACCGGCGCAGCGACAGCGATGGGGTTCGTTCCGTGAAAGCGGATCGTGCCGCCGTGAAGGGCGACAAGGGAATCGGCATTCGTTGTGGTGATCGCGATGAACCCGGCCTCTGCTCCCGCGAGTGCATAGGCCCCTGCCGCGCCATAATGCGTGGAATGCGCGATGCCGACCGCGCCGACGCCGCTCTCACGCGCGATCTCGCAGGCCAGCTCCATGCCCGCATAAGCCGCCCGGTGACCAAGTCCGTTATCGGCATCAAGCGTCGCGCTTGCTGCCGCCGTGCGCTTGATTTTGAGTGACGGCGTACCGTTGATCTGCCCGCTTCTCAACGAATCCGCGTAGAATTCCGTCAGCCGGAAGCCGTGACTGTCGACGCCGATGCTCGAGGCGTGCAGCATCGCCCGCGTTGCCGCGCGAGCCGATTCCTTGTTCGCTCCTGCACCGGTCAAGGCTTCGAACGCCCGCGCCTCCAGAAGGGAAGCGGAAAAGCGCAGTTCTTCGATTCTCTGTCTGTCGGACAAGGCGCACTCCGAAAAATGTCTCGCGACTGCTTTTTCAGCGCACGCGCCGCTTTGCAAGAGACTTTATAAGAGTCCTGGCACAAGGTCGGCCGATATCGACGTCAAGAAATTCCCGGGGACGGACAAGGATCGGTCGCGCTACTCGGCCGGCATGCGGGCGGCGGCCTCATGCGCTGCGCGGCGCAGAACGGGGCTCTCATGGCCGTTCGCCAGATGCGCTTCGCTTTCCGTTACGCGCTTGATAGCGAGGCCCAGAAGCTTCGTCGATTCTGTTGCGTAATCGTGAAGCGTTTCCTGCATCCACTGCGAGTGAACTTCCATCGCATCGGCGGTGTTCTTGCAATCCATCATATCCCGCATCGTCTTGCTGTCCTTCAGCAAACGCTTCGATGCGAAATTCATGGCTTCCTGCTGCCAGGCCGCGGCCATGATCCACCACTCCTGCAGCGCTCCGACCATGACGCGGCTGTTCTCTGCCGTGGGGAAGGAAGCTGGCGCGCCGCGAATGTAATCCGCACTCTTGGCTCTTTTCTGCGCAGTCATGAAAATCCTCCTGCGAGTCGCAAAATGACATCGGTTGTCAAGATGAACGCTCGCGCCCCGTGCAAGGCAGGCGAGCACAATGGTAACGCGTTGGCGGGAGGATCGGTCCCCGAATGACTTCTTTTATGTTGTCGCGCCCGACGCTGATGAGACGCTATCGCGTCCGCTCGATCAGCGAGATCGCGGCGGCAGGGTTGCGAATCTTGAAGCCGCTGATGACATACAGGAACACATCTTTCGGCGTTTCTTTCCCGGCCTCGTGTGCTGCCACGCTTTCCAGATCTTGCGGTACATTGCCTGAGGCCATGAGATGCGCGCGCTTGGCCCAGGTGTCGAGTTCGGCATTGGAATAGCCGAGATCTTCCGTCTCGCGTGTTCCCATGATGCGGGCATAAACGAACGGCGCGGTGTTGTCTGCGATCTGCGGATAGTGGGAATCTCCCGCCAGAACGATGGCGATGCCGTGGTCGCGGGCGAGCGCGATGAAATCCGGTGTCCGGAAACTGTCGTGACGCACTTCGACGGCATGGCGAAGCGACAAGCCGTCGATGCTTTTCGGGAGAAGCTTGAGGAACTTCTCGAAATCGTCCGGATCGAATTTCTTGGTGGGTGCGAACTGCCAGTTGATCGGGCCGAGCTTTTTCTTCAGCTCCGTGACGCCGCTGGTGAGAAAGCGCTCGATGGAGCTGCCAGCCTCCGCCAGAACGCGCCGGTTGGTCGTAAAGCGCGGCCCTTTGAGAGAAAACACGAAGTCGTCGGGCGTTTCGGCGTGCCATTTGGCGAAGCTTTCCGGCTTCTGCGAACCGTAATAGGTGCCGTTGATCTCGATCGAAGTCAGCTGACGGCTGGCATATTCCAGTTCGCGCTTCTGGGTGAGCCCCTGCGGATAGAACGTGCCGCGCCAGGGTTCGTAAGTCCAGCCGCCGATGCCGATGCGGATTTCGCCTTTGCCTTGCGCCATGGATGGGCCCTTCTTGCAGTTGGTCCGCCGCCAGCGGATCGCGCGGAATGTGCCGTTGAAGGTAGCAACTTTTTCTTCCGGGTCATCCCCGGGCGAAGGTGCCGATCAGCCCCGCCGAGGCGGTGGCGTAGGGCCGCGCCTGGGCAACGACATCCGCGCCCTTGGCCGAGGGCGAAAGGTCGGGGATCATGCGATCCAGGGCCATCAGTCGGAAGTGATATCGATGCGGCCTGTCTCCGTGCGGAGGGCACGGGCCGTTGTATCCGGGGTGTCCGAAGTCGTTGACCGCCTGCCGGAAGGTCTTGCCGGCGCTGGACGCCGCGTCTTCCTCAAGGCCCGGCAGATCCGGCGGAATGTTGAAAGCGACCCAATGGCAGAAGACCCGGCGTGGCGCATCGGGATCTTCGCAGGCAAGCAGTAGCGAGACTGTGCCCGCCGGGATCCCGTCCCAGACAAAGGGCGGCGACAGATCCTCGCCCTCGCAGGTGTAGCGCCGGGGGATGGAATCACCATCGGAGAATGCGGGGCTCGTCAGTTTCATGGGCCGCCTCCCGTTTGGACGTCAGGAGACTAACATCGGACAAGTCCTGCCCTTTGATGTTTCTCAAGCGAGTAAGGGCGCGCCCTGAAGCTTTTGGCTCAGAAGACCTTGTGAACCCAGCTGTGCGGGTCGGCGGCGCGGCCACGCTGGATGTCGACGAGGGTGTTGCGCAATTCCTCTGTCCGCGCGCCCGAGCGTCCATTGCCGATCGTGAATTCGCCATCGCGGCCCTTCACCGTGCCGATCGGCGTCAGAACCGCTGCGGTGCCGCAGGCGAAGGCTTCCCGCAGGCGGCCGCTGGCGGCATCGGCACGCCATTGATCGAGGGAATAAGGCTCCTCACGAACCGTGATTCCCTTATCCTTCGCGAGAGCGAGAACCGATGCGCGCGTAATGCCCGGCAGGATCGTGCCGCCGAGCGGCGGCGTAGTCATGGAGCCGTCCTCGAAGAGGAAAAAGACGTTCATGCCACCAAGCTCCTCGATCCAGCGCCGCTCGACGGCGTCGAGAAACACGACCTGATCGCAGCCGTTGCGGCTGGCTTCGGCTTGGGCCACCAGGCTCGCGGCATAGTTGCCACCGCACTTGGCCGCGCCCGTGCCGCCGGGGGCGGCGCGCGTGTAGTTCTCAGAGACCCACACAGAAACCGCATCGGCCTGCGTCTTGAAATAGGCGCCGACGGACGAGGCGATGACGATGAACAGGTATTCCGACGATGGCCTGACGCCAAGGAAGGCCTCGTTCGCGAACATGAAAGGCCGCAGGTAAAGGCTTCCGTCGCCCTCCGGAATCCAGTCGCGGTCGATGCTGACGACCTGGTCGAGCGCTTCGAGGAACAGAGCTTCTGGCAGGATCGGCATGGCCAGGCGCTCGGCGGATTTCTGGAAGCGGCGAGCATTTTCCTCCGGCCGGAACAGCGTCGCCCCGCCATCGGCGGTGCGATAGGCCTTCAGCCCTTCGAAAATTTCCTGCGCGTAGTGCAGAACGGCGGCGGCGGGGTCCATCGGAATCGGCCCGCGCGGCTCGATCTTCGCATCATGCCAGCCCTTGCCTTCGGTGTAGCGGATGGTCGCCATATGGTCGGTGAATACCCGCCCGAAGCCCGGATTGCGCAACAATTCGGCGCGTTGTTCTGGGGCGACCGGGGAAGGGTGCGGTTGGCGAGCAAAGTGAAGGGGCTGGGTCGTCTGGGACATGGTTTTCTCGGATTCGGTCAAAGAGCCCGACATCGGATGATCTGGAACGTCGGGCGCAGTCCGGAACTTCAGGGCTCCGGCTGTCGGCGCGAACTTTAGACGGTCAGCTACCTGTGCCGCAAGCGGCGATGACTAAAGTCTCTGGTATCTCGGCGTTCACCTACGGCCGTCCGTGAATTGAATGAGATCCCATAGATTGCCGTACAGGTCCTCGAACACGGCGACGATGCCGTAGGGGGCCAGTTTCGGCTCGCGCACGAACCTGATGCCAACCTCGACCATAGCAGCGTAATCCCGATGAAAGTCGTCTGTTCGAAGGAACAGGAAGATGCGGCCACCCGCCTGATTGCCGATAAACGGTTCCTGCTGAGGGGTGGCCGCGCGCGCCAGAAGCAGCGATGTCGTTCCATCGCCAGGAGGGCGAACCACGACCCAGCGCTTGTCCTGTTCCGGTTGATATGTGTCCTCGACCAGTTCGAACCGCAGACGGTTGACATAAAAGTCGATGGCTTCGTCGTAGTCGCGAACCACAAGCGCGACATGCGCAATACTCTGCATTAGACCGATTTCCCCCGTTTTTCCGCATTATGTCAGCTGGCTGAGACGCATGCCTCATTCAGCCGGTGTGAGGTTCTCCTCAAGCCGGTCGAGCGCGGCAAGAAGCGCACGGGCGTCCGGCCCAAGCATTTTGAGAATACGCTCCTCAAAAGCTACGGCGCGCGGAATGATATCGGCATAGGTGCGGCGGCCAAGGGAGGTCAGGCTCAGGATCTCCTCGCGGCGGTCCAGCGGGCTCTCTCGCCGCTTCAGCCAGCGCCGTTCTTCCAGAGCCTTGGCGGCGCGGCTCACCTTCGTCTTGTGCATCGACGAATGCCGCCCGATGTCCTTCGCGCTCATTTCCTCGAACTGTCCCAGGGTCGCGAGCACACGCCACTCGGGAACGGTCAGATCGTGATGGCGGCCATAGACCGCTTTGAACTCTTGTGAAACGGCCGTGCTGATGCGGTTCAGCCGGTATGGCAGGAAGTGTTCGAGCTCGAGCTTTTTCATCATGTTGTTAGTTACAAAAATGACAGTTACAAATGCAACTGTTTTTGGAGGTCGCGATCATGAACGTGCATGAACCCGTATCGCCCACGCAGACCAAGACGGACATCGTGAGCGCCATTCAGGCCGGCTACATGTCTGGCTTCGGCAATGGTTTCGAAACAGAGGCACTTCCCGGCGCGCTTCCCCTTGGGCGCAACTCGCCGCAAAGGTGCGCTTACGGTCTTTATGCGGAGCAGCTGAGCGGATCGCCCTTCACTGCGCCGCGCACAACCAACGAGCGGTCCTGGCTCTACCGCATTCGCCCGACGGTGACCCATTGGGGACAGTTCAAGAAGGCGGATATCGGGCTGTGGCGGACGGCTCCCGCGCCCGAGGTGGAGGTGCCGATTGCGCCGATGCGTTGGGATCCGATTCCGCTCCCGAACGAATCCGTGTCGTTCCTTGAAGGCATTCGCACCATCACCACGGCGGGGGATGCCGGCACGCAGGCGGGAATGGGATCGCATGTCTATCTCGTCACCCGCTCGATGGAGGACGAGTACTTCTACAATGCCGATGGCGAATTGCTGTTCGTGCCGCAGCAGGGGGACCTGCGCCTCTCGACCGAGTTCGGCGTCATCGACGTCGAGCCCGGCGAGATCGCGGTGATTCCGCGCGGCGTGAAAATCCGTGTCGAGCTGCGGAATGGGCCGGCGCGCGGCTATCTCTGCGAGAATTACGGCGGCGCTTTCACGCTGCCAGAGCGTGGGCCCATCGGGGCCAACTGCCTCGCCAACCCGCGCGACTTCCTCACGCCCGTCGCGGCTTATGAGGACAAGGACGCGTCTTCGAAGATGTATGTGAAGTGGTGCGGCACGCTCTGGGTCGCCGACATGGATCACTCGCCGCTCGATGTCGTGGCGTGGCACGGCAACTACGCGCCTTACAAGTACGACCTACGCCGCTACTCGCCGGTCGGGCCGATCCTTTACGACCATGCCGATCCGTCGATCTTCACGGTGCTGACCTCGCCGTCGGAGACGCCCGGCACCGCCAATATCGACTTCGTGATCTTCCCGGATCGCTGGATGGTGGCGGAGAACACCTTCCGCCCGCCGTGGTACCACATGAACGTGATGAGCGAGTTCATGGGGCTGATCTATGGCGTGTATGACGCCAAGCCCGGCGGCGGCTTCGTGCCCGGAGGCATTTCGCTGCACAACACCATGCTGCCGCATGGGCCGGACGTGGAAGCGTTCGAGAAGGCAAGCAGCGTCGAGTTGAAGCCTCACAAACTGGAGGGCACGATGGCCTTCATGTTCGAGACGCGCTTCCCGCAGCGGGTCACTGCCTTTGCCGCCGGCACCGAAGTGTTGCAGAAGGATTACGGTGCTTATGGGCACAAGCTGCAGAAGCACTTCAATCCGAACAAGAGATAAGCGGAACGATCTTACCCGTTGGCGAAATCCCGCCTGGAAAGAGCTTGGGCTGTGTGGGATCGTGATCCCCTTTGCCCTCCCAAATAAGAACACCCCTGACGAGAGATCTCGTCAGGGGTGTTGCGGTATTGCCGTTGCGTCTTGTGCTTACGGAAGCTCGGAGTTTTTCACTTTCTTGGGCGCGATGCCGCGCAGGAACTTAAGACGCGACCTTCATTCAGTGAAGCGTGCTATACTTGTCTGAGGTTTCAAGATCCGCCTTTGCTTCATTATAATGAAGCAAAGGCGAGCGCTCAATTGAAGAACATTGACTGCCGCGCAAGACAGCTAACTATCTAAGAATAATTACTTTTCCTAAAAACACGCCTCAAAATGAGAATTTTTCGGGCGGGTTCTCCGCTGAAATCAGCTTGTGTGTTTTTTAAAAAAATGAAATCCTTCATTTTGATTGGAGCGATGGCCTGAGCGATTTCGGCAGGGCTGCGTGAAAGCGGAAAGGAGGGCGCGCTGCGCACAGCGGTACAAGGACGATGCTTGCAGATGACGTTGCGTCTCGGGTGCATGGTTCTTGGGGTCATCTAGCCACTCGAAAAATGTCCAGGACTGTCCTCCCCACACTGAAAACAGACAGAGCCCATTTCAATGACAATAACCAGACGGAACTTCACGACCGCCCTTGTTGCCGCTTCCCTTCTCGCACCCTGGTTACCGACGCCCGCACCGGCGCTTGAGGCGGGGACTCTGACAATTGCACAAGGCTTCGATCCTGTGTCGTTGTGGCCGAACTATTCGACGACTCAAGAGCAGATCAACGTCGGCAATCTCATTGTCGAGACGCTGTTCTGGGTGGATCCCAAGACGAACAAGACAGAAGCAATTCTCGCAGAGAAATATGATCTGGTTGATCCAAAGACGGTGAAGATCACACTCCGGCCCGGCATCAAGTTCACGAATGGTGAGCCGCTCAATGCCGATGCAGTGGTGCACTCCTTCAACGTTTTCATGGATGTAAAGACGACGCCCGCCTATGGCCGGTACGCAGTCACAATCGATAAGGCCGAGAAAGTCGACGATAGAACCGTCCTGGTTCACATGAAGTTTCCCTATCCGGCTCTCGACCTGGTTCTCAGCCAGGTCTTCATCCTGCCGCCTGCGTATTGGCGCGAAGTCGGTGGCGCGGATGGCTTTGGGCGTAAGCCTGTTGGCACAGGGCCCTTCATGCTCAAGGACTGGGTCCGCGACAGCCGCCTCGTGATGGACGCAAACCCGAACTATTGGGGCGAGGCGCCGAAAGGAATCAAGCGGGTCGTCTGGCGGCCCATCCCCGATGATACGGTGAGGGCGTCGGGGCTTCTCGCAGGCGAGTTCGATATCGCCACCAATGTCCCGATCATGTCGTCCGATCAGGTCAAGTCGCAGAAGGGGCTCAAGCTGCTCTCGATTCCGAGCTACCGGATTTTCACAGTGGGGCTTTCGAACCTTCCGGATCAGAAGAGCCCTCTGCACGACAAGCGCGTTCGTCAGGCGATCAATTATGCGATCGACAAGAAGGCGATCATTGACGGACTCTTCCGTGGGGAAGCGAGAGCTCTTAATGGACAGCTTTTGCGTGAATCCCAGATCGGGTTCGACCCTGCGATAAAGGACTATCCGTACGACCCGGCCAAGGCCAAGGCGCTCCTCGCGGAAGCCGGTTTCCCCAAAGGATTCGAGATCGCATTCAAGTTCCCGACAGGCCGCTATGCGCAGGATAGAGAAGTCGCGGAAGCCGTCGCCGGCATGCTTGCCGAGGTTGGCATCAACGCCAAGATGATGTCGCTCGAACCCGGCGAGTTCCTGCGCCAGCTCAGCGGACGGGAGTTGCAGCCAATGGGTTATGTCGGTCTGGCGCCGGCAGATGATCCTGATCTTCAAATGTCTCAATATCGGTCGGATTGGCGATACTCTTACGTATCAAATCCAGATTTGGATAAGCTGATCGATGCGGGCGCGCAGGAAGTGGATCGCGAAAAGCGCGCCGAGATCTATCGTAAGGCTGGCCGTATCATGCACGATGAGGCATCGGTGCTGTTCCTGTACCAGGCAATCGACCTCTACGGCATTGCTGACCGCGTGAGTGGTTTTGTTCCACGAGGCGACCAGCGGTGGACGATCTACGGCATGTCCCTGAAATAGGCTGCTGCCCTTGTTCTCATTTGCACGGGGATGGCGAGCAATTGCCACTCTTCGTGCAAGTGTTGGATCGACTGTGCCGCTTTGGCTGACGATCCGTCGGCCTGCCGATGGGCCAAAGAGCGCACTCTCTCCATAACCTGAAGATCGTTGAACGTCGCCTCCGCAACAGCGGATGTGGCGAGGGATCTTCGCGTCTTCCTGCGGCAAGCCGAGACTCGCTTACACTGGAATTCTTGTCGCCGGCACCCTCTGCGCTCCGCAGAAACCTGTACCTGAAAAGAGGATGTCAATGTCTGCCCAAGCTTCACAATCTTCGAGACCTCTCGTCATCGACGGGCTCAATTGTGCCGGTCTCACGCGCGAGCAATTGATCCGGACAAAAGAAGGTGGGGTATCCGCCCTCAATCTGACGGCGATCCGTCCGCCGGCCGGTTTGCATGATGCGCTGCTCCAGCTTGAGCAGGCGCGGGACACTATCGAATCCATGCCCGACCTCGCGACGATTGTGACAACCGTCGATGAGATCAAGGCCGCACATGAGAAAGGCGTCATAGGGATCATCCTGGGAGCGCAAAACACGCTCATGGCCGAGCCGGATGTGAAACTTCTCGCAAGCTTCAAGTCGCTCGGGATGCGGATCATTCAACCGACCTATAACGAGCGGAACGCATTTGGTTACGGCGCGTCCTTTACGAATGGTGGCGACAAGGGAATCACCGAGGCCGGTCGCCAATGGCTTGCGACGATGGAAGAGCTCGGCATCCTGGTGGATCTGTCCCACTGCGGCCACAAGACCAGCGCCGACTACATTGCGGCCGCCAAGTCGCCGCTCGTCTTCAGCCACGCAAACGCATTCGCGCTGTGCCCGAGCCCGCGGAACAAGCCTGACGATCTGATCCGCGCTGTCGCCAAGAATGGCGGCCTGATTGGCGCCGTCACATGGGCGCCGCTCTTGCGCTGGGACGTAAAGCCCTCACTCGATGATGTGATCGATCACATGCAACACCTGATCAAGGTGGGCGGGATCGACCATGTCGCTTACGCGAGCGACCTTCCAGAGGCCAATGGCGAAGATCAGGCGAAGTGGGAGACGATGTGGGGGCCGAACGGAATCTATCCGAACATCACCGGCGTCCTCGGCGATTGGTATCAATATGGAAACCACGTGACCACGGGGATGCAGACAATGTCTCAGACGCCGACGGTCTGGGACAAGATGCGGGCGCGCGGCTTCCATGAAAGCGAAATCGAGAAGGTGATGTCAGGAAACTGGCTTCGCGTTCTTGGAGACGTCTGGCCGAAGTAACGAGAAATCCAATGGGGGCTGCCGCGCCGAATCTCGCGGCAGTCCCTCGCAGTTCCGAAAACTAAAAGGGAAGCGTTCTGGCCCAGCGAGTGTCGGACGCCGATATGCTGAACGGGGGTTCAACAATGCCGACAAACCCAATCCGCTTCCAACCAAACGGACTTCGGGGGACCGATCTCGCCATTTGGGATCCTGTCCTCATAGACGAGGCGGCGGACGTCCTTCCGACGCAGAGAGGCGAACTCTTCTACGAAGATGAAGCTTCCGGCGTTTCGGTCGGCATCTGGGAGTCGACACCTTTCACCGGTGTCATGGCTCCATACCCCGTCCACGAATTCATGATCGTTCTCGAGGGGGCTGTTACCATTATAACGAAGGCGGGTGACAGGACAGTCATCGAAGCAGGGCAATCCTTCCTCCTGCCGAAGGGCCTTGAATGCCGATGGCATCAGGATGTCCCGGTAAAAAAGTACTTCATGATCTTCGACAAGCAGGATGAACAAGGAATAACCAGCCCTGCGCCATCTTTAGTTGTCGACGGAGCTGCACCGCTCAGCTCAATCGCGGTCAATCCATCCGATCCTCTGCTTGGTCCTCCGCCCGTTCTTCATGCGAGAACGGCTTTCGAAAACGCCACCGGAGCATGGCGGATCGGTGTGTGGCAGACGGGACCCTATCACCGCAGCAAGGGCCCGTTTCCTCGATACGAACTGATGCATATCCTCGAAGGTGAAGCATCGATAACGGACCAACGGGGAAACGTCGAAACTTACGGTCCAGGCGAGACGCTCTTCATCCCAAAAGGCACGGAGTGCAATTTTCTCGTCGGCGAGCATCTGCGCAAAATCTATTGCATCCTTGATCTTCGGGGCCCTGCCTGACGAGCCTCCCTTCCGAGGGCGGCAACGAGACGAAACGGCCTGCGTGTCCTGCAGAAGCTCCTGCCGAGTGCCTCTCAAAGTCTCGATGTTTCATTTAAATGATGAAACATGATTTCTGCTGATCCCGCCCTTGGCGCAGCCCGTACTCCAATGGTGCCTTAATATTCTGCCGGTTGCGGTAAATTTCAGCAAAGCTCACCTTGCGTAAGTTTCAATTTAATGAAACTTTTCGATTCAGCGACGCCTCTCCACCGAGGCTACCGGCCCAGACAGATTTGCGAGGACAGACCCAATGGATATCCGCGTGGAAGAAAGCGCAGCACTCCCTCCTGCAGATGGCAGCTCCGCTGAGAACGTCGTCGAGCATCAAATCAAATGGGGGCGCCTCACCGCGATGATGGATGAAGTCGACACCATCCTTTTGCGGACGGCTTTCTCGACGATCGTCAGTGAATCGCGAGATTACGCGGTTGTCCTTCTCGACGAGAAGGCAAGGTCCATCGCGCAGTCGCAGATTTGCGTTCCGGCTTTCACATGCTCGCTTCCCACCGCGACACGCTCGATGCTCGAGGTCTTCCCCCGGGAGACTCTGAAGGAGGGTGACGTCCTCATCACGAACGATCCCTGGCTGTGTCACGGGCATCTTCCCGACTTCTACATCGTCATGCCCGTCTTCCATGAAGGGAAGATCGTGGCCTTCATCGCGACTGCGGCGCACATCTCGGACATTGGCGGACGACTGGATGAACTGAACGCGCGCGATCTGTACGAGGAAGGTTTGCGCATTCCGCCGAGCAAACTTTACGAAGGCGGAAAGCCGAACGATCAGCTTATTCGCATGATCGAGGCAAATGTCCGATTCCCTCGCCTTGTTCTTGGAGATGTCGGTGCAATCATCGGCGCCGCAAAGGTTGGCGCGGAGCGTTATGTTGAACTCGTCAAGGAGTACGGCCTTCCGGCAATGAGCGCGGCGGCCGACTTCATTCTGGCGCGCTCCGAAGCGGCCATGCGGGCGGCGATTTCGTGTATTCCCGATGGAGACTATGAGGGGTTTGCGCAGTGCGACGGTGTGACGTCTGTCACGGAAATACGCCTCAAGATTTCCGTTAGAGATGACAGCATGTTCCTGGATTATACCGGATCAAGCCCGCAGAAGTCGGATGCTGCGGTCAATGTCGTTAAAAACGTCACGCACGCGCATTCCCTTCTCGCGCTAAAGTGCAGCCTGTGTCCCGATCTTCCGAACAATGAAGGCTTGTTCAGCCCTATCAAGACCTTTGCGCCTGAGGGCAGCATTTTGAATGCGCGCTTCCCCGCTGCTGTCAGGGCACGATCAAGAACAAGCTTCCACACGCACACGGCGATCTACGATGCGCTGTCGAAAGTCACGCCGGGCGCCGTGCAGGCGACAAGCGGTTCATTCTGGTCGCTGCGTTTCCTCTGCAACGACGATGATGGGCATCCATTCATCGTTCATGTTCTGCCGAATGGCGGTCAGGGCGCCTCTCGCGGATTGGATGGGCATTCCACGACGGCCTTCCCTGGCTGCTCGATGGTCACACCCGCAGAAATCATTGAAACAAACGGCCCCGTGCTGATCAAAGAGCGGGCGTTCCGTCAAGACTCGGGAGGCGCAGGTCAGTTCCGCGGCGGCCTTGGCCAGACAATCCGCGTAACTCCCGCTGGCGATCTGCCCGTCCGCATCACGATCCGTCCCGACCGGACGCGCTTTCCTGCGGACGGTCTCCTGGGTGGGAAACCCGGTGGGCTGGGAGAGCTACTTCTGGATGGCGCTTCAATCGAGCCCGATCCGTTCACACTCATGCCGGGGCAGGACTTCACATTGAACCTTCCTGGAGGCGGCGGGTTCGGCGATCCACGGGAGAGAGACTCCGACCAGGTCGCACAGGACCTGAAGCTGGGACTGATAAGCCCGGACGCGGCGCGTGATGTTTATGGCCACGCGACCGAACAATGAATCTGATCCCCGAAAGCATGTGGAACACTAAAATGACGCGCAAGCTTCGCCTCGGCTTCGACATCGGCGGGACCTTCACGGACTTCGTTATTGCAGACGAGCAATCCGGTGAGATGTTTTTGGAAAAGTGCCTTACGACGCCGGACGATCCCTCGCGCGGCGTTCGAAACGGGTTCAATCTCCTTTTTGAGCGTCTGGAGATCGACGGATCCGATCTCGATGTCGCCATTCATGCAACGACTCTCATTACCAATGCCTTGATTGAGCGTCGTGGAGTGAAGACCGCGCTTGTGACGACGCAAGGGTTCAGGGACATCCTGGAGATGGGGAGCGAGGTTCGCTACGATCTCTATGATCTTTTCATGGAGAAGCCTGCGCCGCTCATTCCCCGCGATCTGCGATTTGAGGTCGGGGAGCGTCTGAAAAGCGACGGAAGTGTCATCACTCCCCTCTCCGAGTCGGAAATCGTTTCACTCTGCGCGCACCTGAAGGAAATTGACGTCAAATCCGTCGCGATCGCATTCATTCATGCGTTCAGAAACCCGGCGCATGAGCGTCGCGCGGCTGAGATCATGAAGCGGGAGATGCCCGACGTCGTCATATGCATGTCGAGTTCCGTCGCTCCGGAAATACGAGAGTTTGAGCGAACGAGCACGACGAGCGCGAACGCGTATGCGATGCCGATCACAAAAGAATATCTCGACGTCGTCACCGACACTCTCAAGACGGCGAAATACGGAAAAGATCTCTACATGATGCTGTCGTCGGGCGGCGTTTCCGATGCCGGCGTGGCAAAGGAATTTCCGATCCGGATGCTCGAATCCGGACCAGCCGCAGGAGTTCTTGCTGCGATTTTCTATGCGAAGCAGCTCGGCATCCCAAGCCTCGTCACCTTCGACATGGGAGGAACAACCGCCAAGGTCGGCGTCGTGAAAAACTACGAGGCGGCCAAGTCCAACATCTTCGAGTTCGGCAGAGTAGCGCGCTTCAAGAAGGGAAGCGGCATTCCGGTCAAGATACCGATGATCGAACTCATCGAAATTGGCGCGGGAGGCGGCAGCATCGCCGGGGTTGATCAACTGGGTCTTCTCAAGGTCGGGCCGCACAGCGCCAGCGCTCAACCGGGTCCCGCCTGCTATGGCCTCGGCGGCGATCTGCCGACGGTGACGGACAGCAATCTCGTTTTGGGTAACCTGAATCCGGGCTACTTCCTTGGCGGGTCCATGAAGCTCGATCTCAACGCAGCGAGGGACGCGCTGAAGACGAGTGTGGCGGATCCGCTGGGACTCTCCGTGGAAGCTGCCGCGGCCGGTGTCTTCGATGTGGTCAATCAAAGCATGCTCTCCGCAATGAAGGTTCATATCACGGAGAGAGGTGAAGATCCGCGCAAGTTCTATCTGTTTGCGTTTGGTGGTGCCGGACCGGCTCATGCCTATGAGTTGGCGCGTGCGCTTCACATGAAGGGCGTCATCATTCCCAATGGTGCAGGGGCGGCCTCGGCGATGGGTCTTGTCACGAGCGGCGTCTCATTCGACTTCGCCCGGTCTCTCGTTACTCAGCTTAATCGTACTCCCTGGAGCGAGATCGAGCATCTCTATGAGGAGATGGCCGAGGAAGGCTTGAAGATCCTCGACGGAATCGGCATCGAACGGGGATCTCCCGAAATCTCGATCGCCTATCAGATGGATCTGCGCCACAAGGGCCAGGGCCATGAAGTGACGGTGACGATTCCCGCCGAGCTCATCCGAGAGGGCGCGCCGGATCGCATCTCCGAATTGTTCTACGACGTTCATGAGAAGAAGTTCGGACACGCACATCGCCATCTTCCCGTGCAGCTCATCACATGCAGGATGACCGTCGGTGCAGGAATGCCCAATCTGCAGCTGATGAAAGTTCCCTCTTCAGGAACTGACTTCTCGCAGGCGCAGAAAGGTTCGCGGGACGTCTATTTCACCGAGCTCAGGAAGTACGTCAACACGCCGGTCTACGACCGTTATCTGCTGGCGCCGGAAATGGCATTTCCTGGGCCGGCGATCATCGAGGAACGGGAGTGCACGGTCGTCGTCGGGCCGTCCGGCAATGTCCGCATCGATGAATACGGGAGCATCTTCATCGATCTTTAGAATTCATTTCACCGAGCTTCGCCGGCTGGCGAGTTGGCGCAATGAACCCGGGGCGCTGTCGCGTCTCTAAAAACCAGAGGACTTGATGATATGGCGAAAATAAAGGGTAGAACAAGTAACCGGACGAGGAGCCTTCCTCTTGCCGCCGGTCTCCTGCTTTCATCGATGCTCGGCATGCCTTTGCTGTCAAAACCGGCGGAGAGCGCGACGCTGACGATCGCCCAGAGCTACGATCCGCAGTCCTTGTGGCCGAACTTTTCAACGTCGCAAGAGCAGATGAATGTAGGAAACGCCATTATTGAATCCCTGTTGTGGGTCGATCCCGCAATCGACAAGGCGGTTCCGATCCTCGCCGAGCGATACGAGATGGTCGATCCGACGACGATCAAACTCTTCGTTCGGAAGGGTGTGAAGTTTACGAACGGCGAGCCGCTTGACGCGAACGCTGTTGTTCAGAGCATCAAAATCTTCATGGACAAGGCAATCACCCCCGCCTATGCGCGAGATGCTGCAAAGATCGGGAGTGTTGAGCGTGTCGATGACAACACGGTTCTCATAAAACTTTCGCAGAAGTATCCGGCAATCGATCTGCTCCTGAGTCAGATCTACATTGTTCCACCGAAGTACTGGGCGGAAGTCGGCCCTGAAAAATTCGGGCGGGAGCCTGTCGGAACCGGGCCTTACAAGCTGAAAGAGTGGGTTCGTGATGATCGGGTGGTCATGGAGCGCAACCCCGGCTTCTGGGGCAAGGCTCCCAAGGGTATCGACAGGATCGTATGGAAGCCGGTTCCGGACGACACCGCCCGCGCCGCAGGCCTCGTTGCAGGAGAATACGACGTTGCGGCCAATGTCCCGGTAGCGTCTGCGCCGCAGATCAAGAGCCGCTCGACGGTTTCGCTTTTGTCCGTGCCAAGCTACCGGATCTTCAAGATCGATTTTTCGAATCTCGATAAAGACCCCGGTCCGCAGCACAACAAACTGGTCAGGCAGGCGTTCAACTACGCGGTCGACAAGGACGCCATTCGAGAGAGCCTGTTCTCGGGCATCGCAACCCCTCTTCGCGGCCAGATTCTTCGGTCGAACCAACTCGGGTTCGATCCCGCGATCAAGGATTATCCTTTCGATCAGAAGAAGGCGAAGGAGCTGCTGAAGCAGGCAGGTTATCCGGATGGCCTGGATATCACGTTCAAGTTCTCCTCGGGGCGCTATGCTCAGGACAAGGAGGTTGCCGAGGCCGTTGCGGGCATGCTCGGAGAGGTTGGCGTGCGGGTCAAGATGGTGACGCTCGAAGCAGGAGAGTTCCTGACGCAGCTCAACAACCGGGATCTCGGCGCCATGGCGCTGCGTGGCTCCGCTCCTCAAGACGACCCGGATGCGATGCTGTCGTCATATCTGTCGACCTGGCGGTACTCCTACATCAACGACAAGAATCTCGACGAATTGATCAAAGCGGGATCGCAGGAGCTCGATCAGAAGAAACGCGACGACATCTATAAAGCCGCGATGAAGCTGATGCATGACGAAGCGTACATGATCTACCTTTATCAGGCCAACGATCTCTACGGGGTGTCCAAGCGGGTCAGGAACTTCGTGCCGCGCGGCGATCAGAGGTTCGCGGTATACGACATGTCCGTCGAATAGATGTCAGCACTCCGCTCTGGTCGCGAGCGCCTGCTGCGACCAGAGCGCCATCTTTCAGTTAAAAGAGAAGCCACGCGATGCTTAAATACGTCATTCGCAGACTTATCTCCACGATTCCGACGCTTATTGCCGTTCCGATCATCTGCTTTCTGCTGACGCGCCTGAGCGGCGATCCCACGGAGCTGATGCTTCCGATGGATGCCTCCGACGAGGCGCGCACAGCATTCCGCGCCCTGCATGGATTGGACAAGCCGATCTGGGAGCAGCTTCTTCTCTTCTGTGAAAACGCATTTCGCGGTGATTTTGGAATGTCGCTTCGTTTCGGGGAACCGGCATCCACGTTGGTTCTCGAACGGCTCGCGGCTACAACGGAGCTCGCTGTCGCATCTCTTGGATTTGCCGTCTTGCTCGGCATTCCCTTCGGCGTCATTGCGGCTCAGCGGCGTAACTCTCTCGTCGATAGAGCTATCAGAAACGCCGTCGCGGTCAGCCAAGCGATTCCGTCGTTCTATCTTGGCATCCTGATGATCATGGTCTTTGCCGTTGGTCTTGGGTGGCTTCCGACTGGCGGACGCGGCGAGGTTTCGAATCTTGTCTTGCCGGCCCTTACGCTCGCCAGTGGATTGGTCCCGCTTATTGCCCGCGTAACGAGATCCTGCATGTTGGATGAACTCCGCCGCGACTATGTAAGGACCGCTCGCGCAAAGGGCCTCAAGGAATATATCGTTGTCTGGAAGCACTCCCTGCGGAACGCTTTCATACCGGTGATCACCGTTATCGGCCTGCAGATCGGCGCGCTGATGAGTGGTGTTGTCGTGACCGAAACGGTCTTTGCGTGGCCGGGCGTCGGTCGCCTCGCGATTCAGGCCATCTATGCCCGCGACTTTCCGGTCGTTCAGGCCGTCGTCTTCTTCTTCGCAATTGTTTTCATCGTGGTGAACATCCTGGTCGATGTCGTTTACGCGCTCATGGACCCAAGGGTTCGGTATCAATAGAGCAATCAGGAGGTAGACCATGATTTTAACTTCAAAGTCGCCAACTGTGCCGAATGGGGTGAACAGGCGGCGTATCGTCAAGAAGCTGTCTGCGCTCTTGCCGTTTCTCGCTTTGGCCGTCCTTCTGCTGTGCACGGCATTTCCCGAGTTCCTGGCTCCAAAGGACCCTTATGCGCAGTCTCTCATACGCCGGCTGAAGCCACCGTCATTCCTGCCCGGCGGAATTTCCGGATACATTCTTGGGACGGACCAGTTGGGGCGCGACATCCTTTCCCGCATCATCTTCGGTGCACGGGTGACAATCATCACAAGCGTTCTTGCGGTCTGCGTCGCTGCAGTCGTTGGAACGACGGCAGGCCTTGTGGCGGGATATTTCCGCGGCCGGGTCGACAGCGCCGTCGTTCGGGCAATCGATGTTCAACTCGCCTTTCCGGTTGTTCTTCTCGTCATTGCTATCGTGGCCGTGATCGGTCCGTCCTTGTCGAACCTGATCATTGTCATGGGTCTATCCGCGTGGCCCCAGTTCGCCCGAATTACTCGCGGAGCGGTGATCTCTGTCCGCGACCTTGAATATATCGAGGCGGCTCGCTCGATAGGCGCCGGTCATATGCGCATCATGTTCCGTCACATTCTGCGCAATATCCTTTCATCCATCATTGTCTACGCCACATTCGAGATGGCGCGGATGATGCTGGTGGAAGCGACTCTCAGCTTCCTCGGTCTCGGCGTTCAACCGCCAACACCCACGTGGGGCGGCATGATCAGCGACGGCTCGAAATATCTCGGCCTCTCGTGGTCCGTCTCCTTCTTCCCCGGCCTCGTCATCGTCCTGGCCGTCCTCCTCGTGAACGATCTTGGAGACAGACTCCGAGACTTCATGGATCCCTATTTGAAGAACGACTAGAGGTCCGGGCATGACGCAAAAATCATCACCATACTTCAGTGAGCTACGGGCAGACTCCGTTTCACACGACGTCGTCCTCTCGATTGCAGGATTGCGTACGACTTTCAGGACGGACGCGGGTGAAGTCGCGGCGGTCGACGGGGTGAATATATCGCTGCGGCGAGGGAAAACCTTAGCGATCGTGGGGGAGAGCGGCTGCGGAAAATCAATGCTCTCGCTTTCGATCATGCAGTTGCTTCCCGGAAACGGAAGAGTTTCGGACGGTCGTATCGACTTTGAGGGAAAAATGCTCGTCGGAGTCCCGGAAGCCGAGATGCAGGCGATCCGCGGAAAGCGGATCGCCATGATCTTTCAGGAGCCGATGACCAGCCTTAACCCTGCCTTCACAATCGGCAACCAGATCATCGAGGCCATTCGGGCACACGATAAGGACGTGACCTTTAGCGTGGCCAGGGAAAGGGCGATCAAGGCGCTTAAGCGCGTTGGAATACCTGCCGCAGAGCGGCGCGTTGATGAGTATCCTCACCAGTTATCGGGAGGAATGCGCCAGAGAGTCATGATCGCCATGGCGCTGGTCTGTGAGCCGGAAGTTCTGATTGCAGACGAGCCGACAACCGCACTGGACGTCACTGTCCAGGCCCAGATTCTGGAATTGTTGAAGAGCCTCCAAAATGAGACCGGAATGTCGATCATCTTGATCACGCACGATCTCGGCGTTGTTGCGGAAATGGCTGACGACATGGCTGTCATGTATGCGGGGCGAATTGTCGAGACGGGAAGCGTCTCTGATGTTTTCGACGATCCCCAGCACCCCTATACGCTCGGTCTGCTCGGCAGCACTCCCAAAATTTCTGAGGACGCAAAGCGTCTTGTCGCGATCAAAGGAAGCGTTCCGCCGCTTTTCCGAATGCCGACCGGATGCCGGTTCCACCCGAGGTGCGACTTCTGCATCGCGGAATGCAAAATAGAAGGAGCGTCGAGGATGAGCGAAATATCGGAAGGACATTTCGTCGCCTGCATTCGTGCGCCCGTGGAAGAAAATTGCCGGGAGCTTGCCGAATGAACGCGCCACTGATGGAAGTCATCGATATCAAGAAGCACTTCCCCGCCAATTCCAGCTTCCTTTCAGGAGAGAAGAGCCTTGTTCGCGCTGTCGATGGGGTTTCGTTCACGATAAATCGAGGTGAGACCCTCGCCCTTGTCGGCGAGAGCGGATGCGGAAAGTCGACCACCGCACGACTGGCCCTTCGATTGCAGAACATCACCTCGGGGACCATCAAATTCGAAGGGATGGATATAACGAGCAGCAACGCTCGGGCCCTGCATGACGTGCGGCGCCGGATGCAGATCATCTTTCAAGATCCGTTCGCCTCACTCAACCCGCGCATGAAGGTCGGGGAAATATTGGAAGAGCCGCTGGTCATCTACGGTGTCGGGGATGCGTCCGAGCGGAAGGCGCGCGTCGCCGCACTGATGAATCAAGTCGGCTTGGCAGACTACCATGCCAAGCGATACCCTCATGAATTCTCGGGAGGGCAGAGACAACGCATCGGCATCGCACGGGCGTTGGCGCTTAATCCGAGTCTGATCGTTTGCGACGAGCCTGTCTCCGCGCTCGATGTCTCGATCCAGGCGCAGATCACGAATCTGCTGAAGGATCTCCAGTCGTCGCTCTCCTTGTCCTATCTCTTCATCTCTCATGATCTGTCGGTTGTGCGGTACATGGCGGACCGCGTTGCGGTGATGTATCTGGGCCGCATCGTAGAGACAGCACCGAAGGAAGCACTGTTTGCCGACCCCAGGCATCCCTACACGCGAACTCTCCTGGCCGCAGTGCCGCAGCCGGATCCTCGCCGCAAGCCGGATCGTCTCGCGCCGATGGGAGATCCTCCCAGTCCGATAAACCCACCGAGCGGGTGCCATTTTCATCCTCGATGCCGGTTTGCGACGGATCGATGCCGCGTGGAGGCTCCCGCCCTTGTGCCAGCTGGGGATGGTCGCCTTGTTGCCTGTCATCGCGCTGACGAGGATCTGGAGTGGTCCCCCGTATCGCAGGGCAGCGATATGTCTCCCGCCGCGGCACGCCGCCTTTCCATTTGCGCGAAGATGCGGGCCCAGCAGGAGGTCGCGCGTCAACATGAGCAGAACAACGAAGCAACAGGGGGTTAGACATGAGCACTCAGGTAGGTTCCGCGATCGGAAAACCCGGGTTGATCGTGCGAGGCGAGATCCGTGTCGGGCGCATGGCAGATGCGTCCCCGATCAATCTTCCCGTTCTGATCGCAACCGGGAGGAAAAAAGGACCGACAGTCTGGCTTCAGGCTTGTGTTCATGGAGAAGAATACGGTGGCGCCGCCGCCATCATCAACTTCATGCAGAATGTCGACGTCAATGAATTGAGCGGCACAATCATCGCCGTTCCGGTGGCCAACCCGCCTTCGTTCAACTTCAGATCGCGTGTGTCGTATATCGACGGACAGAATCTGAATCGCCTGTTTCCGGGAAGCATGGGCGGTTCGTATAGTTTTCAGCTTGCGGCCGTTCTCCGCACCGAGATTGGAAAGGCAGATTACATCATTGATCTGCACAGCGGCGGCATTGGTGCCGAGGTGCCATTCTACGTCATCTACAAAGATGATGGCAGCGAGGTCGTTCAGCGGTCCAAAGAACTGGCGAAGCAAGTGGGGTGCAGCACCATCTGGCGCGCCAAGGAGAGGGATGGCCTTGGCGCGACCGTCACGGCGGAAGCATTGCGACTCGGCGTTCCTGCCGTGACGATTGAGTGTGGCGGCGGAACCTTCACAGACCAAAACCTGCAGGATTATCTGACTTCAATCGATGGCTTCATGAAAGCCGTCGGTATTCTTCCAGGGCCCGCTCCAAGGCAGAAGGAATATACGATCGTCAGCGATGGGACCTTCATTCACAATCGCGAAGGCGGCATGTTCGTTCCTGCCTGCAAGGTGGGCACTATCGTCTCAAAGGGGCAGCTTCTCGGACGTATGATCAATATGTTCGGTGAGACGACCGAGGAGATCCGCTCTCCGCACGATAACGCCTTTATCGCCGCCCTCCGCTGCAATTACTACCCGACGCATGCCGGCGAGATCGTCGGTGAAGCCGTGCCGATCGAGACACATGAGGCAGCCTGAACCGCCATCGCCACGCAGAATAAGAATGCAGGAACATCATGTTTAAGATCGGATCAATCGAAGCAGCGCCCGGCGCCTCTCTAACTGGAACCTTGGCGGTAGCGTTTGGGATGGATGGCCGGGAGATAACGATTCCGATTGCGGTGGTGAATGGCCGGGAGCCCGGCCCCGTCCTTCTGGTGGAGGGTGGGCTTCACGGTATCGAGATCGTCACGATCGATATTTGCCGGCGTCTGCTTCAGGAACATCTAGACCCCGCGGCAGTCAAAGGAACTATCATCCTCGCTCCGCAGCTCAACCCTTGGGCCTTTCATGCCTCGACACGCGTTACACCGCATGACTTCCAGGATATGAACCGCGTGTTTCCCGGGGCCGATGGCGGGACGTTATCTCACAAGGTCGCACGCGTTATCACGCAGGAGCTGCTCGATCGCGCGGACTACGTCATCGACTGTCATTCCTGCAACCCGCCATCCATCCATTTCACCATTGTCGGGGAGGATGGGGACCCGGACGTTCGTGAAACATCCATTCGGATGGCACGTGCATTCGGTTATCCCATTCTCAATGCCGGGACCGCCCACAAGGGCACGCTCCGAGGGTATTGCGTTTCCAGGGGCAAGCCCAGCATCACTCCCGAGTTTGTCTTTTCCCGCCGCCTGGACGAGACATCGATCCGAACGGGCGTCGTGGGTATCCTGAATGTCCTCAAGAGCCTGAAGATGCTTCCCGGCGAAGTTGAGGCCACGACCATGGATGTCTTCTTCGAAGATATCATGGACTATACGACATTGAGCGCGCGCAAGGGAGGGATCTGCTCCTTCACCGCAGCGTGCGGCGAGCCGGTCGTGAAGGGGGATACATTGGCAATCCTCCGGGACATCTGGGGCACCGAGATGGAGCGGATCCTGGCACCGGAATCGGGGATTCTGCTCGCCTATCCGTTGCAGGCGAACCAGGCCGCTGCAACGGGTGATAAAATTGCCTATCTAGCTTTCAAGGCCGCGCCGCACTAAATAATGCAACAAAGTTGAGGCGGTGATTTTGTGCTGCCAGCGGTCATAAATACACATTTATAGGGATGAATGCCTTGTCATATGAAAGTGAGCAGCTCGATCAAAGGTTGCGGCCCGCCAGTGCCTCGGAAGGGGCTGCGCAAACGCCGTTTCCGGGCGACCGCATCAAAACGCTGAGACAGGCGCGCGGCATGTCCCTTAAGGAATTATCCGAGCAGGCAGGTGTGTCTACAGGGACGCTCAGCCAGATCGAGCGTAATATTGCCAACCCGTCTCTCAAGGTGATCACCAAGATTCAGGCCGCGCTTGGCACCACGGTAAGCACCCTCTTTCCGAACGTTCCTTCCCGGCACGACGATCCAGACTTTATTCGCCGCAAGGATCGCCGCCCCTTTTGCGATCTGGGGCATCTTACAAAGGAGCTTATTTCGACAGGGACCTCAAAGAACCTCGAAATCATGATCCTGCATATCCCTCCTTACGGCTCCACGGGTGACGCCCCGCTGAGCTCCCTTTCCGACAAGGCGGGCTTAGTCCTCGAGGGTGAAGTGGAACTGGAGGTCAAGGGACGGAAGTGCGATTTGTTTGAGGGGGACAGCTTTCTATTCGACGGGTGCGAGCCGCATGCGGTGCGAAACAAGACCGGCTCCCCTGCGAAGGTGCTTTGGATTGTGAGCAGGATCCCGCTGGACCGGCATATCTAGTCACTAGCCGTGCAGGTCGCGGTCATTTCGCCTTCGTCTCCATCAGCGTCTCGGCCAGCATGTGCGATGCCAGCTCCGCACCTTCCCCGGATATCGAATGGCCGAGGCCGGGATAGACGCCGCGGGCCACAGCGACGCCGGCGTCGCGAAGACGGATTTCGGCAAGTTCGCTCTCACGCACGGGCATGATCGGATCGGCCGAACCGTGAACAAGCAGCGTCTTCGTCGTCAATGACGGCGTAATCGGCTCGGGCGAGGCCAGACGCCCCGAGAAGGCGACGACAGCCGCTATGGGCCAGCGACCGGAGGCGAGAACGTCCAGCGCCATGATCGCTCCCTGCGAGAAGCCGATCAGCGCAATCCGCTCGGGATGGTCTGTCAGTCCATGCTCGGCAACGATCGCGGCAATGGTCGCATCGAAGGCCGCGCGGGCCTGCGCCACACGCTCTGGACGGTTGGCCTCGGTGACGCCACGAACGCTGAACCACTGCCGGCCCGGGCCGCCTTGGTCGAACATGAACGGTGCATCCGGCGCAGCGAAATCCGTCGACGGCAACGTCTGCCGCCAGAGACCGCCGATCGGCGCGAGATCCGCACCCCGGCTACCGACTCCGTGCAGAAAGATGATGAGCGAGCGGTTCACGTCTTGTCTCCCGATATCGTCCAGTCGAAGTCCAGCGTCTCGCGAAAGGCGAAGCGTCGAATGTGATCCTCGACCACGAATGGCCTAAAAAAATTGACGACACTATTCTCCCTTGGGGAGATGTTCTGACTCAAGCACCTTCAGCGCAGTTTCCGAAAGGACCTGAGGGTCGCTCTGTCCTTTACCCGCCGCTTCGATGATGAGACGTGCCAGCAGGCGCCGCACTTGGCGCGCTGGGACTACGTGGTCAGAAGTCTCCTCGGTGAGTTCGTGAAGTGCCTGATGATAGGCTTGTTGCAGGATCTGAATTTGATCCGGGCCAAAGTGACCTATTCGATTCATGATGCTATCTATCCCTCCCGTTGAGCCTACTACTTCTTCCCTTCGATCTCTCCTCCTGCCCGCTGATATAACTTCATCCCATTTTCAATGAGGTTGAGAGCTTGCTTCGGCCCCCGACGCGCGATGGAGCGAAACCGTTTCTGGGAAAACTTGTTGTATAGTTTGAAGAATGCTTCGATCTCATCGACGAGACCAGGGCGTAGATCCCGAAAAGATCGCGTAGCCATATGGTTGTGAGCGTGTGTCGCGACCGCCATAAGACGATCGTTTCGCTCCTCCGTGGAACGGTCGCAGATTGTTAAGGAGATGGGGCTTTTCCCTCATCGCGGGCGCTCCCTAAGGGCGCCGGACCGGCTCGCCAAGAGGAGTTGTCGAGAATCCGTGAGGTTGCTCAAACACTTCCCGGGTCACTTCAAACTCCACGCTGCGGGAGGATGGGGTTGAATACACCGTACCGGCGCGGCCTCCGAGCCAACTTGCCAGCGCCCCCAGAAGCAAAGCAAACGAACCGAACAAGGCCGCGCGCGAAACACCCCTCGCGGCCGCGTCGGCCGCTTGTCTCGCTTGCAACGCGGCCCGGTCGACGGCTTGGCGGTACTCCTGTTCAAACTGTTGAACCCGTGCTCGTGCTTGGTCCTCTGGGATGCTTTGCACACGGGCGAGAGCTAAAGTAGCACGATCGCGGACAGCTTGAGCTTGTGCCGGATCACCCGACAGAAAATCGCGAACGGCTGTCACAGCGGCATCCCTTAGCGCGGCTGGATCGTTGCCCACCGCGACGCCGCGGATTTGGTTCTCGATTGCAAGGAAGGGGTCGACACTCCGCGACAGCGATGGCGCCGCCGCCTGTATGGCGGTTTGCGCGGTTGGCCCCATGGCTCGACCGACGCCGCCAACGACGTCTGCAAGCGTTCCATATGCGCTTCCAGCAAGACTGCTTGCGGCAGAGGTCAGAAGATAGAACACGATCAGGGTCGTCAGGGCCCATGTTGTTAGCCCATGCCAGCCCCCTGTTGATTGCTTCGGCTTCCCAGCAAGCCTTCCGGCGGCGTAACCGCCTGCGAAAGCAGCGACGACACCGGAGAGCACGAACCACAATCCGGCGCCGATGGACAGGGACATCGGGGATGGGTTTGCATTCGCGCCTGCCGTTGGATTGAGGGTCGAAACTCCGATTCCCAGTCCGATCATGTTGAGAATGAGCTGAGTGACGAGAGCCAAAACCACGCCAGCAAAAACGGCACCCCATGCCACTCTGTTGAGAAGGATTGTACGGCTGTCTTCGGAGGGAGATGCGACCGGGCGATCAACCATGACTGCCTCCTTCAGAAAAGAATCAGCGGAAAAACGTCCGGGTTCTCATCGTGTTCCAGAGCGCCTCCCGAACGACAATCTTGGCGAGGGAAGTTTTATCTTTCCTCTATGCTTCAGTTGCGATGAGCTGAATTCGCAAGAGGCCTGAGGCGAGCCGAAAATGAATGGCGGCGAGACAAGGCTCATAACATTGATGGCAGGCTCACCCTAAAAATGGTAGTTTTGCGCACTTGATGCGGTCTGCATGGGGTCCGGTCATGGTCACTATCCTCCTCGTCATTTTGATTCTTCTCCTGATAGGCGCGATTCCTCGTTGGCCGCACAGCCAGAATTGGGGCTATGGTCCGAGCGGTATCCTGGGTGTGGTGCTAATCGTTCTTCTCGTGTTGCTTCTGCTGGGCCGCATTTGAAACGCCGCCGTTCCAGTGTCGCAATTTCTTCAGCGTTCCTCATTGCAGTCGATAAGACGGAACGAATTGGGCGTAGCAGCTGAATTCCACTTTCTTGACAGTGGCGGCACGATGGCGACGGCCATCGTAAACCCGCCGGGCGAAGGGGAAGGGGATGAGACAGATTGGTCAATGCTCCAGCCACTAACTCAATGAACCTGAGAATTCCTCTTCGCCAACGTTCATGGCCGAATTTTCGCCACTTGTTGTCACAGACTCGTGGATTAGGACGGGTCGAACGGTAAGTGAGCACTGCGTCGCCAGTAATGCCGAGTCAGAAACCGACTTTTGTCCGTTGAAGGCGATATTCCACCTTCGGTGACTCGCGAGGAGAGTGTCATGCGTATTGCCCAGATCGCGCCCCTCATCGAAAGCGTTCCACCACGCTACTATGGCGGAACGGAGCGTATTGTCTCATACCTTACAGAAGAGCTGGTTCGCGCCGGTCATGAAGTGACGTTGTTCGCGAGTGGAGATTCCCGGACGTCCGCGCAACTTTCATCTGTGTGCGAGACGGGCTTGAGGTTGTCGGCGGGTCCGGTAGACCCCTTGATCTACCACCTCCTCATGCTGGAGAACGTTCGCCAGCGCGCGAACGAATTCGACGTGATTCATAACCACCTTGAGGCGTTGCCGTATCCTGTGCTTCGGAAAACGGCCCATCGCTGTCTGACGACTCTGCATGGACGCGTCGATCTGCCGGCAGCCGACCGCCTCTACTCGGCTTTCGTGGAATATCCTCTCGTCTCGATCTCGGATCATCAGCGCTTGCCCATGCCGCCGGTGAATTGGGTTGCAACGGTTCATCACGGACTTCCAATCAATCTTTTACCGTTCAATCCGAAGCCAGAAGGTTATCTGGCTTTTCTCGGACGCATTTCGCCAGAAAAGCGACCGGATCGTGCCATCGAAATTGCCGCGCGCGCCGGTCTTCCGTTGAAGATTGCCGCCAAGGTGGACCGTGCGGACGTCGGCTATTGGGAGGATGTGATCTCCCCAATGATCAAAGCGACCCCAGGTGTCGAATTTATCGGTGAGATTAACGAGCGCGAGAAGGCGAGTTTCCTCGGCGGAGCGAAAGCTTTGCTCTTTCCGATCGATTGGCCGGAGCCATTCGGTCTCGTCATGATCGAGGCCATGTCCTGCGGAACACCGGTTATCGCTTTTGCGTGCGGGTCCGTTCCGGAAGTTCTGGATAATGGCGTTACAGGCTACATTGTCTCTTCCGTCGGGGAGGCCGTCTCGCGTGTGAGCGATCTTGATCGCCTTGATCGTGCCACCATTCGGCGCATCTTCGAGAAACGCTTCACGGCGGAACGTATGGCGCGCGATTATGCGGCGATCTATGAGAATCTCGCCGCGCCTGCACCGCTGAAGCCCGAGCTCAAGGTTGTCAACGGAAGTCGTAATGCCGCACTCTGACGCAGCTGCTGTCATCAAACTGGTTCCTCAAAAATCTGAGGAACCGGACTACGTCATCTCGGCCGCAGCATCCCAGATCGAAACGACGCCGCGGACGTTGAAGCATGACGATACCTTTGCCGTCTTCGACGCCCATGGCGATGCCGTTCCCGGGTTGTCTGGCCACCACGGTCTGTTTCACCGCGATACGCGGCATCTTTCCCGCTTCATCCTGACGATCGAAGGAGTGCGTCCGCTTCTGCTCAGCTCCACTGTTCGGGACGACAACGCGACGCTGACCTGCGACCTGACAAATCCCGATCTTCCCGCTCGGGAGGGATCGAATGAAGTGCTTCATGACCTGATCCACATCCGCCGCTCGCGTTTTCTTTATCGATCAGCTTGTCACGAGAGCCTCTTGGTTCGCAATTTCGATGTGGTACGGCACAGCTTCGACATCGCCCTCAAATTCGATGCGGATTTCGCGGATCTTTTCGAAGTGCGGGGAGAAAAGAGGCTCCGCCGCGGGACACGCGCAACGCCTGTGGTCGAGCACGACAGGGTTCATCTCGCCTATACGGGCCTCGACGACGAAATTCGCCGAACCTCGCTCGCCTTCGAGCCGCCGCCGACTGAACTCGCCGCTGACAGAGGGTTGTACCGGATCGATCTCGCGCCGGGGGAAACCTTCACCGTCTTCATGGAAATTCGCTGCGACGGAAGGCAGCCTGGTCTCAGCCCCCGTCTTTCCTTTCGCTCCGCACTAAAAAGATCCCGGTCCGATCTTCGCGCTCGCTTCGCTCGGGCCGCAGCTGTCGTGTCATCGAACCAGCACTTCAATGAGGGGATTGGACGGGCGATAGGCGATCTGGCTATTCTGGTCACGGATACGCCTGAGGGAGCTTATCCTTACGCCGGGGTGCCCTGGTTCAGCACCG
This sequence comes from Microvirga flavescens, assembly GCF_003290125.1. Classification (GTDB taxonomy): domain Bacteria; phylum Pseudomonadota; class Alphaproteobacteria; order Rhizobiales; family Beijerinckiaceae; genus Microvirga; species Microvirga flavescens. The sequence goes on from NZ_QMKH01000001.1 coordinate 1,005,686, forward strand.
TATTTGGACGCGACGCCCTGATCACTGCATTCGAGACTCTGTGGGTGGATTCATCGATCGCCCGTGGCGTCCTTCTTCACCTGGCGAGAAATCAGGCACAGGTGCTTGATCCTGAAGCCGATGCCGAACCGGGGAAGATTCTCCACGAGGTTCGCTTCGGTGAAATGGCGGAGCTTGGGGAGGTGCCGTTCCGGCGCTACTACGGCAGCGTGGACTCAACTCCGCTGTTCGTGATGCTGGCCGGAGCCTATCTCGAGCGCAGTGGCGATATCGAAACGGCCCGGATGCTATGGCCGGCTGTCAAAGCGGCGCTCGGCTGGCTGAAGGATTACGGCGATCGGGACGGAGACGGTTTTGTCGAGTACGGTCGACGCCGAGGCGACGGCCTTGTGAACCAAGGTTGGAAGGATAGTCACGACTCCGTCTTCCATGCGGATGGTCGCCTTGCGCAAGGCCCGATCGCCCTCGTCGAAGTACAAGCTTATGCTTATGCGGCATGGCGTGCCGGAGCCACGTTGGCGCGAGCATTGGGCAGCGTTTCCGAAGCTGCCGGATGCGATGCCCGAGCCGATGCCTTGCGCACGGCGTTTGACGCCGCATTCTTCGATCCGGCACTCGGAACGTATGTTCTTGCCCTTGACGGCGAAAAGCGGCCTTGCCGGGTGCGAACGTCCAATGCCGGGCACGCGCTTTTTGCCGGTATCGCATTTCCCGAGCGAGCCGGCGCAGTCGTGGACACTCTGATGGCCAACACCTCGTTCTCCGGTTGGGGCGTCCGGACGCTCGGTATCGGGGAGGCCCGCTTCAATCCCATGAGCTATCACAATGGCTCGGTCTGGCCACATGACAATGCATTGATTGCTCTGGGACTGAGGCGCTACGGCTTCCGCGCCGAGACGGCCCGGATTTTCGAGGGCCTGTTCCGAGCCTCCATCTATTTCGATTTGAGACGCATCCCGGAATTGTTTTGCGGGTTCTCGCGACAGCGCTGCCAGGGACCAGTCTCCTATCCCGTAGCCTGTTCTCCCCAGGCATGGGCAGCGGCGGCTCCGCTCGCCCTGTTGCAGGCATCTCTTGGTCTCGGCTTCGATGTCGAGGAACGTCACGTCGTTTTCGATCGGCCTTTCCTGCCGGACTTTCTCGACGAGCTGACGCTGCGGGGACTATCGATCGCCGGCGGAGCGCTCGACGTGAAAGTCCAACGCGTCGGCGCGTCCGCAGCGCTTTCTGTCATTACGCGCAGGGGCGACGTCGGCTTGAAAGTGGAGGCATAGCCGGGATTTCGCGTTTTTCGGCACGTGTGGCGCCAACTTGGCGCGTGCCGAGGAAACGCCCTTATTCATCTAGCAGGGAAAAATGCATCCGGCGGGCAGAGGACCTTCGACCCGCTTGCCAACGGGAGTACTCTGATAGGCCCCTTGTTGGGGCCGTAGACCAGAGCGATTGAAATTATCGTTTAATTTCAGAAAATTAGACATAATTTTTGGCGGTGGAGGCAGTCACCCGCGAACCTGTCTCCAGTCGTGTTCCCTGTTTTCAGCGAAAATACTGGGAAGTTCGCCTAACTGGCTTGGCTTCAAACAGGCCTAACTGCTGTATTTCACAACAATATCAGCGGCTTATGCTGTTAGGGCTGCGCAAGATAAACAGGGAAGATTTTTGCTAAACAGGGAAGCTATGTGGGAGAACAGGGTTCTGAGTTTGAGCCCCTCGCGGGGTGCCTCATTGCGGACCCGGAACCTAGGAACAGGGAGGGCGCCAGGGTGGCGGACGACAGCGCAAGAACTTCAATCAGAAGGCGACAACTCAACACCGGGTCGAGTTCGCCGATGGTGGGACGTAATACATTCCGGGCACGGTGAACGAGCTTAACGAGGGCACCGATCCGATCCAGTGCGAGTTCTTCTAAAGATGAAATTGTATGATCTACTCTTAGGCAATGAGAGGAACGTATTGGATAGCCTTCTGAATTAGGACTATATAAACACAATGTGCGGTGCAGCATTTTAACATTGTCGGCCCGCTAGAGGGCCGCGACGGAAATCGCCCCCGAGGGAGAGGCGCTTTACCTTCAGGAACTATTGCCCCTGAGAAAATTACAACTTTCGCGTTCATATAAAGTAGCGATAGTGTGCGGTGGGGGAGGGCGCCGATGGCACCGCACGATCAACAACATTTAGCGATTGATACGACAGCGGTCGAGAAACTGCGGTCACCGAAGATCTTTGCCGATATTGCATCCAGCTTTACCTATGCTTCCTACCAGAACGCTATCCCCGTGCTTCGGAGCATAGGCGTCGAAAACCAATCGGACCGCGAGGTGCAGGCGCTTCGATTAGAACTCTCATCTACTCCCGCTTTCCTGCGCCCTAAGACGTGGACGATTGATCGCGTCATTCCCGGCGATCACCTCCCGCTCGGCGATCGGAAGGTCGAACTCGATGCTGGCTATCTGGCGGGGCTTAACGAGGCAGAGCGAGGCGAGATCACACTTCGACTCATCGCCGGTTCCGAGATCCTTGACGAGCATCGTCACGCAGTGCGGCTCCTTGCCCGGGATGAATGGGGTGGTGTTGCCGATATGGCGCAATTGCTGCCGGCCTTTGTGATGCCGAACGATCCGGCGGTCTCGTCGCTGTTGAGAAAGGCCGCCGAGCGCCTGACTGCCCACGGTCATCCCTTGGGGCTCGATGGCTATCAGTCGCAGGATCCGAAGCGCGTCTTCATGCTGGCTGCCGCGATCTACTCAGCCATCGTTTCTATGGGCCTCCACTATGCAGAGCCCCCGGCTAGCTTTGAAAGTCGTGGGCAGAAGATCAGAAGGCCTGGGACGATCGCCGAGGAATTGCTGGCGACCTGCCTCGACACCACACTTCTTTTTACTGCCGCGCTGGAAGCAGCGGGTCTGCATCCCGTTATTCTTATGTTCAACGGGCATGCTGCTGCGGGCGTCTGGTTGGTAAAGCGCACATTCGGCAGCGCGATCGAGACAGACCAGATAGAGGTACGCAAGGCACTTGCCTCCCGAGAGTTGATCGTCTTTGAGACCACTGGAGTGACGCATCGCCCCGCTATGACGATGGAGGCAGCGCAGCGCGCGCTCGACCGGCGTCTCGCCGAAGAAGAAGCGCAGGCCTTCGTCGCCGCCATCGATGTGCGCCGTGCGCGTAGTGGCGGCATCACACCTCTGGCTTCACATGAACCGCTTCGAAGGTCGATGCCGGAGGACGAACCGCAGCCCGTTGCGGACCTTCCACTGCCTGCGCCACCGTCACTTGGCGATTTCCCTAAGGAGATGGTTGAGGAAAAACCGACCACTGCGGCGGATCGGATCAGCCGGTGGCAGAAGAAGCTTCTCGACTTGACGCTGCGCAACCGGCTCCTGAACTTCCCGGACTCGAAGAAAACCATCCCATTCTTGTGTACCGACATCGCCTATTTGGAGGACCGGCTTGCGGGAGGTGCTGCGATTCGCGTCATCTCGCTGCCGGAGCAGAATCCGCTCGGCGAACGGGACGCGGCGCTGTACCGCGATGTGCACGGCCGCGATATCCAGCGGACCTTTGCGGCGGAGGCTCTGCTTCGCGACGAGCTTCCCTCGCCGCTTGATGCCAAACAGCTCGAATCACGGCTCATCGACCTCCACAGGCAGGTGCGCAACGACTTTGCTGAAGGTGGCGCCAACACGCTGTTCCTGGCCGTGGGCTTCCTACGGTGGAAGAAGAAGCCTGAGGACGAACGCAGTTACCGTGCGCCTCTCCTCCTCGTGCCGGTGCGCCTGGAGCGCCGCAGCGCCAGTTCGCGCTTCACCATACGGTTCCATGAGGACGAGCCGCGTTTCAACGCCACCTTGCTGCAGTTTCTGGAGCGTGATTTCGATCTCAAGCTGCCGCAGTTCTCGGGCGACCTGCCGGTTGACGACAATGGCGTTGACGTTCCGCAACTACTCGCGGCCATGCGGAGCGCGGTTCGCGAAGTTCCGGGCATGGAGGTGATAGACGAAACCGCTCTTTCGACCTTTTCCTTCGCAAAGTTCCTAATGTGGAAGGACTTGGTCGAGCGGACCGATGCACTCCGCCAGAACCGGGTCGTGCGTCATTTGATCGACACGCCGGAACAATCGTTTACCCAAGGTGAAGGATCGCCGTCATTCCGAGACGAGCGCGAGCTCGATCGTACCTACGCACCATCTGACATCATCTCCCTGCTTCCGGCTGATTCATCCCAGACTGCGGCGAGCCTTGCCGCTGCTGAGGGCCAGGATTTCGTTATTGTCGGGCCGCCAGGGACAGGCAAGAGCCAGACCATCGCCAACATGATCGCGAATTGCCTTGCGAAAGGAAGGACAGTGCTTTTTGTCGCCGAGAAGACAGCAGCGCTCGACGTCGTCTACCGGCGCCTTCGCGAGCACGGTCTTGGCAATCAGTGCATAGAACTACATTCTAACAAGGCAGATCGAAAGCATTTCCTCGGGCAACTTAAGGCAGCTTGGGAACACGGGAACGGCATCGACGCCTCGGAATGGGTGGCTGTTAACGAGCGGCTCAGGATTCACCGCGACCAGTTGAATGCCTATGTCGATGCCTTGCACAGGCGCTATACGAACGGCTGGACACCGTACCTAGCACTCGGCATCGCACTGAAGGCCAGCGACACGCCAGCTCCCGATTTTTCATGGGCTGAGCGTGATGCTCACGACGCGGCGACCCTACAGGCGCTGGAGGACATGGCGGCGGAAGCCGGATTGGTCTTCGCGTCTGTCGAGCGACATCCCGCTCTTGATCTTGTCGACGCACAAGACTGGTCTTCCGGCTGGCAAGATACATTGATCGCCACGGCACAGTCTTTGCACAATGCCGCAGAAATTCTGCAGGAAGCCGCCTCCGCCTACCTGACCTGTCTTGGTCGCGTTCAACCGGACGACAACTCCTTCGACCAACTGGCGGCGCTTTCGACGCTCGCGACTGGGCTGCATCGCAGCAGGGGGCGTGACATCTCCGTGACTTTTGATCGGGATTTCGCACAGATGAGTGGCGCTCTTGCGGATTTGAGCCGTTCGATCAAAGAGTACCGGCAAGCAGAAGGAAGCGCGGCGGCAGCCTACCCGGAGAGCGCTGTGCGCGACATCGACGCAGAAACCCTGGAGCGCCAGTGGCGAGATGCCGAGGCATCTTTCTGGCCGAAATCGATCCTGGGTAAGCGGAAGATTAAGAAGCTGTTGCAAGGCTATGCGAGCAAGGGCAATGGCGATCCAGCTCGCGACCTGCCTCCTTTGCGTCGCATGAAGGAATGTCTGGCAAGCATCGACAGCAACTTGCTCGCCGGCAAGCCATTACCAGTGCAAGGTCTCGCGACTGACACCGCTGTGGCTGCGGAAATACTCGACCTCGCCAGCGCGCTTCGCGACGCATTGCGACTGCCCGGACTAAGCCCGGAAGAAATCCGGCCCATGCTCCAGGCCGTCGCACCCTGCCTACGCGGAAATCCGGATGATCAACTGCGGCATGTCGGTACCAAATTCCTCGCGGCGATGCAGGGCATGGATGCGGCCAGAAAACGATTCTCCGAGGTTGCCGGCAGGGAGCTCAGTTCGCAGGTGAGCCTGCGAGGGATCGTCGAGCAGATGACGGGCCTTGCCGAGGCGCGCAATCTTCTGCGCAACTGGTCCGCTTGGTGCGGCGTCCGACGACGCGCTGTCCACAATGGGCTCGGACCGCTGGTTGAAGCACTGGAAGCCCGGACGGCCGCTCCCGGTGAGACACGCTCGGTATTCCGGCTGGCATATGCCCGCTGGTGGTTGCCCAAGGTTCTGGACGCCGATCCGATCCTGAGAGCATTCAGACGCTTCCAGCACGAGAATGCCATCAAGGAGTTTCGCGAGATCGACGACATGGTGCGGACGCATGCGACTCGTCGCGTCATCAGCGCGGTGGCCCACGGGCTCCCTGCCGTGACGGGTGTTCCACGAAACTCCGAGCTGGGACTTCTTCGCCACCAGATGGAACTGCAGAGGCCGAGCCAGTCGATCCGCGACATGATCGATAAGATGCCGCAGGCCTTCCCAAAGCTCGCGCCCTGCATGCTGATGTCGCCTCTGTCTATCGCCCAATACCTGCCGCCGAACCAGGCGCTGTTCGATGTAGTGATCTTTGACGAAGCCTCGCAGATCACGACCTGGGACGCGGTCGGCGCGATTGCCCGCGGACGACAGACAATCATCGTCGGCGATCCGAAGCAGCTGCCGCCGACAAACTTCTTCGGCCGCAACGAGGACGAGGACGAGGACGATGTCGCCGATCACGAGAAGGATCTGGAGAGTATCCTAGACGAGGCGAGAGCGTCGGGTATCCCGGTGCGCGACCTGAGGTGGCACTATCGCAGCCGTAGTGAGTCCCTGATAGCCTTCTCCAACCATCACTACTACCAGAATCGTCTGGTGACCTTCCCATCGCCGGCGGTCGAGGACCGGGCGGTCAGCCTACACAAGGTTCCGGGCGGCATCTACGATCGCGGCAAGAGCCGGACCAACCGCATCGAGGCGGAAGCTGTGGTTGCCGAGGCGGTGGCCCGCATGGAACGCTGGCTGAAGATGACGGAGCGGGAACGCCCGACACTCGGCATTATCACCTTCAATGCGCAGCAACAGTCGCTGATCCTGGACCTGCTCGACTCGGCACGGAGGGAGAAGCCGGAACTCGAATGGTTCTTCGCCGAAGCGCGGGTCGAGCCGACTATCGTGAAGAACCTGGAAAACGTGCAAGGCGACGAGCGGGACGTGATTCTGTTCTCGATCACCTTCTGGAAGGACATGGCAGGGAAACTGACCATGGACTTCGGCGCATTGAACCGCGATGGCGGCGAACGGCGGCTCAACGTGGCCGTGACTCGCGCAAGGCAGGAACTGATCGTCTTCTCAGGATTTACAGCCGATCAGATCGACCCGAGTCGGACGAAGGCGCTTGCGGTCAATCACCTCAAAGTCTTTCTCGACTATGCAGAGCGCGGCGCGATTGCGCTGCCCGCCGAGGACCGCGGCTCTGTCGGCGGATTCGATTCTCCTTTTGAGGAAGCGGTCGCGTCGCAACTGGAGCGGCGCGGATGGATGGTCGTGCCGCAGGTTGGCATCTCCGGTTTCCGCATCGATCTCGGTGTCCGGCATCCGGACCTCGCAGGTGCCTATCTGGCGGGCGTTGAGTGCGACGGCGCGACCTATCATGGGTCGGCGACCGCGCGTGACCGCGACAAGGTACGCGAACAGGTTCTGCGAGGGTTAGGGTGGAACATACTCCGGGTCTGGTCGACGGAATGGTGGTTCGATGCCAAGGGCTGTTCCGAACGGCTGCACGAAAACCTTGAAGCGTTGCTCCAGTCCAGTCGTGAGCGGCGGGCGGTGGAGGAAGCAGCGGCCGAAACGCATTGGGACTTGGGGCACGAGGTCGAGGGGATCGAGGAAATTCGAGATGAGGATTTGCCGTCGGCAATCGACGTCACGCCGCCACCAACTGCGGACGAAGCCGAACTCGTTTCGTCGTCTGACTTCTCAGTTTCGGACGCACCAGTTATCTCTCTGACGTCTCCTCCTGCAGTAGAGCCCACGCCGGCCAGCAATTTTGGATATCGCGTGACCGATCTTTCGATGTTCAAGGCAGAGCCAGATCTCTTTTACGAGTTCGTCTATAGCGATACGCTTAGGGAGATGATTGAGATCGTGATGGACGCAGAGAGCCCTCTGCCAGCCGACGTGCTGGCGCAACGTGTCGCGCGAGCGCACGGCTGGTTGCGAACAGGCGGCCGCATTCGCGAGAGGATCGACCTCCACCTGCGCAGCTACGATACGACGAGCGAATCCAGCGGGGTTTTCGTATGGAAGAAGGGGCACATAGTGGATGTGCTGAGCTACCGCCCTTCTGCGAATGAAGAGTCGCGGCGTGCAATTGCCGACATTCCCCTTGCCGAGCTCGCATCGGTCGTCATCGACAATCCTGATCTACTCGACATGCCAGATCCGGCTCGTGGCATGGCCCGACTTCTGGGCGTCGAGCGGCTTGCCGCGACCGCGCGCACAAGGCTGGACGAGGCAATTGCGCGCGCGTCACATGGCAGGGCAGAATAGAAATTCTTGATGACCTTCCGATTCATAGATTCGAGCGACCTGCATCTGGGTAAGTGCTTCGTGTAGTTCTCGGACGATCTATCCGCCAAGCTGCGCGAGGTGCGGCGCGCAGCGATCGATAGGCTTGGCGAGCATGCACGAGTGCAGGGTGCGTCGACGACCCTACTTGCGGGAGACACCTTCGACACCCAGACCCCTGTATCGGAGGTACGGCGCCAAACACTTGCCGAGATGCGTTGACCGCCGGCTTTCCACAGATGCGATGTATCGCCGGCAAATACCCGCTGAACGTCTTGTTAAGCTGAAATTGCCGTCACACAGCTCGATTGGCAAGCTCGGGCCTTACCATTCACCAAAGTCGGTAAAGTCCACGTGGTTTGGCAGTCTCATTTCGCGTGGCGCTCGGCGAGGCCCCATCAGAAAGTCCGGGTTTCTATCATTCTGATTGTGCATCAGCGCAGGAGACAACTTTATCGCGGTACTAGACACCGGTTCCCTCGGGTGGAAGGCTCTTCAAAAAGAGGGGCATGGAGCCGTTCGCCCATTGCATGTGTTCACGACAACGAGAGGCATTTAGCAACGCAAACAGTAACTTTCGGGGATTGGAGCTGGAGTTTCGGGGTTGCTTCGGTGCGCGTGGCTGGGACTTTCACGACCGCTTTTTGATCTTTCCTCAGACTAGCGAGGGATCACTGGCGTGGTCTCTTGGCACTTCCGTCAACAGCCTTGGCAAAAAGCACCATATGCTGCAGCGCGTTGGAGATGGACAGCTCATTGCCGACGCTTTTCTTGAGTTATGGAATCATCTTGATGAACCGCAGCATCTGATTTGGAAACGGCCGTGACGAAGTACCTCAATCAGATCGCCGTGCCCTTGATGCTACTATCGCTCCCGGCGAAGAAATCAGCCCGCTACAGCTCGCCGAGGAGGTTCTACGTAAAAGGGGCTTACCGGCAGAAACTGATGAAGCTGAACGCCAAGAAATTGCCTACGCCGCCCTCCAGGAAGGTATCAGTGAATTAGTGATATCGGTTCGCCGGTCGGCTGAAAACAGCGGCCAACCTTCGTTGCGCTTGGTCGCACTCTTTCGCTGGCTTCGCGCGACCCTTGCTTCTTCGTCACTCGAGAGCAATCCATCGCGCAGCCGTCTCATGGCGGCCTTGATCGTCATCTCCAGCTTTGGTCGGAGATAGTGATCTCATTGACGCATTGTCGCCTGAGATAAGTGACAACAAGGCGCTGCTTTCCGAACTGGTATCCATACTCGCGGGCTTGCGATCCAATTTCGTCGGTATGGACGTATCTCATGTCCCTATCTGGGAACGAGAGCTCGTGGTGCGCTTCATCGAAGCAGAATCTGCGCAGGATTGGCCTCAAATTGCCATGCTCTGGCCGCGGCTCGAAGCTGTCAGTCAACCGTCTTCTGAGGTCATAGCGACCATCAGGCTGTTGGCACGATATGATCTCTTACCTCTGGGTGGGGCTTTGCGCAATCTGCGACAGGCCATTGTTGCCATGCAAGTCATTGGCTTGGTTTCAATGGAGCAACGCTTCAAGCTTGCGCTTATCTCCGAAAATTCATTCGTTGAGTTCGCTGCAGTGTTCCTTTCAGTTTATCGTCAACCTACTGGATTCATGCTATCGGAAGAGATGGCCGACCATGTCACGGGCCTCATGTGTAAGGTCGCCTGACCCGACTACATGGAAGGCTTGGATGACCGCCTTTGGGCGATATCCTTCGAACTTCTCGTCACTGCAGATACCGCTTGGCAATGCTCTCGCTCACATCTCTTCCGATGCAGTTCAAGCCTATATTGAGACTTTCGCACTTGAGGTAAGGACAAATCCGGAAGATCCATGCCGGGTGGAGTTTGTGAATTGTCTCAAGGCTTTCCGGAAAAAGCTGATTCGGAGCGCCAAAGTGAGTTATGGACCGTCGCGTTCCGACGTTGGAGAGCTTGGCGCTTTGAGGCCGCCGATCCGGACGCTTACTTGTTCGAAATCCGCTGGTCAGATCTCGACTGCAAGGTTGTGGGATTGCAGAAGGCGCAGCTTGAATTGCTCTCGGTCTTTTCCCCTCTTTTTGGCCGTAATCTCTTTCTCATAACGACAAAGTAGGTCGTGAATGGTGATTTGCCTCAAGTCTCTATGACTTGGTGTCAGTTCATCTCGATCAATGGCTCGTTCTTTGTCCCTTGCCCAAGCGGTGGCATCGGCATGAGATGAGAAGGTCTTGACGAAGAGAGGGAAGCCTTGGCGGCGCACTTGCACCTGCCAGGAAGAATAGCGTTTGCGGATCGTCGCCATAGTCGATCGCCCGTCGTTGTGGCACCAGTGTGACGGACTGATCTATTGGGCTGTTTTGGATGTCTCGGCGGCCCCGGTCAAACTCTAAGAAATCATAATGAAATTATAGAGTTAAATGGCGGAGAGGGGGAGATTCGAACTCCCGATACGGTTGCCCGTATGCCGCATTTCGAGTGCGGTGCATTCAACCACTCTGCCACCTCTCCGGGTCGCGAAGGGCCAAAGCCCCGCTGGTTGAGGCGGGGTGGATATCATGCGTCTTACTCCGCTTCAAGCACCCCGAGGCGGGTTTTTGTCGGGTTTTCGCAGGGTTCTTGGTTGACAAGGGCGGGAACGTTCCCCTAGAGAAGCGCTCTGTACGCGCGGGCCTTTGTGTCCGCGTGTTTCGTTGCGGCGGCCTTCGGGCCTCCGTGGAATGAAGCCGGAAACTGCCAAAAAGCCGACCCTGCGGGTTTCCCGCGGAGAGTTGGGTTTGAACACGAGGAATGAAGATGTTCGCAGTGATCAAGACCGGCGGCAAGCAGTATCGCGTTGCCGCCAACGACGTCATCACCGTCGCCACGCTCGCGGGCGAGCCTGGCACCGCCGTCACGTTCGACCAGGTTCTCATGGTCACCAATGACGGCAGCACCCAGGTGGGCGCCCCCCTCGTCGAGGGCGTGACCGTGGCCGGCGAGGTGGTGAAGCACACCCGCGGTGACAAGGTTATCGCTTTCAAGAAGCGTCGCCGCCAGAATTCGCGCCGCAAGCGCGGGCATCGCCAGGATTACACCGTCGTTCGGATCACCGAGATCCTCGCCGGTGGCGCGAAGCCCAAGAAGGCTGCGGCTAAGAAGACCACCAAGGCTGCGGCTGAAGAAGCTGCGCCGGCCTCCGCTGAATAAGCGACGGCTCTGACACAGAACACGGGAGTAGACCCATGGCTCACAAAAAAGCAGGCGGTTCGTCTCGCAACGGTCGCGATTCCGACGGCCGTCGTCTGGGCGTCAAGAAGTTCGGCGATCAACAGGTCGTTGCCGGCAACATCATCATCCGCCAGCGCGGAACGAAGTGGCATGCCGGTGCCAATGTCGGCATGGGCAAGGATCATACGCTCTTTGCCACGGCCAATGGCCGAGTCCGATTCCTTACGAAACAAGGCCGAGCGTTCGTATCGGTCATTCCGGCCCAAGAGGCTGCAGAGTAAACGGCGAGAGCAAAGCGAAGGAGCTCCCGCCGGTATCACACCGAACCCGGCGGATCCAAAGCTCCCGACAGGCCCTTAAAACGGCCGAGCTCCAGATCCAAAAAATGCCAGGGGAGGTGGGATACCACCTCCCCTTCGCATTTCCGGGCCCCTGAAAGACGGCCCAATCTGGATCGGAGCAAGACCATGTTTCCCGACCTCACCCGTGACGATGTTTTCCGCCTGGAAACACGCCGCCTTTGGCTGCGCTGGCCCCGCCTTGCCGACGCCCAAGCCATCGTACGCCTTGCCGGTGAGAAAACGGTCGCGGATATGACGACGCGAATTCCGCATCCATACGCGCAGGAAGACGCCGAGCGGTTCGTGTTTCACGCGAGGCAGGCGAACGCAAATGGGGACGGGCTCGACCTCGCCATCACGTTGAAGGGTAAGCCCAACAGTGTCATCGGCATGGTCGGCATCAGCACCAATCCGGAGGATGGCAGCCCCTTTCTCGGTTACTGGCTCGGCACGCCGCACTGGAGCGAGGGTTACGCGACCGAGGCCGCACGGGCGCTCATCGACGCGTTCTTCGCCTATACTGACGGAAATGAGCTCACCTCGGCTGCGCGCGTGATCAACCCGGCCTCGCGCCGCGTTCTGGAAAAGTGCGGCTTCGCCTTCCAAGGCTCGGGCCTCATGACGTTCCACGCGCGGGGCGGCTTGTTTCCGGTCGACCATTTCCGCCTCGACCGGCGGGCCTGGGAGAGCCTGAAGACCTGGAGCCACACCGGCCTCGTGCGCGAGCCGGACGTGGCCGAGGCGGCCGACCTGCCGCTCGCCTGTTAACGACAAGGCGCTCCCGGTTCGTCCGGGGGCGCTTTTCCCCATCTCCCCGCGTTGCTCCCGCACGCCTTGTCCCGTAAAGGGAACAGGCTATGAAATTTCTCGATCAAGCCAAGATCTATATCCGCTCGGGCGACGGTGGCGCAGGCTGCGTCTCGTTCCGCCGCGAAAAGTTCATCGAGTTCGGCGGCCCGGATGGGGGCGACGGCGGACGCGGTGGTGACGTGTGGGCGGAATGCGTCGAGGGGCTGAACACCCTCATCGATTACCGTTACCAGCAGCACTTCAAGGCCAAGAAGGGCGAGCACGGCATGGGCAAGAACCGCGCCGGCGGGAAGGGCACGGATATGGTGCTCAAAGTCCCGGAAGGCACGCAGATCCTGGACGAGGACGGTGAGACCGTCATCGCGGACCTCACCAAGGTCGGCCAGAAGATCCTGCTCGCCCGTGGCGGCAACGGCGGCTTCGGCAATGCCTATTTCACCACCTCCACCAACCGCGCCCCGCGCCGCGCCAATCCGGGGCAGGAGGGTCAGGAGCGCTGGATCATCCTGCGGCTGAAGCTCATTGCGGATGCGGGCCTCGTCGGCCTGCCGAACGCGGGCAAGTCCACGTTCCTCGCCACCGTGAGCGCAGCGAAACCCAAAATCGCCGATTATCCGTTCACGACGCTCCATCCGGGGCTTGGTGTGGTGCGCGCCTATAATCGCGAATTCGTGCTCGCCGATATTCCGGGCCTGATCGAAGGCGCGTCGGAAGGCGCGGGCCTCGGCGACCGGTTCCTCGGTCATGTGGAGCGCTGCCGCGTGCTGCTGCATCTCGTGGATGCGACCAACGAACATGCGGGCAAGGTCTACAAGACCGTGCGCGGTGAATTGGAGGCCTATGGTCACGGACTCGCCGAGAAGCCCGAGATCGTCGCGCTCTCGAAGGCCGATGCGCTCGACGAGGAGACGCTGAAAGAACGCCTCGCGCAACTGAAGCGCGCGGCCAAGCGCACGCCTTATGTGATTTCGGCGGCGTCAGGCCAGGGCGTGCAGGAGGTGCTGCAGGCGCTGCTGCAGGTCATCGATACCGCGAAGGTCGAGGAAGCTCCGTCCGAGGCCGAGGAAGAGTGGCATCCATGATGCCGGATCTGCGCCAGTTCCGTCGCATCGTCCTCAAGGTCGGCTCGTCCCTGCTCGTGGACCGCGCGCGCGGGCGCTTGAATCATGCGTGGCTTGCGGCCCTGGCCGAGGACATCGCGGATCTGCACGCGCGTGGCGCGGATGTTCTCGTAGTCTCGTCCGGCGCCATCGCGATGGGCCGCACGGTGCTGGGGCTTCCGCCGGGTCCGTTGAAGCTTGAAGAGAGTCAGGCGGCGGCAGCTGTCGGGCAGATCGCGCTGGCGCGTACATGGGCCGAGGTTCTGGCTCATCACGACATGACCGCCGGGCAGATTCTGGTGACGCTCGCGGATACGGAAGAGCGCCGCCGTTACCTCAACGCCCGCGCGACCACGTTGAAGCTGCTCGACATGCGCGCGGTGCCCATCGTCAACGAGAACGACACGGTTGCGACGAGCGAAATCCGCTACGGCGACAACGACCGTCTCGCGGCGCGTGTGGCGACGATGATCGGCGCGGACCTGCTTGTGCTGTTCTCCGATATCGACGGTCTCTACACCGCACCGCCGAATTCCGATCCCAACGCGAAGCACATTCCGCTCGTCGAGCGCATCACACCTGAGATCGATGCGATGGCGGGCGGTCCGGCCTCTGAGCTTTCGCGCGGCGGCATGCGCACGAAGATCGAGGCGGGCAAGATCGCGACATCCGGCGGCACGCACATGATCATCGCCGACGGGCGCGCGAAGAACCCGCTGCGCCGCGTGCAGGATGGCGGGCGCTGCACATGGTTCCTCACGCCGTCCAATCCCGCGACGGCGCGCAAGACATGGATCGCCGGTGCACTCGAGCCGCGCGGCACGCTCTATGTGGATCAGGGCGCGGCGAAAGCTTTGCGTGGTGGCGCAAGTCTTCTGCCAGTCGGCGTGCGGCGCGTCGAAGGATCGTTTGCGCGGGGCGATGCGGTGATGATCCGCGACGAGACACGGGTGCTCGGGCGCGGGCTCGTGGCTTACGATGCCGATGATGCCTCCCGCATCATCGGTCGTCCGAGCAGCGAGATCGAAGCGATCCTCGGCTATCACGGTCGCAGCGAGATGGTGCATCGGGACGATATGGCGCTCGTTGACTGACAGATCAGCCGGTTAGCGCGATCAGCGTCTGCGCATCCTTCGGGGCCGCGCTCTTATAGTCGTTGTCGAAATAGACGAAGACGTCGCGGCCCTCCTCGCGCCATTGGCGGATTGCGGGTGCCCAGCTCTGCAGCGTCTTGCGTCCGTAGAGCCCTTCATAGGGGCCTTGCTTGCCGTGGCAGCGCAGATAGACGAAATCGGCGGTCACGATCCAGGGCGTCGGTGCGGCGGCGTGATCGGAGAGGCAGAGCGCCACGTTGTGCGCGCGCAGGATGTCGAGCGCCTTTTCCTCGAACCAACTGGCATGGCGGAATTCGAAGGTGCAGCGCCGTCCGCGCGGGATCTCGCCGAGGCAGCGCGCCAGCCGCTCGAGATACTCGGGCTTTGCCGCCATGCTTGGCGGCAGTTGGAACAGTACCGGGCCGAAGGCGGAGCCGAGCCCGTTCATACGCTCGAACACGAAGGCGATGTTTTCACCGACATCCTTGAGGCGCTTGAGATGGGTGATGATGCGTGAGGCCTTCCAGGCGAAGAGAAAGCCCTCCGGGGCCGCCTCGTGCCAGGTTCGCACCGCATTTTCCGTCGGCATGCGGTAAAACGAATTGTTGATTTCGGTCGTGTTGAAATGTTCAACGTAGAACGACAGGAAATTCTTCGGCGCGAGCCCCTTCGGATAGAAGGGGCCGCGCCAAGCGCTATAGTGCCAGCCCGAGGTGCCGATGCGAAGCTCGGCTTCCCGCGGCGGAACACTGGAACGGGACTTTGGCGCGGACGATCCGCGAGGCTTGGACATAGGCGAAGTCAAAGACATGGACGACACCCAGATTGCGAGCGGGCGGGCTTCCGCCGACCGGTACAACGCCGTGGAGGCGGCTTCGGGCGAGCATGTCGATGTTCCGGCCCTGATGCAGGAGCTTGGCCGCTGCGCGAGAACAGCCTCGCAGCGCATCGCCTTGGCCTCGCCGGAGCAGAAGAACGCGGCCCTGCGCGCCATGGCGGCGCAGATCCGCAACCGGGCCGGTGCGATTCTCGCCGCCAATGCCGAGGACCTTTCCGCTGCGCGGGCCAAAGGGCAGGTGGCCTCTTTCATCGACCGCCTGACGCTCAACCCGCAGCGGCTGGAGGACATCGCCAAAGCCATCGAGAGTATCGCCGACTTGTCCGATCCCGTCGGGCGGGTGCTGGCGCGGTTCGAGCGCCCGAACGGCCTTGTCATCGAGCGCGTGGCGACGCCGCTTGGCGTCATCGGCGTGATTTTCGAAAGCCGCCCGAACGTGACGGCGGATGCCGGCGCGCTCTGCCTCAAGGCGGGCAATGCCGCGATCCTGCGAGCGGGTTCGGAGAGCTTCCGCACCTCGCTCGCCATTGCCGAGGCGATGAGCGCGGGGCTCGAGGAAGCTGGGCTTCCCGCCGACGCCATTCGCCTCGTGCCGACGCGCGACCGCACGGCGGTGGGCGCCATGTTGTCCGGCCTCGACGGCACTCTCGATGTCATCGTGCCGCGCGGTGGCAAGAATCTTGTGGCGCGGGTGCAGGAAGAGGCGCGCGTGCCGGTCTTCGCGCATCTGGAAGGCCTCAACCATGTCTATGTGCATGCGAAGGCCGATCTCGACATGGCGAAGCAAATCGTGCTGAACGCCAAGATGCGCCGCACGGGCGTCTGCGGTTCAGCCGAAACGCTCCTCGTCGACAAGGCTTGCGCCGCAACGCATTTGAAGCCTCTGGTGACGATGCTGCTCGATGCCGGTTGTGCCGTGCGCGGCGATGCGGCGACGCTTGCCGCCGATCCGCGCGTCACGCCCGCGACGGAGGAGGATTGGCGCACGGAATATCTCGACGCCATCATCTCGGCCCGCGTGGTCGATGGGCTTGAGGGCGCGCTGTCCCACATCGCGGCCTACGGCTCCCATCACACTGATTCCATCGTGACGGACGATGCCGAGGCCGCAGAGAGATTTCTCAATGAGGTCGACTCGGCCATCGTGCTGCACAATGCCTCGACGCAGTTCGCCGATGGCGGCGAGTTCGGCTTCGGCGCGGAGATCGGCATCGCGACGGGCCGCATGCACGCGCGCGGGCCGGTCGGCGTGGAGCAGCTGACCTCGTTCAAATATCGCGTGCGCGGCGCGGGGCAGACACGCCCTTGAGCCATTCCACCTCGCGGTTCCGCCTCCAGCCTTCCGGGCTCGCGCGCCTGCCGCGGGCGGCTCCAGGCATGCGCATCGGGCTTTATGGCGGTTCGTTCAACCCGCCTCATGCGGGACATCGTCTCGTCAGCCTCATGGCGTTGAAGCGCCTTGGGCTCGACCGGGTGTGGTGGATCGTCACCCCCGGCAATCCGCTCAAAGACACGGGCGAACTCGCGACCACCGCCATGCGCGTTGCCGCCGCCGAGGATCTTGCCCGTCATCCGCGCATCGACGTGACCGCCTTCGAGGAGGAAATCGGCTCCCGCTACACCGTCGACACGCTGTCCTATCTCAGGCGGCGCTGTCCGGGTGTCGATTTCGTGTGGATCATGGGGGCGGACAACCTGGCGAGTTTCCACCGCTGGCGCGGCTGGGAAGGTATTTCCAGCCTTATGCCCCTCGCGGTCATCGACCGGCCCGGCTGGACCCTGAGGGCCATCGGCTCGCGCGCCGCCGTGGCGCTTGCCCCTTATCGCCTCGCGGAAAGCGAGGCGCGAGCCTTAGCCGGCTTGCCCGCGCCCGCTTGGACCTACCTTCACGGGCCGCGCTCATTCCTCTCCTCCACGGAGCTTCGCCGGGCCGGGGTGAAATTGCCACCAACGCAGACGTT
The DNA here is from genome assembly GCF_003290125.1 of Microvirga flavescens. Classification (GTDB taxonomy): domain Bacteria; phylum Pseudomonadota; class Alphaproteobacteria; order Rhizobiales; family Beijerinckiaceae; genus Microvirga; species Microvirga flavescens. The sequence goes on from NZ_QMKH01000001.1 coordinate 1,023,156, forward strand.
GAAATGAGGGGCCTTTCCGCATTATCTTACCGACACGGCACATTGGTGGTTGCCGATGGAAAGGGCTTGAATCTGAACCGTCCAATTCCGCGTGAGGCGGATCTTAATCCGCTTCCCCCTCCCTCCGGAGCGGTGGCTCCGAAGGAAGAGGATATCCGGGCAGCCATCCTGGCTTCGCTCGAGGATATGAAAGCCGAGAACACGGTCGAGATCGACCTGGCCGGCAAAACCTCGCTCGCCGACACCATGATCGTCACGTCGGGCCGCTCCAACCGCCATGTTGGCGCCATCGCCGATCGCATTCTGCAGGACCTCAAGGACAAGGGGTTCGGTAATGCGCGCGTCGAGGGCATGCCGGCGTGCGACTGGGTCCTGATCGATGCCGGCGACGTTCTCGTTCACATCTTCCGTCCCGAGGTGCGTGGTTTCTACAACCTCGAGAAGATGTGGAGCGCCGACCGCCCGCAGGCCTGATCTTCGGGAGGTTTAGCGTTGCGTTTGAGTCTTCTGGCCGTGGGCCGCCTGAAGAGTGGCCCCGAGCGGGAACTCGTCGAACGCTATCGGCAGCGGATCGAAGGCATGGGCAAGGCTCAAGGCCTTGCTGTATTCGATCTGATCGAATTGCCCGAGAGTCGCGCGCGGCGGGATGACGACCGGCGCGCGGAGGAAGCGGCCGCACTTCTCGACAAGGCCGGAGGGGCCGTCCTCATCGTCTTCGACGAGCGCGGCAAGAGCCCGACGAGCGAAGCTTTCGCCGAAAAGGTCCGGCATTGGCGGGACGAAGGGCGCAGCGGCATCGCCTGCATCATCGGCGGGCCGGACGGGCTCGATCCGAAGGTGCGCCAGAGGGCTGATCTCGTGGTCTCCTTCGGAGCGCTGACCTTGCCGCACCAGATCGTGCGGGCGCTTGTCGCCGAGCAGCTCTACAGAGCCCTGACAATCCTTGCCGGACACCCTTATCATCGCGTCGGACACGACGATTCCTGACGGATGGCCCGCTTGGCTCGCATCTCCAAGGTTTGCACCTTCGCCGTCCTTCTGACGGCCTCAGCGATTGGCTTTGCCGTCGCGCAGCAAACCGTTGCGCCGCCGGACGATCCGGCCCGCAAGGCCATGGAGGCGGCGGAGGAGAAGGCCCGGCGCGAGCAGGACCTGAAGACCCTCGAAGCGGCGATGACGGCCAATGCCGAGGCGCGCAAGCGCCTCGAGGCCGAGGTCGCCGAAATCAGAACCGACCGCGCCAAGCTCAACGCCGCACTCATCGACACGGCGAGCCGGGTCCGTTCCACCGAGGATCGGATCGCGGCCCTGGAGCGGCGGCTTCAGACGCTGAATTCCAGCGAAGCCGCGATCCGCCGGTCGCTGGAGAGCCGGCGCGGCATCATTGTCGAGGTTTTCGCGGCCCTTCAACGCATGGGCCGCCGCCCGCCGCCCGCCGTGCTGGTGCAGCCGGAGGACATGCTGGAGGCGGTACGCGCGTCGATCCTGCTCGGCGCGGTCCTGCCCGAGCTTCGCGCCGAGGCGGAGGCCCTTGCGGGCGATCTCGCGGAGCTGGTGCGGCTGAAGGAGGCCATCGCCACCGACAGGACGGCGCTGGAAGGCGAGTTGCAGGCGCTGACCGGCGAGCAGCAGCGCCTGGCCGCGCTTGTCGATGCGCGCCAGGGCCGCATCGGCGAGGTCGAGCGCAACATCGGCTCCGAGCGCGACAAGGCGGCCGAGCTTGCGCGGCAGGCCGGCACTCTCAAAGAATTGATCGACCGCATGGAGCGCGAAATCGCAGGCGCGCAGCGCGCCGCGGATGAGGCGCGCAAGGCCGCCGAGGCGCAGGCGCGCGAGACCCGCGAAAGATTCGCGCAGGCCGCCTTCCGCGATCCCGCGCGCCTTGTGCCAAAGGTTCCTTTTGCGGAGGCGAAAGGACAACTCTTGAGGCCTGTGGGCGGCGATGTTTCCAAGGAATTCGGCGCTTCCGACGGCTATGGCGGAACGACGCGCGGCATTTCGATCTCAACCCGCCCTAAAGCTGCCGTAGTTTCACCGGCGGATGGGTGGGTGGCCTTCGCGGGCCCGTTCAGGTCCTACGGACGACTCTTGATAATCAATGGCGGCGGGGGATATTATATGCTTCTGGCCGGCATGGATCAGATCAATGTCGAGGTCGGTCAATTCGTCCTCGCCGGAGAGCCTGTCGCAATCATGGGTCAGACTTCACTCGTTTCTCCGGCGGCGGGCGCTATCGAATCCAACGATCCGGTTCTCTATGTAGAGTTCAGGAAAGATGGAGGGTCGATCGATCCCGGTCCGTGGTGGGCGAAATCGCAAAGCGAAAAGGTTCGCGGGTAATGCGCAAACTGTCTCTTCTTCTCATCGGTGCCGCCTTCGGTGCTGGCAGCGCGACGCTGGTGTCGCAGGCCGATCTTCTGTCGAGCACGAGCGCGATTGCCGCCTCCGCCGATACCTATCGGCAACTCAGCCTGTTCGGCGACGTCTTCGAGAAGATCCGCACCGACTATGTCGAGAAGCCGGATGAGCCCAAGCTCGTCGAATCCGCCATCAACGGCATGCTCACCTCGCTCGATCCGCATTCCAGCTACATGGACGCCAAGAGCTTCCGTGACATGCAGGTACAGACGCGCGGCGAGTTCGGCGGCCTTGGCATCGAAGTCACGATGGAGGACGGTCTCGTGAAGGTCGTCACCCCTATCGACGACACGCCAGCCTCCCGTGCCGGAATCATGGCGAATGACGTCATCGTCCAGATCAACGGCGAGAACGTCCAGGGGCTCGATCTCAACCAGGCTGTCGACAAGATGCGCGGCCCGGTGAACTCCTCCGTGACGATCAAGATCCAGCGCAAGGGCCAGAAGGACCCGATCGAGGTCAAGCTGACCCGCGAGACCATCAAGGTCCGTGCCGTGCGCGCCCGCCAGGAGGGCGACATCGGCGTCCTGCGCGTCACCCAGTTCAACGAGCAGACCTACGAGGGCCTGCGCGCCGGCATCGAGAAGCTGACGACCGATATCGGCGCCGACAAGCTGAAGGGCTTCGTGGTCGATCTTCGCAACAATCCGGGCGGCCTGCTCGACCAAGCCATCCTGGTGTCCGATGCGTTCCTGGAGCGTGGCGAGATCGTCTCGACCCGCAGCCGTAACCCGGAAGACACGCAGCGCTTCAACGCCAAGGGTGGCGATCTGACGAAGGGCAAGCCCCTCGTCGTCCTCATCAACGGCGGCTCCGCCTCGGCGTCCGAGATCGTGGCCGGCGCGTTGCAGGATCAGAAGCGCGCTACCGTCATGGGCACGCGCTCCTTCGGCAAGGGCTCGGTGCAGACCATCATCCCGCTCGCCGGCAACGGCGCGGTGCGCCTGACGACGGCGCGCTACTACACGCCGTCCGGCCGCTCCATCCAGGCCAAGGGCATCGATCCCGATGTCGAGGTGCTGCAGGAGATTCCGGACGAATTGAAGGGCAAGGACGAAACCAAGGGTGAGGCGGGCCTGCGCGGCCACCTGACCAACGGCGCCGCCAACGAAGAGCGCGGCGGTTCCTCGGCCTATGTCCCGCCGGATGTGACCAAGGACAAACAGCTCATCGCGGCCTACGAGTTCCTGCGCGGTGAGCGCAAGGGCGCGGCCAACACCACGGGCGGCAATGCTGCTGCTCCGGCGACACCCAGCACCGCCAACTGACGGCTCCGGGCGGCTTTTCGCCCGACCGTAAGACAAAGCTTTGAACGGCCCGCGTTCCCGGAACGGAGCGCGGGCCGTTCTGCATGAAAGCGCCCATCGCGAAGCTTGTGTCAGGCGCAGTAACGCGGCAGTGTCGCAGCGTCACCTTTGCACTTGCCCGCAGGGCAGGGGCATTGAGAATCACGGAATAAAGGGATGTATTCCCTTGGCTGCATGTCATGAGAGGTTCTGAGCCGATGCCGAACACCAAAGGATCGCGGAAATTGTCGGATTTGCCTTACCGCGCCTGCGTCGGTGTCATGCTGCTCAACAAGGACGGCCTCGTTTTCGTTGGACGCCGCCGCTCCGAGGGTGGACCGGAACACGTGGCGGACGGCTACGCCTGGCAGATGCCGCAAGGAGGCATCGACCCGGGTGAGAACCCCTATGACGCGGCCGTGCGCGAACTCTACGAGGAAACCAGCGTTCGCTCGGTCAGCCTCATCGCGGAAGCGCCGGATTGGTATTCCTACGACCTACCCTCGATGGTCGCCGGCCGCGCCTGGCGCGGGCGCTATCGCGGCCAGATGCAGCGTTGGTTCGCCTTCCGCTTCGAGGGCAATGAAAGCGAAATCAACATCCACCAGCCGGGCGGTGGCCACCACAAGCCAGAATTCGATGAATGGCGGTGGGAAGAGATGGCGCGCCTGCCGGAGCTGATCATTCCGTTCAAGCGGCAGGTCTATGAGAATGTGGTCTCCGCTTTCGGCGATCTCGCCACGAAGGTGGATTGAGCTTCAATCGTCGTTCTCGCTCGAAAGCTCCTCGGGCCGCAGCCCTTCATCGAGCGCGCCATCCCGCAAGCGAACGCCGACCCCGCCGAGATCGGAAATCGCACCGTCGTCGATGAAGACAATTCCCGCCGCCGTCAGCGCTGCCGCAAGCGCGCGCTCGCCAGCATGGGGGATGGCCTCGCCGTCCTCGAAAGCGGCTAGTGTGTCGAGCGTAACGCGAGCAAAACGCGCCAGATCGTCCTGAGACCAGTTCAACAACGCGCGCGCGGCGCGGCATTGTGCGGAAACGAGAGCCATGCCGGTGAGATATGGCGCGGTGGAAGCTTTGCCAGAGGGAGCGCGAGGTGGATTGTCAGTGCTCCTCAGCCTGTCTTCCAATCGCTGCGCGGGCTTCCGTCAGGCAGCCGATCATCAGTTCGATGATGCCTGGCGAGAAAGTGATCTTGGGGATCATGAATATCGCCGATTGGAAAAGCAGTGCGAGACGAACGCGCCCGAAATAGTCCCGCTCGATCTGCACGTAAAACTTCCCGTTTCGAAAACCCGTCGGGCATTCAGCGTTGAAGAGAACATCCGGAAAGAAGAGATAGGCGAGCCTGATGAGAAGAGCCTTTCCTCGATCCATCAATGTTGGGTCTTTCCAGGTCGCTGCAGGATGAGGTGTGCGCGGTGCTTTCTCCGCAACTTCTGCGGCCTCATGGAGCAGCAAGATCAACTGTTCAGCATCCTTGTCGGACAGGCCAAGCCTTTGCGTCGTTCCACTGTAGAAGGACAGCATGATGACAAGATCGCCCAGGAGCAGCTTCTGCGTCTCGATGTGGAAGCTGCCAAAACCAGCCAGCCGCGGCGAAATGTGTGGGATCGCTTGCGAGTAACGCAGGTTCAGCGGGAGGGCATCCAGAACACTCATTGCATAATAATGTATCACGATTGATGCGTGGTGGGAATTGAACCCTGCATCAGCGCCTTTCCGGCACGATTTTCTCCGCCGCACGTTAAGAAAGGCAGGAAGTCTCCGTGAGCACTGGGGAAGCGAGGTGTCTGATCGCGCCCATGAATGGAGAGTACGATGCCTCTCTTTTTAGATCGACATGACATGAAGGGCACGAGCGCGACCGAAGTCGCGGAGGCTCATCTGAAAGACTTGTCCATCCAGGATGGCTATGGGGTGAAGTTCCTGACCTACTGGTTCGACGAAGAGCGAGGAACGGCGTTCTGCCTCATCGATGCGCCCGATCAGGAAACGGCGCAGCGAGTCCACCACGATGCGCATGGGCATGTCGCCGGTGAAGTCATTCAAGTTGCGCTGTCGGCGGTCGAAGCGTTTTTGGGCCGCATCAGCGATCCGCAATCCTCCCACCCGTCCGAGACTGTCATGCCTGAGCCAGGGCATCGGTCGATCATGTTCACCGATATCGTTGAATCGACGGAGATGACGGCCCGGCTCGGCGATGTGGCGTCAACTGAACTCGTGCGGGCGCACGATGCCCTGATCCGCCGGGCGCTTGCGCGGCATGACGGGCGTGAGGTCAAGCATCTCGGCGACGGCATCATGGCCTCGTTTGAATCGACCGTGGCAGCAGTGGAATGCGCCAAAGCGATCCAGAGCTCGTTCGAGCGCTACAACCGGGCAAGCGCCGAGCCGATCCATGTCCGCATCGGATTGGATTGCGGCGAGCCGGTGGAGGACAGCCACGACCTGTTCGGCTCGACCGTCCAGTGCGCCTCGCGAATGTGCAGCGCAGCCGGCTCAGACCAAATTCTGGTGACAGCGCGAATCCGGGATGAGTGCGGGAATGGCTATGACTTCGTGGACCTGGGCTTGAAAAACCTGAAGGGCTTTCACCAGCCGGTTCAAGCGTTTGAATATGAATGGCGCGCAGATGTTTCAGGCTAACGCTCAGCGCTTTGTCGCTTGCCCTTCACCGCTTCCGAGAAGCGGGTGAATGGTGCCCCTGGCCGGGATCGAACCAGCACTCCTTGCGGAACTCGATTTTGAGTCGAGCGCGTCTACCAATTCCGCCACAGGGGCTCTGTGATCTGCCGAGTAGCATCGGGAGGAGGGCGGGTCAATGCGGGGTGGGCGAGATGGCGCTCGCCTTTGGGCGCTGCTTGTGCTCAAAGGGCGGCGGCCTACCTTTGAGCCGTTCGACACCCCTGGTCTTTCATGCTTCGACGCCTTTACGACTGGACCCTGTCCCTCTCCGCCAAGCCCTCCGCGCCCTATGCGCTGGCCGCCGTCTCCTTCGCGGAGAGCTCGTTCTTCCCCGTGCCGCCGGATGTGATGCTGGTGCCGATGATGCTGGCGCGACCCGACCGGGCCTGGTTCTACGCGGCGATCTGCACGGTGGCGTCGGTCGTCGGCGGGCTTCTCGGGTACCTCATCGGCGCGGTGCTCTATGAATCGCTCGGCACCTGGCTGTTCCAGCTCTATGGGCTGACCGAGGGGGCGGAGTCCTTCCGGCATTCCTATGCCGAGTACGGCCACTGGATCATCTTGCTCAAAGGCCTGACGCCGATCCCCTACAAGCTCGTCACCATCACGTCGGGCTTTGCCGAATACAACCTGTTCTGGTTCGTCGTGCTGTCGATCCTGACGCGGGGCGCGCGGTTCTTCGCGGTCGCCGTGCTGATGAGCCGGTTCGGCCCCTCCATCAAGGGCATCATCGACCGGCACTTCAACCTCGTGGCGGCCGGTGCCGTGATCGTGATCGTCGGTGGCTTCGTCGCGTTCCGGTATTTGTTCTAAAGCATGATCCGGCGAAGTGGACACCGGTTCGCCGAAAAGATCATGCGGTAGGCAAAAGCATGATCCGGCGAAGTGGACACCGGTTCGCCGGGGCGGGCGCTGCCGGGAAGCAAGGGAATGACGGAATGAAACGTCCAATCACGATGCGGCGGACGGCTTTGGCCATCGCTCTCGGCGCGGCGGCCACCATCGGCGGCGCGTATGTTTTTCAATACGGATTGGGCTATCAACCCTGCAAGCTCTGCCTGATGCAGCGTGATCCTTACTATCTCGGCATCCCGCTGGCGCTGGTGACCGCCTTCGTGCCGCCGCCGCTGCGGCGCGCGGGGTTGTGGCTGCTTGCCCTTGTCTTTGTCGTCAGTGCGGGGCTCGGGGCGTATCACGCCGGTGTCGAGTGGGGCCTCTTCATGGGCCCGAGCGATTGCGGCGGCGGCTCCGGGGCGGGCGCGGGCAATGTGGGGGATTTCCTCAACCAGTTGCAGAAGACCCGCGTGGTCAGCTGTACCTCGGCGGCTTGGCGTTTCCTCGGCCTCTCGCTCGCGGGGTGGAACGTTCTGATCTCGCTGGGGCTTGCGGCTCTCGCGGCTCTTGGCGCGCGGTCCAAAGCATGATGTCGTTTGCCCGGATCATGCGGCAATAAAGGAAATTGAAGGCCTACGGCTCGAGTTCGCTGTCCCAATAGAGATAATCGAGCCAGCTCTCGTGCAGGTAGTTCGGCGGGAAGAGCCTGCCGTTGGAATGCAGGTCCTGCAAGGTCGGGGCGAAGGGGCTTTGCCGGGGCCACATCTCGGCCTCGCGGGGCATGCGGTCGGCTTTTCTGAGATTGCAGGGGGCGCAGGCGGCGACCACGTTTTCCCAGGTCGTCTGCCCGCCCTTGGACCGTGGGATCACATGGTCGAAGGTCAGGTCGTTGTGATCGCCGCAATATTGGCAGCTGAAGCGGTCGCGGAGAAAGACGTTGAACCGGGTGAAGGCGGGGTTCCGGGTCGGCTTGACGTAGGTCTTGAGCGAAATCACCGAGGGCAGGCGGATCTCGAAGCTCGGACTTCGGACGATCTTGTCATACTCGGAGACGATGTTCACCCGGTCCAGAAACACCGCCTTGATCGCATCCTGCCAGGACCAGATGGACAAAGGGTAGTAGCTCAAGGGCCGGTAATCGGCATTGAGGACGAGGGCCGGACAAGCATCCGGTTTCACGACAGGCTGGACGTGTATCGTCACATCACCTCCTCAGGGGAGAAGAGTCGTATCCCGTGAGAAGAGTCTACAAGCACTGTGACGCTGTTGTGAAGCTCAATTCCTTTGTCGTCTATGCCGCACCCACAAGGCAATTGAGACCGGGGAAGTTGACGCCGTGAAAGGGCGGCGTGAATACTGGCCGCAACCCTGACAGGAAGCCGCGATGGCCCTTTTCCAGCACGGTCTGGCCTCCATCGAGCACGCCATCGCGATCTACGGCGTCGCCGCGCTGTTCATCATTCTCTATTTCGAATCCTTCGGCGCGCCGCTTCCGGGGGAAAGCGCGCTGGTGACATGCGCGTTTGTGGCCGCCAAGGGCGATCTTTCCATTGCCCATGTGTTTCTGGCGGCCTGGAGCGCGGCGGTTTTGGGGGACAGCACCGGCTACCTCATCGGCCATTTCGGGGGGCGTCCCCTGCTCGAACGATACGGACCGCGCTTAGGTTTGAGCCCTGAACGACTTGCCCGGGTCGAGGGTGAATTCGCTGAGAGGGGCTTCTTCGTCGTGCTCTTCGCACGGTTCGTCGTGCTGCTGCGGCAGCTCAACGGGCTCGTCGCCGGGGCCCTGAGAATGCCCTGGCTTCACTTCGTGACGGCGAACGCCCTCGGCGCGGCCCTGTGGGCGGGGCTATGGAGCTTTGGCCCCTACTTCTTCACGGATCTCTTCCGGCGCTTCCTCTGAGCCCCCTCAAGGCTTCTGCGCCGCCTTCAGCCGTGCGATGGCCGCGCGGATCGGCGCGAAGGGGCCATAAGTATGCTGCTCCTGGGAAAAGCCGTCCGCGTAGGGGCCGTAGGGCGTATCGACGGGCTTCTCGAGGCGGTTCGGGTAGTCCTTGTCGAGATCGGGCTTTCGCGGGCGCTCCTGCGAGACCACAAAGGCCGCGACGTCCCACGAATTCTCGACCGAGAGGCGCGGCATCTCATAGCTCGTGCCGTTCGGCATGTTGTCGTGAACGAAGTTGGCGATGGTGATGAGCCGGTTCATCCCTGCCGCGTTGTTGTAGGTGTCCGGTCCCCACAACGGCGGCGTCACATAGCCGAGATCGTTGGAGGTAAGGTTCTTGCGCACGCCTTCCCCGTTGACGCCGTGGCATTGGGCGCATTGCTGCCGGTAGACCGGCGCGCCGCGTTGCGGGTCGGCGGGCCGGTCGAGTTCGGCCATCGCGCCCACGCCATAACCGTCGAGGCGGCGCCCCGGCTTCAGACCTCTGGAGATGAAGCTGAGATAAGCCATCATCGCCTCCATCTCGGGTCCGTCGAGAGGCATAGGGCGGCCGTTCATGCTGCGCTCCATGCAGCCATTCACGCGCTCCGGCAGCGTGATGGTCCTGCCGCTCTCGGCATCGTAGCGGGGATAGAGCGCGGTGAGCCCCCAAAGCGGATTGCCGAGTTTCTTCAGGCCTTCGTCCAGATGGCAGGTGCGGCAGTTCAGGTTGTTGCCTGCATAGCGCTGGGCCGGGTCGGCGGCCTGCGGGCCGATGGTGGCATAGGTGTTGACGATGAGATCGCGCCCACGCCGAATGAGGTTGCTTTGGGGATCGTTCGGCAGGTCTTCGACTTCCGGGATGCTCCAGGAGGTGTCGATCGGAGAAGGCGCCTGCGCCAAGGAGAGAGTGGCGAAGCCCACAAGGGCGGCAGCCAAAAGGGCAGCGGGAGCCGTTGACCCGTTTCTCATCGCGCATGCTCCGAATATTACCTTACGTCATTAGCTTGAGCGGAAAATGGTCCCGCTGTCGAGGTCTCCCGTCACGCTTCAGTTTGGAGAGACCTGTTCTACGGCCTGGAAGGTCGCCGGTGTTGGTTGTCTCTGCGGGTCTTCCAGAGACTGAACCCGATCCCCGCCGCGATCAGGCCAAGAGTGACCGCGAGGGACACGCCTGGCGGGATCTTGGGGATGCCCAATAGATCGGCTGCAAAGACCTTGGCACCGATGAAGATGAGGATGCCCACGAGGGCATATTTCAGATAGCGGAACCGCTCCACCATGGCGGCGAGAGCGAAATACAGGGCGCGCAGGCCGAGCACGGCGAATATGTTCGAGGTGTAGACGATGAAGGTGTCGGTGGTGATGGCGAAGATCGCCGGCACAGAATCGATCGCAAAGATCACGTCCGAGATTTCGATGAGGACCAGGGCGAGCGCGAGCGGCGTCAGCCATAAGGCTCGCCGGCCGGTCGCGGAATTCGGCAACCACACCGCGAAGTGCTCGCCGTGGAGGCTGTCGGTGATGCGGAAACGGCGACGCATGAAACCGATGATGGGGTTTGTAGCGACGTCGTAGGCCCGCTCCACGGTGAAGATCATTTTGATCCCGGTGAAGATCAGGAACGCAGCGAAGATGTCGAGCATCCATCCGAACCGCGATACGAGCGCCGCGCCAACAGCGATCATGAGACCGCGCAGCACGATGACCGCGAGAATGCCCCAGAAGAGGACGCGATATTGTAAGGCCCCCGGAATACCGAAGAAGCGGAAGATCAGCGCCATCACGAACACATTGTCCATGGACAGCGATTTCTCGAGCAGGAAGCCTGTGAGGTATTCCTTGCCGGCCTGCGCGCCGAGCCCGATCCAGACCCAGCCGCCGAAGAGCAGACCCAGGGTGATGTAGTAACTGGAGAAGACGAGGCTCTCCCGCACCCCAATCTCGTGCGCCGGTCCCCGGCGCAGGATCAGTCGGTCGAAGGCCAGCACGCCGGCGAGGATCGCGTGAAACGTCAGCCACATCCAGAGCGGGCGGCCGAGCCAGTCCCCCGTCAGGAATTCGGGCGGCATGGGTGCCGCCACTTTCTCCGCGCGGATCGTTTCCATCGCCATTTCTTGTGGCCCCAGGCGTTGGGAATTCGCACCCACGTTCTTATATCGAGCGTGACAAGGAGCATGGCGTCATGATCGATAACCTCAAGAACGTTCTCATCGGCTTCCGGCAGGAGGGGACCCCGGCCTCACACGCACTTCGTTACGGCCTCTCCCTCGCACGGGAAGCCAAGGCTCATGCCTCGGTCTGCGCACTCTCCCCGAAAGTGGTGATCACCCATGCTTTTGTCAGCGGCGTGGCGGCGGGATTGGTCGCGGCTGAGAACAACCGCCTGCGCGAGTTGGCCGAGAACGCCGTCGATGAGGCGCGGAAGGACGCGGTGTCGGCAGGCGTGCTGTGCACGGGCGAAGTGCTTCAGGAACCGTATGCCGCCCTGACGGCCTCCTTCACGCGGCGTGCGCGGGTGCACGATCTGTCCATCGTCGACGCGGAGCTGAACAGCTGGAGCCTGGAGCGAGGACTTCTGGAGGAGACCCTGTTCAACAGCGGTCGCCCGGTCATCGTCGTTCCGGCCGGAGTTAACGAATTCAAGGCCAGGACGATTCTCATCGCCTGGGACGGCAGCGCCCGCGCCGTGCGTGCGGTGAACGATGCGCTGCCCTTCCTCAAGGCGGCGGAAAATGTGGAGATCCTGTCCGTCACAGGGGAAAAGGACCTGTCTAAATCCGTTCAGGGCAGTGACCTGGCACCGCATCTCGCCCGGCACGGGGTCAATTGTTCGGTCAAGGATCTGGCTGCGGCAGGCGGCGATGCGGGCGAGACGATCCGGAACCAGGCAAGCCTGATTCGGGCGGACATGATCGTGATGGGCGCCTTCGTCCATTCACGCGTGCGCCAGATCGTACTCGGTGGCGTGACGGAGACGATGCTGGGGGCAAGCCCGGTCCCCCTCTTCCTCACCTATTGAGGGAGTTGTCGAGCCCGTCCGCCCTATCGGGTCGGGACGGGCTTTTCGCCTCGGTAATCGTAGAAACCGCGCTTGGCCTTGCGGCCAAGCCAGCCGGCCTCGACGTATTTCACCAGAAGCGGGCAGGGGCGGTACTTCGAATCCGCCAGGCCCTCGTGCAGAACCTGCATGATCGACAGGCAGGTATCGAGGCCGATGAAGTCGGCAAGCTGGAGCGGGCCCATCGGGTGGTTCGCGCCGAGCCGCATGGCAGTGTCGATGGCCTCCACCGATCCGACGCCCTCGTAGAGGGTGTAGATAGCCTCGTTGATCATCGGCAGAAGGATGCGGTTGACGATGAAGGCCGGGAAATCCTCGGAGACTGTCGCCGTCTTGTTGAGCTTGCCGATGAACTCCTTGGCGGATTCGTAAGTGGGGTCTTCCGTCGCGATGCCGCGGATCAGCTCCACGAGTTGCATGACCGGCACCGGGTTCATGAAATGGATGCCGATGAATCGCTCGGGACGGTCCGTCGACGAGGCGAGCCGGGTGATCGAGATCGAGGACGTGTTGGTCGCCACCATCGTCTCGGGCGGCAGCGCGGGGCAAAGCGCGGTGAAGATCTTGCGCTTCACCTCCTCGTTCTCCGTGGCGGCCTCGACCACGAGGTCGCAGACCCCAAGATCTTCATAGCTCAGGGCCGGGAGGATGCGGGCGAGCGCCGCTTGCCGCTGGCTTTCCGTGATGGTCCCTTTCGAGACCTGGCGCGCCATATTGCCGTTGATGGTGGCAAGGCCCGTCTTGATCCGCTCTTCCGAGAGATCGTTCAGGCGCACATCGATGCCCGCGAGCGAGCACACATGAGCAATGCCGCTGCCCATCTGACCGGCGCCAATCACGCCAACGGTTTTAATCTCGATGGCCATCTGCCTATCGCCCCAACGATCTTCTTCTGAGTGCAATACGGGCGGGAGGCCCGCCCGGTTCATTGTTAGCTCTTATTCCTGACCTCAACGACCGGCTTTGGTCAACTCCTCCTGAAGTTCAGGCAGGATTGTGAAAAGGTCACCCACAAGGCCGTAATCGGCAATCTGGAAGATCGGGGCCTCCTCGTCCTTGTTGATGGCGACGATGACTTTGGAGTCCTTCATGCCGGCCAGGTGCTGGATGGCGCCGGAAATTCCGACTGCGATGTAGAGGGCGGGTGCGACGACCTTGCCGGTCTGGCCGACCTGCCAGTCGTTGGGCGCATAACCCGCGTCCACCGCCGCGCGCGAGGCGCCCATCGCCGCGCCGAGCTTGTCGGCAATCGGCTCGATGTACTTGGCGAAGTTTTCCGCAGAACCCAGCGAGCGCCCGCCCGAGATGATGATCTTGGCCGAGGTCAGTTCCGGGCGGTCAGACTTTGCGATCTCCTCGCCCTTGAAGCTGGAAATGCCGGGATCGGCCGCCGCGTTCACGCTCTCGATGGCGGCGGAGCCGCCCTCGGAAGCCGCCGGGAAGGCGGCGGTGCGCACGGTGATGACCTTCTTGGCATCGCCCGCCTGCACGGTCTGGATGGCGTTGCCCGCGTAGATCGGCCGCTCGAAGGTATCGGACGAGACGACCTTGGTGATGTCGGAGATCTGCATCACGTCGAGGAGAGCCGCGACGCGCGGCAGCACGTTCTTGCCCGTGGTGGTCGCCGGCGCGACGATGGCGTCATAGGGCCCGGCCAGCGACACGATCAGCGCCGCGAGCGGCTCGGCGAGCTGATGCGCGTAGGCAGCATTGTCGGCGAGAAGCACCTTCTCGACGCCGGAGAGCTTTGCGGCGGCATCCGCCGCGGCCTTGGCGTTTGCGCCCGCCACCAGCACATGCACCGGCGCGCCGAGAGCGGCGGCGGCGGACAGCGCCTTGTGGGTCGCATCCTTGAGGTGAGCGTTGTCGTGCTCGGCAATGAGAAGCGTCGTCATCGAAAGATCCTCCCCTTAAAGCACGCCGGCTTCGGTCTTGAGCTTGTTCACGAGTTCGGCCACCGAGGCGACCTTCACGCCCGCCTTGCGGCCGCCGGGCTCAGTTGTCTTCAGAACCTTCAGGCGCGGCGTCACGTCGACGCCAAGCGCCTCGGGGCTCGTCTCGTCGAGCGGCTTCTTCTTCGCCTTCATGATGTTGGGAAGCGAGGCATAGCGCGGCTCGTTGAGGCGCAGGTCCGTCGTGACGATGGCGGGAAGCTTCAGCCCCACCGTCTGCAGGCCGCCATCGACCTCGCGGGTCACGTCGATGGTGCCCTCGCCGACATTGACCTTGAACGCGAAGGTGCCCTGCGGCCAGCCGAGGAGGGCCGCCAGCATCTGGCCGGTCTGGTTCGAGTCGTCGTCGATGGCCTGCTTGCCGAGGATCACGAGATCCGGCTTCTCCTGCTCGACGAGTTTTTTAAGGATCTTGGCGACCGCCAGCGGCTCGACCGGTGCATCCGTCTTCACGAGAATGCCGCGATCCGCGCCCATCGCGAGTGCCGTGCGGATCGTCTCGCCGGCCTGCGCCGGGCCCACCGAAACGGCGACGATCTCGCTCACCTTGCCCTGTTCCTTCAGGCGGACCGCCTCTTCAACCGCGATCTCGTCGAAGGGGTTCATCGACATCTTGACGTTGGCCAGTTCAACGCCGGATCCGTCACTCTTCACGCGGATATTCACGTTGTAGTCAACGACACGCTTCACAGGCACAAGAAGCTTCATGGGATGTCCTCGTTGAAAAGACCTTATCCGGAGAGAAATCGGGACGGGTCCCACCCCTCCATTTGGATTGGCGTCTGGATGCTGGGGACCGTAGCGGGCGGCTATCGATTGTCAACGCGAAGAGCGCGATTCTTCTCAGCGTAAGGCACTGATTTTGTGAGCTTCTAAGCGTGCGAGAATAGGGTCATGACGATACCTCATGAAGGGGACCAGAAATGCTCCCGCCGCGAAGCCGCCGAGATGCGCGAACCACCCCACGCCGTCGTCGCTTCCGAAGAAAGCGGAGCCGGCCTGGAGCGCGATCCAGAAGCCGATGGCCCAGAAAGCCGGAACGTGAAGGGGAATGCCGACCCAGAACAGGGCCCAGATCCGCACGCGCGGATAGAGAATGAGATAGGCCGCGACGACGCCCGAGACGCCGCCCGAAGCGCCGATCAGCGGGCGGCTGGAATCGGGGTTCGTGTAGGCGTGGACGAGGGCCGCCGCCGTTCCACATGCGATGAAGAAGACGAGAAAGCGCACATGCCCCATCGCATCTTCTACATTGTCGCCGAAGACCCACAGGAACAGCATGTTCCCGACAAGATGAAGCAACGAGACATGCACGAAGATGCTGGTGACGGGCGTGAGCGGCACCGGCAGAAAAGGATAGCCCTCGGGCAGAAATTCATTGCCGAAGAACACGGAGGGCAGGAGCCCGAGCCCCGCCGCCATCGCATCCGCCCCAAGCGGTCCGAAGCGCGTGAAGAGATAGATGGCCACGCACGCGCCGATCGTCAGGCGGGTCGCCGCCGGGGTCTTCATGTTCTTGAGCGGAACGCCGTCATGCAGGGGCAGGAACATGGTCCGCCTCAGAGGTTCTGCCCGGGCACCCACAGAACGTCGAGCGCGCCGTTGTCGTTGATGGAACGCGACGCGACAAACAGGAAGTCGGAAAGGCGGTTGAGATATTTCACCGCTGCTGCGGAGATCTCCTCGTCAGGCCGGTCGGCGAGTTCCACCACTCGGCGCTCGGCGCGGCGGCAGACCGTGCGCGCGAGATGAAGGGTGGCGGCCGCCGCCGTGCCGCCGGGCAGCACGAAGGAGCGTAAAGGGGCCAGCTCCGCGTTCAGAAGGTCGATCTCGCGTTCCAGCCGCTCCACCTGGCCTTCGCTGATGCGCAGGGGCGTGTAGGGAAGCGGCTTGTCCGTCTCGACGGTCGCGAGGTCGCAACCGAGGTCGAACAGATCGTTCTGGATGCGCGCCAGCATCTCATCGAGGCTGTGGCCTTCGGTGTGCAGACGAACCATGCCGATGCAGGCATTCGTCTCGTCGACAGTGCCGAAGGCCTCGATGCGCAAATCGTATTTCGAGCGACGTCCGCCGGCGGCGAGCGCGGTGGTGCCGTCATCGCCGGTGCGGGTGTAGATGCGGTTGAGAACGACCATGAGCGACCGGTGAGTTACAGTTTTTCAGGAACGGCTGGATATTCGCCTGCCGCAGCCGCCGTGGCAAATTGGGCAGGATAGACGGGGCGTCAGATCGCGCTTCGAAGCGCTAGAAAGAATAACCGACCCGCGCGCCGATATTCGTCAGGCCCCTGTTGTCGGCGCAGGAGCCGCCGTTCGAGAGGTGCTCGACGGTCGCCATCAGGCTCCAGTTAGCCGCGAGCCGCACGCCGACCGAGCCGGATTCGCGGAACAGCGGCGAACAGCCGAGGGCGGACCGATCCGGCGGGGTATAGAAGTGGTTGCGGTCGCCATTATGGACCGCGCCGCCCAGGCTGCCTTCCACGAAGAAGCTGGGAGTAATGTCCACCGTCCAGGTCAGGCCGGCATAGGCGAAGTTGGTATAGCCCTGGAAATTCACGCTGCCGCCCACATGCGGGCGCGGCACGAAATAGCTCGTGAACAGATCGGAGGCCGTGAAGGGCTTGGCGAAGAGGATTTCGCCGGTCAGGTTCGCGGAGGTATTGCGACCTTCCGGTCCCCAAGGATCTTCGGCGGAAAGGCCGAAGCGCAACTCGGAAACGAAGCTCGACGTGGGGGCGATGACGGCGGTCGGCTCCGCCGGGGGCGCCTGTGTCCGCTTGGCATCTGCCGCAACGGCACCGGACGCTCCGACCAACGCAATCAAAAGGCTCAGGCCTGTGATCGTGCTGGGGCGCATCGCTTCCCTTCGGTGTTAAAGAATGAATTCATGGACCCGCTCACGTTAAGGAACGGTTATCCATAAGCGGCACCTTTAAAGAACGATGGCGGGAGCGTGTCAATATGAGGTCAGCGTGACCTTTAGGCCGCACGCCACCAGAGCACGGCCATGATGATCACGATGGCTGTGAATTGCAGGAGAATGCGCAGGCGCATGAGCTGCTGCGAGCGGTTCGGGCTGCCGCCCCGCATCATGTTGATAAGCCCCAGAAGCAGCACGATGGCGACGCTGGCGATAGCGACGGAAACGAGGATGTTCGAGAAGCTGCTCATGGCGAGATCCTTGGACGCAGGCGACAGGGCGGGCGCGCAAGGTACGCGACTCACCGTTCGAAAACTTTCGATATAGGTTAATTGCGTCGCAGCAAACGCTCGAAGTAGTTCAGCTCTTCCTGCGGCCGGTTCGGGTCGCCCAGTTTACGGCGTAATTCGTCCAGAATCCGCGCCGCGTTACCGCCGCGCCCGAGCCCCGGGATCGGCCTGCCGTCAGGAGACTCGCCCCGTTCCCGCCAGGGGCGTGCCAACGGGTCGAGATTGTCCGCCTGCCCTCCGGATCGGCGGCCAGACGGGTTGCCGTTGCCGTCCTCGCCCTGATCGCCGGCCTGGTCGTTGCCCTGATCGTTGCCCTGGCCCGGCTGCATCTGCTGCGCCATGCCCTGCATGCCGCGCCGCAGGCCTTCGAGGGCGCGGCCCTGGGCTTCCACCGCCTCGCCGTCCTGGCCCTGCCCCATCGCGCTCTCGGCGTCCCGCATTGCCTGTTCGGCATCGCCGAGGCCGTCCTCGGGTTCCATGCCAAGACCGCGCATCCGGTTCTGCAAATCCTGAAGCCTGTCGCGCAGAGCCTGCTGGCGCTGCGAGAACCCTTGCATCGGATCGCCGTCCTCGTTCTCCTGACCCTGCTGCTGGCGGTTGCGCTCTCCCTGGCGCATGCGACGGTTCTGCCCGCCCTGGAAAGTGTCGTCGCGCAATTGCTGCTGCTCGCGCGCCATGTCCTCCAGATTCCGCATGGCCTGGTTCATTTCCCGCCCGAGGGGATCGGTCATGCGGCTGTCGGGCCGCACCATCTGCAGGTTTTCGAGAATGTTGCGCAACTGGTCGAGCAGGCGCTGCGCCTCGGCCATGTCGCCGCGCCGCATGGCCTCCTGCATCTGGCGCAGCATGCGGTTGAGATCGTTCTGCGTGATGATGCGGTCTGGCACGCGCTGGTTCTGCTGCGCTTTCGGATCCTGCTGCTGCAGGCGCTGGGCGAACTCGCGCAGGAATTTATCCATCGCCTGACGCAGTTGCTGGGTCAGGCGGTTGATCTCCTCATCGGGCGCGCCGCGCTCGATGGCCTCGCGCAATTGGTCCTGCGCGGCGCGAAGGTCGCGTTCCGCTTCGCTCAAATTGCCGTCCTCGATCTGTACCGCCATCGTCCAGAGCCAGTCGGCGATGTCGATCAGTTCCGCATCGGTCCTTGCCCGTCGCAGACGTTGTGCTGCGGTGCGCAGGCCGATGAAGACGCCCCATTGCGGCGTGTAGACATCGGGTGCGATCAACAGGGTATCGAGCGCGGTCTGAACCCGCCTGCGGTCATCGGGCGCGAGAACGAGCAGGCTGCGCTGCTCCACCAGGGCCTTGGCGAGCGGATTGCTGAAGGCACGCTGCGGCAGCCTGAACTCGATGGCCTCGCTCGTCGCTTCCTGGCCGGCATCATCCTTCACGCGCAGCTTCAGCTTCACGCGCGCGCCGGCCCAGGGGTGCTCCGTCAGATCGACGACGGAGCGGGTTTCTGTGCCATCCGGCGCCGGGAGCGACAGGGTGATCTGCGGAGCCGGCACGAGCGAGCGGCCCTTTATGTCCGCCTTTTCGACAAGGCCTTCGATGGAAGAAATTCCGTAATCATCCTTGCCCTTATAGGCGAGGGTGAACGTGCCGCGGGCGTTGACCTCGGGCTGTCCCGTAAAGGCAATCTCCGGGGGGCTGTCAGGCACCGCTTCCACGATGAGGCGCATCGCATGAGAAAAGCCCGTTTTCACGGAGAGTTCGGCGCCGCCGTCAAGCGTGAAACGCTGCTCGCGCAAATCCTGACGCCTCGTCGCGGTTTCCGGCAGCGGGGTGAGACCGCGCTCGGGTTTGACGGTGGCTTCGCCGTCGCCCGCGATTCGAATGACGATGGTCGATCTCACCGGTGCGCGGAGGCGTTGCTCGCCCTGCGACAGGTCGATCATCAGCGGCGGCAGGCGCGTGTAGAGCGGCGGGTCGATCCACCCATCGACCCGGAAAGCGGTGCTGCGCGGGCTGGGCGCGCGCCAGTCGAACGCGGCTTTCAGCCTCTCACCGATCTCGGGCCCGGCGACGAAGGCGCTGGCGGCAACAGTCAAAAGGCCCGCCGCGCGCAAAGCCAGGCGATCGCGCCGGGGCATGTCGGGGCGGGGGGCGGCGACACGAAGGCGATCAAGCGCCGCCGCGGCGCGCTTGCGGTGCAATTCCCACAGAGCCGCCGTTCCGGGATCGTCCGTTCCTGTGGCAAGGTGATCGTCGAGGGCGCGCGCAGGGCCGTGCGGCAGGCCGGAATCCCGGTCGAGCCGGTCAAGCGCCTCCGCCCGCCGCGCCCGATGCAATCGGAGCAGCCGCCAGAACGAGGCGAGAAGCGCAAGTCCGAACAGCCCGACGCCGAGCATGCGAACGAGCGGCGTCACCTCAAACCACAGGCCGAGCCAGGAGACGGTGAGAAAGACGCCGATCACGGCGAGCGGCAGCCACAGGGCGGGCCAGGCTTTTTCCCACCACAGGGCCAGGCGTGCGCGCAGGACAAGGCCTTCAAGCCGCTCTTGAAGATGACCTTGCTCGGGGATCGGCCCTGGGCCTTCGGTCATGCCGTACAACTCCTGCCGCGCTGACTTTCCGCGGGGCGCGTCTCCAAAAAACAGCCCTCCGGAACCAACGCTAACACGGAAGGCCCGGATGAGGGAGCAAAGTCTGCCGATCAAATCTCTGTCAACGCGGCACTCGGGAGACATGGCTGAATGCTCCCGAAAGTTCCGTGTGCGAGCGCGAAGTTGTTCAGAACCGCAGGTTCATGTCCTCCGGCCTGCGCTTGCTCTGAAGGAGGAGGAGGATTAATAAATCCAACTTGGTACGTAATATCGTTTCTTGTCATTCCAAAGGTGATTTCATGGCGAGGCTATCAAGGGGCGCGACATTCAGCATGTTCGCCGACAACGGCAGCATGACCAAGCTGGCAGACGGCACTTATCTTGCAGTTTGGAGCACCACCTCGCCTGCTGATGGAGGCGCCATCTACGGCCAGGTCTTCAATGCCGACGGGTCGAAGAAGGGCGGCCAGCTCACGATTGTCTCGGATGCGACGGCCTCCTTCAGCGACGTCAGCGTTGCCGCGCTGAAGGGAATCGATGCCGGCAAGTCCATCGTCACCTGGATGCAGGGCGGACAGATCAAGAAGCTTGTTCTCGACGCGAGCTTTACAGGCGGCACCGTGGAGACCGTTGATTGGGCCGGCCTGATTTCCGAAAAAACTCCCAAGGTTTATGCCCTGGACGACGGCGGTTATTCCATCGTGTACCAGGGAACGCGGGAGATGACTGACTCCCCCAATCAGGCCTGGTATGGATATCACACAGTCACGACAACTGTGGACGACGGTCTGCTCTCTCCCGACGATGTGCATCACGCATCGACGATCCTGACGAACAACGAGCAGGTTCTGATCTACGCGAACGCTGCGGGTGATCTTCAGGTTGAAACGGCTTTGGGGTTCACCATCATCGATCGCGTGGCGACCGATGCGAATGTTCACCACGCGGTCACTGCTCTCGCCGGCGGAAAGTTCGTCGTGACCTGGCAGGACGTGAATGCGGGCACCGCCGTCATCAACGCGCAGTTCTTCGACGCCAGCCATAGTAAGAGTGGCAGCGTTCTCACTTTCGCCAAACCGGCCGGCACGATTCTCGATACGAAGATCTCGCAGCTATCGGATGGAACTCTGGCGCTTCTCGTCACCACCGATTCCTACGGCGACAAGAACGTCTATGCCGCGACCTACACGGCGGACGGTCAGCCTCTGGTCGGTCTGACATCGGTCGGCGCGAACACCTCGGGCGACCAGATGGACGCCTCCATCGTTCCGCTCGCCGGTGGATCCTTCGCTGTCGCTTGGGAATACGCGTCGCCTTACGAAGGGTCCAAGTTCTTCACCGAAGTGTTCAATCCGGTTCCCCTCTGGACGGGCACGGGTGGGGCCGACACGCACGCCGGCACGCAGAATGACGACGACATGGATGGGCTGGCCGGCAACGACTATCTCATGGGTCTTGGCGGCAACGATTCGATCATCGGCGGTGACGGCAGCGACACGCTCGACGGCGGCGACGGCATGGACACATTGGTCGGTGGCAATGGCGACGATGTGTTCTACATGACGCCGGGTGACGCGATCATTGAGACCGCCGGCGGCGGCCGCGATACGATCATCGTCGGCTACAGCGCGTCCCTCGGCAACGACACGCAAGTCGAGATTCTCAAGGCGGCGGCTGGAACCGCGCCGCTGACGCTTGGCGGCGCCAACATGAACGACACGATCATCGGTAATTCCGGCGCCAACCGGATTTCCGGCGGCACCGGTAACGACGTGCTCACCGGCGGCAAGGGCAAGGACACGTTCGTGTTCGACACCAGGCCGGTCAAGAAGCTGAATGTCGATGTCATCAAGGACTTCAACGCGAAGGACGATACCATCGCCCTCTCGCGCACCATCTTCACCAAAGTCGGCAAGGTCGGCACGTTGAAGAAGAACGCTTTCTGGATCGGCGACAAGGCGCATGATGCGGACGATCGCATCATCGTCACCAAGAAAGGCAAGGTTCTTTACGACGTTGACGGTACGGGCAAGAAGGCCGCTGTCGAGATCGCGACCCTCGAGAAGGTCAAGGTCAGCACGATAACCTACAAGGACTTTCTCATCTTCGCCTGAGTGTGAGAACGCAAAAACCCCGGCAAGGATTTGCCGGGGTTTTTTGTAGCACCATTGCGAGGCGTCTTGAATCTCAGGTGAGCCAGCCCGGCAACCGATCGAGGCCGATCAGCTCCTCGTAAGTCTGGCGCGGCCTGACCACCGCGTGCTCTCCACCTTTCACCAGAACTTCCGGAACAAGACGGCGCGTGTTGTAGGTCGTCGCCTGCACGGCGCCATACGCGCCGGCGGTCATGACGACGAGGAGGTCGCCGGCCTTCACGGCGGGCATGTCGCGCGCGAGCGCCAGGTAATCGCCCGTTTCGCAAACGGGGCCGACCACATCGGCGACGATGTGGGTCGCGTTGCGGCCGGGTTCGATGACGGGCTTGATGTCGTGATGCGCGTCATAGAGCGTCGGGCGGATCAGATCGTTCATCGCCGCGTCGACGATGACGAAGGTTCGGTCCGCGCCTTCCTTCACATAGATCACCTGCGTGACGAGAACGCCCGCGTTGCCGGCGATGAGGCGGCCCATTTCGAAAACGAGCTTCAGGCCGAGACCGCGCGTGTGGCGCTTGACGATGTCCGCGTAGGCCTGCGGATCCGGCGGGGGCTCGTTGTCTTCCCGGTAAGGCACGCCGAGGCCGCCGCCGAGATCGATGTGATGGAGCTTGTGACCATCCGCCATCAGATCGCGCGCGAGTTCCGCGAGAAGCGCCGTTGCGTTGTCGAAGGGCGAAAGATCCGTGATCTGGCTGCCGATGTGCATGTCGACGCCGGTGACCTGCAGTCCCTTCAGCCTCGCCGCGTGGGCGTAGACCTCGCGGGCGCGGGCAATGGGAATGCCGAACTTGTTCTCTGACTTTCCAGTCGAGATCTTCTTGTGCGTCTTGGCGTCCACATCCGGGTTGATGCGGATCGAGACCGGCGCGCGCACGCCTTTCGAAAGAGCGACTTCGGAGAGAGCTTCGAGCTCGGGCTCCGATTCCACGTTGAAGCACAGAATACCGCTGTCGAGCGCCAGAGCCATTTCCGACTTCGTCTTGCCGACGCCGGAGAACACGATCCGCTCACCCGGCACGCCAGCGGCGAGGGCCCGGCGCAATTCGCCCTCCGAAACGATGTCCATGCCGGCCCCGAGGCGCGCGAGGGTCGCCAGCACAGCCTGGTTGGAATTCGCCTTCATGGCGTAGCAGACAAGAGCGTCCGTATCGGCGAACGCTTCCGTCAGCACACGGTAGTGCCGCTCCAGCGTGGCGCTGGAATAGCAGTAGAACGGCGTGCCGATCTGCTGCGCGATCCGCCGAACATCGACATCCTCGGCGTGCATGACGCCGTTCCGGTAGGCAAAGTGGTGCATGAGACGGGCCGTCGGCGACGATTACAGGATCGGATCGAGAATGAACTGCGATTTCGGAATCGTGTAGCCGCGTTTGGGGTTGTGTTTGGGCGTGCCGACGGGCGAGGGCAGCACGCTTTCGTCGTCGCTTTCCTGGGTGGTCTGCTGAGCCTTCGGCGCGGACGGGTCCGGCGGAGCCTCGGGCGCACCACGGCGGCCGCAGGCAGTCAGGGTCAGGGCAACGGCTCCCGCGATAAGGGCAACGCGGAGAAAAGGCAGGTCAGGCAACATCAAGACACTCCGAAAGTGGCCGCACCATAGCGGGAAGCGAAGGGCGAGGCGAGGGGGGAAAATGTCAGGCCCGATCTTGAGGGCTCTCCATTTGGAGGGGGTGCAAGATCTTTGCGATAATATATCGTTTTTGCAAGCAGCCCCCTTCAGCCCATCAGAGGATTCTTATGAGCACTCCCATTCCCTACGGCCACGAGATGGCCTTCAACCCGGACGCTCCCGGCAGCAGGCAGATCGGCGTGAAGATCCAGGCTCTCCTCACGGGCGAGTATGTGGGCGTCTGGGCTGACGAAAGCTCGGGAACCTCGCAGATCAAGGTTCAGCTCTTCTATGCTGGCGGTGTCCGCAGGGATGCCGCCTCCATCACGATCCCTGTTCCGGAGGAAGATGCCGGCGCCGTCCGTACCAAGCCGGCCGTGACGATGCTCGCCGACGGCAACTTCATCGTGACCTGGGAACAAAAGAACACGGATGGTTCTTCGAGCATTCGGGGCAGCATCTTCGATCCGAACGGCAACATCATCGACCTGAACCGAAACGGAAGGGTGGATGATGAAATCGTCATCGCTTCTGCCACTCCCGGCCCTTCGATCAATTTTTCCAATCCCTCGATTATCGCCTTAAGCAACGGCGACTTCGTGGTTTTCTACACGGATATTGGCGCGGGGTCCGTCGTGGCGGGGGTCTTCAGTCCCACCGGGGAGCCGAGGCCGGGCTTCCACGCTGCTGGCGGGGGGGACAATGCGATGGGGCTGGCGCTGCCCGGCGGCAAGTTCGCCGTTTTCTACAACGAGGGAAGCACGCTCGATTACAAGATCTATACGGCGACCGGCGTGAACGAGACCCCCGGTCACAGCGCCCTGACGAACCGGATCAAAAGCGGTTCCAAGGTCAGCCTGACGACCCTCGAGGACGGCCGGCTGGTCGCCGTCTGGACGGAGACGAGCGGCGATGCGAGCGGCAGCTGCATCAAGGCGATGGTTTTCAATGCCGACGGGTCGCCCTCCGGGAGCGGTGCCATCCTTGTCAACGGCATTGAGGAGGGCGACGAATATGCACCCTCCGTCATCGCTCTCAACGGCGGCTTCCTGGTCAGCTATGTCAGCAGGAAGGTGCTTGATAGCGGAAAGACGCAGGAAAATGTCTACCTCGCTGAATTCAAGGGCGACCTGACGCGGCGGGGGGACGACTTCCTCGCCAGCACGACCGGCGGCGACAAGATCGAGCGCCCGGGCACGGCCCTGGTAAAGATGCTGGACGGGCGCATCATCGTGGCCTGGGACCAGGTCGATGCCAACCTCGATGGGGAGGGCGAGCCCACCGGAGATACGGGCGAGATCTATTATCATATCTACGATTACCGCCTCGGCGGGCCGATCTCGGGCACCGATGGCGACAACAACCTCGTCGGCAGCATTTATGACGACATCATCTCCGGCAAGAAGGGCAACGACTATCTCCTGGGACAGTCCGGAAACGACACGCTCTATGGCGAGCTCGGTGATGACCGGCTCGACGGCGGCGCCGGCGCGGACCATCTCGAGGGCGGTCTTGGCAACGACACCTATGAGGTCGATTCAGCCGACACGATCGTCGAACGGGCGAATGAGGGGTATGATACGGTCGTCGCGTCCTTCGATTTCACGCTCCAGGACAACATCGAAGCCTTGACCGCGAAAAGCGGTTCGGCAGCGGTCCGGCTGACAGGCAACGCCGGCGCCAACACGATCACCGGCAACGAACTGGCGAACATCATCGACGGCAAGGGCGGCGCGGATCTGATGGCTGGCGGCTTCGGCGACGATACTTATTCCGTCGACAATGCCGGCGATATCGTCTCCGAGAATTTCGGGGCGGGCATCGATACGATCCTCACGATCACGAGCTATACGCTGTCGGCGAATGTGGAGAATCTCACGGGCCAGGGATCGACGGCGCTGACGCTGCGCGGCAACGAACTCGCCAACCAGATTGTCGGAGGTAACGGCAACGACAAGCTCTATGGCGGCCTCGGGAAGGACGTTCTCAAGGGTGGCAAAGGCAAGGACATTTTTGTTCTCGATGCGCCGCTGAACAAGTCGAAGGCCAATGTGAAGTCCCTTGCCGATTTCAACGTGAAGGACGACGGCATCTGGCTTGAGAACGCGATCTTCACCAAGCTCGGAAAGAAGGGTACCGAGAAGAAGCCGCTGCAGCTCTCGAAGGACGCGTTCTGGATCGGCACCAAGGCGCACGATGCAAGCGACCGCATCATTTTCGACGTCAAGAAGGGCAACCTCTATTACGACGAGGACGGAACGGGGAAGAAGGCCGCCATCCTGATCGCGACTTTGCCGAAGAAGCTCACCACGATTTCCGAGAAGGATTTCTTCATCGTCTGAGTGGGCTCATTGCTCGATCGAAGTCGATAACCTCGCCGCCGCAAGCGGCGAGGTTTTTTGTTGGCCTGCGGGATGGCCGAGGTTCCTCGCCAAGTCGTGTACGAGGCGGACCGCTTTAGGGGCTTGAGGTCTTGCCTGAAACGCGCGACATCGGCGGCATGTCGAACGCGATTGAGCAAAAAAAGCCCCGTTGGGGCGTCTGGATCGCCGGTCTCGCCGGCCTGTGCGTCCTGGGAGCCGCCGTTTTTTACGGTCTGCCCTCGCGCCCGTTTCTCGCCGGAGCGCAGGAGTGCCGCGCGTCCGAGGCCGCGCTGGAGCGGGTGCGCCCTCTCGCGAAGGGAAGCCTTGCGGCGCTCACCATCCCGCAGACGTCCAAGACACCACCTGCGCTCGCCTTCACCGATGCGGCGGGCCAGCCGAAGGCGCTGTCGGATTTCAAGGGCAAGGCGGTTCTCGTCAATCTCTGGGCGACCTGGTGCGTGCCCTGCCGGGAGGAGATGCCCGCCCTCGACAAGCTTCAGGCCGAACTCGGGGCTGGCGACTTCGAGGTCGTGGCCATCAACGTGGACACGCGCAATCCCGACAAGCCGAAGGCGTGGTTGCAGGAAAACGGTATCCATAACCTCGCCTATTACGCCGACCCGTCGGGCAAGGTGCTTCAGACCCTGCAGAAGTCGGGCCACGTCGTCGGCCTGCCGACGACCGTTCTGGTGGATGGCTCGGGCTGCGAGATCGCGCTGCTGAAAGGGCCCGCCGAATGGCATTCGCCGGATGCGCTCGCCTTCATCCGCGCCGCCCTCGGGCGTTCCTAGGC
Source organism: Microvirga flavescens (assembly GCF_003290125.1). GTDB lineage: Bacteria > Pseudomonadota > Alphaproteobacteria > Rhizobiales > Beijerinckiaceae > Microvirga > Microvirga flavescens. The sequence goes on from NZ_QMKH01000001.1 coordinate 1,049,998, forward strand.
TGACTTAGACGAGCTTCTTGAACGCTCCGTCGGCGTCGGGAACGCCGGCCTCTCCTGAAAAGGCGGGCTTGGAAAGACGCCAGGGCCTCTGCATAGCCTCGCGCGTCTCGCCGCGCTTCAGATGCTGCAGAGTGCCGTCGGTGCGGACTGCGTCGATGACGATGAAGCCGAGAGCCTGCAGCATGACGGCCGCCGTCTTTGTCGCCAGATCGTCCGCGGGCACGGCAATCGAGCCCGCCGCATAAACGGTTTCGATGAGGTTTTCGGAGAGCGCCGAAGCGTTTCTCTTCCTGCCATGCGTGAAGGCAAGGATGTTCGTTCCAGTGTCATCCATTTCAGGAAACCCCCGTCATCCGCTCGCTATCGGGCTTGTCTTTGCGCCCATTCGAACAGGACGATTGTGGCGGAAGGCGGGTGTGTTGCGGAATGCGACAAAAAAACAAAAACAGGGCTCTCGCCCCGTTCCTGAAAAATCCTGAAAATCGGAATTGCAGATCAGGCCGATTGCTTGACCGCGATGCCCTTGTCCGCGAAGAGCTGCTGCAGCTCGCCCGTCTGGAACATCTCGCGGGTGATGTCACAGCCGCCGATGAACTCGCCCTTCACGTAGAGCTGCGGAATCGTTGGCCAGTTGGAATAGTCCTTGATGCTCTGGCGGATGCCCTCGTCCTCAAGCACGTTGATGCCCTTATAGGACACGCCGAGATAGCCCAGGATCTGGACCACCTGGCCCGAGAACCCACACATGGGGAACTGGGGGGTGCCCTTCATGAAGAGCACGACGTCGTTGGACTTCACTTCGTTGTCGATCACCTGACGGGCGTCGGTCATAAGAGGTCTCCTTCATCCCGGCGGTCAAGGCGCCGGGGTTCCTGTCAATGATTGTCGGGCGTCAGCGTCGTGAGCGCAAGAGCGTGCAACACGCCGCCCATGTTTCCCTTGAGCGCGGCATAGACCATCTGATGCTGCTGCACCCGGTTCTTGCCCGCGAAGGCGGAGGAGACGACGGTGGCGGCATAGTGGTTGCCGTCGCCCGCCAGGTCCTTGATCTCGATCTTCGCGTCGGGGAGAGCCTCGCGGATCATGCTCTCGATTTCGCCTGCATCCATCGCCATGTGCGCTTCTTTCCCCGTTCAGGCCTTGCCGGCCATGTAGTTCGGCAGCCAGTTCTCGTGGGCCGCCTTCAGATCTTTCACCGATATGGCCTGCTCGCCCGGCAGAATCAATGAATCGCCGCCCGTGAGGCCCAGAGTGACGGCGGGAATGCCGAGGGCTGTGGCTTCATAGAGAATATCGGCAGCCTCATCCGGATCGACCGCGATCACATAGCGGCCCTGATCCTCGCCGAAGAGGAAGGCGTGGCGCGGAATGTTGTCCGGCGCATAGCCGATGATCGCGCCGATGCCGCGTGCCATCGTCATTTCAGCGACGCCGAGCGCGATGCCGCCGTCCGAGCAATCGTGCACGGTGTCGACCTGGCCGGAGCGGATGAGCTGGCGCACGAAATCGCCGTTGCGCTTTTCGGCGGCGAGATCGACCGGTGGCGGAGCGCCTTCCTCGCGCCCGCAGACGTCGCGAAGATAAATCGACTGGCCGAGCCAACCGTTCGTCTCGCCGATCAGGATCAGCACGTCCTCGGCCCGTTTCAGGGCGATGCTGGCGTGCACCGAGACATCGGCAACGACACCCACGCCGCCAATGGCGGGCGTCGGCAGAATGCCCTGGCCGTTGGTCTCATTGTAGAGCGAGACATTGCCCGACACGACGGGGAAATCGAGGGTGCGGCAGGCTTCGCCGATGCCTTTCAGGCAGCCGACGAGCTGGCCCATTGCCTCAGGCCGCTCGGGGCTGGCGAAATTCAGGTTGTCGGTGATGGCGAGGGGCAATCCGCCAACGGCGGTGATGTTGCGCCAGGCTTCGGCCACCGCCTGCTTGCCACCCTCGAAAGGATCGGCCTCGCAATAGCGCGGCGTGACGTCGGTGGTGAGCGCGAGGCCCTTCGGCCCGTCCTCGATGCGCACGATGGCGGCGTCGCCCCCCGGCACCTGCACGGTGTTGCCGAGGATGAGGTGGTCGTATTGCTCCCACACCCAGCGCTTCGAGCACTGGTCGGGCGAGCCGGCGAGCTTGAGCAGAGCCTCGACGTCGGAAACGGGAGCCTTCACGCTGTCGGCCGCGATGACGGGCTGCTTCGGGCTCGCCACGTGCGGGCGGTCATAAAGCGGAGCTTCGTCGCCGAGTTCCTTGATCGGCAGATCGGCCTTCGCCTCGCCCTGGTGCTTGATGACGAAGCGAAGCGTGTCCGTGGTCTTGCCGATGATCGCGAAATCGAGGCCCCATTTGTGGAAGATGGCTTCCGCCTGCTTTTCCATGCCGGGCTTGAGCACCATGAGCATGCGCTCCTGGCTCTCGGAAAGCATCATCTCGTAGGCGGTCATACCTTCTTCGCGGCAGGGCACCTTGTCGAGATCGAGCTCGATGCCGAGGTTGCCCTTCGCGCCCATTTCGACGGCGGAACTGGTGAGACCCGCAGCGCCCATGTCCTGAATCGCGATCACCGCGCCGGACTTCATGAGTTCGAGGCAGGCTTCGAGCAGCAGCTTTTCCGCGAAGGGGTCGCCCACCTGCACGGTCGGGCGCTTTTCCTCCGATGCGTCGTCGAACTCGGCGGAGGCCATCGTCGCGCCGTGGATGCCGTCGCGGCCGGTCTTGGAGCCGAGATAGACGATCGGGTTTCCGACGCCGGTGGCCGTGGCGTAGAAAATCTCATCCGTGCGCGCGAGGCCGACAGCCATCGCGTTGACGAGGATGTTGCCGTTGTAGCGCGCATGGAAGTTGACGCTGCCGCCCACCGTCGGCACGCCGAAGGAATTGCCGTAGCCGCCAATGCCCGAAACGACGCCCGACACGAGGTGCTGCGTCTTCGGGTGCGATGGCTCGCCGAAGCACAGGAAGTTCAGGGACGCGATGGGCCGCGCGCCCATCGTGAACACGTCGCGCAGAATGCCGCCGACGCCGGTCGCCGCGCCCTGATAGGGTTCGATGTAGGAGGGGTGGTTGTGGCTCTCCATCTTGAAGATGCAAGCCTGCCCGTCGCCGATATCGATGACGCCCGCGTTCTCGCCCGGTCCTTGAATGACCCACGGCGCTTTCGTCGGCAGGCCGCGCAGATGGATGCGCGAGGATTTGTAGGAGCAGTGCTCGTTCCACATGGCCGAGACGATGCCGAGCTCGGTCAGCGTCGGCGTCCTGCCGATGAGAGCGACGAAGCGCTCGTATTCATCGGGCTTGAGGCCATGCTCCTTGACGAGTTCCGGGGTGATGGCGACGTCGTTGCGGATCATCGGTGTCTCGCGTTTGGAAAAGGGATCAAGCCGCTTTCGCGGTGAACGTCATCAGGCTCTCGAACAGGCCGCGCCCGTCGGTGCCGCCTATCAGGTCTTCGATCAGGTTTTCCGGATGAGGCATCATGCCGAGCACGTTGAGCTTGTCGGAATAGATGCCCGCGATGGAATTCATGGAACCGTTGCGGTTCGCATCCGGCGTCACATGCCCGTGCGCGTCGCTGTAGCGGAAGGCGACGAGTCCCTCGCCTTCGATCCGCTTCAGCGTCTCGCCATCGGCGGTGTAGTTGCCCTCGCCATGCGCAACACAGACGTCGATGGCCTGCCCCTTGGCGTAGGCCTTCGTGAAAGCGGTGTCGTTGCGCTCCACCTTCAGGAACTGACGGTGGCAGATGAATTTCAGGTTGGCGTTGCGCATCAGGATGCCGGGAAGAAGCCCCGATTCGCATAGGATCTGAAATCCGTTGCAGATACCGAGCACCAGGCCGCCGCGCGCCGCATGCGCGCGCACCGCGTCCATGATCGGCGCGCGCCCGGCAATCGCGCCGCAGCGCAAGTAGTCGCCATAAGAAAAGCCGCCACCCAGCACCACGAGATCGGTGCCGGACGGCAGAGCCGTTTCCGCGTGCCAGACTTTTTCGACCTGCGAGCCCACCGATTTGAGCGCGCGCACCGCATCGCCGTCGCGATTGGTGCCGGGAAAGACGATGACAGCGGATTTCATAAGCTCATCCTTCTCTCGTCATGGCGCCTTCTCGGCGCATGAAACAAAGATGCCCGGATCGGGTCCGGGCATGACGGTTCAGATCAGGTCGATCTTGTAGTTCTCGATCACCGTATTCGCGAGAAGCTTTTCGCAGGCTGCCTTCAGCGACGCTTCAGCCTTCGCCTTGTCGGTGGTGTTCAGTTCGATGTCGAACACCTTGCCCTGACGCACACTGCCGATGCCGTCGACGCCGAGGGATTGCAGGGCTCCCTCGATGGCTTTGCCCTGCGGGTCGAGAACGCCGTTCTTGAGGGTGACGGTGACGCGAGCTTTCATGGGTCTGATCCGGGCCGGTTGGGATTTCAGCCAACGCCATAAAGGCATTGGCCGCCGGAGACAATGATTCTGACGCTCAGGCCCCGGCAATTCTACGCACGGCGGCTTCCACCTCGCTCTCGCTGGGGCCGATGACGAGGAAAACGTGCAAGCTCTCCCCCTCCCGGCGGGCAAGGGCCGCCCCCCAGACCGGTGGCTTTACGGCATCAGCGCGGGCGAGCGAGAGCACAAAGCCGCGGCTTGCGCCGTCCTCAAGGCGTCGTGCTGAGGCGATGACCTTCACTTTTCCTTTTTGCCGGATAAGGGCTTTCGCGAGAGCTTGTGGGTTTCGCAACGCCGCCTCGGCCTCGTCCGCATCCTTTCCGTGGAGGCGCAGGACACCCGCGACCATTCCCGCGCCGCATTCCTCGCAGGCTGAAATCGCCTCCGGCTCGCCCCGCTCCTCGGCGATCAGGGGCTTGAGCGGAATAGAGAACCACGGCGCATGTTCGGGCACCCCGGCGACGTTGCGAGGGATGTAGGAACAGCCGCTCAAGGCGATCAGGAGGATAAGGGCGGACAGGCGAAGAACCGGCATGACGTTTCTATGCGGCAAAGTTCGCCCGTCGTCGATGGGGCCGGGCCCCTCACCCTCGCTTCGCTCGACCTCTCCCCGCCGGGGAGAGGTGAAGGGTGGCTCTAACGAAAAAGCCCGGCGCGGGGCCGGGCTTGATTGATTCGGGATGCGGGAAGCGCCTTACTGCACGAGGCGCGGGCCGGGCATGGCTGGGTTCTCGTTCTCGGAGAGGATGCCGAGGCGGCGGGCCACTTCCGAGTAGGCTTCCACGAGGCCGCCCATGTCGCGGCGGAAGCGGTCCTTGTCCAGCTTGTCCTTGGACTTGATGTCCCACAGGCGGCAGGAATCCGGGGAGATCTCGTCGGCGACGACGATCCGCATCATCTCGCCTTCCCACAGGCGGCCGGTTTCCATCTTGAAGTCGACGAGACGGATGCCGACGCCAAGGAAGAGGCCGGAGAGGAAATCGTTGACGCGGATGGCGAGCGCCATGATGTCGTCGATCTCCTGCGGCGTCGCCCAGCCGAAGGCGGTGATGTGCTCTTCCGAGACCATCGGGTCGTTCAAGGCGTCGTTCTTGTAATAGAATTCGATGATCGAGCGCGGGAGCTGCGTGCCTTCCTCGATGCCGAGGCGGGTCGAGAGCGACCCGGCGGCCACATTGCGAACCACGACCTCGAGCGGGATGATCTCGACCTCGCGGATCAGCTGCTCGCGCATGTTGAGGCGGCGGATGAAGTGGGTCGGGACGCCGATGTCGTTCAGATTCTGGAAGACAAATTCCGAAATCCGGTTGTTCAGGACGCCTTTGCCGTCGATCACTTCGTGTTTCTTGGCATTGAAGGCGGTAGCGTCATCCTTGAAGTGCTGGACGAGAGTTCCCGGCTCCGGTCCCTCATAGAGGACCTTCGCCTTGCCTTCGTAAATGCGACGGCGGCGATTCATCAGCGTGTACCGTGGTTTGAGGAAATCCATGCCGCGGCTCCCTGATAGTCATGCAGATCCGCGGCTCGCAGGAGAGGCGGGCGGACCGCCCTCCGGCTTGAAGCGCAACCTATCCGATCCCTCGGACAAGCACAACGCAGGCATGTGAAGCTCATGCCGCTGAAATCAGGTCGCCAGGGTTTATTTTCAAGGCCCATCCTTGGCGGCAGGCGGGGCGCGCCCTTATATCGCGGTAAGCACCAACAAAGGGAGGAGCAGTTCATGACCGAGTTCGACAAGCGCGAAGAGGCCTTCGAGAAGAAATTCGCCATCGATGAGGAATTGCGGTTCAAGGCCACCGCGCGGCGCAACAGGCTCATGGGTCTGTGGGTGGCAGGCCTGCTCGGCAAAACCGGGGATGAGGCGGACGCCTATGCCAAGAGCGTGATTCTGGCCGATTTCGAGGAAGCGGGCGACGGGGACGTGCTGCGCAAGGTCAAGGGTGACCTCGAGGCTGCGGGCAAGTCGGCCGACGAATCCCAGCTGCGGCTGAAATTGCAGGAATTCATGGCTCAGTCTATCGAAGACATGAAGACGGGGCGTTAAGGCGGTTTTCCATGAGTTCCTTTCTTTCCGAGCGCGCCAGAAGCGGGCGCGCAGCGTTTGCCGCGTGGTGCGGTCTCCCTGAGCCGAGCAATTCGGCCGTTCTCGCCCGAGAGGCCTTCGACGCCATCGTGCTCGACCTGCAGCACGGGGCGATCGACTTCGCCGCCGCCGTGCGGGCGATTCCGGGCATCGTCGCGGCGGGAAAGCCCGCCATCGCGCGGATTCCGGTCGGCGATTTCGCCACCGCCTCGCGCTTTCTCGATGCGGGCGTCGCGGGGGTCATCGCGCCGATGATCAACTCTCTCGAGGATGCCCGCCTCTTCGCGAGCTTCATGAAATATCCCCCCATCGGGTCGCGCAGCTGGGGGCCGCACGGCGCGCTCACCTTCTCCGGCCTTGGGGCGGACGATTACTTCCGCAAGGCCAACGGCCTCTCCTCCGCGCTCGCGATGGTGGAAACCCGCGAAGCCCTCGCCGTGGTGGATGAGATTTTGGCCGAGCCCGGCATCGACGGAGTGTTCATCGGCCCGTCGGACCTTTCCATCGCCCTGTCGGGCGGTGCGGCCCTCGATCCCGAGGGGCGCGAGGTGGAGGAAGCCATCGCCCATGTGCTGAACCGGACAAAGGCGGCGGGTAAGGTCGCCGCCATCTACGCCGCGTCAGGCGAAAAGGCCGCCGAATGGGCCCGGAAAGGGTTCCACCTTATCTCCATCGGCACCGATGCCGGGCTGCTCCGCATGGGCGCCGAGGCTGCCCTGAAGGCGGCGCGAGGCTGATTCTATTGCGGATAGGGCAGCCCGAAGGATTGGGTGAGGAAGAGCCCGCCATGGTGGAGGGCTCCCGCATCGATGCCGTGGCCGACCCCGGCGGAAAGATGCCATTGGCAGGGAATTTCCGCCGCGGCCAAGGTTTCCTTCGAGAAGAAGAACATCTCGATGGGCAAAATCTCGTCCCGGTCGCCATGCGTGAGCAGAATCGGCGGCTTGGTCTTCACCTGTTCCTTGAGACTCTCCGGTCCCTTGTCCGCCTGGAGCACCAGGAGCCCCGAAAAGCCGAGAATTCCGGCGGGGGCTGTCGCACGTCGCAGGCCCACATGCAGGGCCATCATCGTGCCCTGGCTGAAGCCGACGAGGGCAAGCTTCGTATCGTCGAGACCGTAGCGTGCGAGTTCGGCATCGAGAAAAGCGTTGAGAGCAGGCGCCGCCTCCTGCACGCCGCGCCAAAGCTCGGTCGGATCGCGGAAGGTGAGAGGAAACCATTCCCGCCCCATCGGCGCACCCTCGCAAGGGAGAGACGCGTCGGGCGCGGCGAAGGCGGCATCCGGCAGGAGGCCCTGCCATTGATAGCCAAGCTCGATCAGGTCATCCCCGTTCGCGCCGCGTCCGTGCAGGAACACCACCAATTGCTTCGCTTGTCCGGATTTCGGGGCGATGCGGGGGCCGTCGAGCGCAACCATGGGAAGAACCTGCTTTATATAAGGAAGGCGCGGCGCGCCCCTGACCCGCGCAGATCAAGCGCGCCGTTCTTCTCCGGTCAAGCCTCGAATGAGGAGTGGAGCCGCTCGGCATGACGCGCCCGGTCTTTCGATTCGCGCCGAGCCCCAACGGGCGGCTGCATCTCGGCCACGCCTATTCGGCCTTGCTGAACCAGGACATCGCCGCGCGCTTCGGCGGGCGGTTCCTCCTGAGGATCGAAGACATCGACCTCACCCGCTGTCGGCCGGAATTCGAGCAGGCGATCTATGAGGATCTCGCCTGGCTCGGCCTCACCTGGGAGGAGCCGGTGCGTCGCCAGTCCGAGCATTTCGAGGATTATCGCGCCGCCGCCGACAAGCTGCGGGCGATGGGCCTGCTTTATCCCTGCTTCTGCTCCCGCAAGGCGATTCTCGAAGCCGTGGCGCAAAACGAGGCCGCGAGCGGAAAGCCGTGGCCGCGCGATCCCGACGGCGCGCCGCTCTATCCGCGCCACTGTCGTGCCTGCGCCCCCGAGGACGCTCAAGAGCGCATCGCCGCCGGAGAGGATCACGCCTGGCGGCTCGACATGCAGGCCGCTCTCAGCCTCGCCCCCGGCCCTCACCTCTATCGCCGGTTCGATGGCGAAGGCCGGGAGGAACAGGTCGCGGCGCATCCCGAACGGTGGGGCGATGCGATCATCGTGCGCAAGGAAACGCCGACGAGCTATCACCTGTCGGTCGTCGTGGACGATGCGCTGCAGGGCGTTACCCATGTGGTGCGCGGGCAGGATCTCGAGGCCGCCACCGACCTCCATATCCTGCTGCGACGTCTCCTTGGCCTGCCGACGCCGCTCTACCACCATCACGGGCTGGTGGAGGATCCGGCAGGGGACAAGCTCGCCAAGAGCCGGGGATCGCAATCCCTCGCCGAATTGCGGGAGCAAGGCGTCTCCGCCGAGGCGATTCGTGCCCGCCTCGGGTTCAGAGCATGATCAGAAGAAGTGGACACCGGTTGTTCGCCCGGATCATGCGGCAAATAATGCTCAACCGACGCCGAGCACCTGAAGCCAGATCACAGTCGTCGCGATGGCGAAGAGCGTGGAGAGCGTGATCGCCGCCGAGGCGATGGGCACGCCCTCGTCGTAGCGTTCCGCGAAAAGATAGGCGTTGATGCCGGACGGGCAGCAGGCGAACAGCACCGCCACGCCCGACCAGGCCGGCGGCATGCTGAAGACCCGTGTCGTCAGGATGAGCACGATCAGCGGATGAACGACCACCTTCAGCCCGGCGATGATCGTCGGAAGCTGCCATCCGGTTCCCAGCCCGTAGCGGCGCAGGGCGATTCCCATCGAAATGAGCGCGCAAGGGATGGCCGCGCTGCCGAGAAGATCCACCACATGCCAAAGCGGTTCGGGCACGAAAGAAGCGACGGGCCGGAAGGCGCTTCCGGCCAGGATGCCGACGACAATGGGGTGCGTGAGCAGGCGGCGAATGAGCCTGAGCGGCGAGGTGCCCCGGCCTTCCGCGAGCACCGTCGCCAATGTCATCGTGATCGGCAGGTGGATGGCGAGCAGGAGAAACAACGGCACGGCGCCCTCGTTGCCATAGGCCTTGAGGATCATCGGCACGCCGACGAACACGGTGTTAGCCTGGCCTGCGGAAAAGCCCGCCACCACCTGCGAGATACCGCCCAGGCCATAAACGCGCTTGGCGATAATGGCCGCGATGCCCCAGACGACGGCGACGCCGACGAAGTAGGAAATCCAGTAGCCCCACGGCTGGACTGCCGGAATCTCCGCCGTCACGAGGGTTTTGAAGATCAGGCAGGGCAGGGCGAGGGAGAAGACGAATTCCGACAGGCCGTCGCCGACCCGGTGCGAGACATAATCCAGGCGGCTCGCCACATAGCCGATCCCGATCAGACCGAAGATCGGCAGGACGATCGCAAGGGAGTCGAGCATGGGCTTCTGGTACCGGTCAGCCTCGTTGGGCAACGTTGGTTGTGGCGGTGGCGCGGCCGAGAAGATCGTCGATCTGCTCGCGCTGGCGCTTGAATTCGTTCATGCCACGCCCTTCGAGCTCACGCCCGCGAGGCAGGCGGATCTTCATCGGATCGACGAAGTGTCCGTTGATGATGACCTCGTAGTGCAGGTGAGGCCCGGTGGAAAGGCCGGTATTGCCGAGGTAGCCGACGATCTGGCCCTGCTTCACCTTCGCCCCCGGCGCGATGGCTTTGCCGAAGTTTGACATGTGGTTGTAGGCGGTCACGTAGCCGTTGGCGTGCTGAACCTCGACGCGGCGGCCATAGCCCGATTCCCAACCGGCCTTGATGACGGTGCCGTTACCGGCGGAAAGGATCGGCGTTCCGATCTTGTTGGCCCAGTCGACGCCCGTGTGCGGGCGGCTGTAGCCGAGAATCGGGTGGAAGCGCGTGCCGAAGCCGGAGCGCAGGATGCCCTCCGCGATAGGTTTGCGCAGCAGGAACTTCTTGAGGGAACGTCCGGCCTCGTCGAAGAAATCGACCATGCCGTCATCGCCTTGGTAGCGATAGACCCGTCTCGCTTCGCCGCCGACTGTCAGCGCGGCATAGAGCACTTCCGGCGTGGCGCTGCTGTTTTCGTCGTCCGTGCCAAAGAAGATCTCGAACGTGTCGCCTGGGGAGACGCGGCGCTGGAAATCGACGTCGTACCCGAAGATCCGCACCAGTTCGTCCACCGTCTGCCGGGGCAGGTCGTTCTTCAGCGCGGTTTCGTAAAGGCTCTCATAGAGGCGCACGCCGCGGCCATCGTCTTCCTCGTCGTCCTCCTCCTGCTGCGCGACCTGGGGCTGGGTCTCGTCCTGCGGGGGAGCGACCGAGACGAACAGGCCCCGGTCGTTCGCGGCGGCGATGGCCTCCGTGCCGCGTTCGCCGATCAGGATCACGCGGGCGATCTGGCGGGTGTCGCCGAGCCGGAGGCCTGGCGCGATGAGAATGCGGATGCGCTCGCCCTCGGGCAGGGCAGCGACCTTCACCCGCGTCGCGAGCGCGGCGCTGATCGCCGCGATCTGGTCCGGGTTCGCACCATAGGCGCGCAGGCTCGATTCGAGGGTCTCGCCCTTCTTCAGGGACAATTCCCGTTCCTCGACGAGTGGGGTCGAAGTCTTGACCTCGGTCTTCGTAAGGTTCGTGACGTTCTCGGGAACCATGCGCACTTCGATGGAGCTGAACGGAGCGTCGACGATCCGCGCATACCCTAAGGCCTCGCCGAGGCCGTCCGGCTGACGCAGGGTGCGCAGCAACATCTGCTGCGCGGGCATCGGCACGGTGGGGCGGCGCTGGGCGTCCGAGGACATCCGCCGCTCCTCCTCGAGAATCGCGATGACGTCGTCATCGTTCAACGTGGGAGCACTGGCCTCGATGGGGATGATGGTCAGGTCGGAGCGCAGCACCGAGACATCGGCATCGGCCACATCGGCTGGCGCGGCGTCGAGGGCGTTCCTATCCCCGTTGTTCTTGTCGCCATTGTCCTCGGCGAAGAGGCGCAAAGGATTGAAGGGCGGAATATCCGTGGCGTAGGTGCCCGTGGTGAGGGCCAGGTTGGTCGCCACGCGGACGAAATGCCGGACCTTGATCGCCTCGCGATCGCCGGTACGGATCGTCATCGGCGCCTTGAAGTTCTGCTTGGCCGCCGTCGAGGTCTCGGCGCGGATCAGCTTGTCGGCCTTGCGGGCAACGTTGGCCGTGCGATCTTCGGTGTTGGAGCCGCGTGCGGATTTCAGGATCGCCCGCTCAGGCGGCGCGACGAACATCATCTCGCTTTCAAGCGCGATGTGGATGGAGGCGCCGATCAGCACCGCGCCGGTCACCCCAGTGAGAATGGAGGCGCTGAGCCAGCGCAGGTTGATCTCGCGCCGGTCGATATCCGGCTCGTCCCCGCCGGTCGGGTTCAGAGGCGGCTCGTGCCCAAGGTCGATGCCAGCCGCGGCATGCTTGGCCGCAGACGTCTTGCGACGCCTTGCTCGGCTGGAATCGTGGGGGGGCGTTTGGCTCATCTCTTCAGGCGACTATGTTTCATTCAGGCGATGCGCTTTAGCACGGATAAGTGCGCCGCGCACAGGGCAGGGGGCCAAAGGGAGAGCTGGCCTTAAGGTAGTGCTCGCTCTCCACAGGCCGGCTCTGCTTCAACCGTGACTGTGACCGGAGTGAGGCATACGGGGAAAGTCTTGTGGATCAAGGCGGAGCGCGCGGGTGAGGGGAAAAAGCGCCGATTGAGTCAAAAAAACTTCATGAAGGTCGTTGACAGGTGAAAAGGGTTCGACCTATAACCCGCCCATCGACGCCGCCGCTGACGCGACCGGCGCCAAACGCTTCTCAGAAATGCCGGGCTGTTTCGCCCGACCTCGGTCGGGAAAGATAGCTTGTTCTGTTGAAGAACTCATCTTCGGATGGGGGTCGAAAAACCGGTTCAGAAAATTTCTGAAAAGGGTGTTGACTAGATCGGATGGTGCAGTTAGTAACGCCGCCCATCGCCGAGCCGGACGAAAGTCTGGTCCACCGGCACCTGCTCTTTGACAAGTGAAGAAAGAAAGAGAAACGTAGACGGCGAGGTCCTTGCGGATTGTCAGTTTGGCAATCGAGAAAGACTTCGACAGTCTTACGTTTTGGAGCTCACTATCGGCGGAAACGCCGGAAGTAGACTCCGTCAATACGTAGTGACAAAGTCGAGATCAAATTCTTCAACTTGAGAGTTTGATCCTGGCTCAGAACGAACGCTGGCGGCAGGCTTAACACATGCAAGTCGAACGCCCC
>NZ_QMKH01000010.1 GCF_003290125.1 Microvirga flavescens
CCGAGATCGACAACCAGAGCCTCATCCTGCCCCGCCGCGAGCGCCACATTCTCGAATACCTCGTGCGCAACCGCGGACGCCGCCTGACCAAGACGCAGATCTTCAACGCCATCTACGGAATCTATTCCAACGACGTCGAGGAAAGCGTCATCGAAGGCCACATCAGCAAGCTCCGCAAGAAGCTCCGCTTCAAGCTCGGACACGATCCCATCGAAGCAAAGCGATACATCGGATACACCTTCGTCGGGTGAAAATCCGATCATTCCCGCTCGAACTCCCGGTGGGTTGCGATTCAAATTTCACCGAGAGAAAGCGAATGAGCACTCCGGACACAAAAAGACGAAGAGATCACTTCAAGAATCTGTATCGCCCGGCAAGGCGGCTTTTTCTGCTTACGGGCGTTTGCTCTCTCACGGCCTGCAACGGCACGGAAGCTCTCTATACATCCGGCCCCTGGGGCCCCCCGCCTCCTGTATCGGTTGCGGCAATAGGCGGCGCATGGGGCACAGTTCCTCGCGAGGTCTCCATCGTCGTTGAGCGCCCTCCTGTGAGCAGGCCGTATCATCCCGCCATGCAAGCGCACCGCGTGCCGGGGAAAGCTCCCCTCGCCACGCGCGGCACGGTCGTGCCTGCTCCATCACAAACACCGGCACCGCCACAGAGGCTTGAAGCGCAGACACGGGAACTGCCTGCGGCAACGCCGCAGCCGCCCGCATCACCTTCACCGGTGACGAAGCCCTCCTCGCATGCACGAGGACCGACCTCTTTCGTGGGGAACTGGACGATCAAACCGGCCAACGGCGCGCCGTGCCGACTGAACCTGACGAGCGTTCCTACGCTGGATCTTTACAAGGCTTCGATATCCAGCTGCAGCAGCAACGCCCTGCAGAACGTCAATTCATGGAATATCCGCAACGGCAACATCGTGCTCTATGCCAGAGGCAGTGTCGTTGCGCGCATGAACACGGAGGGGGCGCCTCTGAAGGGGATGCTTGAGGGGTCCAGCATTCCCCTCACACTTTCCCGCTAAGTACCACGCTACTGACAGAAAGCGCGAGCACCCGGCGTCCACTCCCCGAAGCCGGTCGCCACCATATTGGCGACGACGCGGCAGACATACTGCTTTTGTGCCGGATTGTTGTTTGGCCCCGCATGATAGCGGGCCACGGCCATGGTCCAGCTTCCTTCGCGCACGCGAAGTTGCTTTAGAAACTGCGCCGCATAATCGACATTGTCGCGCGGGTTCAGCATGCTCGCCAGAGAGGCGAACTTGTCCCTGTGGTAATGGTGGTTGATCTGCATGCAACCGAGGTCGATCAACTTGGCTCCGTTCCGACTCGCACCCTCGAACTGCTTCATGGCCTCGGAGGCGTTTGCCGCGAAATACGGTTTTCCCTCGATGTTCATGGCATAGGGCTGCAAGGACCCGCGCTTCCCTGTCTCCGTCAGGCCGACCGAATAGAGCATTCCGAGAGGAACGCCGTATTTCGCAGCGGCACGGACCATTTCCCGCTCGCAGCTGTTGGCACTCGCAGAAGCCTGCGATCCAATGCTACAGATAGAGGCTGCCGACAGCGCGATGAGCAGAAATGCTCTCATCGTTCCGATCCTTCCCCTGTTTATCCGTTCTTTCGTGAGAGGCGGCTCGCTCGCGCGGGCGCTCTTCCGAGCCGGCTGCGAATCCTTGTTGCTGACCGCCGAATTGCGGTTGCGATTGTGGCCGCTGACCGAACGATGTGTCCTGCTGCGACGCCTCAGGCGTTCCCACATGGATACTCACGACATCCGGCCGGTAGCCCGATGTGCGCAGCAACGCGGAAAGCTTTTCGGAATCCTTGCGTAACAATTGCGCGGTCTCGTCGCTTTGCGCATGAAGCTCCATCTCCAGCGTGTCGCCTGACAGCCGCATCTTGACTGTGACGATACCAAGCTCGACCGGGTGGAGCTGGATGTTCAGGACTCTCATGACACCTTCGGAGGCTCGCGATACCACGGGCCGTGTCGGATCGGTCTTGATATCGTTCGGGCGCAATTCGCTGCTGGCCTCTCTTGCCTCAGAAAAGACAGCTCCGGCGATCCGCTGAAGAACCGCATTTGAGGTCGCGGTCTCATTCGCGTCCCGGTCGGTCTGGTTTGCCATGATCCGCAGTGAATCGTCTTGCGTAGCATCATTGCCCGCATGCGCAGTCAACGTTGCCTGTAGCGCCGTGAGGGGATGCGAAGGCTTGATGCCCATGGCTTCCCGAGGCGCTTCACCCACCACGCCACGCGTGTCGGGAGCCGCCAGAGCAGGACTCGAAGAAACCGGCTTGAAGTGCGCCTCCTGATGAAGCACGGCGATCTTCGGCTTTTCTTTGTTTGCAAAGTCCTGCACCTGTCCCTCCCCCGTAAGCTCGCTGGGTAGAGCTGTATCCGGCATTGAGAGAAGAGACGCGATCCCTGAGGGCGCAATGTCCTTTGGTGTTGCGGAGACAAGCTGTGTACTTGCATCCGGCAATGGAGCTTTTGCGACAGCGGCGCTCGCCAGCGCCTGTTCCAGAAGAAGCGGGTTCGCATTCGGTATCGATGACAGGCTCATCGTGCCATCGGCGCCTTGATTCCGGCCTTCCTGGTCTGCGTTACTCTTGATGGGATTTCCACTCTCCTGCAGAGCCTGATCCCTCTCGCCCATCGCCCGCTCATCACGCGGCGTGAGGCCATCCTTGGCAGAGGAGAGATCCTGAAGGAGTGAATCGAAGGCTGCTGTATCCAGAGGCCCTCCCCGCTCGCTTGACCCGTCCGTCTGCGGGGCCGGCTTTAGCGCGATGAGATCGACCTGTCGCGACATATTCTGGATGAAGCCATCGAGCTTGGTCATCTGGAATCTTTCTGGAAAAGCCGATCGACTCTCTCAAGGGCGCTTTGCGCACGGGATATCGCTGGCGTCGGCAGGTTGATTTTTTCGGGGGGCTCAACGGATGCAACGGGTTTGGGCGGCGGGACCGGCGATGGCGCACCGGCTGGCCCGCTGCGGATGAAGCTTGCCATCGCGAGGGCTGAATCCAGAAGCTCGACATCGCGCGGGGGAAGGATCTGTTTGTCGATGCGCCTCAATTCCGCGAGGCCGGGTTCAAACCCCTCTTTGGACACGACGATGGCCGCCGCCCGATAGAGCCTTGCCCGGGCATTGCTGACAGAATCCTTTCCGGACAATTCGCCCGCCTTGTCCGCCGCGAGAACGGCGGCACCCGTCTGCCCCTGCTCGATCGCGGCGCGCGCGATCATCAGGTAAAGTTCCAGGCTAACAGACGGCTCCAGTTCGTCGAGCATGGATACGAGCCGCCTGAAGCGCTCGTGATCCTTCGCGAATTCAAGGCGCGTGAGGGCGCTGGCAAACCGTTGCCGAAAGTTTCCGGAATAGATCGAATGCCGGAAACGGCGCAGATACTGCCGGGACAACGCATCGAATTTCTTCGTATCCCCCATCTGGCTGACCACGAAGATCTCGCGCCGCAGGGCCGCTTCCTCAACCAGCGTTCCCGGAAGCTGCAGGCGCGCGAAGTCCAGCAGGGCGACGGATCTCGCAGGATCGTTGCGAACCACCAGAGCCGATTGGACGAGCGCGATCTGGCCCGCGAGGACCGGTGGAAGCGTGTGCACGTCGATCCCTTCAAGGAGCTGGCGCGCATCGTCCTCCCGCCCCTCCACGTAGGCGAGGGCCCCCTTCACCAGAACCTCGTCCAGCGTCGCGAGCCCGCCGGTGTTCTGGATTTTCCGTAGAATGTCGGGCCTTCCGCCGCTCAGCACAAACACGACAGTGGAGCGGACATTGTGCGGCTCCTGCCATACCGTCGCATCAAGGGATGTCAGGCTCTCGTCGATGCGTGCGAGAAGGGTGCGCTGGGCGAGATGCGCATTGGTAGATCCCATCGCTATCTGGTCCTGCAACGCCTGCAAGGTGCGCACCAGTTCAATCGGCGTCGCCGAAATGGCGCGCGACTGCTGCTCCCCGTCAGGCTCGGCCATGACAGGGAAAGACGTCAGGATGGCCATCGCCACCAGGGAATACCCTCCCCGCTTCACGAGGGGCGATCCCGCAGAAGAATCTCGATGCGCCGGTTTTCAGGCGCCTTTGGATCGGCCGCATTCTTCAAAGTCCGGTCGGCATGTCCTTCGACGCGCTCTACCCTCGCTTGGTCCAAGCCTCCCCGCACGAGCATGTAGAAGGCCATGTGCGCCCTCGCCGTCGATAAACGCCAGTTGTCGTAAGTGTCCGACTTGAAGGGGCGGCCATCGGTATGCCCACGGATGATGATGCGCCCGCTGCGCGCGCTGAGGATCTTCGCGATCTTCTCCATCGCGCGCACGACCTTCGGCTGGGGCTCGGCGGAGCCGATGGCGAACATGCTGAAGTCGAGCTCATCGGTGATGCTGATAAGAACACCTTCTCCGGTTCTGCTCACCTCAAGATGCGGAGCTTTTGCCGTGTCGCGCTCGCCTTGAAGCGCCTTTGCAATCTCAGCCTTCAGCTCCGCGTCCTGCTGGCGGAGCGCCTGCTTCTCGGTTTCGGGTGATGTTTTCTGCGACGCTTTTTCCGCGGCAACATCTCCGGCATCGCCCATCTTTTGCTTATCCGCTGGCGTCGCCGGCGCCAGTGCATCGAGCCTCGCCTCCGGCGGCAGTGCCGGCGCGGTTCCCGGCGCTCCGGGCGTCTGCGTCTTTGGCTTTGGGAGAGGCGCCACCTGCCAATAGAGCGGGTCGAAAGGATCCCTGTAGGCCTCGCCGCCGTTCATGCCGGGCACGCCGGTTTCCCCGAGCGTCGCATCCGCGCCGGAGGTGTCCTGCACCCGCTCATGCTCCGCTTCGGAGGCAAGCTTTGCGAGGATCGCGTAAGGGTCCTGAAAAAGCTCGCTTTCCTTGTAGCGGGATTTTCCAGGCTGCGGCGCACGTCCGCCCATTTCAGGGCCTGTGCCGGGAGAGGGCTTGTCGCTTTGATCAGCATCGACCGATGTATCCGGCGATGTCTTCTTCGGCTCCTTCAAACCTTTCCGCTCCGGAGAACTCTCGGCGAGCTGGACCGGGTTGAAGTAGTTCGCAATCGTCGTCCGCGTTGCCTTGTCGGTGGAGCTGATCAGCCACATGACGAGAAAGAAGGCCATCATGGCCGTCATGAAATCGGCATGCGCGATCTTCCACACGCCGCCTTTGTGGTGCTCCTCCTCATCGTCATGTCGACGGACGATGATGATTTCGTTCTTTCCTGCATCGGACATGGTCAGAGCGACTCTCCGGCATTGGCGAGGCGCGCGCCCCACGCGGCGAACTGAGTTTCGATCATCGTATCGTCCACGACGGCGGACACTTCCGGCTCATCGGCCTTGACGAACGAGACAGCCATCGCCGCCGAACCGATGCGATCTGAAAGAGCGTCCAAAAGATCGCCCGGCCCCCTGACTGTGACGACCGGCTTTCCCCGATCTTCGAGCAGGGACGAGAGGTTTGCCACGAATTCGTCCAGAATCTGCCGCCGCACACCATCGGATAAAAAGGGTGTGATTATCCGCGCCATGCTGTCCGCGAGCTTCTCCTCAAGATGCTGAACCGCGTCAGTCAGTTGTGACGAGAGCTGTTCGCTTTCCTTTGAAAGCCACCTTTCGCGCTCGGCAGAAAGCTGCTCCGCAAACCGGGCGCGCTCGAGCGCAAGAGTCTCCTGCGCCTCGTGAAGTGCCGCTGCGCGTCCCTCACTGCGTCCGCGCTCTTCGGCGGAAGCAACGAGAGCCGCAATGTCCTGCACGGGCGGCTGTGGCTTGAGAGCGGGAGCAGGCCTTTCCGGAATTTGCGCGCCTGCGAGGTCGAAATCGGGAAGATAGCGCGAAATCGCGTGAGCCATCAGGCAGCCTCCGCCTGCATCAGCCATTGCTTGAGAATGGCTGCGGCCTGCTCTTCATCGAACTCCACCATCTGCTCAAGCTTCTTCTGCGGCGTGCGGTTCATCTTGCCGGTCAGATCTTCGATCAGGTTGGGCACAGTGACCGTTTCAAGCTGCGGCGTGCCTTCAGCGGCTTCCAGAGCTTCGTCAGGTGCAGCAAGGCTCGCGGTTGTCGCCTCATAGGCCTGCTCCTTCTCAGGGCGGGCGAGAATTGCGGTCACTGCGGGGCGCAGGCCGAACCAGATCAGCAGGCTGGCAACAACCAGGATCGTCAGGGCGTTGATGACATTGCCGAACTGCCGCATCAGCACTTCGCCAAGGCCGAGAGGCGGCGTCGGCTCCATCATGCGGCCGTCATCGATGAACCCGACGGCGGCGACCTTGATCTGATCGCCGCGAGCCTTGTCGAAGCCGGCTGCCGACGAGACGAGTTGCTCGATTTCGGCAATGCGCGCGTCGATGGCGCCCTGCGGAGCGTCGCTTCCCATCAGCGCCGTCAAGCGGCTGCGATTGACGAGAACGGCAACCGAAAGATTCTTGACGGCGTATCCATCGCTCACGGTCTGTATCGTCTTCGACGAAATCTCGTAGTTGGTCAGCTCCTCGCGGCGCTGGTTGTCCTGGCTCGAATTTTCGCCACCATCCGCACGCACCCGTTCTTCCGGCAGATTTTGCTGGACAGTCGTCGGTTTTTGATTGCTGCGATTTTGAGAGACCTCAGCTTCCTTGACCGTTCGGATGGAACGCTCGACTTTCGATTCCGGGTCGTAAGTCGTCTGGTTGATCGTGGTCTTGTCCGTGTTGAGACGCGCCGCGACGCTGACCTCGAAGTTTCCAAGCCCAAGATAGGGGGTCAAGGTGCGGCGAACGTTCTCCTGAATCTCGCGCCCGACGTTGCGCTCAAGGGTCGCCATTCTGCCGGTTGCCGCGCTGGCGCCGTCATCGCCGGACATCAGGAGCGTGCCATCGGTATTGAGCACCGTCACCCGGTCGACCTTCATACCGGGAATTGCAGCCGCGACGAGGTGGCGGATGGCTTGAGCGGAACTCGTATCGTCCGCCGACTCCGTCCTGACAACGACAGACGCGGAGGCCGCCTGCTGCTCACGGCGGAAAGATCCGCGATCCGGCATCACGATGTGAACCCGCGCCGCCTTGACACCCTTCATGGTCTGGATCGTGCGGGCGATCTCGCCCTCAAGGGCGCGAACGCGCGTCACCTCCTGCATGAAGGACGTCAGGCCGAGCGAACCGAGATCGTTGAACAGCTCGTATCCCGATTTCGAACTCTGCGGCAGCCCTTTCTCAGCCAGAAGCATGCGGGCATTCGCGGTGTTCGCATGGCTGACGAGGACTGCCGTTCCGTCCGAGCTCACATCGAAAGGAATTCCAGCATCCTTGAGCACGGCGCCGATCCGGCTCACATCCTCACGCTCCAGTCCGACATAGAGCGGCTCCTGCGCAGGGCGGCTGAGATAATAGGCCCCAAGGCCGACGCCGAGGAAGACGACAAGCCCGATCAGGCCGAGAGCCACCAGGCGACGAACACCAAGCTCAAGGAGATTGCTCCAAAGTTTCTCGGCGTGTTCGCGTCCGGTCATGTTCAGGCTCGGCTTCTGACAAATTGTTCAGTGAACAATCTGTCGCCCGGCAATCTTGTCCGGAGCTTGCGCAACAAAAAAGCCACGCTCTGGAGAGCGTGGCCTTTTCTACTTTTCCCGAAAGGAAAGAACGAGGTAATCGCTTATTTGAACAGCGAGAGAATGCTCTGCGTGTTGCCGTTCGCAATGCCAAGAGCCTGAACGCCGAGCTGCTGCTGCACCTGCAGGGCCTTGAGTCGGGTGGACTCTTCTTCCATGTCGGCATCAACGAGGGTGCCGATGGAGCGTTCGTTCGCCTTGATGAGCGATTCGACGAAGGTCGTCTGCGAGGTGATCTGCGTCTTGTTCGCGCCGAGCGTGGTGGCCGCTTCGGTCATGGCGTTGAGCGCCTTGTCGACGACCGCGATGTAGGCGCGGAGCTTCGACAGGTCCTGGTTCTGAATCGCCGAGATGTCGAGCTTATCGATTGACAGGGCGTAGTGCTTGTTAGCACCGTCCTCGTCCTTGCCGAAGACGCCCCATTCCTTGTTGAGGATGCCGCCCGCACCGTCCGCGTCCTTGACGGCCGCCGCGTTGGCGGTGTCAATCGCCGTAGCGTAAGTTGCCTTCGCGGTGTCGAAGGTGGTCTTGGCCGTGTCGTACACGGTCTTGGCCGCGGCATCCTTGATGCTTGCTTCCCAGGTCGCCTGGTCGGTCGCCCACTGGGTCTCCGCCGCCTGGAACGTCGCCTTGTCGGCAGCAATGTTTGCATCCACACCACCGCCAGCCGAAGCCGTCGTGGTCTTGTCATAGAGCTTCGTTTCGTCAACCGAGACGTTCACGGTATCGACCGTGATCGCGCCGTCAACGCGGGTGAACGAGGCGACGATCTTGCGGTCGGAGATGTAGTTACCGGCGCCCGAATCCGTCGACAGCCAGTTCTCGCCGGACACAACCGAGGAATCGGCGGTCGACTTGATCTTGTTCAGGATGGCGCTGATTTCGGTCTGGATCTTGCCGCGATCGACGTTCGGCGACATCGCTGCGGTGAGCTTCGCCTGGATCGACTTCATGTCTTCAATGGCGCTGTTCATGCCGTTGAAGGCGGTATCGACCGAGTTTGCGCCGAGACCGAGAGCGTCCTTCACCGCGCCGAGCGAGCCGTTGTCGGCGCGGATCGTCGTGGCGATGGACCAGTAGGCCGCATTGTCAGCGGCATTCGAGACCTTCAAGCCGGTCGAGATGCGGCTGCTGGTCTGATCGAGTTGTCCGGCGATGCTCTTCAGCGTCGTCAGAGCAGTCATGGCGGAATTATTGGTGAGAAGGCTAGACATGCGGCGTCCCCCAGGTGAGCAAAATGGTCGGGACATACCGGGCTTTCACCGGTATGGCAGGGCGGCGTCATGCCTTCGAGCGGGCTTATAGCGTAATGCTCAATCTGCCATATCGGCTTTTCTAGCTGGCGAACCTTGCGTGGGGCTGTGCTCCGGGGCGCAAAATAAAAAAGCCACGCCCTGGGGGGAGCGTGGCTCTTGCGTCACTCCCCGACGGATCGGGGAATGAGCTTAGTCTTAGCGGAAGAGCGAGAGAATGCTCTGGGTGTTCGAGTTCGCGATGGAGAGCGACTGAACGCCGAGCTGCTGCTGCACCTGCAGGGCCTTGAGGCGGGTGGACTCTTCTTCCATGTCGGCATCAACGAGGGTGCCGATGGAGCGTTCGTTCGACTTGATGAGAGATTCGACGAAGGTCGTCTGCGAGGTGATCTGCGTCTTGTTCGCACCGAGCGTGGTGGCCGCTTCGGTCATGGCGTTGAGCGCCTTGTCGACAACCGCAATGTAGGCGCGAAGCTTCGACAGGTCCTGGTTCTGGATCGCCGAGATGTCGATCTTGTCCACCGACAGGGCATAGGCCTTGTTAGCACCGTCCTCGTCCTTGCCGAAGACGCCCCATTCCTTGTTCAGGATGCCGCCCGCACCGTCCGCGTCCTTGACCGCAGCCGCGTTGGCGGTGTCGATCGCCGTAGCGTAGGTCGCCTTCGCGGTGTCGAAGGTGGTCTTGGCCGTGTCATAAGCGGTCTTGGCCGCCGCGTCCTTGGTGCTCGCTTCCCAGGTCGCCAGGTCGGTGTCCCACTGGGTCTCAGCCGCCTGGAACGTCGCCTTGTCGGCAGTGATGTCCGCATCCACACCACCGCCGGCCGAGGCCGTCGTGGTCTTGTCGTAGAGCTTCGTGTCGTCCACCGAGACATTCACGGTGTCGACCGAAATGGCTCCATCGACGCGGGTGAACGAGGCGACGATCTTACGGTCGGAGGTGTAGTTGCCTGCACCCGAGTCCGTCGACAGCCAGTTCTCGCCGGAAACCACCGAAGAGTCAGCCGTCGATTTCATCTTGTTCAGGATGGCGCCGATTTCGGTCTGGATCTTGTTGCGATCAACGTTCGGCGAAAGAGCCGCCGTCAGCTTCGACTGGATCGACTTCATATCTTCAATGGCGCTGTTCATGCCGTTGAAGGCGGTATCGACCGAGTTTGCGCCGAGGCCGAGAGCGTCCTTCACCGCGCCGAGCGAGCCGTTGTCAGCGCGGATCGTCGTGGCGATGGACCAGTAGGCCGCATTGTCAGCGGCATTCGAGACCTTCAAGCCGGTCGAGATGCGGCTGCTGGTCTTGTCGAGTTCCCCGGCGATGCTCTTCAGCGTCGTCAGGGCGGTCATCGCGGAGGTATTGGTGAGAAGGCTAGACATGTTTTTCTGTCCCTAGAACTGAGTAAATCGGGACATACCGGGCTTTCACCGGTATGGCAGGGCGGCGTCATGCCTTCGAACGGGGCCTCATCGAGCAAGCCGTTCAATCTGCCATTCGTGTCGTACTGACCACATGAATTTGCGTGAAGCTTTCATCATGGTCAAGTCATAACGACAACGTTCGCTAACCTAAGCACCTTTCATCTTACAAGATCGTTAACGGAGACTCTGCCGCTACTTCCTCTGATGAAACTGAATCACAATTTTAGAAGTAAGAACGGACCAATCCGCTGATCAGAATATTCCAGCCATCGATCAGCACAAAGAACAGGATCTTGAACGGCATCGCGATCACGGTCGGCGGCATCATCATCATACCCATCGACATCACAAGCGTTGCGACGATCATGTCGATCACAAGAAATGGCAGAGCGATAAGAAAGCCGATTTCAAATCCGCGCCTCAATTCCGAGATCATGAAAGCAGGAATGATGATCCGCAGATCTATTTTTGAATCGCTTTGCGCTTTCGGAAAGTTGGCCGCAGCCAGATCGCTGAAAGTCTGAAGATCTTTCGGCCTGACATGGGTCAGCATGAAATCGCGAAAGGGATCCGCAACCTTCGAAAAGGCTTCTGCTTCGGTGATCCGGTTTTCCGTGAGAGGTCTCACCCCCTCCTCCCAGGCGCGATCGAAGGTCGGCGCCATGACGTAAAACGTCATGAAAAGGGAAAGGCTGATCAGAAAAAGGTTAGCTGGCGTGCTTTGCAGACCAAGCCCCGAGCGAAGGAAGGACAGAGCGACGACGAAGCGGGTGAAGCTCGTCGTCATAACGAGAATCCCCGGCGCGACGGACAGAACCGTCAGCAGCGCGATAAGCTGAATGATCTTGCCGCTGGCGGCGCCATTTCCTTCCGGGATCAGCGATTCAAGCCCCGGCACCTGTGCACTGGCCGTGGTGGCGACAATGGAGAAGGCGGCAATAGCGAGAAAACGAAACATCATGCACCAAGGGTAAGACGTTGTTGTATGAGCGGCCGGCAACCGGTCTTCATTGAACAATCAGGGTTTCGACGATCAACTCGCGCACCAGCCCCTTGGACCGCAGGCTCGCGCGCTCATTCAAGTCTTCCCGCAAGCTCTGAAGCCCACTTGCGCCCTGAATTTGTGCGATGCCGAGCGTGCGCAGGTAGGCAAGCATGTCCTGCTTGATCTCGGCCGCGATTACATCCGGGTTCGGCACGTCCTTCGTATTGAAGACAATGGAGGACTCGATCCTGATCCAGGTATCGCTGGAACCGGCGATGTTCGTGACGACAGGTCCGAGCGTCTTCAAGGTCGCGTCACCTGAATAGATCAGGGCGTGCGACGTCTTTTCCTGTTCGTCCTTCTTCCGCTCATCCACCGCTTTCTCGACAGTTGTGACGAGATACATGCCGAAGGCGCCGCCTGTTACGACAGCCAGAACGGTGAGAACAGCCAGCGTCAACAGCCAGCTCCTGCCGCCCTTCGCGGAGCCGCCTCCTGAACTACCTTTTATAAGACTGCGACGGACCATGACGCTGCGCTTCTACCAGGGCGTCAGAAGATCATAGATCTGCTGACCTACCGCGGGCTGCTGCACTTCCGTAATGCGGCCACGACCGCCATACGAAATGCGCGCTTCTGCGATCTTGTCATAGCCAATCGTGTTCTTGCGGGAGATGTCCCCCGGGCGAACGATGCCGGCGATGTTGAGAACACGCACTTCGAAATTGACGCGAACTTCTTGCGATCCACTGATGAGCAGGTTTCCGTTCGGCAAGACCTCCGTCACGACGGCGGCGACGGACAATCGGAGCTTTTCTGAACGATCGATGGAACCCTGGCCTTCGGTAGAAGTTCCGGATCGGATGTCTCCCTTGGCGGAATAATCCGCCGAGCGCCCGTTGAAATCGAAACCGACATTGAATCCGAGGTTCGACTTTGAATTGCGTGAGCGATCCGTAGCGTTGTCGAACTGGGCTTTGTCATCGATCTGAATGTTGATCGTGACCACATCGCCGACATTCTTGGCGCGCGGGTCCTGGAAGAGATCGGCGGCGCTGGGGTCCCAAAGCGAATTATAGGAGTGCCTCGGCTTTGCGCGAAACGCAGCGGGCATAGGGTCATACGCCACGTTGAGGCCGTGCCCCACGGGAGTCATGGTCGGCTCCCGACCGATGGTGCTCGGATCCGTTGCGCAGGCGCCTAGAGCAAGGCAGGCCGTCAGCGATAAGATATGTTTCATCATCCTGCCTTCTCGTTGTCTTGCGGGCGCTTGCTGCCGTTGATGACGTTGCTGAGCTGCGCCGCGCGCGCCGGTTCCATTTCGTTCAGAACCGCGCTCGCGCTCCTCGGGCCAAGTTTCGCAAGGATGGCCGCCGCCGTTTCATCCTTCATGTTGGCAAGCTGAAGAGCTGCCGCCTCAGGACGCATGCGCGAATAGATGGCGACGACAGCCTCATCGGCCTTGGCCAGAAATTCGTTGCGCCGGCGAAGCCATTCTTCGTACTCGGCCCGTTTTTCTTCGAGAATCTTGATGCGGCCCTCGATGTCTTTCTCGAGCTTCGTAAGCGTTTCCTTCTGCCATTCATATCGCGCGTC
Source organism: Microvirga flavescens (assembly GCF_003290125.1). Lineage (GTDB taxonomy): Bacteria > Pseudomonadota > Alphaproteobacteria > Rhizobiales > Beijerinckiaceae > Microvirga > Microvirga flavescens. The sequence goes on from NZ_QMKH01000010.1 coordinate 12,853, forward strand.
CGCCGCCGCATCCGCGATGTTTGCGCAATACTGGTTCGCCTTCGGATCGCTTACCGCAGCACCTGCTTTTGGCGGTGCCGGATTACGGGCGTCCTCTGCCTTTTGTTGCGCCGAAGCCGTATTGAGCGCCGCAACGAGCATGAAAACCGCACCAAGCGGGAGGGTACGCTTTGTGACTTCTTGAATGTTCCGCAAGATCATGGCTCTCAATCCACTTTCAAGGGCGCTATCATTGGACGACCAGCTCAGCCTGGAGGGCGCCCGCTGTTTTCACAGCCTGGAGAATGGCGATGATGTCGGTCGGCTTCAGGCCGATCTGGTTCAATCCCTTCACCAGAGTCTGCAAGTCGGAGCCGCCAATGATGGCGAGGTGGCCGTCCTGTTCGTTCGCCTGAATCTCCGTTCGCGGAACGACCACCGTGCGGCCTTGCGAGAAGGGCTCAGGCTGGGACACCTGCGGAAGCTCCGTCACGCGAACCGTGAGGTTGCCGTGTGTCATCGCAACCGTTGAGATCTGCACGTTCCTGCCGATCACCACCGTTCCGGTGCGCTGGTCCACCACGACCCGCGCAGGCGTATCGGGCTGAACCAGAAGGTCGCCGATCTCCGCTATGAAGCGGGTAGAAGCGACATCGTTCGGCTTTTGCAAGACAATGCTGCGGAAATCCCGCGGCGTCGCCACGCGCCGGCCATAGCGGCTCATGGAATAGGCGTTGATCGCGTCCGTCATCAGCGTCGCCGTCTTGTAGTCCGGGTTCTTCAACTCGAGCACGAGCGAAGGCATCTCGCGAAACCCGCCTCCGACCTCACGCTCGATCAGGGCGCCGTTTGGAATGCGCCCTGCCGTCGCGACACCCTGCGTCAGGGTCTCCGCCTGGCCTGTCGCTGAGAACCCGGACACCGCGATCGGCCCCTGCGCCGCCGCATAAACTTGGCCATCCGCCCCCATCAGGGCCGTGAGCATGAGCGTTCCGCCCTTCAAGGACGTGGCATCGCCCAGCGAGGTAACGGTGACGTCGATGCGCGAGCCCGTGCCCACAAAAGGCGGCAGGTCGGCAGTGACGATGACCGCGGCGACGTTGCGCGTGCGCAGGGTGGCATCACGAACGTTGACCCCCATGCGGTCCAGCATGGATTGCAGCGAGTGCTCCGTGAACTGGGAATTGCGCAACGTATCGCCGGTGCCCTGCAATCCCATCACAAGGCCATAGCCGACAAGCTGGTTGTCACGGACGCCCTGAACGGCGGCGATGTCTTTGATACGCGTGGCGGCCTCGGCGGTGTGGGCCGCAAGCATCGCCAGGACGAAAAGAACGACCCGCCCGATCATCGGCCACCTATGCGGATGCGCCCGTCTGCCTGGACAGTGCCGAGGATGATGCGCCCGGTATCCGTATTGCGGACGCGGATCTGCTCTCCGAGCCCGCCCGACTGCAGCGGCGATCCCATTGCCGTGATCGAAAGCCCGCCTTCCTCGAAGACTATCTGCGTCGGCACGCCGCGCGAGACGATCTTGGGGTCATCGACGGCATTGACCGGGATCGCCTCACCCGGAAGAAGCGTACGGCGCGCGGTTTTTCCCACAACGGCGAGCGGCGTGTCGATGACAGCGCCGCGCGGTTGATAGCCAAGGGGGAAGCTGCGCTCGCGCAACATTCCCGCCCTGATCTCGTCGCCAGGATAAATCGTGATGGTCGGAACGGGAAGCATCCGCTCTTGCGCGACAGCCGCCTGCGCCCCGGCCACAGCCGCCAGCACGACGAAAATGTATTTGAGCGGATTCTTCAAAACGCGTTCCATCACCGATCAGCCGCGATCTCAGCGGATACCCTTCGAGACCGTTCCGGCCATGTCGTCCGCCGCCTGGATGACCTTGGAGTTCATCTCGAAGGCGCGCTGCGCAGAGATCAGATTGGTGATCTCCTTCACCGGATCGACGTTCGACGCTTCGAGATAACCCTGATGGATCTTGCCGAAACCCGGATCGCCCGCGACACCGACGACGGGCTGACCCGAGGCTGGCGTCTCGCGGTAGAAATTGTTGCCGAGAGGCTCAAGGCCGGAATCGTTCGCGAAGTTCGCGATGGTGAGCTGCCCGAGATTCTGCGGCAGAGGCTGCCCGTCGACCTTGGCAAAGACCTCACCAGATTCGTTGATCACCACGTCAATCGTGTTTTGAGGAATGATGATCGCCGGGTCGAGACTGTAACCGTCGATGGTCACCAATTGCCCGTTGCCGTCTTTGTTGAACGAACCCGCGCGGGTATAAGTGGTCTCTCCGTTCGCGCCTGTCACCTGGAACCATCCGCGCCCGTTCAGGGCGAGATCGAACTGGTTTCCGGTGTTGGTGAGCGATCCCTGACGATGCAAGTTGCGGATGGCCGCGGTGCGCACGCCAAGCCCGAGCATCGCGCCCTCCGGAACCGGCCGCTCGCCCGCCTGGTTCGGAACGCCTTGCAGGCGCTCCGCCTGATAGAGAAGATCAGTGAATTCGGCCCGCGCACCCTTGAATGCGGTGGTGTTCACGTTCGAGATGTTGTTCGCGATGACCTCGACATTGAGCTGTTGGGCATTCATGCCGGTCGCTGCGATTGCGAGCGCTTTCATCATCGTCTCCTTAAATCGCCATCCGCGAGATTTCCTGATAGGCCGCGACGACCTTGTCGCGGATCGCTATCGCTGTCTGAAGAGCCTGCTCGGCGGACATAACCGCCTCAACGACCTGCTGCACGGACGCCTTGCCCTGAATGCCGGAGATCGCGGCAGCTTCACCGGACTTCAGGGTGTTTGCGGCGTTCGCGGCCACCTGCACCATCATTTCGCCAAAGCCGATCTGATGGTTCGGCACCGCCGTTGCCGCAGCGGCTTGAACGGAGCCGAGCTGCGAGGACGAAACGCCGCCCGACCGCTCGACAAAAGAAGAGATCGCCGAAATCGCGTCCAGCATCAGGTCCCTCTCAACAAATCGATCATTCCAGAAATCATGGAGCGTGCCTGCTTGATCATCTGCAGGTTCGCTTCGTAGGACCTGTTGGCCTCACGCATGTCGGCCATCTCGATCAGCACATTGACGTTCGGCATCTTCACGAATCCCTTTTCATCCGCTGCCGGATTGCCGGGGTCGTACTCGACCTGAAACGGCGCTTGGTCGACGCCGACGTCCTTGATTTGCACCGTTGCAGCGCCGAGCGCCCGGTCGAGCTCGCTCTTGAAGGTGATCGTCTTGCGCGCATACGGGTCCGCGCCCGCCGTCCTGCCGGTAGACTGAGCATTCGCGATGTTTTCCGACACGATGCGCAAGCGCATGGACTGAGCTTCCAGCCCGGTGACGGCAAGACGGGAGGAAGCCTGCAGAGGATCAATCATTGTCCCGTCCTTGCCGCGGAGAGAACCATGCGGTGGAAAGCCTTGACGATGCCGTTGTTGAGCGAGTGAGCGCGGTTGACCTCTTCCGCCTTGGCCATCTCCTGCTCAAGGCTGACGGAGTTCCCGGAGTGCATGACGTCCCAGCTGTCGGTCTTCTTGACCTTGGCCGAACGCACATGGGCGTTGTCGAACCCGAGATGCCCCTTGTCCGTTGCGGCCATTCGCAACTGCGTCTTGTCGAGCACATCGGCGAACGGCTCCACATCAAGAGCCTTGAAGCCGGGCGTATTGGCGTTCGCGATGTTGCCTGAGACCGCCGCCTGGCGAACCGAGAGCCACTGCGCCTGTCGCGAAGCAACATCGAAGAGATAGACAGATCCCAAAACGGACCTCCCAAATCGGGCACCTTGTCCGACAGGGCTACGCGCACAATCTTGCGCGAAGCTGGCGTAAAACCGCATCTCCCTTCAGAGCTTGTTAAGAAACCGGGTCCACGATGCTTTTTAGAGCAGTTCGACCTGGTGGGGGCCAGTCGGCACTGCCTTCAGATCAATTTGAAGGAGTCCCGGTTGTGATCGTGCAACGGCACAGACACGGCAATCGGTCGCCTCGCGCAACGCGTGTACCCCACCGGACATCGCAGCAGGAATGCGTGCTGCGCGGCGCGGCATCGCCTCTTCCCCAACAACTACCGGATGATCATGATGCTTCTTTCGCGTGATGATATCCTTGGCGTTTACGATTCACCCGGAAGAGAAACGCTGGAGCTCCTGAGCAGCGCGTTCGAATCTGCCTTGGCTCCGGCGAAGGGTGACCGATCTTCGCGCGCGCGCAAATCGGCGGGGGACGACGAGAACGAGGAGAAGGAAAAACGCTCGCCCGACGCCTCAAAGGAATCTGCGGCGCGCCGCGCCATCGCCAAGCGGCTTCGACATGCCACGCAGCACGATTCCCTTACCGGCCTCTGCAACCGTCAACATTTTCAGGATCTCTTCAAACGAGCGCTTGCCCGTGCGCGTGATGCCGGCAGCGGGCTCGCTTTTCTCTTGATGGATCTCGACAACTTCAAGGACGTGAACAACACCCTCGGTCACCAGGCCGGAGACGCGATCCTGATCGAGACAGGGGAGACTATTCAGACGCTACTGAGCGCCGACGACACGCTAGGCCGCTTCGGAGGCGACGAATTCGCCCTTCTCATCCCCAACGTCTCGAGCGCGGAGTGCATAAGCTCCATCATCCAACGGCTGCTCTCCGTCGTCGGGGCGTCCGTGCCGCGCCTGAGTCCGAACCTGCGTTCCAGCGCGAGCCTCGGCGTCAGCCTGTTTCCGGATCACGGCTCGGAGGTCAGCGAACTGATCCAGAACGCGGAGCTTGCTCTCTACCGCGCGAAGGCCAACGGGCGGGGCCGTGCGGAGGTCTATGCTCCGCACATGCGCGCGGCTTTCACGCAGCGCCTCGATCAGATGTCGGCGTTCCGGACTCTCCTCGAAGCCGGCAGCGTGAGGCCTTACTACCAACCTCAGGTGCGACTTACGGATCGTCGCTCTCATGGTTTCGAGGCCCTGGCGCGCTGGATTTTGCCCAACGGGGATATTCTTTTTCCCAAGGACTTTCAGGCTGCGCTGGAAGATCCCGACGCGGCGATCCTGCTCGGCGAACATATGCTGCAAAGCGTGAGCGACGATCTGTGCCGGTGGCGCGAAGGCGGAATGCCTCCGTGCAAGGTCTCCGTCAATGTCACCGCGCCGGAGCTCAACCGCGGCGACTATCCTGAGAAAGTTGCCGCCGTTCTCGCGGCGAAGGGCATTCCGCCTTCACAACTGACTATCGAGATCACGGAGACCGTTCTTCTCGACGAGAACGTGACGCAGCTCGCAAAGACCCTGAACGATCTGCATAAGCTCGGCGTTTCAATCGCGCTTGATGATTTCGGAACCGGCTTTGCGACATTGACGCATCTGCGCACCCATCCCATCGACCAGATCAAGATCGACCGCTCCTTCATTGCGGAACTCACCTCGAACGACGACGACAACGCCATCGTCCGGGCGATGCTGAGCCTCGCGCGAAGCCTCGGAATCGAGACAGTGGCCGAGGGGCTTGAGACTGAAGCGCAACTGCGGTGCCTACAGATGCTGGGCTGCGAATACGCGCAAGGATTCTACTTCAGCCGCGCTGTCACGGCCGACGAGGCCGAAGCCTATTTCCGCGCACATCGCGCCTACAGACGGGCGACTTTCGCGCAGTTCCGCCTTGCCGTCGCCTAGAAGATGATCGTTTAGACCGCCGGATCATGCTCTAGGCGGCCATTTTCTCCTGATCGGAGAGCGCGGCTTCCAGGAAACGGTCAATGTCCTGCCGCAGGCGGCGAAGCTGCTGGTCGAGCGTGTGCTTGGCCTGTGTCACCTGCTGCGCAGCTTCAGCGGCAGAGGTCGCGGAACCGCTCAGCGTTTCGATGCTCCGCACCACGACCTGCGTATGGCCCGTCGTCTGCTGCACGTTCATCGCGATTTCGGATGTCACCGCCGATTGTTCCTCCACCGCCGCCGCGATGGCGGTGGCGATGCGGCTCACTTCCTCGATGACGTGGGCAATCTCCTCGATCTCACTCGCGCTCTTGTCGGTCGCCTGCTGAATGGCGCCGATGCGGGAGCCGATTTCGGTCGTCGCCTGCGCCGTTTGCGTCGCAAGCGTCTTCACCTCCTGCGCGACGACGGCAAAGCCCTTTCCGACTTCGCCCGCATGGGCCGCCTCGATCGTTGCATTCAACGCCAGAAGGTTCGTCTGCGCCGCGATTTGGTCGATCAGGTCGATCACATCGCCGATCTGCCGCGCCTGCTGCGCGAGGCTCGCCACCGATTCCTTCGTGCGTTGCGCGCTCTCGAAAGCCTTCCGCGCCACATCGGCGGAGCGCCCGGCCTGCTGGCCGATCTCCCGCACGGAAACGGCAAGTTGCTCCGTCGCTGCCGCGCCCGATTGCATGCTCAAGGCGGTCTGCTCCGATGTAGTCGCAACCTCGCCGGCGAGCGCACGCGCCTCACCTGTCGCGTGGTCGAGCACGGTCGCGCTCTGCTCGAGAGCCTCGCTCGCCTCGTGCGAGATCCGCAGGCTGGCCTGCACAGCGTCGGAGAATTGCGTCACCGCTTCGAACAGTTCCTTGCCACGTCTCTGGCGCTCTTCGACCAGCGCGTTCTGGTAGACGGAGATGGCGTAGTCCATGTCGAGCATGACGGCCTTGTTCATCGCCTCGACCTTGCGCGCCAGCGAGGCGCCGCTGAAACGGTGCTTCGTCGCGAGGACATGCAGCAACTCGTTCATGATGAAGGAGTAGCCGCCGATATACCAGCGTGGTTCCAGGCCGATCTTGTTGTGGATGAGGCCGATGCGCCCGATGCTCTCCACATAGGCTTCATCGAACCGCCCGCTGAAAAGACGCGCCCAATGCTGCGATTGCGCCGCGACAAGACGAGGCTTGCTCGTACCGACCATGCCGGCAAGCTTCGGCACGCTATTCAGGTGAGCGTAAAACCGTTCGAGCATCTGGGGCAGGGCCTGCTCGATGATGGGCCACAAGGCGCGCAGCTCTTCCGAGACACCGTCATCGATACCCAGAAAGGCCAGACGTTCCGCAAGCGCGCTGTTGGTTTGCATGGTTGTGCCCCAGCTTCGATCGAGAAGGAGGCTTTAAGGCGCGAAGATTGGCCCAGGCTTGCACGGAGGCATCACGAGCCCTGCCTCACGAATGAAAAAAGCCGCCTCGCGGCGGCCTTGTTCTAAGCAGGTTTTACGAACGGAAAAATCAGCCGGCCATGCCCAGTGCCTGCATGTAGAGTTCGAGGATCGCCTCCTCTTCCTGACGCTCGGCGTAATCACGTTTGCGGATGGAGACGATCTTGCGCAGGACCTTGGTGTCGAAGCCATTGCCCTTGGCCTCGGAATAGACATCCTTGATGTCACCCGCGATGCCCGCCTTTTCCTCTTCAAGACGCTCGATGCGCTCGATGAAGGCCTTCAGTTGATCGGCCGCGACAGATTCGGTCTGAAAAGATGCGTCGTCCATGAAAGTGTTTCCGTAATCGTTGGTTTCAGGTGAAGGGTGAAGCCTCTTCCATGAGGCTAGTGAGAGGGTTTCGACTTTTCGAACTGCGCCAGTTGAACTGGATCGGCTTCGCTCTGGTAACGCGCCTTCCAGTCCTCGTAAGGCATGCCATAGACCATGAGGCGACTGTCGTCCTTCGACAAAGCCAAACCCCGTTCGTCGGCGGCCTCCTTGAGCCAGTTCGAGAGGCAGTTGCGGCAAAAGCCGGCGAGGTTCATGAGGTCGATGTTCTGCACATCGCTGCGCGCGCGCAAATGCTCCGCCAGCCGGCGGAAGGCCGCGGCTTCGAGTTCGGTCTGGAGCGTTTTGTCGATCCCGCTCATGGGTTCCTCAATCAACGGCGACGAAGCCGTTCTCGCGTGCGCGTCGCGTGGGGCTTCGGCGTGCGCAGGTCCGGGTTTGCGGCCAGCGGCGTCAGAAGCTTCGCGAACCGCTCCGCCCATTGTTCCGCGCCTTCGTCCGTGGCGATCAGATCCTGCCGGATTTCGACGAGAGCGTTGGCAAGCCCCCGGCGGGTTGCATGCCGGTCGATGGTATCGCCCGCCAGCGCCCCGTCATAAGGCTCGTTGTCGCCCACCACCAACCCGTCCTCGGCAGCAAGGCCGTCGAGGATTGGGCGGGCGAATCGGTCGTCCACGTCCCAGAGGATGCCCACATGCCAGGGGCGGGGCCAACCCCGCCACAGGGGCGTGAAGCTGTGGATTGTGACGATAACCGGCGGATTCCCGCTCCCTATGGCATTCTCGACCGCCGCCTGGATGGCGGCGTCATAAGGATCGTAGAACCGGGCGATGCGGCGCTGAACCTCCGCCTCGTCTGCCCTGGCGTTTCCGGGCACGACCGCCCCGTCGGACAGGCGCATGACGAGCGTCGGGTCGTCCCGCCCCCGGTTGGGATCGATGAGAAGGCGCGAGAACCGGGTCAGGATGGCCGGCGCGCCGAGACGCCTGGCCAGCGAGCGCGTGACCGCCGCCGCCCCGATGTCATAGGCGATGTGGCGCTCGAACTGCGCGGGCGGCAGGCCGAGATCGCCATAATCCTCCGGCACGGCGTTCGAGGCGTGGTCGCACAGCAACAGAACGCCGGATTCAAGTGAGCCCGGAATGGTTTCGACGGGGTGCGGAGCCGGAGAAGGCGCGTCCAGGACAGGCGCGAGGGAAGCGGACATTCGAAAAAATCTGGCGAAGAATGGCTTGAGGTGATGCCAACTCGCTTAAACTGCCATAGGAGCCTTGGCAACGCGCGCCTTGCGCACACCAATCCCGAACGGCCATGACCTCGACACCCCAAGCCGCCAGCCAGAATTCCGGATTCGCCAGCGCCTTCATGGCCCTGTGCGCCGGAGCCGTCGCTATGGGAGCGTCTCCGATTTTCGTGCGCTTTGCTTCGGCCGATGTGGGGCCCTTTGCCAGCGCCTTCTGGCGCGTGGCGCTTGCCCTGCCTGTCCTCTGGATCTGGATGCGGATCGAGGAGACGAAGGCGAGCCCCGGAACGCCGCGCGTCACCTTCAGCAAGGCCTCGATCCTTGCTGGCCTCGCCTTCACGGGGGACCTGTTTTTCTGGCACCTGTCCATTCTCGCCACCACCGTCGCCAATGCGACCTTTTTTGCGACGACGGCGCCGCTCTTCGTGATCCTGATCGTCTGGCTCGTCCTCAAGCAGCGGATCTCGCGGGGGACGATCATCGGCCTTGCTTGCTGCCTTCTCGGGGGAGTTGCCCTGATCGGCCAGAGCATCAATGTCGATCCGGCGCGTATCCGTGGGGATCTCTATGGTATCGCCACCGCCTTTTTCTTCGGGCTCTACTTCCTGACCGTCGAGCGCGCCCGCAAGACGGCGGGTGCGGCGCGGGTGACGTTCGAGGCTGGCCTCGTGACCTCGGCGTGCCTCCTCATCATCGCGCTGCTCTTCGAAAACCGCATCGTCCCTCAGACCCTGCAAGGCATTGCGGCGCTCACAGCCCTCGCCTTCATCAGCCAGGCCGGCGGCATCGGGCTTCTAGCGGTGGCTCTCGGCCGCCTGCCATCGGTGTTTTCGTCCCTGGTCATTTTTCTCGAGGCGGTGGCCGCCGCAGCCTTTGGCTGGGTGGTGCTGGGTGAGGCCCTTACCCTGCCGCAAATCCTTGGCGGCGCGCTGATTTTCGTCGGTATCTGGGCGGCGCGGCCGAAGCCCAAGGCAATAGCCGGCTAATCTTCCACAGGGATTTCCCTGTGATAAATTTGTATTCTGCGTATCCTAGAGAGTTGAGGCCTTGATGCCTCGCCTGTTCTGACCGACAACGATTCGACACAGTGATTTGAAGATTGGCCGTTCTTTTTGACGGATCGCACCAACATCCATGACTGGCCCTGAAACCATTTTCGCTCGAAACCGGCGGCGAAGCCTATGGCTTGCGGCGCTTGCGGGCGTCGGCCTGCTCGTTGCCGCCGCTCCGGCCCGGGCCGATTTGCGCCTGTGCAACATGACGCCGAGCCGCGTCGGGGTGGCGCTGGGCTATCGCGACAATCAGGGCTGGATCACCGAAGGGTGGTGGAACCTGAATTCGCGCGCCTGCGAAACCCTGCTCAAGGGGCAACTCGCCGGACGCTTCTATTACATCTACGCCCTCGACTACGACCGTGGCGGCGATTGGAGCGGACGGTCCTTCATGTGCACGCGAGAGCGTGAATTCACCATTCGCGGGACCGAGGATTGCCTCGCCCGCGGCTTCGACCGCAGCGGCTTCTTCGAGGTCGATACAGGCGAACAACAAAGCTGGACGATCCAGCTCACAGACACGAACCGCCCAGGGGGGCAATAAAATATGCGCCGCGCACGACGCACGAAAATCCTCGCAACACTTGGTCCGGCCTCCGAAAATCCGGAGATGATCGAGAAGCTCTGCCGCGCTGGAGCGGACGTCTTCCGCCTCAACATGAGCCATCTGGCGCGCGAAAAGCTGCCCGAGCGCGTGGAGATGATCCGCAGCGTCGAAGCCAAGTGCAAGCGCCCCATCGCGATTCTGGCCGACCTTCAGGGGCCGAAGCTGCGCGTCGGCACCTTCGAGAACGACAGCGCCATGCTGGTGCCGGGCCAGACCTTCATTCTCGATGCGGACAAGACCCCGGGCAACGAAAAGCGGGTTCACCTGCCGCACCCTGAAATCCTGTCCTCGCTGGAGCCCGGCCACACGGTGCTGATCGACGATGGCAAGCTTCGCCTGCGCGTGAAATCAGTGAAACAGGGCTCGGCGACCACGGAAGTCGAGGTCGCCGGCAAGATTTCGAATCGCAAGGGCGTGAGCCTGCCCGATACGACGATCCCCGTCGCCGCCATGACGGAGAAGGACCGCTCGGACCTCGAAGCCGCCCTCGCCGCAGGCGTGGACTGGATCGCCCTCTCCTTCGTGCAGCGTCCGGAAGACGTCGCCGAGGTGAAGAAGGTGGCGCGCGGCAAGGCGCTCGTCATGTCCAAACTCGAAAAGCCGCAGGCCATCGCCCGCCTCGACGAGATCGTCGAGATTTCCGACGCGGTCATGGTCGCCCGTGGCGACCTTGGCGTGGAAATGCCCCTCGAGAAGGTTCCCGGCATCCAGAAGCGGATCGTCCGCACGGCGCGCAAGCTCGGCAAGCCCGTCGTGGTGGCGACCCAGATGCTCGAATCCATGATCACGGCCCCGGTTCCGACCCGCGCGGAAGTCTCCGACGTCGCGACCGCCGTCTATGACGGCGCGGACGCGGTGATGCTCTCGGCGGAAAGCGCCTCCGGCCAGTATCCGGTGGAAGCCGTGGCGACCATGAACCGGATTGCCGAGGAAGTGGAGCAGGATCAGGCCTATTGGTCGATCATGCAGGCCCAGCGGATCGAGCCCGAAGCCACGGGTTCGGACGCTATCGCCGCTGGCGCGCACCAGATCGCCGACACGCTGCACCTGAAATCCATCGCCGCCTGGACTTCGTCGGGCTCCACCGCGTTCCGTCTCGCTCGCGAGCGTCCGAACTCGACGGTGCTGGCGCTGACGCCGAACATCAACACGGCCCGCCGCCTCGCGCTGGTCTGGGGTGTTCACGCCATCCGCACGAAGGACGCGAGCGACATCGACGACATGACCGCCCGCGCCTGCAAGTTCGCGGTCCGCGAAGGGCTCTCCGACGTCAACGACCGCATCATCATCGTTGCGGGCGTGCCGTTCGGAACGCCCGGCGCCACCAACATGGTGCGCGTCGCCTTCATCACGCAGGAACATGCGGCGCAGGCTTGAGCGCGATGGGCGCGCCGCGCCTGAAGGGCTTTGAAAGATCGTCACATGGCGTTAGCTTGACCTTTGAGAGACGCACGGTCTCTCAAAGGTTTGCCCATGTCTTATTCCGCTCAACCCGTCCCATCTCTTAAAAGAGAACCGGTGATCCGGCGTCTTGCTGCAACCGACAGCATCGACGATCTGACCAGCCTTCTGCACCGCGCCTATGCGGGGCTCGCGGCGATGGGCTTCAACTATACCGCTGTTGACCAGAGCGCCGATGTTACGCTCGCCCGCATTGCGGACGGGCTGTGTTTCGTCGCCGAGATGGACAGCACCATCGTCGGCACCATCATGTACTACCCATCCGGCACGAAGGGCGGCTGCCCGTGGTATGACAGGCCGAACATCGCCAAGATCGGACAGTTCGGTGTCGAGCCCTCATGCCAGGGAACAGGCGTCGGGGCTTTGTTGCTCCAACGCGCGGAAGCCGAAGCGGCTCTTGCCGGCGCAGACGAGATCGCGCTCGATACGGCGGAAGAGGCGCACCATCTGGTGTCCTGGTATGGCCGATGCGGCTATCGCTTCATCGAGCACGCCCAGTGGGACGGGAAGGTCTATCGCAGCGTGATCCTGAGCAAGCCGCTTCACGCCTTGAACGCGTCATGACACGTTCCACGAGAGTTTGGCGGCCAATCGCGCTCTAAAGATCGAGCCCGTCGATCTCCGGAGCGAGGTGGTCGACGATTTTCTTGAGTATCGGAAATTGCGGGTTGATCGCCAGCGCCCGGCGGTAGGCGTTCAGTGCGCGGGCCTTGTCGTCGGACGCCATGTAGATATGGCCGAGTCCCGCCCAGGCGTTGAACTGGCGCGGCTCGAGCTTCAGCGTCTGACGTAAATCGGCCATCGCGCTCACCGGATCGTCCAACAGGTAGAACACCGTCGCGCGCTGGTTCCACGCCTCAGCCCAGTTGGGCTGGAGCGTGATGACCCGGTCGAGCAATTCGACGGCCAGCGGATAATCCTTCGCCTCGACAGCCTCGTTCGCGCGGCTCAGGAGAAGGTCGGCGGTATCGGAGCCGGAACGCTCCCAACGCTTTTCGATCTGCGCGGCGATGCCTTTCGCCTCGTCCTCATCCTGCGCCTTGGCCAGGCGATCGAACAGGCTGTCCAGCGTGATGGGGCGGCGGGCCTGCTGCGGGCGGGGTGTTTCCTGCGGAGATTTTGGAGGCGTGCTCTCCTGTGCCTGAACCGGGATGGCGGTCAGGCCGATGAAGCCGGCAAGGAGGAACGCAAAAAGCCGCATGCCGGAACCATGTAGGATTCCGGCATGCGGCGTCAATTCCGATTTGGCGCGGCGTCGCCGCACCTGAGAAGAGCTTAGCCCTGACGAGCCTTGTAGCGCTTCTGCGTCTTGTTGATGATGTACACCCGGCCCTTGCGACGAACGAGCTGGTTGTCGCGGTGACGTCCGCGGATGGACTTCAACGAGTTACGGATCTTCATATCCGGATCTCCTGCGGCCTCTCGGGAAGGCCGGATTAAAAGAATGGTGGGCGCGGCTGGGATCGAACCAGCGACCCCTACGATGTCAACGTAGTGCTCTCCCGCTGAGCTACGCGCCCCAGAAGCGGCGGTTCTTGCGAGCCCCGCTTCGTGTGTGGAGGGCGATATACCGGCAAGCTGTCAGGGACGCAAGCCGTGTCGGCGAACCTTTTTGAGCCTGATCGGGAAAAAGTGGGACCAGGCTGCGATAAGGTTCTCCAAACCCTTACGCCGCCATCAGTTTATCGACTTCGTTCACCAGATCGCGCAGGTGGAAGGGCTTCGAGAGCACCTTGGCGTCCCGCGGGGCCTGGGAATCCGGGTTCAGGGCAACGGCGGCAAAGCCCGTGATGAACATCACCTTGATCTCCGGATCGAGCTCGGTGGCCCGGCGGGCCAGCTCGATTCCATCCATCTCCGGCATGACGATATCGGTGAGAAGAAGCTCGAAGGGCTCTTCCCGCAGCCGGTCGTAGGCCGAAAGGCCGTTGTCGTACGAGGCCACGTCGTAGCCTGCATTTTCCAGCGCCTTCACCAGGAAGCGCCGCATGTCGTTATCGTCTTCGGCCAGAATGATCTTCATCTTTCGCCCCAATAGCCGCGAAGTCTTGCCCCCGTTCATGAGGGAAGGCCGGTAAACAAGCGGTGAAAACCGGGCCCGACCCATCAAGATTTGTGCATGGACAGAACTCGGAGGCGCCGTCACACTAAGAAAATTAAGCCAGTTCATTCTTCCCGAGGCAGTCCCGAACCCGATGCGGCCCACTTTCGACGAGGAATTCGAGCCCCCCTTCATCGTCATCGAGCCCGCGCAGCAGACGACCCCTTTCGTCTTCAACGTGCCTCATGCGGGAGCCGTCTATCCCGAATCGTTCCTCGCCGCCTCGCATCTCGATCCCCTGACCTTGCGCCGCTCGGAGGATGCTTTCGTCGACGAGCTGTTCGGCGGAGTGGTCGAGCGGGGCGCGCCGCTCATGGCCGCCAGATTCCCCCGAGCCTTTCTCGATCTCAACCGCGAGCCTTACGAACTCGACTCGCGCATGTTCGACGGGCGCCTGCCGCCTTACGCCAACACGCGCTCCATGCGTGTCGCGGGCGGGCTCGGCACCATTCCGCGCCTCGTCGCCGACGGTCAGGAGATCTACCGCGCCCGTTTTGCGGTCGAAGAGGCGCTCCAGCGGATCGACTGGCTCTACAAGCCCTATCACCGCACCCTGCGGCACCTCATCCACCGCACGGCGAAAACCTTCGGCCACGCCATCCTGATCGACGGCCATTCCATGCCGTCCACTTTCAACGGCCGTGACGAGGCGAAGGCCGATATCATTCTCGGCGACCGCTACGGAACGAGCTGCGCCGGGGCGCTGACGGATATCGTCGAGACGGTGTTTCGCGAACTCGGCTACACGGTGGTCCGCAACAAGCCTTATGCGGGCGGCTTCATCACCGAGCATTACGGGGAGCCCGCCCTCGAGCGGCACGCCCTGCAGATCGAGATCAACCGGGCGCTCTACATGGATGAGAAGACGCTGGAGCGGCGGCCCGATTTCGGCATTCTCGCCACGGATATCGCGGAGGCCTTCACGGCCATCATCCGGGCGATCGACGACGATTGGTCGCCCCGCCGGATTGCTGCGGAATAAGAGCCCGGACAAGAAAAAAGGCCGCTGTTGCCAGCGGCCCAAAAGTTTAGGGAGGAAACGCCCAAGAAGGGCTACGACAAGCGACGCCAATCGCATATCGCACTGCACAATATACACCGCATTGCACAATCTGCAACACTTCTCGGGTCTATGAGCCATGCACCCACCGCATGGAAATGCCGAAATCGCCCTTAAGCGCCGCACGAGAGGCCCGCCGGGACGCCCTTTCAAGGGGAAGACCCTCAATGGCCACGCCTGCGCCAAAGGTGCTCTTGCCGCGGTCCGCGCGCTTGATAAAAGCAGATCCCGAATGTGGCCCTTGGGGGCTAGAGCATGATCAGAACAAGTGGAAACCGATTGTTCGCCTTAGATCATGCGATCTCGATAAGAATAAGACCTTGATCGTTTCAATTTGAAACGATCAAGGTCTAGGCAGAGGATCTCCGGCGCATGGCGCTCATCGACTTCACGCATTTCGTCAACGACCTCGCGACATCGTCGGGGCAGGCGATCCTCCCCTTCTTCCGGACAGCCATCGCGACGGAGGATAAGTCGCGCGGCGGCGCCTTCGATCCGGTGACCGAGGCGGACCGGGCGAGCGAGGCCACCATGCGCCAGCTCATCCGCCGCTCTTTCCCGACGCACGGCATCGTCGGCGAGGAATTCGGAACGGAGCAGCCGGACGCGGAATATGTCTGGGTGCTCGACCCCATCGACGGCACCCGCGCCTTTATCGCGGGGCTGCCCACCTGGGGCACGTTGATCGGACTGAACCGCAACGGCCGGCCTGCTTTCGGCATGATGCACCAGCCCTTCACGGGCGAGCGTTTCTTCGGCGATTGCGGCAGCGCGACCTATCGCGGCCCCGGCGGCGAGCGCAAACTGATGACCCGCCGCTGCGGCTCGCTGAAGGACGCCGTGATTTCCACGACGAGCCCGAAGCTTTTCGCCGGCGAGGAATTGCGGGCTTACGACCGCGTGGAAAGCGTCGCCAAGCTCGCGCGCTACGGCTGCGACTGCTACGCCTATTGCATGCTGGCGGCCGGTCATATCGATCTCGTCGTCGAATCCGGCCTCAAGCCCTACGACATCGTCGCCCTGATCCCGATCATCGAGGGCGCGGGCGGTATCGTGACGGCGTGGGATGGCGGCTCAGCGGCGAATGGTGGCCGGATAGTCGCCGCCGGCGACCGCCGCATCCATGCGGCGGCGGTGGAGCTGCTCAGCCGCTGAGGGCCGCACCGGCTCGGGGTGCGCATCGAACGCATCCGACGAGCCGGGGATGAAGGCGTCGAAGGCGGCCCAGAACTGGGCGCGGATCGCATCGCTCTCCATCATGATCTCATGCCGCGCGCCTGGGAGGACGATGGCGTGGCCGGCCTTCAGCCGCGCCGCGAAACGCTCGATGGCGGGCGTGGCGCAGACAGGATCCTCCCCCGCTGCAACGACGAGAACCGGAAGGTGGATCTTCAGGGCAAAACGCGGATCGGCAAAACGCTGCATGAAGCGAAAGGCGGAATCGAGCCAGGCCACCGTGGGCGAGCCGATGGCGCCATCGCCCACCTCCACGGCGGCGTGCGCGTTGCGGGCATAGCGGATGGGGTCGGTGGTGAGGCGATTGCCCTTGAAGGGCATGGTCGAGATCGACGTCTCGCCGCCTCCGGGTACGAAGGCCTTGCCGAGGCCGAGCGCCCTTAAGAAACCCGCGAGCGATTGCACGGAGCGCGGGTGCTTGATGATGCTCAGCCCCACCATCGGGGCCAGAGCCACGAGCCGCTGGAACGGGAACCAGCCCTCGTATGTGCCGTTCAGCGCGATGGCCCCGCCCATCGAATGAGCGAGGGCGAAGTGCGGCCCGGGCATCTCGGCGAGCACATGCTCGCGAATGGCTTCGAGATCGAGCCGGTAATCGTCGAAATGGCGGACATAGCCCTTGCGGGCATTGCCCACCTGCCGAGCCGAATGGCCCTGCCCCCGCCAGTCGAAGGCGACCACCGAGAAACCGCGTTCGAGCAGCTCTCCGACGACCTCGAAATATTTCTCGATGAACTCGGCGCGCCCTTGAAGGATGCAGACCGTCCCTTTCCGGTTCGGCCCCGATGGGGACCAGCAGGCGACGCGAAGGGCGAGCCCGTCGTGTGTCTCCACGCGTCTCAGAACCGGTTCGCCAGGAATGGGATTGTCGGGGGTCGGGTAGAACTGCACGCCGTCGGCCTCCTGGAGCATGTTCTATGAATGTGGGCAGGTCAGCAGGGTCTTGAAAGGCATAAATGCCGCACCCACGTAAATTTCGTACCGGCCCAAACGGGCGGTGCGATCCCGATCCGGCCTCGTGAGGCGGATCTTCATCAACTGCATGTCGCTCAAGGAGGATATGCCATGCGTCAGTTCGATCTTTCCCCCCTTTACCGCAACACGGTCGGTTTCGACCGTCTCTTCTCGATGCTCGACCAGCTCGGCGGCGTCGAGCCTGCGTCCAGCTACCCGCCCTACAACATCGAGCGCACCGGCGAGAACGCCTATCGCATCTCGATCGCGGTCGCCGGCTTCACGGACAAGGATCTTGCCATTGAGGTGAAGGAGAACAGCCTCTCCATTCGCGGCGAGAAACAGCCCGCCGAAGAGCGCAAGTCCGACCTGCTCCATCAGGGCATTGCGTCGCGCGCCTTCGAACGCCGATTCCAGCTTGCCGATGGCGTTCTCGTCACCAGCGCCGCCCTCGAGAACGGCCTCCTGCACATCGACCTCGTGCGTGAGATCCCGGAAACGAAGAAGCCCAAGCTGATCCCGATCTCGACCTCGGGCGCGCAGACCATCGAGGCCAAAAAGGCCGCGTAACCCCCGCTATCTCAGCGTGAAAAGAAAAAGCGCCCCGGAAAAACCCGGGGCGCTTTTTTTATTCTTGGTTGCAAGGCCCTGGTCCTGACGGAGCCTGGAGGGAAGCTCCGCCCGTCGATGAGGTCTCGCCGCTTCAATCGGCAACGAATGCGGCGCGGGTATGGCAACCTTACTCTGCGGCCTGCCGCCCCAGGGCGGATTTCGCAATGTCGAGAACCTTGTCCACCTGCGCCTCCTCCGTGGCGAAGGACACGACGAAGCGCACAAGCGTCTCGTCCGCGCCGACGCGCTCGGTGGCCGGCAAGCTCAGATCCGTCCAGGGGTGATACAGAACACCGGCGGCCCGCAGGGCCTGATCGACGGCCTTCGGTAGAATCGGGAAAACCTCGTTCGCTTCCGTCGGCCACGCGAGGCGAATGCCCGGCAGGGCGGCAAGGCCCGCCGCGAGACGCTGGGCAAGACCGTTTGCGTGGCGGGCATTGGCGTACCAATGGTCGCCCGCGAAATACCCCTCGAACTGCGCCGCGATCAGGCGGCCCTTCGAGACGATCTGACCCGCCCGCTTGCAGCGGTAATCCAGCCCTTCCGCCAGGGCAGAATCGAACACCACGATGGCCTCGGCCATCAGGCAGCCGTTCTTGGTCGCCCCGAAGGAGAGGATGTCGACGCCCTGTTTCCAGGTCATCTCGGCGGGCGTGCAGCCGAGGCTGACGAGGGCATTGGTGAAGCGCGCGCCGTCCATGTGGAACGAGAGGCCGTGCTCGCGGCAGACACGGCCGAGGGCGGCGATTTCATCCAGCCGGTAGAGGGTGCCGCACTCAGTCGCCTGCGAGATCGAAAGCGCCTTCGGCGGCATCTGCTTCACGGCTTTTGGGAGCCCTTGCAGATAGGCCGCGACCGCCTGCGCATCGAGCTTGGCCGCAACGCCCGGCAGACCGGCAAGCTTCGCGCCGTGCATGAAGAATTCCGGCGCGCCGCATTCGTCATCGATGATGTGCGATTCACGGTGGCAGACGCACAATCCCCACGGCGGCACGGCGGAGGCAAGCGCCAGCGCGTTGGCCGCCGTGCCCGTCGTGACGAAGAAAACAGAAACGTCACGTTCGAAGATTTCGGAGAACCGGGCCTTGACCCTTTTCGTGATCTCGTCCCCGCCATAGGCGGCCATTGCCCCGCCATTGGCCCTGGCCAGGGCCTCCAGAACAGGGGCGCTCGCCCCCACGATATTGTCGCTCGCGAAATTCATGCCCGTCTCCTGCCCGTCTCTTGGAAATCTGCCTGACGTTCTCGCCGGAACCGTTATCAGTTCGGCGGACCATGCGCCAAGGGGAATACCCAAGGAACAACACGTCAAGATCATTGACCCTTCGGCTCAGGCTTGCGCCTTTATGCGACTAAAGGTGAGTTTATTACGCACCGCCGGGCGGACTTGAAATTTTTGTCTAAAATTTTTCTAGAATGCTCTTGTGCGGTGCCAAGAACTCTGGCAATTTTCGGCCCGGTTAGGACAGTCATGCTGTCCCATCGGGCGCGCCAACCGGCGTGCTTTTCAGCCCTGAGGTCGTCTTGATGCTTCGCCAGCTGCGAACGAAACGAGATACGACGAAATCCGCCCGCAAAACGTGGGCGGAACGGGCGATCTTCGGCTAAAATCAGCCAGAGAGATGCCCGCGAGGTGCGGGCTCTCGACAACGGACCCAAGCCTCCAAGAAACGCCAGAAGCGGTGGGCATCCGGACAATCCTTACCTTCCGGAGGCCTGAAAACCGCCTCACAGAACCACGATGACGTTCGACCGGACGCGAGGATTGCAAATGAGCAACGAGGCGAAGAAGAAGCTGGGATCTACCGTTTTGAGCCGGACCGCCGGCACGACGAAAACGGGCCTCGCCGTTCGCGATCCTGCCCTGCCCCTCGCTCAGGGCCTCTACAACCCGGCGAACGAGAAGGATTCCTGCGGCGTCGGCTTCATCGCCGATATGAAGAACGGCAAGTCGCATGCGATCGTCCAGCAGGGCCTCCAGATCCTCAAGAACCTCGACCATCGCGGCGCGGTCGGCGCGGACCCCAAGATGGGCGACGGCTGCGGCATTCTCGTTCAGATCCCGCACAAGTTCTTTTCCGCCGAATGCGCCAAGCTCGGCATCTGGCTGCCGGAGGAAGGCGGATACGGCGTCGGCCACCTGTTCATGCCGCGAGATGCGGAAGGCCTCAAGCTCGTCGAGGAAATCGTCACCAAAGCCATCGCGGATGAAGGCCTGCAGGTTCTCGGTTGGCGCGACGTGCCGGTCGATTCCAGCGACCTCGGCGAGAGTGTGAAGGCGACCGAGCCCCTGCACCGGCAGATCTTCGTCGGCAAAGGCAAAGGTCTCGGAAAAACTTCGGGCATGGACGATCAGGAGACGTTCGAGCGTCGCCTGTTCCTCGCCCGCAAGGTCATCTCCAACGCCGTCTACGACATGAAGGACCCGCGCACGGCGGGCTATTACCCCGTGTCGCTGTCCTCGCGCACCATCGTCTACAAGGGCATGGTGCTGGTGGGCCAGCTTGGTGGCTATTACCTCGACCTGCAGGACCAGCGCTTCGAGAGCGCCATCGCCCTCGTGCACCAGCGCTTTGCCACCAACACATTCCCGACCTGGCAGCTCGCGCACCCGTATCGCATGGTTGCGCATAACGGCGAGATCAACACGCTGCGCGGCAACGTGAACTGGATGGCGGCGCGTCAGGCCTCCGTCGACTCGGAACTCTTCGGCAACGACATCTCGAAGCTCTGGCCGATCTCCTATGAGGGCCAGTCCGACACCGCGTGTTTCGACAACGCCCTCGAGTTCTTGGTGCGCGGCGGCTATTCGCTGACCCACGCCATGATGATGCTGATCCCCGAGGCCTGGGCCGGCAATCCGCTCATGGATGAGGATCGTCGCGCATTCTACGAATATCACGCCGCCCTCATGGAGCCGTGGGACGGTCCTGCCGCCGTGTGCTTCACCGACGGTAAGCAGATCGGCGCGACGCTCGACCGCAACGGCCTTCGCCCCGCGCGCTACCTCGTAACCGACGACGGACTCGTGGTGCTCGCGTCCGAGATGGGCGTTCTGCCGATTCCGGAAGAGAAGATCGTCGAGAAGTGGCGCCTGCAGCCGGGCAAGATGCTGCTCATCGATCTGGAAGAGGGCCGCATCGTCTCCGACGACGAGATCAAGCAGCAGCTCTCGCAGGCGCATCCCTATCAGGACTGGCTGAAGCGCACGCAGATCGTTCTGGAAGATTTGAAGCCCGTGCAGGCGCGCGAGTCGCGCACGGACGTCTCGCTTCTCGACCGTCAGCAGGCCTTCGGCTACACGCAGGAAGATCTGAAGCTCCTGATGCAGCCGATGGCCGTGACCGGGCAGGAGGCTGTCGGCTCGATGGGATCGGACACGCCGATCTCCGCGCTCTCGAGCAAGGCGAAGCTGCTCTATACCTATTTCAAGCAGAACTTCGCGCAGGTGACGAACCCGCCGATTGATCCGATCCGCGAAGAGCTCGTGATGAGCCTCGTGTCGTTCATCGGCCCGCGTCCGAACATTCTCGATCTTGAGGGCACCTCGCGCCGCAAACGCCTTGAAGTGCGTCAGCCGATTCTCACCAACGAGGATCTGGAGAAGATCCGCTGCATCGGGCACTTCGAAGATCGTTTCGACACCAAAACGCTCGACATCACCTATCCGTCGGAGCTTGGCGCAGCGGCGCTCGACGGCGCGCTCGACCGGCTCTGCGACCGAGCGGAAGCGGCTGTCCATGGCGGCTACAACATCATCATTCTCTCCGATCGCATGGTGGGGCCGGACCGCATCCCGATCCCGGCGCTGCTCGCCACCGCTGCGGTTCACAACTACCTGATCCGCAAGGGCCTGCGCACCTCCGTCGGCCTCGTCGTCGAATCCGGCGAGCCGCGCGAGATCCATCACTTCGCGTGCCTTGCAGGCTACGGCGCGGAGGCGATCAATCCTTATCTCGCCTTCGAGACGCTTCTTGCCATGAAGGACGAGTTGCCGCCGGAAGTGGACGAGGACGAGATCGTCTATCGCTACATCAAGGCCATCGATAAGGGCCTTCTCAAGGTGATGTCCAAGATGGGCATCTCGACCTACCAATCCTATTGCGGCGCGCAGATTTTCGATGCGGTCGGCCTGCGTTCGGATTTCGTGAATCGCGATTTCTTCGGCACGGCGACCACCATCGAAGGCATCGGCATGGACGAGGTGGCGGAAGAAAACGTGCACCGCCACCGCGACGCCTTCGGCGATGCGCCGGTCTACCGCAACGCCCTCGATGTCGGCGGCGAATACGCCTATCGCCTGCGCGGCGAGGAACATGCCTGGACGCCCGACACCGTCGCGACCCTGCAACACGCGGTGCGCCTCGATTCGCAGGAGCGTTATCGCGAATTCGCGAAGCTGGTGAACGAGCAGGACAAGAACCTCAAGACGATGCGCGGCATGTTCCGCATCAAGCTCGCGGGAGAGAACGGCCGCACGGCCGTTCCGCTGGACGAGGTCGAATCCGCCAAGGAGATCGTGAAGCGTTTCTCCACCGGCGCGATGTCCTTCGGCTCGATCTCGCGCGAGGCGCACGAGACGCTGGCGATTGCCATGAACTCCATCGGCGGCAAGTCGAACACCGGCGAGGGCGGTGAGGAGCCGGAGCGCTTCAAGCCTCTTGCCGACGGACGCTCCAAGCGTTCAGCCATCAAGCAGGTGGCCTCCGGCCGTTTCGGCGTGACGACGGAATATCTCGTCAATGCCGACATGATGCAGATCAAGGTGGCGCAGGGCGCGAAGCCCGGCGAAGGCGGCCAGCTTCCCGGCCACAAGGTGGATGCGAAGATCGCGCGCGTGCGTCACTCCACGCCGGGCGTCGGCCTCATCTCGCCGCCGCCGCACCACGATATCTATTCCATCGAGGACCTCGCGCAGCTCATCTTCGATCTGAAGAACGTGAACCCTTCGGCGGACGTGTCGGTGAAGCTCGTCTCCGAAGTCGGCGTCGGTACGGTCGCGGCGGGCGTCGCGAAGGCGCGCGCCGATCACATCACGATCTCCGGTTTCGAGGGCGGCACGGGCGCGTCCCCCCTCACCTCGCTCAAGCACGCCGGTTCGCCGTGGGAAATCGGCCTTGCCGAAACGCAGCAGACTCTCGTGCTCAACCGCCTGCGCGGGCGTGTCGCCATTCAGGCGGATGGTGGCCTGCGCACCGGACGCGACGTGATCATCGCGGCGCTTCTCGGCGCGGACGAGTATGGTTTCTCGACCGCGCCGCTCATCGCGGCGGGCTGCATCATGATGCGCAAGTGCCATCTCAACACCTGCCCGGTCGGCGTCGCGACGCAAGACCCGGTGTTGCGCAAGCGCTTCAAGGGCCTGCCCGAACACGTCATCAACTACTTCTTCTTCGTCGCCGAAGAGGTGCGCGAGCTGATGGCGGAGATGGGCTTCCGCACCATCGACGAAATGATCGGCCAGTCCGACCTCCTCGACAAGAACACCGCCATCGACCACTGGAAGGCGAAAGGTCTCGACTTCGCGAAGATCTTCCACAAACCGCAAGCCGGCGAAGGCGTTTCCATCCGCCATCAGGAGCGCCAGGTGCACCCCATCGCGGATGTGCTCGACCGCGATCTGATCGCGAAGGCAAGTCAAGCTATCGAGAAGGGGGAGCCCGTCACCATCGAGGCCAGCGTGCGCAGCGCGGATCGCACGGTGGGTGCGATGCTCTCCGGCGAAGTGGCCAAGCGCTATGGCCATGAGGGCCTGCCGGACGACACGATCACCGTGAACCTGAAGGGCACCGCCGGACAGAGCTTCGGCGGATGGCTCGCGGCGGGCGTCACCCTCATCCTCGAAGGCGAGGCAAACGACTATGTCGGCAAGGGTCTTTCCGGCGGCAAGCTGATCATCTCACCCTCCCGTGCGTCGCAAGCAAAGCCTGAGCGCTCCATCATCGTCGGCAATACGGTGATGTATGGCGCGATTGCAGGCGAAGCCTATTTCCACGGCATCGCAGGCGAGCGCTTCGCCGTGCGCAATTCCGGCGCTATCGCGGTGGTGGAAGGCACGGGCGATCACGGCTGCGAATACATGACCGGCGGCCTCGTCGTCGTGCTCGGCCAAACCGGTCGCAACTTCGCGGCGGGCATGTCGGGCGGCATCGCTTATGTGCTCGATGAGGACGGCACCTTCGCCAAGCGCTGCAATCTCTCGATGGTCGATCTCGAACCCGTCGAGGAAGAGGAGGACCTGATGCAGCGCCTCCACCATCACGGCGGCGATCTGGAGACCAAGGGGCGCATCGACATCATGGCCAACATGTCGGGCTCCGACGAAGAGCGCCTGATGCAGCTGATCTCCAACCACCACACCTATACCGGCTCGGCCCGCGCCAAGGAGATCCTCGACAACTGGCCGACCTACCGCACGAAGTTCGTGAAGGTGATGCCGGTGGAATACCGCCGCGCGCTTCAGGAAATGGATCGTCTGCGCACCTTGCAGGCTGCGGAATAAGAACGAGAGGGGCAAAGAAAATGGGCAAGGTCACAGGCTTTCTCGAATACGACCGGCAAGAGCAGAAGTATCAGCTCGCCGGCGACCGCATTCGCCATTTCCGCGAATTCACGCTGCCACTCGACGACAGCGATCTGAAGAAGCAGGCGGGGCGCTGCATGGATTGCGGCGTTCCCTTCTGCCACGGGCCAACGGGTTGCCCCGTTCACAACCAGATTCCCGATTGGAACGATCTCGTTTTCCAGGGTGATTGGGAGGATGCGACACGCAATCTGCATTCTACCAACAACTTCCCGGAATTCACTGGCCGCGTCTGCCCCGCGCCGTGCGAGGAAGCCTGCACGCTGAACCTCGAGAATCAGCCGGTCACCATCAAGACCATCGAGCAGGCCATCGCCGACAAGGCGTGGGAGATGGGCTGGATCAAGCCGGAGCCGGCGGAAGTCTCCACCGGCAAGCGCGTGGCGATCGTCGGCTCGGGCCCCGCAGGCCTTGCCGCCGCGCAGCAGCTCGCGCGCGCCGGTCACGATGTGCATGTGTTCGAGCGTCAGGCGAAGCCCGGCGGTCTGCTGCGCTACGGCATTCCCGATTTCAAGATGGAGAAATACCACATCGACCGCCGCGTGAAGCAGATGGAGGCGGAAGGCGTGACGTTCCATTGCGGCGTCAATATCGGCGTCACCCGCTCCTTCGCTTCGCTGCACAACGAGTTCGATGCGGTGCTCTTCGCGGGTGGCGCAGAAGATCCGCGCAATCCGAACCTGCCGGGGCAGGATCTCGCGGGCGTGCATTACGCCATGCCCTATCTCACTCAATCCAACCAGCGCGTCGGCGCGGAGGGTGTGACGGGCGAGCCGATCCTCGCGAACGGCAAGCATGTCGTTGTCATCGGCGGCGGCGACACGGCCTCCGACTGCGTCGGCACCGCGTTCCGCCAGGGCGCTTTGTCGGTGACGCAGCTCGACATTCGCCAGCGTCCGCCCGAGCGTGAGGACAAGCTCACCGTGTGGCCCTACTGGCCGACGAAGATGCGCACCTCATCCAGCCAGGCGGAAGGCGCTGAGCGTGAGTTCCAGGCGGCGACGCTCGGCGTCGAGGGCAAGAACGGCCGCGCCATCGGCGTGAAGTGCGCGCGCGTGGATGAGAGGCGCCAGCCTATTCCCGGATCGGAATTCATCCTCAAGGCCGACCTCGTTTTCATCGCCATCGGCTTTGGCGGTTCGGTGAAGGAAGGGTTGCTCGACGAATCCGGCGTCGCTCTCGACCGTCGCGGCAACGTGGTGGCGAACGATGCGGACTATCGCACCTCGAGCGACAAGGTGTTCGTGGCAGGCGACATGCGGCGCGGCCAATCCCTCGTCGTGTGGGCGATCCGCGAAGGCCGGCAGGCCGCGCGCGCCATCGATGAATCCCTGACGGGATCGAGCCTCCTGCCGCGCTGACATTCAGCAACTTGCAACAATTGCAGCCCGCCTCGGACATCATCCTGGGCGGGCTTTTCTTTTTTTGCGAGCCCTACGAAGGCGGCCAGCGGAAATCGTCCAACCGCCCCGGCGGCGGGCTGGACGGCGCACCTTCGCGCAATGAGCGCTGGATCGGAGAGGCGCGCTCGCCTTGCAGGCGTGGTGGGGAGGAGACGAGCGTTCCACCTTGAGCGAGATCCGGCCGGGTCAGCGGAAGCACGGGCCCGATCAGGGGCTTTGATGGAAGGGCGGGAATATCCGCCGTCTCCGGGGTCGGGACAATCGGTCCTTGCATCCCGTCATCCGGCCTTGCCGCCATTCCCGTCGCGGCGTGCTGCTCAAGGAGGTTCTTGATCTCCATATCCGCGAAATGCGCAAGCTTGCGCGCACCCGCATTCGTGAACAACACGCCGTCATTGGTGCGCAGCTTCGCGGGTTGGCCGTCAACGTCCGGGCCCGCCATGGTGAAGCGGTTGTCCTCATCGACGAAGCCTTGCCAGATGTCGACGTAGTCACCGCCGAGACGCTCTGTGGCTTCGCGGAAGATCTCGTTCATGGCCATGAGATCCTCGGAGAGCTTGTCGCTTCGCATGGGCGGCAGGCCGATCCAGATGAAGGGAATGCCGCGCTCCTTGAAGGCGCGCACGATCCCGTCGGCGCGCTGACGGTAAATGTCGCGCCAGCGATCCGAGAGCGGCTCATAAGTCTCGTTGCCGTCCTTGATCGGCGCGTGGTCATTGACGCCAATCATCACCACCGCGAGCGTGATCTTCTGCCCGCCATCCAGCGTCTCACGGATGAACTTCGGCCACTCATCGGCAGCCGCCCGCGCGAGGCCGCTTTCGTTCCGCGTCTTGCGGATCACGGCGACATCCTCGGATTCGGCGTAGACGGCATCGATACCCTGGCTCGCGAAGGCGGCAAGAGCATCACCGAAAACGACGATATGCGTTGCCGCGTTGGGCTTGACCTTTTCCTGATGAACGACCGTCGTCGGCGCAGGTTTGGGTCGCGCCGGCCGGACGACAAGCGGCTGGGGAGGCGGTTCATCAGGAATGCCGAAGAACCGCCGCAGGCTGAAGCCTTGCTGCGGTGCCGGCTGCACCAGCTTGCCGGGATAATAGCCCGGCGGATAAGCGCGCAGATCGCGACGCCCCGGAGACGGCGGCGCACCATAGGGGGAGCGCTGCTGCGGGTATCCATAAGTTTGTGCATTGGAAGGAGCCGCCCCCAGCGCGATGAAGGCGCAACCGGTCAGGACAGGCATCAGACGCAGCAGCGGCCAGAGCTTTAACGGCATTGGTGGTCCAACTCCCGTCGGGCCACCTTTTTATAGGGCTCGCAGCCCCCTTCGTCAGCGTGCCGCGCGCAATTCGCGCAGCAGGGCGCTGTCGGCATAGCCATCCGGAATCAGGTTGGCGGCAAGCTGGAAATTGCGCACGGCCTCACGGGTCTTGGAGCCGAGCATGCCATCGGCATCGCCCATATAGTACCCGAGCGATGCCAGACGCTGCTGCACCTCCTGCCGATGCTCCTTGCTGAGCATCGGCTCATGCTTCGGCCATGCGCCCTTGATCGACGCGCCGCCCATCACCCGGTCACCGAGATGAGCAACGCCCATCGCGTAGGCGTCGGACGAGTTGTAAGCCTTGATGACGGCGAAGTTGTCGGTGATGAGGAAGGCCGGTCCGCTCGCGCCGCCGGGCAGGAAGAGGCTCGCCTCGCCAGACCTCGGCATCGCCTTGCCGTCGACCCGGCGCAGGCCGAGGGACGCCCAACTTGCAAGGCCCTGCCGCAGATTGCGGAAGTCAAAGCCCTTGGGAAGGTGAACCTCGAACCCCCACGGCAGGCCCGGCTGCCAGCCCTTCTGGCGAAGGTAGTGTGCCGTCGAGGCCAGCGCATCGGGCACCGAGGCCCAGATGTCGCGCGCGCCGTCGCCATCGCCATCCACCGCATATTCCATGAAGCTCGAGGGCATGAACTGCGTCTGCCCCATCGCCCCCGCCCAGGAGCCCAGCATCTTGGCGCGGTCGATATGATCCTGCTCCAGGATCTCCAGCGCCGTCAGCAGTTCGTTCTTGAAGAAGTCGCCCCGGTAGCCCGTGTACGCCAGCGTCGCCAGTGCCCGCACCACGTAGATCGAGCCGGTGAAGCTGCCGAAATTCGTCTCCATGCCCCAGACGCCGAGCACCACCGCGCGCGGCACGCCGTAGCGGCGCTCGACGGTATCGAGGGTCTTCGCCCACTGGCCCGCGAGCTGGCGCCCGCGATCCAGCCTCTGCTGCGAGACGGAGCCCTCCACATAATCCCAGATCGGGCGCACGAACTCGGACTGCTTTTTGGTGAGCGCGATGATCTTCGCATCGGGCGAAACACCCCGGAAAGCCTCGTCGAAGGTCGCGCGGGAAACGCCGCGCGCCTTGGCCGCGGGCCAGAGCCCGGCGATGAAACGGTCGAACCCGGCTTGGGAAACGTCTTGCTGGGCCTGCGCCGGCACGGTCGCCGAGGCAAGACCAAAGGCCGCCGTCAGGCCAAGGAACAGGGCTCCGCAAACAATGCGGCGCAAGGGGAAGGCGTCAAACATACCGGCGCTCACTCGCGAGAAGGATCGTCGGCCCCATTGCGCCATCATTGCGATTAACGAACCGTTGACCGGCGCATCGCTCAGGCGGCCTTGCGTGCCGCGAGCGTCTTTTCCCACCGCATGGCCTGTTCCACGATGACGGTGAGATCGTCGTAGAGGGGCTTCCATCCGAGACTGCGCACGCGGTCCACGCTGGCGACGAGGTTGGCCGGGTCGCCGGCGCGGCGCGGGCTGAACCGCACCTCGAAATCGACGCCGGAAACCTTCTTCACCACCTCGATGACCTCGAGCACCGAAGCGCCGTGCCCATAGCCGCAATTGAGGATGAGGTTTTCACCGCCACCCCGCAGATGATTGAGGGCGACGAGATGCGCCCGCGCCACGTCGTTGACCTGCACATAATCGCGGACGCAGGTGCCGTCCGGCGTCGGGTAATCGGTGCCGAACACTTCGAGATAAGGCCGCTGGCCGAGGGCTGCCTGGGCAGCGACTTTCAGAAGATGCGTCGCCTGCGGCGTCGACTGACCGGAGCGCCCCTTCGGGTCGGCCCCCGCCACATTGAAGTAGCGCAGCACTGCGTAGCGCAGGCCGTGCGCCTTCGCGACATCATCGAGAATCCACTCCGTCATCGCCTTGGAGCGTCCGTAAGGGTTGATCGGCGAGATCGGCGTATCCTCGGTGAGCGGCCTCACCTCTGTGTTGCCGTAGACCGAAGCCGTCGAGGAGAAGATGAAGTTCTTCACGCCCTTTTCGACCGCCGTCTCGATGAGCGTGCGAGCTTTGACCGTGTTGTTGAGATAATAACCGAGCGGGTCGGCGACCGATTCCGGCACCACGATCTTCGCGGCGAAGTGCAGGATGCTGTCGATGCCGTTCTCCTCGATGAGGCGGGCCACCAGTTGCTTGTCGGAGACATCCCCCTGGACGAGACGGACCTCGGAAGGCACGGCCCAACGGAAGCCTGTGGACAGATCGTCGAGGACGATCACCTTTTCGCCCGCATCAACCAGCTCGAGAACCAGGTGGCTACCGATATAGCCAGCTCCACCCGTCACCAGGACCGTCATGAATATTCTCCCAAAATCCGTCTTTCCGGAGCCCGTTAACCAAAAGGCTTCAGCTTCAATTCATGTCTTTTATGGCAAACAGAAAATCTGGCTTGATGCAACAGGCCATCCTTTCTAGCCGGTAGGCTTGGACGGCTCAAATCCTTAGGGTTTGGGTCTCCTGCCTTCCTCACCGACCCGAACTTTTTCCGCAATGGCGCATTCCATGAAGCGTATCCGCAAAGCCGTCCTCCCTGTCGCCGGTCTCGGCACGCGTTTTCTTCCCGCCACCAAGGCGATGCCGAAGGAAATGCTGTGCGTGGTTGACCGGCCGGTCGTCCAGCATGTGGTCGATGAGGCAAGGGCCGCCGGAATCGAGCATTTCATCTTCGTCACCGGCCGCAACAAGGGCGTGATCGAGGATCACTTCGACCTCTCTTACGAGCTGAACAACACCCTGAAAATGCGCGGCAAGACCAAGGAGCTCGAGGCCCTCGCCAAGGACCAGCCCGAGGCCGGCCAGACGAGCTTCACGCGCCAGCAGGAGCCGCTGGGCCTCGGCCATGCGGTGTGGTGCGCCCGGGAGCTCGTGGGCGATGAGCCCTTCGCCGTGATTCTCCCCGACATGCTCAGCCGCGGCTCGATGGAGCAGATGGTCTCGGCCTACGACAAGCACGGCGGCAACATCATCGCGGTGGAGGAGGTCCCCTCCGACCAGACGCACCAGTACGGCATCGTCTCGATGGGCCAGACCTTCGGCCAGACCTTCGAGGTCACCGGCATGGTGGAAAAGCCCGCCAAGGGCACCGCGCCGTCGAACTTCATGATTTCCGGCCGCTACATCCTGCAGCCCGAGATCTTCGATCTCCTCGGCACGCAGGAGCGCGGCGCGGGCAACGAGATCCAGCTCACCGACGCCATGATCCGCCTGATGGCGAACCAGAAGTTCTACGGCATGAACTACCAGGGCCGAACCTACGACACCGGCTCGAAGATCGGTTTCCTGATGGCGAACGTCGCCTATGCCCTCGAGCGCGAGGACCTCGGCCCCGATTTCCGCCGCGAACTCGAGACCTTCCTGCGTCAAAAGTAACGGCCATCTCCCTCGGGGAGGGGTTCGCTTGCCCCCTCCCCCGTGCTAGAGCGTGCTCATGGCTTCCTTGACCGCGACCAAAATCTCCTCCGAGCAGGCCGTCGCTTCGGCCCTGCGCACCCTTGCCACCGAACGGGACGGCCTGACCGCCCTGATGGAGGCCATCGGGAACGGGCTTGGCGAGATCTTCACCAAGGCCGTCGACCTGATTGCCTCGGCGCAAGGCCGCGTGATCGTCAGCGGCATGGGAAAATCCGGCCATGTGGCCCGGAAGATCGCCGCGTCCCTCGCCTCCACCGGCACCCCCGCCTATTACGTGCACCCCGCTGAAGCGAGCCACGGCGACCTCGGCATGGTGCGCAAAGAGGACGTCATTATCGCCCTCTCCTGGTCGGGCGAGACGACCGAACTGGCGGACCTGATCGGTTATGCCAAGCGCTTCCGGGTACCGCTGATCGCGCTGACCTCCGGCGCAACCTCGACCCTGGGCGATGCCGCGGATCTTTGCCTTGCTCTGCCGAAGGCGAAGGAAGCCTGCCCGAACGGCCTTGCCCCGACCACCTCGACCACCATGCAGTTGGCGCTGGGCGATGCGCTGGCCGTCGCCCTTCTGGAGCGGCGCGGCTTCACCGCCGAGCATTTCCGCGTCTATCACCCGGGCGGAAAACTCGGCGCGCAGTTGAAGCTCGTTCGCGACGTGATGCACAAGGGCGAGCGCCTGCCGATCGTGAGCGCCGATGCGAAGATGGATGCCGCCATCGCCGAGATCGGCGCCAAGGGCTTCGGCTCCGTCATCGTAACGAATGCGGACGGCACCCTGGCCGGAATCATCACCGACGGGGATCTGCGGCGCAATCTCAAGCCCGACCTCGCGACGCTTCCCGTCACCGCCGTCATGACGAGGACACCGCGCACCATCGCTCCGGACGACCTCCTCGCGAGCGCGCTCGAAGTGCAGGAGACGGCGAAGATCACCTCTCTCATCGTGGTGGAGAACGCTCGCCCCGTCGGGTTGGTGCATTATCTCGACCTGCTGCGCGAGGGCGTGGCGTAAGGATCCTCAAGAGCGACAACAAAGGCCGCCAGAACAGGCGCATCCGCGTCGGCTTTGCCGATTGAGGTGGACGCTCGTCGGCAGCCGGTTTCTCTCGCAATCCCGCAATCCCGCAATTAAATATTGTTGCGCGCCTATTTCACGCGCAAGATTGCAGGATGATTCTCCCATCCCTCGCCCACCGCTCCATTGCGGACGCCCGAATTCAGGCCTTCCAGCACCCGCAGGTCGCCCCGCCTCCG
This sequence comes from Microvirga flavescens, assembly GCF_003290125.1. Classification (GTDB taxonomy): domain Bacteria; phylum Pseudomonadota; class Alphaproteobacteria; order Rhizobiales; family Beijerinckiaceae; genus Microvirga; species Microvirga flavescens. The sequence continues at coordinate 44,592 of NZ_QMKH01000010.1, forward strand.
CAGGGCTGGCGCGGCGGGTTGGTGCTTGGCGACGGTGAGGAGGATGCAAGGCTTCGGCAGACCCGCTCCCGCAAGCCGGTGGACAGCTTCGACCCTGCGGCCGAATACCCATCCATTCTGGAAGGCTCCTATGTGTATGCGGGAGCGACCTACCATCACTTCGGCCACGTCATGGCGGAGATGGTCCACCGCATCATTCCCAGCAAGGCTCATGTTCGAGACCCTCACTGGGTCCTGGTGACGACCCCCAAATACCCTCGAAATACGTTCGAGAAACTGTTCGACTGGCTGAAGCCGATCTATGAATTCCTCGAATTGAACGAGAGCAACGTCTCGGTCCTGAACCAGAACACCATTGTCTCCGAACTCTTCGTTTGCGAGCAGGGCTCGGATTACGGAGGCGGAGCGAAGCCGGGCTATCTCGACCTCCTCGCGGACTACACGCATGGCCGCCTCGACAAGCTGCATGGAGCGCAGAAGTCCAACGGGCGTATCTACGTCTCGCGGTCGGCCTATGGATCGCCCGGCAGCATTCTCGGCGAGCGATATGTGGAACGCATTCTCGCCGCTGAGGGCTTCGAGGTCTTTCACCCCGAGAACTGTTCCTTCACCGAGCAGATGGACACATACCGCAAGGCGGAACTGCTCGTTTTTCCGGAAGGATCGGCCTGCCACGGCGTCGAGCTGCTCGGGACAGGTTCATTGGGCCGATGCGTCTTCCTGAATCGCCGGCACAATCACATTCAGATTTTCAGGAAGACCCTCGAACCTCGCGCCACAGAGTTCCTTCTGTTCGACAAAAACGTCACGCTCGGCAGCCTCGCGGCCAACCCGGCGACAGGCAATCCGCTCGAGCATCTGGGCGTCTCGCTCTTCGACTTCGACGCACTGGTCGAGTTCTTCCGCAATACCGGCCTCGCCTCGATGCGGGGCGCGACCAGGCGCGACTATCTCGAGGAAGCCGAGCGCGACCTCTTTCGCCATATTGAACGTCAGGCGATGAAAGAACCGATGTTCACCAATCTCGACCTCCTGAAGAAACTCTTGCACGCCTTCGACGCTGCGCGCGCTTGAGCGCAGGCGAGATTTAAAGCCAGCCCTGCAACTCCCGCTCGACGATGTGACGGATCACGCGCATGCCGTCCTCGTTGTCGTTAAGACAAGGCAGGTACGCGAACTGCTCGCCGCCGTTGTGCAGGAAGATCTCGCGGTTTTCGACATCGAGTTCTTCGAGAGTCTCGAGACAATCCGCCGAAAAACCGGGAGCCACGATGGCCAGCCGCGTCACGCCGCTTTTCGCCAGCGCCTCGACGGTCTTGTCAGTGTAGGGCTGCAGCCATTCGTCGGGCCCGAAGCGTGATTGAAAGCTGATACGAAAGCGCTCAGCCGGCCAGCCGAAGGCTTCACGCATCAGACGCCATGTCTTCACGCAGTGGCAATGATAGGGATCGCCCTTCAAGAGATACTCTTTTGGCACCCCATGAAACGACACGAGGATGACCTCGGGCTCGAAGGAGAGCTTCGCCAAGTCGCGCTTCATGGAAGAAACGACGGCGTCGATATAGACCGGATCGTCGTAATAAGGCGGCGAGACGCGCACGCTCGGCTGCCAGCGCATGTCCATGAGGGCGCGGAAAGCGTGATCGCAGGCCGTGGCGGATGTCGCGGCGGAATATTGCGGATAGAGCGGTACAAGCAGAATGCGGTCGCAGCCCTGATCGAGAAGCTTCTTGATGCGCTCGCGCATCTCCGGCTTGCCGTAGCGCATCGCCCAATCGACGACCACGCGATCACCGGCGATGGTGCCGAGATGGCGGGTGAGATCCTCGGCCTGGGCGCGGGTGATGGTCTTCAGCGGCCCCTCGTCACGCTCCTTGTTCCAGATCGTCTCATAATCCCGCCCCTTCCGGCCGGGACGAGTGGTGAGAATGATGAGGTTGAGAATCGGCCACCACAGAAGCCGTGGCGTTTCGATCACCCGGCGGTCTGACAGGAACTCCTTGAGATAGCGCCGCATCGACCAGTAGTCGGTCCCTTCGGGCGTCCCGAGATTAAGGAGCAGGACGCCGATCCGCCCGACCTTCATGGTGGGATGATCGGTGGGCCTCTGCCCGGGGACGTTCAAAAGAACTGGATCGATACGCTCATTCATTCAGCAAGGCCCCGCGAGATGATCTGCGTCATTTTCCGAGAAGTCGACTTTTGCGTCCCTTTCCGGATCTCGCTGCTAGATAAGAGGTTCCGCGCCATGCGCCAACAGGCAGAAAGGTCGCCGCCGTGAGAAACTTCTCTCAGCCGACGGAATCGAGCGGTTCGGTGTGCTTCAGGAGGGCCTCGATGGTCACATGGAGCCCTTGTGGGTCGTAGTTCGTCTCCACGCGGGCATTCAGTTGGGCCGCCAGCACCCGGTTGAGCAGGCGGGAGCCGAAACCCTGACGCCTGGGGCGCACGACCTTCGGCCCCCCCGCCTCGCGCCATTCCAAACGAAGCCGCCCGCCCTCGATATCCGGATCGACGGTCCAGCCCACGGCCACGCGGCCCGTGCTGACAGAAAGGGCGCCATATTTCGCGGCATTCGTCGTCAGCTCGTGGATGGCCATGCCGATGGGAACGGCGGCATCCGACGGCAGTTCGACGGGCTCTCCATCGATGCTGACGCGCACGCCCGTGTCGTCATTGTAAGGGCTCAACTCCTTCTCGACCAATTCGCGCAGCGAGGCCGTCTGCCAGAGAGCCTCCGTGAGAAGGGAATGAGTATTCGCCAGCGAAATGATGCGCCCGACGAAAGCCTGATAGAATTCGTCGACGCTGGACGTCGCGCGCGCGGTGGCGCCGACCACCGCCTGCACTGTCGCGAGCGTGTTCTTGACCCGATGGTGCAGCTCACGAATGAGCAGCGATTGCTGCGCCTGGGCATGCTTGCGCTCACTGATTTCATGCTGCGCAGCCTGATAGAGATGGCCATTGTCGAGAGCAATGGCAGCCTGTCCCGCAAGGCCGACCATCAACCTCTCGGAACGCTCGGTGAAGACGCCGGGTCTGGTATGGCCGAAGAGCAGCGCTCCATGCACCTCGCCCGTGCGCGAGACTACCGGGACGGCAAGATAGCTGCGCACCGGCAGATGCCAATTCGGCATGCCCGTAAAGGGAGCATTATGGCCGTAGCGAGGATCGGTGGTGATGTCGTCGGAGCGCACCACCCCTTCGCCCGAAAAGGTGGGCCTGAAGACCTCCGTGACGCGCACGGCGGGCGAATGAGCGAATGCGTCACGCGAGGCTCCGGCCAGCGCGAAAAGCGTGAAGCTGTCCTGCGGATCGTTATCGCCCCTGTAAAAGAAAGAGCCGAACTGCGCGCCGCTCAACTCCACTCCGGCATCGATGACGTTTTGCACGATGCGGTCGATGTCGAGTTCCGCCGCAAGCGTGGTGATGGTTCTGTTGAGAATCTCGAGCGCCGTCGTTTCCGCCTGCAATTCGCTGGTGCGCATTGCCACGTCCCGCTCCAGGAGCGCGGCATTCAGCGCGTGTTCGCGGAATTGCTGTGATGCGAACCCCGTCAACGCGAGTAGAGCAAGAAGCGCGACCAAGGCAAAGATCCCGTACAACCGCGCCTGTGCAACCCACGGCATCCAGTAAGCGCTCTTCGGCATGCTGACCAGGATGTAAAGCGGAAAGGCTCCAACCTTGTGGTAGGAGCCGATACGCTCCTCACCGATAATCTCGTACTGCATGGTGCCTTGGCGACTGTCCTTCTCCGAGGCGGCGAGGAATGCGTTCGACTCGACCGGAACGAAGGAAACGCCATCCGCCGGCGGCGGCAACTGCGCGAGGACCGCCCTGTCGTTGGCACGGAATAAAGTAACCCTGCTACCCTTGGGTAACCGGAGTTCGTTCCAGTGCGTGTAGAAATAGGCGAGCGAGACCGTCACTGACATGATGCCGCGGAACGTGCCATCGGAAAACTCGAGACGCCGGCTCACGACGAATGTCGGGCGTTGCGTCAAGCGTCCGATGATCGGCGCGCCGACGAAGAGGCCTGTTGCCGCGTCCCGCTGCGCCGTGAAAACATCGCGGCCTGCTGCATTCGCTGGTGGCGCAGGGAACTCCGCCGTCGTCAGCCGCAGCTGGCCATCGGAATCGTTGAGCCAGATGTTCTCGATATAAGGCAGTGTCTCATTGATGGCGCGCATTTCTTCCCAGAGCGGGCGCGAGGCCTGTATCGTGCTCCAGTTCTGCTCTTCGATCAGAGTCGCGGTCTTCTGCAGGGCAAGGTCGGAAACTTCAAAAAGACGGGCTGCGTGATCCGCCAGGAAAAAAGCGTTGCTGCGCGTGTTGTCGGTAATCTGCTGCAGCAGACGGTCACGCTGCTCCCAGGCGATATAGCCGAACGTGATCGCGATGAAGACGACTCCGAACATGCCCATGATCAAGGCGGCCCGGCCCCGTGTCAGGGAGCGTATCCGGCGCTTTTGGGAGAGCGTCGAACTCAACGGGCGCATGGAGGGCGCATGGAGGGCTGGGATCGCAATGTCGCTCCGGTCTCGTGGCCGCGGATCTCCCCAAGAGAGTAATAGTTCATAGCAGAACCACAAGAGCGGCCAATAGCCTCTTCAACGCATCCGAGGCGTAGCAGTTCCATCCCTGGCCCGCTTTGCCCTTGGCTTTCCTGTCAAAGGATCGAACATGCGAGTGCAAGTCGCCGCCGGACCTGATACCCCGGACCTTCGAAAACAAGTCCATATGTTAAGAGAGAATCGATGAAAGGACTCGCCGGTCAGGCCCTTGCCGCCTTTCGTGACGACCCACGCTCGGTCGGATGGCGGAAGTTGCCTTTCTTCAATGGGCATGCGGCCGACGCTGTCGCGGAGCGGGTGGATGAACGCATTGCCGCAGGCGCATCGGTGCTGCCCCCGGCGGGAGAGATCTTCAACGCCCTCATCACGACGCCGCTTGATGAGGTGAAGGTCGTCATTCTGGGGCAGGACCCCTATCCGACGCCGGGCGATGCCCACGGTCTCGCCTTTTCCTACCACGGCAAACGCCGCCTGCCGGCCTCTCTCAAGACCATTCTTGCGGAGATGGCGGAGGAAACCGGAACATCCGTGCCGAAGTCGGGCGACCTCACGCCGTGGGCGAAGCAAGGCGTTCTTCTCCTCAACACAGCTTTGACCGTGGAGGCGGGCAAGGCCGGGGCGCACCTCAAGTTTGGCTGGTCCGCCCTGACAGACAACGCCGTTTCCGCCATTTCCAAAGAGCGCCCCGCCGTGGTCTTCCTGCTCTGGGGCGGTCCGGCGCGCAAACGCGCCGAACTCATCGACCGAACGAAGCATCTCGTCATCGAATGCGGCCACCCTTCGCCACTCAACCGCCTGCGCGATTTTCGCGGCACGAGGCCGTTCACGCGCACAAATGAATGGCTCGTGTCGAAGGGCATGCCGCCCATCGACTGGCGGCTGGATTGAGGTTCTTCAGCACGTCACCTGAACGCGATCCCGGGCTCCGCTGGCGCGGACCCGGGATGACATCTTCTGGAGTTACTCCGCCGCCATGGCCAGCGGAGACTCTGCGGAACGCCAGCGTGCAAGAAGCGCCGCCTCCTCCACCTTCGCGTTCTTCAGGTTGCGCTCCTTGATGTGGCCATACCCGCGGATCTTCTGCGGGATGTTGGCGAGTTCGATGGCGAGTGCGTGCTTTTCCGGCGAAAGATGCGCGATCAGGTCTTCGACCAGCGCCTCATAATCGCGGACTAGCTGCCGCTCGGTCTTACGCTCCTGCGTGTAGCCGAACACATCGAGCGGCGTTCCGCGCACGCGCCGTAAGCTTGCCAGAACCTTGAACGCTCTCATCATACCGGGACCAAAGCTCATCTTCTTCGGCACGCCGGTCACGGGGTCCTTCTTGGCGAAGAGCGGCGGTGCGAGATGGAACTCGTAGCGCAGGTTGTCCCCCTCGAAGGTCGAAGCCACGAGCCGCTCGAAATGCCCATCGGTGTAAAGGCGCGCCACCTCGTACTCATCCTTGTAGGCCATGAGCTTGAAGAGCGAGCGCACTACCGCCTCGGTGAGCGCGGTGGCGGAAGGAAGCATCGCGGTTTCCGCCGCGCGCACCTTCTCGACGATCCTGCGGTAGCGTCGGCCATAAGCGCGATTCTGGTAGCTTTCGAGGAAGCTCACGCGGCGCTCGATCATCTCATCGAGAGTCGCCGAGATCTTGAGCTCGTCGGTGGGGGCTTTCAGATCGGCCATGATCTTCGTAACGATCTCCGGCTCCACCACCGCGCGGCGGCCCCAGTTGAACGCAGCGAGATTCATCTTCACCGCTTCGCCGTTGAGCTCGATGGCCTTCTCGATCGCATCCGCCGTCAGCGGCACATGGCCGGACTGATAGGCGTAGCCCAGCATGAACATGTTGGCGGCAATCGCATTGCCGAGGACTTTGGTGGCAATCGCCGTCGCATCGATGAAAGCGACATGGTCGGAGCCCGCGGAAGACGCGATGGCGCGCTTGAGGCGCTCCACCGGCAACGAGAAATCGGCATTGCGGGTGAAGTCACCCGGCATCACCTCCGCCGTGTTGACCACGAGCGCCGTCTGCCCCGGCAACACGGAAGCAAGCACCTTCTTGGTGCCGGTCACCACAAGATCGCAGCCGAGCACCAGATGTGCGCAGCCCGCCGAGACGCGGATGGCGTGAATGTCGTCCTGCTTGTTGGCGAGGCGCACATGGGAATAGACCGCGCCACCCTTCTGCGCGAGACCCGCCATGTCGATCATGCCGAGGCCCTTGCCTTCGAGATGCGCCGCCATGCCGAGGATCGCGCCGATGGTGACGACACCCGTGCCACCCACACCCGTCACGATGATGTTGAAGGTGAGATCGATGGGCGGAAGAACAGGATCGGGCAAGGCCCGTAGGGCGAAGCCGTCGGCCTCTCCCATCGCGGGCAGCGCCTTTTTCATCTTCGCCCCATGCACCGTCACGAAGGACGGGCAGAAGCCTTTAACGCAGGAAAAGTCCTTGTTGCAGTTCGACTGATCGATCTGGCGCTTGCGGCCGAACTCCGTCTCCACCGGCTGCACCGCCACGCAGTTCGACTGCACCGAGCAATCGCCACACGCTTCGCAGACGAGATCGTTGATGATGACGCGCTTGTCCGGATCGGGATACGCGCCGCGTTTGCGGCGGCGGCGCTTTTCGGCGGCGCAGGTCTGATCGTAGATCATCACCGTGACGCCCGGAACAGTCGCAAGCTCGCGCTGCACCGCATCGAGATCATCTCGATGATGGATCGTCATGCCCGAAGGCCACTGAATGGACTTCGGATATTTATCCGGCTCGTCGGTGACGAGCGCGATGCGCTCGACGCCCTCGTCGCGCACCTGCCGCGCGATCATATCCACCGTCAGCCCGCCCTCGTGCGGCTGGCCGCCTGTCATCGCCACCGCATCGTTGAACAGGATCTTGTAGGTCATGTTGGTCTTGGTATCGACCGCCCACCGCAGCGCCAGCACGCCGGAATGATTGTACGTACCATCGCCGAGGTTCTGGAAGACGTGGCCGCGATTGGAGAACGGCGCTTCGCCGATCCAGTTCGCGCCCTCGCCGCCCATCTGCGTGAAGCCTTCTGTGGCGCGGTCCATCCACTGCACCATGTAGTGACAGCCGATGCCCGCATAGGCGCGCATGCCCTCCGGCACTTTCGTCGAGGTGTTGTGCGGGCAGCCGGAGCAGAAATGCGGCGTGCGGGTCGCGATATCGGTCGTCGCGGCGAGAATCGCCTGCGCTTCTTTCAAGCGCGCGACGCGCCCGGCAAGGTCGTCGTTGCGGTGATACTGCAACAGACGCTCGCCGATGGTGATGGCGATGTCGTTGGGATCGAGCGCGCCCTTCACGGGGAAGAGCCAGTTGCCCTGCTCGTCCTTCTTGCCGATGCAGATCGGCTGGTTGGCGGTGCCGTAAAGCTCCTCACGCACCTGCACTTCGATGAGCGAGCGCTTTTCCTCGACAACGATAATCATGTCGAGGCCTTCGGCGAAGGCGATCAGCTCGCGCTGCGAGAGCGGCCAGGGACAGGCGATCTTGTAGAGCCGAAGGCCCATGTCGTTCGCCTTCACCTCGTCGAGCCCGAGTTCGTCCATCGCCTGGCGCACGTCGAGATAGGACTTGCCGACGGTGATCACGCCGACCTTCGGGTTGCGCCCGCCGGAGAGGATGATGCGGTTGAGGTTGTTGGCGCGCACGAAGGCGATCATCGCATCGCGCTTATAGTCCTGCAGCCGCGCTTCCTGATCCAGCACGCCATCGTGATTGCGGATGTTGAGCCCGCCGGGCGGCATCGCGAAATCATCGGGCATGATGATCTTCACGCGGTCGAGGGAACCGTCGACGGAGGCCGTCGACTCGATGTTCTCCTTCACGCATTTGAACGCGACCCAGGTGCCGCAGAAGCGGCTCATGGCGTAGCCGTAAAGGCCGTAATCGAGAATCTCCTGAACGCCCGCCGGGTTCAGGATTGGGATCATCACATCGAGGAAATGAAATTCCGACTGGTGGGCGACGGTGGAGGATTCCGCCGTGTGATCGTCACCCATGAGAGCCAGCACACCGCCATGCTTCGAGGTGCCTGCCATATTGGCGTGGCGGAACACGTCGCCCGAGCGGTCGACGCCGGGTCCCTTGCCGTACCACATGCCGAACACGCCATCGTGCTTGCCGTCCCCGTGAAGCTCCGCCTGCTGCGAGCCCCACACGGCGGTCGCTGCCAGCTCCTCGTTGAGGCCGGGCTGGAAGACGATCTGTTCTTCCTTGAGCCAGTGCTTCGCGCGCCAGAGGTTCAGGTCGAGCCCGGCGATGGGTGAGCCGCGATAGCCGGAAACGAAACCGGCGGTGTTGAGCCCGGCGAGCCTGTCGCGCTCGCGCTGCATCAACAGCATTCGAATGATGGCCTGCGTGCCCGTGACGAAAATGCGATCCTTCGTGAGATCGTACTTATCGTCGAGCGTTACGTCCCGTAGAGCGACATGACCTTTGGCCATTGCCCGCTTCCTCCTCTGGTGCCCCCAGAAACGCCGGTGATCCGGTCTTTTTGTTCTTTTCTATTTATGTCAGGAATGCTGACATAAACCATCTTATGCGTCAATCGGCGCCTCCCTTTCGCCGCCTTTCCCTTGCAAGCCTCTCCGACTTGCGGTCCAAGCCTTGCAGCACCGATTCAAGCCTCGCCATTTTGAAGACAAACGCATGAACCGTCGCCTTGGTCTCAAAACCGCTCTCGCCGCCGCCTTTTCCGCGGCGGCCCTCCCGGCCCTGGCCCACCCCCATGTCTGGGTCACGGCCAAGGCGGATGTGGTCTTCGTGGACGGAAAAGCCACCGGCATCCGCCATTCCTGGGCCTTCGACGAAGGCTATTCGGCCTATGTCACGCAGGGGCTCGACAAGAATAACGACGGCAAGCTGACGCCCGACGAGCTGCAGGATCTCGCCAAGGAGAACACAGAATCGCTGGTCGATTTCGACTACTTCACCGTGATGAAGGCGAACGGAAAGAAGCAGGCCTTCGATGCCCCGCAAAACCCCGGCATGGCGTTCGAAGACGGCAAGGTCGTTCTCTCGTTCTTCCTGCCCCTGAAATCGCCCATCCCGGGCGGGGGCGCGGTCTCGGTCGATATCAACGATCCTTCTTTCTTCGTCTTTTTCGAGCTCGCCAAAGCGAACGACGCCATCAAGATGGTGGGCGCGCCGCAGGGCTGCTCGATCACCGTGACCCGCGCCAAGGGCCTCGACATGGCCGACCAGCAGGCGCTGACCGAGGGCATGTTCAGCAATTCGGCGAACGCCAATTTTGGCGCGCAGTATTCCAACAAGGCGATCCTCGCATGTCCGTAACGGCAGAACCGCTTGAGATCGCCGCTCCCGGCAAAGGCCGCCTCTGGCAAAGGGCGTTCCTTGCCATCGCTGCAACGGCGCTGGTCGCCGCTGTCGTCGCGCTTCTCGTGTGGTGGTTTGCTCCGGCAGCCCCCCCGCCGGTCAAGAACCCCTTCGGCATCGGCGCGCGGGAAGCGGCGCCCTCCGGCACGCTCGGCACCTATCTCCTTTCCATTCAGGCCGGCTTCTACAAAAGCCTTCAGGCCTCCGTGCGGGAGTTGAAGGAGAACGGCGCGGCCCTATGGTCGCTGCTCTTCGTCGGCTTCGCCTATGGCGTCTTCCACGCCGCAGGCCCCGGCCACGGCAAGGCGGTGATCTCGGCCTATCTGATCGCCGACGAGAAGGCGCTGCGCAAAGGCTTCACGTTGAGCCTCGCCGCCGCTTTGATTCAGGCGCTCGTCGCCATCCTCATCGTCTGCGTCGCCGCGCTGATCCTGAAGGCCACCGCCGCGACCATGAACGCGCTCACCGCGCAGGTGGAAATGGCGAGCTTCGCCGTCGTCGCGCTGATGGGCGCGCTCATCACCTGGCGCAAGGCGGGCAAGGTTCTCGGTGTCGCGGCGCTCTCGCGCAATCCCCTCGCCGAAGCGCAGGATGAATCGTGCGACCACGTCCACCTGCCGCCGCCGGAAGCGTTCGACCGCCTGACGAAGTGGCGGGAGATGGCGGGCGTCGCCCTCGCGGCGGGCATCCGCCCCTGCGCGGGTGCGCTGATCGTGCTCGTCTTCGCCCTCTCGCAGGGGCTCTTTGCGGCGGGCATCGCCTCCACCTTCGCGATGGCCCTCGGCACCGCGCTGACCACCGGCGCGATCGCGGCGCTTGCTGTCTTTGCGAAGGCGACCGCTCTGAGAGTCGCGGGCGGGCGAGGCGTCGCCGGGGCGCTCGCGATGGCGGGAATCGAGCTTCTGGCCGCAGCCTTCGTGCTGGTGCTGGGCCTCAGCCTCCTGTTCGGGCTGCTTGGCTCCGGCGCGGCGAGCTGACACCCGAACTTGCGCCGAAGGCCGGGTTTGGGGTAGTTCCTCATCTCACGAAAAGGGAGTTTCGACCTTGTCCAAGCCGACCCGCACCAACTGGCGCAACCTTTTGACCGTCGTGAGCATCATGATCCTCATCGGCACGGAGGTCTTCGGCGTCGCCCTCTCCGGCGGCTGGGCGCTTGCGGGCCTGTTCGATCTCGGGCCGATCGTCGCTTATGTCCTGATGGGCCTTTTCAGCCTGCTCGCGCTCTATGCGCTCGTGGCCCTGTGGCGCCAGTGCGTCGCCGTCGAGCCCCTGACCAAGCGCGCCTGAAGCCTTCTCAAGAAGGCTCCCGCACACCTTCAGCACCTTAGACAAACGGCCCCAAGCCTGCAGACGTTGCCGCTGGCGGCGCTTTTACGCCTGTGGTTGGATGCAGTTTGACGGCTGACGGGGATTTCTCAAGAGGTTATGAGGATCGCAATCCTGCCACCTTGGTAGGGTTAGTCCTGGCGTCCGATCGGGTCTCTTTGAACACGATCAGACACCAGTCTCCTTGATTTTACCGCATGATCCGGGCGAACAACCGGTTTCCATTTGTTCTGATCATGCTCTGGGCTGAAGTGCATTTTCCCATGTTCGATCGTCGTCAGTTTCTTCAATTCGCAACCGCTACCGCCGGCCTCGCGGCAGCGGGCTTTCCGGCTTCGGCCCTGGCGCAGCAGGGCCTGAGGTACGGCGCGCCGTCGGCCTTTTCCTTCGAGGGATTGAAGAAGCGCGCGCGGGATATGGCGGCGAGCCCCTATGTGGCGCCCGCTAGCCCCTCGCCCGAGATCCTGAACCAGATCGACTACGACGCTCACGGCAAGATCAAGTTCAAGACCGACCTCGCGCTCTGGGCCAAGGGGCCGAGCGAGTTCCCGGTCACCTTCTTCCACATGGGCCGCTACTTCCAGAAGCCCGTGCACATGCACGTCGTGGAGAAGGGACAGGCCCGCGAGATCCTTTACGAGGCAAACTATTTCGACATGCCGGCGGACTCCCCCGCCCGCAAGCTGCCCGAGAATTCCGGCTTTGCCGGCTTCCGCTTCCAGGAGCCCCGCGACGGCAAGCTCGACTGGCGCAAGAATGACTGGGTGGCCTTCCTCGGTGCTTCCTACTTTCGCGCCATAGGCGAGCTCTACCAATACGGCCTTTCGGCTCGCGGCCTTGCTGTCGATGTAGCCGTGTTCGGGAAGAACGAGGAGTTCCCGGATTTCACGAATATCTATTTCGACACGCCGCAGGTGGGTTCGGACACGGTTACGGTCTATGCGCTGCTCGACGGCCCGAGCGTCACGGGCGCCTACCGCTTCGTGATGCAGCGCGCGGCGGCGGTCATCATGGACATCGATTGCGCGGTCTTCATGCGCAAGGATGTCAGCCGCCTCGGCATCGCACCTCTGACCTCGATGTACTGGTTCTCGGAAACCGCGAAGCCCTCCGCCATCGACTGGCGGCCCGAGATCCACGATTCCGACGGCCTGGCCATGTGGACCGGCTCCGGGGAGCGCATCTGGCGCCCCCTCAACAACCCGCCGCGCATCATCACCTCCGCCTTCGCCGAGCAGAACCCGAAGGGCTTCGGCTTGCTGCAGCGCGACCGGGTGTTCGACCATTATCTCGACGGCGTCTATTACGACCGCCGCCCCTCCCTGTGGATCGAACCGCAGGGCGGCTGGGGCAAGGGCTCGATCCAGCTCGTCGAAATTCCGACGGACGATGAGATTCATGACAACGTCGTCGTCATGTGGGTTCCCGCCGACAGCGCCCGGGCCGGAGACAGTTTCGAGTTCCGCTATCGCATGCACTGGTCGGCTGAGGAGCCTTTCCCCACGTCGCTGGCGCGCTGCGTCGCTACCCGCTTCGGCAATGGCGGGCAGGCCGGCACGGCGCGGCCGAAGGGCGTGCGCAAGTTCATGGTCGAGTTCCTGGGCGAGCCGCTCAAGAAGCTGCCGGCCGGGGTGATCCCGCGCCCGGTCCTCACCGCCTCGCGCGGCGAGTTCTCGAACATCCTCACCGAAGCCGTGCCGGACGACGTGCCCGGCCACTGGCGGACCCAGTTCGACCTCACCACGCAGGGGACGGAACCGGTCGAGCTGCGCTGTTTCCTGCGCAACGGCGAGGAAGTTTTGAGCGAAACCTGGCTCTACCAGTACCACCCGACGCCCTGAGGTTGATTGATCCTCTCAAGAATACAATCCTGAGGTGCGTATAAAATACTGTACGCCCCTCCGGTTTCGCTCTATACAGGTGCCATGTCACATGACGGGCACCACCATCATCACTCCCATGCTCACGCTCATCCGCTTCGCGCGGTGGCGATGGCGCCGACCTTTTCGCTGCTGCGCTTTTCCGCCTGGCAGCGGTTGATCGGGGCCGCTGTCGCCTTGGGCGTTCTCTGGGCGCTCGTCTTCGCTGTTCTCGGGTGAGGGCGACATGAGCAAAACGACCATCCGTTTCGACGGCCTCACCCTCGGCTACGACCGCCGCCCCGCCGTGCATCACTTGAGCGGTGAGATCGCCTCCGGCAGCCTCATGGCCGTCGTCGGCCCGAACGGGGCCGGCAAGTCGACCCTCCTGAAAGGCATCGTCGGAACCCTTCGCCCCTTGAGCGGGCGCATCGACGTTTCCCTCGATGTGCGAAGCCGCATCGCCTATCTGCCGCAGGCCGCCGAGATTGATCGTTCATTCCCCATTTCCGTCTACGACATCGTCGCAATGGGCCTGTGGTTCCGCACCGGCCTCTTCGGCGGGATCGGCGCGAAGGACAGGACGAGAATCGAGGAGGCGCTATCCGCCGTCGGCCTCATCGGCTTCGAGCGCCGCCCGATCTCGACCCTTTCCGGTGGGCAGATGCAGCGCGCGCTGTTCGCGCGGCTTCTGATTCAGGACGCGCCCGTGATCCTTCTCGATGAGCCCTTCACCGCTATCGACGAGAAAACGACATCCGACCTGCTCGCGCTCGTGAAGCGTTGGCATCACGAAAAGCGCACGGTCGTCGCGGTGCTGCACGATCTCGATGTCGTGCGCCGCGTGTTTCCGGAAACGCTTCTCATCGCCCGCGAGCCTGTCGCCTGGGGCGAGACGAAGGGCGTCTTGAGCGCCGAGAATCTTCTCAAGGCCCGCAGCATGGTCGAGGCGTACGACCCGTACGCGGAAGCCTGCAGCCGCAACGCGGCCTGATCCTTCAAACATTTAAAGGCATGACCGCGATCATGTTCGATTTTCTCATCGCTCCGTTCTCGGAATTCGCGTTCATGCAGCGCGCGCTCGTCGGCACCATCGCCATCGCGCTCGGCGGCGGGCCTGTCGGCGTGTTTCTGATGCTGCGCCGCATGAGCCTGACGGGCGATGCGATGGCGCACGCGATCCTGCCGGGCGCAGCCTTCGGTTATCTCCTCGCGGGCCTCTCGCTCCCCGCCATGACGATCGGCGGGTTGATCGCGGGCGTCGTCGTCGCGATAGCGGCAGGTCTCGTGTCACGGCTCACCACGTTGAAGGAGGACGCTTCACTCGCCGCGTTCTATCTTCTCTCGCTGGCGCTCGGCGTCACCATCGTTTCCTTGCGTGGCTCGAATGTCGATCTGCTGCACGTTCTGTTCGGAACGGTGCTCGCGCTCGACGACAGCACGCTGCTCCTTCTCGCCTCCATTTCCTCCATCACGCTCGTCGCGTTGGCGGTGCTCTATCGCCCGCTTGTGTTGGAGTGCGTCGATCCGACGTTCCTGCGCTCGGTGAGCCGTACTGGAACGCCGACACATCTCATCTTCCTCGGCCTCGTCGTGATGAACCTCGTTGGCGGTTTCCACGCGCTCGGCACGCTGCTCGCCGTCGGCATGATGATGCTGCCCGCTGCGGCTGCGCGTTTCTGGAGCGAGGACATCACCATCATGATGCTCTGGTCTATCGCCATCGGCATCGTGTCGGGCGTCGGGGGATTGCTGCTCTCCTTCCACGCCGAATTGCCGGCGGGCCCCGCCATCATTCTCGTGGCGGGCGGCCTTTATGTTCTCTCCCTCGTCTTCGGGCGCGAGGGTGGCCTTTTGTGGCTCGTCATGCCCGGCAGGCATCTGGAAGCCTGATTCTTCGCTCAACATCCAAGGAAGCCGCGATGTTATTCAAGCGCGCCGTCATCTCATCAATCATGGGCCTCTCTCTCCTCGCCGGCAGCTGTTTTACGGCGCAGGCGCAGAGCGCCGACAAGCTCAAGGTCGTCGCGACCTTCTCGATCCTCGGCGACATCGTGCGCAATGTCGGCGGCGACAGAATCGAGGTCACGACCCTCGTCGGCCCCAACGGCGATGCGCATGTCTACGCGCCGACGCCCGCCGATGGCCGCCGCCTGACAGAGGCCAAGGTTGTTTTCGCCAACGGCCTGAAATTCGAAGGCTGGATCAGCCGCCTGATCAAATCGTCCGGTACGAAAGCCGCGGTGGTCGAGGCGGCGAAGGGCGTGAAGGCGCTCGCCAGTGACGATCATGACGAGGGCAAGAAGGGTCATGATCACGATCATGGCGCGTTCGACCCGCATGCCTGGCAGAATGTCGCCAACACTCAGGTCTACGTGGCGAATATCCGCGATGCCCTCATCGCCGCCGATCCTTCGGCCAAGGCGGCTTATGAGGCCAATGCGGCGGATTACCTGAAGAGACTCGAGGCGCTGGACAGCGAGATCAAGGCGTTCGTGGCGAAGATCCCGGCGGGCAAGCGCCGGATCATCACCTCCCACGACGCCTTCCGCTATTTCGAGGCGGCTTACGGCATCGACTTCATCGCCCCTCAGGGCGTCTCGACCGACGCCGAGGCTTCCGCCCGGGACGTCGCCAGGATCATCAAGCAGATCAAGGCGGAGAAAATCGCCGCGATCTTCGTGGAGAACATATCAGACCCGCGCCTGATGGACCGCATCTCCAAGGAAACCGGGGCTAAAATCGGCGAACCGGTCTTCTCCGACGCTCTCTCCGATGCCAGCGGCCCGGCGGGGACTTACATTGACATGATGCGACACAATATAAAGGCCTTCAGCACGGCGCTTTCGAGCTGAGCTTGGCTGCCGCCTCCGGCCTTCCGCCGGGGCGGCGCTGACTCTTCTGATTTTCAGGAATACTCCATGTCCGACAAGATCCCTGTCACGGTTCTCACTGGCTATCTCGGCGCGGGCAAGACCACGCTGCTCAACCGCATTCTCACCGAACCGCACGGCAAGCGCTATGCGGTGATCGTGAACGAATTCGGCGAGATCGGCATCGACAACGAGCTCGTCGTCGGTGCGGACGAGGAAGTGTTCGAGATGAACAACGGCTGCATCTGCTGCACCGTGCGCGGCGACCTGATCCGCATTCTCGACGGCCTGATGAAGCGCAAGGGCAAGTTCGACGCCATCATCGTGGAAACCACCGGCCTCGCCGATCCCGCTCCCGTGGCGCAGACCTTCTTCATGGACCAGGACGTCTCCGACGCCGCCCGCCTCGATGCGGTCGTGACCGTCGCCGACGCCAAGTGGCTCTCCGAGCGCCTGAAGGATGCGCCCGAGGCCAAGAGCCAGATCGCCTTTGCCGACGTCATCATCCTCAACAAGATCGATCTCGTGTCGGAGAAGGAACTGGAAGAGGTCGAGGCCCGCATCCGCGCCATCAATCCTTACGCCAAGCTTCATCGCACGACGAATTGCGCGCTGCCGATTTCCGAAGTTCTGGAGCGCAACGCCTTCGATCTCGAGCGCATCATCGAGCTAGAGCCCGACTTTCTCGAGGAAGGCCATCACCATCATCACGACGAGGACATGCAGTCGCTCTCTGTGCAGATCGACGGCGAGGTCGATCCCGAAAAGTTCATGCCGTGGATTTCCAACCTCACGCAGGTCGAGGGTCCGAACATCCTGCGCTGCAAGGGCATCGTCGCCTTCCCGAACGAGCCGAAGCGCTTCGTGTTCCAGGGCGTCCACATGATCCTCGACGGCGACGTGCAGGACGACTGGAAACCCGGGCAGAAACGGAACTCCAAGGTCGTGTTCATCGGGCGCGACCTGAACGAGAAAGCCATCCGCGAAGGCTTCCTCGCGACGGCGGCCTGAGGCTCTTGCCTCACCCTCATCCTGAGGAGCCCGCTTTGCGGGCGTCTCGAAGGATGGTCCAGTGTACGCTGGAAACGCCTCGTCCTTCGAGACGGGCCTTACGGCCCTCCTCAGGATGAGGCTCCCGCTTCCTCCGACTTGTGCTATTTGGCTCCCTGAAAGGGACTGCCTGAATGACTTCTCAAACTGCCCCCTCTCTCACCGAGAACGTTGCGCCCGTCGCTGCGGGCGCGCATGTCACCGGCCTCGCCTGGCTGAAAGGCACCGCAGCCTTCGCGCTGGCGGATGGCGGCGTGCTTCTGGCGAAAGACGGTGAGACGCACCGGGTCGAAGCACATCCCGACAGCGGCATTCTCGTCGCGGTGGGCGATGGCGAGCGCCTGCTCACGGGCGGCGACGACGGGCGCGTCGCCGTGACCGGGCAGGATGGCTCGACGAAGACGCTCGCGGAAACCAAGGGCGCGTGGATCGATTCCCTTGCCGTGCATCCGGGCGGTGCCTTCGCCTATGCCACTGGCAAGCGCGTCATCGCCCGCGACGACAAGGGCAAGGAGAAGACGCTGGAGGTTCCCTCCACCGCACGCGGCCTCACCTTCGCGCCGAAGGGCTACCGCCTCGCCATCGCGCACTACAACGGCGCGACGTTGTGGTTCCCCAATATAGAGGGCAAGCCCGAATCTCTCGAATGGAAGGGCTCGCATCTCGACATCACCTGGTCGCCGGATGGGCGCTTCATCGTCACCTCCATGCAGGAGAACGCCCTGCACGGATGGCGGCTGATCCCCGACAAGGGGCACATGCGCATGAGCGGCTATCCGTCGAAGACGCGCTCGCTCTCCTGGTCAGCCGACGGCAAATGGCTCGCGACGTCGGGCGCGGAAGCCGCCATCATCTGGCCCTTCGAATCGAAGGAAGGGCCGACGGGCAAGGCGCCCCGCGAGTGCGGTGTTCGCCCCGCCAAGGTCAGCAGCGTTTCGTTCCACCCCAACGTCTATGTGCTCGCCGTCGGCTATGAGGACGGCTGCATTCTCCTGATCCGCATGAACGACGCCTCCGAATTGCTGGTGCGTCCCTCGGTGAAGGACAGCGGCATCACGGCCCTCGCCTGGGACAAGCCCGGCAAGCGCCTCGCCTTCGGCTGCGCGGACGGGCAGGCTGGCATTCTGACGCTGCCGACCTGAGATAAACCGATGGCGCTGTTCGGCTCTTTCCTGAAAGGCGCTCCCGGCTCCGGCAAGCAAAGCCGGGAAGCGACCGAGCGCGTGAAGGAATGGGCGCGTGCCGCACTCGGCGGCGCTGAGGAGATCGCCTTCGCCGTCAATGAAATCGCCTGCACCGACCCTTCCTGCCCCGGCGTCGAAACCATCATTCTGGTGATGGAGCCGGGCGAAAAGACGCGCGCCTGCAAGATCGGCAAGATGCTGGACGATGTGAGCGAAGAGGATGTGCGCGCCGCGCTGGCTTGAGCGCGAGCGTTAGAGGCTTTTATTGCCGCATGATCCGGGCGAATAACCGGTTTCCTCTTGTTCTGATCATGCTCTAGCTGTCTTCTCTTTCAGGCTTGCCCGCAAGCAGCACGTAAAACCCCAAACCATCCTGCGCGGGCAAGGTCTGGAGACGATCGAGCCAACCGCGCTTCTTCGCTTCGAGTAGCGCCTTGCCGATGGGCTGAAAAAGCGTCTCGCCGCCGCCCTCGATGGGCGGTGCGATGAGAATGGCGACCGACTTTGTCTTTGCGAAGCGGCTGCGTTCCAGCATGTCCTGCAACGAGGCCACAGCCTGCTCGCGCGAAGCCTGCCGCAGATCGAGAACGGCCTCCGCATCGACGCTCCCGAGAGAGCCGCGAAGCTTGTGCACGTAGAATTCCTCGAAATGCGGCATGGCTTTTCGCTCGTCTTATCGCACCAGCACGTTCCGGAACTGCCACGGGTCGGAAGTGTCGATGTCCTCCGCGAAGAAGCCGGGGCGGCCATCGAGCGGCGTCCAATCCGTATAAACGCCGACGACCGGGCCGAGATACGGCCTCTGCACCTCAAGGCAGCGACGGAAATCGATCTCGTCCGCTTCGACGATGCCCGCATTCGGGTTTTCCAGCGCCCACACCATGCCCGCGAGCACGGCGGAGGTCACCTGAAGGCCGGTGGCATTCTGGTAGGGCGCGAGACGGCGCGTCTCCTCGATGGAAAGCTGCGAGCCATACCAATAGGCGTTCTTGTCGTGGCCGTAGAGCAGGACGCCCAGCTCATCGATGCCGTCCACGATCTCGTTTTCGTCAAGAATGTGGAACGTGTCCTGAGCCCTCGCGGCATTGCCGAACATCTCGTGCAGCGAAAGAACCGCATCGTTGGCGGGATGATAGGCGTAGTGGCAGGTCGGGCGATACGTGATCTTGTCACCCTCGCGCACGGTGAAGTAATCGGCGATCGAGATCGCCTCGTTGTGCGTGACGAGGAATCCATATTGCGCCTGCGCGGTTGGCGTCCATGTGCGCACGCGGGTATTGGCGCCCGGCTGCAGGAGATAGATTGCCGACTGACATCCCTTCTCGTGCGTACGGCCGTTCTCGGGCATCCACTTCTCATGCGTGCCCCAGCCGAGCTCGGAAGGCTGCACGCCTTCCGACACGAACCCTTCGACGGACCATGTGTTGACGAAAACACCTGCGGGCTTCGGCGCGCGCGCGCGCTGCGTATCGCGCTCGGCGACGTGAATACCCTTGACGCCCACGCGCTGCATGAGGCGCGCCCAATCCTCGCGGGTCTTCGGGTCATCATGCTTGATGCCGGTATCCTTCGCGACATTGAGCAGCGCCTGCTTGACGAGCCACGACACCATGCCGGGGTTCGCACCGCAGCAGGACACCGCCGTCGTGCCGCCGGGATTGCGGCGGCGCGCGTCGAGAATGATCTCGCGCAGGGCGTAGTTCGTGCGCGCTTCCGGCCCGGCGCTCTTGTCGTAGTAGAAGCCGGCCCACGGCTCCGCGACCGTGTCGATGTAGAGCGCGCCGAGTTCGCGGCAAAGCTCGAGAATGGCACGCGAGGACGTATCGACAGAAACGTTGACGCAAAAGCCCTGCCCGCCGCCCTTGGTGAGCAGCGGCGTCAGGATCTCGCGATAGTTCTCGCGGGTCAGCGCCTGCTTGACGAGGGGAATGCCGCGCTCATCGAGGAGAGCCCGGTTCTTGTCGTCCGGATCGATCACCACGAAACGATCGCGGTCGAACTCGAAATGACGTTCGATCAAAGGCAGCGCGCCTTTGCCGATCGAGCCGAAGCCGATCATCACGACCGGGCCAGTGATGCGTCCATGAACAGGCCAAACGGACATCAAGGTTTCTCCTTCTTGAAACAGCAACTCAAAGCGAAACGCGCCGAGCTCGCTCTTGGTAGAGCATGGTCCTCTTTTGAAAGACCTTACCCGTACCAATAGTTGCAGCGCGGCGCGCGTCAATTGTCAGGTTGTCAGAGCGAGTGGCGAAAACTCCCGAAGGCATCGTTCGCCGCTGACGCGACGAGGGCGGCGAGATCCGCCCTGTCGCAAGGTGCACCCGTCGCGGAGACGAGGCCCCGCGCGCTCTCGAGCGCGCCGGGCTGCAATTCCAGCCCCAGAAAGCGCTCACGCTCGTAGGGACCGGGGAGCCAGAGGTTCTCCGTCCTGGCGGACGAAAAGCCGAAACGTTCATAATAGGGAGCATCGCCCACCAGCACGACGGCCTTGTGACCGAGCGCCGCCGCGCGGGAGAGCGCTTCGCGCATCAGCCGCGCGCCGAGCCCGCAGCTCTGACGCGACGGATCGACGGCGATGGGGCCGAGCATCAGCGCCGGGCGCTGCGGCCCCGCGCTCACATGCCAAAGGCGGACCGTGCCGACGAGCACGCCGTCCTCATCGGCGGCGAGCGCCAGGCCGTCCGCCGGGCGGCGGCCTTCACGCAGGCGCTCGCAGGTCTTCTGGAACCGCGCGGGTCCAAAGCAGGTGTCGAGCAGCGTCTCGCGCGCTTCGACATCGCGAAAATTCTCTTCGCGGATCGTTATCATGGCCGCGGCCTCCCGATATGGGGTGAGCGACAGCCCTCGCACCCGCTCAAAAAGAACAGGCCGTCCGGACCGGTGATTGAAGGATGGCCCTGTGAAAGGGCACCGGGTCCGCCTCATCAAGGAACGAGGCGGACAGGACGCATCAAATGCGCATGATCTGGCCGGAAGTTCAGATCACGTAGGACTTCAGCGGCGGGAAGCCGTTGAACGCGACCGCCGAATAGGTGGTCGTGTAGGCGCCCGTGCCTTCGATCAGCACCTTGTCGCCGATCTCCAGCGAAATGGGGAGCGGATAAGGCTCCTTCTCGTAGAGAACGTCGGCGGAATCGCAGGTCGGACCGGCGAGCACGCACGGCACCTTGCGGTCGTTGTCGCGCTCGCTGCGGATCGGATAACGGATCGATTCGTCCATCGTCTCGGCGAGGCCGCCGAACTTGCCGATGTCGAGATAGACCCAGCGCACCTCGTCCTCGTCATTGCTCTTCTTGGAGACGAGCACGACTTCGGCCTCGATGATGCCCGCATTGCCGACCATGCCGCGACCCGGCTCGATGATCGTTTCCGGAATACGGTTGCCGAAGTGCTTCGACAGCGCGCGGAAGATCGACTCGCCGTAAGCTTCCACCTGCGGGATCGACTTCAGGTACTTGGTCGGGAACCCGCCGCCGAGATTGACCATCGACAGGTGGATGCCGCGGCTCATGCATTCGCGGAAGATCGCGGAAGCCGAACCGAGCGCTTGATCCCACGCCTCGGTGTTGCGTTGCTGCGAACCCACATGGAACGACACGCCATAAGCTTCGAGCCCATGACGGCAAGCGTGTTCCAGCACGTCCACCGCCATCTCCGGCGCGCAGCCGAACTTGCGCGAGAGCGGCCACTCGGCGCCGGCGCCGTCGCAGAGAATGCGGCAGAACACCTTCACGTCGGAAGCAGCAACGCCGGTCTCACCGGCAGCGCGCACGATCTTCTCGACCTCCACCTCGCAATCGACCGCGAAGAGGCGCACGCCAAGCTCAAGCGCGCGAGCGATGTCGCGCTCCTTCTTGATCGTGTTGCCGAAGGAGATGCGCTCGGGCGTCGCGCCGGCGTCCAGCGCCAGCTGGATCTCGACGACGGAGGCCGTGTCGAAGCACGAGCCGAGATCGGCGAGCGCCTTCAGCACTTCCGGCGCGGGGTTCGCCTTCACGGCGTAGAACACGCGCGTGTCGGGAAGCGCCCGGGCGAACTTGGAATAATTGTCGCGCACGACCTCGAGATCGACGACGACACACGGGCCGTCCTCTCGTCGGTTGCGCAGGAAATCACGGATGCGCTGCGTCATGGCGCTCTCCCCACCACAGGTTCAATGGGGCTCTTGTCCGAGGCCCCGGATTGAAATTCAGGTGCAGCCTGTTTCCGTGCCACGGAAACCTGCGCACCCGGCGTCAGCGAGGGAAGAATCATCGCGCGCTCGTGCTTTGGAGACACGAGGGGCGCCAATGGGTTCTTCACCCGACGATGCTGCCTTGGATTGGAAAGGGGAGTTCCCTGACCGCACGCCTGGCAATGATAAACAAGCCTCTTCGGTGTTGACCTTTGGAGGGCCAACGAGACCAAAAAAGCCCGTTCGTCGTTGCTTTAAGCCGCGTTCCCCGTTGAGAACGGGGTGCGCCGGTTTTCGCCTCCGGCTGCCGGTTAGGGGTATCGAGAACGAGAATGTTCTCGGGCGGCTGTCCGGCCTCTTGTCCGGATGCCCACCAACCGGCACGCGACCACAGGCACGTGCGAAATTGGGCAAGCGGTCACATAGGGCTATTCGCCCCCGATCACAAGACCTTTTTCCAATGTTTTTGCGATTGGGGCCACAGCAGGCGTCGTTCAGCTTGTATTAACGGGAGTGGGTAGACGGATAGGGTGCAAGAATGACATCTTCCGGAGCTCCTCCGGCTCCGCGAAGCCCAAGAAGAACAGCCCTTTCATGATGAACCTGTCCCGCCGAATCGTTCTGCAGAGTCTGCTCGCGAGCGTCGCCCTTCCGGCCCTCGCCCAGCAGGGCGCTGCACCAGCGCCGACCCCGTTCCGTTTCGAGGACGTGGTGCGCCGCGCGCGGGAGATTGCGGCAGCGCCCTACGAGGCCTCGACGCAGCAGCTTCCGCCGCCTCTGAGCCAACTCAGCTTCGACGACTACCGTGACATTCGCTTCCGACCCGAGAAGGCGCTTCTGGCGGGCGGCGGCGGGCCGTTCCGCATGCATCTGTTCCATCCGGGCTTCCTCTATCAGCGCCCCGTGACGGTGAACGTGATCCGCGACGGCGTGCCGACGCCGGTGCCCTACCAGCGCGAGCTGTTCGACTACGGGCGCAACAAGGTCGAGAAGCCACTGCCGGTCAATCTCGGTTTCGCCGGCTTCAGGCTGCACTACCCGCTCAACACGCCGAAGGTCTTCGACGAGCTGATCGCCTTTCTCGGCGCGAGCTATTTCCGCTTTCTCGGGCGGGACCAGAAATACGGCCTCTCCGCGCGCGGCCTTGCCATCAACGTGCCGGGCGGCGAGGCGGAGGAGTTCCCTTACTTCCGCGAATTCTGGATCGAGATGCCGACGCCGCAGAGCGACCGGGCGACGATCTACGCGCTGCTCGACAGCCCCTCCGTGGCGGGCGCCTACCGTTTCGACGTCTACCCCGCGAAGGAGACGACCGTCGACGTGACGGCGACCCTGTTCCCGCGCCAGACCATCCAGAATGTCGGCGTCGCCCCCCTCACCTCCATGTTCTTCGAGGGTGAGAACGAGCGCCGCAGGCAGGATGACTTCCGTCCCGAGCTTCACGATTCGGACGGCCTTCTGATGCAGTCGGGCTCCGGCGAATGGATCTGGCGCCCGCTGCAGAACCCCGCCCGCAAGGCGGTTTCCTCCTTCAGCGACAACAACCCGCGCGGCTTCGGGCTGATGCAGCGCGATCGCGTCTTCGAGAACTATCAGGACCTCGAGGCCTTCTACCATCAGCGGCCCGGATACTGGGTCGAGCCCGTCGGCCAGTGGGGCGAAGGCCGGGTCGAACTGGTCGAGATCCCGACCAAGGACGAGACGCACGACAACATCGTCGCCTATTGGCAACCGGCTCGCCCGCTCGAGCGCGGGCAGGAGGTGACGCTCAACTATCGCCTGCGCGCAATCTCCGACACGAATGCCATGCATCCCGGCGGCAAGGCGCTGAACACGTTCCAGACCCCGCCGCGCGCCAGCGGCTCGAACGGGCCGAGCGATCCGACCCATCGCCGCTTCATTATCGACTTCGCGGGTGGCGATCTGGAATACTACCTCGCCGACCCCACGCAGGTGCAGCTCGTGCCTTCGACCTCGACCGGCAAGATCACGCACACCTTCATCGTTCCGAACGATCACACCAAGGGCTTCCGCGCCGCCATCGACGTGAAGCTCGAGCCGGGGCAATCGACGGACCTGCGCGCCTTCCTGCGCGCCGGCAACCGGGCGCTCACCGAGACATGGACCTATCCCTGGTCGGTGGAGTGAGCCCTGCATAAATGAGGGCTGCATAAGAGCGGCTCCGCCGCATGGCGGAGCTTGCCAAGCCCCACGTGAGGTTTCAGAAGCGATTTAGGATCGCAGCCCTATGGAGGATGCCGTGACGCTTCGAACCGGACTTGCGGCGTTGGCCGCGCTTTTCGCAGGTAGCATCGGCGGGGCGCTAGCGCAGCAGCCACTGACCGAGGTCACTTATGGCACCAACTGGCTCGCCCAAGGCGAGCACGGCGGCTACTATCAGGCGCTCGCCGACGGGACCTATGAAAAATACGGCCTCAAGGTCACCATCGTCCCCGGCGGCCCGCGCGCCAACAACCGCATGCTGCTCGCTGCCGGAAAGCTCGACTTCTACATGGGCGGCAGCCTGATCCAGGCCTTCTCCGCCGTGGAGAAGGATATTCCCACCGTTGTCGTCGCGGCCCATTTCCAGAAGGAGCCGCAGGTTCTCATGAGCCATCCCGGCCAGGGGCTCGACACCTTCCTCGACCTGAAGAAATCGAACGACATCCTGTTGTCGAAGGACGGCGTTGCGACCTTCTTCCAATGGATGCGCGCGGAATACGGCTTCAAAGAAGAGCAGCTCAAGCCGTTCGGCTTCAACCCCGCGCCCTTCATCGCCAATCCCAACGCCGTGCAGCAGGGCTACGCGACGTCCGATCCGCTCGTCATCGAGAAGGTCGGCGGCTTCAAGCCGAACGTGTTCCTGCTCGCCGATCACGGCTTCAGCACCTATTCGACCACCGTCGAAACGCGCCGCGAGGTGGTGGAGAAAAATCCCGATCTCGTGCAGCGCTTCGTCGATGCCTCCACCATCGGCTGGTACAACTATCTCTACGGCGACAACGCGAAAGCGGTTGCGCTCATCAAGCGCGACAATCCGGAAATGACGGATGAGCTTCTCGCCTACTCGCGCGAGAAGATGAAGGAATACGGCATTGTCGATTCAGGGGACGCAACGACGCGCGGCATCGGTGCAATGAGCGATGAACGCATGAAGGATTTCTTCGACAAGATGGTCAAGGCCGGCCTATTCAAATCCGATCTCGACTACAAGCGCGCCTACACGCTGCAATTCGTGAACAAGGGCGTCGGACTGAACCTGAAGAAGTGAGAACGATGGCCGCATCGCTTCAACCGCAATCGGCGTCTCCTCTCGTTTCTCTTAGAGGCGTGGGGAAGACATTCGCCAACGGACTGACTGCGCTTTCCGCATTCGACCTCGATATTCTCCCCTGCGAGTTCATCTCGCTTCTCGGCCCGTCCGGTTGCGGCAAATCGACGATCCTGCGCTTGATCGCGGGACTGTCCGAACCCACATCCGGCAGCCTTGCTTGGAGCGATGCGACACCGGCCGATCACCGCAGCGAAATCGGTTACGTGTTTCAGGACCCGACATTGATGCCGTGGGCGAGTGTCGCCGACAATGTGTGGTTCCCTTTACGCCTACGCGGCGTCTCGAAGCGCGAGGCGGCCTCTCGCATCGATGACATTCTGTCGATGGTCGGCCTCGACGGCTTCGCGCGCGCTTATCCGCGTGAACTTTCGGGCGGCATGCGCATGCGCGTTTCCATCGCGCGGGCGTTGAGTCTTCGTCCAAAGCTTCTCTTGATGGACGAACCCTTCGCGGCGCTCGACGAGATCACGCGCTTCAAGCTCAATGACGACCTGCTGCGGCTGAAGCGTGAGCTCGACTGCACCATCGTGTTCGTGACGCATTCCGTCTATGAGAGCGTCTATCTCTCCGACCGCATCGCCGTGATGACTCCGCGCCCCGGCCATGTCGCCGCGACAATGACCGTCGACGCACCGCGAGAGCGCGATGCGCGTTTTCGCGCGAGCGCGACTTACGCGAAACTCTGCGGCCAGGTGTCCGACATTCTGGCACGCGCGATGATCTTGCCGGGAGGTGCGTCATGAGCGAGACCGCACGCACGCAGCCGAAACATAGCGCAAGCCGCATCTGGCTTCCCGCCATCGTGTTCGTTGCCGCCATCGCCGCCTGGGAAGCTTACGTGCGCATGGCAGGAGTGCCGGCCTACATCCTGCCCGCGCCGAGCCTGATCGTAACGACCCTCGTGGCCGACTGGCCTGTTCTCTCCGTCGCCCTTCTCGTGACGCTCAAGACCACGCTCGCCGGGTTGGCCCTGGCTGTCATCGGAGGCGTCGCGCTCGCTCTTCTGCTCAGCCTCTCGCGGGTGGTGGAATATTCGATCTATCCCTTCGCCGTGGCGCTGCAGGTCACCCCCGTCGTCGCGATCTCGCCGCTGCTCCTGATCTACATGCCGCAGGAAATCGCGGTTCTGGCCTGCGCCTGGATCGTCGCGTTCTTCCCCATCCTCTCCAACACCATGCTCGGGCTGCAATCGGCGGACCGGAACCTTCTCGACCTGTTCGCCCTCTACAGCGGCAACCCAATGACGTTGCGTCAGCGACTCGCGTCGCGCCTGAAGGCCCTGTGGCTCCTGCGCTTTCCGGCGGCCCTGCCCTCCTTCCTCACGGGCATGAAGATCGCGGGCGGGCTCTCCCTCATCGGGGCGGTCGTCGCGGAAATGGCGGCGGGTTCGGCTGGCGTCAGCTCGGGCCTCGCCTACCGAATCATCGAGAGCCAGTACCGCCTCAACATCCCGCGCCTGTTCGCGGCTCTCGTTCTCCTGGCTCTCACCGGGATCGTAATCTTCCTCGTGACTTCGGCCCTGTCGCGCCTTGCCCTGCGGCACTGGCACGAAAGCGCGATGGAGCCCGAGGCTTGAGCATGATCGGTCTCTTGAGCGAAGGTCCAATCGGCAACCTATAGCTACAAGTTGTAGACATCCTCCAGATTGTCATCGAACCGTCATGACCCATGTTCATGGTTAGCAGGCAAGCTTCCTTTTCTGGCAGGTGCACGGATGAAACATCCCGGAGTGAAAAGCGTCGGCTGGGCGCTCGTCCAGTCCTCCCGGCTCCATCGTAGCCGCATGGGCGACAAGCTGGCCAAGCTCGACCTGTTTGCCGGTCAGGAGCAGGTTCTCCAGGCCCTCGCCAGCGA
Organism: Microvirga flavescens; assembly: GCF_003290125.1. Lineage (GTDB taxonomy): Bacteria > Pseudomonadota > Alphaproteobacteria > Rhizobiales > Beijerinckiaceae > Microvirga > Microvirga flavescens. The sequence continues at coordinate 72,176 of NZ_QMKH01000010.1, forward strand.
AGGCCGCATGACGATGGGCGAGCTTGCGACCATCCTGCGCGTACGCCCGCCGACGGCCTCCAAGACGGTTTCACGCCTTGCGGCGATGAAGCTGGTCGAGCGTCACACGGAACCCGGGGATGCCCGGGTCGTCCGGGTGAAGCTGACCAAGGAAGGCAAGAAGAAGGCCGCCGCCATCGACGAATTGTGGAACGAGGTCGAAGAGGAGTTCCTCGAAGGCTTCGACGCCAAGGATCGCAAGCGCCTGCGCAAGCTCCTGCGCAAGGGCGCGAAGAACCTCGCGAAGCTCACCGGCGCGGATCTGGAAGGTTTCGACAGCCCCGAGGACGAGCTGGATGAAACCGATGACATCGGACCGGCCACAGAACCGGGTTCGAACATCGCGGCCTAATCTTCACCTTGCATCCGCTCTTTTGAACACGCGCCCGATCCGGGCGCGTTTGTTTTTGTCTTTACCATTGTTGTCATCGCTTCCCGGCCTGCTCTATCGTAGGCGAATGCAAAAACATCTCCGGCGCGCATCGGCGCGATGCGCAGGCCGCTGAAATCTCCAAAACGACGAGCAGGAAAGACCGATGGCCAAAACCGACGTGCTGATGACAGCGCCGATGCTGCCGCTGGTGATGGAAAAGCTCGACGCGGCCTTCACGCTTCATCGCCTCTGGGAGGCGACGGACCGCGATGCCTATCTCAAGGACATTGGCGGCAGGATTCGCGGCGTCGCGACGAGCACGGTTCATGGCCGTTTCAATGCCGACCAGTTCAACCTTCTGCCCAACCTCGAAATCGTCTCGAGCTTCGGCGTTGGCTACGACAACGTGGACGTGGGAGAAGCCGTCAAACGCGGCATCGTCGTCACCAACACGCCGGATGTGCTGAACGACGAGGTCGCCGATCTCGCCATCGGCCTTTTGATCGCCACCCTGCGGCAGATTCCGCAGGCCGATCGCCATCTGCGCGCAGGAAAGTGGCTCGAGCGTCCCTTCCCACTCTCGCCTACTTTACGCGAGCGCAAGATCGGCATTGTCGGCCTCGGCCGCATCGGCAAGGCGATTGCGCGGCGGCTCGAAGGTTTCGGCGTGTCCATCGCGTATCATGGCCGCACGCAGCAAAGTGATGTCGCCTATGCCTACTTTCCCACTGTCACCGGATTGGCCGAGGCCGTCGATGTGCTGATCGTCATCACGCCGGGCGGGGCCGGAACGCGGCACCTCGTCAATGCCGATGTTCTCAACGCGCTCGGCCCGGAGGGCGTGCTCATCAATGTCGCGCGCGGCAGCGTCGTCGATGAAAAAGCCCTCATCGAAGCGCTGCGCTCCGGCGCGATCCTCTCCGCCGGTCTCGACGTCTACGAGGACGAACCGCGCGTGCCGCAGGCGCTCATCGACATGGAGCATATTGTGCTCCTCCCGCACGTCGCCTCAGCCTCCGTCCACACGCGCAACGCGATGGGCCAGCTCGTCGTCGATAATCTGACCTCGTGGTTTTCCGGCGAGGGGCCGAAAACGCCCGTGCCCGAAACACCGTGGCCGCGCGCGCCGAAAGCGAGCGGCTGACGCATCACATCACACCGGCGACACAACAAAAAAGGCAGGCGTGGAGCCTGCCTTTTTTTTGATGAGATTGCAGCCTCAGTGATTGTCGCGCGGCACGCCGAAGGTCTGCGCAATCTTCTGGTACTTCACCGCGGGCTTGAGGGTCATGCCCTCGGAAAGCTGATCGACCATCGAGCGCTGGATTTCTTGCCACGGCGTCTGGCTCGCAGGGTACGCATAGCCACCCTTCGCTTCGAGATCCGCGCGGCGGCGCTTCAACTCCTCATCGGAAAGGAGAATATCGGCGCTGCGCTTGTTGAGGTCGATGCGGATACGGTCGCCCGTCTGCAGCAGCGCGAGACCGCCGCCCGCCGCTGCTTCCGGCGATGCGTTGAGGATCGACGGCGTACCGGACGTTCCCGACTGGCGTCCATCGCCGATGCACGGCAGCGAAAAGACGCCGCGCTTGATGAGCGCACCCGGCGGCTGCATGTTCACCACTTCCGCCGCACCCGGATAGCCGATGGGCCCCGCTCCGCGCATGATGAGAATCGTGTTCTCATCGATGTTGAGGGACGGATCATCGATGCGGTGATGATAATCCTCCGGCCCGTCGAACACGACGACAGGCCCCTCGAAGGCGTTCGGGTCCTTCAGGTTCGACAGGTACCGATCCTGAAACTCCTTGCTGATGACCGAAGTCTTCATGATCGCGCTGTCGAAGAGTGTGCCCTTCAGGTTCAAGAAGCCCGCCTTCTCCTTCAACGGCTTGTCGTAAGACTTGATGACCTCGTTGTCCCAGGTGAAGCGGCCCGCATTGTTCTCGCCGACCGTCTTGCCGGAGCAGGTGAGCGCCTTTTCGTGAACTTTGCCGGCCTTTATGAGCTCCGCGAACACGGCGGGCAGGCCGCCTGCGCGATAGTATTCCTCGCCGAGATATTCGCCCGCCGGCTGCATGTTCACGAGAAGCGGAATCTCGAATCCTATCTTCTCCCAATCATTACAATCGAGCGGCACGCCGATATGCTTCGCGATGGCGTTGATGTGGACCGGCGCGTTGGTCGATCCGCCGATGGCGGCGTTAACGACGATGGCGTTCTCGAACGCCTCGCGCGTGAGAATGTCGGAGGGCTTCAGATCCTCCCACACCATTTCGACGATGCGCCGCCCCGTCTCGTAAGCCGTCTGTCCACGTTCGCGATAGGGCGCGGGGATTGCCGACGATCCCGGCAGCGACATGCCGAGCGCCTCGGCAAGCGCATTCATGGTGGAGGCGGTGCCCATCGTGTTGCAGTGCCCGACGGAAGGCGCCGAGGAGCTCACGATGTCGATGAATTGCTGATAGTCGATCTCGCCCGCCGCATGGCGCTCACGCGCCTTCCAGATGATCGTGCCGGAGCCGATGCGCTCGCCTTCGTGCCAGCCGTTCAGCATCGGGCCGACATTGAGCGAAATCGCCGGAATGTTCACCGTCGCCGCCGCCATGACGCAGGCTGGCATGGTCTTGTCGCAGCCGGTCAGCAGCACCACCGCATCGAGCGGGTAGCCGTAGAGCACTTCGACGAGGGAGAGATAGGAAAGGTTGCGGTCGAGGCAGGCCGTCGGGCGTTTCCCCGTTTCCTGAATCGGATGGCACGGGAACTCGAAAGCAACGCCGCCGGCCGCCGTGATGCCGTCCCTCACACGCTTGGCGAGATCGAGATGATGCCGGTTGCAAGGGGAAAGATCGGAGCCCGTCTGCGCGATGCCGATGATAGGCTTCTTCGATTGCAGCTCCTGCCCCGTGAGGCCGAAATTGAGATAGCGCTCCAGATAAAGCGCCGTCATGCCCGGATTATCGGGATTGTCGAACCACAACCGGGAACGAAGTTGCTCGGGCGCGCGACGATGAGGCCGTTCAGCCATTCCTCGTTCCTTCTCGATTTTAAATGACGCAGACGTCTCGAGTTGATCCGGCTCGACAGGCTAAATCGAGCAAGGCTCAACATGGAGTTGCTAAACCCGGAAGCCGGACCTGACAACAAAGACTATTTTCGCATTTGAACTCAAGGACGAAGTTCATTAGCGCTTTTCCCGTACTTCCCGCCTTCTGCAATCGGTGGCTTCAAGATGCCCCTTCGGTCTTCCATGCTAAACCGCCTTCCTCTCCTGATCAGCCTGCTCTTTGCCATGTCGCCTGCCTTCGCGGACGAATGCCCGACAGCCCAGAGCGCCAAGGCAGGCTTCATCCTGGAAAGGCAGGGTATTCTGGCGGAGATCAAGCCGGCGGACGGCTTCGTGCATGTCGTGAACACGTATCCGAGCGGCAAGAAGCAGGATGTCATTTCCTTCCGCGGTCTTTTCGAGATCAGCCGCTTCGACGACACCGCACGCTCCATCAACATTCCGCTTTCGGACTTGCGTGCGATCTTCCCGCTCGACCGAAAGTCACGCCGCGTCGTGACTTTCGCCCCTGCCCAACCGTCCAAGGTGGGAGCCGTCATTTCTCTTGAGCTGAGCGTTTCCGGTGAGGAGAAATTGCAAATCGGAGCCTGCGGCTACAACGTGCTTCTCGTGCGCAATCGCTACCTTAATGTCGAGGGCAAGGTGATCTCGGAGCACACCGATTTCTACTCGCCCGATCTCGGTTTCGTTCTGGCAAAACGCTACGACGAGAAAGGTGGGCGCGAGAGCATGGTCAAATATCAAAGCATCAGGCCACTCGGGCGCATGGCCCCTCTTTGAGCGAATGCCTCACGCCTTCAGCCCAGCGGCAGCATCATCGACCTGCCGCCTCACGCTCGGGTCGAGATCAAGCGCATCGGCCAGGCGATGCAGAAAGTCGCGCTCCTGCAAAGTGTCGGGGTCAATGGCGATTCGCGCAGCGGCATAAACCTGCGCAGCCTTTTCGGGCGAGTTCACATTGCTTGAGAGTTCGTCCACGTCCGCCGGCGCAGCCAGTTCCTGCTGGAGCCAGCGCATGGCATCAGGGTCCATCCCGGCCTTGCCGAGACCGCTGACAATCCGGTTGCGCTCTTCCTCATCCACGCGCCCGTCGGCGGTCGCTGCGGCCACCATCGCGCGCAAGTAGAGCATGGCGTCGTCTTCCGTTTGCGTCGCCGGGTGGAAGCTCGATTTTTCGGGAAGGCTGAGCCCTCCCATTGCCGGGCCGGAGGCTGCGTCACCACTCTCTTGCTGACTGGCCTGGTACGCTTTGTAGGCAAGCGTTCCGATAAGGGCGAGGCCACCTAATTTGGCGAAACTGCTCGGGATACCGCCGCCCCCGGTCTTTCGGTTGCCGAAGAGCAGCCCGGCAAGACCAATGGCGGCAGCCTGGGCCAACCCCGGATTCCGGGCGACGACATCCTTGGCTTTCTGCAACAGCTCCCCTGCCGACTGCCCCGTCAGGGAGTTGATCGTCTGCTCGATCTGCGCCCCAACCGGGCTTGGCGTGCCCGGCCGCCCGGATTGTTCCTGCTCATCGGGCCGCGCGGAGGCCCCCACGAGAGCATCGAGCAGAACTTTCGGATCGAACATGCAGGCCTCCCCCGGTCAAGAATGGCGGCAAAGGCTCTGCGACGAGGATCATCGGCGAAAAGAGCTTTGGCCGAAATCTTAACGGGAGACGGCGAGATTGGTTCAATCCACGGCGCGCGGACGCAACGCCGCCGCCTCACGAGCGAGCCGCGCGATCATCGCGAAATCCCCATCTTCGAGAGCCTTCTTAGGGGTAATCCATGTGCCGCCGACGCACAGGACGTTCGGCAAGGACAAGAGACTCGGCGCGTTCGCAAGATCGACACCGCCCGTGGGACAAAAGCGCAGATGCGGCAGGGGGCCATTGATCCCCTTCAGCCAGGCCGCGCCGCCGGAGGCCATGGCCGGGAAGAGCTTGAGCGTATCGAAACCAAGATTCGCCAATGTCATCGCTTCCGACACCGTCGCGCATCCGGGCATGACCGGAACCGGGGCCTCGGCCAAAGCTTCGGCAAGCTCACGCGGAGTGCCCGGCGTCACGATGAATTTCGCGCCGGCATCGACAACCTCGCCGATCTGCGAAGGATGAAGGACCGTTCCCGCCGCGATAACCGCCTCCGGAACCGCCTTGGCGATAGCCGCGATGGCGTCCAAAGCCGCGTCCGTCCGCAGGGTGATCTCGATCACGGGAAGCCCCGCACCGATCAGGGCATGTGCGAGATCGATACTCGCGCGGGCATCCTCAATGGTAACCACCGGAATCACAGGGGCGAGACGGGCATAATCCCGAACCAGGCCGTTCTTTTCACGCAAGGCGGCAATCCTCATGCAGGAGGCGAAACAGGAAGAAGACGACTCCCTTTCCTAGCGCCTAAACAGCTTCGCCAAAAGCCTCCATAAAGATACTACAGTGCCGGCCTCCAAGAGATGCCGTGCAAACAACTATGCCCTTTCGCACGTGGGCTTCCCTAAGGGCCTCACGCCCTCATTTGCAGGGCCACCGAAGCTGCTTTTTAGCGTGTCAAATCAGGTCCTGTCTTGCGCTCGTAGGTAAGAGGTTGGGATCTGCATTCTGCGTGTCTGGAGACTGCGATGGCTGTCTGCTGGTGATGCCGCGGAACACCATCATGCCCCTTCGCGCGCAGGGCTCCTGACGTCTTATGCCCACCTTGCTTTCCGCTCCCCGCGTGCCTGCGGTGGTGTCTTCTGTGCGGCGCCGGTTTTGTCG
>NZ_QMKH01000011.1 GCF_003290125.1 Microvirga flavescens
CGTCGCATCCGAGAATGCGATATTCGTCGGCCCCTCCGGATCACCGGGTCCGGACCCATTCCATTTTTCGATCTTTTCGATACCGAAGCTCTGGAAGTATGTCTCGATGCGGGTCCAGTCGTTCCCCCAATCCGAGTGAAGCGCGAAGAGAGCGGCGGCCACATCGTCATGGATGTAAGCCGTGTCGTTGGTGCTGATGTTGACACCGTCCGCATTAATTTCGCCGGAGATCAGGTCATTGACGTTCCGAACGAAGTAGACGTCGTTTCCAAAGCCGCCTTGCAAAGTATGGGCGACAGCACTGGATCCACCGTCCAGAGTATCGTCAAGGTGACTTCCCCGAAGGGTATTGGCGTAGTTATTTCCGATCAGCCATGAACCTTGGCTCGCCTCACCGCTCGCAGCCAGGAGTTCGATGCCGACATCGTCCGCGAGATGATACTTGAGACCGGAGACATACGCGACGTCATTGCTGCCGCCTGCAGTATCAACGCTTTCGATGATGATATCGCCGCTATGAGTGATGAAGTAAACGTCGTTGCCGGCACCGCCCGCCAGGGAATCCTGGCCGCCGTTGGTGGCACCGCCTCCATCGAGCGTGTCGTCAAAGCCGCTTCCGATGATCGTGTTCGCCAGGTTGTTACCCGAGACGCTGCCGCCGATCGTCGAATTGGGATCGATGATGAGGAATTCGACGCCGACAGTGTCATTCAGATCATACGATGTGAAACCTTTGCTCGCATCGAAGAGGATGTAGGCCGTGTCAATGCCGCCACTCTCGTCCGTGGTCTCGACAATAACGTCACCGACATCGTCGATGTAGTAGATATCATTGCCGGAGCCGCCCACCAGCTGATCGTTGCCGGCGCCGCCGTTCAGCACATCGTTTCCTGATCCACCAATGAGGAGATCGTCGCCGCCATTGCCGATGATGAGGTCGTTGCCCTTGCCTCCGTCGAGCGTATCGCTGCCTTCGCCACCGATCAGCGTGTCATCTCCGTCGCCGCCGGTCTGGGTCGTTTCTCCCGTCAAAATGATGACGTTCTCGACATTCTTCAGGATGTTGCGCCAGTCTTCTTCTGAACGGCCATCGACCATGACATAGGCCGTGTCGGTTCCACCGGCAGCACCCGCTTCTTCCCTCACGACGTCATCGAGACTGCGAATGATGTAAGTATCGTCGCCGGCACCACCAACGAGTGTGTCGCCACCCCCGCCACCGTCCAGAATATTGGCGGAGCCATTTCCGGTAAGGACGTTCTTGCCCTGATTGCCTTTCAGAGTAATCCCGGGGCTCACAGCGGTTTCGTCAAGCGTCAGGTTCTCAAGCGGGGAATTGTCGCTGAGCGTATAGTTTCCAAAGACAATCGCCGTATCAATTCCGCTTTCATCGATAATGGTCGGGGCCGGGACACCCACTTGATTCCTGATGTAATAGGTATCGTTGCCTCCGCCGCCATCGAGCGTGTCGGATTCCATCCCGCCATCCAGGACGTCGTTTCCTGAACCACCATAGAGCTTGTCGGCGCCAGTGCCTCCATAGAGGGTATCGTCGCTGTCATCACCGTAGAGGACATCATCCCCGGCATCGCCATAGATCAAATCGTTGTCGTCGCCGCCATGGAGGGTATCATGCCCCCCATTACCGGTAAGGGTGTCGTTTCCGTACCCGCCCTGAATTTCATTGTCATTGTTATCGCCGATAAGCTCATCGCTATATTCGGACCCGATCAGGCCTTCGATTGAAGTATAGGTGTCTCCGCTTGCGTAGCCCGTGCCGCCCCCACCCAGAAGGCTCGCTTTGACACCGGTATCATTGTCAGCAGCGATCCAGTCGCCATACGAGGCAAAGTCGAACCCCTCGCCGCCGTCCATCGCGTCTTTACCGGCCCCGCCTTCGAGCACGTCGTTGCCAAAACCACCTTTCAGCAGGTCGTCGCCGTCGGCGCCGAAGAGATAGTCATCGCCTTCATCACCATGGAGTGCGTCGTCACCGTCCTCACCCATGAGATAGTCGTTGTTAGTGCCGCCGTTCAGAACGTCGTTGCCGGTCCCGCCTTTGAGAAAGTCATCGCCGCTCTCGCCGTAGAGCTCGTCCTTGCCATTGCCGCCGTCAAGCAGGTCGTTCCCAAGTCCGCCGCGAAGCGTGTCTTCACCGATGGCACCGTAGAGGCTGTCATTTCCCAAGCCGCCAATGAGAGAATCGTTACCGTCCAAACCCTGGAGGTTATTGTTGCCAAGATCTCCGACCAGGACGTCATGAAACTGCGAGCCAATCAGGCCTTCGATGGAAATATAGCGATCATTGAGAGCATCGCCCACATTTGTGACCGATCCATCAAGATAAACTTCAACACGCTCGCGTGCCGTCACATAGGACGCAAAATCGTTTCCGAAGCCACCATCGAGGGTATCAGCCCCCGTACCACCGATCAGCACATCGTTTCCGGAGCCGCCACTGAGAGTGTCGTTGCCGGCACCGCCATCGAGGGAGTCGTTTCCGAGGTTCCCTTTCAGATCATTGACTTCGCCGCTGCCGATGATCGTGTCGTTTCCGCTGCCCCCGCTAACGCCTTGAATGTTGACGAGAACATCACCTTCCGCTTCGCCCCCGAATCCCTTCCCGGTCGAGAGATCAACCTTGACGGCAGTCCCGGCATAATGGGCGAAGTTAAAGCCGCTCCCACCACTCAGAACGTCGCCGCCTGCGCCGCCCTCAAGTGTATCGTTGCCCTCATCGCCCTCAATCGTATCCGCGCCTCCAAAGCCAATCAGGAGATCATCGTCGCGGTATCCATTAAGGACATTCGCATTGTCATCGCCGCCGAGCGTGTCGGCAAACGCCGTTCCAATTAAGCCCTGGATATCAGAATAGACATCGTACTGGGCATCTTCGGTATTGAGACCCGAATTATCCAAGTACGCGGCCAGCCCCTTACCGCTTGTCAAATAGACGGCATAATCGAAGCCTGCGCCACCATCGAGCGTGTCAGCTCCCGCACCGCCATGCAGATAGTCGGTATCACCACCGCCTTTGAGTATGTCGTCTCCGTCACCACCATAAAGAGCATCACTCTTATCGGCACCTTCGAGAGTGTCGGCGAACTTCGATCCTGCCAATCCCTCGATCGAGGTGTAGGTGTCGTTTTTGGCGTCACCGCTGTTCAGGTGGGGAGAGGTGAAACTCGCATATACGCCTTCGCGCGATGTGGCATATGAAGCGATGTCAATGCCATCACCTCCATCGAGAATATCAGCTCCGTTACCGCCACGCAGCGTATCGTTACCCTCGTTTCCGTAGAGCTTATCGCTGCCGGTGTTGCCGCCGTCGAGAATGTCATCGCCAGTTCCGCCAGACAGATAGTCATTGCTATCGCCGCCGGACAGGTCATCGTTTCCGTCCCCTCCAAGCAGCGTATCGTGATAAGCCGATCCAATTAGCGTGTCGTTATCAGGCGATGAGGACGTCATGACAAAACCCGTTTGGGTGCGGGTATCAAAAATCTGTCCGTGGATATCAAAGCTCGAGAACTGGTTGTCTGGAGCCGTGGCCCAGGTGACCATAAAACGGCCGTCAGCAAGCTCCGCAATGTCGTAATGCGACTGAGTGCCAGTCGGATTCGTGCTAACGATGAAGTCAGACCTAATAAGCGATCCGTCTTTGTCCAGAATTATTGCATGTATGTCGGTAGTATACTCATAAGCAAATACGATATGTCCGTTGGACAGAATTTTTATCTTGTAGTCACCATCCGTATTAAGAAGTATAGGGTTGCCACCACCAATTTTTACATATAATTTGCCAGCGTGATTGAAGACATAAGCATATTTTCCACCTGCGAGTGGTATTAGTTCTCTAAGGCCGAATCCAGCATCGCGAGCGACATCCATACCGAATACAGGATCGGCCGAGCCTCCGCCGGATACCAGAACCCCGTTCGCGTCATAAATTTTTATCTTGGTATAATAGTTAGCCCTATTACCGCCGAAGTAAGCCGCCCCCCATTGAACCAATGCTATCCTGCCATCGCTCAATGTTACCGTAACGCTTCTGCCCTGCGCATCGGGCAGATCTTCCGTAAAGCCTGTGAGAGTCTGTACCTGGGCGGTTTGAGATGCCTTCAAATAAGCCGACGTGAGCGTCATGCCTGGACCCCAGGCATCAACGAGAATACCGCTGTCCCCAACAGCGCTCACTTGTCCTAACAATCTATCATCCGTCTGCGACGACACGATAATGTCGGGTATTCCCAGGACGGTTCCCGTCAACGGGTCAAAACTCTGCGCCATGATGCGCGTCGGACGCAGGTGCCCAACAGACTCATCCTCGAAAACGAGGGAGACCTGGCCGTTGCCAAGCTGCACGACGTCAAAATTGCCGAGTGTCGCCGTCGCGGGAATCTCGCTGTAAATTGTGAATGCGGATCCGGTGCGACCTCCGTACGGATCAAGAAGCTGGCCCTTGATCGTGCCATCACTCCCATCACGGTAAACAACCAGAATATTCCCGTTGCGAAGACCAATAACCCGGGACTCATACTCACCCGATCCCGATTGCGAGGTGATCGTCCGTTCAATCCCCCACGCGAATGGAGGCACGAGCGACGCGGACGCCGTGGCGATTGAAGCGGAATCGCTTTCCTGGATTGAAGGATAAGACACTTTACGCCCCCTCGTATGGTGTATGGCAAATTTGCTTGCTGTTATTGACTACGCAGCAAGGCGAGAGAGCCGCTGATGCGGCGGAATTAACGTACGGCGACGGCTCGCTTGTGTTTTCGGTTGTGAGCCGATGCATACTGATAAGAGCATCACGCCACGGCGCGCTTTCGCGCCGCGGGGAACTCTCCCATTCAAAGCATCGTGCAACCAAGTCTGCCCCCGCCACATCGATATCAATCGATGTTTATTCATTCACCGGGCATCAATGCACGAAAGACAAAATTTGAAACCAGTCATTTAAATGGAGTTTTGGCTCTTAAACATCAGCATTCGCAGCAGGCGGGCATTTGACGGGAGCCAACCACATGCTCGAAAGATCAAGGTCTTGAGAGGGAAACATTGCGCTGCAAAGAAAAACGATCTTTTCTTTGCTTGAACGAAGGAAAGGCCATCAAAAGGGCCGTATAGGAGAAGGGCTTTCCTTTTGTCTCACGGCAGGCCAGCCTCATCAGGCCGCCTGTCGCCATTCACCAGACGAGCAGCCGCGACTCTTGGACCATGGCAGAGGACGAGGTTGGCAAAGGCGGACGGAAACCGTCACCTGAGTGCAGGCCGGTGGCGGCGACGCGACGGGCCGGCATCGGCTAACGTGAGGCCCCGCGCGAGGCTTACGGTCAAAAAGCCAGAGTAAAGATGGGGAGGGTCGCTGCATTTGAGATCATCAAACAATGCCGAATCTCATTGAGATTGTTCGGGCGACGCAACTTCTTTCCAGGTGTGATCGGGATTGAACGACGTCATCTGGGCGGCGATTTTTGCCGTCTCCAATCCCAGATCCTTCTCATAAACCTTGCCGCCATGGCTGACGAGGAAGGTCATGACGCCTGAGTTTCCGTATTCCGCCGGGTACGCGACAAGGGCAAAGCCGCCGATCATTTTTCCGTTCACCACATAATCAAGCGCGCCACCGGGAGCGGCGGGGCCTTGCCTGGTGAGAATTTTGTAATAGTAGCCGCGAAGGGGTGTCCGCTCGCCGGTGATGCGATAGCCCTCGCGGGTCGCCAATCCGACGAGAGCACCGAGCGGGCTGGGGTCATCCCCCTTGGAAATAGGCCAGTACAGGCCATCCTTCTTTCCCTCACTGCTTATGAAGCGCTGCGCATAGATACCACGGCCCGCACCTGTGCGATCCTTTTCGGCGTAGTCACTCTGCGCGTCGACATAGGCGAGGGAACTCTGGATCGCATCGAGCTCATTGCGGCCGATACGGCGATAGACAATCTCCCGGCGACCGGCGGTCGTATCGAACCGCCATTGCCCGTCTTTTTTGACGAGCGGAATAGGGAACGGGAAATCCTCCGCCCCGACCATCAACGTCGCCTTGCCGCCGTCCACGGTGACCTGATGACGGGTATCGAAGGCTGCGAGGAAACGCTCGCGCGTTGCGCTATCGGCCACCGCGTCACCGGATGACACGATATCTTCGCCAGACGAGCCCAGAACCTTGAGCATGCCATTGCTGTCGCCGCGTCTGGCTGCCGCCACAAGCGCATCGGCGGCCTCCTCCGGCGTTCTGAAGGATTGCTGCGCATTGGCTGCAGGTGCCATCACGATCAGCGCGACAGCCGCAATCAGAAAGACCGTGCTCATGCGGCATGAGTTTTGGAATAGAACAATCGACATGGCCTTCGTGTCCTTATGACGCTGAATGCTGACGGGCCCCTTCTCGCGCCTCGTCCTTGCCGGCTAATGCGAAATTCGAGGTACCCGTGCGCCGGAGACGACCCATTGGTCATAGGTCTGGAACGGCAGTCCGAGCTTGTCGTAGAAGACGCGCAAGTAACCGTCCCGACCGCGCGTGACGGCACTGGGGATCACGTTCTCGACTTCCTGCGCGATGACGCCGACGTAAACCTTGTCACTGCCGTTGTATGCGAAGCGATAGAAGCCGAGACCGTTGCTGAGATAGCCGAGGAGAACGACATCGTGCTTAAGCTGAATATCGGATCGCCGCCCTCCACCTCGGAAGCCCCCTCCTCCACCCCGGAAACCTCCTCCGCCACGGAAACCTCCGCCTCTGACGGCCCCCGAGAAACCTCGATGAGCGCTCGCGCTCCCGAAGCTCACCCGTCCGCGCTGGGCCTGCATGTTCGCCACCCGTCCGGATTGAATGTTGCCGAACGCGTTGTCGCGCCCACGTCCAGGCGGCCTTGCGTTACGCGAAGGGCCTCTTGGAGCATTGGCACGCGCAGCAGGCCTTTGACCCCGACCGCCGGCGGCAACGTTTTGGCGGGTCGTCGGCTTGCGCGCCGCGCGGTTTGCGGCTGAGCCACGATTGGCGACGTTGGACTGTCGCCCGCCAGCCGGATTGAGAGCCTGCTCACCGCCGCGACCGCGAAAGTCCATTCGTGCGTCGCGTCCCGCCTGAATGTTCCTGTTCGCAAACCGCTGCTGCACATTGGCGTTGTCGTACCTGACGCCTTGGCGGTGCTGCGGATTGTGCTCCCAATGCGTCACGCGATTACGATTGTAATAGATATTGTTCCCGCCCCATCCGATTCCACCGCCCCAATAAGCTCCGTTCGATGCCCAGCGCCCGAGAGCATAGGCTCCGCCGAACGCAAGACCGGTCGCAATGGCTCCGGAAGCGATATAGCCAGGAGCACCGAAGTAGTATGGCGGATACTCCGCATAAGGCCACCCGCCATAGACGACAGCCGGATCATAATAGGGGACGGAAATCGTATTGGGATTGGCGGGTTCGATGACGATTATCTGCCGGTTCTGTTCCTGCTGAACCGTGACGGTCTGCTCCTTGTTCGATGTCAACCTCTTGTTCTCATGCGCCTTCGATCGCAACCGTTGAACCGCGTCCATCACGTCCGTTTGCTGCGCCAGAACGGCATCGCCAAGGTCTTTCGTCCAATCGAGATTCTTGCTCATCATTTGCAGCACGGACGGCGTTGCGACCAGCGACTTCACGCTGGAATCCCAACCCTGTTTCTCCGCCGCCGACTTGAGCTGATCTCCCTTTAGCTTCTTGTTGGCGCTGAGCCAGCGGTCAGCCTGAACCACTTCAAGCGGATAGGTCGCTGCCATCATGACCTCGGCCAGCAGTGAATCCGGGTAGAGCGCGATAGGCGCGAGAAGCGCATCGAGCTGTCCAGATTTGCGGAGTGGCTGGTCAACTGCCGGGGCAGGGGCCGGAGTCGAGCCAGAGCCTTGCGCGAAGGCCCCGAAGGACGAAGAGAGAACGAATGCGATCACCAGCAGGTATTTCATTTGGAGGGTCATCCAAACCTCCCGATCATGGCGACATGCGATCCTCGTTGGGAACAGGCATCATCGAGCCACAAGAATTCGTGCCGCTATCCCATAACTAGCTTCGCCATCCCCGCCGGCAAGGCTCTTTACGTGCGATGCAGACTGCAGACGGTGCACATGAAGCAAAGCGAGCAATTTTCCCCGGCATCGCATTCGTCAAACAGAGCCGTTTAAAAAGACATCATCGCGACGATGACTGGCCCCCAGGCCGTCAGCAGAATGTTTCCGATGGCATAGGGGATGGTATACCCCAATGCCGGAACATTGCTTTGTGCCTCATCCTGCACAGCACGCAGCGCGGCTGTGATCGTCCCTGCGCCGGCACAAGCGCCCAGCACAATGAGCGGATTCATCTTCAAGACGAAGCGCCCGAAGAGAATGGCGAGCGTGTGCGGCGTGAGAGCCGAAATCAGACCCACAAGAACAAGGCTTAAACCCGACGCCCGCAACCCGGATACGAAACTGGGACCGGCGCTTAGACCAACAATGCCGATGAACGCACAAAGACCTACAGTATCAAAGATCCAGATTGCCGCTTCGGGAATGCGGCCGAAAAATGGATAGACCGATCTGAGCCATCCGAAGATCAGACCCATGATCAACGCCCCTCCGCTCGCAGTAAGCGTCAACGGCACCTTCCAGACCACAATGGAGAGAAGACCGAGTAGACCTCCCAGGAAGATGCCGATCCCGACGAAGACCATGTCCGTCGCCGCTGTTTTCCGGTCAGGATAACCCAAATCCTTCGCCGCCCGTTCAACTTCGGGCATGGTTCCGATCAGGCGCATCACATCGCCCCGGTCGATCTGGGTCTCCGGAGAGATTGGAATATCAATTCCCGAGCGCGTGAATTTCGAGAGAAACACGCTGCGCGCAAAAGGAAGCCGCGACAACTCCGTGAGGGACTTTCCTTCCACGGACCGACTTGTGACGACAACATCCAATGACTCGAGTGGGATATCGAGAAGGTCGGGGTCGCTCACTTCAGGACCGATTGTGGCGCCGCGCGTGACGTGAATTTCCTGTCGGCCGATCACCGCAATGGCATCCCCTTCCTGGATCACAAGATCGGGGGCCGATTCCAGAATCTTTCCGCCCCTGCGAACACGCACGATGAAGACCCGGATCGTCTTCGGCATGCTCTCGAGCTCGGCTACCGTCTTGCCGACCAGATTGGGATTGGCGACGCGATAGGCCCGGACGTCGAACGAACGCGAAGCGGACGTGACGCCGTCTTCAGCCTCGGCAGTTTTCTGTCCGGCCGTGCGAAGAGCTTCCTCTCGAAGATCGATCCCCATGAGCCTGGGGCCGATCTTGGGGAGGAACCAGACCAGCGTGGCCGTTCCCACGAGGTAAGTCACGGCATAGGCGACCGGAATGTTATTAACGAGAGCAGTTCTTTCCGCCTCCGGAATGGCCAGGCGCTGGATCGCATCTCCGGCGGTGCCGATCACAGTCGACTCCGAGAAAGCCCCGGCAAGGAGCCCTGCGGCGGTGCCCACGTCGTACCCCATCAGCTTTGAGAAACCGAAAGCCGTCAGCAGGCACGTGACGCACAAAAGAACCGTCAGGGCCACTTGAGGAAGAGCATCGCGTCTGAGACCACGGAAAAACTGAGGCCCGACCTTGTATCCCGTCGTGAAGAGAAAGAGATCAAAGAAAACGGTTTTGACGAGGGGATGAACCTTGATGTCGAGCTGGCCGATCAGCACGCCAGCCAAAAGACAGCCGACGACCGTTCCGAGAGTAAAGCTCCCCAGCGTGATGCGGCCGATCAGGAAACCGAGCGCCAGCGTCAGGAAGATCGCAAGCTCCGGATTGTTGCGAAGAGCCGACACGAGGAAATCCATGCTTCACTCTCCTCACGCGTCTCGCCCGTCTCGGCTCCCTTACGCTTTTCAAGCAGTCTGCATTTTCTTGGACGCCAGCGTGTAGGCGTCGAAGACCTGTCGGTAGCTTCTGGCCACGTCCCGGGTGGCGCGGGCTCGATCACAACAGGCTATGCGGGGCGATAAACTTGCGTCTTTCGCCAGGACTACTGGAAACATTCTTTCCCAATTCACTTGGAAGAAGCCCGTCTGTTTTCAATGGCACAAACGGAGTAGCTGATTTTTAGGAGGCCGCAGAACCGTCAAACTTCGAAGGCGGATTGATAATTTTGGCAAGAAAAGGCCATTTATTGCTCGCGCAAGAACAGGCTTCTTTCGAAAGAAACGCATCACACCAAGGGCGGCAAGAAAGTCGAAAATGCAGATCGCAAAAGTCTGCACGGCAACCGCCGGCCACAGCAGCACGCCAGTCAACCCACCTGCAACGCCGAGGTAGGCGAGATATGGAGCAACAACGTACTGTATGTCAGCATCCCGGCAGGCGATGCCTCTCCCGGCTCCGGACCCGCCGGAAAACCCAAACTCTCCACTGAGGGAGCGGTTCCGACCTAAATATCTGCGTCGGGTCAAAAGGAGACTTTCCTCTGCTCTCTATGAGGGTCTGCTTAGCGCTGCAATTCGGAATCTCATTAGTTAGGGTTGTGCCGTGAAAGGCTATTGCGGGCGTATGCTACGGAACTGGTCGCAATGTGCGGCAGGCCACCGCCAAGTGCGAAGCGCCTCACATGCCTGAGGCACGAAGGCGCTTCACACATCTCCTCATCGCCCTAGCAATCACATACTATGAGCGCTCCTGCTTCTTCTTGCGCCAGGGTGCATTCGCCTCCCAATCGCCGGCCATGATGCAACCATGGGGCAACACCTCATCGACGATCTCGGCCAGCCTTGCAAAGCAGGTCATCGACGACATCGCGCAAGTCTCGCCGGCGACGGAGGTGAGATCGCACATCGTCGAAATGAAGGATCCATGGGATTTCAGCGAGGTCTATACGAGCCTGCGCGATTTCGCCCATTCCTATGTCTTCGATCCCGAACGTGAGGACTATCTGGTCAACATCACCACCGGCACGCATGTCGCACAGATCTGCTGGTTCCTGCTCACCGAGGCGCATTTCATCCCCGCTCGGCTTCTGCAGCTGTCCCCGCCGAAGAATCGCGAAGGTGACGACTGTTCCGGTACCCATTCGATCATCGACCTCGATCTGCCGCGCTACGACGCCATCGCCACGCGCTTCGCCGCCGAGCATGAGGAGGCAACCTCCTTCCTGAAATCCGGCATCGCCACACGCAGCGGCGCTTTCAACACCATGAGCGCGGCCGGCCGCGAGCTTTTCGCCATCTCGCGTCTGCAGAAGAGCAGCGGCAACGACGCAGATCGCCTGCGCAAATATCTGCTGCGCTTCGATCTGAGTTTCGAAAGCCTGAACCGCACATAATCCGTTGAGAGTGGTGGAACGCTTCCGCCAGCAGAAGGATGCCAAAAACAGCGTCAATCGATTACATCACGCCAAAACACAATCCACGTCGTGCGGGTTCCAGGATTATGTATCAGGAGAGCCTCTCTCCGTACCGTCACACCTTCAATCGTCGCCTCAGCTTGCGCGCGGTAGATGGGCCTTTTTGCTCCAAGAAGAGGGCCGAAACGGGCGATGAAGGGCGATAATTCGGCATATACACCACGGTCTCGCGCCTGCACAAGAAGTTCGGCTTCACCTTCTTGAAGACCTGGCAACTGACGCAGCACGATCGGAGGGGCGAATCTCGGATCGACGCCACGCAAGTTTGTCCATACCGTAAAGACAGCTTCGAGATCACGAGCGAGAGGGCTCGCACGATAATCGGGATCCAGAAGGCCACGCACAGTTTCGAGATCCTGACGAGTTCGACGCAAAGCGTCCAGCCGCCGCACAAGTCGCTCAGCTACAGCACCGTCCTCAACAACAGCACGCAATAAATTGACGACAAGATCTGGATCACCGGAATTCAGGTCGACCTTTCCGGTTTCAGGAACGAGCGATATGAGCACATCCCCGCCTGTGAAACGCCAACGTGCGGGCTCTGACCTGTTGAGCAGACGCGCCCAAAGACGATCGTCCGATGTCTCTAGAGCCGCGATGGCTCGAACCAAGCCTGCATCCGCAAGAGCCGTCGCTTGCACGAGCCGACGTTCGGTGGAAGCATTTGCGCGGCTCGAACGAACTTCCATTGTCAACGAGACCACAAGAGCCGACACTACTCCAATAACGAGCACTACTGAGAGCAACACAAAGCCACGCGTGTCGTTGTTGTGAGCTTCTTCGAACAGGCACTCAGCGCTGGTCAACCGGCGGATCCAACAAAACATCGATGTTCTGCTCTTCACTCTGAAGACGAATTTTGCGCGCCGCGATCATCGTAACCTGCCATCCGTCCAGCATATCACCTTCTTCGACTCGCAGCGCCACCCCGGCGCGTTCTACCACCGCGATCCGCTGCTCCTCTGTTAGAATAACGCCGAGGAGTCGCACGTTGGAGGTTGAGCCCTTCTCGGGAGACAAGCTCTCTGAATCAACAGGCAATGGCCGGGCGTGAAAGAGTGTGCGGGCGAGCTCCGGATGCTCAGGTTTTTGAACAGGGGGCGGCAAGGAAACGGAACTTACCTTAAAGGTCGAACCCGCCGACAAGTCGGTAGACAGCAACTCGCCTATGAATGGTCCGAAGGTAGCCACAAGCACTATGTTGATGCCAATAAGTAGAATGCGTCGCAATCTCATGGCATGGCTCCCTCGGCTACCTGTGTCTCACGATAGACGAGAATTGATGCCATCAAATCGAGCATAGGCGGTTCGTTGTCGGCGTTGGTCCCCAGCTTATAGGCGGCTCGAAGTCGCTCTACGAAAATTGCGGGATTTCCAGTCTCCAAGGATTTCACAAGAGATCCAAAGTCTTCATCGCGGACGACAAGATGCAGGCTTCCGCGAACGACAGAAAGTTTTCCCTCTGCCATCCCCTCCGCAGCAGAAATCGCCAGAACCTCAGCGTTGTGGTTCTGCGCAACCGATCGGATATAAGTTTCCAAGCGGGACACGGCATCGCCGTCCCTCGCAACAAGAAGCCCCGCTTGTGGATCTGGCGCAGCCGCGAGCACACGCTTGATGGTTTCGACATCACGTGGGTCAAGGCGCTGCGCTCGCAGCTCAGAAAGACGAAACTGTACGGAGGCAAGCGCGGAACGCCGATCCACCCATGCCTCCCCGAGCGCAAAGAAACCAACGCCAGTGAGGAGAACGGAAATGACGACGGATAACGCGAGCGATCGATGCCACTTCATGGGACTTTTCTCGCTAGCTCAAAGGTTACGCCGCTCGAATGCGTCGCA
The DNA here is from genome assembly GCF_003290125.1 of Microvirga flavescens. Classification (GTDB taxonomy): domain Bacteria; phylum Pseudomonadota; class Alphaproteobacteria; order Rhizobiales; family Beijerinckiaceae; genus Microvirga; species Microvirga flavescens. Next base: position 13,234 of record NZ_QMKH01000011.1, read on the forward strand.
CGCATCGGTTCGATTTTCAGATCGCTAAGGATCGATATCGTTCGAAGCGCCTGCAAGATTTCATCTGGATCGCCGCCCGAGAGCTCGAGTCGCCCTTGTCCATTACCGATTTCAAGCGTCTTGACGGCCACACCATCAGGTAAATGCTGAGCAAGAACCACTAGAAGCTCATATACGCTGATCTCTTTTGCTCGTCTCTCCGATACAGCTAAACGGCGCGCCGCAAATGATGTGTAAGCCGCCTGGAGAGCTTCCGCTTTTCGAAATTGAGCTATTTCTGATCGAAGCACGATCTCCGCATTCTCAAGCCTGCTTGAAAGAAGAGCCACCTGAAAGGAACCAAGAAGGACAGCAAGCGAAACTGCAATGGCAGCCAGCCCCCCATCAACGCGACGTGCTCGCCGTATACGGTCCAACTTGGATGTTGGCAGCGTTACGGAACAGTTCGATTCAGTGTCGAGAACGATTCGGTCTACGGTAAGACCGATGGCATCGAGACGCGCGAGCACAGGGTCGATCTTAGCTCTCAAGGCATAGTGGAGACAGACCATGGCTTGTTCTGACTGAACCCGAGTCACGCTTCCATTCACGTATACGTCGTTATCTTGAAACGGGCTCCAAGACGGAAGGCCATATTTAATTGCGTCAGACAGATTTGTGAGAGCGGCCCTCGGAAACGTTACGCTATGAGAGAGGATAAAATCCGGTGGTAGTTCGAGATCGACTGGTCGCTCCTGCGCAATGCGGAGAAGCTGGCGAAGGGAAGCTTCGGGCTGCCAGCGGCCGCCCTCCTCTTGCCAGTGAATTTTAGAGGCTTTCTTGAGCCGCGAAGACATGGGAGTTGCTGTAAATCCCCCCTGTACGATCCGGACCACCACGCATGCGCGCTCTCGTTGCACGATGCGTTTGAACGCCAGTGGAAGAAATGACGCCCATAGATTTACCTGCTTCTGCACGACAGAGCGCTGCTCAATCAGGCTCGTCCGCGAAAACGTGTTCATCGACTAACCCCTTCTCCGATACAGCCTACCTGTCGTGGATTGCGCAGACAGGTCGCCGGGAGATCCGCCTGTATAGGGATTACGACCTCGCGGGAGGTTGCAGCCCTAGCGAAACGAAGCGCTAAGCGTATCGCTGTCAAGGATCCATCCTCAGCGCGCCACCATGATTTCCAGAGTGGCGCCGAGGAAGCGCGCGTAGAAGGCAAATAAGCGAAAGTGAAATCAACTACATCCTGCGCAATAAGCTCGCGTTGCTCTCGCCCCACTTCGTCGACCCACACGAGGATTAGATCCGATACGGAACCTCGCGCCTCCCTGCGCAAGGTGAACGGCCTTGCTTGCGCAAGACCAAGGATCGGAGGCCCCATCGATATCACAGTGAGTTTCTGATCATCGCCCACAATTCCGGATCGCAGCGATGTCCCAGGCACGAATGGGAGAGCACCCTCCAAAAGAATACGCAAAACTCGTTCTACAGCGAGTGTTTCTTCATACTCCCGCATACGCCGTGTTGTCTCGGCATTGTTGCGATCGAGAAAAGCCACCAGGCCCACGAGGACAGAACCGGCAAGACCAGCCACAGCGACAGCGACTAGGAGTTCGACGAGCGCGAACCCCGTCTGGCCCGCGATCCGTTGCCGGCGTTTCATTGGGACGCTCTCCTAAGCGTGAATACCTCAACCGGAGACTGTCTAGAGGCGCTCTGCGGCAGGCGGACATGAACCTCTAGCAATGGTAACTTCGGTTCGCTCGGTGCTTCTGCGTCCTTAAACGGCGTAATGAGAACGGACCAAGTCTGACCGTCGTCGAATGTGCCGGATTGCGTGCCAATCTCCAACGGAAGATCGCGGCCAATTCGCGCAAGAAGACTTCGCACATGCAATGTAGCGGAGAGATCAGCGTCGGCATAAGTTTGAGCACGCCGGTTCGTCGCAATGAGCGTCATGATTGACGCGGTCGTGCCCGTCAAAATTGTCAGAGCGACAAGCGCTTCAAGCAAAGTAAAGCCGGCATGGAATTCATTAGTGGTTCGCACGGCGTATCAATCCGGTGAGCCACCCGATGTGTCGGACGGATGAATAGGCTCCTGCCTGCATAGTAATCACTACTTCAGAGCCGGTACCGTCAGGCAAAAAGGCGATGACAGGGGTTGATCCAGTCGCCGGCCTGCGATGCTCAAATGACAACGCCACATCAGGCGGTAGAGCACGCCATGCAGCATCGGAGACCCGATAGCGTCTCGCTTCCATGTCAAACTCCACCCAACGCATGCGCCCCTCTCTCCGCGCCTGCCCACGAAGATCTGCAAGCATGCTGTCAAGCCAAGCGCCGACCTGTGTGAGCCTAACGCGATCACGTGCGTTCGGCAGGCCGAGCGCGGTCACCGTTCCGACGAGCGACAAGATCACCAGAACGACAAGGACCTCTAGCAATGTAAAGGCTCCTTCACTGCTCGATCCAGTTCGCCACATCACGATTCTCTTTCTCACCCCCGACGGTTCCATCAGCCCCCAAGGTGACAAGGTCGTACTCGCCATGCTCGCCAGGCGATTTGTATTGATAGGGGCGGCGCCAAGGATCCGCCAGGATTCCCTGACTCCGAAGATAGGGGCCGCGCCAGTTGCTTACATTGACGGGTTCGACGAGCAGAGCTCGTAAGCCCTCGTTTGTCGTGGGCAGGCGACCAACGTCGATCCGGAACAAGTCAAGTGCGGTCATAAGTTCTTGCACTTGAAGACGGGCTGTATCGGTCTTTGCGCGACCCAGATAACTCATTAGCTGAATCGATCCGAGTGTCGCAAGAAGACCAAGGATCACCATCACCACGAGAATCTCGAGGAGCGTCATGCCACAACAATCGTCACGAAATCGACCACACGCTCGGCTAACGTTGCGAGTTCTGACGGAGGTGAGTCGAGATCTGATCATGAGCTTGCAAGTTCGTTGATGCCAAGAATGGTCGACAGCATGGCATAGACGATGACACCCGCTAGGGCCCCGAAGACTATGGTCATGACAGGCGTCAGCATTGCTGTCAGTGCTTTCAATTTCCGTGTAGCGCGTGCCTCGTAAAAACTTGCCATTCGCTCTAGAGCTTCAGCGAGGCGGCCAGTTCTCTCTCCGACCCGGATCAAGCCGATCGCATCTTCGCTAAACACGACGCTCGCCGCGATCGCATCAGCGATGGCTGCCCCAGAGACAACGGATTCGTGAGCCAATCCGAGGCCAGCACGTATTTGACGGTTCGTAACCGTTTCAAGAGCAATACGCATAGCAGGAGATACTGCCACACCCCCGGTCAACAAAGCTCCGAAGGTGCGTGCGAAGCGGCCCGTCTCGATGATCTTGATCAACGACCCCAAGAGAGGTGTTTTCAGGATGAATGCGTCGAGACGCGTACGTCCCGTGGGCGTCAGAATGAGAAGCGAAACAACGATCGTCGACACGACGGTCGCGGTTGTTAATACAACTCCATAATCACGCAGGATATGGCTGATTGCGAGAACCAGGCGCGTTACTGCGGGAAGCCTCTCATCGCCTCCCTCTCCTATCAGGCTCTCAAGAGTGGGCACTACGACGAGTAGAAGAACCATGATCCCGGCGGTCGCCGTGACGAGCAGGAACAAAGGATACAAGAGCGCATTACGAATTTCTTCGGCAATCGCTCGACGGGCGATTAGATCGTCTCCAAGACGTCGAAGGGTCGGCCCGAGATTACCTGCCACCTCCCCAGCCTGGACAAGGGCCCTGTACACTGGCGGAAAAGAGCCGGGGAACCGACTTAACGCCTCGTGGAGAGCCATACCTGCCTTGACCGCCTCCCTGATGGTAGCGAGCACTCGCCGGGTACTGGATCGGCTCGTATGATCGAGCAGCGCGAGACTCTCTTCGAGAGGGAGACCGGCTTCGACGAGGCCAGCCCATTCCTGAGACAAACGAGCCAATTCCGCAGATCGGACCTGGGGACCCAAGGTCACATCTTGATTGAGGATGTTCCAGAGTGACGAGAGACGAGTGGGTTTTCCTATACGAATGACATAGAGTCCACGCCCTCGCAGAACCGCGAGAGCCTCCTGCACGGTCCCGGCTTCGATAATGCCGTCGCGTATCTCATTTCTTCCCGTGGCTGCCACATATCGGAAGTTCGTCATTACATGGACCCGATGATCCGGACGAGTTCGTCCATCCCGATGAGCCCTGCAGCGACTTTTGCAAGACCGTCGTCGAGCATTGTCTCGAATCCTTCGCTCTGCGCCTCTCGGGACAAAGTCGTTTCATCCGCCTGCCGCAAGAGGTGCGATCTAAAGGAAGCCGTCATAGGCATAAACTCAGCAATAGCGACGCGGCCCGCATGACCCAATCCACCGCAGGATGCGCAGCCCACCGAGTGGAAGCAGAACTCACTTTTCAGACGCGAGCCCCAGAGGTCCTGGAAGAAAGGCGTTATAGGTTGAGGTTCGCGACAGGATTGACAAAGCCGCCGTGCAAGCCGTTGCGCCATTGATGCACGAACTGTCGAAGCAAGGAGATAAGGTTCGACCCCCATGTCGATGAGCCGCGGCAAGGCCGCCAACGCATTGTTGGTGTGAAGGGTCGCTAGCACCAAATGCCCCGTTAATGCTGCCTGGTTAGCGACAGCTGCCGTCTCGCCGTCACGAATCTCTCCGACCATGATCACATCTGGATCTTGCCGAAGAACTGCGCGGAGGGTGCTGGCAAAATCGAGGCCAATTTTTCGATTGACCTGGATCTGATTGACTCCTCCAAGTTGATATTCAATCGGATCTTCCACCGTTACGACGTTCAGTTCCGGTGATGCGATAGCCTCGAGGGCTGCATAGAGCGTCGTAGTTTTTCCTGAGCCAGTTGGCCCCGTAACGAGTAGGAGCCCGTGAGTCTGCGACAGGACATGGCGAAGCAACCCGATGAGCAACGGCGACAGACCAAGGTCTTCAAAGTCCAATCTTATATTTGATCGATCCAGGACGCGCAGTACTGCACCCTCGCCGTTCAGGTGCGGCATAGTGGAAACGCGAAGATCGATCTCACGTCCACGCCAGGGCACACGCATGCGTCCATCCTGAGGCAAGCGCCGTTCCGCGATATCGAGACCTGCCATGATCTTCAATCGGGAGATAATGGCGGCGTGGAGGTGCGCCGGAGGCGTTTCGGCATCCTGCAGAATTCCATCGATGCGATAGCGAATACGAACTCCAGTGCGAGTGCCCGAAATATGGAGGTCCGATGCCTTTCGCTCGATTGCTTGATCGATAAGGCGGTTGACGATTCGGATCACAGGTGCGTCGCTAGCGAGATCACGAAGCCGCTCTACATCGAGGTATAGACCCGATCCGACATCGAGGCCTTGCTCGATGTCTCCTTGATCGGCAGAGGAGTGATAGAGGCGTGCGAATGCGGCTGCGAAATCACCCGGTCGTGCCAAGAACGGGATAACGGTGAGGCTGGCCTTCTCCTCAATAGCGGCAGGAGTAAACCGGTCTAGCGGATCGACCATAGCAAGATGAAGGGTCTCTCCATCGACACGGATCGGCATTGCTTTCGCATGATCAAGGAATGGTACCGGCAACGTCTCGGTCAGAAGAGCCTCTTCCGGATAATCGTCGATCGTAACGATTCTCAATCCCGTGACAGCGGACCAAGCCTCGGCGAGCGCGGTGTCAGGAACTAGTCCCAGCTTATTAAGAGCGCGATCATGACGTTCACCGCTTTCAACGGCGGCCCGGCGGCCACGCTCCAATGCCTGGACGGTCAAGACCCCGCGCGTGACGAGAGCGTTCAGTACACGCTCAACCAGCACATCATCAGCTTCATGAGAAAACTGATCCAGAACCGCCGTCATGGAGGACTGACCCATGGAGCGTGCCCCGCCACCTGAATGCTCCATACAATCATGGTCCCGGCGCAAAGGAATGGACCAAACGGTAATTTCTTCCGCCAATTAGAATGCCCATTCACAACTGCTCGAAGCACAAAGAAAATGAGCGCTGACAGAGATGCAACCAACAACAGCGGAGCGAGCCCTTGCCAACCGACCCAAAGGCCCGCTCCAGCCATAAATTTTACGTCGCCTAATCCCAATCCTTCTTGCCCCCTCATGTTCTGATAACTTGATCGAAATACCAAGAGTGCCGCGAATCCAACTGCGCCGCCGATCATCGATGAAAGCAGCGATGTTTTCAGAAGAGCTGCGAAGGCGAATCCGCCACCAAGATTCGCAACGTTCAATGTATTCGGGATCACCAAGCGACGCGCGTCGACAACAGAGATCGCTAGCGACACAGAAGCGAGGTAGAGCGCCGCGATAGATAGAAGAACGTTGTCATGCGTCACGTTGAATGCACACTCAATTCGCTATGATCGTTCAATCTCTTGACCATCAGATGATGAAAAAATCTTTCAGGCCCAAGTCGGGTTTGTTCTTGAAGATTGCGAGAAGAATTGCCGGCTTGCTGCCTGTGCCATCCAAATCAGCATACAAAAGGCCCTTGCTCCGATCATAAATGATGCGGTCATCTGAATCCGCAGATACCGGTGAACCGCCATTGATTTTTAGGAATGACTTAGCCTTCAGCGTTCCCTTTTTGAGGCCGAACGCCTTTCCGGAAAGGTGGATCTTGTCTTCCTTGACCTTGAAGTCGAGAACGGTGTCACCGACGCCGTTGCGGCTATCGAAAACAAAAACGTCCTTTCCTTTATTGCCTTTGAGAGTGTCTATACCGCTAGCGCCGTTGAGAGTATCGTTCCCTAAACCGCCGTCGAGTTTGTCCCGTCCTGCACCGCCGAGCAGAATGTCATTCCCGTCGCCACCGTAGAGACGATCATTCCCCCCGAGGCCTTTGAGCACGTCAGCACCGCGGCCGCCTGTCAGGATATCCGCCGAAGCGCCACCGATTTTAATCTCGTCTGCACCTGTGATTTCGAACGTAACGGTGGTCGACGCCTCATCACCGGTATCGTTCCTGGCTAAATAGGTGAAAACATCGCGCGCTGACTCGCCGAAAATCAGATCGTCCGCATGATCAGCACGATAGATGAAGCTCCCGTCCGAGCTCAGAGTGAGCGTCCCATAAAGACCGGTCAGAACGAGTGGGCTCGTCATAGATTGAGGAGATGGGATTGTTGTGCCAGACGCCGCACCAAGTACCGAGATAATTGGACTCAATGGAGATGGCCGGTCTGGATCGATATCGTTCCCCACGACATTCCCAGAGATCGTAGCATCTTCCAAGACAACGTTCGCATCAGCAACCGGCAGCAACGGATCATCGACTGGGGTAAGCTGGAATGTAGCCGAATCGGATCCGAAAACTTGGGTGCCGATGCTGGCAGTTACTACGATCGTCCGCGCTGTCGGGGTTAGGATCTCGAGCAGATTGTTATACTGGACGCTTCGCAAGACCGCGGAAATCGCAGCGTCGCTCGCAGTCTCATTGAGACTGAGCTCAAGGGATGCGGCTGAGGATTGAACCAAGGTGCCGATCGTGTCCCCGGAAAAGCTGACATTCGAACCTGAGACGCCAACCTGACCTGCACCTGATCCCTGGTTCAACAGCCCTAAGCTTTCGCCTGACACTGCTCCACCGATACTGATTGTGAGCTTGACCCCACTCCAACCGATTCCGTCCGCCGTGACGACAGCGTCCTGATCAACCAGGATCGGGCCTGATTGCTCCCTATAATTGAGAGCGTCACCGTCGAAATTCGAGAACGTGAACAAAGTCACCACTGGAGGGTTTTCGACAGTAATCGTGATCTTGGCTGAGGCCTCTCCTCCCGCAGAGCTCACAATCCTGTAAGTGAACACGTCCTGCGCGGCGCCACCCACTGGGATCGAGCCGGAATTGTTCGCAAAATAGGTGTAGGTACCATTCTCATTCAGTATCAGAGTGCCGAACGCGCCCTGGACGCTCGCGCCTGGCATGGCTTGCGGGTCTGCAGCTGACGAACCCGCACTAAAGCCGATCACGGTCAGGGCTGCCCCAGCATCATCCGGGTCGTAGTCATTCTCCCCAACTCTGCCGGCTAGAGAGCTTCCAGCGGTCACTGTCCCGATGTCGTCGCCAGCGACGGGATCGTCCGCAGCATTCTCTGCAAGAACCGTCAGATGAGAGATCGACAAGATCGTATCGCCCTGAGCCAACGTGATGGCCACAGCTTTGTCGGAAGGGGCTTCACTCGCATCGGCATATGCGATGCGACGAAGCAAAGCCGTGAGCGCGTCTGCGCTCGCAAACGCATTGAAGACAACGCTCAGGAGCCCACCCGGCTCGCTCGTCAACAAGCCGATCTCCTCGCCCCCGAAGGTTAAAACCCCTCCAGTCAAAACGTTTATCTGACCGGCTCCACTGCCTTCAGAAATCACGGAGAAGACTTCGGAGCCCGAGGCCTGATCTACGGAGACCGTGAGAACGACGCCATCGAAAGTTGCCAACGTGCCGTTAACAAGGGCGGCTTCGCCGGTATCGAGCAAAAGGGGAACCGAGTGCTCCGGATAAGTCAGAGTATCGCCGTCAAGGTTTGCGATTTGAAACGAATCCGATCCAGTCACATCGAATGTGATCTTCGCCGTCGCCTGCGAACCGTCCAGGCCCTTGATCGCATAACTGAAAACATCGATCGCCCTTTCTCCCGCAGGGATCGAGCTCGTGTTGTCTGCTGCATACGTAAAACTTCCGTCCGCATAAAGCGTCAGCGTGCCGTAGATCCCGACAATGGGGACCCCGATCATCTCTTCCCCGGGTAATGGGTCCCGGTAAGTTTCGCCTGCGTTGAAGCTCACGACATCGAAGAGAGCAGGCTCTGAAGGCTGGTCCGGATCGAAGTCGTTGTCCGTGACATTGCCGATCCTGACATCGCCAGCAGCAAGGGCAAAGACGTCGTTACCGGCCTTCACCGGATCATTCACCTGAGTGGTATTCACGCTCACTTCGGCGTTAGCCAACACGCCAGAATCGTCCGAGAACGCAATGCTGATGCGGCTGGTCGTTTCAGGTGCATCACCGACATCCTCATAAGTCAGATTATGCAGCAATGCTTCGACCGCGCCGATGTCACTCGTCGACAGTGTGATCGTTAGCGGAGTACCCGTGCCACCGGTCACCTCCCCGATCGCGGTGCCATTATATTTGATGACCCCATTTTGAAAACTGATCTGCCCTGGCCCTGCCCCCTGATCGCGCACAGAAAGGATCTGAGTTGGCGCCATGCCGGCGATCGCGACAGTCAGGATCACCTCGGCAAAGCTCTCGATCTCCGTGGAAAGAGAGGCGGCTGCCCCCTGATCGACAAGGACTGGCCCCGATTGTTCAGAATAGGTCAGGATGTCACCGTCGAGATCCGAGATCGTGATGTTCGAGGTCAACGCAACAGAACTCGGGCTCAGAACAGGACTCATCGAGCATTCTCCAATGCAGGCTTCGCTACAACCGTAGTTAATGGTATCGTATAACAAAACCTAAAGTTGTGACTTTTCAACAAGAAGGCACGGCGAGTCCCGGATCTCGATCGGGCGGTTCTCCCCGTCCCAGATGATATTCCGCCCGCTCCCGCCAAGCAGGTTGCCGTTGTTGTCGTAGAACTGCGTCTCGCCGTTGACCGTCAACGGTGCATGCGGGTGCGGCGACAACGGCGAGGGGAAGGCCGCGCCCATCGGCGTCGGGCCGGACTGCGCCACCATGTTCCCCGCCACGTCGTAGACGAAGTTCTGCCGCTCCCCGCCCCGCGTCGACGACAACAGCCAATCAGACGGGGTGTAGGTGAAGGTGCAGAAAGCCAACCCGCAGCGCCTTAGGTCCAGTGAAAAATCTATAACTCGCCTTCAGAAGGGTCGTCTCCAAGATCGTATAATGCGATCTTGATTTCGACGCCCATTCTATAGCAAAGCGCCAGCATCGATTGAGGAAGCATGAGTTTAGGAAAATCGAATTGCTTTTTTACAATGATCTCGAGCTGAACTTGGTGTTTTAAAGCCTTGATGACTTCAACTCTCGACTCGAGAAGAGGTGCCAGCCTCGCCCATTGATTCTCAAGATTTGCATCGGGAACATCCTCTTCTGGCGCACTAAGCACCCAAAGATTCACTCGCGGAATGCCTCCTTGTGGGCGCGGGGCGCCCTTACGACTGATGCTCGTTGGTTGCAGCCCAATGATAGACGTTATCTCATCAGGGGACACGTCGTCCGCTCTGACAACGAAGTCAATTCGCATGCAATGGGGTGTCATTTTTTCTAACGCTTTTCCGCAATGTTGCCATCCGCCCGCTTGATCTCGTAGGTGTCCGTGGTCCGCCGCCCGTTGCCGTCATAGCCGTAGCGGATCGTCGCCGCCGCGTTCGACAGCGACACCAGCTTGCCGCCATTCGCGCCGCTTCCCGCTTCGCCATAGGTGCTCGTGGTTACTGCTGCAAAAAATAAACCCGGCGCCGGAAATATTTTCCTAGTTTAGAGTTGCAATGCAGAATGCACAACCGTCAATCCATCCTTCCTTAAAAGAACTGCGAATCCAAAATGTTTCGCCATTTTCTTACCGGGCCTCAATGTTCTTGCAGCAAAAGCGCCGCTATCTGTGAAAATAACCTCTATATTATCCCCCTCATCATAAACCCAAACTTCATAATATTTCATATCTTCAATTAGCTGCGGGTCAAATCTTAAGGCCTCTGCCTCTGCGGCTCGAATAGCTGACCACTGAAGCGAGCTTATTTTGAGACTTGAACGCGGTTCCGCATGGGCAGATGCAGTCAGCAATGCCATACAGAGAAGCGTGATCCTGATCATTTTAGGTTCCCATAACGTCCTGAGAAAGGTTTACCTGAGCCCGGCTCGTAAGTCAGGTAACCGGCTGATGGTGTTCCAAGATAAGATGTGTATCCAGCATACCCAGAAATGCCACGTAGCTGGTGGGCGCCCTCAATGTCTTGAGGGGAGAACACATTCACGGAATGAGTTGCCTTCTCGGCGCCGTGTGTGTGCCAATCCCCCGTCATAGTAGTGCCAGCGGGATTTCTCGCGGGGTTCGGGTCCAAAGTGTCGATCGTCCCACTAACAGCGGTGTAACCATACTTACCTTTTTGCTCGTAAAAGAGCCCACCGAATTCAATATTAAACATAATCGACTTGGCATTGTAGATTTCCAATGCAGCCATTGCTGCAAGGTTCATAGAAGAGAATCCAAATCCTCCTGGCTGTACAACGCCTGGAGGAATAGCAGCTGTTGCTCCAGGTACTGGATTTTGGTGCAGCGTCGGTAGGGCTGCCCCGGCCCACCACGCCTGAGCAACCGCATTGATTTCGTTGAAGATATGCTCTTGCGTTGCGGACCATTCATTATTCCCAGCAAGCTGACTCGCAAGGCCAGGATCGTTGTTAGCCACCGCCGCCTCGTAATCGCGGGTAGCGTCGGAGGGGCTCTCGCCCGGTAGGTTCGCCTCGTTTCCGCCCGGATCCCTCAAGTTGATGGGATCATTGAGCGAATACGCATACCGGTTCGTCCCGACGCCCGGCAGGGTCGGGTCGAGGCTGTCCGGGGAGAGGAAGCGGCCCGTCTTTGGGTCGTAGACGCGGGCGTTGAGGTAGACGAGGCCGAGCTCGGCGTCTTCGCGTTCGCCGATATAGCCGTGCGTGTCGAGCGCCGCCGCGCCGGAGACCACGATCTTCTCGCCGAAGGCCCGGTGGATCGTCGCGGCGAGCGGCGTGCCACTGACCGCCCTCGTCAGGCGGCGCGGGCTTGCGAGGTGGTCGCGGTGGACCACCGCGCTCTCGCCGCCGGCACCGGGCTGCAGGCGGATGTCGGGATGCGGATAGAGCGTCCATTGACCCCGATCCGGCGTCGCCGTCGGACCCGGCGCCCGCTCGAAGTCCGGACCCAGGAACAGCGTCGTGCGCCCCACATCCGACGAGTCGGTCTTCACCGTCTTCTTCAGCCGCGCCCCGTCAGGGCCATACACGAACGCAACGATGCCGCCCGCCCGGATCTCGATCGGACGGTTCTCCCCGTCCCAGATGATATTCCGCCCGCCCCCGCCAAGCAGGTTGCCGTTGTTGTCGTAGAACTGCGTCTCGCCGTTGACCGTCAACGGCGCATGCGGGTGCGGCGACAACGGCGCGCTGCGGTGTTACGGTCTTCACCAATAAATCACGCGCAAAATCTAATAAACTAAAGTCAAATTACACAACCAATCAACGATTAAAATTTGAACCCAAAACGCGAAGATCTTTTTTACTAAGCCGCACGGTAAAAGATACTTTTGGGCCGCACTGCCCTCTACAGCTCTCTGGGGAATTTGGATCCCCTATCGTCACAGAAATTTCGTTTTCTCGCTCCACTACAAAAAATCCATATCCTTCTATATCCTTTATGTTATTCCTCTCCATCTCCGGCAAAGCCGCTCTAATAGCCAAGAATTCTGACGCAAATATCAATTCTTTTCCGAAAATTTCCTCTGCAGAAACAGATATCGTTGCTATTCCAGTCAAGAATATAGAAAGTATCTTTAAGGTACCAATTTTCAATGCCTTGGTTTCCATACTTATAAGCGGATCTATTCTTCGCTGTCATTCAGAAATTTCCTAAGCAGTTCAGTCGAATGCTTCAAATCAACGCTTTCGGCTCTCCATGTTCTGCTACTGAAGACCACTCCTTCTGCATCGGCGAAGGAAAGTCCTTTAAATTACAAAGACCGTATCGCGAAGGCGTGGCTGTAGCCCAGGTTCTTCAGCACCGTCAACAGCCACTCGACGTCGCGCCTGGAGATGATCTGGAAGGCAAAAAGCAACCGAAGCATCAACCTCTCCCACCAGACTGGGATAGGTCTGAAGTCTTTTGTTAAGAAGCTCATCTGAAATTCCATTCCATTGCGCGGTTGGGATTTGCTCCCCTCGCGGATCGCCGTACCTTTCATGGGTCCATCCCACTGGAACTGGGTTCTCAAATCAGTCCTGACCTGATCAGCTACCGACTTTACCGTCCCAAGATTGTCGCGCAAACTTCTCACTCCCGGGCCTTCAATTGCCACATCATTAAGCGTCAACGCCCGGTCTTGGAACGAAACACCTCCGCGCACAGTGACCGCGGTGCGCCGCCCCAGGGTGTCGTAGGTGTGGGACCAGGGACTGCCGTAAGCCTTCCAACGGCAGTATCAAATTTTGATATCGAGCTTCCGATTGTGTCGAAGGATTAATCTCTATCCTTATTGGTAAGTAAAAATCCCAATATCGTGTGGGTGATGAAGAAAAATATAAAATCTACCAGTGCCACAAAAGCTAAAAGGCACCACCCATACCGTGTCGCCTCATAATTCTGCACTAACTGATAACCAGCCAAAGTGTACGATTTAAATCCGCCAAGCAGCGTAATGCGCCACAAGGGGAGAGCCACTGCAAAGTGTACGAACGCGGCCAGTAACGCGTTTGATGCGGCCCAAAACACAGACGATGCAATTTGTGGGATCATCAACACCAGCACTAACCATAACGCTATAAAAGGATGAAGCACTACGGCGTACACGGCCCCAAACTTGAAAATCGAAACAACCGCCAATGTAAGCGTAATTAGTTTCACCATTTCCCCCTTTTCGCATCATAACCCCAAACAGTACCTCCATAGAGTGAAGTTTGCGCACTATCAACAACAGCATTCGAAGTTGACGATGCCAATGCATTATTTGCTGAGCCAGCAATACCGTTCCCTACTCCCACCGTCCTAACAGAAGTAACTCCGTCACTAACAACAACTTGCAGACTTACTCCACCTGGTGCAAGCCGATGTGCGTCAAGAGTTAAATTGGTAATTGTAAAATTCTTCACATCAACAATTGTTAATACTGGGCCAACAGTAACGCCAAATATGGCGGGTGTCGAGACTACTCCAGTGTCTGCACGGATACCGGGGCTCAAACCGGGCGCAAAATTCCCATTTCTCAGCGCTTCAAAAACGCTACGTCTCGAGGCCGTCGAGGGCTTCCCCAGTTGAGGATCCCAAATGACCTTATCGACAGTATATGCGTGGAATGTCTTTTCGTCGTCTGGTTTAACGCCTGCTCGCTCCACCATAGGGTTTTTTGCCAAACTTTGCTCAGTGACAATTTCTGCAGGATCAGTGTCTTCACGGTTGCGAACTTCTCCTTCTGGCCCTGCTGTCGCGCCCTCCGCTTTTTCATCGCGCTCTAACTCCCTACCAGTTTTAGCATCTATTTGCGTTTCGCCTGCGTCTGCCTGCCCTGTCGGATCCATCCGGTTTATTGGATTGTTAGAAGCATACGCATACCGGTTCGTCCCGACGCCCGGCAGGGTCGGATCGAGGCTATCCGGGGAGAGGAAGCGGCCCGTCTTCGGGTCGTAGACGCGGGCGTTGAGGTAGACGAGGCCGAGTTCGGCGTCTTCGCGTTCGCCGATATAGCCGTGCGTGTCGAGCGCCGTCGCGCCGGAGACCACGATCTTCTCCCCGAAGGCCCGGTGGATCGTCGCGGCGAGCGGCGTGCCGCCAACCGCCCTCGTCAGGCGGCGCGGGCTTGCGAGGTGGTCGCGGTGGACCACCGCGCTCTCGCCGCCGGCGCCGGGCTGCAGGCGGATGTCGGGATGCGGATAGAGCGTCCACTGACCCCGATCCGGCGTCGCCGCCGGACCCGGCGCCCGCTCGAAGTCCGGACCCAGGAACAGCGTCGTGCGCCCCACATCCGATGAGTCGGTCTTCACCGTCTTCTTCAGCCGCGCCCCGTCCGGGCCATACACGAACGCCACGATGCCGCCCGCCCGGATCTCGATCGGACGGTTCTCCCCGTCCCAGATGATATTCCGCCCGCCCCCGCCAAGCAGGTTGCCGTTGTTGTCGTAGAACTGCGTCTCGCCGTTGACCGTCAACGGCGCATGCGGGTGCGGCGACAACGGCGAGGGGAAGGCCGCGCCCATCGGCGTCGGCCCGGACTGCGCCACCATGTTCCCCGCCACGTCGTAGACGAAGTTCTGCCGCTCCCCGCCCCGCGTCGACGACAACAGCCAATCAGACGGGTTGTAGGTGAAGGTGAAGCTCTCCGCACCGGACGGGCTGCGGATCACCCCGATCCGCCCGGCGAGATCTCGCTCATACGTCAGGTCGAGCCCCGGCCCGGAGAGCTGCGTCAGCCACCCGCGCCTCGCATCGTAACTCCGCCGCATCGCCGTGCCGTTGGCATAAGACGACACCAGCGGACGGTCGCTCGCGTCATAGGTGATCGACCCGATCTGGCCCGGGATCGCCGTCAGGCGTCCGGCTGCGTCGTAGCTCCAGTTCTCCAGACGGCCAAACGGGCCGGTTTCGTAGCCGTGTCGAAACGAAACCGAGAGTGAGCAGCATCTTGTCAGCCTTGCCCTAAGCAAAAGGCATCGCTATGCATCACGAGCAAATGGCCGTCCCTGTTCTCCCTCAAAGGCGAATCACTTTCAGGTCAATCAAGGTTACCGGTTTAAAAGGCCATATTCCGAAATAAGCTTATATAAATATTCGCACGCCTCAGACTCAGCTTTAAACTCTTTCTGGAAACTTTTTATTCCTCTTTCTACATAATAAACTCTCCAGATACCTGTGTCTTCATATATAATGCAAAAGGCATCATCAGCGCCATAAGCCTCGGACAGAACTCTGATCGTGTGCGGGTATTTTATAGAACTTCTCAAATTGAGGATATCGCTCAGGTTCATTATTTCATCTCCTTCAAAAAGCCCCCTCTTACCAAATCCTGAACAGGCACAAGGCTTTGATATTGGGTACCACCTCCTGGCTGTCCATATGCTGGGGCAACAGGACCTGCGCGAACTGGGAATGGCTTTGCAACTTCGTATTCGCTGTAAATCCTGTCTTCAGGCAGACCCGGCAGGCTGCGAGCCGAAAACGAAGTTCCAGCGGGTGACATGAATGTGCCGGAGGGCGCGCCATACCTGTCAATACGTGCGCCTGGTTGTAAATCAATCCAAGACGGGGTTGCTACAAACCCGGCGTTAGGGGGGTAGCCATCCTGCAAACTCACAGCTGGCAGGTTAGGCACCGTACCCTGATTTCTCGGCGGCCCGATAACTGTCGGACCGAGATTCAGTGGGCGTCCTGAAGGCGCAAGCTGCGGAAACTGAGGTGAATAAGGGCCTAAAGCACGCCCGAAGTTTCCTGTTGCCCGTCCGCGCATCGAATTGAACGGCATCGAAGGCCTGACCATGGGACCAGCCTGCGCAACGACTATCCTCTCCTCCTCAGGCTCAAGTTCCTCTGTGCTCTTGTCCTGATCTTCGAGGCCAATCGCCTCAAAATCCCGCTTTGCCTTACCGGCAGATTCATCACCGTCGCTTTTCGTGGCATTGGCGCTATTCCCACTCGGGTCTTTCTTATTCACCGGATCGTTCAGCGAATACGCATACCTATTCGTCCCGACGCCCGGCAGGGTCGGATCGAGACTGTCCGGGGAGAGGAAGCGGCCCGTCTTCGGGTCGTAGACGCGGGCGTTGAGGTAGACGAGGCCGAGTTCCGCGTCCTCGCGTTCGCCGATATAGCCGTGCGTGTCGAGCGCCGCAGCGCCGGAGACCACGATCTTCTCGCCGAAGGCCCGGTGGATCGTCGCGGCGAGCGGTGTGCCGCCAACCGCTCGCGTCAGGCGGCGCGGGCTCGACAGGTGGTCGCGGTGAACCACCGCGCTCTCGCCGCCGGCGCCGGGCTGCAGGCGGATGTCGGGGTGCGGATAGAGCGTCCACTGCCCCCCGCCTATGCTCCCCTAAGTACAAATTTCGGGCATGAGCGCGATAACATTTGCGATCAACGTTATTTACGAAAATCTCTTTATATATCTCATGAAATAAGAATTATATTAACTGATACCATCATCATCATGAAATATTGATGGCAAAAAAACAATACTTTTATGCAATTTAGTTTCAAGACACTCTATATGGCAAAAAAGCATCTGACGCTCTTTATCATAATCTGAAATATAAAATTTCCCCCCTACTCGCATAACGAGTGGTTCGGATAAATTCTCTACTATACCATGACCACAAAAACAACAAACTACTTCATTATTAAGCTTCGTCATTTCTTATTTCCATCCATAATTATTCCCGCGGGATGCGGTAGAGCGTCCACTGACCCCGATCCGGCGTCGCCGCCGGACCCGGCGCCCGCTCGAAGTCCGGACCCAGGAACAGCGTCGTGCGCCCCACATCCGACGAGTCGGTCTTCACCGTCTTCTTCAGCCGCGCCCCGTCAGGGCCATACACGAACGCCACGATGCCGCCCGCCCGGATCTCGATCGGGCGGTTCTCCCCGTCCCAGATGATATTCCGCCCGCCCCCGCCGAGCAGGTTGCCGTTGTTGTCGTAGAACTGCGTCTCGCCGTTGACCGTCAACGGCGCATGCGGGTGCGGCGAGCCCGGCGAGGGGAAGGCCGCGCCCATCGGCGTCGGACCGGACTGCGCCACCATGTTCCCCGCCACGTCGTAGACGAAGTTCTGCCGCTCCCCGCCCCGCGTCGACGACAACAGCCAATCAGATGGGTTGTAGGTGAAGGTGAAGCTCTCCGCACCGGACGGGCTGCGGATCACCCCGATCCGCCCGGCGAGATCTCGCTCATACGTCAGATCGAGCCCCGGCCCGGAGAGCTGCGTCAGCCACCCCCGCCTCGCATCGTAACTCCGCCGCATCGCCGTGCCGTTGGCGTAGGACCAGCAACTACAGAGCCTTCACCTCCGCGATCTCACGATCCCCGTCCAAGAGTTTGAACTCGCATTTTTTTAGCCAGTCGTGAGGGGCGTCTGGGGAGAGAAACTTTGCTCTGCCGATCGAAACCGATTCGGATAATAAGGGCGCTTCATTGAAGCTAAGTACGACACTCCACGCCTCTTTTCGCCAGTCCGAGTATGGTTGATGCGGAAACCTTGCAACTGTCGAAAGCAAAGGCACCCTATATCGCTTTTGATTGCTTAACCATCGAACAGAAACATCAACATCACTCATGGAACGAGTCCCCTCATTTGCACAGCCCCCCAGAGTATCTCTGTCTACTGTGAAGGCTGGCCCGCCCGCGAGCGAACATTCCCGCCGTTTCACCCGCCCGCCCGGCTCGTAGCCGGTGATCAGCACGTGTTTTTCCGCGATGCTGCCATCGGCCTTCTTGATCTCGTAGGTGTCCGTGATCCGCCGCCCGTTGCCGTCATAGCCGTAGCGGATCGTCGCCGCCGCGTCGGTGACCAGATCTTGTCGCCAAAGGCCCTTGGGATGCAGGAGAGGATAGCGAGCTGTTTCTCAGCTCAGTGACCTTCCTACCTCTCCATCTATGACTGAAAATCAGATCAGTTTACCGGGTGCGAGTGAAATGCTGACACGGCGAGCTTGTATAGAGCCCGAAAGACCAAAACAGGGTTGAATGCTTAACTCATAGGCGCTTTTTGAGGGCGGTTGAGTTGGTCGAAGCCATTGCATGCCAAAAGTTGGAGCGTCTAGATGCAATCGGCGTAACTCTAGATTACCGATCACATTCTGCGAGCTGAAGCCCTCAAGATGGAGATCTAGAATATCCTCCATCGTGAAGGTTACGACAACATGCCGGTCGTGAATACCGTAACCTTTTTTATCAACATCCCGCGTAACGTTCCACGTGTAGACTTTAAGAGTACTTAATCCGCCGCGCTCAAGATGAAGACTCAAGATTTCAGCGTCGTGAAACGATGGGGTGTAACCGAACCAATTCAATAGGTCGACCCAACCCTCAATCGACTGTAAATCCTCCATTTTAAGCCTCTACATAGAGCATTCGAAAATGAAAAAATTCTTTGATATGTACTATATGCCACGTGACTAAGCGCTACCAGCCCCAAGCGGTGAATCCTATGTCGCCCCCTCTCTTACCTCCTACCCAAGAATGCATCTCTGCTGCGTTGTGATGTCCAGGAATGTCGACATCAAGTACTGCCCAGCCTGTAAAGTCGTAGAACCGAACGGTTTTAGTGCTGACCACCGCAAATCCTCCTCCCAGCTGGTATCTCGCTGTGCCGCATGCCACCTCAGGGCCAAGTGTGGCGCCAGGCGGGGGAGCAATCCCGGTGATCCGTCCATAGACACCACCCCAGATGGATCCGCTTGTGGCGAATTCGAACTGCTCTGTTGACCAATCGCCGCCTTCGGGGCCTTTTGCGGGGCTGACGTCACCGCGCGCCTCGGCAGCGTCGTAATCCCGCGTTATATCTGTCGTGCTCTGGTGCCCGTCATTGATATCCCCGCTAGCACCATAGTCAGAGCTGTCGTCCGAGGCATTGCCGCTCGGATCGAGGCTGTCGGGCGAGAGGAAACGTCCCATCTTGGGGTCGTAGACGCGGGCGTTGAGGTAGACGAGGCCGAGCTCGGCGTCTTCGCGTTCGCCGATATAGCCGTGCGTGTCGAGCGCCGCCGCGCCGGAGACCACGATCCTCTCGCCGAAGGCCCAGTGGATCGTGGCGGCGAGCGGCGTGCCACTGACCGCCCTCGTCAGGCGGCGCGGGCTCGACAGGTGGTCGCGGTGAACCACCGCGCTCTCGCCGCCGGCGCCGGGCTGCAGGCGGATGTCGGGGTGCGGATAGAGCGTCCACTGCCCCCCGCCTATGCTCCCCTAAGTACAAATTTCGGGCATGAGCGCGATAACATTTGCGATCAACGTTATTTACGAAAATCTCTTTATATATCTCATGCAATAAGAATTATATTAACTGATACCATCATCATCATGAAATATTGATGGCAAAAAAACAATGCTTTTATGCAATTTAGTTTCAAGACACTCTATATGACAAAAAAGCATCTGACGCTCTTTATCATAATCTGAGATATAAAATTTCCCCCCTACTCGCATAACGAGTGGTTCAGATAAATTCTCTACTATACCATGACCACAAAAACAACAAACTACTTCATTATTAAGCTTTGTCATTTCTTATTTCCATCCATAATTATTCCCGAGCCTATCCAATCCGGGCCATACACGAACGCGACGATGCCCCCTGCCCGGATCTCGATCGGACGGCTCTCCCCGTCCCAGATGATGGTAGGAACGTATCAGATAAAGGTTTCAGGCTCCCTTGCGAGTTTCAAATCACGGAGCAATGAAGCGTTAAATTTCTCCAAGCATTGATCTAAATTTTCTTTGTAATTAATGGCATAAGTTTTCTTCGAGAAAGTAAGACTCGATATTTTTCGGTGTTAACCCGAAATTTTCGTCCTTCAGAGGAAGAGGCGATTCTGAATCAATTGCGATGTCGTCGCAATAAGTCATTTTTACATCAGTAGTCATAATGCCCATCGCCGTAGTTAAAATGAGGTCCTCTGTTTTGTGGACAGGCGTCCGGCTGCGTCGTAGCTCCAGTTCTCCAGACGGCCAAACGTGTCGCCCGCGAGCGCCCATTCCCGCCGCTTCGCTCGCCCGCACGGCTCGTAGCCGGTGATCAGCACATGCTTTTCCGCGATGCTGCCATCGGTCTGCTTGATCTCGTAGGTGTCCGTGATCCGCCGCCCGTTGCCGTCATAGCCGTAGCGGATCGTCGCCGCCGCGTTCGACGCAGCGAATCGTACAGTTAACAGTAGTCCTTATCATTCTCGAATCTCGATGAGCGTAACAAGCGCCTCGTTCAGTTCGCGGGTACCAACCTGACTGAGTGGTGAGAGGAGCGAGCCTCTTTCCAACGGAAGACGCTCTAAACTGTCCAAAAAAAAGTCTTTCGTTACGCCAAATCGAATTATTTTTTGAGATTCATTTTGCAACAACTCTGCCTCTTCAAAAACAGAACGAGCTGGCACTTGATTGACGATAGCTAAATGGGCGCTTTGCAAGAAATTTTTCGGAAATGCTCGTCGCCCAAGCTCAATTATGCCTTCTAAAACGTGTTCCTCCACTAATGCATAGACAGTAAAACATGCCCAGCCCGCATTCTTTTTATAATGTCTGTCCAACCACTCGTCGACTTGGGTTTCCGTATAACCTAAAAGCGCACCCTCTTGCCGCTCAAGAGCCTCATTCCAGCGGCATTTTTCCGAAACTTTTCTGAGAAGCAAGTAGGCTGGAATTCGCCATGCTTCGTCCTTTAATGCATACAAACGAATCCGGTAACCCACAGCAACCTTACCATGAATAATAGCAGGCTCATCCCAAAGATCGAACATCTCGTGGGTAACGAATGTACCGGCTTGCACGAACTCTGAAAATCCTTGCTCGCATTCGCCGCTATCCCCTTCAAAGACAACTTTGGAGAAAACGGATAAAGGCTTTCGCCGTTCCCGCATTAATCCCAGCTCATTCCCTGTATGCACTTCGTAACTTAAGTCTTCTAACATATTGCTCGTCCCAAGGCCTGCTAATCCCTGAAATTCCTCAGTTACCTATAAAGCGATCTCGATCCTTCGCTTTTCTAATATCAATATCATATGTTTTTAATGCACAATCCTCACATATGAAGCCTGAGCCAGTTGGGTTTTTAATTACGCCACCGATTGGTTTTCCGCAGTCCGCGCATTTGACTGTAGGCGATTTTGTGCTGCCCGTCTCATCAACATCAAGCTCCTCGGTGGACGCTGCTAAGCTCGGTGTCTTCAGGTTGCCCCCCGGCACTTTTCCAACAAAAGCTCCTACACCATGTGTAGCAAAGGCCTCATCCTCCTTTGACCAGTCTCCACCCTCTGATCTGCCAGCAGGGCTCGGATTCTTGCCTTCATAGTCGCGCGCTACATCCGTCGTGCTCTGGTGCCCGTCATTGATGTCACCGCCAGCACCATAGTCAGAGCTGTCGTCCGAGGCATTGCCGCTCGGATCGAGGCGATTGATTGGGTTGTTAGACGCATACGCATACCTATTCGTCCCGACGCCCGGCAGGGTCGGATCGAGGCTGTCCGGTGAGAGGAAGCGGCCCGTCTTAGGGTCGTAGACGCGGGCGTTGAGGTAGACGAGGCCGAGCTCGGCGTCCTCGCGTTCGCCGATATAGCCGTGCGTGTCGAGCGCCGCCGCGCCGGAGACCACGATCTTCTCGCCGAAGGCCCGGTGGATCGTGGCGGCGAGCGGCGCGCCACTGAGCGCCCTCGTCAGGCGACGCGGGCTCGACAGGTGGTCGCGGTGGACCACCGCGCTCTCGCCGCCGGCGCCGGGCTGCAGGCGGATGTCGGGATGCGGATAGAGCGTCCACTGACCCCGCTCCGGCGTCGCCGCCGGACCCGGCGCCCGCTCGAAGTCCGGACCCAGGAACAGCGTCGTGCGCCCCACATCCGACGAGTCGGTCTTCACCGTCTTCTTCAGCCGCGCCCCGTCCGGGCCATACACGAACGCGACGATGCCCCCCGCCCGGATCTCGATCGGACGGTTCTCCCCGTCCCAGATGATATTCCGCCCGCCCCCGCCGAGCAGGTTGCCGTTGTTGTCGTAGAACTGCGTCTCGCCGTTGACCGTCAACGGCGCATGCGGGTGCGGCGAGCCCGGCGAGGGGAAGGCCGCGCCCATCGGCGTCGGGCCGGATTGCGCCACCATGTTCCCCGCCACGTCGTAGACGAAGTTCTGCCGCTCCCCGCCCCGCGTCGACGACAACAGCCAATCAGACGGGTTGTAGGTGAAGGTGAAGCTCTCCGCGCCGGACGGGCTGCGGATCACCCCGATCCGCCCGGCGAGATCTCGCTCATACGTCAGGTCGAGCCCCGGCCCGGAGAGCTGCGTCAGCCACCCGCGCCTCGCATCGTAACTCCGCCGCATCGCCGTGCCGTTGGCGTAGGACGACACCAGCGGACGGTCGCTCGCGTCATAGGTGATCGACGCGATCTGGCCCGGGATCGCCGTCAGGCGTCCGGCTGCGTCGTAGCTCCAGTTCTCCAGACGGCCGGACGTGGCGCCCGCGAGCGCCCATTCCCGCCGCTTCACCCGTCCGCCCGGCTCGTAGCCGGTGACCAGCACATGCTTTTCCGCGATGCTGCCATCCGCCTTCTTGATCTCGTAGGTGTCCGTGGTCCGCCGCCCGTTGCCGTCATAGCCGTAGCGGATCGTCGCCGCCGCGTTCGACAGCGACACCAGCTTGCCGCCATTGGCGCCGCTCCCCGCTTCGCCATAGGTGCTCGTGGTCACCTCGGGCCGCGTCGTGCCCACCCGCACTGTCTTGGTGGTCAGGCGTCCGAGAGCGTCATAGACGAAAGCGGTCTTCTCTCCCCGCCCATCGGTCTGCTCCACCAACTCGCCGGCGTCGTTGTAGACATAGATCCATGTGCCCCGGTCGGGATCCTTGACCGCGGTGCGCCGCCCAAGGGTGTCGTAGGCGTAGAACCAAGGGCTGCCGCGCGGATCCGTAACCGACGTCAGGCGCCCGAGCCGGTCGTAAGTCATCGTGGTCGTCAGGAAGTCCCCGCCGGTATAGGGCCGGTCGGCCCGCACCGTGCGGCCATCGACATCCCGGTGCACGCGCGCGATGCGGCCGAGTTCGTCACGGGTTTCGACCATGTCGAAGCTGACGGGACTGGCCTTGTAGGCGCTCGTCACCGCCGTAGCGTCAGGCCGCGTAACCTTCACCGGCCGGTCGAGGCCGTCATAATCGAACTTCGTCAGGTAGCGTGAAGTGCCCTCGTCATAGGGCAGCGTCCGGCTCTGCTGCTCTCCACGCGGGTTGTAGTCGAGATCGACCAGGATGCGTCCGCCGGGCGCGCTGCGCGCCGTGCGCCAGACCCGCCCGAACCCGTCCCGGTAGGAGGCGGCGGTGATGGTGCCGCCGTCGAGCGGCGTGATCGTATCGATGTGCTGCAGGTCGGGATCGCCGAGGCTGTTATACGTCCAGCGCGTCGTCTCGCCGCCGGGCTTGGTCACCGAAGCAGGACGGCAGAGGGCGTCGTAGGTCAGGGTCGTGGCAAGGCCCGTCAGGTCGGTCGTGCTCGTCGGCTTGCCGCACTGGACATCCCAGATGGAGGTTTGAACCGTCACCCCTCCCGTGACCGCCTGGACGGGAAAGATGCGATAGGTCGGATCGTAGGTGGTGACGGTTTCTCGGCCGATCTCATCCGTGGTCTTGATCCGGTTGCCATAGCGGTCGTAGCTCGCCGTGCGGCCGACAAAGGTATTCTTCTCCTTCAGCCAGCGGCGGGTCCAGGTCACGTCGCCCCGCACGGGAGGCGTGCCGTAGCTGCTGGTCTGGCCGTCGTAATAGAAGAGAGTGCGGGCGATCTCATTGTCGGGATCCGGCGTATCCGCCGTGCCGTTATAGACGCGCTCGATGCCAGGCCGGTTGACGATGTAGGAAGCCTTGTTCGGATAGAAGCCCCAGCGCGTGGTGCGGTTGGCGCCGGTCCCGTATTCCGTCAGGGACGTTCGATTGCCGTAGCCATCGAAGGTGCGCTTGACCTTCTTCGTGCGGGTGCCGCCCACCAGCGTGTCCGTCGTCGTCGTGGCGGTGTTGCGCGACCAATAAGGAATGGTCGCCGTATTGACGGTCCATTCCTCGTCGAGGACGCGCAGCGTACTGGTGCCCGAGATCGGGCCGGCCGAGACGGTGAGTTTCTCGATCTTGCCCGCCGAGGCGACATCCTGCCGGAATTCGTAAGTCCGCACCGGGCATGCTGTCTCGCCAGCGATGCAGGGCAGCTTCATTGCGACGTTCTTGAAGCCGAAGAAACGACGGTGCGCATAGTCGTAGAGGCCTCCGGAATAGGAGAACCCGGTCTTCGTGATATTGCCGCGCCCGTCGTCCCGCTTGATCGACGAAACCCGCTGCAGAACGAACGGCAAGCGGGTGTTGGGCGTTGTCGTGGAAGGTTCGTAGGCGATATCCGTGATGCCGCCCCAGGCATTCTTGACCTTGGTGAGAAGGTCCTGCGGCTTTCCGGAAGAGGTCCAGACTTTATCCGTAAAAAAGTCCGTCTTGCCGTCCCCATCGAAATCGCCGACCCGCGCGACGACATTGCTGCCGGTCACGTTCGGCAGAGTTTCCTGAACGAGCGTGGCGCCTTTGTAGCGGATGACCTTGCCGGCCACATTGACCCAGCTCGAGGGAATGAAAATATCGGAACGGCCATCACCTTCGAGATCGCCCACGAGGGCGCCTTGGACTGCAAACGTAAGCTGGAGGCGCGGACCGTTGATGAGCCGGCTGCCGTTGGACAACAGAACACGGGCCGTAAAGAAATCCTTGTTCAGGAGAACGAGGTCGCTCTTGCCGTCGCCGTTCAGGTCCCCGACCATGATCTCCGTCGCGACATCCGCCTCGGCGTTGATCTTCAACGCCTCCTGCGCCTGGAAGCGGCCAGTGGCCTCGTCCCGCAGGAGGATCGCCACGGACGTGCCGAGCGACACGTCCGCGCTGTGGCAGACGAGGTCGGTCTTGCCGTCACCGTTAAAGTCGCCGGTCTGGGTCTGATAGTTGAAGAGTCCGCCGCAAGCGGGGAGCGGCCCTACGATGTAACGACCTTCGACACCTGCCGGGACGAGTAAGTGATCGAAGAAGAGTTCCGTCTTGCCGTCGCCGTTGAAATCACCCGCTATCGCCTTGTTGGCAAGATCACCGATCGGCAGGCTGAACCAATGCTCCCCTAGAATCATCTCCACCCCGGCGACGCTCCACCGGTAGAGGGTGGCTTGTGTTCCCACCTCCGTCGTGCACCCTCCATCTTTGGAGCACTTCTCATCACTCCAGGAGATGATCCGCATCAACTGCTGTTTGCCATCGCCGAGAAAATCGCCTGTGAGCCAGCGATCTCCCGTAAGGGTATGCCCCTTGGCGATATCGGATTGTGCCGGCGCTTTCTTCCAATCGGTCGCGGTGGCGGCGTTTATCGGATCCGTCGAATGAACAAAGTGGCAGAGGTCCGATTTGCAGAAATAACCGACGACATCGCTGCGTTGGTCACCGTTCAGGTCAAGAACCACGTGGCTCGTATAGTCCACCGGGATCTTCTCCCCCGATGCCTCCTGGAACCCGATCGCGTCGGACGAATAGGTGAACGCGGTCGCCGGCAATCGCGAACCGTCAACCACGGTGCCGGCGTCGAGGGTGACGTTCTTGCCGAATTCCTGCACTTTCGTGAGCCGGCCGGAGCCGGTTATCGGTGAAGCCTCATGGGTGAGCTTGTAGGCCCGCACAGGCTTGCCACCCGTGCGTACGAGAATCGTCTTGAGCCGGAATGTGATCTGCCCGAGATCGTTGCCGCCATTGGCTATCGTCATCGCGCTGGTTGGCAGTGCCTCGCGATAGAAGATGATGTCGGTCCTGTTATACGCGATCTTCGATGGATAGCAGACGGCTCCGGACGGACAGGCATAGGTATATTGGACGACGTTACCGTGCCGGTCCGTCGCGGAGGTGAGAAGGAAGTTATATCGATCCTGAAGGTTGGCGTCCCCCGAGAGGCTCGGGTTCACCACGCCGGAGGCCTTGTAGAGATAGACGGTGCCGTCCCGCGCTGTGACCTTCCATTGCCTGTCCGCGACCGAGTAGGAGAAGCGCCGGTAACTCTCGACCTTGGAGACGTAATTGCCCCCGCTCGCACAGCTCGGCGCTGTTGAATTGA
Organism: Microvirga flavescens; assembly: GCF_003290125.1. Lineage (GTDB taxonomy): Bacteria > Pseudomonadota > Alphaproteobacteria > Rhizobiales > Beijerinckiaceae > Microvirga > Microvirga flavescens. Next base: position 39,753 of record NZ_QMKH01000011.1, read on the forward strand.
TCGGACATGGGACGAGCTCTTCCCCGTCCAACAGAAAGACGTCGGCACCGTCGAAGTTCGGCGTACCGCGGCCCTGAGAGACACGAACGATGCTGGATACGCCGTCGAGAGACCAGCCGGTCCCCAGAAAACCGGCAAGCGTCCCACCGCCTCTTAACCCGCGCCCCGAATCGTACGTGAGACGCAGATTGGGTTCCAACCCCCGAAAGCCGGGAACCTGGATGGCAATCGAATGCGTATAGCTGCCGCTATAGGGAGCATCGGGAAGTAATGCAGCCTTGTCGTCCACTTCGCCCTTCGCGGCTTCGGGCGTACTGTCCGCGCCTGCCGTTAGGCCAGCTCCCTTGGTCTTTGTGGCGGGAGCGGCGTTGCTGGAGGGCGTTGCTCCGGTTGTCTTCGCTCCCGGTGCGGCAGGGGAAGAATTCTTCTCCACCAAAGCGGCACCGGATTTACCGCCCGAATCGACCGAAGTGTCCGCGCCGCTCCGGCTGGCTTTAACGTCCGAAGAGGTTGAGGGTGATGCTGTCGTAGTGGCAGGCGTGCTCGTGCCGCCTTGAGTCCCCACACTCATTACCCTGGAAGAGTTGGCGGCAAGCGGGGCTGGAGAACCTGCTGCCTCCGCGAGGGCCACTGTCGTTGGCGGAAGGCTAACGAAAGCTGCGAGCAGGAAGGCCATTCCCACCCGAACGGGCCGGGAACGGCAGCTGGAAACAGGAAACAAATTCACGCTCAGACTCGGACATTGCTAGGTTCGTGTTCCTAGATGCACCAGCTGGACAACTGTTAGTTGATTTTTTGCGATGTTATTATCTTTATCCACAACCATTACGTGCACAACGATGGCGCATCCGGTGCTACCTGTGGATGAAGTGGCGCCCTCACCCGCCCGAACATCACGGACTAAGGGGAGTAGATTGGACTGTCTTGAGGTGCATCATGAATGGCGTAATTGGCTTCGCAGCCTTTGCCGGAGCGATCGTCCTGTCAGGGTGCATGTCTCCCTCACCCGAAGGAGAGAGTTCCCGTTACAGCTTGCTGGGTCCTCAAGCATCATTCCTGACCTCAGGGCGCCCTGAGCGCGGCAATGATGGCCCAATTGTCGCCAAGGAAGTTGACCGTAGGACAGGCTACACGGATCTCGGGCGAGAAGCTACGGGAAGTGGCGAACAGGCCAGCGAGCCGGTTCAGATCACGGAGAACGGATCGAAAGTTAGCCTGAACTTCGTGAATGCCGATCTTCAAGATTTCGTGCGTCTCGTCTTCGATGATGTTCTGAAGGAGAACGTCATTGTCGACCCCGCCCTTACAGGGCGCGTAACAGTTCGAACGACTGACGCCGTAACGCGCCAAGCCGCCGTATCCCTGGTCCGCAATGTCCTCCATCTCCATGGAGCGGCATTGACGAAAGCCGACGGTGCATTCCGTGTCGCCGGGCGAAGCAATGGCGGAGACCGGGGACCGGTTGGAGAGAATATCCGTATTATGCCCTTGCGTTTCTTGAACGCAGAGCAAGCGCGTGCGGCACTTCAACCGTTGGCATCGAGTGGGACGGAAATCGTATCCAACGTCGAAGGGCGGTATCTTATTCTCTCCGGCGCCCCGACGGATCTCGATCCACTCGTTCAGCTTTTGGGAACGCTTGATGTGGACCGGATGCTAGGCATGTCCTTCGCGCTTATGCCGCTGAAGGACGCGAATGCTGGGGCGGTAGCGACGGAAGTCGTCCAGATGTTCGGCGCGGGTAACGACGGTGCCTTTCGAGCGCTTCCGATTCAAAGGATGAACGCAATTCTATTGATGACGAGGTCTTCAGCGTCGCTTGAACGTGCCAGAACTTGGATTCAGAATCTCGACCAATCCGATAGCGACAGCAGGCAGGTCCGAGTATTCCAGATCCAGAACCGCCGTGCCGCCGATATAGCCAAGATCCTTAGTGGAATGCTTCTCGGACAAGGGGACGCTTCCTCCAATGCCGACTCAACCTCTCCCTCAAGAAACGCCATAGGCGCCAGCGGCGCTGCAAAGATAGAGCCTGCTGCCCTAAATGTCGCTCCTGGTCAGGGGGCGCAGGAGGGAGACCATCCGCTGCAGGGTGTCCAGGTACGCGCTGATACCTCCACCAATTCCCTTGTCGTCATGGCGCGCCCCGAAACATATGCCCTTATCGAATCGGCGATCCGTCGGCTCGATGTCCTTCCGACGCAAGTCCTAATCGAAGCAACAATCGCTGAAGTAGGGCTCAATGACGCGTTGCGTTACGGCGTCCGCTGGTATTTCCAACAGGGTTTACACGGCGTTTCGTTGAACGACGGGGTATCAAATCCATCCTCAACTCTCGCGGGCTTCAACTACGTCTTCAACGTACCGCAGGGACGTCTTGTTGTGAATGCGCTCGAGAAGGTTACCAATTTAGAAGTCATCTCGTCGCCGGCGCTCACAGTTCTCGATAACGAGACAGCAACTCTAAAGGTAGGGGACCAAGTCCCGATCGCGACGCGGGCCGCTCGCAGCGTAACGAACCCAGAAGCCCCTGTCGTCAATGATATCGAGTTGAAGGATACGGGCATCATCCTGACGGTTACCCCCCGCGTGAATGCAAGCGGCCTCGTGATGCTCGATATCTCTCAAGAGGTTAGTGACGTGGTTCCCACATCCACCTCCAACATCGATTCTCCGACGATCAGGCAACGGAAGATCAATAGTTCTGTCGCGGTGCAAAGCGGCGCAGAAATTGTTCTTGGGGGCCTCATCTCATCGAATCGTCAGACCGGTAAAGACGGCATCCCGCTTCTGAAAGACATTCCAATTCTCGGAGCCGCCTTCACCAGTAACGCTGTCCGCGACCAAAGGAAGACGGAGCTCTTGGTGATCATCAGGCCAACCGTGATCGCCAATCGCGATGATCTCTATCGTGTCACCGAGGAAATTAAAGCAGGCATGAGAGGAATCGCAAACATAAAGCCCTAGTCGCCTGACTCTCAAACGCTAGGCATACCCTCAGTACAATTACTGCAGCAGTCACGAAGCGTTCCCAGCTTGGGAATAGCAGCACCGACGGATCAATCATGGCGAAGATTACATTCAACCAGAGCATCGACCCAAACGATGCGCTCTTGAACATTCCGAACGAGATCGACCTGGTTACGACAGCGATCTCCAGCGTATTCGAAATTGGAGATGCGAGGTTCACGTTGCTTCGACTTGAAGGGGCCGATTTTACATATTCGGCCCCTGGCGTCCCGAGCAGCGGCATCCTTACTGGCTTCTCTCTTGTTAAAAACGGCATCGTAGCCGTCACGGTAACCGGGTTAGCACCAGGTTTAACTTTGCCGCAAGTTGAGAGATTGCGCCTCGAAGGTAGTCCGGGCGCCTTGTTGAGATACCTTCTCGCAAGCGATGACGAGGTGATCGGCGGAGCTGGTAATCAGGTCATTTTGTCCGAGGGCGGCAACGACACGCTAGATGGAGGAGAGGGTGCAGATTACATCGCCGCAGGGGACGGAGATGATCTGGTGATCAGCAGACTCGGGCAGGGTCCGACGGGCGGTGCGATGGAGATCTTGATCGGCGGTGACGGCATTGATTACCTCATTATCGATCGTTCCGATCAGGAGCTCTCTTTTGTGTTCGACGTTTTGGTCAAGGACACTACGACGATGCTCGATGGAACGCGCCTGAGCGGGTTTGAAAGAATGGAATTCTATTCTGGCTCTGGTGATGATGTTCTCGCCGGAGGGGGGCTTGCAGACATCATCAACGCTGGTGCGGGAAGCGATCGTATCAGCGGCAGAGGCGACAATGATACACTGTCAGGAGGAGACGGCGCCGATCATATTGATGGTGGCTCGGGAAATGACCTGATCACAGGTGATGAGGGAACCGATATCCTTGACGGAGGCAAGGGTAACGACACTATCGACGGCGGCGCGCAGGCCGACAACCTCTTCGGGGGAGACGAAGACGATGTGCTCAATGGTGGGGACGGCGCCGACTATATTGAAGGAGGTTTGGGGAACGACCTTTTAGACGGTGGTAGGGGACCAGACGTTCTTTGCGGAGGTCATGGCAATGATCTCTACAATGTAGACAATCCCAACGACGTCCTGTTCGAAGCGGACGGTGAGGGTTTTGACGTCGTTATCGCGTCCGGTTCCTATGACCTTACCTCTGCAGCCGAGATCGAACTTCTGCGCACCGTGGATCCGAAGGGCAAATCCGCTCTTAATCTGAAAGGTAACGGTTATGCCAACATCATTGAGGGCAATGCTGGCGCCAACACTATCAACGGCCTCGGCGGTTCCGACACATTAAAAGGAGGCCGCGGTCGCGACATATTCGTATTCAATACCGAACTGAATAAAAAGAACGTCGACAAAGTCCTGGATTTTCGCGTGAAGGATGACTCCTTCCGCCTTAGCAAGGCCGTGTTCAAGGAGATCACTGGCCACAAGGTTCTAGATGCAGCAGCTTTCTGTGTAGGCCAGAAAGCTGCTGATGCCGATGATCGGATTATTTATAACCCCCGCACGGGAAGACTATACTATGATGCGGATGGATCTGGCGAGATCAAGGCAATCCTTTTCGCAAAGCTCACCAAGGGATTAAAGCTCACAGAGCTGGACTTCTTGATCTAAGTACTCTCGCGCAAAAAAGCGGTGTTGTCCCGTTAACTCGTGCGTCCGCCCGACTGCGGCGCCCTGATAACGCCGCGCGACCATTCTGAAAATACTTTGACAGCGCCTGTTTGAGCGCTTGCCTTGGCACGCAGAGTCCACCAGGCCCGTCCAGTGCCGATCAACAGACCCATGCCGCTGGCGCGAGCGCTGAGCCAGCGGGGGGATCGCATCCTAGGATCAAGGTTTCCTTGAACTTCGGCCGTGGGATCAGATCACGAAGAAGTCTCTATAGGTGAGCTTGAGGTTCTTGGAGAGCGTGGCGATCTGGACCTGAGCCTGCGCGCCGGTGCCGTCGGCATCGTAGTACAACGCACCCGTCTTCTTATTGTAGATGATGTGATCATCCTTATCGTGCGCCTGGGTGCCCTTGTAGAACTCCGAACTCTTGATCACACCCTTCTTCGCCATCTTCTTGAACACCGGTTTGGCTAGATGGATCGTATCGTCCTTCACCTCGAAATCCGTGATCTTGTCGATGTTTTTCCGTCCCGGCTTGGTATCGAACACGAAGATGTCCTGACCCAAACCTCCGGTCAGTATGTCCTTGCCCACGCGACCGTAGAGCTTGTCGTTGCCATCGCTCCCCTGAAGACGATCATTTGCTTTGCCGCCTTGCAGAATTTGATTGCCTTGTGTGTCAACCGCATCGGCAGTGGCAGGCTCGAAGATGTCGAGAACATCGAAGGTAAAAGTTTTGACGGTTCCCGCCCCATAGCCGTTATGGGCCTTGATGGTGACGTTGTATTGGGCCTTGGTTTCGTAATCCAAACTTCCGGCCAGAATGAGGTTGTTGCCATCGATGGCAAAAGGGCTATCCGTCGTGACAAGCGTGTAACGGATGTCGTCCCCGTCCATATCGACGGCCGACAATGTAGCAACGATCGTGGAGGCCAAGGTGTTTTCCTTGACCAGACTGGAGGACAAAGCGAGTTCCGTCGGTTCGCGATTGGCGGTTCGGAACATCAGATCGGCAAATTTGAGCTCCTGGACATCCACGAGAATGTCGGTGCCCCCGCGTGACTTGACGCTGTCGGAGACTCGCAACGATCCGTCGGCTTGGGTGATGATCGTGTAGCTGGAGAAGCTGCCCTCATAGACCGCCGTGTTCTTGCCCCCGCCACCTCTCAGGACATCATTGCCGCCCATACCGATCAGCGTATCGTTGCCGAGGCCACCGGAAAGGGTATTGGCCGCACCGTTCGATCCAATGAGTAGGTCGGCATAGTCAGAACCGACAATGTTCTCGATCGATGAGAACGTGTCGCCTGTGGCTTCACCCGTATTCTGGGTCGGATCATCGAGGCTAACGGTCAATCTCGTCTTGGCACCCGCGTAATCGGCCGTATCGATGCCGGCACCACCTATCAGTTGGTCGGCGCCAGCGCCGCCCTCGAGATTATCGTCGCCCTCACCACCCTGGAGAACGTCGTCACCATCCCGTCCCCGCAGATCGTCATCGCCGCCTGCTCCCGAAAGAGTGTTCGACAGGCTGTTGCCCGACAGAACGTTGGCGCCGCCATTACCGGTCAGATAAATTCCGGCGATGCCATCGCGCGCGACAGCGTTTTCGATCCCGCTCGCAAGCGTGTAAACACCGGACGCCATCGCTACGAGAGTGTCGCGGCCTCCCGCATCTTCCACCACGTCGTCGGCATCGACCTCGAAGCGGTCACTCCCTTTGCCACCTTGGAGAGTGTCGAGACCGCCGCCGCCGGAAAGCGTATTGCCGGAATCGTTACCGACCAGCGTGTTGGCGCTGGAGTTGCCGGTGAGCGAGAGAGAACCAGCTTCGCTAGCCGCGCGGAGAATCTCTATCGAGACAGCTGAACTCAGAGTGTAGTCTAAATGGGCAATGACAGTGTCCGTCTCGCGATAGAGCTCGGGGTATGGATCAATCTCAACAATAACGTTATCCAAGGAACGCACATGATAGGTGTCCTTGCCGAAACCGCCAATCAGCGTATCCCCACCACCGCCGCCGTCTAGAGCGTCATCGCCTGACCCACCATAGATGGACTGGCCATAGCTATTTCCGGTGATAGTAACACCTAGCGTGGAGCGGTCATCAGCACGAATGATCTCGACTTCGGAACCTTCGCGAAGAGCAAACGAAGGGACGCCGATATTGCCCCTTAGCTGTACGGTGTCGATACCTTCCCCAGCTTTCTCTACGATGAGAACATCCTCAAAACCCACATAATAGGTGTCGTTTCCCTTGCCGCCTTCCAAGGTGTCTAGGGTTTCACCCGGTATGTAAGTGCCTGTGTAGAGGGAGTTGTCGGCAGCATTGCCGACGAGGTGATTGGCTAACCGATTGCCGATGAGATCCATCGCGACGGTCGATGATGGCAGGGCAATCATGTTCTCGACATTGTCGGGGAGTTCTCCACCCCATTCGGTCAAGACCGTGTCGATCCCACCATCGGCATCCTCGCGGATTGTATCGGAGATATACTCCCACCCATTGGCAGTGTACTTGTCTCTAATAATGTAGGTGTCATTGCCTGCCCCGCCAATCAGCGTGTCAAAACCATCACCCCCGTCCAGCAGGTTGTCTCCTGCATTGCCTTTGATGGTATTGTCGAGGCTGTTGCCGGTTAGTGCGATGTTGCCCGTTCCGGTCGCCGTGAGCGTCTCCACGTCTGTGCTTCGGATATCATAGCTGACACTTGTATAGACTGTATCGATGCCTGCATTGGCAGCCTCCACCACGATGTCGGCGGAATCGTCTACATAATAGACGTCGTTGCCGAGCCCGCCTGTCATGCGGTCCTTGCCGTCGCCGCCATCCAGGACGTCGTCTCCATCGCCACCGTCGAGGGTGTCATTGCCCAATAGGCCTGACAGTGTGTCGTTTCCACCGCGTCCACGAAGATCGTTGGCGACATCGCTTCCGCTGATGCGGTCGTTGCTAGTCGCACCGCCGATAAAGCCTTCGATGGAGATGAGCTTCATGTTCATGTTGTTGCTGCCTGTCTTCAGGTCGACAACAAACCAATTACCTTGATGCTCACTTTGGGCGATATCAAAGCCCTCGCCACCGTCGAGGACATCGACAACGCCTGCATCATATACCAGAGTGCTCGCAACGAGGATGTCATCGCCGCTGCCTCCCAAGAGAGTGTCAGCCCCAGTACCATCGAAAAGCTGGTCGTTTCCTCCCTCGCCCGACAGTATGTCGTCTCCTCCTAAACCCTGAACATAATCGTCACCCGCGCGTCCGGCATAAGCTTCCGACTTGTCGGTCCCTGTCCAATGCACGAGACCACTCTCGGCGCGTGGATCGAAGATCTGCGAACGGATGATGGAGGTACCGCTGGCATCTCCTGCCTTGTCGGTCCAACTGATCGCAAATCGGCCATCCTGAAAGGCCGAGATCTGGGGATCGAGTTGGTCGCCGGCGGTTGAGGTGTTGACCAAGAATTCCGTGCCGTATTTGCGGCCATCCGCATAGAAAACCTGTGCGCGAATGGATGTGCCGGACGTATCGCCGCCTGTCGCGCTCGAGTCGACCCAGGTCACCACGAAACGCCCGTCGGATAAGGCTGTCGTTGCGGGATCGCTCTGTTGTCCGGGGCCCGTTGTGCCGATAGTGAAACTGCTCAGCACCGAGCTTCCGGTACCGGAGAAGATCTGACCGCACAGTTCGCCACCGTCTGTGCGCCACGTGACGACGAAACGGTCAAACTGCAAGGCAGAAACGGTTACACCACTGGCACGCCCCTCAGCAGGGAGATACAGAGGTTCGGACGCTTTGCGTCCCACATTGTCAATGATGTTGATCGTGACGCCATAGAATGGCTCTGCATCCGCCGACCCCGGAATGTGGTTGCTGTAGGCGACGACGCTCTTGCCACTCGTCAACGTCGCAAGATGCGCGGCTCCGGACTGTGCCTTGAAGCCCGCGCCCCATTTGATGTCGGTGCCGGTCCGGTATAGATTCGCGTCGAAGGTAGAAACGCTGTCACCGCTCCATGCGACGGTAAACCCGCCAGACGGGAGTGCCGAGACGCTTGAGAGGTTGTGATAAATGCCCGTACCGTCCGAAATGACGGTCGAGGAACCAATCAGCTTGCCATCGGCACCGATCAACTGAGCCCGAACCTCCCTCGACTGCGCGCCCATGACGTCCCATGTCAGCAGAAACCTGCCGTCAGACAAGGCCGTCACGATGGGGCTCGGGTCGTTTTGGGTTAGCCCTCCGGAGCCAACCCATTGATCGGCGCCGCCGACAGGCGAGCCCCGATAGTCATGAGCTCTGAACCAAACTGAATTATCCGTGGGGGACACATAGGCTCTGATCGTCGTGCCCGTCTGCCCACTGATTGCCGACGTCGATGACAAAAATGTCCCGGAGTTGCTGACCTTGGTCTCGGAACCCCACTTCACAACTTGAACCATGCTTGCCCCGACTAAACTGTCTTAGTTATTGACCGACAGTCATGGCATGGCACTCGATCTGAGAAACTCCGCGAACGAATAGCTTTTGTTCGATTCGCTTAACGACTCGGCGCTCGACGCGGCTTTGGCGGCCCCTATCGCGCGCGAACGCAGCCCGAAGCTGGAGCATTACTTAGCGATATGCGACCATGCTCAAGTATCTGTTCGCCGGCAAAAGCTACGATGCCGATGCGGTACCGCTGCATCCGACAGCCAGGCGACGGTGATTCCGTGTCGCTGCGCCGAAAGCGCCCGATCCGTTACGACGGTCTGTGTCAGGGCTTGCCTGACGGCGCAATCGTGGCGCTGGAACCGCGTTTCAGCGACGCTGAGAATTCCAATGAAGCGATCCAGTTTTTAGGGATCAGCGCATTAGTAACAGGCCACTGTGTAATGTCCCTGGCTTTGTGTCGCCATGCCGCTCGCCGCCCCCATCGTGCGAGCCGCCAGTGCGCCGCCCGGTCCGGCAAGACTGACGGCAGCCATCGCACCGTTCGTCGCCATGTTTGCCGCCTGCGTGGCTCGCGAATGGGCCTGAAGCTGATCGATGCACGATTGCGCAGAGGCATAGCCCTTGGCGCGTTCTATATCTTCTGGTGTGGCATCGGGGCGGCTGGCCGCCACTTCGGCAGCGGCCTGGCGACTGGCCATGTCGGCGCGCAGCGCACTCATTCGGGCATCGCTGCTGTTACAACCCACAGCAAGCAGGCAGAGCGCAGCAGCGAAAAGACATCTTGTATTCATGATTGAAAGTACCTTCTCATAATGAGATTTCGAAACATCTGATGACTTTCGCCGTCACCGGTACGTTGCCATTCGAAGGCCCAGGAGACGTTTCCGATCATGACACCTCCCCTTTCCAGCCGCGTCCAACTCTTTGCCAACCCTATCCGCAGACCTGCCATGGTTCGTGCAGAGTGTTGCGAGCACCCCGAAGCCCAGCCCAAGCGCGTAGGCGGCAAGTTTTGAGTACCCAAAATCTGCGTAGATCCTGAACGGCTCAGTACTCTTGTCTGGGATGGAGGCACTCGGATCAGACCACGAAGAAGTCCTTGTAAGTCATCTTGAGGTTCTTGGAGAGGGTTGCGATCTGGATCTGGGCCTGTGATCCGGTGCCGTCGGCATCGTAGTACAGCGCCCCCGTCTTCTTGTCGTAGATGATCCGGTCGTCGTGATCGTGCGCCTTCGTGCCCTGATAGAACTCACCGGACTTGAGCACGCCCTTCTTCGCCAGCTTGGTGAACGCGCTCCTGGCGAGATGGATCGTGTCGTCC
>NZ_QMKH01000012.1 GCF_003290125.1 Microvirga flavescens
ATCGCGCTGATCAACAACATCGCGGGCCAGACGAACCTTCTGGCCCTGAACGCGACCATCGAGGCGGCGCGGGCGGGGGAGGCCGGCAAGGGCTTTGCGGTGGTGGCCTCTGAGGTGAAGGAGCTGGCGAACCAGACCTCGAAGGCGACGGACGAGATCTCGGCACAGATCGGCTCGGTGCAGCAGGCGACGGACGAGGCGGTGCGGGCGATCCACGAGATCGCCAAGACGATCACGGAGATGTCGCAGATCTCGGTGTCGATCGCGGCGGCGATGGAGGAGCAGGGCGCGGCGACGGCGGAGATCGCGCGCAACGTGCAGGAGGCCGCGCGCGGCACGGAGATGGTCACCGGCAACATCGGCGATGTCCGCCAGGGCGCCGGCGAGACGGGCGCTGCCGCCTCCCAGGTCCTCGGCGCCGCCCAGGAGCTCGCCCGCCACTCCTCAACCCTCGGCCAGGAGGTCGACGGCTTCCTCTCCGGCGTCAAGGCCGCTTGAGCGATCTCAAGCACGCCTTCAAAGAAACGGAAGCGCCACCTGGCGCTTCCCGGCAAGCGGCATCCAAGGTGAGTTGCGCCAATGGACGATCTTCTTCGTGAGTTTCTGACCGAGACGGGAGAACATCTCGATACGGTCGATGTCGAACTCGTGCGGTTCGAGCAGGATCCGAACAATCAGACGATCCTCGCGAACATTTTCCGTCTGGTTCACACCATCAAGGGAACGTGCGGCTTTTTAGGCTTACCCCGTCTTGAATCGCTGGCCCATGCGGCGGAAACCTTGATGGGAAAATTCCGCGATGGCATGCCGGTCACGACCGAAGCCGTGACGCTGATCCTCGCGACCCTCGACCGGATCAAGGAAATCCTGGGCGAGCTCGAACGCCTAGGCACAGAGCCCGATGGCGAAGACCGCGACCTCATCGACAGGCTCGAGCACATGGCGACTGAGGACGCGCCGGTGGCGCAGCCCGCAGCCGCGCCGCATACTGCCGGAACGCTGAGTTATCAGGTTCTTGAGCGCGAGCTTCGGCCGGGCGAAGTCTCTCTCGATGAATTGGAGCGCGCCTTCCGGGAAACGCCCGGGCCGGGCGCGCCGCCCGCAAAGCCTGCTCCCAAAGTCCCGGCCCTTGCGCCACAGCCAGTGACTTCCGAGACAAAGCCGCCGGAAGGAGCGGAGGCTGGTGAGAGCGAGGCGGCTGTCAACAAAGTTCAATCCATTCGCGTCAATGTGGATACGCTCGAACACCTGATGACGATGGTGTCTGAGCTCGTTCTCACGCGTAATCAGCTTCTTGAAATTTCGCGGCGCGTCGATGACCAGGCTTATAAAGTGCCGCTGCAGCGTCTGTCCCATGTGACAGCGGAGTTGCAGGAAGGGGTGATGAAGACGCGCATGCAGCCCATCGGCAATGCGTGGCAGAAGCTTCCCCGTGTGGTGCGCGATCTCTCGGCGGAACTGTCGAAGCGCATCGACCTTGTCATGCAGGGGGCCGATACGGAATTGGATCGGCAGGTTCTCGACGTTATCAAGGACCCGCTGACCCACATGGTCCGCAACTCCGCCGACCACGGCATTGAGGCGCCGCTTGAGCGCAAGGTTGCCGGAAAGCCGGAGCGCGGAACGATCCGGCTCAACGCCTATCATGAAGGCGGAACGATCACGATCGAAATCGCCGATGACGGGCGCGGTCTCAATTATGCGGCCATTCGGAAGAAGGCCGTGGAGAGAAGTGTCGCGACCGAGCAGGAAGTCGAGCGCATGAGCGATGCGCAGATCGCGAAGTTTATCTTCCATCCCGGCTTCTCGACAGCCAAGGCGGTAACGTCCGTCTCCGGTCGTGGCGTCGGCATGGACGTGGTCAAGACCAATATCGAACTGATCGGCGGAACCGTGGAAATCCGCTCCGAACAGGGGCGCGGTACCACATTCACGATCAAGATCCCGCTGACGTTGGCCATCGTCGCGGCTCTGATCGTCTCGTCCAAGGATCAGCGCTTTGCCATTCCGCAGGTTGCGGTGCTGGAGCTCGTGCGCGTGACGCCGGGCTCCGAGCACACGATCGAGCGGATCAACGGAACGCCCGTCTTACGCCTCCGGGAGCGGCTTCTGCCCATCGTTCCCTTGTCGAAGATCCTCGGCCTTGGCGGCGAGGAGACGGCGGATGAAGGTTTCGTTGTCGTCACGCAGGTCGGCCGCCAGCGCTTCGGAATTCTGGTGGATGGCGTGTTCCACACCGAGGAAATCGTCGTCAAGCCGATGTCTTCCAAGCTTCGCCACATTCAGCTGTTCTCAGGAAATACCATCCTGGGGGACGGTGCGGTCGTCCTCATTGTCGACCCGAACGGCCTTGCGCGCATGGTCGGCTCCGGTGCCGGCGAAGGCCAGCAGGGTGATGAGGCCATTGAGTCGGAAGATCTGATCGAGAATGATCTCACGACGCTCCTTGTCTTTCGTGGCGGCAGCGAAAGCCTTAAGGCGGTTCCGCTTTCGCTCGTCACGCGTCTGGAGGAGATCGACGCGAGCACCATCGAGTGGCTCGGCGGTCGTCCGCTTGTCCAGTACCGTGGCCGCTTGATGCCGCTGGTTTCTGCGGACGAAGCCCTGGAAATCAGGCGAGAGGGAATACAGGCGCTCGTGGTGTTCTCCGATGGTGACCTCGCGATGGGCCTTGCCGTCGATGAAATCGTCGACATCGTTGACGATACGCTGGCCATCGAGCTTGTGGCGGATCGCTCTGATCTCATCGGTTCCGCTGTCATCAAGGGGCGTGCGACGGAGATCGTCAATGTGGCGCACTATCTCCCGTTAGTCCACGAGGCATGGATGCGGTCCACTGCCGATACAGCATCTGTTGCCCGCTCGGTCCTGCTCGTCGATGGGTCTGCGTTCTTCCGCGACATGCTCACCCCCGTTCTGAAGGCATCGGGATACAAGGTTCATGCGGCAGCGAGCGCGGCGGAAGCACTGCAACTCCTTGCGGCAGGTTTGCATGTCGATATCGTCATCACGGATCTCGACCTTCCCGATCGCTCGGGCTTCGACTTTGTCGAGGTCATGCGGGCGTTGCCCGAGGCCGGCGATCTTCCTGTGATTGCCCTCGCTGTGAAGCACGATCCCCGCCAGATCGCACAGGCACGCAAGCTTCACGTTACCGAGCTGGTGGCAAAGTTTGACCGCCGCGGCTTGCTCTCGGCACTCGCTGAACTGAACACCCCTCTTGAGGTCGCGGCATGAAACAGGACAACACGAACAGCCGGATCGTCGTCGGCGCGGGAGAGATGAAGACTTTCGCCGATTACCGCGAATACCCGACCGTGACCGTTGCGGGCCAGATGCTCGCCCTGCCCATCGAGCGTGTGCACGACGTATTCGTGGCCAGCGAGATCACCGCCGTGCCGCTGGCTTCGCGCGAGATCGCCGGGCTACTGAATCTGCGCGGGCGTGTCGTCACCGCCGTCTCGCTGCGCCGGCGTCTTGGATTGCCCGATCTCGAAAAGGTTGAGCGGCGCATGGCGGTGGGGCTCGAGCATCGGGGTGAGGCCTTCGGCCTGCTCGTGGATGAAGTCGGGGAAGTGCTCAAGCTCGATCCCGACGCCCTGCAGCCGAACCCGGTTCACATGGACCCGGAATGGGCCGCGCTCTCGCAAGGGGTCCACCAGCTTGACGGAAAGCTTCTCATCATTCTCGACGTCGATGCCGTGCTCGCCTTCGGGGCTGAAGTGCGCGCTGCTTAGAAAACAGGATTTTTCAACTTCACTGACATGATATGGGACAATCAGCATGAGCCTTGACTTTTCCATCCCCGTTCTCGTCGTCGATGACTATCAGACGATGGTGCGGATTCTCCGCAATCTCCTGAAGCAGGTGGGCTTCAACGACGTGGATGACGCCTCAGACGGCGCAGCCGCCCTCGCCAAGCTCAGGGAGAAGGAATACGGCCTCGTGATTTCCGATTGGAACATGGAGCCGATGACCGGATACGAATTGCTGCAGCAGGTGCGTGCCGATGAAAAGCTGCAGCATCTCCCCTTCATCATGGTAACGGCAGAGTCGAAGACGGAAAATGTCGTTGCCGCAAAGAAGGCGGGCGTGAACAACTACATCGTCAAGCCTTTCAACGCGCAGACCCTGCAGGCGAAAATCTCCGCCGTTCTCGGGGAATGAGACTGGGATGAAAGGCAGAGTCATGAATACGCACAAGAGCTATCGTATCGAAGCGCGGGGCGCGGAGGTACTGACGGACACCGATGCTTCACTCCGGCATGTCGAGATCATGAATGCCTTCGCAGCCTTGCGGGAATTGATGGAGCCGACCCACGAGGTGTCCTATTCGCTCATTGAGGAGCACCGCCGCGATCTGCAAGAGGCTTCGCGCCTCAAGGTTGAGTTGGATGCGATTTCCGAAGCCATTCAACGCACCAAGACCGAGATTGCGACGCTGCATTACGCGGGAGCCCAGGGGCGCGAGATGGCGCGGGTGACCGATGAGCTCGGAGCGATTGTTCTGGATACGGAAGCCGCTACGAACGCAATCCTCGCTGCTGCCGAGAAGGTGGACGAATTGGCCGGCAATCTGGCCGCGCGTCTTTCGGGCGACGATCGCGAGGTTGCACGGGAAGTGGCGGACCAGGTCATCAGCATTTTCGAGGCCTGCAATTTTCAGGACATTACCGGTCAACGCATCAGCAAGGTCGTCAACGCTATGCGGTTCGTCGAAGAGCGCGTGCGCCAGATGATCGAGATCTGGGGCGGCCTCGAAAGCTTCAAGGACGTCAAGACTCATGAGGATACCGAGCGCACCGGCGACAAGGCGCTGCTCAACGGGCCGGCGCTGAGCTCCGACGATGGCTTGACGTCCCAGAACGATATCGATGCCCTCTTCGATTGAGGGCATCGAAGCGGCTGCCGCTCTTCAATGTTGAGTCTGAAGCTACTCTTCTCCGAAGCATTCCGTCATGGAGGAGAGAGAGACATTATTCTGGCGTCGGCCAGAATGCCCTCGAATCTTTTCAGATCGCTCTCCGCATTGCCGGTTCGATTGTCGAGAATGATGCGATGTATCGATACATTGGCTTGAAAACTATTAAGTATTAGTTTGAAGAAAACCGTCGTGGAGGTGTGAACAAACTCCATGTCAAGCACGATTACCGGGGCGTTTGCCCAATCGAATAACGCCTCCGCGCCATGACTATAACATAACGTTCCTTCCTTGAAGAAGAGCTCGGTTGCTGAACTGACCAGATCTTCGATGTTGGCATGCTGTTCATTTAAAACATAGGAAACAAAAACGCCGCAATCGATCAGATAAAGTTCAGAAAGAACGTCTTTCAGATTGGCGATGAGAAGTCTTTCATAGGCTGACAATTCGCCGCCACTCGACCTCCCCGTCAGTCTGTTTTTCTCGTCGTTCATTTCTTTCTCGTCAATACGAAGAAAAGGATCTGGGCAACGGCCCGATAGAAATCTGGTGGAATCATCCGATCCACTTCGACACTATCATACATGGACCTTGCAAGAGCCTTGTCCTCGACAACGGGAACCCCGTGGCGCTCCGCGGCCTCACGGATGCGCAGGGCGACAAGATCGACGCCCTTGGCGATGACGAGGGGAGCGGAGGTTTCCTCGCGCTCGTAGCGCAGGGCAATGGCGTAATGCGTCGGATTGGCGATGACCACGGTCGCGCGGGGCACCGCCGCCAGCATTCTCTTGCGCGAGCGGTCCTGCGCCAACGAGCGCAGGCGAGCCTTGACGAGCGGATCGCCCTCCATCTGCTTGAACTCGTCCTTGATCTCCTGACGGGACATGCGCAGATCGCGTTGCCAGCGAACGCGCGACCAGATCAGGTCGCCCGCCACAAGAACGATGGTTGCGATGCTGACCGCGGAGATCAGGCGGATCGCCATCGTCAGGATCATTTCCGGGACGAGACTCGGATCGCTGAACATGGCGGCTGCAACCTTGTACTGCTCTGAACGAAGGAGAATTATAGAAACAAGAGTAATCGTGAAGAACTTGAAAACAGATTTGAGAAATTCAACGTGTCCCTGGCGTCCAAAGATGCGTCCCCAGCCGCTCATGGGAGAAATACGGGACCATTGCGGCCTGATGCGCTCATAAGCGACGCGCGGAATGTTCTGCAGAATGGACGATGCGAGGCCGCAGATGACGAGAACGACGATGATCGGCGTCAGAAAGCTTCCTATCTCGAGCGCAAGCGCCTGAAAGAGAAGTGTTGCATCCGCGCCGGTCTGCAGGGAAAAGCTTCTCGGATGGTCAATGAAAAGCGCGAGTTTCTCGGTGAGCGCGGCGACGTTTTTGCGGGTGGCGAAGGAAAGGACTATCAGCAGGCCGACGATAGAGGCGAAAACGGGCGCCTCTTTCGAGAAGGGAATATTACCCTTCTCGATGGCATCGCGAATCTTCTTGTCTGTGGCGGCTTCTGTTTTGCTTTCCTTATCGGCCTCTTCAGCCATGCGACACCAGTCGCTTAACGGATATAGGTGTCACCGTCGTTCTCCGAATTGAGTTCGATCTCGCCGCGCCCGGCCATCTCCAGAGCAAGATCGGTAATGGCGCGGCGGGCATCGAGAACGTCGCGTTGGGAGGCCGGCTCTTTCCCGTTGAGTTCGTGTTCCACCATGCGCCGCACGCGCGAGGCAAGCGAGCTGAGGATGATGCTGCGGAAGGCGTCGTCGGTGCCCTTGAGAGCCAGAACGACGCGATCGTTCGGGATCTGATCGAACAAGGCAGTCCGCGCCCGCGGCGTGAGGTTGACGATATCGTCGAAGGTGAAAAGCAGGCTGCGGAGAATTTCGGCCGATTTCGGACGAACGGTGGTCAGGCTCTGCAGAACCTCCTCCATATGGTCGCGTTCCATCTTGTTGATGATGTCAGCCATCTTGGCGTGCGTGTCCGCGCCCATATTGCGGGAGAAGTTGATCATGAAGTCTTCATGGATCGTCTTCTCGATGTTGCGCATCGTCTCATCGACGATGGGCTTGAAGGTCAGCATGCGCCGCATGATGCCGTTACGGAGTGGTGGCGGCAGATGCGCCATGACCTTCGCCGCGCAGGTAGGCTTGACCTTGGACAGAATGAGCGCCGCCGTCTGCGGATGCTCTTTCATGAGATAGGTCGCCAGAACGCCTTCCGCGACATTCGAGATCCTGTCCCAGATGGAACGGTTGGAGTTGCCGAGAATGTCGGTCATCAACTCGGCGACCTGCTCAGGTGGCAGAACACCGCTCAGAAGCTTTTCGACCTCGCCCGCCGTTCCGAACAGGCTTGCGCCATTCGAGAATTGCGCGGCAAACTCTTCTATCAACGCTTCGAGCTGCGTTGGCGCGATAGGCCCGAGTTCTGCCGCCGCACGGGTAATCAGCCGGATCTCCTCCGGCCCGAAATGCTTTAGAAGGCGGCCCGCCGCAGGCTTGCCCATCGCCAGGAGAAGCGTGGCGACCTTGTCCACGCCCTGCAGGGTCCTGACTCCAGAATTTGCTTTAACAGCCGCGCGGCCCGCCATCGTCGATAGTCCGCCTTAGCTGTTGAACTCTGAACTCGGCGGACCGACGATCTCGGTCAGAGAGACGCCGAAGCGCGAGTTGTCATCTTCCACGACGACAACTTCGCCGCGCGCGATCACGCGACCGTTGACCACGACATCGACGGGCTCGCCGACACGATGGTCCAGCGGAACGATGGCACCGCGGCCGAGTTTCATGAGATTGGCCACCGGCATGGTCGCGGAACCGAGAACGACCTGGATCAGGACCGGAATGCGCAAGATGGAATCGAGATTGCGCGCACCGCCGAGCCGGCTGTCGATTGTCTCAGAAGACTTTCCGTCACCCGATTCCGTTTTCGAAAACAGCGCCTCGTTGTGCCAGGTCGGCTCCTCATGCGCCTGGTCTTCTTTTCCGTTCTTGGGCTTCTCCGTCATGGAAGGCCACTCCTCGTTTTCTTGATTAAACCATCAGGTGCATTGTGCAGAAGTCACGCGGTGCCGAGGTCACCGCGTGAACCTGGCGAGAAAGTCTCGAGCTGCGAGGCAAGCGACTTGGCTTCGTCTATCCGGGCAGAGAGTTCATCGAGGGTCACGCGCCCGTCGGTTGCGAAGGTCCGGACCGCGTCGCCTGCAGAGCCAAGAGCAGCAATGCTGTCCTCAAATGCCTTCCTGTATTCCGCCTGGTGGTTCTCGAATTGCTTGAGCTTGCGATACATGAGGACCACGCAAAGGCTGGTTCCGACGAGCGCGAGAAACAAGATGACGTTAGCGAGAGAGGACATCATCGATGAACTCCTGTTCTTGATCCACGAAATCGTCGATACGCAACACGTATGACCCCTCGGCCTGTCCGACATGGCACCAGAACAGGGCCTGCTCGTTGCCCTCCAGCTTCACGCGGCTGCGTGGCGTGGCCTGAAGTTCGAGAACCTGTCCGATCTTGAGGTCTGCGAGTTCGCCAAGCGTGAGATGGCGCTCTTCGAGAACCGCTCGCAGAGAGACTTCCGTTCTCTTGACCTCGCTTGCGATCTGCTTCGTCCAGCGCGGATCGCGGGCGGAAGAGTCACCGGAGAGAACCCGCGCTAGCGTCTGGCGCATGGGGTTCAGGACCGATTGCGGAATAATGACGAACATCTCGCCGCCGCGGTTGAGCGCTTGCAGCAGGAATTTCGCGACGACGGCCTGGTTGTTGCGGCGACCAATGACGGCGAAGTCCATGCGGGTTTCGAGGCGCTCGAATTTGAAGGCGGTGTCGGCGACCAGAGCAAAGGAGGCCTGGAGAGCTTTACCCATCTGCTCGAAAATGGCTTGCGAAATCCGAAGCTCGATGTTCGAGAAACCGCGTTCCTCGTCCACCGGCGGCTCGGAGCCATCCGCGCCGAGAAGAACCTCGACCATCGTGAAGAGAAAGTCCCGGTCGAACCCGACGAGGACCTGGCTGTCCCATTCCGTGGCGTTGAAGACGCCGGCGATGGCGTTCGATTCGTAGCTTTCGAGAATGTCGCCGATGCGCCCGCTCTCGATATGACTGAGCGAATAGTACATCGGAGAGGCTGCGAGGTGTCGCAGATGATCGGCGCAATAGGTCGACATGCGATCGAAGATCACATGCAGCATCGGCAGCCGATCGAGGGAGAGGCCGGCGGCGTCGAGAAGGCGGTCGCGGATATCCGTCGTGCTTTGCGGATTGCTCATGCTCAGGCGGCCTCTTTCCGGGCATCAGCGGCCTGCCCGCCGCCCGAGATCGTCGCGCTTTCAACCTCGTCGATGGTGGGGCGGTCGGCGGATGAAATGGCCTTGCGGCCATGCTCGACGGCGATCTGCGGCAAAGCGCCGTTCATGTAGGCAATCAGGGTTTGCTTGATGATGATGTAGACCCGGCACTGCTTTTCCCGGGTCGACTTGATCTTCAGCGCGAGGGGGGAAAGAATCGCGTAAGAAATGAAAATGCCTGCGAAAGTGCCGACCAGCGCAGCGCCGATGAGGCCGCCCAGAACCTGCGGCGACTGGTCGATGGCGCCCATCGCCTTCACGATGCCGAGGACCGCGGCGACGATGCCGAGGGCGGGAAGAGCCTCTGCGACGGTGGTGAGGGTCGAATAGGGCTTCAGCTTGTCGCGCCGGTGCGTGGCAATTTCTTCGTCCATCAACGCTTCGATTTCGTGAGGCCTGGCATTCCCGATGATGATGAGGCGAACGTAATCGCAGACGAACAGGGTGAGTTCCTTGTCTCTGAGAATGCCCGGGAAGTTGTTGAAGATCGCCGAATCCTGCGGCGCGTCGATATGGCCTTCAACCTCGTTCCGTGGCTTCGTGCGCAACTCCCGCATCAGCGCATAGAGAAGACCGAGAAGTTCGAGATAGTTGCCCCGCTTAGGCACGGAGCTCTTCAACGCTTCAACTGTCGCGCGGCCGGTATCGGTCACGACCGGCATTGGATTGGCGACGATGTACGTGCCAATGGCGATGCCGCCGATGATCACGAACTCCCAGGGTTGCCAGATGACGGCGAGATGCCCCCCCATCGCGACGAAGCCGCCGATAAGGGAGCCGATCGCAACAACCAAGCCGATGATGACGCCCAACGATCCAGCCTCACGGTGTTCTGCCTTGAGCCATCCTTAGGAAGCGAGGCTTGCGCGAGGCTGGACGGGGCGGGGGACAGTTTCGGGCAAGCTCGGGAGGTTAGCCCTGTTCATGACAGGGTGGTCCCATGCTGACGACATTCACGAGTTACCAACTCATCACCAAGGATCTGCAGAAGTCCCTGGCCCGGACGGCCGCGGATCCGGTCATTGCCCGCGATACGGCTTATTATCGCGAGAACATCGGCAAGGTGAAATCCATCGACGATTTCCTTGGTGACCGGCGCCTCTATGCCTATGCGATGAAGGCGTACGGCCTTGAGGACATGACCTACGCCAAGGCATTCATGCGCCGGATCCTGACCGAAGGGATCGATGAAAAAACGAGCTTCGCCAACCGTCTGGCGGATGAGCGTTACAAGAGTTTCGGGGCGGCGTTTAATTTCGTTCGGTATGGCGAGGTGACGACCTCGCTTGAGGCGGCCAATGAAAAGACGGTCGAGAACTACATGCGTCAGTCGCTGGAGGCGACGGCCGGCGAGGAAGATCAGGGCGTGCGGCTGGCGCTCTACTTTCAGCGGAAGGCTGCGGAGATCTCGGGACCATTCGACATTCTCGCCGATCCCGCCCTGCTCCAGGTGGTGCAAACGACCCTGGGGCTCCCGGAGGGCGGAAATATCGATGCGCAGGCAGCGATGATCAAGCATCGTCTCGATATCGAAAGCTTGAAGGACCCCAAGGAGACAGAACGCTTCCTGAAGCGCTTTGCCATCATGTGGGACGCGACCAACAATACGGCGACCGCGCCCGTTTTAACGCTGTTCAACAGCGCCGATACCGGGAGCGGTATGGATGTAGACATGCTGATGAGCCTGCAGCGCATTAAATTCGGAGGCGTGTGACATGCAATCCGCGCTCTACGTTGCCCTTTCGGCGCAAGTCGCTCTCGAGCGTCGCTTGAATACGGTTGCGAACAACCTCGCTAATGTCAGCACGGCGGGCTATCGGGCCGATGAGGTGAAATTCGCCACGGTTCTCTCGAAGGTCGGTAACGACGCCGTCGCTTATTCCTCGTCGGGAGAGACGTACATATCCCGGCGCCCCGGCCTGATCAACAAGACCGACAACCCCCTCGATGTCGCGATACAGGGCGATGCCTGGTTCGCTATGGGCACACCTAACGGAATCGCCTACACCAAGGACGGCCGGATGCAAATGACCGAAGCCGGGGAACTGCAGACCGTGAGCGGGTATTCCGTTCTGGATGCCGGAGGCGCGGCGATCCTTCTCGATCCGCAGGGCCCGGCTCCGACCATCGGGCGGGATGGCTCCATCACGCAAGGAAACAACCAGCTTGGATCGCTCGGCCTCTTCAGGATCGCTGAGGGCAGCCAGCTGACGCGCTATGACAATTCCGGCGTCATGTCGAGCATTCAGCCGCAATTGGTGCAAGACTTCACGTCCATCGGGGTGCAGCAGGGGTACTCGGAAGGCGCCAACGTCAATCCGGTTCTCGAGATGACGAAGATGATTACGATCTCGCGCACCTTCGACAGCGCGGCTTCGACGATTTCGGAAACGGAGTCTTCTCTCTTGAGCGCCATTCGTGCGCTTGGCCCTACGGCATAATGAGAAATCGCGATGAATGCGCTCGACCGGCTTGAGGCCGCTCTCTTCGGAGGGCAGCAGTCCCTGCCGAAAGTGCGCGTCAGTGGCGTGATCGGCGAAGTCACGCCGAGCTTTTACCGCGTGAGCGGTCTCTCGCAATTCGTCAAGCTGGGAGATCGCATCGGCTTCGATGTGAAGGACAGGGTCCATGTCGGCGAAGTCGTGCGCGTCGATGATGGCGGCGTCACGGTCAAGCCGTTTGGTGGCACCATCGATGCCGGGATAGGCACGCGAGTTCGCAGGCTTGGGCAAACGGGCCTTTGTCCTCATCCGAGCTGGAAGGGGCGGGTCATCAACTCCTTGGGCGAGCCCGTCGATGGGCTCGGGCCTCTCATGCCAGGGCCGGACCCGATGCCGAGCGATGCAGAGCCGCCGCCGGCGATGACGCGTGCGCGCGTGCGCACACCTTTGAAGACCGGAGTGCGCGCCATCGACCTTTTCACGCCGATCTGCGAGGGGCAGCGCATCGGTATCTTCGCGGGTTCCGGCGTCGGCAAATCAACGCTTCTGTCTATGATTGCGCGGTGCGAGGGCTTCGACACCATCGTGGTGGCCCTCGTGGGGGAGCGTGGCCGCGAGGTGCGCGAATTCCTCGAGGGGCCTATCGAGCCCAATCGCGCGCGGTCCGTCATCGTCGTTTCCACGGGTGATGAGAGCCCCATGATGCGGCGACAAGCGCCGAAAACGGCGCTCTGCGTTGCGGAATATTATCGTGATCGTGGCGAATCCGTTCTCCTCATCGTCGATTCCGTCACCCGCTACGCTCATGCGGCGCGGGATGTGGCGCTGGCCGCAGGTGAGCCTGCCGTCGCGCGCGGCTATACGCCAAGCGTCTTCAGCGACCTGCCGCGCCTTCTTGAGCGTGCCGGGCCGGGGGAAGATGGAAAGGGCTCGATCACCGGCATCTTCTCCGTCCTCATCGATGGCGACGATCACAACGACCCTGTTGCCGACAACATTCGCGGTACGCTCGATGGTCACATCGTTCTCGACCGCGCGATTGCGGATCAAGGACGCTATCCCGCCATCAACGTTCTGGGGTCGATTTCGCGCTTGGCTGATAATGTCTGGACGGCCGAACAGCGCGATCTCGTCCGCAGGCTCCGCACTCTCATCGCGCGGTTCGAGGATACACGCGATCTGCGGCTGATGGGAGGCTACCAGGCGGGAAACGACACCGAGCTCGATCAGGCGGTGGTGATCGTTCCCAAGATCTATGAGGCCCTGCGGCAGGACCCGACAATGCCTGCGAGCACCGATGCCTTTGTCGAACTGGCGCAGCTGCTGCGGCCTTGAACGATGGTTCTCATCGGCAGGCCAGCCTCGCGCAAGCCAAGACTCGTCTATTGAAACAAAGACCTTTTCATGGGAGCCCGGTATGAGTCTCTATGGTGTCCTTCGCAGCGGTGTTTCCGGCATGAACGCCCAGTCCAACAAGCTGGGAACAGTGGCGGAAAACATCCAGAACGCGAGCACGAGCGGTTACAAACGCGCTTCGACCGAGTTCTCATCGCTGATTCTGTCCTCCGGCAACGGAGCCTATAATTCCGGCGCGGTGACGACGAAGGTCCGCTATTCCATCGGCGATCAGGGGCCGATTTCATACACCACTTCGGGAAGCGATCTCGCCATTTCGGGCAACGGCTTCTTCGTGGTGTCTGACAAGACGGGCACGCCCTATCTGACGCGCGCGGGCAATTTCGTCGTCGATGGCCCGACAGGAAATCTCGTCAACGCCGCGGGCTTCCAGCTCATGGGCTACAGCCTTGCCGGCGGGCAGCCGAACGTCGCTCTCAACAGCCTCACCGGTCTTGTGCCTGTGAACGTTTCGTCGATGGCGATGCAGGCGCGGCCGACGACGAGCGGAAGCATCACAGGAAATCTGCCGTTCGACGCAACGCCAGAGCTTCCGGCGAACCGGCCTCCGGCGGGCACGACCTATACGAAAAAATCGTCGCTTGTGACCTACGACAATGTCGGCAACAAGGTCACCCTCGATATCTATCTGACCAAAGCAACGGCCAATACATGGGAAGTCGCGATCTTCGATGCGGCCAATCCCGCGAGCTTCCCCGCTACGCCGCTCAGCGGCCCGACGACGCTGACTTTCGATGCGATGGGACAACTGACGGGCCCGAGCACCGCCGCCTTCACGATCCCGAACGGCCAGCCTTTCACGTTCAACATGGCCGGCATGACGCAGTTGGCGGGCGAATATCAGGTGACGGGTGCGGCGGACGGTAATGCACCGACAGCGGTGAAAGGCGCGGAGTTCGGCTCGGACGGCACCGTCTATGCCGTTTATGAGGACGGCACGCGCATCGCTTCCTACAAGGTTCCGCTGGCGAATGTTCCAAGCCCCGACAACCTCACGCCGCGTGCGGGCAATGTCTATGAAGCCAGCATCGGGTCCGGCGGCATTCAGGTCGGCTTTGCGGAGCAGGGGGGCCTTGGCACCATCTCCGTTGGCGCGCTCGAACAGTCGAATGTCGATATCGGCACGGAGCTCACGGCGATGATCGAGGCGCAGACAGGTTATACGGCGAACTCGAAGGTCTTCCAGACGGGCTCCGAGCTTCTGGATGTTCTCATGAATCTGAAACGCTGAAGTCTTCTCAAGGGTAACAGCTGGGGCATCGCATCATGGGCTTGTCTCTCGCGCTCAACACGGCGCGTTCATCACTTCTTGCCTCGTCGGCGCAGATGTCCGTGGTTTCGCGCAA
The DNA here is from genome assembly GCF_003290125.1 of Microvirga flavescens. GTDB lineage: Bacteria > Pseudomonadota > Alphaproteobacteria > Rhizobiales > Beijerinckiaceae > Microvirga > Microvirga flavescens. The sequence continues at coordinate 14,484 of NZ_QMKH01000012.1, forward strand.
CACGGCTGGCGCGACGGATCCCGCCTATTCCCGAAAGATTGCTTCCATCGTCTCCGGCAGCGGCTCCGCGCGGGTGGTCATCAACCGTGCGACTGATACCGCGCTGTTCTACAAGATGCTGGAGACGACATCGGGCGCGGCCGGTCAGCAGGCCTTGCTGGATGGGCTCGACAAGCTCAAGCAGACAGTCGGCGACACGGCGCTGAACACGTCTCCCGCCGCGCGGATCGGCGCGCTGAACGCGGCCCTCCAGCAATATGCGAAGGAGCCGGATAACCTCATTCTCGGGCAGGCGGTTGTCTCAAAGGCCAGGAGCCTTGTGACGACACTGAACGACGCGACCGCGACCATTCAGAACGCTCGCGCCGAGGCCGATGCCGGAATCGCGGATTCCGTGGCCAACATCAACGATCTCTTGAGCCGGCTGGCGACGGTCAACCAAACGGTCGTCAAGGGCACGGCCTCCGGCATCGATGTCAGCGACGCTCTCGATACCCGCGACAACATTCTGGCCAAACTCTCGGAAGAGATGGGCATCACCGTCGTCACGCGAGAGAACAACGATGTCGCGGTCTATACCGATAGCGGCGTCACGTTGTTCGAGCGGACCCCGCGCACCGTTACCTTCAACGCCACGGCGACATACAGCGCCAGCACGGTGGGCGCCGCGGTTTACATCGATGGCGTGCAGGTGACGGGCCAGGGCGCGCCGATGCCTCTGCATGAGGGGCGCATCACCGGCTTGGCGACATTGCGCGATGATGTCGCCACGACCTACCAGAGCCAACTGGATGAAATCGCACGTGGGTTGATCGAGGCTTTTGCCGAGTCTGATCAGTCGGCCGTGCCGGCTTTGCCGAATGTAGCGGGCCTCTTCACTTATAGCGGCGGTCCCGGCCTGCCGGCCGGCCCCGCGCTTCAGGGCCTTGCAGGATCGCTCAATGTCAACGCCCTCGTCGATCCCGCGCAGGGCGGAACGCTGGAGTTGCTGCGCGATGGCGGCATCAACGGTGCGGCTTACGACTATAATCCCGGCGCTGCCGGCACGAATGCCGCGTTCTCGGACAGGCTTTATGAGCTTGCCGACAAACTTGCGGCGGATCGGGCCTTCAATCCGGCCCTGGGGCTCGGCGCAACGGCAAGCCTGACCGGCTTTGCCGCGTCCTCGGCGAGTTGGCTCGAAGCAGGCCGGAAGAACACATCGAGCGAGCTCGGCTACCGGACCACGCTTCTCGGCCATGCCTCGGAGGCCCTGTCGAATGCGACAGGCGTGAACATGGACGACGAGACGGCACTGATGCTGCAGCTCGAAAAGTCTTACTCAGCCTCAGCGAAACTGATCTCCATTATCGACGAGATGTTGAAGACGCTTCTGAATGCGGTGGGGTAAAGACCATGAAAACGACCTTCATCTCCACACTCAATCTCTGGAATTCTCCGCGCAGCACCATCAACAAGCTGCAGGCCGATCTCGCCAAGGCCAACCAGGAAATTGCGACGGGACGACATGCGGATGTCGGCCTCGCACTGGGATACCGGACCGGGCAGAGCATCACGCTCCGGCAGGAAAAAGAAGAAATCGGCGCGCTGATGGACAGCAACGGCACGGTGACCTTGCGCCTCAGCACCACCAAGGGCGCGATGGACAACATCAGAACATCCGCCGAGAATTTCCTGAACTCTCTCCTCTCCGTTCCTCCGCTGGAGCGCGGCGCGGAAACCGTGCAGAGCAATGCTGGAACACAACTCAAGGCCCTGATTTCGGAACTTAACAAGTCGAGCGGCGGGCAATACATCTTCGGCGGAACGAACACCAAGCAGTTGCCGATCGACGATTATTATGGAACGCCCGCGCCGGCCTCCAAGGTGGCTGTCGATGCCGCCTTCATGACGGAATTCGGAATATCGCAGACCGATCCCAACGTGTTCAATATCACGGCGGCGCAGATGGACACGTTCCTGAACGGCGCTTTCACGACGCTCTTCGATGCGCCGAACTGGTCGGCCACCTGGTCTTCGGCATCGAGCCAGAACATCGAAAGCCGGGTTTCGACAACGGAGCGGATCGAGACATCGGCTAACGCGAACGAGGATGCCATGCGCAAGTTCGCAATGGCCCTCACGATGGCGGCGGATCTCGGCCTCGCGAGCATGAGGACGGAGACCCAGCAGGTTGTCGTCGATAAGGTCATTTCGATCCTGGGCACTGTCGGCAACGGACTCATCGACATCCAGTCCCGCCTCGGGATCGCGGAGAAGACGGTGACGGATGCCAACTCGCGAATGGGCATCCAGAAGAATGTCCTTGAAACCGGGATCGGCAGCCTTGAGGACGTCGACCCCGGCGAGGCGAAAACAAGGGTCGATGCCCTCACGACGCAGATTCAGATGTCTTACTCCCTGACATCGCAGCTGCGGCAACTCAGCCTTCTCAATTACCTCTAAGAACCAGGGTGCATGATGTACCGCCATTCGTATGCTGAAGTTCTCGAAGACGCCTCCGACGGATGCCGCGAGCGGGAGAGGATGGCCTTCGACCGCGCCATCGACCTCCTGAATGCCGCCGATGCGCAGGGCCACAATTCCCCGGAAAGCTCGGACGCCATTTCCTTCGTCCAGAGACTCTGGACGCTCCTCATCGAGGACCTCGTCAGCACGGAAAATGGATTGCCGGACGCTCTGAAAGGCCAGCTTGTCTCTGTCGGTCTCTGGATCGTCAAGGAGGCGGACATGATCCGCCAGGGCCAGTCCACCAACTACCGGGCGCTCATCGAGATGAACACCATGATCCGGGATGGGTTGCGATGAACAGGTCCATGCATCTCTCGTTGAGAGCCGGCGAGCGCATATTCATCAACGGCGCGGTTCTGCGGGTCGACCGGAAAGTGACGATCGAGCTTCTGAACGATGCGACGTTCCTTCTGGAAAATCACGTCCTCCAGGTGGAGGAGGCGGCGACACCCCTGCGGCAGCTTTATTTTGTGGCGCAGGCGATGCTGATCGACCCGAGCAGTTCGGACAAGGCGCGGACGATGTTCCGTGATCTTCAGACCGCAACGCGCCAGTCGTTCGAGAACGAGAACATTCTCTCCGGTCTCGCCAGTGTCTCAGAGCTGATCGAGGCAGGGCGGACGTTCGATGCCCTGAAAATTCTCCGCAGCCTGTTCTCCACCGAGAATGACGTTCTTACGGGTGGCGCTACCAAGGCCCCCACGCAAGCGGCTTGAACCGAAGGAAACCGAGACATGGACGTCAGCAACGTTACGGCCCTCGCCAACGCCTCACAAAAATCCTCCGGCGCGACCTCCGCGAAAAGCTCGGCGGCGACGCTGAACTACAATACCTTCCTCAAGCTCCTTCTGGAGCAGATGAAGAACCAGGACCCGACCGCGCCGATGAAATCGACGGACTACATGGCGCAGCTGGCGACTTTTTCGCAGGTCGAGCAAAGCATGATCTCGAATTCCAAGCTCGACGCGATCCTCTCCTCATCGGCTCTGTCCCAGGCGGACAGCGTGATCGGGCGCACCATCACCTCCGCCGACGGAGTGATCTCCGGACAGGTCGCCTCGGTGCGGGTGACGAATGAGGGCGCTGTCGCAAAGCTGGCCGATGGCAGCGAATTGCTGCTTGGCCCCGGCATCGTGGTCAGCTGATCATGAATGAGGCCGATGCTCTTGAAATCGTTCGCGCTGCGATCTGGACGATCATCGTCGGCGCGGGCCCCGCAGTAGGCGCGGCCATGGTCGTTGGCATCGCCATCGCGCTGGTGCAGGCGTTGACCCAGATTCAGGAAGTCACGCTGACCTTTATCCCGAAGATCATCGCGATCCTCCTGGTAACCCTCGTGACGGGATCGTTCATCGGCGCGCAGATCTTCACCTTCACCGAGGAAGTTTACGGCCGCATCGTCACGGGCTTCTGACGAGGTTGATAACGTTCCCTGCTAAGCGGCGAAGATAGCTTCACGCAAGCTTTGTAGCCGAATCCTTGGCCGATTGGGGTAAGAGGGTTCTGGCCGAGATGGCGGTAAGCGACGTTTCCAGCGCCGGCATTACGGAAGGCGCGAAGAGCAGGGACATCGCTTTTGCAGGCGGCATCGTCTGCATTCTCGCAATTCTCTTCTTGCCGATCCCGGCCTTTCTCATCGATATCGGGCTGGCCCTGTCCATTGCCCTGTCGGTGTTGATCCTGATGGTCGCGCTCTGGATTCAGAAGCCCCTCGAATTCTCCGCGTTCCCGACCGTTCTTCTCATCGTCACCATGTTGCGGCTGGCGCTCGGCATTGCCACGACGCGTCTTATCCTCGCCAACGGGCACCAGGGCGTTGGGGCCGCAGGTCACGTCATCAACGGCTTTTCGCAATTCGTCATGAGCGGCGATTTCGTGATCGGCCTTGTGGTCTTCGTGATCCTGATCACCGTCAACTTTCTGGTGATTACCAAGGGCGCGACCCGTATCGCGGAAGTCGGCGCGCGCTTCACCCTCGATGCGATCCCCGGTAAGCAGATGGCGATCGATGCGGATTTGAACGCAGGCCTGATTGACGACAAGGAGGCGCAACACCGCCGGCGGGAATTGGAGGAGGAGAGCGCCTTCTTCGGTTCAATGGACGGTGCTTCGAAATTCGTGCGCGGCGAGGCCGTGGCGAGCCTTATCACGATTGCAGTCAACATTTTCGGTGGCATCATTATCGGCGTCACCCGCCACGGCATGCCGCTGTCGAAGGCTGCCGACGTCTTCACGAAGCTTTCCGTCGGCGACGGCCTGGTGTCGCAGATACCCGCGCTCGTTGTCTCCCTGGCGGCGGGCCTTCTCGTCTCGAAGGGCGGAACACGGGGCACGGCGGAGCAGGCGGTGCTGGGCCAGCTCGGCGCCTATCCGCGCGCGCTCACCGTCGCCTCGGCGCTCATGTTCGTCTTCGCGATGGTTCCGGGGTTGCCGCTTCTGCCGTTCACGATCCTGGGGCTTCTCCTCGCCTTCGTGGCCTACACGATCCCGAAGCGTCTTGCCGAGCAACAGGCCGCTGCGAAGGCGAAAGCGGCGGCGATTGAGGAAAAGAGCCGCATCGAGAGCAAGGATTCCGTCAAGGAATCCCTCAAGACGGCGGAGATCGAGCTTTGCCTTGGCAAGCACCTTGCGGTGCAATTGCTGAGCGCGCACAGCGAGCTTGCACACCGTGTCAGCAAGATGCGCCGGAAGTTCGCCCAGCAATACGGGTTCGTCGTGCCCGATATCAAGGTTACCGACAGTCTCGCCATTCCGGCCAAGCACTATCAGGTGAAAATTCACGGAACGGTTGTCTCCTCGCAAGAAGCGCGCCCCGGCGAGCTTCTCGTCGTCATCGGGGATGGGCCGATGCCGGATGTGCCGGGCGATGAGATACGAGAGCCAGCCTTCGGCATGAAGGCGATGTGGATTTCAGATTCCTATGCGAGCGAAGTCAAACGTCAGGGTTTCGAACCCGTGGACAGCAACTCCGTTCTTCTCACGCATCTCAGTGAGGTGATCCGCAACAACCTTCCTCACCTTCTTTCATACAAGGACATGCGGGCGCTGTTCGACAGGCTCGATCCGGAATACAAGAAGTTGATCGACGACATCTGCCCGTCGCAGATCTCCTATTCCGGTCTGCAAGCGGTCCTCAAGCTCCTTTTGGCAGAGCGGGTCTCCATCCGCAATCTTCACCTCATTCTCGAGGCCATTGCCGAGATCGCGCCCCACGCTCGGCGCTCTGAACAAGTGGTGGAACATGTGCGCATGCGGATTTCGCAGCAGATCTGCGGAGACCTAGCCGAGGGCGGTGTTCTCAATGTCCTGCGTCTCGGGAACCGTTGGGACCTTGCCTTCCACCAGAGCCTCAAGCGCGATGCGAAGGGCGACGTCATCGAGTTCGATATCGATCCGCGCCTTGTGGAGCAGTTCGGAACGGAAGCGTCAGAGGCGATCAAGCAACGCATGAAGGAAGTTCATGGCTTTGCCATCGTCACTGCACCGGACGCCCGGCCGTATGTGCGGATGATTATCGAGCGGCTTTTTTCCACACTGCCGGTGCTCTCGCATCTGGAGATCGCCCGTGGGGTCGAAATCAAGTCGCTTGGTACGATTTCGTGACGACGGTTACGCCTCAGACCTTCATCGCGATCTTCCTGATCTTCTGCCGCATCGGTGGTTGCCTCTTGATCATGCCGGGTTTCTCAAGCGCCCGCGTTCCGCCGCAGGTCCGGCTCTTCATCGCGCTGTCCGTTACTTTCGCTCTTTCGCCGCTCCTGCTCGACAAGTTTCAAGGGCACCTTCCAGGCAACGATGCCGCTCTTTTTCTTTGGATTGCATCCGAGACCCTGACGGGCCTGACGATCGGCCTTCTGGGGCGCATCTTCTTCATGGCGTTGCAGACCCTTCTAACGGCCATCGCGATGTCCATCGGGTTTGGCAGCATTCCCGGCACGCCTATCGATGAAACGGACCCGATGCCCGCTCTCGGCTCCCTTATCATGATGGTGGCGACGGCGCTCCTGTTCATCTCCGATCTGCAATGGGAGCTGTTTCGCGGGTTGGTTGCCTCCTATTCACGCCTGCCGCCGGGGCAGGGGTTCGGCGCGCAGACGGCGCTGGTCCAGATCACGGATCAAATCACCGATGCGTTCCTTCTTTCCCTGCGCATCAGCTCTCCGTTCATCATCTATTCGGTCATCGTGAACCTGGCGGTGGGCATCACGAACAAGCTGACGCCGCAAATACCGGTCTACTTTCTGGCAACGCCCTTTGTTCTCCTCGGCGGGCTGCTGATGCTCTATTTTCTCTTCACGGAGTTCATGTCGCTTTTCATGGCCGGTTTCATTCAATGGCTCAGCCACGGGTAAGGCTCGATGGATAAGCGGCTTCGCAAGACACAACGCCTTCTTAAAGTTCAAGAACAAATGCACAGGATCGCCGAATGGAAGCTTGCGGGCTTGCAGCGACAGGCGAGCGAACTGCGCGATGCTCAGGAAACCCTCATCCAGACCCTGAATGACGATGATGCGCTGCATGGCCTTTTCGTCGCACCTGCCGCTCGCCGCCTTCAGCAGCTGGCGGGGCAATCCAGCCAGGTTGAAGCGGCGCAAACTGCGCAAAGCCAGATCGTTCTCGACAAAGCCATGCAGGTGAAACGCACGGAGCGTATGGTTGGTACGCTTGAACAGGAACATCGGCGAAACACTGAAAAGAAGGACTACCTGAGCCTGCTCGACAGGTTGGCGACGAAACGCGACGCAAGCCTCCCGTAAGCTAGAGACGATAGAAAAGCGCAAGTGATTTAAGGACAGCGAAGGGCGACTATGGGGATCAACCCACCCTCAGACATCGTGCATGACGTTGCGCGCGCCGCCGATCCGATGCGCTACCAGGCCGCCGCCAACAGGCTTTCCCAGATTGCCGGAGCCTCCAACCCCGGCGAGTTCGCGGAAGCCTTCAAGGCGGCGGCTGGCTTGTCAAGCAGCCACCTGCCGCCGGATACCTATGCCGCTCGAACCATCATTCGCAGCGATGCCTTGAACGGGCCCGGCAAGTCCAAGGCGGCTTACGAGAAGTTCGAAGCCTTCGTTCTCCAGACCTTCATCGAATCCATGATGCCGAAGGATGCGGATTCCGTATTCGGAAAGGGCACGGCCGGAAGCATCTGGAAATCCATGATGGCGGAGCAGATCGGAACGCAGATTTCGAGAACCGGCGGAATCGGCATTGCCAAAAGAGTCTTTGCCGCTCACCCTCCCGCGGAATCGATCCATCCCGGCGTGACGACGGATCGTCGCGCGGAAGCGTTGTGAACGGCACGGCAAAAGAGCGATCATTTCTCATGATGACCAATTCTCTCGACAGGCTCGAAGACACGATTGAGGCAGAAACCGCCGCGCTGCTCTCCCACGACTGGTCTGACCAGCCAGAGTTTAACCGCCGCAAAAGTCAGGGCCTTCTGGAGCTGAGCCGAATGGTGCGCGCCATCGATACCGCATCCCTCGACCATGAAACCATCGCACGCCTCAAGCGTCTGCGCGCGAAGATCGAGCTGAACCACTCCGTTCTCGAGATGAACCTGCGCGCCGTACAGGAGGTTGCCGATATTGTTTCCGGCGCCATCCGGAATGCGGAATCGGACGGCACGTACTCGGCATTCGTGCGCCGGCAGGATGAGGCGAGATGACTCGCATTCTCGTCACGGGGTTCTGGATTTGCGCCATCACCCTGATGTCGTGCTATGCGGCTGTGTATTGGGGTGTGGGGATCAAGAAAACCAAGAGCGAGCAATACCTCGAAGGTCTTGAATACCAGAAGGTGCGCGCCATCAACGTACCCATGATCGCCGATGGCGCGGTGCAAGGATATGTGATCGCCAACCTCGTCTTTACCGCCGACGCCAAAACACTGCGCACTTTGCCGGTGCCGCCGGATGCCTTTGTCATCGATGAGACTTTCCGACAAGTCTATTCGGACGACAAGCTGGATTTCCGCAAGCTGTCGAAATACAATGTCTCCAATCTTTTGGCGAACATCAAGACCCGGGTCAACGAGCGCCTCGGCGCCGATATCGTCAAGGATATCCTGGTCGAGAACTTCAATTTCGTGAACAAGAGCGACATCAGGTCCTGATCCTGCACATCAGGAGCTGAAGCTGGCGACAAGAATATCCTTCAGTTCCGCGCTCTCGACAATCGCTTTCAACCGCTTCAGGCTGCTATCGTCCAAACTCAGCAAAACACCGCCGCATACGCTTTTTGGCCCGGCAAAGGCATAGCGAATGGTGTTGGCGGGCTCCAGCGTGCCCGGGCGGCGGGACACAAAACCCTGAACGGATGAAGGACGTTCGTTGCGCCCTTGCGCGATTTCAAATCCTCCAAAGCGGCCCTGAATGGCATGCGGTACGATCCGCAATTTTCTTTTGTCGCGAACGCCGACGGCAAGCTGCGGCCCCGCGATGAAAGCGGTGACCTCGGGCTCCAGATGCAAGAGACCTTCGAAAATCAAAGATGCCCCGCTTCCGGCGAAATGGTCGAACACCGCAATTGCGCTGAGATTATTCAGAAACACGAAGATGCGGCGATGGGCATAGTCGGGGCCATGAACATTGCTCACGATGTCGAGTATCGTCACTCCTGCGAGGGATGTGGCGGCACGCAACCATGCGGTGCCTGACGTCGGCTCCCGCCCGTCCGGCATCGCGACACTATGCGCTCTTGGGGAGATGAGATACTGGCGCGGCGGTCCCGCTTCCGCATCGGCGGCGCCGCCGGCATCGGTAATCCAGCGAACCCCGCCGGCCGCATAGTTGAACGACGTGCAGTCGAAATGGCCGTGCATCTGGCGCTGCATTGCGAACGAAGCGCTCAGGTGAGCCCATGGACGGCCTTGTTCGAAATAGCGGGCGGCAGCGATCCCGCTCTTTTCGAAGACGAGAGTTCTCGCCCCTTCGGGGTAGGACAGCTCCGAGCGGATCGCGTCATCGGAGATCCAGGGCTGGCCGTAGCGGGCCAAGAGACGCCGCATCCACGGAGCATGAGCATAGCCATGCGGCGCATCCCCGAAGGCTGGAAGCGCACCGCTTGGGTCCGTCAGTGCAATGCACGAGCGTGCAGGTCCTTGCAGACGCGGCAGGAGTTCCTGCCTGAACGAAGCGGCCTCGGGGAGCGGCTCCAGTATGCTGTTGAGAATCAGGCCGAGCGAAATCAGTTCCAGCCGATAATGCTGCGACGGCTCGGCGATGGTCCCATCCGGTGCGATCAGCGCGCCATATCCTTCGCGCAGATGTTCGAGGGCGAGCGATGACCAGTAGCGCGAAAGAGGAAGGCGCGGCAGGGCCTGTGCGATTGCAAGGAGCGCGGCAGCCGCGTGGATTTGATGAATCGAGAGGGGAAAGACGTTCTGGCCGACGATCTCCGCAAGGGCAAAGCCGTGCCGGATCGTTTCCCCGAGAAGCGTGATGAGGGCGCGAAGATCTTTATTCTTCGACGGTGTTTCAAGAGCAAGAAGTTCGAGAAAAACTTCCGCGCGTCGCGCCAGGGCCAGCGGGTGAGAACTCAACCCGTCTTTCGGCGATCCCCACGGATTCTCGTTCAACCAGGAGAGCGCGATGCTGATGGCGTGATCGATTGAGGCGGGCGTATCGTGCGGCAGATCAAGAAGCCAGCTCAGGGATTGAAAATCGAGCCGCCATGCGGGCGAGCGAAACGGATCTTCTGTCCATGTCAGATCGTTTGGCAACTGCCATGCGGGAAAGGTCGCAAGACTGATATGGCCAGAAGAGAATTCCTGACGTTCGCCAAGCTGAATGCTGCGCAGCTTTTTCTGGATCGTGAACGCTGTGCCCAGCGGCTCGCTTCCAAGCAGAGTGTCGAGCAAATCTGCTTGCACAAGCTTTCCGTCGCGCATCGGTGTCAGGGCGAGCCGCTCGACAAGATCATGAAGGAAGCGGGTCGCTCCAGCCGACTCTTCGGTGGAGATGCTTTCGAGCAGGAGGCAATCTTCGAGTGATGCTTCAAGAGGAAGCACCAATTCCATATCGACATCGTCCCGCCACGCCTGGAATCCGATTTCGACGAAAGCCGCCTCGTGAGGAGGCAGGAGTTCCAAGGTGAACCGGTTGGCCTGGAGATTGGTCGGGATATTGACGAAAGCGCCGATGGCCGGCGTGGCGAGCGTTTCCGCATAAGGCGGAGCGATGGCATTGCCGAGTGCATCGCGGTAGACAATGCGGGCTAGGGCCCCGTCGCGTTCGGCTCCTTTGGCGATCACCTGCCCACGGATGAAAAGCCGGTGTCCCGGAACGACGCCGTAACCAAGCCATTGCGGATCTGTGCGCAGGGCCCGCCACCGGCGTGGCACGGGGATGGAAGCGTGCAGCTCCTCCTGAGAGGGACGAGGCTCTTGCGTTGTTTCTGCCGCTGCGCGGCCCTGCACGAATTGCCGAAGGGAAAGACGCTCGACGCGGAAGGGATGCGAATTGCGCCACGAGCGAATGGTGATTGTGAGGCTTGTCGCAGGGGCGGGGACGAAAAAGCCGACGCGAGCGTGGCCTGTGTGGGTCAGTTCACTATGCCTGTCATGATAGGCGGGCCCTGGAACAAAATCGCAATAGGGGTCGATTTGCGCACGATGCAATCCCGGAACAGAAGCAAAGTCGATGAGCGATCCATCATCGGCGTGAAAAGAAAATCCGATGGCGGCAAAGTCCTGAACATTGCGCGCTTCTTCATCGGACTCCCAGCTGATCCGAAAGCTGAATTCGCACCACACATCAGGCGCCAGATCGCGGAATTTCAGAACGACGCGCGACCAGCGGTTCTTGGTCGCGATGGTGTGCTGCCCATCGGCGGGGCCAGGTGCGGCGTCGCCGGCGTGCTGCACCGAAGTCGGCAGAATGTTTTTGACACCAGGCATGGAGGCAGAAACGCTCCGACTCTGAAAAGACTCGCTTCAATACGTGCATGGTGCAGGTGCGTTCCATGCGCAACATCATAACCGTGAATCGGGGACGAATCCGGCGGATGGTTCTTTCTTCTGAACACGACACCTTCGCGCAAGCAACCGAAACTAGACATGCCTGTGCGGTATGGACCTGAGTGCAGATCGCAATGCTTCTTCGAACCTGCGATCTGCAAAGGAGGGATGCTTGCGATCTTTACCCGACGAAGGTGTATCCGATGTATCGCTTTGCTTCGATGGGATCGTGTCCGAGCTTGAAGCGGAGCTTCTTGCGGAGCTTGCTGATGTGGCCTTCGATGACGCTTTCCTCGACGTCGTTGGAATAGATTCCGTAGATGGCGTTGAAGATCTGCGTCTTGGTCAGGCGGCGTCCGCGGTTGCGCACGAGGTATTCGAGAATGTGGCGCTCGCGGCGGGGCAGGATGAGGCTCTGGTTGTCGATCTCGG
>NZ_QMKH01000013.1 GCF_003290125.1 Microvirga flavescens
GTGATCGTGCGCCTTCGTGCCCTGATAGAACTCACCGGACTTGAGCACGCCCTTCTTCGCCAGCTTGGTGAACGCGCTCCTGGCGAGATGGATCGTGTCGTCCTTGACGCTGAAGTCGGTGATCGTGTCCTGGTTGGCCCTGTTCGCGCTTGCCGACTTCGAGAGCCTGGTGTCGAACACGAACACGTCCTGGCCGAGGCCGCCCGTGAGCGTGTCCTTGCCTGCTCCGCCATAGAGCATGTCGTTGCCAGCCTCGCCCAGGAGCACATCGTTGCCGGAAAGACCGTTGAGCACGTCGTTGCCGGCCTCGCCCTCGAGCCGATCGTCGCCGCCCGTGCCGGTGAGGATGAACGGGGTCTTCTCGACCACATCCGTCACCTCGAGGATGAAGGATTGGCTGGTCTGGCCGCCATAGGCGTCCCTGGCCACGACGGTGAGGCTGTGGCTGGCTTTAGTCTCGAAGTCGAGGGCGCCGGTGAGGACGAGGTTGTTGCCGTCGATCCGGAACGGGCTGTCGGACGCAAGGCTGTAGCTGAGGGCATCGCCATCGGCATCCCGGGCCGAGAGCGAGGCGATGATCGTGTCGGCGAGCGCATCCTCGGCCATGGCGGATGAGGACAGGCTCAGCGCGGTCGGCGCGCTGTTCCACAGGGTCACGGTTTTGTTGGTGAACTTCAGGAACCGGATGTCCCGCAGGAGATCAGTACCGTCGGCTGTCACCGTCCAGGTGCCGTCGCCGTTGTTATGGTAGGTAGCTTGATCAGATGTGACAAAGAAGAAAGCGGTATTGGTGCCAGCACCGCCCTCAAGCGTATCGTCACCACGCTCGCCGGCCAGCGTATCATTCCCGTTGCCGCCGATCAGGAGATTGGCCTCTTCGCTGCCAAAAATACGATCATTACCATCGCCCCCAATGGCGTTCTCGATCCCTAAGAGCATATCCAAGCCATAGCCTGTATCGCGGGAGAACAGACCTTGTTGGTATCTCAGATCGATATCAGCGTTGGCGGAGCCTGAGTATACGACCGTATCGATGCCGTCACCTCCATCGAGGGTATCATTGCCGAGTCCACCCTCAATCGTGTCGTTTCCGGCTCCCGCAATCAGAACGTTGTCTGCATTGTTGCCTATGAGGTGATCGTTCGCGCCGTAGCTTGTCACGTTCTCGATGTTGCAGATCACATCGAGTCCATAGTCAGCTCCGACGGCCTGCGCCGTTTCGATGCGAAGATCGAGCGTGACGTCCGTGGTATCGTTCTTGACGACGATATAGGTGTCGATGCCGGCTCCACCATCAACTGTATCATCGCCGAGGCCGCCGATGAAAACCTCGCTGTCGGCGCCTCCCTCAGCGCTATCGTTCCCGTTTCCGAGGTCGATTTCGCCTGTTACTGTGCCGAGGCTGCCATAATACCGATCGTCTCCCCAACTGAACGAGATCCCACCAAAAATTTGACCTTCATTGATAATGTAGTCAGCGGTGCCAGATGCACGAATAGCAATGTCACTGCCATAACCCTCATTCCGAGGGGTGGCCTTGATGATGCCCTTGTTGGTGATTGTATTAGGAGAGTCGTTTGGGGATGACATCAAGACGATCGCCTCTTGTTCAGCAGAGGCGATGAGACCTTCGTTTAAAATGTTTGTTCGGGACCCAACCAGCAGAATTGCAGAGCCAGATGCCGATATCGAACCCTTATTGACAATCGTTGTGTCTAGTAATTTGCCCTCTCTATTACCAATCGCAGAATTACCCGAGTATACTACTCCTGAATAGCCAACCTCAATGAGGCTCCGATTGCCCCGAAGATCAATGCCGTAATGCCACGCTTGGATAGCGCCATACACGGAAATCGATACATCATCATCAGGAGCAATAACGGCTGTCGCGGTTGGGGAGTCTAGAACGCCGGTCGCTCCAACGATCAAGGGATCGCGCCCTCCAACGGTTGCTGCCGGACTTCCGCTGACGTAGGTTGTAATGACTGGCATAGACGCGATCTCCAAAAGGAGAATCTTGCCATTTCTTCCGTTGTGGCGTCTCTTGATGAACAGCTAGGATTTTGCGGTCAGATCGAAGCTTTTCAGCTCCGTTTTCTCGACGCTTCCATGAGCCTTTGCTTCTTGGTCCCTGAATTCTGCTAAGATGCCGCCAGAGCAAGAAGGTTTTTAGCAGGAAACATGGATCATCTTGGGGCAATGCGCTCGTTCAGGCGCGTCATCGAACGAGCGAGTTTCAGCCGGGCGGCTGAAGACTTGGGACTGTCATCTGCGGGTCTCGGCAAGCAGATCCGCTGGCTGGAAGAGCGGCTCGGAGCCGTCCTGATCCAGCGCACGACCCGGCGCATGGGGCTGACGGAGACGGGGCGGGCCTATTATGAGGAATGCTGCCGCCTTCTGGACGAACTTGACGAGGTGGAGCGTTCCATTGCCACTGACGCGAGGCACGTCTCGGGCCGTTTGCAGGTGAACGCCCCCTTGTCTTTCGGATTGACGGTTCTATCGCCGATCCTTCCTGATTTCATGGCGCAATATCCCGATCTGAAGATCGACCTGACTCTAAGCGATCATCTTCTTGATGTTGTAGCGGCAGGCTTCGATATCTCGATCCGGATACGGTCTGAGTTGGCGGATTCGTCTTTGATTGCGCGCAAGCTCGCTGATGTCGAGCAGATCACCTGCGCCGCTCCCGCTTATCTTGAAAAGCGAGGTGCGCCTCTCACTCTTGATGACCTTCATCGTCACGATTGTCTCGCCTACACCCTGGCCGACAATCCGGGTGCCTGGCATGTAAATGGTCCGAAGGGCGAGGCGAGTATAGCCATTCCCGCAAGGCTCTCCGCCAACAACAGCATCATGCTGCGAGACATGATCGTCGCTGGCATGGGTATCGGTGCGTTGCCCTCCTTCATTGCGAAGCCGGAAATCGACCGTGGAGCACTCATGCCGGTTCTCGCCGATCACACCTTCCCGCGGCGGCATGTCTATGCCGTCTACCCCACGAACCGCCATCTTCAGAATAAGGTTCGTGTGTTCCTTGACTTCCTGGCCCGACACCTTTGAGAAGCGGCTTTAGAGAACTTTTTACCGCCAGCTAAAAGTCTTGTCGCCGAGGCGTGATTTATCCAAGCCACGCCTTGTGATCCTCATCGCGCATCCGTGCAATTGAGGATCCAGCGATGGCGAGAATTCTCGTTCTTTACTATTCCACTTATGGCCACATCGAAACCATGGCATCCGCCGCTGCCGAGGGCTCCCGATCCGTCCCCGGCACCGAAGTCGTCGTCAAGCGCGTCCCCGAGCTGATGCCTGATGAAGTCGCCCGCGCCGCGGGAGCGAAGCTCGATCAGGCCGCACCGATCGCGTCTCCCAACGAGCTCGCCGATTACGACGCCATCATCTTCGGAACGCCCACCCGCTTCGGCAACATGGCCGCACAGATGCGCAACTTCCTCGACCAGACAGGTGGGTTGTGGGCGAAAGGCGCACTGGTCGGCAAGGTCGGGTCCGTCTTCACGTCCACCGCCAATCAGCATGGCGGCCAGGAAAGCACGATCGTCTCCTTCCACACGACCCTGTTCCACCACGGCATGGTGGTCGTCGGCCTGCCTTACAGCTTCGCGGACCAGATGGGTGTTGAGGAAGTGAAGGGCGGATCGCCGTACGGCGCAACCACGCTTACGGGCAATGACGGCGCGCGGCAGCCCAGCCAGATCGATCTTGCCGGTGCCCATTTCCAAGGCAAGCACGTAGCGGAAATCGCCAATAAGCTGCGGGCGCAGTGACGATGATGCGCCGCGCATTGATCGGATGCCTTGTACTGACAGTGGCTGCCTCAGCCGCCGCCGAGACAGGGAAGGACAAAACCGTTCTCTACCGTAATGCCAAGGTGCTGACCGTCGACGCGGCGTTCAGCACCGCGCAGGCCCTGGCGGTGCGCGGCGATCGCATTCTCGCTGTCGGTTCAGAAGCGGAGGTCGCGGCGCTTGCCGGGTCCGATGTGGAGATCATCGATCTCGAAGGCCGGACTGTCATCCCCGGTCTGATCGACAATCACGTCCATGCCATTCGTGCTGCCGCCACATGGGCCGAGGAGGTTCGTCTTGACGGGGCGAGCACCCGCGAGGAGGCACTGGATCGCATTCGCCGCAAGGCGGCGGTCACCCCGAAAGGACAATGGATCTACAGTCAGGGCGGCTTCACGGATCCGCAGTTCAGCGACGGTCGCATTTTCAATCGCGCGGAACTGGACGAGGCCGCGCCCGATCATCCGGTTTATCTCCAGCACATGTACAGCCATGCCTATATCAACCTCGCGGCGGCGAAAGCTGCAGGGTTGATGGGGCCTGCCGCGCAAGTCCTGGCGGAAACCGGCGAAATGCCCGTGGGCGAGGACGGCCTTCCGCTCGGCGCGGTGGCGGGCCGGGCGATGGATTTCGTCATGCGCAAGTTGCCACCCAAGACACCCGAGAAATCGCTCGCGGGCGCGGAGGCTGTCATGCGCGATCACGCCGCCGTTGGTCTCACCTCCATCTTCGACATGGGCGGCTTCGGCATTCGGGATGAAGATTATACGCCCTTCGCCAGGCTCGCGGCTGCCGGAAAGCTTCCTATCCGTGTCTTTCACACGCGGTGGTTCCGCAATGACAACGGCACGCGCGGCAAGGAGGCATTCGAGCGTGAATTGCGCGAGATGACGCCGCTCTCGGGCCCCGCGCATTTCCGGCTGATCGGCGCGGGCGAATTGATCTACATGCCGGTCTTCGATTCCATCGGCCAGCCGGGCTCACCTCTACCCCTTCATCTCGACGAGTTCGAGACGATTCTGCGCGCCTTGGCGAAGGCTGGATGGCCCATGCGCATTCACGCGGAGAGCGACGTCACCATCTCCCAGCACCTCGATCTCATCGAGAAGATCGCGAAGGATATGCCCGTCGCGCATCTGCGCTGGACCATTGAGCATGGCGACACGATTTCGGAAGCCTCCCTCAAACGCATGAAGAAGTTAGGGATGATGGTGGCCCTGCACAGCCGCCCCGTCGTGTTCGGGCGTCGGCGCCTCAGGGCGCTCGGTGAGGAATCGCTCGGCATGCCGCCGCTCGATCTTGTCCGGGCCAGCGGCGTGCCGTGGGGCATCGGGTCCGATTCCGTTATGGCGAATGTCTACAATCCCTTCGTGACGCTTTGGTGGGCCGTGACTGGCAAGGCTCTCGATGGCGCTCTCGTCACACGTCCGCCCCTGTCGCGCAAAGATGCGCTGATCGCGCACACCCGCTCAAACGCGTACCTCCTCTTCTCCGAGAACGAACTCGGCACTCTCGAAAGGGGCAAGCTCGCCGACTTCGTGGTGCTGTCCGATGATTACATGAGCGTGCCCGAAGATCGCATTCGCCACATCAAACCGGTGATGACGGTTGTGGGGGGAAAGGTCGTCCATGACGCTCGCACCCCTCAACAGGCTCAACAGTGAAGGAACGTGCGATGGCCGCCGCCTCTCGCCTGTCGCTGTCCGCTTCCAGTAGCTCCAGCGCCATTGCCCTTCTGATCGTCACCGGCTGCGTGTTCGGCGCGATGTTCCCGCTCGGCAGGCTGGCCGGACAGGCAGGCGTCTTCCCGCTGGCCTGGACGCTCTCCATGCTGGTGGGGGGAGGGCTGGTCCTTCTTGCCATGACCTTGGTGCGTGGGCAGTCCGTTCCGCTGTCACGGCCGCATCTGGCCTATTATGCCGGTGCAGGTCTGCTTTCGATGGGCCTTCCCAATTTCATCCTCTTCATGGTCATGCCCCATCTCGGCGTCGGCCTGTCCTCGGTGGTCTATACTCTGCCACCGATCCTCACGCTCGCCTTCGCCGTTCTTTTGGGAATGGAGAAGCCGGGGCTCCGGCGCAGCATCGGAATCGCGCTCGGCTTTGCAGGCGCAGCAATGATCGTCAGTCAGCGCAGCAACCTGCCGGCGCCCGATCTTTACGGCTGGATGCTGCTGGCTCTCACCATTCCGGCATCGGTGGCGGCAGGCAACATCTTTCGCACACGGTTTTGGCCTGCGGGCTCCTCACCCCTTCCTCTATCGGCAGGCACGATGCTGATGGGCAGCGCATGGGTTCTGCTCATCATCATCGTCAAAGGCCGAACGGAAGAGATTCTGAGCCTCACCGCAACGCCCTTGCTGGCCCTGATCCAGGCGGCGTTGAATGCGCTCCAGTTCCTGATGTTCATGCGCCTGCAGAAGGCTGCGGGTCCTGTCTATGTCAGCCAGGTTGGCTATGTGGCCACGGCGTTCGGCCTCGCCTCAGGCGCACTGGTGTTTGGCGAAACCTACTCGCCCTGGATCTGGATCGCGAGCATCACCATCGTGCTGGGTGTGCTCGTCGTCAATTCGGCGCGTCGCGCCTGATCGTCTTCCCGATAAAGCGGAGTTCTTCCATGGTCCAACCTGTGATCAAGATCGATTTCTACCACGACGTCGTCTGCGGCTGGTGTTTCGTTATCGCGCCGCGCCTGCGCAAGCTCAGCGAAGAGCTGCCGCTCGAAATCCGGCATCGCAGCTTCGTCCTGCAGGATTCGCGCGAAGAGATGGTGCGCGCTTGGGGCTCGCTGGAACGCGCCAAGCGGGAGATCCTCGGTCACTGGGAGCGCTGTCGCGAGGCCGATGACGACAAGAGGAGGATCAATGTCGAAGGTATGTGGAAACAAACCTTCGAATATCCGTCCGGCATGATTGGCACGCTCAGCTGCAAGGCCGCCGAGATTCAGGGCGGGCAAGCCGCCCATTGGGACATGTTCGATGCCGTGCAGAGAGCTCATCTGACGGAGAACCGTAACATCGGTGATGCGGGCGTGATCACCGATGTGGCCAGGGAAATCGGCCTCGATATGTCCCGCTTCGAGCGCGACCTCCACAGTGCCTATACCCGGCAGAAGGTCGAAGAGGACAGAGCCAAGGCAAGAAGCCTCGGCATTCGCTCGATCCCCTCGGTAGTGATCGAAGAGGCGGGAATCGTTCTGAGCACGGCGCCGACAGAGGTTCTGCGAAGCCAACTCCTCGCCGTTCAGGAGCGTCTGCGGGCTGTTGGCCCGGCTTCGGCTTAGATGTTCAGGAGGGTCGATGCTGCTTCTGGCAAAACCGTTGTGCTAGGCGCAGCGCTACGAATCTATCGGTTTATCTAGGGCGCGGAAGCGTGGTTTGAGTAGGCTTGGCAAAAGAAATCTCTTTTGGGGACGACCATGCCTGCAACACACATTCGCTTCGGCAACGAAACCCAGGTCAACGACATCACGGCCGGTCATCAGAGCTACAATTATGTGACGGCTTTGGTTGATGGTGGCTGGGTCGTTACCTGGACGACACGCGGGAATATGGCCGACATCGTGCAGCAACGCTATGACGCCGATGGCATGAAGGTCGGAACGGAGGCCATCGTCAATACGCACACGACGGATCTTCAATATATGTCAGTCGCGACGGGCCTCGTGGATGGCGGTTGGGTCGTCGCCTGGGTATCAAGCGGACAGGACGGCTCAAGCGAAGGCGTCTATCAGCAACGCTATGATAGCAATGGCGCAAAAGCCGGCGCAGAAACACGGGTCAACGTCGTCGCCGGGGGCTATCAAGGTCAGCCAAGCATCGCGCCTATGGCAGATGGCGGCTGGATCGTTACCTATCTTTCGGAGTTGAACGGCATCCTGCAACAGCGTTTTGATGCTGCGGGCGCGGCGGTCGGCACTGCGACCCGCGTTGACGACGACCCTCCCGCCTCGATGTATTCGAGTGCGGCACTCACGACGTTCGGATGGGTTGTCGCCTGGACTGGCACGGACGGTGCTCGCGACAATATCTTCCAACAAGCCTTCGACCTCGACGGCAATAAGTTGGGCACCCCGCAGCAGGTCAACGTCTCCTCGACTGGGCAGCAGCGCGACGCTCACGTCATGGGTCTTCTGGATGGCGGTTGGGTGGTGTTCTGGTCGAGCGATACCGGTGAGTCACAAGACCTCTATCAGCAGCGTTATGATGCGGCGGGTGCAAAGGTCGGTGGCGAAACACTCGTCAATGCGGATGCGCGCGCGTCACGGTCCAAAGTCCAGTCAACGCTTCTGAGCGACGGCAATTACGTCGTCACCTGGACAGCATATGGATATGGCCCGGATGGAGACGAGGGTGGAATCTACCAACAGGTGTTTTCGGCCTCCGGTGACAAGATCGGCGCAGAGATCCTCGTCAATGTCACCACCGTTGGGTCTCAGAACAGCGCGACCGTAACAGCCCTCGCCAATGGCGGCTGGGTCGTGTCTTGGGACTCGAACTTTCAGGACGGCGACGGATACGGCATCTATCAGCGCGTTTTTTCCCCGTCCGATGATCTGACCCTGCGGCCCGGAACTGATTTCGTGATCGGCACCAACGGAAACGATACCTTCCAGGTGGCTTCAGGCGGCCTCGACGCCGGCGATGAAGTGCACGGCGGCGATGGTTTCGATACACTGCAGCTTGCCGAGGCAGGAACCCTCGATCTGAGGAACGGGGCTATCTCTGGCATCGAGGTTCTGAGGGGGTCGGAAGGCGACGATACCTTTATCCTCAAGTCAGGCCTGAACACTGGTTTCTCCGTCATCAACGGCGAGGGCGGCAGCAATGATGTGGTGCAAGTGCAAGCGGGCGCCACGGATCTGAGCACGGCCACGATCTCCGGCATTGAAAAGATCCGGTTCGCAGCGGCTGGCTCCGCCGTCCGCTTCAACTTTTGGGATCACGCGAAACTGGTGCAGGGCACCAACACGGAAGGCGTCACGGATGAAGTGATCTTTGCTATCGATATCGTTACCAATGCCCGGATCTTGCAACTCTTCCGGCAGGGGATCGATAAGGTCACCGATAGCAACGGCGTGAGCTATGGGATCATTCCGATCGAGCTGACAAACGCGGGCGGCACAACCAGGACCACAGTCGATGTGCCGGTCAAGCCCTTCGCAACAGGTCTTTCACTCTCAGTCGCCTATGGCGCGGAAGCGACGGCGACCGTGAAGCTCGATGATCCTGCTAAAGGAAAGTTTATTCCAAGCAACCTGGGCGGAACGTACAACGCGACTTCCGGTACCTTCACGATCAAGGGCTCGGCGGATGCAGTGGAGAAAGCCATTGAGGCACTGTCATTCGATCCGGCTGACGGCGGCAATGTCGGCGGCTCCTCGACAACGACTTTCACGGTGACGATCACGGATGGCTTCACCACGGCTACAGATAGCGCAACGGCGGTAGAGTCCACGGTTGCTAATTTGGCCCCGGATTCCATCAATCTGAGTAACGCAACTGTGCTTGAGAACAGCGCGGCCGGAACGGTAGTGGCAACCCTCTCCGCCACAGACCCGAACGCGCCGGAAACCTTCACCTTCGACATCATCGGTGATGCTGCCGGCCGCTTTGCGGTTTCTGGCAACACGCTCATCGTTAAAGATGGGGTGAGACTCGACTATGAACAGGCAACGTCCCATGAGATCATCTTGCGCGTGAAAGATGTGCTCGGTCTCGTGCGTGATGAGGCCTTTAAGATCCAGGTGGGCGACGTTGCCAACGAGATTGCCACAGGCACGATGGGCAACGACGTGCTCAAGGGCGGAGCCGGAAAGGACCGCTTTTATGGTGGGCTTGGCAACGACACGCTTGAAGGCGGCAAAGGCCAGGACATTTTCGTGTTCGATACCAAACCGAATAAGAAGACCAACATCGACACGATCACGGATTTCAGCGTGAAGGATGATGGGATCTGGCTCGATAACGCGATCTTCAAGAAACTCGGTAAGGCGGGTTCCGAGAAGAAACCGGCGATGCTGTCGAAGAACTGCTTCACCATCGGCACGAAAGCAGCCGACGCCAAGAATTATCTCATTTACAACAAGAAGACGGGCGCCTTGTACTACGATGCCGACGGCACCGGTGCGCAGGCCCAGATCCAGATCGCGACGCTCTCCAAAAACCTCAAGATGACCTACAAGGACTTCTTCGTAATTTAAGCATTATCCTTTGATTGAGAGTGCGCCGGCGCACCCTGTGCCGGTCTGGCTATCGCTTTTTAGTTGTTCAACTAGGGACGACATCGCGGCAATCGTGGCACTCCTCTCTTAATGCTCACAAGGGAAGGGAACCAGGATATGGCAATTTATACCGGCGGAATCGAGGACGACACGTACACTGGCAGTCCGGAAAATGACAACATCAGCGGCGGTCTTGGGAATGATATGCTGTCTGGCGCCGAAGGAAATGATTACATTTCAGGAGATGAAGGCCATGACAACCTCGGCGGCGGCAAAGGCAGCGACACGCTAATTGGTGGTGAAGGCAATGACGCCCTTTCCGGAGGTGATGAAAATGACATCCTCGAGGGTGGAGCTGGAGCCGATTACATCTCTGGCAATGCCGGCATTGACGCAGTTCACTACTACAATTCGCCGTCGGCGATATCAATCAATCTGACTCAATACAGCACTAACCATGGCGGTGATGCAGAGGGCGATGTCTTCTTCGATGATATCGAGAACGCCCTCGGATCTCTGTTTAACGACGTTATCACGGGTAACAGTCTCGCCAACCTGATCAACGGAGTCGCCGGAAACGATTATCTGAGTGGCATGGGCGGCGACGACATCCTGGATGGCGATGTCGGTAGAGATACCTTGGATGGCGGTGCTGGCGCTGATGAACTCTACGGCGGTGACGGCTTCGATTTCGTAACCTACGCCTCGTGGGCATCCGCAGGTGGGCTCGGAATTCTGGCGAGCCTGGAGAAGCCCAACTTTAACACGGATGATGCGTATGGAGATATCTATCACAGCATCGAAGGTCTCATCGGATCCCGATACAATGACACGCTTGCAGGCAATGGCGAAGATAATGACCTGCAGGGCTGGTTCGGCCACGATACGCTGATAGGAGGAGGGGGGCATGACAGCCTCTTCGGCGGCGAGGGAAACGACAATCTCTCCGGCGGTGCAGGGAATGACGTTCTGACCGGTGAGATCGGAGATGACTATATCGCGGGAGGCGAGGGCGCGGATATTGCCGTCTACAGCGGAAAGTTTTCGGAATATAAGATCACTTCCAATGGCACCAACTATACCGTCGTTGACACGAAAACGGATCGCGCGACCGGCAACAATGGATCCGATACGGTCGCCAACTCCGTTGAGATTTTGCGCTTCGACGATCTCGATTACCGCTTCAACAACCGCGAGCCCAACAACATCAGGCTGACGACGTCGACGATCAGCGAAAGCGCGCTGGCTTCGACGATCGTCTCCAGCCTGACCGCGGTTGACGCGGATGGCGATAAGATCAGTTACAGCCTGGTGTCCGACGGTCCGTTCAAGCTCGACGGAAACAACCTGATCCTGACGGGACCGCTCGACTACGAGACCAAGACAAGCCACACGATCACCGTCACGGCTTCGAACGGCTATGGCCCAGGCACGACTCAGACGCTCACGATCACCGTGGCGGATGCGGTGGAGACGACGTCGTTCACGCTCATTGGCACGCCGGGCGCCGATTATCTCGAAGGGGAAGCAGGCAACGATGTGATCCGTGGCCTTGCCGGCAACGATACGCTCAAGGGCGAGGCTGGAAATGACATCCTCTATGGCGGAGCCGGCAAGGACTTGCTCTCCGGCGGATCTGGCCAGGACATCTTCGTGTTCGACACCAAGCTGTCGAAGTCATCGAAGGTGAACAAGGCCAACCAGGACAAGATTGTGGACTTCAACGTCAAGGACGACACGATCCATCTCGCCAAGAGCGCGTTCTCCAAGCTGGCCAAGAAAGGCGTGATCAAGTCCGGCGAGTTCTACCAGGGCACGCAGGCGCACGATAGCGATGACCGTATCATCTACAACAAGAAAACGGGCGCCTTGTACTACGATGCCGACGGCACCGGCGCACAGGCCCAGATCCAGATCGCGACGCTCTCCAAAAATCTGAAGATGACCTACAAGGATTTCTTCGTGATCTGACCCACATAGCCGAAGCTCAAGGGATGTCCTTAAGCCTCGGCCTCGCAGAACCCTGCTGATTGTCGCGCCGGATGGACAAGACCATCCGGCGCGACAATTCCGGTCTTCGATAGCTTCTTTGCCTATACGATTTCGTCGCGCGGCGCTGTTAGCACTTATGCCTGACGCATTGATGGCAAGCGCATGCCGCCGAGCGTCTCATCTAAAAGGCTCGCCACGAACGCTAGTTTGCTGTTGCAGACCCTGGACCACGCTTGCCCGACGGCGTTCCATCAGGGTTCATGCCATATTTCCGGTAGGCAGCTTGGATGTCTTCCTCCGCTACAGCCTGCATACGCGCATCATTTTTTGCGAGCCAAGCTTTATGCGCGATGCCACCGCCAACTGTGAGGGGAATGGTCGATAATCCGGTTGGGTCCATAGCAGCTGCGATACCGGCGGCGCCTTGGGCAGTGCCGAATGCCGTGGCTTCCGCGTCCAGTTCCGCGTTGACTTTGGCCGAAGCCGAGCCCGGTGCATTATATTGGAAGCCAGCGGGATCCCCGACAGAGCTGCTGCTATTGCATCCAGCTAAAGCAATGGTGGCCGTGCCGATGAGAAAAATTCTGGCGAAGCGAAACGGCATTGACCCGAGTCCAGAGCGTCGTTGATCTGTCCACTCGAACATAGCATGCCGTTGTTCAATGATCACTGGATGAATAAGGGGATTCGTATCACCCTTCCGTCACGCTCTTAGGCTGGCACTTGGTTCTAGGTCGATCGCAATCCGCTACTATATAACGGCATAATCGCGGCGTCTTTCGTGACTTTCAGTATCATCGCATCCAAATTATGCCATGCCCATCGCAGCGGGTGTAAATTCTCGCGTCGAGTCAAGTTGGGGTTATGTGCTCAGCTAATCGGGTGTGACTATCATCATTCGTTGATGTGGCTATTCCGAACCTTCAGCGCTGATGAATGGCTAAGCACGGGCTTTTATATATAAACTCTTTCCACCAAGACGAAAATCTCATCTAGTGGAATTTGGTTTTCAAAAAATGGGGGTTTGAAACGGGATGAAAAAGCCAAAGGAAATCAAGATTGTCTCTGAGGAGATCGCAGAAGCCTCCGCGCGCACATTGCCAACGGCGAGCGTGGAGCTGACACCTGAGGAAATGGCTGTACTGGAAATCGAAGTTGCATGGCTGCACTGGAGATCCGAATTCCGTAAGATCGTTGTCGGTTCCGGACAGCTGCGTACTCCTTGGCGCAACATCTTCGAGGCAGACGCCATCTTGAGTCTCATCGCTCACAGATGGCTTACGAAGGCGCCCATCACACTCAAGGAAATTGCGACCTATTTGTCTGAATTCAGCACTGAAGCAACGATATCGCGTCACATAGATGACATGGAATTCGCTGGAATGTTGGAGCGGGTGAGGGACCCCGCTGACAACCGAAGACTGCTCCTTATCCCAACTGAGCGGCTGCTCATTGTCGGGCGAAATTTCCTCCAGGCCCGACTTATGTTCATGAAAAATAACGGCTTTGACGCAACTGTCTCAAAGCCAGGATAACCCCAAAACTGCAATTAATGCCCTTTGGTCAAACAGGTTGGACTAGATATATATAGGTCTGACGTGAGGTCAGGTCCGCGTCAACAATACATGCGGCAACCAAAGGTGATTGGTTACAGAGAGAAGCCTTTTTCATAGGCCAAGTAAGTTACGCGCTCCGATTACTTATCGGGGCGCACGTAATCACCGCATAAAAAATCGCAATGGTTTCATGGTGTCAGCAACCGCGCTTTCATCAAATGGGATCGTGCGTCCAATTGCGACCTGTTGTGGGGTGAGAAGATGACTACAAGCGAAGTAAATTCCCAAACAGTTTTGTATATCGACCATGATGAAAATAGTCGATCTGCATTCGCGTCGGGCCTGCGTAACATTGGATACGTTGTGATCGAGGCAGAAAGCGCCAAAGACGCGATTGCGATGCTCGGCGATAACTCTCCCGACTTTATCATTTGCGATGATGCGCTCCCTAATTTTGCTGCCGTCGAATTGCTCAAGGCCGTGCGAGAAGGTCACAACAGCCTGGATGCGACGCCGTTCATCTTCGTTTCGGCATGCGCCGATCGCAAAGAGATGCTCCGTCTGCGGGAGCTTGGCGCCGACGATATCCTTTCGAAGCCCATAGACTTAGAGCTGGTGGAAGTGACGCTTCAAGCGTGCTCGGCACAAGTGAGACGCCTTCAACGCAGCAAGCCGCATGTGCTGAAGCGCCGTGACGCAGGTCGTAGCGCAGGTCATGCAGTAGGTGTTGAAGTATCGATCTCCAATCTTGCTGAGACATTGGACGGCATGTCGCGCGGAGTTATCTATCTTGATAGCTCGGGCGCCGTACGGAATATGAACAGGACTGCCGATGCTATCCTTTCTAAAGGAAGCGCGCTGCAAATCGTTTCGGGCCGACTTTCTATAATACAGGCGCCCTCTGCTCGAAACCTCCGGGAAGCTGTTCGTGCTGCAACAGCACAAAAACCATGTTCCAGCATTGTGCCGATTCCACGCGAAGCGCAAACGCCGCTTGTTCTTCACGTTTGCCCCTTGGATACCGGTGGTCGTGACGGCCTGCCGACTGTCGCGATTATGATCATTGATCCATCTGCTCCACCTCCTCTCTCAGCTTCAATCATCGCACAGATCTATGGCTTTACACGTAGCGAAGCGCGGATTGCCGTGGCTCTGGCGCATGGCAATCGATTGGATGAGATTGCGGAGCTGTTCGGTGTATCTCAGGCAACTGTAGCCTTCCATGTTCAGAACCTCTTTCGCAAAACGCAAACGGCAAGGCAAAGCGATCTCGTCGCATTGCTATTGCGAAGCTCGATCAGCACTCCAGTACTCCAAATCGCAGCTTAGAACGGTCAACGGAATTTGAAACGAACCCTCTTGGAGAGAGGGCAATTGCCGTTTGAATTGATCTGAGAATAACGCCGATTTGATGAGGGCTGAGGCCATAGTGAAATAGCCATGACAACAGTTCGGTTCCGTACGACGCGGCGGCACACATGGCAGATTTCTAGATTAGATAAATCAAGGAATGAACATAGATGACAACTAATGTTTCCAGTCTCAACGGTGACAACGTCACGCTTAATAGCACCAACACAGCCGTTCACTTGGACTACAATTCAGACGCATTGGTTTCAACCAACGGCGGCATTGTCGACATTCAGGTCGCTTTGTTGATTGGAGCCGATCCGGATTACGATCGTTTGGGGGTTGATCCTGCGAGCGGAATTACGCTCTCCAACGGCATCAGCACAGGTAGTGTTGTCACGATTGGCGATGTCATCGGTGTCGTCGAGCTTGGGGGCACAGGAACGCATAATTTCCATGTGAAATTTGACGACGATCATCCAGCGACGGCCGCGGCAGCCCAACAGTTTATCCGCGCCCTAACGTTTACGAACACGGGTACAGCTCTCGGGGAGAATTTCTCGCGCTCGATTCTCATCGGGGTTTACGATGACGTTGGAGGCGGTAGCACCAATTTCGTCTCGATTTCAAAGGGAACTGGCACTGGCGGTGGGGGTGGAGGTGTGAACTCGGCGCCTGTCATCGGTGTGAGCCTGCCGTCGGAGATTTCAGAACAGGCCAGTCCCTTCTCCTGGACGACGATCACTGACGCGGATGACGACAATCTCAGTGTCACGGTGACCGTCAGCGATCCTGCGCAAGGCTCCTTTTTGGCGTCAAGCCTCGGTGGTGGCAGCTATGATCCGGTGTCCGGCACCTATTCGATCAGCGGGACACCAGCACAGGTGCAAGCAGGTGTTCAGGGCCTGGTCTTCATTCCGAAGAGTGTTCCCGAGAGCGCCAAAGCTTCGGTCACTTCGGTAGCCTTCAAGATAACCGCCAGCGATGGAAAGCTCTCCACTTTCGCGGTCTATGCCGCTGATGTCTGGACGAACAAGGCCGACGTGCTCAAAGGTACATCCCGGAGCGAGAAGCTTTATGGCTATAGCGGCAAGGACACGCTCTCGGGCAACGGCGGCAACGATAAACTCTTTGGCGGATCGGGTAATGATACGCTTAGCGGCGGCTCCGGGAAGGACGTGTTTGTGTTCGATACAACGCCGAACAAAAGCACCAACAAAGACAAGATCGTCGACTTCAATGTGAGGGATGACTCGATCTGGCTCGACAACGCGATCTTCACCAAGCTTGGTAAATCCGGCACGGAGGCCAAACCCGCGCAGCTGAAGAGCAGCTACTTTACGATTGGGTCCAAGGCGAAGGACAAGAACGACTACATCATCTACGACGACAAGAAGGGCGTTCTTTACTATGACGCCGACGGTTCCGGAAAGGGCAAGGCGGTGGAGTTCGCCAGCGTCTCCAAGAACCTCGCCATGACCTACAAGGACTTCTTCGTCATCTAAGCCATATCTCGGTGACAATCACAGACCCGTCCGGCTCCAGCCGGGCGGGTTTGTGTCTCTCATAGTTTACAGATGATTCAGGCAGGATCTACCAATCGCATCTGCTCCGCCGATCTGAAGGTCTGTCTCGCCGGCGACGATTTTTTGCGCAGAAACTGGCAACGACACGCTGGCCGCATGCGTGCGAAGTTTGACGCCGCTTCTGCTTGCCTTGTCCTCTGCAATGGTCGCGATTGTTCGTCCGGTGAGTGGTGACAAGTGGCTTGCGTATCCGGCCTGCGGTGAGACAAAAGCGGAAGAATCCCTTCTTTTATATAGCTATTTTGATAATCCTTCCTTCGTTCAAGCGAACGAAAGATCGTCTTTCTTTGCCGCGGAACGTTTGCCTCTCGAGGCCCGGATTTTTCAACGCTCCCTCGATGCGCATGCCGATGCCCAAGAATCAAAACTCTATTTAAATGACTGGTTTCAAATTTTGTCTTTCGTGCATTGATGCCCTGTGAACGAGAAAACATCGATTGATATCGATGTGACGGGGGCAAACTTGGTGGCACGATGCTTTGAATGGGAGAGTTCCCCGCGACGCGAAAGCGCGCCGTGGCGTGATGCCCTTATCTGTATGCATCGGCTCACAACCGAAAACACAAGCGAGCCGTCGCCGTACGTTAATTCCGCCGCATCAGCGGCTCTCTCGCCTTGCCGCGTAGTCAATAGCAGCAAGCAAATTTGCCATACACCATACGAGGGGGCGTAAAGTGTCTTATCCTTCAAATCAAGAAAACGATCTCGCTTCGAACGCCACGGCGTTCCAGTCGCCTCCATTCGCGTGGGGGGAGGAGCTCAGGATAACGTCGACGCCTGGAGTCCCCGAGTATGCGACCCGGGTTGTTGGTCTTCGCGACGGGCATATCCTGGCTGTTTACCGCGATGGGAGCGATGGCACGATCAAGGGGCAGCTTCTCTATACAACCGGCGTCCCGGTCGGAGCTGCGTATACTCTCGCTAGTGAAGTTCCCGGTACATCGACATTCGGCAATTTTGATGTCGTGCAACTTGGCAACGGCCAGGTCTCTCTCGTTTTCGAGGATGCTGCTTCACCAGCAGGCGCGCGTCCGACGCGAATTGTGTCGCAGAACTTTAACCCTCTAACGGGAGCGCTGGGAGCGACCGACGTTATCGCGTGGTCGTCGTCGGCCGACAGATTGTTGGGACAAGTGAGCGCCGTCGGACCGAGTGGCATTCTCGTCGATGCCTGGGGGCCGGACATGACGCTCCCCGTGGCTTATCTGAAGGCATCTCAAACCGCCCAACCAACGACTCTCGAAGGCTTCGCGGGTTATCCGGGCGATGCACAGTCCAGAAGTGCGTCGGTGATGTTGAGTGACGGCACGATAGCATTGACTCAATGGAACGAGCTTAATCTCGGCTTTGGCAATGTCCAGTATTATACCGAAACGAAATATTTTACCGCGGATGGGGTTTGGATATCTAGTCTTCCAGCAGTTCGAGAGCAAGTATTAGACAGCGCAATTTCTGCGCGCGATAGTTCTTTTGGTATAAAAGAACTGATAGCACTCCCAGGTGGAAGAAATTTTGCTTACACTTACAATTATAAGAATATATTATACCTACATATAGCCGGAAAAAATGTCGTTCTCAATACGAATAGCGGCTACAAGATAAGCGTCCTTCCTGATGGGGGGTTTGCATTTGTATATGAGTATCAAACCGATATACGTGCTTTAGTACTCGATAAAAACGGATCGGTTGTTGGATCTGAATTTGTCGTTAATACGAACACAGCTGGTATTCAGTCGCATTATGACGTCACAGCTCTGGCTGATGGCCGCTTTATGGTCACATGGGCCACGGCTCCAGACAGCCAGTTCCCGAGCTTCGATGTTCACGGGCAGATTTTTGATTCCCGTACCTCACCCCTTCTCATGGTATCGACGGCGAGTTCGAGCGCGATGCTATATGGGACAGCCTATAATGATAATATAACAGGGGGAACGTACGACGACACCCTGTTCGGCGGCGCTGGCAACGACTCTCTAAGCGGATCGTTGGGCAATGACGTGCTTATGGGCGAAGACGGCGTCGATAAGCTCACCGGTGGCGAAGGTCACGATACGCTGATTGGCGGTTCGGGAGGTGATGTTCTCAACGGAAGCGGG
This sequence comes from Microvirga flavescens, assembly GCF_003290125.1. Taxonomy (GTDB): domain Bacteria; phylum Pseudomonadota; class Alphaproteobacteria; order Rhizobiales; family Beijerinckiaceae; genus Microvirga; species Microvirga flavescens. The sequence goes on from NZ_QMKH01000013.1 coordinate 18,609, forward strand.
GGGAGTGACATAGCCTCGTATGAGTCATCGAGTTCGGGTGTCTATGCAAGTCTGAACGCTCCTAATCTGAACACCGGTCATGCGAAAGACGACAGTTACATCTCGATCGAGGGATTGGCGGGTTCGTCGTACGACGACACTCTCGAAGGCGGCGGGAATTCAGACGCTCTCTATGGTCGCGATGGGAATGACCTGCTTATTGGCGGTGGTGATACCGACTTTCTGCATGGCGGCGCGGGAGCTGACACGCTCGATGGTGGCGCAGGCTTCGACTATGCCGTTTATCTTTTAAGTAACGCCCCTGTAGTCGCATACTTAAACAAAGAAGACAGAGACGGGGATGCCTGGGGCGATGTCTATTCTGATATCCAGGGCTTAATTGGAACGGCGTATGCTGACACGCTCGGGGGCGATGACGATGCGAATGTCCTTAATGGATACCACGGCGATGATCTCCTGATTGGCTTTGGGGGCGCGGATACACTTGAGGGCGATGAGGGCAACGACACACTTGAGGGCGGCGCCGGCGGTGACTCTCTGAGTGGTGGGGCCGGGACCGATACCGCCAGCTATATCAACGCTCCTCAAGTTAACATCGGTGGCGTTCTCAGCGGGATTGTCGTCAATCTCTCAAATACCGCGGAGAATACTGGCGACGCGCAGCACGATTCATACTCGTCGATCGAGGGTATCGTAGGTTCAAGATTCAACGATACGCTTACTGGCGGCTATTCTGCGGGGGGCGTGCTTGATGGAAGTGACGGTAATGACGTCATAGTCAGCACTTCGGCCGCCGACACGCTTATTGGTGGATCCGGGAGCGACACCCTGAGAGGGGGTAACGGAGCCGATACCCTCGATGGCGGCACTGGATTCAATGTCGCACAGTATGTTCTTCAAGGTGCGGTCAAAGTGGATCTCTCGACCGGGAGGGGATTCGGGGGCGAAGCGGAAGGTGATGTCCTCGTCAACATTCAAGGCGTTAGCGGCGGCAGCGGAAACGACACGATCATCGGCAGCGGCGAAGCCAATGATCTGAAAGGGAACGTCGGAAACGACTCCCTCGATGGCGGTGCCGGCAACGACACTCTCGATGGCGGCTTCGGAAACGATGTGCTGATCGGTGGCGCGGGGGCTGATACCCTCGATGGTGGCTTCGGAAACGATTTTGCGTCCTATGTGACGGCACGCGAGCGTGTTGAAGTTTACCTTGATGGCTCGGCCACAAATGTGGGCGATGCTCTCAATGATCGCTATACTTCCATCGAAGGCCTGATTGGCTCGCAGTTTAACGACATCCTGGTCGGAGATCTCGGCAACAATAACCTCCAGGGTTTGGACGGTAACGATTCGCTCATTGGCGGCTTGGGAAATGACAGCCTCTACGGTGCCATCGGTGAAGACACGCTTCGCGGCGGAATTGGGAGCGATCTGCTTGACGGCGGCAACGGCAAGGATGAGCTCTACGGCGATAGCGGCGATGACTTTCTCAAAGGCGGATATGGTAACGACGTTCTGAACGGCGGCACTAACAACGACTATCTCATGGGTGAGGACGGTGACGACGCACTCCATGGTGATGAAGGCGATGACTATCTCTTCGGCGCCGACGGCGACGACCTGCTGAAAGGTGGTTTTGGCAACGACGTGCTCGAAGGCGGGGCCGGTAAGGACGCGATGGACGGCGGCGAGGGGTTCGACTTTGCCTCGTATGGCGACTGGATCGCTGCTGACAATGATACCGGTGTCAAAGCGAGCCTTCTGGGGGGCGGCGGCACGGGCTACGCAAGCGGAGACACCTATACTTCAATCGAAGGCCTGATCGGGTCCGAATATCGCGATGAGCTTATCGGCGATAACAAGGACAATGAAATTCAGGGCGGGTACGGAAACGACATCCTTACCGGTAATGGGGGGCATGATACCCTCTATGGTGGCGACGATAATGATTTGATCTATGGCGATGCCGGGAATGATGTCCTCTACGGCGATGACGGCGACGATACCCTCTATGGAGGCACCGGCGCCGACAAGCTCTATGGCGGTTCAGGAAACGACGTTCTGGACGGCGGGCAGGGATCCGACACGCTCGATGGCGGCGGAGGCGACGATACCTATTACATCAGAAATCAAGTAGGGATCCCGGCCCCGACCATTATCGATGAAAGCGGAATTGATACTGCGATTGTCTTTGGAAACTATACGCTCAGCAACAATTCCCCGCTTGAGAACTTGACGCTTGACGAAACCGCTGTGAGCCCCGGGATTACTCTGAAAGGCAATCAGGGCAAGAACGTCCTTACCGGAAATGGCTCCGCCAATATTCTGGACGGTGGCGGGGGTGGCGACACACTCGTTGGTGGTGCCGGCGACGATATTTACATCATTCGCAGTCTCGATGACGTCGTGAGGGAAGAAGCGGGTGCTGCCGGCGGAACAGATACGGCATATATCCTTGTCGATGGCCGTCCGGAGGCGGAGTGGCGCAACATCCTGAAGAATGTCGAGAACATCATCTTCTTGGCAGGAGAAGCGACGCAAGAAGGAGGCGCCGGAAACGACACGCTGATCGGTGGCGAAGGCAACGATACGCTCAACGGACACGGCGGCGACGACCTCATCATCGGCAATGGCGGTGACGACCTCCTTAGCGGCGGAACAGGAAATGATGTTCTGCATGGCGGCGAAGGCAATGACACAATCGACGGGCAAGGTGGCGACGACGTCATCTACGGCAATGGCGGCGACGATCTCCTTAGCGGCGGAACAGGAAATGATGTTCTGTATGGCGGCGAAGGCAACGACACGATCGACGGGCAAGAGGGCGACGACGTCATCTACGGCGATGGCGGCGACGATCTCCTCATTGGTGGATCAGGAAACGATGTGCTGAACGGCGGTACCGGCAACGATCAGCTGGTGGGCGGCTCCGGCAATGATATCTACTACATCGACGATGTCGGTGACGTTATTGTCGAGACCACGGACGAGAGTGGCGGCATTGACACGGCCTACATCCTCTTCGATGCGAGCAAAGGTTTCACATCGTATGATCTGAATGACACTGTCGGCGTCGAATTCCTCATCATCGACCCCAATTCGACGATCGGCGGCAGCGTCTCGGGTAACAACCTGGCGAACACGATTATCGGAAGCGGCTTTGATGACACGCTCGATGGAGGCGGTGTCACGAACGGCGGCCAGGATTCCCTGGCGGGCGGTGCCGGCGACGATACCTATATCGTGTCCAGCAACAACGTGATTGTGGATGAGACGGCGCCTGGCAGCGGTGGCATCGACACCATCAAGCTGCAGGGCTCCGTGATCACGACATATACCATCGCCGCCGGTGTCGAGAACCTTGACGCACGTGCGATGACGACAAATGTCGAGATCATCGGCAACGAGCTCGATAACCATATCATTGGCGGTACGGGCGCCGACACCCTGGTCGGAGGTCATGGCAATGACACTCTCATAGGTGGGCTTCCGAGAGGTAACGGTCCCAGCGAATTCGCCGATACGCTCGATGGTGGGGACGGCAACGACGTTTACTTCATCACTCATAGCGGCGATATCGTCATCGAAAGTGTTGATCCTGCAGGCGGCAGCAATGACGCCGCGTATGTCTGCGGTTTCAAGTATCATCTCGCGGACGATGTCGGCATCGAACTCCTGGCTGCGTACGACGAGATAGGCCACGGCTCATGGCTGATCGGAAATAACTACGCCAATACCCTTCGGGGAAGTAGCTATGACGATACTCTGGACGGTGGATCCAGTGTTGTCGCCCATACTTTGCAAGGCGGCGCAGGAAACGACATTTACTTCATCCGGAACGTCAATGACCTGATCTCCGGCGAAATTAATGCGGACGGTGTCAACATCAGCACCAACGACACGGCTTACATCCATGACGATGTGGCCGCCGCTCTCTTCGCGCTTCACTCGGATTGGGGGAACGACTGGACCCGCATCGAGACATACTTCCAGAGCTTCGGTATCGAAAAGATCGAAAAATGGAATGGGTCCGGACCCGGTGATCCGGAGGGGCCGACGAATATCGCATTCTCGGATGCGACG
>NZ_QMKH01000014.1 GCF_003290125.1 Microvirga flavescens
CCAAGGAAGAGGGCGGCCGTCATACGCCGTTCTTCACGAACTACCGTCCGCAGTTCTACTTCCGTACGACGGACGTGACGGGCGTGGTGACGCTTCCCGAGGGCACCGAGATGGTGATGCCGGGCGACAACATCGCCATGGAAGTTCAGCTGATCGTTCCGATCGCCATGGAAGAGAAGCTCCGCTTCGCTATCCGTGAAGGTGGCCGCACCGTCGGCGCCGGCGTCGTCGCAGCGGTTATGGATTAATATATAGGCCACGGGCGGCGGTTCGCCGCCGCCCGTCGGTCCACTGGAGGAGTGTAGCTCAATCGGCTAGAGCACCGGTCTCCAAAACCGGGGGTTGGGGGTTCGAGTCCCTCCACTCCTGCCAGTGGATCGACAAGGCGGGCGTTTTGGGTTAAGAGCGCCCCGACAACTGTGAATTTCGATCAGGTGGCGCGAAGCTTAAATGCTCCGCGCCCCTTCAATTTGGGCCCGCGAGAGCCCATCAGAGGACGTTCCGCGCTCCAAACCGCGCGGACGGAGCGAGATGGCGAAGACGAACCCGTTTGACTTTATCCAGCAGGTCCGCTCGGAGGCCGCCAAGGTCACCTGGCCGACGCGCAAGGAAACCATGATCACCACGGCGATGGTGTTTCTCATGGTCGTTCTTGCCAGCGTCTTCTTCTTCGTGGCCGATCAATTGATGGGCTGGGGAGTTCGGCTGGTCATGGGCATCGGCGGCTAACTGGGGCGGATGAGATGACGAAGCGTTGGTACATCGTCCACGCATATTCGAACTTCGAGAACAAGGTCGCCCAGTCCATCAAGGACCAGGCCGCCCAGCGTAATCTCGAGGACAAGTTCGACGAAGTTCTGGTTCCCACCGAGAAGGTGGTTGAAGTGCGCCGCGGCCGTAAGGTCGATACCGAGCGCAAGTTCTTCCCCGGCTACGTTCTCGTGAAGTGCGACCTTACGGATGAGGTCTACCACCTCATCAAGAACACCCCGAAGGTGACGGGCTTCCTGGGCGCGGACAAGGCGAAGCCGGTTCCGATCCCGGACCGCGAGGCCGAGCGCATCAAGGGGCAGGTGGCCGAGGGCGTCGAGCATCCGAAGCCGTCGATTCATTTCGAGGTGGGCGAGCAGGTCCGCGTGTCGGATGGCCCCTTCGCCTCCTTCAACGGCGTCGTCGAGGAAGTCGACGAAGCCCGGGCCCGCCTCAAGGTGGCGGTTTCCATCTTCGGCCGCGCCACGCCGGTCGAGCTTGAATACGGTCAGGTCGACAAGGTCTGACGCGCCGTTCCGCAGCCGCCTCTTGGGCGTTGCGGAAGAACGGCAAAGAATTCCCGGCCGGGTCACTCGGTCGAGAAAGGCTCCTTGAGAGCCATCACCCGCGGGAGGTCCGCCCGGTTGCCAACTGGGAGCTTTACGGACCGAACCGCGACCTGCAACCACCGTCTCGTCCGACAGGCATCGGAGGGATGGTCCATAGGGGAGCAGTCCCATGGCAAAGAAAATCGCGGGCTACGTTAAGCTCCAGGTACCCGCCGGCGCCGCCAATCCGTCGCCGCCGATCGGTCCCGCGCTCGGTCAGCGCGGCTTGAACATCATGGAATTCTGCAAGGCCTTCAATGCGAAGACCCAGCAGATGGAGAAGGGCACGCCGATCCCGGTGATCATCACCGCGTATCAGGATCGTTCCTTCACCTTCGAGATGAAGCAGCCGCCGGTGTCGTTCTTCCTCAAGAAGGCAGCGAAGCTCGACAAGGGCTCGCAAACCCCCGGCAAGGGCGGTACGGTCGGCAAGGTGACGCAGGCCCAGATCCGTGAGATCGCCGAGAAGAAGATGGTCGATCTCAACTGCGATTCCGTTGAATCCGCCATGTCCATGATCGCCGGTTCCGCGCGGTCGATGGGCCTGGAAGTCGCGTAAGGGAGGGCACGATGGCTACCAATGAAGGCAAGCGCATCCGCGCCGCTCGCGAGGGCATCGAATCCGTCAAGCTCTACGGCATCCAGGACGCCGTGAAGCTCGTCAAGGAACGCGCCAAGGCGAAGTTCGACGAGACCATCGAAATCTCGATGAACCTCGGCGTCGATCCCCGTCACGCCGACCAGATGGTCCGTGGCGTCTGCAACCTGCCGAACGGCTCGGGCCGCACGCTGCGCGTCGGCGTCTTCGCCCGTGGCGCGAAGGCTGAAGAGGCCAAGGCTGCCGGTGCCGATGTCGTCGGCGCTGAGGAGCTCTTCGAGATCGTCAACGGCGGCACCATCGACTTCGACCGCTGCATCGCGACCCCGGACATGATGCCGCTCGTCGGCCGCCTCGGTAAGGTGCTCGGCCCGCGCGGCATGATGCCGAACCCGAAGGTCGGCACCGTGACGATGGACATCAAGGCCGCCGTCGCCGCCGCCAAGGGCGGTGCTGTCGAGTTCCGCGTCGAGAAGGCTGGTATCGTCCACGCCGGCATCGGCAAGGCCTCCTTCGACGAAGCCAAGCTCGTCGAGAACATCAAGGCTTTTGCCGATTCCGTCTCCAAGGCGAAGCCCACGGGCGCCAAGGGCACCTACATCCAGCGCATCGCGATCTCCTCGACGATGGGCCCGGGCGTGAAGGTCGACCCGTCGTCGGTTCTCGCCGGCTAAGGCAGCCTGCCATCGGCATGGCCGGGCGCGTACCGGCCATCTTGCGATGAATGAATTAAAAACCCGGCAGAAATGCCGGGTTTTTTTCGTGCTTGCTCTGGATCGGAGCAACAAACGTGGCGCTTGGAGCGTGATTGATTGCAGGTCAACGCAGTTCCCGGCAGCCGGTTTTCTTTAGTGTGGGAAGCGCCTCGTTCGCGGAGGCAATCATCTCTTTGGATATTGTCTCCGCAAAGGCCATGCATGCCTCTCCGACCTTCTTGATGGCGAGGGAATGATGTTTGAGTTTTACGGCAAACGCGCAGCGATCCGCCTCCGACTTGCTTTTTTCCCAAACCGCTTGGCTTTCGCGGGCCTTCTGCTCGGCTTCCCTGGCGACCTGTTGCGCACCTAGGCACTTCTGTTCCTGCGGGGTGGCTGCCATAGGGGAGGGCGCATAAAAAACAGTGGCGACGAACACGAGCGCATACTTGCTAGCGGACAAGGCAGATCTCCAGCACAAGTTGAAACGGCTGTTCGCAGCTACCCCCAGAATGGGCCAAATGGCAATAGAGTTTCGTTCTCGATTCCGTTGATACTTCTGCCTTGAACCGACGCGGCAATGGTTTGAGTGAATGTCCACCGCTCTATAGGGAAGAGCTTGAAAACCGCTCTGGCCGTTCCCATGTCGTGTCTTCCTTAGCGTCACATGCTGCAATTATCCTCTTGGCATTCGCAGCAAAACGTCATAAGGAACCCTTTCTAGATTCATATACATCGCCGTCCGGCAGGAGCCATGATCTAGAGTGGCGGAGTCGGCGGCACCGGAATCCGCTTCGGAGACGAAGCGGTGACAAGCCGGAAAGTCAAAGGGAAACTTTTGGCTTTTTCCGGCTATGTCCTGTCCGAGACTGCAGGCGCCGGCTTGTCCGGCTTAATTCGTGAGGGCCTGCATAGACGGGGAAGGCCGAATTTTAGTCCGCGCAAGCGGATGTCGAAAGATCGGTTCGAACCATCTCACCCGGCTTGCCCGAAAGGGCTGTGCTTGGGGGACAGGGCTTGCGAGAGCGTCGCTTGAGGGCGTTCGAGGCGCAAGCTTCGAGGTCCTAGGCGGCAGGTGCAACCGGCGGAATTTTCCGCCAACCGGAGAGAGCCCAGTGGAAAGAGCAGCAAAACGCGAGCTCGTCTCGACGCTCAACGACGTGTTCAAGAACACGAGCGTGGTCGTCGTCGCCCACTATGCTGGCCTGACCGTCGCTGACATGCAGAAGCTGCGCGCGCAGATGAAGCAGGTCGGCGCTACCGTGAAGGTCGCAAAAAACAGCCTCGCCAAGATCGCTCTCGAAGGCACGGACGTCGCGTCCATTACGGGCCTTATGAAAGGTCCGACCCTGATCGCTTATTCGAGCGATCCGGTCGCGGCGCCCAAGGTCGCTGTCGATTTCGCCAAGGCTAACGACAAGCTCGTGATCCTTGGCGGCGCAATGGGCGCGACCGCCCTGAACGTGGACGGAGTGAAGTCGCTTGCGACCTTGCCGTCCCTCGACGAACTGCGTGCCAAGCTGGTCGGCCTCGTGCAGGCTCCGGCTACCAAGATCGCGCAGCTCTCGACCGCGCCGGCTGCGAAGCTGGCTCGCGTTTTCGGGGCATATGCCAAGAGCGAAGCGGCGTGAGGCCGTAACCCTTAACCATCAACTGTTCGAACCGAACTTAAGGACTGAAAACAATGGCTGATCTTGCCAAGCTTGTTGACGATCTTTCGTCGCTGACCGTTCTCGAGGCCGCTGAGCTCGCGAAGCTCCTCGAAGAGAAGTGGGGCGTTTCCGCTGCTGCGGCTGTGGCCGTTGCGGCTGCCCCGGCTGGTGGCGGCGCCGCCGCTGCTGCTGAAGAGCAGACCGAGTTCACGGTCGTTCTCGCTTCGGCTGGCGACAAGAAGATCGAAGTGATCAAGGAAGTCCGCGGCATCACGGGTCTCGGCCTGAAGGAAGCCAAGGACCTCGTCGAAGGCGCCCCGAAGACCGTCAAGGAAGGCGCGTCGAAGGACGAAGCCCAGAAGATCAAGGAAACCCTTGAGAAGGTCGGCGCCAAGGTCGAGCTCAAGTAATTTTCGCGGCCGCAAGGTCGTGGGATTACCCCCGGAGCGATCCGGGGACTCAAAAATCAGCGGTCCCAGGCTCTTTTTGCCCGGGGCCGTTGTGTCGTCCAAGGCGCCTGGGCGCCTGGGCGGCGGTTGCGGGCCCTGAAAATGGGTTCGATTTCGGTGGTGCGAGCTGGCGGCGAATGACCGCTGGGCGGCTGGTCCAGCCTCTTGAGTGAGGGGCTCGATCAGCCGTGTATGAGGAACGAGGTCCAGATGGCCAATACACTGATCGGCCGGAAGCGTATTCGCAAGTTCTTCGGGAAAATCAAGGAAGTGGCGGAGATGCCGAACCTCATCGAGGTTCAGAAGGCATCCTACGACCAGTTCCTGATGGTCGACGAGCCCAAGGGCGGTCGCCCGGAAGAGGGCCTGCAGGCCGTCTTCAAGTCGGTTTTCCCGATTTCGGATTTCTCGAATACCGCTCTGCTCGAATTCGTAAAGTATACGTTCGAGCCGCCGAAGTACGACGTCGATGAGTGCCGTCAGCGCGGCATGACCTTCTCCGCGCCGCTCAAGGTCACTCTTCGCCTGATCGTGTTCGATGTGGATCCGGATACCGCGGCCCGATCGGTCAAGGACATCAAGGAGCAGGACGTCTACATGGGCGACATGCCGCTCATGACGGACAACGGCACCTTCATCGTCAACGGCACCGAGCGCGTCATCGTCTCCCAGATGCACCGTTCGCCGGGCGTGTTCTTCGATCACGACAAGGGCAAGACCCATTCCTCGGGCAAGCTGCTCTTCGCCGCGCGCATCATTCCCTATCGCGGTTCCTGGCTCGACATCGAGTTCGACGCCAAGGACATCGTCTATGCCCGTATCGACCGGAAGCGTAAGCTCCCGGCGACGTCGCTGCTCTATGCGCTGGGCCTGAACGGTGGCGAAATTCTCGATACCTTCTACAACCGCGTCGTCTACAAAAAGGCGAAGAAAGACGGTTGGCGTGTTCCCTTCGATGCCGAGCGCATGAAGGGCTTCAAGGCCAGCGTCGACCTGATCGACGCCGATTCCGGCGAGGTCGTGCTCGAAGCCGGCAAGAAACTGACCGCGCGCACCGCTCGCCAACTCGCCGAGAAGGGCCTCAAGGCTCTTCGTGCGACGGATGAGGATCTCTACGGCCAGTACATCGCTGAAGATCTCGTCAACATGAAGACGGGTGAGATCCATGCCGAGGCTGGCGACGAGATCAACGAGAAGCTGCTGAAGGGGCTGGAGGAAGTCGGTTACGCCGAGATCCCAGTGCTCGACATCGATCACGTCAATGTCGGCCCCTACATCCGCAACACGCTGGCCGTGGACAAGAATTCCTCCCGCGAGGAAGCCCTGTTCGACATCTACCGCGTCATGCGTCCGGGCGAGCCGCCGATCCTCGAGACGGCGGAAGCGATGTTCCACTCGCTGTTCTTCGATTCCGAGCGCTACGACCTCTCCGCGGTCGGCCGCGTGAAGATGAACATGCGCCTCGACCTCGACGCCGAGGACACCGTGCGCACGCTGCGCCGCGAGGACATCCTCGCTGTGGCGAAGGCGCTCGTGGACCTGCGCGACGGCAAGGGCGAGATCGACGACATCGACCACCTCGGCAACCGCCGCGTGCGCTCTGTCGGCGAGCTCATGGAGAACCAGTACCGTCTGGGCCTCCTGCGCATGGAGCGCGCCATCAAGGAGCGCATGTCCTCGGTCGATATCGACACGGTCATGCCGCAGGATCTCATCAACGCGAAGCCGGCGGCTGCCGCCGTGCGCGAGTTCTTCGGCTCGTCGCAGCTTTCGCAGTTTATGGACCAGACCAACCCGCTCTCGGAAGTCACCCACAAGCGCCGTCTCTCGGCTCTTGGCCCGGGCGGCCTGACCCGCGAGCGCGCCGGCTTCGAAGTGCGCGACGTTCACACCACGCACTACGGCCGCATCTGCCCGATCGAGACGCCGGAAGGCCCGAACATCGGTCTCATCAACTCGCTGGCGACCTTCGCCCGCGTCAATAAGTACGGCTTCATCGAAGCGCCTTTCCGCCGCGTCCGCGACAGCAAGGTGACGAACGAGGTCGTCTATCTCTCCGCGATGGAAGAGGCGAAGTACAACGTCGCCCAGGCGAATGCCGACATCGACTCTGCCGGCAAGCTGACGGAAGAACTCGTCGTCTGCCGCCGCGCCGGTGAAACGGTTCTCGTCTCGCCCGACCGCGTGGATCTCATGGACGTGTCGCCGAAGCAGGTTGTTTCGGTCGCCGCCGCGCTCATCCCGTTCCTCGAGAACGACGACGCGAACCGCGCGCTCATGGGCTCGAACATGCAGCGTCAGGCTGTGCCGCTCGTGCAGGCCGATGCGCCGTTCGTCGGAACCGGCATGGAAGCCGTGGTCGCTCGCGACTCCGGCGCCGCCATCGCCGCCCGCCGCGCTGGCATCGTCGACCAGGTGGATGCGACCCGTATCGTTATCCGCGCGACGGAAGAGACCGACCCGACCAAGCCCGGCGTCGACATCTACCGCCTGCAGAAGTTCCAACGCTCGAACCAGTCGACCTGCATCACGCAGAAGCCGCTGATCCGCGCCGGCGACATCGTGCGCAAGGGTGACATCATCGCCGACGGTCCCTCGACCGATCTCGGCGAGTTGGCGCTCGGCCGCAACGTGCTCGTCGCGTTCATGCCGTGGAACGGCTACAACTTCGAAGACTCGATCCTGCTCTCCGAGCGGATCGTAAAGGATGACGTCTTCACCTCGATCCACATCGAGGAATTCGAAGTGATGGCCCGTGACACGAAGCTCGGCCCCGAGGAAATCACGCGCGACATTCCGAACGTTTCGGAAGAGGCGCTGAAGAACCTCGACGAAGCTGGCATCGTGTATATCGGCGCCGAGGTCCATGCTGGCGATATCCTCGTCGGCAAGATCACGCCGAAGGGCGAAAGCCCGATGACGCCGGAAGAGAAGCTTCTGCGCGCCATCTTCGGCGAGAAGGCCTCCGACGTCCGCGACACCTCGCTCCGCGTTCCCCCGGGCGTGACCGGCACCATCGTGGAAGTCCGCGTGTTCAACCGTCACGGCGTGGACAAGGACGAGCGTGCGCAGGCCATCGAGCGCGAGGAAATCGAGCGTCTCGCCAAGGACCGCGACGACGAGCAAGCGATCCTCGACCGCAACACCTTCGCCCGCCTGGCGGAAATCCTCGACGGTCAGAAGATCGTCGCGGGTCCGAAGGGCGCCAAGAAGGACGCCAAGGTCACGCGCGAGATGCTCAACGAGTATCCGCGTGGGCAGTGGTGGCAGTTCGCTGTCGCCGACGACGCGCGCATGGCCGAGATCGAAGCCATCCAGAAGCAGTACGACGAGTCGAAGAAGCTCCTCGAACAGCGCTTCCTCGACAAGGTCGAGAAGCTGCAGCGCGGCGACGAGCTTCCGCCCGGCGTCATGAAGATGGTCAAGGTCTTCGTGGCGGTGAAGCGCAAGATTCAGCCCGGCGACAAGATGGCGGGCCGTCACGGCAACAAGGGTGTCGTGTCGCGCATCGTTCCCATCGAGGACATGCCGTTCCTCGAGGATGGCACCCATGCCGACATCGTGCTCAACCCGCTCGGCGTGCCGAGCCGCATGAACGTCGGGCAGATCCTCGAGACGCACCTCGGCTGGGCTGCGGCCGGCCTCGGCAAGCAGGTCTCGCTCGCGGTCGATGCCTACATGAAGTCGGGTAAGGCCAAGGCGCTGCGCGACGAGCTGGCCTCGATCTACGGCAAGTCGCCGGAGATCGACGAGGCTTCGGACGAGGAAATTGTCGAGCTCGGCAAGAACCTGCGCCGCGGCGTGCCTTTCGCGACCCCGGTCTTCAACGGGGCGAAGGAGGCCGACATCGAAGCGATGCTGGCGAAGGCGGGTCTCGATCCGTCGGGCCAGGTCACGCTCTACGATGGACGCACCGGCGAGGCGTTCGACCGCAAGGTCACCGTGGGCTACATCTACATGCTGAAGCTCCACCACCTGGTCGACGACAAGATCCACGCCCGTTCGATCGGCCCGTACAGCCTCGTTACCCAGCAGCCGCTGGGCGGTAAGGCCCAGTTCGGCGGTCAGCGCTTCGGCGAAATGGAGGTGTGGGCGCTCGAAGCTTACGGCGCGGCGTACACCCTGCAGGAAATGCTCACCGTCAAGTCGGACGACGTGGCGGGCCGCACCAAGGTCTACGAGGCCATCGTGCGCGGCGACGACACGTTCGAGTCGGGCATTCCGGAGAGCTTCAACGTTCTCGTGAAGGAAATGCGGTCTCTCGGCCTGAACGTGGAGCTGACCAGCTCCAAGGTTGCGGACGAGCAGGACCAACTGCCTCCTTCCGCAGCGGCGGAATAGCGGCGCGACACGCGACTGTTTGACGATCTGGCCGCGGCGCTTCAGCCGCGGCATCATTCAATTGCCGGCGAGGGCGCCGCTTCAAGGCCCCTCCAGCTAGGAGACGACGATGACTCAAGAGGTCATGAATCTCTTCAATCAGACGGCCCAGCCGCAGAGCTTCGATCAGATCAAGATTTCGATCTCGAGCCCGGAAAAGATCCTGTCCTGGTCCTACGGCGAAATCAAAAAGCCGGAGACCATCAACTACCGCACGTTCAAGCCCGAGCGTGACGGCCTGTTCTGCGCGCGCATCTTCGGACCCATCAAGGATTACGAATGCTTGTGCGGCAAGTACAAGCGCATGAAGTACAAGGGCGTGATCTGCGAGAAGTGCGGCGTCGAAGTGACCCTCGCGCGCGTCCGTCGCGACCGCATGGGCCACATCGAGCTAGCCGCTCCCGTCGCTCACATCTGGTTCCTGAAGTCCCTGCCGAGCCGCATCGGTTTGCTGCTCGACATGACGCTCAAGGATCTGGAGCGCATCCTCTATTTCGAATCCTACATTGTCGTCGACGCGGGCCTGTCGCCCCTCAAGGACCGTCAGCTCCTCTCGGAAGACGAATACATCCGCGCTCAGGACGAGTACGGTGAGGATTCGTTCACGGCCATGATCGGCGCGGAAGCGATCCGTCGCATCCTGCAGGAGCTCGACCTCGAGAAGGTCGCGATCGATACCCGCGAGGAAATCGCGACGACCACGTCGGAGCTGAAGCCGAAGAAGCTGATGAAGCGCCTCAAGATCATCGAGGCGTTCATCCAGTCCGGCAACAAGCCCGAGTGGATGATCATGACGGTCATTCCGGTGATCCCGCCGGATCTGCGTCCGCTCGTGCCGCTCGATGGCGGCCGCTTCGCGACGTCCGACCTGAACGATCTTTATCGCCGCGTCATCAACCGCAACAACCGCTTGAAGCGGCTGATCGAGCTGCGTGCGCCGGACATCATCATCCGTAACGAGAAGCGCATGCTTCAGGAGGCCGTCGACGCTCTGTTCGACAACGGCCGCCGTGGCCGCGTCATCACGGGCGCCAACAAGCGTCCGCTGAAGTCGCTCGCCGACATGCTCAAGGGCAAGCAGGGCCGCTTCCGTCAGAACCTGCTCGGCAAGCGTGTGGACTACTCGGGCCGTTCAGTCATCGTGGTGGGTCCGGAGCTGAAGCTCCATCAGTGCGGCCTGCCGAAGAAGATGGCGCTCGAGCTGTTCAAGCCCTTCATCTACGCCAAGCTCGACGCGCGCGGCCTGTCCGCCACCGTCAAGCAGGCGAAGAAGCTGGTCGAGAAGGAAAAGCCCGAGGTTTGGGACATTCTTGACGAGGTCATCCGCGAGCACCCGGTTCTCCTGAATCGCGCGCCCACGCTGCACCGTCTCGGCATCCAGGCCTTCGAGCCCACCCTCATCGAAGGCAAGGCGATCCAGCTGCACCCGCTCGTCTGCGCCGCGTTCAACGCGGACTTCGACGGCGACCAGATGGCCGTGCACGTTCCGCTGTCGCTCGAAGCGCAGCTTGAAGCGCGCGTGCTGATGATGTCGACCAACAACATCCTGCACCCGGCGAACGGTCAGCCGATCATCGTGCCGTCGCAGGATATCGTTCTTGGCCTCTATTATCTCTCCATCATGTCCGACAACGAGCCCGGCGAGGGCAAGGCCTTCGCGGATATGGGCGAGATCGAACATGCGTTGAACGCCAAGGTCATCACGCTGCACACCAAGATCCGTTATCGTTGGGAAGGTCTCGACGAAGACGGCAAGCCGGTCAGCAAGATCGTGGAGACAACGGCCGGTCGCGTCATGCTTTCGCGCCTGATGCCGCTGCACCCGAACCTGCCTTACGAAGTCGTGAACAAGCTCATGACGAAGAAGGAGATCTCCGGAATGATCGATGCCGTGTACCGGCATTGCGGTCAGAAGGAGTCGGTGATCTTCTGCGATCGCATCATGAAGCTCGGTTTCTATAATGCGTTCCGCGCCGGCATCTCGTTCGGCAAGGACGACATGGTGATCCCGGAGAACAAGTGGGAGATCGTCGAAGAGACCCGCACGCTCGTGAAGGATTACGAGCAGCAGTATCAGGACGGTCTGATCACCCAGGGTGAGAAGTACAACAAGGTGGTCGACGCCTGGGCGAAGTGCTCGGACCGTCTCGCCGGCGAGATGATGAACCGCATCTCCGCCGTCAAGAAGGACGAGAACGGACGCACCAAGCCGGTTAACTCGATCTACATGATGTCCCACTCGGGTGCCCGTGGTTCGCCAGCGCAGATGAAGCAGCTCGCTGCCATGCGTGGCCTCATGGCCAAGCCGTCGGGCGAAATCATCGAGACGCCGATCATCTCGAACTTCAAGGAAGGCCTCGACGTTCTCGAGTACTTCAACTCGACCCACGGCGCCCGTAAGGGTCTTGCCGACACGGCGCTCAAGACGGCGAATTCGGGTTACCTGACCCGCCGTCTCGTGGACGTGGCGCAGGACGCGGTCATCCGTGAGCCGGATTGCGGCACCGACAAGGGCATCAAGATGCGCGCCATCATCGATGCCGGTCAGGTCGTCGCGACGCTGGCCTCGCGCATTCTCGGCCGCTCTACGGCCGAGGATCTCGTGGCCGCCGACGGAACGATCATCGTTCCGAAGGGCGTGATGATCGAGGAAGCGCACCTGGAGGCGATCAACGCCGCCGGCATCCAGGAGGTGAAGATCCGTTCGGTGCTCGTCTGCGAGTCCAAGAACGGTGTCTGCGCCACCTGCTACGGTCGCGATCTTGCTCGCGGTACGCCGGTCAACCACGGCGAAGCGGTCGGCGTCATCGCGGCGCAGTCCATCGGCGAGCCGGGTACGCAGCTCACCATGCGTACCTTCCACATCGGCGGCGCGGCGCAGATCGCAGACTCGTCCTTCATCGAGTCGAGCTTCGAAGGCACTATCGGCTTCCGCAACAAGAACATTGCTCGCAACTCCGATGGCGATCTCATCGTCATGGGCCGTAACGTGGCGGTGGTGATCACCGGTTCGGACGGCACCGAACGGGCTGCGCACCGTCTCCAGTACGGTTCGCGCCTCAAGGTGGACGAGGGCGACAAAATCAAGCGCGGCCAGCGTATCGCCGAGTGGGACCCCTACAGCCGTCCGATCCTTACCGAGATCGACGGTACCGTGGGTTACGAGGATCTCGTCGACGGTCAGTCGATGGTCGAGTCGATGGACGAGTCCACCGGCATCGCCAAGCGCGTCGTCATTGATTGGCGTAGTTCGGCCCGTACGGCCGATCTGCGTCCGGCGGTGATCATCGAGGGCAAGGGCGGCAAGGTTGCCAAGCTTCCGCGCGGCAGCGACGCTCGCTACCTCCTGCCGGTCGAAGCGATCCTCGCGGCGGATCCGGGCACGAAGCTCAAGGCCGGTGACGTGCTCGCGCGCGTCTCGACCGAGAGCGCCAAGACCCGCGACATCACGGGCGGTCTGCCGCGCGTGGCGGAGCTGTTCGAAGCCCGCCGTCCGAAGGACGCAGCCATCATTGCGGAGAAGTCCGGCACGATCCAGTTCGGCCGCGACTACAAGAACAAGCGTCGCCTGACGCTGACGCCGCACGATGGCTCCGAGCCGGTGGAATACTTGATCCCGAAGGGCAAGCACATTCACCTGCAGGACGGCGACGTGGTCGAGGTCGGCGATTTCATCGTCGACGGCAACCCGGCTCCGCACGACATCCTTGCGATCAAGGGCGTTGAGGAACTGGCGGCCTACCTCGTGAACGAAATCCAGGAGGTCTATCGTCTCCAGGGCGTGCTCATCAACGACAAGCACATCGAGGTGATCGTTCGCCAGATGCTGCAGAAGGTTGAGATCACCGATGGTGGCGATTCCGAGCTGTTGAACGGTGAGCAGATCGATCGCCTCGAGCTCGAGGAGATCAACGAGAAGCTTGTGGCCGAGAAGAAGAAGCCCGCCGCTGGCGTGCCGGTTCTGCTCGGTATCACGAAGGCCTCGCTGCAGACCCGCTCCTTCATCTCGGCGGCGTCCTTCCAGGAAACCACTCGCGTCCTCACGGAAGCGGCGGTCAATGGCAAGGTCGATACGCTGGAAGGCCTGAAGGAGAACGTCATCGTGGGCAGCCTGATCCCGGCCGGCACGGGCGCGCTCAACGCGCAGCTCAAGGCCGTCGCAGCACGCCGCGACGACCTGATCCTGCAGCAGAAGCGTTCGGAATCGCAGGCCAAGGTCAGCGAATTGCCGCCCGCGGCTGAGTGAGCGATGCTTTGATGAATACGAAAAGGGCCGCCTTCGGGCGGCCCTTTTTTATTGCGCGGGTGACGAGATCTTGAGAAGGCCGATCTTGGTCAGGAGGACGATGGCGTGGACGAGGGCCGACTTGTCCTGCATGGGCTCTTTCTGAAGAATATCGCCCACCGTCGCCTCTCCACCCGCGAGCCTTTGCCAGAAAGCGAGCAGCTCCTTTTCCGGCATTCGGCGGAATACCTGCATGGCCGATGCTTTCAATTGCAGGCGCTGCGTCGCGGCAGCGGCATCGAGCGCCGGGTCTGCACGGACGATGTGCGTGGGAGACAGCGTTTCCGTCGGAAACTTCGCGAAGAGATCGAACGGGTCCGGCCGGGCAGGCCAGGCTTTCAGTCTTTCCTGGTTGTCGGCCCCCTCATTGCGAAGAGCCGCCAGTTCATCCCATAGGCGCTCGTAGGAGCGCACGATCACCTTCCAGTCGTACGTTTCCCTCGCACGCGCCGCTCCCGCAGCACCCATCCGCTGCCGCAGGTCAGGGTTGGAGGCCAGCTTATCGAACGCTTCGGCCGTGGCGTCGATGTCGACCGACGTCCCCGTGGAGGTATGGCCAATATAGACGTCGTAGGAATCGATATCGAGGGCGTGGCGAACCGCTGCCGGAAAGCCGACGCCAGGCGATGCGGAAATGGTGGGGATGGTAAAGCCGTCCACGCCGTTCCGTATGGTGTCCTTGTATCCGTCCCAATCGGTCACGACCACCGGCAGGCCGGCCGCCATCGCCTCGATAGGGGTCAGGCCAAAGGTTTCCTGCACGTTGTCTGACAGGGAGCAGAAGATGTCCGCTGCCGCCCAGGCCTGAGCGGAGGCCTCTTGCTTTCTTCCATCAAGAACGATCGAGCGGACCGAAGGGCACAGTTCGGCTCTCGCCTCCTCAAAGGCCTTCTCGATGGAGCTGTTGGCGAACCACCCGCACTCGATGAGGACGACGCGGTGGCGAGCACTCAGGCGCTCCAGCGCGAGATACATGGGAATCGGGTTCGCCTTCGCATGAAAAGACAGACGGCCCAGGAAAAGAACCACGATGTCGTCCGGCCCGATGTTCAGGGCGGCGCGGGCATTGGGGCGCCCGACGGCATTGCCGCTCCGCTCGTCACAGTTCACCCCAAGGGGGATCACCGGCAACTTTGGAAGGGGAAACCGGGTCGCCCCCAGGTGCCGGGCAAGGTGCTCGGCCTGGCGCTGCAGCAGCCGGGTCACCACATCGCGCGACGCCGTGGAGGTGCAGATCAGCGCGTCCCAGGGCTGAAAGGGCAGGGTGGGGAAGCTTGTCAACGCATCCATGACCCGCGCCGAGGAGAGGGTGTGATTGACGCCCGTGATGCTCCAGGAGCGTGGGCCATGCAGATGCCGTTCCCAGACCTGGGAGGCATTGATGATGCTGGGCGTGAAAAGGCAGCCCACGTCCCGCAGGCCGGACATCCTTTGCGCGGTAACGAAGTCCGCTTTGCGGGAGGGGGCGTGCCTGGCGACTTCCGCCTTGAATTGCTGGCCGGCGGCCTCGTTCTTCACAAATCCGGTGACCGTCTCAGCCGAAGCGTGGCGGCTGAAGGCGGACAGGAAGCCGAATCCGGCATAGTTTCGTCCCATCGGCTTCTGCTGGGGAATTGTGAAGGCATCACCCTCGAAATGGATCGCTGCAGTCAAATCACTCACCTCGTTACATGGTCTCGTGATACCGTGTCGGCAGGGTCTCAAAATACTCTATACACGAAGAGGAAATGGATCCGATCGGGCCTCCGCGACGGTTCTGTCGCGGAAACTTTGGAAATCGGTTGACTTTGGGCGACTCGGGGGATAGAGAACCCGGACTTCCCGACGGGCCGTAGGTGTTCGCGAGTTGAAGCGCCTAGCTTCGACTGATGCCGCCTAAACGCTGTCGAACTCAATACTGACTGACAAATCGTCAGCTTGAGGCACGACTGCGGTGAGAAATCGCCGTGATCCTCTGCACTCGCAACACGCCAAGGGCTCACAGGCCAATGGCGTGGTTTCGTTTTGCGCAAGCCTTTTCGGTTTGCCGAATCGAGGCGGTGCGGAGCTGAACCGTAGAATTTTGGACTAGAGCCACCCGGTCGGGTGGCCGGTGAAAGAGGGCACAGGATGCCAACGATCAGCCAGCTGATCCGCAAGCCGCGGACAGCCCAGAAGAGCCGGAATAAGGTTCCCGCGCTTGAGGCGTGCCCGCAGAAGCGGGGCGTGTGCACGCGCGTTTACACCACGACCCCGAAGAAGCCGAACTCGGCTCTTCGTAAGGTTGCCAAGGTTCGCCTGACGAACGGCTACGAAGTGATCGGTTATATCCCGGGTGAGGGGCATAACCTTCAGGAGCACTCCGTGGTCATGATCCGTGGCGGCCGTGTGAAGGATCTTCCGGGTGTGCGTTACCACGTGCTCCGCGGTGTCCTCGATACCCAGGGCGTCAAGAACCGTAAGCAGCGCCGTTCGAAGTACGGCGCCAAGCGGCCGAAGTAGGAGTTAGCCTCATGTCCCGCCGCCATAGCGCCGAGAAGCGTGAGATCATCCCGGATGCCAAGTTCGGGGATGTCGTCGTTACGAAGTTCATGAATTCGATCATGTACGACGGCAAGAAGTCTGCTGCCGAAGGTATCGTTTACGGTGCTTTCGACATCATCGAGAGCCGCGCCAAGGCGAACCCGCTCGAGGTGTTCAAGCAGGCCCTCGACAACGTCGCTCCGGCGATCGAAGTCCGTTCCCGTCGCGTCGGCGGCGCCACCTATCAGGTGCCGGTCGAAGTGCGCTCCGAGCGCCGTCAGGCCCTGGCGATCCGCTGGATCATCCAGGCGGCCCGCGCCCGCAACGACAAGACGATGGTCGACCGGCTCTCGGCTGAGCTGCTCGATGCCTCGAACAATCGCGGCAACGCGGTCAAGAAGCGCGAAGACACCCACCGTATGGCGGAAGCCAACCGTGCGTTCTCGCATTATCGCTGGTAACGGCAGGACCTTGAGGAGCTGAGCGATGCCCCGCACGCACGCAATTGAGGACTACCGCAACTTCGGCATCATGGCCCACATCGATGCCGGTAAGACGACGACGACCGAGCGTATCCTTTACTACACCGGAAAGTCCCACAAGATCGGCGAAGTGCACGAAGGTGCCGCGACGATGGACTGGATGGAGCAGGAGCAGGAGCGCGGCATCACGATCACGTCTGCGGCTACCACTTGCTTCTGGCGCGACAAGCGCCTGAACATCATCGACACCCCCGGCCACGTGGACTTCACCATCGAGGTGGAGCGTTCGCTCCGCGTTCTCGACGGCGCCGTCTGCGTTCTCGACGGTAACCAGGGCGTTGAGCCCCAGACCGAGACCGTGTGGCGTCAGGCCGACAAGTACGATGTTCCGCGTGTCGTGTTCGTCAACAAGATGGACAAGACCGGCGCCGACTTCTTCAAGTGCGTCGCGGACATCATCAAGCGTGTGGCCGGCAAGCCGGTTTGCCTTCAGATCCCGATCGGTGCGGAAAGCGATTTCCGTGGCATGGTCGACCTGATCAAGATGAAGGCCTATGTCTGGTCCAGCGATGCTCTCGGCGCGTCGTACGACGAAGTCGAGATCCCGGCTGAGCTGAAGGATCAGGCTGCCGAATATCGCGGCAAGCTCATTGAAGCTGCCGTCGAGATGGACGACGAGGCGATGGTTGCCTACCTCGAGGGCCAGGAGCCCGACGAGGCAACCCTGCGCCGTCTCATCCGCACGGCCGTTCAGCGCCGCGCGTTCCATCCGGTGCTCTGCGGCTCTGCGTTCAAGAACAAGGGCGTTCAGCCGCTCCTCGACGCGGTTGTGGACTTCCTGCCGTCTCCGGCTGATCGTGAAGCGATCGACGGTCTTGACTTCAAGACCGAGGAACCGATCACCCGCAAGCCGTCGGATGACGAAGCGTTCTCCATGCTCGCCTTCAAGATCATGGACGATCCCTTCGTGGGCACGATCACCTTCTGCCGCGTTTACTCGGGCAAGGTCTCGGCTGGCGACACGCTGCTGAACTCGTCCCGCGACAAGAAAGAGCGCGTCGGTCGCATGCTTCTCATGCATGCGAACAACCGTGAGGACATCAAGGAAGCCTATGCGGGCGACATCGTCGCTCTCGCGGGCCTCAAGGATACCCGCACTGGCGACACGCTCTGCGATCCGAACAAGGCCGTGATCCTCGAAAAGATGGAGTTCCCTGAGCCCGTCATCGAGATCGCCATCGAGCCGAAGTCGAAGGCTGATCAGGAGAAGCTTGGTCTCGCTCTCGCGAAGCTCGCTGCTGAAGATCCGTCATTCCGCGTCTCGACCGACCAGGAGTCGGGCCAGACGATCCTGAAGGGCATGGGCGAGCTTCACCTCGACATCAAGGTCGACATCCTCCGTCGTACCTACAAGGTCGATGCGAATGTGGGCGCTCCGCAGGTCGCTTATCGTGAGACGATCTCGAAGAAGGCCGAGGTGGACTACACCCACAAGAAGCAGACCGGCGGTACGGGCCAGTTCGCTCGCGTCAAGATCGTTGCCGAGCCGAACGAGCAGGGCGGTGGTTTCGCGTTCGAGTCGAAGATCGTCGGTGGTGCCGTTCCGAAGGAATACATCCCCGGCGTGGAAAAGGGCCTCAACTCGGTCATCGGCGCAGGCGTGGTTGCGGGCTTCCCCGTGGTCGACGTCAAGGTCGAGCTCATCGACGGTGCCTTCCACGAAGTCGACTCGTCGGCTCTGGCGTTCGAAATCGCGTCTCGTGCGGCGCTTCGTGAAGCCCTCCAGAAGGGCGGTTCGGTTCTGCTCGAGCCGGTGATGAAGGTCGAGGTCACGACTCCGGAAGACTACACCGGCTCCGTGATCGGCGATCTGAACTCCCGCCGTGGCCAGATCCAGGGCCAGGACATGCGCGGCAATGCCGTGGTCATCAATGCGATGGTCCCGCTCGCCAACATGTTCGGCTACGTGAATACCCTGCGCGGTATGAGCCAGGGCCGCGCGAGCTACACCATGCAGTTCGACCACTACGAACAAGTGCCGTCGAACGTGGCTGCCGAGGTTCAGGCGAAATACGCCTGAACCCTTTGAACAACGAACTGAAGATTTAAAAACGAACGGGTGCCACGATGGCGAAGGAAAAGTTTGAGCGGACAAAGCCGCACTGCAACATCGGGACGATTGGTCACGTTGACCATGGTAAGACGTCTCTGACTGCGGCGATCACGAAGGTTCTGGCGGAGAGCGGTGGCGCGACGTTCACGGCGTACGACCAGATTGACAAGGCGCCGGAAGAGAAGGCTCGTGGCATCACGATCTCGACGGCGCACGTCGAGTACGAGACGACGAACCGCCACTATGCGCACGTCGACTGCC
>NZ_QMKH01000015.1 GCF_003290125.1 Microvirga flavescens
GTTCACGATCCTGAACTTGCCGTCCGCGCTGATCTGGCCGTTCGAACCTGCCTGAGCGCTCTGGAACGTATAGGTGATCGTCTGACCGTCACCATCCGTCGCCGCCAGGGTATGAACCAGTGCGTTGTTCCCCGAGCCCTCATTGATGTTCACGTTGCCCGACGGAGCCGGCGGCGCCAGATTGACGTTCTTGACCGTGATGTTGACCGTGCCGGTGGCCGTGGCGTTCGCCGCTCCCGAGCCGTCGTTGGCGACAACCGCATAGCCGGCGGTCACGTCCGCCGACACATCCGCGAGCGTCCCGTTCACGACGATCGTGTTGTTCACGATCCTGAACTTGCCGTCCGCGCTGATCTGGCCGTTCGAACCTGCCTGAGCGCTCTGGAACGTATAGGTGATCGTCTGACCGTCACCATCCGTCGCCGCCAGGGTATGAACCAGTGCGTTGTTCCCCGAGCCCTCATTGATGTTCACGTTGCCCGACGGAGCCGGCGGCGCCAGATTGACGTTCTTGACCGTGATGTTGACCGTGCCGGTGGCCGTGGCGTTCGCCGCGCCGGAACCGTCGTTGGCGACGACCGCATAGCCGGCGGTCACGTCCGCCGACACATCCGCAAGCGTCCCGTTCACGACGATCGTGTTGTTCACGATCCTGAACTTGCCGTCCGCGCTGATCTGGCCGTTCGAACCTGCCTGAGCGCTCTGGAACGTATAGGTGATCGTCTGACCGTCACCATCCGTCGCTGCCAGGGTATGAACCAGTGCGTTGTTCCCCGAGCCCTCATTGATGTTCACGTTGCCCGACGGAGCCGGCGGCGGCGTGTTGGCCACTGTCGTGTTCTTGACTGTGATGGTGACCGTGCCGGTGGCCGTGGCGTTCGCCGCGCCCGAACCGTCATTGGCGATGACCGCATAGCCAGTGGTCACATCCGCCGTCACATCGGCGAGCGTCCCGTTCACCACGATCGTGTTGTTCACGATCTTGAACTTGCCGTCCGCGCTGATCAGCCCGCTCGAGCCAGCCTGGGCGCTCTGGAACGTATAGGTGATCGTCTGCCCGTCGGCATCCGTCGCCGCCAGGGTGTGGACCAGCGTGTTGTTCCCCGAGCCCTCGTTGATGTTCACGCTGCCCGACGGGGTCGTCGGCGCCAGATTGACGTTCTTGACCGTGATGTTGACCGTGCCGGTCGCCGTGGCGTTCGCCGTGCCCGAACCGTCGTTGGCAACGACCGCATAGCCGGCGGTCGCGTCCGCCGTCACATCGGCGAGAGTTCCGTTCACGACGATCGTGTTGTTCACGATCTTGAACTTGCCGTCCGCGCTGATCAGCCCGTTCGAGCCCGCCTGGGCGTTCTGGAACGTGTAGGTGATCGTCTGCCCGTCGGCATCCGTCGCCGCCAGAATATGAACCTGCGTGTTGTTCCCTGAGCGCTCGTCGATATTCACGTTGCCCGACGGAGCTGGCGGCGCCGTGTTGGGCGCTGTCGTGTTCTTGACCGTGATGGTAACCGTGCCGGTGGCCGTGGCGTTCGCCGCCCCCGAGCCGTCGTTGGCGATGACCGCGTAGCCAGTGGTCACATCCGCCGTCACATCGGCAAGCGTCCCGTTCACGACGATCGTGTTATTCACAATCTTGAACTTGCCGTCCGCGCTGATCAGGCCATTCGAGCCAGCCTGGGCGCTCTGGAATGTATAGGTGATCGTCTGGCCGTCGGCATCCGTCGCCGCCAGGGTGTGGGCCAGCGTGTTGTTCCCCGAGCCCTCGTTGATGTTCACGCTGCCCGACGGGGTCGTCGGCGCCAGATTGACGTTCTTGACCGTGATGTTGACCGTGCCGGTCGCCGTGGCGTTCGCCGTGCCCGAACCGTCGTTGGCGATGACCGCATAGCCAGTGGTC
This sequence comes from Microvirga flavescens, assembly GCF_003290125.1. Classification (GTDB taxonomy): domain Bacteria; phylum Pseudomonadota; class Alphaproteobacteria; order Rhizobiales; family Beijerinckiaceae; genus Microvirga; species Microvirga flavescens. The sequence continues at coordinate 1,898 of NZ_QMKH01000015.1, forward strand.
ACGTCCGTCGTCACATCGGCCAGCGTCCCGTTCACGACGATCGTGTTGTTCACGATCTTGAACTTGCCGTCCGCGCTGATCAGCCCGTTCGAGCCCGCCTGGGCGTTCTGGAACGTATAGGTGATCGTCTGGCCGTCACCATCCGTCGCTGCCAGGGTATGAACAAGCGTGTTGTTACCCGAGCGCTCGTCGATGTTCACGCTGCCCGACGGCGTCGCCGGTGCGCGGTTGACGTTCTTGACCGTGATGGTAACCGTGCCGGTGGCCAACGCGTTCGCCGCCCCCGAACCGTCATTGGCGACGACCGCATAGCCGGCGGTCACGTCCGCCGTCACATCGGCCAGCGTCCCGTTCACGACGATCGTGTTGTTCACGATCTTGAACTTGCCGTCCGCACTGATCAGCCCGTTCGAACCCGCCTGGGCGTTCTGGAACGTGTAGCCAATTGTCTGCCCGTCGCTGTCCTTTAGCGCCAGGGTGTGAACAAGCGTGCTGTTCCCAGAACGCTCGTCGATGTTCACGCTGCCCGACGGAGCCGGCGGCGCCGTGTTGGCAGGCCCTTCGATAAGGTCGTTAAGTTCGACGTCTACGACAGCTTGATGCATTAGTGTCGCACCATTGTAGAACTTGAACGTAATTTGATCGAAGTACCCTTCATAGGCAGGGTCCTCGAAATCGAAATTTGTATTGCCCCCGTTAAGGGCAACCAAGAAGTATTCATTGCCCTCCTTTAGTATTCCAAAGCGCCCACTATAATCATTCTCAGCAACAATGGTGAAATTTGTACTCGGGACGTCGATGCCTACGAGTTTTCCAATTTTTGTGCCGGTCACGATATTTTCGTTAATACCAACAGCAAAATTACCGATCTGTCGGCCACCATCCGTCGAAACGGCTTGAATGGTTAGATTCTGGGGCATCTTGGACTTCCTTTTAAAATCTCATATCGGGAGACGCAGCTGGCATGGAGCCGCTCTCGTTTGGGACCTCAGACCACAAAGAAGCAGTCGCTGGTCAGGGTTGGTTTGTTGCTGAGAGTTGCAAAATGCCGCGCTGCCGCGCTGCCGCTACCGTCGCTGTCGTAGAACAGCATTCCGGTTGCCTGGTCGTAGATGATGCGATCATCTGCATCATTCGCTGCGGTTCCAAGCACGAAGGCTGCGGAGCTAAGCGGCTTGCTGGCTTCACCTTCGGCGAAGGACGTGAAAATCGACCTTGCAAGATGAATCTTATCTGCAGCGACATCAAAGTCGACGATCGTATCGACATTAGTGGTTGAAAGACGAGAGTCGAAGAGGAAAACATCGTTCCCCGCGCCACCGGTCAACCGGTCCGCCTCAGTTCCGCCAGACAAGGTATCGTTCCCATCGGCACCATCGAGACGGTCTTTTCCGCCGCCGCCACGAATGACGTTGTCATCGGCAGTACCTGTCACACGTTCTGTTAGAATGTTCTCGATGGCGACCGTGAAGGACTTTTCAACAACGCCACCCTTTCCATCCGAAACTCGGACAGTAAACGTAAAGTCACGCGTCTCCGATTGCTCGAAGTCGATCTTGGTGTGATCTTTTACTTTGATATCCACGCCATCAAGATAGATGGCGCCATTGGCATTATCGATGAGTTCATAGGTCAAGGCATCCCCATCGGGATCCTCTGCTGACAATCGGCCGACATTGAGCCCCACGCCAAGATGCTCACGGACGAAAGTGTCCGAGAACTGAATGTTTGTCGGAGGCCCGTTCAAGATCCCACCATCATCCACGATCACATGCTCGATGCCGTTGGCCAAGAGCGTGTCCCTGTAGGCATCGCGCTCCGCGGCCGAGGCGAAGTCCACGGTGTAGATGTAGGCGGTATCTTCCCCGCCGACTTGTGCATCGTGATCCTCAACAACCACATCGCCCTTGTTACGGATGATGTAGATGTCGTTGCCCGCGCCACCCTCGAGCCGGTTCGGAGCATCTGCCCCGCCGATCAGGGTGTCGTGACCAGCCCCGCCGATCAGAGTGTCCGAACCGACACCACCCTCGAGTAGATCGTCATTGTTCCCACCATAAAGCCAATCGTCATCAGCCCCGCCGCGAAGCGTGTCGTTGCCGTCGCCGCCGGAGATCGTGTCATTACCGCCGCCGCCTTCAAGCGTGTCGGCCGCGTCATTGCCGATGAGGGAATTTGCGGCGCTGTTGCCGATCACATGAACGTTCGCATAACTGCCGTTAATCCGCGCGATCTCGATCCCCTCCGCAAGGGAATACGTGCCAGACGCCATGATATAGACGGCGTCTCGAGTACCGCCGTTATCGACGACAGTGTCGTTTGCATCGATATAGTAGGTATCGTTACCTTCGCCGCCGACCAGATGGTCCGCACCTGCGCCGCCCATGAGGATGTCATTGCCGGCACCGCCCTCCAGAGTGTCGTCTCCGTCGTTGCCCTGGAGAAGATCGTCGCCGTCACCACCCTTGAGCGTGTCATTGCCCTGACCACCAATAATGGAGTTGTTCAGGTTGTTGCCCGTGATCGAGACGCCGAAGGTGACCCCTTCACCGACCTCGAGCCATTCGACACCAGCGCTGTTCTGCAGTTCGAAGCTGCTTGTGAAGATATAGGCTCGATCGGTTCCGCCGGAGAGATCCGTGCTCTCGACGATAACGTCGCCCATATCGCGGATGTAGTAGACGTCATTGCCGTCCCCGCCGGTGAGAATGTCGTCTCCGGCCCCGCCATCCAGCGTGTCGTCGTCGCTGCCGCCGTTCAGTACGTCGCTGCCATCGCCGCCATTGAGGGAATCGTTGCCGGCACCGCCATTGAGGATGTCATTGCCAACCCCGCCGACGATCGTGTTGGCCAGGCTGTTGCCCGTGATCGAGACGCCGGAAGTGACGTTCTGGCCGACCTCGAGCCACTCGACGCCAACACCATCCTGCAGCGTGAAGCTGTTAGCAAAGACGTAGACCTTGTCGTCTCCGCCGGAGAGATCGGTGCTCTCAACGATAATATCGCCCGCATCGCGGATGTAATAGACGTCATTACCGTCGCCACCGGCGAGGGTGTCATCCCCAGCACCGCCTTCAAGCGTGTCGTCGCCGCTGCCGCCGTTCAGAACGTCGTTGTTATCGCCACCATCGAGGGAGTCATTGCCACCATCGCCGTTTAGGATGTCGTTTCCGGCGCCGCCACTGAGGGAGTCGGTTCCTTCGCCAGCATTGATGGTGTCGTTGTCGGCACCGCCAATCAGAAGATCGTGACCGCCATAACCATTGATGACATCGTTCCCTCTTCCGCCATCGAGAGTGTCGTTACCTTCCGAGCCTTCGAGCGTTTCGTCGTCGTCATCACCAGTTTCGACAATACCATCAATGACAATGACGGTCTCGATCCCCTTCTCGTTCTTCAGCTTATTAACGTAGTCATTGAGAGCGGCTGCATCGCCGTTAAAGGTATAACCGAGGACGTAGGCGGTATCGTTCCCGCCGTCGTCCACTTCCACGTTGTCGCCTGCGCCGACATAATAGACGTCGTCGCCAATACCGCCGGATAGCGTATTGTGCCCGACGCCCGCCTTCAGCGTGTCGTTGCCACTGCCGCCGATCAGCGTGTTGTCGCCGCCGCCGCCGATCAGAACGTCATCATTGATGCCGCCATCGAGCTTGTCGTTACCGGCTCCGCCGTAAAGCGTATCATTGCCGATCCCGCCATCGAGGACGTCGTTACCACTACCGCCTTCGAGGTGATCGTCACCACCACCGCCGTAGATCGTATCGTTGCCGTCGCCGCCATCCAGGGTGTTGGAGGCATTACTGCCGGTGAGTTCATTATCGGCCCCGTTGCCGATCAGATAAACCGCTCCGGCCTGCGAGCCGACCTTCCCATTCTCGATTCCGACTCCAAGCGTGTATGTGCCGGGTGCCGTAACGATCACCGTGTCCTTACCGCCCGTATCGGTAACGGTGTCGTCCATATCGATATAATAGGTATCGTCGCCATCACCTCCTCGCAGGTCGTCCGCTCCGCCTCCACCATCAAGCGTATCGTTGCCACTTCCACCGTCGAGCGTATCCGCTCCGTCACCACCTCTCAGGCTGTCATTGCCGCCTTCGCCGAATAAGAGGTTGCCGCCATTATTGGAGATAATCGTGTTGTCGAGCTGGTTTCCGTGGAGTTCAATTCCGCCGCCGGCATCCCCCTCAAGGATGATGGTCTCGACATACACATTCGCACCGAGTGTGTAGTCATCGCTGGCGTAGATCGTGTCATCACCTTCACCGTCAGCTTCGACGATCGTGTCGTTTCCGCTCACGTAATAGACATCGTCGCCTTTACCACCAACCAGGGAGTCGACACCGAGGCCGCCATTGAGCGTGTCGTTGCCGCCACCGCCGATGAGCGTGTCGTCGCCGGCTCCGCCGTCCAGCGAGTTGTCGCCAGCATGACCCGTCAGCACGTTGTCCGAGCCGTTGCCGGTCAGGTCGACCCGCGTGCCCGTCGCCACGCTCGAGCGCACCTCGGCGTCCTCAAGGCCGGCGCCCAGCGTGTAGCTGATCGTCGTGACCACCTTGTCGCGACCGCCCGCATCCGTGATCGTATCGCCGGCATCGTCCACATAATAGGTGTCGTTGCCCGTGCCGCCGACCATGCTGTCCGCGCCAAGACCACCCTCGAAGGTGTCGTTGCCGCCGTTACCGATGAGCGTGTCGTTGCCCGCCCCGCCGTCGAGCGAGTTCGCTCCGGCATGGCCCGTCAGCACGTTGTCCGAGCCGTTGCCGGTCAGGTCGACCCGCGTCCCCGCCGCCACGCTCGAACGCACCTCGGCATCCTCGAGGCCGGCGCCCAGCGTGTAGCTGATCGTCGTGACCACCTTATCGCGACCGCCCGCATCGGTGATCGTGTCGCCGGCATCGTCAACGTAGTAGGTGTCGTTGCCCGTGCCGCCGACCATACTGTCGGCACCGAGCCCACCCTCGAAGGTGTCGTTGCCGCCGTTGCCGATGAGCGTGTCGTTGCCCGCCCCGCCGTCGAGCGAGTTGGCGCCGGCATGGCCCGTCAGCACGTTGTCCGAGCCGTTGCCGGTCAGATCGACCCGCGTCCCCGCCGCCACGCTCGAGCGCACCTCCGCATCCTCGAGACCCGCTCCCAGCGTGTAGCTGATCGTCGTGACCACCTTATCGCGACCGCCCGCATCGGTGATCGTGTCGCCCGCATCGTCAACGTAGTAGATGTCGTTGCCCGTGCCGCCGACCATGCTGTCCGCGCCAAGGCCGCCCTCGAAGGTGTCGTTACCGCCGCCGCCGATGAGCGTGTCGGCCCCTGAGCCGCCGTCCAGCGAGTTGGCGCCCGCATGGCCTGTCAGCACGTTGTCCAAGCCGTTGCCG
>NZ_QMKH01000016.1 GCF_003290125.1 Microvirga flavescens
GTGATCGTGCGCCTTCGTGCCCTGATAGAACTCACCGGACTTGAGCACGCCCTTCTTCGCCAGCTTGGTGAACGCGCTCCTGGCGAGATGGATCGTGTCGTCCTTGACGCTGAAGTCGGTGATCGTGTCCTGGTTGGCCCTGTTCGCGCTTGCCGACTTCGAGAGCCTGGTGTCGAACACGAACACGTCCTGGCCGAGGCCGCCCGTGAGCGTGTCCTTGCCTGCTCCGCCATAGAGCATGTCGTTGCCTGCCTCGCCCAGGAGCACATCGTTGCCGGAAAGACCCTTGAGGATGTCGTTGCCGGCCTCGCCCTCGAGCCGGTCGTCGCCGCCCGTGCCGGTGAGGATGAACGGGGTCATCTCGACCACGTCTGCGACCTGGATCGTGAAGGACTGGCTGATCTGGCCGCCATAGGCGTCCCTGGCCACGACGGTGAGGCTGTGGCTGGCCGTGGTCTCGAAGTCGAGGGCGCCGGTGAGGATGAGGTTGTTGCCGTCGATCCGGAACGGGCCGTCGGAGACGAGGCTGTAGCTGAGGGCATCGCCGTCGGCATCGCTCGCCGAGAGACTTGCCACGATGCCGGCGAGCGCGTCCTCGGCCACCACGGTCGTGGACAGGCCAAGGGATGTGGGAGCCGTGTTCCACAGGGCCACTGTCGTGTTGGTGAACTGCAGCAGGCGGATGTCGCGCAGGAGATCGGTACCGTCGGGACCTGTGACAGTAAATGTGCCGTCGCCGTTGTTGGTCACGCTCGATTGATCGGCCAAGCCTGAGAACACGGCAGTGTTGGTGCCGGTACCGCCCTCGAGCGTGTCGTCGCCCGCGCCGCCGTCGAGGGTGTCGTTGCCGCCATTCCCGGTGAGCACGTTGGCCTTGTCATCACCGCGGAACCAGTCCGCACCGGATCCGCCCTCCAGGTTCTCGATGCCGATCAGAACGTCCAAGCCATAGTTGGTGTTCTGTGCTTGTCCCTGCTTGGTCAGGTCCGCTCGTGCGCCGATAGAGCCGGAGAACAGCGCGGTGTCGTTTGCGCTGGAGGCATAGATCGTGTCATCGCCAAAGCCGGCATCGACTCTATTGGCTTCACCGCCAACTTCCAGATAGTTATTGCCATCCGTTCCGATAAGCTCAGCACGTCCGCTGCCAGACACGATAATGTTCTCTACGTTGAGAAGTGTCTTTGTGCCAAGACCCGTCTCTTGAGCGGCTGTTTGTCGGAGGTCTAGGCTCAAATTGGAAGCGCCAGCATTAATGCTTATGAGGTCAGCACCTTCTCCGGCGTCAATAAAATCAGTCCCAGTGCCAAGCCTTATGTTGTCGTTTCCATTTCCGCTCCACACTGTGTTCTGACCGTTCCCGAGAATGATCCACCCTTCCTCAAATGTGCCCTGCCTGTTGTCAAAAGTGTTTTTCCCGTTACCGAGATCGACATCACCTTTGATCAAACCTGTGTTCACAATCTTATCGTCACCATCGGATGCAGTAATGGCCCGAAGGATCAGACCACTTAGACCGTAGCCAACTATCGTGCCATTGTTGACTATCGACGCCGCGCCACTGCCAACGCCGATTGTGAGGCCGGTCCCATGGTTTCCAATGATTGATCCGTCGTTGACAACAGCAATCCGGCCGCCATGAATGATAACGCCATTCTCATAGCCTGAAATCACCCCGCTGTTCCAAAGTCTGTTGTTGGCGCTCTGGATTGTCGACATTAAAATTCCGGCGAACCGGCCGGTGACCGAGCCGGTTTCCGCAACATAAATGTTACCGTGATCTGCTGAGATGCCGTAGTTGTTGGACGAGACACCGCCGAGGATCGTAGCGGTCAGTTCACCGAAAGCGTAAATTCCGTCTGCACCACCGCCCGTGGCGGATAGCGAGCCGAGCCGCTCAATAACAATGAAATCGCCATCTGGTACGACTACTGCATGAGCATTCGCCGCTGTAGTTGTCGCCTGGATATCTGTGATGATCTTAGGCATGGGCTCTACCTCGATAGAAAAGCTCCAATTGCCACGTATTTCGCTTCGTCGCCTCTAGATGAACAGCTAGTTTTTTGCGGCCAAAACGGCGCAGGGTGCGACGACGCACAAACCCAAATCTACCTTGCTAATCCCATTGAGCACTGATCGAGAATCTTTAGAAGCGATCCCCCTTTGAAGTGCTCCTCCCCGAAGTATGGCCATGAGCATTGGGAGGACGAGATGATGCCGAAGAAGGAACATACGGCATGAGAGATTGTCGCGAGACTGCGGTAATGAAAAAGCCCTCCCCTGGTGCAACCAAGGAAGGGCTCGTCGTCTCAGGCTGTTGATTATTGCGGTTACAGGATGAAGTGATCCCGGGTGAGAGCGAGATTGGCAGCAATGACTGCAAACTTCACCTGCGCGCCGGCACCCAAGCCATCAGCATCGTAGAACAGCTCGCCCGTCGTGCTGTTGTACACGATCTGAGTCCCCGTAGCATTCGCCTTGTCACCAATCGCCAGCGAAACCTTGGCTCCAAAGCCGCCAAAAATCGACCGCGCCAGGAAGATGCTGTCCCGGGTCACATCAAAGTCCGTGATCCGGTCCACGTTATTGACTCCGTCCAGCGCGGTGTCGAACACAAATCGGTCCAAGCCGGCTCCGCCCGTCAGTACATCCGCGCCTGTGCCGCCATACAGCTGGTCGTCACCGTCGCCGCCATACAGCACGTCGTTGCCGTTTTCACCAAAGAGCACGTCATTGTCGACGCCGCCATCGAGCGTGTCATGGTCGGTGCCGCCGTAGAGCGTGTCGACGCCAGCGCCGCCCACGATCGAGTCGTCACCGCTCTCACCGACGAGGAAGTCGTTGCCATCAGCACCGTTGAGCGTGTCATTGCCAGCGCCGGCCCAGAGCGTATCTTCGCCATTGCCGCCGACCATGTAGTCATTGCCGCTCTCGCCGGCCAGGAAGTCATTGCCATCCTCGCCGTAGAGATCGTCATTGCCGGCCCCACCCCACAGCGTGTCATGGCCAGCGCCGCCCAGCAGCGCATCGGCACCGTCACCGCCCAGCATGTAGTCGTTGCCAAGATTGCCGAACATCAGGTCGTTGCCATCCTCACCGTAGAGAAAGTCGTCGCCGACGCCGCCATCGAGGGTGTCATGGTCGGTGGCGCCGTACAGCGTGTCGGTGCCTTCGCCGCCGACAATATAGTCGTTACCGCTCTCACCGACGAGGAAGTCGTTGCCGCCCTCGCCATGTATCTGGTCAGAGCCGGCACCGCCAATGAGCGTGTCGTCACCATTGCCGCCAACCATGTAATCGTCGCCACTCTCGCCGGCCAGGAAGTCGTTGCCATCCTCGCCGTAGAGACTGTCGTTGCCAGTACCGCCCCAGACGACGTCGTCACCGGTGCCGCCGTAGAGCGTATCTTCGCCATTGCCGCCAACCATGTAGTCATTGCCGCTCTCGCCGGCCAGGAAGTCGTTACCGTCCTCGCCGTAGAGATCATCGTTGTCGGCCCCACCCCACAGCGTGTCATGGCCTGCACCGCCCAACAGTGCATCGGCACCATTGCCACCATACAGCTGATCGTTGCCAAGATTGCCGAACATCAGGTCGTTGCCGTCCTCACCATACAGCACGTCATCGTCGACGCCGCCATCGAGGGTGTCTTGGTCGGTACCGCCGTAGAGCGTGTCGGCGCCAGGCCCGCCAACCAAATAGTCGTTGCCGCCCTCGCCGGCGAGGAAGTCGTTGCCGTCCTCACCATAGAGGCTGTCGTTACCGAGGCCGCCCCATAGGACGTCCTGGTCAATACCTCCATAGAGCGTGTCGGCGCCGTCGCCTCCTTGCAGCAAATCGTTACCGGCACCTCCCGCCAGGAAGTCGTCGCCAGCCTCGCCGTAGAGGCTGTCGGTACCAGCTTCTCCGTAAAGCCGGTCGTTGCCCATACCGCCATAAAGCCTGTCTCGCCCATCTCCACCATAGAGACTGTCGTTGCCCAACCCGCCGCGCAACTCGTTGGCAGCCTGATTACCGAGAATCTTATCGTTGCCTAAGCCGCCAATCGCATTTTCAATCAAGGAACGTGTACTGCCCTCATAAAGAAAAGCGTTATAGACGTTGCCAGCTGCAAAAGCGGTGGAGCTCCGTCGCGCCAGCTGTGCGAGCGAGAACTTGGATGACTCTCCTGGGTTCAGATCGATGATGGCATTGCCACCGAAGTTTCTCATATCATAAGTATCGATGCCACCGCCGTCCCATACCGTGAGAAAAATCTTGCCATCCCTCGGCCGGCCCTGTCCGACCCCATTTATGAATGTCTCACCGGTGGAACTATTCCAAGTATAAACTGTATCTCCGCTGTTCGCGGAATAGTTAGCACCATACATTTGTTGAAGGGCAGCGATGTCGTAACGCATAAATGTCTGGGAATGATCCAGATAATTGTTGTACGTCATTACTGTGTTTTCAGCATTATCGAGATCACCGGGGAGCTTCGGCTGCCCCAACCCGGCATCGAATGGGTGCTTCATTCCCAGGGCATGACCCAGTTCATGCAGAACAGTTTCGTTGCCATATGTGCCCGCCTCGCTTCCTGCTTGCTTCAGCCACGTATCGCCACCAAAAAGCGGGATACCGGGATAGTACGCATGGGACCGATTGATCACTTTGCCCGGGCTGAAGCTAGACACCTGGATGTCGGCATCGCCAGTACCAACATACTGAAATTTCAGGTTGGTGAATGAGGCAACAGATGTCAGCGTCATCTTTGACTGACCCGCGTACGGGCTAGCGCCCTCAAGGGCATACCGCACGCCCTGCTGCCCCTCAAAGCTCAAGGGAAGGTATCCGTAAGAACTTGGATTAAGGGGGCTAAAGTCAGATTTTGAATCCGGGAACGAATAAGTCACCGTCCCCTTTGCCCATTGCGAGCCAGACATCAACGCCCGAACGTTAGCATCGGCGTGATCAGGGATATAGTACTTCGTCCCAAAGATAGCGACATCAGGAAGATGGGACGCAATCTGTGCACCCAGATTGAAGAATGTTAACGGCAGAGACGAAATGTTGTCCGAAAGCCAGCCATAGACCGTGTCAACCGTTGACGTCACAAAGTCTCCGATTGAGTCAACAATCCCGCCGAGACTGAAGCCCTGAGCCATGCTGGCATAGGTCCAGACAGAAAAGTCACCAGTAACGTCGGAGGACGACATCCGCTGAGCGACCGAGAATCTGCCCTCATTATCAGAGCCAAGGTCATGGTCGAACGCAGACCAAGAAGCTCCCCGACCGTTGAATGCGCAAGCCTGGCACATAATTCAATTCCTATAGCTATCCGGGTCCGGATTCATCAAATACCACTATAGGACCATAGTCATTAATCCAGCAACAGCTGAGTCAATTCCGCGAAGTCAGCTCAAATATGCAACGCTCTCCACTAAAATCACTTGCAAATTCGATGTCATTTTTTGACATTCGCCTTTCATTCCAATTAAAGACAAATCTCATCGAGTCGGATATCTTCGACGGTCGCTTTTAAAAAAGACAAAATACGAACTATAGAAAATTTAAATTCTCCTATTCAAACAAATAGGATTAAATCATATAAAAATCTTTGTGAGTGAGTTTTAAATTCTTCTTCAGAACCGCAATCTTAATGTGACCCTTAGGGCCGGTGCCATCGACATCATAGTAGAGCGCTCCAGTCTTATCATCGTAGATAATACGTTCTGATGCACTTTCTGCTTTCGTGCCGATATGAAAGCTACCCTCCTGCAAATACCCTTTCTTTCCAACTTTTTTGAAGACAGATCGTGCGAGATGGATCGTGTCGTCTCGCACGTTGAAATCAACGATCCGATCGGCCTTACCTTTTTGAAGGGGGGCGTCGAAGACAAAGACGTCCCTTCCAGAGCCCCCGGAGAGTCTGTCTGCATCGGAACCGCCAGAGATCGTATCTCGGCCGCTTCCGCCTGAAATTGTGTCCTTCCCGGCGCCGCCTAGAATTTTGTCGTTTCCAGCCAGACCGGACAACACGTTCCGGCCACTATTTCCCACAATTCGATTGTCGGTGTTGCTTCCTTGAAGATCGATTAGGGCCGCAGTCGATGCAACCAACTCTTCGACCTCGGCGTCGGCATCGAGAGCGAAACTCGCTTCGGCATAGACGATATCGTACCCATGCCCGATAGCCTCCACAACGCTATCGCCCGCTCCAACATAATAGACGTCATTCCCAGCGAGGCCGGAAAATACATTGGGAGCGTCGTTTCCATGAAAGATATTGGCAGTTGAGCTGCCTGTCAGGTTTATGGCACCAAGTCCAATGGCGAATAATTCTTCGATTGCTACATCAGGCGTCAATGCGAAATTCGCAGTCGCAAAAACCTTGTCATAGCCGTCCGCATCAATAATGATCGTTGGGCTGGAGACGTGGTAGGTATCATTGCCCACGCCCCCATCGAGAGTATCAAATCCTCGATTGCCGATGAGAATGTCGTTTCCGGCACCACCACTCAGATAGTTATCAAGGGAATTCCCTGTGATGTTGTCATCACCGTCCGACCCGATAACATTCTCGATGCCGATATAAAAATCTCCCTCAGCGTAGCCGCCGCTCCCTTTTGTTGACTGGAGATTCACGACGACTCGCGTCGGAGAGAGCGCGTAGGACACCGTATCGATATCGTCCCCACCATCGATGGTATCCGCGCCGGGGCTTCCGATCAGCGTGTCATTCCCCGTCAAGCCCTCGAGGTACTCATCCCCTTCGATACCTTCGAGGATGTCCGAAGCTAAGGATCCTTTAATTTTGGCAAACAGCTGCATGAGAAAAGGCATTACGTCGCAAATTCCAAGCTAAATCGACACTATTTGGAAGCCGCCGAAAAACACACCAGCGGCGACTTGCTGGAAACAGAGCCAACCCCGGCTTAAGCCGGGGTTGGTCTTCAAAGCCGCTGAACGCCGCTTAGATGAAGAACAGCTCCTTGACGGTGAAGTTCTTCAGCGCCTTGTTGTTGGTGAAGGTCGCAATCGCAACCCCCGCCTTGGCGCCATTGCCATCGGCATCGTAGTACAGGACGCGCTTCTGGCTGTCGTAGACGAAGTAGTCGTTGGCATCCTTCGCCGTGTCGATCGAGAAGAAGTCCGCCTTCATCTTGAGCGGCT
>NZ_QMKH01000017.1:2500-5864 GCF_003290125.1 Microvirga flavescens
AGGATTTCCGAATGGGGAAACCCACCTTCGACCTCTTGTATTCTAGCGTCATCGGAAACGGTGATGTTGGACTACAAGGGGTCAGATGAAGGTATTAAACTCTGAATACATAGGGGTTTAAAGCGAACCCGGGGAACTGAAACATCTAAGTACCCGGAGGAAAGGACATCAACGAGACTCCGTTAGTAGTGGCGAGCGAACGCGGACCAGGCCAATGCCTGCGAGATCTTTATCGGAACCACATGGAAAGGTGGGCGAGATCGGGTGATAGCCCCGTACGAGTCAGAGTGATCGCAGGATTTGAGTAGGGCGGGACACGTGAAATCCTGTCTGAACATGGGGGGACCACCCTCCAAGCCTAAGTACTCCTCAGCGACCGATAGTGTACTAGTACCGTGAGGGAAAGGTGAAAAGCACCCCGACGAGGGGAGTGAAACAGTTCCTGAAACCGGATGCTTACAAACAGTGGAAGCTCAAGGTTCGTCCTGAGTGACCGCGTACCTTTTGTATAATGGGTCAGCGACTTAAAGTAACGAGCAAGCTTAAGCCGGTAGGTGTAGGCGCAGCGAAAGCGAGTCTGAATAGGGCGTTCAGTTCGTTGCTTTAGACCCGAAACCGGGTGATCTAGCCATGAGCAGGTTGAAGGTGCAGTAACATGCACTGGAGGACCGAACCGGTGTCTGTTGAAAAAGACTCGGATGACTTGTGGTTAGGGGTGAAAGGCCAATCAAACTCGGAAATAGCTGGTTCTCCGCGAAAGCTATTTAGGTAGCGCCTCGCGTGAATACCCCAGGGGGTAGAGCACTGGATGGGCTAGGGCCGCCCACAGCGGTACCAAACCTAACCAAACTCCGAATACCTGGGAGTAATGCGCGGGAGACACACGGCGGGTGCTAACGTCCGTCGTGGAGAGGGAAACAACCCTGACCTACAGCTAAGGCCCCCAATTCGTGGCTAAGTGGGAAAGGATGTGGGAATCCCAAAACAACCAGGAGGTTGGCTTAGAAGCAGCCATCCTTTAAAGAAAGCGTAACAGCTCACTGGTCTAAATAAGGGTTCCTGCGCCGAAAATGTAACGGGGCTCAAGCCACGAGCCGAAGCTTAGGGTGCATGCTTTGCATGCGCGGTAGCGGAGCGTTCTGTAAGTCTGCGAAGGGAGACCCGTGAGGGCTCCTGGAGATATCAGAAGTGCGAATGCTGACATGAGTAACGACAAACAGTGTGAAAGACACTGTCGCCGAAAGTCCAAGGGTTCCTGCGTAAAGTTAATCTCCGCAGGGTTAGCCGGCCCCTAAGGCGAGGCCGAAAGGCGTAGTCGATGGGAAGCACGCAAATATTCGTGCGCCAGTGGATGGTGACGGATCCTTATCGTTGTTCGACCTTATCGGATTGGTCGGGCAGCTTCCGGGTCCCAGGAAATAGCCTCCACATCAGACCGTACCCGAAACCGACACAGGTGGACTGGTAGAGTATACCAAGGCGCTTGAGAGAACTATGTTGAAGGAACTCGGCAATTTACCTCCGTAACTTCGGGATAAGGAGGCCTTCTGCTTGGGCAACCAGGTGGGAGGGGCACAGACTAGGGGGTGGCGACTGTTTACCTAAAACACAGGACTCTGCGAAGTCGCAAGACGACGTATAGGGTCTGACGCCTGCCCGGTGCCGGAAGGTTAAGAGGAGAGGTGCAAGCTTTGAATCGAAGCCCCGGTAAACGGCGGCCGTAACTATAACGGTCCTAAGGTAGCGAAATTCCTTGTCGGGTAAGTTCCGACCTGCACGAATGGCGTAACGACTTCCCCGCTGTCTCCAACATAGACTCAGTGAAATTGAATTCCCCGTGAAGATGCGGGGTTCCTGCGGTCAGACGGAAAGACCCCGTGCACCTTTACTGTAGCTTTGCGCTGGCATTCGTGTCGGCATGTGTAGGATAGGTGGTAGGCTTTGAAGCCCGGGCGCCAGCTCGGGTGGAGCCATCCTTGAAATACCACCCTTGTAGACATGGATGTCTAACCGCGATCCGTTATCCGGGTCCGGGACAGCGCATGGTAGGCAGTTTGACTGGGGCGGTCGCCTCCCAAAGAGTAACGGAGGCGCGCGATGGTGGGCTCAGACCGGTCGGAAATCGGTCGTCGAGTGCAATAGCATAAGCCCGCCTGACTGCGAGACTGACAAGTCGAGCAGAGACGAAAGTCGGCTATAGTGATCCGGTGGTCCCGCGTGGGTGGGCCATCGCTCAACGGATAAAAGGTACGCCGGGGATAACAGGCTGATCTCCCCCAAGAGTCCATATCGACGGGGAGGTTTGGCACCTCGATGTCGGCTCATCACATCCTGGGGCTGGAGAAGGTCCCAAGGGTTCGGCTGTTCGCCGATTAAAGTGGTACGTGAGCTGGGTTCAGAACGTCGTGAGACAGTTCGGTCCCTATCTGCCGTGGGTGTAGGAGTATTGAGAGGATCTGTCCCTAGTACGAGAGGACCGGGATGGACGTACCTCTGGTGGAGCTGTTGTGGCGCCAGCCGCAGTGCAGCGTAGCTATGTACGGACGGGATAACCGCTGAAGGCATCTAAGCGGGAAACCCACCTCAAAACGAGTACTCCCTTGAGAGCCGTGGAAGACGACCACGTTGATAGGCCAGGTGTGTAAGTGCAGCAATGCATTCAGCTTACTGGTACTAATTGCTCGATAGGCTTGATCCCTCTCATGGTCCGTGCCCGGACCATTACATCTGGAAAGACTGAAATCTTGCCATTGTCCTTCGCCGGTCCGGTGACTTGAGCGAGGAGCCCAAACCCGATCCCATCTCGAACTCGGCCGTTAAACTCCTCAGCGCTGATGGTACTGTGTCTCAAGACCCGGGAGAGTAGGTCGTTGCCGGGCCTGCCAAGGACAATTCCTCTTACACTTTCAAACAAACGATCACGCGGCGCCCAAAAGCGCCGCGTTCGTGTTTGAAGACCCAATCCTTCAAACACCAAAAAATTGACGCGGGGTGGAGCAGCCCGGTAGCTCGTCAGGCTCATAACCTGAAGGTCGTTGGTTCAAATCCAGCCCCCGCAACCAATCTCTCAAAAGCGCCTCCGCAAATGCAGAGGCGCTTTTTTGTTGCCATAAGCCGACAAAACCGGCGCCGCACAGAAGACACCACCGCAGGCACGCGGGGAGCGGAAAGCAAGGTGGGCATAAGACGTCAGGAGCCCTGCGCGCGAAGGGGCATGATGGTGTTCCGCGGCATCACCAGCAGACAGCCATCGCAGTCTCCAGACACGCAGAATGCAGATCCCAACCTCTTACCTACGAGCGCAAGACAGGACCTGATTTGACACGCTAAAAAGCAGCTTCGGTGGCCCTGCAAATGAGGGCGT
>NZ_QMKH01000018.1 GCF_003290125.1 Microvirga flavescens
ACGACTGGCTCGCCGGGCGGGACGGCAACGACCAGCTCAATGGCGGCGACGGCGACGACACGCTTTCGGGCGGCTATGGCAATGACGTCCTGACGGGCGGCAAGGGCAAGGACATCTTCGTCTTCGACGGCAAGCTGGGCACGGCCAAGACGGACCGCAAGGTCAACTTCGACACGATCAAGGACTACAGCGTCAAGGACGACTCGATCTGGCTCGACAACGCGCTCTTCAGCAAGAACAAGACGCTCTCCAAAGCCATCCAGAAGGCGACCGAGAACAAGCCCGTCAAGCTCGCCAAGAAGTTCTTCAGCCTGGACACGGCCAAGGACAAGGACGATTTCTTCATCTACGACACGAAGAAGCGCGTGCTGATCTACGATGAGGACGGCTCGGGTTCAAAGCAGGGCATCGAGATCGCCACCTTCTCCAAGAACAAGGCCCTGACAAAGTTCTCCTACACGGAACTGTTCTTCGTCTAAGCCCCTCTATGAATCCAAAACCCCTGGCCGCTCCCGCAGCCAGGGTTTTTTCGTTCACGGACACCGCTCAAGCTTCAGGGACCTCACCGTCCCCCCACCTGCTTCACCGTCTCCACCAGCTGACGCAGGCTGAAGGGCTTGGGCAGGAAGTTGAATTCCTCCCCTTCGGGGAGGTTTCACAGGGACAAATGGATGAAACGTAGTGATCGCTTTTCGGCCCCGAGCGATCACAGAAGAGACTTGGTCTTTGAGCAAGGCTCGAAGTATTTGACAACGAAATAACGTATCGTTACGCAACAAGTAGGCTGGCTATTTACCTGTGGCTATCTGAGGCCACCCTTGTTTGGAGACGCATCATGGCCCCGCAAATCGTGAAGGTTGGTTCGGAGACCGTGCCTAGTAACGCCCCTGGAAGCTCTAAAAGCGATCCCAGTGTCGCGTTCCTGGAGGATGGAGGCTGGATCGTCACATGGAGAATGGTTAGTCCTTTCTCTCCCGGCCAGACCGATATCTACCACCAACGTTACGCGGCGGATGGAACCAGAGTAGATGCACCAACGAGAATCAGTTTCTCGGGCGAAAATGACCTCTCTCCAAATGTCACAGGTCTGAGCGGCGGCGGGTGGGTCGTCGCATGGCACGCCATGGGCCCTGAGGGCACCTACGATATCTATCAGGCGCGTTACAACGCGGATGGAAGCCTCCGCACACTAGGCCGAGTACATACCTCCTATGCCGGCGATCAGAGGACACCCAGCGTCACAGCCCTGGCAGACGGCGGTTGGGTCGTTACGTGGAAAGATGACCGTACAATTACACAGAAAGTCTATAACGCTGACGGAAGCGTAAGGGCCGAAAATTTTGTCACGGCCTTTGCGAGCACTGAGTACCCCCAGGCTCCCAACGTCACGACGCTCTCGGACGGCGGCTGGATCGTCACTTGGCAGAGACAGCTAGCAGACGGAAGCTACGATATTTACCAGCAAGCGTATAATGCCAATGCAAGCAAAAGAGGGGAGCAGACCCTCGTCAATACCACTCTTTCCGGAGATCAGCTTGATCCCAATGTAACTTCGCTCTCAGACGGAGGTTGGATCGTCACATGGGGAAGCAAGGATGCAAGCGACAACGCGAGCATTTTCCAACAAATCTTCAACGCCGATGGCAGCAAGCAAGGCGATGAGATCCTGGTCAACACCTCAAGCCATGCGAACCAGAGCCTCCCGGAGATAACGGCGCTGGCAGGCGGCGGTTGGGTCGTGACATGGGTATCTTACTCAGCCACCTTTGGCGACCCAGTCATATACCAGCAGGCCTTCAACGCCGACGGCAGCAAGGCCGGGGCCGAGACTCGGCTGACGAATTTGTCCTCCCAATCCGCTTCCGATCCGAGCGTGACTGCCTTGCCCGATGGGTCCTGGGTGGTCACATGGGCGGAAGCAGGCGGCATCATGCAGCAGCGCTTCCGGCTCAACAACGACCCTACGGATGTCCTGATCGACGGCGGCGGGGCCGTGACCGTTTCCGAGGGTCTGGAACCGGGGTCGGAGATCGGCACACTCTCGGCCCTCGATCCGGACAGTTCTCCCCTCGAAGCGCACACCTATCAACTGGTCGATGCCGCGGGCAATCCGATCGACCATGCCCTGTTCGAGATCGCCGGAGGCAAGCTCAAGCTCAAGGCGACGGCTCACCTCGATTACGAGGACGCCGCTCAACGCACCCAGACGGTTTACATCAAGGTCACGGACGCGGGAGGCGCGACGTACCGAGGCAGCATCACCGTTAACTTGAGCGATGCGAACGAGGCCGATCCCACCAACATCCGGCTCGACGGAGAGACCCGCGTCGCCATCTCCGAGATGCTTGCCGTCGGAGAGATCGTCGGCACGCTCTCCGCCACCGATGCCGATACGCAGCAGACGATCAGCTACGTCTTCGTCGACGGAAGAGGAGACGTCATCGACAACGACTTCTTCTATATCGAGGACAACAAGATCAAGCTGAAGGCGGCGCTCGACTACGAGACCGTGAGCCATCGCCTGCACACCCTGCTCGTCAAGGCGATCGATTCCGGCTCGCCTGCCCGCTCCAGCGTGCAGGAGATCACCATCGATCTCACCGACGCCAACGAGGCCGATCCCACGAATATCAGGGTTGGCGGCGTGACCGCTCTGAGCGCCACCGAGAATGTGAGCGACGAGCGAGATTTCGGCGTGATCACCGCAACGGACGCGGACCCCGACCAGACCATCACAGGTTACGTTCTGCTCAACAGTGACGGATCGGCAGTGGATGCGGGCTTCCCGCTCGAGATCGTGACCGGCAGGACCGCCGGCACATTCCATCTCAAGCTGAAGGCCGGCGCCAGCTTCGATCACGAAGCCTACCCAGGCGGCGTTTTCACCTTCAAGATTCAGGCCATGGATTCAGGCACGCCCGTGCGCTACGGCGTGCAGGAGATCACCATCGCCATCGCCGATGTCGAAGAGGCTCCGAGCAACCTTCACATCCTTGGCGGCACGATCAGCGAGCTGGCCGCAACGGGCGACGAGGTCGGCGTATTCTCCGCGACCACCGATCCCGGTGATTTCCTCACCTATCGCCTGGTGGAGGATCGGTCCGGAGCCTTCGCGATCGAGAACAACAGGCTCGTCGTGAAGAACGGCTTCCGGCTCGACTACGAGCGGGCAACGACCCACCAGATCAAGGTCGAAGCCAAGGATCTGGCGGGGCATACCGTCGAGCAGGTCTTCACGATCAATGTCAGCGACGTCGCGACCGAGATCACCTCCGGCTCGGAGGAAGCCGACACCATCTTCGGCGGCAGGAACAACGATCGGCTCGGCGGCGGCGCAGGTAACGACTGGCTCGCCGGGCGGGACGGCAACGACCAGCTCAATGGCGGCGACGGCGACGACACGCTTTCGGGCGGCTATGGCAATGACGTCCTGACGGGCGGCAAGGGCAAGGACATCTTCGTCTTCGACGGCAAGCTGGGCACGGCCAAGACGGACCGCAAGGTCAACTTCGACACGATCAAGGACTACAGCGTCAAGGACGACTCGATCTGGCTCGACAACGCGCTCTTCAGCAAGAACAAGACGCTC
>NZ_QMKH01000019.1 GCF_003290125.1 Microvirga flavescens
AGTGACGGCTCTGAACAAGGACACCATCGTCCAGTTCGATCTGAAGAGCGCGACCGATCCGGCCGTTCTGGGTGACCGGTTCGATTTGCTTCAGAGCCGGTTCAACGGCATCACGTCGGATCTCGTTGATAGCGGAATCCTGAAGGGCAGCGCGTTCCATGCGGGCACTCTGGCGACTGCGGGAGCCGGACATCGGATCATCTACAATCAGGCGACGGGCGAGGTCTGGTACGACCGGGACGGCGCCGGGGTTGGTGCTGCCGCCTTCCTGATCGCGACAATTACCAGCGCAGTAAAACCTGCTCTGACGCACGAGTATTTCCACATCGTCTAAAATCCGGGGAACACGAACAGCGGAATTCATATCCGTTGTTCGTTTCGTAACGGATCTGGCTCAACTCCAGTGCATGCAATTGCACAATTAAATGAAGTAAAAGGGCGAACTATGGCTGTTAATCTGATACTCATCGACAACGCGGAAAACGATCCCTTCAACCCGGAAATCGTCGACGCGGGCAGAACGCTTAATATCGACGAAAACCTCACCAACGGATTGAAGATCGCTGAGATTACAGGCTTTGATGCGACAAGACTTCCCCCCTCCGGAAGCTACAAAATCGAGATCGTCGAAGATTGGGGTGGCCGTTTTTCCGTCGTCAAGGAAGGCGGCAAGTGGTATCTCGTCGCCTTGGGGGGACCGAATAACTTCGACTTCGAAGATCCGAATACGGGTGGCGTTTTCGATGGCATCACCTTCTGGTTCCGTGATTCCAATGATACGAACAATACAGGCACCGTGCTCCAGCAGTTGACCGTGAACGTTTACCTCAAGGACGTCGACGAAACCGCGGCGAACCAGGCGCCGACGTTCTCGATCACGGGTGCGACGGGCTTTCCGGCGGACGACAACGGGGATCCGGTCAAGCCGTTCGTCGGCGTGACGCTTGGGGATACGGAGAACGACGAGCTCACGGTCACGCTCTCGTTCGCCGACGCCGACGGTACCTTGGGCGGCCTGTCCGGCGCAGGCGTGCAGGTCACCGGCAACGTCATGACGTCCGGCACGCGCACCTATACGTTCGTGGGCAAGGCGGTCGATCTGCAGAACTTCTTCGACAACGTGACGTTCGACCCGACGAACTCGACGCAGAATTCGGGCACGATCATAACGCCGTTCAACTTCACGGTGAAGGACGCCTCGCACACGGCGACGACGCACAACAACGCCGTGAACGTGGTCACCACGATCAAGGACAAGACGCCGGCAAACACGGCGCCGACGTTCTCGATCGCGGGTGCGACGAGCTTTGCGGCGGACGACAACGGCGCTGCGGTCAAGCCGTTCGCCGGCGTGACGCTTGGCGATGCGGAGAATGACGAGCTCACGGTTACGCTCTCATTCACCGACATCGAGGGTGCCCTGGGCGGCCTGTCCGGCGCGGGCGTGACGCTCGTCAGCGACAGCGTCTTGTCGGGCGCCCGCACGGTCACGGTGAGGGGCAAGGCGGTCGATCTGCAGAACCTCTTCGACAACGTGACGTTCAACCCGACGGATTCGACGGCCAACTCGGGATCGTTCACGACGCAGTTCAGCTTCACGGTGAAGGACGCGTCGCACACGGCGACGCCGTACAACAACGTGGTGAACGTGGTCACCACGATCAAGGACAAGACCCCTGCGAATCAGGCGCCAACGTTCTCGATCACGGGTGCGACGAGCTTCCCTGCAGACGACAACGGCCCTGCGGTCAATCCGTTCGTCGGCGTGACGCTTGGGGATAATGAGAACGACGACCTCACGGTCACGCTCTCATTCGCCAACATCGAGGGCGTTTTGGGCAACCTGACCGGCGCGGGCGTGACGGTCACCGACAACGGTGCGACGTCGGGCGCTCGCATGTTCACGTTCACGGGCAAGGCGTCCGCGCTGCAGACGTTCTTCGACAATGTGACGTTCAACCCGATGGACTCGACGGCCAATTCGGGCACGTTCACGACGCAGTTCAGCTTCACCGTGAAGGACGCGTCGCATACGGCGACGCCGTACAACAACGCGGTGAACGTGGTCACCACGATCAAGGACAAGACGCCGGCAAACACGGCGCCGACGTTCTCGATCGCGGGTGCGACGAGCTTCCCTGCAGACGACAACGGCGCTGCGGTCAAGCCGTTCGCCGGCGTGACGCTTGGCGATGCGGAGAATGACGAGCTCACGGTCACGCTCTCGTTCGCCGACATCGAGGGTACTCTGGGCGGCCTGTCCGGCGCGGGTGTGACGCTCGTCAGCGACGGCGTCTTGTCGGGCGCCCGCACGGTCACGGTGAGGGGCAAGGCGGTCGATCTGCAGAACCTCTTCGACAACGTGACGTTCGATCCGACGGATTCGACGGCCAACTCGGGCACGTTCACGACGCAGTTCAGCTTCACGGTGAAGGACGCCTCGCACACGGCGAGCACGCACAACAATGTCGTGAACGTGGTCACCACGATCAAGGACAAGACGCCGCCGAACACGGCGCCGACGTTCTCGATTACGGGTGCGACGAGCTTTGCGGCGGACGACAACGGCGCTGCGGTCAATCCGTTCGTCGGTGTGACGCTTGCCGATGGCCAGAACGACGACATCACGGTCACGCTGTCGTTTGCCGACGCCGAGGGCATCCTGGGCGGTCTGTCCGGCACGGGCGTGACGCTCGTCAGCAACAGCGTCTTGTCGGGTGCCCGCACGGTCACGGTGAGGGGCAAGGCGAGCGATCTGCAGACGTTCTTCGACAACGTGACGT
>NZ_QMKH01000002.1 GCF_003290125.1 Microvirga flavescens
ACGACTGGCTCGCCGGGCGGGACGGCAACGACCAGCTCAATGGCGGCGACGGCGACGACACGCTTTCGGGCGGCTATGGCAATGACGTCCTGACGGGCGGCAAGGGCAAGGACATCTTCGTCTTCGACGGCAAGCTGGGCACGGCCAAGACGGACCGCAAGGTCAACTTCGACACGATCAAGGACTACAGCGTCAAGGACGACTCGATCTGGCTCGACAACGCGCTCTTCAGCAAGAACAAGACGCTCTACAAAGCCATCATGAAGGCGACCGAGAACAAGCCCGTCAAGCTCGCCAAGAAGTTCTTCAGCCTGGACACGGCCAAGGACAAGGACGACTTCTTCATCTACGACACGAAGAAGCGCGTGCTGATCTACGATGAGGACGGCTCGGGTTCAAAGCAGGGCATCGAGATCGCCACCTTCTCCAAGAACAAGGCGCTGACAAAGTTCTCCTACACAGAACTGTTCTTCGTCTAAGCATCCAAGAAAAGCGACTGTCTCAAACGAGCCCCTGACTGCTCCCGCAGCCAGGGGTTCTTCGTTCACAATGACAGCGTTCAGATTTCAGGGGCCTCACCGCCCCGCCACCTGCTTCACCGTCTCCACCAGCTGGCGCAGGCTGAAGGGCTTGGGCAGGAAGTTGAATTCCTCGCCTTCGGGGAGGTTCTTCTTGAACGCATCCTCCGCGTAGCCGGAGACGAAGATGATCTTCAGGTCCGGGTAGCGCTTGCGCAATTCGCCGAGGAGCGTCGGGCCGTCCATCTCGGGCATCACCACGTCGGAGACGACGAGATCCACCGGCGCGCCGCGCTCGTCGATGATCTGCAGCGCCTCGACGCCGGAGGCAGCCTCCAGCACCGTGTAGCCGCGCGCTGTGAGCGCGCGGGCGTTCACAGCACGCACAGGGTCCTCGTCCTCTACGAGGAGAATAACCCCCTGCCCTGTCATGTCGGCGGCGGGTTTCTTGACCGTCTCGGTCTTCGTCTCCTCGACAGGCATCTCGGAGGGAACGTGGCGCGGCAGGTAGATGCGGAACGTCGTGCCCTGGCCGATCCTGGAATCGACGTCGATGAAGCCGCCGGATTGCTTGACGATGCCGAAGACTGTGGAGAGGCCAAGGCCCGTTCCCTTGCCAATCTCCTTGGTGGTGAAGAACGGCTCGAAGATTTTCTCCATCACCTCCGGCGTCATGCCGGTGCCGCTGTCGGCGATCTCGACCAGCACGTAATCGGCGGGCGGCATGCCGCTCACCTTGAGGCGCGCGGCCTCATGCGCGGAGACGTTCGCCGTGCGGATCGAAAGCTTGCCGCCACCGGGCATGGCATCGCGGGCGTTGACCGCCATGTTGACGATCACCTGCTCGAACTGGTTCACGTCCGCCTTCACGAACCACAGGTCGCGCGCGTGGGTGAGATCGAGCTGCACGCGCTCGCCGAGAAGCCGCTTGAGCAGCATGGAAAGGTCGTAGAGGCGGTCGTTGAGGTTCAGAACCTCGGGCCGCAGGGTCTGGCGGCGGGAGAAGGCCAGAAGCTGACGCACCAAGCTCGCGGCCCGGTTGGCGTTCTGCTTGATCTGCATGATGTCCTGGAAGGACGGATCGGTCGGCCGGTGGTTGCCGAGCAGCAGATCGCTGTAGCCGATGATCGCCTGCAGCACGTTGTTGAAGTCGTGCGCGACACCGCCCGCCAGTTGCCCGACGGCGTTCATCTTCTGCGATTGCGCGAGCTGCTCCTCGACGCGGCGGAAATCCGTGGTGTCTAGCGCGTAGAGGATCGCGTTCTCGCCCTCCGCCTCCGCGTCGCTGACCGGCGTGATCCAGACCCGAACGGATTTGTCGTCCTGTCCCGCCGGGTGCAATTCGAGAGGCTGCACCTCGCCACGGCCTTCAGCCACCGCCTTCAGAGCCGCCGCGATCTGGCCGCCTTCACCGTCACGGAAAGCGGAGGCGATGGGTGCTCCTTCCTCGCCAGTGGGCAGCGCGCCGAACAGCTTGGTGAAGGGCACGTTGGCCTGCACCAGATGGCCGGCGCGGTTCACGGTCGCAATCGCGATAGGCGTGTTGTTGAAGAAGCGGGCAAAGCGCACCTCGGCGGCGCGCTGGCCTTCATCGACGCCGAGCCCCGGCGAGCGGTTGAGCACCAGTGTGCGCGACGCGCCCATGCGCCCATCCTGCCCGAAGGCGATGCGATGATAGAGCCGCACCGGCAGGAACTGCCCATTGCGGCGGCGCAGGTCGAGATCGAAGGTTTCCGTGCGCACGCTGCCGGGTTCGCCGACAAAAGAGGTCATCATCGCCACGACATTGCGCGGCACTACATCGGAGAGGCTGAGGCCGCCAGAGCCGACCTGCGCAAGATCGTAATCGAGCCAGGATGCAAGCGTGGCGTTGAGATAGATGATCGCTCCGTTCGGGGCGATGGAGAGGAAGCCCGCGGGCGCATGATCGAGATAATCGATGGCGTGCTGGAGTTCCTGAAAGACATTCTCCTGCCGCTCGCGCTCATGCGTGATGTCGGCGACGGTCCACAACGTGGCGGGCCGGCCATTAGGGCGCTCGATCCCGCGAACGCGGACACGGTACCAGCCGAACTCGCGCGCCTTGTCGAGGGTGGGAGACAGCCGGATCTCCTCGCTCGCCGCGCGATGCTCCCGCGCCGCAAGAGCCAGACGGTAGATTGCCTCCGACACCTCCGGCGCGCCCGTGAAAAGGCGCTCGACGGGGCGCAGCTCATCTGCATGGGCGCTGCCCGACAACGCGAGATAGGCCTCGTTGGCATAAGAAATGCGCCCGTCGCTCTCCACCACGGCCATGCCCTCGGAGGACGTGTCGGCCATGATCTTGGTGATGTCGTTACGGGCGGACCTTGCGGAAAACCGGATGACGCCGATCACCAGGGCGAACAGGAAGAACACCCCGGCCATCGCGAAAAAGGCGAGCAGGGCGAGAATGAGCGGCTGGGCCTGGTCATTGCCGAGAAACCGCAGGCCGAAGATCGCGCCGGCGAGAACGGCGGCGAGCAGCAGCACCAACCCGGCATGGCCGGAACGATCAGACCGGTCGATGGGTGCGCCGGAGGGCGTATCGCCGTCGTGAGCCATGAAGTTCCCGAATCCTCGAAAGGTAATTGGTTATGCCGAACAAGAGCTTGGCCCGCAAGCGCACGCCGTGTGAGCCGATTGTTTGACCTTTCGGAATAAGGCCGAAGCTTTAACATCTCCCTTTCAAGATCGAAGACCACTGGCAAAGCCTGCCGCCGGGCTTTGAGGAGGCCAAGTTGTCAACATCCGGACACAGTATTGCGCCGCGGCTCAAAAAAGCCTCAAATCGCTTGTTCCAAGCCATCTCTTCCACTGACCGCCTGTCAGGCCGTGTCCAGCGACGGGCGGGCATTAACCATTCATTTACCTCTTTGCCCGTTTCGACTGGCATTGTGCTAAAAACTCCCGAACAGCCCTGTCTGGGCCTCAACGCTTGAGAGTTCATCGTGTTTTCTCAGATCGAAGGATCACGGGCCATCCTATACGTCATCGCCTTCGCGATCATTCTGGCCTTGGTCCTGCTTTTTGCCTGGGTTCTGCGCCGCCTGACCGGCGGTCGGCTTTTGCTGCCTGGCCAGGGTCGCGGCCGCTCGCGCCAGCCGCGCCTCGGCGTCGTCGATGTCTATGACCTCGACCGCCAGCGCCAGCTCATCCTCTTGCGCCGCGATAATGTCGAGCACCTGCTGCTCGTCGGCGGCCTCAATGACGTCGTCATCGAAACCAACATCGTCCGCGTGGCGGGAGCCCGCCTGCCGACCGGCCCAAGCGAGCCGGCCGTCGAGCGTGCAGAACCGGCCCTGGAAGCCGGCCCGCGTCCGCTGGTCGAGCCCTCGGTTCGCCCGAACATCGAATCCCAACTGGCCGCGCAACTCGGCGCCTTCATCCGTCGCCCGTCCGAGGAATCGGACATCGACGAGGAATTGGCCCCGGTCGCCTCCGTCAGCGCCCCGGTGACTTCCCAGCCCCTGCCCCAGGTGGAACCGCTGCTGAAGCCGACCCATGTGGAGCCCGCACATGTGGAGCCCGAGTTGAAAGTCACTCGCGAGGAATCCTTCTCGCGGCCCGCGCCGGCTTTCGAACCCAGGCTGCCCGAACCTCCGGCCCCGCGTCCGGAACCCCGCATCGTCACGCCTCCGCCCCCGCCGCCACCCGCACCGCCTGTTCCGCCGGTTTTCCGCGCAGAGCAGCCTGTGGCCCCGATCCCGCCGGAGCCCGCCCAGCCGGCAGCTCCGCGCGTGCCCGACGCTCTGATCCTGTCCGACATGGCCAAGCAGCTTGAGGAAGCCTTGAAGCGCCCTGCGGCTCCCGCACCGGAGCCGATCGTCGAGACCATCGTCGAAGAGATCGAGGAAATCGAGGAAACGGTTGAGATCGAGATCGCTCAGGTGGAGTTGCCTGAGCCTGAGATCGAGGAAGAGTATTTCGAGCCCGAGGAGGAACTGCCTCCCGCCCCGGCCCCCGAGCCGGTCGAGGAGCCCAAGGCGGCGGAAGCACCCTCCGAGCCAGAGCCCGCTCCGGCTCCCGCGCCGCGCAAGGTCAGCGACCCGTTCTCCGTCGAGGAGATCGAAGCGGAATTCGCCCGCCTGCTCGGCCGCCCGACGGATACGGGCAGCAAGGGCTGATCCTCGGCTCACGACTTACCAAATGAAAAGGGCTCCGTTTCCGGAGCCCTTTTTTATTGGTTCAGTCGTCCCGATGGACCCGCTCGTTGCGCTCGTGGCGTTCCTGAGCCTCGAGCGAGAGGGTCGCGATGGGCCGCGCTTCCAGGCGCTTGAGAGAGATCGGTTCGCCCGTCTCCTCGCAATAGCCGTAGGAGCCGTCGTCGATCCGGGCCATGGCAGCGTCGATCTTGGCGATCAGCTTGCGCTGGCGGTCCCGGGCGCGGAGCTCGATGGCGCGGTCGGTTTCCGATGAGGCGCGGTCGGCAATGTCGGGATGGTTTTCGCTCTCACTCTGAAGGGCGGCGAGGGTTTCCTGCGCTTCTCGCAGAATGTCCCCTTTCCACCGAATCAGCTTGCGCCGGAAATATTCCCGTTGCCGCTCATTCATGAAGGGCTCGTCCTCGGTCGGACGATAACCCTCATCGATTACGGTGTTCGTCATATGGGCCGTTCAATCCCCGTGAACTGTGCGGCCCCTATATATGGGGAGAAGCCCGACGACAACGCGTTCCGTGTCGCCCATTCAGCCAATTCGTCCCAAACCTTTGCTTATTTTCACGGCAGAATCCGTTTTTCTCAGACGAAAGAACGATTTGCCGCACCCTCCCTAGCGGAGCTTGCGCAGGGCCGCAGCCACATCGGTCTCGACCTTGCGGGCGATGGGGAGGCGGTAATGGGTCAGGTCGAAATAGAGATTCGGGTCCCGATTCTCCTCCCGGTCCACCCGCCAGTCGATCACGGTGGATTTCGGATGGGCCTCCATCGCCGCCCGCAAGGCCACCTTGCAGGCCTCGTCCTTGTAGGCGCGGGACGTCTGGGGCGGCGGCAGGTAGTTCTTGTAGTTCGGCGGGAAGACGAGAACGACGGCGAGGTCCGCCGGCATCGCCGAGACGACCTGTTTAAGCTTGTCGGCGACAGGGAAGGACCATTTCCCCTTCATCGGGTCGGACGGCAGGATCGTCTTGTCGGCGTCCGGGCGCGTCTCGAGGCGCTGACGCAGCACCGGGTCATTCGCATAGCCGAGGTCGATATAGTTCTGCTCGTAGTTCCAGTACCCGTCCGGGCGGGCCCGCTCGGCCTTGGCGTTGAACACATAGCCGAGGCGGCGCGGCACCTCTTCCAGAATGTCGTAGCGGACCAAGCCCTTGGCGTATTCGAGCGGGTTGGCGCTGAAGAGCCAGAACGGGAACGGCTTCGTGTTCGGCATCGCCGGGTCCTGCCCACACCAGCTCTCATCGGCGCTGATGACGAGAGCTTTGGCGGGATTCTGCCTGTGCCTCAGGAACCAGTCGATAATGACGAACTGCTCCTTCGGCCCGGATGCCGGCACGGAGAGCTGCACGAAGTCGAGCCCCGTCGTCTCCTTCAGATGCTCCGGCGAGAGAAGCTGGATATGGGAATTGCCGACGATGGCGGCGTTGTAGGACAGATCCCTGCCCCGGCTCGGCGCGGCGGTGCGCGGCCCCTGCGGGCGCACGCCCGCCTTGGCGAACAGCGAGGAGCGCCCGCTGTCGTAAGGATCGACCGCGTAGGCGAACACGACGATGCCGCAAAGAACGATGGCGGCGGTGGCGAGAAACGCCCCCGTGAAGCGCCGCCAGCGCCCGGCGTCAGAACTGGAAATAAATGAATTCATAGTTCGCATCATCGCCGATTTTGAAAAGGACGATCACGAAGAGGACTGCGAAAGCCACCGCGATCCAGCGGCGGGCCGGCAGCTTGTGGACAAAGGCCCATGCGGTCGGCCCGATCATCGCCACCGCCGCAGCGGCCGCAATGGCGCGCCACTTGAAGCCGGCGCCGAAGCCGCCGAAGCCGAAGAGCCCTTCATAGATCCGCAGCGCGCCTTCGAAAGTGGTGGCACGGAAGAGAACCCAGGTGAGCATGACGAAAATGAAGGTCAGCACCCAGCCGACGAGGTTCGGCATCGAGAGCCCGGCCTTGCGCCACAGCACTCCGGCGCAAAGGCCAAGGCCGTGCGCCGCGCCCCAGACCACGAAGGTGAGCCCTGCCCCGTGCCAGAGGCCGCCCAGCGCCATCGTCGTGAACAACGCGACGAGCTGGAGGGCAAGGCCGCGCCGGTTTCCGCCGAGCGCGATGTAGAGATAGTCGCGCAGGAAGCGCGAGAGGGTCATGTGCCAGCGCCGCCAGAAATCCTGCAACGAGACCGAGCGGTACGGCACATCGAAGTTCTGCGGCAGCACGATGCCGAACAGGAGCGCGAGGCCGAGCGCCATGTCCGTGTAGCCGGAGAAATCGAAATAGATCTGGAACGTGAAGCCGAGGGTCGCCTGCCACGCCTCTATCATCGTCACGGCCTTGCCCGCATCGGCAGCCTGGAAGATCGGATTGACGTATTCGGCAAGCTGATCGCCGATGAACACCTTCTTCGCGAGACCCGCCACGAGAAGCATGAGGCCGCGCGCAAACCGTTCAGCGGCGTCATGGCGCTGGTAGGGGCGCTCGTCGAGCTGGTGCATGATCTCGCTCCAGCGCACCAGGGGGCCGGCGAGAACCTGCGGGAAGAAGGCGATGTAAAGGGCGTAGCGGACGAGACCGTAACGGGGCGCTTTTCCGGCCCGCAGATCCGTCAGGTACATGATGTGGTGGAAGGTGAAGAACGAAATGCCGAGCGGCAGCGCGATATCGAATTTCGGCGCGTGAAGGCCGGGGATCAGGTTCGCGAAATCGGCGAAGAAATTGAAGTACTTGAAGACCGCCAGAACGGCGAGGTTGACCACGATAGCCACCGTCACCAGCCCGCTGCACTTCGATGCCAGGAAAGCCTGCGCGATCAACCAGTTCACCAGCACCGACGCCAGAAGAAGCGGCACGAAACGCCAGTCCCAATAGCCGTAGAACACGAACGACAGGAGAACGAGCAGCGGCAGCCGCCATTCGGGCCGGAAACGCTCGACCAGCCAATGCGTCAGAAGCGCGACCGGCAGGAAGGCGAAGAGAAAGATGAAGGAGTTGAAGAGCATCGAGGCGGGAACGTGATCGAACAACGAGCGGCGCTCTCGTCCGCGCCTGACGGGCCGCTGTTGTGGGGGAAGGCGGTGCCGACGTCAACCTTGAGGGCTGGAGGCCGCCTCCGCCCGGCTCACCAACTCCCCGGCCACATCCCCGATCCTGGGCGCATCTTCACGGATGAAGGGTAATGGGCGGCAGACGGCGAGCGCCGCGAGGCCGAAGCGCGCCGTCATCAGCCCGTTCAGTACCCCTTCCCCCAGCTTCGCCGAAATCCGCGCGGCGAGGCCGAGCCCGAGAACCTGCTGCATTAGGCTGTCGCCCACCGCCATGCCGCCCGTCACCGCCAGATGGTTGAAGGCGGCCCTCGCGAGCCGCAGGAACCCGAAGAGGCCGGGCCGCCCGCCATAGATGCGCGCGAGGGTGCGCAAAAGCCGCACGGCGGCGAAGATGACGAAGGCGACATCCACGATGGCGCGGGGGCTCACCGCCGTCACCAGGGAAACCTGCTTCGCCGCCGCCGCGATGGCGCGCTTGGCCTGTGCGTCGAGGGGCGCGAGCAGTTCCCGCTCGGCGATGGCGAGGCGGTCGTCGGCGTCGATGATCTCATCGTCGATATTCTTCAGGCGGGCCCGCCCGGGCGCGGCGCTCGCGCGCTTGTCGTAAAGCGCGACGAGGTCGGACACGATGTCCCTCGCGGCCTCGTGGTCCTTTACGGAAAGGGCATCGACCGCATTGTCGCGCAGCCGCTCGATCTTTTTCTCCCGCCAGATTCCGGCGGCCTCGCGGCCCACGATGGCGATGAAGGCGAGCGCGGCAAGGGCGGTCAGCGCGAGGGCGACCCACCCGAGCCAGGGCGCAATGGCATAAAGATCGACGATCAGCTTCTCGATCCCAAGACCAAGGCCGAGCAGGAGAAGGCCGGAGAGCGCCGAGACCAGAATGCCGACCCAGGGGGCGCGGCGCTTCTCACCCATCGGCACGACGATGCCGTCCGCCGCCTCGATGGCGTCGAAGGGTTCTTCCTCTACTTCGATGGAACCGCTCGCGACGTCGGGAGCGTTGAGGCGGAAGGCACGGGGTCGGCGGGTCATGTCAGGCGGTCCCCGATGAGAAATTCAAGGGCGCGGTCGAGGCGGATATGCGGCATCCGGGCCTGCCGGCCCGCCGCATCCACCGGCAGTTTCGGCGGCCTGAATCGCGGAAAGCGGAAAGAACCTACCGGGAGTGCGCCCTGAAACACCTCTTCCGGATTCTCGGGCAGCTCACCCGGAAAGATCGCCGCCTCGGTCTCGCCGTCGAAGATCTCGCCGTCGACCTCTTCCCCGGCCTCGGGCACGCCGGCGACAGCCTTGAGGGTTTCGCGGCCCTCGCGGACGGTCGTCTCGCGGGTCGCGCGCACAGAGGCCAGCGCCACCGTGCCAACCCGCGCGCCAGCCGCTTCCGTCCGCCGCGCGGCGCGGTTGACGAGAAGGCGCAGGATCGCGTCCAGCCGGTCATGATCCGTGTGGTGAATGTGGTCGGCCTTGGTGGCGGCGAACAGCACCCTGTCGGCGCGGGGCGCGAAGAGGCGGGAGAACAGGGTGTTCCGCCCCGTCCTGAAGGCGATGAGCACCTGATCGAGCGCCTCTTCCAGCTCCGCCAGCGCCACAGGCCCGGCATCGATCGCCGCGAGCACATCGACCAGGACGATCTGCCGGTCGATGCGCTGGAAGTGATTGCGGAAGAACGGCTTCACCACATGGGTCTTGTAGGCCTCATAGCGCCGCTCCATCAGCGCCGCGAAGCTGCCCTGCTGGATCGGCTGGCCGGCGGGTAGATCGAGCGGCGCGAAGGTCAGGGCGGGTGAGCCGGCAAGGTCTCCGGGCATGAGGAAGCGCCCCGGCGGGGTCGTCGCCACCGCCTCGGGCCCTGCGCGCAGAAGGGTCAGATAAACCTTGAACTCCTCGCTCGCCTTGGCCGCGAGAAGTTCGTCCGGAGGGCCTGAAGGGTCGAGACTTTTCAGGCTCTCCCGCCAGGGGGCGGCGATGTCCTCCCGCCCCGGCCTGCGGCTCGCCTCGATGGTACGTCGGGACCAGTCGGCATAGGAGGTTTCGACAAGGGCGAGATCGAGCAGCCACTCGCCGGGATAGTCGACGATGTCGAGGGCGAGCGAGGCAGGACCGGAGCGCCAGCCGCCCTTGCGCTCGTATTCCAGATCCACCCGCAACTCGCTGATGCGTTCCGTGGAAAGCGGCCAGCGGCGGGCATTGGTGAGAGCGTCGAGATGTTCCTCATAAGGAAAGCGGGCGACCTCATCGTCAGGCTGATGGGCGAGATAGGCGCGGCGGATGCGCCCCTCGGCGGAAGCCCTGAAGGCGGAAAGGTTCGTGCCCCGGGTCAGGTGGTGCACCAGGGCGGTCGTGAAAACCGTCTTGCCCGACCGCGCCAGCCCCGTCACGCCGATGCGCATGGACGGCTGGACGAACTGGCCGGAAACCTCCCAGAGCGATTGGGCCGCCGATCCGGCACGGGAGGCGAGATTGCTGATGGCGGACACGGACGGTTTCTGCCTTTTACAAGTCAAGCTTGAAGGTGGGGCCTCGGTCCCGAACAAGCAAGGCGGCGTCACCGGCCATCAAGCCTTGCTTCCGCATCGCGCACGGGCAAAGCCCTTGCGGCGGCGCGCTGCACGGCCCCTTCGACGAGATCGGGATGGGCCCGCAACATGCCAAGCTCGAACGCCGACATGGCAAGCATCACGGACTTGAGGTTCGGTTGCGGCAACCCTTCGGCGGAAAACAGCTTCAGATCGTCGTTCGGGCCGATGCCGAGGCCATCCACCATCTGCTGCGCATAGTTCTTCAGCCTCGCCTCATCGGGCGCGCAGGAGGATGTCGAAGCGACCTTTGCGGACGTGCCCGCCTGCCTGGATTTTTCCGGAAGACGCTGCGCGGCGGTCCGCGCGGCAGGCTTTGGCTTGGGATGTTCACCCATACCCTCCGCGATGTCCGGAACGCGGTAGATCGGCCCCGTTCGCGGAATGACGATGGAAACGCGCCCTGTTCGAGCGCCCTTCCCCGTTCCGCCCGCCGTGAGCTTAACCCGATGGGCGGCGAGCCAGCGGGCCCGCAGCGTGCCGCCGATGCCTTTGACCGCCAGCACCATACCGCCGATGCCGGTGATAGTACCGCATTCGGGTGGCGCCCAGCGGCGCACGATGTCGAGAGCGGACTTGCGGTTGAATTCGAGATAGTAGCGCCGCAGCAGTGTGGCGGCGGCATCCGCGCCCCGCTCGGCGGAGACGAAGCCCACATGCCCCTCGCCGTCCTTGCCGATCTCGCCCTCCCAACGGGCGCTCTTGATGCACCAGTAATTGTTGAGCTTGACGCAACGCGTGACGAGAGGCCGCTCGACGCCAAGAAGGGTTGCGAGAACGATCACGGGACCGGGCTTCAGTCCCTCGACCGCCTCTTCCCGCCAATTGGAAACCTGCCTCGCCCCGGCCTCGTAGCGCGCTTCGGCCGTGCCGGTGCTTTCGCCCTGCACACGCGCCGGCAAGGCAGGGACAACCCCGCTCAAGATAGCGTTACCGGCCAATACGATCGCCATGAAAGTCTGGGGCAGCATCGAAAAACACCATACCTGACCCGCCGACAAAAGGGCGCGGTCATTCCGTCGAAAGATAGGCGGGCCGATGCGATCGTCTAATCGTCCTCGTCCATACCAAGCTCCCGCGGCGTCACGAAGCGCTCCAACGTGCCCTCGCCCTGCGCGATATCGCTCCACGCATCCAGGTCGAAGTCGATGACGGCGAGGGCCGCCGTCGGGTATTTCTGCCTCATGTGCTGGCGCGTGCCTTTCGCGCCGTGGCCGACGAGCAGACCCGCCAATTCCTCGCAGCCGGGATTGTGGCAGACCAGAAGCAGGCTCTCGTTCTCGGGCTCAATTTCCTGCACCACGGCGAGAAGCTGCAAGGCATGCGCTGCGTAGAGCCGGGCGTCGTATTCGACCTTCACAATCCCCAGCGCCGGCTGGACGAAGCTCCATGTCTCGCGGGTTCTCAGCGAGGGCGAGACAAGCGCCAGATCCGGCACGAGCTTTTCGCCGCGAAGATAGGCTCCCATCCGCGTCGCGGCATCCTGACCCCGCTTCGCCAGCGGACGGTCGGTGTCGAGAACACCCGAGGGTGAGGAAGCCTTGGCGTGGCGCAGAAGCATGAGACGCAGCATGGGAAACATCCTCTCACGGAGAGCCGAGTCATGCGTTCTCCTGTGAATGACCCGGCCCGAACGAGTGACGCGGCTTTAGGCAGCCGCTGCCCTAGATTAAGCTCCACTCAGAATTGAGGATTGGAGTCCATGACACAAGATCGCTACCACAAGGATCGGATCGGCAACCGCAAATTGAAGCCGGAAACCCTTATGCTGGGCTACGGCTACGATCCGACCCTTTCGGAAGGCGCCGTGAAACCGCCGGTGTTCCTCACCTCGACGTTCGTGTTCAACAGCGCCGAGCATGGAAAGGAATTCTTCGACTACGTCGCAGGCCGCCGCGAGCCGCCCAAGGGCGAGGCGGCGGGTCTCGTGTACTCGCGCTTCAACCACCCGAATGCCGAAATCGTCGAGGACAGGCTTGCGATTTTCGAAGAGGCGGAAGCCGGACTTCTGTTTTCCTCCGGCATGTCGGCCATCGCGACAACCATTCTCGCCTACGCGAAGCCCGGCGACGTGATCCTGCATTCGCAGCCCCTCTACGGCGGAACGGAAACGCTGATCGCCAAGACGCTCGCCAATCTCGGCATCAAGGCCGTGGGCTTTGCCGATGGCGTCGATGAGGCGAGCGTACGCGCCGCCGCCAAGGAGGCCACGGCCAAGGGCCGCGTTTCGGTCATCATGATTGAGACGCCCTCGAACCCCCTGAACACGCTGGTCGATGTCGCGCTTATCAAGCGCGTCGCCGACGAGATCGGCAAGGAACAGGGCCATCGCCCCATCGTGGTTTGCGACAACACCCTTCTCGGCCCGCTCTACCAGCGGCCGCTGCGCAATGGCGCGGACATCTCCGTCTATTCGCTGACGAAATATGTCGGTGGCCATTCGGACCTGATCGCTGGCGCGGCGCTCGGCTCGAAAGAGCACATGAAAACCGTGCGCCTGCTACGCTCTGCCATCGGCACGCAGCTCGATCCGCATTCGTGCTGGATGATCGGCCGCTCGCTCGAGACACTGGCCCTTCGCATGCGGGAAGCCAACCGCAACGGCGAGATCGTCGCGAAGTTCCTGAACGAGCACCCCAAGATCACCAAGGTTCACCACCTCGCCTATCTGCCCAAGGGTTCGGCGGCGCTGAAGGTCTATGAGGCGCAAAGCGAAGCGCCGGGCTCGACCTTCTCGTTCGATGTACAGGGCGGCGAAGCGGAGGCCTTCAAGGTTCTGAACGCACTCAAGATCTTCAAGCTTGCGGTGAGCTTAGGGGGCACCGAATCCCTCATCAGCCATCCGGCCTCCACCACGCATTCCGGCGTGCCGAAGGAAACCCGCGACCGCCTCGGCGTCACGGACGCCACCATCCGCGTCTCCATCGGCATCGAACACCCGGACGATCTAGTGGCCGATCTCGCGCAGGCGTTGGACGTGTTGGGATAACAGCCGAGAGTTTGCTTTAAACCTCTGCTCGCACGACGTTCGTGCGAGCAGAGGCAAGTGCATCAGCTTTTCTGAAGCGCAACGTGAATGCCCAGGCCGACCAGCACCGCGCCGCCCATGCGCTGCGTGAGGCGTTGCGCGCTGCTCGATCGCCGTAGCCTTGCCGAAACGGCATCCGCCAAGACCACGCTGACAACGTCAGCGAGGGAAAACATCAAATTGACGATCGTTCCAAGCAGCACGAACTGAAGCCAGACGGGAAATGCGGCCGACGCATCGATAAATTGCGGCAGGAACGCCATGTAGAAAATCGCCGTCTTGGGGTTGAGAACCTCGACGGTGATGCTTTCGAAAAAGGCGCGCCATCCGGATTTCGGCTGGATGGCGGACATACCGGCATCTCCGTGCGCCTTTGCGCGAAACAGCAAGATGCCCAGCCAGATCAAGTAAGCCGCGCCGATAAACTTCACCGCCATGTAGATAACAGGCACGGCGTGAAAGAGGATCGCCAAGCCGGCAGCGGCGGCAACGACATGCACATAGCCACCGAGATGAATCCCCAATGCCGCCATGAGGCCGGGCAAGCGCCCGCGCGCGAGGGTCTGAGCCGCCGCGTAAAGCATGGCCGGCCCGGGAATGAAGGCAAAAATCGCCGTCGTGAGGAAAAAGGCGATAAGCAGCTCGAGTGACGGCATTCTCTCAATCCTTCTCAAAGGCCAACTTCGACGATTGTAGGCGAAAGAGAACTTCCCGCTATGGGAAAGCGTATTCTGCCTATCTGACATTCGGCGTGATCGCCCTTCAGATCAGGCCCTTCATCCGCAGCATGCCGAAGGACGCAACGGTTCCCGCGTCCTGAATGGTTCCGTTCAGGATCATTGCCTCGACTTCGGCAAGGGGGAAGGCCTTCGTGATCATGTCCTGCTCTTCCGGGGCAAGCTGACGCGGCCCCGGCGTGAGCTTCGTCGCGAGGAAAATCCGGAAGCTTTGCGACACTGTGCCGTAGAGCGGGTAAAGCCGCCCCGCCTCCAGGATTTCTCCGGCAAGAAGCCCGGTTTCCTCTTGCAGTTCGCCCCGCGCGAGATCTTCCGGGCACGCATCCGGCGCTTCCTCCCAGCTGCCTTGCGGGAACTCCCATTGGCGGCGCTGGATCGGGTAGCGGTACTGCTCCACGAGATGCACCACGCCGTTGTCGACGGGAACGATGATGGCGAAGTCCGCCTTGTCGATGACGCCGTAGATGCCGAGCGAACCGTCGCGCCTGCGGATATTGTCCTCTCGAACCTTCATCCAGCGGTTCTCGTAAACGATGCGACTATCGAGCGTCGTGATGTCTCGTTCCGACACGTTTTCCCCTTATTGTCTTGTATGGCTGAAACAGAGCCACGCCTTGCGGCAACCAGAAAACCAAATTCTGCGGCATTCGTGCAAGCAATGCTTGTAAGTGCTTGCATCCATATCCGCTTTCAAACCATCATGGGTGGAATCGGACAAATCAGATGGCAGCCGCAGTCGACCTGTACTCTTTTCAGGAGCCTATCCTTTTTCTCGCAACGGCGGCCATTGTCGTCCCTCTCTTCCATCGCTTGAAAGTCAGCCCCGTGCTCGGGTTTCTCGGGGCGGGCGCGCTGCTCGGCCCCTTTGGCCTCGGGCAATGGGTGAAGGAGCATCCCTGGCTCGACTGGATCACGCTGACCAACCCTGAGCGGGTTTCCCACATCGCGGAATTCGGCGTCGTGTTCCTGCTCTTCACGATCGGCCTCGAACTCTCGTGGAAGCGCCTGCGGAACCTGCGCCGTCTCGTGTTCGGCTTCGGTTTTCTGCAGGTCCTTCTTTGCGCCATTGCGCTGGGAGCGCTGGCCTACAACGCGTTCCACTCCGTCACCGCATCGGTTCTCGTCGGGCTTGCCCTCGCCTTGTCCTCGACCGCCATCGTCTTGCCGGTTCTGAACGAGCAGAAGCGGCTGAACGCTCCCGCCGGACGCGCCAGTTTCTCAGCCCTGCTCTTTCAGGATCTTGCCGTCGCGCCGATCCTCTTCGCCATCGCCGCCCTCGACACGAGCCGCCCCGAAGTGACCATGTCGTCCTTCGCGGTGCTGATCGCGCAGGCGGCGCTGGCCCTGTTTCTGCTCGTCAGCCTCGGACGGCTGGTGCTGCGGCCGTTCTTCAGGCTGGTTTCGGCCATGAAAAGCCCGGAATTCTTCATGGCGGCCTGCCTTCTGGTGGTGATGGTCACGAGCCTTGCGGCGGCGGCGACCGGCCTCTCCATGGCGCTGGGAGCCTTCATCGCCGGCCTTCTTCTGGCCGAGACCGAGTACCGGCGCGCCATCGACGCGATGATCCAGCCGTTCAAGGGGCTCCTGCTCGGCGTCTTCTTCATGTCGGTCGGCATGAAGCTCGATCTCTCCCATCTCGATGCGATGCCGAGACAGATCCTGGTGGCGGCAGCGCTGATCGTGATCATCAAGGCGGCGATCATCATGGGCCTTGGCCGCCTCGCCTTCGGGCTGAGTACGGCGGTCGCGGCTGAAACGGGCCTCCTGTTGGGACCGGGCGGCGAGTTCGCCCTCGTGATCCTCG
This sequence comes from Microvirga flavescens, assembly GCF_003290125.1. Taxonomy (GTDB): domain Bacteria; phylum Pseudomonadota; class Alphaproteobacteria; order Rhizobiales; family Beijerinckiaceae; genus Microvirga; species Microvirga flavescens. The sequence continues at coordinate 15,880 of NZ_QMKH01000002.1, forward strand.
GTGACGCCATCGCCGCCGGGCTCCTGCCCCGGGACATGGGGCAGAACCTCCTTCTCATCACGACGCTGACGATGATCGTCGTCCCGGTCATGGCGCGCCTTGGCCGCAAGCTCAGCCGTTCGCTGGAAGACCCCCGCGCACTCGACCCGGAAGCCAGAGTGCCGCCACCCTCCGACGAGGTAGGGCGCGTCATCATTGCCGGGTATGGCCGCGTCGGCCAATTGGTGGGCGAAATGCTGGAGCGCCACAACGTGCCCTATCTCGGCCTAGACCTCGACCCGTCTCGCGTCGCGGCGCAACGGAAGGCCGGAAAGCCGGTCTTTTTCGGCGACAGCGCCTATCCTGAGTTCCTGCGCGCCTGCGGCATCGAACATGCCCGCGCCCTTGTCGTGACCCTGGACACCCAAGCCTCCATCGAGGCCGTGGTAAGCGCCGCCCGACAAGAGCGGGAAGACCTCACCATCGTCGCCCGAGCGAAGGATGCACGCCATGCGGCGGAGCTTTACGAGTTCGGCGTCAATGACGCCGTGCCGGAAACCATCGAGGCCTCGCTCCAGCTCACCGAGGCGGTTTTGGCCGATGTCGGCATCCCGATGGGCCTCGTCATCGCCTCGATCCATGAGCGGCGGGACGAGTTCCGCAAGGAACTCAAGCAGAACATCCGCCAGGGGGATCCGGACCGCATCGAATTCCGCAGCCGCCGGACGGTCGGCAAATACGCGGACCCTGCCACAGAGCCGAACAACACGGCAGATGAAATCCGCCAGTCGGCCGGATAGAACTTTTCGCCCGCTTCGCACGGAGGCAAGGCCGGTCTAGAGGCTGACCAGCCTTTCGATTTCTATGACGCCGCTGCATTCAGGAATGAACGGTCCTATGGACGAAACCAAGCAGGAAACCGCCCTCACCTACACCCACAACCCGCGTCCCTTCAGCTCGCCGGTGTCCTTCTCCTTGAAGGGAGACCGCCTGACCGTCGATTCAGGCCGCAAGGTGAGCGAGGTCCGCCTCGACGCCGTCGAAGCGGTGCGGCTGAGCTTTGAGCCGGGGCGGTTCGGGCAGAAAGCCTTCAAAACCACGGTGAGGATGACCGATGGCAAGACCTTCCGGTTTTCCTCGCTAAGCTGGAGGAGTCTTGTTGAATCCGAACAGCTCACCCGGGAATACAGGGCCTTCGCTCAGGGGCTTTGCGGAGCCATTGCCACGGCATCGCCCAAGGCGCGATTCATCGCAGGACGCCCTTACCCGCTCTGGGCGGCCAATGCGGCGCTGGCGGGTTTGTGCCTGGTGGCGATGGCCATTCTGGTCTGGCGCGCCTTGCAGAATAACGCGACGGGCCTCGCCCTGCTCGGCGTTCTGTTTGCGGGAATTTGCATCTGGCAGCTGGAACCGATGATCCGGCTCAACAGGCCCCGGCCATTCGAGGCCGGGACCCTGCCGTCTGAGCTTTTGCCGCCGGAAACTTAATCCCGGACCACCAGCACCGAGCACTTGGCGTGGCGGACGATGGTGGCGGCGTTGGAGCCCAGAAGATAGGTCGCCATCGTGGGTCGATGGGAGCCGATCACGATCAGGTCGGCCCCGGTCTTCTCGGCCTCGTCCAGCACCTCGTTATAGACGGAACCGAGGCGCACGACGGCAGAGACGCGCTCGGACGGCAGCTTCACCTTGGCCGCGACCTCGGCGAGCTTCTTCTCCGCCTCGTCCTGCTGCTCGGTGTCGAAGGTCGGCGGCATGAATTCCATGTACGTGACGGGCACGAGCGAGCGCACATAGATCAGGCGGACGCTCCCCTCGGCGGCCTCGGCCAGGGCAACCGCCTTCTGGATGGCCGGCCTCGAGGCCTCGACCTCGGCCAGATCCACGGGAACCAGTAAAGTCTTGAACATGATGTCAGCCTTTTCTTGAGGTCAGTCTCTGGGGTCAGCCCTGGCGGGTCGGCGTGTGAACGATCAGGCCGTCCAGCTCGGGACGGACACGGATCTGGCACGAGAGGCGGGAATTCGGGCGCACGTCGTAGGCAAAGTCGAGCATGTCCGCCTCCATCGGCTGCGGCTCGCCCACCACATCCGTCCAGGCTTCGTCGACATAAACATGGCAGGTCGCGCAGGAGCAGGCCCCACCGCACTCCGCATCGATGCCCGGAATGCCGTTGCGGATCGCGTTTTCCATCACGGTCGAGCCTTCCTCAGCCTCGATTTCGCGCGCCGTGCCCCCGGCATCGACATATGTAATCTTGATCATTCTGGACCCTTCGGTTTCCGGTCCCTATCTAGAGCATGATCAGAACAAGTGGAAACCGGTTGTTCGCTCGGATCAGGCGGCCAATAAAGACAGACTTCGACGGAAAAACGAGTGCTTGGCGTCAAGCCGACAGTTACGTTAGTGTCGGTAAGCCTCCGACGGTTTTTTTGGTAACCAACTGGTTAAGACGTTAACGACGTTTAGAGGTGTCTGGGGACTTTGGGTTCCCCTGACCTCCCCCGAGGGCTAAAATCGTTTGATTGAATGGCGGGTTTTCCCTCGGAAAGCCTGTGCAGGAACGATTTTCAAGGCCCGGTCATTTTTCTCCGGCTCCTGATTTTCCGGCGCAGGCAGCGAGCAAGACCCACATGAGTTGCGTCATCGAGGGTGATCATGGCGATCGAAAACAAGAAGATGAAAGACCCGGCTGAGGCGGCATTGTCGGCCGTCGAGCATGCGCTCAACCTGGACGAGGCGTCCCTGGCGGGCGGCGCCGAGGGCTCGCTGAGCGAATTCGGTCCTCTTCCCGATCCGAAATTGCCGGATATCGACGATCACGATTTCACCCGTGGCCCGTTCCGTGATTTCGAAGGCGCCGACGAGTTGAAGATCTCCGAGCCCCTGCTCGAGTCGGAAAGCGGCGCGGCCCGCTCATCCTCCTTCCTCGCGCCCGACCGCACGGCCGTCGCTAACGACGACCGGCAGAATGTCGGCGTGATGCTGCAAGCGCTGCAGGTGCGCCCGTCCCGCCGCGCCTACACCATCGCGACCCTCGCCTCTCTCCTCTGGCTCGGCGGCGCCGGCGCCCTTGGTTACTCTCAGGGCATCACGACGCCGGAAGCCTTGCTCGCGGCCTTCTCGCCCCTGCAGCTCGCCATTGCCGGCTTCATGGTGCTGACGCCCGTGGTGCTGTTCTACGTTGCGGCCGTCATGGCCGTCCGCTCGAACGAGATGAAGCTCGTCGCCCGCGCCGTGGGCGAGGTGGCCGTACGCCTCGCGCAGCCCGAGAACTTCTCGACCGATGCCGTTTTGTCGGTTTCGCAGGCCGTGCGCCGTGAAGTGGCCGCCGTTGGCGACGGCGTGGAGCGTGCCCTCGCTCGCGCCGGCGAACTCGAAACCCTCGTGCGCAGCGAAATCTCGACCCTCGAGCGCGCCTATTCCGACAACGAAATCCGTATCCGCTCCCTCATCGACGAACTGGTCACGCAGCGCGAAGCCATTGTGACGACCTCCGAGCGGGCCCGCAGCGCCATCACCGGCGCGCACCAGAACCTGACCCATGAACTCGACTCCACCGCCGAGCGCGTCGCCGCCTCCGTGCAGCGCGCGGGCGATCATGTGTCCGAAGCTCTCGGCCAGCGCGGCGAGCAGATCACGCAGGCTCTCGGCCGCGCCGGCGAGCGCGTGGTCGAGGAAATGTCGAGCCGCGGCGTGGAACTCGTGGACCGCCTTTCGGGCGCAAGCGATGATATCAAGTCCGGCATTTCCGAAGTCGGCGTGACCATCACGACCGCCCTCGAAGGCAAGGCGCACGACATCACTGGCGCCTTCGAGCGCACGGGCGAACTCCTCACCCATCACCTTCAGGACGGCGCGAGCCAGGTGACCCGCACCTTGGCCGAAACCGGACGTGGCGTGATCGACGCCCTTGCCAAGCAGGGCAGCGACGTTCGCGAGGCGTTTGAAGAAACCGCGCGCAGCCTTGAAGACAGCTTCGCCCTGCGCGGCGGCGAAATCACCGAAAAGCTTGCCGCCACCGGCAACACCATCACGGACGACATCGCCACGCGGACGACGCATCTGCGCGATCAGCTCGCCGAGGCCGGCGTTCAGGTCGGCGAAGAGCTCGCGGCGCGCGGCTCCGTCCTGCGCGAGCAGATCACGTCCACCGGCACCTCGCTGGTGCAGCAGCTCGTCACCAGCGGCGAGACGGTGCGCAGCGAGTTCGCCACCACCGCGACCTCGGTTCTCGACGACCTGACGAGCCGTGGTTCCACCCTTCAGAGCCAGCTCTCCTCCACGGCGCGCGAAGTCGTCGACGAGATCGTCGAGCGTGGCGGCGAGGTGCGCGAGCAGCTTCAGGACGCCGTGCGCCTTGCGGATGAAGCCATCGGCAACCGTGTCGAGAATCTGGCCGACCGCCTTGAAACGGCAAGCCAGCGCGTCAGCGAGACCGTCTCGGTCCAGGGCGAGGCTCTGGAAAGCAGCCTGTCGCAGATGGGCACCAACATCACGACGCTCGTCGGCACGCAGGTCGAGCAGTTCCAGTCGGTCTTCGAGACTCGTGGCCGCGAATTCGCCGAGGCTCTGTCGCAGCACTCGAACGACGCGCAGCACCGCCTCGCCTCCACCGGCAAGGACATCGTGCTCGCCATCGCGACGCAGGGCGCGCGCGTCAATGAAGCGCTCAACCGTACTGTCGAGAACCTGTCGGATACCGTCACGCAGCGTAGCCGCGAGATCGAGGAAAACCTCGGCTCCCGCCTCACCGCCTTCGAGGATGTGGTGTCGCGCGGCAGCTCGATGGCCGAGCGCATGTCGAACGAGATCGGCAGCCTCACCGACACGGTCAACGGCCGTCTCGAGGAAATGGACCGTCTCATCACGGTTCAGGGCCGCACCGTCGCGGACACGCTCGCTGAGCGTACCACCGAGGCGACTTCCGCCATCGAAGCCAAGCTCCTGTCCTTCGAGGAACATGCGGGTCGCCGCACCTCCGAGATCGCGGCGAGCTTCGACAACATCGTCGAACGCGTCGACCAGACCCTCAGCGCCCGTTCCACGGCCCTCAACGAGGCTCTTGTGGTGCGGACCGGCGAGATGGCACGCGTCATGGCCGAAGGCGGCCGCGACGTGGCGAGCGCTCTCCAGACCCGCGTCGACGAGATCAGCCAGGCGATTGCCGCCAAGAGCACCTCGATCACCGATACGCTCGCCGCGAAGGCCGAGCAGATCGGCGAAGTGCTGAGCACCCAGGCGGACGAGATCAACCTCACCCTCGGCACACGCGCCGACCAGATCAACCAGATCCTCGGCGGCCGCGCCGACGAGATCGCCGCGGCGCTCGACCAGCGTGTGCTGGCCTTCGAGGACCGTGTGGTCAACCGCCTCGAGCGCGTGACTACCGCTCTCGACGAGAAGGGCACCGCCATCACTGGCTCGCTCGGCAACCGCATCGCCGAGATCGCGGAGATCTTCGACACGCAGGGCCAGTCGCTCGTGGCGACCCTGTCGGATCGCGGCGAAGCGATCAGCCGCGAGGTTCTCTCGGTCAGCGAGACGGCAGCCCGCATGCTCGCCGAGCGCAGCACTCTGCTCGTCGATACCCTGCAGGACCGCAGCGAAACCATGCTCTCCTCCCTGCAGGAGCGCACGACGGAGCTCACCTCGGTCTACACGCAATCGACCGAGTCGATGCGCGTCGCTATCGACGAAGGCACGACCCGCGCGGTCGCCACCCTCGTCGGCACCAACGACCGCCTGCGCAGCGAATTGTCGGGCGTGCTCGACCGTCTGCAGGACGCCAACCGCCTGCTCCAGCAGATCGCTGGCAGCGCTACAGCGGATCTCGGCGTCATCGGCGATGGTCTCTCCACCCGCGTCGAGCAGATCGAAGGCCTGCTCTCGGAAATCGCAAGCCAGACCGGCCGCGCTTCCGATCAGGTGGCCGAGCAGGTCGAGGCTCTGCGCACCGTCTCTTCGGGAGCGATGCAGCAGGCCTCGGAACTCACCTACAACCTCGAGGAGCGCAGCCGCTCCCTGTCGGAGAGCACCCGCGAGCAGCTGGAGCACCTCACGGATGCCGCCACCGCGCTGGAACGTGTCGAGGCCCGCATCAGCGTCGCGCTCAGCAGCCGTCAGAACGCCCTCGGCGATCTTCTGGCCCGCATCAACGAGCGCTCGGAAGATCTGGAGTCGGTCACAAGCGCCTTCACGAACCTCATCGAAGGATCGCTGCAGAGCGCGGAAGCCAAGGCTCGCCAGATCGGCGCCGTTCTTGCCGACACGGCGGAGGCGACCACCCACGCCATCGACGAGCAGTTCGAGCGCATCCGCTCCTCCAGCGGCGCGGAAAGCGAGCGCACCGCTGCTGTCCTGCGCAATGCCTACGAGCAGGCTGCCACGGAAATGGCCGAAGCGCTCAACGGCGCGACCGTCAAGTTCCGCGACACGATGGGCGATCTGCGCGGCATGACCGCCCAGATCCAGCGCGAGCTCGAGAACACCCGCGCCGAGCTGCGCCGTGGCGTCGTCGAGCTGCCGCAGGAAACCCAGGAAACCACGGCGAACATGCGCCGCGTCGTCGCCGACCAGATCAAGGCCCTCAACGAACTGGCCTCGCTGGTTTCCCGCTCGAACCGTGTCGTCGACGCGGCTCCGGCGGTGCAGCAGCGCCGCGTCAATGAAGCGCCTGCTGCGGCGGCCGTGGCTGCTGTTGCAGCCGCCGTGGCCGAGGCACGCCCGGCAACTCCGGTTCAGACGGTGGTGGCGCAGGCCCCTGCTCCGACCGCACGCTATGCCGAGACTTCGGCTGCAACGGCCCAGCCGGCTCCCGCGCCTGCCCGTCCGGTGCAGAAGGTCGCTGAAGTGCGCCCTGCTCCCGCTCCTGCTCCGGCTCCGCGCCGTGAGGAGATCGGCACGCCGCGTGACATCGGCGGCGGCGCTCGCAGCGGCTGGCTGTCGGACCTGCTCAACCGCGCCTCGCGGGACGATCAGCCCGAGCCGGCACGCCCCGCAGCCGGGCGCACCGATCGCTCGCGCGTGAACAGCCTTGAATCGCTCGACTCGATCTCGGTCGATATCGCGCGGATGATCGACCACGACGCGGCCGTCGAGCTGTGGGATCGCTACAAGAGCGGCGAGAGCAGCGTGTTCACGCGCCGTCTCTACACGATCCAGGGTCAGCAGACCTTCGACGAGATCCGCCGCAAGTATCGTCGCGACAGCGAGTTCAAGCAGACTGTCGACCGCTACGTGGACGAGTTCGAGCGCCTGCTCGCGGAAGTCTCTCGCGACGACCGGGACTCGATGCTGGCCAAGACCTACCTGACCTCCGAGACGGGCAAGGTCTACACCATGCTGGCTCACGCCAGCGGCCGCTTCGACTGATCGAACGCACCAATGAGATCATAAAAACGCGGCCTCCGGGCCGCGTTTTTGTTTTTGAAGGACCTTCTTCCACCATCTCCCCGGGGCGCGCTCCGACGAGGAGCGGCCAGCCGCGCCTCGAAGCCTCATTCTGAAGAGGTCGCGAGAGCGACCGTCTCGAAGGAGGTTCCAGCGCGCACTGGAGACGCCTCGCCCTTCGAGACGGTGCTGGCGCACCTCCTCAGGGTGAGGCTCCGGGAATGCGGCCCATCAAATGACGGAAGATCTATGCTGGCGACTGCCCTGCGGTCTGACTTGTCTGGGGCAGCGCATCCCGCACAGGGATGTGGCTGCCGCTGACCCATCGGACGATGTCGAGCATGACGATGGAGAGCGCGTCGTCGAGACCTCGCGCCGCGCCCGCGGCGTTTACGCCGGCCACCGGAACGCTCGCCCGGAAGATGCGGCCCGCCATGATGCGGCCCGTCTGATCGTTCACGAGCTTCACGGCGATTTCGACATAGGCCTCGTTGTTCGGCGTTACGACCTCGAAGCTGCGAAGCTCGGAGATCAGCTGCGCGTCGGCCACCGTGCCGCTGCTCGGGCGAGAGACGCCGCGGATCTGCGAAGCATTCTCGAACGTGTTAATCAGGCGCGTCTGAACGAGGCGGGGAAGGTTGTCTGACCACTGGCCATCCCCGAGGAAGGTGATGGTGCCTGAGACGTCCTTCACGATGATCTGCTGGGCCGAGAGTGCCTGAAGCGCCGCAGGCTCGTTGACCAGAACCTGGCGCCCTGCCCCCCCGATCCGCGCCGTCGGCGCCGAAAGATCGTACGTTGTCGGCGCGGCCCCCGACGAGCAGGCGCCCGTCAGAGCGGCAAGAACGATGACAGGCGCGAGAGCGCGCAGCTGCCTGCTCTTCTTTCTTGATAGGGGAAACACGGGGGACCAGCGCATTCAACGTCGTCCATTGTATTCGGGTAGCGGCGGCTTGCCGCCGAAAATCACCTGCTGCGGGTTGCGCTCCAGGCTGCGGACCGCGCGGCTGATGTCGGTGAGCGTCCGGCGCGCGTCCACGGCGAGCGCCTCGTATTCGCGCAGGCCTGAATCCGTGAAGCGGTTGACGCCGGTCAGCACTGCAGTCGAACGCTTGTCGAGATTGTCGGCAAGCTCGCGGATCGAAACCGCCGCCGCCTTGATCTCCTCGAACGCGCTCTTGCCCTCTTCGCCCGAGGCCGTACCGAGGAACTTCTGCACGCCATCGAGCACCGCGTCGACCTTGTCGGCCGAGTGGTTGAGCTTGTCCGTCAGGGAGCGCGCATCGGCAAGAATCTGGTCCACATCCGGGCTGCGGCGGCTGAGCGTCTGGCTGAAGGTGTCGATATTGTCGACGGCGCGCCCGATCTTCGCCGGGTCCACCGACTTCGTGAGGGTGCCGATCTGCGCCACGGCGGCATCGAGCTTGGGCGCGGTGTCCTTCAGGGTCTGGATGACGGAGGCTGCGTCTTTCAGCGCGTTGCTGATGACTTCCTTGTTTTCACCCAGCGACTGCGTGAAGCTCTCGACGTTCTGAACGATATTGGCGACCCGCTGGCGATCCACGGCGCGGACAAGCTCGTCCACGTTGGTGGCAAGCGTCTCGAGTTTTTCGGCAAGCGGGCCGACCTTCTCCGCCGCTTGGCCAACCTGCCCGAGGAAGCGGTCGATGCCGTCGGCGTTCTCGCCCAGGGCTTCCGAGAATTTCTCGACATTCTGGATGGTGCGGCCAACCGCGCCCTCGTTCTCGGCCACGACACGGCCGACACGCTCCAACACATCATCCGCCCGCCGGGCGATGTTGCGCGCGGTTTCGATGAGATCCTGGAAATCGGAACGGTCCGCAAAAATCGTCGGCATAGGCTGGCCGGGGCCGGCCACGAGCGGCGGCGCATTCGGCTCGCCGCCCGAAAGCGCGATCTGCGCCACACCCGTCAGGCCCTGATATTCGAGCCGCGCCCGGGTGTCCGCGCGGATGGGTGTGCTCTTGTCGATCTGGACGATGGAGACGACCCGGCGCGGATCTTCCGGCAAGAGGCTGATTTCCGTGACCTCGCCCACCCGCAGGCCGTTGAACAGCGCAAGCGAGCCCTTGGAGAGGCCGGACACGGAACCGGAGAAAACGATGCGGATGGATTGCTTGGCCTGGCCCCGGTCGCCGCCGCTGAACCAATAGACAAAGCCGAACGCCGCCGCGATCACCGCGAGGGTGAACACTCCGATCAGGGCGTAGTTTGCACGAGTCTCCATCGCAACCCTTAAGCCTCGCTGGCCGCAATGGCCCGCGCCCGCTTTCCATGAAAATAAGCGCGGAGCCAGGGATGATCCGATGCCAGCATCGTCTCGATCGGCCCTTCCGCCAGGATTTTGCCCTCCCCGAGCGCCGCGATTCGGTCGCAGACCGTGTAAAGGCTATCCAAGTCATGGGTTACCATGAATACGGTGAGCCCCAAAGTCCGCTGCAAAGTAGCGATCAATTCGTCGAATTCCCCCGCCCCGATGGGGTCGAGACCGGAGGTCGGCTCGTCGAGGAAGACGATATCCGGATCGAGCGAAAGCGCGCGGGCGAGCGCCGCCCGCTTGATCATGCCGCCGGAAAGCTCCGAGGGAAGCTTGTCGGCGGCATCGGGGTTCAGGCCCACCATCTCGATCTTGAGCATGGCGAGCTCGTCCAGAAGCCGCTCGGACAGGGAAAGATATTCCCGCATCGGCACCTGGACGTTCTGCTTGACCGTCAGGGATGAGAACAGCGCCCCCTGCTGAAACAGAACACCCCAATGCCGCTCGATCTCGCGCCGGGCCGCAGGAGACAGATTGTCGACGTTCTCTCCCAGAACTTCGATAGTGCCCGCCCGCTTCTGCACAAGCCCGAGGATCGTGCGCATCAGGACCGACTTGCCCTGCCCCGAAGCACCAACAAAGCCAAGGATTTCGCCCCGGTAAACATCAAGATCGAGATCCTTCATGATCGTGCGTTCACCGAACCCGACCTCGAGGCCGCGCACACGGATGATGATTTCCTTGTCCTGCTGGGCCGTGTGCTGACGAGTTTCGATCATGGCTTCAATACTTGATCGCCGCGAAGAACATGGCGAACAGGCCGTCGAGGACGATGACCATGAAGATCGCCTTCACCACCGACGAGGTAACGTGCTTGCCGAGCGACTCCGCCGAGCCTGCGACCGCGAGGCCTTCGAGGGTCGCGATGATGCCGATCACCAGCGCCATGAAGGGCGCCTTTATCATGCCGACCATGAAGGTGTTCATGCCGACGGCGCCGTTCAGGCGCGAGAGGTACACCTCATAGCTGATGTCCCCATAAATAAAGGACGTGATGCCGCCGCCGACGAGCGCCGCGATGGACGAGATGAAGGTGAGCAGCGGCAGGGCAAGAACGAGCGCGAGGATACGCGGAACGATCAGAACTTCGACAGGATCGAGCCCCATGACCCGCAAGGCGTCGATCTCCTCGCGCATCTTCATGGAGCCGATCTCGGCGGTGAAGGCCGAGCCGGAGCGGCCCGCCACCATGATCGATGTCAGCAACACGGCAAGCTCGCGCAGCACCAGAATGCCGATGAGATCGACCACGAAGGGCGTGGCTCCGAACCGGACCAACTGGAAAATACCCTGCTGCGCGATGATGCAGCCGACGAGGAACGAGATCAGCACGATGATCGGCACGCCCCGATAGGCGATCTGCTCCAGTTGGTTGACCACCGCCGGCGCGCGAAAGCGCCTCGGCTGAACAATCAACCGAAGCAGCGCGGCAACGATCTCGCCGAGGAAGGAGACGCCTTCGAGAAGATCCTTGCCCGCTCCGCTGACCGTCTTGCCCACATCGGCGAGGAACTCCATGACCTTGGAACGACGGACACGCGGCGCTTCCTGAAAACCGCGATAGGCGATTTCATTCAGGAGAATCTGCTGCTCGGGGCTGACACTGACGAAATCGGCGGAAACTTCGTGCCCGCCGAGCTCGTGCCGCGTGCGGTCGAGAACCCAGGCCCCCAGCGTATCGAGCCGCTTGATCTCTCCAAGGTCGATGATGACGCGGTGCTGCTTGGCCTCCGCAACCATTTTTGCGGCCAGGGTTTCGACACGGTTGGCGTGTTCGGCGGTCCAGAAACCGGCAAGTTTCACCGTCGTCCGGTCGCTTGTGCGGTCGAACTTCGCTTGCGGCTCTTGAGTGAGGCTGCTCCGCGTCACCTTTTCCCGTCGCCCCTTCGGCGCTGATTCCGCTTGGTGATACCGTGTCGCAGCGGCATAAGTCGAGCCGAAGTTCTGAGGATGTCCCAAATGGCTCGCAAATTGACCGTCTCCATCGAAAAATTCCCGATAGCAGGCAAATTCACCATCGCGCGCGGCTCCCGCACGGAAGCCGTTGTGGTGGCCGCGACGATTCGCGAAGACGGTGCCGTCGGTCATGGCGAGTGCGTGCCCTACCCCCGTTATGGCGAGACGGTGGAAGGTGTCGCCGCCGCCATCGAGGCCATAGCACCGCAAATTGAAGCCGGTATGACGCGGGAGGCCCTGCAATCCGCCATGCCGCCGGGCGCGGCGCGCAACGCAGTGGATTGCGCATTGTGGGATCTCGACGCCAAGCGCTCGGGCGTGCGTGCCCATCTAACGGCAGGCGTCAATCGCTGGCCTCCGGCCACCACCGCCTACACGATCAGCCTCGACACGCCGGAAAACATGGCCGAGGCCACCGCCAAAGCCGCAGGCCGCCCCATCCTCAAGATCAAGCTGGGAGCGCAGGACGGCGACATTACGCGCATTCAGGCCGTCCGCCGCGCCGCTCCCGACGCGACCCTCATCGCCGATGCCAACGAGGGCTGGCGCGAGGACAATCTCGCCGACCATTTCGCTGCCTGCGCGGAAGCGGGCTTCGCGTTGGTGGAGCAGCCCCTGCCCGCCAAGGAAGACGGGTTCCTGGCGAAGATCGCCCGCACCGTCCCGATCTGCGCCGACGAGAGTGTGCACGACCGCGCGACCCTCGACCGGCTGGTGGGCCTCTATGACGCCATCAACATCAAACTGGATAAGACGGGCGGGCTCACCGAGGCCCTGGCGATGGCCGAAGCGGCGGAGGCCCGGGGCCTTGCCATCATGATCGGCTGCATGGTCGGCACCTCGCTCGCAATGGCCCCGGCAATGGTGATCGCGCCCCGTGCGCGGTTCGTGGACCTCGACGGGCCGCTCCTTCTCGCCAAGGATCGCGAACCCGGCCTGCGCTATGAGGGAAGCCTCGTCTATCCGCCCGAGCCGGCGCTCTGGGGCTGAGCCTTTTCGACGCGCAGGGCGATGGCGGCCAGCACGAGGCCGACAAAGGCCAGCGGCACCATCGCCGCGAACACCATCGAACCCGCAACGCGGTAAACCTCACCGCTCGCCACCGTCGACAGAACTGTGGCGAGCGCGGTGATCGAGCCGTAGATCCCTTGTGCCCTGCCCCGCGCCGCCGCAGGCGCGAAGGCCGCGAAGCAGGCCATGATGCCGAGATGCGCGGCGGCGAAGGTCAACCCGTGCAACGTCTGCAGCATCAGGCTGGAAATCAGCCCCGGATGCAGCGACAGGCTCGTGAACCGCACGATGGCTGCAAGCCCTCCGACAAGCAGCAGGACAATGCCCGCATTCCCGCGTCCGACGAGACGTCCGAGAACCAGGAAGACGGCGATTTCGGCAAGGACGCCGACGGCCCAGAAATACCCGATGGTCGCATCGGAAAATCCTGCCGAGCGCCAATAGATGCTGCCGAAGGCATTGAGCGCACCGTGACTGCTTTGAATGAGAGCCCCACCGATCATGGCGAGCCACAACACTGCGGAAAGATTACGCGGCGCTTGCGGGACGGCTGCCAGTTCTCTCCCGGCCTGCCGACGCGCGACATCGGGCGGCAGCGCCAGAAGCACGACGGCGATGCCGAGCACGGGGATGAGGGTCAACGCCCAGACGACGACGTTCGCTCCAAAGAGGCCGACGAGATATCCGGCAAGAATGCTGGCAAAGAGGAACGCGATGGACCCCGCGCCGCGAATGCGGCCGTAATTGAGGCCGGGATGCTTCTGCACCTCGATTGTCGTCACGAGATCGTTGGCGGGAATGACGGCGGCCTGCGCAATGGAAACCGCAGCAACGATGGCCATGATGACAAGGCCGTTATCGGACAGCCACAGGAGCGGAAATCCCACAATCTGGCCGATATAGAACGTAATGAGCAAAAGGCGCGTCCCGACGCCCCGGTCGGACAGGCTCAGGAGCGGTGCGATCACGAAGACGCGGATGATGATCGGCACGGAGACGATCAGCCCGATCATCGTCGGATCGAGCGCCTTGCTCTGCAGCCACACCGGAAAGAACGGCAGATAAAATCCATGACTGAGGAAGGCAGCGGTGTGGAGGGCCGCAAGACGGGGCCCGAGCGCCTTCGCGTTGGACATGGTGAATTAGGCTTTCCGGAAACGTCGACGAAACTGTCTGAAGAATCGCAGGAAAGTTATCACCCGAATCCGGAGTGTTCCAGATCGCAAGACGGAGCCTTCGGCCGGCATTCATGCATTCTATGCAGGACCTATCCCGCGTTTCCGCTTTCGGGAATCAGTCGGGCGTGATTGTGTGCGCGCCTGGTTCGTTTGGCCGTTCGCCGTGAAGCCCGTTTTCGGAATTGTTCTCAAAGTCCTCTCCGCCCTTGCCTTCACGATGATGTCGGCGGGGCTGAAGATCGTGAGCGATCGTTATCCCACCGGAGAGTTGGTGTTCTTCCGCTCGGCCTTCGCGATGATCCCACTCATCGCCTGGCTGGGCTGGCAGGGTGATCTCATCAACGCGGTGAGAACGAAGGATGTGACGGGCCATTTCCTGCGCGGATTCATCGGCACCTGCGGCATGTCCCTCGGCTTTGCCGCGCTGGCCTATCTGCCGCTGCACGACACCATCGCCATCGGCTACGCGTCGCCGCTGCTTGCCGTCGTCCTCGCGGCGATCATCCTGAACGAGAAGATCCGCGGCTATCGCTGGACCGCCGTTGCCGTTGGGTTCACCGGCGTTCTGATCATGCTTTCCCCCTACCTCAACCCGAAAATCTTCACGGGCGCGATGGGGGCAGGCCCCACGCTGGGGGCTGGGCTTGCCTTCCTCGGCGCCCTGTGTTCGGCGGCGGCGACGATCCAGGTTCGTCGCCTGACGAAAACGGAGAAGACGGGAGCCATCGTGTTCTATTTCTTCGTCCTCTCGTCCGGTCTCAGCCTTTGCACCATCGTTTTCGGCTGGCGCATGCCGCCGGTTCAGGATTTCCTGCTGTTCATCCTCATCGGGATTCTGGGCGGCATCGGGCAGATCCTTCTCACACAGAGCTATCGCCACGCGGATACAGCCATCATCGCGCCGTTCGAATACACGACGATGATCTGGGCGGTACTATTTAGCTGGTTCATGTTCGGCGACCTGCCCGAACAGACCGTTGTGATCGGCGGCATAATCGTCGCCGGGGCCGGGCTGTTCGTTGTCTGGCGGGAGCACAAGTTGGGGCTGATGCGATCCGCCGAGCTGGAAGCCGCGTCAAGACGCCCCGGCGGCGGCTGAGCAAACAGCGGTTTTCCGGAACCCTTGACCGGGCAGCGCCTTTCCCCCACAACCGTTTTACGAAACGAACGTTCGGAATTCCGGAACGAGAGCGAGTTGTGTCATGGGCGTCGAAGGCAAAGAGCGGAACCGCGACTTGGATATGGGCGCGCAAGTCATCTCCGGGCAGATGGGCAAGACGATTCAGCGTCTGCGCAAGGCATACAACCTGTCCCTGTCGGAGCTGGCGGAGCAGTCGGGCGTTGCAAAATCGATCATCAGCCAGATCGAGCGCAATGAGACCAACCCCACCCTCGCCACCATCTGGCGCTTGAGCCAGGCGCTCGACGTCTCCATCGAGCGGGTGCTCGCCAGCGGGGACGAGGAGCCCTTCATCGAGAAGTCCTCGAAGGCCGACACGCCGATCCTCGTCTCGGACGACGGCAAGATGCGCCTCGCCATCGTGGGCTGGATCAAGACCATCGAGTGGCTGCAATGGTACGACGTGCAGTCCGATCCGGGCGGCGAGCTCGATTCCGATGGCCACCAGCGCGGCTCGGTAGAATGTCTTTCGGTTCTCGAAGGCGAGTTCGAAGTTCAGGTCGGCGACGTCACCCAACAGGCAAAGGCCGGGGAAACCCTGCGCTATCGCTGCGACCGGCGGCACATCGTTCGCTGTATCGGCGACACGCCCGGCCGCGCCACGATGGTCTGCATCCTCAAAGCCGCCGTGATGGACTAAAGCGGGGCGTTCAGCCTGAGTGCAAAAGCACCGCCTCTTCAGATTTCGAGAGGCGGCAACTTCCTGACCATCGTCCCTTCCCGAGTCGTGAAAAGCTGCCTGCGCTCCGGCTTGAGCGGCAGGAAAGCGTCGGGATTTTCCTCGATACGGTCCAATGCCGCGACCGGATCGTCCACGGGCAGGTCGGGCATCGATTTCAGGCTCCGGGGCAAGTCGTAGCGCCACCACTGCACCCGCTTGAAACGCTCGATCAAGGCCTCGTCGAACCGATATTTGACGACACGCCCCGGATTGCCGACGACGACCGCATAATCGGGCACATCCTTCGCCACGACAGCCCCCGCCCCGATGATCGCGCCGTTGCCGATCTTGACCCCGGGAATGACGATCACGTCCGTCCCCATCCAGACATCGTGTCCGATCTCTGTGCGCTTGGGATAACCTTCGAACGTCCGGGGCGGCGTGCCTTCGACGAAGCGGTTGAAGATGTTGACATGGGTGAATGGGTGGGACGACAGCCATTGCGTGGGGTGGGCGCTGCCGAAAAGCCGTATATTGGGCCCGATGGAGCAGAAACGCCCCAGCGTGACGGAATGAAGCTCGGTCCCGGGAGCGATGTAGGAATAAGCGCCGATCTCCACCTGCGTGGCATGAACACGCTCGTGAATCTTGGCGGGATATTCCCAGATCAGGCTCTCCGAGAAGGAGCCGCCCATGTCCAGGCCATTGTCCAGCAACAATTGCCGCGTCGAGGTTTTATTCTGGTTGGTCCCGGTCATCTGAATCAGAATGCGTAAGTGTTATTCAGTATCGTTACCACCTCACGCATTCCAGGGAAAGTTTTAAGCGGAAATCAGGGCTTCTTGGCGCTCGCCCGCGGTGCGAGCGAGAGAAGGTATTCCGCCATCGCCTCGCGATCCGCCTCTGAAAGCTGCGCTGTGTTGCGGATCACGGGAGACATCGCGCCGCCGACCGTGTCGTAGTTGGGCGTCTCGCCCGTCTTGAACAGGGTGGACAGTTCCTCCCTGCTCCACCCGCCGATCCCCGTCGGATCGGGCGTGATGTTGGGAACTGTGCCACGGCCGCCTTCGGGATCGGGACCGCCCGCGAACCGCCGGTCTTCGACGATCCCCCCCATGAAATTGCGCTCGCTATGGCACTCGGCGCAATGGCCGGGGCCGTTGACGAGATAAGCGCCGCGATTCCAGGCCGCCGACTTCGTCGCGTCCGGCTGGAACGGCTTTCCGTCGAGAAAGGCGAGCTTCCAGAGCCCCAATCCCCGCCGGATGTTGAATGGGAACGGCAATTCATGTGCTGGGGCACGTCCCTCAACAGGGGGAAGGGTGCCCATAAACGCGAAGAGATCCGCAAGATCGGCAGCACTCATGCGCTGGTACGACGTGTAGGGAAAAGCCGGATAGTAGTGCCGTCCGTCCGGCGCCACGCCCTCGCGCATGGCGCGGATGAAATCGGCCCTGCTCCAGGAGCCGATGCCGTCTTTCTTGTCGGGCGAGATGTTGGGAACGTGAAAGGTTCCGAACGGCGAGGTAAGCGCGTGTCCACCACCGAGGCGCGTCTTGTCGTTCTGATTGGGAACGGCGTGGCAGGAGGAGCAGCCGCCTGCGAAGAACAGCGCGTGACCGTTCTCGATGTTCGGCGAATAGCCGGCAGCAAGGACATCGCCCGCCCGGTCGCCCCCGCGCACGACCGCCCAGGCGGTGGGCGATGTGAGCGCGAAAAATCCGGCGACGCCGATGAGAGCCAGGATCAGCAAGGCTGCCAGCGTTTTTCTCATGCCCACACTCTCATGAATTGAAGCGGGCGGCCTGGAAGCCGCCCGTGAATGCTACGCTCAGCCCTTGCGGAACGTCTTGTGGCAGGTGCCGCAGTTCTGCAGAACCTTCGGGAACTCGGTCTTGAAGGTCGCCTCGTCCTTGATCGATGCAAGGGCGGTCTGCGCATCCTTCTCGAACTGGGAGAAGTTGGAGTCGAACGCGGCCTTGTTTTCCCACACGGTGGGCAGGGCATCAGACTTCTCTGCCTTGGATGAATCGGGGAACAGGCCGGGAGCCTGCTTCGCGACCGTGGAGAACGTCTCGAGGGCGGCCTTTGCCTGCCCGAGATCGAAAGGAGCCTGCCCCTTCAGCATGGCCGAGGCGGTGCGGACCTGAGAACCCAGTTGCTTCATGAGACCCTGACGCTGTTCGACCGGATTGCTCTGGGCAATCGCGGCGGAAACGCCAAGAACGACAAGACCGGCGACAAGAAGGCTACGCTTCATGGATACGATTTCCCCTTTGTGAAGGCCTGCGGGATTTGCCCCCCGCTACAAACCTGGGCCGCATCTTACACACTGCGCTCGGTCTGGCAGCCACCTGAAGGAACACATCTGTGTGACCAGCGCCGGCCCTATCGTTCGACAGGCCCGCCGGACATGACCCAATCCCTGAAGCCGCCCTTGTAATGCTCGTGAAGATCGAGCCCGAAAGCTTGTGCAAAACCAAGCGCGTGAAGGGAACGCACGCCCGCCGCGCAGGAAAACACGATCCGCCTGCCCGTCGGCAGGGCCGAGGGGTCGAAGGCGGAGAGCGGATTCGAGATCGCGCCGGGGATGTGCCCTGCGGCGTATTCGTTGGGTTCGCGTACATCGACAAGCAGAATGGAGCCGTCCTGCAGGCCCTGCCAGACGGTGTCGCGGTCGAGGTCGACGACGGCGCGTGATTCGCTCATGAATTCCTCCGGTTGCGGCGGACCATACCGACGCATCCCGGGGAATCGCAACAGATCAAGCTTGCAGCGCGGGAATACGCAGAACCCAGCCCGGCTGAATCATGTCAGGGTTCTTCACGGGCGGTGAATTGGCCTTCACGATCTCCGTGTACTTTGCGCCCTGCCCTTTGCCGTAGTGTTTTTCGGCAATGCCCCAAAGCGTGTCGCCCTTGACGACGGTGTACATGGTCGCCTCGGCAGCCGGCTTTTGAACCTGCAGGCCCGCCGTATCGACCTCGGCGACGCCAAAGGTGTTGCCGAGGGACAGGATGATCTTCTCGGCCTCTTCCTGTGTCATGGCCTGGCCGGAGAGCTTCACCTTTTCGCCGTCGACCTGGATGTTGAGCTTCGTCGCGTCGAAGCCATGCTGTTGAACCTCTTTCTGAAGGTTCTCGGCGGTGGCGGCAGTGGCGCTTCCGCCGAACAGCTTGGCGCCTGCATCCTTGATGAACTTGAACAGACCCATGATCGCCTCTCCTTCTGTCAGGCCCGACTGGCAAAGCCGTCAAGCTCGAAGGAGAGACGTCTGGAGGGTGCGAGAGGTTCCCGTTCCTAAAGGCTGATGCCGCCCTAGCCGATGGATGAGAAAATATCCGCCAGCGAAGGCAGCCGATCCTTCAATCGCAGGAGCGCGATGAGTTCGATCTGCACGACCGCCGTGTCGAATTCCTGTTGTTCATCGTGGTCGAGCCGCGTTTCGAAAGCGGAGAGGATCTCGCCCTTCGAGCGCCCCTTCACGGCCATGATGAAGGGAAAACCGAACTTCTGGCGATAGGCGTCGTTCAGGGCGAGGAACCGGTTCCGCTCCTCCTCGGTGAGGCTGTCGAGCCCGGCGGAAGCCTGCTCGTGCTGCGAATCCTCGGTGAGCTCGGCGAGCTTCAAGCGCCCGGCGAGATCGGGATGCACGCGGATGAGGGAGAGCTTCTGCTCCCGGCTTGCATCGGAAAGCACATGAACCATCGAAGCATGGAGCCCCTCCGCCGTGTCCTGCGCGGACGTCAATCCGGCATCATGGGCGCGCGCGGCGATCCAGGCCGAATGCTCGAAGACATCGCCGAAAGCCTCGACGAAAAGAGCCTTCGCCATCGTGCTCGGCTTGAGACCCATGGGCCTGTGGCTCTTGATCCAGTGGCGAGCAATGTCGATGCGCTTGGCCACCCACACGTCGTCATGGGAGGCGACGTAATCGAGGAAGCGGGCGAGCGCCGCCGCGCGTCCAGGGCGACCGACGAGACGGCAATGCAGACCGACCGAGAGCATCTTCGGAGCCGTCGCGCCCTCGGCATAAAGCGTGTCGAAGCTGTCCTTGAGATAGGCGAAGAACTGGTCACCCGAGTTGAACCCTTGAGGCGTGCCGAAACGCATGTCGTTGGCATCGAGCGTATAGGGCACGATCAGTTGCGGGCCCTTCGGGCCTTCGATCCAGTAAGGCAACTCGTCCGCGTAAGAATCGGCGCAGTAGAGAAAACCGCCCTCCTCCATCACCAGCCGGACCGTGTGCTCGGACGTGCGGCCCGTGTACCAGCCGAGAGGCCGCTCGCCCGTCACCTCGGTGTGGATGCGGATCGCTTCCTTCAGATGCGCCCGCTCCTCCTCGGCGGAGAAATCCTTGTAATCGATCCATTTGAGGCCGTGGCTCGCGATTTCCCACTCCGCCTCCTTCATGGCGGCGACGGTTTCCGGGTTGCGCGCGAGCGCCGTCGCGACGCCGTAGACCGTCACGGGCATGGAGCGCTCCGTAAACATGCGCCACAGCCGCCAGAAGCCGACGCGGGAGCCGTATTCGTAGATCGACTCCATGCTCATATGCCGCTGCCCCAGCCAGGGCGCGGCACCGACCATCTCGGAGAGAAAAGCCTCGGAGGCCCTGTCGCCGTGGAGGATGTTGTTCTCGCCGCCCTCTTCGTAATTGATGACGAACTGCACGCAGATGCGGGCCTTGTTCGGCCAATGCGGATGCGGCGGATTACGGCCGTAGCCGATGAGGTCGCGAGGATAAGAGGTGTCGGCCATACTCAACTGCCACGATAGGTGGAATAGCTCCAGGGGGAGACGAGGAGCGGAACGTGATAATGCCCGTCCGGCTCGGCGATGGAGAAACGGATCGGGACCACATCGAGAAACGGCGGATCGGAGAGAGGCGCGCCAAAAGAGCGGAAATACTCTCCGACATGGAAGAGCAGCTCGAAAGTCCCGGTCCGGAACGTGGCGCCGGTCATGAGCGGAGCATCCGTGCGGCCGTCGGCATTCGTCATCTCGGTCGCGACCGGGTGCCTCTTGTCGCCCTCGAGCGCGAAAAGCTCGATCCGGACGCCTTTCGCCGGCCTACCGTTGCTCGTGTCGAGAATATGCGTGGACAATCGGCCCATGTGATTTCCCTGGAATGAGGACAGGGAATCTCTTCTTGTGCCCTCGGAAGGTCAAGACTGTCGTAACAGCAGGGCCACCGGAGCCGGCCACGCCCCAATCTCCCTGTTGAAAAAGCGGTTCAGGGGCTCTTTCAGAACACAGCCCGCCATCCTAGGCTGGCTTTTTCACCCGCCGATGCAGAGTTCATGATCGACCCTCAAATCTCCGAATGGATCAGCCAGATCGCGCGCTGGATTCATGTCATTACAGCAATCGCCTGGATCGGCTCGTCCTTCTACTTCATTCACCTCGACCTCAGCCTGAAAAAGCGGGAGGGCCTGCCGGAAGGCGTCGGCGGTGAAGCCTGGCAGGTCCACGGCGGCGGCTTTTACAACATGCGCAAGTATCTCGTTGCACCGCCGGAGTTGCCCAAGGACCTCACCTGGTTCAAGTGGGAAAGCTACAGCACCTGGATTTCCGGGTTCTTCCTGCTGGTCTGGGTCTATTACCTGCAGGCCGACCTCTACACGATCAACCCCGAAATCCTGGCGCTGCAGCCCTGGCAGGCTTCTGCCATCGGCATCGGCGGGCTCATCGTGAGCTGGTTTATCTATAGCGGCCTCTGCCGCTCGCCGCTCGGCAAGAACGATGTCGCGCTCGGAGTGGTGCTGTTCCTCTATATCCTGCTCGCGGCCTATGCGTTCACGCATGTTTTCAGCGCCCGCGCCGCCTTCCTCCACACCGGAGCGATGATCGCCACGTGGATGTCGGCAAGCGTTTTTCGCGTCATCATCCCCAACCAGAAGAAGGTGGTCGCATCCCTTCTGGCGGGGCAAACGCCTGACCCTGCCTTGGGCAAGCAGGCCAAGCAGCGTTCGACCCACAACAATTATCTGACACTGCCCGTCATCTTCCTGATGCTGTCGAACCACTATCCGCTGGCGTGGTCCTCGAAATATGCCGTGGGCATCATCGGCCTCATCGTCATCGCGGGCGCGGTCATCCGCCATTTCTTCAACTCGCAGCATGCGGGCAAGGGCTCGCCCTGGTGGACCTGGGGGGTCGCAGCGGCGAGCATCGTGCTCGCGATCTGGCTGTCCATCATCGGCAAACCCGGCGCGGCGAACATGGCGGACGCCCAGAAGGACGTGACGCCTGCCACTATGGCGGCTGCGTTCGACGATGCCGTGCTCGCCATCCAATCACGCTGCTCCATGTGCCATGCAGGCGAGCCCGTGTGGGATGGCATACCCGTGGCGCCGAAGGGCATTCACCTCGACACGCCGGAGGCCATCGCACGGCATGCCGGCGCCATACGCGTTCAAAGCGTGCTGACGCATGCCATGCCGCCGAACAACATCACCGAAATGACGCTCGACGAGCGCAAGGCGGTGGCGACCTGGCTGGCGCAGCGCGATACCATAGCGCGCTAATACAAGGCCCCCGGCCCTCCCTTCGGCAAGCCTGCCGGCGGAGTGCCGGGATTCGCGCAAAGCAACTTAGTAAACAGGAGTTTTTGATGCCCGATCTCGATCTCAAGACGGCTCAAACCATTGTCGACGCCGCGCTCAAGACGGCCCGTGATAAGGGGTTCAAACCTCTTTCGGTTGCGGTTTACGATGCGCGCGGGGCCATTCGCGCTCTCGCCTCGGAAGATGGCACGAGCCTCAAGCGGGCGGAAATCGCGATGGGCAAGGCCTATGGCGCGCTGGCGCTCGGCGTCGGCTCCCGCGCTATCCACAAGATGGCTGTGGATCGTCCCTTCTTTGTCGCTGCCGCCACGCACGCGGTCGGAGGACAGCTGGTTCCGGTTCCGGGGGGCGTGCTGATCAAGGACGCCGCTGGCGCAATTCTCGGCGCCGTCGGCATTTCAGGCGACACTTCGGACAATGACGAGCTGGCAGCGGCATCAGGGATCGAGGCGGCGGGCCTCGTCTTCGACGCTGGGGCTTGACGCGAAATAAAATTTCGCGTTCATCAATGCCTAATTCACGAGCACCTCTAGACAGGAGGTCGCAAGTGAACAACTAATGATACTAGGTCACGCTTTCTCAAGCTTTTCCTAAAATCAGCCTGACAAACCTTCCAAAATCAGGGACGAGTCAAAATGTCATCATGGTTCAAAACTTTGGCCCTCGCGTCCGTCGCGACCGCGGCTCTCATGGGCTCCGCGTTCGCGGAGGTCGTCTATAACCGCGCCAATTCCGGCGAGCCGGAGACGCTCGACACGCACAAGACCTCGACCGTTCAGGAAGCCCACATCCTGCGCGACCTGCTCGAAGGTCTCGTGACTTACAACGCCAAGGGCGAAGCCATTCCCGGTCAGGCCGAGAAGTGGGACATCAGCGCCGACGGCAAGACCTACACCTTCAAGCTCCGCGACGGCATCAAGTGGTCGAACGGCGACCCGGTGAAGGCCTCGGACTTCGTGTTCTCCTACCGCCGCATCATGGACCCGGCGACCGGCGCGAAGTACGCGAACATCCTCTACCCGATCGTTAACGCGGAGAAGATCAACAAGGGTCAGGGCAAGGTTGAGGATCTCGGCGTCAAGGCAATCGATGACAAGACCCTCGAGATCAAGCTGGAAGCGGCTACCCCGTATTTCATCGAGCTGCTGACGCACCAAACCAGCCTTCCGGTTCATCCGGGCTCGGTCGAGAAGTTCGGCAAGGACTTCGTGAAGCCGGGCAATCTGGTGTCGAACGGCGCGTTCAAGCTTGCCGAGTTCGTGCCCAACTCGCACATCAAGCTCGTCAAGAACGACACCTATTACGGTGCGAAGGACGTCAAGCTCGACACCGTCATGTATTATCCGACCCCGGATTTCGCCGCGATGGTGCGCCGCTATGAGGCCGGCCAGCTCGACACCACCGACGATATCCCGGCCGATCAGACCAAGGCCCTGAAGGAAAAGTTCAAGGATCAGGTCAAGCTCGGTCCGTATCTCGGAACCTGGTATCTGGTAATCAACTCGTCCAAGGCGCCCTTCAATGACGTGCGCGTCCGCCAGGCCCTCTCGATGGGTGTGGACCGCGAGTTCATCGCTGAGCAGATCTGGGGCCAGACCATGCAGCCTGGCTATTCGTTCATGCCGCCGGGACTGGGCAATTATGGCGAGCCCGCCTATGTGGAGTGGAAGGACGCCTCGCCGATCGATCGCGAGGAGAAGGCCAAGGCCCTTCTCAAGGAAGCCGGCTTCGGCCCGGGCAAGCCGCTCAAGGTCGAAATCCGCTACAACACCACCGACAACAACCGCAATACGGTTGTGGCCGTGGCCGAGCAGTGGAAGCAGATCGGCGTCGAGACGTCGTTCATCAACACCGACGGCAAGACACACTTCGCGCATCTGCGTGACGGCGGCGACTTCGACGTGGCCCGCTACGGCTGGATCGCCGACTATTCCGATCCGAACGTCTTCCTCTTCCTGCTGAAGAGCGACAACAAGGGCTTCAACTACGGCAAGTACAACAACCCGGAGTATGACGCTCTTCTGAATCAGGCCGCTTCCGAACTCGACCTGAAAAAGCGCGCTGACCTCATGAAGAAGGCCGAGACCATCACCATGAAGGACATGCCCTGGATCCCGGTCATGTACTACGGCAAGAGCAACCTGATCTCGCCGAAGATCCACGGCTACGTCCACAACACCCGTGGCGTCTATCCGTCGCGCTTCCTGTCCAAGGACCAATAAGCTTTAAGCAATGGGGTGGCTCGTGCGAGCGAGCCACCCTTTTTTGTTTTTTGCTGTCCTGAGCATGGAGGCCTTCGCGTGCTCTCGTACATCTTGCGCCGATTGTTGTCGGCTATCCCTACGCTTTTGCTGATCGTTACGATCGCATTTTTCCTCATTCGCCTTGCGCCGGGCGGCCCGTTCGATCTCGAACGCCCCCTCGAAGCGAAGGTGATGGAAAACCTCAACAAGATCTATCAGCTCGATAAGCCGCTGATCGAGCAATACTGGCTGTATCTGAGCGCCGTCGTGCGTGGCGATTTCGGCCCTTCGTTCATTCTGCGCGACTTCACCGTGGGGGAACTGTTCGCCCGCGGCCTGCCCGTTTCCATGACCCTCGGCGGTCTGGCTCTGTCGTTCGCCATTCTGGTCGGCGGCACGCTCGGCGCAGTCGCGGCCCTGCGCCAGAACAGCCTCATCGATTATGTCGTGACCGGCATGGGGGCCCTCGGCCTCACGATCCCGAACTTCGTCGTCGCACCGGTCTTGCAGATCGTACTCGGCCTGGCTCTCGCCTGGCTCCCTATCGCCGGCTGGAACGGCGGAGCACCTCTCAATCTCGTCATGCCTGTAATCGTGCTGGCGCTGCCGCAAATCGCGGTGGTTGCGCGCATGACGCGCGCGGCGATGATCGAGAACCTGCGCTCCAACCACATTCGCACCCTGCGCTCTCTCGGCCTGCCGTCCCTGACGATCGTCGTCCACGCGCTTCGCGGCGCGGCCCTGCCGGTAATCTCGTATCTCGGCCCTGCGGCAGCGGCGCTTCTGACGGGTTCGGTGGTGGTGGAAACCATCTTCGGGCTTCCCGGCATCGGCCGCTACTTCGTCGAGGGCGCGCTCAACCGCGACTATACCCTCGTCATGGGCACGGTCGTCGTCGTTGCCGTGTTCGTTCTCTTGTTCAACCTCGTGGTCGATATCCTCTACGCGATCATCGATCCGCGCATCCGCTACGATTGAGGTTTGTGTCATGGTTGAAGGCGCTGTACTTCCCGCCGAGGTTTTGAAAGATCCTGTCGTCGGCCGCTCCCTGTGGGCGGAAGCGCGTGGGCGCCTCGTCCGCAACCGGGCCGCGATCACCAGCATCATCGTGCTGGGATTCATCGCGCTTGCTTGCATATTCGGCCCGTTATTGACCGGCCACCCCTTCGACAAGGTCTATCCTGACTACGTCAAGGTGCCCGCGAGCCTGGAGGCCTATCCAAAGGCGGATCAGATCGAGCCCAATGTGGAGCGCGTCGCCTCGCGCGTTCGCGCCAAGGCCGAGAACATCGCCGTCGAAGGCGACAAGATCCGCGTGACGCTCGTGGGGCAGCGCCCCATCGACGAGCGCCTCCTCGCCTACTTTGAACGCTCCGACCTTTTCGGGGCGGCAAAGGTCACTGAGCGCGCCGACGAAGGCCGCCGCATGGTCGTGGATGTCCCGATCAAGCGGAACTATTTCTTCTTCGGCACCGACACCAATGGGCGCGATCTTCTCACCCGCACTATGAAGGCGGGTCAGGTGTCCCTCGCCATCGGCCTTCTCGCGACCTTCGTCGCCATCGTCATCGGTGTGATCTACGGCGCGACCTCCGGCTATCTCGGTGGGCGGGCAGATCTCATCATGATGCGCGCGGTGGACGTTCTCTACTCGTTGCCGTTCATCTTCTTCGTCATCATGCTGGTGGTGTTCTTCGGGCGTAACTTCGTCCTGATGTTCATCGCGGTCGGTGCGGTGGAATGGCTCGACATGGCCCGCATCGTGCGCGGCCAGACGCTCTCCATCAAACGTCAGGAATATGTGCAGGCGGCGGAAGCGCTCGGCGTCGAAACCAAGGGCATCATCCGTCGTCACGTCATTCCCAACACGCTCGGCCCCGTGGTCGTCTACATGACGCTGCTCGTGCCGAAGGTCATCCTGCTGGAAAGCTTCCTGTCGTTCCTCGGCCTTGGCGTGCAGGAGCCGAACACAAGTCTCGGCGTGCTGATCTCCGAAGGCGCCAAGAACATTCAGGGCGCCACCTGGATGCTCCTCTATCCCTCCATCACGCTGGTCACGATTTTGTTCTGCCTGAACTTCATCGGCGATGGCCTGCGCGACGCTCTCGATCCGAAGGACCGCTGAGATGACGGAACCCGTTCTTGCCATCCGCGGCCTTCAGGTCCGCTTCCGTACCGGCGACGGCATTCTGCAGGCTGTGAAGGGTGTCGATATCGACATCAATGCTGGGGAAACCGTCGCCATCGTCGGCGAATCCGGCTCTGGCAAAAGCCAGACCATGATGTCCGTGATGGGGCTTCTCGCCTCGAACGGCTGGGCCGAAGGCTCGGTGAAGTATCGCGGCCAGGAGCTCGTCGGCCTCTCGCCCGAGAAGCTCAACAACTATCGCGGCTCCAAGCTCACCATGATCTTCCAGGAGCCGATGACCTCCCTCGATCCGCTCTACCGGATCGGTGATCAGCTCGCCCTGCCGCTCACCACCCACGGCGGTCTGAGCAAGACGAAGGCGCGCGAGCGCGCCATCGAGCTTCTGGAACTCGTGCGCATTCCCGATCCGAAGCGGCGCATCGACTCCTATCCGCATGAATTGTCCGGCGGACAGCGCCAGCGCGTGATGATCGCGATGGCGCTCGCCAACAATCCGGACGTGCTCATCGCCGACGAACCGACCACCGCGCTCGACGTGACGGTGCAGGCGCGCATTCTGGAGCTTCTCAGCGATCTCCAGAAGCGTCTCGGCATGTCCATCGTCTTCATCACCCACGACCTTGGCGTGGTGCGCCGCTTCGCGACACGTACCTACGTCATGAAGAGCGGCCAGGTGGTTGAAAGTGGCGAGACCTCCGCGCTCTTCGCCTCGCCGAAGCATCCCTACACGAAGATGCTGATCGACGCTGAGCCGCGCGGGCGGAAGGAGCCTGCTCCCGCAGGCGCGCCGATGGTCCTCGACGCCAAGAACATCGAGGTGAATTTTGCCACCAAGAGCGGATGGTTCGGCAAGACAAGCCATGTGCTGCGCGCCGTCGACAATGTGAGCCTGTCCGTGCGGGCGGGCGAGACCATCGGTGTCGTCGGTGAATCGGGCTCGGGCAAATCGACCCTCGGCCGCGCCGTCCTGCGTCTCCTGCCCGCCAGCGGCACGGTGCGTTTCGAGGATCGGGCGCTCATGCCCCTCGACCGTGCGGGCATGCGCCCCCTGCGGCGGCACCTGCAGCTGGTGTTCCAGGACCCGTTTGGTTCGCTCTCCCCCCGCATGACGGCAGGCGAGATCGTGACGGAGGGCCTTCTCGTTCACGAGCCGCGCATGAGCCGCAAGGAGCGCGACCGCCGCGCCGCGCAGGCCTTCGAGGAAGTGCGTCTGGAACCCGCCTGGCGCAACCGCTTCCCGCACGAGTTCTCGGGCGGCCAGCGCCAACGCATCGCCATTGCCCGTGCGATGATCCTGCATCCGAAGCTCGTCGTGCTCGATGAGCCGACATCGGCACTCGACCGCTCGGTGCAGAAGGAGATCGTCGATCTCCTGCGCGACCTGCAGAAGACCCATGGCCTCGCCTATGTCTTCATCAGTCACGATCTGGCCGTGGTGCGCGCGCTCTCCGACGAGATCATGGTGATGAAGAGCGGTAAGGTGGTGGAGCGCGGCACCGCGCAGGACATCTTCGAGCGGCCCAAGGAAGATTACACCCGCGATCTCATCGCGGCGGCCTTCCTGAACCAGCAGGAGCCGGACGCTACGCCCCTCGCCTCCTGAGCGGAACTCCCTGCCATGACGCGGATTGACTCCGCATCATGGCAAAGCTCGCCGCCTATCGCGCCAAGCGCGACTTCACGAAGACATCCGAACCGCGCGGCGGAGCGTCGAACGTGCGCGGCGCATCCTACGTGGTGCAGAAGCACGACGCGACGCGCCTGCATTACGACTTTCGGCTCGAACTCGATGGTGCCCTGAAAAGTTGGGCCGTCGCCAAGGGCCCCTCCCTCGACCCCAACGACAAGCGCCTCGCCATCGAGGTGGAGGATCACCCGCTCGACTATGGCGGTTTCGAAGGCACGATCCCGGAAGGGCAATATGGCGCGGGCACCGTCATGCTGTGGGATCGCGGCACATGGCAACCCGATGGCGATCCACACAAGGGCCTTGCCAAGGGGCATTTGAGCTTCACGCTCAATGGCGACAAGCTGAAAGGCCATTGGCATCTTGTGCGCATGCACGGCAAGCCGCGTGAGCGGCAGGTCCCGTGGCTCCTCATCAAGGGCGACGACGAGTATGCCCGCGCGGAAAACACTCCCGATATTCTCGACGAAGAGCCGTCATCCGTCGCCACGGGCCTCTCCCTCGGCGAGATCGCGGCAGGCACGCGCCCGAAGCAAGCCCAACGCAAAACCCGAAAAGCTCCACGCGATCCGCCAGCGTCAAAGAAAAGGCACGCACGAAGTCATGCTGCCGATCCGATGCCGAACACCATCGAGCCGTGCCTTGCAACACTTGTCGCGAAAGTACCGTCAGGCTCAGGCTGGCTGCATGAGATCAAATGGGATGGCTATCGCCTCATCGCGGTTCTTGAAGACGGACGGGCAAAGCTCCTCACCCGCAACGGGCTGGACTGGACCGCACGCTTTCCGGGGATCGCCAAGGCCTTCGCGGATCTTCCCGTCGAGACGGCGATCATCGATGGCGAGGCCATCGTGGAGGACGAGCGGGGAGTCCCTGACTTCTCAGCTTTGCAGCAGGCGCTTTCAAACTCCAACAAGGGTGCTGCTGATGCCGCAATCTTCTATGCGTTTGACCTGCTTTATCTCGATGGCCGCGACGTGAGAGCACTCCCCCTCATCAAACGTAAGGAAGCTCTCGTGCGATGCCTTGCCGGTGCGGCGAGTAACAGCGTGCTGCGCTATAGCGAGCACATCGTCGCGCATGGCGAGGAGATGGCGAAGGAAGTATGCCGGCAAGGCCTTGAAGGCGTTGTCTCGAAGCACATGGACAAGCCCTATCGCTCAGGCCGCAATGCGGACTGGGTCAAGATCAAGTGCATCAAGGATCAGGAATTCGTCATCGCGGGCTTTGTACCCTCGACCGCCACCAAGAACGCCATCGGCGCGCTGGTGCTCGGCTATAATGACGAAGGTCAGTTGACTTACGCCGGGCGCACGGGGACGGGCTTCACCGCCGATCTCGCACGCACGCTCTTCACGCGCTTAAAGCCCCTCAAGACCACCTCCTCTCCTTTCACCGAAAAGCTCACAACCGCGCAGCGCCGTGGTGTCGTGTGGGTGAAGCCCGAGCTCGTCGGCCAGGTCGAGTTTCGCAGTTGGACGGCGGACAATCTCGTTCGGCAGGCAGCCTTCAAGGGATTGCGCGAAGACAGGAACGCGCGGGAGGTGACGCGCGAGATGCCCGCTTCACCACAGAAAAGGTCTGTCAGAGCCATGCCCAATGCCGCGACCGAAATTGCCGGCATCACTCTCACACATCCGGATCGCGTGTTGTGGGAGGATCAGGATCTCACGAAAGAAGAGCTGGCCGCCTATTATCTCGATATCGCCGATTGGATCTTGCCGCACATCGTGGAGCGGCCCTTGACCTTGGTGCGTTGCCCGACAGGCACACGCCAGACATGTTTCGTGCAGCGGCACGCCTGGGCCGGGATAGACGATGCGGTTCATCGCGCAAAGGTGCGCGATAAGGACAGCGAGGAGGAAGTGGTTTTCGTTCGGGATATCCGGGGCGTGATCGCCCTCGTTCAGGCGAGCGCCCTTGAGATCCACACATGGGGCGCAACGCTCGCGAAGCTGGAACGTCCCGACCGCCTGACCTTCGATTTCGATCCCGGCGAACATGTGGAATGGCCGCTTATGATCGAAGCCGCACGCACCATGCGCGAGCGCCTGAGACTGCTCGGTCTCGAGAGCTTTCTCAAACTCACCGGCGGCAAGGGGCTTCATGTGGTCGTGCCGCTCACACCCAAGGCCGGCTGGGAAAACACTTCCGCCTTCGCGCGCGCGATGGCCCGCACCATGTCGGCGGACGAGCCGGAGCGCTACACTGCCTCATCCGTGAAGAAGGAGCGCGACGGCAGGATCTTCATCGACTATTTGCGCAACAATCGCAGTGCGACGGCGATAGCTCCCTACTCTCCCCG
Source organism: Microvirga flavescens (assembly GCF_003290125.1). GTDB lineage: Bacteria > Pseudomonadota > Alphaproteobacteria > Rhizobiales > Beijerinckiaceae > Microvirga > Microvirga flavescens. The sequence goes on from NZ_QMKH01000002.1 coordinate 46,528, forward strand.
CGCACGCACGGGCGCTCCGGTGGCAACGCCCATCGCCTGGGACGAGCTGACGCCGCGCATGAAACCGAATGCCTTCAGCATCGCGACTTTGCCCAAGCGCCTCAAAGCGTTGCACCAGGACCCTTGGGCGCAGATCGGCAAGGTCGAGCAGACATTGCCGGATCTGAAGCGGCCTAGATGAAGGGCGCTTTCAACCCCTCGACTTCAAACGCCTCCTGCACTGCCGGGCGCGCCAGGACGCGGTCAGCGAGGCGTTGCAGGTTGGGAAGCTCTCTCGGCGGGCGCGGCATGGCGCGGCCCCAGCGGATCAGCATGAGCAGGAAAAGATCGGCGACGGAAAAACGCTCGCCCAGAAGCCACGTCCTGTCTTCGAGCTGATTGGAAATCACATCGAACATCCCGGTGAGGCGCTCGCCGGCCTTGCGCTTCACACTCTCGACGGCGGCTTCATCGGTGGTGTGCTCATGCGGATAGAACCAGGCGCGATATTCGGCCTGCGGCGTGTTCGTGAGGTGGATCATCCACTTGTAGAACTCCGCCCGTTCCGGCGTGCCGGGGGCGGGCGCAAGTCCGGCCTCCGGGAACTTGTCGCACAGGTGAAGCGCGATCGCCGCCGTCTCGTAAAGAACGAGATCGCCATCCACCAAAACGGGAATGCGCCCGTTCGGATTGAGCTTCAGATATTCGGGACTCTTCTGCGCGCGGTTGGGCTGATCGACGAACCGCATCTCGAAAGACGCGTTCGCCTCCCGCAAGATCATGTGCGGCAACAGGCTGGCGTTCCCGGGATAGTAATAAAGCGCAATCATCGGCTCCCCCTTTGTTCTTTGCCTCTTGGTACGCCCCTGGCCGCCCGCCGTAAAGCGCAGCGTCACAGTTTGCCGCAGGCCCATGAAGCTCTATTGTCTCTGTAGAGACTGGGAGGAAAGCCGACATGTCCGACACGCAGGCCCTCATCAAGAAGTTTCGGGTCAAGCCGGGCGAGCGCGTCAAGCTGCGCGACGAGGACGCGGGGCAAGAGTCGATCTTTCCCGACAAGGACATCGCAAAAGCGGCGACCGATGTTTTTGCGAAGGACATCAACAAGCTTCAGGACCGTCTCTACGCGGAGAACAAGCGCGCCCTGCTGGTCGTCCTGCAAGGCACCGACACGGCGGGCAAGGACGGCACCATCACCTCCGTCTTCCGCGAGACGAGCCCGCTCGGTGTTTCGGTCACGGCCTTCAGGCAGCCGAGCGAAGAGGAACTCGCTCACGACTTTCTCTGGCGGGTCCACAAGGCCCTCCCCCGTCGTGGCATGATCGGCATTCTCAACCGCTCGCATTATGAGGATGTGCTCGTCGTGAAGGTGCATCACCTCGTGCCGAAGGATGTGATCGAGCAGCGCTATGAGCAGATCAACGCGTTCGAGAAGATGCTGACGGAGAACGGCACCGTCATCCTGAAATTCATGCTGCACATTTCCAAGGGCGAGCAGAAGCAGCGCCTCCAGGATCGTGTCGACGACCCCAACAAGCGATGGAAATTCAACCCCGGCGACCTGAAGGACCGCGAGCATTGGGACGAGTTCCAGGACGCCTACGAGACCATGCTGCACCGCTGCTCGACGCCCTGGGCTCCCTGGCACGTCATTCCCGCCGACAAGAAATGGGTTCGCGACGCCATCGTCGGCTCCATCGTCAAGGAAACATTGGAGGAGATGAATCCCTCCTATCCCGAAGTTTCGTGGAAGAAGAGCGACTTCAAGATTTCTTGAAGCGCGCGTGCAGTCCGGTCTATGTGTCGCCTGATGGCACGAACGGGCGACCCGCGATGACGAACACCGCCGAAATCCTGAAGCTCTTCGACACGCACGTTCGCGGCTGGACGGGCGAGATCACGGCCGATTTCAGGTTCGAGAAAGACGGACCCGTCGTGCGCATGGTGGGGAACAGCCTGGAGGCTCACAGCAACGCCGTCCTCCTCACGGATCTTAACTCCTCCAATGCCGAGGCCATCATTGCGCGCGAGATCGCCTTTTTCGGCGCGCAAGGCCGCTCGTTCGAGTGGAAGCACTATAGCCACGACACACCTGCCGAACTGCCGGACCTGCTGACGAAGGCCGGCTTTCTGCCTGAGGCGCAGGAGGTCTTCGTGGCCTTCGACACCGAACAGAAGATCGAAAGCCCGGCCCTTCCTGCGGAGGTTGAGATCCGGGCCCTGACCGATGCGGCGAGCATTCAGAACGCCATCACATGGGTCAATGTCGCCGTATATGGCGATGCTGCTTATGCGGCGTGGCTTGCGAACACCATCGCCGCCGAGAAGCAGGCCAACCCGGACGGGCTGAGCCTTTATGCCGCCTACGCCGATGAGGAGCCCGTCAGCATCGCGTGGATGCGCCACCAGCGCGGCGATCTTTTCGGAGGGCTCTTCGGCGGCTCCACCGTCGAAGGCTGGCGCGGCAAGGGCATCTACTCCACCCTCGTCGCCATGCGGGCCGCCGAGGCGAAGGAACGCGGCGGTCGATGGCTCACCGTCGATTGCAGCCCCATGAGCCTGCCCATTCTGGAGCGGCGGGGGTTCCAGCGCCTGAGCGTCATCACGCCCTTTATCTGGGCCCCTCCGAAAGAATCGTAACAATACGAAGCGAAGCAGACTTGCCGGAACGACGGCGGCGGACAACATTAGAGGTATGAAGAACATACTCGTCCCCGTCGAAGACCACGGCGTTGTCGAGCAAGCGCTCGAGACCGCGCTTCTCCTTGCCCGCACCTTCGGCAGCTATATCGAAGGCATGGCCGTCTCCTCGGAATATCCCGTCGTCCTGCCGGTCGATATCGCCATCGGAGTCCCCTCCCCCTACACGCCCGAGAGCCGGGCGGACATCGCCAAGGCATGCCGCGAGCGGTTCGAGGGCCTCATGCTCTCGAAAGGCATCGCCCGTGCGGCACAGGGCGTCCCCGGGCCTTCCTTCGGCTGGCGGCAGGATGGGCTCATGGACGATGCCGATATCGGCTCCTATGGCCGCGTATTCGACATCACCGTGCTCGGGCGTCCGGACGGGTCCGACGGTCAAACGCGACTGGCGACAGTGGAGGCGGCTCTTTTCGAGACGGGCCGTCCCGTCCTGATCGCGCCGCCACAGGCTCCCCGCACGTTCGACCAGACGGCAGTGATCGCCTGGAACCGCAGCACGGAAACGGCGCGCGCTGTGTCGGCCTCCATGCCCCTTCTCACCAGGGCGCAGCGTGTGGTCGTGCTGGAACTCGAAGGATGGGGAACCAGCGGCCCTTCGGGCGGGGAATTGTCTCGCGCCTTGCGCAACCACGGCATCAATGCGGAAGCCGTCACCGCCGCCGATCCGCAGAACAAGCCCGGCGAGACGATCCTCACGGAAGCCGCCGCGCTGGGATGCGATCTCCTCATCAAGGGGGCCTACACCCAAAGCCGCCTCAGGCAGATGTTCTTCGGCGGCGCGACAAGCCACATCCTGGCGAACACGACCATTCCCGTGCTCATGGCGCACTAGGATCCAAGAGCGTCTGTCACGGCCAAGGTCTCGACTTTCCCGCACCACCTCATAAGTTTCCGTCAGCGACGAAGGAGACGATTATGCGACGTTCCGCAATCTGCTGTGGTGTGATCCTGGGTGCTCTCGCCCTGGCGGGATGTCAGTCGGCCAGGGCCCCCGGCGTCTTCAACGCGGGATCGGTCGCGCCTCCACCCTCGCTGGCCGCCACGAAGCAGAAGGCCACAGCCTCGAGCCCCGCAACGCCGAGAACCGGTGCATCGCGAAGGTCGCTCACGGTGCCTCAATAAAAGAGTTGGTCGAGGAACAACGTCTCCTCCAGGTGGATGGAAAATACCGGGCCTGCCCTAGAATTATTGTAGCACCCGGCATCCGACGCCTCGGAGATCGACCACGATGAACTTCGTGTCCGCTCTATTTCTCACCGGTCAGTTGATCCTTCCTGCAGCAGACGGACCACCCCGTCTGGATGTTCAACAAAGTTGCAAATCCGCCATGAAGCTCGACCCTCAAACCGGCAGCGTCGATGCATGCATGAAAGACGAGAATGATGCACTCGCCGAACTGAAGCGGTTATGGACAACCTTTCCCGCGGGCGACAGGGCGCGCTGTACCACGGAGACGAGCACCGGCGGCGCGCCAAGTTATGTGGAGTTGATTACCTGCCTCCAGATCGCGCAGGACGCGCGGCAGGCTCCAAAGAACTGACCGGCGAAGAAGATAAAGAGAACCCTAGGGAAAACACCTGATGGAAGCGGAGCGGCAGCGCCAAAAATAATGAAAGCGCGGCACCGCACGGGAGACTGTCTCATGAACGACATCTCAACACCCTCTTTCGAAGCCTATGAGAAACTCAGCCCGTTCGAGATCAAGGACAAACTGATCGAACTTGCCAAGGACAGCTCGAAAAAGGCCGCGCTGGTGATGCTCAATGCCGGGCGCGGCAATCCCAACTGGGTTGCCACGACTCCTCGGGATGCTTTCTTCCTTCTCGGGCAATTCGCGATGGAGGAATGTCGGCGAGAGAGGAACGAACCGAACATGGGTGGCATGCCGCAACCCAAGGGCATCGCCCAGCGGCTCGAAATATTTCTCAAGTCGCGACAGGACATGCCCGGCGCGGACATGCTCAAGCAGATGGTTCCGTTCGCCGTATCGAAGTTCAGCTTTGAGCCGGATGCCTTCGTCCATGAACTGGTCGATTCCATCGTCGGCGACAATTATCCAGTCCCCGACCGCATGCTGCGCCATGCCGAGAGGATCGTTCACGATTACCTGATCTGGGCGATGTGCGACAGCAAATCACCGGGCGGGCAGTTCGATCTCTTCGCGGTCGAAGGCGGCACGGCAGCCATGTGCTACACCTTCAAAGCGCTCATACAAAACCATATCCTGCACAAGGGCGACACGATCGCACTCGGCACGCCGATCTTCACGCCTTATCTCGAAATTCCGCATCTCAACGACTACGAGTTCAACGTCGTCCCCATTCGGGCCCCTCAAGAAAGCCTCTTTCAATATACCGACGAGGAATTGAAGAAGCTGGAAGATCCGAAGATCAAGGCGTTCTTCCTCGTCAATCCGGGCAACCCGACCTCCGCCGCGATCCTGCCGGAGGTGAGAGAGAAGATCGTCAAGCTCGTCAAAGAGAAGCGACCGGATCTCATCATTCTCACCGATGATGTCTACGGCACTTTCGTGCCGCATTTCCGCTCGCTCATGGCGGAACTGCCGCACAACACGATCGGCGTCTACTCCTACTCGAAATACTTCGGCTGCACGGGATGGCGGCTCGGCGTCATTGCGCTGCATCAGGACAACATCATCGACAAGATGATCGCCAAACACCCGAAGGCCATCACCGAACAGCTCAACAAGCGCTACGGCTCTCTCACGCTGAAGCCGGAGGAGATGAAGTTCATCGACCGCATGGTCGCCGATAGCCGAGACGTCGCACTCAATCACACGGCGGGCCTCTCCATTCCGCAGCAAGTGCAGATGACCCTGTTCTCGCTGTTCCAGATGCTGGACAAGGAGGAGACCTACCGCAAGGCGACCATGGAGATCTGCCACCGCCGTGCGGCAGCGATGATAGAGGGCCTGGGGCTAGATCCAAAGACCGGAACGCACCCGCAGTTCGCCGCCTATTACGGGCTCATCGACTTCGAATTCTGGCTCAAGAAATATCTGGGCGAGGATGTCGCGAAGTTCGTGCGCGAGCACTACCATCCGCTGGATATCGTATTCCGCCTCGCGCGCGAGCATGCCCTCGTTCTACTGAACGGCGGTGGGTTCGAAGCGCCTGACTGGTCCGTGCGCGTGTCCTTCGCCAACCTGCCGGACGATGTCTACGACGATATCGGGCGAATGGTCCGCTCCGTCGCCGCCGCCTATGTGGAAGCGTACCGTTTCTCGCACGGAAAAGCCGGCACGCCTGCCACAGCAAAGAAAAAGTGAAGGAACGCGCGCGGTAACTAACCGGACATCACCGACCGCCAGGGAGCGAAGCGATGATCGAGTGGTTCTTTCATACGTTGCGAAGCTATCCGGAGATTGCGATCTTTCTGTCGCTCGCCATCGGCTATTACGTAGGCTCCTTCACCTTCAAGGGTCTCGGCCTCGGCGCGGTGACAGCGACACTTCTTGCGGCGATCTTGATCGGGCAGATCGGCATCACGGTATCTCCGACCGTGAAATCCGTATTCTTCCTCATGTTCCTATTCGCCATCGGCTACAGTGTCGGCCCGCAATTCGTGCGTGGCATTGCGCGTGACGGTTTACCGCAGGCGCTGTTCGCAGCCATCATCTGCGTTCTTTGCCTCGCCACCGCTTACATCGCCGCACGCATTGCAGGGTACGATCTCGGCTCTTCGGCGGGTCTTTATGCGGGGGCCACGACGATCTCGGCTTCCATGGGTCTCGCGACGGACGCCATCAACCGGTTAGGTCTTCCCGCCGATCAGACCAAGCCGTTGCTCGATGCTATTCCGGTGGCCTACGCAGTGACCTACATTTTCGGCACGGTCGGCTCCGCAATCATTCTGGCGATCATCGGCCCTGCGCTTTTGCGCATCGATCTCGCAGCGGAATGCAAGCGCTACGAGGCGGAGCACGGTGGAAAGAAAGAACTCGGCGGGGCTGGTAGCGCATGGCATCGTTTCGCGTTGCGCGCATTCCGCGTGCGCGAAGGCGGCGTCGTCGTGGGTAAAAGCGTTCGCGAAGTCGAAGCCATGGTGCCCGAGGCGCGCGTCTTCATTGAGCGCATCCGGCGTGACGGTAAAATTCAGGAAGCCACGGAAGACATGGTCTTGCAGGCGGGCGATGTCATCGCCCTCGCGGGGCGGAGGGACATACTGGTTGATCTGGTCTCGCCTCCACCCAGCGGCGGCCCGGGGGGCATCAAGCCCGCAGGCGATGGTAAGATCCTGCTGCCGACCGGACAGGAAGTCGCGCCCGCAGACGAGGTGGACGATCCGGAGCTTCTCGCTGTTCCGGCAGGCGGCGTCGACATCTATGTCACCAATCGCGAAGCGGACGGCATAAGCCTGCTCGAGCTTTCACAATGGCCCACCGCGCGCGGCGTGTTCCTGCGCAAGATCACACGAGGCGCAACGGCGACGGAAATTCCGATTCTTGCCGACACCAAGATCCATCGTGGCGACATCCTCACTGTCGTGGGCCGTACGCAGGATATCGACAAAGCGGCGAAAGCTCTGGGTTATGCCGACAAGGCGACGGATGTCGCCGACGTCGCCTTCATCGGCGCAGCGATTACATTCGGCGCCTTGGTCGGCGCTCTCGTGTTCAAGATCGGAGCGGTGCCGCTCACACTTTCGACATCCGGCGGCGCACTCATCTCCGGCTTGTTCTTCGGCTGGCTGCGCTCGGTCCGCCCGACCTTCGGTCGCATTCCCTCGTCCACCGTCTGGTTCATGAACTCGGTCGGTCTCAACGTTTTCATTGCCGTCGTCGGCATCTCGTCCGGGCCGAGCTTCGTCGCAGGACTTCAGCAACTCGGCATCAGTCTCTTTCTGTGGGGGATTGTCGTCACCACGATCCCGCTCATCATCAGCATCTATATGGGCAAATACCTCTTCCGCTTCGACCCCGCGATCCTGCTTGGCTGCATCGCCGGTGCACGCACGACGACAGCGGCTCTCGGCATGATAACCGAACGCGCCAAGAGCCAGATCCCCGGGCTCGGCTACACGGTCACCTATGCCGTCAGCAATACGCTCCTCACGATCTGGGGCATGGTGATCGTGATATTGCTAAGCTGATCTCTCGAGGAGAGGACAATGACGACACCCACCCGTGCCGAGCGCCGTCTTCTGAGTGACGATGAATACGAACTGGTAGCGCAAACGCACCACCCGGCCCTTACCATGATCGAGACGCCGGAACTGTCGCGCCTGACATCGCTTATTCGCGAACGGCGCGACCGCGCAAAGGACATCGCCAACAAGCAACGCCGCGAGGTTCGTGGCAAAGGTCGTGCGAACACGAACTTCGCCGCAAAGGATCTCGGCAACCGCCGCAAGGCGGGTGTGTTGGGCGAAGCCTTGTCGCGGTTGAACAAGGAACGTTCGCGGCGCAATGCAAGGGCGCGCCTGAGCGAGAATGCGCACAAGGCGCTGGAGCTCAAACGAGACTCCGCTTCCCAGAAACGCCCTGCACCGGGACGGACAGCCGGAAAAGGCATGGCCTCCAGTGAGAACCCGAAAGCCGAGCGCATCGGGAGCGAGATGCACGCCGGACGGATCTCGCAAGCTGGGAAGACGGCGCAGGCCAAACGGGATAGCAAGTAGGACAAGGGCGCGCGTTGCTTGGAACGCGCGCCAGCCTTTCCCGTTGGCATGACGCATCACGGGAGCATGGTCCGAAACGAAGGATCATGGCCCGAAGATCGGAGGATCCGCCATGCTCACGAAAACCGATCTGGATGGGCCGGCCAGCCTCCAGTACGAACCGGTCGGCGGGAAAGTGGATGAAGCCCGCCTCGATTGGGAACACGCGCAAAACTTCACGTCGCTTCGCGAGGCCGTTCACTGGGCCATGACACAGGAGGCCCCAGCCGGGCAACACGCGGTCATCCGCACGTCGTCAGGAATGATCCTCAATCCCGACATGCTGGAAGGGATATGGTCGAGTCTGCAGGGGCCGTGACCTCAATCGCGTTATATGAAGAAGCCGAGGTCGGCGCCATCGTCGAGATGAGCGAACAGATGGCGCCCCACTATCAAGGGACGTGAACAAGCGCCGTCTCGCCATCAACGCAATGAAGAAGCTCGAGACTGGATGGGAGAGCACCCGAAAGCAACTGCTTGGAGGCACCGTCCATCGTCTGGTGAAGAACGCTTGATGAACGGAGTTTGGCAACCGTCGCGATATTTTGGCAACCGTCTCCGTATTGGAAACCCCTTATATCTGCCTAATTATCGATTTCATTGAAGATAAGTGGTGGGCGCACTAGGGCTCGAACCTAGGACCCGCTGATTAAGAGTCAGCTGCTCTACCAACTGAGCTATGCGCCCACTTACTTCTAAGTGTCTGGTGAAAGACACTTTATTTCTCTCGGCGGCTTGGTTTCCGCTGAGGTGGCGTGCGTGTAACAAACCGCACGGCCCCTGTCTACCCTTTTATTGGCCTCATGCCGCCGATTTTGGTTTTGTCCGGTGATAGCTGCCATCGCCCTTCGTCAGAACCTTGTCTACCGGCTGAAGATCGCCCGGTTCGATATCGGCTTCGGCCTCAAGTTCCTGCCAGAGCAGGATAAGCCGGTCGAGGTCGAGGGACGGCCATGCTTCGACACCGTCGAGGACGAAATAGGTCTCCTGGAAGTCGTCGATTCGATAGAGCGTGCGCATCACCCGCGCGAGATCGAAGGCGACCCGGTTGGGGGACGGGCTCTCCAGCGCGAAGACCGTCTCGGAGGGCGAGGACGCGATGCCCGCCCCGACGATCCTCAAGCCTTGCGGCGTTTGGGCGAGGCCGAACTCCACCGTGTACCAGTAAAGCCGTGCGAGGCGCTTCAAGGCCCCCTTCTCGGCGGCGACGAGGCCCGCCTTGCCATAGGCCTCGAGGTAGTCGGCATAAAGCGGCTGCATGATGAGCGGCACATGGCCGAATACGTCGTGGAAGACGTCGGGCTCCTCGATGTAGTCGATCTGTTCGGGCTTGCGGATCCAGAAGCCCGCCGGAAACTTGCGGTCGGCCAAGAGGCGGAAGAACGCGAGATCCGGAATGAGACCGGGCACGGCGACGACTTCCCAGTCAGTGGCGGCCCTGAGGCGCTGGTTCATCACCCTGAAATCGGGGATGCCCTCCTCCCCGATGCCGAGCCGGTCGAGCCCTTCCAGAAACGCATCGACCACCCGGCCTTGCAGGATCTCCCGCTGGCGCTTCGCAAGCGTGCGCCAGGTGGCGTGATCCGTTGGCGTGTAGTTCTCGAAACCTTGATCGACGAGATAATCGCGTGGGTCGTCGCTACCGGTCGCGGCATTCATGGCGTCCCTCCGTCATTGTCGAGAGAGAATATCACCCACGCGAGGGCAGAATGCGCCGAGTTGACCCGCAGGAGCCGCGAACTAGGTCACTTCATGACCTCATTGCGGATCAACGAGCATGACAAGGAAACGACCCCTCACCCCATCGGACCGGCGCATTCTTCGCGTGGTGCAAGGCGACGGGCGCATCACAAACGCGGCCCTGGCCGAGAAGGTGGGACTTGCCGCCTCACCGTGCCTGAGGCGGTTGAAGGCGCTGGAGGAGGACGGCGTGATCGAGGGCTATCGCGCGCTCGTCAACCGCAAGGCCCTCGGCTTCGAGGTCGAGGCCTTCGTTTTCGTCAAGCTGGAACAGTCCGAACCCGGATGGCGCACGCGCCTCGTGGAGCGCCTCAAGAGCTACGAGGAGGTCATCGCCTGCTATGCCCTGACGGGAGAGATCGATCTTCTGGTCCATGCTGTCGCCGAGGATATCGAAAGCCTCGGCGAGTTCACCATGAACCGCCTGCTCCCCCTGCCGGGCGTGGCGGATGTGCGGTCGAGCTTCGTGCTCTCGACCGTTAAGCCGCCAGGCGCCCTGCCGGTGCCGGAAGCGTGATGGTTCCCGCCGCTTACTCCGCCGCGTGCTGCGCGTGCAGGCGTGCGCCTCGGCTCATGAGCTTGTTGAGCGCACCGAGATAGGCCTGCGCGGAAGCAACCAGCGTATCCGGATCGGCAGCGCGGGAGGTCACGCTGCGCCCATCGGCGGCGAGCCGCACGGATACCTCGGCCTGCGCATCCGTTCCTTCGGTCACCGCATGGACCTGATAGAGCTCCAGCACGGCCTCGTGCGGCACCAGCGCCTTGATGGCGTTGAAGGTAGCGTCCACCGGGCCATTGCCCTCCTGCTCCTCGATCACCGTGTTGCCGTCCACCTGCAGGCGCATGGTAGCGCGCTGCGGGCCGCGCGTGCCGGCGACGATGGAGAGCGAGACCAGCTTGATGCGGTCATGCGCGGTGGCGATGTTCTGATCGACCAGCGCCTCGATGTCCTCGTCGTAGACGTGCTTCTTGCGGTCGGCCAGATCCTTGAAGCGTTCGAATGCATCCTGGAACTGGTTATCGGAGAGGTTGTAGCCCAGCTCTTCCAACTTGTTGCGGAAAGCCGCGCGGCCCGAGTGCTTGCCCATGACGAGGGATGTCTTGGACACGCCGACGCTCTCCGGCGTCATGATCTCGTAGGTCTGCGCATTCTTCAGCATGCCGTCCTGGTGGATGCCGCTTTCATGCGCGAAGGCGTTCCGGCCCACGATGGCCTTGTTGTACTGCACCGGGAACGAGGTGGCGGCAGAAGCGAGCTTCGAGGCGCGCGTCAGCATGGCCGCCTCGATGCCCGTCTCGTAGGGCAACACATCGCCACGCGTCTTGATCGCCATCACGATCTCTTCCAGCGCCGCATTGCCTGCACGCTCCCCGATACCGTTGAGCGTGCATTCGATCTGGCGCGCACCGCCTTCCAATGCCGCGAGCGAATTCGCGACCGCGAGGCCGAGATCGTTGTGGCAATGGGCGGAGAAGATCGCCTTGTCCGCATTCGGCACGCGCTCGCGCACGGCCTTGAACATGTCGCGATACTCGTCCGGCGTCGCATAGCCCACGGTGTCGGGCAGGTTGATGGTGGTGGCTCCCGCCTTGATGGCGGCATCCACGCATCGGCACAGGTATTCGATGGGCGTGCGCGTGGCATCCATCGCCGACCACTCGATGTCATCGACGAGGTTGCGGGCCTGGGTCACGGTCTTGATAATGATTTCCAGAACCTCTTCCTCGGTCTTGCGCATCTGATGCGCCAGATGGATCGGTGAGGTAGAGACAAAAGTATGGATGCGCGGGCGCGCCGCATGGCGCACAGCCTCACCGGCGCGCGCGATGTCGGCCGTGATGGCGCGGGCAAGACCGGCGACGGTCGAATTCTTGATGCGCTGAGCGATCAAGGACACCGCCTCGAAGTCGCCATTGGAGGCAATGGGGAAACCCGCCTCGATGATGTCGACGCCCATGGTGTCGAGCAGATCGGCGACCGCGAGCTTTTCTTCCAGCGTCATGGTCGCGCCAGGGCATTGCTCGCCGTCGCGCAAGGTGGTGTCGAAGATCAGGACGCGGTCTTTGGCGGAAACGGACATATTTTAAGCCTTCTCAGGGGGCGCTCACAAAAAAAGCGCTCAAGTGGTTTCGATGTCTTTTCGAACCCCTGAGAGCCCAGGCACATTCGCCCAGCCGACCCTCAGGGGCGACTAAGGAGAAGAAGGCCAAGGAGGCGCGCGCGACCGGCCGCGGAAGCGGCAAGGGTCGTCAGGGCGCTGGTGGAGCCGATGAACATCGCGGCCCGTTCCTCCTGGGAAGCGTCACCTTCAAAGCGACGCGATATCCGCTTTTATCGACCACCAGCCCGCCTGGCAAGCCGCATTGCAGATATGATGAGCTTGGCGGGACTTGAAAACCGCCTCGCCCAGCTCAAGCTAGGCCATGAGCGGGACATGTCCAACGAGGGGGATTTTCATGAGGAACGGTCTTTGCGCGCTGCCTGCGGCTCTTGCGGCTTTGATCCTGTCCGCCTGCACCCAGACTGGCGCGTCCGCCCCGCCCTCACCCGTCAACGCAGCGACAGGCTGCCAGGCCGAGATCGAAGAGTATCGGGCGATCATGGAGAACGATCGCCGGATGGGCCACGTCAATGCCTCGGTTTACAACCGCGTCGAGGCAGACATCGGCAAGGCCTCAGCGGCCTGCGCCGCCGGGCGCGATGCTGAGGCGCGCCGCATGATCAGCGCCACCAAGTCCCGCTACGGCTACCGCTAAGAAAAGCGCCACGCGAAGAACGTTTGCAGCCATTGCGGCATCGTCTTCGGATCGATGTCGGCAGGACCGCGAACGATCCTGACATCGGAGAGCTCGGGCTCCTCCTGCCGGACGATGTTCGCGCGGATCCGTTCGGCAAGAGCGTCAGCAGGCTCCGGCACGACGACCTGCCGGACCAGCGCCACCGCAGGCCAGCGGCGAACGACGATCCAGTCGTCGGACACGGCGTAGCCCGTCGCCAGCCCGGTTTCTTCTTCGAGTTCGCGAGTAAGGCTTGTCGCGAGATCGACCGTGCCATCTGGCAGAACGTCCGAGCGGTCCGGCGTCCCGGCGGCGAAATAAACCCGCCCGGCATTCGCCGTATGATCGGCCATGACGCCGCAGATGAAGCCACCGTCAGAGCCCTGCAAAGCCCCCACGGCAAAGCCGTTGGCGACGCCGGTGTCACGGTCGGGCAAATCGAGCCAGCCGACAAAATCGGAATAGTCCATCTCCGAATAGACCATGCGGCACTTGTCCGCGTTCAGCTCCATCTCGCGCAGGGCCAGAACGCGGCCATTGAACATCTTCGGCTTGAGTGCCTTGCGGCGCTGCCAGTTGGCTGCGATGCGCTCCCGGTTCGCCACGGCCCAAGGCCATTCCCGCTCTTCCACCCGCGCCTCCACGCTGGCGGCGTGAGTGATGAGGATTTCCTGATTCATAGGAGAAGTTCGCCCCGGCTCACCACAACGGCGCCACCGCCGATCTCGGCGGAGACGAGAGCGCCCTTCTCGATGGTGAGCTGCAGCGCGATCTGACTCGGACGCCCCATCTCGAAGCCCTGTTCGATGAGGACGTTGTGCTCGCCGTCGCCCAACGGCTCGCATTGCATCAACGCGCCGGCGAAGGCGGCTGCGGCGCTACCCGTCGCGGGGTCTTCGCCGATGCCCATGCCAGGGCCGAACATGCGCGCCCGGAAAGCAAGACCCGTCGCCGTTGCGGCGCGCGTGTAGACATAGGCCGCCGGATGGTCGCTGTCGCCGAACACCTTGTCGAAGGCTTCTCCCTGCGGCCTGGCGCGTGCAAGAGCATCGAGCGAGGAAACGGGGATGAGATCGTAAGCGACGCCCGCCGAATGACGGCTCGGCACATGGCGGTCAAACCCGATCTCCGCTGGATCGAGCCCGAGGGCCCACGCGCACTGGGACGCTTCCTTGCCATCGCCCCACACGGCGGGAAGTCGCGGCAGGCGAAAGCGCGCGTATCCCTTGCGGCTCGTCTCCACTTCCGCGACGCAAGGCACGATGCCGACCTTCTCCTTCAGGCCGAAAGCGAGAGCGCCGGCCTCGCCCTTCCTGTCGAGCACCGCCAGAAGCACTGCCGTGCCGACCGTCGGATGGCCTGCGAAAGGCAATTCACGCGCGGGCGTGAAAATGCGGATATCCGCACGTTGGCGCGGGTCCTGCGGGCGGAAGACGAACACCGTTTCGGAGAGATTGAACTCCCGCGCGATCGCCTGCATCCGGCCATCATCGAGCCCTTCGGCATCGAGAACGACGGCAAGCGGGTTGCCCGCGAGTTGCGTGTCCGTGAAAACATCGAGCGTGTAGAGGGGATAGGACATGAGGTCAGATCTCTTCGACGGAAAAACGGTAGGTCGGCGACACGAATTCATCCTGCGCCGCAACGGTGAGGATTTCGCGTGAGCCAGCCTCCTCGGTGCGCTTCAACAAGCCGTAGATCGAAGATGCCGCCTCTACAAGCGCCAACGCGGCAGAGCGCGTGCGCGCGTAGTGCACGAAGAAGAGCGCCGCAATCGCATCCCCCGCGCCATTCACGTTGACCGAGAGCCTCGGCGTCCGGATGGCCCAGAAGCGCCCGCCTTCGCCGACGACGAGATCCACGGAATCGCTCGGCGTCACATCGGTCTCGACCGACGTGACGAGAATGACCTTCGGGCCGATGTTCTGAACGGCGAGGATCGCTTTTTTCAGAGCCGCGACAGTGTTCGTCTCGATGCCGGAGAGATAATCGATCTCGAACTGGTTCGGCGTGATGATGTCGGCGGCAGGAACCGCCTGATCGCGCATGAATTCCGGAATGCCCGGACGCACGAAGATGCCTCGCCCCACATCGCCGATCACCGGATCGCAGCAATAGAGCATGTCGGGATTGGCCTCGCGCACCCGCGCGACCGTGCCGAGGATGGCGTTGCCGATATCGGCGGAGCCCATGTAGCCGGAGAGTACGCCATCGCAACGGGGTAGAACGCCGCGCTCGGCGATGCCTTCCACAAGATCCTCGATGGCGGGACCGTCAAAGACCCGCCCCTTCCAGGAGCCGTAACCGGTGTGGTTCGAAAACTGCACCGTGTGGATCGGCCAGACCTCGACTCCCAGGCGCTGCATGGGAAAGACCGCCGACGCATTGCCCACATGACCATAGGCGACATGCGATTGAATGGAGAGAATGTTCATTGCCGATGCCCCGTAGAAGGCTTCCGGGTTAACGCATTCAAGGTCCTGCATCAAATTGCGCAATGTGATCTGATCGATCACAGAATATGACAAAACCGCCTATCGCTCCTGTTCGACACGCCGGATCACCGACCCCGATGGACATCGAAACCCTCAAGACCGCCTTCGTCGCGTTCGTTCGCGCCAATCAGGACTATGCGCCGTTCGTCGTCGGGCTTCTGACATTCGGCGAGTCGCTGGTTTTTCTCTCCCTGCTGCTGCCGGCAACCGCGATCCTCGTCGCTATCGGGTTCATGCTGCCCGCAACGGATATTCCCTTTTGGCACGTCTGGCTGGGCGCAGCGCTCGGTGCGGGCGCGGGCGACTGGCTTTCCTTCGCTGTCGGCCAGCGCTTCAAGACTGCCGCTTATGGGCTCTGGCCGCTTTCGCGCAACCCGCATCTCGTCACTCGCGGCGAGCGCTTCTTTCTTCGCTTCGGCGCGTGGGCCGTCTTCATCGGCCGGTTCTTCGGCCCTGCCCGCGCAGTCATCCCGCTGATCGCCGGCGTCTTCCTCATGCCGCCCGTGCTCTTCCAGGCCGCGAACTGGGCGTCCTCGTTCGTCTGGGCCTTCCTTCTTCTCGCGCCGGGCATGGGCTTGATGGAGATCATCAGCCGCTGGTGAGCGGCGGACCTCTCGGCGAGTACGCAAGGGCTCAGGGCCGATCTTCAGCGCGTCCCTTCCCTAGGGTTGTAGGCTTGGGGCTTGGCGAATACGGCTCGGCGGCAGAGCCGGAAAGAAAATCAGGCCGCGCCCGCCCCTTTTATCGCTTTTCGCATCCATTCCTCTTTGTTTCGACAGGAGGCAAACGCTTCGTCCAATGTTACACAATTTCGATTATTGAATGATCGAAGTTGTCCCATGAGACATTTTTCTAACGACCATCACGATTGGTACGAAGACGACGAGCCTTTTGAAGTCGCCGACCAGCGGAAGGACCGGATTCCCGGCCTCCCCTTTTCCTGGCCGAGTTTCGGCTGGGGGCTGGCATGCTTTGCGTTTTCAGCCGCCTGGATTCTCAACAGCCTCAGCACGCTGGACAGCGCCAGCGATTTCGGTGGCATGAGCCGTGTTGCCGGCAGCTTGTGGAATCTGCTGCTCGCCATGCTGCTCTCGTACCTGCTGTTCCGGTTCAGCAGGCCTTACTTGCGTGGGCTTTCCTACGTTCTCTGCGGCTTAAGCGCGACTTACCTCCTTTTCACGCACAGCTTCTAAGCGATTACAAAGGAAGATTTTCACGTTTTCGCATCGTCACGTTAAGCAAATCCATTAAGCACGTTCGCACAAACAGCCTCAAGCTTGGCATATTTTGATTGAGATAACCTAAGGGAATGTCTTGAATTAAATAAACATTAACCAAACGCCGCTGCGGAGGCGGACTTACGATGAATTGCGGGGCTTCGTTTCGTAAAGAAGTATCGTTTCTACTTCTTCAGTCAAGCTTCGAAGAATTGTACGCTAGCGTACCAAGTATTTTTGGGAAAAATCATACTTCTGCCAAGAAAATTATTCCATTCTTCGGAGAAGCAAGCTTGCCAAGTTTATTTGGATTTCAATTCGACGCCGATCTTTCAATACCAAGGCAAGCTTTATTTGCCTCATATTAATTTTCGAGAGACGTTATGGCTATTAATCCAAATAATCTCGCCGGAACGGCAGTATTGACGTTCAGCGACGAGTTCAATGCGTTCAGCTATTGGAATGGCGCGGGCGGAACCTGGGACACAGGCTATCCCTGGGCGGCGGCGAACGGCGGCACCAACGAAAGCAACGGCGAAGAACAGTGGTATATCAACGCGAATTACGCGGCCACGCAGTCGCTCGGCACTTACAAGGTCAATAACGGCGTCCTGAACATCACCGCAGCGCCGACGCCGGCTTCGCTCAAGTCGGCGGTCAACGGCTACAATTACACCTCCGGAATGGTGACGACCTACCATTCCTTCAGCCAGACCTACGGTTATTTCGAGATGCGCGCCCAGCTCCCTGCCGGACAGGGCCTGTGGCCGGCCTTCTGGCTCCTGCCGACGGATCAATCCTGGCCTCCGGAAATCGACGTGATGGAGGTCATCGGCAGTCAGCCGAACACTCTCAACACGACGGTCCACTACGGCAATTACCAGCAGACCGGCAACGAGATCACCCTCTCGGGCCTGACAACCGGATTCCACACCTACGGCGTGGATTGGCAGAAGGATCTGATCTCCTGGTACTTCGACGGGCAACTGGTTTTTCAGACTGCGACGCCTGCCGGCATGGACAAGCCGATGTACATGCTCGCCAATCTCGCCGTCGGCGGGGTGTGGCCGGGAAGTCCAAACGCCAGCACCAGCTTTCCGGCGAGCCTTCAAATCGATTACATCCGCGCCTATGCGGCAATGCCTGGCGACATCGATACGGACACCGGTACGCCCTCCGAGCTCTTCGCGCTCAAGGCGAGCGCCAAGCCGACGAAGGCCATCACCGGGACTTACGATTGGGATACACTGACAGGCACCTCCGCCCGGAACTTGCTCGACGGAAAGGAAGGCGGGGACAGGATGCTCGGCTCGAAAGGTGACGACACCTACATCGTCGAGAACGTTGCCGACAGGGTCGTGGAAAAGGCCAATCAGGGAACCGATACGGTCAAGACCAATCTCCGCTCCTATCGGTTGCCGTCCAATGTCGAAAACCTGACCCTGACCGGCAAGGGCGATCAGACGGCGATCGGCAACAGCCTCAACAACTGGATCAAGTCGAACGGCGTCGGGGACAACACTCTCAAGGGCGGCGCAGGCAACGACATCCTGCAGGCAGGCTCTTATGCCGACACGCTCACAGGCAACTCGGGCAAAGATATCTTCCTCTTCACGAAGGCTCCCGTTCGCGCCGGCCATGTGACGGATTTCACGCCGGGCGTCGACATGCTCGATCTGCGCGCCCTTTTCAAAAACTACCAGGGGGCGGACCCGGTGTCGGACGGCCTGTTGTCCTTCACGTCGGACGGGAAAGGCAACACGTTGGTGAAATACAAGACGACGCCGATGGCAAAAGCGACGCTCGTCACCACGCTCGACCACGTCTCGCCCACGCAAATGCACCCGCAGGACGACTACTTCTTCGTCTGAGCGAAATTCTTGATCCTACAAGCGGCTTGCTGCGCGCCGGGTAAAACTGGGGCGCTCGACATGCTTTGCGAGTTGCAAATATCGCTGTTGGAGAGCGCCACTCGCGATTGGGAGGCGATTAGCGAAGCGAGAGCTTGGTTTGCCCCTTGACCGCAACGGCCTTCTCGCTGGTGCGACGCGCCTTGTTGCGGAAAGCCAGGGCGATGGCGGCGATTCCCGCCAGCAAGCTGCCGCCGAACGGCGCCGCGACGAGCGCCCATAACAGGCCGAACGACGACCACATGCCCGCAAACGTGGCGGCCCCGCCAATGAGAAGCGCCAAAACTATAGCCGCCATGCAACCATTCCTTCCAGGCCCACGCCTGCTTTCGCAGTTCCCCACGCGCGGACATGCACCAATAATGTTACGCAGAGGAACGTTGGTTTGGCAAGCCGCGCGGGGCTTCAATGGCCCACAAATGCTTGATTAGGTTAAGCTTTGCATAAGAACGGCGCTTTTCGACCACGCCGTTCAAGGCCAGTTGAGCCCGAGATTGCCGATTTCCCAGGGCAGGAATGGCACCCCGGAAAGAAGGGCGCGCAGGGCCGGCTCGGTCTGGTACAGCCCGTTGATGGAAACTCGCGGCAACGCCGTCAAATTCTGCGCGTGCTTTTGAAAGACATGCCCCGGACGTGTCGTGAGGCAAGTGGTGAACCCCGCCTCCCGGCTCAAGCGGAATTCGCGGTCGCCCGCCGAATTGCGATCCCCCAGCGGATAGGCCATGTGGCGAACCTGAATGCCGAGGCGCTCTTCAACGGCCGCTTTTCCTTGCAGCATTTCCCTGCGCACGAAATCGTCTTCGTGGCGCGCGAGAATGGGATGGGTGACCGTGTGCGATCCGATGGTGACATCGGAATCCTTCGCAAGGGCGCGCAACTCGTCCCATGTGGCGCAATAATCGCGCACGAGCCGGTTGGGATCGAGATTGATCTGCGCCGCAAGCTCGGCGGCAACCGCCCTCAGACGATCCTCAGGCCCAGCCTTCAACCGTTGAACAAGAGTTTCGAAAGCCGCTTTCTTCTCATCAAGCGTACGAACCTCCATCACTTCCATCGAGCCGTCGAGGCTGAAGCTGATCCTGTCCTGCCGTGCGATGGCGGCTTCGATCTCGTGCCACCACAATCGGCCATGCCCATCAGCAAAGTCCGCCACCACGAAGATGGTCCACGGCACCTTGTGGCGCTTCAGCACGGGCCACGCATATTCGATGTTGTCGCGATAGCCGTCATCGAACGTAATGACCGCGAAAGGCTTGTTCCCACGCGGGGACTTCAGACGTCGCGGAACCTCGTCGAGAGAGATGATGTCAAATCCCTCGCGCTTCAGAACCGTGATCGTCATGTCCAGGAATTCCGGCGTCACTTCCAGATACTGGTTCGGGCAGAACGGGCGCTCCCGTGCGGGCCGGACATGATGGAACATCAGGATCACGCCGTCCCCTTGAGCGAGCGGCCGCAGCCAGCGATCCGCGCGCGTCGCCTCGATGAGTGCAAAGCCTTTCGCAAAGAGATTGTGCCTGCGCGCAGCCGCGCCGCTGTCTTCGGCGACAGACGCAGGCATGTACGATGAAGAACTATTACTGTCGGGCATCGAGGCTTTCTTTCCGCTCATTTCGTGGAGGGAACGGGCGGAGCGAAAACACGTACGCTGTCGATACGATACTCTGCCGGAAAGAGTGTTGAGGAATCGGGAGGCCCGGGCCATCCACCGCCGACGGCGAGATTGGCAATGAGATACATGGGCTTGTGCATATCGGAAGGCGTCGGCGCATAACCAACGGCGCGTCCGTCGAAATACCAGACGATTTCCTCCGGCGTCCATTTGACGGCGTAGGTGTGATAGGCAGCGGAAAGATCGGGTGTTGAAATGCGCGCCTGTGATTGCACGCTTCCTCCGCTCCCGCTCGTGTGCATGGAGATGAACAGCGTTCGCGTTCTGTCGCCCAGAACCTCCATCACGTCGAGTTCCGGTGGCCAGCTGTGATCTTTCGGCGCCAGCCAGAAGGCCGGCCAGAGTCCTTTTCCATTCGGGAGCTTCGCCCGGATCTCCACATATCCGTAAAGCATGGTGAAGCTCTGCGCGGTCGAGATGAGGCCGGACACATAAGAGAACTTCACCTTTCCTTCCGCCGGACGTGCGCGAATGACGAGGCTTCCGTCCTCGATGGAAAACGGGTTGAGATCGTTGAAGTCACCCGCCTCTCCTCCCGGACGCGGATCGACGTAGTACTGCAATTCGTGATTGGGCGGGTTCGTCCGCGCGCCCCACGGATAATGCGGCTCCCAGATCCCGCCAGAGCCGTTCCACAACCGGAAACTCGAGAAGTCCTCGGAGAAGGCGAGCTTCCATCCCGTGGGCGGCATCTCGTGGCTCTCCTTGAGGCGACTTGGGACGGCGAAACTGTGCGTGATGGGGAACAGCCACGCGGCGACGGATGTGGCGGCAACAAGAATGATCTGAACTGCAATCACCCGCGCCATCGCGCGTCGTGAGAGCAGCCCGTGGACGTGCATGAGCATCGCGAGACTGATGACAAGCGTCAGCGCGGCGATGGTGCATCCCCATGCCTGGCCGGTTCCTCCGGCGAGCTTGTCTCCCATGAACATCGCACCGGCGAGAATGAGATAAGCCGGAACGAAAATCGTAAGCCCCTCGCGGCGCGGTCGCCGCGACATGGCCATCGAGATGGGAATGAGCCACGCGACGACACCGAGCGGAATGCACGAGATCGCGAACACGACAGTGAGCGAGGTCGCATCGCCATACGAAGGAAAGAGCCTGTCGATCACAGGCTCAACAAGCACGATGGCAAGCGCCGCAATGATCGTGAGGCCGAGCGCGACCAAGTGAGCCTCACGCTCGATAACATGCGAGCATGCTCCGCGCGGGGCATGCACGGCCTGTCCAAGAAGCTTCGGATAACGGACTTGCGCGATCGTCGAAAGAAGCCCGAGCCCGATGAAGGCGAGATTGGCGCCAAAGGCGAAAAGCCCAAGCTCGACGGGCGACGAAAAGATCGCGGCGATCCAACGATTGGCGGTCATATAAACCAGCCACAGGGCGTTGAACACGAAGAGTGGCAAGGCGCTTCGCAGAACTGGAAAGATCGGTGCGAGCGATCCGGAGCGCGGGCGCGGTGCCGGACGTGCAAGCGTTCCTGCCAGCACGCCGTACCAGACGAGCAGCACGACGAAGCAGCCCGTGACGCCCGCATAGAGAATGCCGCCAAGACGCGGAGCCGTCATCGCAACCTGCAGCAGAAGCGCAAGGACCGTGAACTCCCAAATCCGCGAACTTGCCCGATAGAGCGTTACAGGCGTGTTCGCGATCATGGCGAATGCGCCGCCCCCCACAGCCAGCGCCGTATCGATGGCCGAAAGGCGCCCGCTGAAGAAAGCAGCAAACGCCGCCAGCGGCACGACGACACTGAGGATGACAAGTCCGACGGCCCAACTGGCGCGCAGAATTTCGGCGCTCCGGGCCTGCGCTTCATCCGTTGATTTCGCCGCCGTCAATTCGCGATCCGCAAGCTGCGACAGGCCGAGATCGAATTTACCGGCATATTGGAACAGGCTGGAGAGAAGCGCGAACGCACCGAACGCGGATGGCCCGAGAAGGGTTGGCGCAAGAAGCGACGTTCCAGCGCTCAAGAGACTGAGAAGCGAAGTACCAACGGCATAGGCGAGCGGAACCCCCAGCCATGCGAGCGCACGGCTGTTCCGCAAACCTTGCACCGCACCCGGCAGCGCCAGAAAGTCCGCTGTTGTCGCGTCGGGCCTTAAGCCGGCAGGCATCGCTCGTTGCACCTTTCCGGTCGTGCCAGAACTTCCTGAACGATCTGTCCGACGCGCTCCGCAATGCTCTCCCAGCCGAGACTTTCCTGCGATGTACGCAAGGCGTTGGCAGAGCAGCTTTCGTAAAACTCCGCGTCATTCGCGAAGCGCGCGATGGCATCGGCGAGATCGCTCGCGGCCATGCCCTTCGCGATCACTCCCGTGCGGCCGTCGCTCACCTGCTCGACAAGGCCTCCGACCGGTGTCGCGACGATGGGAAGACCCGCCGTCAGCGCCGTTGCGGCAACGCCCGACTGGCTCGCTTCCACATAAGGCAGAACGGCAACATCCCCCCGCGCAAGCGCATTGGCGATCTCATCGTCATTGACCCATTTGTTCACGACGGAGATTCCGGGAAGCCCCTCCATCTGTGCGGCATGGGGCCCGAGATCGCCGGAGCCGACGATGTCAAGTTCCACACGAACGCCGCGCTCCACGAGAATGCGATAGGCATCGAGAAGATGCCCCAACCCTTTGTAAGCGACAATCCGTCCAAGAAAGAGCAGGCGCAACGGGCGCTCGCGCGGAAACGCACGGGGCGTGACGGCACCAGCACCATAGGTGAACGAACCGTGCGGCACGGTCCAGATCCGGTCGCGCGGGAAATTGTAAATGCGGTGCGCCTCGAGCCCCACATGGTCGGAGAGCACGATGAGCGCATCGGCAGCCTCGACCTCCCGACGGATCACCAGTTGGCGGAAGGGATACCAGTCGCCCGGATGCAGCTTGGCATCGTGCAGGACGAAAATGAAACGCTTCACGCGCCGCCGCAGCAGGGCGAGCGTTGCGGCATCCCAAATGGATTGCATGGTGCAGATGGCGACATCAGCGGAGCTTTCACGAAGAGCCCGCTGGAACTGGCGCTTCAGGCGCGGCAGGCCAAAGAGGCCGCGCGCGGCAGCAAGTTTTCCGGCCCACGTCGTCTTGTCGCCACGGAAAGTCTGCATGGCCCAGAGCGGCACATCCGGAATCGATTGCGCCAATGCCGCGAGCTCCGAACCTTCCGCCGCGGCGAGGAAGGGCAATATGCCCGGAACGCTTTTCAAGGCGCGCACGAGTTCATAGGTGAACTTCGAGCCCGCGCCTGCCCGCCCCCAATGCCAAAGCAGAACACGCCTGACACCAGGGCGAACAACAATACTTGCAGGCTGGTCAACACTTTGCGCCATGCTGCTCATTTCGTCTGTCTGGCTCGCTCCGATGCGGTTGAGAGCCATGTCGCAATCCATAGGTATGCTGCTCGCCATCGTTGTTCTCATCGTTAGGAATGAGCCGCAGGAAAAGCCATCGAACCGACGTGCCTTGCAGGAACATCGGATATCTTGTCGCCTTCGCGGGCGACAACCCAGAAGAACACCAGCGTCAGTAAAACGGGTGTCGCGAAAAGCTCTGCTTCACCAAGTCCATTGAGGATCAAGTAGGCGACCACGAGATCGCGCGCCGGATCGGGGTTGAACAGATAGCGCCCGAGCAGAATGGCAAGCATCGCAAAGCCGGGAATGGAGCCGACGATGCCCAGAGAGAGAAGGCTCTGGAGAAACATGTTATGCGTGTTGATGGCCGTTCCGGTGAAGTTCGCCCGCACGCTCCGCGCAATCAGATCCTCGGTGCCGTTGAAGCCCCAGCCAAAAAGCGGCCTCTCGAGAAGCCGCTCGAGCGCAACGCCCCATATTTCCGTGCGCCCGGTCAGGGTGAACACCTCGTCGGAGAGGCCCGTGCGGCTGAAGCTGCCGAGAAACTCCTTGATGAGCTCCCCGCCCCCGACCGCGATGATGAGCAGGAGAATGGCCAGCGCCAGCGCCGCCAGGAAGACGACGATAGGGCCAAGCGGGCTTTTCCGGAAAAAGACGACAGCGCCCGCTGCGCCGACGGCAATGAGTGCGGTTCGGCTCTGTGCGGCAAGAAGAACGAGAACACCGAACAGGAGCAGCGCCGCGAAAGCGGATTTCGAGATCAACTGCCGCCGAAAGCTGATGATGACGAGAACGATGAAAATACCGACCTGTTGCCCCAGCACATTCGGATGCCCGGCAAGTCCGCGGAAACGCCATGCCGTCTCCTCTACGGAGGGCGGCAGCCATGCGATGTCGGGAGCAGCGAACAGGGTAAGAATGGAACAAGCGATGTAGGCGAACAGCGTCCAGAGCATGACGCGCAGCGCCCTCTCCTCGCCGAGATCGACGACGGCGAGGCAGGCCAGCGCAAGATACGCAAAAAGCCCGAACGCACTGGCCGCCGAGTAGAGCATAACCTCCGACCAGAGAGCAGAGACGAAAGCCACTCCCGCATAAGCCAGCGCGAAAAGGACAACAGGCTCCCTGAACAGATATACGATCTGCCGCCAGCGCAGAAGGGCAAAGGCGACGATGGCAGTCCATGCGGCGAACTTCGTGCCGTTCTGCCAATCAAGACCAACCTCGCCCAGAGGTCTCACCCGAAAGTTGAGGCTCAAGAAGAATATCGCGAAGATCAGCAGGAACGCCGTGGTCCGGGTGTGGTCCTTCGTCAGCGTTCTGAGCGCAAACCCGCCCACAAGAACTCCGGCAACAAGCAAAGGAGCCGTGTAGGCAGCGTTTCCGTAGTTCGCCGTTTGCGTGAGAAGCAGAACCCAGCAGAACGCAAGGGCCGGCGGAAGCCAGGCCAATGGCGACGCGCAAAGGTTCCGTATCGCCGTCATGCCCTGCCTCGCAACAGGCCGGACAATGCTGTGATCACAGGCCGCCAGATCATCGTCAGACCGGCAAGAGTCGCCAACAGCAAAGTGCCCAGCGCGGTCAGGAGCGGATCGGGAAATGTCGCGCGCAGCGGCATTTCGGGTTGCGCCAGAACTTCGATATCAGGACGCAGCGCATCGGCGCGAGCGGTCTGGTCACGAAGCCGCGTCAAGGCATCGTCGAGAACGGTCTTGTCGATGGAAGCCTCACGGCGCAGCTCTTCGAGTTTGATTTCAGCCTGGCGCCGCTGGGAAACGACGCTGCGGAGGGACTGGATTTCCTGCTGCAGAAGGACATCGCGCTGAGCGAGATTTTGCGCTTCGGCTTCCGCCGCCTGCCAGATCCGGCTTGCTTCCAGCGTGATCTCGGCATTGATCGCCTGCAGATCGCGCGCCAGCACGACAGGCTTCGCGAAAGTCGCTGCAAGGCTCTCCTTTAAACGTTGAACGGTGGGCGACGACAGAACCTCAGGCGATTGTTCGAGCAATCCCGCTTTCTGCAGCTGCGTGAGCGCCTGGGCCCGAGTCTTCGCTTCGATCGCGCGGGCGCGGACCTGCGCCGCTTCCGTGCCGAGGGATGTCAGTTGCTGGTCCAGGGCGATCTGCTCGCCGCTGTCGATGAGATTCGACTGAACCATGAACTGACTGACCGTCCGCGAGGACGCATCGTACTTCGAACGCAGGATGGCGACGCGCTCGTTCAGCCAGCGCGTCATGCTGTCGATGCTCTGGCGCTTGCGGGCGAGCTGATCGTCCACATAGGCGGACAGCAGTGTCGAGGTCAGGGCAACAGCCTTCGCCGGGTCCGACGACCAGTATCCGAGCTTGACCGTGTAAGAACGCCTGTCACGCGACACGTTGAGATGCTGTTGAAGCTTCTGCCGCAGTTCGGCTCGAATCTGGTCGGAATTTCTGGACGGTCCAGCGAGCGAAGGGACGACTACGCTCGCCCATTGACGCAGGCGACCGCTCACACCGCCGATGCGCCGGTTGAACTCAGGATCGTCTATGAGCCGATGGCGGTCTATGACCGTCGCGGCGACACCGGGCGAGCCGATGATGTCGACCTCTGACTGGATGGCGCTCTCATCCAGAGACTGCCTCAATGCCGGCGCACGATCAGCGCGTCCCTCTTCATCGGTCGGGCGCATCACGATTGTCGCGTAGGATTCATAGCGACGCGGCAGAAGCGGCCAGGCGACAATCGCGACCAGAACGACAACTGAAAAGCCAAGCAAGAAACGTTGGGCGTTGGCCCGCCAATCCGCTCTCAACACATTGGGATGCCGGGGTGCTGCGCGTCCGATGGTCTCGAATGACATGTTGAACTTAGGGGTAATCTCGTCCATGGCGCCTCTCCGATTACCGCTTCACGGATGCGGAACAGGTTTCAAGATCGAGGATGCGGAAATCAGGTGCGTGCGAGAACATAGAGGTGGCGCCTCATCGGCCCCGATACGAGGCGGAACGCTGCATACATCGGTGCCACCACCAGAAACTGACCAAAGTTCAGAAAGCCCGAAGCAAGGCAGTCGAGGCGGAAGCGCATTTCCTTGAGGCAATAACGCAATCCCCCGCGCCTGTTGTGAAGAGCGGCGGATGCACGAACGCGCACAAGAACCTTGGGGATCACATGAAACCGCGCTCCGGACAGAGCGAGGCGCACGAAGAGATCGTAATCCTCGAGCATGCCGTATTTTGCACGATACCCGCCCACGCGGCGCAGCCATTCCGCCTTGATGAAGAGTGTCGGGTGAACGATGACGTTTCGCCAGCGCAGCGCGCTCACGACCGCATCATGAGAGACAGGCGACACCTTCATCCGGGACGGCGACCCATCCTCGAAAAACTCTTCTGACCATGACGAGATTACATCCGTACCGGGGTGAGCCTCCGCATAAGCGAGCTGCACCTGGATGCGGTCCGCATCGCACAGATCGTCGCTGTCCATCCGTAGGATGAACGTGCCGATGCAGGAACCGAGGCCAGAATTCATCGCCTCGGCGAGCCCCTGTGACGTCTCATGTCGGATGAGAGTGAACAAGGGAACACGCTTGTCTTCCCTGTAGCAAGCGATGACGTCCTCCTGCTCCCCGTCTACAGGACCGTCCACCACGAGCACTATCTGGTCCGGTCGGCGGGTCTGCTGGAAAAGGCTTTCGAGCGAAGCCTTCAGGTTGCACGCCTTTTCCTTCGCATATGTCGACATCAGGACGCTGATCGTCGGCGACGAAAACGCATTGTTCATGGAACGACCCGCCGACATGATTACCGCGCTCCCTGCCGCGACAGCACGACCATCGGAGTCCGTAAAAGGATGCTGGCATCGAGTGCCAAGTTCCATTCGCGCACATACCGTTCATCGAGCGCGACGCGCGTTGCATACCCGACATCGTTGCGGCCGCTGACCTGCCAGAGGCCCGTGATGCCGGGGCGCACACTCTTGTAGAACTCCACAGAGCTTCCGTAATGGGTGAGCTCACTGCTCGTCACAGGGCGGGGGCCGACGAGGCTCATGTCGCCGAGCAGTACATTGATGAGCTGGGGCAGCTCATCCAGGCTCGAGCTGCGCAGAAAGCGTCCAATCGCCGTCACGCGCGGATCGAAGTTCAGCTTCTGCTCGCGCTGCCACTCGATAGCCGCATGCGGATGGTGGGAAAGATACTCGTTGAGGCATCCTTCCGCATCGAGGATCATGGTGCGGAACTTGAGGCACCCGAAAACCTTGCCGCCACGCCCGATCCGCTTGTGCGCGAAGAAAACCGGACCGCCGTCCATCGCGACGAAAAGCGCGATGACCGCGAACAGCGGAAGAGCCAAAAAGAGAAGAAGCGCGGACGAGACGATATCGAATGCACGCTTTACGGCCAGTGCCAACCAGCGAAAGTTCAACTCGACCGGTGCGAGTGATGCGGTGAAGGAACCGGCCGCCTGCGGTTCACGAACCAGGACTGACGACGTTATCGACAACGAACGCTTATGACTCATTTGGCAATCCCTCCTCGGGGATCTCACGCATACCGACAGTAAAGCCTCACTCGGCGAACCTTCTGGCAATCAGCAACGCAGCTCATCATTCGCTGCATCTGCTGTCGTGAAACGCTGTCTTTGCAACGTTATTTTCACTCGCCAGCTAGTTTGCTTGGGTGCAAGGTTTGTTGTTCATGGAAATAGTTATTCAGGCGGTAGCTTAGCAATGACAACAAAGGGGTATTCGCCCTAAGGGAAAAGCCGCACCGAAGCGTAGCGCTTAAAGCCTACCTCTCTTCAGCGGAGTACCTCTTTGGGAGCAACGGCGCAGGCCGTGGCGATGGCTGCGGAGGTAATCCGAATCCCCATTGGTTCAGAGGTAGCCCAATCACTACAGTGCGTTTGATGAGGGGGAGAGGCTGCTCTCGCGGTGCGCCCCGCTTACGGCTTTGGCCCCATCTGCAGAAGAATGGAACAACGGAGGCATCGAGCGGCATTTTCCTCGAAGGTGGCCTGCGCACAAACACAAGGCCACACGCTTTAGCCGGAAAGTTCAAAAGCAATAAAACTGACTAAACCGGACTTTCTTTTGATTGGAGCAAGGCGGGCATGACAAGCGGGAACCTGCTCTATGAGCAATCAAGGTCAGATACCGGGACCTGGTGATGCGCAGCCTGGCGAGCACATCCGCCGGCACATCGCCCAGATTCTCAACCAGTTGTCGTCTAAATCCCACAAAGCGGGAAAACCGAACGACTGAATGGAGGGTGGTCAGGTCAGCTCGATGGAGAACATCGCCCGCCCGCCGGAATCGACAACCTCTAACCGCCAGTCTTCCCAATTGGCGATATCGTCGCCGATCTCCTCGCGCATTTCCTCAACCGCGCGGAGGGCTTGGGCGTGAGCCTGCATGATGTCCTCGACCTCGATCCCAACAGGGTCCGGGATCACCTCGTCCCCTCGCACGAGATTGAAAAAGCACCGCATCTTCAAAAGCAGAGGCTCCTATTCTGCATGCGGCAGCATCATGATCGAACGCGACCACCCCCTGCCTCTCTCGAGCAGGTGAGTTCTGTGTAATTGCCCCGCTGCACCATGTCCAGCAACTGCCGACGGTACGAAAGCAGTACCCCCAGCAGGGTCAGAAAGGTCGCGAAAGGCTTGCCGCCTGCCGAAAGCTGGCTTTCACTCGCGAACCCGAGTCGCACGCACCCCACAACGTCTCGCTGAAAAAAAGCCTCACCAAAATCTGACATGCGCACCTCGTCACTATTGACGATTGAAACCGCCTGCTTGATAGGCCGTTAGTATAAAACCAAAGAAACAACATTTCGCAACGTTATTTCTCTCTTTGATGCAAATCGATATCTTTATTGACGCAAGAAACGATTTGCATATTTAAACGTTTGTACGAAAGCGTACCTTAGGTTACCCTTTGGTTAACGTGGTGGTTGATAACTTGAAACCTTGTTTCGAGAACGGGCCCAGAAAGGCTCTACAATGCGCAAGTATAACGAACATATCAGCCTTGAGACCCCGATCCTATCGTCGGCCTCTGTAGCGCGCTCTTCGAACGCGTCGCCCATCGAATTTCCGCACGGCTCGCAAATGCCACGGCGAACCGCGACGTTCCTGGTCGAAACCAACATGCTTTTGCGTGAAGGCCTGGCCAGAATTCTTTCTGAGACGACATACAGCGTTGTGATGTCGGCCACCCGCTTCGGAGATCTGCAGGAAGCGCTGATCCCGCAGAGCGACAATGTTCTTCTTGTGATCGGTGCCTCGGTCGGGAGTTCCGACTTCGCCGGGGCTGTTCAATCCTTCAAGCAACGCCGGCCCGGCGCGAGGGCTGTCGTCCTTGTCGACGCTTATGACCTTAAGCAAGTTCAAACCGCATTTCGCGCGGGCGTCGACGCCTTTCTGCTCAAGACGATCAGCTGCGAAGCGCTCATCAAGACACTCGATCTCGTGATGCTGGGAGAGTCGGTTTACCCCGCCGCAATTCTGATGCTCAGTCGGGAAATCGCCACCTCGCAGGCGGCCCTCTCTGCCGGCACAGTCGACGACCACGAGGAGCGTGCATCCGAGCCGGAAGTTTCCGAGGTGCAGAGCCTTGCCGAAAAGCAGCAACTGGAACGCCTCTCCTCGCGCGAGACGGTGATCCTCCGTTGCCTCATGGACGGTGAATCCAACAAGCTGATCGCGCGCAAGTTCGACATTGCCGAAGCGACCGTGAAGGTCCACGTCAAAGCCATCTTGCGCAAGATCCGTGCGAAGAACAGAACCCAGGCGGCGATCTGGGCGGTGAACCACCTGCGTCAGCAACACACGCACGCCTGACCGACGGCGCGCACCATATTGGCCTACGCGACCTCTATCCCGCGTAGGCCTCTTTGGCGGTCGCGATCAGTTTTCGCCTGTTCAGAATGATGACAAGCGCGCGCCTGTGCTCGATCATCTTTTGCTCCGTGAGTTTTTGGAGCGCCACGGTCACTGTTGCGCGGCGCACGCCCAGCATTGCCGCGAAGAACTCCTGGGTGAGCGGAATCTCGTTGTCGTCCAGGCGATCCTGCGCCATCAGCAGCCACCCTGCCAGACGCTCACCCACACTGCAGCGGCCATTGACGAAAGCCGCGTGCGCCAATTGAGCATTGTAAGCATGCGCGTAGAGCAAAGCCTGCCGCTTCAGGGCCGGGATTTGCTCCATGGCGAAACGCAAGTTCTGCGCCGTCATGCGCTGCGCCACTCCTGACACTTGAGCGTAGCAGTGATGATGGGCATAAGCCGCGCCGAGGACGACCGGAAGGCCGACCATGCCCTCGCGCCCGATGAGGGCGACTTCCATCTGCGACTTTGCGCTCCCGACCATAATTGAAGCGAAGCCCTTCTCGATGAAGTAGATATACTCGACAGGCCTTGAAGGATTGGCGAGGTGATCGCCGACGTCGATGCGAACAAGCTCGAGATGGGACCACAGCCGATCAAGATCCGTTTCCGGAAGCGCGGAAAGAATTTCGTTCCGGGAAAGTCCCTCTCGATCCGCGAGCCTCATGGGGTTCACCTATGTGGGAAGAGGGTTCCTTTCGTATCACGCCGATCGGTAGGGCACCGACCAGCGCGCCATTTCTGCGATGATCCCCGGTCGAATTTCCGGCGGCAGAATCCGTGTGGGTGGAAGCAACGCCTCCAACCCGACGAGCAGCGGCGTCTTCGGCTTGAAATTCAAGAGCGTGCTCAATCGCGACGTGCTGCCCACCGATGTGAGAATATCGCCCGCCCGTGCCGGCCCGTTGGTGAGTTCGAGCGGGCGGTGAAGAAGCTGGGAGATGTACTCCGCCAACGTGCGGATGGACGTGCCTTGACCCGTGCAGACATTGCTCACTTCAGCGGCGGCGTCGGAGCGATTTTGAATACGGCGCATGGCCGCGCAGCAGGCGGCAACAGCATCGCCCACGAACACGAAGTCCCTTGTCTGCCGTCCGTCTCCGTTGATGAGAAGCGGCTGCTCCTGCAAGGCCTTTTGCATGAAAATCGAGACGACGCCGGAATAAGGTGAGCTCGCATCCTGCCGAGGGCCGTAGATATTGAAAAAGCGAAGGCCGAAGGAGTTCAGTCCACGCACGCGCGCGCCTGCATAAGCATGCAACTCCATCGCCAGCTTGTCAGCGCCATAGGGAGAAATCGGGCGCTTCTGATCCTCTTCGTCGATGGGCGTGTGAGGAGCATCGCCATAAACCGCCGACGAAGACGCGTAGACGACTGGCAAGTCCCTGTCGCTGGCCACCTCGAAAACGCCGATGGAGGACGAGAGATTCACGGTGTGCGCGGCATGCCATTGCTTGGTGCATTTCGGAACAGATGCAATCGCCGCCAGATGGAAGATGCCGTCGCAGCCCGTCGCGACCTTGCGCACGAGCGTCCTGTTGCGCACATCCCCGACGACGAGATCAGCTGCGATGGAAAGATTCTCGAAACGCCCGGTCGACATGTTGTCGAGCACGACCACATCGGCTCCACCGGCGATCAGCGCATCGACCAGATGCGAACCGATAAAGCCACATCCCCCCGTGACGAGATATCGCTCCATGCCGTTGTCCCCTGCAAATCGTCGTTGAGAGACAGCAAGAAACGGCCAGGAGATCAGGTTGTCAGGTCAATCGCATGGTCGGAGTTTCTTCTTGTCTTCGACTGCATTTAACGCCGCGCAAGCGTTGCAACCAAGCCGCTACGAAGTGGTACCCCCTTTGCCAAAAGAATTATTTCCGATGAACGAGCATCGATCTCGCCCATCGAAAGCTTCGGCAAAAAGAAAAGGGGCGGCCAAAGCCACCCCTTTCCAATCGGACGCTTGAAGCAGGCAAAAGCCTGCCGTCGCCTGTTTAGTTACGGCTCTTGTCCACGAGGGCCTTGGCCTTGATCCACGGCATCATGTCGCGAAGGCGGCCGCCGACTTCCTCGATGGGATGCGCGGCGTTGCGGGCGCGAACGGCCTTGAACGAGGTCTGGTTGACCTTGTTCTCCAGCATCCAGTCACGCGTGAACTTGCCGGTCTGGATGTCGGTGAGAACGCGCTTCATCTCGGCCTTGGTCTCAGGCGTGATGATGCGCGGACCGGTCACGTACTCGCCGTACTCGGCGGTGTTCGAGATCGAGTAGTTCATGTTTGCGATGCCGCCTTCATAGATGAGGTCGACGATCAGCTTCACTTCATGCAAGCACTCGAAATAGGCCATCTCGGGAGCGTAGCCCGCTTCGACCAGGGTTTCGAAACCGGCCTTGATGAGTTCGACAAGGCCGCCGCAGAGCACGACCTGCTCGCCGAACAAATCGGTCTCGCACTCTTCCTTGAAGGTCGTCTCGATGATGCCGGCGCGGCCGCCGCCGTTGGCGGAGGCGTAGGACAAGGCGATGTCATGAGCGTTGCCAGTCGCGTCCTGATGGATCGCGATCAGGGTCGGCACGCCGCCGCCGCGCTGGTATTCCGAACGCACGGTGTGGCCAGGGCCCTTCGGCGCGACCATGAGCACGTCGAGGTCCTTGCGCGGCTCGATCAGGTTGAAATGAACGTTCAGGCCGTGGGCGAACAGCAACGCCGCGCCGTTCTTCATGTTGGCCTGGAGATCGTCGCGGTAGATGTCCGACTGAAGCTCGTCCGGGGTGAGCATCATCACGACGTCGGCCCACTTGGCAGCCTCGGCCACTTCCATGACCTTGATGCCTTCCTTCTCGGCCTTCGCAGCGCTCGGCGAACCCTTGCGGAGAGCGACAGCAATGTCCTTCACGCCGGAGTCGCGAAGGTTCAGCGTATGGGCATGCCCCTGGCTGCCATAGCCGACAATGGCGACCTTCTTGCCCTTGATGAGGTTGATGTCGGCATCGCGATCATAATAAACGCGCATAATATTCCAGTCCCTTTATTTACGAGGGCGTTGCCCCCTACCCCAATCCGTGCTGCGCGAGCTTTGACCTTGCGCAACTTTTGTTTTCTCAGGGCCGCTTTTAGCGAACAAAACTGCCCTGACAAGTCGTCATTCGAAGGAAAACTTCGCATCGCCATGAAGGCGGTGCATCACATCCCCTCCGCACCCCGTGCCATTGCGGCAACGCCGGTGCGGGACACTTCCACGAGGCCGACAGCCGTCATCAGCTTGATGAAGCGTTCGATCTCATCCGTCGCGCCCGTCAGTTCGAAAACGAAGGATGTCAGCGTGGCGTCCAGCGTGCGTGCGCCGAAGGCGGAAGCGAGGCGCATGGCCTCCACGCGATGGTCGCCCTTGCCGACGACCTTCACGAGGCAAAGCTCACGCTCCACCGCCTCGCCAGTGAGCGTGAGATCGACGACCCGGTGCACGGGCACGAGGCGTTCGAGCTGGCTCTTGATCTGCTGAATGATGCTGTCAGTGCCATTCGTGACGATGGTGATACGCGAGATATGCGCCTCATGCTCCGTCTCGGTGACCGTAAGGCTTTCAATGTTGTAGCCGCGTCCGGAAAAAAGGCCGGCGATGCGGGCGAGAACGCCCGGCTCGTTATCGACAACGATTGCAAGCGTGTGCCGGTTACTCGTCTCGACGCGCGTCGGTTCGGGATAATGCGTACTCATCTGGGTCATTGGTTTTCTTTTATCCTGAGCGTGATGCGCTTACGCGACCTTGCGGAAAATGGCGATGGGTTCTTCATCCACCTCGTCGGCATCGACGATCCAGGGCTCTTCAAGCCCCGCGTTGCGCCATTCCTGGAACGAGGGAAGCGAAAGGACGGCATCCACATAGGCGCGCGTGGGTGCGTCGAGGTCGAAGGAATAGGTATCGAGGCGCGTCACGAGCGGTGCGAACATCGCATCCGCGCCGGAGAACGCACCGAACAGGAACGGCCCGCTTTGCCCGAACTTACCCCGCGCCTCTTTCACGATCTCCACGAACCGCGCCACGTCGCGGGCGACCGCCTCGCCGCGATCCTTGCGCGCAAATTTCTTGCCGAGATTCATCGGGCAGTTGGAGCGGAGCCCCTGGAACCCTGCATGCATCTCGGCGGCGACGGCGCGCGCCAGCGCGCGAGCCTTGCGGTCCTGCGGCCAGACCGGCACACCGAACGCATCGGCGACATATTCCATGATCGCGATGGTCTCGAACACCGTCACGTCGCCGTCGATGAGAACGGGCAACTTGCCGGCGGGCGAGTGCTTCAGCACCTGCGCCCTCGTGTCCGGTGTATCGAGGGGAATGAGAATTTCATCGAACGCCACGCCGAGCTGCTTCATGAGCAGCCACGGCCTGAGCGACCAGGACGAGTATAGTTTGTTGCCGATGACGAGGGTGGGCATTTGTGTTTCTCTCTCGCTCGATCAGACCAGCATCTTGCCCTTCTCGTCGATGACCGAGCCGATATCCGCCCCGCCCTCGCTGAGATAGTCATTCAGCAGCATCTCGTTGTGCGCCTTGCCCGAAGGGATCATCGGGAGGCAGTTTTCCGTCTTGTGGACGATGCAGTCGAAGATGACAGGACGCTTGACGTTGATCATCTCCTGAATCGCGCCGTCGAGATCCGACGGCTTATCGCACCGGATGCCGACGCCGCCGTAAGCCTCCGCGAGCTTCACGAAATCGGGGAGTGAATCGGAGTAGCTCTCCGAATAGCGTCCGCCGTGCAGCAGATCCTGCCACTGGCGGATCATGCCCATGAACTGGTTGTTGAGGATGAAGACCTTCACCGGCAGACGATACTGCATCGCTGTCGACATCTCCTGCAGCATCATCTGGATGGAGGCTTCGCCCGCGATGTCGATGACGAGCGCATCGGGATGCGCGAGCTGCGCGCCGATGGCCGCCGGCAGACCATAGCCCATCGTGCCGTGCCCACCGGAGGTCATCCACCGGTTCGGCTTCTCGAAATGGAAGTACTGGGCCGCGAACATCTGGTGCTGACCCACTTCCGTCGTGACGTAGGTTTCGCGATCCTTCGTCATCTCGTAGAGGCGTTGCACCGCATATTGCGGCATGATGATATCGGGCGAGTTGCGATAGCCCAGGCAGTTGCGCTGCCGCCATCCCTCGATCTTGCCCCACCAGTCCTTTAACGCGCTCTTGTCCACCTGCGACGCGCTCTGCCGCCAAAGGCGCACTATGTCCTCCAGCACATGCGCGCAATCGCCGATGATCGGAATGTCCACGGCCACGTTCTTGTTGATCGAGGACGGATCGATATCGACGTGAATGCGCTTGGAATAAGGTGCGAACGCATCGAGGCGGCCGGTCACGCGGTCGTCGAAGCGCGCGCCGATGTTGATCATCACGTCACAATCATGCATCGCGAGGTTCGACTCGTAGGTGCCGTGCATGCCGACCATGCCGAGGAACTGCTTGTCGGATGCAGGATAGGCACCCAGCCCCATCAAGGTCGAAGTGATGGGAAAGCCCGTGAGTTGAACAAGCTCGCGCAGCAGGGCCGATGCATGTGGACCCGAGTTGATGACACCGCCGCCCGTATAGAAGACAGGCCGCTTCGCATTCGCCATGAGTTCGACGGCGGCGCGGATCTTGTCCATGTCCCCCTTCACGATGGGGCGGTAGGTCTTGTGCTGGTTGCTGAGGGGGCGCGCGTAAGCTGCCGACTTGAACTGGATGTCCTTCGGCAGATCCACCACCACGGGGCCCGGACGTCCGTTGGCGGCGACATAGAACGCCTCATGCAGGATGCGCGGCAATTCCTCGATGGATTTGACGAGATAGTTATGCTTCGTGCAGTGGCGCGTGATGCCGACGGTATCGCACTCCTGGAAGGCATCCGAGCCGATGAGGTGCGTCGGCACCTGCCCGGTGATGCACACAAGCGGGATGGAATCCATCATCGCATCGGCAAGGCCCGTCACCGCGTTGGTCGCGCCAGGGCCGGACGTCACCAGCGCCACGCCCACCTTGCCGGACGAGCGCGCATAACCTTCCGCAGCATGTAGGGCAGCCTGCTCGTGACGGACGAGGATGTGCTTCACGTTGTCCTGATGGAAAAGCGCATCGTAAATCGGGAGAACCGCACCGCCGGGGTAGCCGAAGATATGTTCGACTCCCTGGTCCTGCAGAGCTCGGATCACCATTTCGGCTCCGGTCATCATCTCGCTCATCTGTCTCGCTCCGTCACGGTCCGCTTTGAGGGAATTCCTGGAATTCGGCGGACCTGCTTTTCTTGGGTTCTTAGGGTTTTCGGGGGAATTTAGGCAATAAAAAAGGCCCCAGTGGGGGCCTGTGCGCCATCGCCGGACCTGCGGGGTTATACCCGCTCCGTCGATGGCGTTCGTACTACGAGAATAAGATTGCGCATTGATGCAGCTCTCGGATCAAAAGTTGCGCAAACGCTAGCCGATCGAGATCTTTCGGTCAAGCGCCATCGAGCTTGGCGAAAAACGACCTAGCTTCTATGTTCAGCTTATCCCTCGTCTCCAACGTGCATCATGACCCCTGCCATTGCGTCCGGCCCACCGGGCACCCGAATTACCGCCCGTGCCCTTCTTCTCGGCGACCGCCTCGACCTGACGGGGCTTGAGCGCAGCGACGTTCTTTCCACCGCCCCCCTCGCCTTCCGGGCCGGTCAGGACGGTTTCGTCGCCCTCTTCCGCTACGGTGTCGCCGTCCTCGTCGGGCTGACCCCTCTGGAGGAAGACGAGGTGATTCGGGGGCTTGGCCAGCGCACAGCCGGTGAGTTCCCGCGCCGCGAAGAGGAAACCGCGATCATCGAACTGTCTCCGGACAAGGATGACCAGATCCCGCCGGGAGGCCCCATCTACATCAAAGGGCTTTCGACCGAACGCCTGATCGTCATTGCCGACGCCCTCTCCAAGAGCGCGGTTCTCGCCCATGACGAACGCGAAGCGGCAGCCTTCTTCGACGTGGTCGAACCTCTCGCCAAGCAGCTTGCCGAAAAGGGCCGTCGCCCTGGCGGTCGCCGCGAAATCCTCAAGCATGTCGGTAACGCGCTTCTCGTCCGCCAGCGCATTTCCGGCCGCGTGGCGGTGGAGGAAAAGCCGGACGTCCTCTGGGACAGGCCGGACCTTGAGCGCCTTTATGCGCGCCTTGAGGACGAATACGAGTTGAAGGAGCGAGCCGCCGCCCTCACCCGCAAGCTCGAAGTCATCGGCGACACGGCTCAGGCATTGACGGATCTCATCGACACCGAGCGCTCGCTGCGCCTCGAATTGATTATTGTCCTTCTGATCGTGTTCGAGATCTTCATCTCGTTCTATCAGATGTTCTCAGGCAGCCTTGGGCATTAAAGCGCTTCCATAGCAGCGTCGAACCCCGCTTCCGGTGTCACCCATGTCCAATCGGACAATTGGTGCCGGAACCAGGTGAACTGGCGCTTGGCATAGCGGCGCGTGTCGCCCTGCCCGCGCTCGATGGCGTCCTCCAGCGTAGTCTCGCCACGCAAATGAGCGAGCAATCCGGGAACGCCATGCGCCCGCATGGCCGGAAGCATGGGATCGAGGCGGCGCTCGCCCAAGGCGCGGACCTCTTCGAGCGCGCCCTGATCCATCATCGCGACGAAGCGGCTGTCGATGCGCCGCCGCAATTCCTCCCGCTCCGGCTCGAGGAAGAGCTTGAGAACCTTCCGGTCGTGCAAAAGGCCCGGCTGGCGCAGGCCGTGGAACGACACCAAGGGCTTTCCCGTCGCCGCGAAAATTTCCAGCGCCCGCATGATCCGCATGCGGTCCGAGGGACGCAGCGTCGCAGCGGTCTCGGGGTCGCGCTCGGCAAGAAGGCGGTGAAGGTCCGGCGTCTCGCGGCTCTCGCATTCCAGCCGCACGGCCTCGCGGATCTCCTCCGGGACAGGCGGGATGTCGGAAAGCCCTTCCGTGAGCCCCTTGAAATAGAGGCCGGTGCCGCCGACGAAGATCGGCAAGGCTTTGCCTTGAATCTCTTCCAGCAGTTGCGCCGCATCCGCCAGATAGCGCCCGACTGAGTAATTCACCGCCGCGTCCACATGCCCGTAGAGTCGGTGCGGCACCAGAGCCTCGTCCCCCGGCGTCGGGCGCGCAGTGATGACTCGCAGATCGCGGTAGGTCTGCATGGAATCGGCGTTGACGACCACGCCGCCGAGGGCCTGCGCCAATCTGATAGCCAATGCCGACTTGCCTGATGCGGTCGGTCCTGCGATGAGAACCGCGCCGACCCGATCGTTCCTCAAGCTCCGGTCCTCACGATGGCGATGCCCCACACTCTCGTTGCTACCCTTGTCGCAAACCCGTCCAATCCCGGCGTCACGGACGAGGTTATCGCCGCCGCCGCGCGCGCGCTTGGACATGAGCCGGAACACTCCGTTCTGGCAAGAGGCATCGCCGCCGACCTAATCTTTTCCGGCGAGGCCAAAGCGGCGGAACACGCGATCCGCGCAGCCTTGAAGGGGCTTTCCATCGACGTGATCGTCCAGCCCCTCGCCGACCGGCGCAAGCGCCTTTTCCTGGCGGACATGGATTCCACCATGATCGGCCAGGAATGCATCGACGAACTCGCCGATTTCGTCGGCCTCAAGGCCGAAGTCTCGGAGATCACCGAACGCGCCATGCGCGGTGAAATCGCCTTCGAGCCCGCCCTGCGGGAGCGGGTTTCTCTTCTGAAAAACTTACCCGTCGGCGTCGTGGACGAGATCATCCGTGAGCGCATCACCCTCACCCCCGGCGGCCGTGCGCTTGTCGAGACGATCCGCGCCAAGGGAGGCTATACCTGCCTCGTCTCCGGCGGGTTCACCCTGTTCACGGGGCCGATCTCCGCCATGATCGGGTTCAACGAGCACCGCTCCAACCTGCTCCTCGTGGAAGACGAACGCCTGAGCGGTGAAGTCGCCGAGCCGATCCTCGGCAAGGCAGCAAAGCTCGCGACCCTGAGAGAACTGCGGGAGCGTCTCGGCCTGCAAGCCCATGAAACGCTGGCGACGGGCGATGGCGCCAACGACCTCGCCATGCTCGAAGAGGCCGGCCTCGGCGTCGCCTT
Source organism: Microvirga flavescens (assembly GCF_003290125.1). Taxonomy (GTDB): domain Bacteria; phylum Pseudomonadota; class Alphaproteobacteria; order Rhizobiales; family Beijerinckiaceae; genus Microvirga; species Microvirga flavescens. The sequence goes on from NZ_QMKH01000002.1 coordinate 86,020, forward strand.
CCACGCCAAGCCCGCCGTCGCAGCGGCAGCCCACGCACGCATAGAGCACGCAGACCTTTCGGCGCTGATCTATGCTCAGGGATACCGGGCTGAGGACATCGTTAGCGGCTGAGAGCCGACGAGAACCGATAAACAAAAAAAGGCGGCCCGGAGGCCGCCTTTTTATTGTCATTCGCTGACGTTTATTCCAGCGGCAGGGCCACGAAGCGAACCTCGCCTTGTGCGTTCGCCACAAGAAGCAGCGCCGACTTGCGGCCTTCCTTCTTCAAGGCGTCGATGCGCTTGGTCACATCGGCGGGGTTTGAAACCGGCTCCTGACCGACTTCGACGATCAACTCGCCAGCCTGGATGCGCTTGTCGGCGGCGCTGGAGTTCGGATCGACGCGTGTGATCACGACGCCCTTCGCATCGTCCTTGAGGTTGAAGCGGCGGCGCGCCTCGTCCGTGATCGAGGACATGCTGAGGCCAAGGGCCTGACGGGTCACCGTCGGCGTCTCGGTGGAAGGCTGCTGCGCGTTGGCCTGCTTCTCGCCATCCTCGAGTCGGCCGAGGGTCACGCGCTTCGTCTCTTCCTTGCCCTTGCGGACGATGATGACATCGACGGCCTTGCCGACCGGGGTTGAGGAGACAATGCGGGGCAGATCCCGCGAGTCCTTCACCTCCTTGCCGTCAAAGCGGACGATGACGTCGCCCACATCGAGGCCGGCGGGCTTGGCCGGGCCGCTGTCGTCGATACCGGCGATCAGGGCGCCGCGCGGCGAGCCGAGGTTCAGGGCCTCAGCCGTCGCATCGTCGACGCTCTGGATGCGCACGCCGAGCCAGCCGCGACGGGTTTCGCCGAACTGGCGCAATTGCTCGATGACGGGAACCGCCGAAGACGCCGGAACGGCGAAGCCGATGCCGACCGAGCCGCCCGTCGGCGAAAGGATCGCCGTGTTGATGCCGATGACCTCGCCGTTCATGTTGAACAGCGGGCCGCCGGAATTGCCCTTGTTAATGGCCGCATCAGTCTGGATGTAGTTGTCATAGGGGCCGGAATCGATGTTGCGGCCGCGCGCGGAAATGATGCCCGCCGTCACGGTGCCGCCGAGGCCGAACGGATTGCCGATGGCCATCACCCAATCACCCGGGCGAATGGCATCGGAATCGCCGAACTTCACCGCCTTCAGGGGCTTGTCGGTCTTCACCTTCAGGACCGCGAGATCGACCTTGGAGTCCTTACCGATGATCTCGGCCTTGAGCTTGGTGCCATCGGAAAAGATGACGCTGATATCGTTGGCGTCGCCGATCACATGGTTGTTCGTGACCACGATGCCGGAAGGATCGATCACGAAGCCCGAGCCCAACGAATTCGACCTGCGCGGCCGGGCCGGTGCATCGCCCTGCCCACGGCGATTGAAGAATTCCTCGAAAAGATCCTCGAAGGGCGTGCCCGGCGGAAGCTGCGGCAGGGTGCGGTTCTTGGTCTCGACCGTGGTCGACGCCGAGATGTTGACGACCGCGCCTGTCACTTCCTCAGCGAGGTCCGCGAAGGATTCAGGTGCGGAGCGGGCCAGGACCGGCATCGGCATCGCGGTCGCCACCAGTGCGACGACGGCGAAGCAGGAGGCGGCAATACGGCCCACCGTGCGCTTGCCCGACGCAGCCTTGGGAGGCGCGAGTGCTGTCATGACTTGGGTCATCGAGGGTTATTCTCCTGAGAGGTATAGGACAATAGATTGTCGGTCCGATCCGTCATTCAAGCGCAGATTACGGCGGAAGCGCGGCGGCCGGGCTTGTCTTCTCGCATCCCATCCTAGCCGAACTGCCGCACGATCCAGATGATCGCGATGCCTGCAAGCGCCGACGCGATCCCGACGAGGCGCATACGGTCGCTCGGACTGTGGGCGGCCTCGTACATGGCCTTGCGCATGCCGTCAGGGAAGGCTGCAAACAAAATGCCCTCGACCGCGAGAGCGAGGCCGAGGGCTGCAATAAGGTCCAGCATGCTTCGTTCGAACGGGCTTACTGAGCCGGCTTGGCCGGAGCAGCAGCGGACGCGCCGCCTGAACGGCCCATCGGATCGTTGAAGTATCGGAAGAAGTCCGAGTTCGGGCTCAGCACGAGACGAGTATCTCCAGATTTGAGGCTGACCTCATACGCCTGCATCGAACGATAGAAGGCGAAGAAGTCCGGATCCTTGCCAAAGGCGGCTGCCAGGATTCGGTTTTTATCCGCATCGCCCTGTCCCCGCAATTCCTCCGCCTGACGGTTGGCGTCAGCCCGGATGACGGTCGCGTCGCGCTCGGCCTTGGCACGGATCGCCTGTGCCCGCTGCTGGCCGTTGGCCCGCAGGTCCGCCGCCTCGCGCTCGCGCTCGGTGCGCATGCGCTGATAAACGGCCTGGCTGTTCGCCGCCGGCAGGTTGACGCGGGTGAGGCGGACATCGACCATTTCGATGCCAAGGCTCTGCGCCTGCCTGTTCACATCGTGCTGGATGCGGTTCATCAACTCTCCGCGATCCGTGCGGACGATCGCATCCCGCGACGCGCTCGCCAGAACGTTGCGCATCACGGCGTTGGTGAAGCTCGTCAGCCGCTGATTGGCCAGGGTGATGTTGTTGACCGCCTGGTAGAACTTCAGCGGATCCGTGATCCGGTAGCGGGTGAACGCATCCACCTCCAGGTTCTGCCGGTCGGCGGACAGAAGCGTCTGCACTGGGAGGTCGAGATCGAGAACGCGCTTGTCGAAATAGGTCACGGTGTCGATCAGCGGCACCTTGAACTTCAGGCCCGGCTCCCGAATGTCGGACTGCACCGCGCCGAAGCGCAGGACGAGGGCGTACTGCGTCTGCTGCACGGTGAAGGCCGAGGCATAGAGAATCACCGCCGCCAGCGCGAGCAAAGCAAGGATACCTGTGCGAAGCACGGAGTTGTTCATCGCGTCGCTCCCTGTTGCGCCGGCTGAGTGGCCGCGGAGCCCGTCGCCGGGGCCCTGCGCTGCAATTCGTTCAAAGGCAGGAAGGGCAGGACGCCCTGTCCGTTCTGGTCGATGACGATCTTGGGCACCTCTCCGAGGACCCGCTCCATCGTCTCGAGGAAAATGCGCTCGCGGATGATGTTCGGAGCCTTGCGGTATTCCTCATAAACCTTGCTGAAGCGCGCCGCCTGGCCGCTGGCGTCGGCAACCGATTGCTCGCGGTAGGCCTCGGCCTGCTGGACGGTGCGCGCCGCCTCGCCGCGCGCTTCCGGCACGGTACGGCTCGCGAAGGTCTCGGCCTCGTTCTGCACGCGCACGGCGTCCTGCTGTGCGGCGTTCACGTCGAAGAAGGCCTGACGCACATCCGCCGGAGGCTGGGCCGCCTGCAGCTGCACGACATTGATGAGAACGCCCGCGCCGTAGCCGTCGAGGCTGCTCTGCGTGATCTGGCGAACCTCCTGCGCGACGCTCGCCTGCTCGGTCGTCAGGATACCCTGAATCGTGCGGCGGCCGATCACCTCACGCATCACGCTTTCCGCGACGGCCTTGATGGTGCCCTGGGGGTTCTGAAGATTGAAGACGAAATCCTGCGCCCGCGCCGGGTTGACCTGCCACACCACGTCGAAATCGATATCGATGATGTTCTCGTCGCCGGTGAGCATGAGGCTTTCCTCAAGCATGTCGCGGTTGCGGCCTCCCGCGCCGGAGACATAGCCGACCTCGATCCGCTCCTGACGGGTCACGTCAGGCTTGCGCACCTGACCGATGGGGTACGGCCAGTTGTAGCGCAGGCCCTCGCCCGAACTGCCGGTATATTTGCCGAACAGCATATTGATGCCGATCTCATTCGGACGGACCGTGTAGAATCCGGTCAACAGCCAGACGCCGACCACGGCGAGCGCGAGGAGAAGGATGCCCTTGCCGCCGCCGAAGGAGCCGCCGGGGATGAAATCCTTCAGGCGGTCCTGACCGCGCCGCAGAATATCCTCAAGGTCGGGGGGCGTGCCGCTGTCTTGCGGGCCCGAGCCCCAGGGGCTCTTGCCCCCTCCCGATCCGCCACGCTGGCCCCACGGACCACCGCCGCCGCTCTGGTTACTCCAAGGCATAGGGTGCCTTTCCTCCTGATGAGAAGCCCGGCTGAAACCGCCGTAGGAATGAATGGCGGTTTTGGGTTGTGTATCCGCCGCCTGTCAAGGTTCCGAGGTGGGGATTCCGGAGGCGTTCGTCAACCTTGGCCGTTCCGGGCGCGCCGCTCAAGGTCGATGAAGGTAAACGCATGCTCGTCATCCGCGCCCTTGGGGTGTTCGCTCCGGGCAACCTCCCGAAAATCCGCACGGTCATAAGAGGGGAAGACCGCATCCCCTTCCGGGGAGGTGTGAACCTCGGTCAGATAAATGGCCCGAACATGCGGCAGAGCAAGGGCGTAGATCTCGCTGCCGCCCACCACGGCAACGCGGTCAGCCCCCATTTTTTGCGCCAGGGCGGAGGCTTTTTCGACCGCCTCGTCCCAGCTGCGCGCCACATGCACCCCCTCCACCGTGAAGGCGGGATCGCGGGTAAGCACGACGGTCTCACGGCCCGGCAGAGGCTTGCCGATGGAGTCAAAAGTCTTGCGGCCCATGATCATGGGCTTAGCCATTGTGAGCTCGCGGAAGCGCCGGAGATCCGTCTTCAGCCGCCACAAAAGCTGGTTATCGCGCCCAATCACGCCGTTATCGGCGACTGCGACGACGATATCGAGGGGGCTCGTCATTGTCCCGCCAGCCTTTCCAGAGCGTCGCCCGTCACGCGCTGCACCGTCCACTCGTCCATCGGCGTCGCGCCGATGGAACGGTAGAAACGCAAGGCAGGCTCATTCCAATCGAGCACCCACCATTCGAGGCGGGCGAGCCCTTCCCTCAGGCAGCGCTGCGCCAAGTGCCGCAGCAGCGCCTTGCCGACGCCCTTGGAACGGAAGGCGGGCCGGACGAACAGGTCTTCGAGATAAAGCCCGTGCCGCCCCCGGAAGGTCGAGAAATTGTAGAACCAGAGGGCGAAGCCCGCAGGCTCCCCCTCCCATTCCGCGATTTCCGCGAAGGCCCGTGGATTTTCACCGAAAAGCGCCTGCGCCACGTCGTCCTGCGTGGCGTCGACCTCATGGGCGAGCTTTTCATATTCCGCGAGTTCTCGGATGAAGGCGAAAACCAAGGCGGCGTCGCGGGGTTCGGCGGGGCGAATAGTCAGGGTCATGACTGTGATTTGACCGCCCTCAAGGATTCTGTCCAGCCTCGTCCGCCTGCCCCTCGACGCGACGCGGCGAGCCCCAGCGTTCGAGGACCGCGTTCATGTCGTCGAGCACGAAGAACCGGGCGCTCTCCACGTCATAGCCTTCATTGAGGAGGCTGTCGTAATCGGTGAAGGTGTGGCGGATATAGGCGACGAGCGACAACCACGCCGCCGTCTCCGGCGTTGCCTTGTGAAGCCCTCGGCTTCCCAGGGCGTGGTCCGTCACCGCCTCGAACTCGAAATCGGGAATGCGCGGGGCGAGAATGCGGACCGCGCTCTCGATGACCTCACGCCGGTTCATCCGCCCCTCAGACCGCCACTGGCGCCTTGATGGCCGGATGAGGATCGTAATCCTCGATGGCGATATCCTCGAATTTAAAGTCGAACAGGGACCGTACATCCGGATTGAGCCGCAGCTTCGGCAGCGGGCGCGGCGCGCGGGACAATTGCAGCTCCGTCTGCTCGAGGTGGTTCACGTAAAGATGCGCATCACCGAACGAGTGCACGAAATCGCCGGGCTGAAGGCCTGTCGCCTGCGCCATCATGTGCGTGAGGAGCGCATAGGAAGCGATGTTGAACGGCACGCCGAGAAAGACGTCGGCCGAGCGCTGGTAGAGCTGGCACGACAGCTTGCCCTCTGCCACGTAGAACTGGAACAGACAGTGGCACGGCGCGAGCGCCATCTTGTCGAGGTCAGCCGGGTTCCACGCGGAGACGATAAGGCGGCGCGAATCGGGATTGCGGCGAATCTCGTTCAGCACCCACTGGATCTGATCGACCGTGCCGCCATCGGGCTTCGCCCAGGACCGCCATTGCTTGCCGTAGACAGGACCGAGATTACCGTTCTCATCCGCCCATTCGTCCCAGATCGAGACGCCGTTTTCCTTCAGATAACGGATGTTCGTGTCACCCTTCAGGAACCACAGCAACTCGTGGACGATCGACCGCAGATGCAGCTTCTTCGTCGTGACGAGAGGAAAGCCCTCGCTCAGATCGAAGCGCATCTGATGGCCGAAAATCGAGATGGTGCCGGTTCCCGTGCGGTCGTCCTTGCGGACGCCTTCCTTGAGAATTCGGCGAAGCAGGTCTTGATAGGCTTGCATGGGTCGCTCCTGTCTCCACCTTATCGCAACGGGAAGCGCATTTGAGAATGGGGGCTCCGTCCCCGGCGAACTTGTCCCCCGGTCTTTCAAATCGGTTCCGCTTTTCTTATATTGGGTTTGCCGGTCGCAAGGCCGGCTATGGCGATAAACGGCTATCGAAATAAACCCATCGGACCCGGGGGCGGTACCCGGCGCCTCCACCAAAACTCAAGTGTCGCTTGGGTTTCGGCGGGGGCGAAATAGGATCGACGAGGGCGTAAAGGGTAGACTTTTGCTCGGCATGGTTCCGCCGTTATCGGGCCGATTCAATAGTTGCCAACGACAACTATGCTCCGGTTGCAGTGGCTGCGTAAGCGGTCCCTAATACCGACTCAAAGTCCTAACGGTTAGCACCGTTAGGCGGGGTTCGGAGGCACCTGGCAACAGAAGCCTCCACTTCTTTCTCTTCAAGGGCTCGCTCATGGCCGGTAAAGACCTGATCCGCTACGACCTTCTGGTGCAGGATGCGCTGAAAGGAGTCGTACGCAGGGTTCTCATCGACGCGGCGAAGGACGGCCTGCCCGGCGAGCATCATTTCTACATTTCCTTCCGCACGGATTTTCCCAGCGTTCGCCTCTCGAACCGCCTGCGTGAAAAATATCCGCAAGAAATGACGATTATCCTCCAGCACCAGTTCTGGGATCTGATCATCACCGAGCCCACCTTCGAAGTCGGCCTGTCCTTCTCGGGCGTTCCCGAGCGCCTGCTGATTCCCTTCGACGCGCTCACCGGCTTCTTCGACCCCTCCGTCCAGTTCGGCCTGAAGTTCGATCAGGAGGGCGACGAGGATGAGGAGGAAGAAGACAATGCCGCTGAAGCGCCGCCTCCCCCTGCCCCCATTCGCGGTGCGGCTTCCGAACCCGTTGAACTGAAGCAGCCGAAAAAGGGGCCGACCCCGGTGGCGAAGAAGGACGAGTCGGCCAAGGAGGCCGCCGCTCCCGCTTCGGACCAGACCGAAGAAAAGCCCGCGAAGTCCGAAAAGTCCGACGGCAACGGCGCGGAAGTCGTCAGCCTCGACGCGTTCCGCAAGAAGAACTGAACTCGGCGGTCCGCCGCGTTGGGCCCAGGGACGGCGTATTAGACGAAATGCCGCCCGGGCGATACCGCGCGGCGCCGTTTCTCCCGCCCCTTCAAAACATCAACGAAACCAAGAGCTTGACCGACCGCCTCATGGGCAGTTGTCGCAACTGCGGCGCGTCGAGCATGGCTGCCATGACAATATGCGGACCTTCGCTGTTGCGAGCGCGAAAGTTTGAGATAAGAACACGATCCCCCACCGAAAGAGGTCAGGATGTCGTCCTCAACCCGCATCGAAACAGATACCTTCGGCCCCATCGAAGTCCCCTCCGACAAGCTCTGGGGCGCGCAGACGCAGCGTTCGATCCAGAATTTCCGCATCGGCGGCGAGCGCCTGCCGATCCCGCTGGTGCACGCGCTTGCCATCGTCAAGCAAGCCGCGGCCCTCGCCAACAAGGACCTTGGTGAGCTGGACGGCAAGCTTGCCGACGCCATCGCAACCGCTGCCGCCGACGTGGTGCAGGGCAAGTTCGACGGTGAGTTCCCGCTGGTGATCTGGCAGACGGGCTCGGGCACGCAGTCGAACATGAACATGAACGAGGTGCTCTCGAACCTCGCCAACGAACGCATGGGCGGCGAGCGCGGCGGCAAGAAGCCCGTTCACCCGAACGATCACGTCAATCGCGGCCAGTCCTCGAACGACTCGTTCCCGACCGCCATGCACATTGCCGTGGCGCGTGAGATCAACGACCGCCTTCTTCCATCGCTCAAGCACCTTTTGAAGGCGCTGAACGCGAAGGCCGAGGCTTTCAAGGACATCGTGAAGATCGGCCGCACGCACCTGCAGGATGCGACCCCGGTCACCCTCGGCCAGGAATTCTCCGGCTATGCGGCGCAGGTCCAGCTCGGCATCGACCGCATCGAAGCGACGCTGCCGGGCATCTATGCCCTCGCGCAGGGCGGCACGGCTGTCGGCACGGGCCTCAACGCCCATCCGAAATTCGCGGAACTCTTCGCCAAGAAAGCGAAGGAGCTGACTGGCCTTCCCTTCACCTCCGCGCCGAACAAGTTCGAGGCCCTTGCCTCGCATGACGCTCTCGTCTTCACGCAGGGCGCGCTCGCGAGCATCGCAACCGGTCTCTTCAAGATCGCCAACGACATCCGCCTCATGGGCTCCGGCCCGCGCTCGGGCCTCGGCGAAATCTCGCTGCCCGAGAACGAGCCCGGCTCGTCGATCATGCCTGGCAAGGTCAACCCGACCCAGGCCGAGGCGCTGACGATGCTTTGCGCGCAGGTCTTCGGCAATCAGGCGACGGTGACCTTCGCCGCGAGCCAGGGCCATTTCGAGCTCAACGTGTTCAAGCCGGTGATCGTCAACGCCGTGCTGCAGTCGATCCGCCTCATTGCGGACGGCGCGGTGAGCTTCACCGACAATTGCGTCGTCGGCATCGAGCCGAACACGGACCGCATCGCCGACCTGATGCAGCGTTCTCTGATGCTGGTGACGGCGCTTGCGCCGACCATCGGCTACGACAAGGCCGCCGCCATCGCCAAGGCCGCTCACAAGAACGGCACGACCTTGAAGGAAGAGGCGGTCAAGTCCGGCGCGGTGACGGCGGAGCAGTTCGACGCCGTCGTTCGCCCGGAAGACATGCTGGCCCCGTAACGGGAAAGAGCCGTGGCACAGATCATCAATCTGCGCCAGGCGCGCAAACATAAGGCGCGGGCCGACAAGGAGGCCCGCGCCGCTGAAAACCGCATCGCCTTCGGGCGGACAAAGGAGGAGCGCCAGCTGACGCAAGCCCGGCGCGACCTCGACAAAAAGAAACTCGACGCGCACAAGCGCGACGACGAGACGCCGACATGACGAGCGGCGTCGTCAAACGCTCCCTCTCCATCGCGGGTCACCGGACGAGCGTTTCTCTCGAAGAGCCGTTCTGGGAAGAATTGCGCAGCATCGCGCAGAAGCGCTCTCTCTCCATTCAAGCACTCGTGCAAAGCATCGATGCGGGCCGCGGCGAGCAGAATCTCTCTTCCGCCATCCGCGTTTTCATCCTGCAGGTTTTGCGCGACGAACTCAGCCGCCAGGAGCACCCCGCACCACCGGCGGTGGCTTGAGATCGATTGTCGGCGTCAAGGCCGGCATGGTGAAGGGCGATGAGCCCCCCGCCTGCGGCGGCGACGCATCCGCAGGCTGTTCCTGCTGGCGCTGCGCACGCTCCGCATCTTCCCGCGCTTTTACCTGACGCGCGGCCTCCTCGGCTGCGGCTTTCGCGCGTTGACGCTCCGCTTCCTGCTGCTGAAGCTGTCGCTGCCGTTCCGCCGCCGCTTTCTCGAAGGCTTCGATCTTCTCGAGTTCTCGCTTCAGCACGACGGCGGCCAATCCATTGCGGAAGGATCCGGAATCGACCTCCCGCACAGGCGCGCCGAGTGTTCCTTTCCAGGCCAATCCAGTGGAAGGAGGAGCGCCTGTCCAACCCTGTGGCGCAGCCTTTGCCGTCAACGCGCCGCGCGCATCGAACGTCATCGTCCTGAAATCGTACGTGACGGCTCCCTGCCAGTTCGCGCGCTGGCTCTCGACAACGAACGGAGAGAGGCGAAGCACGCCGCCGACAAGCGCGGCGGAGGTCGTGACTGAGGCGGCGGCGAGCGGAGCACGGCTCAGTTCTTCCCCGAGGATCGCATCGACCCTGCCGGCAGCGAGCGGGTCACTCTCGGCAAGCGCACGCTTCAAGGCGCGGTCGAGGGCTGTAGGATCGGCGCCGGGAATTTTCAGATTGGCGATGCGCCAATCGCCCGCGCCGCCGAGATTGGCGACGAGCCCCGCGATGTTCTGCGCCGACGTGCCAAACTTCAAAGAACCGGACAGACGCCCTTCGAGAGGCGTCGTTCCGGCAAAGGCCTGGAGCGAGACATCGCGCAAAGCTCCTTCGCCCACGATGGAGGCCAGCGCGCCCTGTCGCGAGATCGAAGCCGAGCCGGTCAGCCGGCCATCGCCCAGACCGGCATCGAGATTGTTGATCGCGATGCCATCGAGCATGGCGCTTAAGTTGAAGCTGGCTTTCGTGGCCTGGATGCCGCGCCCGAGATCGAGAGTCGCCGTCTTGACGGTGACCTGCCCGCCGGTCATCAGCCGCGCGCTTGGCCCAAACCCGACGGTGGACCACAGCGTGTTGGGATCGCCCGCCGCGTTGAGGCTCAACACGTTCGCGAGCCACGGCAGGGAGAGGCGTTGAAGCGAGATCTCTCCATTGATTTCCGAGCGCGCGCGCGCCGTGAGACGCGCTTGAACCGGCTCGCTGGCGACGGTGCCGGAAATGTCGATCAGGGTCGCATCGCGCTCGCGCCCCAACACCATCCGCCCACTCGCCGGAACGGGCGAAACGATGCCGCTGCTGTCACCCATGAGGCGTAGGAAGGGCAAGATATCCGCGCTCTGGACTTCAACCTCGCCACTGTCGACCACATCGTCCGCCGCGCTCAAGGCGAAGGGGCGCTTCGTCGTGACGGTCAGGCCGCCGACATCGCCGGAGAGCGTGACGTTGAAACGGCCCGATGCGACGCGCGCACCGCGCATGGTGATGCTGGAAGGCCGCTTGAGCGAGGGCGCATCGCCCTGCCCGAGCCATAGCCCCGTGTTGTCGGTGGCGAGCAGTACATCGAGGTTCTCGGTCTTGCCGTCGGCGGATTCGACCTTGCCGTCGAAGCGCCCGCCCGCGACGGTTCCTCGCGCCGTCGTGCGCAGGTGGAAGGCCGTGGACCCGGCGGGAGGCGCAATGCGCTCCGTCACCACATCGAGATTCACGTCGCCTTCGCGCACGAACGGAGGCGTCAGTTGCGAAATGCCGCCGACCCACACGCTACCGAGAATATCGAGCAGCGGCGCGGCGCGCTGGGCCGTGACCTTGCCGGCGATCCGGCCCGATCCATTGGGATCGATACGCCCGTTGACGCGGGCATTGGCGCCGGCGAGATCGACGATGTCGAGCGTCTCCACCACAAGCGCCTTGCCGTCGGAGAGAACGCGCGCGGAAATGCGCCCCGCGCCGGGGCGGTTTCCGGCGCGCACGTTACGCGCATCGAGAGTGAAGCCGACATCGACATTCTGCGTGGCGTCGAAGACGCTCGACAGCTGCGGCAACTGATCGAGGTTGAGATCCTGAAGGGCCAGCTGAGCCTCAAGACGGCCGCGCTGCCCCGCCTCCGGAGCGGCGAAGCGCACATTGCCCGAAAGCACCGTGTCACCCGCCTTCACGCGCATGCGGCTCAAGGACAGGATCGGGCTCGCGAAAGAGATGTCGGACGCCACCTCGACGGGACGCCCGTCGAGAGCTTTTAGAAACGGCGAGCGAATATCGATGCGTTCGAGATAGCGTGCGAGCCTGTCGGAGACGTTAGAGGTGATGGCGACGCGCCCCTCAAGGCCGATCTGGCCCGAGAGATCGGTTTCTCCCTGCACCGTTACACGGGTCTCGCCCGGCGCCATGAACTCGAACCGTTCCAGCTTCACCTGCCCGCCGATGAGGGACGCGCGCAGGACCGCGCTCGACAGGTCCTCCTGCCCGAGGCCGATGCTGTCGAGCTTGAGGTCGAGATCGATGGGCAGGGTGTTGGCCGGCAACGACCAGGCCGCGATGCGGCTTTTGAAATCGCGCCCGTTCGATGAAATGATGAAGCTGTCCGCATCGAGCCGCCGCCCTTCGAGCTTGAGCGAGATGCGCGGATCGCTGAGCTGGATCTCGCCCTGCCCTATCATGCGCAGGCTCGCGCCGCCCTCCCCCGCCTCTAGGCTCGTATTGTCGAGAGCAATGCGGCCCTGTTTCGTCTTGAAGCCGGTTTCAAGGATGATGGGGATCGGAATGCCCGCCGCCGCCACCTGGGCCGGGGGGCCGAAAAGGATCTTCGCCTTGCCGGCGGCAAGAGAGGCCGTGTCCGCGCCGAGGGCCAGCTTTGCGTCGATGTCGAAGCGCGGATGATGGTCTCCCCCGCCCGCGAGCTTCACCTGGACGGTCTTGTCCTCGCCGAGTTCCGCCGTCACGAGGCGGAACGGGATACCCCGGGTCGTCCCCTCCACCCGCCAGGGCCCGGTAAGCTTTTGCCCCTCGACCGTGACGTTGTCGGCAAAGATCTGGTCGGTGCGTCCGGTGTCCGGGCGCTGGGTCGTCACCAGCAGCTGCGAGATCTTCAGGTTCTCGACCGCCAGTTCACGTCCGCGAAGGCCGGAAAAGACGTAAGGCGGCGCGAAGGTGCCATCTTTGGCGACGGGGATATGCAGATCCGCCCGCCCGATCCGGGTTTCGGTGAACCGCACCTCACCGCGAAGGAGGGGCATCAGCTCCACTTCGGCCCAGATGTAATCGGCCACCAGGGAGGGAGCTTCGGGGGCACCTGAGCCGAGGCGCAGGCGGTCGACGCGCAGGCGCGGCGACGGCAGGAGACGGACGGCGATCCGCCCCTCCGTATGGGCCTCGATGCCGGACGCGCGGGAAATCGTCTGATCGATAAGCTCGCGCCGCCCCTCCCAATCCATCAAGGGCGGCGCCGCGACGGCGGCCGCCAGGACCAGAATGATGATGGACGCGACGACGGTCAGAATGTCACGCAAGAGGCGCTTTCTCCCTTTTTGCCCTAAAGGGTTAGCTCAAGGGCAAAGATCACGGTAGCATGGCCGCCCCGCCGTCCACCGTCAAAGCGTAACGATCTTGCCCGGGTTCATGATGTTGTGCGGATCGACCGCCCGCTTCAAGACGCGCATCAGGTCGAGCGCCTCGGGGCTGTATTCGATTTCGAGGTATTTCATCTTTTTCTGCCCCACCCCGTGCTCGCCCGTGCAGGTGCCTTCCATCGCAAGGGCACGGCGGACAAGCCGGTCGATGAAGGCTTCGCAGGCGGCGATCTCAGCAGGATTGTCCGTGTCGATGAGCGGCTGGACATGGAAATTCCCGTCGCCCACATGGCCGACGATGGGGGCAATGAGCCCGCTTTCCAGAATGTCCTGCTTGGTTTCATCGACGCATTCGGCGAGCCGGGAAATCGGCACGCATACATCGGTGGCGACCGACTGCGCGCCGGGCCTGAGGCCCCGGGCCGCCCAATAGGCATCGTGCCGCGCCTGCCACAGGCGGCTGCGGTCCTCGGCCTTCGTCGCCCACTCGAACGGCCCGCCGCCGTACTCGGCGGCGATTTCGCCGAAGCTTTCCGCCTGCTCCTTCACCCCGGCGTTCGAGCCGTGGAATTCCAGCAGCAGCAAGGGACTCTCCGGCAGGGCGAGCTTTGAATGGGCGTTGACCGCCTTCACCTGCACCTCGTCGAGTAGTTCGATGCGGGCAACCGGGATGCCTGACTGAATGGTGATGATCACCGCATCGCAGGCGGCCTTGACCGAGGGAAACGGGCAGATGCCCGCTGAAATAGCCTCCGGAATGCCGTTCAGCTTCAGCGTGATCTCGGTCACGATGCCGAGCGTGCCCTCGGCCCCGATGAAAAGGTGTGTCAGATCGTAGCCCGCCGAGCTCTTCCTGGCGCGGCTTGCGGTTTTCACGATTTCACCGTTGGGCAAAACGACCGTCAGCGCGAGAACGACGTCCTTCATCGTGCCGTAGCGGACGGCATTGGTGCCGGAGGCGCGCGTGGACACCATGCCGCCGATAGAGGCATCCGCACCGGGATCGATGGGGAAGAACAGGCCGCGATCGCGCAGGTATTCGTTCAGTTCCTTGCGGGTGACGCCCGCCTCGACGACGCAGTCGAGATCTTCCTCATGCACCGCGACGATCTGTTTCATGAGGCTCACATCGACGCAGACGCCGCCGAACGGCGCGTTGATGTGGCCCTCGAGGGACGTGCCCGTGCCGAAAGGCACGACGGGGACGTTGTGCGAGGCGCAGAGCTTCACGATGTTCGCCACCTCCTCCGTGGTGCGGGGATAGACCACGAGATCCGGTGGCTGGTTCTTCACCCATGTCAGCGTGTGGCCGTGCTGCTCGCGCACGGCCGCGGAGGTCGCGACCCGCTCACCGTAGCGCTCGGTCAACGCGGCGGTGACGGAAGCCAGCGCCGCCTCGGGCGGCCGGGAGCGAGGGGATGTGAGCGGTGCGTTCATGAATGTTTCAGATCTAACTGGGAATGTTCTCACCCGTTACCTACCAAAACAACCGCCTTGGCAACACTCACGATGGCAGACGCGTTCCGACAATCCTGCATGGCTGACAAAATGTGCTATTGTTCGCGAGCGGTTTTAGGCTGCATAGTGAGAGGGCAAGAGCGGAAGGAGAGCGCCGACGATGAGTGAACGGGCAGCCCCAATCTTCTTCTTTGCCCCGTTCGTATCCTCCACGATGCGGGTCGAGCCCGCTTGGATCGACTACAACGGCCACATGAACATGGCCTACTACCATGTTCTGTTCGACAGGACCGTGGAGGAGGCCTTCTCCACCATCGGCCTTGGCCAGGAATATGCGGAGGAACGCAAGGCCTCCGTCTTCGTCGCCGAGGTGCATACGCTCTACAAGCGCGAGCTGACGATGCACGACCGGGTCCGCGTCACCCTGCAGCTCATCGATTTCGACGAGAAACGCCTTCACCTCTACATGGAAGCCCGCCACATCGAGGAAGGCTGGGTCGCGGCGACCTCCGAGGCTCTTTTCCTCCATGTGGACCTCGAAAGCCGCAAGGTCGCGCTTTTCCCCGAGGACATTCTGAACAGCCTGTCGGTGATGAAGGCCGCCCACAAGCGCCTTGCCACCCCTCCGGCTTTGGGCCGGGTAATGGGCATTCCCTCCAAGACGGAAATTCAGGAAACCATGCTCGCGACGGGTACCCGGCACTGATCCGGCCTTTTTACCCTTGACGACGCGCTCAAACTGGCGATGATCGCCGCCATGACCAAGACCTCACCCACGTTCTTTTCGTATTACCGCCGCTCTCCATAGAGGCGCGGCACGAGATCGATTGGTTTTTTCGTCGAAACAATGCCGCCGCAAGGCGGCTTTCTTGTTTCGAAATGTCCTTGCGGCGGCCAGCCCCCGAGGACCGCATGTTGGAACAATCTCTTGAAATCGCTGACCGCAGGCCCCTGAGGCCAAGCCGGGAAAGCATCTCGCCCGCGCCGCAACGCAGGCCGAGCCTCGGGCTGATCGGCGTCGGGGCTTTCGGCGAATTCTGCATCGCGCATCTGGCGGGGCATTTCGATGTTTCGATTCACGATCCACGCCGTGACCTCGGCGTGCTCGAGAAGAGCCAGGGCGTGCGCGTCACCGATCTCGCGACGGCGGCGCAGAAGGACATCGTGCTCCTCGCCGTCGCACCTCGCGACCTGCGGGACGTGGCGAGGAAGATCGCGCCGCACCTCAAGATCGGCAGCCTCGTGATCGACGTCTGCTCGATCAAGACGAAGCCCCTTGCCATTCTGGCCGAGGAACTGCCCGCCCATGCCGAGATTGTGGGAACCCATCCCCTCTTCGGTCCGCGAAGCGGCAAAGACGGGATCGAGGGGCTGACCATCGCGGTCTGCTCATCGGGCAGCCCGCGCGGGCGGCTCGTCACCCGGTTCTTGAGGAAAAAGCTAGGCCTTCGCGTCGTTCCCACGACCCCCGAGCGGCACGACGAAGAGATGGCCTACGTGCAGGGCCTGACGCACCTTCTCTCCCGCATCGTCCTGGCCATGGACGTGCCCGCGATCGAGCACACCACGGCGACCTTCGATCATCTGATGCGGATGGTCGGGATGGTGCGGGACGATTCAGACGAGATCTTCCGCGCGATCACAGAGGAAAACCCCTTCGCCGCCGAAGTGAAGCGTCGCCTTCGTGAGGCGGCGCAGGCTGTTACCACTTTCTAGCAACCCACCGATCCAGGCGGGCAAAACCTGCGAAGGGTGTTCGGTTGCGGCGGGTTCGTGAACATCTGCTGCCGGTCGACCCGCTGGCGAAGCTGGTTGTTGTCGATCTGCTGCTGTTGCTGCCGCCGCAAGGATCGCTCCTCCTGTATGATGGAGCGGTTGATATCGTCCACCGTGCGTTCGGACGAGCTCTTGCGCGGCAGACGCTGCGTTTGCGCGAGAGCGGGCGCGGCTAGGCTGACGAGGACGAGAAATGCCATCACGAGACGCATGGGACATCCCTTTACGAACGAACAATCCCTATATGGAAGCGAAAGCACGCTCCTTCAACGCGGTTACCCACGGAAGTTACCCACGCCTGCGGCAGCCCGCCCCTGCATTCCGGCCTCGACGCCGTTCGCCTTTTGATCCATGTTCGCGCCGATGAATCAGCCTGACGATAACCCCGATCCGCATCGCGACCTTGCCCACGAGCCGGCCTCCGGCTCCTTGAGCGCGCGCGCCCGTGCGACGGTCGCCCCGCAATCGCCCTATCTTTCGGGCCTCAACCCCGAGCAGCGTGCCGCCGTGGAGGCGACCGAAGGGCCCGTGCTGGTGCTTGCGGGCGCGGGAACCGGCAAGACCCGGGTTCTGACCACCCGCATCGCCCACCTGATCGCGACCGGCAAGGCCCGCCCCTTCGACATTCTCGCCGTGACCTTCACCAACAAGGCCGCGCGAGAGATGAAGGAGCGCGTCTCCAGCCTGATCGGCCCTGTCGCGGAGGGCATGCAATGGCTCGGCACCTTCCACTCCATCGGCACCAAGATCCTGCGCCGCCACGCGGAGCTGGTGGGCCTGCGCTCGGACTTCACGATTCTCGGCACGGACGACCAGCTTCGCCTGATGAAACAGGTGATCGAGGTCGAGAACATCGACGAGAAGCGCTGGCCGGCCCGCCAGCTCGCCTCCTATATCGACGGCTGGAAGAACCGGGGTCTTGGCCCCGAACAGGTGCCCGCCGGTGAGGCGGGAGCATTCGCCAACGGCAAGGGCGGCAAGCTCTATGCCGCCTATCAGGACAGGCTGAAGGTTCTCAACGCCGCCGATTTCGGCGACCTCCTGCTCGAATGCCTGCGCCTGTGGCGCGAGCATCCGGACATTCTGGAGCAGTACCAGAACCGTTTCCGTTACATGCTGGTGGATGAGTATCAGGACACCAACGTCGCGCAATATCTCTGGCTGCGTCTTCTTGCCCAGAAGCGCAAGAACATCTGCTGCGTCGGCGACGACGACCAGTCGATCTATGGCTGGCGCGGCGCGGAAGTCGACAACATCCTGCGCTTCGAGCACGATTTTCCCGGCGCGGTGGTGATCCGTCTGGAGCGCAACTACCGCTCCACCGGCCACATCCTTTCCGCCGCCTCGGGCCTCATCGCCAAGAACAAGGATCGCCTCGGCAAGACCCTGCGCACGGAGGATGAACCCGGCGAGAAGGTGACGCTGACGGGCGCGTGGGATTCCGAGGACGAAGCGCGCTTGATCGGTGAGGAAATCGAGTCGCTGCAGGCCAAGCGCCATCCCTTGTCGGAAGTCGCGATTCTCGTGCGCATCTCCGCGCAGATGCGCGAGATCGAAGACCGGCTCGTGACTCTCGGCGTGCCCTATCGCGTGATCGGCGGCCCGCGCTTCTACGAACGCGCCGAAATCCGCGATGCGCTGGCCTATCTTCGCGTCGTCAACCAGCCCGCCGACGATCTCGCTTTCGAGCGCATCGTCAACGTGCCAAAGCGCGGGCTCGGCGATGCCACGATCCAGATTCTCCACAACCATGCCCGCGCTGCGCGCGTGCCGTTGACGGAAGCCGCGCGCTTCATGATCGAGACGGACGAGCTGAAGCCAAAGCCACGCGCCACCTTGCGCGATCTTCTCACCTCGTTCG
Organism: Microvirga flavescens; assembly: GCF_003290125.1. Lineage (GTDB taxonomy): Bacteria > Pseudomonadota > Alphaproteobacteria > Rhizobiales > Beijerinckiaceae > Microvirga > Microvirga flavescens. The sequence goes on from NZ_QMKH01000002.1 coordinate 104,162, forward strand.
GCCGCTGGGCGAAGCTTTCGGAGACCATGACGCAGTCTGAAGTCGCGCAGATCGTTCTGGATGAATCCGGCTATACCGAGATGTGGCAGAAGGACCGTTCGGCGGATGCCGCGGGACGCCTCGAGAACCTCAAGGAACTCGTGCGCTCGATGGAGGAGTTCCCCGATCTCCAGAGCTTCCTCGAGCATGTCTCTCTGGTGATGGAAGCCAACGAGACCGACACCACCGAGCGCGTGAGCCTGATGACGCTGCACGCCGCGAAGGGGCTAGAATTCGACACGGTTTTCCTTCCCGGTTGGGAGGAAGGCCTGTTCCCGAACCAGCGCGCCCTCGATGAGAGCGGCCGCGCCGGCCTCGAGGAAGAACGCCGCCTGGCGCATGTTGGCCTCACCCGTGCGAAGCGCCATGCGAAGATCTATTTCGCCTCCAACCGGCGCATCCACGGCATGTGGAACTCCACCGTCCCCAGCCGCTTCATCGACGATCTGCCCGAGCACAATGTGGAGGTGGTCGAAGCCCCCGCGAACTTCTCGCATGGCGGCGGATACGGCGGCGGCTCGCGCTTCGACAGCAAGCCGACTTTCAGCGGCTCGACCTATCAGACGCCCGGCTGGCAGCGCGCACAGGCGCATCGCACGGGCGGGGGCGAGGACGGCGGCTATTCCGCCCGCCGCTCCGGCGACCGGCGCGGGCCGATGCTGATCGAAGGCGAACTCGTCGCCAAGTCCACCGGCGGCTCGGCCTTCAAGGTCGAGGGGCGCATCCTGCACAACAAGTTCGGCCCCGGCACCATCATCGCCATCGACGGCAACAAGCTGACAGTCGAATTCGACAAGGCGGGACGCAAGATGGTGCTGGACAGTTTTGTCGAGGCGCTGGGGTAGGCATTCGGCCAGCAGAGCCGTTTAGCGCAGAGGTTGCAAAGCGTTTTTGCAACGATATACTGAAACCACTTTAGAGGTCTTCAGGGATTGAATTGCGTTCGATATCAACTCGTCTCCTGCGCCCTTCAACGTTTCGCCCTTCCCCGCTTCTTTCGAAAAAGGCCTGGACATGGCAACGCCATTCTTGAGCTCGTTTGGCCCCTCCTCAATCAATCTGAACGGCTCTTCGCAATTGGTGAAGTTCGCCCTTACGGGGAGTGACGACATCCTGAATGCGGCGGTCTACTTCGACAGACCTCTCGTCATCGAAATTGACGGCAAAACTCAGGTGACTGACTACCTTTGGATCTCCGGTCCATTCGACAACGGCTCTCCTTCCATCGCAACCATCATCAGTCCGTATACGTCGGCCGGCTCCTACACCGTTACATCCGTCACACTCGTCAGTAACACCGCATATTATAGATATTACAATTCTTCGGAACTCGCGGCGCTACCGGGAGGAACGCCGACATTTGAGATCACGGGCACGCTTCCCGACACTCCCCCCTCGCTCGTAGACATCGACATGCCAGCGCTCATCGATCTCGCCCAGGAAGATCAGATCGTTACGTTCAGCGCGCGTGGAACCGATGCAGAAACGAGTGTCTCGTCTGTGGAGGTCTTTTTCGACAAGCCGTTCAGAGTGGACGCTTACAGGAGTTTCGACTCTCTCACGTTTGAAGCTTCCAAGAACTTCATGCTCTCATTCCCTCTCTCGAAATATAACAAGCCGGGAACATTCACGATCACCAAGGTTCTGGTTCACGACACGACGGGGGAAACAACAGTTTATGAGGCTGGCGATCTCTCTTCGATCCCAGGCTTGCAAACATCCTTCACTCTCACCGGTGGTCTGGACGTAGCACCGGAAGTGCGTCCGGCTGGCATCACGATCGGCGAAGATCAAATCGGCTCGGGAAATATACTCACTGGCAGTGCATACGATCCGAACGGCGATATGATTTCCGTGCTCAGCGTGAACGGTTTACCGCCGGGACAGGCCGTCATCGGACTTTACGGAACTCTGACTTTCCAGGCTGACGGCAGCTTCACGTACATCGCCAATCGCTCGGGCTCCGTGTCCAAGTACGAGCCCGGCCAAGACGTTTTCTCTGCGATAATTTCAGACGGCACGCATGAAGTCTCCTTCATCTTCACAGCTTATGTCATCGGAGACGACAGCATCGAAGGGACATCCGGTGACGACTATCTTCAAGGGACGCCATTCGACGATCTGATCTTTGGCTACGATGGAAATGATTTTCTGGATGGCGGAGAATCCTACGACAATCTCTTCGGCGGTGCAGGTAACGACGTCTACGTCGTCGACGATGTAGATGACATCGTGGTGGAAGAGCCCGGCGAAGGGCAGGACCAAATCATATTAAAAGGCAAGAGCTACACCCTGGGGGGATCTGTGTCCGTCGAAACGATCTCCGTTCAAAGATCCAACGGAGCAACCTTCAAGGGCAATGAGCTATCTCAAACCATCCTGGGGAATGGTGGAAATGATCGTCTCTTCGGTGGCGGCGGTCATGACACTGTGCGCGGCGGCAGCGGCAAGGATATCATCAAAGGAGAGGCCGGATCTGATCGGCTTTTTGGCGATGCGGGAGCGGACAGGCTGTACGGCGGGCCTGGAAGCGACACATTGAGCGGCGGCAGCGGCAAGGACATATTCGTGTTCGATAGCCGGCCAAGCCGATCAACCTATGACAGGATCACGGACTTCTCCGTCCGGGATGACACTATCGAGCTGGACTTTTCTATCTTCAATCGGTTGGGCGGGCTCGGCAGATTGCAAGACACTGCATTCGTTCGCGGTGCCAAGGCGAGCGAGATGGATCACCGAATAATCTACGATCCGAAGTCCGGATTTCTGTTCTATGACCAGGACGGCTCCGGCCCTGCCTCTCAGGTGCCGATCGCGAAACTCGCGAAAAAGCTCAAAATGACCGCAGCCGACTTTATGGTCATGTAGCTTCAGCCCCTCTAGCTTCCCGCCCACAACTGTGGAACGATCACCTCACGGCAAAACAACCGTGAGGTCACGATGTTTCCCTTGTCCCACATGCTCAAGTCCTTCGTGCGCGTCGGCTCGCTGAAGGTGATCGACGCGGACAACAAGGTGCATGTCTTCGGGGGAACAGCTCCCGGCCCGGACGTCACCATGCGGCTCACCGACCGCTCGCTCTATCACAAGCTCTTTTTCAATCCGGAGCTGAACGCGGGCGAAGCCTATATGGACGGGCGCATGAGCTTCGAGAGCGGCTCGACGCTCAAAGACTTCCTGACCCTGTTTTCCATGAACCGCATCGCCCTCGGCACCTATCCTTTGCAGAAGGTGCTGCGGAGCATCTCGCGCGGGTTGAAGCGGTTTCAGCAGGCGAACAAGGTCGGCAAGGCGCAGGCGAACGTGGCGCATCACTACGATCTCGGAAACGACTTCTACAAGCTCTTCCTCGACAAGGGCATGCAGTATTCCTGCGCCTACTTCACGAGTGAGAATGACACGCTGGAGGAAGCGCAGCAGAACAAGCTGCGCCTCATCGCATCCAAGCTCCAGCTGAAACCCGGATTGAAGATCCTCGACATCGGCAGCGGCTGGGGCGATCTCGCGCTCTACCTCGCCGCGATGGAGGATGTGGACGTCACCGGCGTCACGCTCTCCAAGGAGCAATACGCGCTCTCCAACGAGAAGGCGCGCAAGGCCGGGCTTTCACACCGCGTGCGCTTCGAACTGCTCGACTATCGCAAACTCGACAAAAAGTTCGACCGTATCGTTTCCGTCGGCATGTTCGAGCATGTGGGCGTGCATCATTACGGCGAGTTCTTCGCCAAGATCAACGCGCTCATGAGCGATGACGGGCTGATGCTGCTGCACTCCATCGGCCACATGAGCCCGCCCGGAACGGCAAGCCCGTGGCTGCGCAAATACATCTTCCCCGGTGCGTACTCACCCGCGCTCTCGGAGGTGTTTCCCGTCGTGGAGCAGAACAGCCTGTGGGTGACGGATCTCGAATTCCTGCGCCTGCACTACGCGGAAACCCTGCGCCACTGGCACGAGCGGTTCGAGGCCAACCGCGCCAAGGTAGCCGAAATGTACGACGAACGCTTCTGCCGCATGTGGGAGTTCTACCTCATCAGCGCGGAGATGATGTTCCGGACCGGCAGCCAGCTCGTCTTCCACATGCAGCTCTCCCGCAAACGAGACGCCGCCCCGATCGTGCGGGATTACATCACCGACCTGCAGCGGGAATACAAAAAGCTCGAGCAGAAAAAGCTCTCTACCCTCAAGCCTGCCGAGCCCGTCCCGGCATGATCCGTAAAGGGTGACGGCGGCGCAAAGCGGTGGTAAGCGGTTTTCATGCTTGAAGGACTGCACCCCAACCGCCCGACCCATGTCTTCCGGATCTCCACGGACGAGCGCTCCGCGCGCGCCATGACGGAGCTGATCGGCGAGATTTTCGACCCCGCCGAGACGGCCGTGGCCGCTTTCGAGATCGAGGACGACGGCCCGTGGCTGCTGGAGGCCTATTTCGCCCGCGAGCCCGACGAGAAGGCCGTGCGCGATCTCCTGCGGCCCATCGTCGGCGACGAGGCCGACAAGGGCGTCTTTGAGCCCCTCGAGCAGCAGGATTGGGTAAAGGCGTCGCTGGAAGGGCTGAAGCCTGTCCGCGCGGGCCGCATCTTCGTGCATGGCTCGCATGACCGCGACCAGCGCCGCCCGAACGATCTTTCCATCGAGATCGAAGCCGCGCTCGCCTTCGGCACGGGTCATCACGGCACCACCAAGAGCTGCCTCGATGCTTTTGCGGATGAATTGAAGCTGCGCACGCCGCGCAACGTTCTCGATGTCGGCACCGGAACCGGCATTCTCGCTTTCGCCGCGGCAAAGGCGCTCAAGCGCCCCGTCGTCGCTGGGGATATCGACCCGGAAGCGGTGCGCGTCGCGCGCGAGAACGCGAGACTCAACGGCATCTCGCCCTGGCTGAAGCTTTATGTCGGGCCCGGCGTCAGGAATGCGATGGCCGACAGGCCGGGGCATTTCGACCTGGTCTTCGCCAACATTCTGGCAAAGCCCTTGCGCATGCTTGCGCCGTCGCTCTCGCGCGTAGCCTCGCACGACGGCACGCTGATCCTGTCTGGGCTTCTGGTGAAGGACGTGCCGGGGATTCTCTCGTCATACGCGGCGGAAGGCTGGCATCTGCAACGCCGCTACGATCTCGAAGGCTGGGTCGCCCTCGTCATGAAGCATGGCGGGGCCGCGCAGCAGCCCCGCCGATATTATCACTGATTATTCCTGCTCGGCGAAGGGATAGCGCTTCGCAAGCTCGCGGCGCAGTTCGAAGGCTTCGACGACAACGTCGCGCACGGCCTTCATGATCACGGCGATCAACATGGTTCGCTCCTTTCAGCTCGACCGGGCGGATAGGCGAATGCCCGGTCACCAATGACACAGGGAAGATTCTCGGGGGCGTTACATTCCGTAGCGGCGGATGGCGAGCTCGGAAATCAGGCTCTGATGGCGGCTCAGTTCGAGAGCGACGCTCCTCGAGCGGCTCGCGATCATTGCGTCCACGAGGCGCTTTGCGAGAAGAACGACACCCACCGAAAGAACCGCACTGCCGGCCCAGGAGGGGTTAAGAACACTGCTAGACATGGGACATCTCCAACTTTCTGTGTTGCGATGACCCTTCCGCGTTCCTCTGTATTATTGTTGATAAAAAGGTAAGCTTGACTGACCTTTTTAGTTAGGCCCGGCAAAGCATGCGAGCCATGCTTTTCTTGCATTTTACTTTTCTCAAAGCGCGAAATCAGGGCACTCGATGCCCAAGCACAAGCCAAACCGCTTGCTGCATCATCAACTCGGGCGTTGCGATCTGGCGGACGGCCCCCTAGCGTAAGCCAAATTCCCTCATTGGCACGACTCTCATGGCTCAATTCCAGTCCTTCGACTCTTCCACGTCTCCCTCCCAGGGTCCGGAGCGCATCGCGAAGCTGCGCGCGGAAATGGCCCGACGAGGATTTTCCGGGTTCGTGGTGCCCCGGGCAGACGAGCATCAGGGCGAGTACGTGCCGAAGAACGCGGAACGCCTGGCCTGGCTCACCGGCTTCACCGGCTCGGCGGGCGCCGCCGTCATCCTCGCGGACAAGGCGGCTCTGATTGTGGATGGGCGCTATACGATTCAGGCCGCGGAGCAGGTCGACACCGCCGTCATCACGCCTGTGCAACTGGCTGACAAGACGGCGGAAGACTGGATCGCCGAGAACCTGCCGCCGGGTACGACGCTCGCCTACGATCCCTGGCTGCATACCAACGAAGGGCTCAGCCGCCTCGAAAAGGCCGTCGCCCGCGCAGGCGGCAAGCTCGCCCCGGTCGACCTCAACCTGATCGACGTCATCTGGGTTGACCGCCCTGCCCCGCCGCAGGCCCCCGTTCGCCCACACCCACTGGAATACGCAGGCGTGACGGCGAAAGAGAAGCTCGAACGCATCCGTCAGAAGATGGCGGACGAGAAGCTCGACGCCATCGTGATCTCCGATCCGCACAACCTCGCCTGGGCCTTCAACCTTCGCGGAGGCGATGTGGGGTGCACGCCGCTGCCCCTCGGCTATGCGATCATCCCGAAAGAGGGCCGCGCCGATCTCTTCTTCGATCCCGCCAAGATCACCAACGAGGCGGGCGCTGCGGTGGGCGATCTCGCGCAGTTTTCCCCCATGACGACATTCCAGCACACGCTCGACAAGCTGGGTGAAAAGAAGGGCAAGGTCCGCATCGATTCCGCGACCGGCGCCGTCGCGCTCACCCGCCGCATCGAGAGCGCGGGCGGCACGGTCGATGTCGGCCCCGATCCGATTTCATTGATGAAGGCGGCCAAGAACAAGGCCGAGATCGCAGGGTCGCGCGCCGCGCATCTGCGCGATGGCGCGGCAGTGGCGCGTTTTCTCGCCTGGTTCGACGCCGAGGCTCCGAAAGGCAACCTCACCGAGATCGACGCGGTTGAAAAGCTCGAGGCGTTCCGCGTCGAGACAGGCGCACTCAAGAACGTTTCCTTCCCGAGCATTTCGGGGGCAGGCCCCAACGCCGCCCTGCCGCATTACCGCGTAACGCGCGAGAGCAACCGGCGCATCGAGACAAATGGAATCTTTCTCATCGATTCCGGCGCGCAATACGAGGACGGCACGACCGATATCACGCGCACCATGATCGTCGGCACGCCGAGCGCGGAAATGAAGGACCGCTTCACGCGCGTTCTGCAAGGCCACATCGCCATCGACCGCGCGGTGTTTCCGAAAGGCACGAGCGGCGCGCAGATCGACGCCTTCGCGCGCAAGCCGCTGTGGGAGGCCGGGCTCGATTTCGACCATGGCACCGGCCACGGCATCGGGAGCTATCTCTCCGTGCATGAAGGCCCGCAGCGCCTCGCCAAGACCGGCCACACACCGCTCGAAGTCGGCATGATGCTTTCCAACGAACCCGGCTACTACAAGGCTGGAGATTACGGCATCCGCATCGAAAACCTCATCCTCGTCGAGCCGCGTTCCATTCCGGGCGGCGACCGCGAGATGCTCGGCTTCGAGACGCTGACCTTCACGCCCATCGACCTGCGCCTTGTCGAACCCGCCATCATGACGGCGGAAGAGATCGGCTGGCTCAACGATTACCACGCGAAGGTGCGCGAAAAGATCGGCCCGCTGCTCGACGGCGAGGCGAAAGCCTGGCTCGAGAACGCGACGCGACCGATCGGCTAGATTACCATCCGCAGCAGCACGACTGACGCGACGCCGACGATAATCGTTGCAAGAAGCGGAAGGCGGAAGGCAGCGATGATCGTGATGGCGGTGGCGATGGCCTCCGCCCAGCCTGTCGTGAGCGCGGTCGGCGCGATAACGGCGACGAGCACGGCGGGCGGAATGGCGTCGAACGCGGCTTTCGCGCGCCCGGTCAGCACGAGCCTGTCGGCCACGAACAGGCCCGCGATGCGGGTCGCATATGTCACGAGCGCCATCGCGATGATGGCAAGGAAAGTGACGGGATCGACGTTCATGGCTCAGCCCTCTCTGGCCGCGAGATAGGCCGCGCCGATTCCGGCAAGCGCGCCGGACGCTACATGCCAAGGCGCGCCGATGAAGTAATGCACGAGCGCGGAAACCGCCGCGCTGACGGCCACCGTCACGACCGTGACGCGGCTCCTTCCAAAACCCGCGACGAGACCAATGAACAAAGCCGTGAAGGCGAAGTCCGCCCCGAACCGCTCCGGCGCGCCAAGGAATGAACCGAGCACCGCGCCGAGAACGGTTGAGACGGTCCAGTTGAAAAACAGCACCACCACCATGGTCGCCCAATAGGCTCCTGTGATCGGCCGGTTCATGGAGCGGCGCTCCGACAGGGCCCAGCTCTCATCCGTCATGAAGAAGAAAGCCAAGAGCTTTTCGCGAAATGTCAGGGCGACCTTGGGCGCAAGGGATGCGCCCATGAGGACGTGGCGGACATTGATGAGGAGCGCGGAGAAGGCCAGCGCGAGAATGGGAGCCGGGTGCACCCAGCTCTCGATGGCCGCGAACTGCGCGCCACCGGCGAAAACGAGAGCGGACATCAAGCCGATCTCCGCCACGGACAGGCCCTTGCCGACGGCGACCGCGCCGAACAGGAGGCCGATAGGCACGGCGGCGATAGCGGCAGGCGCGATGTCGCGAAGCCCCGCCCTCGCCTCCTGCCCGTGAAGCGAATGCGCTTTCGTCATTCTGTCGAGAAGAGTGCTCATGGCGCGCTTATGCGCGAGGGCGGTTCCGCCGTCTTGGACGAAAGTGCTCTTTCCCACACCTCAAGCGGCGCGAAACACGCCCGGCGTCACGCCCATGCGCGCCTTGAAGATGCGGTTGAGATGGCTCTGGTCGAAAAAGCCGCAGGCCGCCGCGACATCGACAGGCGTCTGGCCTTGCTCGAGAAGATGGGTTGCCTTGCGAAAGCGGCGGTCGAGCAAGTAGGCATGCGGCGCAAAGCCCGTTTCCCGCCGGAAGGCGCGGATGAAGTGACTGCGTGACAACCCGGCAAGGTCCGCAAGCCTGGCGAGATCGGTTTCCTCACCCAGATGAGCCTCGATGTAATCGCGTGCGCGGGCAATGCCCTTCGGCTCCGCGCGCATGGGCGGCAGCCTGTCGAGATCGGCCCAGCGGGCGATGAGCTTTGCCAAAAAGCCGATGAGGCGCGTGTCCTGCTCTAGCTCAGAGGTCCAGCCACCACCTTGAGCAAGGCTCGCATGAAGGCCGACGAGAGCCTGCAATAAATCGGGATCGATCACGACCGAATGGCGAAACCACGGCGGCGATGAGAGCGGACGCCCGGCGACATCCTCGGCGATTTCCCGCATCAGTTCGACCGAAGGGTAGAAGGTGCGGTACTCGAACCCGCCCTCATAAGGCTCACCGTCATGCACTTCGTCCGGGCAGACGATGGCGATGGAGCCCGCGCCGGCATAATGCTGCTCGCCCCGGTGAAAGAACGTCTCGCATCCCTCGAGGATGGCCGCAATCGCATAGGTCTCGTGAGTATGACGTGCATAAGCGTGACGACGGAAAGTCGCTCGCAGGCAATCGAAGCCGTGGTGACGCGGCACCCGCCAGAAATGCGTGACATCGCCCGCCGAAACCAGTTCGGCATCCAGCGAGATCTGAGGCGTCATCATCGTCATACGATAATTATGGCATGGTTCTCATGCACTGTCTTGGACGCAAGGACCCATGCGGGTTTCGCCACGCAAGGAGACTACTTGCGCCCGACGAGGGCGAACCAGCCATCTTCGTCCATGACCTGAACGCCGAATTCCCGCGCCTTGTCGAGCTTGGAACCCGCCCCCGGCCCCGCGACGACGATATCGGTTTTCTTCGACACGGAACCGGCAACCTTCGCCCCGAGACGCTCGGCCATCGCCTTGGCTTCCTCGCGGGTCATCTGTTCGAGCGAGCCAGTAAAGACGACCGTCTTGCCCGCGACGGGCGTATCCGTCAGCGCCACCTCGATGGGCGTTGGCTTCACTTGGGCGAGAAGCGCATCGAGCATGGTTTCGTTATGCGCTTCCTTAAAGAACTCGACGATGGCATCCGCGACGACTTCGCCAATGCCGCCGATGGAGGTGAGATCGTCATAAGTCTCGCCCTCATGATCGACCGCCGCCTTGGCAGCCTCTCGCAAAGCCTCGAAGCTTCCGAAATGACGCGCCAGCAACTTTGCCGTCGTCTCGCCGATATGCGGAATGCCGAGTGCGAAAATAAAGCGGTTGAGATCGATGGAGCGGCGCGCTTCGATGGCGTTGAAGAGATTTTTGACGCTCGTTCCACCCCATCCCTCGCGGTTCTCCAACCGCTGCAAGCCGCGTGCGTTGCGCTCGGCCAGAGTGAAAATATCCTGCGGCTGAAGGATCAGCTTTTCGTCATACAGCTCCTCGATGCGCTGGCCGCCGAGACCTTCGATATCGAAGGCATTGCGTGAGACGAAATGCTTCAGACGCTCGCGCGCCTGTGCGGAACAGATCAGGCCGCCGGTGCAGCGGCGCACGGAATCCTCACGGCCCGTTCGCGGATTGACCTCGCGCACCGCGTGGCTGTCGCAGACCGGGCAGCGCGTGGGGAAAACATAGGGCTTTGAATCCGCAGGCCGCTTGTCGAGCACGACATCGAGCACTTTCGGAATCACGTCACCCGCGCGAAGAACGACAACCGTGTCGCCGATGCGAATATCGACACCGTTGCGGATCGGCTGCCCGTCGCCGCCGATGCCACGGATATAATCCTCGTTGTGCAGCGTCGCGTTCGACACGACGACACCGCCGACCGTCACCGGCTTCAGCTTGGCGACCGGGTTAAGTGACCCCGTGCGCCCGACGAAGATCTCGATATCCTCCAGAACCGTCACCGCCTTTTGTGCCGGAAACTTGTGCGCAAGCGCCCAGCGCGGCGAGCGCGACACGAAGCCGAGACGCTCTTGCAAGGAAAGATCGTCCACCTTGTAGACGACGCCGTCGATATCGTAGCCGAGATTGGCGCGGTCTTCCTCGATGGCGTGATAATGCGCGAGCATTTCCTCGACGCTCGAACAAAGCTTCGTCCACGGATTGGTCTTCAGGCCGAACGAATTGAAAGCCGCGATCATGCCATGCTGCGTCGTTGACGGCATTGCGCTCATCTCGCCCCAGGCATAGGCGAAGAATTTCAGCGGGCGCGATGCAGTGATCGCGGAATCCAACTGACGCAGGCTTCCCGCCGCCGCATTGCGCGGATTGGCGAAGGGCGGCTTTCCGGCGGCCTCCTGACGCTCGTTGATCGCAGCGAAGTCGGCGTGAGAGAGATAGACCTCTCCACGCACTTCGCAGATCTCCGGCACATCGTGCCCTTTGAGAACGTGCGGAATGTCATGCACCGTACGTGCATTGGCGGTGACGTCCTCGCCTTCCGCGCCATCGCCGCGCGTCGCCGCGCTGACGAGGCGGCCGTGTTCGTAGCGAAGGCTGAGAGAAAGCCCGTCGATCTTCGGCTCCGCCGTGAACACGAGCGGCGCACCGTCCTTGATCTGCAGGAACCGGCGAATGCGCTCGACGAATTCCTGAACATCCTCGTCAGTGAAGCCGTTGGCGAGCGAGAGCATCGGCACGCGATGCCTGATCTTCTTGAACTTCTCGGAAACCTTCGCGCCGACCTTCTGGGTCAGGCTCTCCTCGCTCCGCAATTCCGGGAACCGATCCTCCAGCGCCTCATAACGCTGACGCAACGCGTCGTAGTCCGCATCCGAGACCGTGGGCGCATCCTCCTGATAGTAGCGCTGGTCGTGCTCGGCGATGTCCCGCGCCAAGGCCCGGTGCTCGTCGCGGGCCTCCTGCGGCGTCAGACGGTCGACGGATTTGGGATCGGAGAGTTTATCTGCGGACATGAGCGACTCGGAAACGGCATTCGATGCACCATAGCGCTCAATTCACGTCCCGCCAGACCTTGACGTCTCTAGAGTCTGATAGTGTCTCCTTGAAACACGATCAGACTCTCGATTCTTTCTTGTCGCATGATCCGTGCGAACAACCGGTGTCCACTTGTTCTGATCATGCTCTAACGCGCAGCCTCGAGCAGACGCGAAGCGGCGGCGCGGGCTTCCTCGGTGATCGTCGCGCCGGCGAGCATGCGGGCGATTTCCTCGCGGCGCGGGTCGTCCTTAAGCGGCACCACGCGTGTCGCCACGCGCTCGGAACCGGAGACGCCTTCCTTGGCGATGAGGAAGTGGTTGAAGGCCTGCGCGGCCACCTGCGGCGCGTGGGTGACGGCCATGACCTGCACACCCTGCGCCAGACGGGCAAGGCGCTGGCCGATGGCATCCGCCACCGCGCCGCCGACGCCGGTGTCGATTTCATCGAAGACGAGGGTCGGCGCGGAGCCCCGATCCGCGAGAACGACCTTGAGCGCCAGCATGAAGCGGGACAACTCGCCTCCCGAGGCCACCTTCATCAGCGGCCCGGGGCGTGTGCCGGGGTTGGTCTGCGCCCAGAACTCGACCCGGTCGAACCCACCCGGATCGCGGCTCGTTTCGTCGGTCTGGATATCTGTGATAAAGCGCGCGCGCTCCAGCTTCAGGGGCGGCAACTCGGCGAGAACCGCCCTGTCCAGCGCTTCCGCCGCCTTGCGCCGCCCTTTCGAGAGGGTGGAAGCCGCCTTCACATAGGCCTGCTCGGCTGCAGCCAGTGCCTTTTCGAGACCGGCCAGCTGCTCCTCGCCGGCGTCGATGGCCGCCACGTCCTCGGCAAAGCGCTTGCGCAGTGCGGCCAGCTCGTCCGCCGGGCTATCGAACTTGCGGGCGGCAGCGCGCAGCGAAAACAGTCGCTCCTCCGCCTGCTCCAGTTCGCGCGGATCGAACTCCGTGGCGCGGATCGCCTCTTCCAAGGCGGCTCTGGCCTCGTCGATGGCCAGAAGCGCGGCGTCGAGGGCCTTCACGCTGGGCTCCACCAGTTGCGGCGCCTGAGCGCTGCGGCGCTCCAGCTTGCGCACGGCGGCGGAAAGCACGGGGACGGGCGACGTCGCGCCGGCGACCGCATCGAACGCGTCGTTCAGCTCCTGCGCCACCTTTTCGGACTGCATCATCGCTGCCCGCCGCTCGGCAAGGGCTGCCTCTTCGCCGGGCTTGGGGTTGAGCTGCGCTAGCTCCTCCACCGCATGACGAAGGAAATCCGCCTCTCGGCGCGCCTTCTCGACCCGCTCGCGGTGCTCCTGCAAATGTGTCCGTGCCTCGCGCACCTGCCGTGCGGCGTCCGCAACCGCCCGCACCTCCGCGCCGAGATTGCCGAAAGCGTCGAGAATGGTCCGGTGCGTCACGGGATCGACCAGCGCCCGGTCGTCATGCTGCCCGTGGATTTCCACAAGGGTCGCGCCGATGGCCTTCAGCACCTGCACGCTGACCGGCTGATCGTTGACGAAGGCGCGGGTGCGCCCATCCGCCACCTGTACGCGGCGCAGGATCAGATCCCCATCGGTATCGATATCGGCTTCCGCGGCGATCCGGCGGGCCGGATGGTCTGGCGGGCAATCGAACACCGCCGTGACCTGGCCTTGCGCCTCTCCGTGCCGGACGAGGCTGCCGTCGCCACGGCCTCCCAGGGCCAGGGCGAAGGCATCGAGCAGAATGGATTTGCCGGCTCCGGTTTCACCCGTGAGGACGCTCAGGCCCTCATGAAAGTGAAGCTCGAGCTTGTCGATCAGGACAATGTCGCGAATCGCCAGCTGGATGAGCATGGAGGCTTAAGGCCTAGCCTGCCCTCTGGCCGACCTGCGGCACGCCACGGAAGGCCTTCGAAATCCAGGATTCCGAATCCTCACGCGGTTCGACACCGCCCTTGGCGAGCAGGCTATAAGCGTCCTTGTACCACTGGCTGTCCGGGAAGTTGTGGCCGAGAACCGCGGCGGCGGTCTGCGCCTCGCCGACGATGCCCATGGACATGTAGGCTTCCGCAAGACGCTCCAGCGCCTCTTCCACATGGCGGGTGGTCTGATAGCGGGAAACCACGACGCGGAAGCGGTTGATCGCGCCGGGGTAATTGCGCTTCTGCAGGTAGAAGCGGCCAATCTCGACCTCTTTGCCCGCCAACTGGTCGCGGGCGACCTGGATCTTCTCCTTGGCGTCCTTGGCATATTCGGAGGTCGGATAGCGCTCCACGAGGTCCTGCAGCGTCCCGAGGGCGCGCTCGGAGGTCTCCTGATCGCGGGTGATGTCCGGGATCTGGTTATAGTAGGACATCGCCAGGATGTACTGGGCGTAAGCCGCGTCCGAGGTCGCCGGATACTGCGTCAGGTACCGCTTGGCGGCAACGGCAGCATCGTCATAGAGCCCGCCTTCATAATTGGCGTAGGCCGTCATGATGAGCGCCTTGCGCGACCATTCCGATTGCGGGTGCTGCTTCTCGAGGTCGCCGAACTTCTTGGCGGCGCGCTCGTAATCCTTGTTCTGGATGCGGGCGAGACCGTCATTATAAAGCTGCTCGCCGGGAACGTCCGCCACAATCTCCGGCTTGTACGTCTCGCTCCGATCGAACGGATTGATCGAGGAGAGAGTGTCGCAGCCCGCGAGCGTGATACCGCATGCGCCGATGAGCACCGCGCGGAACACGGCACTTTTCACGTCAAAATAAGCTTTCGCGAAAGACATGCTTCGCGGTCCTCCGAAAAACCTGAGCCAATCGTTTCATGGCGCACTTACGGCTCTTTAACCCATGCCAGGCCAAAGCGCCAACCCTTCATGAGCGATTGTCTCAGCCAGCTGGTGACAACCCTCACGCGCCGCCGCCCCGTTAGGCGGCAAACATGGCAAAATAACAGTATTGAGGTGTATGCCGCTCAGTGGATTTCCTGAGCGAAGGCAGGAACCGCGATGTTGCTCGCGATCTCGGCATAGCCGGTCTCGCGGCGCGGGGCGCCATCGACGATGGCGTAGTTCGCCCGGTTCGAGAACAGGGCTTCGAGCATCATGAAGTTGAGGCGGTGACCGCCGCAATAGGACTTGTAAGTGCCGAGAAGCGGCAGGCCGCTGAGCGAAAGGTCGCCCACGGCGTCCAGGGTCTTGTGGCGCACGAACTCGTCCGCGTAGCGCAGGCCCTCGGGATTGATGACGCCGTCTTCACCAAGAGCGACGGTGTTCTCAAGGGATGCACCGAGGGCGAACCCGGCGCTCCAGAGCTTTTCGACATCGCTCATGAAACCGAAGGTGCGGGCACGGGAAATCTCGCGGCGGAACACGCTCGGCGAAAGCTCGATCATCTTGCGTTGGCGGCCGATGATCGGGGTCGGGAAGTCGATTTCCACATCGAGCTTGAAGCTGCGATCATTCGGGTGGAGCTCCGCGAAGCCCTTGCCCATCGTCACGCGGACGGACTTGAGAACCTTGATGTAGCGGCGGGCCGCGTTCTGCGTCACGAGGCCGACCTGATCGATGGCGTCGACGAACGGGGCGGAGCTGCCGTCGAGAATCGGAACCTCGGGGCCGTCGATCTCGACGAGGACGTTGTCTACACCCAGGCCAGAGAGAGCCGCCATGAGATGTTCGATGGTCGCCACCGCGCCGCTCTCGCGATCGCCGATGACGGTGCAGAGTTCGGTGGCCGTAACGGCCAGATGCTTGGCATCGATAACCCGGTCCAACCCGCCGGGAAGGCCGGTGCGAAGAAAAGCAATACCATGATTCACTTCCGCCGGATGCAGGGCGATCTTGACCTCACCCCCGGAATGAACGCCCACGCCGGAGAGTGTCACGGCCGCCCGAAGCGTGGTTTGCTGGCTTTGCTTCATCTTCTTTTTGACCTTGTCCCGCCTCACGCTGCCAAAGGCTGCAGGAGGATCAGGTTTCTTGGATCGGGAATCGCGACAACCGCGCTGCCCTCTCCTTAACTGGCGGCACATTAGTCCCGCGCCAGTATCAGGCCAAATCACGCTTTCTTACGATCTGTAACAAAATGAAATATTCGTAAACAATTGATATATCTATGCTTCTCAAACGCAAAATCCCCGGCTCTCGCGAGCCGGGGATTTTTGGTTCAGAGAATCAGCAGCCTTAGTTCGCCTGGCGGCGGAGGAAGGCCGGAATCTCGAGTTGGTCGTCCTCGCTGGCCCGGGGAGCCATGCGGGGCTGGGCATCGAGATTGCCCTGCGCCGAGCGATACCCTTGCGGAACCGGACGCTTGGCATATTCCGCATGAACCGGCGAGGGAGCACGGGGCGCCTCGGGTTGACGCGGCATGGTCGGTTCGACCTGCGCGTGGTGCGCTTCTTCCTTGCGGCCGAAACCAGCCGTCGCGAGGCGCTGCAGGAGCGACGGGCGGCGGGTGTCGTGAGCGGGTTCCTCGCCGCGGCTGGCGCGGAGCTGGTTCTGCGCCGGCATCGGGAGTTCATCGATCCGCGGCATGCGGGTCGGGCGCAGGGCGCGCTCGGGCTGCGGCGGAATGAACGAGTCCTGAACCAGATCTTCTTCGAAGACCGGCTCCTGCATGACGGGGGCCTCGTAGGCCACCGCCTGCTTCGGCTGAGCCGGGGTCAGTACGATATCGTCACGAACGACCGGCTGCGGCGCGAATTCCATGCGGGGCATTTCGAACTGCGGAGCAGGCGCGGGCTGAGCGGGAACCCCCATTTGAACCGGCGCCGGTTCGACAACCGGAGCGGGCTGAGGCGCGGCGGCCTTCACTGGTTCGATGGGGGCGGCGCGAAAGGTGGGGACGGCTTGCGTGTGCACAGCGCGGGCGCGAGCCTCGGCGCGCAGGCGCTCGGCGACTTCCGCGATGCGCTGCTCGGTGGAGGACAGATCGGGGCTTTGGCTGATCATCGCCTGATCGATACCGGTCGCCACCACCGACACGCGGATGATACCTTCCAGGCTCTCGTCGAAGGTCGCGCCGAGTATAATGTTGGCGTCCTGGTCCACTTCCTCGCGGATGCGGGTCGCGGCTTCGTCGAGTTCGTAGAGGGTGAGGTCGTTGCCGCCGGTGATCGAGATCAGGAGGCCGCGTGCGCCCTTCATCGACACGTCGTCGAGGAGCGGGTTCGCGATAGCGGCTTCCGCCGCGCGGATCGCACGGCTCTCGCCGGAAGCCTCGCCCGTGCCCATCATCGCCTTGCCCATGCCGCGCATGACGGAGCGCACATCGGCGAAGTCGAGGTTGATGAGGCCTTCCTTGACCATCAGGTCTGTGATGCAGGCGACGCCCGAATAGAGCACCTGGTCCGCCATCGCGAAGGCGTCGGCGAAGGTCGTCTTTTCCGTGGCGACGCGGAAGAGGTTCTGGTTCGGGATGACGATGAGCGTATCGACCGACTGCTGAAGCTCGGTGATGCCAGCCTCGGCCAGACGCATGCGGCGCACGCCTTCGAACTGGAAGGGCTTCGTGACGACGCCGACGGTCAGGATACCGAGTTCGCGGGCGGCGCGGGCCACCACGGGAGCAGCGCCGGTGCCGGTGCCGCCGCCCATGCCGGCGGTGATGAACACCATGTGCGAACCGGAGAGCTGATCGCGAATCTCGTCGATCACTTCTTCAGCGGCGGCGCGGCCGACTTCCGGCTGCGAACCGGCGCCAAGACCTTCAGTGACCTGAAGGCCCATCTGAATGACGCGCTGGGCCTTGGAGGAGGCCAGAGCCTGCGCATCGGTATTCGACACGACGAACTCGACACCTTCCAGACCGGATTCGATCATGTTGTTCACGGCATTTCCGCCGGCGCCGCCGACGCCGAAAACCGTGATGTGCGGCTTGAGTTCCCGGATATCCGGAGCTTGCAGATTGATTGCCATGACCTGTTGCCTCTTTTGGCCTTTGTACCGAAAGCGTTTGGCCGACGCCTACAATGGTTGACTTGAACTCATGACGACAGCCGCCGCGCTGCCGTTTTACTCATTTAAAAACTGTCGCGAATCCAACGGCCTACGCGAGACATATAGCCGTCGGTTCCCGTACCTTGGAAGAAGCCGCTGGATTGCGGCTCGAAATATTCGATATGCGCCACCTGCGGATAGACAAGAAGGCCGACCACGGCCGAGAAGGCGGGACCCTTCGCGGCTTCGGGCAGCCCCTTGATGCCGAGCGGACGCCCGACACGAACCTGACCTTGCAGAATGCGCCGTGCCGTCTCCGGCAGACCGACAAGCTGGCTTGCGCCGCCTGTCAGCACCACGCGCCTTCCGGCTTGCGCCGCAAAGCCTGCATTCTTCAACCTGTCGCGAGCTAATTCGAGGATTTCCTCGACGCGCGGCTTGATGATCCGCACGAGATGCGACTTCGGCATATGGTTGGGAACATCGCGCTCATCTTCGTCAACCTGCGGAACCGCGATCATGTCGCGATCGTCCGCGCTCGAGGAGATGGCCGACCCGTAAAGCGTCTTGAGTCGCTCAGCCGCGGAAACGCGCGTAGTGAGCCCGCGCGCGATATCCATCGTGACATGATGGCCGCCGACGGCGATGGCATCGGAATGAACGAGATGGCCGTTGGCGAAAACGCCGACGCTGGTCGTGCCGCCACCCATATCGATGACGGCGCAGCCCATCTCTGCCTCGTCATCGACAAGAACCGAAAGGCCTGAAGCGTAAGGCGTGGCAATCACGGCCTCGACGCCCAGATGACAACGCTCGACGGCGAGCATCAGGTTGCGGGCTGCCGCCGCCTCGGACGTAAGAACGTGGAGATCGACGCCAAGCTTTTCGCCGATCATCCCGGCGGGATCGACGATGTGGTGCTGCCTGTCGAGGGAGAAGCCCGTCGGCAAAGCGTGCAGAACCGCCCTGCCCCGGCGCATGTCGTGGCTCGATGCAGCATCGAGCACACGGTGAACGTCGTTCGTGCTCACGGCGCCGCGCACAGGCACATGCGCCTCGAAATGTTCGGAGCCGAGACGTCCGCCGGTGAGGTTGACGATGACCGACTGAATTTCGACTTTCGCCATCCGCTCGGCGGCGTGGACAGCTTGACGGATCGCGCCTTCAGCCGCTTCGAGATCGACGACGACACCGCCCTTCAGACCGGCGGAGCGTTGATGGCCGATGCCGAGGATGCGGGCGACATGGGTGCGGCCGCGCATTGCCTCCGCCTCGTGAGCGGGCAGCAATTCCGCGACGATGCAGACGACCTTGCTCGTGCCGATATCGAGCACGGACATGATCGCGCTCTTGCGCGCGGCGAGCGGCTTCATGCGCGGGGTCAGACCATGATTCGAGCGATTCATGTATCGACTCCCTTCCCGCGCATCAGTTTTTTCTTCATGGATTCGGCCCGGGCTGAAGCGGCCTCTTCCGTCAGACGCACAACCACCCGGTCGGGCATCCGCAGATCGATGGCCAACACGTCCTTTTCGAGAATTTTCTGTTCGCGATCGAGCTTCACAAGCCGCGCGACGGCTTCCATCGCGCCCGTCTCGGGCAGGCGCACATCGAGGCCGTTATCCATCTTGAGGGTCCAGCGGCGGCCGGAAACCAGCGTGCCCGCGCGGATGCGCCCCCTGATAGGCCCGGCAGCCTCCAGAATCGCGAGATATTCCTTCGTGCGCGTATTCGCCATCTCGCCGACGACGAGGGGCAGATTGGCGAAGCGTGCGTCCTGCATCAGGTCGATCACCGTTCCGTCGGTAGAGGTGATGAACAATTCGCCGTTGAGCTGCCAGATCGCGAAAGGCTCGCGCTCGGTGAGCGTGATCGCCAGTTCGTTCGGATAAAGCTTGCGGACGGAAGCCGACTTGATGAGCGGCACATGTTCGAGACGCTCGCGCACGTCGTTCACGTTGAGAAAGGCGAGCGACTTTTTGCCGTTGAGCCCAGCCGCCGCCAGAACCTCGTTTTCGCGGATCTGCGAAATGCCGGAGATCGTCACCGTCTCGAGGTCGAGGCCGACCATGCGACCGATGGCGTGGTGAGGTTCGCCATATTTGGCGATGAAATCGTCCATATGGCCGCCCTGCCAAAGCCCGACGAAGGCGACGGCGGCGAAGAAGCCGAGCGTCAGGCTTGTGCCGAGGAAGCGGGGCAGTTTTTTCGCGAGCGGCGTAGAGACCGAGGAGCGCCGCCCGCCGCGCGAGGGGCGGGAGGGACCGGAACGGTCGAACCGCGAGGGGTGATTCGGATAGTCATCGAAGGACGATACGCGCGCAACAGCGACCCCGGCCGAGTAGGCCGTCATCGGTTGCAGGTAGCGTCCTCCACCATCCATTTTACAAGCTCACCAAACGTATAGCCCGCATGGGCTGCCAATTCCGGCACCAAGCTCGTCTCGGTCATTCCGGGCTGGGTGTTAACCTCCAGAACGACCAAGTCTCCCGTACCGCCGGGCGTATCGTCATACCGAAGATCGGCACGACTGATTCCCCGACAGCCGAGCGCTTGATGCGCTGTTAACGCCAACTCTTGGACCTTTTGGTAAATATTCGGTTTAATTTCTGCCGGGAGGACGTGAATGGAGCCGCCCTTCACATACTTTGCGTCGTAATCGTAGAACACGCCCGTCGCAGGGCGGATGTCGATGACCCCGAGGGCCTTGTCGCCCATCACGGCGCAGGTCAGTTCTCGACCAGAAACATATGATTCTACAATAACTTGCTCACCAAACGTCCAATCCTCGCGCGTCAATTCCTGAGGCGGATGGCTGCGATCCTCCCGCACAATGATGACGCCGTAGGACGAGCCTTCATTCACAGGTTTGATGACGTAAGGCGCGGGCAGCACATGCTGCTTCGCCGCCTCGAGGCGATTAATGACCACCCCGCGCGGAACCGGCACACCCGCCGCCTGCATGACGATTTTCGCCTTGTCCTTCTGCATGGCGAGGGCCGAGGCGAGGACGCCGGAATGTGTGTAGGGAATGCGCAGGAGTTCGAGGAGGCCCTGAATCGTGCCATCCTCCCCCACCCGCCCGTGCAGGGCGTTGAAAACCACATCCGGCGCGACGGCGTTGAGAACGACGGAAATGTCGGGCTGCACATCGATGGGGGTGACGCGATAGCCCTGCTCTTCCAGGGCCTTGGCGCAGGCAGCGCCCGAAGCAAGGCTGACGTTCCGCTCCGCAGACCAACCGCCCATCAGGACAGCGACGTGTTTCGTCATGATCGACTCCTACCGTTCGAGGCGGCGCACCTGACTGTCGCATGATCCGGGCGAACAACCGGTGCCCGCTTGTTCTGATCATGCTCTCGCGCATCAGCCTTGCCGCCGATCATAGGCGCGAGCGCCTTAAGCCATTCCTACGCGCTTGATTTCCCATTGCAGCTCGACGCCGGAATTTTCCCGCACGCGGCGGCGGACTTCCTCGCCGAGCTGTTCGATCTCGCTTGCGGTGGCCGAACCGTGGTTGATGAGAAAGTTGCAGTGCAATTCGGAAACCTGTGCATCGCCGATCCGCAGGCCGCGACAACCGGCGGCGTCGATCAGTTCCCAGGCTTTCTTGCCGGGAGGATTCTTGAACGTTGAGCCGCCTGTGCGGGTGTTCACCGGCTGCGTTGATGCGCGTGCATCGGTGATCGCATTCATCTCGGCGAGAATTTCAGCCGGATCGCCGGGGCGGCCCTCGAACAGGGCTTCTGTGAAGATCACGTCGTCAGGAACGCCGCAATGGCGGTAGGTGAATCCCATTTCGGCATTGGTGTAGGTCACGCGCTCGCCGGAACGGGTGACGCCTCGGGCCGCCACCAGCACGTCCTTGGTTTCCCCGCCATAGGCTCCGCCATTCATGCGCAAAGCGCCGCCGATGGCGCCGGGGATTCCGCGCAGAAACGAAAGACCGGCAATGCCCGCTTCCGCGGCCGCGCGCGCCACCTTCACATCGGGAGCCCCCGCCCCTGCGCGCGCGCGCAAGGAAGGCTCCACATTCACTTCGGCAAAGCGCTTGCCGAGGCGGATCAGAACGCCTGGCCATCCGCCATCGCGAATGAGCAGGTTCGAGCCGAGCCCAACCACGAGAACGGGAACCGCCACATCGAGGCGCGAGAGAAAATAGGCGAGATCATCCTCGTCCGCCGGCGTGAAAAGAACCTTTGCAGGGCCGCCGGTGCGAAACCAGGAGAGCGGCACGCTCGAAACATTGGCTTCCAATGTGCCGCGCAAGTCCGGCATGCGCTCTTTCAGCTCGGGGACGATGTCAGGAAACATCAAGCCGCTTTCTCACCGAGCGCCTCGAGTTCACCCGGCAGCGCATAAGCCCATTGCGTGATGTTGCCCGCGCCGAGGCAGACGACATAATCGCCGGGCTTCGCGAGGCCCTTGACCATTCCGGCCAGATCTTCCGGCTTTTCGAGCGGCATGGCGTTGCGGTGCCCGCGCGCCTTCAGGCCGGAGACGAGGCCATCACGATCCGCACCGGGGATCGGCTGCTCGCCCGCTGCATAGACAGGCGCGACGATGACCGAATCCGCATCGTTGAAACAGGTGCAGAATTGATCGAACAGGGACGAGAGGCGCGTGTAGCGGTGCGGCTGCACCACAGCGATCACCTGCCCGTCGGTAGACGCGCGCGCGGCCTTCAGGACTGCGCTGATCTCGACCGGGTGGTGGCCGTAATCGTCGAAGACGGTGATGCCGTTCCACGCGCCCGTGCGGGTGAAGCGGCGCTTCACGCCACCGAAACCGGCGAGCGCCTTGCGGATCGCATCCGGCGTGACGCCGAGTTCGTGCGCCACCGCGATGGCGGCGGTCGCGTTCAATGCGTTATGCGCACCCGGCATCGGCAGAACGAGATCTTCCAGCTCCAGGCGGAACCCGGGACGGCGATCGCGGATCATCACGCGAAACTTGGTCTGCCCGCCGCGCGGGTCGATATCCATGATGCGCACATCGGCCTGCGGATTTTCGCCGTAGGTGATGATGCGCCGATCCTCGATGCGGCCCACGAGGTCCTGCACCGCCGGATGATCGATGCACATCACCGCGAAGCCATAGAACGGAATCGAGTCGATGAAGGAGCGGAAGGCGTCCTTGATCGCATCGTAGGAATGGAAATGATCGAGATGCTCGGCGTCGATGTTGGTGACGATGGCGACATCCGCCGGGAGCTTGAGGAACGTGCCGTCGGACTCGTCCGCCTCCACCACCATCCACTGCCCATCGCCCATGCGGGCATTGGTGCCGTAGGCGTTGATGATGCCGCCGTTGATGACCGTCGGGTCGAGCCCGCCCGCATCGAGCAGGGTCGCGACGAGGGATGTCGTCGTGGTCTTGCCATGCGTTCCGGCCACTGCCACGCAGGATTTGAAGCGCATCAGCTCGGCCAGCATCTCCGCGCGGCGCACGACCGGCAGGCGCTTTTCGCGCGCGGCCATGAGTTCCGGATTGTCGCGCTTGATTGCGGTGGAGACCACCACGATCTCAGCGTGTTCCACGTTCTCGGCCTTGTGGCCGATGAAGGTCTTGATGCCCTTCTCGGCGAGGCGCTTGACGTTGTAGTTGTCGGAGGCGTCCGACCCCTGCACCGTGTAGCCGAGATTGTGCATCACCTCGGCGATGCCGGACATGCCGATGCCGCCAATTCCGATGAAGTGGATGGGTCCGAGTTTCGGCGGCAGTTTCATGACTTTATTCCGTTCTGCGTCGTGGATGCGAGTTTGAGAACCGCCTCGGCGAGACGTTCCGCGGCGTCGGAGATACCGGCGCTCTTGGCCGAGGCCGCAGCGCGGGTCAAGCGTTCCGGCTCGGCCAAAAGAGACTGGATCTCCGTGGCGAGGCGCTCGGGCGTAAACTCGACTTGTGGAAGGACGATGGCAGCGCCGATATCGGCAAGGCTTTTGGCATTCGCCGCCTGGTCCTGATCGAGCGATCCCGGCAGCGGCACGAGAATGGAGGGGCGACCGATCACCGACAGTTCCGCGACGGTGGAGGCCCCAGAGCGCGAGATGATCAGATGCGCCTCGGCGATGCGGCGCGGCAGATCCTTGAAGAAAGGCTCGACCTCGCAGGCAACATTCAGCCGCCGGTAGGTTTCACGAACGCGCTGACAATCTTCCTCGCGAGCCTGCTGACAGATGGAAAGCCGCGCGCGCAATTCTGCCGGAAGCTTCTCGATGGCGA
The DNA here is from genome assembly GCF_003290125.1 of Microvirga flavescens. Taxonomy (GTDB): domain Bacteria; phylum Pseudomonadota; class Alphaproteobacteria; order Rhizobiales; family Beijerinckiaceae; genus Microvirga; species Microvirga flavescens. The sequence continues at coordinate 128,144 of NZ_QMKH01000002.1, forward strand.
GCGGCACGATATCGCTCATCACCCGCGCGCCCTGGCTGCCGCCGAAAACGAGCAGCTGAACACGGCTCTCTTTCGACAAGGCGGGATACGCGATCTTCGCCGCTTCCAGCACCGCCGGGCGAACGGGATTGCCGGTGTGGACGCGTTGCCCCGCGTCTCCGGCGGGCACGCCCTTCGTGGCCTCGAAGCCCGTCGCGATGAGCGACGCGCGGCGCGACAGAAGACGATTGGCGCGCCCCAGCACGCCATTCGCCTCATGGATCGCCACAGGAACGCCGACGAAAGACGCGGCAAGGAGCGGCGGAACGGTCGGATACCCACCGAAGCCGACGGCGACGGCGGGCTTCAACCGGCGAATGACGGGAATGGCTTTCAGAATACTCTTGCCCAGCAGCAAAGCCGCCTTCGCCATCTGCGGCAGCGAGCGGCCGGAGGGCGTGGCGGACGGAATCTCGATGATCTCTTCAGCCGGGAACGCCCCCGCATAGGCATTGGCGCGCTTGTCGGTGACGAGAACGACGCGGATGCCGGAAGCCTTCAAGGCATTGGCGAGCGATTCCGCCGGGAAGAGATGCCCGCCTGTGCCGCCGGCCGAGAGAAGAACGAGAGGAGCTGTCACGATATGAGACTCAATCGAAGCGTTCCATCATCTCCGCGCGCGGCCGCCGGCGCGTCAGGGCGATGAGGAAGCCCATGCCGAGCGCGAGCGAAAGCAGCGAGGAGCCGCCATAAGAAATGAAAGGAAGCGTCATGCCCTTCGCGGGCATGAGGTGAACGTTCACCATCATGTTGATGCAGGCCTGAAGCCCGAACATCAGCACGAGGCCGGTCGTCGCCAGCTTGCAGAACGTATCCTCGTTGCGGCGAGCAAGCATGAGACCGCGCAGGACGATAAAGGCGAAAAGCAGCAACACGAGCAGGCACACGACGACGCCGAATTCCTCCGCCGTGACGGCGAAGATGAAGTCGGTATGCGCATCGGGAAGAATGCGCTTCACCGTGCCCTCGCCCGGGCCGCGCCCGAGCCACCCGCCGCGTGCAAAAGATTCCAGCGCCGTATCGACCTGGAACGTGTCGCCGGAAGATTTATCCATGAAGCGCTCGATACGTGCGCGAACGTGCGGCAGGAACTCATAGGCCGCCGCGATTCCGACAAGGCCCGCGCCGCCAAGTCCCATCACCCAGAACCAATGCAGGCCCGCGACGAAGAAGAGGCCGCACCACACGATGGTAATCAGCATGGTCTGGCCGAAATCCGGCTGCAGCACGAGCGGAATGATGGTGGCGGGCAGAATGAGAAGCGCGAGCAGCGCGCCCGGCATATCCTTGCGCCGCGCCCCTTCCGAGAAGGCCCATGCAGCGATGACAACGAAGGCCGGCTTCACGAATTCGGACGGCTGAATGCCGATGCCCCCAATCATGATCCAGCGATGCGCACCCTTGATCTCCGGGCCGAACTGGAACGTCGCCAGAACCAGCAGCATGCTGATCGTATAAACGAGAAGCGCGAGACGGCGCACATGCCGGAGCGACAGGAACGACACGAACACAAGGATCGCCGCCGTCGGCAGAAGGAACATTGCCTGACGATAAAGGAAATGGAAGGTCGAAAGGCCAAGCCTTTCCGCCACCGGCGGGCCACCCGCCATGAGGAAGACGAGACCCGAGATCATGATCGCCGCCAGCCCTGCGAGCAGCGCGCGATCCACCGTCCACCACCAATCGCCAAGCGGCGTGCGTTCCGCGCGTGACACCATGTTCAGGCCCCCATCGTCGGATTGATGCCGGGCAAAGCCCGGACGAGATCGCGGAAACGGTCTCCGCGCACTTCGTAATTCGGAAACTGGTCGTAAGACGCACAGGCCGGCGAGAGCAGAACCACTGCATCGGTGCCCATCGCAGCCGCATCGTGCGCCGCCTGATCCATCGCCTTTTCGAGCGTACCGCTCATCACATGCGGCACCGAAGGCCCAAGCGTCGCCGCGAACTCGTCCGCCGCAGCACCGATGAGATAGGCCTTCTTGATCTTCGGGAAGTACGGCTTCAACGTCGTGATGCCACCTTCCTTCGGCTTACCGCCAAGAATCCAGAGAATGTTGTCGAACGACTTCAACGCCTTCTCGGTGGAGTCGGCGTTGGTCGCTTTGGAATCGTTGATGAAGAGCGTGCGGCCGAGCCGGTCAACCTCTTCCATGCGGTGAGGAAGGCCGGGGAAGCTGCGGATCGCCGTTTGAATGACATTCTCATCCACGCCGCTCAGCAACGTGACCGCGACGGCGGCAGCCGCATTCTGCGCGTTGTGATCGCCGCGCAGGGAGCCGACACCTTCGAGTGCTGCGACGAGCCGAGGTGAGCCGGTGAAATTCGCGAAGATCTCAACCCCGACCGCGTAGACGCTGCCTGCCTCGCGATCATCCAGACCCACCCGCACGACGGGCTTGTTCACATGACCCATGTCGGCGATGATCGCGCGGCTCATCTCATCATCCGCGCCGATAACCGCCCGGTCTGCCCTTGCGACCAGCCGTTCCTTGATCGCCGCATAGTTCTCCATCGTCCCATGCCGGTCGAGATGATCCGGCGAGATGTTGAGGAGAACGCCGATGCTCGGCGCGAGCGAGGGCGCGAGGTCGATCTGGAAGGACGAGCATTCGATGACGTGGATGCGTTTATCCGACGGCGGCTCAAGCGAAAGGATAGCGGTGCCGATATTGCCGCCCATCTGCACGTCGTGACCCGCTTCACGCAGGATATGCGCGATGAGCGCCGTCGTCGTGGACTTGCCGTTCGTACCGGTGATGGCGATGAAGGGTGCTGCCGGCGCAAGCTTCGCGCGCTCGCGGCAGAAGAGTTCGATATCGCCGATGATCTCGATGCCCGCCGCCTTCGCGAGCTTTGCGGACCAGTGCGGCTCCGGATGTGTCAGCGGAACGCCCGGCGAGAGAATGAGCGCGGAAAAGCGCGCCCAATCGGCCTGACGCAGGTCGCCCGTCTCGATGCCCTTCGCCGCCGCTTCCGCCATTTTTGCCGGATTGTCGTCACACGCCACCACATGCGCTCCACCTGCTTTCAGGGCGAGCGCCGTCACGAGCCCGGAACCGCCGAGGCCGAAGAGGGCGACCGTCTTGTTGGCGAAAGTGGTGACGGGCGTCATGATGTCACCGCAGCTTCAGCGTGGCGAGGCCGACAAGAGCCAGCACGACGGAAATGATCCAGAAGCGGATCACCACCTGCGGTTCCTTCCAGCCCAGCTGCTCGAAATGGTGATGGATCGGCGCCATCTTGAAGACGCGCTTGCCGGTGAGCTTGAACGACGTCACCTGAATGATGACGGAGACGATCTCGAGCACGAAGAGGCCGCCGACGATGGCGAGCACGATCTCGTGCTTCGTTGCGACGGCGACGGTGCCGAGAAGACCGCCGAGCGCCAGCGAACCGGTATCGCCCATGAAGATCTGCGCAGGCGGCGCGTTGAACCACAAAAAGCCGAGGCCAGCGCCGATGAGCGCGCCGCAGACGACGGCAAGCTCACCCGTGCCGGGAACGAAATGGATCTGCAGATAATTGGCGAAAACCGCGTTACCGGCGAGATAGGCGATGAAGCCGAAGGTGCCTGCCGCAATCATCACCGGCACGATGGCAAGCCCGTCGAGGCCATCAGTGATGTTCACCGCATTGCCCGCGCCAACGATGACGAAGCCAGCGAAAGCGATGAAGAACCAGCCGAGGTTGAACAGCAATTCCTTGGAGAACGGCAGGGCGAGCTTGTTCGCAAGGCCCGGCGTCGAGATATACGCAATCGCGATGCAGGCGGCGGCTGCGATCAGCGCCTCGATGGCAAGGCGCGACTTGCCGGAAAAGCCCTTGTGCGATTGCTTCGTCACCTTGAGATAATCGTCGTAGAAGCCAATGGCACCGAAGCCGACGGTGACGAAGAGAACAACCCACACATAAGCGTTCGTCAGGTTGGCCCAGAGTAGAGTGCTGACAAGCACGCCAGCGAGGATCATGAGACCGCCCATCGTCGGCGTGCCGCGCTTGGTCAGAAGGTGCGATTGCGGACCGTCCTCGCGGATCGGCTGCCCCTTCCCTTGCTTCAGGCGCAGCATCGAGATCATCGCGGGGCCGAAGAGAAAGACGAAAAGCAACGCCGTCGCCGTCGCGCCGCCGGTGCGGAACGTGATGTAGCGGAAAATATTGAGCGGGCTGAAATAGGGGCTGAGTTCAGCCAGGAAGGGCAACATCGACAACTATCCTTTGTGCGCCTGCGCGGTTTCGCGCGGGCCAAAACGTTCCTTGAGCGCCTTGACGACCAAGGCCATCTGCATGCTGAGCGAACCCTTGACCGTCACCGCATCGCCCGGGCGAATGGCGGCGCAGACGGCATCGACCAGTTCCGAAGACTTTTCGACTTGCGCCGCGATCAGCGCCTTCGGCAAGGCATCCGTGAGATTTTTCATCAGCGGCCCGGCCGCGAAGACGAGATCGACGCGATTCGCGTCCACCGCTTCGACAAGCCCCTTGTGCAGATCGGGACCGCTGACGCCAAGTTCTTTCATGTCGCCGAGAACGGCGATGCGCCGCCCGCCCTTACCCATCTCGACCGTGCCGAGATTAGAAAGCGCCGCACGCATGGAGGCCGGGTTGGCGTTGTAGCTCTCATCGATCAGAAGCACCTCGCCCCCTGCAACATTGAGGAGCGTGCGCTCACCGCGTCCGACGGGGGGCTTGAGGTCCGCAAAGGCCTGCGCCGCGAGCGTAACGTCCACTCCAAGCGCGTGGCAGGCCGCGAGCACGCTCAACGAGTTGAGAGCAATGTGCCGCCCCGCCGTGCCGACGCGGTAGGTCATGGGACGCCCGAAAATTTTCACATCGACGATGGAGCCGTCGGGCTTCGCTATGATGCGCTCGGCGCGGATATCCGCCGCCTCATGCTCGCCGAACGACACGACGCGTCCGGCAGCCGAAGCCAGCGCATGTGCGCGCAGGCGCTCGAAATACGGCGTATCGCGATTGATGACCGCCGTGCCGCCTGATTCCAGGCCGGAGAAGATTTCGCCCTTCGCATCGGCGATGCCCCAGAGCGAGGGAAAGAATTCGATGTGAACCGGCTCAATGGTGGTGACCACCGCCACATGCGGGCGCACCATCGCAGTGAGCGGCAGGATCTCGCCCGTATGATTCATGCCGATTTCGAACACGCCGTAAGCGACATCGCGCGGCATGCGCGCCAAGGTGAGCGGCACGCCCCAATGGTTGTTATAGGAAGCGACGGAGGCATGCGTCTCACCCTGACGCGAAAGCGCAAGGCGCATCGCCTCCTTCGTCCCGGTCTTGCCGACGGAGCCCGTGATGGCGACGATCTTCGCATGGCTGCGAAAGCGTGCCGCGCGCCCTAGCTGGCGCATGGCCTCCAAAACGTAGGGAACGACAATGAGCCGGTCCTGCGCCTTGAACTCCGCCGCGCGGTCAGCCGCGACTACAGCCGCCGCCGCGCCCTTTTCGATGGCGGCGTCCACGAAGCTGTGCCCGTCATGAACGTCGCCCTTGATGGCGAAGTAGATGTCGCCGGAATTAAGCGTGCGTGTGTCGATGGATGCGCCAGTCGCCAGCGTAAAGCCCGCGCCAATGCGCGCACCCGTCGCTGCCTGCACCTCGTCCGCTGTCCAAAGGGGCGCGCTCATCCCTGCCTCTCCACAATCGCCGCGCGAACCTCATCCTGGTCCGAGAACGGCAGGGTCTGGTTACCGATGATCTGGCCCGTTTCATGGCCTTTTCCGGCAACGACGAGAACATCGCCCTTTTTCAACCCCCTCACCGCCTCGCGAATGGCCGACGCGCGGTCGCCGATCTCACGGGCACCTTGAGCAGCTTGCATGATTTCAGCGCGGATCGCGGCGGGATCCTCCGAGCGAGGATTATCGTCCGTGACGATCACGACATCCGCCTTCTCGACGGCGATGCGCCCCATGACCGGACGCTTGCCGCGATCGCGATCACCACCACAGCCGAAGACACAGACGAGACGGCCCGTCGCGAAAGGCCGCAGCGCATCGAGCACATGCGCCAGTGCATCCGGCTTGTGGGCGTAATCGACGACGCAAAGCGCGCCATCGACTTCCCCGACCCGTTCGAGACGCCCGGGAACGCCTTTCAGGGAGGGCAGGCCTTCAAGAATAGCGCGAACCGGAACATCGCCCTCGACCGCATGGACAAGCCCTGCCGCGAGAAGCGCGTTTTCGATCTGGAATTCTCCTGCGAGCGGGAAATCGATCTCGCTGATTTTTCCCGCAACGCTGATGAACAGCTCTTGCGAGAAGCCCTGTGCTCGCGCTTCGGCAAGGCGGATCGTGGATCCCCTGCGCCCGGTCGTGAGTGTCTTCAACCCTCTGCGACGAATGCCTTCGAGGAACACATCCGCATAGGGCCCGTCCGCATTGACGACCGCTGGTGCGTCGGCAGGCAGAAGCGTGTCGAACAGGCGCAACTTCGCAGCGGCATAGGCCTCCGTCGTGGCGTGATAATCGAGGTGATCGCGTCCCAGATTGGTGAAGCCGCCCGCAGAAAGACGAACGCCGTCGAGGCGCTTCTGGTCGATGCCGTGCGAGGACGCCTCCATCGCCAGATGCGTAATACCCTCGCCCGCGAGACGGTCGAGCGTCTCATGCAAGGTGATGGGATCCGGCGTCGTGAGAGATCCGTAGGCCGCTCCATCCGAGGTGATGACGCCAAGCGTTCCGAGGCTCGCCGACTTGTGCCCGAGATGCGCGAAGAGCTGGCGCGCGAAATCCGCGACGGAGCTTTTTCCGCTCGTGCCGGTGACAGCGACGATCTTTTCCGGCTGGCGCGGATAGAAACGCGCAGCGGTGAGCGCGAGCGCACGATGCACGTCGGCGACTTGCACATAGGCGACATGGTTCGGCAGATCGGCGGGGCGCGCGGCCTCGCCCATGATGGCGACAGCGCCAGCGGCGACGGCCTGTGGCACGAAGCTCATGCCATCGACCTTCGTGCCGGGCACCGCAACGAACAACGTGCCGGGCTTAACTTTACGGCTGTCCGCAACAAGGGTTGTGATTGGGGTATCCGCCCCTTGCGTGCCGCATGCTTCGGGAACCAGATCGCCTAATGTCCTTGGTGCAACCATCAGCGAATTCCCCAGGCATTCAGCCGCGACATCAATGGGAACGGCTGTTGCGGCGGCTCGAAGCGCGGCACCACGCCGAGAAGCGGCGCCAAGCGCTCGATGACATTGCCCGTGACAGGACCCGCGTTCCAGCCGGCCGTCGAGAATCCATAGGTTCCTTCAACGGCTCTTGGCTCGTCCATGATCGTCAGGAAAATGTATTTCGGCTTGTCTGCGGGGAGAACGGCCGTGAACGTCGTCAGGTTCTTGTCCTTGGAATAGCGCCCGCGCACGACCTTCTCGGCAGTGCCCGTCTTGCCGCCGACAAAATAACCCGCCACCGCGATGCTCGAGGCAGAACCTGCGGGGTTGGTGGCGTTGAGACGCATGACATAACGCATCGCCTCGCTCGTCTCAGGCTTGATGACCTGCACGGCGTCCTGATGCGCCGCCGCCTCGTCGCGCTTGAGGAAGGTTGGCGTAATCAGCGCGCCGCCATTCACCAGCGCGCCGACGGCCATCGCAGCCTGCAAAGGCGCGACGGCCATGCCGTGTCCGTAGGCGATGGTCACCGTGTTCAACTCGCCCCAACGGGACGGCACGAGAGGCTCGGCGCTCTCCGGCAACTCGGTCCTCAGGCGGGTCAATTGGCCCATCTTGCGCAGGAAGGCCTTATGGCCTTCCACGCCGATGCCAAGCGCCATGCGCGCCGTGCCGATGTTGGAGGAGTGAATGAAGACTTCCGGAACCGTCAAAACCCGATGCGTTGCGTGATAGTCGCCAATGGTGAACTTGCCGTAGCGCAGCCCCGAACGCGCATCGAGCGACGAATTGATGGTGAACTTGCCGGAGTCGAGCGCCATCGCGGTCGTGAGAGCCTTGAAGGTCGAACCCATCTCGAACACGCCGACATTCATGCGGTTGATGCGGTCCTTCTCCAGCGCGTCGACCGGATTGTTCGGATCGAAATCGGGAAGCGAAACAAGGGCGATGATCTCGCCGGTGTTCACGTCCAGGATCGCGCCGGCAACGGCCTTCGCCTTGAACTTCGCCATTCCCTTTTCAAGCTCGTCGCGCAGCGCGTGCTGCGCGCGCAGGTCGAGGGAAAGCTGAACGGGCTTGAGGTCCGTCGAAGCGATGTTGAAGCCCGCGCCATTGAGATCCTGCAGGCCCTGGCTGTCGATGTACTTTTCCATGCCGGCGATGCCGACATTGTCGATATTCGCAAAGCCGAGAACATGCGCGGCGGCATTGCCGTTCGGATAAACGCGCTTGTTCTCCGGCAGGAAGCCGACGCCTGGAATGCCAAGGCGATGCACTTCCGCCTGCTGCTTGGGCGTGATTTCGCGCTTGATCCAGACGAAGCCCTTCTTCGTGCCGAGCTTGTCGCGCAATTCGCGCGCATTGAGATCCGGTAGAACGGCGGTGAGAAGTTCAACCGCCTCATCCTTGTCGATGATGTTGCGCGGCTCGGCGAAGACCGACATGGTCTTCACGTCCGTCGCCAGCACTTCACCATTGCGGTCGACGATGTCGGGCCGCGCGGCGGAGATTTCCGAGGCGGCGGAAAAACGCACGCTGTTCGTGGGCTCGCTTGTCATCGCCAGATAGACGAGCCGTCCTCCGATGGTCCCGAAAAGGCAGGTAAAGCAGAAAGCCACGAGCCCGACGCGCGCGGTGCTCTTGTCGACGCGCAGGCGGAACAGCTCGCGGACGTGAGACAACAATCCGCCCTTCGGGGCTTTTTTGTTCGCGGGCGTGATGTCTGACTCTGGAAGCACGGGCATCACCGTTTCGGGGTTTGCGTCGTCGGCGTCCGCGCCTCGGCGGACTTGTCTTTGGGCGTCGAGGTCGGCTCAAGAATGCCGAGGGCTTCGAGCTTGCGCCCGATCTCATCATCCCGCACCTGGCGGTTGGGAAGATCGGACAGGCGAGCCAGTTGTTGAATGGCCATCGGCTGAAGGTCGAGGTGACGGTCCGCCGCAGCCTGAAGCCGGTCCGGCTTGTTGAGCAGCTGCCACTCGGCCTTGAGAACCGCAATCGCGTCCCGCTCGCGCTGTGACTGCGCTTTCAGCTTGGCCACCTGCTCGGTGTAGTAGAGCGTTTCGTACTTGATCGAATAGGCATAGACCGCCGAGGCAATCAGCGCCGTGATCGCAACCATGTGCAGAAAACGGATCATCGACGCCCTCCCCGCTTGTCGGCGGTGCGCGGCAGCTCGGACAGCATCGTGAGCGCGCTCAACGGTTCCTGAGCCGGCTCCCCGGTGCGGATGCCGGCGCGCAGTTTCGCCGAACGTGCACGCGGGTTGCGCGCCGTTTCAGCCTCCGTCGGCATCACCGCGCCTCGTGTCGCCGCCTCGAAAGTCGGGCGGGCCTGCTGCGTCATAGGCAGATGGCGCGAGCCGGTGCTGAGACGGCCCGTCCGCGCTGCGAAGAATTGCTTCACGATGCGGTCTTCAAGCGAGTGGAATGTCACGACGACAAGTCGCCCGCCCGGCTTGAGAATGCGTTCCGCCGCATGAAGGGCGCGCACGAGCTCGCCCAGTTCGTCGTTCACGGCAATGCGCAGCGCCTGGAAGACCCGCGTCGCGGGATGAGCGCCGCCGGGTTCCTGCCAGATCAGCGTCGCCACGAGGTCGGCAAGCTGCTTCGTGGTTTCGAACGGGGCCTTGCGGCGCGCTTCGATGATGGCGCGCGCCACCGCGCGAGCACGGCGTTCTTCGCCGTAGTGATAGAAAATATCCGCCAGCTCCGCCTCAGGCGCTTCGTTGACGAGATCGGCGGCGCTTTGACCAGCACGCTCCATGCGCATGTCGAGCGGGCCTTCGTTGCGGAACGAGAAGCCGCGGTCGGCCTCATCGAGCTGCATCGAGGAAACGCCGATATCGAGAACGACGCCGTCAACATCGGAAAGCCCCTGCGCCTTCACGATGTCATCGAGATCACCGAAGCGGCCATGCACGAGATCGATCCGCCGCTTCATCTTCTCGACGAGCGTTTGGCCCGCAGTAATGGCGTTGGGATCGCGGTCGATGGCGATGACACGGTTGTGGGGATTGGCGTCGAGAATGGCGCGCGTGTAGCCGCCTGCACCAAAGGTGCCATCGACAAAAGTGCCGCCGCTCTTGGCTTCAAGAGCTGCGCAGACTTCCCCCAGGAGCACGGGAACGTGACGGGATGGTCCGCCAGCGGCTCCGGCCGGGCCGTCGCCGCGTTCCGTCATTGCCCCCGCCCTCCTGGTGGGATGTCCTGCATCATACGAGGCTCCAACATTCGAGTTCCCAAGACCTTCTTCAGATCCCGCACCTTCGCGCGCGCCTCCTCCAAGTGCGCACGAAAACGCTCCGGCTCCCAAATCTGGAACTTGTGTCCGAGACCGACAAACACAACCGTATCGGCAATCCCGGCATGAACTTTTACTGACTCGGTGAGGATGACGCGCCCCTCCGGATCGACCTTCAGGATCTCGCTCGTGCCGAACAACGCCGTCGAGAGCTGATCCCGCTCGTCCGAATAAGGCGACAGAGTCGACAAGAACGCATCGATCTCGTTCAGAAGCACGTTGCCCCCTGCGTCCAGCGCCGTCGCGTCCAGCGACGGGTGCACGTAGAGCCCCTCGAACCCGTCCCGCGCCAGAACCGCGCGAAACGTCGACGGGATCGAGACCCGCCCCTTCGAGTCCAAGCGATTGGTGAAGTTGGACACGAAGCGGTTCATGGGCCGCCCGATTGCTCCTGAATGTCAGCCCTCCGACGGATTCCTCAAATCCGCCGCATCCCCTCGCCGGTCCTTGCGCCTCCTGATGAGCCGACAATCCAAGGCCTTGGCCTCCGATCGCCGCCTCGCGAAGCACCATCGACGGGATGATTTGGGATAACATGGGATAATATGGGCGTCAACGGAAATGGACTGTTTTGACGGACCTTCGCCCGCCTCCGCCATGAAAAGCGGTTACGGTTAATGAATCGTAAGCGCAGCAAAGATTTAACCATGCCGAGGGCGCGGTTTCGGTGGATTGTGCATGAAGAAAAAAGTGTCAGCCGGCCTATAAGCCGGGTTCTGTATGGCCCAGGGCCTTACCCCTGAACGTGGCGGCCATTCTTCTGGGACGGCCGTTGCCGACCGCCTCTAGCAACCAACCCGGACGACCGGCCTGGAAATAGGCCTGGCTGACGCCTGTCGTCCCTATTCGGTTTTGCTCCTGGTGGGGTTTGCCGTGCCGTTCGCATTACTGCGCCCGCGGTGCGCTCTTACCGCACCCTTTCACCCTTACCCCACAACCCGAAAGCCGTGGGGCGGTCTGCTCTCTGTGGCACTTTCCCTAGGGTCGCCCCCGCCGGACGTTATCCGGCACCGTATTTCCATGGAGCCCGGACTTTCCTCCCCGAGCGAACTCGGAGCGGCCGCCCAGCCGGCTGACACGCTCGATGTGGTGCAGGAGAGGGTCCGGCGTCAAGGCCGCTTGGAGGCTGATCGTGACTCTTTGAAGCAAAATCAGCCTCCAAATTCCTTTATTGCCGCATGATCCCGGCGAACAACCGGGTTGTTCTGATCATGCGCTAGCGGGAAGCGGCGAGAATGGCCTTCACCTTGGTGCAGTATTTCTGCGATGCGCCGGTCATGGTTTCGGCCCGGTGACCGAACTGGTAGCGCAGGATCGTGCCGCAAGTGTCGCCATTGGCGAGGCGATAGGCCATCGCGAGATATTTCAACCCATAGCGAAGGTTGGTCTCGGCGTCGTGCAAGCCGGAGGCCGGCCCGTCATAGCCCAGAGACCGCGCCGTCAGGGCATTGATCTGAGTGAGCCCGATATTGCCACCGTTGCGCGCGGCGGGATTGTAACGGCTTTCCAGCCGCACGACGGCATCCGCCAGGGCGAAGGGAAGCTTGTGCTCGGAGGCATAGCGCTGGATCAGCGGCCGCACGGCATTGGCCCTTTGCGCATCGAGCACGGCGCCCTTCGGCAGCTTCGCCGCCTCGGTTCCATCGGCCTCGGCGGCAATCTTGTGCGCCGTGTTGGTGTTGGAGGTCTGCTCCACGTCCTTGTAGGCGGGCTTTGCACCTTTCGCGGTCTTCTCGGAGGAAGCCTGCGGCTCCTTCGCGGCGGCGCTGTCCTGCTCTTCGTCCGTCTCCTCACCAGCCTTCTTGGCCTTGGTCGTGGCCACTTGTTTGGTGGGTTTTGCGGGCGTGGCAGGCTTCTCTTCCGCAACCTCTTCGGCGACGGGAGCCTGATTCGCCTCCTGAAATTCCGACGGGGAGACGAGGCTCGATCCATCGCCCCCTTCAGCCCTTGCCTGCGTTGCCAGGATAACGGCAATCGCGCCAAGGCAAGCGACCACCGCCGCTCTTAGTAGATGCTGCAAAGTCAAACGAAATCCTTAAGATCGAAGATCACCGAAACGTGTTCGGTGATCGGACATTGAGGCGAAGATGTGGCATGCATAGCCACGATGTTGTTCGGATCAGCCGAACCGCCCCTTCTGCGAAAAAGCCAAAGTAAAGCCTGGCTGGGGGCTTCTTTCACATTTGCGGGACATTTTTCAAGAGTTTTCTACCTCTGAATGCCCAAGGTGGAACTGTTGCACGCTTCCAAGAGTTGGCGTGAGCGTAAGGTCAAGCTATGGAGAGCGAGGCGCTTTGCCGCTCACCGAACACAGGGACGCTTCCATGAAAAAGATCATCACGATTTTCGCTGCCGGCATGCTCACGCTCTCCGTGACCGCCTGCAACACCCCCACCGACCGGGCCCTCGGCGGAGCGGCGATCGGCGGCCTCGCGGGCGCGGCAATCGGCGGTGCGGCAACCGGACGCGGCAGCGGCGCTCTGGCCGGCGCGGCCATCGGTGCTGCGGGCGGCGCCATCGTCGGCGCGGCAACCGCACCGCAGAACCGCTGCCCCTATGGCACTTATCAGGACGTCTACGGCAACCTGTACTGCCGTTGATCGCACCTCAATCATGGAATTTCAGGGCCGGGAGCAATCTCGGCCCTTTTCTTTGCCCCCCGGTTGCGCTTACCACTGAAGCACGATGATGAATTCGATTTGGGGGAAGCTCGGAGGCGCGGGCATCGGCCTGGCGCTTGGTGGGCCTATCGGAGCCTTGCTGGGCGGTGTCGCCGGGCATGTGCTCATCGACCGTGAAGGCGCGCTTTTCGGTCCGCCGCCGCGCGACCTGATTTTCACGACCGGGCTTGTCGCGCTTGCCGCCAAGATGGCAAAGTCGGACGGCATCGTGGTGGACCGTGAGGTGCAGGCGTTCGAGCAAGTCATCGACGTGCCCCAAGCCGAGCGGGAACGGGTGAGACGCCTATTCAATCTCGCCAAGACGACTACTGACGGCTTTGAAGCCTATGCCCGCCAGATCGCCGACGCCTTCAAGGATGAGCCACATCTGCTGGAGGACGTTCTCGACGGCCTCTTTCACATCGCCAAGGCCGATGGCGCGGTGCATGAAGCGGAATATGCCTACGTCAGGGACGTGGCCACGATCTTCGGCTTCAGCGACATTGCGTTCGACCGCATCACCGCGCGCCATGTGCGCCGCGCCGATGATCCTTACCTTATTCTCAAAGCCGACCGGGACATGACGGACGAGGCGCTCAAGCGCCACTACCGCAAGCTCGTCGTCGAGAACCACCCGGACCGGGAAATCGCGCGCGGCTTGCCGCCGGAAGCGGTGAAGATCGCCACCGAGCGCCTCGCCACGATCAACGCCGCGTGGGAACGCATCGCGACGGAACGAAACATCAGGTGATTTGAATGCACGGCCCCCTTACTCCCGAAAGTCCGATTGCCGCGAAGGTTTTTCCTTCGCCCAATCACGGAGAGAGAAAGGATGGCCGCCGCCCGGACATGGTGATCCTGCACTACACGGGAATGCCGAGCGAAACGGAAGCCTTGCAGTGGCTGTGCAACCCCGTCTCGCAGGTTTCCGCGCATTACTTCGTGTTCGAGGATGGGCGCGTGCTGCAGCTGGTGCCGGAATCCCGACGCGCGTGGCACGCAGGACTCTCCTCCTGGAATGGCGAGAGCGACATCAACTCGTCCTCCATCGGCATCGAGATCGCCAATGCCGGCCACCCCGGCGGCTCGCCACCGTTTCCCGATGCGCAGATCGACAGCGTGATCACGCTCATCAAGGACATCACAAACCGCTGGCGCATTCCCGCAGATCGCGTGCTCGCCCACTCCGATGTCGCGCCGGGGCGCAAGGTCGATCCGGGCGAGGTGTTTCCGTGGGAAAAACTGCACGAGGCCGGTGTCGGCCATTGGGTAAAGCCCGCACCAATTCAGGACGGACGCTTCTTCTCGCGAGGCGACGGCGGAATGCCGGTCGAGGCCTTGCAGGCGATGCTCGCCATGTATGGCTACGGCATCAAGATCACCGGCACCTTCGACGAGGAGACGGAGAAGGTCGTCGCCGCGTTCCAGCGCCATTTCCGGCCGGAGCGCGTCGATGGTGTCGCCGATGCCTCGACGATCACCACCTTGCGTGACCTCATCGCCAAGCGGCCCACCCCGAAGAGCGCTTGAGCCGCCCTACTCCGCCGCGATCATCGCATAGGATGCCGGATCGTAGTTGAGGATCGGCGAGAGCCAGCGCTCCACCTCAGCAACGCTCATGTTCTTGCGCCGCGCGTAATCCTCAACCTGGTCGCGCTCGACCTTCGCGACGCCGAAGTAGTAGGAATCCGGATGAGCGATGTAGAGACCTGACACGGACGAACCCGGCCACATGGCGTAGGACTCGGTGAGCGTCACATCGATCTTCTTCTGCGCATCGAGCAGACGGAAGAGCGTTCCCTTTTCCGTGTGATCAGGCTGCGCCGGATAGCCGGGCGCGGGGCGGATGCCGGGATATTCTTCCTTGATGAGCTGCTCGTTGGTGAGAGCCTCATCGGGTGCATAGCCCCAGAATTCCTTGCGCACGCGCTCGTGCATCCGTTCCGCGAAAGCTTCCGCGATACGGTCGGCGAGCGCCTTCACGAGGATCGAGCGGTAATCGTCGTTGGCACGCTCGAACCTCTCCGCGATGCGCACCTCCTCGATGCCCGCGGTGACGACGAAACCGCCGACATAATCCGCGATGCCGCTATCAAGCGGCGCGACGAAATCCGACAGGCACATGTTGGGCCGCCCGTCGCGCTTTGAGAGCTGCTGACGCAGACCGTAGAACGTCGCAAGTTCCTCGGCCCGGCTCTCGCCCGTGAAGAGGCGGATATCGTCGCCGACGGCGTTGGCGGGCCAGAAGCCGATGACGGCCTTCGGATTAAACCAGCGCTCGTCCACGAGGCGCTTGAGCATCTCCTGCGCATCCTCATAAAGCTGGCGCGCGGCCTCGCCCTGCTTCTCGTCCTCGAGGATGTTCGGGAAGCGTCCCTTCAATTCCCATGTCTGGAAGAACGGCGTCCAGTCGATATAGGGGATCAACTCGCCCACATCGTAGCTACGGAACACCCGCGCGCCGGTGAAGCTCGGCTTCGCTGAGCGATAGGACGGCCAGTCAACCTTCATGGCGTTGGCGCGCGCCTTTTCCAGCGGCAGACGCTGCTTGTCGGCCTCCGAACGCGCATGCGCCTCCGCGACCTTGCCGTATTCAGCGCGCAGCGTCTCCACATAGCCGGCCTTCGCTTCCGGTGAGAGAAGCGAGGACACGACGCCGACTGCGCGGCTTGCATCCGTCACATAGACCGACTGGCCCTTGTTGTAGTTCGGGTGAATTTTCACCGCCGTGTGAACGCGGCTCGTGGTCGCGCCGCCGATCAGGAGCGGGATGTCGAAACCCTCGCGCTCCATCTCGCTCGCCACATGCACCATCTCATCGAGCGAGGGCGTAATGAGGCCGGAGAGGCCGATGATATCCACCTTCTCCTTGCGCGCCGTCTCCAGAATCTTCTGGGCAGACACCATCACGCCGAGGTCGATGACCTCGTAATTGTTGCACGCGAGAACGACGCCGACGATGTTCTTGCCGATGTCGTGCACATCGCCCTTGACGGTCGCCATCAGCACCTTGCCCGCGGCAGAGCGCGCGGATTCGCCGGAGGCTTCCTTCTCCTCTTCCATGAACGGCATGAGGTAGGCCACGGCCTGCTTCATCACGCGGGCGGATTTCACCACCTGCGGCAGGAACATCTTGCCCGCGCCAAACAGATCGCCGACGACATTCATGCCCGCCATCAGCGGGCCCTCGATCACATGCAGCGGACGCTCGGCGGCAAGGCGCGCCTCTTCCGTGTCCGGATCGATGAATTCGGTTATACCGTTGACGAGCGCATGTTCGAGGCGCTTCGCGACAGGCCAGGAGCGCCATTCGAGATCGACGACCTTCACCGCGCCAGAACCATCCCCCTTGAAACGCGGCGCAGCTTCCAGAAGCCGCTCGGTCGCATCGTCGCGCCGGTTGAGAACAACGTCCTCGCAGAGCTCGCGCAGCTCCGGATCGATCTGCTCATAGACCGCGAGCTGACCCGCGTTCACGATGCCCATGTCCATGCCGACCTTGATGGCATGATACAGGAACACGGAGTGCATGGCCTCGCGCACGGGCTCGTTGCCGCGGAAGGAGAACGAAAGGTTCGACACGCCGCCCGAAATATGCGCGTGCGGCAGCGTCTCGCGGATGATGCGGGTCGCCTCGATGAAGGCGACGCCGTAGCCATTGTGTTCCTCGATGCCGGTGGCAACGGCGAACACGTTCGGATCGAAGATGATGTCTTCCGGCGGGAAGCCCATTTCTTCCGTCAGGATCTTGTAAGCGCGGGTACAGATT
Organism: Microvirga flavescens; assembly: GCF_003290125.1. Taxonomy (GTDB): domain Bacteria; phylum Pseudomonadota; class Alphaproteobacteria; order Rhizobiales; family Beijerinckiaceae; genus Microvirga; species Microvirga flavescens. The sequence goes on from NZ_QMKH01000002.1 coordinate 145,044, forward strand.
TCGACCTTGCGCTCCAGCGTGTCGGCCTGCCCCTTTTCATCGAACGCCATGACGACGACCGCCGCACCGTAGGAGCGGCAGATCTTCGCGTGTTCGATGAAGGATTCGATACCTTCCTTCATCGAGATCGAGTTTACGATGGCCTTGCCCTGAATGCACTTCAGGCCAGCCTCGATGACGTGGAACTTGGAGGAATCCACCATCACCGGCACGCGCGCGATATCCGGCTCGGCAGCGACGAGATTGAGGAATTCCACCATTGCCTTCTCGGAATCGAGAAGGCCCTCGTCCATGTTCACGTCGATGACCTGCGCCCCGGCGGCCACCTGCTCGCGCGCGACATCGAGCGCCGCCGCATAATCGCCGTTGGTGATGAGCTTGCGGAACTTCGCTGAGCCCGTGACGTTCGTGCGCTCGCCCACGTTCACGAAGGGAATTTCGGAGGTCAGAACGAAGGGCTCGAGGCCCGACAGGCGCATGAGCGGCTTGAGGGTCGGCAGCGTACGCGGCGTCTTGCCCGCGACAGCCTGCGCAATGGCGCGGATGTGATCAGGCGTCGTTCCGCAACAGCCGCCGACGACATTGACGAGACCGGAATCCGCAAATTCCGCGATCATCTTCGCGGTGGCTTCCGGGCTCTCGTCATAAAGGCCGAACTCGTTGGGCAGGCCCGCATTCGGATAGGCGCAGACGAAGGTCTCGGCGACTTTTCCGATCTCCTGGATGTGCGCGCGCATCTCGCGCGCACCGAGCGCGCAGTTGAGGCCGATGGAGAACGGCTCCGCATGGCGCACCGAATGCCAGAAGGCCGTCGGTGTCTGGCCGGAGAGCGTGCGGCCGGAGAGATCCGTGATCGTTCCCGAGATCATGATCGGGAGCTTCACGCCCTTCTCTTCAAACACCAGCTGCGTCGCGACGATGGCGGCCTTGGCGTTGAGCGTGTCGAAAATCGTTTCGATGAGGATGATGTCCGCGCCGCCATCGACGAGGCCCCTCACCTGCTCGGCATAAGCATCGCGAACCTGATCGAAGGTCACGGCGCGGTAGCCCGGATTGTTCACATCCGGCGAAATCGAGAGCGTGCGGTTCGTCGGGCCGACGGCGCCCGCCACAAAACGGCGGCGCCCGTCTTCCTTCTCGGCGATCACCGCCGCTTCGCGGGCGATACGCGAGCCTTCGAAATTCAGTTCGTAGACGATCTCCTCCATGCCGTAATCGGCTTGCGCAATGGAGGTGCCGGAGAAAGTGTTCGTCTCCACGATGTCCGCGCCCGCGCGGAAGTAGTCGAGATGCACGTTGCGCACGGCATCGGGCTGGGTGAGGATCAACAGGTCGTTGTTGCCCTTGACGTCCTGTCCCCAGTCCTTGAAACGCTCGCCACGAAAGTCGGCTTCCGAAAAGCGCGAGCGCTGCAACTCCGTTCCCATCGCGCCGTCGAGCACGAGGATGCGCTTGGACGCGGCTTCGCGAAGCGCCTTCAGGACTTCGGCGCCATCGGCGGGACGGGGTGTGAGATCAGCCATCGTTTTTTCTTTCGGCGCGTTTGTGTGCAGTCTCAGGCCGCCACCTTGTCGCCCTGCTCGCGCAGGCCGAGAAGATGGCAGATCGCATAAACCAGGTCGGCCCGGTTCATGGTGTAGAAGTGAAATTCGTTGACGCCGCGATCCACGAGATCGAGTACCTGCTCGGCGGCAACGGCAGCCGCGACGAGCTTTCGCGTCTCGACATCGTTGTCGAGCCCCTCGAAGCGAGCGGCGAGCCATGCGGGAACGCTCGCGCCCGTCTTCGCGGCGAAATTCGCGGTCTGCTTGAAGTTCTGAACGGGAACGATGCCGGGAATGATCGGAATGTTGATCCCGCGCGCGCGGACACGGTCGAGATAACGGAAGTAGAGATCGTTATCGAAAAAGAACTGGGTGATGGCACGGTCGGCGCCCGCATCCACCTTCATCTTCAACGCGTCGATATCGGCATCGAGAGAAGCGGCCTCAGGATGCTTCTCCGGATAGGCGGAAACGGACACCTCGAAATCGCCAATGGCCTTGATGCCGGCAACGAGATCGCTCGTCTGCTCGTAACCGCCCGGATGCGGAGAATAAGCCGTGCCGATGCCGCCGACGGGATCGCCGCGCAAAGCCACGATGTGGCGAACACCCGCGTCCCAATAGGAGCGCACGACACCATTCACCTCATCGCGCGTTGCCGCGACACAGGTGAGATGCGCGGCGGGCTTCAACTGCGTCTCCTTCACGATGCGCGAGACGGTCGCGTGCGTGCGCTCGCGGGTCGAGCCGCCGGCACCGTAGGTGACGGAAACGAAATGAGGGCTGAGCGGAGCGAGCCGCTCCACCGAAGCCCAGAGAGTCGTTTCCATTTCCGGCGTCTTCGGCGGGAAGAACTCGAAGGAAACCTTGATCGGAGTGCCTTGACGGCTGGCGCGAAGGTTCAAGGGCGACATCAGGCAACCTCTTTGTTGGTTTCGGCCAGGGGCCAATCGGAAACGATACGTCTGTCCTGCCCAATCCAAAGAGAGACAGTGAGTTGATCTTCGCCCTTCTTCGGCGGGGCGATGTTCTTGGTCAGAGCACAATCGAGGCCGGCTTCTTCCAGCCAGGCGGTCATCTGCTCCGGCGCGAAGCCGAGACGGCGATGGGCCTGCGCCTCACGCAGAAACTCGAGGTTATGCGGTGCGAAATCGACGATGAGGATGCGCCCGCCGGGAGCGAGCAGGCGCGCCGCCTCGCGAAGGGCGCGCGCGGGATCGTCGAGATAGTGCAGAACCTGATGAACGACGACGAGGTCGAACGTGTCGCGCGGGAAAGGCGGCGCATAGATATCGCCCTGCCGCAATTCGATACGCGTGAGCCCCGCCTTCTCCAGATTGGCGCGAGCGACGGAGAGCATCGCATGGCTGGCATCCAGCCCGACGACACGCGAGGCGCGCGGCGCGAGGAGCTGCAACATGCGCCCCGTGCCCGTGCCGAGATCGAGCAGGTTGCGGACCGGCTTTTGCCCCAACGCGTCCACCACGGCAGCTTCCACCACGGCTTCTGGCGCATGAAGGGTACGCAGGCGGTCCCATTCCGGCGCGAGGCGGGAGAAGAAGGCGAGAGCCGCCTGGGCCCGCTGGCCGCGAACGGCGGCAAGACGAGTCTGGTCGTCGAGCAGTTGCGGGTCAGAGCGATCCAGCCCCTCCAGCATCGGCCGCAGGATCCGCATCGCCGCGCTGCGGTCAGTCAGGCGGAAGAAGGCCCACGCTCCCTCGCGATGTCGCTCCACGAGGCCCGCCTCGACCAAAAGCTTGAGATGCCGGGAAATGCGCGGCTGGGATTGCCCTAAAATGTCCGTGAGATCGGAGACCGACAGCTCCCCCTCGATGAGCAGGGCAAGGATGCGCAGACGCGTTTCCTCAGCGGCAGCCCGCAGGATGCTCAGGGTCAAGTCAAGGGATGGGGCAGCTTTCTCGGCCATCGCAAAGCATGATCTCACATATAAAGATATATTTATATCTATTTTGACGTGAGGGCAAGCGCGGCCGCTCGGGTAATTTCCAGGGAACTCTTGCGCGGCGGACAGGATCCCCAAGCCGAGCCTTGTCGTCAGGCTGAGAAATACTCGTCCCACATGAGATTTCGGAACAGCAGCCCGGGATCGTAGTGGCGTTTCCGGTCGATGAATTGGCCCTGACGGGGATAGGCTGCCTCTACTTGATCGCGCCGGGCATGCAGCCGGTAGGGAAGATAAAAACTTCCACCAAGTCCGATCGCGAGGTCGATCAAGGCCTCGGTCATATGCATCATGTCCGCTTCCGCTTCGGGAAATATTTCCTGAGAAAAGGACATGACGGCGGCAATGCGTGCCGCCGGAGCGAAGGCCAGCGTGCTGGTTTCATCCTTTCCGACATAACGGAGGGTTACGTTCATGAACTCCTGTCGCGAGCGCAGAATGATGCCCCGGCAGCCCTCCACGAACGCAGCAAAGGCGTGAGGAGGCACGAAGTACTCGTGAAGAATGTCAGTGCGTCGAGAATCTGAACTCCTCAAGTTGGAAACAGGTTCGTTCATCAGGGAGTTTCGTGTCACCGAACCTGAGGAGATCGTCGGTCCCACGACGGTTTCGGCGAACCACCGGAATTTCTTGAACCGTTCGCTCCCCGTCTGCGCGCGGTAGATATCGCGCGATATAGCGGACATGGTACCGCCCGATTGCGCAGGTGGTAGGCTGCCGTCGGGTTGCTGCGGGCGATAAGTCACGAGAAGCGCCTGCTGTAGAAACTCTTCTTTCGCAACGGACAATCGGCCATAGGCCATCGACACTTCACCGCTCTGTGCGGCCTCAATGAAGTGCTGCGCGAAATCCGCAATCGACAGTTCTTTGAAAGTCGGCTTGAGAAGCCGATTGGCGACCATCTCGACATCAAGATCCAGGATGACGCCAAACAGGCCGTAACCGCCCATGACGAGACCGAAAAGATCGCTGTTTTCGCTGCGGGAACAGGTCAGGATGGTTCCGCCGGAAAGCATTATGCGAAAAGAGCGTACGGTGGAGCCGAACGGGCCGTAAGGCACCGGCCAACCGTGCGCGTTGACCGAGAACGTGCTCGCCACGCCAAAATCGTTGTTGGACTGCATAACCGCGGGAGAGAACCCGAGCGGATCGAGAGCGGCGATCACATCCTTCCAGCGCGCACCCGCGTGAACCCGATAAATACCCTCGGCAGGCTCGGGCCGGCAGACAGGCGTAGCAAGCGTGACCGCCGTCCCGTTGCGGGGGATGCTTTGTCCTCCCATAGAGTGCCGTTCGCCTGCAACGCAGAAAGGCCGCTTGGCGGCAGCGGCCTCCTTCAACTCTCGGCGCAAGCGAGAAATGAAATCTGCTTGCGTATCCTCGGTAACGGTCCAATGCCGGAATACCGGTGTGGGATTCAGGCGGCTGGCGTCGTTCAGGATCTGGCGAGGCTGCGCGCGAGCCGCATTTGGAAGCGCCAGCGCAACCGCCGTGGCGGCTGCGCCTTTGAGACAGGTCCGGCGAGAAGTGCTTGGCATGGCTTAGGCTCGTCGTCGGAATGGCACGGCCTACCGGAACGGCGGCTCGTCGAAGCTTCGCAGCTTGCGCGAATGGAGGGACGAGCGTTGATCGCGCATGATGTCGATGGCGCCGATGCCGATCATCAGGTGCTCGCTCACCGCGCGCTCGTAGAAGGCATTGGCGGCTCCGGGCAGCTTGATCTCACCATGTAGCGGCTTGTCGGACACGCAGAGCAGTGTGCCGTAAGGAACGCGCAGGCGATAGCCCTGGGCGGCGATGGTACCGCTTTCCATATCCACCGCGATGGCGCGCGACAGGTTGATCTGACGCCGCTCCTGGCTCCAGCGCAGTTCCCAATTCCGGTCGTCGTAAGTCACCACCGTGCCGGTGCGCAGGCGGCGCTTCAGCGCCTCGCCCCGCTCGCCCGTGACCTGGGCAGCCGCTTCCTGCATCGCCACCTGTACTTCGGCGAGGGCCGGGATCGGAATTTCCGGCGGCACCATGTCGTCGAGAATACGGTCGCGGCGCAGATAGCCGTGGGCGAGCACGTAATCGCCGATGGTCTGCGACTGACGCAAGCCCCCGCAATGGCCGACCATGAGCCAGCAATGCGGCCGCGTGACCGCCAGATGGTCCGTGATGTTCTTCGCGTTCGAAGGCCCGACGCCGATATTGACCAGCGTCACCCCCTGCCCATCCTTCCGGACGAGATGGTAGGCCGGCATCTGGAACCGGTGCCAGGGCGAAGAGCCGATCAACTCGGCCACGGCCGCCTCATCGAGCCCGCGCTCGATGGCGATGCCGCCGGGAAGCACGAGCCTCTGAAAGGGGCTGTCATCCTTGCCCAGAACGCCGACCGCCCAGCGGATGAATTGGTCCACGTAGCGGTGATAGTTGGTGAGCAGGATCCACGGCTGGATCGAGCGCCAGTCGGTGCCGGTGTAATGCACGAGGCGTCGCAGCGAGTAATCGACCCGCGCCGCGTCGAACAGCGACAGGGGGCGTGGCTCCCCGTCCCGGAAGATCCAGGTACCGTCGGCTATCTCGTCCCCGACCTTCGCCAGAAGCGGCGTCGGGAAATGCTGGGCAAGCTCGGCAGCGGAATGCGCGCCGCGCCCCAGCTCGTCCCCGCGCTCGAAAACATAAGGATAGGGAATTTCCTGATCGCTGACGCCAACCTCCAAGGCCGCGTCATAATCACGGGTCAGGTAGTTGAGCTGCTCCAGCAGGTAGCCCTTGAAGAAAGCGGGCTGGGTGACCGTCGTCGCATAGACGCCGGGGCCCTGGAACTTGGCGAAGGCGCGTTGCTTGACCGGCGGCACCGCCGTGGAGCGATGAAGGACTCTCAACTCCGGATAGCGGAACCGGGCGCGTTCGGAAGGGGTGGGGGCGACGCCTGTGGCGAAAAAGGTCTCTAGGGAATGGCGCTGCGCTTCGATGGCAGCGTCGTAGAGAGCAATGAGCCGTTCAACGGCTTCTTCAGGGGTCGATACGGTCTGGAAGTTCGAAATTCTGTCAGCGGACACGTTCATCTCTTGGCACTTGTTCAGTGCCTCAAGGGTCATACACGTTTTGTTGCAACAATCCAACTCCCCGATCACGGCCACGATCCCGCCCGCGCTTTCCTGAACGGAAATATCCGCGCCTACCCCTCCCATATCCGTACGCACCCAGCCGGGATGCATGACGGTGACGGGGATGCCCTCCCCTTCGAGATCGGTTGCCAGCCCCTGCATGACCTTGTTCACAGCCGCCTTCGAAGCGCGGTAAGCGATGCGGTCGGATTTGGCGTAAGCGAGCGAGCCCATGCGACTGGAGATCGTGACGATCTTCGCGTCCTTCGAGCGCCTCAAGAGCGGCAGGAAGGCTTGCGCGACCCGCAAGGGTGCAAGCGTGTTGACTTGAAGTGTCTCGAGAAAACCCTCGAAGTCCATGTCGAGGGTCGATTGGCGGTCCGGCCCGATGACGCCTGCATTGTTGATGAGAACGTCGATGGGTTCGTCCACCGATGCGGCCGCCGCCGCGACGGATGCCCCGTCGCGAACATCCACGGTCAAAACCCGGAAGCGGCCTGCCTTCTCGGCATTCTCGAACTCCGCTGGCAGGCTTCTGCGATCTCGCACGGTGCCGATCACCTTGTCACCACGGGCAAGCAGGACGCGGGCCAGTTCCAGACCGATGCCGCGTCCGATACCCGTGATGAGAAAGGTGTTCATGCCAGCCTCTAGATGAATTGCCGCATGACCCGGCGAATAACCGGTGAGATCATGCTCTAGCGCGAGAACTTCTTGTACTTGATGCGGTGCGGAATGGTGGAATCCACGCCGAGGCGACGCTTCTTGTCCTCCTCGTAGTCCGCGAAGTTGCCCTCGAACCACTCCACATGGCTGTCACCCTCGAAGGCAAGGATGTGCGTGGCGATGCGGTCGAGGAACCAGCGGTCGTGGCTGATGATGACCGCGCAGCCCGCGTAATCCTCCAACGCCTCTTCGAGAGCGCGCAGGGTATCAACGTCGAGATCGTTGGTCGGTTCGTCAAGGAGAAGGACGTTTGAACCCGACTTCAAGATCTTGGCGAGGTGCACGCGGTTACGCTCACCACCCGAGAGCACGCCGACCTTCTTCTGCTGGTCCGCACCCTTGAAGTTGAACGCGCCGCAATAGGCGCGGGCGTTGATCTCGCGCTTGCCGAGATAAAGCACCTCGTTGCCGCCGGAGATTTCCTCGTACAGCGTCTTGCTGTCATCCAGCGTGTCGCGGCTCTGGTCAACATAGCCGAGCTTGACGCTCTCACCGATGGAGATCGTGCCCTCGTCCGGCTTGTCCTGACCGGTAATCATGCGGAACAACGTCGTCTTACCGGCACCGTTCGGGCCGATGATGCCGACGATGCCGCCCGGCGGCAGCTTGAACGACAACCCATCGATGAGGAGCTTGTCTCCGAAGGCCTTCTTCAGACCGTCGAACTCGATGACGTTGTTGCCGAGACGTTCGGCGATCGGAATGACGATCTGCGCGGTGGTGGGAGCCTTCTCGCTCGCCTTGGCAACAAGTTCCTCATAGCGCTGGATACGCGCCTTGGACTTCGCCTGACGGGCCTTCGGCGAGGCGGACACCCATTCGCGCTCGCGCTCGATGGTGCGTTTATGCGCCTCATCCTCGCGGCCTTCCTGCTCCAGACGCTTCTGCTTCTGCTCCAGCCACGAGGAATAGTTGCCCTCGTAAGGGATGCCGCGGCCACGGTCGAGTTCGAGAATCCAGCCCGTCACGTTGTCGAGGAAGTAGCGGTCGTGGGTCACGATCAGGATCGCGCCCGGATAGGTGCGCAGATGGCCTTCGAGCCAGGCGGTCGTCTCGGCGTCGAGGTGGTTGGTCGGTTCGTCGAGGAGGAGCAGTTCGGGCTGTTCCAAAAGCAGCTTGCAGAGCGCCACGCGACGGCGCTCACCACCCGAAAGCTTCTCCACGCCCCAATCGTCCGGCGGGCAGCGCAGGGCATCCATCGCCTGATCGACCTTGGAATCGAGATCCCACAGGCCCTTCGCCTCGATCTCGTCCTGAAGGCGGGTCATCTCCTCCGCCGTCTCGTCCGAGTAGTTCATGGCGAGTTCGTTGTAGCGGTCGAGGATCGCCCGCTGCGGCGCGACGCCTTCCAGCACGTTCTCGCGCACGGTCTTCGACGGATCGAGCTGCGGCTCCTGCGGCAGGTAGCCGACGCGCGCGCCCTCCGCGACCCAGCCCTCGCCCGCCCAATCGGTGTCGATGCCGGCCATGATGCGCAGGAGGGTCGACTTACCGGCGCCGTTGACGCCGAGAACGCCGATCTTCGCATCCGGATAGAAGGACAGGTGAATATTGTCCAAAACCTTCTTCCCGCTGGAATAGGTCTTGGTGAGGCCACGCATGTGGTAGATGAACTGACGGGACACGGGCAAAGTCCTGCTAAATGGCGAAAGAAGTTGCGCGTCAGTTAGCAGGGGCGGCCCGGACCGGCAAGGCGGTCAGGCAAAAGGTCTGGGGCTGTAGGCCTGTCATTCCGGGGCGAACCCGGAATCCAGAGCTGCCGCGCGGCCCTGGAATGACATAGGGCGGCCTCAGGCCCCGGCTCCCACAATCTCCGGAAATGCTTCCTCGGCGGCGAGGACCGTCGTCATCTGCACCTCATGCCCGAACTGGAACGGCTTGCCGTAGATCGTCTCGTCCGGGAATTCGGTGATGAGCGTCAGAGGCGTCAGATGCCTATCCGCCGGCGAGATGAGGCACGGGATGTGATTGATGATTTCATAGGGCGTACCGCCGGAATGGATCGAGCAGATCTCGATCTGGCGACGGTTGAACTCCGGCAGACCGGGAATGGCCGAGAGCCGTTGCGTTACACGCTCCACCAGCGCGCGCGCCTTTTCAGCCCATTCCGGATGATGGCGCACGATGATGAAGAAGCCTTTCGGGATTGTCCATAATTCGAACCCGCGCGGCAGATAGCCGGTCAGTGGGCGCGTCCACTCGTGAGCCGGGTAACCGTGGAGATTGACGTGAAGCTTCGCGCCGGACATTTCCAACGCCTGCATCCGCGCGCCCTTTTCATAGAACGGCGTGCCATGGTCATATTCCACATCGCTGCCGAGTGAGGTGTAGCGCGCAGCGTGGTGCATGTGGCGGGGATTGGCTTCGCACAGGCGGCCGTGAAGGGCGTATCCGTCCGGGTTCTCGACCGGAATGTAGGCGATGTTCGTCGCAGGATCGGCCAGGAGCCTGCGAACAGCGCGCAACGCGCCGACGACGCCCGTTGTCTCGTTGGGATGCTGCCCGCCGCTCACCAGAACGGCGGGGCGCGAACCTGCGCGATAGATGCCGCGAACGGGACGTCCCTCGCGCGACTGTCCTTCGAAAGTCCTGCCCGGAAGCGCAGCCAGTTCACGATGCATCTGCGCGAGACCAGGCGCGCGGTCGGCAACTTCGATTTCGACCTCAGTGCGGAAAGGATCCTGCGGCAGCACGGCGAAGGGGCGCAGCGAAAGGCGAACCAGCGCATCGCCCTCGCCTGCACGGATATCGGGTACGATCTGCCCGGGCTGTACGCCACGATCCTCGGGAGGCCGCCTGCTGAGACGCTTGAAGAACTCGATGAGCGAGAAATAGAAATCCTCGTGCAGCGCCTCGCGCGTGCTCATGACCTCATCGCCATAAGGAAGCTCCCGCTCGATGCCGGGGATCACGACATCGATGGCGATGGTTTCGGCGAAGGGCTCCTTGTCGGGCCAGCGATGCGCGGCGATGGCGCTCATGACCCTATCGAAGACCGTCTCGAATTCGGTGACAAGCGTTTCGTCCCGCCCTTCCCCCGAAACCTTGATCCAGCCCGTCGGCGTCAGATCGGTTTCGCCAATGTGATTTTCGCGCAGGCGGTTCGGCGCGAAGACGGAATGCTCCGCAACCCGTCCGTCACTATAGTCGACGCGAACGCGATAGGTCAGGTCCGCCTCGCCCCCCTCGAAGTGGGTTTCTAGCCCATCGAGCAACGCCGCGAGTGGATACGCCTCGGAGAGAAAGCGCAGCGGCAAGGCTTCCGGATGAACCGGATAGCGCACATGCACCCGCACAGCGCCGGCCAGGTCGATCTCTTCCAGAAAGGCATGAAGCAACGGCTTGTAGGCGCTGCGCAGCGTAGCGGTGACGCCCGCCGCCGCGAGCGCGACTTCCGCCTCGCGGCGCGCCTTCTCATCCTCGAACAGCCAAGCCTCGATGCGCGCTCCGCGATGCGTTCCATCGCCCCATTCACGCAAGAGAACGTCAAGCGTCCTGGGAACGCGCGCATCGAGCAAAACGGTCATCGCGAGGTTTGTCCTGTCGGGTCGAGATAATCGCGCAGCCAATCTCCGAGGAGATTGAGGCCGAGCACGGTGAACATGATGGCGAGCCCTGGAAACACACTGACCCACCACGCCGTCTGCAGATAAGTCCGCCCATCCGCCAGCATGCCGCCCCAGCTCGGAATCAGCGGATCAACGCCGAGCCCGATGAAGGTCAGGCTGCTTTCAAGGAGGATGTTCGTGCCGACGTTCAACGTCATGAGGATGACGATGGGGCCGAGCACATTCGGGAGAATATGCGTGAGGATAATACGGCCATTGCCGACACCGATGGCCCGCGCGGATTGCACGAACTCCCGCTCGCGCAGCGCCAGCACGGAGCCACGCACGACGCGGGCATATTGCACCCATTGCGCGATGATCATGAAGAAGATCACCTTGTCGACACCGGTGCCGAGGACCGCGATGAACATGATCGCGACGAGGATGAACGGAAGCGCGAGCTGGATATCGGCAAAGCGCATCAGCAGAATCTCGGCGATGCCGCGATAGTACCCCGCGATCAGACCGATGAACGTGCCGAGGGTGACCGCGCCAAGAACCGACAAAACACCGACCATCAGCGAAATCTTGCCGCCGACGACGACACGCGCGAGAACGTCGCGGCCCAACGGGTCCGTGCCGAGAAGATGCGCCGGGCTCTGAAGCGGCGGGAGAAGGCGCGCCATGAGGTCCATGCTCTCGCCACCATCCGGGAACAGGAACCCAGAGAACAGGACAGGCAGGACCATGATGCCGGTCAGGAAAAGACCAAGCGTCAGTTCAAGGGAGCGGAAGTGCCGCAACCGCGAGGGCGCGGCGGGAGCCATCGCCATGAGCGTCACTCCGTCCGGATGCGCGGATCGATCAGCCCATAGGCGATATCGACCACGAGGTTGATGAGAACGATGAAGAGCGCGAGCACCGTAATGGAGCCTTGCAGCACGGGATAATCGCGCGCCGAAATCGCATCGAAGGCGAGCGTGCCCATGCCGGGCCAGTTGAAAACGCGCTCAACGATGACGATGCTGCCGATGAGATTGCCGAACTGCACGCCGACATAAGTCACGAGCGGAATGGCGGAATTGCGCAGCGCGTGCTTGTAGAGCACGACCCAATCCTTGAGCCCCTTCGAGCGGGCCACCATGATATATTGCTGCGACAGGGTCTCCAGCATTGATGTGCGCACAAGCCGCACATTCGTGGCCGTGAGGATGATCGCCATCGTAAGGGCCGGCATGATGAAGCTCTTCGGCCCCTCCATGCCGCTCGGGGGAAGCCAGCCGAGCGTGATGGAGAAGAAAAGCACCATCATGATCGCGAGCCAGAAATTCGGAAACGAAAGGCCGACGAGCGACAGGATGCGGATCAGCTGATCGGGAGCCCCACCCCGCTTGACGGCGGCATAGACGCCGAGCGGAATGGAGACCGCAATGGAGGTGAGAAGCGACGCAAAGGCCAGAAGCAGCGTTGCGGGAAGCGCCTGCCCGATAAGCTTCGAGACAGACGTTCCGCCCATGAAGCTACGCCCGAAATCGCCGACGACGATACCTTGCAGGAAACTGAGATACTGCACGATGAACGGGCGCTCGAGGCCGAGCGCCTGTCGAATGTTTTTCAGGTCCTGCTCCGTCACGCTGCCGGCACCCGTCAGCATGATGGCAGGATCGCCCGACAATCTGACCGCGAACGAGACGATCAGCGTGACGGCGAGGACCACAAAGACAGCTTGCAGCAGCCGCTTGAGGATGAAGCCAGCCATTATTCGTGGTCCTGCCTTTTCACTTGACCGGGATCAGTCCACCGACACGTCGGTGAAGCGGAAGCGGCGATCAGCCGGCGGCACGAGGTTCTTCACGCGCTTATTCACGCCCATGACGGTGTTCTCGTTATAGAGCGGAATCTCAAGAGCCTGTTCGGCAACATAAGCCGCAACTTCCCGCAGGATCTTCTCGCGCTCCTTCACGTCGTAGATGCTGCGCTGCTTTTCGAGCAGGGCGTTGAGCTTCGCATCATTGTCGTAAGGGTTCCACTTCTCGCCCGAGTGATACATCAGGTAGGCGGTGTTGTCGTAATCGAACGTCCAGCCGCCCCAGGCATTCTGCCACGCTTCACCCGTCTTGCCGTTCGGAATGATGTCGTTGAGCAAAACCGGCGTCTCGTAGGGCTGCAGCGAGACCTTGAGGCCGAGGGCCTGAAGGAAGCCGGCAGACGCCTGCGCCACTTCGCGGAAGGTCGCATCGGGACCACGGAAGTCGATCTTGACCGTCGAACCAGCCGGAACGCCGGCCTGCTGCAGCAACTGCTTCGCCTTCGCGAGATCGAACGGCAGCGGCTTCAGCGCCGGATCGTAACCGAACGAAAGATCGGACTGGAAGCTTGCAATCGGCTTCGCATGGCCGAGCAGAACCGCCTTGATGATGGCATCGCGATCGATGGCCATGATGAGCGCCTTGCGGACGTTCACATCCTTCGTGATGCCGTTCTTGGTGTTGAGGCGCAGCGAAACCACCGTCGGGCCGGTGATGCTGACGAGCTTCAGATCGGGGCTCTTCTCGATGGTCGGCGCGAGGCCGAACGGAACGAGGTTTGCGATATCGACGCGGCCTGCCTGCAGCTCCGCAACCTGCGTGTTCGCTTCGGCGATGATGCGGTAAACCACCTTGTCGAGCTTCGGCGCGCCGCCCCAGTGCTCAGGGAACGCTTCGAGGGTGAGGCTCACCTTCGGCGTGTATTCCACGAACTTGAACGGGCCCGTGCCGACCGGATGGGTGTTGAAATATTCGTCGCCCTTTTCCTGAATGTACTTGGGCGGAACGATCATGCCGCCGTAGCCGGCGAGCTTGGTGAGAAGCACGGGATCGGGCTGCTTCATCACGAAATCGACCGTGTAGTCGTCGACGATCTCGACATGGTCGATGGAGTTATAGTTCGACTGCTGCGGCCCCTTCTTGCCTTCATCGCCGAGAAGACGATCGAAGGTGAACTTCACCGCTCCCGCATTGAAGGGCTCGCCGTTGTGGAACTTGACGTTCTGGCGGAGCTTGAAGCGAATGCGGTTGTTGTTGTCGAGCAGTTCCCAGCTCGTGGCGAGGCCGGGCTGCAGCTTCATGTCCGGACCGCGCGAGGTCAGACCGTCATAGATGTTGCTGCCGACCGAGCCCCACGGCACGACGAAGGTGTCGATGGGGTCCCAGCTGCCGGGATCGATGGAGATGGCGACCGTCAGGATGCCGGCAGCCTGCGCGCTTTGCGTGGCGAGCGGCATCGCCACCGCGGCGGCAAGACCCGCCGCCATCAGGAATTTTGAGAATTTCATTGTCCGTCTTCCCCTCTGTGGAGTTTTTTACGCCGCACCGCGAATGGCGTCGGCTTCGAGCGCGACCCAATGTCCGGGCTCGATTTCTTGCATGCGATGAATCGCGGGCTCCTGCCCCACCGGACGAACCGGGCTCGGGATCTCGCCTTCAATGCGCATTTTCGCCCGCTCGCGTTGCGGATCGGCGATGGGAACCGCCGAAAGCAGCTTGCGGGTGTAGGAATGCTGCGGATTCTCGAACACCGCCTGGCGCGTACCGATCTCGACGATCTGGCCGAGATACATGACCGCGACGCGATGGCTGATCTTTTCCACCACCGCCATGTCGTGCGTGATGAAAAGATACGAGAGGCCGCGCTTCTCCTGCAATTCCATCAACAGATTGACGATCTGCGCCTGGATCGAAACGTCGAGGGCCGAAACGGATTCGTCCGCGATGATGAGCTTCGGATCGCTCGCCAAAGCACGCGCGATGCACACGCGCTGGCGCTGGCCGCCGGAAAACTCGTGCGGATAGCGCTTCGCGTGCTCGGGCCGCAGGCCGACCTGCTCCAGAAGCTCCTGCACGCGCCGGTCGATGGCCTTGCGGTCCTTGATGAGACCATGAACGACGATGGGCTCGGCGATGCTGTAGCCGACGGTGTGGCGCGGATCGAGCGAAGCGAACGGATCCTGAAAGATATACTGGATCTGCTGCCGTAGGCGGCGCCGCTCGCCGTGGCTCATGGCGTTCATGTCGCGCCCTTCGAAGCGCACCATGCCGCTCGTCGGCTCGATAAGCTGTTGCAGTGTGCGGCCGATGGTCGATTTACCGGAGCCGGATTCACCGACGAGTGCCAGCGTCTCGCCCGGATAAATCTGGAAGCTCACCTCTTCCACCGCATGGACGCGATGCGTCACGCGGCCAAGGAACGTCTTGCCCACGTCGAAACGCGTGGTGAGCTTTTCGACTTCTAGGATGGGCTTGGCGTAATTCGCCGTATCCTGCACGCGCGTCTCGCCGACCAGCTTCGGCTCGCCGCCATCCATGACGGTGACGGGGGTGCGTTTCGGCAGGGGCTCGCCCTTCAGGCTGCCAAGGCGCGGCACGGCGGAAAGGAGCGCGCGGGTGTAAGGGTGCTTCGGCGCGGCAAAGATTTCCCGCACGGGCGCTTCCTCGACCTTGTTGCCCTTCCACATGACGACCACGTCGTCCGCCATCTCGGCAACGACGCCCATGTCGTGCGTGATGAAGATGACGGCGGTGCCCATCTCCTGCTGCAGATCGCGGATGATGTTGAGGATCTGCGCCTGGATCGTCACGTCGAGCGCCGTCGTCGGCTCGTCGGCGATCAGCAGCTTCGGCCGGCAGGCGAGCGCCATCGCGATCATCACGCGCTGGCGCATGCCGCCCGATAACTGGTGCGGATAGCGGTCGAGAAGGCGGTCGGCGTCGGGCAGGCGCACCTTCTGCAGCAGTTCCTTGGCGCGCAGGCGCGCATCCCGCGAGCTCAGGCCCTCATGAAGGATCAATGTCTCGGCGATCTGGTTTCCGATGGTGAAAACCGGATTGAGCGAGGTCATCGGCTCCTGGAAGATCATCGCGATCTCGTTGCCGCGAATCTGCCGCAACCGGTCGTCGGAGGCCTTCACGAGATCGAGGGGCTCACCGCTGGAGGGGCGAAACAAAATTTCACCGCCGGCAATGCGCCCGCCTGTGTAATCGGTCAAACGCATGATCGCGAGGGAGGTCACCGACTTGCCGGAGCCGGATTCGCCAACGATGGCGAGCGTCTTGCCCGGCTGGACGTCGAAGCTCACCTCGTTAACGGCGCGGAAGCTCCCGAATTCCACCGAAAGGGAACGAACGGACAGAAGGGAACCTGCCGCTTCGGAACCGGCAGGCTTCGCGATAGGCGCACTATTCATGAACGGTCATTCCCGTGGCGGGCGGCATTGAAAGTACCTGTTTAAGACCTCTATCAAGAACCCTGCCTGCGTCCGGTCGTCAAGTGCGGTTTGCACAAAGAGAAGGCTGGCGATCCGCGACAAACGGCCCAAAAATCCGCCTCAGTAAGGGTTACAGCCTTACGAGGAAACCCACTCGCCCTTGCGCATGAGGGGCCCGGCGCGGCCCTCGGCGGTGATGCCGTCGACATCCACCTCACCGGAGCCGATCATCCAGTCAATGTGGATAAGGCTCTTGTTCGCGCCGCGCGCGGCAAGCTCCCCCTCGCTCATTACGCCGCCGCCGGCGATGTACTTGTGGCCCCGGCCTTGTAGGCATGCTCCTTTAAGTCTCAAACTTTCCGCGACATCTCAGGCGGCATGGTTCCGAGCATTCCGGCATCGAAGGCAACGCTCTTGATGATGGCGTAGAGCGATTGCCCGGGCGACACGTTCAACCGCTCGATGGATTTCCGCGTCACGCGGGCGACAAGAATGTCGCCGCCGCAGTTCAGAGAGACATCGACGGAAGATCCTTGCGTCACTCCCACAGAGAAAACCGTTGCGGGCAGAACGTTGAGCGCACTCAGGCCCTCGGGCTCGTTCAAGGACAACATGACGTCACGGGCCCTCAGCCGCACGCGCAGCGGCGTGCCTACGTTGAGGTTGAGACGCGGCACGCTCAGCGTTCCGGCCTTTATGCGCAACGTCGTCAGGCCATAGGCATCATCGTGCCCGAGCACCTGCGCCTCGACCAGAGTGCCCGCTTCCGCAGCATCGAACGGGGGGAGAAGATTAGTGCGCTGAAGAATGTCGGCGGGCTTTCCCGTCGCAATGACACGCCCTTCAGACAGGACGACGACTGAGGTCGACAGCCGTGCAATTTCCGCCACCGAATGGCTGACGAGAACGATGGGAATGTTCCCCTCATCCCGCAGACGCTCGATGTAAGGAAAAATCTCGGCCTTGCGCGCCTCATCGAGGGAAGCAAGCGGCTCGTCCATCAGAAGAAGCGCCGGATCGGCCAGCAGCGCCCGCCCGATGGCGACGCGCTGCTTCTCGCCGCCCGAGAGCGTGGTGGGGCGGCGCTCCAACAGATGCGCGATACCGAGAAGATCGACGACAGCGTCAAAATCGCTCACGCGCCTCCCCTTCGGGGTGAACCAACGCCCGAAGAGAAGGTTGTTGCGCACATTTAGATGCGGGAACAGGCGTGCTTCCTGAAACACGTAGCCGATGTGCCTCTTGTGCTTGGGCACGAAGACGTTGAGCTGCGTATCCACCAGCGTTCGCCCGTTGACGACGATGCGCCCATAATCCGGGCGCAGCAATCCGCCGATGGCGTTGACGAGGGTCGTCTTGCCGGAGCCCGATGGCCCGAACAGCGCCGTCAGCCGCCCCGACGAGTGGAACTGCGCCTGAAGGCTGAAAGCTCCCTGTTCATGCCGGATATCAACGTCGAGCGTCATGCGGCCTGAACCTTGCGCCGCACATGCCGCGCCATCCATTCCGAAATCACGAGTGCGACAACGGAGATCGCGATGGAAACGAAGGTCAGTCGCATCGCCCCGCCCTCCCCGCCGGGCACTTGCGTGAACGTGTAGATGGCTGTGGGAAGCGTCTGCGTTTCGCCGGGAATGTTGGAGACGAATGTGATCGTCGCGCCGAATTCGCCCATCGCTTTCGCAAAGCACAGAACCATTCCTGCAATGATGCCGGGCAGGATCAGCGGCAACGTCACGAACAGGAACACCCAGAGCGGACGCGCGCCGAGCGTCCCGGCGGCATCCTCGAGCTTGCGGTCCACCGCTTCGATAGAGAGGCGAATGGCGCGCACGAGTAAGGGAAAAGCCATGATGGAACAGGCGAGCGCCGCGCCCGTCCAGCGGAAGGCGAAGACGATGTTGAATTTCTCCGCGAGAAAAGCACCAATGGGGCCGCGTTTGCCGAACCACAACAACAAAAGATAGCCCGTCACCACCGGCGGCATCACAAGCGGCAGATGCACCAGAACATCAAGCGCCTGCCGCCCCCAGAAGCGCCCGCGCGCCAGAGCCATCGCGACGAGAATTCCAGGGACGAGGCTCGCCGCCATCGCGACAACAGACACTTTGAGGCTGAGAACGACCGCAGTCCACTCCGCCGGAGAAAGCCAGGCTGTCACGAATTAGACGCCGGCTTATCCAGAAAGGTGAAACCCTGCTTTTCGAAAAGGGGCCTCGCCTTGCCGGAGCGCAGGAATGACAGGAAGGAGGCCGCGTCCGCGTTCTTCGAGGTCTTCGTCACAGCCACGGGATAGATGATCGGCGGGTGGCTATCCTCAGGAAAGGCAGCGACGACCTTCACGTTGGGATCGGCGGCAGCATCCGTCTGATAGACGATGCCGAATGGCGCTTCGCCACGCGAGACGAGCAGCAGCGCGGCCCGCACGCTCTCGGCCTGCGCCACCTTGTCCTTCACGCCGTCCCACGCGCCGAGCTTTTCGAGCGCGGCCTTGCCGTATTTGCCCGCAGGCACGGCATCGACATTGCCCATCGCGAGCCTGCCATCCCCAAGGGCCTTGGCGAGATCGACGCCCTGCTGCAGAGACAGTTCGGCTTTCGAATCCTTCGGCGCGATGAGAACGATGCGGTTACCGAGAAGGTTCGAGCGCGTCTTCATGTCGATCAGGTCCTTCTTGGCGAGATAGTCCATCCAGTCGAGATCGGCGGAGAAGAAGATATCCGCCGGCGCGCCGGCTTCGATCTGCTTGGCGAGGGTGTTACTGGCGGCATAGGAAATGGAAGCCTTCTTGCCGGTCTCCCGCTCCCATGCGGCACTGATGTCATCGAGCGCGTTCTTCAGGCTGGCGGCGGCGAAGACGACAACGTCCTGCCCCTGTTGCGCACCGGCTTGCTGCGGATTGAGGAAGCTCACCAACGCCAGCCCGACCGCGCCAAGCCATGAGCAAAATCCCGTTTTCATGTCCGCCTCCTGAAATTTTGGAAGCTTATCCTAGAACACCCCCCTGACAAGGGAAACCCGGCAGGCAGGGGTTCGGGCCCATCAAGCAGCCTGCCGTTTAGGCACAGCCCTTCTGTTGAGCGCACGAGCCAGCCGGTAACCAAGAAGAACGGCCACGATTGCGGCGTAGACGATGGGTTCCATTGGCCAGGACTTGACCACCAGAAGAAAGTGAAGCGCCGCGCCAATGGCCGCCACATAGACAAGCTTGTGCAAACGTGCCCAGGCCTGCCCGCCGAGCCTGCGGATGGAAGCGTTGTTCGATGTCACGGCCAGCGGAATAAGGATGACGAAGGTCGCCATGCCGATGGTGATGTAAGGCCGCTTGACGATATCGCCCCCGATCGCCGCCCAATCGAGCCCCTGGTCGAGCACGAGATAGGTCGTCAGGTGCAGCACTGCGTAATAGAACGTGAGAAGGCCGAGCGCGCGGCGATAGCGCAGCAGATTGACATTGAAGAGCTGCCGCAACGGCGTGACCATCAGCGTGGCGATGAGAAAGCGCAGCGCCCAGAGGCCGAGCGCCTGTTCCAGATAGCGCATGGGGTCCGCGCCCAGCCGGTCGTTGACCCCCTGATAGAAAAGCCAGACCGCAGGAATGAAGCCGATCACGTAAAGCGCGATCTTCGGCACCTGGAACGGCTTTGCGATTGGGGCGGCTTTGTTCGCCATCAATAGAACTTCCGCAGATCCATGCCGGAGTAGAGGCTCGCGACCTGATCGGCATAGCCGTTGAAAAGCAGAGTGGGCCGCCGCTTTGCGAAAAGGCCGCCCTCCCCGATGCGCCGTTCCGTCGCCTGGCTCCAGCGTGGATGGTCCACGGCCGGGTTCACATTGGCATAGAAGCCGTATTCGTTGGATGCCTGCCGGTTCCAGGAGGTCGGGGGCTCCTTCTCCACAAAGCTGAGGCGCGTGATCGACTTGATGCCCTTGAAGCCATATTTCCACGGCACCACGAGGCGTATCGGCGCACCGTTCTGGTTTTCGAGCGTCTCGCCATAGAGCCCGACGGCGAGGAGCGCCAGCGGATGCGTCGCCTCGTCCATCCGCAGGCCCTCCACATAGGGCCAATCGAGAACCGGCAGAATGCCGCGCTGCCCCACCATCTCAGCCGGGCGATAAACGGTTTCGAAGGCCACATATTTGGCGCCGCTCTTCGGCTCGACGCGCTTGATAAGGTCCGCCAGCGGGAAGCCGACCCACGGGATCACCATCGACCAACCCTCGACGCAGCGCATGCGGTAGATCCGCTCCTCCAGCGTCGCGGGCTTTATGAGATCTTCCAGTGCGTAGTCAGCGGGCTTATCCACCAGGCCGTCGATCTTCACCGTCCAGGGCTTGGTTTTCAGCGTGTGGGCGTTCGCGGCGGGAGCGCTCTTGTCGACGCCGAACTCGTAGTAATTGTTGTAGTGGGTCACGTCCTCCCTGCTCGTCGGCTTCTCATCCGTCGAGAAGGGGCTTTTCACGGTCGACAGGGGCGCGGCGTCGGCGCTGCCCGCAAGGCCAGCGAAGGCGAGCCCAGCCGCCCCCGTCATCCATTGACGCCGGTTGAGATAGATGTCGCGGGACGTGATCTCGGAAGGAAGGATATCGGACGGACGACGGATCAGCACGGTGCAACCTCGCTCTAAACCCATGATGAATGGGTACACCAGAATGAGCGAGGATCAATCTCACGTTTATGTCAGAGCCACCCTCTCTCAAAAGGAGAAAACGGCTCCCGCGTCTGTCCGGTTCAATTAAACCGAAGCGACACGCGCGCCCGCCTCGTCGAAGAGGTGCGCCTGATGGGCCACCGGCTTGAGTGCAACGGCCTGCCCGGGCTGGAGATCGACACGCTCGCGCAAGACCACCGTGAGGCTGCCGCCCTCCGCCTTGACGATCAGCGTCGTGTCCGAGCCCGTCGGTTCGATGACAGAAACCGTGGCCGGAATGGCCCCCGGGGTTCCGGCTGGGACAACCTGCAAATGCTCCGGACGGATGCCGTAGGCAATCCTGGTGCCGTTCGCCAAAGGCGCACGCGTATCGAGTGGCAGAACGGTGCCGCTGGCGAACGTCACGCCGCCATCGCCAAGCACGCCGTCGATGAAGTTCATGGCGGGCGAGCCGATGAAGCCTGCGACGAAACGGTTGGCCGGACGGTCGTACAGCTCGAGCGGAGCACCCATTTGCTCGACGATGCCGTCATGCATCACCACGATCTTGTCGGCCATCGTCATGGCTTCGATCTGATCGTGCGTCACGTAGATCGTCGTGGTCTTCAGGCGCTGATGCAGCTCCTTGATCTCGGCGCGCATGGCGACGCGCAGCTTGGCGTCAAGGTTCGACAGAGGCTCGTCGAACAGGAACACCTGCGGATTGCGCACGATGGCGCGGCCCATCGCGACGCGTTGGCGCTGGCCTCCAGAGAGCTGACGCGGATAGCGGTCGAGCAGCGGCGTAAGGCCGAGCGAGGCCGCCGCTTCTTCCACGCGCTTCTTCTGCTCAGCCTGTGACGTGCCCTTGAGCTTGAGCGAGAAAGCCATGTTCTCCGCAACCGTCATATGCGGATAGAGCGCATAGCTCTGAAACACCATGGCAATGTCGCGATCCTTCGGCGCGACGTCGTTCACGACGCGCGGGCCGATGCTGATCGTACCGTCGGTGATGTCCTCAAGACCCGCGATCATGCGCAACAAGGTCGACTTTCCGCAGCCCGAGGGGCCGACGAGAATGACGAACTCGCCATCCTGAATATCGACGCTGACGCCCTTGATGATCGAAACGGTACCGAACGACTTTTTGACGTCGCGGATCGATACATTCGCCATGACTTTCTCCGGCCCTTGCTTTCAAGCCGTCCGCTGCGGGGTCGCGCGAACGAATTTCTTGGTAATTTCCCGTGGATTGGTGATCATCGTTCCGACGACGACCGCATGCGCGCCACGCCGGAACGCCTCCGCGACGAGGTCCGGCGTATCGAACCGCCCTTCCGCGATGACGGGTGCGGAGACGGCGGCGACGAGCGCGGAGAGAAGATCGAGATCCGGCCCCTCCCCTTTCGAGGCTGCCGTCTCTTCCGTGTATCCCGCAAGCGTCGTCGCGATATAGGTCGCGCCGAAGGAATGCGCGGCGATCCCTTCCTCGAGCGTTGAGATGTCGGCAAACACTTCGCGCTTCAGTTCGTCGCGAATGCGCGCGATCAGTCGCCCGATAGGTTCACCGTTCCGCGCGCGGGGCGTCGCATCGAGCGCGACGATATCCGCGCCGGCATGGGAGATCCGCGCGGCGCTTTCGAAATCAGGAGTGATGTAGACAGGAAAACGATCGTCCCACTCTTTCGAGATTCCGATGATCGGCAGCGTCGACACGGCGCGGATGGCCGCGACATCCTCCACGCCGTTGGCGCGAAAGCCGCTCGCCCCCCCGGCGGCGGCGGCGCGGGCCATCGCCGACATGAAGATGGGGCCGTGCAGCGGATTGTCGGCGCGTGCCTGGCAGGAAACGACGAGCGTGCCTTTGGGGATCAGCATCGCATTCTCCTCACTTCACCGCGCCGGCTGTCATGCCCTGGATGAACTGGCGCGACAGTGCGATATAGAGAAGCGTGATGGGCGCGGCGGCGATGGTAAGGCCCGCGAACAGCATGCCCCAATCCGTCGTGTATTCGCCCATGAAGGCCGTGAGGCCCTGCGGCAGGGTCTTAGCGGAATCGGTCTGGATGAAGACGAGCGGGAAGAAGAAGTCGTTCCAGATCGGCACCGCGTTCTGGATCGCCGCAATCGCCATTGGCGGACGCGCGAGAGGCAGCATGACCGACCACATGATGCGCGGCTCGGAAGCGCCATCGATGCGCGCGGCATCCTCGAGCTCGGACGGCAGCGAGCGCAGGAAGCCTGCCATGATGAACACGGCGGAAGGCAGACCGATAGCCGTATAGGTGACGATCAGGCTCCAGCGGCTGTCGAGAAGGTTCAGATCGCGCAGCAGGATGAAGAGCGGGATAACCGCGAGCTTGAGCGGCAGCATCAACCCCGCGAGGAAGAACAAAAGGACGAAGGTGTTGGTGCGCGACTCGTAGCGAGCAACGGCATAACCCGCCATCGTTCCGAGAACGAGGATCAACAGGATCGAGACGCCCGTGACGATGACCGAATTGACAAAGTAAGTCGGCATCGACGTTTCGCCGAGCACGCGGGCGAAGTTCTGGATTTGCGTGAAATCAGGCAGCGCAAACGGATGCTCGAAAATCTCACCTGTCGTCTTGAAGGCCGAGAGAACCATCACCACGACGGGATAGAGCATGATGAACGAGTTCAGGATCAGGATGATCTGAGCCAGGAACGCGAAGGAGATGGCCCGCGACGGCGCGGAGGAATGCGTGATCGAGGCGCTCAAAACTGAATCTCCCGACGGCGCAGCCACAGGGTAAGCATCGACGCGAACACGACGATGAACAGGAACAGAAGCGTCGCGAGCGCGGAGCCCTGCCCGAAATTCTGGATGCTGGCGCTCTGGTTGCCGAAGGCCGTGCGATAGAAAACGAGGCCGAGAACGTCGGTCGAGCCATAAGGCGATCCGTCAAGGCCCACCATCACGTACGGAATTTCGAACCAGTTGAACGCACCGATGAAGAGAAGCGTGAAGAGAATGGTCGTGCTCGGCGCAACGAGCGGCCACACGACATTCTTGAGCAGTTGCCATTCGCTCGTTCCATCAAGCCGCGCGGCTTCGATGATCTCGGAGGGGATGCGCTGCATGCCGGCGAGATAGACGAGCGTCGGAAAGCCGACGAAGTGCCAGGCATTGGCGAGGATGAGCGCGCCAAGCGCGGTCGAGGCATCGCCGAGCCAGGGCTTCGCAAGCGCGTCGAGACCGACCGTATAAAGCGCCTGGTTCACGAGCCCGAAATTCGGATTGAGAAACAGCTTCCACAGGAAGCCGACGATGATCGTCGAGAGCACCACGGGAACGAAAACGGCCACGCGGTGGAAGCGGAAGCCAAAGGGCTCCCTGTAGAGCAGCCACGCGAGGAAGAACCCGCCGCCGTTCTGGATGATCATCAGCGCGATGAGCGCATAGACGTTGTGAAGAAAGGCGTTCCACACCACCGGGCCCATGGTGGGGCCGAACAGAACGTCCTTGAAATTGGCCAGTCCCACGAAATCGCCCCGCGCCAGACCGCGCCATTCATAGAAGGCGTAGGCGAAGGCGGAGAGGATCGGATAGACCACGAACAGTGACATGAAGGCGATGGGCGGAACGACGAGAAACGCCACCCAGCTTCGATGCTTCAGCGTGCGGGCCTGTTTGGGCGAGACGGGCATGGGTTGAACCCTCAAAAAATGGCGGCGGGCACGAGAGCCCGCCGCCACTTATCCAAAGTGTTACTTCTGGAACGGCTTGTAGTAGGTCGCGATGCCCTTGTTGATCTCGGCAGCGGCCTGCTCCGGGGTCTGCTGACCGGCGAGCATCTTCTGAATGTTCGACTGCAGAAGAACCGAGCCGCTCGGCTCCTGATAACGGAAGCGGACCAGCATCAGGTAGGACATCGAGTTCTCGGCAAGCTTCGCCACGTCCTGGGTGATCGCGTCCTCGATCTTGATGCCCTTGATCGGCGACAGGTTCTTCAGCGTGTTGGTGAAGGCCGTGCCGTATTCGGGCGTCGCGAGGAAGCGCACGAACTTCAGGGCCGCGTCCTTCTTCTCGGACTTGGCGTTCACCGCATAGCCGCCGTCATAGTAGGTGGCGATGATAGCCTGGTCGCCTGCCTTCAGGACGGGAGCCGGGAACACGCCGAGATCGAGCATCGGGTTCTGGTTCTTGAAATTCGCAACCTCATACGAACCGCCCGCGAACATGGCGGCGCGGCCAGCAACGAAGAGCTGCTGCGACGAGGGATAATCCACGCCGGTGAAGTTCGGCGAGAAGTACTGGCTGATGTCCTTCAGCTTGGCCAGCGCGTTGACGAAACGCGGATCGGTGAAGTTCGCCTTGCCGGTGACGATGTCTTCCTCGAACTGCTTGCCGAGCATGGACGAAAGCAGGCCGCCGACGATGGTCTCGTTCTGCCAGGCCGTCGCCGTGCCGTTGCCGAAGGGGCTGATGTTCTTGGCCTTCAGCGCCTGCGCAACAGCGAGAAGCTCATCCCAGGTCTTCGGCGGGTTCAGGCCGGCATCCTTGAAGATCTTCTTGTTGTAGACCACGAGCTGCGCCTGCATGGCGAAGGGAACCGCGTAGACCTTGCCATCCGCGCGCAGCGTCTCGGCGGCGAGCGCCGGTGCGGGGAAGTTCGCCAGTTCCGGCGCGTTCTGCTGGTCGAGCGCGAGCAGGTAGCCGGGGGTCGCGATGGTCTCGAGATTGCCGTAGGCGCGAACCTGGATCACATCCGGCCCACGACCGGCGGCGAGCGCGGTGGAGAGGATCGTCTGGTAGTTCTCAGGCGCATAGGTCTCGAACTTCACCGAGATCTCGGGCTCCTTGGCCTCGAACTTCTTGATGATGTCCTGATAGAAAGCCTTGTCTTCCTGGCGCCAGCTCCAGAAGGTCAGCTCGGTCTTCGCCCAGGCGGATCCCGCCGTCAGAGCAACATAGCCGCCCATCGCGGCGCTCATCAGAATTCGTCTCGTCAGCTTCATTTTCGTCCCTCAACTTGTTGACGTCTTCTCTCACCGAAAAGGCTCAGTACTCCGGGCCTTTTCGTGATTCCTTGCAATTCTCGTGCAGCGCGACCACGAGAACGGTCGCATCGTCGTGCACCTTCACCCGTGGAAAGGCTGTCGTCGCATCGTCCCGCTGCTCCAGTTCGCGCAGTTCCTGCATCAGGCCAAGGGCCTGCCCCGCGCCAAGAGCAGCATAAAGCGTCTCGTCCGTATAGACGTCGAACACGTCCACGAGCCGCATGAAACCATCGGTTGCCAGCACGATCGGCTGCCCCGGCGCGACACGCGCCTCGAACCGCAGCTCCCTCCCCGCCCAGGGGCGAAGCGGATGCACGACCCAATACCCATCGGGCTGGTTGAGCCTGGTCCGGTTTTCCAAAATCTGCAGGCGTGTTTCTTCCGGCATGACGCCGGTTTCCCGGTCGGAGCGCCCGAGCGTCGCAAGAGTGCGCCGCTCAAAGGGCTTCGCCCGCTCGTCAGTCCAGCGCACCAGCCCCTCCGGGGTCGGCACGAGGGCGACCACATCACCGAGAAAAGCGCCCTCGATAACCAGCGCCCCACCCTCCGCAGCATCCCGGCAATGGATGACGCCGAGGCAGGCCGAAGGGGCGGCCTGCACTTCTCCGGCGGGCACTCCGGGCGCAACCGCAGAGAAAGCCGCGCCGATCTGGGCTTCCAGGGAAGAAAACAGCGTCTCGGCGCTCTCATTGGCGCAAGCCTGCAGCACGTCGCCAAGGCACGCGGCGAGCCAGGCGGCATCGCTTCGGCCCGGGGTCAGATGCGCTCCGGCGACACCAGTCGCCCCGTCGATGATCCAGGCATGACGGGCGCGCGCGCCCAACCCATCCTCATTGGTCTGGGCTCCAGGCACGGACAATTGCTGCAATGTCCGGAAACAGGGGATGAAACCAGGGTCGCTCACCCCCTACTGGTCTCATATTGGTCGCCTTCTGTCCATAGTGGTCTTAACCCTGCCGGGAAAGTTATCGGCAACCATTTTGCGGGACGGATCGGCCTTGCCCGCCGCCCGACAAAATTCCGCTACAGTTCGGTTCTTCTAGAAACGTCACGATGAAGACGAGCCTTCTCTCGAATAGCCGTGGCGCAATGGTCAGCAAGCCGCTAGAGCATGATCAGAACAAGTGGGAACCGGGTGTTCGCCCGGATCATGCGACAAATAAAAGGAGTCTCGAGCCTGATCGTGTTTCAAAGAGACACGATCAGGCTCGAGCTGGACGAACGATTTTTGCGTCCTTTCAGACCTTTCGGAATGAGAGCGCCCCCATGAACCAGCAGATTCGATTCTGGGTTTTTGCGATGCTCATCGGCGCGCTGGCCGGGTCGTTCTATGCCTTCATCTTTCACAACGGAAAGCCCCTGATCGGCTCGGCCTACGGGATCGTGACCGCGCTTTTCCTGTTAAGTTTCGAGCGTGGGCATCTTTTTGCGAGGCTGCAGAAGCGCCTGAAGCGGCTTTCAGCCCCGCTCTATGCCCTGAGCTCAATCTCGATCTATGTGACCCTGATCGTCTTGAGCAACGTCATTGCAGGCAGCGCTCTCCTGGCGCTGGGCGTTCTTGACGATCCGTTCTGGGAGACGGTGCTGCCGACCCCGCGCATCCTCGTCTACTCCCTCATTGTCTCCGCCTTCGTCGCCTTCATCCTGCGGATGCGGGATCTCGTGGGTAGCGAGGTGTTCTTCAACCTCCTGATCGGGCGTTACTACCGGCCGGTGGAGGAAGACCGCGTGTTCCTCTTCATCGATCTCGTCGGCTCGACCTCGATGGCCGAGAAGATGGGACCGATGCGCTATCAGGAGTTTCTCGGCGCCTTCTTCGCAACCCTCGCGGACCCCGTGCGCCGCGCGCATGGTTCGCTCGACGACTACATCGGCGACATGGCGATGATTACCTGGCCTCTCAAGCGCGGCGTGCAGGACGCCCGCTGCCTGCGCTGCGTGCGCGCCGCCCAAAGGCAGATTGAGCGGGACGCCGGGGAATGGCGAGCCCGCTTCGGGGTCGTTCCAAGGTTCCGCGCGGCGCTCCATTGCGGGCCCGTCGTCACGGCGGAAATCGGGGTCGAGAAGCACAAGATCGCCTATGTCGGCGACACGGTGAACGCCACCGCACGCCTGGAGACCCTCGGCAAGGCCTTCAATGAGGCGTTCCTGGTGTCGAGCGATCTCCTGAGCAAGATCAAGCTGCCCCCGGGCTTCACCGTCCGCGATCTCGGCCCCCATGCCGTGCGGGGCCGGGACCAGCATCTCACCGTCATGGCCGTGGACAGCTGAGCCCGGTCACATGAGCGAAGGAGCCACCCTTCGCCTTCGCCTTGAAACGGGGGCATCCAATCGGATATGACCTTCCGCATCGGAAGGCGCAATTTCTCACCCCAGCCCCTCCGTTCCTGAGCGCCCGCCGCCTCGGTGGGCTGGAGTGTGTCGCCGCGATGGCCAATGTCCAATTCCATGCGAGCATGTCGGGCTATCGCGTCCGCGACCTGTTCTCCCCGGCCACCAGCGCAATCGTCTTCGACGGAACCAGCGCCGCCACCCTGACGACGCTGGTCGACAGGATCAGCGTCACAGCCGTCTATTTCGGTACCGGACTGACTCCCGCCAGCGGCGGCGCTGTCTCCGGCCTCACCTTCTCCGCAGGCGCAAGCCCCTGGCTGTCCTACGGCAACGCACTCGATGGCGTTACGCGGTTCTCATACGGCGGCAGCCTTTCAGTGTTCCAGCAGGCAGGCGCGGACGCTGCCGCCGTCGCGATGGCCGGAGACGATGCGCTCACCGGCTCGTCCAAAGGCGACTATCTCGACGCCTATGCCGGAAACGACACCCTCGACGGCGGCCAGGGCGAGGACACGATGGCCGGAGGCACGGGGGACGATCTCTACTTTGTCGACGATACCAACGACCGCGTGGTCGAGGCCGCAGGTGCGGGCCGCGACATCGTGATCGCCAGCGTCAGCTTCGCGCTCGCGAAAGGCTCGGAGGTGGAACGGCTGGAGGCAGCGGCAGGCCGCAAGGCCCTTGCCCTCACGGGCAACGAATTCGCCAACGAGATCCTCGGCAACGACGGCAACAACATCCTCGACGGCGGTCGCGGAGCCGACACGCTGACGGGCGGGCTCGGCAACGACGCCTACATCATCGACAACGCCCTGGACGTCATCGTCGAAACGCCCGGCCAGGGCTTTGACACCGCGCTTTCGAGCGTGAGCTACGTGCTCAGCGACGCCAGCCATGTGGAAGCCATCGCAGCGCGCGGAACGGCATCGATTGCGCTCACCGGCAATAGTCTCTCGAACAAGATCACCGGCAACACCGGCCACAATGTGCTGAAGGGCCTTGCGGGCAACGACACCATCTATGGCGATGGCGGCAACGACAGACTTTATGGCGGCATCGGCAGCGACAAGCTCTATGGCGGCATGGGCAGCGACAAGCTTTATGGAGAGGACGGCAACGACGCGCTTTACGGCGATGTCGGGAACGACTTCCTCTCCGGGGGCGCGGGCAAGGACAGGCTCTTCGGCGGAACGGGCGATGACCGCCTTTACGGCGGCGACGGCAACGACGTTCTCTACGGCGATATCGGGGACGACCGCCTCTATGGCGGCGCTGGAAACGACCTTCTCTACGGCGGCCCCGGCAACAACACCCTCTCTGGAGGCGATGGGCGCGATACGATTTACGGCAGCTACAACGAAGACCTGATTTCGGGCGGAAGCGGCAACGACAGGCTCTTCGGCGACAGCGGAAACGACACGATTTCCGGCGGCCTCGGCAACGATTTGCTCTCAGGTGGAGAAGGCTACGACACCTTCATCTTCGACACGAGGCCCGACTCCCGGACGAACGTCGACCGGATTTCCGACTTCAACCCGTGGACGGATCGCATCAGCCTCAAGGCGAAGGTCTTCGCCAATATCGGCTACGGCGCCCTGAGCAGCGATGCCTTCTGGATCGGCGCCAAGGCTCACGACGCCTCGGACCGGATCATCTACGACAAGCCGAGCGGCATCCTCTATTACGATCCCGATGGAACGGGAGCGAAGGCACAGGTCAAGTTCGCTATCGTCGAGCCTGGGACGGACCTCACCGACGCGGCGTTCTGGCTTTTCTGACGCTGGGACGAATCCCCCTTCGCCGCCGAACGTGCTAACAGAGCCTCGAAGGCGGAGGACGAGGCAAGCGCATGAAGGTCGATCTCAATTCGGATCTGGGCGAGGGATTCGGGCCGTGGCGAATGGGCGATGACAATGCCATGCTCGATATCGTCACCACCGCGAATGTCGCCTGCGGCTTTCACGCGGGCGACCCGGTCATCATGCACGCCACGGCAGCGCAGGCCAAAGCCCGGAATGTCGCCATCGGCGCGCATCCAGGCTTCAACGATCTCTGGGGTTTCGGAAGGCGGGCGATCAAGGGCGACAGCGCCGCCGACATCGAGAAGATGGTCGCCTATCAGATCGGCGCTTTTCAGGCGATGGCGACGCTCGCGGGCCATAAGGTCACCCACGTCAAGAGCCACGGCGCATTGGCCAACATGGCGGCGGAGGACGATGATCTCGCGCTCGCCATCGGTCGCGCCATCAAGGCCATCGACAAAGACCTGATCTATCTCGTCATGCCCGGCATGGCGACGGAGCGCGCCGCGCGCAAGCTCGGCCTGCCCTTCGCGCTCGAGGTCTATGCCGACCGCACCTATGATGACACATTCAATCTCACCAGCCGCAGCGTTCCGGGTTCCGTCATTCACGATCCGGAAGAAGCCGCGGCCCATGTGCTGCGCATGATCGAGGATCGCGCGATCCGCTCGGTGAAAGGCAAGCGTCTCGATTGCACCGTTGAATCGATCTGCGTTCACGGCGACACGCCGAGCGCGGTCGCGATGGCGAAAGTCATTCGCGAGAGGCTGGAGGCGGCGGGCGTCACCATCGCGGCTTTTGCCAACAAGTGAGCTTTAGAGCGTCGGCTTTTCCGGCGTGGCGCTGACGACCCCGCCGATCAGGTTTGTGGAAAGAAGATGCTCAGTCGTCAGCGAAAAACGGACTGGCACGAGACGCGCGGCCAATGTCTCAATCCAGTCATGCACGGCCTTGGCGGCGGCTATCGCCTCCTCCCGCTCGACCGGCGTGAAGCGCACCTTCGTTCCCGGACGCATCTGCGCGAAGCGGTTGAGATCGGCGCTGATGACGGTGGCGATTTTTGGATAGCCGCCGGCCGTCTGCCGGTCCCGCATCAGCACGATCGGCAAGCCGCTGCCGGGAACCTGGATGTGCCCTGCGACAATGCCGTCGGAGACGATGTTGAATCCCCGCGCATGCTCGATCTGAGGCCCCGATAATTGAAGGCCCATGCGGTCGGCTTGCGGGCTGATGGTGTATTCCTCTTCCAGGAACGTCCGCAAACCCGTATCCGAAAAGTAGTCGTCCTGCGGACCCAGCATCACGCGGATCGGGCCCTCGACCTCGGAGAGCGGTTGAGGATCGTGAAAGAGGTCGGCGCTGTTGTCGGGCGCGCAGGCTAGCCTGTCACCCGCCTTCAACGGCTCACCGTTCAACCCGCCGAGCCGCGAGCGCAGATGCAGCGACAGGCTCCCCAGTTGAGGCGCAACCGCAAAGCCGCCGCCGACGGCAAGGTAGGTGAAGGTGCCCGTGCGCGTCGGGCTGACCTGCGCCGTTTCACCCTCCCGCAAAAGAGCCGCCGTCTGCGGGGCAACGGTGTGTCCCTCGATACTCAGCGTCGCTCCGGCCCCGGCGACGGCAAGGCGCAGATCCCCACCCTCGCAGGTGAATGCGCCGCCGAGATTCATGAATTCGATGGCCGCCATGTCCGTCGCGTTGCCGACCAGCGCATTGGCGAGCGCCAATGCGCGCATGTCCATCGCGCCCGAAGGCGACACGCCGAAGCGTTGATAGCCGAAGCGCCCGCGATCCTGCAGCGTCGTCATCGGCCCACATGATTTCACGATGAGATCGGTCATGGCGTCACGATCTCCGCCACCGGCTCGCCCGCGCTGGCAGCGCGTTCCAGCGCATCCCACCGCGACGGGTCGATAGGTTCGAAAACGATCTCGTCTCCCGCCTCGAGAAGGAAAACGGGATCGCGCTTCGGATCGTAACTGCGCACCGGCGTCCGCCCGAGAAGATGCCAGCCGCTCGGTCCTTCGACGGAACCGATGGCGGCTTGCGCGCCGCCGATAGCGATGGAGCCGCTTGGAATCCTCGGGCGCGGCTGCGTGCGCCGTGGCGTCGCCAGCGCCGGATCGAGCCCGCCGAGATAGGCGAAGCCCGGCAGAAAGCCGATCATGTAGATGCGATAGACGGCACCGGCATGCCGTTCGATAACCTGGGCCGGCGACAATCCGTGACGCTCCGCGAACTCTTCCAGATCCACTCCGAATTCGCCGCCGTAAACGACCGGCACCTTCCAGCGCCGACCAGCCGTGGTGGACGGCGTCAAAGCCAGCGCCTTCTCCGTCAAAAGCCGCGTGAGCGCGCCATAATCGGTGACGACCGGATCGAAATGCACCATCAGCGAGCGATAGGTCGGCACCGTCTCGACAACGCCGATGGGGGGATGCTCGCGCAAAGCCTCATCGAGGGCGAGCACCCGCGCGTTGAGAGCGGGATCGATGACATCCCCGAACTCGACGGACACGGCGCTGTCGCCACAGGTCAGGATCCTCGGTAGCTGCAAAGGACGCTCGCGGTTGTTCTTCAAGGCGGCTCGGTTTGGCCGTGATGGAGAGCGCTTCTTAAGGCTCTCCTTCGCCAGATCCAAGACCGGAACACGAAAAGATGCACCGCATGGCGCCTCATGCAAGCTTCGCACCGGTTCCAGCGCCTATGCGTGTGGCGCAAGGATCCGAAAGTCATGTTCTCGCGTTACCTGATGAGAGCGCTCGCTCTCGCCGTTGGGCTTTACTGCATCGCCCTGATCTTCCAGAGCGCCCTTGTTCTGCATTTCGATACCAGTCCGAACCTTGGCTCCCATATCGAGCAGTTGGGGCTAGGCCTTCTGGCCGGTGCGATCTTCGCGGTTTCTTGCCCGTGGCTCACCGCGCGCAGGCCGGCTTTGACGACGCTCATCGCCGCCAGTGTCTTTGCCGGCCTTCAGGCTCTGCTCCTTCAGGATGACGCCAGCTTGTCTAAACTGGCCGAGGGCTGGCTCGGCTTCCTTGCTGGCCTCAGGATGATCTCCGCCGTTCTCAAAAGCTGGTCGGCTCTGTATGAAAGGCATCTGGAAAGTTATGGTGGCGAGGCGCACGGCGTCCGTCACCGGAGCGACAGGAGGCCAAATATGCGGGACTGGAACGCGGGCCAATACCTGAAGTTCGAAGACGAGCGGACGCGCCCTGCGATCGATCTTCTGGCGCGGGTGCCGCTCACCGATCCGAAGCGTTGCATCGATCTCGGCTGCGGGCCCGGCAACAGCACGGAGCTTCTGGCGCGGCGCTATCCGAACGCTGAAATCATCGGCCTCGATTCCTCCGATGCCATGCTGGAGAAGGCCCGCCAACGCCTTCCTCATCTCGCTTTCGAAAAAGGCGACATCTCGGCCTGGGCGCCATCCGCCCCATTCGACCTGATCTTCGCCAACGCCGCCCTGCAATGGGTTCCCGAACACGCCGCGCTGCTGCCGCGCCTGGTGGCGGCCCTCAATCCCGGCGGGTGTCTCGCTGTTCAGGTGCCCGATAACTTCAATGAACCCTCTCATGTCCTGATGCGGGACGTGGCTGCGCGGGGGCCCTGGGCGCAGCGCCTCGGCGGTGCGGTGACAGCGCGCGAGAAGATCGGATCGTTCGGCGATTATTATGCGCGCCTCAAGGGCGCGGGCTGTTCGGTGGGCCTGTGGCGAACGACCTATGTCCATTGTCTCGACGATGCGGACGCCATTGTCGAATGGGTCAAGGGCACCGGCCTACGCCCCTTTCTCGACCCGCTCGACGAGGCGGAACAGGCCACTTTTCTCGCACTCTATCGCTCGGAGATCGCGCACGCCTATCCGACGCAATTCGATGGAAAAGTGCTCCTGCCGTTTCCTCGGCTGTTTCTGGTTGCGCGCCGGAGCTGATAGGTATCCCTCTCGATAACAGGAGAGGGGGTTTCCCGTGACGTCACCCGACACAACTTTCTGGTCCGCCGCGCAAATAGTCGCGGCGATCAGGCAACACGAAGTCTCTCCTGTCGAGGTCGTGCGGGAGGCCCTTCAGCGGGCCGAGGCCATCAACCCTCGCCTGAACGCCTTCAGCGATATCTACGGCGATGAGGCGCTTGCGGCGGCAAGGAATGCGGAAGCGAGCCTTGCCTCGGGCAGCACGGTCGGACCACTCCACGGTGTGCCTGTCGCCATCAAGGACATGACGCCCGTCGCCGGCAAACGCACCACCTATGGCTCCCGCATCTACGAGGATCATGTGACGCCGCATGATGCGCCCATCGTCGCGAGATTGCGAAAGGCGGGAGCCATTGTCATCGGTAAGACCACGACTCCCGAATTCGCGAATTCCGGCTACACGCGCAGCCCGCTTTTTGGCCACACGCGCAATCCGTGGGACGATGCGCGCACCTCCGGCGGCAGCTCCGGCGGTTCGGCCGTGGCGGTCGCGACCGGCTGCGTCGCGCTTGCCGAGGGCACGGACATGGGCGGCTCGGTGCGCATCCCCGCTTCCCATTGCGGCATCGTCGGCCTCAAGCCCAGCCTCGGGCGCATTCCGTTCACGTTGCTTCCGAGCCAGTTCGAGAACATCGCGCATTTTGGAACGCTGGCGCGCTCCTGCGCGGATGCCGCCCTGTTCCTGTCCTGCGTGCAGGGTCCGGACGATGCGGACATCTCATCCCTGCCTGGCCTCGCACCGGCGCTGGACCGTCTCGACATCGATCCCCGTTCGCTGCGCCTCGCGCTCTCGCCCGACCTCGGCCATTACGCGCTTCACCCCGACGTGGCGCGAAACCTCTACGACATGGCCGACAGGCTTCGCGCCAGCGGTGCGATTGTCGAAGAGGTCGATCTTCCCTGGACGAAAGCCATCGGCGATGCGTGGGACGATTACTGGGCCGTCTACATGGCGACCTTTTACGGCGAGCATCTCGATGCCCATCGCGACATCATGGACCCGGCGGTCGTCGCCTATATCGAGCAGGGCTTCGCGATCAGCGCCGTGCAATACAAAAGCATCGAAATCGTCAGGACTGAGGCCTGGAACGCCCTGAGTTCCATCCTGTCGAAATATGATGCGCTCCTCTGCCCGACGATGTCGGGCCCCGCACCGGATCTTGAATCGAGCGGAGCCGATTTCGCTTTCGAGGATTCGGAGGGGCGCTATCACGGCCTGAGCATGACCTGCCCCTTCAACTTCGTTGGCCAATGCCCTGCCCTTTCGGTGCCGAGCGGCTTCACGCAGGAGGGCTTGCCGACCGGCCTCCAGATCATCGGGCGCCGTTATGACGACGCGGGCGTTCTCAAGATCGGCCATCTCATCGAAACCCTGCGCGGGGCCTTTCCGCATCCGGCCACCTGAATTCATTCTCAAATCTGCTTGAACGGGCGGAAAGATATCTATCTACTGTTCAAGGACCCATGCGGAGAATGGCGATGGTTGGCGGGAGCGTCATGAGCAGTGCGGGCAGGAGTGCGCGTTTCTGGCTTCTTGGAGCTGGGCTTCTCGCCATCCTCCTCGGAGGCATCGGCCTTTACATGACCCTCGGCATCACCATCGCGAGCGTCATGTGGTACGGCGCGCTGATGCTCGCCGCGGGGCTCGTCCAGATCGTCGAACCGCTGATGCATGAGGTCGAGACGAAGCGCTCTCGCTGGGCGGCCATCCTGATCGGGCTGGTCTATACCATCGGCGGCCTGTGGGCGCTCTTCAACCCGCTCAGCGCGTCCCTCGTTCTCACGCTGATACTTGGCATCGCCCTTGTCGCTTCAGGCATTCTGAAGGCGATCTGGGCCTTCGTGGATCAATCCCGCCAGTCGAACGCGGCGCTCGTTCTCGCGGCGGTTCTCTCCCTGATCCTCGGCGGCCTGCTCATCGCGCAATGGCCTTTCTCTGGCCTGTGGGCTATCGGCCTTCTGATCTCCTGCGATCTCGTCGCGCACGGCCTTGCCCTCACCTGGAAGGCCCTGACGATCCGTTGAGCGAAGAGCTACTCGATTGGCAAGGTCGCATTGATATGCGTGCCGCTCTCCCCTGACCCAATCTCAAATACGCCGCCGGCGTGACGCACGCGCTCCTGCATGCCGGGAATGCCAACCCCGAGCGCTATCTTGCCTGTGTCATCTTTCGCAAGGCCTCGTCCATTATCGGAGATGTGAAGATGCACGGCATGCTCCCGTACGGCCAGGGACAGAGAGACAGCGGTCGCATGCGCATGACGATAAACGTTCATGAAGGCCTCTTGAACGATCCGGAATATGGCGATCCGAAGCTCACCGGGCACACGGTCGAAATCGCCCTTGAAATCGAGAGAGACTGTAATGTCCGTCCGCCTCTTGAAGCCGTTGGTGAAGTCGCGGATGGCGCCGTCAAGATCGAGCCGTTCGATATGCGGTGGATGAAGCAGATAACTGAAAGCGCGGATCTCTCGCGCCGCGGCATCAATCGAGTGGGAAACCTCAGTCAGAAGATGGTTCAGGTCCGGCGTCACATCGATCAAGGATCGCAGTTGCGCGAAACTGAGGCTGACGGAGGCAAGATGCTGCAACGTCGAGTCATGAAGCTCAAGGGATATGCGGCGCCGCTCCTCGCTGACAGCATCCATGACACACCTGCGAATGGCGTTCTCGGCATGCCCCGGAGCGGGAGGAGAAACAGTCCTGGCGGGAACAAATTCGGAAGGCGCAAGGATCGCTTCGGCGTTCAAGACGGTCTTGAGACGGCGAGCTCTTTCCTGCGGAATGGCGGCTTCAGTCATAGCGCACGC
The DNA here is from genome assembly GCF_003290125.1 of Microvirga flavescens. Lineage (GTDB taxonomy): Bacteria > Pseudomonadota > Alphaproteobacteria > Rhizobiales > Beijerinckiaceae > Microvirga > Microvirga flavescens. The sequence goes on from NZ_QMKH01000002.1 coordinate 181,743, forward strand.
CCTCGCTATTGCTTTAGCCCCACAAAAGATATTTTTGTTTTTGGCTTCGACAGCGCGCTGCCACGAAACAGACAGCCGCTCAAAGCATCGGATCGCCCAATGAGCGCGAACACGGTGTCATGACGTCACGCTGAGATCAAGTGGCTTCGGACGGCGTAGCGTACGAGTTCCGCCGTGGAGGATATACCGAGTTTCCGCATGGCCGCAGCCCGATGGCTTTCGATCGTCTTGACGCTGACATCGAGATGCAGCGCCGCCCTCTTGTTGCTCAGCCCATCCGCGATCAGGGTCACCACCTCCCGCTCCCGTGCGGTCAACAGGCCTTCGATATGCGGTGCGGACGGGAGATCCTTCAAGGAATCGAGCAAGGCTTCCGAGGCGCGCCACGTCAGATAAGGCCGATGATGCGAGAGAGCGTTGAGGGCGGCCAAGAGGTGCAGGTCCGCATCGGTCTTGAGAATGTAGCCCTTCGCGCCGGCCCGCAGCAGATCTCGAATGATCTGCTCGCTCTCATGCATCGTGAAGATGAGAACCTCGGTCCTGAGCGACTGGCGAATTCGCCGCGTGGCTTGCAGGCCATCGAGATCGGGAAGGGAGAAATCAAGAATGGCGATGTCGGGCCTGACCCGCAGCGCCTCCTCGACAGCTTCTTCGCCTGTCGCCGCCTCGGCAACGATCTCCCATCCCGGCTGCGACTCCAGAATGGCGCGCAAGCCGCGACGGACGACGAGATGGTCGTCGGCAATCAGAACGCGTTGCATGGCAACGGACCCCCGCCTCAATCAAGGATTGGCATCGCATCAACTCTAGCGGGTCCCTTCCTCTGCGACATTCGGGGAAACCCTGAGATCCGATATGGGGCAACTATCTAGGAAGGCAATCCGCCTCTCACTTGCCGCCTTCTCATTTGCGCTTGGAGAGCATGATGCTCGTCTCGGTGGAGGAAATTCCGGGGACCTCGCGCATGCGCCGGAGCACCTGATCGAACTCCTCCAGCGTCGCCACCTCGATCTCGGCCACGATGTCCCAGCGCCCGTTCGTCGTGTTGATGCGCGACACTTCCGGAAAGCCTTGCAGGCGCTTGATGACTTTGTCCGCCCCCTGCCCTTCGACCTCGATCATGGTGACGGCGCGGATGGCGTTGGGCTGCGCTTCCGAACCCAACGTGACCGTGAAACCCTGAATGATGCCGCTACGAACCATCCGCTCGATCCGGGCGCGCACGGTCGCCCGCGAGACCCTCAGCAGGTCGGCGAGGGTTGAAACGGGTTGCCGGGCATCCGCCCTCAAAAGGGCCAGCAGCTTTTGATCGAGCTCGTCCATCATTGTGTCCATTATGGCAATACCACCTTACCAAAATGACAAATGAAGTAACCATATTTGTCGCTTATCCGGCTTCAACCCGCCACTTGTGACAGTGGATAATGGTCGGCGACGAAGGAAACGCCACCGATGCCTGACGCCCACGCCCCTCGCCCCAAGCTCGCGAAGCCGCGCTTTGCCGTTCTCGGAGCGCCCGTTCAGGTGGGCGCGAGCCAACTCGGAACCGTCATGGGCCCCGCCGCCCTGCGGACGGCAGGGTTGATCTCGAACCTGCAAGAGCTTGGCCACCACATCGAGGATCGCGGCGATCTTTCGGTTTCCGATTTTCCGCGCGACAACGGCAAAGGCCGCAACGCGCGTTTCTTCGATGAGATTTCCGCGTGGTCGCGCAGCCTGAGCGACCATTCCTATCGCCTCCTGCAGGATGGGTACCTGCCGATCTTCCTCGGCGGGGATCACAGCCTGTCGATGGGGTCCGTTCACGGCGTCCTGCGGCACTGCGCGAAGGCCAAGCGCGACCTCTTCGTACTGTGGCTCGATGCGCATGCCGATTTCAACACGCCGGAGACATCGCCCTCCGGCAACATGCACGGCATGTCGACTGCGTTTCTCTGTGGCGAGAAAGGTTTTAATGGCTTTTTCGAAAGTCCGTTCAGCCCCTTGCCGCCGCAGAACCTCTATATCTTCGGCCTGCGCTCGGTGGACCGCGACGAGCGGGCCCTGTTGCGAGAGCGTGGTGTCCATGTCTGCGACATGCGCCAGGTGGACGAGTTTGGCGTGTCTGTTCTTATGCGGCAGATCATCGATCATGTCGCGGCGCGGGACGGGCATCTCCATGTCAGTCTCGACGTCGATTTTCTCGACCCCTCCATCGCGCCCGGAGCCGGAACCCCCGTCCCCGGCGGGGCAACCTATCGCGAAGCGCATCTCATCATGGAGATGCTGCACGATTCCGGCCTCGTCGGATCGCTCGACATCGTCGAACTCAACCCATTCCTCGATGAGCGCGGCAAGAGCGCCCATCTTCTCGTCGATCTGGTCGGAAGCCTCTTCGGGCGCCAGATCGTTCATCGTCTTTGAAAAAGAGAGCTCCCCATGAGCAGCGCGACACATGCCCTCATCGAAACCGAAAACCGGCTCGGCGCGTATAACTACAAGCCGCTCGATGTCGTCCTCTCACGCGGCGAAGGCGTCTGGCTGTGGGATGTCGACGGCAACCGCTATCTCGATTGCCTCTCCGCTTATTCCGCCGTCAACCAGGGCCATTGCCACCCGAAAATTCTCGCAGCGATGATGGAGCAGGCGAAGAAACTCACACTCACCTCGCGCGCATTCCGCAACGATCAACTCGCTCCGTTCTACGAAGAGATCGCGGCGCTCACCGGATCGCACAAGGTGCTACCCATGAACAGCGGCGCGGAGGCGGTGGAATCCGCCATCAAGGCCGTTCGCAAATGGGGATACGAGGTCAAGGGCGTTCCCGAGAACAAGGCCGAGATCATCGTCTGCAGCGAGAACTTCCACGGCCGCACCCTCGGCATCATCAGCTTCAGCACGGATGAAACAGCGCGCGGGAATTTCGGCCCCTTCACGCCCGGGTTCAAGATTATCCCCTTCGGCGATGCCGCCGCATTGGAAGCCGCCATCACGCCGAACACGGTCGCCTTTCTCGTCGAGCCGATCCAGGGCGAGGCCGGCGTCATCATTCCGCCGAAGGGCTATTTCCCGAAGGTGCGTGAGATCTGCACGCGCCACGGCGTCACGCTCATTCTGGACGAGATCCAGACCGGCCTGGGGCGCACCGGTAAGCTTCTCGCGGAAGAGCACGAGAGCATCGAGGCGGATGTGACGCTGATCGGTAAGGCGCTCTCCGGCGGGTTCTATCCCGTCTCAGCCGTTCTCTCGAATTCCGAAGTGCTCGGCGTGTTGCAGCCCGGACAGCATGGCAGCACCTTCGGCGGCAACCCGCTCGCCTGCGCCATCGCGCGCACGGCGCTCAAGGTGCTCGTCGAAGAAGGGATGATCGAGAATTCCGCGAAGCAAGGCGCCTATTTCAAGTCGCAGATCGAGGCCATCCGCAGCAACGCTGTCCGCGAAGTGCGCGGGCGCGGCCTCATGCTGGCTGTCGAACTTCACCCGGAAGCCGGCGGCGCGCGGCGCTATTGCGAGGCCCTGCGCCAGCGCGGCATTCTGGTGAAGGATACGCATGTGAACACGATCCGCATCGCCCCGCCGCTGGTGGTGACGAAGGATCAGGTCGATTGGGCGAGCGGGCAGATCGAAGCGGTGTTGACCTCTCTCGCGTAGGTCTCAGCCCCTCGCCCGGCGGCTGAGCGCCTCAAAGAGATCGGCGGAGAATGAAACCATCGTCCCGAATTGTTCGGGAATGATGTTTTCATTTGGCGAGTGAAGCATGGCGCCGTGGTAGGTCAAGCCGATGCCGACGATCTCCGCGCCCAATTGCTCCACGAAAGGATGCGCCGTACCGGAGGCAGGCGAACTCGGCTGAACGATCGCCGTCTTGCCGAAATGCGCCTCAAGCAAGGGCTTTGCCTCCTGCACGAACCAGTGATCCGGCGAAGAGCGGACCGGCTTCACGATGTCGTCGTAAACGACGATTTCGATATCGGCAAAGCCTTGCGCGTCGAGATGCGCGCGCACGAGCTTCGTCACTTCCCTCGGGTTCTGATCCGGCACGAGGCGAAAATCGAGCTTCACGAACCCGTCCGCCGGAAGAACGGTTTTCGCGCCCTCGCCGCCATATCCGCCGCCAAAGCCGTTCACGTTCAGGCACGGCTCAAAATTCAGTGCGCGGAAAAAGGTTTCCTCGTCGATCCCCTCCAACGCGCGCTGCGCGCCGGTGGCGGCGGTGAGGCTCTCGAAGCTGAAGGGCGGCTTTTGCACAATCGCCTCTTCCTCGGGTGTCGGCGCGCGCACGGCATCGTAGAAGCCCGGGATCAGAATGCGGCCCCGGCTGTCGCGCATGGACGCCACCGCACTCGCCAATCGCCAGAGCGGATTGTCGAAGACCGCGCCAAGGCTAGAATGAAGATCGGCGCGCGCGGTTCGGCACCGCAACTCGATTCCGAGAACGCCTTTGAAACCGCAGAGAATGATGGGGCGGCCATCGGAATCGATCTCGCCATATTCCCACCAGCAGGCATCGACCCGCTCACCCGCGAAGCGTTTTTTGAGAAACGCCTCAAGCGAGGGGCTGCCGATTTCCTCCTCGCCATCCACCAGCCAGATCAGCTTGAATGGCAGGGCGCCCGGATTACGCTCACGGAACAAGCGCCAGCCTGCGAGACGGCTCGCAAACTCGCCCTTGTCATCCGCGACGCCGCGTCCAAACCACTTCCCGTCACGTTCGCTGAGTTCGAACGGCGCGCTGTGCCAAAGCGGAACCGGGTCTTCGGGCTGAACATCATAGTGATTGTAGACCATGATCGTGAGGGGACCGTTGCCGATCTCCCCCACGACGAAGGGGCCGATCTCACCGGGGTGAATCTCGGTCGCAAAGCCTGCCTCTGTGAGAAGATCGCGAACGGTGTTCGCACATTCCTCGAGCCTCTCGCCTCTCGCACTCACCGAGGGAATGGCGACAAGCCGCCTGAGATCCTCCTTGCCGCGCGCGATCTGATCATTGAGAGACATGACGTTCTCTTAAATCAGGCCGCGCCGCGCGACAAAACGCTCAAGCCGCGCCAGGCCTTCGATCAGGTGTTCCTTCTCCACGCCGATGCCGACGCGGATGTGGTTTTCGATCCCGAACCAGCTTCCAGCGACGACGAACACGCTCTCCTCCTTTCGGAGCTCTTCTGAAAGCGTCTCGGAGGGCATGTCGAAATCGTAGCGCAGGAACGCCATGCCGCCCGCGGCGGGGCGTTGCCATGACCAGCGGTTCTGTTTCTCCACCCAGCGCGCGACGATATCCGCGTTCTCGCGCAAGACGGCGCGTCCACGCGCCAGAATGCGCTCGCGCGTTTTCGGAGCCATCACCGCTGCCGCCAGAAGCTGACTCAGAATGCCGCTGCCGATGGTCGTGTAATCCTGTCGCTTGGCTGTTTCCGCGATCACGCCCTCCGGCGCGACGACCCAGCCGAGACGAAGGCCAGGACACGCAAAGGACTTCGACAGGCTGCTCGTGATGATGGTGCGCGGGTAGGAACCGAAGAAGCTCTCCGTCTCCACACCGTCGATCTCGCCTCCGCGATAGATCTCATCGACCAGGAGCCATGCGCCGCTTTCCTGCGCGGCGGCGATCAGCGCCTCACGGCTCTTGCGCGAGAGCACCGCCCCGGTCGGGTTGCCGGGATTGGTGACTGCGATCATCTTCACGCCGCCGGCCACTTCCCGACGCAGAGCTTCCACATCCACCTGCCAACCCTGATCGGCGAGAAGCGGCAGACGGCGAACATTCATGCCGAGCGCGCGCCCCAGGCCATCGACCTGCATGAAGTTGGGAACGAGAAACAGAACCTTGTCCCCCGGATTGATGAGCGCCATCAGCGCGATCATCGTCGCTTCCGAGGAGCCGTTGGTGACGAGCACATTGGCCGGTGTCGCGCCGTCATACCAGCTCGCGATGGCTTGCCGGAGATCGGGCCGCCCGTCCGTCCATCCATAGCCGAGCGGCAGCTTCAACAATGCCTGCGCTTCGCTCGCGGGAAGAATGTCCTCAATCGTGCAAGGATGAACGCCGCTTTCCGTGAGATTGATCTCGACGTCGTTTTCGAAAAGCGTCTGGTTCCGCTCCATGAGGAAGGTATCGAATTCCACCGCAATGCTCCAAAGGCCCGGGCGAACGCGCCGCCCGCAACCATACCATGATCGAACGGGCATCAGCATGGCAGGAGCAAATACACAGTCAAGTCCAATTTAGACTTTTCTGTCCATATCAACGATGATAGGGATGTCCGTCGGCTAAAGATGAGCGCGAGGCATCATGAAGATCGAGGAATTCACGCTGGAGCGCATCCAGTCGCTTTACGAGAACACCGTTGAATACAACCTCTCCGACAGCGGCGTTCATCCCTACTCGCTGAGGGAACTTTTAACTCCTAGCGAGCAGCGGGCCCTGCTCGATGTGGAACTCGGCTACGGCTGGACGAACGGCAAGGTTTCCTTGCGCGAGGCCATCGCCCGCCTTTATCCAGGCCGCGATGCGGACAACGTGATCGTCACGAACGGCTCGGCGGAAGCGAATTTCCTGCTCGTGATGTCGCTTCTGGAACCGGGCGATGAACTCGTCGTGTTCGTTCCGAACTATCTCCAGATCCTGGGCTGGGCGCGCGCCATTGGCGTGAACGTGAAGCAAGTCTTGCTGCGCGAAGAGCTCGGTTGGACGCCGGATCTCGACGACGTCCGCAAGGTCGTCTCGACTAAGACGAAGATGATGACAATCTGTCATCCCAACAATCCGACCGGCAGCCTCCTCTCGCGAGAAACAATGGACGGCCTCGTCGCCATCGCGCGCGAAAACGATGTCTACCTGCACGCGGATGAGGTCTACAAAGGTGCGGAGCTGGAGAGCCAGGAACCTCCGAGCTTCGCCGATCTCTACGAAAAGGCCATCGTCACGAGCGGCTTGTCGAAAGCCCTCGCCTTGCCGGGTTTGCGCATCGGTTGGCTTGTCGGCCCCGCCGCCGAGATCTACGCCTCCTGGCAGAGCAAGGATTACACCTCCATCACCACGAGCGCAGTGAGCGAATTCGTGGCGGAGATCGTGGTGCAGCCTGCAAAGCGGCAAGAGATCCTGGCCCGCAGCAAGCGCATCTTGAGAGAGAACCTCGCCGTTCTCAGCGCCTGGGTCGAGAAGAACAGCGATCTCTTCTCCTTCGTCCCCCCGAAGGCCGGAGGCATGGCCTTCCTCCGCTACAGCATGGATATCAATTCCACGACGCTCATTCACCGGCTGCGCGAGGAGCGCAGCATCATGCTCCTGCCCGGAGACGTCTACGGCCTCGACAAATACATCCGCATCGGCATCGGCGCTCCTGCGGAGCACCTGCAAGCCGGTCTCGAACGTCTCGCCGGATTCGTCCGAAGTGAACTACGATGAAAAAGCCGTTCTCGTTGAAAAAGGCCTCAAAGCCTTCGCAGCTTTTCTCTTTCACGCATGTCTGCGATGCCATCGCCTTGCTTCTGCAACCTTACGCGGAAGTGGTTCTGCACGATCTCGCCACGGAGCGCGTTGTCTATATCGCGAACAACTTTTCCAAGCGCGAGCTGGGCGAACCATCACTCCTGAACGAGATCGACTTCAAGCCCTCGGATCTCATCATCGGCCCTTATGAAAAAGTGAACTGGGATGGCCGCCGCATCAAATCCGTGAGCGCCGTCCTGCGCTCAGGCAGCCGCCCTATCGGCATCATGTGCATCAACATGGATGTTTCTCACTTCAGCGCGGCTATGCAGACCTTGAGCGCCTTCATTTCGGTGCCGCAGCAAGTGGAAAAGCCAGCGTCCCTCTTCAAGGAGGATTGGCACGAGCGCATCAACGAATATGTTCAGGCCTGGACGAAAGAGCGCGGCCTTGTCGTCGCCGATATGACACGGGCGCAAAAACAACAATTGGTGATGGATCTTGCAGGAGACGGTGCGTTCGGCGGGCGGCATTCCGCCGCCTACATCTCGCGTATCCTCGGCCTCGGTCGCGCCACCGTCTACAACTATCTTCGCAAGAAAAGCGAGGCTTGATGCTGATCCTGCGGCGCGAGAACATTCAGAAACAGGTCGATTGGAATCGCGCAATCGAGGCCCTGAAGGAAGGCTTCAAGGCCGCATCCGCCGGAAAGGTCGCGATGCCGCCCGTCGGCTATCTCGGTTTCCCGAAGGTCGGCGGCGACTGCCATATCAAGTATGGGCATGTCGACGGTGACGCTATCTTCGTCATCAAGGTTTCGACAGGCTTCTACCACAACGTAGATAACGGCCTGCCAAGCAGCAACGGGCTCTCGCTGGTGCTCTCCGCCGAGACCGGCCAGCCCATCGCCCTGTTGCAAGACGAAGGCTGGTTAACCGATTTAAGAACGGGACTGGCCGGAGGCATCGCCACGCAGGTCATGTGCCGGAGCGATGCGACACGCGTCGGTATCGTCGGCACAGGCACGCAGGCGCGCCTCCAGATTCGCGCCGTGCACCACCTTCTGAACGACCGCGCTCTGACGTTTCAGGTTTGGGGACGTGATTCAGAGAAAGTCTCGACCTATCGGGACGACATGGCAGCATTCGGCATCGCCGTTAAGAAGGCGTCTTCCCTCGAGGGTCTCTGCCGCAACTCCGACATCATCATTACGACAACGCCTGCTACGGAGCCGCTCATTCAATCCGCGTGGATTGGCCCCGGCACGCATATCACCGCCATCGGCGCCGACGCACCCGGAAAGCGGGAGCTTGACGTTGAACTCGTCAGCCGTGCGGATGCCATCCTGGTGGATTCGCGCGTGCAATGTGCCGATCATGGCGAGATCGCGACGGCGGCTGCAATGGGACTTGTCAGCACTGACCGTTGCATCGAGATCGGCGAGGTTCTCGGCGGCAGTGTTTCGCTCACGCGCCGCTCTGAGGACATTTCGATTGCGGATCTGACGGGCCTTGCCGTCCAGGATATCGCCATCGCCAAGGTTACCCTCAGTGCCGGTGCCCCGGACTAACTACATCTCGCGGAATGCTCTCGACATGCTGTCCTTGATCGGTTGCAACAGATATTCGATGAACGTCCGCTCGGTGGTCTTGATATAAACCTCCGCCGGCATACCCGGGGTTGGCATGAAGCCGGGAATTCTTGCAACCTCTCCCGCATCGGGCGTCACCCGCGCGACATAGACATCGCTGCGGGAGAATTGACTGCTTTTTTCATCCGGCAACGCATCGGCGGAAACATAAATCACCTCGCCCGCGACCATCGGCGTGGTGCGCTGCTTGAAGGCTGTGAGACGGATGACGGCCTTCTGACCGGTCCTGACATTCTCGATGTCCTGGGGTCTGATCTTCACCTCGATCAAGAGGTTCTCTTCAAGCGGAACGATCTCCATGACCGTTTTGCCCGCCTCCACAACGCCGCCGGGGGTGTGATAGCGCAGCTTCACGACTACGCCCCTCACCGGGGATGCGATTTTCACCCGCTCAAGCACGCGGGTCGAGGCTAGAATCCGCTCCCGCACATCGGCCAGCTCGCCAAGCGTTTCATGCAGTTGCTCAACGGCGCTCTTGATCGCCGTATTGCGCACACCGACAATCTGCTCTTCCGAACGGGCGATGCGCTCTCTCGAATCGCCAATGACGCCGGTGATACGCCCCGCTTCGCCTTGCAGATTGGCGCGTGCTCTTTGCAAAGCCAGAACTTCCGATTTGCGGATGAGCCCGCCCTTCAGAAGCTGTTCCTTGGCCTCCAGTTCCTCCTCGAAAAAGGAAATCTGCTGCTGCACCGAGGCGAGTTGCGTGCTGCTTCCCTTGATCTGCTCGTTGAGCGCGTCGATGCCGGTTTCGATTGACAGGATTTCGCTCTGCTGGCTTTTGCGATGAGCATCGAGCGTCGCGCGCTGCGCCTTGATGATCGTCATGATCTCCGAGTCGACGCTTTGCTTCGCCGTCAACTCCGCTGGCATCGCGATTTCGGTTTCCTCGGAAATTTCTGCCCGAAGCCGCGCTTCGATGGCAAGAAGGCGCGCCTCTCTTAAGGCAAGACGCCGCAGTTCCGCACGCGGCGTCGTCTCATCGAGCATCATCAAGACCTCACCCGGGTCGACGATATCGCCCTCGCGCACGAGGATCTCACGAATGACCCCTCCCTCAAGATGCTGTACGATCTTGTTCTGCCCCGTCGCCACAAACGCGCCCGATGTCACGACTGCGCCCGCGATGGGGGCAACGCCTCCCCAATAGCCGAACCCGATGACAGCAAGAACGAGGATGCCGATGCCCATCAGAGTGGGGATTCGCGTTCTGCGTGGTACGTCGTCGTACCATTCAGGTCGCTTTTGCACGATGGGAGCAGGTTGCGGAGACATGGTCGCCTTCCTCTGCTTCAACTATCCGCGATGGGAGAGCCGCCCTCTCCTCGGCCTCTGCCCATGAGCGGGATGATCTCATCGCGTTTTCCAAAAGCCTGAACGGAGCCCTCTTTCAGAATCATGATCTTGTCGACGCTCTTCAACAAAGCGGGGCGCTGTGTAATGGCGATGATGGTGATGCCCCGCTCCTTGGCGCGTGCGAGCGCCCGCGCCAGAGCCTGCTCGCCGGGAAAGTCGAGATTCGAATTCGGCTCGTCGAGCACGACGAGGCGCGGATTGCCGAAGAAGGCGCGGGCAAGGCCGATGCGCTGCTTCTGGCCGCCGGAAAGCGGACTGCCATCCATCCCGACGATTGTTTCATAGCCTTGAGCGAACTGGGAAATCATTTCGTGCACGTCAGCGAGATCCGCCGCATCGAAGATCTCGTCATCCGCCACATCCTCGCGCATGCGCGCGATGTTCGCCTTGATCGATGCCGGAAAGAGCTGAACATCCTGCGGCAGATAGCCGACATTCTCGCCGAACTGACGCGGGTCCCAGTTCCGCAGATCCATCATGTCGAGCCGAACGCTTCCCGCCGTCGGCACAATCGAGCCGACGAGCATGCGCCCGAGGGTCGACTTTCCTGTTCCCGAGGCACCGACGACGGCAAGGGACTCGCCAGGCTCGAGCTGAAAGGTGATGCCGTTGAGGATCACCCGCTTGTTCGGCGGAGGAACATAAAGAACGCGCTCCACGCTCAAGTACCCGCGCGGCGCCGGAAGGCGAAGCCGCTCGAGATTGAGGGGAGAGTTTTGCAGCAGGGACTTGATGCGCCCATAGGCCGAGCGCGCCTGAACGAAGTTCCTCCATCCCTCGATAGTGCCTTCGACCGGCGCCAGGGCGCGGCTTGCGACGATGGAAGCCGCGATGACCATACCGCCCGTCAACTCGCCTCCCATCGACAGCCACGCCCCCCAACCGAGAATGCCGACCTGCGTCGAAAGGCGGATGAACTTGGAAAGGCCGGTCATCATGATGTTCCGGTCCTGGGCGATCACCTGCGCTTTGAGGGACTCGCCCGTCTCCTTTCCCCACATGAGCACGCCTTCCGGAATCATGCCCATCGCGTTGATGACCTGCGCATTACGCGCCATTGCATCGGCCTGAAGATTGGCACGCCCCGCAAAGGAATTGGCACGCGCGAACGGGACAGCCGTCAGCTTCTGGTTGATCGCGGCGACAGTGAGCAATGCGATGCCGGTGATGGTGACGATGTACCCGAGCTGCGGATGGATAAGGAAAACCGCGAAAAGATAAACCGGTGCGACAGGTGCATCCAGCATCATCAAGAGCACCGGCCCCGTCAGAAAGCCACGAATGTGCTGAAGATCGGACAGAGTTTGGAACTCCTTGCTCGATCCGTTCTGCGAGGCCTTCGCCGCGGCGCTCAGGACAGGCGCGCCAAGCTTGCTCTCCGCCTCGACAGCGACACGCATCAGGATGAAGCGCCGCATCATGTCCATCAAAACATGCGCAAGCACGGCACCGACCACGACGAGCGACAGCATGGCCAGCGTATCCGTGCTTCGACTTGTCAGCACGCGGTCCGAGATGTTGAAGAGATAGATCGGTATCGCCAGCACAAGCATGTTGACGAAGAACGAGAAGATCGCGACCGTGATGAGGTTTCTTCGGCAAGCGGCGAGGCCCTTGCTGAGCACTTCGCGAAAGTCTCGATCGCCTGAACGTTGCTGCAGTGGCGGCGAGCCGCGTCTTCCGCCGCCAGAGTCGCTGCCCCCTTTCCGGCGTGTCGATGGATCGTCCGGCGTTCTCTCTTCCGGCTGCCGCCCCTCCCCCGGAATCGCAGGGCGCAGACTGGGCGACGGCATGGCCGGCGCCTCCGACTTTCCTTTGAGCGGGATGACCTCGGCGGTGGAGGTTGCCGAGGGTTTTGCATCATCTTTCTTTGCGCGCGCCGGCGCAGGATCCGGCCTCGCGATATCAACGTTCGCGGCAACCGGCGCGACTGAAGGGCGCGCGGTGTGTTCTGCCGCGATATAGCGCTCCCCCGCGCGCTGTCGATAATTGTCCTCCAGGGTACGGAGCAATGATGACAAGGACAGCTCGCCGAGCCTGTGTCCTGCTTTTTGTGTCGGAAGTTCCCCGTCGAGCGAGGCTCTCAAGTCTCCCTTCTGAAACATACTCTCTCCCACTCTCGCAGCCACCGTTCGCGCGAACTCAAGTCAGGACATGTCCGAATGTGTCCTGATTGGTGAAAAAGTCCTTGGTCCAGGTCACCTCATCGCTCGTGGGATTTTCCGGTTGATCCACAAACGCGACCAACTCGGAAACGAGAGCCGTCGGGTCGGTCGTGACGGTCTCCGTTCCTTCCGAAATCAGGTTGGCTTGAACGAGAACGGAATCCGCGTAAAAATCGCCGCCGAGATATTGCGCATAAACGCCGCCGGCATTGACGATTTCGGCGTGATTGGCCGCGAGATTGCCGCCTGTCGAAAGCCATTGAAAGCCTGTCTCCTGATCCGTCAGGCCCATCTGCACGGCAAGGTCGGCATCGGCGATGACATTCACTTGCGAGATGATGTTGAGGTCGTAGTAGTCGCCAGTCACGAAAAGGACGTTCAAGGTCCCGGTGGCGGCCCCATGAATGCCAGACCATGCCTCCCGGCTGAGATCGCCTTTCTGGCCGAGTGCATCGATGATCCCGGACAAGCCTCCGGTGATGCCGGCGAATGTCGTCGCGCCGTACTTCGTGATCGTCGCATCGTTCGCGAGGGAATTTTGCCCTGAATAGACGGAGGCAACGTCACTCGATGCCGATCCAGCGCCGGAGCCGACACCAATGACATCGTTGTCGTAGACGATGTTTGTTTGCGAAATAATATTGGCGGAGTGGTAGTCACCAAGCACAACAATGAGGTCGTAGTGTTTTCCCCAGTCAGCGAATTTGGCGACATTGGATTGCTCGCCTTCGCCGGAATGAACTTCGGCATAGGCGCTGAATTTTGTTTGAATCGATATGTCGCCATCCTGCAGAAGATTGCGCTGTGTGAGCGCTTTGACATCGACCAGATCGCCATCCACAAAGTCGACATTGACTTTGAGGCTCCCGACCTGGCCGCTGGGTAGAATGCCTTGGGTCACCAATTGCTTCTCGACAAGTGTCGCCACATTGTCGACGGTGTTTCCTCCGCTCTCGACAGGTGCTTTCGTTGCTCCCGCATCGACGATCTTGTCGTTGTTCTGCAAAACATTGGCCTGATAAATGGCGTTCGTTTCGAAGTAATTTCCGACGACGACAAGCGTTGACGGCGCCTCGTCGAGATCCGCAATCAAAGCCCAATTCTGCACTTCGTTCGCCCCAAGTTGGGCGACTTGAGCCGGGTCGGCATCCCCGTCCACACGCTCTGGCGGGGCCGGTGGCGTAAATTCAGGGCGCGGCTCGTTGGAGATTTCCGCGTGGAACTCGCCGTTCTCATACTGGCCTTGCGCGAGCTGACTGGTAGTCCCTTCACCGGATTTGAGTGCCTCATCGTGATCGATGATGGTCTGCATCCAGGTTTCGGATGCCGTGCCGGGTTGAGTGTCGAGATCCGGGATGAATTCCTTTGCCGCCGCGATCATGTCCGGCACGGCTTGCGCGTCCGCGAGAGGATGCAGCGCGTCATATTCAGGCGGCCCATCGGAAAACTTGTCCCGGTCCTCAGCAACATTGATCTGGTTCAGATCCGCAATCTTGTCGTCGCCGGCCGGAGTATAGACGATCTTGTAAGCCGGTTCCTGCGGCTCCCCCAGCGGTGGCAATTGTGGAACGTGAGGAAGGGTGCGCACATGAAGAATGCGATGAATGATAGTGAGCCCTGAAATATCACCACCATCAATATCCACCGGGCTCAATGAATGCGTCGGCAGCCAAGGTGAACTAGATGTCGACGGGGCAGAAACGTCGTTTGTTCCCTCTTGTCCGAGATACTTGATCGGCGCATCGCCGTCACTATGCGGACTGATCGGTTTGTACGACGCGCGAACCGCCACCAAGTTGATATCCGGCAACTGATAAGGTGAGGATGCCAGTTCGACATCTGGAGATCGGAAATCCTCGGTTCGATCCTGATGATCGATCTCGTCATACTTGATCCGAGGCGCGACATAATCCTGCGAGATGTGGAGATACCCGGCGAAGTGCCAGATGAGCTCGGTCAGGCTTCCCGGGACCATATCTCACTCCTGTCGGCGCGATCCGTAGCGCGAGGGGTGAGCCCATGCGGCGCACCGCACGGGCTCTCTCTTTAAGCAGGAGGCTCAGGCGTCGCCGGAGCTATCGCCGCCAACAACGCTCAGATCGATCGAGTGATACTGAATGTTGGCGCCGAGAGAGATATTCTGGTTGAAGGCTTCGAGATGGGAGGACCCGGCTGCATTGGCGGTCGAGGTGGCCGAATTGTGATCGCCACTGTTCGAGCCGACGTCTCCGCCTTGCGCCGAACCGCCTGTCGGGTCGGAGGTTTGGCTCCACTCGGCACTGCTCGTCAGTGACGGCGACGTGACGTAGTCGTTGTCCGTCAATTCACTGATCTGATTGATGCTGAAGGCATTGTCGTTGCCTTCTCCATTCAAGGCATTCTCGAGGATCGTCATCGCATCAAAGGTAACACCATCGAGGTCGAGCCAATCGGTGTCGCTGGTGTTGTATGAGTCGTTGATGCTGTTGTCGCTGTGATCGCTACTGTCATTGTAGCTGTCGTTGATGCTCTTGTCGTTGAAGGCATCCGTCAAGGCAACATCGACCGTCGTGTTGATGCTATTGTCGCTGTTGTCACTGTTATCGTTGTAGCTGTCGCTGACGCTCTTGTCATTGAAGGCGTCCGTCAGGGCGACATCGACCGTCGTGCTGGTGCTGTTGTCGCTATTATCGTTGTAACTGTCATTGACGCTGTTGTCGTTGTTGCTGTCATTGACACTCTTGTCATTCAGCACGTCGTTCAGGGCGACATCGACCGTCGTATCAACGCTGTTATCGCTGTGATCGCTGTTATCACTGTTGTCGCTATTATCGCTGTTGTCGCTGTTATCGCTATTGTCGTTGTAGCTGTCGTTGACGCTGTTGTCGCTATTATCACTGTTGTCGCTGTTGTCGCTATTATCGCTATTGTCACTGTTGTCGCTGTTATCATTGAAGCTGTCAGCGACGCTCACATCTGTCGTGGTGCTGTTATCGTTGTTGCTGTCGTTGGTGCTTTCGTCATTGCTGCTATCAACCAGTGCGAAGCCTGCGATGGCGGCGGCGATATTACCGGTGTTTTCGTTAGCCATGATCGTATTCCTTAGCTTTCAACATCAAGCATCGACCACACCGGAAGCCGCTCATCATCTGCGTGTGCGACGACAGGCCTTCACGATGCCCGACCTGGTTTGAGGAATGCCCGGATAAGACCGATGTAATCGAGTCGTTATCGACCGAAAGCCGGACTGTTTCGAATTTTCACGCAGCTCTTTCTGGCGGCACCTCCTTTGCTTTTATGTCCCGATATCGGGAGTGCCCGAACCGGGATCCGCTTCAGAGTCAAACATTCACCCGTCATCGAAATCGCATTCGACTGCCAAAAAAACGCAAAACCCAAAGCGTATGCCCGGGACCCCGCAAGAATTGTTTGTTGTTTTCCTATTTGTTTGGGAAACTTGCCGCCCTTCGACAGGCGGTACAGATGCTGCTTCCCATCAAGCACACCGGGATCGGATAGGCGGTGTTACGCTATCGTGACGCCTGCTTCAGGCACTCTCTCAATCGCATGAAACAATGCGGATCAGATGAGAGAGCGAGGAGTACATACCAAGGCATCCGATCAGTCCAGCCGCACAAAGGGAGTAACCCACCAGGCTTAAGCTGTTTTCCGGCGAGCGGGTTCGATACGGGTGGCAAGCGCGCCTCGAATGTTTGCCGCCACAGGTGCGGAGTCTCGGCATCCTCTCACCATCGTCTGCGACAGGAGCTGAACTATATCTGCGTCAAGGCCCGGACACGGCGAGGGCTGCTGCTTGAGGAACGATAAGCTATGCCGGCGCGCCTGCCTCCCAAACCCGATTTCGAGGCGCTTGAGTTAGCCGCCATCGACACGGCAGACCGACGCACGATGATCCTCGCCCTGATCGGCAACCTCGTCTTCAGTTGGTCGAACAATGAGAGCATGTTCATCTATGTTCTTATGGTGCTTCTGGAGACTGACGAGGTCTCGGCCGCCATTGTGTTCGCGACCCTCAATACGACGCGAGCGCGGCTCGACCTGGTGCAGCGCCTGGCAAAAGCCAAAATCAGGGACAAGGAGATCGCCAAAACTCTGGAGCGCCTCATCGCACGCTTCAACGAGTGCACGCGCATCCGCAATGAATTCAATCATTGCATGTATGAGGTCAGCCCGCGTGGGGATATCACCCATACCCATGCCATGAAGATCAAGGAAAGCGCTCGCGGCCTGAGTCTCGGCGAAAGCCGGCCAATAGACGAGGCACGGATTGAGGAACTAAGCAGAACAATCTCTGCTTTAAAAATCTTGAATCGCGAATTGTGGGATTTTCTCGCCCCCTTGAGAGATTGTATATCGAATAACAAATCGTAATAAACTGCTATATGTAAATTAATACATTAATTATATATATTTTTAGCTTGAATTTTGATTCACCGGCTTAATATTCGAATTATAATTCTTATATATACACAATATAAACTCAACGCATATGTGCCGCGACGCCCTCGCACCAAAAGATACAATATCCACTATCTAGCCGGAGAGCAGACAACCCACCCGGGATCAGTCAAGTTCATCCTAGTTACGCAAACAGGATACCACCATGAGCCTGGATCTCGATCTCGATGCGGTTGGCGCTCTCACCAACTTCTCCGTCGGCACCCTCGATGGCCGCGACGCCATGATGGTGATCGAGCTGGCCGCGACACCTGATGACTATAGGCAGGGGATCCGCCATCAGATGCCGGTTGCCATGACCCCGGAACACGCACGCGAACTCGGCGAGGCGCTCCTCATGGTCGCAAAAGCTGCCCGCATGGGTGCGACGCCTTCCGAAGCGATGAACTGATAACAGGCCGTCACTCCGAATAGGCGCGTCGCACTTTGCGACGCGCCCAATCAGGAATAGAGCGGAGCATCCGGCAGCGGCGCGTCCACCGTGCAGACGACGCCTGTCGGAGCGAAATCGATAGTCACCTGCCCCTGAAGGTCGTGCGCGAGGCTTCGTTCAATCAAGCGCGTGCCAAAGCCACGCCGTTGCGGCGGAGAAACCGGCGGTCCATCGCTTTCCTCCCACCGCAGACGGAGGCGCTGCTCTCCGTCCAACATGTCGAGCGACCAACGAATATCGACAATACCCTCATGATTTGAGAGCGCGCCGTACTTCACGGCATTCGTCGCAAGCTCCTGCAAGGCCATCGAGAGAGCAAGGGCGACGCGGGGAACGACACGGACATCCGGCCCCTCACTTCGCAGACGACTCTCGCCCGCAGCCCTGAAAGGCTCCGCCGCCTTTGAAATGATTTCACCGAGGGAAGCCCCTTCCCACTTCTGCTGGGTCAGAACGTCATGGGCCCGCGAGAGTGCGAACAGCCGCGCCTCCAGAGATTGTCTTGCCTCTCCGGTGATGTCGGCATTGCGCAACGTTTGGGATGAGATGGACTGCACGGTCGCAAGCGTGTTTTTCACGCGGTGGTTCAGCTCGTTGAGCAGAAGCTCCCGATGCTCCTCCGCGAGCTTTCGCTCCGTGATGTCGCGGAAATAGACCGACAAACCTCCATCTGCCGTCGGATAGATGCTGATGTCGAGCCACTTCCGGACAAGCTCGGAATAGGTCTCGCAGCGGATGGGCCTCCGCTCCTGCATCGCCGTCATATGTGCTTCGTGTGAATCGCCGCCGATGGCGTCGGGGAACTCGTCCCAGAACACCTTGCTCATCAGCTCATTGCGATTGCGGTTCCAAAGCTCTTCGCTCTTGCGATTCACATAAGTGAAGTGCCAGCCCTGATCGACGGCGTAGAATGCGTCGTTGATGCTCTCCAGAATATCACGCGCGCGCATCTCGCTCTGCCGCAGGGCGACTTCGGCGCGTGCACGCTCAACGGCGTCCCACGTCCGCTCCGCAACCTGACGTGTCAGCACCTCCTCGTCCTCGCGCCAGTGTCGCGGTTCAATCTGGTGCACAAGCAGGGCGGCGGCAATGCCGCCGGCCTTAATCAAAGGAACTGTAATCCCTGAGCGCGCACCGATGGCGACATAGGTGGCGGCAATCCCCTCGCCTGTCGTCAATTCATCATTAAAAGCGTCGTACAGGCAGACCGCTCGCCCGGCTTTCAACTCGCGAATGAGCGGTTCCCCGAAACTGTCGACGCGATAACGACCGACGAGACTCGGAGCAGTGCCGTCTGTCCAGTCGCGGTCCACGAAGAAAATCTCACCTTCCGACGTGTGTTCAACATAACCGTAATTCGCGCGCGAAGCATGAAGGTGGCGTCCCAGCATTTCCGCTGCGACGGCCATAACCTCTTGCGGGTCGACAAGAGAGCGGAGACGCTCGTCGAGCGCGAGGCGAAAATTGAGATGGCGCTCCGCAAGCAACTGCTCCGGGTTTTTGGTGCAAGTGCAAAAGAGCCCGGCCACGTCTCCACGCTCATTCGAGACAGGTGTGCAAGAGAAGACGAACTGGCCGGCTTCCATATACTCATCACACCGGATCACAAATGAGATACCGCCGGCATGTTCCTTTGCCCCACCATGGGAGCCTATCTCCTGTGCGAGATCCTCCCACACCTCTCTGAACGGACGCCCAAGGGCATGCGGATGCCGTTCTCCGAGAATGGGGATGCAGCTGTCGTTGTAGAGTATCAGGCGCTCCGGCCCCCAGACGATGAAGATCGGCTGGCGCGAGCCGAGCATGACGCCGACCAGCGTCTGCAGCGATTGCGGCCAGCCCGCCGGGTCGCCAAGGAGTGTGTTCTTCCAGTCGTGGGCACGCATGAGCGCGGCCATTTCACCGCTCAAGGGAAAGAGCCCCTGCCCGAATGCGAGAAAATTCGTATCGGCGTTCATGACCGCTGCCTGGTCGAAAGGCTTCGCAAAAATATGAGGTTGACGGCGGAAGAACTCAATCCGCGATTAGCCATCGAACCCCCAATTTCCCTTCGCTCAACCCTGCGCATACCAATCTCGTTTTAAACAATCGTCCTGTCGAGTTGGCCTGCCACACCATCTCCATTTCATTATTTTATAACGAAACGGATCGACTTTGAAAGTCGAACTTTCGCAACGGAAGCTCAGCAAGAATGTATTCCGCGC
Organism: Microvirga flavescens; assembly: GCF_003290125.1. Taxonomy (GTDB): domain Bacteria; phylum Pseudomonadota; class Alphaproteobacteria; order Rhizobiales; family Beijerinckiaceae; genus Microvirga; species Microvirga flavescens. Next base: position 201,418 of record NZ_QMKH01000002.1, read on the forward strand.
AAGAGGGCAGCGGCTGTTGCACAAGCATAGCAGCAAGCCTTGCGTAGCCCACATTTCTGCGCAATGGCGACAGGTTCAATGAACCTTCAAGCAGTCCGCACTTTTCGCAAAAAGTGGCTTAAAATATGGTGGGCCCGGCAGGACTCGAACCTGCAACCAGACCGTTATGAGCGGCCGGCTCTAACCATTGAGCTACAGGCCCTTTTATCAAGGGTTGAGGCTTTTAGCGGGAAAAGCCGAGGCTCCGCAAGCGGGGATCAATAACCATCTTGTTTCAATGCGTTAATGGCACGCTAGGAATCAAGGCTTGAAGACTTCAAGTGTTTCTTCAAAGCCCTCGACCTCAAAGGTGCCGACGCGGTGAGGGTTGCCCCAGAGGTGGTCGGCGAAGGCCTTCGACATCAACAGCGGCTCGTCCAGCGCCTTGTTGAGCTTGGCGATGCGGTTCGCGAGGTTCACGTCCCGGCCGATCACGGTGAAATCGAGACGCTGTCCCGAGCCGACATTGCCGTAGGCCGCCTCGCCATGATGGAGGGCAACCCCTACGCCGAGCGGCTCCGGGAAGCGCCCTTCGCTGTTGGCTGTCTGGACGCGCCGCAGCGCGTTCGTCGCGGCGGCGAGGGCCGATTGCGCGGCCCCGCCCGTGTCGTCTCCCTTGTCGCGGAAAATCGCGAGGAGCCCATCGCCGAGATATTTCAGAACCTCGCCGCCCTCCTCCTCGATGGGCGGCACGAGACAATCGAAGTAGTTGTTCAAAAGCTCGACGGCGGCTTCCGGCGTCAGCGTAGAGGAAAGCCGCGTATAGCCGCGCATGTCAGCGAAGAGGATCGCCGAGCGGATCCGCGTCACCTGCCCACGCAGGATCGCGCCGGAAAGGATCTCGCGGTGAGGCTCGTCGCCGACATAGATTCGCAGCACATCATCGAGCCGGCTGGCGGTCGCCCGCAATTCGGTGACAAGGCTGAAAGTGGGAACCAGAAGACGCAAGGCCTTCAATGCCTGCTCGCTGAAGCCATCCTCCGCCCGCGTTGCGAACGAGATCGCGTTATGCGTGCCGTTGATGAACTTGAACGGGATCGTCAGGTAATGGCGATACCCGTCCGCCTTCAATTCCGGAATGATCGGGAAACGATCGTCGGGGGTCTCCTGAAGGTCGAGCAGCAACCACTCTCCTGTCCGATTCACGTAGGCGAAGGGGCTGGCCTCGTAGACCGCGTCGCGACGGTCGCTGTGGGGAAGATAGCGAACGACGGCCCCCTCCTCCTTCGTCCAGAAGCGGCCGACGCCGGCATATTCCGAGTGCAGGGTTTCGATTGCCGATGCCGCGCGGTCGACCGGCAAGCCCATCTCGATCACCCGCTCGATGAATCCGACGAGGATCGCGTTCTGATCCTCCATGCGCGCCGCCTCCTTCACCAGCCAATCCCGGATTGCGAGAACGCGGGACAAGGTTTCCGGATCGAGCTTGCGCGCAATCGAGAGAACCTCATCGGGATAGGAGAGCTTCGGCACGGAGGCGGTAATGGTCATGTGGCCTAGTTGGGCTCATCTGGCCGCCACGACAAGCGGCAGAGGCGAGAAAGATGCAATGTTGTGATCCTTTTCAGGCATGAAACAGCCCCGTTCACAAGCCTGACCCGGAACGACTTACCCCTTCTCCCGTTGAGTCGCCGCAGCTTTCGGCTTTGCTGGAAGGGGAGTTTTTCTCATGGCGCCGCGCGCGAACTGGAAGGGCTATCTGAAACTGTCTCTCGTCTCCTGCGCGGTCGCCCTGGCGCCCGCCTCCACGAGCAAGGACAAGATCTCGTTCAACCTCCTCAACCGCAAGACCGGGAACCGGCTACGCCGTCAGATGGTGGACGAGGAAACGGGCGAGACGGTCGACGGACACGACCAGGTGCGCGGATATGAGATCGCGAAGCGCGAATATGTCACGCTCGAAGACAGCGAAATCGAAAAGGTCGCCCTCGAGAGCACGCACACCATCGATATCGAAAGCTTCGTCCCACGCGCACAGATTGACGAGATGTATCTCGATACGCCCTACTACCTGATGCCCGATGGAAAAGTGGCGGAGGAAGCCTTCGCCGTGATCCGCGACGCCATGTCGAGGAAGAAGGTCGTCGGGCTTGGCCGTGTCGTTCTCTCGCGCCGCGAGCGCATCATCATGCTGGAGCCGCGGGACAAGGGCCTTGCAGGTCACACCCTTCACTACGCCTACGAAGTGCGGGACTCGAAGGAGTATTTCGACGAAATCAGCGATGTGAAAGTCTCCGGGGAGATGCTGGACCTCGCCGAACACATCATCGAGAAGAAGATCACGACATTCGACCCCACCCGCTTCGAGGATCGCTATCAGGATGCGCTGATCGCGCTCATCAAGGCCAAGGCCGGCCACAAGCCAGCTCCAAAGCTCGAGGCGGCGAAGCCGACGAACGTCATCAACCTGATGGACGCCCTGCGGCGCAGCATCGCGAGCGACACCAAGCCGAAGGGGGCCGAGCGCCCTGCCCGCGCCGCCGCGAAATCCGCCGGGCGCTCCCCAAGCAAGACAGCGCGAACAACCCCGCCCAAGCCCCCATCCGGAGCCAAGGGCGGCAAGCGGCTGAAACGCACGGGCTGATGAAAATTTTGACAGGGCGGCCCCGCCGGCGCTAGAGCACGATCAGAACAAGTGGAACCGGTTGTTCGCCCGGATCGTGCGGTCTCAAGAAAGAATGAGACTTTGATCGGTTCAATGTGAAACGATCAAAGTCTCTAGAGCCTGCGCATGTCCAGCATCGATACTCTCTTCGCCACCAAGATCTACCGCGCCGAAACCGAGGGCGCGAAGGCCGAGCGCCTCACCCAGGATCTCGAAGCCGCCTGCCTGTCCATCGCCGAGGATGACGAGGCGGGCCAGCGCTGGTGCGAGAAGAACGGCTATCCGGGCTACACGTCCTACGCCTCCCTCAACGACCTGCCCTGGCGCGTCGGCACCTTCGGTGAGCTTCAGAAGCTCGTCGACAAGCATGTCGCCGCCTTCGTGAAGGAGCTGGAGTTCGACCTGAAGGGCCGCGCCCTCGAGATGGACAGCCTGTGGATCAACATCCTGCCGCCGGGTGGCATCCACACGTCGCACATTCACCCGCACTCGGTGATCAGCGGCACGTATTATGTGACCATTCCGGAGGGCGCGAGCGCGCTCAAGATCGAAGATCCCCGCCTCGGCTTCATGATGGCGGCCCCGCCCCGCAAAGCGAAGGCGAAACCTGAGAACCGGCAATTCGCCTATCTGAAGCCGAAGCCCGGAACCATCCTGCTCTGGGAAAGCTGGCTCCGCCATGAGGTGCCGCTCAACGAGGCCGAGAGCGAGCGCATCAGCGTCAGCTTCAACTACGCCTGGCGCTGAAGCGCCCTTCACGGATAAGGCGTGACAGCCACGACACGCCCGGCGTAGGATTGTTTGCAAAGACAGCCCCCGCATCCGCAAGGTTTTCAGCATGGCCGGGACAAAGCACGACGAACTCGACGCCCTGCGGGCCGACCTCCGCAAGGCCAGGGAGCCGAAGCGCCGACGTGCGCCGGCCCCGCAGGCAAAAGAGCCCGATCCTGTCGCGACTGACACCAGCGCCACGGCGGAGCTCCAGAAGCAGTTGAAGGATCTGGAAGAGGTTCTGTCCGAATACGCGGAAAGCGCGGAGGACATCATCGCAAAACATCCGCTGGTGGCGGTCGGCGCGGCATTCGTGCTCGGCATAGCCATCGGGCGTCTGTTCGGGAGAGACTAGACCATGTTGGACAACCTCGTCCGCAACCTTCGCGTTCTCTGGCGCGCCGAGTCGATCATCGCCGACATTCGCTTCCGGCATGTGATGACGCGCTCGACCTTGAGGGTGATCGCCGCTCTTCTTGCCGTTTTCGCCTACCTGATGGGCAATCTCGCGGTGTTCTTCGCCCTGCAGCCGATCTGGGGACCGGTCTGGGCTGCAGCCGCCGTCGGGGCCGGCAACCTGCTTCTGGCCATCATTCTGCTCGTCGTCGCGGAGCGCGTGAAGCCGGGACGTGAAATGGACCTCGCTCTCGAAGTCCGCAACATGGCACTCGATGCGCTGGAAGCCGACGCGCAGGAGATTCAGGATGAGCTGAGCGAACTGCGCGACGAGATCCGCGGCGTCAAGGACGCTGTCGTCGGCTTCGTGCGTCACCCCATCGACACGGCCTTACCGGCGTTGCTGGTTCCTCTCGCGGGCGCCGTCATCAAGGGCCTGAAGAAATCCGGCAACGACAACAAGAAGGCCTGAAGGCACGCCTTCAGGCCAATTGCTCGCCGCCTCAAGCCGCCCGCGCCATCGGGCGCTCGTTCGGCAGAAAGTAAGTGAGCAGGCCAATCGCCGGCAGGAACGCGCAGATGCGATAGACCGTCTCGATGCTGGTCATGTCCGCGACCTGACCCAGCACCGCCGCGCCAAGGCCGCCCATGCCGAACGAGAGGCCGAAGAACAGACCCGCGATCATGCCGACGCGCCCCGGCACCAACTCCATCGCGAACACGAGGATCGCGGAAAAGGCCGAGGCGAGCACGAGGCCGATGATGACGCTGAGCATCCCTGTCCAGAACAGGTTCGCGAAAGGCAGCGCCAGCGTGAACGGCAAAACGCCGAGGATTGAAATCCAGATCACATACTTGCGCCCGATGCGGTCGCCGATGGGGCCGCCGAGGATCGTGCCCGCCGCCACCGCTGCGAGGAAGACGAAGAGGTGGAGCTGCGCGTCCTGCACCGAGATCTGGAACTTCGAGATGAGATAGAAGGTGAAATAGCTGCTGATGCTCGCAAGGTAGAAGTTCTTGGAGAAGACCAGCAGCATGAGGATGGTGATCGACACGCCGATCGTCACGCGCGAATGCTTCGAGGACACGGCGGCCCCGCGCGGCTTGGCCTTGGCGGCGATGACCTTGCCGCGATACCAGCGCCCCACGTTGAACAGCACGAACATGGCGAGCAACGCGACAGCGGAGAACCACGCGATGCTCGACTGGCCGTTCGGCACAACGATGAACGCAGCAAGCAAAGGCCCGAGCGCCGAACCCGTATTGCCGCCGACCTGAAACACCGATTGCGCAAGTCCATGCCGCCCGCCCGAGGCCATGCGGGCGACGCGCGAGGATTCCGGATGGAAGATCGATGAGCCCATGCCGACCAGAGCAGCGGCGAGAAGCAGAACCGGATACGACCCCGCCCGCGAGAGCGTGAGCAGACCGATGAGCGTAAACCCCATGCCGATGATGAGAGAGAACGGCTTCGGCTTCAGATCCGTGTAATAGCCGACAAGCGGTTGAAGCAGCGAAGCTGTCAGCTGGAAGGTGAGCGTGATGAGGCCGATTTGGCCGAAATCGAGATGAAACGCATCCTTCAGAACCGGGTAGATGGCCGGGATCAGCGACTGGATGAGATCGTTGAGGAGATGCGAGAAGCTGATCGCGACAAGGATCGGAACAGCCACCCCGTCAGCCGTGGAGCGCACGGGGGCAGCCGGAAGAACGGTCGATTTCGTGTCCATTGGTCTTCTTTTCGTGAGGCTTGGCGTCAGCCTGCGGCATTGATCGAGCGAGCGTCATATAACGCCAATTCTCAGCCGGTGTCTTGGACTGCCCTTGCAAATCAGGGTTGCTCGGAAGGCAGCACACGCCGCTCGTGGCGCTTAGAGCCTGTTTGGAAACGCAGACCTCATCCTGAGGAGCAGGCTTCAGCCTGCGTCTCGAAGGAGTGTCCAGCGCTCACTGGAGACGCCTCGCCCTTCGAGACGGGCCTCCTCGGCCCTCCTCAGGGTGAGACTTCGTGAGACTTCTCATGGACGACGCAATTTCGAAACTGACCCTTAACCGACGTCTTCCCGGAAGATGATCTTGACCACGGGCATCACGCTCTTGTCCCCCTGCTGCTTCTGCTCGAAGCGCAGCACATCGAAATAGGCGCAGCGCGAGCGCGCGGGATAGGTGCGGCAGACGCCGGGGCGTCCATGATAGATGGTGCAGCCGCGCGTTTTCTGATCGAGGAACATGCAGGTCTCCTCGAAGATCGTGTCCTTGACGCGGCGCAGAATGCGCTCGTCTTCCCATTGCTTGGTGTATTTCTCGCGGGCCTCTTCGACCGGGACCCCGAAGTGCTTCGCCAACCGCTTGATATCCGCCGGCGTGACCGTGACGCGCTCGTAGATGGAGCAACAGAAGGCCGGGCACTGCGTGCAATCGTAATGAACACGCGGCTTGGTGCTCGTCGTTTCCCGCTGGGCCATGCGCGCTCCCTCGAATGCTTCCCGCTATGATGGACGAAGAGGCATCTATTTCAAGGGCGCGATCTTGTCCCGCGCATTCTGCAGCGCAGCTTTCGGCGATCACAGGAAAGATGGAGCGGGGCAAGATTGTCCGGACCCATTGCCGAAAAGGGCGCAGAGCACGAAATTCCTATGATGATGCCCACGAAAGGCGTCATAATCGTCGCGACAAGGAGTGCGTCATGCCGAAATCCGACGAGACGTTGGGGCGATGGCATTCGGAAAAGACGGCGGCCTATCTTTCCGCTGCAGTTGCCGAAGCCGAGCCCGACCCGCAGAAGGCGGTTCTTTTCCGGCAGATGGCCGACGCCGCCGACAGACAGGCCGCCCTGCTTGCCTCCGATCTCGGGCGGACGCCCGTGTTTCATCCGGCACTGCGCGCCCGCATCGTCGCACGCCTCACCAAAGCTCTTGGCCCCAAAGCCATCCGACCGATCCTTTCGGCCTCGAAGGTTCGCGGCATCTCCGTTTATTCCGGGCGCGTGCATCAACCGGTTCATGCCATGCCGACCCGTGTCGAGGACGTGGGGCGCAGCCATCGCTCGATGGGCGGCGGCACATTGCGCGCCGCCGTGTTCGGCGTGAATGACGGCGTGATCTCGAACACCTGTCTCGTGATGGGCGTGTCCGGCGCGGCGGCGGAAGCCAATGTGATTCTTATTTCCGGCGTCGCTGGTCTTCTCGCCGGCGCGTTCTCGATGGCGGCAGGCGAGTACATCTCCATGCTCTCGCAACGCGAAATGCTCGAGTCCCAGATCGGGCAAGAGCGGTCGGAGCTTGAGCGTTATCCGGCGGAAGAGGCGGAAGAGCTTGCGCTGATTTACGCGGCGCGCGGCATCCCGCTAGAGGAAGCGCGCACGATGACGAGACGGCTCGTCAAGAACCCGGAGCAGGCGCTCAACACGCTGGCGCGTGAGGAGCTTGGCCTCAACCCGGAAGATCTCGGATCACCGATTGGCGCGGCTGTCTGGTCGTTTCTCGCCTTTTCGGTCGGGGCGATCCTGCCGCTCCTGCCTTTCCTGCTCGGCTTCGGCGCGCATGGCGTGCGCATTGCGGCAGTTCTTGCCGGGCTTGCGCTGTTCATCGTCGGTGCGGCTCTCAGCCTGTTCTCGGGCCAGAGCGCGCTCAAGGGCGGATTGCGCATGCTCTTGATCGGGGCGATCGCAGCGGCGGCGACCTATTTCATTGGCGCACTGTTCAACGTATCCACGGCATGACCTTCATCCGGCGCGAGGAAGTACCATGATTGACGATCCCCTCCTGCAAAGACTCGCTATCGCGCTGGCCATCGGCCTGCTCGTGGGCCTTGAACGCGGCTGGCAGCAGCGCGAGGAAGCGGAAGGAGAGCGCACGGCGGGGCTTCGCACCTATGGCCTGTCGTCCCTGCTTGGTGCGATCTCGGCCGTGCTCGCTCAGCATACGCACACCACTTTTCTGGGCTTTGCCTTCATCGCCTTCGCCGCCGGCTTCAGCGCCTTCGCGTGGCTCGAAGCGAAAGAGGAGCGCAACTTCAGCGTCACGGGTGTCGTCGCCGCGCTTTTGACCTTCGCGCTCGGTGCCTACACGGTTCTCGGTAATGTCCAGATCGCGATTTCCGCCGCTGTCGCAGTCACGCTGATCCTTGCCCTCAAGCGCCCCCTGCACACCTGGCTCAAGACGTTGACCTGGCTCGAAATCCGCGCCGCCCTCATTCTGCTCGCGATGTCGTTCCTGCTTCTGCCGCTCTTGCCGAACAAGCCTGTCGATCCGCTCGGCTCCATCAACCCGGCCCGCATCTGGCTTTTCGCCATCATCATCGCGGGCATCTCCTTCGTCGGCTATATCGCCATCCGCATCATGGGCAGCCAGGCGGGCGTCGCGATGGCCGCGATGGCGGGCGGGCTCACATCCTCGACCGCGACGACGCTCACCCTCGCCAAGCTCGCGAAGGACAACCCGCCCGCCAGCACTCTTCTTGCGAGCGGCATTCTTTTGTCGGGCGCTGTCATGGTCGCGCGTGTCGTCGTCATTGCGAGCGCTATCAATCCCGCTCTCATCATCCCCCTTATCTGGCCGATGGGCGTGGCCTGCGCCGTGCTTCTCATCGCAGGCGGCGCCATTCTCTACCTGCAACGCGGGCGGCCCTCGGAGCATCCCGACCTCGACCTGAAAAGTCCCTTCGATCTCGGCACGGCGTTGAAGCTCGCGGCGCTGATCGCGCTCATCAGCTTTCTCGCGAAGCTCGTCACGACCTATGCGGGCGAGACCGGGCTCAACCTTCTCGCCGCGTTGTCGGGCATCGCGGATGTCGATGCGATCACGCTCTCGCTCTCGCGCATGTCCGGCGACCAGACCATCGCCATCGCTTCGGCGGTGAGCGGCATCGGCATCGCCTGCGGCGTCAACACCATCGTCAAGGCGGGCATGACTTACACGGTCGGCACGCGACAGGCGGGGCGGATCGTCGGTCTCGCGAGCTTTGCCGCTATCGTCGCGGGCGCTCTCGCCTACTTCGTTTTCGTGCGGCCATGAAAAAAGGCGGGCCGCACGACCCGCCTTCTTCCCTGATCTTCTGAAGCTTGCCTCAGTTGTCGAGGAAGCTGCGCAGCTTGCGCGAGCGCGAGGGGTGCTTGAGCTTGCGCAGCGCCTTAGCCTCGATCTGACGGATACGCTCGCGCGTCACCGAGAACTGCTGGCCGACTTCTTCCAGCGTGTGATCGGTGTTCATGCCGATGCCGAAGCGCATGCGCAGCACGCGCTCCTCGCGCGGCGTGAGCGAGGCGAGAACGCGCGTCGTCGTCTCGCGCAGGTTCGACTGGATCGCCGCGTCGATGGGCAGGATCGCGTTCTTGTCCTCGATGAAATCGCCGAGGTGCGAATCTTCCTCGTCGCCGATGGGCGTTTCGAGCGAGATCGGCTCCTTCGCGATCTTGAGAACCTTGCGCACCTTTTCCAGCGGCATGGCGAGCTTCTCAGCAAGCTCCTCCGGCGTCGGCTCGCGGCCGATCTCGTGGAGCATCTGGCGCGAGGTGCGAACGATCTTGTTGATCGTCTCGATCATGTGCACCGGGATACGGATCGTGCGGGCCTGATCCGCGATAGAGCGCGTGATCGCCTGACGAATCCACCAGGTGGCGTAGGTCGAGAACTTGTAGCCGCGACGGTACTCGAACTTATCGACCGCCTTCATGAGGCCGATGTTGCCTTCCTGGATGAGATCCAGGAACTGCAGGCCGCGGTTGGTGTACTTCTTGGCAATCGAGATCACGAGGCGCAGGTTCGCCTCGATCATTTCCTTCTTCGCCTGCCTGGCCTCGCGCTCGCCCTTCTGCACCATCAGGACGATGCGGCGGAATTCCTGGATCTCCAGGCCCGTCTCGCTCGCCAGATTGTGGATCTGCTCGCGCAGTTCGTGAATCTGGTCCTTGCCCTTGGCGACGAAGTCCTTCCAGCCCTTGCCGCCGAGCTTGGAGACGCGCAGCACCCACTTCGGGTCGAGTTCCCAGCCCTGGTAGTGCTTGAGGAATTCCTCGCGCGCGACGCCGTGGCTCTCGGCAAAGCGCATCAGGCGACCCTCATGGGAGATCAGCCGCTTGTTGATGTCGTAGAGCTGCTCGACCAGCGCCTCGATGCGGTTGTTGTTGAGCGAAAGCGACTTCACGCTCGCGACGATGTCGCTCTTGAGCGTCTTGTACTTGCGCTCCTGCGCCGGGGTCAGCTGCTTGTTCTGCAGACGCTGCTCCACATGCTCCACCTGGAGGCGGCGCAGCTTCTTGTAGTTGTCGGCAATGCTATCGAAGGTTTCGAGAACGCGCGGCTTCAGCTCGGCTTCCATCGCCGAGAGCGACACGTTGTTCTCGAGATCGTCGTCGTCCATCTCGCCTTCCGGCGGATTGGCGCCCTCGCCTTCCTCGCCGGCGGCGGCTTCCTCCTCGCCCTCACCTTCGCCCATGCCCTCGACCTTGGGCGCGCCCTTGCCGTCCGGGCCGGCATAGGTGGCCTCGAGGTCGATGATGTCGCGCAGGAGCACGCGGCCTTCGACGAGCTCGTCGCGCCAGATGATGATGGCCTGGAAGGTCAGCGGGCTCTCGCAGAGGCCCGCGATCATGGCTTCGCGACCGGCCTCGATACGCTTGGCGATGGCGATTTCGCCCTCGCGGGAGAGAAGCTCCACCGAGCCCATCTCGCGCAGGTACATACGCACCGGATCGTCGGTGCGGTCGGTGGGCTCCTTGGCCGTGGTCTCGCGAACGGCGACGGCGCGCGTCTGGGTGGTCTCGACAAGGTCGCCGCCTTCGGCCTCCTCGTCATCGCCGCCCTCGGCCGCCTGTCCCTCTTCCGTTTCCTCGGACTCGACGACGTTGATGCCCATCTCGGACAGCTGGCCGAGCACGTCCTCGATCTGCTCGGAGGAAAATTCCTCGGACGGCAGAACCTCGTTCAACTCGTCATAGGTCACATAGCCGCGCTTTTTCGCGAGCTTGACCATCCGCTTAACGGCGGCATCGCTGAGATCGAGAAGAGGTCCGTCGCTCTGCTGCTCCGGAGCTGCTGTCTCGCCTTCGTCCCGTTCGGTTGCCTTCGTCGCCATACTTCGCTCTGCTCCAGCGCATCCCCGGGCCACGACCCCGGCAATACGCGAATGGGCGGAGAAGCGGAGCCGCTTCACCACCCGAATAGAAACCCGTTCATAAACGGCCCATCGCTGATGAACCGTTAACCTGACTCCAACGAGCCATTGGAGATGCTCGCCGCCCTGAGCCTCGCGTCCGAGGCATCACGGGTCGCGGTGAACAACCCCATTATCCAGATCGGCCTCAGCCCCCTCAACCGAAGACAATTGGTTTTGGACCTCTCGCAGCCAGGCGAGATTGGCCTCGTTGTCTTCTTCGGCGAGCGCGCGTTCGGCAGCCCGAAGCTCGCTATGTAACGTGCGTGCGCGGCGATGCAAGGTGATTGCTTGCCTTAATGCGTCCTCAAGCCGCAATGAATCGGCATGCTGATCGAGGACCCAGCGGTCGCCGGGGCGGATCAACGCCATCAGGCGCTCGACCGGCTCGGCGAGGTTTTCCCGTTCGAGCCGGGCCTGCATCACCGCATCGTCGGCACTTGCCCCACCGGCGGCCGCATCGAGCAGCACGCGACGGATGAGATGGGAGTTATGCCCCTCAAGGTCAAGCTCCGCAAGGGTTTCAACATGGTCATGCAGCAGGTCCGGATGCCGCAGGAAGGCGCAGAGGATCATCGCCTCCCGCGCCGATCCGGAGGTCGCGCCGGTAAAGAGCGCGCTGCGGGCAAGGAGCGGGCTGACGCTCAACCGGCCGTTCGGCGTCGTCCGGGCCTGCCCCCAACGCTCCTGCCTTCCCCCCTTTTCGCGACGCCCGAACCGCCGCGCGCCGGTATCGGGCGAGAGGACGGAAAGGCGGGTTTCAACCTCTTCCCGGTAGTACCGTTTCAGAGTCTCGTCGCGAATCAGTGCAAGTGATTCGCGCAGGCGCCGCTCGAGGGCCGCCCGCCGCTCCGGCGTATCGAGGGGCCCCGCCTCGATCTCCCGCGCCCAGAGAATGTCGACCAAAGGCCGCGCGCCCGACAGAACCCGCTCCACGGCAGCCGCCCCACCGGACCGCGCCAGGTCGTCCGGGTCCTGGCCCTCGGGAAGAAGGGCGAAACGCAAGGATTTGCCGGGGCTCAGGTTGGGCAGGGCAATGTCGAGCGCCCGGTAAGCCGCCCGCCGCCCGGCCTTGTCGCCGTCGAAACACAGGGTCGGCTCGTCCGACATGCGCCAGAGCAGCGCGAGCTGATCCTCCGTCAACGCCGTACCAAGGGGCGCGACCGCGTTGGCGACGCCCACCGCATTCAGGGAAATCACGTCCACATAGCCCTCGACCGCGATGACCGTGCCCCGGTCATGGGCGGGCGCGCGGGCGAGGTGGTAATTGTAGAGAAGCCGTCCCTTGTTGAAGAGCGGGGTATCCGGCGAGTTCAGGTATTTTGCGGGAACGTCCGCGCTGAGCGCGCGCCCGCCGAACGCCACGACCCGCCCGCGCACATCGCAGATCGGAAACATGACCCGGTCGCGGAAGCGGTCATACGGAACCTTGACCTCCTCGCCGGTGACGAGAAGCCCCGCCTCCTCCATCATCTCGCTGGGGACCCCCTTTTCCGCGAGGTGATCGCGCAGGGAAAACCGGTCCGCCGGGGCATAGCCGATGCGAAACCGCGCCTGGATCTCTGGCGAGAGCGAGCGCCCCGCCAGATAATCCCGCGCCTTGAGGCCAAAACGCCCCTGAAGCGAGGCCTCGAAGAACTGCGTGGCCAGCTCCATGACGTCATGCAGGTTCTTGCGCTTGACCTCCGCGACCTGATCCTCGCGGGTGGCCTTCGGTAGCGCCACCCCCGCCTCGGCGGCAAGACGCTCCACAGCCTCGGGAAAGGAGAGCCCCTCCGTCTCCATGACGAAGGTGAAGATGTCCCCGTGCTTGCCGGAGGAGAAGCAGTGATAGAACTGCTTCTGGTCGTTTACATAGAAAGACGGCGTCTTCTCCGCATTGAACGGCGAGAGCCCCTTCCATTCCCGCCCCGCCTTTTTGAGACGCACGCGCTTCCCCACGACCACCGAGGCCGGCAACCGGGCGCGGATCTCATCGAGAATGTTGGGCGGGTAGCGCAAGAAGCGGGATCTCCAAACCTGCTGCATAACCTAGGCAGCGAAGGAGGGGACAGAAAGAGAGACGACTGGCCGCGCCTGTGCCCGCAATCCACAGCGTCCGGACCCTATGAAGGTGCCCGCATGCCCGGCCCGGCTCCTCCACGAGAGGGAGTCGCTTATGGCCCGCGCCGCATTTCAAGTGCTCGCCAGCAGGTGTTGACTCAAGTCCCGAACGAACGTTGCATCGTCGCGTTCTCGATTGCGGACGATCATGCACCTTATTCCAATACTCGGCATTGCAGCTCTCACGTTCCTTGCTTCAAGCAGTCTGTCATTCGCTCAAACCGCCAATACGGCCTGCGCCTGGAGCCTTCTGAAGCTGGTGCAAACGTTCGAGGATCTGTGCCATCCTGCTGACGGGAGCGAATACCGGAAAACCTTGGACGAGGCTGTCGTCGCCCTTGAAAGCAGAACGAGGGAATTGGCAACAGTCCCCGATTTCGACAAGGCTCTCGTCTCTATGAAGAGCGTGAGAGAGAGCATCAGGAGCGACCCGGCCCAGTGCCGGCAAGGCCCTCTCCATGACATGGCACGAAGATCGAAAGCGAGAGGTGTCGCCCTCCTGCACAAGGAGGTCGCCGAGATCCTGGCCGTCCCGCGCGAAAGGCAGGTCAACGATTGCCTTTGAGAGAGCCGGCGCTCAGGCAACGCCTCAGAACGTTCCGCCCCTCGCCCCTGCCGATGCCAGCACGACATGGGTGGTCGCCGTCGCGACGCCTTTCGTGGAGGCAACGGCGTTCCTGACACGGTCGAGTGCGGCGTTCGACTCGCAGGCGACGGACAGAAGAAGATCGATGGAGCCGGTCAGGGAATGGGAGGCGACGATCTCCGGTAGGCCTGAAAAGCTCGGCAGAACATGCCTGCACTGGAAGCCCGGCGCGAAAGCGACGGCGATCATGGCGCGCACGGCGGGTTCGTGCTCGCCGGAGAGTTCGACCGTATAGCCTCTGATGACGCCCTCGCGCTCCAGCCGGCGCATCCGCTCCTGAGTCGCGGAACGGGACAGGCCGACGACGCGCGCGAGGCCCACAAGGCTTTCCCGCGCGTTCCTGCGCAGGGCAGCGATGAGGAGTTTGTCTTTCTCGTCCAGCATGGCGCGGCAATCCTCCCGCGACCGTCATTTCGACGGCGCGGACGCCACAATGTCTAGTGAAACCGGCATCCGGTTGCGAGAGATATTCACGGGACACGAAGGAGTTTCCCATGGCGTTCACCCGGTCCGTTCTTCTGCCCGTCGACATGCAGGTCGCTTTCGACGATCCGAAATGGCCTCGCCGCTGGAACGATGCCGTCGACAGCAACGGCCTTGCCCTCCTCGACGCCTGGCGGCGGCACAGCCTTCCCGTCATTCATGTCCGGCACGACTCGGTGACGCCGGGCTCCACGCTCGCTCCGGGGCGTCCCGGAAACGCCTTCCGTCCCGGCTTCGGCCCGGTCGGGAATGAGGCGCTCGTGTCGAAGAGCGTCAATTCGGCCTTCATCGGCACTGACCTCGACCTGCGCCTCAAGCGTCTCGATATCCGCCGGGTCGTGGTTTTCGGCATCACGACCGACATGTGCGTATCGACAACGGTCAGGACCGGAGCCAATCTCGGCTACGAGATGATTCTGGTCGAGGACGCCTGCGACTGCTTCGACCTGCCGGACGGCCGGGGCGGAACCATCCCCGCCAGCACCAGCCACCAGGTGCATGTGGCGACCCTCGGCTTCGAGTTCGCCCGCGTGGTCACAACGCAAGGACTGATCGGGGAATTGACGGCTGAGGCTGCCTAGGGGCCCTAGGCAGCCCGCCAATCTCAACCCCGGCAGGGCGTCACATCACCCCTTCGGCAGCAGATCCTTCACCAATCCGCTCGCCTTGGCGAAGTCCATGCGGCCTGCGTACTTTCCGCGCAGGATGCCGACGACCTTGCCCATGTCCTTCATGGAGGCGGCGCCCGTCTCGGCGATGGCGGCTTCGATGGCGGCCTTCACTTCCGCGTCGTCCATCTGCTTCGGCAGAAAGGTGGCGATGACGTCGGCCTCTTCCTTTTCCTGCTGCGCGAGCTCCGGGCGGCCGCCCTGCTCGTACATGGTGATCGACTCCTGGCGCTGCTTGATCATCTTCTGCAGGAGCGCGAGGATTTCGTCCTCGGTCGCCTGGCCCTTGCCCGCGCCGCGGGCTTCGATGTCCTTGTCCTTGAGAGCGGCCTGAATCAGACGGACGGTCCCGAGCTTGCGCTTGTCGCCGGCCTTCATGGCCTCCTTCATTTCGCTCGTGAAGCGTTCGCGCATGGCGCATCTCCTTATATGATAGGCGCTTGAGCGTTGACGTGGCGCGAGCGGCCCCTTAAGTCACCTTCAATACGGTTTCGAGGCTGCGCTGCGGCCCGCTCAAGCGCGGCCCGTTGGGCTTTCGACTTAAAGAGATCATGACGATGCTGCAAGACAAACACGCCGAGGTCCCCACCTCCGGCGGCTGGACAGAGCCGCGCGCCACAGCCGTTCTCGTGCTTCAGGACGGCACGGTGCTCGAAGGTTTCGGCATAGGTGCGGTGGGCGAGGCGACCGGCGAGGTCTGCTTCAACACGGCCATGACGGGCTACCAGGAAATTCTGACCGACCCTTCCTACGCCGGGCAGATCATCACCTTCACCTTCCCGCATATCGGCAACGTGGGCACGAACGAGGAAGACATCGAGAGCGTCAACGCCGCCTCGTCCTCCGGCGTGCGCGGCGCGATCCTCGGTGCGGGCGTCACCGACCCGTCGAACTGGCGCGCCTCGCGCCACCTTGACGGCTGGCTCAAGGCCCGCGGCATCGTCGGCCTCACCGGCATCGATACCCGCGCGCTGACGGCGCTGATCCGCGAGAAGGGCATGCCCAACGCGGTGATAGCGCACGATCCCAAGGGCCTGTTCGATCTTGCCGCCCTCAAGGCGAAGGCTGCCGCCCTGCCCTCGATGGACGGGCTCGACCTCGTCCCCCTCGTCACGAGCGCCCAGCGCTTCGACTGGGATGAGACCACCTGGAAGCTCGGTGAAGGCTATGGCCATCAGGGCGCGGCAAAGCACCATGTGGTCGCCATCGATTATGGTGTGAAGCGCAACATTCTGCGCCTGCTCGCCCGCGCGGGCTGCAAGGTCACGGTCGTTCCGGCGACCGCCACGGCGGATGAGATTCTCGCGCTCAAGCCCGATGGCGTGTTTCTCTCCAACGGCCCCGGCGACCCGGCGGCGACCGGCGAATATGCCGTGCCCACCATCAAGACCCTGCTCGACAAGAAGATCCCGACCTTCGGCATCTGCCTTGGCCACCAGATGCTCGGTCTCGCCGTCGGCGGGCGCACCAAGAAGATGCACCAAGGCCATCATGGCGCGAACCATCCGGTGAAGGACAAGACCACCGGCAAGGTCGAGATCACCTCGATGAACCACGGCTTCGCGGTGGATCCGGAGAGCCTGCCGAAGACCGCCGTCGAGACGCATGTCTCCCTCTTCGACGGCTCCAATTGCGGCATGGCACTCACCGACCGTCCGGCCTTCTCGGTGCAGTACCACCCCGAGGCCTCGCCCGGCCCGCAGGACAGCCACTACCTCTTCGACCGCTTCGTGAAGATGATCGAAGAGAACAAGGCGCACGGCCAAGCTTAAAACTCTTTCCGGCGAAGGTTTGCCTTTGCCGGAACCGCGCCCTCTATGACTTTGGTCGCAAAGATCTTCGCGATCCCAAGGCGACAGCCTGACCGCGACAATGCGGGACATTGCGCTGTCCCCCCAATTCAAGCTAACCGATCGTCAATCACAAAAAACTCAACGATAGTCGCTTGAATCTGGGGGTTTTCTCCAATGTACAGCAAAGTCGAAGCGGACCAGTTTTCCCGCCTGCATAACCTTTTCACGTTTCATCTCGGCGTTGCGAACGTGCTTGCCTGGCTCGTCTCCATCTACGCAGCCTTTTACGCGCCGTGGGTCCGCAACATCCGCCCTCTGATCGATCCGTCCTATGCCGGGCAGGTCGAAAGCACCTGGTCCTTCCTGTTCGTGTTTCCGACGGTGTTGACCGTCTCGTGGCTCATGGCGCTCTCCGGCCGCGAGATCTTCCGACACCTGCGCATGGTCAAGAACGAGAAGATCGAGTTCGGCATCGCCGCCGCCCTCGCCTTCGCCGTGTTCTACCTGGCCATCGACCGGGCCGTGACGGCGCTGTTTCTGGCAGCCTGAGGCTCGCTGAAAATCCGCAACTCCTTATGGCTGGGCTCGCCCCGGCCATATTCGTTGGATGCCGTCGTCAGACGACTGGAGGCTTTCGCTATACCGCGCTATGAGAGCGAAGGTGACGACGAAGGCCAACGCATGAACTGGCGCGATTACTGGAACCAGGACACCCCGATCTACGTGAACGAGCGGCACAAGCTCCTTCACTACCGGCAGGTCGCCAACGACATTGCGGACCTCATCATCTCGCCACGCTCGAACGTGCTCGATTACGGCTGCGGCGAGGCTCTGTTCGCGGACCGGGTGGCGACGCACACGGCGCGGCTTTATCTTTGCGACGGCGCGCCACTCGTGCGCGAGCGGCTGAGCGAGCGCTTCAACGGCGAGAGCCGGATACAGGTTCTTTCGCCGGAAGACATGAATGCGCTTCCCGACAATTCGCTCGACCTGATCGTTGTGAACTCGCTGTTGCAATATCTCCCGCTGGAGGATCTGCGGCGGCTCTTGAAGACGTGGCATGCCAAGCTGAAAAGCGACGGACGTCTCGTTCTCGCCGACGTGATCCCGCCTGGGTTAAGCCCCCTCACCGACGCGAAGGCCCTGCTCATTTTTGCCGGGCAGGGCGGCTTTCTCGCGGCCGCCCTCACCGGCCTCGTGCGCACGGCATTTTCCGATTATCGCAAGATCCGCGAGGAGATCGGCCTTTCGACCTACAGTGAGGCTGAGATCGCCGACCTGTTGCGCGATGCCGGTTTCAACACCGAGCGCCAGCCGCGCAATCTCGGGCACAACCAGGCCCGCATGACCTTCGTGGGACGACCGCGCTGAGGCCTCAAGTCGGGCAGTTCTCCGGCGCGCCGCACGCGAGCGCTCTCTTCTCGCTCCACAGCGACAAGCCGAAGATCACAAGCCCACCAAGCGCCAGAAGCGCGCCGACCCATCCCGTCGAGGCGTAACCGTAGCCAGCCGCAATTGCGAGCCCGCCAAGCCACGCGCCGAGGGCGTTCGCGACGTTGAAGGCGGAGTGATGGAGTGCTGCGGCAAGCGTCTGCGCATCCGCGGCCACATCCATCAGTCGCGTTTGCAGAACGGGTCCGAGCGCCACGCTGCACCCGGCGAGGAAAGCCGAGATCGACAGCATGTAGGGATTGCTCGCGGTGAGCCAGAAGAGCGTCATCACCGCCGCGCCGCCGACCAGCGTTCCAGCAATCGTGGCCTTGAGGTTCTTGTCGCCGAACCACGCGCCGACGAGATTGCCGGTAATCATGCCTGAGCCGAAAATGGCCATCATGACAGGCACCATCGTCTCCGGCATGTCGGCAACCTTGGTCGTCGTCGAAGCGATGTAGGAGAACACGGAGAACAGGCCGCCGAAGCCGATGGCGCCAATGCCCAGCGTGTACCAGACCTGCTTGCGCCTGAAGGCCCCAAGCTCCCGAAGCGGGCTCGCCCCCTCGGCGACACGATCTCTGGGCAGGAAAATCCAGATCAGCAGAACCGTCAGAACACCGAGAAAGCCGACGGCGCCGAAGGCGAGTCGCCACGTCATCGCCTGACCGAAGAAGGTCGCAATCGGCGTACCGAGCAGCGTCGCCACGGTGAGACCCGTCATCACGCGGGCCACCGCCTGGGTCCGCTTGGTGAAATCGACCTGCGAGGCTGCAACCAGGGCCGCCACGCCGAAATAAGCCCCGTGCGGAAGCCCCGTCAAAAAGCGCAAAAGCACGAAGGACGAGAATGTCGGAGCCAGAGCGCTAACCACATTGCCGACGGCGAAAATCGCCATGAGCAGAAGAAGCAAGGTGCGCCGGGGAAGCCTTGCAGCCAGCACGGCGATGATCGGAGCACCGACGACGACACCGCAAGCATACGCGCTGATGGCATAGCCGGCCTGCGGCGTGGTGACGGCAAACTCATCAGCCACGTTGGGCAGAAGCCCCATGATGGAGAATTCGCCGGTCCCGATTCCGAAGCTGCCGACAGCCAGGGCGAGTTCAACGAGCGCCACCCTCACCCCGTTGGGCCTGAGAGCGGACTTGCGGCCTTCGATTGTGTTTTCTGTCAGCAACGAATCGGACATGGAGCCCTCTGGATCCCGAACGGCTTGGCGTTTTGATGAAACCTGCCAAAGGCCGCGTCCTGTTGCGGATCGTTCAGAGCCCTGACTTGCAGCCGATATACGCATAGAGAACAAGTGTCGGGGAGATGCCCGGGCGCAAAGCTGCCTTGCGTCTTCCGGCAAGACCTTATGCGCAAGACCTTATGCGAAGGTCCACATCCTGTGGGCCAGAAAGCTCCAGAGCATCACGATTCCGGTCGTTACGATCTGCGCGGGCAAGTACGGCGCGGCGAGGACCACGGTGAACAGGTGCATGAAGCCCCAGGTCAGGAGAAAGCCGACAAAGGCGACGAGAGCAAAGCGCCACGTTGCCTCGCGGTGCGGCCGGTCGCTGGCGTAGGTATGGCGGCGATTGAGGACGTAGGACAGGATGCCGCCTGCGACATAACCTGCGAGCGTCGCCGGCACAGGAGCCAGCCCTCCACCCTCAACGAGCCCGACGAGAAGCCCGTAGTGGACCACGGCAGCCGCGATGCCCACGCCGAAAAAGGCGAGGAACTGGCGTGCAAGGGCGATGAGGGAGGTCGAGCGGGTCACGCCCTTTCGTTAGCGGCTCCGAGGGTTAAGGTCACTCCCCTTCCTCAGAAAGCTGAGCGGATTCCCCTTCCCTCTCAGGGCCTGCCCGTGTAAGAGCCTCTCTCAACCTTTCAATCAGTTCCCTAGCCGGCTGCGCTTGAAGCGCCGCGTTATGCGGCCGTGCGGCTGGCTACGCCTAGGTGGGCCTATGCCGAAACGGACAGACATCTCCTCCATCCTCATCATCGGCGCCGGGCCGATCGTCATCGGGCAGGCGTGCGAATTCGACTATTCGGGCACCCAGGCCTGCAAGGCGCTGAAGGAAGAAGGGTACCGCATCGTCCTGGTGAACTCGAACCCGGCGACGATCATGACCGACCCGGATCTCGCCGACGCCACCTATATCGAGCCGATCACCCCGGAAGTCGTCGCCAAGATCATCGAGAAGGAGCGCCCGGACGCGCTCCTGCCGACGATGGGCGGTCAGACGGCGCTGAACTGCGCCCTGTCGCTCAAGAAGATGGGCGTGCTCGAGAAATACAATGTGGAGATGATCGGCGCGACGGCAGAAGCCATCGACAAGGCCGAAGACCGCCAGCTTTTCCGCGAGGCCATGACCAAGATCGGCCTCGACACGCCTAAGTCTCGCCTCGCCAACGCTTCGGCGCTGAAGAAGGCTGACCGCGACGCCTATCTCGCCGAACTCGCGCGCCTTGAGGCGCTCGACATTCACCCCGGCGACAAGAAGCGCATGATCGCCGCCTACAAGCTCAAGTGGGACGGTGCGGAGAACGAGCGCCGCAAGCGCTATCAGGAACACGCGATGGGCGAGGCCCTGCTGGCGCTCGCCGAGGTTGGGCTGCCGGCGATTCTCCGCCCCTCGTTCACGATGGGCGGCACGGGCGGCGGCATTGCCTATAACCGCGAGGAATTCCTCGACATCGTGGAGCGCGGCCTCGACGCCTCGCCGACGAACGAAGTCCTGATCGAAGAGAGCGTACTCGGCTGGAAGGAGTACGAGATGGAGGTCGTCCGCGACAAGGCGGACAACTGCATCATCGTCTGCTCCATCGAGAACATCGACCCGATGGGCGTGCACACCGGCGATTCGATCACCGTCGCTCCGGCGCTGACGCTCACCGACAAGGAATACCAGATCATGCGCGACGCCAGCTTGGCGGTCCTGCGCGAGATCGGCGTCGAAACCGGCGGCTCGAACGTGCAGTTCGCGGTCAACCCGAAGAACGGGCGCATGATCGTGATCGAGATGAATCCGCGCGTGTCGCGTTCATCCGCGCTCGCCTCCAAGGCCACGGGCTTTCCCATCGCCAAGGTCGCGGCGAAGCTTGCCGTCGGCTACACGATGGACGAGATCGCCAACGACATCACCGGCGGCGCGACACCGGCCTCCTTCGAGCCGACCATCGATTACGTGGTGACCAAGATCCCGCGGTTCGCGTTCGAAAAGTTCCCCGGCGCGGAGCCGACGCTGACCACCGCCATGAAGTCGGTGGGCGAGGCGATGGCCATCGGCCGCACTTTGCCGGAATCGCTCCAGAAGGCCCTGCGCTCGCTGGAAACGGGTCTCACCGGCCTCGACGAGATCGAGATCGAGGGTCTCGGCAAGGGCGACGACATGAACGCCATCAAGGCGGCGCTCGGCACCCCCACCCCGGACCGGCTCCTGAAGGTCGCGCAGGCCCTGCGCCTCGGCCTCAGCCACGATGACGTCTACGACAGCTGCAAGATCGACCGCTGGTTCCTGGAGCAATTGCAGGCCATCGTCGATCTTGAAGCCAAGGTGAAGGCTCACGGCCTGCCCACCACGCCCGGCGCGTTCCGCCAGCTCAAGAGCATGGGCTTTTCGGATGCCCGCCTCGCGGTTCTCGCGGGCAAGACCGAAGCCGAAGTGCGGACGCTTCGCCGCTCGCTTTCCGTGCGTCCGGTCTTCAAGCGCATCGACACCTGCGCGGCGGAATTCGCTTCGCCCACGGCCTACATGTATTCGACCTACGCCGCCCCCTTCGCCGGAAAGCCGGCGGATGAGGCGTATCCCTCGAATGCCAAGAAGGTCATCATCCTCGGCGGCGGGCCGAACCGCATCGGCCAGGGCATCGAGTTCGACTATTGCTGCTGCCATGCCTGCTTCGCGCTCAAGGATGCGGGCTATGAGACCATCATGGTCAATTGCAATCCGGAGACGGTTTCGACCGACTACGACACCTCCGACCGCCTCTATTTCGAGCCGCTGACCCAGGAAGACGTGCTTGAAATCATCGAGACGGAGCGCCAGAACGGCACCCTGCACGGCGTCATCGTGCAGTTCGGCGGCCAGACACCGCTCAAGCTCGCCAATGCGCTCGAGGAAGCAGGCGTGCCGATCCTCGGTACCTCGCCGGACGCCATCGACCTTGCGGAAGACCGCGACCGCTTCAAGCGCCTCCTCGACAAGCTGCACCTGAAGCAGCCGAAGAACGGCATCGCCTATTCGGTGGAGCAGAGCCGCCTGATCGCCGCCGATCTCGGCCTGCCCTTCGTGGTGCGCCCGTCCTATGTGCTGGGTGGCCGGGCCATGGCGATCATCCGCGACGAGGCGCAGTTCGAGGACTATCTCCTCGGCACGCTTCCGAGCCTGATCCCCTCCGACGTGAAGGCGCGTTATCCCAACGACAAGACCGGCCAGATCAACACGGTCCTCGGCAAGAACCCGCTTCTCTTCGACCGTTATCTCTCGGACGCCATCGAGGTGGACGTGGACTGCCTTTGCGACGGCAAGGACGTCTTCATCGCCGGCATCATGGAGCATATCGAGGAAGCGGGCATCCACTCGGGCGACTCGGCCTGCTCCCTGCCGCCCCGCTCGCTCTCTCCCGAGATCATCGCGGAACTGGAACGTCAGACCAAGGACCTGGCCCTGGCGCTCAACGTCGGCGGTCTGATGAACGTGCAATATGCCATCAAGGACGGCGAGATCTACGTGCTCGAAGTGAACCCCCGCGCCTCACGCACGGTGCCCTTCGTGGCGAAGGTCATCGGCGATCCGGTGGCGAAGATCGCGGCACGGATCATGGCGGGCGAGGCGTTGAACCAGTTCGGATTGAAGCCGAAGAGCCTCAAGCATATCGGTGTGAAGGAAGCTGTCTTCCCCTTCGCGCGCTTCCCCGGCGTCGACGTTCTGCTCGGGCCGGAAATGCGCTCCACCGGTGAGGTCATGGGCCTCGACCGGGGCTTCGGGGTCGCTTTCGCCAAGAGCCAGCTCGGTGCGGGCAACGCCGTGCCGAAGATCGGAACCGTCTTCGTCTCGGTACGCGATAAGGACAAGATCCGGATTCTGCCGACCATGCAGATGCTGGAAGAATTGAATTTCCGGATCGTCGCGACCACCGGCACGCAGAAGTTTCTTGAGGAAAACGGGGTCAAGGCGAGCCGCATCAACAAGGTGCTCGAAGGCCGCCCCCATGTGGTCGACGCCATCAAGAACGGCGACATTCAGCTGGTGTTCAATACAACCGAAGGGGCCGGCGCCCTCTCGGATTCCCGCAGTCTTAGACAAGCTGCCCTCTTGCATAAGGTGCCCTACTACACCACTCTTGCAGGTGCGATCGCGGCCGCTGAAGGCATTAAGTCCTATCTCGACGGCGATCTTGAGGTCCGCGCGCTTCAGGAATATTTCGCCTGAGGCTTCGGCCAAAAATTTAAACTGCGAAGCTTTCTGAGGAAGTTTTCGTTGATCAGCGAGGGCGTCGGCAACGGCGGCCTCGTCTCTCTTTTTGTGAATGAGACGAACGATGGACAAGGTCCCTCTGACGATCAAGGGTTACGCGGCGCTCGAGGAAGAGCTCAAGCAGCGCCAACAGATCGAGCGCCCCCGGATCATCCAGGCGATCTCTGAGGCCCGCGCACTTGGAGATCTTTCGGAAAACGCCGAATACCATGCCGCCAAAGAGGCTCAATCCCTCAACGAAGGCCGTATTCTCGAGCTGGAGAGCCTCATCTCCCGTGCGGAAGTGATCGACATCACGAAGCTCTCGGGCGACCGCATCAAGTTCGGCGCGACGGTGAAGCTCGTCGACGAGGACACGGAAGAAGAGAAGACCTACCAGATCGTCGGCGAGCCCGAGGCGGATGTGCGCTCGGGCCTGGTGTCCGTCTCCTCCCCCATCGCCCGCGCCCTGATGGGCAAGACCATCGGCGATACGGTCGAGGTTTCGACCCCCGGCGGCGGGAAGTCCTACGAGGTCGTGGGCGTCCAATTCCGCTGAAGCGCCCTAATTGGAAGAGAGGACCCTTTCGATGGAAGACAACGCTATGAAGTCCTCTCTTTCGCGCCGCTTCGTTCTCTCCGGTCTTGCCGCGACGAGCCTAGCTGGCGCGGGCTGCACCACCATCGGTTCCGACGCGCAAAACTTCCCGCAGGCCTTTTCGTCCTTTGCGGTCGATGTAGGCCCCTTGAAGGAAAAGGGGCTCGGCTCCTTTGCCGATCTGGTGGGAGACGCCACCCTCTATGAGCTCAAGCGCATTTTCGCGGATCGGGTCGACCCGCGCGGGCCGCGCCTCGTCGTGCGTCTGACGAGCCTTTACATGACCGCCTTCCCCGGCGGCGGGAACGGCGATTCGTGGCGCTGGAGCAGCGGCGGCGGAGGCGGGTCGGATTCGCTCGAGGGCGACGCCCTCGCCATCGACCGCAAGGGCACGGTTATCGCCCAATATCACCTGCTGGCGAGCCGCGGAGCCGATCGCGGCATGGTGGACCCGGACGAGCCGGGCCGCGCGGTGGCTCTCGGCCAGACCTATGCGCAGTGGCTGCGCCGCCAGCTCATTCGCTGACGGGAGCAATATCCTCCAAAGGCACCAGCGGCTCGTCCTTGATGAGATCGAGGGTCAGGGCCGTGCGGACGTTGCGCACATTGGACAGCGACGTCAGATCCGAGACGAAATTCTGGAAGGCGGTGAGATTCGGCGCGACACACTTGAGGATGAAGTCGATGTCCCCGGACAGGGTCCAGCACTCGCGGACCATCGACCAGTCCCGGATGCGCTGCTCGAACTCGTTGAGTTCCTTCTTGCCCTGAACGTCGAGCTGTACCATCGCGAAGCAGAGGATCTCAAAGCCGAGGGCCTTGGGATCGAGCATGGCGCGATAGGCCTTGATGATGCCGGCCTTCTCCAGCGCGCGCACGCGGCGCAGGCAGGGGGGTGCAGACAAGCCGACCCTGCGCGCCAGCTCCACGTTCGTGATGCTGCCGTCGGCCTGGAGCTCTTTGAGAATGGCCCAATCTATGGAATCGAGGCGTCCGCGCAATCTTAACTCCGGGGAAAGGCTCGTCTCGGCTGAGTAGACCGTGTAGAGGGTCTGCACAAGAAGGACGCGCGCTCAAGTCGCAACGTTCTTGATGAACTCCACAGGCACATTGATCAAATGTTGCGCAATACGACCGGCCTGACCTCCTGGGTACTGACCGACGGCAAGGCCGGCGACGAACAGCAGGCGCTCGGCGTGGCCGAGGCCTTGGGGCTGGACCTAGAGATTCGCAGAGTAAGGCCGCGTGCGCCCTTCACATGGCTGATGCCGTGGGGACCGGTCGATCCGCGCGAAAGGCCAGGCGCGCATAACAGCCCCATCGCGCCGCCGTTCCCGGATCTCGTCATCGCGTCGGGCCGCCGGGCCGTCTCCTATCTGCGCTTCGTCAAACAGGCCTCGGGCGGGCGGACATACACGGTCTTCCTCAAGGATCCCCGCACCGGTTCGAAGACCGCCGATTTCATCTGGGTGCCGGAGCACGACCCCTTGCGAGGCCCCAACGTGCTCGCGACGCTGACCCCGCCTCACCGCATCTCCGCAGAGCTCCTGAAAGCGGCCCGCGCCCATCCCGACCCGCGCCTGTCGGACCTGCCCTCCCCCCGGGTCGCCGTTCTCGCCGGCGGGGACAGCCGCCATCATCGTTTCACGGACCAGGACATCGCCCGGTTCCTGCGCGACCTGACCGCCATCGCGGAGACCGGGGCGAGCCTGATGGTGACGGCTTCGCGCCGAACACCACCAAGCCTGAAGAAAGCCCTCGCCCGACTGACGGCCAAGCATGGCGGATTTTTCTGGGACGGCTCCGGCGACAATCCCTACATCCCCCTGCTGGCCCTTGCCGATTTCATCGTCGCCACGGCGGATTCCTTCAACATGATCGGCGAGGCCGCCGTGAGTGGGGCGCCGATCCTGGTCTTCGAGCCGAGCGGCGGACATTCCAAGCTCACGGCCTTTCTGGACGGCCTGAAAGCGGAGGGAGTTGTGCATCCCCTCGCTGGCCGTCTTGAAGGCAGACCCTATGAACCCTTAAATTCAACACCTCATATTGCGGAAGCCATCGCCCAAGGGCTGGCCCGCCACCGTCGCGCTCTCGGTCTGCCCGAAGCGGACCTTCAACCGGAGACGCTTTGACATGGCCCACACTCACGCCAAGCTGATGATTATCGGGTCGGGACCGGCGGGCTACACGGCGGCGATCTACGCCGCACGCGCCTTGCTCGAGCCCGTGCTGATCTCCGGCTTCCAGCCCGGCGGCCAGCTGATGATTACGACGGACGTGGAGAACTATCCGGGCTTCGCGGATGTGATCCAGGGACCCTGGCTGATGGAGCAGATGCGCCTGCAGGCCGAGCATGTGGGCACCCACATGATCTCCGACCATGTGGTGAAGGTGGACTTGAGCCAGCGCCCGTTCCGTCTGGAGGGCGATTCCGGCCATACCTATAGCTGCGATGCGCTGATCATTTCCACCGGCGCTCAGGCGAAGTGGCTGGGCCTGCCATCCGAGGGCCAGTTCCAGGGCTTCGGCGTCTCGGCGTGCGCCACCTGCGACGGCTTCTTCTTCCGTGGCAAGGAAGTGGTGGTGGTCGGCGGCGGCAACACCGCGGTCGAGGAAGCACTCTACCTTGCCAATCTCGCCTCGAAGGTCACCGTCGTTCATCGCCGCGACAGCTTCCGTGCGGAGCGCATCCTGCAGGATCGCCTGTTCAAGCTTCCGAACGTGGAGGTGATCTGGAACGCCGCCGTCGAGGAAATCTGCGGCAGCGAGAACCCCTCCTCTGTCACGCATGTCCGCCTCAAGAACGTTGTTTCCGGCCAGGTTTCCGAGGTCAAGACGGACGGTGTGTTCATCGCTATCGGCCACAAGCCGTCCACGGAACTGTTCGCCGGCCAGCTCGACATGAAGCACGGCGGCTATCTGCAGACCAAGCCCGGCTCGACCACCACCAACGTCCCCGGCGTATTCGCGGCGGGCGACGTGACGGACGATGTCTATCGGCAGGCGGTAACGGCGGCAGGCATGGGCTGCATGGCGGCCCTTGAGGCTGAGCGTTACCTTGCAGCCGCCGAGGAGACCCGCGAAGCCGCGGAATAACGCACGGGGACAACATATGGCCTTGGCAGAATTCCTATGGCCTGCGCCCGGCGGATGATAAATGATAAAGTCGATCCCGCCCCTTGAAGGCGGGTGATCGGGGGAATTGCCGTGGATTGGGACAAGATCCGGATTTTCTACACCGTCGCCGAGGCCGGGAGCTTCACCCGCGCCGGGGACGATCTCGGATTGAGCCAATCGGCGGTCAGCCGCCAGATCAGCGCCCTCGAGCGGGAGTTGAAAGCCCCGCTCTTCCACCGCCACGCCCGCGGCCTGATCCTGACCGAGCAAGGCGACCTGCTGTTCCGTGCCGCGCGGGACATGCGCATGCGGCTGGAAACCACGAAGGCGCGCCTCATCGATACGAGCGAGCGCCCCTCCGGCGAGTTGAAGGTGACGACGACCGTCGGCCTCGGCTCGATCTGGCTCGCGCAACGCATCGGCGAATTTCTCGATCTCTACCCTGATGTGCGGATCGAGCTGATCCTGAGCAACGAGGAACTCGATCTCGCCATGCGCGAGGCCGATGTTGCCATTCGCCTGCGCCGCCCGGCCCAGCCGGACCTGATCCAGCGCCGCCTGTTCACGGTGCATTTCCACGTCTATGCGTCGAACGACTACATCAAGCGTTTCGGCGAGCCCAAGACGCTGGAAGACCTCGACGAGCATCGCATCATTTCGTTCGGCGGCGACCAGCCGTCCTATCTCCTGGCGGTTCACTGGCTTTCCACCGCCGGGCGCGAGGGCCGCGAGCCGCGCCAGTATCACTATGTCGTGAACAACATCACGGCCCTGAAGATCGCCGTCGAAACGGGGGCAGGCATCGCCGTGTTGCCGGATTACGCCGTGGTCGGCAATCCGAACCTCACGCAGGTCCTGCGCGATATCGAGATGCCCTCCCTCGACAGTTACCTCGTCTATGCGGAGGAAATGCGCTCCGTGGCGCGCGTTCAGGCTTTCCGCGACTTTCTCATCAACAAGGCACAACGCTGGACTTTCTAGCCTTTCGGCAAAGAAAAAAGTCCGTTTTCGGCGGCCAAGCTCGATGGGCTTGGCCAAAATACGCAATTTTATGACAAAGCCATGCACTCAGCGCAGCCCTTTCATGAGGCATGCTGCATTGCAAAACGGCACGATGCAGTCGATATGAGCATTGGCTGATTTCAGACGGCACCGCTAACTTCCTCCCAGCGTTTGCCGTTTCGGCCGTTCCCTCTGGAAGGTTCTTGACGTTTTGTCGGAACTTTAACTTAGCCGGGCCTTGAGCCCGGCTTTTTTCTTTTCAGGCAGGAAGCTGGCTTCCCGGCACGTCTCCGGGCTCACAGACCTTTGGCCACCTCTTCCTTCAAGGCACGCCTCAGGACTTTACCAACGTTGGTCTTCGGCAGGGTTTCCCGGAACTCGATGTGGCGCGGCACTTTGTAGGCTGTGAGATTTTCACGGCAGTACCGCCGCAATTCCTCCTCGGTGAGCGCCTCATCCTTGCGCACCACATAGGCCGCAACGCTCTCGCCCGAGTGCTCATCCTTCAGGCCGATCACGGCCGCCTCCAGCACGCCGGGGTGCTGGACAAGCACGTCCTCCACCTCGTTCGGATACACGTTGAAGCCAGAGACGAGGATCATGTCCTTCATCCGGTCGACGATCTTCACCTGACCGTCGGGCAACATGATGCCGACATCGCCGGAGCGGAAATAGCCGTCCGAGGTCATGACCTTCGCCGTCTCGTCCGGCCGCTTCCAATAGCCGGCCATGACCTGCGGCCCCTTGATGCAAACCTCGCCACGCTCGCCCTCGGGCACGGGAGCGCCATCCGTGCGAATGGAAATATTGGTCGAAGGCAGAGGATAGCCGATGCTGCCCGTGAACTCCTCGATGTCGAGGCGATTGACGCACACCACCGGTGAGGTCTCGGAAAGGCCATACCCTTCGACGATCGGCTTGCCGGTGATCTTTTTCCACTCGGCCGCGACCGCTGCCTGAGTCGCCATGCCACCCGCAATGGACGTGACGAGGTTCGAGAAATCCACATCGCGAATGCCGGGCGCGTGGGCAAGTGCGTTATAGAGCGTGTTCAACCCGGACATGAACGTGAAGCGCGATTTCTGCAGCGTTTTCACGAAGCCTGGAATATCGCGCGGATTGGCGATTAGAAGCTGGCACCCGCCGATCTTTACCATCAGAAGCGCGCAAGCGGTCAGCGCGAAGATATGGTAGAGCGGCAATGCGGTGACCATCACATGATCCGCCCGCACGCCAAAGAACGGCAGCATCCACGCCTCGCATTGCAGGACATTGGCGGCGACGTTGCTGTGAAGGAGAACGGCCCCCTTCGCGACCCCCGTCGTGCCGCCCGTGTATTGCAGGAACGCGATGTCGTCGGGCCCCACAACGACAGCCTTCGGCTGGGCCTTGGCCCCTTCGGCAAGAACGCGCTTGAAAGGAACCGCTTGCGGCAGGGAGAACGGTTTGACCGCCTTCTTCACGTAGCGCGAGACGAAGTTGACGATGGCGCCCTTGAGGCCGAGCAGATCGCCGGGCGTGACGGTCACCACCTTGTCGACCTTCACCTGCGGCAGCACCTCCTCGACGGTGCTGGCGAAGTTCTCCAGAACGAAGACGATCCGCGCCCCCGAGTCCTTGAGCTGATGTTCAAGTTCGCGAGGCGTATAGAGCGGATTGACGTTCACCACCACGTAACCGGCATTGAGAATGCCGAAGAGAATGGCCGGATAAGCCATGACATTCGGCAGCATGATGGCGATCCGATCGCCCTTCTCGAGCCCCTGCCCCTGCAGCCAGGTGGAAACCGCCGCCGCTTGCCGCCCCAGTTCGGCGTAGGACATGCGCACACCGAAACTCTCCACGGCGGGCCGATCGGCATAAGTCGCCACGGCGGTCCGGAAGATGTCGGCAAGGGAGCCGATCTTGCTTTCGTCGATGGTCGGAGGGACGCCCGGAGGGTAGGACTTGAGCCAAGGCTTCTTCGAATCCTCGCCCGAGCCCTCGTAGGCGTGGGCTGTTGATGCAGCGTTCATAGTTCCTCCCTCCGCGTGGCGCGAAGTTATCGTTTGGAGATTATGCTTCTCCATAAGTTGTAATTTGGCGCGTCCCATACGGTTTGTCGATGCCCGCACGCCGCTCCGCCCGCTCGACATTTCGTCGGGCGGGCGGATGGGTGGCATCCGGCTATTGAGTGTGCATCCGCACGGCGGCTTCGGCGGGGCGGCCGCTCAATTCGGCCATGTGGTCGAAACGAGTCCGGAAGGTGCCGACGCCGGACGTCGCAGAGCGCAGTTCGACGATGAGATCGCCGATTTCAGCTTCCGGAATGGTTGCCGTCAGCATGTCCCAACCGCTCCAGCCCGGGCGTGAATCATAACCGAGGATCTGCCCCCGCCGACCTGTGACAAGGCTCGTCGCCTTGGAGAGCGCCTCCGACGGCACGGCGATTTCCACGGACAGGATAGGCTCCAGCAGCACAGGCTTGGCCTTAGGAAGGGCTTCCGCCAGGGCGAGCCTGGCGGCGGCCTGGAAGGCGGCGTCAGAGGAATCCACGCTATGATAGGAACCGTCCGTCAGCGATACGCCGAGATCGACAACGGGAAAACCGAGCGGCCCGCTCCGGATGGCGTCCCGCACGCCCGTCTCGACGGACGGGATATACTGGCGCGGCACCACGCCACCGGTAATCGCATCCTTGAACGCGAAGCCCTCACCGCGCGGGAGAGGGTGCACTTCGAGCAGCACATCACCGAATTGCCCGTGCCCGCCGGTTTGCTTCTTGTGGCGTCCCCGTGCGGAGGCGGAAGCACGGATCGTCTCGCTATAGGCCGTTTGGGGCCTGCGCGTTTCCACCTCCACCTGATAGCGGGAAGAAAGCCGTTCCACGGCGACACGTAAATGCATCTCGCCCTGCCCGTGCAACCGCATCTCGTTCATGTCGGGGCGGTTCTCGACAACGAGGGCAGGATTTTCCTCCACGATCTTCGCCAGCGCACCTGTGAGGCGCACATCGTCCTTGCGGTCTTTCAGGTGGAGCGCAAGCGTGTAGACCGGCTCGGGCGGAGCGACGGATAACGTGGAATCCGGCCTCCCCTTCCCGGCAGCGAAGCTGTCGCCAGTGCCGATATTCTCCAGTCGCCCGAAGCCGACGGTCTGCCCTACGCTGGCCTCGTTGAGACGCAGCATCCCCGTCCCCATGAGCGCCACGAGACTTGCAACCCGTGTTTCCGCGCCCCGCGAGCTGATGACGCTGTCTCCTTCGTGAAACGCGCCGCGCAGGATGCGCGACACGGTCATCTTGCCGCCCTGTCCCGCGTGTTGCGTCTTCATGGCCTGCGCCAAAGGTGGCCCTTCCAGCGAGACGCCAAGACGCGAGAGGGTATCGTTCAACACCGGCGCATCGTGACGCAGCGCCTTCAAAAGACGCGTGACGCCATAGCCGCGCTCCGCCGAGCCGATGAGAGCGGGCACCACATGCCGCTCCTTCAGCTCGCGGGAAAGATCGTCGAATACGCGGTCGCGTGGCGGCTCGATCTCCGCGATCAGATCCTCCATCAGCGTGTCGTCGTAGTCGGCGAGGCGTTCCAGCATGGAGAAGCGCGCCTCGCGCTCGCGAAGGATTTCGCCCTCAGGCAGATCGACAACCTCGCTCGCCGCGTGCTCGCGATAGATGAAGGCACGCTCAAGAGCGAGATCGATGAAGCCGACGGCGATGCCATCCTTCCAGATCGGGATCTGGCGCAACAGCAGCGGCGTGCGTGACGCGCGCTGCAGCAGCGCGAGCGTCTCGCGCAACCGGCGCGTGGCGGTATCGATCTTGTTCACGAAGAGGATGCGCGGAATGTCGGCCTCTTCCAACTCACGCATCACGATTTCAAGCGCCGGAATCTTGCGCTCATCCGCCTCGCATACGACGATGGCAGCATCGCAGACCGGCGTCACGTTGCGCATGTCGTACAGAAATTCCACGGAGCCGGGGCAATCGACGAACGTCATCTGCTCGCCCAGGAACTCTACTGTCGCGACGTTGGGTTCGACGCTCATGGCGTGGGCGCGGGCTTCCACGCTCGCATCACCGACCGCATCGCCTTTGGCGACGCTGCCGGCACGCTTGATCGCTCCCGTTCGCTCCAGGATGGCCTCGAGAAGCGAGGTCTTGCCGCTCTGGAATGGGCCGACGATGGCGATGCATCGCGGGCCCGCTGCTGGTCTGCCGTTGGGTGCCATGAAAGTCTCCTTCCCTGCCCCCGTCAGCGCGCTCTTAGCCGTCGCGTCAGGCTTGATGCTGTGCCTGTGCAGGAACATTGGCAAGTGGATTCGTTGGCAGGCGGGGGCGCACGCGCAACGGCACAGCTTCAAAAGAGAACGGCCGGGCATTTCCCGGCCGTTTTGAAGACGCTGAAAGCGGGATTTATCTCCCCGCGCGCAATTCCAGATCGCCGATGCCCACGGCAAGGTTGAGGCCCGTCTGACCACTGACAGAGACAGGCTGGAGTGCGATGGACCGGTTGAAGCCACCGACCAGCACGTTCGCGCCGAGGCCAGCGCCGACCGTCGCTTCGGCAGTGGCACCGACATATTGGCCGGCCAACGCACCACGTCCAACCCGACCTGTCGAGAACACGGCCCACACGATGGTTCCCTGTTTCGTCGCGCCGATATCGAGGCCGAACTTGCGGATCACGCCCGTGTAATGCTCCGCCGCCGCGCGTCGCGGCTTGAAGGTGCAGGAAGTCGCTTTTTGCGAACCGAGAATAAGGCCGATACCGCCAGCGACGCTGCAGGTGAGAACACCCACCTGACTTCTCTGCTGGGCCTGCGCCTGAGACGCCCCGAGGAAAGCGGTCCCTGCAAGGGCGACAATGGCGACAGTACGAAACATAGCGATCTCCTGAGCTCGAGCTTGGTCAGGCGATCAACGGAAAAGTTGGGAAGAAGGTTCCGCATGCAGGAGAAGAGTCCTGCATCGCATGAATGTGCGCGCGGCCTTGAGGAGAATGCGCGCCCGCATGGATCACGACTGCGTGGAGACAATCGTCACAGGCGAAGGCTTGGCCTCGGGATCAGGAGTGAGCCCGAGGCCAATAGCCAATCTTTTACCGCAGCGAGCCACAGAAACGCTGGATGCGGTGGCAGGCCTCTTCCAGCAGGGCGTTCGACGTCGCGTAGGAGATGCGGAAGTTCGGGCCGAGGCCGAAGGAGGAGCCGTGCACGGCGGCAACGCCTTCCGCTTCCAGAAGCTCGGACACGAAGTCCTCGTCCGTCTTGAGAACCTTGCCCGAAGGCGTGGTCTTGCCGATGGCTTCCGCACAGGACGGATAGACGTAGAACGCGCCTTCCGGGGTCGGGCACTTCAGGTACTTCGTCTGGTTCAGCATGGAGACCACGAGATCGCGACGCTCCTCGAAGGCCTTCTTGAACACCTTGAGGTGATCCTGCGGGCCGTTGAGGGCCTCCACCGCCGCCCATTGCGCGATCGAGCAGGCACCGGAGGTCTGCTGACCCTGCACGAAGTCCATCGCCTTGATGAGATGCTCGGGACCTGCCGCATAGCCGATACGCCAGCCGGTCATGGCGTAGGACTTCGAAACGCCGTTCATGGTGAGCGTGCGGTCGTAGAGGCCGGGCTCGATCTGCGCAGGCGTCACGAATTCGAAGTCGCCATAGGTGAGGTGCTCATACATGTCGTCGGTGAGCACCCACACATGCGGATGGCGCATGAGAACGTCGGTGATTGCCTTCATCTCCGCGCGGGAATAGGCCGCGCCGGTAGGGTTCGAGGGCGAGTTGAGAATGACCCACTTGGTCTTCGGCGTGATAGCGCGCTCGAGATCCTGGGCCTGGAGCTTGAAGTTGTGCTCCATCGTGCAATCGACGATCACGGCCTTGCCGCCGCACAGGCCTACCATTTCCGGATAGGACACCCAATAGGGTGCGGGCACGATCACCTCGTCTCCCGGATTGATGGTAGCGAGAAGCGCGTTGTAGATGACCTGCTTGCCGCCGGTGCAGACGATAGTCTGCGACGGCTTGTAGTCCAGGCCGTTCTCGCGCTTGAACTTCGCGGCGATGGCCTCGCGCAGGGGAACGATTCCAGCGACCGGCGTGTACTTTGTTTCGCCGCGGCGGATGGCCGCCATGGCCGCTTCCTTCACGTTGTCCGGCGTGTCAAAATCGGGCTCGCCCACGGAAAGGCTGATGACGTCCCGCCCCTGGGCTTTCAGATCCCGCGCTTTCTGCGTGATCACGATGGTCGCAGACGGCTTGATGCGCGAAAGGGCGTCAGACAAAAAGCCCATGTGAATTCTCCAATCGGGGCGTTACAAAAGGCCGGTCAACGGCGGCCCGGACCCTAGTCCGCAAGCGCCGCTCAAGCAAGCAACAACCCGCAAAAATGCGGATTTTCAGGAGACGCCCCTTGCCGACGACAGCTTCCGTCACCCGCCGCCTGGCCCTTGGCCTCTTCGCCGCAGCGGCGACCTTCGCCACCGGCGCGAGCGCCCAGACCTTCCCGAGCCGTGTCATCAAGCTCGTGGTGCCCTATCCGGCCGGCGGCCCGACGGACGTGATCGCCCGTATCGTTGCCGAGGAAATGGGCAAGGATCTCGGCCAGAACGTCATCGTCGAGAACCTGGCCGGGGCCTCGGGCGCGGTCGGCACCCGCAGCGTCGCCAAGGCCGATCCTGATGGCTACACCATCATCTTCGGCAACAACCAGACTCACGGGAACAACATGTTCCTTTTGAAAGAGCCCGGCTATGACGCGATCAAGGATTTCGCGCCCCTCGCGGGAGCTGGCGCTTTCGAGCACGTTTTCGTGGTGTCGAATTCCCTGCCCGTGAAGTCGATTCCGGAGCTGATCGCCCTCGCCAAGAAGGACCCGGACAAACTCAATTACGGCTCGACCGGCATCGGCTCGGGCTCGCATCTGGCGACCGAGCTTTTCATGACGCGTACGGGCATCAAGATGACCCATGTGCCCTTCCGCGGCGCGGCCCCTCTGGTGACGGAGCTGATGGCGGGACGGATCGACGTTTCGAATTCCACGCTGCCAAGCGTGCTGAGCCAGGCCCAGGCAGGCGAGATGCGCGCCATCGGCATCGCGAGCCCGCAGCGTAACCCGCAGCTTCCCGACGTGCCGACCTTGCGCGAGCAGGGCATCACCAACGCGGACGCGGAATCCTGGGCTGCGTTCTTTGCCCCCGTGAACACCCCGAAGCCCATCCTCGACAAGCTCTCGGCCACCATCGTCGGCGTTCTCAACAAACCGGCCACGAAGGAGCGCATCGTCAAGCTCGGATTCACCCTCAACGTGCGCGAACCGGAGGCCTTCAAGCCTTATCTGGAGCAGGAGATCAAAACCTGGGCCGAGATCATCAAGGCCGCGAACATCAAGGCTGAGTAAAGTCTTTTCAACCGTTTATCTCAGGCGGCTGTCGGCATTCCCGATGGCCGCCTTTTTCATGCCACAGGCATGACGACCGTCTCACGACGAATTGCACTTGATGCACAGGGATCGTCATCTAACTCTTCGTCGTAACGAAGATCGAAAGGTATCCTGATGTGGTTTCGCGTTCCGGCAATATTGGTTTTCGTCATCGCTTCCCTGACACATGCGGCGGCACAGGACACGCAACGCCTGCGCACAGACAAGGTGGAAGTGGTTGTCGAAACGGTTGCGCATGGCCTGCAAAACCCGTGGAGCCTCGCCTTCCTGCCTGACGGGCGCATGCTCGTGACCGAACGCCCAGGACGGCTGCGGATCATCTCCGCCGAGGGAGCATTGTCGGAGCCCATCAAAGGCGTTCCGACTGTCGTTGCACGTGGGCAAGGCGGCCTTCTCGATGTGACTCTCGATCCGGGTTTCGCACAGAACCGACTGATCTATCTGAGCTATGCGGAAGATCGCGGCGGAGGGCTTTCCGGCACGAGCGTCATGCGCGCGCATTTGAATGCTGACGGCTCGGCGCTCGACAATCAGCAGGTCATCTTCAGGCAGGAGCCGGCTTACAGCGGCACGAACCATTTCGGCTCGCGCCTTGTTTTCGACCGCAACGGCGATCTTTTCGTGACTCTCGGCGAACGTTTCGATCTGCGCGATCAGGCGCAAAATCTCGCGAACCATCTTGGCAAGATCGTGCACATCAAGCCAGAGGGCGGCGCGACATCCGACAATCCCTTCCTCAACCGCAGCGATGCGCAACCTGAAATCTGGTCCTATGGCCATCGCAATATTCAAGGCGCGGCCATCAATCCCGCGACAGGCGAATTATGGACCGCCGAGCACGGCGCGCGGGGCGGCGATGAGATCAATATTCCCCGCAAGGGCAAGAACTACGGATGGCCCGTCATCTCCTATGGCGTCGATTATTCCGGCGCGAAGATCGGTGTCGGCACCTCGAAGCCCGGCATGGAGCAGCCGCTCTACTATTGGGATCCATCCATCGCACCCTCAGGCATGGCGTTCTACACCGGCGACAAGTTCCCCGCCTGGCGAAACAGCATCCTCATCGGCGCATTAGCGGGAAAGCTCGTCTCGCGGATCGAGATCGACGGCGACAAGGTGACTGGCGAAGAGCGCATGCTGCAGGGCCTCGGCGAGCGCATCCGCGACGTGCGCCAAGGGCCGGACGATTTCATCTATCTGCTGACAGACTCGTCAAAAGGACGGGTGCTGCGCATTCGCCCGGCAAGCTGACAGGAAGCCCTCCTGCGCTTCTTTCTCAAATCGAGTGGTGCGTTGAAACGCGCGATGCAAGCGCCCTCTCTCGAAACACGCACCGCCTGGTTGTCTGGTGACCATGTCCCACAGCATTCTTCAAATCCCGTGCCACTCTTCCCGCTTTGTTGATGGGGCTCATCGGCGTTCTTCTGGTGCTTTACGCGTGGCAATTGCCGCCGTTCCGTTCCACGGTTGAGCGGACCGACAATGCCTATGTGAAAGGCGCCGTCACCACCAGCATCAACCCTAAACTCGATGGGTATGTCGCGGAAGTTGCCGTGCAGGATTTTATGCCAGTGAAAGCGGGGCAGGTTCTCGTGAAACTCGACGACCGCGTCCTCCGTGGTCGTTAGCGTCGACACGAAGGTTGCGTCGCCGCAGGTCACCGAGAAACGGCAGCGGGTGTCTAGCGAAACGCCTTCGGGCTAACGGGAACGAGCGCCCATCCTAGCCGCGAAAGATGAAGGCCGCGCCGCCCGCGATCATGGCAAAGCCGATCAAGTGGTTCCAGCCCAGCGGCTCCTTGAGATAGAAGACCGAAAACACCGCGAACACCGCCAGCGTGATGACCTCCTGCATGGTCTTCAATTCAGCGGCTGAGTAGACCTGCGAGCCGATGCGGTTTGCCGGCACCGCAAAGCAGTATTCGACGAAAGCGATGCCCCAACTGACGAAAACGGCGATCCAGAGCGGAGTCGTCTTGAATTTGAGATGGCCATACCACGCGAATGTCATGAAGACGTTCGAGGCAATCAGCATGGCGACTGGAGCAACGGAAGGATTCATGGTGTCCGTATCGAGTAGGAAAGAGGTCTAGCCCCTTGGGCGAGAAGTATGGCGACAGAATGGCCCACGCGTTTTAGCGCGCAGCAAGACGCGCCAGAACGGCGGCGCCGCCCGCGATCTGCGGATTGGACGGCTCGAAACCTTCCCTGTTCTCGCGAAGCGTCACGAGTTTTTTCGCTGTCTCGAAAGCCGTGTCAAGGCGGGGCTCCTCGCGCAGCGCCTTGTTGAAGAAGGCGTCTCCGAAATAAGTCCATTTCGCACCGTCCCGGCAGCCGAAAGACGGCCTGTCCGCTGAGGCGGCCGTCATGACGAGCGTTCTGTCGTCGGCCAGCGCGTTCGCGAAGGTGCCCGAATAGCATGCGGAAACGATCAGGATGCGATAGCGCGCTCCGGTCGCATCGAGCAGTTCACCGACGACCTTCGGCGGCATGATTCCGGCAGTCCGCCCGGCGATGAGACCGATGCCTTCCGGCGCGCCGTGCGATGTCAGAACCAGAACCGCGATGTCCTCATCGGGGTCGAGCACGCCCGCCACGCTTTCCGCCGCATGGAACAGCCTCTCCGGCGTCGCATCGGATCGCCGCTTGGTATTGGAGCGGACGATGGAACGGCCCTTGGCGTCGAGTTGCGCCTCAAGGACCTGCGCCGCTCCCTTCGCCTCGCTCTCGAACACGCTCTGCGGCCCCCACAGGCCAAAGGAAAGAACGTAGACATCCGTCTCGCCGGGGCGGTGCGGCAGCAGCTTATAGGTCGCGGCGGCGCGGGAAGGTTTTGCAGCAACGTCTCCGGGCGCGGCGAAGCCTAGCGTGAGCCCGATCAATCCGAAAACGAAAAGCCGCCGCATCATCGAAAACCGCCTCCTGCCTATCCGTACCGGAGCTTCATCACTACGATGAGCGACACAAGCACGAATGTGACCGAATTGGCAAAGATGATCGGCGCGTCCCCGATCAGAAGGCCATAGATCAGCCAGAGACCGACGCCGAACGCGAAGGCGCTCTGCGTCACCAGTGAGAGCGATTTGGTGTCCTTCGTCCGAATGGTCTTGAGCGCCTGGGGCAGCCAGCAGAACGTCGTGACGATGGCGGCGGCAAAGCCAAGGATTTCAAGGCTGGACATAGATATGCTTCGAATCGAGGGAGGAGGGGAAAATACCACGGCGCTCCTCCCCGGTCATGCAATTGTGTGACACGGGAACGCCTTCTCCCAAGCTGAACCGAAAACGGCTTCAGGGGTTTTCTTCTGTGCAAGGCAAGAAGGGTTTCCCAAGAAGGGTTTTTCCATGGACATCGCGCTCGACAAGATCTGCGACTTCATCGCCAGAGTGAAGGAAATCGATGCGAAGGAAGAGATGACCGATCCGGATTCGGGTTCGAACCCGACCGACGACGGCAACCGGGACGTGCTGACGATGGCCCCGGACGATCCGACCGATGAGGAGCTCCATGAGTTCATCGGTGGCCTGAATGATGACGAACGGGCCGACATCATCGCCCTCGTCTATATCGGCCGCGGCGACATGGAGGTGGAGGAATGGAGCGACGCGGTGCGCCTCGCCCGCGAGAGAAGCGCCGGAAGCCGGGTCTCGACAGCGGACTACCTTCTCGGCATCCCAAACCTCGCCGACCTCCTCGAAGAGGGCCTTGCGGCCTTCGGGAAGAGTTGCGGATAAACGTCTTCCCTTTAGCTTACTCTTCGGTGGAAGCGGGGTACTCCGTCCTTGTCCTCCGAGCGCCGTTCAATAGCATCCGCCTTCGCGGGATCCGCCGGGATGCCGAGCCCTTCGCGATAGATGCGCGCAAGAAAGCGAAGAGAAGCGCTGTCACCCTTGTCGGCGGCTTTTTTGAACCATTCTCGCGCCTGAATATAATCCACCGGGCCGCCCTGCCCCGTCAGTAGAAGGCGGCCGAGACTCTGCATTGCCGGGATATGGCCACGCTTGGCAGCAATGAGATACCAACGCCGCGCTTCGCCCGGGGCCCCCTCCCCAGAGGAAAAGGCATCCTCCGCAAGCCTCACCGCGGAATCATTGTGCCCCGCATCAGCCGCCTTCATGCGGTACTCGCGGGCTCGTGCCGCATCCGGCTGCACACCCCAGCCCTCTTCGTAAAGGCGCGCGAGATCGGCCATGGAAGGAGCATGTCCCTTCGCGGCGGCCTTCTCCCACCATTGCCGCGCGGCCACGTTGTCCCTTTCGCCGTCAAGGCCGCTTCTCTCCAGCCAGCCGAGGCCGTGCATTGCCGCGACATGGCCCCGTTCGATAGCGAGGCCGTAGTAGTGTCGCGCCTGCGCGAAGTTGCGAGGAATCCCGTATCCGTTCGCATAAGCATAAGCGAGATTGCCCGTGGCCGTGGCAAGCCCGCGATCCGCGGCGCGGCGGTACCAGCGTGCGCCGGTTTCTTCATCCCGGAAGCCGCCGATACCTTCCGTGTTGAAGAAGCCGAAGGCGTTCATCGCGAAGAGATCGCCCGCTTCCGCCGCTTTTTGGTACCACTCACGCGCAGCCTTGAAGTCTTCGGGCATGCCAACGCCGCGCTCATTCATGTAAGCGAGCTCGCGCATGGCGGAAGCGTCGTCTTGCTGAGCCGCTTTCTCAATCCATTTGCGCGCATCGACAAGATCGATCGCGCCGCCCTCCCCCACGCGCAACATGTAACCGAGGGAATACATACCGGATCGATCGCCGGCTTCCGCCGCCTGTAAATACGCCTTTCGCGCGAGAGCTAAATTGCGATCCTTGCCTTCGCCACTGTAATAGGTGTTGCCGAGATGGACGAAACCTTCAGCAAGACCGGCAGCGGCAGCGCGCCTGTAGAAGGAGCGCGCGTCCTCTACCCGGCGAGGATTGCTCTCGTCATTCAAGGTCAGGTCGCCGAGCGCGATCAAAGCGCTCTTCATACCCTTCGATTCCGCGACCTCGAAATGTCGACGCGCCTGATCTTCATTCCTCGCGACACCTTTGCCGGCTTTGTACAGAAAGCCTATGCGCAGATGAGCGGTGGCGTGATCCAGCTTGATCGCACGTTCATAAGCCTCGAAGGCCTCCGCATAATCAGGCGGATCGCTGTCAATGCCGCGCTCATAGAGAAATCCAATTTCGAATTCGTTTTTGCCGCCCGGCTCATCGGCTATCCGCTTGTACCATTCGACGGCGGCGCGCTCGTTGCGGGCCACGCCGTCTCCATGAGCCAGCTTGAAAGCGAGCAACGTCATGGCGGTCCGGTTTTCGAGGCGTGCGGCTTTCTCGATGAAAGGGATAGCCTTGACGCGATCAAGCTTTGTTCCTGTCCCTTTCGTCAGCAGGAGAGCATGATTGAGAAGGCTCAGGACATCCGACCCCTCCGCCGCTTCCGCGAAAAGGCGCGCCGCACGCTCTTCGTCTTTCTTGCCTCCGGCGCCCTTGCGCAGCATCTGGCCAAGAAGCCCCATAGCCTCGGCATGCTTTGCCTCTGCCGCGCGCTCCAGCAAATTTCGCCCTTTGGACAGATTAGCGGCAACGCCTCTTCCATTGAGATAGGCACCGGCCAGATTGAATATTCCATTCATCGATCCGGCATCGGCGGATTTCTTGAACCAGCGTGTCGCTTCGACATCATCCTTCGCGACACCGGCGCCGCTCGCGAGCAAGATGCCGATTTCGCTCATGGCATCGGCGTTGCCCAATGCGGCGCTTTCCTTGAAGAGAGCAAGCGCCTTTCCAGGGTCGCGCGGCATGCCTTCGCCCTTGGCGTGGAGACTGCCGAGTTCGAGAAGAGCGTCTGGGTTCTTACGCGCAGCCGCAAGCTCGATCCAGACACGGGACAACCAACCGTCCTGACTGGGCGAGCGTGGTTTCAAATTGCGGGCCAGCATAACCATCGCCTTCGTCGATCCTTGCGATGCTGCTGTGATCAGAAGCTTCTCGTTGGAGAACGACATCTTCGCAAGTGCGTCGAGTATATCTCCGTTGTCGGACGGCGCTGCCGGCGCATCGCGTTGATCGAGATAGGCGAGTACAACTCTCGCGCGGGCCGAGCCTGAGGCATCCGTCTGAACGAGCAAACGGCGCGCCGTCGCAAGATCGTCGGCATCCTTTGAAAACTCGAGGAGGAATTCGGCAAGGGCTACCTTACCCATATTAGAATTACGGCTGGACGCCGTGGTCAGATGCCGCCTTGCACCGCTCAAATCTTGCGGCCCGCCGATACCGCGCTTTTGCAGAAGTGCGAGGGGGATATAAGCCTCGCTTTCGTTCCACCCCGCTGCCAGTTCGAGATAAGTCCTCGCGGCAAGCAGATCGGCAGGCCCTCCGCGCCCATCGAGCAAGAGCATCCCGAGTTCGAGCATAGCTCGGCTGCTACTGCGAGTATTGCGTTCGGCAGCCTTCAGCAACCATCCGCGTGCCGCATATTCATCGACGGGGCCAGCCTTTGGATTCATCAGGCTGAGCGCAAAATTCGTCATGGTGACGGAGCTGCGATCGGCGACAGCGCGTCGGTAAAGAGACCGGGCACGGACCCGATCCGCCGGGCCACCCAGACCAGCGCTCAGCAGAACAGCGAGATTGTTCGAAGCTGCTGAGCTGCCCAGCACAAGAGCATCCTCGTAATAACGTCGCGCGAGGACATGGTCCGCCCACTG
This sequence comes from Microvirga flavescens, assembly GCF_003290125.1. GTDB lineage: Bacteria > Pseudomonadota > Alphaproteobacteria > Rhizobiales > Beijerinckiaceae > Microvirga > Microvirga flavescens. The sequence continues at coordinate 243,782 of NZ_QMKH01000002.1, forward strand.
CTCCGCGATTAGCCCGAGTCCGTTGACGCCCTCCGCGGAACCCATTTGAGCGGCCCGCTCGTACCACAGGTGCGCCTCATGCACGTTGTGGCGGCGACCGTTCGGGCGAAAGATGGCTCCAAGTTCGACCATAGCGGGAACACTGCCCTTGCTGGCGGCGTCGCGCAGGATCTCAAGCCCTTTCTGTTCGTCGCGCGGCACGCCGTTTCCACGGTCGTACATCAATCCGATCTGAAAGAGCGCGTATCTGTCGAAGAGAGAAGAGGCCTTTTGGAAGTGACGCAAAGCCTCGTCGTAACGACGTGTCCCATTCGCTCCCTCCAGAGCCATGATTCCGAGTCCCGTCATGCCAGGCGGATAACCGAGGTCGGCGGCCTGTTCGAAGTAACTCTGCGCCTTGGGGGCATCCTTGGGAACGCCGCGACCGCGCAAATAGAAATAGCCAAGACGAACCAGGGCATCCGCATCTCCGGCCCGCGCTGCGTCTTCGTAGAATTCCCTTGCGCGCGCTTCATCTTTATCGACGCCCCAACCGTCCGCATATTGGCCTCCGAGCGCCGTCAGCGCGTCCGGTTGCCCACGTTGCGCAGCCTTGATGAAAAGCCGCCGCGCGGCTTCGTAGTCGCGAGGCAGCACATCGCCGGCACTGTAGGCGTAACCCAGATTGACCATGCCCTCCGTATCGCCCAACTCGGCGGCGCGCCTGTAATGGTCGATGGCGGCCTCGCGATTGCGCGCAATTCCAACGGCGAGCGAATAGCGCCAGCCCATTTCCGAAATACTAAAGGCGTGTCCGCCATCGGCGGCACGGTTGAATTCCTGCGTCGCACGCTCGAAATCGCCCATATGGAGATAAGCGCGCCCGAGATGATGATGCAGCCGCGCAATGCCGGGATATTCTTTGATAGCCACCTCGCAGATGATCTGCGTAATCGTGGGATCAAAGCGTCCGCTATAAACGGGCTTGATGGACCGCGGGATTGAAAGATCGCCAGGTGCGGCCCCAAGCCTGTCGCAAGCGACCACGATTGCGGCTTTTTCCTCTTGCCCAACGGCCGGTAACGTAAAAAGAGCCGGGAGAACCGCAAGCCACCTTGAGAAACGCATGATTCACTCTCCAATGGGCAGAGCGTATCAGGAATTTATGGCTGCAAAAGATACCTTGTATCTACATTTACGGTTGTGATCAGAAGCTGAGAAGCGTCTTCCCTCCCACACAGTTTTGTACCATATTCGTTCTATGGCCAAGACACCCAAGAAGCCCCAAAAGCCCAAGCTTTCCACCGGCAAGGCGACGAAGCCCGAATTGAAACCGCTGGATACCTATCTGGCCGACCTGTTGAACCCCGCCGTCAATCGCGAGCGGGAGGAGGCGAAGGGGTTCGCCGAGCGGGCACAGGAAAGCTTCGCCTATGGCGATGTGAGCGACGTGGACCCGGCGCTTGCCGAAAAGCTCGGCCTTGCCGAACCCGACATCGGGCCGAGCGAGCCGGACAGCGTCGTCAACGATCTGCCGAACGGCGTCTCCGCAACCGTTCACGCGTTGACGCAGCTTCTCACCGAGGGTGACCCGCGTTTCAAGAATGGCAAGTTGTGGGTGCCGCACCGCCCCGTGCGGCCGGAAAAGTCGGAAGGTGGCATTCCGTTCAATATCGTTTCGGACTTCAAGCCCGCCGGTGATCAGCCCACCGCCATCACGGAGTTGGTGGACAGCGTGCGGCGGCAGGAGCGCGATCAGGTGTTGCTCGGCGTCACCGGCTCGGGCAAGACCTTCACGATGGCGCAGGTGATCGAGGAAACGCAGCGCCCTGCCCTGATCCTCGCGCCCAACAAGACCCTTGCCGCGCAGCTCTACGGCGAGTTCAAGTCGTTCTTCCCCAACAACGCGGTGGAATATTTCGTCTCATATTACGACTACTACCAGCCGGAAGCCTATGTGCCGCGCTCGGATACGTATATCGAGAAGGAATCCTCCATCAACGAGCAGATCGACCGCATGCGCCACGCGGCGACGCGCTCACTGCTGGAACGCGACGACGTCATCATCGTCGCCTCCGTGTCGTGCATTTACGGTATCGGCTCGGTGGAGACCTATACCGCCATGACCTTCTCCGTGAAGGTCGGCGAGCGCATCGAACAGCGCCAGCTCATCGCGGATCTGGTGGCATTGCAATACAAGCGCATTCAAAGCGATTTCGCGCGCGGCACCTTCCGCGTACGAGGCGACGTGATCGAACTCTTCCCCGCCCACCTTGAAGATCGCGCCTGGCGCATCGGCCTTTTCGGTGACGAGATTGAATCCATCGTGGAGTTCGATCCGCTCACCGGCAAGAAGACGAACGATCTCTCCTTCGTCAAGGTCTACGCCAATTCGCACTATGTGACGCCGCGCCCCACTCTGCAGCAGGCGGTGAAGGGCATTCAGGACGAGTTGCAGCACCGCCTGAAGGAACTCGCCCGCATGGGCCGCCTGCTGGAAGCGCAGCGGCTCGAGCAGCGCACACAGTTCGATCTCGAGATGATCGAGGCGACGGGCGCGTGCAACGGCATCGAGAACTATTCGCGCTACCTCACCGGCCGCAAGCCCGGCGAGCCGCCGCCGACATTGTTCGAGTACCTGCCCGACAACGCCATTGTCTTCACGGATGAGAGCCACGTCACCGTACCGCAGATCGGCGCCATGTATCGCGGCGACTTCCGACGCAAAGCGACGCTCGCCGAATACGGCTTCCGCCTTCCCTCCTGCATGGACAACCGCCCGCTTCGTTTCGAGGAGTGGGACGCCATGCGGCCGCAATCGATCCATGTCTCCGCAACGCCCGGAAAATGGGAGATGGAACAGACCGGCGGCGTGTTCGTGGAGCAGGTCATTCGCCCCACCGGCCTCGTGGACCCCGTGGTGGACATTCGCCCCGCGCGCAGTCAGGTGGACGATCTTCTGGGCGAGGTGAAGGAAGTTGCGGCGAAAGGCTATCGCACGCTCGTCACCACGCTCACCAAGCGCATGGCGGAAGACCTCACGGAATATCTGCACGAGAACGGCGTGCGCGTGCGCTACATGCACTCGGATATCGACACGCTGGAGCGCATCGAGATCATCCGCGACCTGCGCCTCGGCGCGTTCGATGTCCTGATCGGCATCAACCTTCTGCGCGAAGGCCTCGACATTCCCGAATGCGCGCTCGTCGCGATTCTCGATGCGGACAAGGAAGGCTTCCTGCGCTCAGAAACATCACTGGTGCAGACCATCGGCCGCGCGGCACGCAACGCGGATGGTCGCGTCATTCTCTACGCGGACCAGATGACCGGCTCGATGGATCGCGCGATTGCGGAAACCAACCGCCGCCGCGACAAGCAGCTCGCCTACAACGCCGAACACGGCATCACGCCGCAGAGCGTGAAGAAGAATATCGCGGACATTCTGGAGAGTGTTTACGAGCGCGACCATGTCTCCGTGGATACCGGCCTTGCGAAAGTCGGCCAGACTGTCGGACACAATCTCAAGGCCGTCATGGCCGATCTCGAAAAGCGCATGCGCGAAGCGGCTGGCAATCTCGAGTTCGAGGAAGCCGCGCGCCTGCGCGACGAGCTCAAGCGCCTGCAAGCGACCGAACTCGCCATCGGCGACGATCCCCTCGCGCGCCAGGCGGAAGTGGAACGCGAAGCCGGCGCCTACAAGGGCAGCCGCAAATACGGCAAGAGCGCCAACCTCCCGCCGCAGGGTCTCCCCTCTTCTCCGGAAGGCACAAGCGGCGGCGATGAAGACGCCGACGCCTATGGCCCCACAGGCAAGGGCCGCTCGGACGAAGGCACGCGCATCCGCAAGCCCACCCTCGACGAGATGGGCCCGGGAACGGACCGCGAAGTGCCGCTGAATTTCAAGGAGCGCCCCCTGCCACGCTCGACGCAAGGGCACGGCGGCCAGAAGCCGAAATACAAGGGAAGAAAGGGGCGTTAGCTTGCGTTCCCGCATGCCTTGAACACAAGCTAATCGCCACGGTGAAACGACCACAGGCCGATCACAGCGGCATGGTCATGATGCAGTGCAGGCCTTGCGGCAGGAAGCGCATCGCCACCGTGCCTTTGAGCTCGTGCTTGATGTTGCGTTCGATCAACCTTGAACCGAAGCCCTGGCGGATGACTTCGCGCACGATGGGGCCGCCTCTCTCCACCCATTCGACGGAGAAGATGGACTTGCCATCAGCATCTATACTCTTGCGCCAGGTGATCTCGACGTGACCATCGGGGACCGAGAGCGCGCCGTACTTGGCGGCATTGGTGGCCAGTTCGTGGAACGCCATGCCGAAGCAGACGGACTGCCTCGGCGTAAGTCGCGTGGGTTCACCAGAAACGCGCACGCGCCCCATGTCGAGGCCGCCATAAGGCGCAAGCTCGGCGGAGAGAATTTCCGCGATCGACGCACCGTCCCACAATTCCTGCATCAGGATGTTGTGCGTCGCGGATAATGCAAAGAGGCGCGCCTCGAAGGTCTCCCTGAAGGCCGCGAGGCTCTTGCTGCCGTTCAAGGTGAGCATGGCGAGCGATTGAACCACCGACAGGGTGTTCTTGACCCGGTGGTTCAGCTCGTGGACAAGCAGCTTTCGCCGCTCTTCCGCCTCCTTGCCTTCGGTCACGTCGAGGCACGCGCCGACCATATGAGGGGCGGGTTGCCCATTCGTATCGCGCACGAGCCTGACACGGGAATACATCCACCGCACCGCGCCGTCGGCCCTGATCGCCCTGAATTCATAATCGGCCCCGCCGCTCGTGCGCGCGGTGTGAACCGTTTGAGTGATCATCTCGTGGTCGTCGGGGTGGACAAAGTGGAGAAAGTCACGGCCCGCGCGCGGCGATTGGCTGGGCAGGACGCCGAACAGGCGGCAGAGCGCCGCATCCCACTCCACCTGATCCTCGCGCATGTTCCAGCGCCAGGTTCCCGTACCGGAGGCGTCCAGCACCGTCACCAACCGCCCCTGCGCCACCTCGAGCCGCTCCACAGCGGCCCGCAACGAAGCGGCCACGATGACCGACAGGCCCGCGCCGAAGAGATAAAGGCCCGACTCGGCAAACTGCTCCGCGGAGGACATATCCCCGCCCCGCGGGAAAACGAAAAGAGCCACCAGCACGCTCACCAGCACAGCGAAGGCTCCAGCCCCCGCCCCACCCAGAACGGCGGCCATGAGCACTACCGGATAAAGCGTGATGTCGAGAATATTGCCGCCGAGGATTGGAGTAAGCGCGAAACGCCCGAGAATAGCCGCAGACATCATCCCGGCTGTCACGAGATAAGAGACGGGCGAATTCGCCGGAACAACCTTCGTGTAACGGGTGAGCAAGGGAAAGACCCTCAGCGTGCCTTCACAGAATAACATTCCGTTGCAAAAGGTCTAGTATATAACATTCCGCTGCAAAATATTTCAGTAATTCGAACCCGCTAATCGACCGCCCGAGCGACTTACGCGGCACAAGACTCTCCGCACCGCTCCCCTTTTTCTATCGAACAACAAACGTCATCGCCCCTGGATCGTTCCTCGGCAAAGCCGTTCGCCGGCGACTGGCGCGGGCCTTGTCGAGGAAGTTATCCCCAACCTACTGCGCCCGTCTCAGGAACGATGCCTTGGCTAAGGCGTTGTTTCCTCAGCGACAGGGTTTGCCTTTGCGTGCGGCCCGGATGAGGGGAGGTTGCATAACCAATGCGGCAGAACGATCCCAGTAAGCTGAAGTCTCCCGCTTACGGACGCGGCGCGGAAGACTTGGCGATAGGCTTGAAACGAGAAAAGCGGCCAGCCTTGAGCCGCTCTGTCCAGCACCAGATCGGGCGGCGTCTCCAAAGTTTCTATGACAGCCTGGCGCTCGATGAGCCGGTGCCACCGCGATTCATGGAAATCATCGACCAGCTCGAGCAGTTCGAGTGCGGCCAGGACGACGCGGGGCGCAACCGGAGGAAGCAGCATTCATGAGCATCGACAATACCCTGCGCGACGCCATGCTGAAGGCAACCCCGAACCTCCGTGCCTTCGCCATCTCGCTCACGAACAACGTCGACAGAGCCGACGATCTCGTTCAGGAAACGTTGATGCGCGCCATCGCGAATATCAGTCGCTTTCACCCTGGCACGAACATGCAGGCGTGGCTCTTTACGATCTTGCGCAACCTGTTCCACTCGGAATACCGCAAGCGGCGGCGGGAGGTTGAGGATGCGGACGGGAAATATGCCGCGACCCTCGCGGTTCAGCCGGCACAAGGCGCGCACCTAGACTTCGAGGACCTGCAAAGAGCCCTCGCCCAACTCCCCCCCGATCAGCGGGAGGCGCTTCTCCTGGTGGGCGCGTCGGGCTTTTCGTACGAGCAGGCTGCGGAGATCTGCGATTGCGCCGTCGGCACGATCAAGAGCCGCGTCAACCGCGCCCGCAACCGGCTGGCCGAACTGATGCACTTGACCGACATGGATGAGGATCTCGGCCCGGACCAGATCACCCGCTCGGTCATGCAGGCGGTCGCATAAGGGCGACCGGCCCGTATTGTTCGGCCATTAGCGGCGGCGGAATTGCGGGTTGCCGCGCTGTGGCGGACGCGGGCCCGAGGACGCGCCGGAATCCTTGTGGCGGAAAATCAGCCGCCCCTTCTCGAGGTCGTAAGGGGACATCTCGACGGTCACGCGGTCGCCCGCCAGCGTCTTGATGCGGTTCTTCTTCATCTTACCTGCGGTGTAGGCAATCACCTCATGCCCGTTGTCCAGCTGCACCCGATAGCGGGCGTCCGGCAGAATTTCGGTCACGAGACCCTCGAAGGTGATGAGTTCTTCCTTTGCCATTAAAGCCTTCCGTTAAACAACAAAAAGGCCGCCCCGAACCGGAACGGCCATCTGCAGGAGGACGCGACTGGTCCCGCCCTCCGGCAAAAAATGACTTACGCGTTCTGCAGGTTCACAGCAGACGTCTTGCCCGTGCGCTGGTCCGTCTGAAGCTCGTAAGAGATCTTCTGACCCTCGCGGAGGCCACGCAGGCCGGCACGCTCAAGAGCGGTAGCATGGACGAAAACGTCCTTGCCGCCATTGTCCGGCTGAATGAAGCCATAGCCCTTGGTCCCGTTGTACCACTTCACCGTTCCGGTTTCCATCTGGAACACCCTTCACTATCGTTTGCACGTGGACGGAGCGCCGATTGCCGATCCGTCAATGGTCGAGTTTGGTAGAGAGGAGACGTGCGCCCGGCAGTGCCAGAGGCGAAGCAGCCCATTCGTCCGGCCAAATGTCGATGGGAATTTAACTAAGAGATACCCCCAAAAAAGGCAAGGTCTACCCTTGGCTAAGATGCCATAAGCGGTCACGAAGCCTGGCAATAGTCCATTTCATCTTGTCAGGCGGATGGGTATCGGGACGGGTTCAGAGCCCCTCTCCCTTAGTGAAGATGCCTTCCCTCACGCGGGATAATACCCATATATCGCGGAAAAGGAATTGAACGCATGGCCGGAATTTCCGTCACGCTTGAGGGCGACAACATCCAGCTCGCCTTCAAGAAAGGCGAACAGTCGACCGCAGTGGTGATGGACCCGCAAGCCGCCCGCTCCCTGGTGAAGGCGGTCAGCCAGCTTCTTTTCGTGATCGGCGAAAGCGACGAGGACGACATCGGGGCTGAGGAAGATCTCGTGGATGTCACGTCGCAGACCATCGACATCGGCATGGACGAGAACGGGCAGGCGGTGATCGCGATGCAGGCGGGCCAAATGCCGCCCTTCATGCTGCGCCTCAAGGACGATGAGGCGCGCCATATAGCCCAAAGCCTCATCGAGATCCTGAACAGCCCGCGCGATGTCCGGATCTCCTTCGGCGACCATTAAGCCGATCTCGCATCTCTTTGAAACACGATCAGCTTCTCCGCTCCTCTGATCCGGGCGAACAACCGACTCTCCTGTTCTGACCGCGCTCTAAGGGAGCAACAAACGCCTACCCTCCATATCGGCTGGCTGCGGGAACGCCATCATTTGCGGCGCGTGGACGCATGATCGCAATTGGACGCCACGTGAGCGGATCGCTATGATCGATTGATATAACGTTTAACACTTATTTCGAGGGCAAAGATGGCGGCGAACTGGGCGGAAGGGTATGTCGTGGACATTGGCTATACTCATGGGTTTTACCGGGAGTTGAGCCCCAGTTTTCTGAGTTTTGCCGCCGCGGCCCAAGGAATTCAGGTTCCCGGGCGCGCCATCGAACCACTGACTTATTGCGAACTGGGGTGCGGCCAGGGATTTTCGACCAATCTCCTGGCGGCCGCGCATCCGCACATCCAGTTTCATGCGACCGACTTCAATCCTGCACACATCGCCGGTGCCTGGGAACTGGCGAAGGAGGCGCAACTCAAAAACATCGCCTTCTACGACGACAGCTTCGAGGAGTTCCTGAAGCGCGACGACCTTCCGGATTTTGACTTCATCACGCTTCACGGCATCTACAGCTGGATCTCGCCGGAAAACCGCAAGACGATCGTGCGCTTCATCCGCGACAAGCTCAAGCCGGGCGGCCTCGTCTACATCTCCTACAACGCCATGCCGGGATGGAGCGCGACCATGCCGTTGCGACGTTTGCTGGTGGAACACGCGGAGACGGTCGGGTCGGGATCCCGCTCGGCCCGCATCAAGGCCTCGCTCGAATTCGCTTCCCGCCTTCAGGCCCTGAATGCGCAATACTTCGAAAAAAATCCCCAGGTCTCCAAGACGCTAGAGAAGATCAAGACGCACGACCCCAACTACGTTGCCCATGAATACTTCAATCGGGACCTGCATCCGTTCTACTTCTGCGATGTGGCGGAAGAGCTTGCAGAGGCAAAACTCCAATGGGTGGGCTTCGCCGGCCTCACGGAAGCGATCGAGGAATTGCACCTGTCACAAGAGCAGTTGCAGTTGCTGTCGGAAATTGACGATGTCGCACTCCGGCAGACGATCCGGGATCATATCATCAACCAGCAATTCCGCCGCGACATCTTCGTCAAAGGCCCGATCAAGCTCGCCCCGACCGCAGTCCGGGCCATGTGGCTCGACACGCGTTTTGCCCTCTCCGTCACCGTTTCGGACCTGCCCAAGAAGGTCGCCGGCGTTCGCAGCGCCCTCGCCATGCGCGAGGACGTTCTCGAAGCCATCGGCTCGGCTCTTGCGAACGGTCCGCGCACGTTGAGGGAAATGCTGGAGGAGCCGACGCTGGCAAAGGCAAATTTTACCAGCCTGATCCGCACGTTGACCGCTCTGATCGGACAAGGTTCATGCGTTCCTTGTCTGCCCCCGCAGGATCTTGCGGAGCGGCAGGCCCAGACGGACCGCCTGAACATGGCCATCGCCAGACATGCGCGCCATGAGAAAAAGCTGAGATATTTCGCATCGGGCGAGACTGGATCGGCCTTTGGGATCGACCGTCTTCAGCAACTCTTCTGGCTTGGTCTTCGCACGGGCGAAAAGGACGTCCCGCTTTTCGTGGCGGAGATCCTTCGTCAGGCGGGCCAGCGTCTCTTGCAAGAGGGCAAGCCCGTCGAAAATGACGAGGAAAATCTGGCCCTGGCCCGGACCCGTTTCGAAACGGTCAAATCCCTGAACCTGCAAACCTGGAAGAACCTGGGTATCGCCGTCGAAGAGCCGACCACCTCGAAAGCCCAGAAAGCAAAGCGATAAGGCTGCAGATGCGTAACGGGTGGCTGGGAGAGATCCCAGCCACCCTATCACTCAGTTCAGTTGCTGAATGGCGGACAATTTCCACGGCCCGCCCTGGTCGCGTCGGAACGTCCAGATTTCCGTCGCCTCGGTCGGAACGGCCGGATCACCTTCGACGACGCGCCCACTCGCCTTTTCCCGCGTCACATCGACAAGGGAATAGCGCATGGCGACGGTCGCATATTCGGCGCTTCCCTCACGCCATGCCTCGGCGAGGTCGCCCTGCAGAAGGCGGACGTCCGAGACGGAATTGACGAGCCCGCGCGAGGCGTAATCGTTCAACTCCTCCTGGATGTAGCCCGCCATTTCCGGCGTTGCCGATTGCCAGATCGTGGCGACATCGCCCCGCGAATAGGCACCCTGGATATCGGTGAGCGCCTTCTCGAAAGCGGCATAGTCTTGCTCTCCGACGCGGACTTCATCGCGGGTCGCGCCCGGGCCTGAAGCCTGCGCACGCTGGGAGCCCAGTCCGCCCAACGCGGAGCCATAGCTACTGCCGGCCGGGCGCGGGGAAGGACCCGGCGACGGGCTCGCATAGGCATGGCCGGCAAAGGCCGGCTGCTGGCGGCGGCGGAACCACTTCATGGCAAAGGATACCAGCAAGGCGATCAGGCCGATCTGCAAGACGAGCCCGAGGATCGAGCCGAGGCCGCTGAGACCGCCGAAGAAACCGTTGCCCATCAGCATACCGAAAAGACCCGCGCCGAGAAGTCCGGCGGCGAGACCCGTTCCAAAACCGAAGCGGCGCGGTTGCGCGGCCGTTCCGACCGGCGGAACCGTTCTTTGGTCCATCGGGCCGAGATTGGGGGTTTGCGAGCGCTGGATTGGCGCAGCCGTGTTCGGCGCGGTGCTCGTTGCCGGAGGGGCGCTCCAGGTGCGCGCGCCGCGCGAGCCGAAGCTGCTGCGTCCGCCGCCCATCCGCGCCTCGGCAACGCCTGCGGCCAGGGTCAACACGACGGCCAGCATGGCAACGGCGCTCTTTCGATGAAAATACGAAGTCTTCGTCACAGAAACATTCCTCCCCGCCCCATGTAAGCATGGCTTCGCGCCGTCAAAAGGGGAGCGGCGATCTTTTTGAAGAGGGCAAGAGTGTCAGGACGAGGCGAGGAGACGGCGCACCCGGCGCCGGGCCGCGGCGAAACGGCCCCGTCCGTTCGCGGCACGCCATCGCGCGAAGGATGCTTTCGCCGCGGCAAGGTTGTGGCGGATGCGGGCGACGATCATCCTCGCCTGCCGCCAGAATTTCGTCCGCATAAGCCGCTCATGAACGAAATCGCGAATGGCCAGGGATTTGGCGAAGCACCAGGCGAACCAGCGGATGCTCAGAAGCTTGCCCCGCCCGATGGCGAAAAGACGCTCGGCCAGCCCGACGCCGATAACCTTCGCGAGCGCGAAGACGAAAAGCCCCGCACCGACATGCCCGAGCCCCATCAGGTAGAGCCCGTAGATCTTGAAGGGCTCGATGATCGCCAGCGGGACGAGAAAGAGCGTGAGGATCCCGTACGGTGGCAGCCGTGCGATCAGCGCCTCGAGCCGCCGCATGACGTCGATCCGGGCCAGCCGCCGGACCGCCGGAACGACGACTGCCCGAAACGCGTCGTCGACGATCACCACCACAATCGCCAGGGCCAGAAGCGGCCCTTTCAGGATGCGCTTCAATGTGAGGTGGGGTTGACGGCGATGGTCCATTCTCAACTCGTGAATCTCGTCGGCGGGATGACGCTCTGAAATTGTGGGCGATCTAAGGCTGAATTGAACGGCAACGCTTGACGTAACGTCCGCAAGCTTACGCTTAAGATAATGCGCTCGGCGGCCACGCTCCCAAGGCCTTAAAGAAAGTTAACAAAACGTAAAACGCATCAGTGTTCCATTTTTGTTCGAAACCTCTGAACGCATTCCTGTACAATGGATGCCGAGCCGGAGGCCATCACTTCTTCCCCGTTATTCACAGGGTCTGGTCTTGATGGAGGCATCGGGGTATGTTCTTTTTTTGTTCTCGACATCATGGAAAGACATGAGCGCGCTGTGGCCCTCGGGCCTTGAACGGTTGTACATCGATTTCGATTCCTTCTTCGCCAGCGCGGAGCAGCATCTCGATCCGCGCCTGTGCGGGCGGCCCGTGGGCGTCATTCCCGTCGCGTCCGATCACACGGGGCTCATCGCCGTCAGCCGGGAAGCGAAGGCCCTCGGCCTCAAGCGCGGCATGGTCGTGCGCGAGGCGCGGCAGCAATGCCCCTCCATCGTTCTGGTGGAGGCGAGGCATGAAACCTATGTCGCCCTGCACAAGGCAATCCTTGAAACCGTGGAGAGTGTCGTTCCCGTGAAGGGCGTCCGCTCCATCGACGAGATGGTCTGCGCCCTGCTTCCCTCGGAGCAGAGACAGGCTGAGGCTATCGCGCTGCGCATCAAGGACAAGCTCGCGGAAACGTTCAGCCCCGCCCTCACCTGCTCCATCGGCCTTGGGCCCAACGATCTTCTCGCCAAGATCGCGGCGGAGATGAACAAGCCGGACGGGCTGGTGATCTTTCATCCCGACGACCTGCCAGGACCGCTCCTGACCCTGCCTTTGACGGAGGTGCCCGGCATTGCCAAGGGCAACGCCGCGCGGCTCGCACGGGCCGGCGTCACCGACATGGCGGGTTTCCTGAGGCTTCAACCGAAGGAAGCGCGCCGCATCTGGGGCAGCGTCGAGGGTGAGCGCCTGTGGATGGGCTTGCATGGCTATGCGGTGGAGCGCCCGGAGACGGAGCGGCGGATGTTCGGGCACGGCAGGATTCTGCCGGCGGAATGGCGGCACCTGGGCGGAGCTTATGCCTGCGCCCGGGTTCTGCTCGCCAAGGCTGCAAGCCGAATGCGGCGGGAAGGCTTCGCGGCCCGCTCCCTCGGGCTTTGGCTCAACGACCGCCAGGGGGCCGAGTGGCATGGGGAGAAGCGCTTTCCGGCAGCCTGGGACGATCCCGCGTTCCTGACCGCGCTCGCGGAACTTTTTCGCCGCGCGAAGCGCGAATACACCTCCCGCCGCGCCCACAGCCTGCACATCGTCCTGCACGACTTGCAGCCCATGACGGAGGCCGGGAGAGATCTCTTCTCGGATACGCCGGACGCGCAACTGCGCCGGCGCATGGAAAGCCTGTCGCTCGTCGCGGACAGGCTCAACGCCCAGTACAAGAGCCGGATGCTCCATTTCGGCCCCTGGGCCGCGATCCCGGGCGGCTATGCGGGTGCGAAAATCGCCTTCAACCGCATTCCCGACGCGGAGGATTTCGACAATCCCCGCGCCGGGTGATGAGAAAGCTGAGACCCGCCTGCTTCGGTGGTGGGCCTCGCCGATCAGGCCGCCCTGGCCTTCGGCAGAACCTCGGACGAGTAATCGTCCATGAGGATCTTGGTCATGTTGCCCGGCTGGAACTTGTAGGGCCCGATTTCGGAAACCGGCGTCACCTCGGCCGCCGTGCCGGTGATGAAGCACTCGGTGAAGGAGGAGAGCTCCTCCGGCATGATGCGCCGCTCGGCCACGGCAAAGCCGCGCCGCTTGGCGAGTTCGATCACCGTCTGACGGGTGATGCCGTCAAGGAAGCAATCGGCGATCGGGGTATGCACCGCACCGTCCTTGATGAAGAACACGTTGGCGCCCGTGCATTCCGCCACGCGCCCCTGCCAGTCGAACATGAGCGCGTCGGCATAGCCCTTACGCTCCGCGCGATGCTTGGAGATGGTGCAGATCATGTAGAGGCCGGAAGCCTTGGCCGCGGAGGGCGCGGTCGCCGGATCGGGGCGGCGGTAATCCGCGATGTCGATGCGGATGCCCTTCATCTTCTGGGCCGGGTCGAAATAGCTCGGCCATTCCCAGCTCGCGATGGCGAGGTGGATCTTGTTCTGCTGGGCCGCAACTCCCATCATCTCGGAGCCGCGCCAGGCGACGGGGCGCAGATAGGCATCCCGCTGCCCGTTCTTTTCCAGAACAAGGCGCTTGGCCGCATCGATCTCAGCCACGGTGAAGGGAATCTCGAAATCGAGGATCTGGGCCGATTTCTTCAGGCGCTCGGAGTGCTGGGTCGACTTGAAGACCTCGCCGCCATAAGCACGCTCGCCCTCGAACACGCCCGACCCATAATGGAGACCGTGCGTTAGAACGTGCACTTTGGCGTCTTTCCACGGTACGATCTGTCCGTCATACCAGATCCATCCATCACGTTGATCGAAGGGGGTAGCGGACATGTGTCGTCTCCTTGGGACTGTAGGTCGCTTGGCGTAAAACACCGGTTTTGAAATTTCCGATGCTCTTCCGTGGCGTTTAAGGTTCATTCGTTTCACGGGAGCGGCTTGACGAGTAACAATCGGCCTGAGATATGTCAATAAGGCTGACTTAAAAATGGATTGAGGATAGTGCCAGACACAGTCCAGGCTCTGAAAATGCAAAGGCCCGACGCGGACCCCGCCGCCGGGACACCGGCCTATGACCTGATCGAGCTTTTCTTCTTCGCCTACCGCGACTTCGTGAGCGATCCCGACCGGATTCTCGCCGAGTACGGCTTTGGCCGTGCCCATCACCGGGTGCTGCACTTCGTGGACCGGCAACCGGGGCTGACCATTGCGGAACTCCTCGACATCCTGCGGATTACGAAGCAGAGCCTCAACCGGGTCCTCAAGGAACTCATCGAAAAGGGCTTCATCACGAGCAGCACGGGCACGGCGGACCGCCGCCAGAGGCACCTGCAGACGACGGCGGCCGGGCACGATCTCGCCTTGAGTTTCTCTCAGCTCCAAACCCAGCGTATCATGCGCGCCATGGGCGATCTCGACCCCGGCGCGAAGCGCCTCATCAGCGGCTATCTCTTGCGTATGATCGATGCCGACGATCGCGCGCATGTGGAGCGGCTCGTTTTCGGCGGCAAGAACTGACATTAAGAACCGACATGGAAGCACCTCGCGTCGACATCCCCGATCACGCCCCCCACATTCTCGTCGTGGATGACGACCGTCGTCTGCGCGATCTTCTCGCGCGTTTTCTCGGCGAGAACGGGTACCGGGTGACGGCGGCGGCGAATGCCGCGGAGGCGCGGGCGAAGGCGGAAAACTTCGTGTTCGACGCGCTCGTTCTCGACGTGATGATGCCGGGAGAGTCCGGCTTCGATTATGCGCGCTCGCTGCGCAGCCAATCGCCGATCCCGATCCTGATGCTCACCGCCCGCGCGGACACGGACGATCGCGTCAAGGGACTCGAAATCGGCGTCGACGATTATCTTCCGAAACCCTTCGAGCCGCGTGAACTCCTTTTGCGACTCGGCAACATTCTCAAGCGTGCGGTGCCGGTGGCAGTGGCGGCCGAGAGCGAGACGCCCGATCAGATCCGCTTCGGCCCCTTCACCTATCGCTTCGACCGCGGCGAGTTGCGGCGCGATGATGAGCTCGTGCGGATCACCGAACGCGAGCGCGAAATTCTCAACATCCTCGGCGAGCGCGCCGGCGGCAATGTCGCGCGCGAGGAGCTGGCGGGCAACGGCCTCGGCGCGAACGAGCGCACCGTCGACGTGCAGATCAACCGCCTGCGCCGCAAGATCGAGGAAGACCCCGCCAACCCGATCTTTCTGCAAACAGTGCGCGGGATCGGCTACCGTCTCGTTCTCGACCGATGAAAGTCAGCCGTTTCTTCAAGTACCCGTTCATCGACCGCGTCATGCGCGGGTTCGGCAACTTGTTGCCGAAGGGCCTTTACGCGCGCTCGCTCATCATCATCATTGCGCCGGTCGTTCTGCTGCAGTCGGTCATCGCCTATGTCTTCATGGAGCGGCATTGGCAGCTCGTGACGCGCCGCCTCTCTGCCGCCGTCACGGCCGACGTGGCGGCTTTGGTCGATATCTATCAAAGCTATCCGCAGGATCGCGATGCGGAGACGCTGTCGCGCATCGCGTCCGACAGGCTCCAGCTCGATGTCGACATCCTGCACGACACCGATCTGCCTCCACCGGGTCCGAAGCCCTTCTTTTCCATTCTCGATGAAACGCTCTCCGACGAGTTGCGTCGGCAGATCGACCGCCCCTATTGGATGGATACGGTCGGGCGCTCGAACTACATCGAGATCCGCGTCAAGCTGGACAATCGCGACGTGATGCGCGTTCTCGCGCGGCGCAGCCAGGCCTATGCGTCGAACTCGCATATCTTCCTGGTGTGGATGGGAGCATCCTCCCTCGTCCTGCTCGGCATCGCCATTCTCTTCCTGCGCAACCAGATCCGCCCGATCCTGAAACTTGCGGAAGCGGCGGAGGCTCTCGGTAAAGGGCGTGAGATCGAATTCCGCCCGCGCGGGGCGCGCGAGGTGCGTCAGGCCGGTCATGCGTTCATCGAGATGAAGCGCCGCATCGAGCGCAGCATCGAACAGCGTACGACGATGCTGAACGGTGTCAGCCACGACCTGCGCACAATTCTCACGCGCTTCAAGCTGTCCCTCGCCTTGATGAAGCAGACGCCGGAAATCGAGGACCTGAAGCGCGACGTGGACGAGATGAGCCGCATGCTCGAAGGCTATCTCTCCTTCGCGCGCGGCGACACCGGCGAGCAGGCAGTGACCACGGATCTGCGCGAGCTGCTTGGCGAAGTGCAATCAGACGCGGAGCGCCAGGGACACATGACAACGCTGGACGTCGTCGGCGATCCGAATATCACGGTCCGTATCGATGCCTTCCGCAGGCTTCTCTTCAACCTCGTCGCCAACGCGGCGCGGCACGGCGACACCATCGAGATTTCCGCCAACCACGAGACGCGCTGGCTCGTGCTTCATGTTGACGACGACGGCCCCGGCATTTCGCCCGAAATGCGCGACGAAGTGTTCAAGCCGTTCTTCCGGCTCGATGAGGCGCGCAATCAGGATGAGGGCGGCTCAGGCCTTGGCCTTGCCATCGCGCGCGACATCGCGCGAGCGCATGGCGGCGACATCATTCTCGGCGACAGTCCCTTGGGGGGCTTGCGCGCAACGGTTCGCCTGCCGGCCTGATGAACCTCAGTAAAGCCTGCCGCCGACAGGCACGCCACGGTCGGGGCGGATCAGCATCACGTCGCCATTTGCATCGGGCACGCCGAGCGTCAAAACCTGCGATATGAACGGGCCGATCTGTCGGGGCGGAAAATTCACGACCGCGAGAACCTGTTGGCCGACGAGGCCTTCGAGAGTGTGGTTCACCGTAATCTGCGCCGACGACCGCTTGATGCCGATCTCAGGCCCGAAATCGATGGTCAGCTTGAACGCTGGCTTGCGCGCTTCTGGAAACGGCTCTGCCGCAACGATCTGCCCGACGCGGATATCGACCTTGAGAAAATCGTCGAACGTAATTGTCGGCGCGGCCGCCGTCTCATGATCCATCTCGCCCCCGCAGAATTTTTTTAGATCGCCGACGCCGGATTGCTCGCTTCGCCATCCTTCCCGCGACCCCGGGTTTCATCATGCCGGTATCCCGGTCTGAAGCAAGCGCGGCCCAGTGCGCGGAAAGGCGCTGTCAACCGGCAGAAATCGTCAGCCCCTTGAAGAAAGCGCTCCCCTCGCCTCAATTCCCGATCGAGCCGCGCCATGGTGCGCGCAAGAGCGGGATCATCGTCACGAAGCCAGGTCCGCATCGTCTTCGCGAAGACGATGGCCGCGCCTTGAAGTTTCAAGCCGCCGAGCGCCCCTTCCGTTGGAACGGCCGCAGCAGCAAGCATGAATCGCTGTGAGTTGACGGCTGAACGGTTGAGGGCCGCGAGCGCGAAAGGATCGAGATCGAAACCGTGCGCGATGCGCTTCAGTGCACGCTTATAGGGCGTGAGCGCATCAAGCCGGCGCATCATCACATCGAAAATCCGTTCGCGCGCGGGCTCTGCCGCAAGTTCGGAGGTCGTCGCATCGAGAACCTGCCGGTCGATCATGCGCGAAAAGGCTTCGAGAACGGCGCCCTTTGAGGGAAAGAGATCACGGAACTCCGCAAGGCTCACATTGGCGGCGCGCGCGATATGGGTGATCTCGATCTCACTCCAGGTGCGTTCGGCGGCAAGCCGCATGAGAGCGTGAACGATGGCCTCTTTCTTCGATCCAGCGGAAGGTGTCGGAACTTCTGTCGTCATGGCGTCCTCCAGAAGAGCTTTGCTTCTCATCTAGGATCGTGCCGGGCGTTTGCCATCGCGCGTCAGCCCGCAAGCTCCTCAGCGCGACGCTTTGCAGCGGCGACGGCCTCACGCATGAGAGCTTTTAATCCGCCAGGATCGGCCATCAGAACTTCGAGCGCCGCCGCCGTCGTTCCGCCGGGTGACGTGACGTTCTGACGAAGCGTCGCGGGTGAAAGATCACTCTGCAGGAGAAGCTCTCCCGCGCCTGTCACCGTGGCCCGTGCGAGACGTGCCGCAAGGTCCGCCGGAAGACCGGCTGCCGCACCGGCCTCGGCAAGGCATTCGACGAGATGGAACACATAAGCGGGGCCGGAACCGGAAACCGCCGTCACGGCGTCGATGAGATCTTCCGAAGGGAGCCATTCGACAATGCCGACCGCGCGTAAAAGCGCATCGGCTGTCGCTTTCTGCGCCGTGCTGACGTGGCCGTTGGCGGCAGCCCCCGTCGCGCCGCGCCCGATGCTCGCTGGAAGGTTCGGCATTGCGCGGACCACCGCCCTGGCGTTCGGCAGCTTGTCGAGAAGGTTGCCGATGGTCTTGCCTGCGAGGACCGAGACGATGAGCGTCTCGGGAGAAAGCCATGCGTTGATCGCGGGCGCAGCGTCATCGAGCATCTGCGGCTTGATCGCGAAAACCAGAACCGCAGGCGGCTTCACCGTCGTGGGGTTGAGTGCGATGCCACGCGCCGCGCAAAGATGCGCCATCTCGTCGGAAGGGCGCGGATCGACGACCGTAAGGGCAGAGCCCGGCATGCCGACAGCAAGCCATCCTTCCAGCATCGCGCCGCCCATTTTTCCAGCGCCGACGAGAACGAGCGATGAGGGAAGAGCGGAGGCTTGAGCGGACATGGCAACCTATCGGGTAAGGTGAGGAGGCGTATCTATTCCACCTCCGTCACGCCCTGTCGAGATTGCCCTGAACGACGGTCTCTTCGGCGAACCGGTGCCCACTTCGCCGGATCGTGCTTTGTCAGGCCTCGCCTTCCGTTTCGAACAGAACGCAGTCCAGCGCTTCCTGCGCAGACTTGCCGCCCCACATCACGAACTGGAACGCCTGATAGTAGCGCTCGCACGCCTCGACCGCGACCTTGAGCATGGTCTCGCACTGGCGCTGCGTCGGCTCCGCGCCGCCGGCGAGCAGGAGCCCGTGGCGGAACATCACCACGTTGCCCGTCGACCAAAGGTCGAAATGGCCAATCCACAATTGTTCGTTGATCCGCGCGATGAGATCGAGAACCTCCCGGCGACGGCGCGTGGAGACCTTCAGGTCGAAGGCGCAGGCCACATGAAGCGCCTCGACGTCTTCGAGCCAGGTGAAGGCGACATTGAACTCGCACCATGTGCCGTCGATGGTGATCGACATCTCATCGTCGTCGGCCCGGTCGAAGATCCAATCGCGCAGGGAAGCCAGCCTCTCAACGATGTCGAGAGGGTGCTCGGCGCGGTCAATTTCGAGAGGTAGCAAGGACATGTCGACCCAGATTGTCTCAAGCAAGCACAAGGCCGAAAAGGCCCCTTGCAACAGAATTGCCTTTTCGCGACCTTTCTGAAGCGTATTTCCCTGTCAAACCTTGAACTTTTGGCAGATGAATCACGCTCCGAACACGAATCGGCTCACAACTCGACAGTCCAGGATTTTAGCCGGCCTCACAATGCGCTTGCTTCACCTGTCCACAACGGCCCGCCACATGGCAGGTCTACGTTGGATACATATAGACTTTCGACAGGGGCCGGCTTGCCATTACTGGCCGAGTCGATCCTCGAGCGCCTTCAGGCGGGCGCTCAGCCGCTCGTTTTCTTCGCGCGCGGCCAGCACCATCTCGCGCAGGACCTCGACCTCCTCGCGGCTTGCCACGTCCATGTCCTTGATGAGGCGCTCGATCTGGGCCTTCGCGACGGTCTCGACCTCGCGCTTGACGCCCTGGGCAGCGCCGGCGGCATCGGTCGCCAGGCGGGCGATTTCATCGAAAATCCTGCTGGAGGTCTGGGACATCGGTCAATCCATCGAAAAAAGCGGCGAAAAACACGTTCCGGCGCGGAAAAAGTCTCCATCATCATGTGGTCGCTTTCCCGCGAAACTGCAACAGGGTTGACGGTTTCTTCCCACTCGGTCCAATGGCAGCGCGCTTACGAACAGGTTGATATGCCCCTTTTCGCGATTCCCTTCCCCGCCATCGATCCCGTGGTCATTTCCATCGGGCCGCTCGCGATCCGCTGGTACGCGCTGGCCTACATCGTCGGGCTCCTCGGCGGCTGGTTCTATGCCAAGCGGCTCGCGGCCAAGGCAGCCCTGTGGACGCCCCTGCCCCAGCCGAAGCCCATCGACATCGACGATCTCATCGTCTGGGCGGCGCTGGGCGTCGTCCTCGGCGGGCGCACCGGCTACGTGCTGTTTTACAATCTCAGTGCCTATCTGGCCGAGCCTCTGGAGATCTTCGCCATCTGGCATGGCGGCATGTCGTTCCACGGCGGCCTGATCGGCGCGACGCTGGCGATCATCCTTTTCGCCCGCAGACGCGGGCTGAACGCCCTGTCGGTCCTCGACCTCGCCTCGGTCGTGGCCCCCATCGGCCTCTTTTTCGGGCGCATCGCAAACTTCATCAATGGCGAGCTTTGGGGCCGCCCCGCGCCGGATTTTCCTTATGCCGTCATCTTCCCCCATGCCGGCCCCCTGCCCCGCCACCCGAGCCAGCTTTATGAGGCGTTTGGCGAAGGCCTGATCCTGTTCGTCATCATGGCCGTTGCGGTGAACCGCTTCGGCTTCCGCCGCCCCGGCCTTCTCAGCGGTTTGTTCGTCGTGGGCTATGCGCTTGCGCGCATCGTCTGCGAGTTCTTCCGCGAGCCCGATGCGCAACTGGGCTTCCTGTTCGGCTCTGCGTTCCAGTTCCTTGGCGGGGGCATCACGATGGGCATGGTGCTCTCGCTCCCGCTCGCCCTCCTCGGCCTCGGCCTGATGTGGGCTGCCGCGCGCGGCAAGACCAAGGCATCGGCGTGAGCGGGATCGAGGCTCACTTGCGCGAGTTGATCGCCCTCGAAGGACCGGTCACCATCGAGCGCTACATGAGCCTCTGCCTTCAGCACTATTACGCCACCCGCGATCCGCTCGGCGCGCGCGGCGATTTCACGACCGCGCCGGAGATCAGCCAGATTTTCGGCGAGCTCCTGGGCCTCTGGGCCGCCGAGGTCTGGATGGCGATGGGTAGTCCTTCGCAGTGCCGCCTGATCGAACTCGGCCCCGGCCGCGGGACGCTCATGGCCGACGCGTTGCGCGCCGCGAAAGTGCTGCCCGCCTTCAAAGCCGCGCTGAGCGTCCATTTCATCGAGACGAGCCCTACTTTACGTGAACGCCAGCGCGCGGCGCTCGCGCCCTCCGGCGTTGCAGTGTTCTGGCACGACCGCGTCGAGGATGCTCCGGCAGGCCCCGCGATCATTTTCGCCAATGAGTTTTTCGACGCCCTCCCCGTGCGGCAATACATTGCGACCGAGCGCGGCTGGTGCGAGCGCCTCGTCGGCCTCAGCGATGCAGGCCTGACCTTCGGCCTGAGCGCCGAGCCGGAAAGAACATTGACGCAAGCGCCGCATCGGCTCGGCGATGTGCTCGAGATTCCAACCGCCTCCATCGGCATCGCCGGCACACTCGCGCGGCGGCTTTCAAGCGATGGCGGTGCAGCTCTCTTCATCGATTACGGCTATTGGGGGCCTGCCTTCGGCGACACGCTGCAGGCGCTGCACCGGCACGCTTATGTCGATCCGCTGCATGAGCCCGGCGAGGCCGACCTGACGACCCACGTGGATTTTCACTGGCTGGCCAAAGCTGGCATCGACGGCGGAGCAAGTTTCCACGGACCGGTGACGCAGGCTGCATTCCTGACGGCTTTAGGGATCGAAACGCGGGCGCGTTCGTTGAAGCAGCGCGCCACCGAGCAACAGGCGGCCGATATCGACAGCGCCGTCCGGCGTCTGACGGAGCCGGGCGAAAAGGGCATGGGTGAGCTTTTTAAGGTTTTGGCCCTAAGCCATCCCGATCTTGAAGCCGTGCCCGGATTGCCGAAGGGGCGTTTTTCAAAGGCGGAATCTTAAGAGCCATGTTCATCGAAGCGCCAGAACTCGCCTCCTACCCGAACATCAAGCACGCTTTCTTCACGCGGCAGGGCGGCGTCTCACAGGGCATCTACGCTTCCCTGAACGGCGGTCTCGGTTCCTCGGACGATCCGGCCAATATCGCGGAAAACCGCCGCCGCATGGCCGCCGATCTCGATGTGGGAAGCGCCCTGTTGAGCCTCTATCAGGTTCATTCCGCCGATGTCGTCACGGTCGAAGGCCCGTGGACGGGAGAGCGCCCGAAGGCCGACGCTATGGTGACGAATGTTCCAGGCCTTGCCCTCGGCATCTCGACGGCCGATTGCGGCCCGGTACTGTTCTGCGATCCGGAAACCGGTGTCATCGGCGCGGCGCATGCGGGCTGGAAGGGCGCGCTGACCGGCGTTCTCGAAGCGACGATCGGCGCGATGGAAAATCTCGGCGCGGATCGCGAAAGCATCGTCGCGGTCCTGGGCCCGACCATCAGCCAGGCGGCTTATGAAGTGGGTGCCGATTTCGTCGAGCGTTTTGCCGAGCACGATGCTGACAACCGGCGCTTCTTCGTGCCTAGCATTCGCGAGGGCCATGCGCAGTTCGACCTGCCCGCCTATATCGGCGCACGCCTAGAGGCCGCCGGCATCGGCGAATTCGCGGATCTTGGCCTGTGCACCTATTCCGACGAGGGGCGCTTTTACAGCTACCGGCGCACCACTCACCGCAAGGAGCCGGATTACGGCCGTCTGATTTCGGCGATCACGCTTCTACCGAGTCCGCTCATTCTTTGATGCCAACGACGTCCGGCGTCTCCCAGGCGAGATGCTGGCCACCATCCACCGCGATCATCTGGCCGGTGACGCTGCGCGCCCGCGCGAGATAAAGAACCGCCTCGGCGATCTCCGCCGGCGTCCCGCCATGGCCGAGCAGCACGCTGGCGCTCTGGCGGGCGAAATCCTCCTCGCTCTGGCGCTCCCCCGTCAGCGTCGGACCGGGGCCGACCGCGTTGACGCGGATGCGCGGCGCGAGAGCCTGCGCCATCGTTTGCGTCGCGGAAAAGAGGGCCGCCTTCGTGAGCCCATACGAGAAGAAATGTGGCGTCGGCTTCCACACTCGCTGGTCGATGATGTTGACGATGGAACCCTCGCGATCCTGAGGCAGCTGACGCGCGAAATCCCGCGCCAGAAAAACCGGAGCACGCAGGTTCGCAGCGAAATGGCGATCCCAACTTTCATCCTCGAGAGTGAGCAGCTCATCAGGCTCGAACAGCGAGGCATTGTTGACGAGAAGGGTGAGCGGACCGAGCGCCCGAACGGCCTCAGGAACGATTCTGGCCACTTCGCGCGGCTCCCGGAGATTCGCGCGAACCACGGTCGCCCTGCCACCGGACCCAGCGATGCGGGTGGCGAGTTCCTCCGCCTCGGTGAGTGAATTGTGGCAATGGATGGCGACAGAATACCCTTCCGCAGCCAGTTTTAGGACAATGCTCCTGCCGATCCGGCGGGCTCCGCCCGTCACCAAGGCGATCTTGTCCACCCCTTGCTCCTCACTGTTGCCTTTATACCGCATAGGTTTTCAACTTACGGCAGAAGCCGACTTTTTGCATCCTGAGATCGAACCACTCGCGAAGCTCAGCGTTGAACCCTAGCGATGCCACAAGGGGAAGGCACACACATTGCTGCCATAAAGCCGCCATGGTGCCCTCAAGCGCTGTGATAGGCGGGCAACAGCTCTCGTGCGGCAATCGCTTTATAAGGTGCTTGTAAGTCTTCCGGGGCTCCCATGCTCCGGATCAGACAACGATAGGAATGGAGACCATGAAGAAGATTCTTCTCGCCGGCGTTGCGCTCGTCGGTCTTGTCGGAGCTGCCGCTGCTGCGGACCTCCCCGCTCGCAAAGTAGCACCGGCCCCCATTGTTCCGGTCGTCCCGGCCTTCACCTGGACCGGCTTCTACGTCGGCGTGAACGCCGGTTACGGCTGGAACACGAACAACGATAACGTGTTCGTTCCGGGCATCGGCTTCGTCAGCTCGAACAACGACGGTGGCTTCGTCGGCGGCGGTCAGATCGGATACAACTATCAGATCGGCCAGTTCGTCATCGGTGCTGAAACCGATATCCAGTACGCCGACATCGGCGGCAACAACAACAATGCTGTGTTTGTTGGGAACGGGGCTGTTCTCGGCTTCAACAACAACAGCAGCGACAACTACTTCGGCACCGTGCGCGTGCGCGCCGGTTATGCGTTCGACCGCGCTCTCATCTACGCCACCGGCGGTTTCGCTTACGGCGATGTGGCTGGCAACAGCTTCAGCAGCAGCTCGAACGGCGGCTGGACGGTCGGCGGCGGTGTCGAGTACGCCTTCACCAACAACCTGACTGCGAAGCTCGAAGGCCTCTACGTCAATCTCGACCGCGGCAACGACAACCTCCTGCTGAACAACGTCGCGTTCGGCAACAACGGCAACACCGAGTTCGGCGTTGTGCGCGCTGGCCTGAACTACAAGTTCAACAGCTACTAAAATCCATCGCTATCGCGAAGGAAAAAGGCCCGGTGGAAACACCGGGCCTTTTGTTTGATCAGGACTTCAGTTTCGTATGCTCGAAGGCGGGCACGCGCGCCTCGAAATCGACGAGCCACGCCACGAGCTTTGGATGTGTCTTGCGCCATTCGCCGCCCATGCGCAGATCGAGGTAGCCGAGCGCACAGGCGAGCGTGATGTGACCGATATGAAGCTGCGGTGCGGGCGCGGAGAGCGTCTTTTCCGCATAGGCAAGACCGCGCTCGACCTTCGCAGCCTGATGCTCCACCCATTTCGGCTCGTGCTTCTCGGGTGCACGAAAGCGCCCCTCGTAAACCTGCAGCAAAGCCGCATCCATGATGCCGTCGGCCAGCGCCTGCTCGCGCAGCGCCTTGAAGCGATCGAGGCCAGCCGGGATGATCTTGCCGCCACCGGCCACGAAATCGAGATACTCGACGATCACGCGCGAGTCATAGAGCGCCTCGCCGTTCTCCAAAACCAGCGCCGGGATTTTGCCCAAAGGGTTCTGTTCGCGCAGGCTGTCGGCGGGATCATTGGTATCTGCGGGGACGATTTCGATCCGGTCGAGAAGGCCGAGAAGTTCGGCGGCGATCTTGACCTTGCGGCCGAAGGGCGAAGTGGGCGACGAGCGAAGAACCAGCATGGAGCACCTCAAGGGAACGGGTGCCTTGTCATGAACAATGTGAAGGCCCGCCGCAAGGCCGGATATGGTCGCCCCCCTGAGGTTATCCGGGTAAGCATCCACTCTAGAGGCTGATCGTGTCTCTTGAAACACGATCAGCCTCTCGTTTCCTTTATTGCCGCATGATCTAAGGCGAACAACCGGTTCCCACTTGTTCTGATCATGCTCTAGGCGGGCGGACCGAACGCCTCGCAACGGTATGCGCCATACCCCTGGCGTGAGAGCCGCTCCGCCAATGCGGGCAAGAGAATCTCGGCCTCCTCCCGCAAGGTCCAATAAGGATTGACGATGAGAAGGCCGCTCCCGTTGAGCCGCGTCGGATCGCGCGGATCGTCCACCATGAGCTCGAGTCGCAGGCCCGGACGCGGACACTCCGCCTGCAGTCGCTCGAACAGCGCATCGACCGGCGCGGCGTCCTTGATGGGATACCATCCGGCATAAACGCCCGTCGGCCATTTGCGCAAAGCGGCAAGGATCTCAGTTCCAAGGCGCTCCAACTCATTCGGCTTTTCAAAAGGCGGATCGATCAGAACGAGGCCGCGCTTCTCCTTCGGCGGGATCAGCGCGTGAAGCGCGGTCCATCCATCGAGATGAAGAACCTTCAGATTGGCGACTTCGTTGAAGCGCGCAGAGAGAACCGCATTGTCGGCGGGGTGCAGCTCGACGAAAACGCCCTTGTCCTGCCGCCGCAGCAACTCGCGAATGATGGCGGGCGAACCGGGATAGGTGTTCTGCCCGTGCCGCGCCCGCACGTCGCTGACGACGCGCCGATAGGGCGCGAGAAGCTCTTCGACGTTTTGCGCGAAGGGCTCGTCGAGCCTGCCGATCCCGTCGATCCACTCGCCCGTGCGCCCAGCCTCGTCGCCTGTGAGATCGTAAAGGCCGATGCCTGCATGCGTGTCGATGACGCGCAGCGGCGTTTCCTTGCGCTGCAGGTAGCACAGGATGCGCACCAGCAGCGCATGCTTCATGACATCGGCGAAGTTGCCGGCGTGAAAGGCGTGCCTGTAATTCATGGCCCTATCGCAAAGCCGGGATGACGACATCCCCGTATCGGCACCCGGCGCGATCGACGCCCGGGCATTGGCGAAACTGCCGCAAATCCCGGTCGAGGCAAATGCGGACTTCCTCGAGCACGCGCCGCTTGCAGGAAACCGCCATCATATCCTGACGAAGTCCGGGATTGGCCTCCATGAAGACGCGCTCGATTTCCATCGGCATCGTTTTCACATCGGACGTGACCTTCGTGAAGCTCTCCGGGATGCGAACCCGATCACGCGCCTGCCGGACGAGGCGGAAATATTCGGACGGGCTGACACCGGAACAGGTGCCGTGCTTGCGCCATTCGTAACGCGCGAGCCCCTCCTCCGGAAAAACGCCCTGCGCTTCCTCAAGCGCCATGCGGGGAACAAAGCGTCCGCTGGGCTCGCAAAAAACCGGATAGTCCTGCTCGTTCTGCGGCCAGAGGCCGTGCACGACAAAACTCAGCCCGCGACCGGAGTTGCATTGATCGCGCTTTTTGGCACCCCCCGACAATTCGCAAAAGCCGGGCGACCAGGAAAGCGCGAGTACATAGAAGTCAAACTGCCCCGCAGGCGCGCCGCGCTGCTCAAGATCCTGAGCGAAGGCGGGAGACGCTAAAGCCAGGAGCGCGCCGAAGAGGGCTCGGCGCGCTCTATCGATCAAGGCTGGGCCTGCTTGCATTGAGGGGCGTACGCATAATTGCGATCAAACCCTTCGACGCACGCCTCGGTTCCCCAGGAGACCCCGATGAAGTCGAGGTCCTTACGGATCGAGAAGTCGATCCGGTGCCGGCTGCCATCCGAGATGAGAACCGTGCCGGTGCAGAAGCGGCGGGGGATATAGTCCAGGCCCCACGGACGCCAGGCTTCCTGCCGAACGCCCTCGAACTGCACGATCTCGAGGGGCGAATTCCAGAAGCGGGCCTCCTTCCGGGAGAACCTGTTGGCCACGCTGTAGAGAACCAGAGGGTCCTCGCAGGCCGGCAGGCTCGCGGTGTAGGAACTATCGCGCTCTTCCGCGGGCGTAATCTCGCGGGCAAGCACCGGGGTGCTCAGCATTGCGCAAGACATCAGAGCCGCCAGCCATTTCATTTTACTGCTCCGTGCAGATTCTCAAATCTTTTGAGGACCATGTGAGTAGTCGCGCCGAAGGTCAAGGCTCGAAGCGACCAAACCTCTAGTAGATCCCCTGCTCAGTCGACAGGTGCGATTGCGCCGCCGCCGGAGGCCTGAGCGGCAACGGCGCGGCATAAGTCTGGTTGGGCCGCGGCGCGGGAAATGGCGCAGGGGCAGGTGCAGGAACCGGCGCAGGCCGCGCATAGGCGCCCCCGGGCGGCGGCAAATCGGCGGGAAAGCCCTCATTCGCCACCGGACGGGAGCCGATGGCAAGTTGAGGCTGCGGCGCGGGGGCCGAAGAGCGCGGCGGCATCGGCGCGCCTTCCACCGGCAGATCCTCTTCCACATCGGTGGCGGGCAAGTCGGCTCCGGCGCTGGCGCTCATCAGGATCTTCTTGGCATTCTCCGGATCGATGCGCGGCATGAACTTGATGATGGGCTTGCAGATGGAGCGGTCCCCACGCGGGTTATGGCGCGCGAGGTCAAGGTGCAGATGGTCGTAATGGAACGGATCCGCGCCCGGCCCGAGGACGGTGGTGAAATGGCGGCAGGCCCCGACGAAAACCTCGCGCAGGAACTCCTGCTCGGAGGCGTCGCCCTTCCATCCCTTGGCGACGGTGACCTCGCGGCCATCCGCGAGGGCGAAGGCCATCACGTCCATTGCGTTGCCGAAGGCATGCTCGGAGGTCTTCGCGCCGTATTGGTTGTTGCGCGGGCGGCAGGAGTAGCTGCCCGCCTTCAGATCGGCGAGCGGCACGCCGAAATACATAACGGCGGCGGGCTTCACGACTTCTTCGAGCCAGGTATCGATTTGCGGGATGATCGGGCAGGCCAGCGTGACCTTGGACTTCAACCCGACCGACCCCTCCGAGAAGGCCGCGACCTTGAACGGATAGTCCATGCCGCAGGCGCCGGGGCCGTTGATCTTCGAGCTGAGAGACATGTAGGCAGTCTGGGTGACCATTTGCTGCGACAGGCAAGCCTCTTCAGCTTGCGTGCGCCAGGGTTCGCGCTGTTCGAAACGAAACAGCCCGCAACCGGTGATGCCCAATCCCACTAACGTGAGGGCAAAAAACGCAACTAACCCACGACGCATGGGCGGGACCATGAACCCTATTGCGTAAACAACCCGTCAACGCGGTCTCTTTCACGCAGATTCAGCGGGCCGCGGAATTTTCCAATGGGGGACGTCCACTAGCGCCAGCGCGCGGCGGCGGCATCGTCGGTGTCCTTCGCCTCCACCCATGAGCCCGCCGCGCCGTCCCTCAGGTGCTCCCGCTTCCAGAACGGGGCCTGCGTCTTGAGATAGTCCATCAGGAACTCGGCAGCCTCGAAAGCAGCCTGACGATGGACCGAGGTCGTGACAACGAGAACGATGGACTCGCCCGGCGTGATGCGGCCGAACCGGTGAATGATGGTCTGGCCGAGAATGGGCCACCGGCGCTCGGCTTCGGCGGCGACGCGGGCGATCTCCGCCTCGGCCATGCCGGGGTAATGTTCCAGTTCCAGAGCTGCGAGACGCCCGCCCTCGTCACGGCAAAGACCCGTGAAGGTGACGACGGCGCCGACATCCGTCCGGCCCGCCGTCAATGCCGTGGCTTCGGCGGCGGCGTCGAAAGGTTCGGACTGGATGCGGATGGTGGTTGTCATGGCTTCCTCAGCCCTACCCCCCGGTCATCGGCGGAAAGAACGCGACCTCGCGGGCACCGGCAAGCCTGGCCTCTGGCCTGACGTGAACATGATCGACGGCAACGCGGATCACGCCCTCCTTTTCGAAGGCGTATTCGTATTCCTCGCCCCGCGTCTTCAGCCAGCCGATTAATTGGGCAACGGTTTCAATCGTCTCGGGCAAGGCCACCTCCTCGTCCGTCTTGCCGACCCGCTCGCGCACACAGGCAAAATAGACGAGTTTCACGACCCTAATCCTGAATGACGTGGCGGATGCCGGTCTTGAAATAGTCCCAGCCCGTATAGATCGTCAGAATCGCGGAGACCCACAGGAGCACCGTACCGATCAGGATCGTGCCGGGCAGAACGGTTTCGCCCGCAGGACCCGCGATCAGGAAGCCGAGGGACAGAAGCTGCAGGGTCGTCTTCCACTTCGCAACCCGGCTGACGGGAACGCTGACCCGCAGTTCGGCCAGAAACTCCCGCAGGCCCGACACCAGAATTTCACGGCAGAGAATCACGATGGCCGCCCAAAGGGCCCAGCCGTGAATGGTCTTGTCCGCCACCAGCATGAGAAGCGAGGCCGCGACGAGAAGCTTGTCCGCGATGGGATCGAGCATGCGGCCCAACGCCGATTGCTGGGCGTAGGCCCGCGCGAAATATCCATCGAAGTAATCAGTGATGGCGGCCAGCGCGAAGATCCCCAGCGCAGCCCAGCGGGACCAGTGATCCTCCGGCCAGAACATGAGCGCGACCACAAGAGGCACGGCGACGAGCCGGCCGTAGGTCAGCATGTTCGGGAGGTTGAAGGCTTTGGACCGTTGCATGGGAGAAGCGGAGTTCATGATCTGGAGGAAGCACGCTTGGGTTTGGCGCGTCAACCCGAATGAGCCGACGAATATCAGGGTAATGCCCTGCGCTGAGTCTGCAAGGCGGGGGCGGTAACTTTATTGCGACGTAACCTCCTCACCCACGCTCGTGAAAGAAGTCATAGACCGCGCGGGCCGTCGCCGCATTGACGCCCGGCGCCTTGACGAGATCCTCCAGCGCGGCGCGCTGGATCGCCTTCACGGTTCCGAAATGATGCAGGAGGGCGCGCTTGCGCGTGGGGCCGATTCCGGCAATCTCGTCGAGCGGGTTCTTGGTCATCTCGCGCTTGCGCTTGGCGCGGTGGGAGCCGATGGCGAACCGGTGCGCTTCGTCCCGCAGGCGCTGCACGAAATAGAGCGCCGGATCGCGCGGCGGCAGCTTGAAGGGCGGCTGGCCGATCTTGAAAAAAGTCTCCCGGCCCGCATCGCGGTCCCGTCCCTTGGCGATGCCGATGAGCGCGACATCGCTTTCGCCGACACCGACCTCCGCGAGCGCCACGCGCGCGGCCTCGAGTTGCCCCTTGCCGCCGTCGATGAGAACGAGATCGGGCCAAACGGGGAAAGAATCGTCCGTCGCATCGGCGTCTTCGGGAGGAGGCTGCGAACCGTCCTTCGGATTCTCCTTCACCAGCCGCGCGAAACGGCGCTGCAGCATCTCGCGCATCATGCCGTAATCGTCGCCGGGTTTGAGATCTTCCGACTTCATGTTGAAGGTGCGGTAGTGCTGCTTCATGAATCCGTTCGCGCCGGCGACGACCATCGCGCCAACGGCGTTCGTGCCCATGATGTGCGAATTGTCGTAGACCTCCACGCGCTTCGGCGCCTTTTCAAGACCGAATGCCTGTCCGAGCGAGATGAGCAGCTTCTGCTGCGAGGCCGTGTCGGCAAGCCTTCGCCCGAGCGCTTCCTTCGCGTTGCGCAAAACGTAATCGATGAGCTGCCGCCGCTCACCGCGCTTCGGCGCATGGATCTCCACCTTCGATTCCGCGCGCGTGGAAAGTGCGGCGGCCATCAATTCGGAATCCTCGATCTCGTGCGAGAGCAGGATGAGACGCGGCGCGGGCTTGTCATCGTAGAACTGCGCGAGGAAGGAGGTGAGCACTTCCTGCCGCGATATGGACTTGTCGGCCTTCGGAAAATAGGCGCGATTGCCCCAGTTCTGCCAATTGCGGAAGAAGAACACTTCCACACAAAACTGCCCGGCCTGCTCATCGAGCGCGAACACGTCCGCCTCTTCGATGGATTGCGTGTTGATGCCCTGAACGCCCTGAATCGCGGAGAGCGCGGCGAGACGATCGCGGCAACGCGCGGCACGCTCGAACTCCAGATCGTCGGAAGCCTGCTGCATCTCGGCGGTGATGCGCGCCTTCACGGCATTCGATTTGCCCGACAGGAACGCGCGCGCCTCATCGACAAGCTCCGCGTAGTCCTGCTCGGGAATCTCCTTCGTGCACGGGCCGGAGCATCGTTTGATTTGAAACAGAAGGCAGGGCCGCGTGCGGTTTTCGAAATAGCTGTCGTTGCACGAGCGCAGGAGGAACGCGCGCTGCAGCGCGTTGATGGTGCGGTTGACCGCCCAGACGCTGGCGAAGGGGCCATAGTAATCTCCCTTGCGCTTGCGCGCACCGCGATGTTTCACGAGTTGAGGCGCTTCGTGATCCCCCGTCAGGAGAATGTAGGGAAGCGACTTGTCATCCCGCAAAAGCACATTGTAGCGCGGGCGCAGTTGCTTGATGAGGTTCGCCTCTAGCAGAAGCGCCTCGGTCTCCGTCGCTGTGGTGACGAATTCCATCGACGCCGTCTCGGCGATCATGCGGGCGATGCGGTTCGAATGCGCCTGGCCCCGCGCATAAGAGCCGACGCGATTCTTGAGGCTGTTCGCCTTGCCGACGTAAAGCACCTCGTGCCGGGCATCGAGCATGCGATAGACACCCGGCGCATTGGGCAGCGTCGTCCAGAAACGCCGGATCACCTCCGTTCCGCGCTTGACGGAGCCCGGATTGGCTTCGAGGTCGAACTCCACGTCCGATCCCGACTCCAGAACGGGGGCAACATCCTCCTCGTCCTCATTGTCGAGGATATCTGGCGGGACATCGTTGGTGGGGTTGCGGCTCATGGAAGGTGATTTAAGGGTTTCGATTTCCAGTGGAAAGAGCACGCCTCCACTATTCCGCAACAGGGGGCTGAGGAGGTTTAAATGCCTCAACCCGCATCCTGAGTGGAGCGCCCCATGCGCCTGTCGATCATTGTCTCCGCCGTTGTGGCGGCCCTCGTGGGCTTCGGCAGCACGATTGCCCTGATCATTGCGGCGACCCAGGCCGTCGGAGCCGATGCGGCCCAGACCACGTCATGGGTCGCGGCGCTCTGCCTCAGCATGGCCGTCACCAGCGGCTTTCTGAGCGTCCGCTTCAAAATCCCCGTGGTGACCGCCTGGTCCACTCCCGGCGCGGCGTTGATTGCCGCTTCGAGCGGCATCTCGCTTTCAGCGGCGGTCGGCGCATTCCTGCTTGCAGGGTCCCTCATCGTTCTTGCCGCCGCCGTCAAACCCTTCGGTCGTCTCATCGAGCGCATTCCGACCTCGATTGCCGCCGCCATGCTGGCGGGCATTCTGATTCGGTTCGTGATGTCGGTCTTCGAAAGCGCGCAAGCGACCCCCGCCCTCGTGCTGCCGCTGATCGGCATCTTTCTCCTCGTGCGGCTTTTCAATCCGGCGATGGCGGTCCTGGCCGTGCTCGTCGCCGGCTTCGGCATCGCCTTCGGCGGCGGATTCGCGAAGGCCCTGCCCTCCGACCTCACGATTTCCTCGCTCACCTTCATTCATCCAGCCTTCGAGCCCACGGCCCTCATCGGCCTCGGCGTGCCGCTGTTTCTCGTCACGATGGCCTCGCAAAACCTGCCGGGCTTTGCCGTGCTGCGCGCCTCCGGCTATTCGCCGCCCTCACGCCCTATCCTCGCGACGACGGGCTTTGTGTCGGTGGTCAGCGCCTTTTTCGGCGCGCATACGAGCAACCTCGCTGCCATCTCCGCCGCCATCTGCACCGGGCCGGATACGCATCCCGATCCCGCCAAACGCTGGATGGTCGGGCCGTTCTACGCCCTTTGCTACCTGATCTTCGCGGCCTTCAGCGCACCGCTCATCGCCCTCATCGGCGCCCTGCCCCCGGAACTCATCAAGACCGTCGCGGGGCTGGCGCTCGCGGCCTCCTTCGCCGGGGCGCTTGGGTCCGCGCTCGCCGACGACGCGAAGCGCTTTCCGGCGGCCCTCACGCTGGCGGTCACCGCTTCGGGCGTCTCAATGTTCGGAATCGGCTCGGCTTTCTGGGGTTTGGCAACCGGTTTGCTGGTGCTAGGCCTTGATGTTGTAAACAGCCGGATCCGCCTCCCAAGGGCCTGAACTGGACCTCGCCCCCGCTTAAAGTTAAGATTTTGTTACCACCGGGACTTGGAACGGGCGGGAGGCAGTATGATTGAAACGAAGCATTTGTGGCGGCTTGCCGCCATGACGGCGATGATCGGACTGGGTGCATGCCAGAGTAACGGCGCTTCCCTGACCGGCTCGCCGGAAGGCGTTCCAATCGTACTGGAGAGCATCGAAGGCGCGCCCGCGCCTGTTCAGACAGCCTTCGTCGGAGAGTTGAACTCCGCCGCCTCGGACCGGAAGGTCGAGTTCGTGGGAACGAGCACGCAGGCTCGCTACCGGGTGCGCGGCTATCTCTCCACCGAAACCCATGACGGCCAGAC
The DNA here is from genome assembly GCF_003290125.1 of Microvirga flavescens. Taxonomy (GTDB): domain Bacteria; phylum Pseudomonadota; class Alphaproteobacteria; order Rhizobiales; family Beijerinckiaceae; genus Microvirga; species Microvirga flavescens. Next base: position 277,328 of record NZ_QMKH01000002.1, read on the forward strand.
GAGCGTCGCTTATGTCTGGGACGTGTTCGATGCCGAGAAGCGCCGCGCCAAGCGACTGACCGGATCAAGCCCCCTCAAGTCAGCAACCGGCAATCCCTGGACGGCGCTCGACAAAGCCACTCTGGCGAAACTCGCCAATGCAAGCATGGACGAGATTGCTGAATTTTTGAGCGCTGCGAAGGCTGAGGCCCCGTTCCAGACGGCGGAAGCCGCTCTATCCGAGCCGATTGTTGCTGCTCAGTAACGGTTCTCGCGCAAGACGAGAATGCGGCACTGTTGCGGCATTCTCGGTATTGTGACGACTTTTGAACACTGCTAAGACCCCCTCGTCTTGCCGCTTTGAGCAGCCTGGTCGTGCGGCGGTCTCCACAGGTCACATGCAGCAAAAGATGCTTTCATGAAGCTCGTCGCGGGAAATTCCAATCGTCCGCTGGCGGAGGCTATCTCCGCCTACCTCAATGTGCCGCTCGCCAAATGTCAGGTGAAGCGCTTCGCGGACATGGAAGTGTTCGTGGAAATTCAGGAAAATGTGCGCGGCGAGGATGTGTTCGTCGTCCAGTCGACGTCCTTTCCGGCCAACGACCATCTGATGGAGCTTCTCATCATCATCGACGCGCTGCGCCGTTCCTCGGCGCGCCGCATCACGGCGGTGATTCCCTATTTCGGCTACGCCCGGCAGGATCGTAAGCCCGGCCCGCGCACGCCGATCTCGGCCAAGCTCGTCGCCAACCTCATCACCAATGCCGGCGCCGACCGCGTTCTGACCCTCGATCTGCATGCGGGCCAGATCCAGGGCTTCTTCGACATTCCGACCGACAACCTGTTCGGCGCGCCGGTCATGGTGCGCGACATCAAGGAGCGGATGGACAACTCCAACCGCATGGTCGTCTCCCCCGACGTGGGGGGCGTGGTGCGCGCCCGCGCGCTTGCCAAGCGCATCGATGCGCCGCTCGCCATCGTCGACAAGCGCCGTGAGCGCCCCGGCGAATCGGAAGTGATGAACATCATCGGCGACGTTTCCGGCCGTTCCTGCATTCTTCTCGACGACATCGTGGATTCCGGCGGCACCCTCGTGAACGCGGCGGACGCCCTCCTCGCCAACGGCGCGAAAGAGGTCTACGCCTACATCACCCACGGCGTTCTCTCCGGCGGCGCGGTTTCGCGCATCGCCAATTCCAAGCTGAAGGAACTGGTGATCACGGACTCGATCATGCCGACCGAGGCCGTGAAGGTGGCGCACAACATCCGCGTTATCCCCATCGCCCCCCTGATCGGTGAAGCCATTGGCCGGACGGCGACCGAAAGCTCCGTTTCGAGCCTGTTCGACTAGGCGTTATTTCCGCCGCATGATGAGCCAGGGGGTGGGGATCGCTCTCCACTCCCAAACGGCCAGCAGTTGGTCGAGATGGCCAAGACCGTTGAGCCAATCGGGAAGCTCGGGCACCACGGTCTGCGCCTGTTTTTCCTCGATCTCGTGCGTCGCCCGGAAGCGTTCGATGAGATCCGCCGCGCTGCGCCCGGGCCCGGGATGGACCTCGACGACGATGTCCAGCCAGCCGAAATCGGCCACATTGGAATCGAGCAGAGCGAACTCCGCGCCCTCGCAATCCATGATCAAAAGGCCGCTCGGGCGCCGCCCGAGCGAGGCGGAAAGCTCCGACGCAACCTCGTCCACGGCTTCGGCTTTGAATTCCTCGCGAAGGCTGATCCGAGCCTCGACATCATTCAACAACGCCAGTTCCGCGCAGAGTTTGCGTGCCCTCGGATCGATATCCCAGGCCAGAACTTGCGCCTGAGGCAGAAGACGGGCGCTGCCGACGGCATAAAACCCTTCGGCGCAGCCGACATTGAGAACGGTGTCGTAATTCTGAGCCGGGGCTTCGGCGAAGAAAGGTTGCAGGGCCGCTTCATAGACCCCGAGCAGCTTTGGCGCGAGGCCACCCTCCGAGGCTCCCGGCAGGTACTTCAGGCCCGCAAAAGGGCCACCCCTGACCGTGGTCCCATCCTTGGCAACCAGGGTATGGCCAATCAGTTGCGCCCGCCATTTGGCGACCGCACGCAGCAATTGCTCAAGCTTCTGCCGCTCATTCAACTGCGACGAGAAAATTTGTTCCGCCACGCTTAGCACGGCACGATCCAGGCTCATTAGGCATTCCAGACGGATATTAAAGTATCGCTCGCGTGCTTATAGGCTTTGCAAGGCAGGTGTAAAAGCAATTGTCAGCAGCCGGTTTTTGGCGCTATAAGCCGCTCGCGCTCCTCCGACACCCTTGGAGGCAGGGGGCGCGAACCTTGGCCGCCTTGAGGCGGCCTTTGGTTTTGAAAACACCATTTTGAAGGACCACGACCATGAGCGCTGTTAAGCAAATCAAGGCCGTGGCGCGCGACCGGGCCGGCAAGGGGGCCGCCCGGGCCGTTCGTCGCCAAGGCCAAGTTCCCGCCGTCATCTATGGAGCCGGTCAGCCGGCCGTGGCGATTGCTCTCGACTTCAACCAGACGAAGCAGCTGATTTTCGCCGGCCACTTCCTCACCACGATCTTCGAGATCGACGTGGACGGAAAGAAGGTCCAGGCGATTCCGCGCGACTACCAGCTCGACCCGGTGAAGGACTTCCCGGTCCATGTCGACTTCCTGCGTCTCGCCAAGGGCCAGGCGATCAAGGTCGTCGTGCCGGTTCACATCGTCGGCCAGGACAAGTGCGCGGGCGTCAAGCGCGGCGGCACCCTGCAGGTTGTCGAGCACTCGGTGGAACTCCTCGTTCCTTCCGATGCGATCCCGGACTTCATCGAGGCTTCGGTCGCCGACCTCGACATCGGTTCGTCGATCCATCTCTCGGACGTCAAGCTGCCCAAGGGCGCCAAGGCGACGACCCACGAGAACCTGACCCTCGTGACGGTGGTTGCTCCCTCCGGCATGAAGGAAGAGGCTCCGGCTCCCGCCGAGGCTGCTGCGGCTCCCGCTGCGAAGGCCTGATCATTTCCGATCGGGTTTTCCCTTTTCGACTGTTTCGACGCTCCGACCGCAAGGCCGGAGCGTTTCCTTATGAATGACGGCAAGCGATGCGTCTCTTCGTCGGCCTCGGTAATCCAGGATCGCGCTACGCGAGGAACCGCCACAATATCGGGTTCATGGCGGCGGACGCGGTCGCGCGCGCTCATGCGGCTTCCCCGTGGCGGCGGCGTTTCCAGGGCGAGACGGCGGAGGCCCTCATCGGCGGCGAGAAGGTTCTCATCCTGAAGCCGGAAACGTACATGAACGAATCCGGACGGGCGGTCGCCGAAGCGATGCGCTTCTTCAAGATCCCCCTATCGGACGTCACCGTCTTCTACGACGAACTCGATCTGCCGCCCGCCAAACTCAGGGTGAAGATCGGCGGCGGCAATGCGGGCCATAACGGCCTGCGCTCAATCACCGCCCATTGCGGCAACGAATATCGCCGCGTGCGCCTCGGCATCGGCCATCCCGGCGTGAAGGAACTCGTGCACTCCTACGTGCTCGGCGATTTCGCGAAGGCGGAAGAGCCCTGGGTCGAGGATCTGTGCCGGGCCATCGCAGACAACGCCGCGCTCGTCGCCAAGGGCGATGACGCGAGCTTTCAGAACAAGGTCCACCTCGCCATGGAAGGGCGTGGCTGGGCGGACGTGAAACGGCCTGGAGAACAGGCCAAGAAGGACAAGGAGTGAGGCATGGGCTTCAAGATGGGCATCGTCGGTCTGCCGAATGTCGGAAAATCGACGCTCTTCAACGCGCTCACCCAGACGGCCGCGGCGCAGGCCGCGAACTATCCGTTCTGCACCATCGAGCCCAACGTGGGCGATGTCGCCGTGCCGGATGAGCGGTTGGAACAGCTCGCGGCCATCGCCGGCTCGCAGCAGATCATCCCGACCCGCCTCACCTTCGTCGATATCGCGGGCCTCGTACGCGGCGCTTCGCAGGGCGAAGGCCTCGGCAATCAGTTCCTCGCCAATATCCGCGAGGTGGACGCCATTGCCCATGTGGTGCGCTCGTTCGAGGATTCGGACATCACCCACGTCGAAGGCAAGATCGATCCTACCGCCGATATCGAGACCATCGAGACCGAGCTGATGCTCGCCGATCTCGACAGCCTCGAGAAGCGCGTCAATGCGCTGGAAAAGAAGGCCAAGGGCAACGACAAGGAAGCCAAGGAAACCCTCGACCTCGTAACGCGCTCCCTCGTCCTTTTGCGCGAGGGCAAGCCCGCGCGCTTCGTCGAGCGCAAGCCCGAGGAAGAGCGCCTGTTCCAGATGCTCGGCCTTCTGACCTCGAAGCCTGTTCTCTACGTGTGCAACGTCGAGGAATCCTCCGCCGACCAGGGCAATGCCTTCTCCGCGAAGGTCATGGAGCGCGCTAAGGCGGAAGGCGCGAAAGCGGTTGTCGTCTCCGCCAAGATCGAGAGCGAGATCGCCGTTCTGCCCCCTGACGAGCAGAAGGATTATCTCGACGCCATCGGCCTTGCCGAGCCCGGCCTCAACCGCGTGATCCGCGCGGGCTACGATCTTCTCGGCCTCATCACCTATTTCACGGTCGGCCCGAAGGAAGCCCGCGCCTGGACGATCACCAAGGGCACCAAGGCCCCGCAGGCCGCAGGCGTCATCCACACGGATTTCGAAAAGGGCTTCATCCGCTCGGAGACCATCGCCTATTCCGACTACGTCTCGCTCAAGGGCGAGGCCGGGGCGCGGGATGCCGGAAAGCTGCGGCTCGAAGGCAAGGAATACGTGGTGCAGGACGGTGATGTGCTGCACTTCCGCTTCGCGAACTAAGACCCGGCGCAAAACGCCGCTCAGAGCGGTTCTGACAGAAACGTGAACGGCCTCGTTGTCGCCTGTTCAGGTGTTTTGCGCATTATTCCCGCATGGTGGTTTTCGTGGAGGATTTCGCCATGCCGGATTCAATCGAAGATGTTGCCTTCTCCGTCGGCGGTGCGATCATTTCGCCGAGCCTCGGCTCGGGGGAGCTCATTTTGGGGCTTCTTGTCGCCTGCGGCTTCGCATTCAGCGCGCTCCATGCCATCTTTCACAGGTATGGCGACCAGTCCCATTCGCGCCGCCGCAACCATTTTTGAGGCCCGGCGCGCGGTCGGCATGATCGCTCACGCCGGCCGCTCTCTCCTATGCATCTCACCCACCGCCATTCATGGAACCTGACGCCGCAGGAAGCGATTTCCCTCCAGAAACAGCTTAAGGGCGAGGTGATCTCGAACCGGCCCATCGACCTCGATGGGGTAAAGCTCGTCGCGGGGGTCGATGTGAGCGTCAAGGACGGGCAATCGCAGGCCGCCGTCGTCGTGACGACCTATCCGGATTTTACCCCAGTCGAAACGGTTCTCGCCAAGCACCCGACGCCCTTTCCCTATATTCCCGGCCTCCTGAGCTTTCGCGAAGGTCCCGTGCTGGAAGAGGCGTTCGAGAAGCTTCAAAGCCGCCCCGATGTCTTCTTGTTCGACGGCATGGGCATCGCCCATCCCCGCCGCATCGGCATTGCCAGCCACATGGGCCTGTGGCTCCAGCGCCCGACCATCGGCTGCGGCAAGACGCTTTTGTGCGGGCATTATGCTAATCTCGGCGAGGAGAAAGGATCTTTCGCGTCCCTGATCGATAAAGGCGAAACCATCGGCGTCGCGCTGCGCACCCGCACGGGGAAAAACCCGATGTTCATCTCCCCCGGACACATGGCCGATATTCCGACAGCGGCGGAGCTGGTCTTGCGGTGTTCGCCTAAATTCCGACTACCAGAGCCCATTCGCCTCGCCCATAACGCCGCGGGACGCTTCGCGGCCTGAGGTTTGGAAGCACGCTCGCCCAGGCGCCAGAAGGGGATAACGATGCCTCGTTTGCATTTCGAAGATTTCGTGCCCGGGACGACACAAATCCTCGGCCCTGTTCCCATCTCCAAGGACGAGATCATCGCCTTCGCCAGCGAATACGATCCCCAGCCCTTCCATGTGGACGAGATCGCCGCGAAGGACAGTTTCATCGGAACGCTGATCGCCTCCGGCTGGCACACCAGCGCCATCAACATGCGGCTCATCGCCGACAATGTTCTCAACATCTCGACATCGATGGGCTCGCCCGGCGTCGAGGAGCAGAAATGGCTGAAGCCAGTTCGTCCTGGCGATACCTTGCGCTCACGCATGAGCGTTCTGGAAAGCCGCGCCTCCCAAAGCCGCCCGGATCTCGGCCTTGTCCGCTTCCAGTTCGAGGTCCTGAACCAGAATGACGAGGTTGTGCTGAAGCAGACCGTCTGGGTGATGTTCGGGCGGCGAGAGCCTGGCCCCGCAGCCGCCAAGAATGAAAAGGCGAAGCCCGCTCCTTCCGTTGCAGAGGCCCCGCCCCAGTCTCCCCTGACCCGGGTGAGCGACAATCCTTATCTCGATGATCTCGTCGCGGGCGAAACGCGGGGGCTCGGTTCTTATACATTCACGGACGAGGAGATCGTCCGCTTCGCCACGCATTACGACCCGCAGCCGTTCCACACCGATGCCGAGGCCGCGAAGAGCAGCCTGTTCGGTGGGCTCTGCGCCTCGGGCTGGCACACGGCGAGCGTCTGGATGAAGCTGATGGCCGCCGAGCGGGAGAGGGTTCGGGCGGAAGCGTTGAAACGAGGCGAGCGGCCGGCGCGGCTCGGCCCCTCTCCCGGTTTCTCAAATCTGAAATGGCTCAAGCCCGTGTTCGCGGGAGACACGATTACCTACACCACCACGCTGACCGGCAAGCGCGCATCTGCCTCCCGCGCGGGCTGGGGCCTCGCGTTCCACCACAACAGCGGCGTCAATCAGAAGGGCGAAGAGGTGTTCGCCTTCGACGGAACGGTGTTCTGGGAGAAGCGACCCACCTGATTGGCCGCCGCTCTTCCTCAGTGTCCCTCGAAGCTCATGAGGCTGCGGACCTCGACGCCGAGGTCGCGCAGCTTTTTCGCGCCGCCGAGATCGGGCAGATCGATCACGAAGCAGGCGGCGACGATTTCCGCGCCGATCTGGCGCAGCAGCTGGGTCGCGGCGACAGCCGTGCCGCCGGTGGCGATGAGGTCGTCGATGAGAATGACGCGCTGGCCCTGGCCGATGGCGTCGGTGTGGATCTCCATCTCGTCCACGCCGTATTCCAGCGAATAGGCGATCCGCACCGTCTCATGCGGGAGCTTGCCCTTCTTGCGGATCGGCACAAAGCCGGCGGAGAGCTGATGGGCGACGGCCCCGCCGAGGATGAAGCCGCGCGCCTCGATTCCGGCGACCTTGTCGACGCCCCCGCCCGCGAAGGGCTGAACGAGCTCATCCACCGCGCGGCGGAACGCACGCGCATCGCCGAGAAGAGTCGTGATGTCGCGAAAGATGATGCCGGGCTTCGGATAATCCGGGATCGAACGGATCGCGGCTTTCAGGTCGGTGAGGCGGCGCTGGTCCATGACATGATCTGCCATAATTGAAAGAGAGGTCCTATCGTCCAAGGAGCAAGGCTGTGGCGGAACCGTCCTCTCGAACTGTCCTCACCGATATCGATATACCCTTTGGAAGCCTAGTTCTGTTTTTCGTCAAGGCATCGCTGGCGGCCATTCCAGCCGCCTTCATCGTCGCCCTCATCCTCGGCCTCATCGGCTGGCTGTTCAGGCTCGTGTTCGGGTTCGGCCATATGAGCGGAATGATGACCTGGTAGGGTTATCGCGCGCCCTTGAGCACCCTTCCCGCCACCGCATCGAGCCTTGCCAGAACCTCCGGCTCGAACGCGGATGGTGCGGTCATGATCGCGCCGTCGAGAGCACGGTCAGACCTCACGGGGCAAGGCTCGTGCTCTGCGGGGAAATCGCGCGCGAGGCGGGCGAGAAGTTTTGCCACCGTCGTCGCGTTCTTCCGAGCGACGGCGACGACCGACGCCACGTCCACGTCGTCGTGCTCGGGATGCCAGCAATCGAAATCCGTCACCATCGCGATGAGCGCGTAAGTAATCTCGGCCTCGCGGGCGAGCTTTGCCTCCGGCATCGCCGTCATGCCGATGACGTCGTAACCGAGGCCCTTGTAGGTGAGCGATTCCGCGTAAGTGGAGAACTGCGGGCCCTCGATGGTGACGTGGGTGCCGCCCATCGTGAAGGCGAGCCCTTCCGCCGTCGCCGCATCCGCGATGCGCTGGCGCAGCAGCGGCCCGACCGGATGGGCCATCGGCACATGCGCGACGCAGCCCTTGCCGAAGAAGGACGATTCCCGCCGGTACGTACGATCGACGAACTGATCGACGAGCACGAAGTGGCCCGGATAAAGCTCCGATTTGAACGAACCACAGGCCGAGACCGAGATGAGGTCCGTCACGCCGAGCCGCTTCATGGCGTCGATATTGGCGCGGTAGTTGATGTCGGAGGGCGAATAACGATGGCCGCGCCCATGCCGCGCCAGAAAGACGACGGTGGTCGAACCGATCCGGCCGACGCGCAAGGCATCCGACGGCTCTCCGAACGGAGACGTCACGCGCTCCTCGCGCACGTCCTGCAGCCCCGGCAGATCATAGACCCCCGATCCGCCGATGATGCCGAGCACCGCTTTCGTCATCGATTCTGCTCCCCTGTTGCGTACTTTCTTCCCACGGGCAGCCTTGAAACGAAAGGAGCCCCGGCGACCGCGCGCTTTTCCGATGAGGAAAAGAAAAAGGCCCCGGTCTCTCGGGGCCTTTCGTTATTCTCGAGTAAGTGCGAGAGCCTTAAGCGCTCGCCTCGTCGGCCTTGGCCCACACCTTCTTTTTGGTGAAGTAGAGAAGGCCGGAGAGGACGATGAGGAACAGCATGGCCTGGAAGCCGAGGCGCTTGCGAGCCTCGAGGTGCGGCTCCGCCGTCCACATGAGGAACGCCGTCACGTCGCGGGAATACTGGTCGACGGTCTCGGGCGCCTGCGGCTTGCCGCTCTCGTCCTTCGGATACTCCACCTGTCCGTCGCTCAAGGGCTTCGGCATGGCGATGATGTTGCCGGGGAAGTAGGCGTTGTAGTGGCCGCCGGTGGGAACCTGGAAGCCTGCGGGCGCCTCATGATAGCCGGTGAGAACCGCATGGAGATAATCCGGGCCGTTTTCCGCGTACTGACGGAACACGTCGAGGATGAACCAGGGGAAGCCGCGCTCGTAGGTGCGGGCCTTGGCCATCAGGGACAGATCCGGCGGAGCCTTGCCGCCGTTGGCGGCAGCGGCGGCGTTCTCGTTCGGGAACGGTGCCGGGAAATGGTCGGCCGGGCGGCCGGGACGCTCGAACATGTCGCCGGCGTCGTTCGGGCCGTCCTGGATCTTGTATTCCGCCGCCAGAGCCTTGACCTGAGCCTCGGAGAACTCCGGGCCGCCGGGCTGGGCAAGATTGCGGAACGCGATGTAGTTCAAGGAGTGGCAGGAGGAGCAAACCTCCCGGTAGACCTTGAATCCGCGCTGGATCTGCGCCCGGTCAAAGGTGCCGAACGGGCCGGAGAAGCTCCACTTGAGCATCGGCGGCGCTTCGGATCCCGCCGCGAAGGCCGGAGCCGCGAGGCCGATCATGGCGGCGGCGATGAGGAGAGTGCGTTTCATCATTGTCTTGATCCTCGACGCTCGCATCAGCCCTTGGAGTTCGGCTCGGCATTGGCTCCCGCCGGAATGCCGGAACCGCCCTTCTTGGAAGCGGTCACCGCTTCCAGGATCGAGTTCGGCAGCGGCAGCGGGCGTTCGATGAAGCCCAGAACCGGCAGAATGATCAGGAAGTGGATGAAGTAATAGGCCGTCGCGATCTGCGAGACGATGACGTACCAGCCCTCCGGCGGCTTGGCGCCGAGCCAGCCGAGCAGCAGCGTGTCGGCGGCCAGGATCCAGAAGAACTGCTTGTAGAGCGGGCGGTAGCTGGTCGAGCGAACCTTCGACGTGTCGAGCCACGGCAGGAAGGCCAGGACCGCAATCGACGCGAACATCGCGATGACGCCGCCGAGCTTGTCGGGAATGGCGCGCAGGATCGCGTAGAACGGCAGGAAGTACCATTCCGGAACGATGTGCGCGGGCGTCACGGCGGGGTTGGCCGGGACGTAGTTGTCCGCGTGGCCGAGATAGTTCGGGAGGTAGAAAACCCACCAGGCGAAGAAGATCAGGAACACCGCCGTGGCGAAGATGTCCTTGATGGTCGCGTAAGGCGTGAACGGCAACGCGTCCTTGCTCGACTTGATCGGAACGCCGGTCGGGTTGTTCTGGCCCGGAACGTGCAGCGCCCAGACGTGGAGAATAACCACGCCGACGATCATGAACGGCAGGAGATAGTGGATCGAGAAGAAGCGGTTCAGGGTGGGGTTGCCGACCGAGTAGCCGCCCCAGAGCAGGCTCTGGATGGTGTCGCCCACGACCGGGATGGCCGCCAGGATGTTGGTGATGACGGTCGCGCCCCAGAAGCTCATCTGGCCCCACGGCAGCACGTAACCCATGAAGGCGGTGGCCATCATCAGGCCGTAGATGATGACGCCGAGAATCCAGAGGATCTCGCGCGGGGCCTTGTACGATCCGTAGTAGAGACCGCGGAAGATGTGGATGTAGACGGCGACGAAGAACATCGACGCGCCGTTGGCGTGCAGGTAGCGGATGAGCCAGCCGAAGTTCACGTCGCGCATGATGTGCTCGACGGACTGGAACGCCAGCGAGGCATGCGGCGTGTAGTACATCGCCAGGAACACGCCCGTCAGGATCTGCGACACGAGCATGAAGGAGAGGATCGCGCCGAAGGTCCAGAAATAATTGATATTCCGGGGCACGGGATAGGCGATGAAGGAGGAGTGCACGAGGCTCGCGATCGGCAAGCGGCTCTCGAACCACTTGGCGAAGGCGCTCTTCGGAACGTAGGTGCTAGAATGCTGGCTCATGGATGTCGCCTGAACGATCTGTCGTCGCTGAATTGATTAAGCCGAAGCTTCTTGGCCGATGGTGATCTTGGTGTCGGACGCGAAGGAGTAAGGCGGGATCGGCAGATTGATCGGAGCGGGACCGCCGCGCACACGGCCGGACGTATCGAAGACCGATCCGTGGCAGGGGCAGAACCAACCATGGTATTCACCCTGATTGCCGAGCGGCACGCAGCCCAGGTGGGTGCAGTTGCCGTAAACGATCAGCCATTGGGCATGGCCCGGCTTGACGCGAGAAGCGTCGGTCTGCGGATCGCGCAGGGTGGCGACGTTCACGTCCTCGGCGGCCTTGATCTCTTCCGGCGTACGATGACGGACGAAGATCAGCTTTCCACGCCAGAAAACCTTGACGATCTGCCCTGCCGCGATCGGGGACAGATCCACCTCAACCGGGGCGCCGGCGGCAACGGTTGCCGCGTCAGGCGTCATCGACTGAATAAAGGGCCATACCAGGGCGGCTCCGCCGACAGCAGCGGCAGCGCCCGTGGCGATGAAAAGAAAATCGCGCCGTGTCGGCTCAGCGACGGCAGTGGTGGTCTCGGCCACTTGGCTCTCCAGCATACGTCAACAAACGAGAACCGCGCGTCCTTAAAAACCCGGAAAATCCGAGCTTCCGGCACGCTGCTCAGTTTCTTGCGAACAAGCATACGCGCCAACGCGCGCGCAATGCGACTGGGAGTCGCCGCGCAGGGGCTCTTTGGCACGGTCAAGCCCGCCTGTCCATAGGTGGTTTGGAGATGTTCCAGCCTGAAAATGTCTAATCGAAGGTCTTAAAGATATAGGCGGACGGCATGCCGCAGGGGTGGGCATCTCTCCCCGAACGGCATTTTCCTTGAGTGCTGCCCCTTGACGGCGCCGGCTCATCCGCCGAAGACGCCCCCATGCCTCGCCTTGCCCTTTTCCAGCCGGACATTCCGCAGAACACCGGCACCATGCTGCGCCTCGCGGCCTGCCTCGGCGTTCCGGTCGAGATCATCGAGCCGGCGGGCTTCGACGTGTCCGACCGGCATTTGCGCCGCTCCGGCCTCGATTATCTCGACAAGGTCGCGATTACCCGCCACATCTCCTGGACGGCCTTCGAGGCCTGGCGACAGAACGACGGCGGGCGGCTCGTGCTGGCAACCACCAAGGCGGCGGTCCCCTACACCAGCTTCGCTTTTGCGCCTAAGGACATCATCCTCCTTGGCCGTGAATCCGCCGGGGTTCCGGACGAGGTTCATGAGGCCGCCGATGCGAGGGTGATCGTTCCCATGCAGGCGGGCCTGCGCTCGCTCAACGTCGCCGTGACGGCGGCCATGCTCTTGGGCGAGAGCCTGCGCCAGACCGGCACCTTCCCTGAAATTTCCAACGACTGAACAGAGACCTTCATGACCAACGACGCTGCCGTCTCGCGCCTTCAAGCCGAAGCCCCCATCTGGTTTGCCTCGCTCCGCGACCGGATCTGCGCGGCGTTCGAGGCCATCGAGGACGAGACGACCTCCCCTCTCCCGGTGGAGGCCTCCACAGCGGGCCGGTTCGAGCGCAAGCCCTGGGAGCGCAAGGACCATAGTGGCCAACCGGGCGGCGGGGGCGTCATGTCCATGATGCGCGGGCGGGTCTTCGAGAAGGTCGGCGTCCATGTCTCGACGGTGCACGGCGAGTTCGCGCCCGAGTTTCGCGGGCAGATCCCCGGCTCGGAGACGGATCCCCGCTTCTGGGCCTCAGGCATCTCGCTCATCGCCCACCCGTGGAACCCGAACGTGCCGACCGTCCACATGAACACCCGTTTCGTCGTGACGACGAAACCGTGGTTCGGCGGCGGGGCGGATCTGACCCCCGTGCTCGACCGGCGCAGGACGCAGGACGATCCGGACAGCATCGCCTTCCACGCGGCGATGCAGGAGACCTGCGAGCGCCACGCGGCGACGGCTCCTTACGACAAATACAAGCAATGGTGCGACGAGTACTTCTTCCTCAAGCACCGCAAGGAGCCGCGCGGCATCGGCGGCATTTTCTACGATTATCACTGGTCGGGCGATCCGGATGAGGACCTGGCCTTCACCCGCGACGTCGGCGAGGCCTTTCTCAAGATCTACCCCGAGATCGTGCGCCGCAACGTGACGAAGAGCTGGACCGAGGCCGACCGGATCGAGCAGCAGGTGCGGCGCGGCCGCTACGTGGAATTCAACCTGCTCTACGACCGGGGCACCATTTTCGGCCTGAAGACCGGCGGCAACATCGATTCGATCCTCTCCTCGATGCCGCCGACAGTACGCTGGCCGTAAAAGCCCTCAAGTCGCTTCGAGGGCGAGCTGCAGCAGGGCCCGGGCCGAGGCCTCGTCCTGAGGGCAGCCCCGCTCGAGCCAGGCCTGCCGGGCGAGGCCGAGAAGCTCGCCGAGCTTGGGCCCCGGCGGGATCTTGTGCGCGATGAGATCAGCTCCGCGCAGCGGAAAGACCGGCAACGTCTCCTCCCCGCGCGCATAGCGCCCGAGTAGCGCCCTCGCCTCGTCCTGGACCAGAGGGCTCGGTTCGCCCGCAGTCGCCGTGAAGACGAGACTCAGGATCGCGACGGGGTGATCGGCGGCCAGGCGGCGCATGGCCAGAGCATCGATGGGATCCGGCATCGTTTTGAGGCGGGCCAGAAGTCGGCCGTAAGTCGCGAGACTCGCCTGCTCCTCATTGGAGAGCCGCAGCCGCTCCCGCAGGCGCTCGGCATCGTCCTCCGTCATGACGGTGAGGGCCGCAAGCCGCCCGGCAGCCGGATCGGCAAGCCCGGATTCGGCGACCCGCGCGAAGCGTCCAAGCTCAGCCACGCCCCCGAGAAGCAGGGGCAGAAAGCCGTATTCCGAAAAAACCGCCAACGTCTCAAGCGCCCGGCGCGCCTTCAGAAGTTTGAGGATCTCATTGCGCACACGCTCCCGCGACAGGCGCTCCAGCCCCGCCCGCTCGGTGCTGGCGGCGAGAAGCCCTTCCCGATCCGGCTCACCCTTCGCGTATTCGGCGTGGAAGCGGAAAAACCTCAAGATGCGTAGGAAATCCTCGCGGATGCGGGCATGGGCATCGCCAATGAACCGCACCCGGCCCGCCGCGAGATCAGCCTCGCCGTCCGTGTAATCGTAAAGCGCGCCGTCGATTCCGATCGACAGGGCGTTGATGGTGAAGTCGCGCCGGAAGGCATCGGCCTTGAAATCATTGCCGAAGCAGACGATGGCGTAGCGGCCATCCGTCTCCACATCCTCGCGCAGGGTCGTGACCTCGAAGGGCTCGCCATCCACGATGATGGTGACCGTGCCATGCTCGATACCTGTCGGCACCGCCTTGAAGCCGGCCTGCTCGGTCCGCCGGGTCGTTACATCGGGGGCCGCTGTGCTTGCCAGATCGACCTCCGTCACCTCTCGCCCAAGCAGCGCATTGCGCACCGCGCCGCCGACGATGCGGGTCTCTTCCCCGTCCGCGTTCAGAACCTCGAGAAGACGGCGCAGACGCGGGCGCGTCAGGAGTTCGGCGAGCGCCTTGTGATCGAGCGCGGAATTCACTTGAACCGCCCCGGCACGACACGCCCATTCTCCACATGGGTGGGCTGAAAAGCGCCCTGCTCCCGGTCGGTGGTGAGTCCGGTCCAGATGAGCGCGAGGATGACGCAGATAAGCCCCGCCGCCGCCAGCCAGACGGCCTGCGCACTCCAGTGCTCCCAGAACAGGGGATTGCGCCGCAAGATGACGAGATAAACGGCAAAGACGGCGAACGGCAGGAGGAAGAACAGGAATTCCCCGAAGATCGCCCGCGTCATGACGTGTAAAGCCTCTCGTACAGATTGCGGATGATGCCCGCGGTAACGCCCCAGATGTAGCGCCCCTCGTAGGGCATTGCATAGTAGCGGCGCAGCCGGCCCTTCCACTCCCGCGCGTGCAGCTCGTGCTTGTGCGGGTCCATCAGCACCTGCAGGGGCACCTCGAAGGTATCGGCCACCTCGTGCGGATTGAGCGCGAGGGTGTAGCCCGGCGACACCTGCCCCACCACCGGCATGACGAGATAATTCGTGGTGGAGAGATAGGCATCGAGATAGCCAAGCGGGCTGATGAAGGCCTGATTGAGCCCGATCTCTTCCTCCGCCTCGCGATAGGCGGCCTCCAGAATGGACGAATCCGTGTCGTCGACCCGCCCGCCGGGAAATGCGATCTGCCCCGAATGCTCCCGCAGATGCGCCGCGCGCTCAGTGAAAAGCAGGGTCGGCTCATCGCGCATGACCACGGGAACCAGCACGGCCGCGATCTTCGGCTGGAGGGGACCGACAAGCGGCACGTTGTCGATGGAATGATCGCCGCGCGGGTTCGACAAAGCCTCCCCGATCTCGGGCGGGCGAGACCTCAGCCTCGCGGCGGCAAGGGCGAGAAAATGCTCGGCATCGAGAAAAGAGGCCATCAGGCGACGCCACCGAACGAAGAGACTGGCGCGACGGGAAAGAAGCTCCCGCCGGCGGCAACGCCAAAGACGGCCTCGCCATTCATGTCACGCTCCTCGCCCAGGGCGATCAGGTCCAGAGCAAGGCTGCGCGTCAGGCGGGCCCAGAGATCGCCGCGCACCTTCACATAAGGCCGCACGCCGTCCGCCTCGCCCTGCTCGAACCGCAGCGGGTTTTGCGGGCTGACGGAAACGAGATCGTCGACATTGGTGCGGAACGCGATCTGGCGCCCCGCGCCCTCCCCGTCCACTGCCATCTCCACGGCGAGAAAGGGAACGTCCTCCACCGCGATGCCGACACGCTCGACGGGCGTGACCAGAACGTAGCGCTCAGGGTCCTTGCGCAGCACCGTCGAGAAAAGGCGCACGAGGGCCGGGCGGGAAATCGGCGTGCCCATGTAATGCCACGACCCGTCGGCGGCGATCCGCATGTCGATTTCACCGCAATAGGCCGGGTTCCAGCGCTCAACCGGCGGCGGCCCTTTTCGCCCCGCGTCAGGCCCCAGCGCCTCGACAAGGCGCGCCAGGGCATTGCTTCCGGAAGTTGCTGCTTGACCGCTCATGACGAGGACGTGAACAGGAATATCGTTTCCAAGGATCGACGGGTGTGAAATCTTTGCTACTTGCTAGAGCAAGATCGGGCCAAAGGAAATTCGGTTTCCCGGCACGGTTTGAAGCATAGAAGCAAAAGACGCGCGGTCCAGTTCTCATTGCCAGTTCTCCTTGCCCTTTCTGCGGCGCAACGACCCGCTTGCATCCGATGCGCAAGGGAAGGCACACTGGGAACGGGGCGACGGTGATGAGGAGATCCCGATGACGGCCAGCACAGCGCAAGCGCCCACGACTCTCGACGACGCCATCGTTCAGAACGCCGAGGCCGCGCTTGAAACCGTCGGGCGGGCGCGTGAGGCGATTCACACCGTCATCTTCGGCCAGGAAGACGTGGTTGACCTGAGCCTCATCACCCTGCTCGCAGGCGGCCACGGCCTTCTCGTCGGCGTGCCGGGTCTTGCCAAGACCAAGCTCGTGGAGACGCTGGGCACGGTGCTCGGCCTCGATGCGCGGCGTGTCCAGTTCACGCCGGACCTGATGCCCTCCGACATCATCGGTTCTGAGATTCTTGATGAAGGGGCCGACCGGCGCCGCTCGTTCCGGTTCGTGAAAGGCCCAGTTTTCGCGCAGCTTCTGATGGCGGACGAAATCAACCGCGCGAGTCCGCGCACGCAATCGGCCCTACTGCAGGCGATGCAGGAGCATCACGTTTCCGTCGGCGGCGAGCGGCACGATCTTCCGCAGCCCTTCCACGTTCTGGCGACGCAAAACCCCATCGAGCAGGAAGGCACCTATCCCCTGCCGGAAGCGCAGCTCGACCGTTTCCTGCTGCAGATCGATGTGAGCTATCCGGACCGCGAAGCGGAGCGGCGCATTCTCATTGAAACCACGGGCGTCGACGACCGCAAGCCTTCGACCGTGATGAGCGCCGACGGCCTGATGAACGCGCAGCGCCTCGTGCGCCGTCTCCCCGTGGGCGAGAGCGTCGTCGAAGCCATTCTCGACCTCGTCCGCGCAGCGCGTCCGGAAGGGGAATCCATCGCGGGCGTTTCCGACAAGCTTCTCTGGGGTCCGGGACCGCGCGCCAGTCAGGCGCTGATGCTCGCCGTGCGAGCACGCGCGTTGATCGAGGGACGCGTCGCACCCTCCATCGCGGATGTGGTGGCGCTGGCCGAGCCCGTGCTCAAGCACCGCATGGCGCTCACCTTCGCCGCGCGGGCGGATGGAGAAACGATCCCCGCCATCATCGCTCGCCTGACGGCGCGGCTCGGCGCTTGAGGGAAGGCGTCATGGCCCGCGTCAGGGTCCTTCCCGAGGAAAGCCGTTCCCCCACCGCGCGTGAAACACGCGAGGCTCTTTCGCTCGCAAGCCGTATGCCGCGCGTTCTGCTCGAAGCGCGGCGCGTCGCGGCCACGCTCGCGCACGGCATTCACGGACGCCGGCGCGCCGGCATGGGCGAAACGTTCTGGCAGTTCCGTCCATTCGTCACGGGCGAAGCGGCGCAGCGGATCGACTGGCGCCGCTCGGGCCGCGACGACCGGCTTTATGTCCGCGAACGGGAATGGGAGACGGCGCAGACCATCTGGTTCTGGATCGACCGTTCCGCCTCGATGGGCTTCGCATCGGATCTCGCACAGACATCGAAGATCGAACGCGCGCTCGTGCTCGGCCTTGCGCTTGCGGACACCTTCGTGGATGGCGGCGAGCGTGTCGGCCTTCTCGGCCTCATGCCACCACGCGCCACGCGCCACATTGCGGAAACGATGGCCGAGGCCATCGTGACGGATCGCGCCTCGCTTGAGGACGATCTACCGCCGCAGATCCCAGTAGCGACGCAGGACGAGGCCATTCTCATCGGCGACTTTCTCTCACCGCTGGGCGACATCGCCGCGAAGATCGAAGCCATTTCGAGCCGCGGCGCGCGCGGACATCTCGTGATGATCGTCGATCCGGTGGAGGAGAGCTTTCCGTTCCACGGGCAGGCGGAGCTGCGCGATCTCGAAGCCGGCATTTCCTTACGCGTGGGCGATGCCGCCGAATGGGGGCGCTCGTATCGCGAACGGATCACGACGCATCGCGAAGCGGTGGAGGATCTAGCGCGGCGGCGCGGTTGGTCCTTGACGATCCACCGCACGGACCGCCCCGCGAGCGAAGCCGCGCTTCGCCTCATCACCCTCGTTACGGCGTCCCGTGGCGTCGGTTTGAAGGGGCGCTAGATCATGTTCGGCCTTCCGCTCACCTTCGCTGTTCCTCTCGTCCTCACTGCCTTGATCGCGCTTCCGGCCATCTGGCTTCTCTTGCGCGTGACGCCGCCGCAACCAAAGCGCATCGATTTTCCGCCGCTGAAAATTCTTTCTGATCTTCTGCCGCGGCGCGAGACGCCCGCGCGCACGCCCTGGTGGTTGTTGCTTCTGCGTCTTACGCTCGCAGCATTGTTGATTTTCGCCGCCGCCGGGCCGGTCTGGAATCCGCTGCCGGTGAGCGAAGGGCGCGGCCCCGTTCTGCTTATCGTCGATAACGGCTTCACCGCCGCGCACGATTGGGTGGAGCGGATCGATCTTGCTACGGCTCGGATCGAGGCCGCAGGCAGGGAAGGCCGCGCTGTCGCCGTTGCGAGCACCGCCGCGCGCGCGCCCAACATTGAATTGGCGGACCCCGCTTCCGCGCTCGAGCGTCTTCGCAGTTTCAAGCCGCAGCCCTATCTCGCCGACCGAAGAAACCTGATCGAGCCGATCAGGCAATTCCTGACGGCAACGCCCGATGCCGAAATCGTGTGGATCAGCGACGGCGTGCGCGGCCTCGACGCACAGGCTTTCATCGACGACCTTGCCCCTCTCGTCACAAACCATCTGGTCACCGTTCTCAAGGCTGACCGCACGCCCGTGCTGGCGCTCACCGGGGTTGCGAATGAAGCGGATGAATTGAAGGTCCGCGTTATCCGCGCCGAAGCAAACGGGCGCGACGGCGGCATCATCCGAGCGCTCGATCAGAAAGGCTTGCCGCTCGCCGATACAAACTTCCGCTTCGCATCGAGCGCCGTTGAGAGCGAAGCATCGTTCAAGGTTCCGCTCGAAGTGCGCAACGCCATCTCGCGCATCGAAATCCTGGGAGAGAGGTCTGCCGGGGCAGTGACGCTCGTCGATGAAAGCGGCAAGCGAAAACGTGTCGGCATCGTGTTCGGTGGAACCGTCGATCAGTCACAGCCGCTCCTTGCGCCGACCTATTACATCTCTAGGGCGCTTAGCCCTTATGCGGAGGTTCGCGAGGGACGCGGCGCGGTGGCGGAGGCCGTCAGTCAGCTCATCGACGAACAGGCTTCAGTGCTCGTTCTTGCCGATGTCGGCGGGTTCGATCCCGACACGCTCGCGAAGGTGAAGGACTATGTCGAGCGCGGCGGGCTTCTCCTGCGCTTTGCCGGGTCGCGCCTTGTTGCCAACAGCGACGAGCTCGTGCCGGTGCGCCTGCGGCGCGGTGGCCGCAATCTCGGCGGCGCGCTCTCGTGGGATACGCCGCGCACGCTGGCCCCATTCATGCGCGAGAGCCCTTTCTTCGGCCTCACGGTTCCCTCCGAAATCGGCGTGCGCCGCCAGATTCTCGCGGAGCCTGAAGGCGATCTTGCCGCCAAAACCTGGGCCGCGCTGGAGGATGGCACGCCCATCGTCACCGCCGACAGGCGAGGCAACGGTTTGATCGTTCTCTTTCACGTCACCGCTAACACCAACTGGTCCAACCTGCCGCTGTCCGGCCTGTTCGTCGACATGCTGCGCCGGATCACGGCTCTCGCGCCGACATCGGTTGAGTTAGGCGCGGAAGCGGGGAAACCCGACAAGGAGCTCCTCGCGCCGCGCGTGACGCTCGACGGATTTGGCGTCCTGATGACGCCGCCGATTCAAGCGCGCGCCGTTCCGCGCGATTATGTGCAACGCGCGACCGAAGAGCACCCCGCTGGGTTCTACGGCCCTGCCGATGCAAGCCTTGCGGTGAATGCGCTCGTTCGCAATGACCATTTGGCACCTCTCGACTACGGTCGCCTGAACGCAAAAGTCTCGGCGTTGGTCGGGGAAAAGACCATCGATCTTCGTCCGCCTCTCCTGATGCTCGCGCTGATCCTTTTCCTCATCGACACCCTCGCCTCGCTCTGGCTCGGCGGACAACTGGCGGCCCTGCCCGCGCGTCTTCGCCGCTCCGGTGCAAGCGCGGCCCTCTTTGTCGCGATGTCGCTCATCGCCTTTCCCGCCCATGATGCGCGCGCGCAGGAAAGCCTGCCACCCATCGACCGCAACACCATCTCGCCCGCGCTCGTGACACGGCTTGCCTATGTGATTACGGGCGATGCGAAGGTGGATGCGATCAGTCAGGCGGGACTGAAGGGCCTCACGCAGGTGATCGGCCTGCGCACATCGCTGCAACCGGGTGATCCTATCGGCGTCGATCCCGCGCGGGATGAACTTGCCTTCTATCCCCTTCTCTATTGGCCCATCGTCGCCGACAGACCGATCCTGTCCGAGGAGGCCATTCGCAAGCTCGACGCCTTTATGAAGAACGGCGGCACGGTGATTTTCGACACCCGCGACGCCTTTGGCCTTGGACGAAGCGGAGGTTCGACGCCGGAAGCGCAATCTCTGCGCCGCATGCTCGCAACGCTCGACATTCCCGAACTCGAGCCCGTGCCGCGCGACCACGTCCTGACGAAGACGTTCTATCTTCTCGATGCCTTCCCCGGCCGTTACGCCACGGGCCAAACCTGGATCGAGGCGCTTGCGCCTCCCGCGGAGGGGGAGACGACGGGCCCGGCACGCTCCGGCGATGGCGTGTCGCCGATCATCATCACCTCGAACGATCTCGCCAGCGCCTGGGCCGTCGGCCCGCGTGGCGAGGCGCTTTATCCTGTGGTCGGCGGCGATATCCGCCAACGTGAGATGGCCTTTCGCGGTGGCATCAACATCGTCATGTACACGCTGACCGGCAACTACAAGGCCGATCAGGTGCATGTGCCTGATCTCCTCCAACGGCTTGGGCAGTAGGGAGAGCGCGCGGCATGATCTCCTTGAGCTTCTCCCCTCTCGTTCCGGAATACGCGCTTTGGGCGCTCGGTATTGTTGCAGCGCTGCTGGCGCTTGTCGCGTTCGTCTCGCGCGGTGCGCTTGCCGGGATCCGCGCGCTTGCTCTCGCCATCCTTCTTCTCGCGCTCGCCAATCCGTCGTTCGTTCAGGAGGAGCGCGAGAAGGTCAAGGATATCGTCGCCGTCGTCGTCGACCGCTCCACATCACAGACTCTCGGCGACAGGCGCGCAATGACGGACCGCGTGCGGGACGAGTTGCAGCGCCGTTTCGGTTCTCTCACCGATGTCGAGCCGCGCTTCATCGATGTTCCCGACAGTCCCGGCGATGACGGTACACGCCTTTTCAGCGCGCTCTCGAACAGCCTCGTCGATGTGCCACCCGACAGGCTCGCCGGCATCGTGATGGTGACGGACGGCGTCGTTCACGACATTCCACCCTCTCTCGAAAGCCTAGGCTTCAAGGCCCCTCTTCACGCGCTCATCACCGGCCATCCTGACGAGCGGGACCGGCAGATCAAGCTGATCGAAGCGCCGCGCTTCGGCATCGTCGGCAAAGAGCAGACCATCCGCGCCGAAGTGCAGGAGCGCGGCGGCACGGGCTCGGCCATCCTGACCGTGCGCCGCGACGGACAGCTGTTCGCGCAACAGCGCATCCGCACCGATGCGCCTTTCTCCTTCCCCGTGAAGATCGAGCACGGTGGGCCGAACGTCATCGAGCTTGAAGTGGAGAGCCTTCCCAACGAACTCACGCAGGCCAACAACCGCGCGGTCATCACCATCGAGGGCATCCGCGAAAAACTTCGCGTACTGCTCGTCTCCGGCGAACCGCACGCCGGCGAGCGGACATGGCGCAACCTTCTGAAGTCGGATGCGAATGTCGATCTCGTTCACTTCACCATTCTACGCCCGCCGGAAAAGCAGGACGGCACGCCGATCAACGAGTTGTCGCTGATCGCATTTCCCTCGCGCGAGTTGTTCCAGAACAAGATCAAGGAATTCGACCTCATCATCTTCGACCGCTACGCGAATCAGAGCGCGGTTCTGCCGCCGGTCTATTTCGAAAACATCGCGCGCTATGTGGCGGAAGGCGGCGCGGTTCTCATCGCCGCCGGTCCCGAGTTCACGGGCTATGGCAGCCTCGCGCAAACACGCCTTGCCTCGATCATTCCCGGACGCCCGGATGGGCGCATCCTCGAAGAGCCTTACAAGGCGCGCCTGACGAACACCGGAACACGCCATCCCGTCACGCGAGACCTGCCGGGGTCGGAATTCAATCCACCCGCCTGGGGCGAGTGGTTGCGGATCATCGGCGCGCAGGTTCAAACAGGTTCGACACTCATGTCCGGTGCGGGCGATCTGCCGTTGCTGGTGCTGCGGCGCGAGGAGAAAGGGCGCGTCGCGCTTCTCCTTTCCGACCATGCCTGGCTCTGGGCGCGCGGCTACCGCGAGGGCGGTCCACATCTCGACCTGCTGCGCCGGCTGGCGCATTGGCTGATGAAGGAGCCCGCACTTGAGGAGGAGGCCCTGCGCGCCTCTGCACGCGGGCAGACGATCAGGATTGAACGGCAGACGATGCAGGATCTCCCCGATCCCGTGACCCTGACCGCACCGAGTGGAACGGAACGGACGATCCTTCTCAACGAAGAGCGTCCGGGGCTCTTCAGCGCCAGTTTCGAGAGCCCGGAACTCGGCCTGCACACTCTGCGCTCGGGCAAGTTGATCGCTTTCGTGAGCCTTGGACCGGCGAACCCGCGCGAGCTTGCCGACGTGTTCAGCAATACTGAGGCACTGCTCCCGGTCGTCGCCGCCACCGGCGGCTCCGTGCGCCGTCTTGCGGAGGGAACGGACGTGATTGTGCCACGCCTGACGAGCGTGCGTTCAGGCTCCCGCTTTACGGGCAGCGACTGGATCGGCTTCAGGCCCAGCAACAGCGCCGTGGTACACGGGGTTTCCGTGTTCCCCGTGGCCCTCGGGTTCCTGGGACTGGTGCTTCTTCTGGGTTCGACCCTTGCCGCCTGGGTTCTCGAAGGGCGGCGCAGTTCCTGATTATTCCGGACGCGGCGTCACGGGTCCGCGCGCCTCCGCCAACGCGCCCTCGACGAGTTCGAGCGCGAGGAACCTGTCGAGATTGACCGGGCCAGGCAGCGTCAGCTGATGGTATGGAATCCGCTTGAAGCCGAAGCGCTTGTAATAGGGCTCGTCGCCCACAAGCAGGATCAGGGAATGCCCCTTCTCCCGTGCGGCGTCGATGGAACGGCGCATGAGCGCGCCGCCGATGCCGCGATTCTCGAAAGCCGGCTCCACCGTCAGCGGGCCGAGCATGAAGGCCGGTTTCGTGCCCGCCGTGATCGGCGTTAGACGGATCGAGCCGACGAGCAGGGTGCCGACCAGCGCGGTGAAGGACAGCGTCATGTCATGAGACGCGCCTTCCCGCAGACGCGAGGCTGTGCGGGCGAAACGGCCGGGGCCGAACGTGCGCTCGTGCAGACGCTCGATAGCGTCGGAATCGACAGGGAGTTCGGGACGGATGATCAACGACAGCTCGGTCACGGGCAGACTCGCAAAGACATGGCAATGGGAACGGCGGAAAACGTCAGCCGTTTCGTCGTCGCAATGTCCGCTCTGCCTTCATGAAGCCGGGTCGTTTCCTGTTGTGTGTCCGATGCGGGTCTTCTTGACGCCGCACCGCTTGGGCGCATTGCTCTAGCAGCGTTCACGGGCGGGCGCAAACATTCTCACCAGGTGAGGATGCGCGGCTGCCCCGCGAATATCTCGGCGAGCCTCCGGCGGGTGGCAGCGCTCGTCCCTTCCGGCAGCGCATCGGGGGCGAAAAAGCCCATTTCCGCGATTTCCTTGTCCGGCTTCTTCTCGCCGGGCGATGTGAAGTGCCGAACCACATAGACAAGCACATGGTCGCGCCGGGAAACCCGCTCGTTATAAAAGATGCCGTGGAGCTCGAAATCGCCCGTCGCGACGATGCCGGCTTCCTCGCGCAACTCGCGCTCCAGCGCCGCGATGACCGTTTCCCCGGCCTCGACCCCGCCGCCTGGAAGGTGCCAGCCAGCGATATAGGTGTGCCGGATCAGGCAGACCCTGCCCTCGGGATCGATCGCCACGGCCCGGACGCCGACGGTCAGCCCGCGAGAGAACCGCCAAAAGGTATGGAGAACCCGCCGGAGGAGCGTTTCTGGGATGAAGCGGAGCAAGCGGGAGGCAGGCATAACGGGCAGCTCAGCACGAAAAGATTACAGAATTCTGAACCAGTCATACCAAAGTTGCATATCTGCTCGGTAAATTGAGCGCGTGACCCGCAACTTACGCGGGCCTATGACAGCGCCAACTTAAAAGGCGCTTCCAATGTTTCTCTCCTTCATCCTCTCCAGCCTGAGCCGCTCGGCCCGCTTCTCGTGGTCGCCCGCGCTCGATCTCGACGACCGTACGATCTACTCGACGCTGATCCCGGGCGCGCAGTACTAAGCCAAGACCTGCGACCGCGGCTCAAAATCGCGAGATTCTGTTATTTGGCCGGGCCTGCCCGGCCATTTGCTTTTTTACGGACCAAAATCGGCGGCCTTTTCCCCGGCCGCGCTTGACGGGGCAGCAGGAAGCGGCGAACTCTCGCGCACTTTCACGACCCCGGTTGTCATGTTCCGTCTCGCCCATCTGACCGATCCCCATGTGGGGCCCCTGCCGCGCCCGCAACTGCGCCAGCTTCTGAACAAGCGCGTCACCGGCTGGTTCAACTGGCAGCGCAGCCGCCGAGACCTGCACGACATGGAGCTCCTCGCGGCGCTGGTGGCGGACATTCGGGCGCAGGCGCCCGACCACATCGCCTGCACCGGCGACACCTGCAATATCGGCCTGCCGAGCGAATGGCAGACCTCGCGGGTGTTTCTCGAAAGCCTCGGCACCCCTGACACCGTCACCTTCGTGCCCGGCAATCACGACGCCTATGTTCCCGGCGCGCTCGAAGGGTTGCTGCGGGAAGTCGCCCCCTTCACGCGCGGAGATGACGGGCGCGAGGGCGCATTCCCCTTTGTGCGCCGCTACGGCCCCATCGCGATCATCGGCCTGTCCTCCGCCGTGCCGACGCTGCCCTTCGTCGCGAGCGGGCGCCTCGGCAAAAAGCAGCTCCGCGAGACGGAAGGCATCCTCGGCGCGCTTGGCGAGGATCGCTCCTGCTTCCGCATCGTGCTGATCCATCACCCCCCTCATGTGGGAGGCACGACTCCCGGGCGGAACCTCACCGATGCACCGGCTTTCGAGGCGATGATCCGCCGCGTCGGCGCGGAGCTCGTTCTCCACGGGCACAACCATGTGGGCTCGCTCGCCTACCTGAAGGGGCCGCGCGGTCTCGTGCCAGTCGTCGGTGCGCCTTCGGCATCCGCCAGCGGTGGTACACACTCACATCGCGCGGGCTATCACCTCTTCACCATCGACCAGGACGAAACGGGCTTTCTGCTCTCAGCCGAATTGCGAGGCCTGAGACCGGATGACAGCTTCGGTGGCCTGGGTATGCTCTCCCTCGGCAAGCCAACCGGTATCGCCTGATTTTCGGGAACGTTTCATGACCGCAGCCCTTCCGCCCGCCGCCAAGCGTGTTCATGATGCGGCTCAAGCTCTGGGGCTTGCGATCACAATCCGCGAGATGCCGCAATCGACGCGCACGGCGGAGGAAGCGGCGGCGGCCTGCGATTGCAATGTGGCGCAGATCGCCAAATCCCTCGTGTTTCAGGGCAAGGACAGCGGCAAGCCCTATCTCCTGCTCGTCTCCGGTTCCAACCGCGTCGATCAGACCGGCGTCGCGAAGCTCATCGGGGAGGCGCTGACGCGCCCGGACGCCGATGCGGTTCGCGGCTGGACGGGCTTTGCCATCGGCGGCATTCCGCCGTTCGGCCATCAAACTCCGCTCGACACCTTTGTCGATCAGGATCTTCTCGACTTTGCGACAGTCTGGGCGGCGGCGGGAACGCCCAACGCGGTCTTTTCCTCAAACCCCAACGATCTCGTCCGCGCCATCGGCGCGAAGGTCATCCGTGTTGCCTGACAGGCTCGAGCCGCCGCCTCAACCAGGCGGTGACGGGGCGCTCGAACCAGAGATGGACCGCGAAGCTCGCGGCCAGCGTTCCTGACAGCACGAGCGCGAAAAATCCCCAAGGCCCGAGCACGGCGCCCCACCCGCTGCGCGCCACCGCCTCGCTGAGCGAGCGCATGACAAAGGGGTGGATGAGGTAGATGGCGTAGGACACATCCCCCACGCGAACACCAAAGCGCGTGAGCCAATTGGCTGAGGCGGGACGCTCCGGGCCGAGGGAAGCTGCGGCAACGAGCAGCGCCGCAGGCACGCCCCATGCAACGAACCGTATCGCTCCAATCTCGCTCGGCGGGCCCAAGACGTTGCCCGCGAGAAGCGCCACGCCCGCGATGGCAAGAAGCGCCCGCCAGAAAAAGGCTAGCGTCACACCCTGAACGCGCAGCCAGCCGAGGCCGATGCCGAATGCGAATTCGAGAATGATCGGGTCCGTCCAGAATGCGAAGGGTTGGGGCAGGCTCGCGACGCGCCCGATGAGCGTGAAAGAGATGAGCGCGCCTGCGAGCACAAGCAGCGCCACCCGTCCGCGCAAGACCAAGACGAACGCGAAAAGAGCGTAGAAAAACATCTCGTAGTTCAGCGTCCATCCGAGCGAGTAAATCGGCTGGATCGGCCCCGGCCTGTCGAACGGAATGAAGAGATAGGACGCAATGACAGCCCACACGCTCGGCAAGCCACCATGCACAAGCACAGGAACAACCAAAGCCGCCACGACATAAAGCGTCGTCACCATCCAGTAGAGAGGAACGATGCGCGCGATGCGCCGCGCCAGAAAGATGCCGCGCCCGCTGGGAGCAGCGAAAAGGTCCCGCGAGGTATAGACCATGATGAAGCCGGAGATGACGAAGAACACGTCAACGCCCGCCATCCAGGGAAAGTTGTCGAGGGGCGAGAAAGTGAAACCAAGGCGCGCGGCAAGGTCCGCCGCATCATGCTGTGCGTGAAGAAACGCGACGGCGAGCGCAGCAAGCGCGCGAAGCAATTGAATGTGAATGAGCTTCGACAACGGCTTTCCTCAAGCCGCCAGAAAGCGCGCCACGTCTTCACGGCGCGGCATCGGTGCAACCGCACCCTGACCGAGCGTGGAGAGCGCAGCTGCCGCATTGGCATAAGCCGCCGCCTTGAATGGATCTCCGTGGGCGAGCCAATCGGCGAGGAACGCGCCACCGAACGTATCTCCCGCTCCTGTCGCGTCGACGGCTTTCACGGGACGCGCGGGCACGACTTCGAGGTGGTCCTCCGTCTTCACCATCGTCCCCGCCTTACCCATCGTGAGTACGACGATGCTGCAGCCGAGTGCGAGATAGAAAGTGCAGATATCCTCTGGACGCTCCAGCCCTGTAAGTTGCTGTGCATCGTCAAGGCTCGGGCGCGCGATGTCGCTCAGCGCCACCGCACCGTGGATCACCGCGCGCGCGCGGTCGAGGGGCCAGAGCCGCAGGCGCAAGTTGGTGTCGTAGCTGACCGTCGTACCGTTCGCCTTCGCATGACGGATCGCCGCGAAGACCGCATCGGCGCAGGAAGTTGAAATCGCCTGACTGATGCCCGAGACATGCAGCACGCGCGATGCCGCGATCTGCGCAAGCGGTAATTCCGCTTCCGTCACGAGACTCGCAGCGGAACCGGCGCGTGCGTAGGAGAAGACATGCCCTTCCTCGCCGTAGCTGATGAAGTAGACACCGGTGCGCCCGTCTTTCCGGCGGATGACGGTTGAGCGGTCAACGCCTTCACGGCCCCACAAATTCAGAAAATCGTTACCGAAAGCATCGTCGCCAAGAGCGGTGAAGATCGCGACCTTCGCACCTTGGCGCGCCGCGGCGATGGCCGTGTTGGACACGTCGCCACCAAAGCCCGGCAGATAGAGCTTCTCATCGCCCCGCCGTGTTTCCGCGAATTCCATCAAAGGTTCGCCAAGCGCAAGAATGTCGAGTGCCTTCATGGGTGCTTCACGCCTGGAAAAGTCGCAATGTCCTGATCGCGCATCGCGATGACCTTGCCGGGGTTGAGAATGCTGTTCGGATCGAGAGCCTGCTTGATCGCGCGCATCAGGTCGAGCCCGACGGGATCTTTATAAAGCGCAAGCTCGTCGCGCTTGATGAGGCCGATCCCATGCTCTGCCGCGATGGAACCGTTCATGCCGTTCACGATGTCATGAACGATGCGATTGAAGCGGCCCCACTGTGCGAGGAAAGCTTCCTTCTCCATCGCCACGGGCTGCGAAAGGTTGAAGTGGATATTGCCGTCCCCGAAATGCCCGAACGCGCAAACGCGGATGCCGGGCATTTGCGCTTCGCACGCTTTCGTCGCGGCCTCGATGAACTCGGCGACGCGTGACACCGGCACGGCGACATCGTGCTTGATAGAGCCGCCCTCCTTGCGCTGCACTTCCGACAAGCTCTCGCGCAAGTTCCACAGCGCGCGGTTCTGCGCTTCGCTCGCCGAGACAACGGCATCGGCAACAACGCCCTCTTCAATGGCGCGCGTGAGTATGGACTCCAACGCGCCTTGCAGATCAACATTCTCCTGCGCGGACGACAATTCGATCAGCGCGTAGGACGGATAGTCCCCGGCCAGTGGGCGGACGGCTCCCGGGGCGTGCTTGAGGACGATCTCCAGCCCGAAGCGCGGAATATACTCGAAGGCGGTGAGCTGGTCGCCGACCGCATCGCGGAAGCGTTGGAAGAGAACAAGCGCCTCGCGCGGCCCGGCGCAGCCGATGAAGGCCGTGACGCGCGTTTTCGGCTTGGGGAACAGCTTCAGGACCGCAGCGGTAATGATGCCGAGCGTCCCTTCGGACCCGATGAAGATGTCCTTCAGGTCGTAGCCCGTATTGTCCTTACGCAGACCTTTCAGGCCGTTCCAGACGCGGCCATCGGCCAGCACCACTTCGAGCCCGAGTGTGAGCTCCCGCATATTGCCGTAACGCAGCACGGCGGTCCCGCCTGCATTGGTGGCGAGATTGCCGCCGATGCGGCAGGAACCTTCGGATGCGAGAGACAGCGGGAAGAGGCATCCGGCTTTGTCGGCGGCTTCCTGCACGTCCTGCAAAATGCAGCCGGCCTCGACCGTGATCGTGGCGTTGAGAGAATCGACATCGCGAATGCGATTCAGCCGTGTGAGGGAGAGAACAATGCCGCCGAAAGGAACACCGCCGCCGACGAGCCCGGTATTGCCGCCCTGCGGCACGATGGGAACACCCGCCTCGGCGCATTCCCTAACGGCATCGACAACTTGTTCGGCGTTCTTTGGTCGAACCACGGCAAGCGCCGACCCGCGATAAAGGCCTCGGGTTTCAACGAGGTATCCGGCCATGAGGTCGGGATCGGAGATCACCGCATCCGGACCCAGCTTCGCGGAGAGTTTGTCGATCAGCCCCAGGCTCATTCCCGTCGCCGTTCCCTCGTTCCTCTTGAGAGTCGTCATGGCATCCCGACGCGCCGCCCGCAACGCCGGATTTTCAGGATGCAGGCCACGCAAGAAGCCCTCTTGCTTTTTTTCCGGGATTGGAAGTTACTTTGTATCGCAAAAGGCCGGAAAGGCCGCGCACCAAATAGGCCTCGCCAACGGGGGCTCAAGGAACCACAAAGGGAACAATGATGAAGTTCGTCAAAACCGTCAGTCTGGCGATTGTCGGGTCCGCTCTCGCCATCGGCGGCGCGAGCGCCCAGACCAAGACCGTCAAGATCGCCACCGAGGGCGCTTACGCTCCCTGGAATTTCACGACACCCGCCGGCAAGCTCGACGGCTTCGAGATCGATCTCGCCAACGATCTTTGCAAGCGCATGAAGGTCAAGTGCGAGATCAAGGCCCAGGATTGGGATGGCATCATTCCTGGCCTGACCGCCAAGAAATACGACGCCATCATCGCCGGCATGAGCATCACCCCCGAGCGCCAGAAGGCCATCAGCTTCTCGCGGTCGTATGCGAACGGCCCCAACGGCTTCCTCGTCGCGAAGACCTCGCCCCTCGCCCAGATGCCCGGCACGGGTCAGACCTATAATCTCGACACGCAGAAGGCCGAAACCGAGAAGGTGCTCGAAGCGATCAAGCCTCTCCTCAAGGGCAAGGCTATCGGCGTGCAGGGTTCGACGATCCATGCCGCCTATGCCGAAAAGTACTTCAAGGGCGTGGCGGATATCCGCGAATACAAGACCACCGAGGCGCATGATCTCGATCTCGCCGCCGGCCGCATCGACGCCGTGCTCGCGGATTCCGTCGCCATCGTCGAGTCGCTCGGTAAGCCGGAATTCAAGGACTACGTGATGGTTGGTCCAGGCGCCACCGGCGGCATGCTGGGAGACGGCGTGGGCGTCGGCATCCGCAAGGAGGACGCAGCACTTCGCAAGATGTTCGACGAAGCCATCGACAGCGCCCTGAAGGACGGCACCATCAGCAAGCTTGCCGTGAAGTGGTTCAAGGTCGATATCGCGCCCAAGAGCTGAACGACAAGCTGAGCAATACGAAGCTTGATTTTTCGAGGGCGCGGCTCACCACCGCGCCCTTTTTACATGGCCGTTTTGCAGAGTTGCCAGGTGCCGCAACGGCACCTGGTAATCCTCCTTAAGGGGACTAAGCCCCCCTCTTGCCTTTTTCTCGGCTTTGGCAGTTACTGCGCAACGGCGCGGTCGATGAGGCCGCGAAAGAGAAGGTTCCGTGCGAACGGACCGGACCAAACACAAGGGAACAACGATGAAATTCATCAAGACCGTCAGCCTGGCCATTGTCGGCACCGCGCTCGCCATCGGCGGCGCAGCGGCTCAGGGCAAGACCGTGAAGATCGCGACCGAGGGCGCCTACGCCCCGTGGAACTTCACCGGCGCGGGCGGCAAGCTGGAAGGCTTCGAGATCGATCTCGCCAACGACCTGTGCGCCCGCATGAAGATCAAGTGCGAAATGGTCGCCCAGGATTGGGACGGCATCATCCCCGCCCTCAACGCCAAGAAGTACGACGCCATCATGGCGGGCATGAGCATCACCGACGAGCGCAAGAAGGTCATCGACTTCTCGGTGTCCTACGCCAACTCGCCGAACGGCTTCCTGGTCGCCAAGAGCTCGCCGCTCGCCAAGATGCCGGGCACGGGCGAGGCTTTCAGCCTCAACAGCCAGAAGGAAGCCGCCGAGAAGGCTATCGACGCCGTGAAGCCCGTGCTCAAGGGCAAGACCATCGGCGTTCAGGGTTCGACGATCCACGCCGCCTTCGCCGACAAGTACTTCAAGGGCACGGCTGACGTCCGCGAATACAAGACCACCGAGCAGCACGACCTCGATCTCGCCGCCGGCCGTATCGACGCGGTTCTCGCCGATTCGACCGCCATCATCGGCACCCTCGAGAAGCCGGAGTTCAAGGACTACGTGATGGTCGGCCCGTCGATCACCGGCGGCATGCTCGGCAACGGCGTCGGCGTCGGCGTCCGCAAGGGCGACGTCGAGCTGAAGAAGGGCTTCGACGAGGCCATCCGCGCTGCCGTTGCGGACGGCACGATCACCAAGCTCTCCAAGAAGTGGTTCAAAATCGACATCGCTCCCAGGAGCTGATGGGTACCTGGAACGAAAAAAGGCGCGGCTTCGGTCGCGCCTTTTTTTGCATGATCAGGGGCAGTTGCGACGAAAAAGCGTCAGGTACGCCCACACCTTCAACAGGATTGGGCTTGCGCTCCGCTCCGCTTTGTCTGTTAGCTGTGCCTGACGGAAGTTGCCGGTAACAGGCTCCCCATCAAAAAAAGGCGTCAACAAAGCCTGACAGAGGAACGACGATGAAAATTTTCAAGGCAATCGGCCTCGGCATCCTGGCGTCCGCCCTCGCCATCAGTGGCGCGGCGGCCCAAACCAAAACCGTGAAGATCGCAACCGAAGGCGCTTACGCCCCGTGGAACTTCACCGGCGCCGGCGGCAAGCTCGAAGGCTTCGAGATCGATCTCGCCAACGACCTGTGCGCCCGCATGAAGGTAACCTGCGAGATCGTTTCTCAGGATTGGGACGGCATCATCCCCGCCCTCAACGCCAAGAAATACGACGCTATCATGGCCGGCATGAACATCACGGATAAAAGGCTCGAAGTGATCGCCTTTTCCCGTCCCTATGCCTCCGGCCTCCACGGCTTCGCGACAATGAAGGATTCGCCGCTGGCCAAGCTCGCCGGCACGGGCGAGCGGGTCAATTTCGACAAGGACCCTGCCGCCGCCGAAAAAATCATCGGCGAGTGGAAGGCCCTCCTCAAGGGCAAGACCGTGGGAACCCAGACTGCTACGGTGAACCTCGCCTTCCTTGAAAAGTACTTCAAGGACACGGCCACGATCCGCGAATACAAGACCACCGAGCAGCATGATCTCGACATGGCCGCCGGCCGCGTGGACGCGATCTTCGCCGCCCATTCGTCCTTGAAGGCGACCATCGACCAGCCTGAGTTCAAGAACATGATGATCGCCGGCGCCGGCGTTTCGGGCGGCGTGCTCGGCCGTGGGGTCGCTGTCGGCCTGCGCAAGGATGATGCGGAGCTCAAGACCGCCTTCGACACGGCGATTCAAGCCGCCATCGCCGACGGCACGATCCAGAAGCTGACCCAGAAGTGGTTCAAGGTCGACATGTCCCCCCAGGGCTGAGACCTCACGCTCAAGTAACTTCGTCTTTCCGTACGCCCTGAAGATCGAAAGTGCGCCTTTGCGCCACCCTTCGGTTCCGGGCCATCGGGCTGACAAACTGCAGGACATCGAACGCGTGCAACAGCTGAGCTATTTCGAACTCATCGGCTTTGGACCGAACGGATGGGGCAATGCCCTTCTGATCGCCACGGGGATGACGCTGGCCGTCGCCCTTTGCGGCTTTATCGCCGGAGCCGTCATCGGCACTCTGGTCGCCTGGGCCAAGCTCTCATCGAGCATCGTCGCCCGCTCTCTCGCGGACGGCTACACGACGGTTCTTCGCGGCATTCCCGACCTTCTCGTCATCTACCTCTTCTACTTCGGCGGCAGTGCGGCGCTCGGCGCCATCGGCAGCCTTTTCGGCGCGGAAGGCTTCATCGGCATGCCCGCCTTCGTCACCGGCGCCATCGCCATCGGCATTGTCTCCGGCGCCTATCAGGCGGAAGTTTTCCGCGGGGCTTTCCAGGTGGTCAGCCGTGGCGAACTCGAGGCGGCACGCTCGGTCGGCATGCACCGCTGGCTGATGTTCCGCCGTGTCGTCGCTCCGCAGGTGCTGCGCTATGCCATTCCAGGCCTCGGCAACACCTGGCAGCTGATCCTCAAGGAATCCGCCCTCATCTCGGTGACGGGCCTCGTCGAGCTTCTGCGCCAGTCGCATATCGCGGCGGGCTCGACGCGACGCCCCTTCGATTTCTATCTCACGGCGGCGATCCTGTACCTCCTCATCACCTGGGTCTCGACGACGTTGTTCCAGCGCGCGGAAACCTACTCCATGCGCGGCATCCGGAGGGCTTCCTGATGGATTTCGAATTCATGCAGGAGACCTTCCTGCGCCTTCTGAGCGGCGTTCCGCTGACGCTGAACCTCGCTTTCACATCGGTCGCGTTCGGCGCGGTGCTTGCCATGCTGATCGCGCTCATGCGGATGTCAGGGGTGAGAGTGCTCGAAGCCTTCGCCAAGGGCTACGTGTTCGTGTTCCGCGGCTCGCCGTTGCTCGTGCAGATCTTCCTGATCTATTACGGCCTCGGCCAGTTCCGCCCCACCTTGCAGGAATGGGGGCTGTGGTCCTTCTTCCGCGAGCCCTACTGGTGCGCGATCCTCGCCCTCACCCTCAACACAGGCGCTTATGCGAGCGAGATCTTTCGCGGCGGCCTGCAGGCGGTTCCCGCACAACAGGTCGAGGCCGCCCGTGCCTGCGGCATGTCGGGCTTCCTGCTCTTCCGCCGCATCACGTTCCCCATCGCATTGCGTCAGGCACTTCCGGCCTATGGCAGCGAGCTGATCCTGATGGTGAAGGCGACATCGCTCGCCTCGATCATCACCATGATGGAAATCACCGGTATCGCCGCCAAGCTGATCTCGCAGACATTCCGCGCCGTTGAAGTCTTCATCGTCGCGGGTGCGATCTACCTCATCCTCAACTTCATCATCACGCGCCTCATCATGGCGCTGGAATGGTGGCTCTCGCCTCACCTTCGTCACCCGCCGGTTCCGAAGGCAAGCGTGGAGGCCGTGCATGTCTAATGGAGTTTCCATGTCCTCTCCCGCTCCCGCCGTCTCCGTCAGCCAGCTGCGAAAGAGCTTCGGCTCGCTCGAAGTTCTCAAGGGCGTCTCGCTGGAAGCCCGCGAAGGCGACGTGATTTCGATTCTCGGCGCCTCCGGCTCCGGCAAGTCGACCATGCTTCGCTGCATCAACATGCTGGAGGTTCCCGATTCCGGCGACATCCGCATCGGCGGCGAGCTGATCGGCCTCAAGAAGGGTCGTCGCGGCATGGAGCCAGCCGACCGTTCGCAGGTTGACCGCATCCGCTCCCGCGTCGCGATGGTGTTCCAGAGCTTCAATCTCTGGTCTCACATGACGATCCTCGAAAACATCATCGAAGCGCCCGTGCATGTGCAGAAGCGCCCGAAGGCCGAGTGCATCGAGGAAGCGGAGGCGCTGCTCGCCAAGGTCGGCATCGCCGACAAGCGCAACAGCTATCCCTCGCACCTCTCCGGCGGCCAGCAGCAGCGCGCCGCCATTGCCCGTGCGCTGGCCATGCGCCCGAAGGTGATGCTGTTCGACGAGCCGACCTCCGCTCTCGATCCTGAACTCGTCGGCGAGGTTCTGCGCGTCATGCGCTCGCTTGCGGAAGAAGGCCGCACCATGCTCGTGGTAACGCACGAAATGGGCTTTGCGCGCGACGTCTCGAACCGCGTGATGTTCCTGCACAAGGGCGTCGTGGAAGAGGAAGGCGCGCCGCAGGACGTGTTCGCCAATCCGAAATCCGAACGCTTCAAGCAGTTCATCTCGAGCCACCGTTAAGAACGGCGGCGGGAGCTCTCGCTTTTCATCAAGTAACGAAGCGCCCCGGCCACAGGACGGGGCGCTTTTCTTTTACTCCGACGCCATAGGAAAATAGCCTGCCGGCGCCCTTTCCATCTCGCTTCGGCCCTCCCTCTGCCCTAATCTCCAAAAAGACCGATGACGAGGGATGGACATGCCAGGACCAGTTGATGCCGCTACGCTTGCGGCACGGATCGCTCAAGGCGCGGGACGGGAGCAACCCGATCTCGTCATCACCAATGTCCGCCTGTTCGATCTCGTGACCGGCTCGCTCGCGACAACGGACATCGCGATCTGCGGCGATACCATCGTCGGTACTTACGGTTCCTATCACGGAAAACGCACCATCGATGGACACGGGCGTTTCGCCGTTCCGGGTTTCATCGACACGCATCTTCATGTGGAATCATCCCTCGTCACGCCTTTCGAGTTCGACCGTTGCGTCCTTCCGCATGGGGTAACCACCGCCATTTGCGATCCGCATGAAATGGCGAACGTGATCGGCACCGCAGCGTTCGATTACTTTCTCGCCTGCGCCGATCAAACCATCATGGATCTGCGCGTGAACTTGTCGAGCTGCGTTCCGGCGACGCCCTTCGAGACATCCGGCGCGCAGATCGAGGCGCAAGACCTGATGCGCTATCGCGACCATGCGAAGGTGATCGGCCTTGCGGAGTTCATGAACTTTCCAGGCGTCATCAATGGCAATCCCGGCTGTCTCACGAAACTGGAGGCCTTCTCAGGCCGCCACATCGATGGCCATGCACCACTGCTGCGCGGGCTCGGCCTTAACGCTTATATTGCGGCGGGCATTCGCACTGAGCATGAGGCAACGATGCTCGACGAGGCGCTCGAGAAAATCCGCAAGGGCATGACCATCCTGATCCGCGAAGGCTCCGTCTCGAAGGACTTACATGCACTGAGCGCGCTGCTCACGGTCCAGACCTCGCCCTTCCTCGCTCTTTGCACGGATGATCGGAACCCTCTCGACATTGCGGAGGAAGGGCATCTCGATTTCATGATCCGCACGCTCATAGCGCTCGGCTGCGAGCCTTTGGCTGTCTACCGCGCAGCATCACTCACTGCCGCGCAAGCCTTCGGCTTGAAAGATCGCGGCTTCATCGCGCCGGGAAAGCGCGCAGATATCGTGCTGCTTGACGATCTTGAGCGCTGCGAGGTTTCCGCCGTCGTCTCCGCAGGCCGCCTGGTCAACGAGGACTTGTTCGCAACACGCGGCAGCGTTGCACCGGTCGGCCTAGGCAGCGTGAAGTTTGATCCTGTCGCGGCTGCCGATTTTCGCGTCGAGACAACATTGGCATCCGTTCCCGTGATCGGCGTTGTTCCGGGAAAGATCATTACGGAGCATCTGCATGTAGCGCTGCCCCGCAACGGTAACGAGGTGCTCGTCGATCTCGATCACGACGTGATCAAGGTCGCCGTGGTGGCACGGCATGGGATCAACCGCAACATCGGTATTGGCTTCGTGAAAGGCTTCGGTCTGAAGCATGGGGCTATCGCATCGTCCGTCGGGCACGACAGCCACAATATCTGTGTCGTCGGCGCGAGTGATGACGACATGGCGGTAGCGGTCAATCGCCTGCGCGACATTCAGGGCGGCTTCGTCGTCGTCTCGGACGGCGAGGTCCGCGCCGAACTCGCATTACCGATTGCGGGGCTGATGAGCGACAAGACGTACGAACAGGTACGCGATGCACTCTATCCCTTGCGCGATGCTGCGAAGGGCCTTGGCGTCACGTTGCACGAACCGTTCCTGCAGGTGGCCTTCCTGCCGCTTCCGGTCATCCCGCATCTCAAGATCACGGATCGTGGCCTTTTCGATGTGGACCGGATGGAATTGGTTTCGCTCTGAAGCTCAGACCAGGACGGGATGCGAGTCCTGTGCGCCGACATTGAAGACGCGCCTGTAGCGCTCGATCTCCTCTTTCGGTCCCATCGCCTTCGTCGGATTGTCCGAGAGCTTCACGGCCGGGCGGCCATTGGCGGAGACGACCTTGCAAACGATGGAAATGGGATCAAGCGCGCCATCCGGCGCAAGGCCCCGGAAATCGTTGGTGAGAAGCGTGCCCCAACCATAGCCCGTGCGCATACGGCCCATGAAATGCCGATAGACGCGCTCGATCACGTCCACATCGAGACCGTCGGAGAAGATCGCAAGCTTTTCGAGCGGATTCTGTCCCCGGGCGCGCCACCAAGCGATAGCCTCCTCGCCGCCTTCGATGGGATCTTTTGAATCGATGCGGATGCCGGTCCAGTTGCACACCCAATCGGGCGCGCTCTTCAAAAAGTTCGTGGTGCCGTAGGTATCGGGCAGGATGACGAGCAGGTTGCCCTCGTAATCCTCCTGCCAGTCGGCGAGCACACGATATGGCGCTTTCAGCATCTCCTCTTCGGAATTCGCGAGCGCCGTATAGACCATAGGCAGTTCATGGGCGTTGGTGCCCACCGCCTCCACCTCGCGGCGCATGGCGATGAGGCAGTTGGAGGTGCCGAGGAAGGACGAGCCAAGCCCCTCGATCATCGCCTGCACGCACCAATCCTGCCAGAGAAAGCCGTGACGGCGGCGCGTGCCGAAATCGGTGACGGACAGGCCGGGCAGCTTTCTCAGCCGCTCGATCTTCTCCCACACGCGGGTCATGGCGCGGGCGTAGAGCACCTGCAGCTCGAATTTGCCCATGCCTTTCAGGACGCCGCGCGAACGCAGTTCATTGAGAATGGCAAGCGCCGGGATCTCCCACATGGTGGTTTCGATCCAGGGCCCGTGAAAGGTGAGCACGTATTGCCCGTTTTCTTTCTCGAGCAGGTATTCCGGGAAGCGGAAGGTCTCTAACCAGTCCATGAATTCCGGCGAGAACATCTGCCGCTTGCCGTAGAACGTGTTACCCCTGAGCCAGGTAGATTCACCCCGGGTGAGGGAAAGCGAGCGCACATGGTCAAGCTGCTCACGCAACTCGCCGATGTCGATGATCTCGGCCAGCGGAACGCGGGTGGTGCGGTTGTGGATACCGAACGTGACCTGCACATCCCGATGGCGGCGAAAGATCGTCTGCGCCATCAAGAGCTTGTAAAAGTCCGTATCGAGAATGGATCTCACGATCGGATCGATCTTCCAGGTGTGGTTGTACACCCTGGTTGCGATGTCCACCATCGCCTGCTCCCAGCCGTTTCAGGAGGCAGGACAATAGCGAAGGCTTTTAGCCGATGAAAGGGTGCCGGAGCTCAATCTCAGCCGTGAAGGCGAAAGGAATAGGCCGTACTCCGGCATTTCCCGTGTTTTCGGCCCATTTCCAAGAGAAGCGCGGGCTTCTTTCCCTCTGCTCCCCGAAATCTGGCCTTAACGAAGTGTCCTGCAGCCTATAGATGATGGAAAAGGCCGCTCAGGCGGCTCCAGGAGGCCCTATCGTGACGATCACCCGTGAAGATGTGCTGCAGGCGCTCTCGACCGTGCCGCTGGATGCGGGCGGAACGCCCCTCTCCGCCTCGGGCCGGCTGACGGATATTCTGATCGAGGACGGCGGCAGGGTCGTGTTCGCCATCGTGATCGACCCTTCGGAAGCCACGCGGATGGAACCGGTGAGACAGGCCGCCGTTGCCGCCGTGCAGCGCGTTTCCGGCGTCGGCAGCGTCTTGGCTAGCCTCACGGCGGAGCGCCCGGCCTCGGCCGGCGCGCAAACGCCCCCCTCGCCCCACCCGAAGGCGCAAAGCGCAACGCCGCCGCAGAGAACGCAGCGCATTCCCGGCGTGAACCACATCATCGCCGTTGCCTCGGGCAAAGGCGGCGTCGGCAAGTCCACCACCGCCTGCAACCTCGCGCTCGCGCTCCAATCCCTCGGGCTGCGCGTCGGGCTTCTCGATGCGGACATCTATGGCCCGTCGGTGCCGAAGCTGCTCGGCATTCACGGCAAGCCGCGCCTTCTCGAAAACCGCATTCTCGAGCCGATGGAGGCCTATGGCTTGAAGGTCATGTCCATCGGGTTCCTGGTGGATGAGGAAGCCGCCATGATCTGGCGCGGGCCGATGGTCATGTCCGCGATCACGCAGATGCTGCGCGAGGTCGCTTGGGGAGACCTCGACGTCCTCGTGGTGGACATGCCCCCCGGCACGGGCGACGCGCAGCTCACGATGGCTCAGGCGACGCCACTAGCGGGCGCCGTCATCGTCTCGACACCGCAGGACCTTGCGCTGATCGACGCAAGACGCGGCGTCTCCATGTTCAAGCGCGTCGAGATTCCGATCCTCGGCATCGTCGAGAACATGGCGACCTTTATCTGCCCGCATTGCGGAAAGACCTCGCACATTTTCGGCCACGGCGGCGCGCGCGCGGAAGCCGAGCGGCTCGGCGTGCCGTTCCTCGGTGAGATCCCGCTCAACATGACGATCCGTGAATTGTCGGATGCCGGGCGTCCGGTGGTCGCGACCGATCCGGACGGCCCGCATACCGCTCTCTACAAGGCGATGGCTAGCCAAGTCTGGGCAACGCTCTCAGGCGGCGCAACCGCCCGCCCCGCGCCACGCATCGTCATCGAATGACCCGCCGATGACGGACTTCGCCCTTCGCGAAAAAACCCTCGCCGTCATCCTTGCCGGCGGGCGCGGAACGCGTATGGGCGGAGCAGACAAGCCGTTTTTGCAGATCGACGGAACGACGCTCCTGGAACGCATCGTTGCGGTGATGCGCCCTCAATGTGTGGCACTTGTCATCAACGCGAATGGCGATCCCTCCCGCTTTTCGCAATTCGGCGCGACAGTCATTTCCGACACATTGCCCGATTACCCGGGGCCTTTGGCCGGCATTCTTGCCGCTCTCGAATGGACGTCCTCACAGCGGCCCGATCTTGAATGGGTTGCAAGCGTTCCGGGCGACACGCCCTTCCTGCCCGGCAACCTTGTCGAGCGCCTGCACGCAGTGCGCATCGAAAGCGGCGCTGACATCGCTTGCGCATTCTCGGGCGGGCAGGCGCACCCCACAATCGCCTTGTGGCCTTTGTCGTTGATCGGCGAACTTCGGCGCGCGCTTACCATCGATAGCGTGAGAGCCGTGCGCGATTTTTTTGCCCGTTACCGCGTCGCCTATGCCGACTGGCCCGCCAAGCCTTTCGATCCTTTCTTCAACATCAACACGCCGGAAGACCTCGCAGCCGCCGAAGTGTTGGCGCGGACAGCAAGTACGCACCATGATTGAACTCGACCTGACAGGGCTGAAATGCCCCCTTCCCGCCCTGAAGACGCGCAAGGCTCTCACGACGATGAAACCCGGCGACGAGATCAGAGTCACTTGCACCGATCCGCTTGCCGCCATCGACATCCCCAATCTCATCCGTGAAACCGGGGACCGGTTGGTCGAGCAGGAGACGGATGGGAGGGGCGTCACCTTCGTGATTGCGAAGGGGTAATCTCAGGCGCTGGCTTGTGCGCTTTGATATCGCCCGGCCCGACGCTCGATCAGCCGAAAAGCGTCGTGGATGAAGAAGGCGAGCATCGCCACCACGAGGCCGCCTTGCACGACGAAAGCGGTGTTGTTGGATTGAAGCCCCGCGATAATCACCTCGCCAAGTCCCTTGGCCGCGACAGTCGATCCGATAGTCGCAGTGCTGAGGTTGATGACGAGCGACAAGCGGATGCCGGCGAGAATGACGGGAAGCGCGAGCGGCAATTCAATCTCAACGAGGCGCCTGCGGGCGTTCATCCCCATGCCCCGCGCCGCATCGAGCGTCAGTGGGGAAACCTGCGTCAGTCCGGTCAGCGTGTTCTCGAAGATCGGCAGAAGACCGTAGAGAAACAGTGCGATCAGGGTCGGCGCCTCCCCGAAGCCGACAAGCGGCACCGCAATCGCAAGAACGGCGACGGGGGGAAAAGTCTGACCCACATTCACGATGGTCCGCGACAACGGCAGGAATTCAAGCCCAGATGGGCGCGTGACGAAGATCCCGAGTGACACCGCGACCACGATACTCCCTAGTGTCGCGACAAAAACCGTCCACAGATGAGACAACGTCAGCGCGACAAGACTTCCCTGATTGTAGATCGCAGGAGCACCATGCGACGTCAGCGGTTCAAAGACGGGCGCGAACACTTGCGGCGCGGCGATGAATGTCACCAGAAGCGCGAGCAATGCAATTCGC
Organism: Microvirga flavescens; assembly: GCF_003290125.1. GTDB lineage: Bacteria > Pseudomonadota > Alphaproteobacteria > Rhizobiales > Beijerinckiaceae > Microvirga > Microvirga flavescens. The sequence continues at coordinate 318,472 of NZ_QMKH01000002.1, forward strand.
AAGAGTGCGGAGAAGACGCTCATGGCTGTTCTCGCCGGAGAGCGAGAATGCCTGCAACGCTAACCTTGCCGATGGTAGCGCCTGATATATCCGAAACCGGTAGCGCCTCTCGTCCACTCCAGACGAGTTCCGACAGGGCGTCGCGAAGGTTCGCAGATATATCAATCGGCGGCCCCGAGGCGTTTCCGGGTTCCAGTGCGCGCGACACACTTGTGAGAGATAGCAGACGAAACGGGCGTTCTGCCGTGCCGACAAGTCGCTCGACGAATTCATGAGCCGGTCGCATCAGGATCTCCGTGGGTGCCGCATATTGCAACAACCGTGCCTGATCCATGACGGCAATGCGGTCACCGAGATGGAAAGCCTCCTCCATGTCATGGGTCACGAGAAGGATCGTCGTCTTGAAGCGGCGTTGAATGGCAAGCAGATCGGCCTGTGCCTTGGTGCGGATCAGCGGATCAAGCGCGCCGAAGGGCTCGTCCATCAAAAGAAGTTTCGGCTCAGCGGCAAGAGCGCGCGCAACCCCGACGCGCTGCTGCTCCCCGCCTGAGAGCTGATGCGGATATTTTGATGCGAAAGTCGCCGGATCGAGCTGGAAAAGGTTGAGCAGATCATCGACGCGCGAGGCAATGCGCTTTTTCTCCCAGCCCAGTAGACGCGGAACCGTCGCGATGTTTTCAGCCACCGTGCGATGGGGGAAGAGGCCGTTTCCTTGGATCACGTAGCCGATGCGATGGCGAAGCTCGTCTTCCGGGATCGTCACGGTGTCCTGCCCATCGATCAGGACACGCCCGGCCGTCGGCTCGATGAGCCGGTTGACCATGCGCAGCAAGGTCGACTTACCGGCTCCCGACGTTCCGACGACAACCGCGATGGTGCCGCTCTCCACATCAAGCGAAACGTCGTCGACAACGATATCCGCGCCGTAGCGTTTCGTCAGATGCTCGATGGCGATCATGCGCGCGCGCCTTTCGCCAAATCGACAAGTGCATCGAGGATCACGGCTCCGGCGAAGGCGAGAAGAACCGTAGGGATAGCCCCGAGAAGAACGAGATCGAGCGCCGTCTGGCCCGCGCCTTGAAACACGAATGTCCCGAAGCCCCCGCCCCCGATCAGGGCCGCCACGGTCGCAAGGCCGATGTTCTGAACGAGCACTATGCGGATGCCGGTGAGGATGGTCGGAAAGGCGAGAGGAAATTCGACCTGCTGCAAGCGTTGACGGGAAGACAGCCCCATGCCGCGCGCAGCATCGATCACTTTCGGCGAAACCTGATCCAGTCCGACGACCGTATTCGCGACGACGGGAAGGAGGGAATAGAGGAAAAGCGCGACGAAGGCAGGAGCAGCGCCGATGCCGTGGATGCCGAGCGTCGCAGCCAAGGGGAACGTCGCCGCAAGATAGGCGAGCGGCGCCATCAACATGCCGAACAGGGCAATGCTTGGGATCGTCTGAATGACATTGAGAGTTTGCAGCACCGCGCTCTTGATGGCGGGAATCCGATGGCAAAGAATGCCAAGGGGAATGCCGACGAGAACGGAGGCACTCAAGGAGCCGAGCGCGAGGACGATATGCTGGCGCGCCTCTCGCCAAAAGCTGTCGGCGCGGGTCGCATATTCCTTGAGGATCGAGACGTTGTTCCATGCGCCAGACCCCAGCAGGAGTGCAAGCGTGATGGCGGCAACCGCGAGCGCCGCAAGCCTCTCCCACGGCCCGAAACGCAGCCGCGTCAGGGCATCGGCAACGAGAAGTGCGAACGCAAACGAGAGCAGCCAAAATCCCCACGCCGGAGAAACACGCGCAAAACTGTTTCCCGCAGGCGTCAGAAAATCGGCTGAACGTCCCATCGCCACGAAAACGGCAATCATGCCGAAGGCGGCAGCGGCAAGCCTGGCCGCAAGAGCGCGGACAAAAGCGGAGACCAGGGCAATCGCCATCGAGAGAACCATGAGTCCGATGGCGAAAGCCGATGGCAGCGCGAACATGATGCCCCGCGCGTCACCGGAAGCGATGCGGTTGGCGCGGTAGATCGAAAAGGGGCCGAGGATGATCGCGGCAGCAATGAGAATGGCGATCACGCCTCCAAGTCGATCCAGAGAAAGTCCCGCCCGCGACATGCGTACGCCGCCAAGGCCGTGTTGAGGCAACGCCGCCACGGTCCGCTATCGCCCTACTCGCAGGCGGTACTCGCAAGGGCAACGCATCACTTCAGGAAGCCTCTCGATTTCAGGTAATCTGCCGCGACCGCCTTCGCCGCCTCTCCGCCCACTTGCACGCGGGCATTCAGCCCCTGCAGGGTTATGAGGTCGAGAGACTCGAAGACCGGCTTGAGAATGTCCGCAATCTTCGGATTCTCCTTCAGCACGGCTTCGCGGATGATCGGCGCCGGCGCATAGACCGGCTGCACTCTCTTGTCGTCGCTCAGCACCACAAGGTCGGACACGGCTATGCCGCCATCCGTTCCATAAACCATTGCAGCATTCGCACCGTTGGTTTTCTCAGCAGCCGCCTTGATGGTCGCCGCCGTGTCGCCACCGGAAAGAACGATGAGCTGATCGGGCTTCATCGAAAAGCCGTAGGCCGCCTGAAAAGCGGGGAGCGCCGCGGCGGAATTCACGAACTCGGCGGAAGCGGCGAGCACCGCCTTGCCGCCGCCAGACACCCACTTTCCAAAATCCGACATGGTGGCGAGCTTGTTAGGCTCTGCCACATCCTTGCGCACGGCAATCGCCCATGTGTTGTTGGCGGGGGACGGCGCGAGCCAGACGATCTTGTTGGCGTCGTAATCGAGTTTCTTTGCCGCCTCGAAACCGTTGGCGGCGTCCTTCCAGAGCGGGTCGTCCGCCTTGTTGAAGAAGAAGCCCGCATTGCCCGTGTACTCGGGATAGATGTCGATCTCGCCCGCCACGAGGGCCTTGCGGACCACCGGGGTAGCGCCAAGCTGGATGCGGTCCTGCGTCTTGATGCCGTTGGATTCGAGCATCAGTAGAATGATGTTGCCGAGAACCGACCCCTCCGTGTCGATCTTGGAGGAAACGACCACATCCGCCTTCGCACCGCCGGCGAAGGTCAAACCGAGAGCGACAGCCGCCGCAAGGGATTTCATGAAGACATTCATAGGAACCTCTAGCGTTCTAATGTGACAGCATTCCGTCGAGGGCGCAAAACGCGCGGGATTTCTTGAGCTGTAAGGCGGCCTGACTGCCGGATTTCTTGGCTCCTCTTTTACCATAAGAGAGTGTTTTCCCTCGGCAAGGCCCCAGCCGGGCTCTCGTTCCGCGAATTGTGTTGCGTCCTGCCCGGGCCGGGTGTTGAACGGCGGGCGAGAGGCCCTTAAATCGAATGCTCCAGCTTCGGCCGGTTGCTTTTTCAATCGTTCGCCCCCCGCATCTCGCAGCGCAAAGACGATGACCCTGACACAAGTTTCCACAACGCCTTTTCCCGACCAGAAGCCCGGCACCTCGGGCCTGCGCAAGAAAGTTCCCGTCTTTCAGCAGCCGAACTACGTCGAAAATTTCGTGCAAGCGATCTTCGACACGGTGGAGGAGCGCGAAGGCGCGACGCTGGTCGTCGGAGGCGATGGTCGCTTCTTCAACCGGGAGGTCATCCAGACGGTTCTGAAGATGGCGGCAGCCAGTGGTTTTAGCCGCATTCTCGTGGGGCAGCGCGGGCTGCTCTCAACCCCGGCGGCCTCCTGCCTCATCCGCAAATACAAGGCCATCGGCGGCGTCGTTCTCTCCGCCAGCCATAATCCCGGCGGTCCGGATGGCGATTTCGGCATCAAGTTCAACGTCTCCCACGGCGGCCCCGCGCCCGAGACTTTCACCGACGCCGTCTTCCAGCGCACGCAGTCGATCACGCATTATCGCACCCACCGCGCATCCGACATCGACCTCGACGTGCTCGGCGAAACGCGGCTCGGGAACGCGACCATCCAGGTGATCGATTCCGTCGCCGACTACACCGAGCTGATGGAAACCCTTGTCGATTTCGACAAGATCGCGGCCCTATTCGTCTCGGGCTTCCGCATGCGTTTCGATGCCTTGAGCGCCGTGACGGGCCCTTATGCGAAAGCCATTCTCGAAGGGCGGCTCGGCGCGCCGGCGGGCACCGTAGTCAATGGCGAGCCCAAGCCTGACTTCGGCGGGCATCATCCTGACCCCAACCCCGTCCATGCCCATGACCTGATGGACCTGATGCTCGGGCCGGACGCTCCCGACTTCGGCGCAGCCTCCGATGGGGACGGCGACCGCAACATGATCGTCGCGCCGGGCCTGTTCGTGACGCCGAGCGACAGCCTCGCAATCCTCACCGCCCATGCTCATCTCGCGCCTGGATATGCGCAGGGGCTTGCGGGCGTCGCGCGCTCGATGCCAACAAGCCGCGCCGCCGACCGTGTGGCCGCCAAGCTCGGCATCCGCGCCTTCGAGACACCGACGGGCTGGAAGTTCTTCGCCAACCTGCTCGATGCAGGGCTCGTCACGCTCTGTGGCGAGGAGAGTGCAGGCACCGGCTCGAACCACATCCGCGAGAAGGACGGCCTTTGGGCGGTTCTTCTGTGGCTCAACATTCTGGCTGAACTGAAGAAGCCGGCGGACAAGATCGTCCGCGAGCACTGGGCGGCGTTCGGGCGCGATTACTACGCGCGCCATGACTATGAAGAGATAGAGACGACCCGCGCGGACGCGCTGATGGCGCATTTGCGGGAAATCCTGCCCTCGCTTCCGGGCCAAGTTTTCGGTGGTCTCACTGTCGAGGCTTGCGACGACTTCGCCTATACCGATCCCGTCGACGGGTCGGTGACCCCGCGCCAGGGCATCCGCATCCTGTTCAAGGAGGATGCCCGCGCCGTCTTCCGCCTCTCGGGCACGGGAACCGCCGGGGCGACGCTTCGCGTCTATCTGGAGCGCTTCGAGCCCGACCCGCGCCGCCACGATCTTTCGCGGCAGGATGCTCTCTCCGCCGTTGCCGAGGCCGCGAACACCCTTGCCAAGATCGGGGAATTCACGGGCCGCAGCGCGCCTTCGGTCATTACCTGATCACGACCTGCCGCTTCGGCAGGCCCCGCGTCGCGGAGCGCAAGCCGCTTGATCTCGCTATGCGCGTGTCATAGAGCGCAATGAAACGCCCGCCATCGAGCCCGCTCGGTTCAGTGACGGGCGACCTTTTTTCGTTTTCTCAGGAATGCCGACCATGAAGCCGATTTCGGAACTGCCGCTCACCAAGGCGCAAGCCGTACGGGTGGTTCTCACCGATATCGACGACACCGTCACCACAGAGGGCCTGCTCACCGCCTCGGCCTATGAGGCGCTGGAAAGCCTTCAGAAAGCGGGCTTCATCGTGATCCCGGTGACGGGGCGCCCCGCCGGATGGTGCGATCACATCGCCCGCATGTGGCCGGTGGATGCCATCGTTGGCGAGAACGGTGCGTTCTTCTTCCGCTATGACCGCAAGCTCAAGAAGATGCAGCAGCGGTTCTGGGCGAGCGAAGCTGAGTTCAAGGCGAACCGCGCGCGCCTCGACGCGATCCGCGACGAGGTTCTGGCCTCTGTCCCCGGCTCCGCGCTGGCGAGTGACCAACCTTATCGCATCGCCGATCTCGCCATCGACTTCTGCGAGGATGTACCGCCCCTGCCGGAAGCGGAGGTCGACCGCATCGTCGCGATTTTCGAGAAGGCCGGTGCGCAAGCCAAGGTCAGCTCGATCCACGTCAACGGCTGGTTCGGCGACTACAACAAGCTGAGCATGGCGAAGGTCCTCCTCGAAGAGGTCTTCGGCATCGACATTGTGCGCGATGGCGAAACGGTGATCTATGCGGGCGACTCGCCGAACGACGAGCCGATGTTCGCGGCCTTTCCGCTCAGCGTCGGCGTGGCGAATGTCCATGAGTTCGTTCATCGCCTCAAGGCGACACCGACCTACGTGACGAAGGGCCATTCGGGAGAAGGCTTCTCCGAACTTGCTTCCGTCCTGCTCAAGGCGAAAAAGGTTTAAAGCGAGCGTTTCTCGCTCAAGGCCACAGAAGAGCTGCGCCTCTTGCGCCGCTTTCCTTCGTTTCGCCGATGACGATGAGAGGCGCGGCCTCCTGCCCGAACACGTAGCGCGGCGTTGCCGCGTTCAAAGCGTCGAGCAATTCATCGATGGCGCTCAGGCCGCCGCCCAGCACAATCGCATCGGGATCGAGGGCATTCGTCAAAGCCCCGATGAGACGCGCAAGCCTGTCGACCCAGCGCTGAAAAGTTTCGCGCGCGTGCACATCGCCTGTTCTCATCACGCCGATGATTTGCGGCGCGGTCAGGTTCGCCCCTGTCCGCTCGCGATGATCGCGCGCCATGCCGGTGCCCGAGACGAAAAGTTCCGCGCAATCGAAATTGCCGCAATAGCACGGACGTGGCGTCGCACCATCGGCAAGGACGATAGGCATGTGCCCCGCCTCTCCGGCAATGGCGAGCGGGCCGCGCCTGACGCGGCCATCGATAACGAGGCCACCGCCGACACCCGTTCCAAGCGTCAGCGCATAGACGACAGCGCGACCATCGGCGGCGCCGCCAAGCGCTTCCGACAAGGCAAAGCAATTGGCGTCGTTCTCGATCCGCGTCGGATAAGGAATGGCCGCCGTGAGGTCGGACACGACATCGCGCCCATTGACGAACGTCATGTTGCAGTTGCGCCAGAGCCCCGTCTTCGGAGATTGAGAGCCCGGCATGCCGATGCCGACCCCCATGATGTTCCTGGCAGCCTGCCCGCAACGTTCGATCACAGCGGGAACCGCCGCGATGAGGCTGGAATAATCGCCCGGCGTATCGACGCGCGTGCGAGAGATCATCTCGCCATGCGCATCGAGAACGACGGCGGCGATCTTCGTGCCGCCGACATCGATGCCGATGCGAACCGCGCTCATCGAAGATCCTTCTTGCTCAGCACGCGCTCGGCTTCAACAACCGCACCGATCACATGGTAGAGCGTGCTCGCCGGAGCCGTTTCGACAATGACTTTTCCATCCGCATCGAATTGATCGATCCAGCCTGCGGTAAAAGGCTTCGCGAGATAATGATCCCAAAGGGCCGAGAGGCTTTTCACGGCCTGATCGAGCGCGCCTTCGCGTCCGATTTCGGCTTCCACCAGCCATGCCTTGGCAAGCTCCGTCTGCGGCCAGAGACGGCGCGTCCCGCGGCGGACCTTGCCGTAGCAATCGGCCTCATCGACGAGAAACCCTGTCCTGGAATCGGCGATCTTCACCGCATCGTCGAGCAGCTGGCTTGCAAGGGCGTCAGGCGCGCTTTCGGTGATGCGCTCATAGCGGCGCAGCAACCACGCCCACTCGGCCTGATGACCGGGCTCGATGCTCTCGCCCTCAGCGCCGGGACGCGGGGTCCAGTTATCGTTGAAATGTTCGCGCAGCTTTGGAGCGGGCGAGAGAAAACGCTCCTTCAGGAATCCGAGGATCTGCTCCGCGCGCTTGAGAGCCCCGGGATATTCAAGCGTTTCATGCAGTGCGAGCATCGCCTCGAAGCAGTGCATGTGTGGGTTCTGCCGGCGCGGCAGGGATGCCGGAATGCCTTCGATGAGCGTGCCGTCCTTCGCCGTCAGGCGCTCGTCGATGAAGTCCTTCACCTCATCGACAAGGCCGCGCACCTGCGCATCGCCGCTGGCCTTGGCCAGCCAGGCGAGCGACATGAGGATGAACATATGATCGTAAGTGTCGCGCAAGGGGTTCGCGACAGTGCCATTCGGATTGAGGAGATGAACGAAGCCGGGCTCGCCATCCGGCGAGCGGGCCTTCTTCAGCATCCAGTCCAGAAGCCCCAAAGCGAACTCGGTGCCGTCCGGGCACCAGCCGAGGATGGCCGCATGGCTATAGACGTAGATCTGGCGGGCCTGAACGCGAACCCGCTTGATGGCGTGAAGATCCGGCGTGGCATCGAAAAGAAAACGCTCATGAACGCCGCCAAAACGCCTGTCCCACCCTTGGGACATCCAGAACGGGAGTGACTCCTCGATGAGCCAAGGCTTCAAATCGACCATACGCGACACCTCTTAGAGCATGATCAGAACAAGTGGAAACCGGTTGTTCGCCTTAGATCATGCGGCAGCAAAGGGAACCGTGAGCCTTGAAATTAAGCCCATATCGGTCACGACATGGGCTTTTCTGTCCCAAATGGCGGTGAATCTCAACTCGCCTTCCGGATTAAGCGACGGAGCGAACAACGGAATCGCGGTTCTCAGCCATTTCCAGCGGGCGCACGGCGCCGCTGGCCGTTTCGATGGTGAGATGGCATGTCGCGGGGCCGTCGAGATAGGCCTCCATGATCCCCGCGAACAGAGCCAGTTGTCCCTGAACCCCGCCGCCGCCCCGGCGGGGCTTCAACGCGGCGATAACCTCGCGGTAAAGCGCGATCCGGTCGTGGCCGATATCGCTGAAAGCCAGATCGGATGCATGGCGCAGGCGATACCAATCGACAACCATGTCCTTAAAGGTCACATGCCTCATGGGATCGGAAGCGCCACCCTCGCCCCGTTCTGCCGCGAGGTGGGCGAGCGCGTCTTCGGCGCGCACCGGCTCGGCCATGCCGGCAAGCCGCACGAGATCGCGCACGGTCAAGCACTCGACCAGGGACCGCAATTCACGCGGCCACTCCTTCGGCAAGTAACGATGGCTGACGAGCTCCGTCATATGCGCGCGGATGAAGTCGTAATAGGTACGAGCATCGAGAAGAGGGTTGTGCCCTTCATCAAGCCTCGCAAGCTCCTGACGATAGAGGCCGAGCAGATCGTCGAAATGCGGCACATCGCGGATGATGACGGTTTCAAGCCTGACATCATCATCATCGAGAGTGACGATTTTGTAGGCGGGCGGATATCCGACGAGCGAGGGCATGGCAACGTTGACCAGCGTGCTTTGTTCACCCTCGTGAAGCCCCAAGGCGTTCACATGCAGATGTCCACTGAAATGCAAAGCAATCCCGGTTCGCGCAAAAGCCTCACTCGCAACAACTGCCGGCGAGCGGCGCACAAAACCGGTCGCTCCGAAAAGCGCCTCTTCGTCCTCGACGGTTCCCCGCAGGAAATCGACGACGGGATAGTGTGAAAAAACGAGGATCTTCTTGCCGCCCGCTTGGGCGCGCCTGCGCACGTCGGCAAGCCACTCCAGAATGAACGGCTTATGCCGCAGCATGGCATTCCAGCCAGCATCGGTGCTCTCCTCGTAACCCTTCGGATCGTCTGCGGCGAAAGCGCCGTCCTTCGGCTCATAGACATTGGCATCGATCGCAACGATCCAGACGCCTTCGAAGGGTTCGACAAGATAGGACCCATCGATCACCTTGCGTGTAACCGAGCCATCCGGCGATGTGATGTCGAACTGCCGCGCTTCGAGATCAGCCCTTGTGCCGAAGGGCGTTTCCCAATGGAGAAAATGCTCTTGCGGGAAGAACCCGGCATCCGCCATCGCAAGCATGGCATCGCGATAGCCGAGGCCGAACATCTTGTCCGTGACGACCTGCGGCCCGCTCGCCTTCATCGAGGCGGAACTCGTCACAAGCGTATGACTGCCGTCGGCGTTGAGAAACCGCTTGTCGTGGTGGTCGCCGACCGGTGTTCTGACATCGTGATTGCCGATCGTGGCATAGAACGCCATGCCGTGCTGCTGACGATACTTGTCGAGAATGACTTTCAGGCCCGCGATTGTGGAGCGCTGTCCATCGTCGGAATAGTCACCCACAAGAACGACATGCTTGATGCCGCGCGCTGCGAGATCGTCAAGAACGGCGAACAGCGCGAAGTAATTTTCGTTGAAGATGCGGGTTGAATTGACCGTATCTTTGAGCGTGCGCGCGTTGGCCCTCTTGCCGGTGCGCGGGATCACGGGGCCTTCGAAATCATAGTCGCCATAGACATCGTGAAAATGGACATCGGCGAGAATGGCAATCTGCGTCATCAATCGATCTCTGAACTCGAGAACTCACTTGGTCTTTCAGCGCACGAGAATGCAGCGAAAATCGTTCACATTGGTAAAGGTGGGGCCTGTCATCACGAGACTATCGAGCGCCTTGAACGCCGTATAAGCATCATTGTCGGCGAGAGATGCCGCGAGATCAACGCCTGTCATCGCCGCCCGCTCGTGAAGCGAATGATCGAACCACGCGCCCGCGTTGTCCTCCGAGCCGTCGATCCCGTCCGTATCGCAGGCAATGGCCGAGACCGTCGGCAAGTCCCGCGTGGCCAATGCAAGCGCCAACAGGAGTTCCGCATTGCGCCCACCCCGCCCCTTGCCGCGCAAGGTCACCGTCGTCTCGCCTCCTGAAAGCAGGACACATGGCGGCCGCACCGGCTCGCCGTGAACAACGACGGAGCGCGCGATGCCCGCCATGACCCGCGCAACCTCCCTCGCCTCACCCTCGATGGCATCGCCCAGGATCAGCGGCGTGAAGCCGAGCGCGCGGGCCTTCGTGGCGGCTGCCTGAAGCGCCATGTGAGGGGTCGCCAGCATATGGATCTCGCCGCCATTGGCGGGAGCCGCCACGGCATTGGCCCGAATGGCTGCTTCGATCCGCTCCGGCACGGTGATCGCGTATTCGCGCAACAGGGCGAGTACCTCCTGCGGCTCCGAGGGCTCAGGGATGGTGGGGCCGGAGCCGATGCTGGCGGGGCTGTCGCCCGGCACATCCGAAATGAGATAGGTCACGAGCCTCGCCCCGCCGATCCGCGCCGCAAGCCGCCCGCCCTTGATGGCAGAAAGCGATTTCCGCACCCTGTTCATCGCTCCGATGGGCATGCCCGAGGACAACAACGCCTTGTTGACCATCTGCTTGTCGGCAAGCGTCAGCCCTTCTGCGGGTAGCGCGAGCAGCGCAGAGGCTCCTCCCGAGATCAGGCAGACCACGAGATCGTCAGGCCCCGCCTGTTCCGCGAGCTTCAGAATCCTTCCGGCAGCCTTGAGCCCCGCCTCGTCTGGCACCGGATGAGCGGCCTCGACGATTTCGATGAAGCGGGTCGGCACGGCGTGGTCGTAGCGGGTGACGACAAGCCCTTCGCAGGTGCCGCCGACCTTTTCCCAGGCCGCTTCGAAGGCCGCCGCCATACGCGCCGAGGCCTTGCCTGCTCCCAGAACAATCGTCCGCCCCTTTGGCCGCTCCGGCAGAACGCCGGCGAACTTGCCATCAGGCAAGGCGGCTTCGAGAGCGGCTTGAAAAAGTGCCTTCAGGATTTCGGCATCGCTAAGCATCGCGTCAGGTCCGGCCAATCGGGAACGCAAGGTTTAAAGCATGATCCGGGCGGACGGAAAGATCGCGCGGAATCAAAAAGTTAGAGAAAACCCGCTTGAGCGGCCAGCTTCTCCTTGCCCTCTTTCGAAAGGCCCGCCCCCTGACTTTAGTGGGAGCGCTAAACGCTTGGTCGGAAAGGGCTCTCGCTCTATGTTCCCCCCGGCTCGGGGTCGCCGGGTCCGAAGAGTGCTTTCAAGGGAAGAGCGAGACGATGGAACGGGTTCAAGTCGCCGGTTTGAAGGTTGCGAAGGTTCTCTATGACTTCGTCCAGCAGAAAGCCCTGACCGGCACCGGGATTTCGAGCGAAACCTTCTGGAACGGCCTGGCCGCTCTCATCAAGGAATTCGCACCCCGCGACCGGGAGCTTCTCGCCGTCCGCGACAGGCTGCAGGCCCAGATCGACGACTACCATCGCGCTCGCAATGCCAAGCCCATCGACCAGGCCGATTATGAGCGTTTTCTGCGCGAGATCGGCTATATCCTGCCGGAGCCTGAAAAATTCTCGGTGTTGACCCGCAATGTCGATGACGAGATCGCCCGCATCGCCGGGCCGCAGCTCGTCGTTCCCACCTCCAACGCGCGTTATGCCCTGAATGCCGCCAATGCCCGCTGGGGCAGCCTCTACGATGCGCTTTACGGTACCGATGCCATTTCCGAAGACGGTGGCGCCACGCGCTCCGGGAGCTACAACAAGGTGCGCGGCGCTCTCGTGGTGGCCCGCGCCCGCGAGTTTCTCGATCAGGCCGCGCCCCTTTCCAAGGGCAGCCACAAGGATTCGACGAGCTATTCCATCGAGAACGGCGCCCTGAAAGTCCTGCTCAAGGACGGCAGCAAGGCGGATCTCGCCTCCCCCACCCAACTGGTGGGGTACCAGGGCGACGCGGCCTCCCCCTCCGCCGTGCTGCTGGGCCACAACGGCCTGCATTGCGAAATCAGGATTGACCGCACCAATCCCATCGGCGCGGAAGATCCGGCAGGCGTTGCCGATCTGGTGATGGAAGCGGCGTTGTCCACCATCATGGATCTCGAGGACAGCGTCGCGGCTGTCGATGCCGAGGACAAGGTGGTCGTCTATTCCAACTGGCTCGGCCTGATGCGCGGCGACCTTGTGGAGACGCTTGAAAAGGGCGGACGCACCATCGAGCGCCGCCTGAATCCTGACCGCATCTACAAGGAGCCTTTGGGCGGCGAAATCCGCCTCCATGGCCGCAGCCTGATGCTGGTGCGCAATGTGGGCCACCACATGTTCACCGATGCCGTGCTCGATGAAACAGGCCAGGAGATTCCTGAAACCATTCTCGACGCCGCGATCACATCGCTCATCGCGATTCACGATCTGCGTGAAACCGGCCCGCTGCGCAACAGCCGCACCGGCTCGGTCTATATCGTGAAGCCGAAGATGCACGGCCCCGACGAGGTCGCCTTCGCCAACGATCTTTTCGGCCGTGTCGAGGAGGTGCTTTCGCTCCCGCGCAACACGCTGAAGATGGGCATCATGGACGAGGAGCGGCGCACCACCGTCAACCTCGCCGCCTGCATCCGCGCAGCGGAAGAGCGGATCTTCTTCATCAACACGGGCTTCCTCGACCGCACGGGCGACGAGATCCACACCTCGATGGAAGCGGGCCCGATGGTTCGCAAGAACGACATGAAATCCACGGCCTGGATCAAGGCTTATGAGGATTCAAACGTCGATATCGGCCTTGCATGCGGCCTGCCCGGCCATGCGCAGATCGGCAAGGGCATGTGGGCGGCTCCCGACAAGATGGCCGACATGTTGGCGCAGAAAGCCGGCCATCCGCAGGCGGGCGCGAACACCGCCTGGGTTCCCTCCCCCACAGCCGCGACGCTTCACGCGCTGCATTACCATCAAGTCGACGTGCAGGCGCGTCAGGAAGAACTCCGCAAGCGCCCGCGCGCAAAGCTCTCCGACATCCTCACCATTCCGGCTTCGCAATCGAACTGGGCGCCGGATGCGGTGCAGCAGGAACTCGACAACAACTGTCAGGGCATTCTCGGCTACGTGGTGCGCTGGATCGATCAGGGCGTCGGCTGTTCGAAGGTGCCGGACATTCACGATGTCGGGCTCATGGAAGATCGTGCAACGCTGCGCATCTCGAGCCAGCACATCGCCAATTGGCTGCACCACAACATCGTCTCGGCGGACATGGTGCTCGATACGCTGAAGCGCATGGCGCAGGTCGTGGATCGCCAGAACGCGGGCGATCCGCTTTATCGCCCCATGTCTCCCGATTTCAACGGCCCGGCCTTCAAGGCAGCGTGTGATCTGATCTTCAAGGGACGCGCGCAAGCCAACGGCTACACCGAGTGGGTTCTGCACGCACGACGTCGTGAAGCGAAATCGCTTGGCGCGCCGGCTTGAACGCCGTAAAGACCCGATCCTATCGGCGTTTTGACAACGCGTAGCGCGCGCTGAATAAAGCGCGCGCTTTCATGAGGACAAGGCCATGAGCGCACGCCCGTCAGATTTCGTGATCGAGGCTCCCGCAATTCCCTCCATTCCCGTGAAAGGAACGGAGCAGCGTTTTCCCGTTCGCCGCATTTATTGCGTGGGCCGCAACTATGCGGACCACGCCATCGAAATGGGGCACGACCCGAACCGCGAGCCGCCCTTCTTCTTCCAGAAGAACCCTGACGCGCTGATCACGAGTGGAGAATTCCCCTACCCCACGAAGAGCAGCGACGTTCATCACGAGATCGAACTCGTGGTCGCGCTCGCCAAAGGCGGATCTAACATCCCAGCGGAGCGCGCGCTCGATCATGTCTACGGATATGCCGTCGGCCTCGACATGACGCGCCGCGACCTTCAAGGCGAGGCGAAGAAGATGGGCCGTCCGTGGGAAATCGGAAAGTCCTTCGAGGCTTCCGCGCCGACGAGCGCGCTCGTCCCAGCCTCCGAGATCGGTCATCCGTTGAAGGGCGCGATCTGGCTCGACGTGAACGGTGCGCGTCGTCAGAGCGGAGATCTGGCGCAGATGATCTGGAACGTTCCGGACACCATCGCCTACCTTTCGGAGTTCTTCACGCTCGCCCCCGGCGACGTCATCATGACGGGAACGCCTGCCGGCGTCGGCCCTGTGCAGCGGGGCGATGTTCTCTCCGGCGGCGTCGAGGGTATCGGTACCATCGAGGTTCGCGTCGTCTGATCTTCCTGAAGCAAAAAAGCCCGGCGTAGTGCCGGGCTTTTTGTTGACGGCCTGCGCGGATCAGATCGCCTTGCTGAAACGCTTCGGCTCTTCTTCGCGATATTGATCGAACACCGCGGCAACCAAGCGCACGAAAGGTTTTCCCTGTTCCGTCACGGTCACGCGATGATCCTGAACTGTAACGATGCCATCGACGATGAGTGGACGCAGAAACGCCAGTTCATCGGCGAACTCTTCCGGCCCATCCAGCGAGGCCAGATCGGCGCGAAAATTGCACATGAGCTGCTCGATGATTTCGCTACGGGTGCGGTCCCGGTCGGTGAACCGGCAGCCGCGCGCCGTTGGCAAGATTCCTTCCGCAACGATGCGCTGATAGGTCGAGATGTCGGGCACGTTCTGCGCGAAACCGTTCGCCAGGCGTGAAATCGCCGATGCGCCGAAGCCGATGAGGATCGGGCGGTCGTCATCGGTATAGCCCTGGAAGTTGCGATGCAGTCGCCCTTCCTTCGCCGCCAGCGCCAACGGATCGTCAGGCCGCGCGAAATGGTCGATGCCGATGCTAACATAACCATGCGCGAGAAACGTTTCGGCGACGACCCGCGATTGACGGAAACGCTCGGCGACATCCGGCAACGTCTCTTCATCGATCAGGCGCTGGTGACGCTTGCGCGAGGGCATGTGGGCATAGCCGTAGCAGGCGATCCGCTCCGGCGAGAGCGCGGCGACGGCGGCGCAGGTGCGGCGCACGGATTCTTCCGTCTGCAGCGGCAACCCGTACATCAGATCGAAGTTGATATGCTCAAGTCCCGCTGCGCGAAGCGCGTTCACCGCCGTCTCCACCACGGCCTGCGGCTGCACGCGCCCGATGGCGACCTGCACGGCGGGGTCGAGATCCTGCACGCCGAGACTGACGCGGTTGACACCAAGCGCCACGAGCTTGCGGGCAAAAGCATCATCGACATACCGAGGATCGAGTTCGACGGCGTGTTCGCAATCCGGCTCGAAGACGAAGTATCGCTTCAGCACATCGACGATGGAAGCCATGCCCTCCGCGCCGACAATGCTCGGCGTTCCGCCGCCCCAATGCAGACGCGCGAGCTTCAATTGCGACGGAAACTGCGCTCCGGCGAGCACAATCTCAGCCTCAAGACTCTCGCGATAGGAGGCGATCACATCATCCCGTCGCGCCATCTTGGTGTGGCATCCGCAATAATGGCAGAGGTCGCGGCAGAACGGCACATGGAGATAGACCGAGACGCTCTCTTTCGCGTCTATCCGACTCAGCCAGTTGCCGTAATCGGTTGGCCCCACGCTCGGCGAGAATTCCGCCGCCGTCGGGTAGGACGTATAGCGCGGCACCGGCAGGCCGCCGTAGCGGCTGACAAGATTGTTGGTCATCACTTCTTGCCCATGTCCTTGCGACGATCGTCGCGCATTTCAAACCACATGGCGTTGAGGATCGCGAAGGTGCAGGCAAGGCCGACGCCGAGGATCCAGGAAAAATACCACATCTGTCGCTTTCCTCAGTAAGCGTTGGGGTTCCGGCCAATGGTCGTGGCGGTCACCGTTCCGCGCATAACGCGGTAGACCCAGGCCGTGTAGAGAAGAATGATCGGCAGGAAGATGCAGGTGACGAGAAGCATCGTCCAGAGCGTGAGATGGCTCGATGAGGCATCCCACACGGTGAGGCTCGCATTCGGCTGCAGCGAGGACGGCAGAAGGAACGGAAACAGCGAAAGGCCTGCCGTCGAGATGATGCCGAAGATCGCCATGCTGGTTCCGAGAAGCGCGGTCTTCCAGCCCCGCACCGTCATGCCGAGCCATGCCAGCAAGCAGCCGGCAAGGCCGAGCGCCGGCGCGATCATCGTCCACGGCCGTGCGGCATAGCCCTTCACCCATGCGCCTGTGACGATCTCCACGGTCTTGCGCAACGGATTCGAAGGGCCGAGCGGATCCTGAACGCTGGTGACGACATAGCCGATGCCGAAGACGACCCAAAGCCCACCGAGTGCGAAGAGAACGGCGGCCACGAGAGCCGCGACACGACCATAGGTCCGCGCGCGCTCCGCCGTCGGGCCTTCCGTGCGAAGCCCGATGACGGCAGCGCCGTGCGCCACGATCATCGACAGGCTGACAAGGCCGCACAACAGGGCAAAGGGCGTGAGAAGGCCGAAGAAGTGCCCTTCGTAGCGGGGCCTTAAGGTATCATCCAACCCGAAAGGAATGCCGAGGAGAACATTGCCGACGGCGACGCCTGAAATCAGCGCCGGAACCGTGCCGCCGATGAACAGGGCCCAATCCCAAAGGTCGCGCCATTTCTGGTTCTCGATCTTGCCGCGGAACTTGAACGCCACCGGGCGTAGGATCAACGCCACGAGGATGAGCAGCATGGCGAGATAGAAGCCCGAGAACGACACCGCGTAGAGCGGCGGCCACGCGGCGAAGATCGCGCCACCACCGACGATCAACCACACCTGGTTGCCTTCCCACACGGGACCGACGACGTTGATGAGAATGCGCCGCTCCGCATCTGTTTTGGCGACGAAGGGAAGAAGCGCGCCGATGCCGAGATCGAAACCATCGGTGAGCGCGAACCCGATGAGAAGCACGCCAAGCAGAAGCCACCACAGGAGCCGGAGCGTTTCATAGGAAAGAGGGATAAGATCTATCATGGCGATTATCCTGAAAGACTCGCATCAGCGGTTCGCGTTGGCCGGCACTCCGACGGGCGAATAAGAGCCGCCGGGGGTGTCTTCGAGTACGGATCTGTCTGCAGGGCCTTTCCTGATCACCCGGACCATCAGGATCACTTCGATGATCGCCAGCACTGTATAGATCACGAGGAACGTGCTGAGGCTGATGGCGAGATCGACCAACGTGAGACCGGACGCGGCAAAGAATGTCGGCAGCACGCCTTCGATGACCCAGGGCTGTCGTCCGTATTCGGCCACGAGCCATCCCAGTTCGATGGCGATCCACGGCAAGGGCAGGCTGAACAGCGCGATCCACAGAAGAGCGCGGCCATCACCCAGTTTGTGCCTCGCCGAGAGCCAGAAGAACAACGCGAAGAAGGCGATGAGGTAGAAACCGATGCCGACCATGACACGGAAGCTCCAGAACAGCACCGGCACGTTCGGCACCGTGTCAAAGGCTGCCTTCTCGATCTCGGCATCGGTCGCCTTCGTCACATCGTCGCGATAGCGCTTGAGAAGAAGCGAGTAGCCGAGGTCGTGCCAATTCGCATCGAAGGTCGTGCGCGCCGCGTCGTCTTTCGGGTTCGCCCGCACAGCCTGCAAGGCCGCATAGGCTGCGATCCCGTTGCGGATACGAGTCTTGGCATGGTCTACGAGCGGGAGAATGCCGGGCACTTCTTGCGTCAGCGAGCGCGTCGCGATCAATCCGAGCGCATAAGGAATTTGTATCTGGTATTCGTTCTCGCGCGTTTGTGCATTTGGAATGGCGAAAACGGTGAAGGGCGCAGGTGCGGGCTCGGTGTGCCACATCGCCTCCATAGCGGCGAGTTTCATCTTCTGATGCTCGGTTGTGACGTATCCGCTCTCATCGCCGAGAACGACGACAGACAAGGCGGAGGCAAGACCGAAGCTTGCGGCGACAGCCATCGAACGCTTGGCGATATCGAGATGGCGTCCGCGCAGCATGTAGTAAGCGCTCACCGACATCATGAACATCGCGCCAGTGACGTAACCGGCGCTCACCGTGTGAACGAATTTCGCCTGTGCGACGGGGTTGAAGAGAACGGCCATGAAGTCGACCACTTCCATCCGCATCGTCTCGGGATTGAAGGTCGAGCCGACCGGGTTCTGCATCCAGCCATTGGCGATCAAAATCCAGAGTGCGGAGAAATTCGCGCCGATGGCGACAAGCCATGTCACCGCAAGGTGCGCGATCTTTGACAGTCTGTCCCATCCGAAGAAGAAGAGGCCGATGAAGGTTGCCTCGAGAAAAAAGGCCATCAGGCCCTCGATGGCGAGGGGCGCGCCGAACACGTCGCCGACATAGTGGCTGTAGTAGGACCAGTTGGTCCCGAACTGAAACTCCATGACGACGCCCGTCGCCACGCCCATCGCGAAATTGATGCCGAAGCAGGTACCCCAGAAGAGCGTCATGCGCCGCCAGATCTCGCGGCCCGTCATCACATAGACGCTTTCCATGATCGCCATCAGGAACGACAGGCCGAGCGTCAAAGGCACGAAGAGGAAATGATACATGGCCGTTGCCGCGAATTGCAGCCGCGACAGATCTACGATGGTGTAGTCGATCATGGGTTTGCCTCGTGCGCGAACCGGCGATAGGCCGGATCACGGCAAGCGATACGCCTGCCCTTGTCGGCGCACCTTGATTCAAATCAATGCACTTGGCCCCCGGGCGGACCTAGTTGGAGGCTCCCCGCAATAGTCGGGCGTATGGTTGAGGTTAAACGAGGCTGGCATGGAGACGGGGACGGGCAAGACCGATCGGGAGATTGCCCGAGCCCAGATGCGCTGGCTCATGGGGCTCGGCAAGACCGTTCGCCCTCTCGCGCTTCTGGCTGTCGCTGCTCCGCTTGTCTCCGGCCTTTTGCTCATCGGCCAGGCTTATCTTCTGGCGCAGGTCCTGCATGAAGCCATTATGGGCCATACGCCACGCGTAGCGCTTGTGCCGTCGCTGCTCGCCGTGGGCGGCTTAATGACCGTACGCGCCATGCTGACCTTCCTCGGCGAGAATGCCGGCGGACGGGCGGCGGAAAAGATCAAGCTTGGCCTCCGCGAGGGTCTGTTTGCGCAGATCCTGCAGAAGCCCTCTTCCTGGACCGCAGCGCGGCCCTCCGGGGCGCTCGCGGGCATGATCGTCGATCAGGCGGAGACCTTGGAGGGCTTCTTTGCCCGCTATATGCCGGCCATAATCGCCGCGGCTTTCCTGCCGCTCGCCTTCGCCGTGGCGGTTCTGCCGGTGGATGTCACCGTCGGACTTCTCTTTCTTCTCACCGCGCCGCTCATTCCTGTGTTCATGGCCCTGATCGGTTTAGGCGCGGAGGCCGCAAGCAAGCGCCATGTGCAAGCCCTCACGCGCCTCTCGGGCCTGTTCGCGGACCGCCTGCGCGGCATCGTGACCTTAAAGCTCTTTGGCCGCGCGGAAGCAGAGGCCGAGCTGATCGAGGAGGCCAGCGAGACCTTGCGCAAGCGCACGCTCCGCGTCCTGAAGATCGCGTTTCTCTCTTCCGCCGTTCTCGAATTTTTCGCCGCCCTCGGCGTTGCGGGCGTGGCGCTGTATGTGGGCCTGACTTATCTCGGCCTTCTCGATCTGCGTGCATCGCCGCTCACGCTTCAGGCCGGATTGTTCTGCCTGCTGATGGCGCCGGAGGTCTATCTGCCGCTTCGCCAACTCGCCGTGCATTATCACGACCGCGCCGCCGCCAAGGCCGCCACGGCGGAAATTGCCGCGCTGTTCGAAGGCTTGCCCGATCTGAACGTCAAACCCGTACCGGAAGCGCTGCAAAGCGTACGGCATCACCAGCCCGGCGCGATTGTCATTGCGGATGTGACGATCCGCACACCGGACCTTAGCCGCACTGTTCTTGAGAGGATCGACCTCACCGTCGCGCCCGGTGAGCGGATCGCTGTTTTGGGGGAAAGCGGCATCGGTAAATCAACGCTACTCGAAGCCATCGCACGCCTGCGGACGTTCAGCGGAGAGATTACGCTGAATGGGCAGAGCCTCGCGAGCATCACGGAGGCCGACTTGCGGAGCCGTATCGCCTTCATCGGCCAACGCCCGCGCCTGTTCCACGGCACCATTGCAGAAAACATCCGCCTCGGTCACCCGGACGCGAACGCGGAGGAAATCCGCAAGGCCGCCGTGCAAGCCTGCGTCACTGAATTTTCCGACGCACTCGCCCAAGGGCTCGATACCTTTATCGGAGAAGGCGGGCTCGGCCTCTCGGGCGGCGAGGCGCACCGCGTCGCTCTCGCGCGCCTGTTCTTGCGCGATCCCGACATCGTTCTTCTCGACGAGCCGACCGCGCATCTCGATCGCGCGACGGAAACTCGCGTCATGTCCGCCGTCAACGCCTTCTCGAAAGGGCGCACGCTCGTTCTCGCCACACATTCGATGACTGTGGCGGCGCAGATGGATCGCGTCGTCAGAATCGCCGGAGGCTCGCTCCTGCCCTCTCCGCGTCCGCGCAATAGCGCCGCGAGCCAGCACAAGGGTATCGCATGAGCGCTCTGTTGTTCCTTCGGCAATTCTTCATGCAGCGCCTCGGCGTTTTTCTGGCGGCGCTCGGCCTTTCCATCATCACTCTAGCGGCTGGCACGGCGCTCCTCGGCGTCTCCGGGTGGTTCCTGACCGGAGCCGCGCTGACGGGAGCGGGCATCGCGTTCAACCTCTTCGGGCCATCGGCTCTGGTTCGCGGCCTTTCGATGCTTCGCATCGTCTCGCGCTATTTTGAAAAGCTGATCGGGCACGATGCGACCTTGAGCCTGCTTTCTGCTTTGCGCGGCTGGCAGTTTCGCGCCCTCATCCCGCGCGTGCCTCTGTCACGCAAAGGCATTCGGCATGGCGATCTCGTCTCGCGCCTCACAGCGGATATCGATGCTCTCGACACGGTGTTCCTTACCGCCGTCGGGCCCATTCTTTCAGCCCTCGCCGTCGGCTGCGTGGTAACTGCGGTCCTTGCAACCCTCGTTCCCACAGCTGGCTTGGCGTATGCTATTGGCTTCATCGTCACCACGCTTGTTCTGCCTTCTCTTCTCGTAACGGCGGCGCGCGGCCCGGGCGATGCCTCGACAAAGGCTTCAGCCGCCCTGCGCATGCGCGTGTTCGACGGCATCGAAGGGCACAGTGATCTTCTCGCGCTTGGTGCCGTGCCTTGGGCGAAAGAGGAATTCGCGAGCGTCAATCAGGCCCTTTCGCGCGCGAAGGGAAAACGCATCCTCATCAACGCGCTCGGCAGCGCCTCGACGCAGATTTTCGCAGGCGCAACGCTGCTCGTTGTTCTCTGGTTCGGGCTCGATGCGCTTTCTGCCGGAAAGATCGAAGGGCCGCTTCTCGTTGGGCTTCTGTTTGCGGTTCTGGCAACGTTCGAAGTGGCGGGCGCGGTCGCCCGCTATGCGGGACATCTCGGCGCAGCGCAGGCCGCCGCGCGGCGGGTGCGCGAGATCTCTGCATCCGAACCCACGGTCCGCGATCCGGGCGTGCCGCGCAGCCTGCCGCGCGGCAACGACGTCTCCTTCGACAAGGTGCGCTTTAGCCACGAGCCGGGCCGCCTCGTTCTGAACGGCATCGATCTTCGGGTTGAATCGGGCGAACGCGTCGCGATCCTCGGGCCGAGCGGCAGCGGAAAATCGACGATGCTCGGCTTGCTCTTGCGGCTGATGGATGCGGATAACGGGACCATCAGCGTCGCCGGCACTCACATTCGCGAAGTGCCGCAAGCAGCGCTGCATCGCCGTGTCGCCTTACTCTCGCAGAATACGCCTGTCTTCCTCGGCACCGTTCGCGACAACCTTCTCATCGGCGATCCCGGCGCCGACGAGGCCGATTGCTGGCGCGCACTCGAAGTAGCACGGCTCGACAGCTTCGTGCGCATTCTGCCGGAAGGGCTCGATACGTGGCTCGGGGAATCGGGACGCACGCTCTCAGCCGGGCAGGCGCGACGTCTGTGTCTTGCGCGCGTTCTTCTCTCCCCCGCTGCCGTCATCGCACTGGACGAGCCGACGAGCGGGCTCGATCGTGAAACCGAACAGAGCTTTCTGACCGATCTCGCCCATGCGACGGCAGGCCGGACGGTCCTCATCGCAACCCACGCACAATTGCCGGAAGGCGCGGTCGACAGGGCTTACCAGCTCGAAGCGGGCCGCCTTGTGGCCTGTCAGTAGTTGCCGATCCCCGCCACCGCCGCCAGAAGCCGCTTGTCGACGATCTCGACGGAGTGAGGCTCGGGCAGGCGGATCAGGCCCTGCGATTTCAGCTTGGTGAAGGTGCGGCTCACGGTTTCGATGGTGAGGCCGAGATAATCGGCAATGTCCGTGCGCGTCATCGGCAGATGCAGCGGATCGTCCGCAAGGCCATGTTCCGCCGCGCGGGCCGCCATCACGAGGAGGAAGGACGCCACTTTCTCCGAAGGGGCAAGCCGCCCCAGGATCATCTGGCTTTCACGGGCCTGGCGCAGGGCCTGTCGCGTCATCTCATGAAGCCGGTCCTTGAGGTGGCCATGCCGCTCCATCAGCGCGTCCATCTCCGCAACCGAGAAGGAGCAGAGAGTCGAGGGAACGACGGCCTCAGCCGTCTGTAGATAAGTGTCGTCGTCCGCAAGACCCAGATAATCGCCGGGCATCAGGAAGCCGGTAATCTGGCGCCTTCCGTCCGGCAGCGCGAGGGACAGGCGCACCATGCCCGAGGTCAAGGTGTAGGCGCGGCGGCGCGGACTTCCTTCCTCGAACAGCACCTGATTGGCGTCGAGTCTGGTCGATCCCATGATCCGCTCGAGATCCGGCAACTCGTCGGGGCCCAGCGCCGCACAAAGAGCCATGCGGCGCGTTTCGCACCCCTGGCACGCGTTGCAGGCCTCTCTGGGAAAGGCTTTCCGGGAATAGACCAAACTCGGCATCGGCCTCACCGCCTCGCTTCGAGAGGTATATAGGCGTTTTCCGGCACAGGACAAAAGTCGGATCATGTGCAAAATGCATAAATGCCCCCTCTGCTTGGCCGTATTTGGGATGTAAGCATCGGTGCTAAGAGAGAATCGTTTCTTCTCTTTTCCAAGCTGGCCAGCGGGTTGAGGTTTCTCGCAGGGCCGGATCCGGCCCGCCCCTGCGACATTCGTTCGCGCTGCCCCTTCAGTCGACTGCTTGATGACGTTCGTCCGGTTTCTTCGCGCTGTCGGTCTGGTCGCTCTTACGGCGACGGCCTCCGCTTGCGCCCTCGATCCGGATGTGCCGAGCCTCTCGGCGCAGATCCCCGAGCGTTTCGCGAACGCGCGCGGCGCAGGCGGCTGGCCCAGCGACGGATGGTGGCGCCTTCTCGGCTCGGCGGAACTCAACCGCGCGATGGAGAGCGCGCGGAGCGGCAACCTCGATGTCAGCGCGGCGATGTCGCGGATCGAGCAGGCCAACGCCCAGATCAAGGTGGCGAGCCAAGGGCTGATCCCCAGCCTCTCGGCCTCCGCCGATGTCGCCCAATCCTTTCAGGGAAGCCGCTCCGGCACCGCCGGCCGTGGCCTGACCCATTCCGGCTCGGCGTCCCTCGGGGCGAGCTATGAACTGGACTTGTGGGGGAAGAACCTCTCCGTTCGCCGCGCCGCCGAAGCCAATGCGGCCGCCAGCGAGTTCGACCTTGCCACGATCGTCATCACCACCGATGCGAGCGTTGCCAGCACCTACTTCCAGATTCTCGCCCTCAAGAGGCGGCTCGTCATCGCCCATGAAAACATCGCCAGCGCCCGTACGATTCTCGACGCGGTGAAGGCCCGCGTGAAATTCGGCACAGCATCGAACCTCGATGTGGCGCAGCAGGAAAGCCTGCTCGACAACCTGTTGGTGAACGTGCCGGGGCTGGAACTGCAGGTGCAGCAGAGCATCTATGCCCTCGCGATCCTGCTCGGACAGACGCCGGAGAGCCTGAAGATCACAGGCAGCAACCCTGATGCCATCAGGATCCCTCCAATCCGCCCGGGCCTGCCGTCCGAGCTCATCGAGCGCAGGCCGGATGTCGCCTTTGCGGAGGCGCAACTTGCCGCCGCCCGCTTCAACATTCAGGCCGCGAAGGCCAAACTCCTGCCGTCGATCCAGCTGACCGGCGCAGGCGGCTTCCAGAGCGCCGCGTTCCGCACGCTCATCAACCCGTCGAGCCAGTTCTACCAGATGGCCGCTGGCCTCACGCAGCCGATCCTCGATGCCTATTCGCTGCAGGGCCAGGTGGAGGTCGACCAGGGACGCTTCCGGGAGCTCCTCGCGAATTACCAGAAGACTGTCCTTGTGGCCCTCCAGGAGGTCGAGAGCGCGCTCGTGGCCTATCACAAGACCGCGGAGCAGGAAGTTCTGCAACGCAAGGCTGTTGAATCGTCGCAGCGCGCGTATGATATCTCGGTGGAGCAGTTGCGGGCGGGTATCATCGACCGTACAACCCTCCTCAATGCGGAGCAGACCTTGTTTTCGGCACAGAACAATCTCGTTCAGGTCCGCCTGTCGCGGCTGCAATCGGTCATCGACCTCTACCGCGCGCTTGGCGGCGGCTGGGAGCGCGGCCCCGCCCTCGATGTGGCGCGCGTGCCATGAAGCGCAAGACCGTCATAGCCATCGCCTGCGTTGCGGCTGTTGCAGCAGCTGGTCTCTACTGGCGCGGAACCTTTCAGGCCAGCCCTCAATCCGCGCAGGAGGCGAGAGGCCCTGCCAGCGGTCCTGGCAGGCAAGGCCCGGGTCCAGGCCGTCGCAACATGGTCGTTCCGGTCCTCGTGGAGAGTGTGAAGAACGCCGATGTGCCGGTTTATCTCGATGGCGTCGGCAGTGTGCGGGCCTACAAGACCGTCACCGTGCAGCCGCAGGTGAGCGGACGTCTGACCAGCGTCAACTTCAAAGAGGGGCAGGATGTCCGCAAGGGCGATGTCCTCGCCCGCATCGACCCCGTCACGTATCAGGCCGCCTACGATCAGGCCGTCGCCAAGAAGGCGATGGATCAGGCGGCCCTCGAAAATGCGCGCCGCGATCTCGATCGCTATACGGGGCTCGCCAAATCAGACTACGCCTCGCAGCAGCAGGCCGACACGCAGCGTGCGGCGGTGGCACAGGCCGAGGCGCTGGTGCGCCAGGATCAGGCCGCCATCGACAACGCGAAGGCCAATCTCGATTACACCACCATCGTCGCACCCATCGACGGACGCACCGGCATCCGGCAGGTGGACGAAGGGAACCTTGTCACGCCGAGCGATGCGGCGGGCATCGTCGTCATTACGCAGGTAAAGCCGATTTCGGTGCTGTTCACCTTGCCCGAGACCAAGGTTTCCGATGTCGCCGCAGCGGCCTCGGCGCGCTCGATCCCCGTCACCGCGAGCACCGGTTCGCAGATGCTCGATCAAGGCGCTCTCGATGTCATCGACAACCAGGTGGACCAGACGACCGGCACCGTGAAGATGAAAGCGACGTTTGAGAACCTCGCGGGCCGCCTCTGGCCAGGGCAGTTCGTGAACGTTCGCCTGCTCCTGAAGACCCTCACTAACGCTGTCGTTGTTCCGGCGGCGGCGGTGCAGCAGGGCTCCATCGGCAGTTATGTGTACGTGGTGCAGGATGACAGCACCGTCAAACTCACCAAGGTCGAGATAACACAGCAGGATGAGGCGCAGGCCGTGATCGCCAAGGGAGTCTCTCCCGGCGAGCAAGTGGTGACGAGCGGCTTCGCTAGCCTGCAGGACCGCTCGCGGATCACTGTCTCCAACGGCAACAGCCCGCAAGTCAGCGAGGAACCCGCGACGCGCCGTCCGCGGCGCGCTTCCTCCGCCGAGCCGACGCGGGCTCCATGAACGTTTCCGCGCCCTTCATCGCGCGCCCCATCGCGACAGCCCTTCTCGCTGTCGCGATCCTTCTCGGCAGTATTCTCGGCTATCGCCTTCTGCCGATCTCCTCCCTGCCTCAGGTCGATTTCCCGACCATCCAGATCACGACGCAGCTTCCGGGCGCGAGCGCCGACACGGTCGCCGCGCTGGTGACGGCGCCGCTCGAGCGGCAACTGAGTCAGATTTCCGGCTTGCAGACCTTGAGCTCCATGAGTTCATACGGCTGGAGCCAGATCACGCTGCAATTCCTCCTCGACCGGGATATCGACGCCGCCTCGCAGGATGTGCAATCGGCCATCTCCGCCGCCAACTCCACCCTGCCGAACGATCTGCCCTACCCGCCGACCTACGCCAAGGTGAACCCGGCCGATCCTCCTATCGTGACGCTGGCGATCACCTCCGACACCGTCACCCTGCCGCAATTGAGCGATATCGCCGACACGCTGACCGGCCAGCGCCTGAGCCAGATCTCCGGCGTCGGGCGTGTGACGGTTCAAGGCCGCGTGCGCCCGGCCGTCCGCATTCAGGTCGACATTCCGCGCCTTGCCTCCTACGGCATTTCTCTTTCGACATTGCGTTCAGCAATCGCCAACGCGAACCTGTCGAGTTCGAAAGGCTCCCTCGACGGCGCGCAGAAAGCGCTTTCGATTTCCGCCAACGATCAGCTTGAAAGCGCCAAAGCCTATGAGAGCATTGTCGTCGCCTCGCCGAACGGCACGCCGGTTTTTCTGAAGGACGTCGCAAAAGTCGTCGGCGGGCTGGAGAACAACAAGGTCGCAGGCTACTACAACGGTAAGCCTGCCATCATCATCGATGTTCAGCGCCAGCCCGGCGCGAATATCGTGCAGACGGTCGAGCTGATTCAAAAACAGCTTCCGTCCCTCTCCCAGTCGATGCCGGCAAGCGCGAGCCTGTCCATCGTCAGCGACCGCACGGGGACGATCCGCGCCTCAGTACAGGAAGTGCAGCTGACCCTCGTTTTGAGCGTCGGCCTCGTCATTCTCGTGGTGCTTTTGTTCCTGCGCACGTTCAGCGCCACGCTCGTCGCCGGCATCACGCTGCCACTCTCGATCATGGCGAGCTTCGGGGTGATGTATTTCGCCGGATTCAGCATCGACAACCTTTCCCTTATGGCACTCACCATCGCCGCGGGTTTTGTGGTGGACGATGCCATCGTGATGATCGAGAACATCACGCGCTATATCGAAAAGGGGCTCTCGCCACTTGAAGCCGCCTACAAGGGCGCGGGCGAGATCGGCTTCACCATCATCTCGCTCACCATGTCGCTCATCGCGGTCTTCATACCGCTCCTGTTCATGACTGGCATCGTTGGCCGCCTGTTTCGCGAGTTCGCACTCACTCTCACCATCGCAGTCGTCGTCTCGGCGGTCATCTCGCTGACCTTGACGCCGATGATGTCGGCGCGCCTGCTCAAGGCCCCGCGCCATCACGGGCACTTCTTCCTCATCCGCTGGAGCGAGAGAGCGCTCGATTCCCTTCTGCATTTCTACCGCATCACGCTCGACGTCGTTTTGCGCCACCGAACGCTGACGCTGATCTCCGCCATCGTCACGCTGGTGACAACGGTCGCACTTTACATCGTCATCCCGAAAGGCTTCATGCCGCAGCAGGACAGCGGATTCCTGACGGTGACGACGGAAGCCGCGCAGGATGTCTCCTTCGAGCGCATGCAGGATCTGCAGGCGAAAGTCGAGGCCGTCATCCGCCGCGATCCCGATGTCGCGGGCGTCGTCTCGCTTGTCGGCATCGGCGCGGCGAACCCGACGCTCAACGCGGGACACCTCGCCGTCTCTCTTAAGCCGCTCTCGCAACGCGGCAGCGCGAAATCCGTCGTCACTCGGCTTCAGTCCGAGTTGGCCACCGTTCCCGGCATCAATGCCAGTTTCCAGATCGTGCAGGACATCCAGATCGGCACGAGGGGAGGCCGCACGCCTTATCAATACATGCTGGTCGGCGCGGACCCGCAGACATTTCCGGAATGGGCCGCGCGCGTCAACGACGCGTTGCTGAACCTGCCTTCGCTTGCAAGCGTCTCTTCCGACCTGCAGAACAATGGCCAGCGCGTTCTCATTAATGTTGACCGCGTGGCGGCAGGCAGGCTCGGCGTCACCATGCAGGCCATCAACGAAGTGCTTTACGACGCCTTCGGGCAGCGCCAGATCTCGACGATCTACGGCCAGGCCAACCAATATCGTGTGGTGCTGGAGGCTGACCCGAAATATCAGACCGACCCGGCCGCCCTGGCGCAGCTTTATGTTGCGGGCGCAGGCGGCGCACAGGTGCCGCTTCTTGCCATTGCGGAAGTCAAGCGCGTCGCTGCTCCGCTCATCGTCAATCACGTCCAGCAATTTCCGGCTGTGACGTTCAGTTTCGATCTTGCGCCGGGCGCATCCCTCGATCAGGCGATCCGCGACATCAAGGCGGCGGAGGCAAGCCTCAACCTCCCCTCGAACTTCGTCGGAAGCTTCTCGGGCGATGCGCAGGAGTTCGCACTGGCTCTTGCGAGTCAGCCCTGGCTCATCCTCGCCGCCATCGTCGTCATCTATATCGTTCTCGGCGTGCTCTATGAGAGCCTCGTACATCCGTTCACGATCTTGACCACCCTTCCCTCCGCCGGCGTCGGCGCGCTTTTGGCGCTCATGCTGTTCGGCATGGAATTGTCACTGATCGGCATTATCGGCATCATTCTTCTCATGGGCATCGTGAAGAAGAATGCGATCATCATGATCGATTTCGCCATCGATGCGGAGCGCAAGCGCGGCCTGTCGCCCGAGGCTGCTATCCGCGAAGCCTGCCTTCTGCGTTTCCGCCCGATCATGATGACGACGGTCGCCGCCCTCCTCGGCGCGCTGCCTCTCGCACTCGGTCACGGGGCGGGCGCGGAGTTGCGTGTGCCGCTCGGCGTCACAATCGTCGGCGGCCTCATCCTCAGCCAGATCCTGACGCTCTACACGACGCCCGTGATCTATCTCGCGATGGACGGCCTTCGTCGCCACGTCATTCAACGGGTCGGCGAATTGCCCGGCCTCGAGCCGGATCCGGAAGCGGAGGCACCGGAGCGGCGGCCATGAATTTTTCAGAGCCCTTCATCCGCAGACCCATCGGCACGTTGCTTTTGTCTGTCGGGCTTCTTCTCATGGGCGCGGTGGCTTACGGTTTCTTGCCCGTCGCCAGCCTTCCGAGCGTCGATTTTCCGACGATCCGCGTATCGGCGAGCCTGCCCGGCGCAAACCCCGAGACGATGGCGGCCACCGTCGCCGCGCCGCTTGAGCGGCATCTGGGAACGATTGCGGGCGTCACCGAACTCACGTCTACAAGCTCCCTAGGCTCGACCAACATCGCCGTGCAGTTTGCCTTAAGCCGCAATGTGGACGATGCCGCGCGCGACGTTCAGGCTGCGATCACCGCCGCGCGCGCCGATTTGCCGAGCAGCCTCTCGCGCGCGCCGACCGTGCGCAAGCTCAACCCCGCGTCCATTCCCGTCATGATGCTCATCATGACCTCGAAGACGCGCGCAGCGAGCGAGCTTTATGACATCGCCGATCTTGTTGTCGGCACCCGCATCGCACAGGTGCCGGGCGTTGCCGATGTCAATGTCGGCGGTTCGGAGCAGCCCGCCTTCCGCGTGGCGGTCGATCCGGGCGCGCTGCAGGCGCGAGGCATCGGGCTGGAGGCCGTTCGCACGGCTATCGTCAATTCCTCAGCGCTTTCGCCGATGGGACGCTTCGATGGCCCCGACACCAGCGTCCTCATCGGCACGAACAGCCAGGTTCAGACCGTTGAGGATTTCAACACCATCGTCCTGAAGGCGAGCGAGGGCCGCATCGTCCGTCTCACCGATGTGGCGAACGTGCAAGCGGCGACGCGCAATCGCCTGAGCGCGGGCGGCTACAACAAACAGCCCGCCGTGATGCTGACGATCCAAAAGACATCCGAGGCGAA
Source organism: Microvirga flavescens (assembly GCF_003290125.1). Taxonomy (GTDB): domain Bacteria; phylum Pseudomonadota; class Alphaproteobacteria; order Rhizobiales; family Beijerinckiaceae; genus Microvirga; species Microvirga flavescens. The sequence goes on from NZ_QMKH01000002.1 coordinate 348,409, forward strand.
CGTCATCGAAACCGTCGCGGGCATCAACAAGCTTCTTCCCGAACTCCAGAGCCTCATCCCGGCGGACGTGACGCTTTTTGTCATGAATGACCGGACGAAGATGATCCATGCGAGCATCGACGAGTTGCAGTTCACATTGGGTGCAAGCATCGTCCTCGTGATGTTCGTCGTTTTCGTCTTTCTCCGTCGCGGCGCCGCCATCGTCGCCGCAGGTATCACCGTTCCTCTCTCGCTTGCCGGAACGCTCGCCCTGATGTGGGCCTCGGGCTTCAGCCTCAACAACATGTCGCTTCTGGCGCTCACGATCTCCGTCGGCTTCGTCGTCGACGATGCTATCGTCATGATCGAGAATTGCTATCGCAACATGGAGGCGGGCCTCCGCCCCTATCAGGCCGCCCTTGCCGGAGCGAAGCAAATCGGCTTCACGGTGCTCTCGATCAGCATATCGCTCATCGCGGCTTTCATCCCGATCCTGTTCATGGGCGGCATCACGGGCCGCATCCTGCGCGAATTCTCGCTCACGCTGACTTACGCCGTCGCGGTCTCCGCCGTCGTTTCACTGACCGTCACGCCGATGATCTGCGGAAGGTTCATCAAGCGGCTGCCGAAGCCGCGCGAAACGGCGACGGACCGCATCATCGAGCCCTTCCTCGACGCCGTGACAAGGCTCTACGCCGCAAGCCTGAACAGAGCTTTCAGCCATCGCTGGCTGATGCTTCTCGTTACGCTCGGCGCTATCGGGCTCACCGGCTATCTTTATGTGACGCTACCCAAGTCGCTCATGCCGCAAAGCGACACCGGCCTCATCACGGGCTTTGCGCGCGCCTCGCCCGACACCTCCTTCCAGGCCATGAGCCGTATCGGCGAGCGCGTCACGGACATTCTGATGGCGGATCCAGGCGTCGAAGGCGTCAGCTATTCCGTGGGCGGCTCGGGATTTGGCGCGAACAACCAGGTCCGCTTCTTCCTCAATCTGAAGCCCTTGGAGGAACGTGGCGCCAGCACCTTCGAGATCATCGCGCGCCTGCGGCCGAAACTCGCTGACGTGGTTGAGGCTCAGGTGACGCTTTTCCCGCCGCAGGAAATCATGATCGGCGCGCGCAGCGCGCGCTCGCAATACCAGGTCACGCTCTGGAGCACGAACCTTGACGATCTGACCCGCTGGGTGCCGCAGGCCCAGCAGCGCATCCGGTCGATCACCGGCATTCTCGATGTGAATACGGATCGCGAGCAGGGCGGGCCAGAGGTGTTCGTGCGCATCGACCGCGTGCAGGCTGCCCGGCTCGGCGTCGCCGTGCGCGACATCAATAATGTCCTGAACGATGCTTTCTCGCAGCGCCAGATCGTGACGCTTTACGGCGAGCGCAACCAATACAAGATCGTCCTCGAGGTCGATCCGCGCCTGCAGCGGGAGGCGGCGGGCCTCAACCGGCTCTACGTGACGGCAGGCGACGGCAGGCAGATCCCGCTCTCCACTGTCGCAAGTCTGGAAAACTCTTCCGCCCCCCTCGTCGTCAATCATCAGGGGCAGTTCCCGTCCGTCACCATCAGCTACAACCTTGCCGAGGACATGGCGCTGGGCGAAGCCTCGGACCAGATCGCGCTGGCCCTCGCCGGTCTTCACATGCCCGAAAGCGTGCATGTGCAGTTCGCAGGCGATGCCGCAACGCTGGCGCAGAACCAGGGCAGCCAGGTTCTTCTCATCCTTGCCGCCATCGTCGCGGTCTATCTCGTTCTCGGCATTCTCTACGAGAACCTGATTCACCCGCTGACGATCCTCTCCACCCTGCCGTCGGCGGGCCTCGGCGCGCTCCTTGCCTTGAAGATCACCGGCACGAGCCTGTCGCTGCTCGCCCTGATCGGCATCATGCTCCTCATCGGCATCGTGAAGAAAAACGGCATCATGCTGATCGACTTCGCATTGGAACTCGAACGCAATAATGGCATGCCGCCGGAAGCCGCAATCCGCGAGGCCTGCATCGAACGCTTCCGCCCCATCACCATGACGACGCTGGCTGCGCTTCTTGGCGCGCTGCCGCTGATCCTCACCTCCGGTGCAGGCTCGGAAATTCGCGCGCCGCTCGGCATCACCATCATCGGCGGGCTCATCATGTCGCAGGTTTTGACGATCTACACGACGCCGATCATCTATCTCATGCTCGACCGGCTGCGCCTGCGGCGGAGGACGAACCCGGCTCGCGGGGCCGTCACAAGCGCTTAAATCTCAAGAGACCCCGCGAATCCGCTCGCGATGGGCAGTGTAGAGACCGCTCGCGACGATCACGCCCGCTCCGACCACGGTCCAGAAATCCGGCACGCTGCCGAAGAAGAAGAAGCCCAGCACCGAGGAGGAGACCAGCTGCATATAGGAAAACGGCGCAAGCACGGACGCCTTGGCATGCTGGAACGAGAGTACGACGAGAAACTGCCCGACCGTCGACGTAATGCCGGTGATGAGGGCCAAACTGATCTCGTGCCAGCCGAGCGGCGCCCAGTAGAACGGAACAATAAAGGAGAGGACGACAAGGCCGGTGACAGCCGCATAGGTCAGCGGCACGATCGGATCGTCGGCGGCGCTCACCTTGCGAGTGACAGTCAACGCCACAGCCCAGCTCAGGGCGGACAGAACCGGGAAGAAGGCCGAAAGGTCGAACGCGCCGGTGCCGGGGCGAATGACGATCAAAACGCCGATCAGGCCGACGAACACCGCCGCCCAACGCCTGATGCCTACCGTCTCATTGAGGAGGACAATCGACAGGCCCGTGACGAAAATCGGGGAAATGAAGGAAATCGCCGTCGCCTCGGCCATCGGCAGATAGCGCAGGCCCATCACGAAAAAGGTGGAGGAACCGAGAACGCCGAACCCACGCACGATCTGCAGAAGCGGGCGCTTCGAGCGCAGCGGATTGCCCTTGCCCAGGATCGCAGCGGCGGAAAACATGAGAACCGTGAAGATCACGAACCGCAGCCAAACCGCTTGCACGGCGGGGATCGTCGCCGTCATGCCCTTGGACGCGGCGTCCGAGCAGGAAAAAAAGATCAGCGCGACGAGGAGCAGCGCGATGCCGCGAAGCGGATTGTCTTTGGAAGGCGGATTGGCAGGGGGCATGGCAGCCACGAATCGTTTCACCACATGCGCTTTAGCAGCTTAATCTCTCCCCGTGACCTGCAAAGGTTGCAGGACCACGCTGCATTAGGCCCCCAACATAGAGCTAATGGTGCTCGTGCAGGCATTTCCCGTGCTCGGCGAGAACATCGAGCACCCGGCATTCGCTTATGGTGCCGTGCGCATCGCTGTCGAGCATGCGCCGAATTTCGGTCCGCAGAGCCGTGAGCCGATCAATTTTGGAGTCGATGTTCGCCAGGTGCCGCCGGGCAATGCTGTCCACCTCCTGGCACGGCTTGCTGGGATGGTCGGACATTTGCAGCAGTTGCCGAATGGCATCGACCTCAAAGCCAAGGTCGCGCGCATGGCGGATGAAGCGGAGCCGGCTGACATCCCCCGGCCCATAGGTACGCCGGTTGCTCACCGTTCGGTCGGCCTCGGGTAGAAGCCCCACATCCTCGTAATATCGGATGGTGGGAACTTTTACCCCGGTTTCCCGGCTCAATGCGCCAATCGACAGATTCATCTCAGCAGCCCCTTGATCCTCTAGTGACTAGAGATCGTAACCTGACCTCACGAATCAAGAGGCTTGTCATGTCGACCCACGAAAAGAAAACCGAAGGGGCAACCGCCACCCTGAGCTGGGCTGTCGGTGGCATGGATTGCGCCAGCTGCGCGGCCAAGATCGAGACGGCTCTGGCCCGCATGCCGGGCCTTTCCGACATTTCGGTGAACTTCTCGGGCGAGCGCGTGACCCTCAGGCTTGCCGGGAACGCCGCAACGACACCGGACGAGATCGAGAAGAAAATCCGGGCCCTCGGCTTCGATGCGTCGCGGGCACCCAGCCCGTCCACGCGCCCTTCGTCCGGACATGGACACGAGCACGGTCCATCCTGCAGTCACGATCACGGCGCGCACGAGCATGGACATCATGGGCATGATCATAACCATGACCACGGCCACGTGCATCACGACACGTTGCCAGTGGCGGGCACGGGGAAGCTCGACGCCCCCGAATGGTGGCAGAGCCGGAAGGGAAAGCTTGTCCTTGGCCTTAGCCTGTTGATGGGCATCGCCTACGGCGTCGCGCAATTCTTTCCGGCTTATGCGATCTGGATTTTCGGAGCGGCCGTCGTCGCAGGCGTCATTCCTTTCGCGCAACAGGCTATTGTTCTCGCGTTTTCGGGCTCTCCCTTTTCCATCCAGATGCTGATGAGCGTTGCGGCGCTGGGAGCGCTCACCATCGGCGCGGCGGAGGAAGCCGCCGCCGTTGTCTTTCTGTTCGCGGTAGGAGAACTTCTGGAAAGCGTCGCAGCGACGCGGGCGCGGGCCGGCATCAAGGCATTGTCTTCGCTCGTGCCAAAGACAGCCCTTGTGATCGACCCAAGCGGCGCCTCGCGAAGCGTCCCCGCAGAGGCGCTGCGCGTGGGCGATATCGTTCTGGTGCGCCCCGGCGATCGCGTCCCGGCGGATGGCGTCGTCATCGAAGGATCGACCAGCCTCGATGAATCGCCGATCACAGGCGAATCCATTCCGCGTATTCGCAACAAGGGTGATGACGTATTCGCCGGTTCGATCAACGCCGACGGCGCGGTCCGTGTGCGGGTCACCAAGGTCGCATCCGACAACACCATCGCGCGCATCATTCATCTTGTCGAGGAAGCGCAGGCGTCCAAGGCTCCGACCGCTCGCTTCATCGAGCGTTTCAGCCGCGTCTACACGCCCGCCGTCATGCTCGTCGCCGGTCTTGTGATTGCCGTCCCGCCACTTCTCGCCGGAGCGGAATGGTCCGTCTGGTTCTACCGCGGGCTTGCCCTTCTTCTCATCGCATGCCCCTGCGCTCTTGTTCTCTCGACACCCGCCGCCATCGCTTCCGGCCTGGCTGCGGGCGCGCGGCGCGGACTTCTCATCAAGGGCGGCCATGCGCTCGAAATGATCGGCACCCTCAAGACCATCGCCTTCGACAAGACGGGAACGCTGACAATCGGGCGGCCTACCGTGACGGATATCATCGCCGCCGCCAGTCAAACCGAGCGTGACGTGATCGCCCTCGCAGCCGCCGTCGAGTCCGGATCGAGCCATCCGCTTGCGAAGGCTATCCTCGCCCGCGCGCAGGCCGACGGCATTACAATTCCCGCCGCAGCGCAGTCCTCAGCCGTGCCGGGCAAGGCCATGAAGGCCGTCGTCGAAGGTAGAACTCTTGCGGTCGGCTCTCCGCTTTATGCACAAAGCCTCTCCGCGCTCTCAAGCGAACTTGTTGAGAGCGCCACCACGCTGGAGGAAGCGGGCAAGACCGTGACGGTTCTCCTCGACACTGACCGCTGCGCGGCGCTTGGACTCATCGCGATGCGCGACGAACCGCGCGAGGATGCGCACCGGAGCGTCGTGAAGCTCCGTGATCTCGGCCTGCGTCCGATCATGCTGACGGGCGACAACAAGCGCACGGCAAAGGCTATTGCGGAAAAGCTCGATCTCGATTGGCAGGCGGAGCTTCTGCCCGCCGACAAACTGCGCACCATCGAAGGCATGCGCCGTGACGGCAAGGTCGCAATGGTCGGCGATGGCATCAACGATGCCCCCGCCCTTGCGGCGGCCGATGTCGGCATCGCCATGGGCGGCGGTACGGATGTCGCGCTTGAAACGGCGGATGCCGCCTTGCTGAAGAACAGCATGACGGATCTCGTGCACCTCATCCACCTGTCCCGCGCGACGATGCGGAACATCCATCAGAACATCGTCATCGCGCTTGGACTGAAGGGCCTCTTCCTCGTGACGAGCGTAATCGGCATCACAGGATTGTGGGTCGCGGTTCTCGCGGATACCGGCGCCACCGCCATCGTCACCCTCAACGCCATTCGCCTCCTGCGCTTTCGCGGCGAGCGGTAAGGGACGCGTCAGCGGAACCTCGCGCCACGAGGTTCCGCTGAACAATCTTCAGCCGACCATTCCCGCTTGCGGCGAGAAGCGCCGCAGGCGCAAGGCATTTCCCACGACGAAGACGCTCGAAAGCGCCATTGCCCCGGCGGCCACCATCGGCGACAAAAGGGTCCCGTTCACAGGGTAGAGCGCGCCGGCGGCGACGGGGATCAAGAGAACGTTGTAGGCGAAAGCCCAGAACAGGTTTTCACGAACGTTGCGGATAGTCGCTTTGGAAATCGCAATGGCGTTCGTCACGCCACGCAGATCGCCGGACATCAGCACCACGTCGGCGCTTTCGATGGCGATATCCGTTCCGGTGCCGATGGCGATGCCGATCTCCGCTTCGGCAAGCGCAGGCGCATCGTTGATTCCGTCGCCGACGAACGCGACGGAGCTGCCCCCTTCACGCAGGCGCTGCACGGCCTCGACCTTGCCATCGGGAAGAACCTCCGCAATGACTTCGTCGATCCCCACCTGGCGAGCGATGGCCTGCGCGGTGCGGCGATTGTCACCGGTAATCATCGCGACCTTCAGACCCAAGGCGTGCAGCGCTTCGATGGCCTGCGGCGTCGAAGGCTTGATAGGATCGGCGACCGCGATCATCGCGGCGACCTTTCCATCGATGGCAGCATAAAGCGGACTCTTGCCCTCTGTGCCAAGCCGCACCGCATCGGCACCGAAGGCTTCGATCGCATAGCCGAGCTTCTGCATGAACCTGTCCGCGCCGATCTCGACCTTGCGGCCAGAGACAACCGCCGTCACGCCATACCCGGGTACGGCATCGAACGCCTCGACTTTTGCCAGTTCGAGTGTGCGCGCCTTCGCGGCGGTGACGATGGCTTGCGCAATGGGATGCTCGGAGCGGTCTTCCACCGCGGCGACGAGAGCGAGCACGTCCGCCTCCACGAAGCCTTGCGAAACGATGAGGTCAGTAAGCTCCGGGCGTCCCTTCGTCAGCGTTCCCGTCTTGTCGACGGCGATCACGCCGACATCCTTCAAGGTCTGCAACGCCTCACCCTTACGGAAGAGAACGCCAATCTCCGCCGCTCGGCCCGTGCCGACCATGATCGATGTCGGCGTCGCGAGCCCCATCGCACAGGGACAGGCGATGATGAGAACCGCAACGGCGTTGACGAGAGCAAAACCCAAGGCCGGCGACGGGCCGAAGCTGAACCACAAGATGAAGGTCAGCGTCGCCGCCAGCATGACGGCAGGCACGAACCAGGCGGTGACCTTGTCCACCGTCGCCTGAATCGGAAGCTTGGAACCCTGTGCCGCTTCGACCATGCGGATGATCTGCGCGAGCAACGTGTCGGCCCCGACCTTGGTCGCCTTGAAGGCGAAGGAGCCGGTCTTGTTGATGGTGCCGCCTATAACCGTGCCGCCACTGGTTTTCTCAACCGGTATGGGCTCGCCCGTAATCATGGACTCGTCCACGAAGGAGGAGCCTTCCGTTACCTCGCCATCGACAGGGACCTTCTCACCCGGGCGGACCTGCACGAGATCGCCAAGCCGCACATCCGCCAATGGCACTTCGACAACTTCGCCGTCACGCACCACATGCGCGGTCTTGGCCTGCAAGCCGACGAGGCGCTTGATCGCATCCGACGTCCGCCCCTTGGCGCGCGCTTCCAGCGTCCGCCCAAGGAGGATCAAGGTCACGATCACCGCAGCGGCCTCGTAATAGACGTTCACCGTTCCGGTGGGCAGAAGCTGCGGGAAGAAGGTTGCGACGATGGAGTAGCCATAGGCCGCGCTCGCACCGAGAACTACCAGCGAATTCATCTCAGGCGCGCCGCGCAAGAGAGCCGGAACCCCGATTTTGTAAAAGCGCAATCCGGGCCCGAAGAGTACGATGGTGGTGAGCGCGAATTGCAGATACCAGCTCTGGCGATGGCCGATCGTCTCCATCACCCAGTCATGCATGCCCGGGATGAAGTGAGAGCCCATCTCGATGAGAAAAACCGGAAGCGTGAGAAGAGCGGCAACGAGAAAGGAGCGGCTCAAAGAGGCGCTTTCCGTCTCGCGAAGATGCTGTGTGTGGTCCTCACCCGCATGCGTAGCGATGGGGCGCGTCTCATATCCCACATTGTGAACCGCATGCTCCAAGGCTTGCGCCGTGACGATGCCTGCGGGGTGGCGCACCATCGCGCGCTCGGTCGCAAGATTCACGGACGCTTCCGCGACGCCCGGAACCGCCTTCAGCGCCTTTTCGACACGAGCGACGCAGGACGCGCAGGTCATTCCCTCGATAGCAAGATCCGTCGTCACCTCGGGCACGGCATAGCCTGCGCTCTCGATGGCCTTGACCACATCTGTCGGGCTCGTCGCAGTCCGAAGAACGACATCGGCTCGTTCGGTCGCAAGATTGACGGAAGCCTTTTCCACGTTCGGCAAGCTGGCGAGAGCTTTCTCGACCCGCCCCACGCAGGAGGCGCAGGTCATTCCCTCGACCGGGACGGAAAGGGCGACAGCACCCGTATCGGAATTGCTATGCTCGCGCCGAAAAGTGGCAGTCATGACAGACCTCTTGAACTATTCACGAAGCCGTTGTGAGCCTTCCCACTATGGCAAGGTCAAGCGCTAAATGAAGGAAACGGCCCTCTTGACCTTACAACGGTTGGAAGGGCTATTCCCATTGTCGTGAAACAGGAGGAGCCGGCGAAATGCTGCGTTTCAGCGTACCGAAAATGTCCTGCGGCCATTGCGTCGCCACGATCACCAAGGCGGTCAAGAGCCTCGACCCGCAAGCGGGCGTTCAGGCAGACCTTGGCAAGCAGGAGATCGCCATCATGACCAACGCAACCGCTGAGCAGATCAAGGATGCCCTGACGACGGCGGGATACGAGAGCCAGAAACTCGCGGCTTAAAGGCCGCAAACGCAAATCAAAGTGCAGGAACCCTGCCGGGTCGCAAGATCGGCGGGGCTTTTCATTGAGTGATTCAGCTCTGCGGCTTCTTGCGGCGCGGCGCTGTGCCCTGCCCCGCCGTCTCAACAGGCGCGAGATCGGAACCGTTGTCGGTGGCGGGGACAAGCGCCTCCAGCCGGTCGCCGAGATTGTCCCGTGTCTTCGGGTCGACGACCGCAATAGGCGCAGCGACAACCACGCTCGCGGCGTGGCCGACGGTTGCAGCCGCGCCGGTGATGACGAGGCCGAGATGGTCACCGAGCCCCGCCCGGTCGCCATCGAGCGCCTGGCCTGAGGCGAGCTGCGCGCCGATGAATTGAACGACCTCGGGCGATTGCGCGAACTTGCCGTGATTGAGCGCGTCGCCGGATCTCATGGCGGTAAGGTCGATGACGTTGATGTGGTTGGCTTCCAGTGCGGAGCGATAAGGTTCCTGTCCCGGGTCGATCGCCCCCAGCCGCGCCGTGCTGCCCGCGATGATGCGCGAGATGCCGAGGGCGCGATCATCTTGTGAAACGAAGAGGGTAATGCGCGGGCGCCTGCCGCCCATTCCCATGATCTGCGTGCGGGCCACATCAACGTCCACATCGGGCGCGGCCAGCATGACGTTAGAGATCTTGGCCGGAACGGAACCGTGCCGGATCGCCAGTTGGCGCAAAGCCTCCAGCGTCACCCAGTTCCCCATCGAGTGGGCGAGGACCGCGACCTCCGTCACGCCGGGTTCGGAGGCAAGATCCCGCAGAAGAGACTCAAGTGCGTCGCGCGAGTAGGTCGCGCTCTCCCGGTCATAAGGGTACGCCAGCAATCTGCCACGCGACGGCCATGTGAAAAGAACGGGCACCGCTGCGGCGTTCGAGTCGTGCGAGATCTGCGCAAAGCGATAGACAGCATCGTCGAAGCGGTTGTTGTATCCGTGGATGAAAACCATGACGCGGTTCTTCATGCGCGGCGCAAGCTTGCGAACCTGCGCGAGGAATTCCTTGCGGTCGTAAGGGACCACGCGCGTGGTCACGAAATGGCGGGAAGGGTCGCCGGGTGTCCGGTCGGGCCACTCGATCTCGCCCGCCTTGTGGACCGGCGGAACGGAGATGTCGATCTCGGTGAAGGATGTCCGCGCGCTGCGCTCCCCGGTGAAGAGAACGCCGTCATCCGAAGTTGCGCGCCGCGTCGTCGCAACGAGCAGGGGAACGATGCTGCCTTCGGTGCCCGTGGTCACGACAGGGCGCATCAACCCCTCAGGCCGTGAGCAGCCGACAAGGACAGCCGCGTACAACACGATGAAAGCCAGTTTGCGGATCATGCTGCGCGGCCCCGTCTGACGTCAATACAATCGCCCACGCAACAATGTTCGGAAGCTTGTCAGGGGCCTCTCCGATCTTGGAGCAGAACGTAAAATGATCAAGAGAGAAGGTGCGTTTGGCTCGCAGCAAACAGGTCTTTGATCCTAGTCAATGTGGATGAGCCGGAAACCTGTCACGGTCTCCGCACGTTCCTGATGAGAACGAAGAGCGGGGCTTTCGATGCGCGTTTCCGATATCATGGCGCTGGAGGTTGTGAGCGTCCGGCCGGAGACGCCGCTCGCCGAGGCTGCGGACCTCATGCTGCGGAAAAGGATCAGCGGCCTTCCGGTGATCGATGCAGAGGGCAAGCTGGCTGGAATTCTCACAGAGGGTGACCTGTTGCGCCGGCCCGAACTCGGCACGGACCGGAAGCGGCCGCGATGGCTGGAGTTTCTGCTCAGCCCCGGCAAGCTGGCGGACGAATATGTACGCACTCATGGCCGCAAGGTGAGCGATGTGATGACCCGTGATGTCATCACCGTTCACAAGGATACGCCTCTGGACAAAGCCATATCTCTGATGACGGAGCGGCGCGTGAAACGTCTTCCCGTCCTGCAGGAAGGAATGATCGTCGGCATCGTCAGCCGCGCGGACGTGATGCGCGCCCTCGCGGGAAATCTCCGCGAAAGTGCGACACCGGTCAGCGCAGAGGACGGCGCGATCCGGGACGCGATCTTCGCGCGCCTGAAGGCCGAGAGCTGGGCGCCCATCGCGCTTCTCAACCTCACGGTAAAAGATGGCACCGTCGATCTGTGGGGATCGCTGCTGGACGAGCGGGAGCGGAATGCCGTGCGCGTCGCCGTGGAAAACGTTCCGGGTGTAACCGGCGTGCGCGACCATCTCGTCTATGTCGAGCCTTATAGCGGCTCCGTCGTTTATCGCCCCGACATGCTGGAGCAGGGGCCTGAATCCAAGGACTGACTTTATTGTATGTGCAATCCATCAGCGCGGATTGCCAAGAGGAGAAGATCGATGATCAAGGACATTCTCGTGCATCTCGACGGCACCGGCGACGATGAGGTGCGCATCAAGCACGCGGAAGCGCTGGCCGTATCCTCGCAAGCGTATGTCACAGGGCTGTTCACCAATCCCCTGCCCGACTTCGCCGCCTTCGCATCGATGGATGGCGGCGCGGGCGCAGCCGCTCTTCTCGCACAAATGCAGGACGACAGCCGCAAACTGGCTGACGAGGTGCTCCAGCGTCTCACCGAGCGCTTCGGCAAGCTCGCCGTGCCCAACGAAATCCGGCGCATCGAAGACCTGCCGGGGCAGATCGCGGACCTCGTGGCCTCGGAATCCCGGTGGGGTGATCTCACCATCGTCGGTCAGCCTTATCACGGCGACGACAAGGCCGACTGGGACGACCTGTTCGAGAGCGTGCTGTTCGAGAGCGGTCGCGGCGTCCTGGTCGTCCCGCCGCAACGGCAGCCTGCCGACGAGATCCGCCGCGTCCTGATCTGCTGGCGCGACAGCCGCGAAGCGGCCCGCGCCGTTGCGGAGGCGCTGCCGATCATCGAGGGCGCGACGCGTGCCGACATTCTCGTGATCGATCCTCCGCGCGACAGCGATGCCAGCAAGGGCGCAGCCGCGATAGACATCGCCCGTCATCTCGACCGGCACGGCACGAAGGTCGAAATTACGATTGCCGAAAGCGGAAACCGTGGCATCAGTGACGTCATTCTCGATCAGGCACGGCGCCTGTCCGCCGATCTCATCGTCATGGGCGGGTACGGACATTCCCGCGCGCGCGAATGGATCATGGGCGGCGCGACACGCGACATGCTCTCGAACATGGAATTCCCGATTCTCATGGCGCATTGACCGCGCACAAGCCTTGAAGAAACGGCTGCACAAGGCGGATACCGAACACCGGTATCCGCCTTGTGGACTCTCACGCCTTCTCAGGGCACTTATCGGAACTGTGAGCGTTTTCCCGAAGGGCCCGGCATGGCAACTTCCGTCACCTCTTATGATGTCGCCGTTGTCGGCCTTGGCGCGATGGGCTCGGCGGCGCTCTACCAGCTTGCGAAACGCGGCGTGAAAGCCGTCGGCATCGACCGCTTTTCTCCCCCGCACGATCTAGGCTCGACGCATGGCGAAACGCGCATCACGCGCCAGGCCATCGGCGAAGGCGCTTTCTATGTTCCGCTCGCATTGCGGGCCCATGAGATCTGGAAGGAGCTGGAAGCGGAGACGGGCGAAAGCCTTCTTGTCGAAACCGGTTGCCTCATCATCGCCCCCAAGGACGCCAACCCTGACAGACGTTCGCGCACGAGTTTTCTCATGCGCACCCGTGAGGCGGCAGAGCAGTACGGCATTGCGCATGAGATCATCGGCGCCGATGAAATCCGTCACCGCTATCCGCAATTCGCGGCAAAGGACACGGAGATCGGGTACTTCGAACCGGGCGGCGGTTACGTCAGGCCGGAAGCCTGCGTCGGGATGCAATTGAGACGGGCCGAGCAACTCGGCGCAGCTCTTCGCCGCAACACCATCGTACACAGTATCAGGCAAACGGGCAGCCACGTCAGTGTCGAGACAAGCGAGGGCACAGTTCTCGCGGGTCAGGTCATCGTCTCGGCGGGCTCGTGGGCTCCCACGCTACTTGGGGCACCGTTCAAGACGCTTTTGGAACCAAGCCGCCAGATGATGCACTGGTTCGGAGTCGAGCAGACATTCCAATCTCACTGGGAGCATGGCCCCGTCTTCATCTGGGCCCATGGCCCGGGCGATGACGACCTGTTCTACGGCTTTCCGTCGATGCCTGGAAGTGGAGCGATCAAGACCGCCAACGAGCAATATGGCAGGCCCGTCGATCCCGACACCATGCGGCGGGACGTGAGTGAGGCGGAATCAAGCGCCGTCTACGACGCCCATCTTTCCGGAAGGCTCAACGGCGTCCTCCCCGGCCGCTTGAACGCGGTGACATGCCTTTATACTCAAACCCCGGATTCCGCGTTTCTGATCGATCGTCATCCGGATTTCGAGCGTGTTCTCGTCGTGTCTCCGTGTTCCGGTCACGGCTTCAAACATTCTGCGGCCATCGGCGATGTCGCGGCACAGATCATGACGGAAGGCCGAAGCCGGATCGATCTTTCCGCATTTGCTCTTTCACGCTTCAGCACGAACGCGGGTGCGTAAAGGCCCCGCACGATGAGAGCGTAACGTTCTCGACGATCTGAAATGGAACGGGGTTCGACCTTCCCTCTTGGAACTTGATCGAACCCCACTCCTGCATTCACCAGGAATGATGGCGGCCGCATGAAAACGCGGCCTGTCTTCGTTAGTGGCGTCGTTGCTTCAGCTTGTCCCGCACAGCACGGTTAGCCTCCGCAATGGTGCGGAAAACAGCTCCATCGAGAGCCTTGAAAAGGCGTTCGGCTGTGAAGAAGCGGAAGCCCCCGCGTTCAGCGACGACAATGCCGGCTGTGACATCGCCAACTTCGATGACGTGAGCGGTGCTCATGATTCAATTCTCCTGTCGCCGGTTCGCTATGGAAATCGACGAATGATGTGACGGCTTGAAGACGGTGGGGTGAAGCGGCGTCTAGAACCGACAACAATCGCGCGCGCCACGAAGGCTGCGGCGGGAGAGACGAAGGAAAACAGCGTTCAACAGAGGCACGATCATGGCCGGCGATCCTCATTGTGGACCACGAAGCGCGTGACACGCTCGTGGCGCTTTAGCGTTTGATGACGCGGCGCAAGCTGCACTTCTCAAATCACCGCGGTCCAAGGGGCAAAACGCTTCCTTGACCCGCGCAAAATGGCCGGGATGCCTCTTCCAAGTCAACCGGAAAGTTCTTTTTTAAGAACGATGCGAGGGAGAATATTATTTCAACGATGCCCTTTCTGGTGGGAATTCTTTCAAAACTGATTGAAACTCACTTCAAAACCACACTTTGCGGCAGGAAATTTGAATATCGCAGATATGGATCTTATTTTTTGTTCTTAATATCGAACAAAATCGTTGACACCGGGAAAACCCTGTGTTTTATTGTTTCCATCGCGTGGTCCTGACGACGTGATGGCATCTCATCGATGTTTTCCTCCCTGAACTTCGGGCCGCGCCTCGTGCGCGGCCCTTTTTCTTTGCTCAGGGTGCCAATCCCCGCTTTTCGCCCCCCCGTCTCAGACAACAAAAAACCGCCGTGCGAATGGCGCGGCGGCTTGATCGTTTCTGTCGTTCGCGTGAGAGCTGGTCAGAGACCCGTATCGAAGGAGTACGACACGGTGAGCCCGACACCGATCTGGTTTTCGGATCCGAAGCGTTTCACAACCGGGCTGTCGGCAGCGTCTCCGACCAGGCGCTTGTAGGTGACGAAGGTGGTGGTCGACCAGCGGTCGGACCAGTTGTAGGTCAGCCCTGCCGTCGCGCCCACGGAGGTGATGCCGCCGGACGGCTTGTAGGGCGTCACGATTCCGTTCAGTGACGCCTCATAGGGTGTCACGCCGAAATAGGTTTTCATGAACGAGCTGTCGCCAAAGGACAGGCGCGGCCCGATCGATACGGTGAACGCGCCGTATTGCTGCACCCAATCGATGCCGAGATCGGCGACAAAGCCGTCATGCCCGTTGAAACCACGACGAAGCTCCGCCCGCGCGCGCAGGAAAGCGACCGGCCAGTACTCGACGAAGACGCCGGGCTCGACCGCCCAATTGATCTTCTCGAGGCCGAACAGGCGGTGGTCATCCTTGAGATAGCGCCCACCCTGGAACCGGCCCACGACGCCGAAGCGAAGGCCGGAATCCTCGATAACGGAGAAGCTCAGCCCGTCATCGGGCGCGCTGAAGCGCTGCGGAGCGCCCGCGCGGCTTAAGCTGATGGAGGGATAGCCGATAAAGCCGAAATCGTCCGCGCCCGGATAGCGCGGCCCCACGCGCAGATTGCCCGTCACCGTGGCGATCCAGCCGCTGGAGGGCACGTTCAGGGGCGAGAAAACCGGGTCCGCAGCGAAAGTGGGAGCGGCCGCAACCATGCCCGCCGCGAGGACGACCCCGGACAGGATGATATTGGATGTCGGACGCTTCATCGCTCGCTCCCTCATTCAAAACGAATAGCGGTCTTCTTTTCAGGAGCGGGCAATGTCAAGCAGCCTTTGGCTCCGCCGCCCGAATTTCATGAAATTCGTTAACCCTCGATCGGCTCGGGCATCTCCTCGAAATCCTCGGGCGAGCCGGGCCTCGCAGGCGTCTCAAACCCTGCCGAAGCCTGAAATCTCTGTCCGGGGCCGAGCACCACCACCGGCGCACCAACGGGGACGCGGTTGTAGAGATCGATGATATCCTGATTGAACAGGCGAATGCAGCCGCTGGAAACCGCCTCGCCGATGGACCAGGGCTCCGACGTGCCGTGCAGCCGGTAAAGCGTGTCGCGGTCTCCGTCGTAGAGATAAAGCGCGCGCGCGCCGAGCGGGTTCTCAAGGCCGCCTGCCATGCCGCCGGCCCACGGCCCGTTCTTCTCCGGAGCACGCCTGATCATCGCGGCGGTCGGCGTCCAGCGCGGCCACGCCGCCTTGCGCCCGACGCGGGCGCGGCCGTTCCAGGCCATACCTTCGGAACCGACGCCAATGCCATAGCGAATGGCGCGTCCGTTTTCCCGGACCAGATAGAGATAGCGATTGGCGGTATCGACGACGATGGTACCCGGCTGCTCCGGCCCGCCATACGCAACCTCCCGGCGCAGGAAACGCGGATCGACTTCGGAGATGTCGGTCGCCGGCATGGGATGGAGTTCGTCAGGTCGTTCATCATACATCGCGACATAGGCCGGATCGGGCCCCGGGCGCACATTCTGCATCGGCGGTTGCGCCGTCGAAACGCAGCCCGCCACCGCAAGAGAGAGAAGGACGACGGAAAGGCAGGAAGCCTTCATGCTCGTGACTAAAGTTCCGGCGCGGTTCATCGCCTTGCGAAGCGCATACATCTTAAAGGACTCGTTTTCCTGATTGTTCTTGACCGTTCGGTCCGCCATGGCAGCGTCCCACTGCAAAGGTTCAAATGTTCGGAGGTGGCTGCAAAGTGGATGAGATATGGCCAAACTGTGGCGACCAGCCGCCGTGGCAGAAGCGCCACAGATGCAAGGCTGAGCACGGTTAGATTGCGTGGGGCTTGCGGGAGAAAACTATCCTGACGTGACTTCAGAACGGTTTCAGCCGCTCAAGGTGTCGAGCTCAGCTCTCTTGCCGACATTTGCAAAGGCAATGGCGAGAGGAATGATCACGCATATCGTCGCGAGATCGTGAACGCTACCAATCGCGCCAGGTCAGTCCTCATCCTCAGCGCAGGGCCAGCTCTTGGGGGGCTTCAGGCCCTCAGGCAATCTTGTGTCATCCGTTCCACAGGCCAGGGCAATCTGCTCCTGGGTCAAGCCTTTCGCACCGCTCAGGTCTGCTCCCTGGATCTGGGTGCGGAAGAGATAAGCCCTCGACATGTCGACGTCGCTCAAATCCTGCAGCTGAAGCTTGGCGCGGGAAAGATTCGTGTAGCTGAAATTCACGCCTTTCATTTTGGCGTTCGTGAAAATGGTGCGAGCGGCCTCCGCCCTCGACATGTCGACGCCTGTCAGATCCGCGCCCGTGAAATCCGACCGGTTCACTTCCGCCTTGGAGAAGTTGCTCCCGGCCATGCTGGCATTGACGAAATTGGAACGCCCGAAGTCGACGGCGGAAAAGTTTGCGTTCTTGAGCTTGGCCCCCTGAAAGCTTGAACGCCATCCAACCGCCTTCGACAGATCCGCATTGGTGAGATCCGAGCGGTCAAACCGCGTGCGGCTGAGCTCCGCTTCGCTGAGTTGTGCGCCAGGCAGCTTGGAATCGGACAAGTCCGTAAAGGTGAGGTGTGCCTTTTTGAAAATGCCCCGGCTGAGGTCATCTCCGGTGAGCATGAGCTGCGTCTTCGGGCAGTTCGTCCAATCGACGCCGGGGCCCGGTCCGTCCTGACATCTGGCAAAGGCGGTTCCGGAATAGCTTCCGAGAAGAACGATGAGCGCCAACGGCAGACCTCGCCCCCCAAGCACGGAGCGAATGCCCTCACCAAGACCAGGCAACAGCCGCATGTGCATCTCCGCTTCCCCCGCTAAACCCGCAAGCCTGACAGTCTGTTCCGCTTATGCGCGAATTGCTCGTGAGAATACACGGCCATCTCGTTGCTGGCGCGAAATTGAATCGGGGCAAAGGAAACGTAGTCTTAAGCAAGGCTCCACGGGAAGCGTGGCCAATGGTCGAGCGTAAGCCGGACACCGAAGGCACCTCGAAGACGAGACGGCGTCAGCACTTCGCTCGCGCTCCCGCATGCGACGACCTCACCTGCATTTATCAGGACGAGATCGTCGCAAATGCTCGCCGCCAATTGCAGATCATGCAGAACGGCGACGACGGTCAGGCCGCCATGGGCAAGGCGGCGCGCCTCCTGCAGCAGGCTCAGTTGATGTTTGAGATCGAGACTGGCAATCGGCTCATCAAGGAAGAGCGCCTGGCGCGGTTCGACGGATCTGCCTGTTTTCAACTGAGCCAGAGCCCGCGCGAAATGAACACGCTGCCGCTCGCCTCCCGAGAGGGTCTGGTAGTTACGGTGAGCGAGGTGCACGACATCCGCGCGCTCCAGCGCCTCCAGCGCAATGCTCGATCTCTCGCTCCGGGAAAGTCCGCGCCCGATCCCTTCAATACCGAGATTGGCGATCTCAAGGGCCGTGAACGGAAAACTCAAATCGGAAGCCTGAGGCATCACGGCCCGTGCATGAGCCAGGCGCCAGGAAGGAATGGCCCTGATAGGAGAGCCGTTGAAAATCACTTCGCCGTCTGTTGGCGAAAGCTCACCGGAGAGCAGGCGAAGAAGTGTCGATTTCCCGGCCCCGTTCGGCCCGGCGATGACCGTGAACAAGCCCTTGCCAATTTCAAGGCTGACATCACGCACGAGCGACCGCCCTCCCCGGTTATAGGAGAGGCCTCGCGTTTCGATCATGGCGCTCACAGCATCATCTCCCCGCGCCGACGAAGGAGAAGCCACAGAAAGAACGGTGCGCCGATCGCAGCGGTGAGGATACCGATCGGCAATTCCGCGGGTGCCACAATCACACGCGCAATGATGTCTGCCGTAATCAGTAGAATAGCGCCGAGCAGAGCCGAAGCAGGCAAGAGAAACCGGTGATCGGGGCCGGACAAAAGCCGCAGGATGTGCGGCACGACGATGCCGACAAACCCGATGATGCCGGCGCAAGCAACACTTGCTCCGACAGAGACGGAGACAAGAATGATCGCAAGCGCCTTCACGCGCTGAACGGAAAAACCAAGATGGAACGCTTCTGCCTCGCCAAGAGAAAGCGCATTCAATCCTCGTGCGAGGAAAGGCATCGCAAGAAGAGCGGGGACAATGAAAGGCGTGACGCCCGCAACCTTCGCCCATGTGGCACCGCTCAGCGAGCCGAGCGACCAGAACGACAAATCCCGCAACTGCCTGTCATCGCTGATATAAGCCAGAAGCCCCATCAGAGCATTTGCAAGCGCCCCCAAGGCGATACCTGCGAGAAGCATGGTTGCAATGGATGTTCGCCCGGCGCGGGTCGCAATGAGGTAGAGCCCCAATGTCGTGAAGAGACCACCAAGGAATGCTCCGGCGGGCAATGCGCCGAAAGGCAGCGCCCCGATCAGGGACGCTAGAAATCTGTCGCCCAGCGTGATGGTCGCAGCCGCCGCAAGAGCCGCGCCGGAGGAGACGCCAACAAGTCCCGGATCGGCGAGCGGATTGCGGAACAACCCTTGCATCAGCGCCCCCGATGACGCGAGCGCCGCACCGATGAGCATGCCGAGCAGAAGACGCGGCAGCCGTACTTGCAGGACAATGAGCGCCTCCCCCGTCGGCGCTGCGGTGTCACCATTGATGACGCTTGCCAAGATCGACAAGACCCGCGTCATCGGGATGCCGGTTGCTCCCAGACCTAACCCGAGAAAACTCACGCAGACGAGAAGCACCAGCAACATCCCGAGCGTGATGCGTTGACGGTCTTCCCGATGCAGACGAAGCCCGCTCCGCGTGAAGGCGTGAGCTGTCATGGGCGCAAAGCCTTTTTCGCCTCATCGGCGAGGTCAGGATAAAGCGCCAGCATGAGATCGCCCGCAGCGTTTGGTGTGCGGGGACCAAACCCAAGAAGATAGAGCGTATCCATCACGACGAGCCTGCGCTTGGCCGCGGCCGGTGTCGCGGCGAAAGAAGGCAACGCGAAAGGATCTGCGGCAGCGCCGCCGGGACCGTGACTGACCATCACGATGACCTCGGGGGCGGCTGCGATCAGGCCCTCATCCGACAAGGGCTTCCAGCCCTCGAGGGAAGAGGCCACATTGGTTGCACCCGCCAGAGCAAGCATGGCATCTGCTGTCGTGCCGCGCCCGCCAACGAGCGGGCGCCCGTTCTGTATCGAAAGAACAAACAGCGCCCGTACACCGGATGCAATTTTCGAATGCGCCTGCCCAAGGCGCGAGAAGCCCCGCTCCACGTCCTCAACCAGCGCGGCACCGCGATCCTGTGCGCCAATCGCCTGCGCGATATCCCGGATGCGGCGCACGATTCCTACCTGGCTCGGTTCGTCCGTGATCCGCACCACGGTGACACCTGCCTGCTCGATCAAGCGCAAAGCGTCCGGAGGCCCTGCGGCTTCGGACGCGAGGACGAGCGTTGGAGAGAGCGAGAGAATACCCTCCGCGCCAAGGGTCCGCATGTAGCCGACATTGGCCTTCTTGCCCAATGCATCGACGGGGAACTGGCTTGTGGAATCGACGCCGACGATTTCGGGCTCAGCTCCCAGGCGATAAAGAATTTCGGTCACTGCGCCACCGATGCTGACGATCCGGCGCGATGCGGAAGCGTGCGCTGGAAATGCGAGAGGCAACAGCGATGCGAGCATCATCTCGCGACGGGACAGGCGTGTCATGACGAATGGTTTCTCTACTTGGTGAGGATGAGCTTGCCGTTAGCCGTAATCCGCAGCCGATACCGCTCGCCGCGATGGACGAGTATGGCCTCTCGACTTCCCCCAACCAAAGTCGCCACGTCGATCTCTTTGAGGGCGACGGGCTTCTCGTTCTTCTGATCGGGCGACAACGGCGGATTGGACACGGCGAACTCCATTTTATCGATTCTAATGTATATCGATATACTGATCATGTATTCGCAGTTTAGAATTATGTAAAACTGAGCATTCACAAGTCAGCATTGACGCCGTTACTCGATTTGGATATCGGATGCAAATCTTCCCTCACCCGGAGAGAAGAGATAGCCAGCCAGCGCGAAGAAATTTTCTGCGCAAGCCAGCCATTCCAGAATTAAAAATCTGAAAAGAGACTGAATCGGCAGGACGATTATCTTTCTGCGCGGTGGCTTTGGCGCGCCCGAATGCCTCCGCGAGAGAGAAGAAAGACCGGCCGGTCGCAGCAAACCACGCGGCGCTGAAGGTCCCTCACCTGCGCCTTGCCAGGATACGAAGGAACGAACCATGTTCATCGCTATGAATCGCTTCAAGGTCAGCACGGGAGCGGCAACGGAATTCGAACAAATCTGGCTCAAGCGCGAGAGCTACCTTCACGAGCTTGAAGGCTTCGTTGAATTCCATCTGTTGCGCGGCCCAGCCCGCGAGGATCATGTGCTTTATTCCTCCTACACCCTTTGGGAAACGAAAGCGCATTTCGAAGCCTGGACCCAATCGGAGCAGTTCCGTGTTGCGCACACACGCGCCAGCGCCGGGCCGCAGTTGACTCTCGGCCACCCTGAATTTGAAGGCTTCGAGGTTCTGCAGACCATCGGTCGCCAGCCGCAAGCGGCGGCGTGAGGACCACGCCATGAGTGCAATGGACAACATCCGGACTGCGATCCGGCATGATCTCACAGAGAAGCCCGACGGGATTCTCGAAGCCGTCGCGGAAAAGCACGGCGTGCCGCTTCTGACAGTTCTGGAATGCCTGGGCGAGAATGCAGCCTCCCCGGTTGCGGGCGGCGACTTCGAGAGCGTCTGGAACGAGCTGACGGCCTGGGGAGACATCACTTTCGTTGTCCATACACGGGACGGCGTCTTCGAGACAAAGGGTTCTCTCCCAAATGGAGAAACGGGGCGCGGCTATTTCAATGTTCACGGCGCCAGCCCGATCAGCGGACACATCAAGGCGGACCGTTGCAGCCTCATCTATCTCGTCGACCGCCCTTTCTTCGGAAAGCGCTCATGCTCCGTGCAGTTCATCAACGAAGACGGCGAGGCGATGTTCAAGGTGTTCGTGGGGCGCAACGAGGACCGCAGCCTCAAGGGCGATCAGCTCGCGCGCTTTGAGACCCTGCGCGAGCGCCTGATGCAGGGGGCCCAAGCACTCGGCTGATTCATGACCGTCCGAGCAGGATGTTTCGAAGAGCGACGGCGTTGTTGCGTGTCTCGTCCTGGGCGGCATAGACCAACGTGACGATGCCCTCGCGCGCTACCTTGCGCAGTGCCGCGATGTCGTCAGGGACCTGCCGCAGCTCTTCCGCATAGCGGCTCTGGAACTCATCCCACTGCGCCGCATCATGGCCGTACCATTTGCGCAGTTCATTGCTTGGGGAAAGCGGCTTGAGCCAGACCCCTATCCGCGGATCTTCTTTCCTCATTCCGCGCGGCCACAGCCGGTCGACCAGGACCCGCTGACCATCTTCTCTTGTCACAGCCTTGTAGACCCGCTTCAGCCTGATATGGTCTGGAGGAATATGCGCCATACCTGTCATCCAATGCGCCTGTCTGCGCGGAGAATAAACCGATCGGAATAGGTTGGCCACACGGGCATGCTCTTTAGGGGCGTGATGTCGTAAGCGCCATGAGCTTTAATTGGCTGTTCGGTTTTCCCATGCTGGTTCTGTTCGGGCTCATGCTCGTGCCGCTCACGAACCCAAGCAAGGACGCATCCTCGAGGACCTGCAACCCCTCCTGGATCTGCGAGCCTCCATGGATCGTTAGAACATTACCGCTGAAAAGAATCAGCATTTGCATTTTGCATTGCGGAAACAAAGCGCCGCTTCAGGTGTTAACGGGCTGGGAACCGGGAGAACGGACCATGCCTTCTCATGCCTCGACAAAAGAGGCAGCAGGGCCGGCACGCCGCCATGAAAAATATGAGCGGCTGGTCGCTGTTGCACGCTCTCTTCCGAGGCTGAAGGTTGCTGTCGTTCACCCTTGCGACCCCTCGTCCCTCGAAGCTGTTCTCGAGGCACTTGATCTCGGTCTGATCGAGCCTGTTCTCGTCGGTCCTCGGGACAAGATCATGGCCGCAGCCAGGACGCTGAAGAAAGATCTCGCCGCCTTGATCGTCGTCGACGCGCCGCACAGCCATGCGGCGGCGGAAAAAGCCGTCGATCTCGTTCGTACCGGCGAGGTCGAGGCGCTGATGAAGGGAAGCCTCCATACGGACGAACTCATGGCGGCGGTCGTCCGGCGGGAGGGAGGTTTGAGAACCGCACGCCGGATCAGCCATTGTTTCGTGATGGACGTTCCGAACCACAGCGAGCCGCTCATCATAACCGACGCGGCCATCAACATTGCACCTACGCTCGAAGAGAAAGTGGACATCGTCCAAAACGCCATCGACCTCGCCCGCGCCCTTCGTGTCGAGAATATTCGCGTCGCGATCCTGTCGGCGATGGAAACGGTGAACCCCAAGGTACCATCGACGATCGAAGCAGCCGCTCTGTGCAAGATGGCTGACCGCGGCCAGATCACGGGAGGAATTCTTGACGGGCCGCTCGCTCTCGACAACGCCATCGACCTTGGCGCCGCTCACATCAAGAACATCAGCTCTCCCGTGGCAGGGCAGGCCAACGTGCTTGTCGTGCCTGATCTGGAAGCCGGGAACATGCTCGCCAAGAGCCTGACCTTTCTCGCCGACGCCGATGCCGCGGGGATCGTTCTCGGCGCGCGCGTTCCCATCATCCTCACCAGTCGTGCCGACTCGAAGCTCACCCGCCTCGCCTCTTGCGCTGTCGCGTCGCTGATTGCTGACACGCAGCGTGCCAGGCTCTCACTGCCGGAGGTTTGATCGATGTCGTCCGTCTTTGTCGTTCTCAACGGAGGGTCGTCGAGCCTGAAGTTTCAGATTTTCGATCCTGCAGGCTCGCCCGACCCCAAGATCATCTATCGCGGCATGGTGGAAGGCATCGGCACCTCTCCGCACTTTATCGTGAAGGATTGTGACGGAACCGTCGTGGCGGATATGACCTGGGAAGGGCGCATGCCTTTCGGCCATGAGGAGGCACTGGTCGAACTCGTTGGCTGGATGCAGGCACATCGCGGTGGCTACAAGCTGGGCGCGGTGGGGCACCGCATCGTCCACGGCGGAAGGTTCTTCGACGGCCCCGTCCTCGTCGATGAAACCGTCCTGGAAAAACTCGAGACGCTGAAGCCGCTTGCCCCTCTTCATCAGCCTCATAATCTGGAGCCAATCCACATTCTTAGCCGCCGTGCCCCAGATATTCCGCAAGTCGCGTGCTTCGATACCGCTTTTCATCGCAACCAGCCTGAGATCGCGCAGCTCTTCGCCATCCCCCATGAGATGACGGAGGCGGGCGTGCTGCGCTACGGATTTCACGGCCTCTCTTATAGTTACATCTCGTCGGTTCTCGCGGATTACGATTCCCGCCTGAAAACAGGCCGCGTCGTGGTGGCTCATTTAGGCAATGGCGCCAGCGTATGCGCGCTGAAGAACGGTAAAAGCATCGCAACCAGCATGGGCTTTTCCGCCATCGACGGGTTGCCGATGGGCACGCGATGCGGCGCTCTCGATGTCGGCGTGGTGTTCTATATGCTCCGCGACATGAAGCTCAATGCCGATGAGGTGGAGAAGATTCTCTACACCAAGTCAGGCCTCCTCGGAGTTTCGGGCCTCTCGAGCGACATGCGCACCTTGCGTTCGCAAGCTTCAAGCAACCGAAACGCGCAGCGGGCTATCGACTTGTTCGTTTATCGGGTCACGCGCGAAATCGGCTCCCTGATCGCGGCACTCGGCGGCATCGATGGCATCGTTTTTACGGCAGGCATCGGAGAGAACGACGCGGCGACCCGCGCCGCTATTCTCGAGGATCTCACATGGGCCGGCTTCACGCTGGACGATACCGCAAACAGCTCTCACGCAACGCGGATCACCACCGGGTCGGCTCCGGGCGCATGGATCATCCCGACAAACGAGGAACTCGTCGTCGCGAGACAGATGAGTCAGGTGCTGAGCGCAACAGCGCGCCGGCTGGCATCCTGAACAACGGAGGTCTCTATGGAAACGCTAAAGACACAGGGCATGAAACCACTTCTTGAGGAAGCCCTTGGCGATGAAAGCTTCATGTCCGCCATCGATCTGCGCAACTACATGACCGAAATGCAGATGGCGCGCGCCTCGAAGGCCGTCGACTCGATGGACCGCGCCGCCAAGGCGCGACAAGATATGGTCAAGACATTGACTCAGCCTGTCGACCTTACTCCCGAACGCCTGAAGGAGATCGGCCAGAACCTCCTGAACAAGCTGCGCACTGCGGCTCAGCGCGGCGAAACGGAGCTGATGGTCATGCGTTTTCCTGTCGATCTGTGCTCGGATCACGGGCGCGCCATCAACAACAGTGATCCGGATTGGCCGCAAACGTTGACCGGCCGTCCTCGCCAGGCTTTCGAGCTGTGGCAAAATCAACTCAAGGCGGCTGGCTACAAGCTGAAAGCCCAGATCATCGAATGGCCCGGCGGGATGCCCGGCGATGTCGGCTTTTTCCTGAGTTGGGGAACCGAGAAAGCGCTCTGACGGACAAGGATCGAAACAACAAGGGGACACGACATGCCGCAGCCGACAGCCTCCTCATCTCTTTCCGCTTTGCCGCAGGTGCAAGGCAAGATCGCCGAGGTTTATCAAAAGAGGTGGCAGGCAGCATTTCAACGATACACGGATGCGGCGAGCGCTGCCGGCCAAAGCTGGTCAAAGGCGATGGCCCCGTCGGCGGCCCCGCTCGAACTCTGGAAAGACGCGAGTTCCTATTGGATCGATTTCGGCCAACGCTCGGTCTTGTTTTGGGATACGCTTCGTCAGCGCGGCAACAACTGGATCGAGCATGAGAAGGCGGGCAAGCCTCCCCTCCTCCAGTTCGAGTGGGACATGATTGCCGATGCGCGCGAGTTCGAACACCCCGTGAATTACGCGCTGGTGAGGATCATTCCCCCAAAGGGCGCCGAAACATCGCCTGACCGACGCCCCTTCGTCATCATTGATCCGCGCGCGGGGCATGGCCCCGGCATCGGTGGTTTCAAGCAGGACTCGGAGGTTGGCGTCGCTCTCGCAGCCGGTCATCCGGTCTACTTCGTTATCTTCTTCCCCGAACCCATACCAGGGCAAACGCTGGCCGATGTCTCACGCGCTGAGGCCGAATTTCTGAAGATCGTAAAAAAGCGTCATCCTGAAGCACGAAAGCCCGTCATCGTCGGCAACTGCCAGGGTGGCTGGGCCGCCATGCTCGTCGGCGCGCTCGATCCGGATCTTCCGGGACCCATCGTCATCAATGGCGCGCCGATGTCCTACTGGGCCGGGAATGATGGCGAGAACCCGATGCGATATGCGGGAGGAATGCTTGGCGGAACATGGCCCGCTCTCCTTGCGAGCGATCTTGGCGGCGGGATCTTCGACGGCGCCTATCTCGTCGACAATTTTGAGTATCTCAATCCCGCGAACACGTTCTTCGATAAGTACTATACGCTCTTTTCGAAGATCGACACCGAGCCGCAACGCTTTCTGGAGTTCGAGCGCTGGTGGGGCGGTTACTTCCTGATGGACCGGGATGAGATCAAGTGGATCGTCGAAAACCTTTTTGTCGGCAACAAGCTGGCGACAGGAAAAGCGGAATGGTCTGAAGGTCAAACTTACGATCTGCGGGATCTCAAATCTCCGATCATCATCTTCGCTTCTCTGGGCGACAATATCACCCCGCCGCAACAGGCGTTCAACTGGGTCGCTGACCTTTACCCGACAACAGAGGCCCTCAAGGCCAATGGACAGGTCATCGTCGGTCTGATGCACCGCAGCGTCGGACATCTCGGCATCTTCGTCTCCGGTCAGGTTGCCAAACGCGAGCATGCGCAGATCGTCGATCTGATCGAGTACATCGAGCATTTGCCGCCGGGCCTTTATGGAATGAAGGTTGAGGAAAATCAGGTCGATGGCCGCGTCCAGTATGATGCTCTTCTGACAGAACTGCGGGTCGAGGACTTGCAGACCCTGCAGAAATATCATCGCAACGATGAGGTTCCATTTGAGGCGGTGGCGCAAACCTCTCAGATGAATGCAGCCCTTTATGAAAAGACCGTTCATCCCGTCATCGCACCGCTTGTTTCACCGGCGGCCGCCAAAGTTGCGCGCGGCATGCATCCGCAGCGCGTACAGCGATGGGCGATTTCCGATCTCAATCCCTACATTCTTCCCGTCAAGGCATGGGCGGAATTCGTGCGGGCCAACAGAACCCCACGACAGGAAAGCGGCCCCGCTGCCGGAACTGAGCACTGGCTTGCGGCGATGACGTCGGCTTCATGGGACTTGTTCAGGGACCTGCGCGACGCCACAGTGGAGAACATGTTCTTTTCCACCTACGCCCCCGTGAGCATCGCGGAGCACGGCGGCACGGGCGCAGTACAGCCTGCCGCCGAAAAACCGGTCAAGAACAAAACCATTCGCGAAGCGCTCTCTCACATCGGCGAAGGCAGCCTCACAAAAGCGCTCGTCCGCATGGCGCTTTTGATGAGAAGGGCCGGTCCGGGCCAGCGCCGACTCTCCACGATGAAGCATATGCGTGAACTCGTTGGAGAGGACATTGGCCTCCTGAGCATGCCCGATGACTTGGCGCGCGAGATCATCCGCGAGCAGTCCTACATCGTGGACTATGAACCAGAGCAGGCCTTGGCGACATTACCCAAGATGCTTCTCGCGCATAACGATCGTGAAAATGCGCTCGCCATTTTCAAGCGCCTTGCAACCGGGATTGGAGCCACACCGGACCAGATCGCCCTGTATGAAGACTTCCGCCGCTTGCTTGATGACGGGGAGACGCATCACGCAAGAGCAACGGTGCCTCATCTTGTCCATCCGCAAAAGCGAGAGAGCCCGCATCGCGTTCGCCAGAGCAACAAGCGCGCGAGGACTCACCAATGAACGTCAAGCCGATCCCCTCAGACCTTGTGCCGCAGGAAGAGAGGATTCTGCACGGGCAACGTGCGTTGATCCTCGGCATCGCAAACGAGAATTCCATTGCCTATGGCTGCGCGAAAGTCTTCCGCAGGCTCGGCGCGGACCTCGCCGTCACCTATCTCAACGAGAAGGCGCGGTCGTATGTCGAGCCTCTCGCCAATGAGCTTGGCGCGTCGATCTTCGCACCGTGCGATGTCGGGCGGGAAGGCGAACTCGAGGCCGTGTTCCAGCGCATCCGCAACGAATGGGGCGGCCTCGACATCGCGTTACATTCGATTGCCTTCGCCCCGAAGGAGGATCTTCAGGGCCGCCTTGTGGACAGCTCCCCCGAAGGCTTCAAGACTGCAATGGACATCTCCTGCCATTCCTTCGTTCGCATGGCGCGCCTGGCCGAACCGCTGATGGACAATGGCGGTACCCTTCTCGCCATGAGCTATCACGGCGCCAACAAGGTCGTTCCGAACTACAATCTCATGGGACCGGTCAAAGCCGCGCTGGAATGCGCCGTCCGCTATCTCGCCTATGAACTCGGCGAGAAGAACATCACGGTTCATGCGGTATCGCCGGGACCGCTCAAAACACGCGCGGCCTCAGGCCTCAAGGACTTTGACCTCCTTCTTGCCGAGGCGAGCGAGCGGGCGCCTATCGGCGAGCTAGTGGACATCGACGACGTTGGGCTCACCACCGCCTATCTTGCAACGCCCTATGCGCGACGGCTGACAGGAATGACGATCTATGTGGATGGTGGCCTCAGCATCATGGCGTAGTATGTGGCGCGGCCCCTATCGCTTCCGGAACGAGGCTCGGGGATGAAGACGATTTCACTTCACGACGCGGTAGCGATCATCCCCGATGGGGCGAGCCTGATGATCGGCGGTTTCATGGGCGTGGGAACGCCGGAGGCGGTGATCGATGAAATCCTCCGACAGAAAAAGAGCCATCTCACTGTCATCGCCAACGATACAGCTTCTCCCGGCATCGGGATCGGCAAGCTTGTCACCGCTCGCCTTTTAAGCAAGGTCATCGTCAGTCATATCGGCCTCAACCCGGAAACCCAGCAACAGATGATGGCTGGCGATCTGCAGGTCGATCTCGTTCCTCAGGGGACTCTGGTGGAGCGCATCCGCGCCGGCGGTTGCGGCCTCGGCGGTATTTTGACCCCCACAGGAATCGGAACGGTTGTCGAGGAGGGCAAGAGTAAGATCACGGTCAATGGGCGCGAGTACCTGCTGGAAGTTGCCTTACGTGCGGATTTCGCACTGATCCACGCATTCCTGGCCGACTACATCGGGAATCTCGCCTACGCGCTCACGGCACGGAACTTCAATCCGTTGATGGCGCTGGCCACGGACACGGTTATCGCAAACGCGGATAACATCGTTCCGGTCGGCGTTGTTGCGCCGGACCATGTCGTCACTCCGGCTCCTGTCGTCGATTATCTCATCGCAAAGGCATGACGCATGGACGCGCAAACCATCATTGCCAAGCGCATTGCCCGGGAGCTTCGGGACGGCATGCTCGTTAACCTAGGCATCGGTATCCCGACGCTGGTGGCGAACTTCGTGCCGGATGGAATCCATGTCTTCTTCCAATCGGAAAATGGCCTCATCGGCACGGGTCCGATCCCCGAACAAGGCATGGCACTGCCATGGTTGACGGATGCGGGCGGACGGCCTGTCACGGCGCTGCCGGGAGCATCGACATTCGATAGCGCCATGTCTTTCGCGCTTATCCGCGGTGGGCATCTTGACCTGACGGTGCTTGGCGGATTGCAAGTCGACCGACGCGGGCTTCTCGCGAACTGGATGATCCCCGGCAAGATGGTGCCCGGCATGGGCGGAGCGATGGATCTCGTCACGGGAGCAAAGCGCGTTGTCGTGGCGATGCAGCACACCGCCAAGGGAAAATCGAAGATTGTTGATGCCCTTTCGCTGCCCCTGACATCGACCCGCCCGGTAGACCTCGTGGTGACAGAGCTTGCCGCGATCGCGTTTCAGGATGGCCGAGCGACTCTGATGGAAATAGCGGACGGCGTGAGCGTCGAAGAGGTTCTTGCAGCGACGGAAGCCGATCTCTTCGTGCCTGACAACGTCCCGCGAATGGCACTCGAACCTCGGACAGAGCCCTGATGAACCCGGATCAGGTGATCGGCATTCTCGTCACCGTCACGCTGGTCGAGTTGATGGTCGCGACAGGATTGGGCGTCCAGGTTGAGGCTGTGATTGCGGCGGCGAGCGACTGGCGGCTGATGCTGCGCGCAGGGTTCGCTAACTACGTGGTCGTGCCCGCGATGACTGTTGTACTCCTGCGCTTGTTTCATGCCGAGCCTACGGTCGCCTTCGGCTTCATGATCCTCGCCGTCTGCCCCGGTGCGCCCTACGGCCCGGCGCTGACGGCCATCGCTCAAGGCAACACGGCGACTTCGGTGGGGTTGATGGCCCTTCTGGCCGCTTCATCCGTTTTCATTGCACCGCTGCTTTTGCCCGCCCTTCTGCCACTGACCACCGGCGAAACGGCGGTGACGGTGGATACCCTCGGCATGCTCAAGGCGATGTTCCTGATTCAGCTTCTTCCCCTCGGTATAGGCCTTGCGGCAAGGCACTGGCTTCCGGATCTCGCGGCCCGCCTGGTCAAGCCCGCTGTCACGCTGAGCAAGGTTCTCAATGCGGCGACGTTTACCCTCCTCATCGCCGTTGAGTTTCGCCCACTCCTGCATGTCACGGGTCTTGGAATTCTCGGCATGCTGGCATTGCTCGGTCTCAGCCTCGCTGCCGGCTGGCTGGCTGGCGGCAAGAGAGATCCTGACTGCAAGGCGGTCGCCCTGACCACCGCAATTCGCAATGTCGGGCTCGGCCTGACCATCACGGCGGGGGGCGCCTTTGCTGGCACATCCGCCGCCACCGCCGTCCTGGCTTACGGGCTCGTGCAATTGCTGGGCTCTCTTCTGCCTGCGCTGTGGTGGCGCCGCACGCCGCCCTGAAGCTCGCACGCGGCGCACACGCCCCCCCTTCCTATTATCTCCGGCTGCGCCAGATTCTGAGTACAAGCCACGCTTCAGTTCGCCACACGGAGGAGCAACTATGAAACAGAAGCGTTCCTTAAAAAGAAAGGGAGAGGATGACGATGCTGCCGTGCCCAAGAAGATGAAGCGCAAGGAGTTCGAGAGCGAGCTGAGGAAGCTCCAGACCGAACTGGTGCGCCTGCAGACCTGGGTCAAAGAAACGGGTGCGAAGATCATCGTGATCTTTGAGGGCCGGGATACCGCCGGCAAGGGCGGCGTCATCAGCCGCATCACGCAACGGGTCAGTCCTCGGATCTTTCGGCATGTGGCGCTTCCGGCTCCGACGGAACGGGAGAAGACCCAGCTTTACATCCAGCGCTATGTCGCCCAGTTCCCCGCCGCCGGTGAGGTCGTTCTGTTCGACCGCTCCTGGTACAACCGCGCCGGCGTCGAGCGGGTCATGGGCTTTTGCAGCGATGCCGAATATCAGCGCTTCATCCGCCTCGCGCCGTCCGTCGAGCGTGAGCTGGTGAACAACGGCTTCATTCTCCTCAAGTACTTCCTCGATGTGAGCCAGGAGGAGCAGCTGAAGCGCTTTTCCGACCGCATCGACGATCCGGTCAAGCACTGGAAGCTCAGCCCGATGGACACAGAGTCGGTGCGCCGCTGGTGGGACTACACGGCCGCCTACCAGGACATGTTGCGCGATACCGACACGCCGGAAAGCCCCTGGTACATCGTTCCCGCCGACAACAAGCGGCGCGCGAGGCTCAACCTCATCTCGCACATGCTGAGCATGATCCCTTACAAGAAGATCAAGCTCGACCTTCCCAAGATTCCAAAGTCCCAGCCCAGGCCCAAAGGTGCTTCTGAAGGGCTGCCGGCAATTCACGTTGTGCCGTCCGTCTATTGAGGATGGCAGATGCAACAGGCAAGGAGGCGCCAAGCATGGCCGATATCATGTTCGAGCTGGTATCCCCCGAGCGCGTTATCTTCTCCGGCGTCGTGCGGGCCGTGATGTTGCCCGCAATCGCCGGCGATATGACCATCATGGCTGGGCACGAGCCGACGATCGCAGGGCTGCAGTCCGGGTTCATCACGGTCACTGATGTACGTGAGCATGGGCATCGCGCTTTCATTCGTGGAGGCTTTGCCGAGATTACAGGCGAGAGCGTCACGGTTCTGGCCGATTGGGTTCTTCCGCCGGATGAGCTCACCCGGGAACGCCTGCATGAAGAGGTCGTTCGCCTGGAAACGCTGCGCGAGGTGACCCGCGATGACATCTCGCGCCGCGATCTGGATTTCGCCTTAAGCAGGCTGAAGCAGATGCGGGTGACGCTTTCGTTCTAGCGGGAATGCCGGAATTATGGCCATACTGACGATATGGCCGCAACATACGAGGCCCGAAGGGGCCGATGGTCTTGGAGGCTGTGATGCGTGTTGTCAGTTGCGTCGTTGTGTTGTGTGGACTTGTTCTTCCGGCGCATGCGCAGCAGGCGCCTCCCTCAACCGTTCCCGTCGGCGTCATCATCGCCGAGCGCAAGCCCATCTCCAAGAACGCTGAATTTGTCGGGCGCATCGAGGCGCCGGATCGCGTCGAGATCAGAGCCAGGGTGAAGGGCTTCCTCGAGGACGTGCTCTTCACGGAAGGGGATGTCGTCCGCGCAGGCGATCCTCTTTACCGCATAGAGCAAGGGTTGTTCGAGGCCGATGTTCAACAGGCACAGGGCGCTCTTGAGCGCAGCAAGGCGGCGCACACTCTTTCCGTGATCCAGTTGCAGCGCGCCGAAGATCTTTTGGCGAAGAACGCGGGAACGGCTGTCGCCCGCGACCAGGCGAAAGCCCTCGAAGAGCAGGCTAAGGGAGCGGTTACCTCCGATGAGGCCAACCTGCGCACCGCACAAATCAATCTTGGCTATACCAACATCACCGCGCCGATCGCCGGGCGGATAGGCCGCTCCAATGTCACGAAAGGCAACGTCGTCGGGCCCGACAGCGGCGTTCTGGTAACAATCGTGAGCCAGGACCCGATGTATGTGACATTTCCCATCAGCCAGCGCGACCTTCTGGGGCGAACGCAAGCCGCGCGTCAGACCGACCCGAAGGGCGTCGACGTCCGGATACGCTTCTCCGACGGAACAGTTTACGACCAGATCGGCAGGTTGAACTTTCTCGACGTCTCGGTTGAACACACCACCGACACATTGACCGCCCGCGCCACGATTCCAAACCCGAAAGGGGTTCTTACAGACGGCCAGCTCGTGCGCGTTATTCTGGAATCCGAAGCGCCGGAAGAAAAAGTCGTGATCCCGCAAGCGGCCCTCATCGCCGATCAGGCCGGCGTTTACGTCTTCGTCGTCGAGGACGGCAAGGCCGCCATACGGCGGATCAAGGTCGGCGGTGAATTCGGTTCTGGAATGATCGTCCAGGAAGGTCTGTCGCCGGGCGATCAGGTCATCGTGGAGGGACTCCAGAGCGTTCGCGCCGGCCTCCCTGTGCGCGCCAATCCGATATCCTCGACACCGGGTGGGATCTGAGCCGATGCTGTCAGCGATTTTCGTCGATCGGCCCCGGCTGGCCATTGTCATCGCCATCGTCACGACAATTGCCGGCCTTCTGGCGCTGCTGGCAATTCCCGTCGCTCAATACCCGGATATCGTTCCACCTCAGGTGTCCGTCACCACCAATTACCCCGGCGCATCGGCGGATGTCGTGGACGCCACCGTCGCCCAACCCATCGAGTCGCAAGTCGTCGGCGTCGACAAGATGATCTACATGAAGAGCGTGAGCGGCAACGACGGCAGCTACACGCTGACGGCTTCGTTCGAGCTTGGCACCGACCCGGACATCAATTCCGTCAATGTCAACAACCGGGTTCAGATCGCGCTTTCCAAACTGCCCCAGGATGTTCAGCGCCAGGGCGTCACGGTGAAGAAGAAGTCGTCGGCGCTCCTCGGCGTCATCGCCCTCTACTCGCCAAAGCACACGCATGATCCCCTGTTCATTTCGAACTATGTCACGATCAACCTTCTCGATCAGATCAAGAGCACGCCTGGCGTCGGCGATGCGACACTGTGGGGTCCGCAGGACTACGCCATGCGCGCATGGGTGCGGATCGACAGGCTCACCGGCCTCAACCTGACGACAGGGGACATCATCAACGCGATAAAGGCCCAGAACGTTCAGGCCGCTGTCGGGCGCATCGGCGCGCGTCCTATTT
Source organism: Microvirga flavescens (assembly GCF_003290125.1). Taxonomy (GTDB): domain Bacteria; phylum Pseudomonadota; class Alphaproteobacteria; order Rhizobiales; family Beijerinckiaceae; genus Microvirga; species Microvirga flavescens. Next base: position 382,111 of record NZ_QMKH01000002.1, read on the forward strand.
CCAACGATCAGCAGCTTCAGCTCAACATTCAAACGAAAGGACGTCTCAACTCCGTCGAGGATTTCGAGAAGATTGTTCTGCGCACCAATCCCGACGGGTCCGTTCTCCAGCTTCGTGACGTCGCGCGCCTGGAGCTTGGCGCAGCCAATCTCGACCGGGAAACGCTCTTCAACGGCGGCCCCGCGGCCGTGACGGCGATCTACCAATCGCCCGGCGCCAATGCGCTCGCAACGTTGGATGCCGTCAAGAAGCAGGTCGCGGAACTGGCCAAGGACTTCCCGGAGGATCTGGAGTGGAAGGTCACCTACGATCCCACCGTTTTCGTCACCGATACGATTCATGAAGTCCAAAAGACCCTGATCGAAGCCTTCATCCTCGTCGTGGTCGTGGTCTTCCTGTTCCTCGGCAGCATCCGCGCGACATTGATCCCGACACTTGCCGTCCCCGTGAGCCTGATCGGCACATTCGTCGTTCTGAACGCCGTCGGCTACTCTGCCAATTCTGTCTCCCTTCTCGCCATCGTTCTCGCCATCGGCATCGTGGTCGACGATGCCATCGTCGTCGTCGAGAACGTCGAGCGCGTGATGGAGGAGCATCCCGAGTTATCGCCCGGAGACGCCACCAAGAAGGCGATGGAGGAAATCACCGCCCCGATCATCGCCATCACACTGGTGCTCCTCTCCGTCTTTCTACCCGTAGCCTTCATTCCGGGCATTTCGGGAGAACTGTTCCGTCAATTCGCCGTAACCGTCGCGGTGGCCATGTTCCTCTCGGCCATCAATGCCTTGACGCTCTCACCCGCGCTCTGCGGCGTACTGCTGCGCCCTCATCATGGACCGCGCCGCGGCGTGATCGGGTATGTCATGCGCTTCATCGACAAGGTGCGCGATGCTTACGGCAACGTCGTGGCGCGGATCGTCCGCATCTCCATCATCGGACTGGCGATGGTCGCAGTTGCAGGCGTCGGCGTATACGGCCTCTCCAAGATCACACCCACCGGCTTCCTGCCGGAGGATGATCAAGGGGCCTTCTTCATCGTCGTGCAATTGCCGGACGGAGCCTCCGTCGGCAGGACGTCGGATGTGATCCGCCGCGCCGAGGAGGTTCTTCGCGAGGAAGAAACCATTGCCGATTTCACCTCCGTGATCGGCCTGAACTTCATCGACAATTACTCTCAGGCGAATGCGGCATTCATCGTCGTCACGCTGAAGCCTTTTGAAGAACGTCATGATCGCTCCCAGGGCGCAAACGCGGTGATTGCGCGCCTCGGCCCGAAACTCCGGCAGGTTCAGGGAGGAACGGTCGTCCCCCTGGCGCCGCCGCCCATCATCGGTCTCGGTACGGGCGGCGGCTTTAGCTATGTCCTGAAAGACCTGCGCGGCGGCGATCCGAAGGCGCTGGCGCAGGTGCTCCGCGGGCTGACGGTGGCCGCAAACCAGGACCCGCAGCTCTCCCGCGTGTTCAGCACGTTCTCGGCCACGAGCCCTTCCATTTATCTCGATATCGACAGAAACAAGGTTCAGATTCTCGGCGTTAGGCTGGACGACGTGTTCCAGGCCCTGCAGGCCGCGCTCGGCGGATACTACGTCAACGACATGAACCTGTTCGGCCGCACCTGGCAGGTGCAAGTCCAAGCCGAAGCTGTCGACCGCACGAAGGTCGAGGACATCTACCGCATCAATGTCCGCAATGCCGAAGGGCAAATGGTTCCCTTGAGAAGCCTTCTCGAGGCGCGAGTGGTCGTCGGGCCGCCATCCCTGATCCGCTACAACAACCGCCGCGCCGTCACGGTTCAGGGAAGCCCGGCGGCGGGCGTCTCGTCCGGACAGGCACTCGCGGCGATGGAAGAAGTCGCGGCGCGTACGCTTCCCTCGGGCTTTGCCGGCGAATGGACCGACACAGCGTTCCAGGAAAAGCGCGCCGAAGGAAAGACGGGCATCATTCTCGGCTTTGCCGTGCTCTTCGCCTTCCTCTTCCTCGTCGCTCTTTATGAGAGCTGGACAATCCCGATCCCGGTTCTGCTCTCGGTCGCCGTTGGCATTCTCGGATCCTTCGCCGCCATCGTCTTAGGGCGTCTCACGCTCGATCTCTACGGACAGATCGGCATGATCGTCCTGATCGGCCTTGCCGCGAAGAACGGCATCCTGATCGTGGAATTCGCCAAGGAGCAGCGCGAGAGAGGAGTGCCTCTGCTGGAGGCTGCGACGGAAGGATCGCGCCTGCGCTTCAGGCCCGTGATGATGACCTCTCTCGCCTTCATCCTCGGCCTTTATCCGCTCGTCGTCGCAACCGGCGCTTCCGAACTCGCCCGGCGCAATGTCGGCACGCCGGTGTTCGGCGGCATGATCCTCGCCTCGTTCGTCGGCATCTTCGTGATCCCGCCGCTCTATGTCCTGTTCCAGGGATTGCGAGAGCGGATCAAGCGGGCCATCGGCATGCAAGGACCGGAAGCGGTAGCCGAGAAACCAGCCGAAGCGAGGACCTCCGACAAGGCCGCGGAGTGATGATCGCGGAACAGGGCTTCACGGACGTCTTCAACATCGAAGGAGGAACTGATGAGAGTTGGAGAATCCATCCGGGCCGGCGGGCTCGGTTTCGCCCTTGCCGCGTTGGGCGCGGTCCCCTGCGGTATCGCGGCAGAAGCGGGTCTTGCCGCCTACCAGGGCGCGTGGCTTGAGCAGAGCCTCTCGTGCGACGCGGTTTTCTCACGCGCCGGGAAAAGCACCTCGTTCAAAAAGCCGATCGACATATTCGCCCCAGCCTTCATCATCTCAGGCAATCGCCTCAGAACGCCCCAAGCCTCCTGCCGGATCACAGCCGTCAAGCCCTCCGGAAAGCGCCATGTTCTCTCCCTGCATTGCGCAAACGCGGTTGCGGCCAACGACGTCACGGTCCTCATGGGACCAACACCGGATGGCTCTCTGAATCGCTACTTCAATGAAAAGGACGAGACCGGGAGCAAATACCAACGCTGCGACAGATGAGACTTGCGGGGCTGATCGGGATCCTAGGGCTAAAGGCGACCGAGGAGATCGTGGCCACGATGCAGCCACTACAGGAAGCCGGAGCCGCTCGGGAATGCAACAACTGCGCGGCTCGGGCGTCGATGGCTCGAGCCTCCGCAGACAAACGCGGAGGAAAGCCTGCGTCGCCCCCGGGAGGATCAGCGGCTTTAGAGCACGAACCAACTCTTGCTCACATCGAAGGAGCCCTTGAGCTTGATCACCGCCTCGGCTGACGCATCGTTGTCGGTGTTGAGGTAGACGTACGTGTAGCTCGCAGTCTTTTCGAAGCGCACCTCGCCCGCCTTGCTAAAGGTCTTTGCGTCCCCGATGAAGGTGAACTTCTGGTCGCCTCGCCTCGTCGTGTTGGCATCGATGGCGCTCAGGTCGATCTTATCACCCTGCCGGCGCGAGAAGTCGGTGATGTAATCCGCCCTGGTCTTCGATGCGCTCGTCTCGCGGTCGTCGAACACGAAAGTGTCCCGCCCTGTGCCGCCAGTGAGCGTGTCCTGGCCTGTGCCGCCGCTCAGGCGATCATTGCCGGCATAGCCCGTGAGGCGGTCGTTGCCGCCGCCCCCGAGCAACACGTCGGCGGTGCCATCCCCGTTAAGGCTGTCGCGCCCGGCACTGCCTTCTAGCGTATCGGCCAAAGCAATGTTGCGTACCATGCTGCCGCTGGTGAGGTCGAGAGTGTGCGCCACGCTCCAAGTGAGCACACCCTCGATGAGAACAACGGTGGCAGCTTTGGTGCCGGAGCTACCATAGGCATGGCTGAAGGCGGCGCTGCCGCCCACCGGCGTCACGGTACTGCTGCTGCCGTCGCCCCAGAGCACGGTGGCGCTGGAGGCCGCACCGACGCCAAGCGTGGTCTCGATGTAACGGCCTTCTGCAATAGCAGCCGCGTTGGCGTGGTATAGCAAGTCAACCCGGAACAGATCATCGTTCCTGTTTGTGTCTCCGGGCACGAGCGTGCTTGCGCCACTCAAGAAGACAAGATAGCGCCCATCCGGGCTGAACTGAGCGGCCTCCGGAGTATAAGGAACTCCCGCTTCACGATCGACTGTTGCAATTCGCGTGACTGCCTCCGTGACGAGGTCTTTCATGAACAGATCATAGTCGTTGCCGTTGTCGTCGTTCCCCACCAGATTCGTTGCCGCGCTGATGAAAGTCACATAGCGACCGTCGGGGCTCAACTGAGCGGCCAGACTTTCGCCGTTCGCTTGGTTTTCATTTGCATCGATCGAAACGCGGCTGATGCCTCCGGTGAGCAGATCCTTGATGAAGATGTCACTCTGTCCGTTGGTGTCGCCTGCTACCAGGTCGGAGTCTGCGCTTGAAAACACGATGAAGCGTCCGTCACGGCTGAACTGCGCATCAAAACCGTTAATTGGCGTTCCATCAGAGGGCTTGGTGATGGCCTTCACCTCATCGGTCGCCAGATCCTTGAGAAGTAATTTAATCGTTCCGGCAGTTCCGCCGGCCAAGTTGCCTGAGTAACTCTCGAACAGAACATAACGGCCGTCGGGGCTGAAATGCGGATTGAAGTTACTGTCATTGGCTTGGGTCCCATCCTTCTTCGAGGACAATAGGGTCACTTCTCCGTTGACAAGGTCCTTGAGAAAAATGTCCCACTTACCATTGGCATCACCAGTAGTTAGATTGCTTGCAGCGCTGTCGAACACCACGTATCGCCCGTCAGGGCTGATCTCGGATTTGTCGCTGAAATTATTGCCTGGTACCTTGTCTATATTGCTGGAGATGAGGATAACTTCTTCTGTGATGAGATCCTTTCGGAAGATATTGCCGTTGCTTGTTGTCAATCCCGGGATGAGATTGGTGGCGTCGCTATAAAACACCACATAATGTCCATCCGAACTGAACCGCGCCATTTCACTGTTGGCGTTCGCTTGGACGCCGGCTGCGTTCGCCGACACAAGCCTGATCATGCCGGTTGCGAGATCCTTGATAAAGACATCGTTACCGCCGACATCGTCAGGAATGAGGTTCTCTGCGGCACTGCTAAAGAGAACATACCGTCCGTCGGGGCTGAGCTCACCGCCGTGAGTAGCCATACCGCCCGCATGTGGATACGTCGCCTGCGATCCATCGGCAGCAGTTGAGATCCGGGTGAGAATGTTAGCCGTTGTCGGGCGAAAAAAGGATTGGACGGCCAGAAACATGGTGGGACCTTCCACAATGAACATTGAGACGACGGGCGAGGATCTGTGCTCATCAAGAAGGAAGCGATTCCGTTAGGCACCGTGCGAACGGAGGGGAGATGCATCTTTCCGGTTAGTTCGGTGCCAGTTAAGTCAACGAAACCCGCTGTGGGCTGACAGCATCGCAATGTAGCCGCGGCAGCACGCGACTGGGACGCCGCTTAGAGAACAGCACGCGGAGTCCACATCGCGCTGGAGGAGAGATTTGATCCCGGCGGCTCGTGTCGCAGACGTGTTGCAACCGCTCGCAACATGGAAGAGACCGATTCTCAGACAACAAAAAACCCGCCAGTCACTGACAAAGCGGGCTAAATGAATGGTAGCGGAGGTCCGCTGCATTCGATAACCCACTATTCGGCATAGCCGTTAATCCGATTGCCAAAGGTGGAGCCATCAGAGCCGCCAACCTTCCTGCCACTTCAATCTCAAAACCCTGCCTTGGGGGATTTGGATACACTATTACACAATGCACTAACGATCTAAAGCTTTCTGCCAACTCGGTTTCCCCGTCGTCGACAAAGTTTCTTAAGGTCCCAGCTAGGTCTTCAACTTGGGCAAGGTATCTATTGGCCAGGTCCTCGCTCAATGAGGAGTCCCCCAATGCTCGCTCTGAGTTCCATAGCTCAGCCTGGATTTCGGCCTTCCGTGCTCTTAATCGATCAAGCTCAGCCTCGCCATCATCATCAGACAAGTGCCCATTAATGTAGAGTTTTTTGGTTCTCTCATATTGCTTATCGACCGCTTTTAATTCCTCATCCAGCGTATCTCTATTCGTGACCGCCTTCATAGAGAGGCGGCGTCTCTCATTGTTATATTGCTCGATGTAGGCCTTGATGAGGGTTCTATCGTAGAGATGGTGTTTGAAGCCGGATAGAACCGCCTCTTCGATCTCATTTAGATAAATGACCCTATTGTTCGAGCACGAGCCACTCTCTCGAAAAGCGGAACAATGGACCCGCCTCTTTCCAGTCTTGTCGCGATCATGCATCGATATCCCGCTTTGGCAGCATCCGCATTTCAGTTTGCCAGAGAGAAGATGACGCGGCGTTCTCGTCTCATGAGATTTCACTTTTGACTTGCCAGCCTTCCTTGTCTGGGCGGCTTGCCAAGTGTCCTCATCCACAATTCTCAGATGTTCTGCGGGCTTCCGAATCCATTCACTTCCAGGGTTCGGGCGCGATACACGTCGCCCAGTGCTGGGATTCTTGACCATCCGAACCTTGTTCCAGACGATCTGGCCAGCATAGAGTTCGTTGAGAAGAATACCACTTCCGCGTTCAGCATTGCCGTTAAGAGTCGAGGCGTTCCACTTGGTCCTCCTTGGAGGAGGAACCCCATCCCTGTTTAACTCGCCCGCTATCCTGCGCGGACTCTTTCCTTGGATGTAGCTCGCGAAAATGCGTCGTACGATAGCCGCTTCAGTTTCGTTAATTGTAAGAATACCAGGAGCGCCAGGCACTGTGTCATAGCCATATGCTCTACCCCCAGCATGACGGCCCTCACGAAGAACGCCCTCCATGCCGCGTCGCACCTTTTTAGCTGTCTCGTCCAATACCATTTGGTTTGAGACGCTCTGGATCATGAAATTTAAAGGATCGGCCTTTCCCGAATTTTTTGAGTAAAGCTCTACTCCGTAGAAATTGAACTCCTTAAGTAGGGTGTGAGAGTCAGCAATATCACGTGACAAACGATCAAGGGCTTCAACAACCACAACATCAAATGCACCTTTTTTGACGCCTGTCATCATTGCCGACAAACCCTCTCGCCCGTGCGTAGAGGCACCGGATTTGGCCTTGTCCTGGAAGATGCCAGTGACCACGAAGCCATTGTCTTCGCAGTATCGCTTACAAAGGGCGATTTGATCGTCACAGGACCTCTCGTTCTGAAGGTCTGTGGAGTATCTTGCATAAATGGCAGCCCGCTTCATGACGGCACCTCCAGCGTCTCAGCCCCTAGCCCAAATTTGCGATGATCACGACGTGCATTTGCAACGGCAAGTGTTTGGACGAAAATCTTTATGTCACTACCAATTTCCTCATGCGCCTCCCGTGATAGGAAGGCTTCATTTGAGGTCGTATTAGCACAGTAAACTGAATTAGATGAAAATATAGTTGTATTTGATAATAGATTCATTATTATATCTTTTATTAAAATTCGAATTTTTTATAATTGAAGAAAGCCTTTATAATTCTTTTCACCTGCTTTATCCTGTCATTGGGACTTGCGGCTTTTTCGGCTTCGTGAATCAGAATCTTTGCAAGATGCTCTCCAGTGATACCCATTTGGAAAAGCCCAATCGCCAATTTCCAAAGCTCCTGATCGCCCTTTCCCGGCAGAGCGCCGACTGTGCGCCAATGGCACAGGTAACGGGTGAGCAGGGCTTGTTGCTCTTCTGTGAGTTCAAGTTCAAGCTCAACATCAGCCCCAAGCTCAATGCTATTGGGCAGATGTTCGCTTAGGATCGAATGATTGATCCAATCTTCAACAATGAGCGGCTCTCTGAGGCCGCCTTTGTAGTCCCCGAAGAAGCTCGCCTTTTTGTCCCTCGCCTGACACGGTAAGAAGAACAAGTCCGAAGCCTTCAACTTCGAAAGATCAATGCCATGGGCAAGCAAACTCGGTTTTGACAGATCGCGCTTTGGCAATCGCCAACCGCTTTCGATGACATGCTTCAGGATTTGCCCGGTGATGTGCTGATAAACATCGGCTGTCATGACAACGGATGTTGGAATGTACGCCCTCCAGCGCGGGTCTTCGGCAGTACTGCTTGACGTATTGAAGGCAACTATCCTCAAGCGGGGAAACAGATCGGCAAAGTCCCCATGCGTAAGATTGCCGCCTTCGAAATCGAGCCAGATTCCCCTAGCAAACAAGACATTCTCAATTCCACGGTGGGTATCTACCCCCTCAACCGTTTGGAAGTAGGAGGGGCTGAGTAGCCGGTTTGCGGACTTCGGCAGATACGCCCGTTTATGAGCCTTCTTAAGAAGATTGATGAACTCCGATTGGCTCAATGAATGGATCGTGTGGAAACATTCAGTTGAGTATGTCCGGTCCCAAAGGCTTCCATGGAAACGCGAGACGAAATCAAGTCCTATCTTACTTAAAGAGTTTTCGTCGCTCTCTTCATGAGGACCAAACTCATTTTGAGAGCTTGATGCCCCCACTGGATTCAAGTGAGACAACTCTTGAAGCAACCGCTGTCGGGTTTCTTCCCGATGAGCCCGCTTCCTCTCAGCATCGGACCCGTGTTTTCGGGGGCGTCCAGGCTGTCCTTTAGGATCGCAAACTTCATCCAAACCAAGGGATTGAACGGTTGAACCCTGAAAGATGGCTGAAAGCCATTCCGCAGTTGTCTTATCGGGGACCACGAAGCAGACAGGCTGATCGCAGTTAGGATCGCGTATCGAGCAACGCATTGCGGCTTGATAGACAGAGTGCCGGTATGTCGCTGTTTTCACTGTTGCAGCGTCAATGCCTTTCCATTCCAGAAACCGGTAATGCTCACCCCTTGGATTGAGGGCAGACAAGACCAAGACATTCCGATGGCTCTGAAGTCCGTTTAGGCCGAAGGGAGCCCCTGATAGGCGATGAGACTCTTCCCTTGCCCCTATGAGCTTGGAAGAGACATCGTTATTCCCCATCCAGAGGAAATCCTCTGAACCAAACAACTCCTTGGCAGCGTTGATCAGCGCAACCAGGGCTTTTCTGTTGGCACGATTGAGAAAACTCTTCGTCCAGTCACCCTCGTAGCCAAAATGAATCTGGAGCCGCTCACCGCCGGCATGTTCCTGATACCGTAGGTTCTCCTCCAACTCCTGATCACGCTGGAACTCTACACCGTCACTGGACCAAAGCTGATAGAGCAGCGTCTCTTCAAATCGCGCACCGGCAATGGTGACCGATTTGAAGCCTTTGAAAATCTTTGGGCTCAGTACGAGGAAGACGCTTAGATTGCGATCTCTTCCTGTCAGCAAACGGCGATAACGCGCCTCGTGAACATAAGCCTTCCATTTTCCTGATATCAGCTTGCGAGCCAGTTCGGAGAAGGGCTGAATTGCAGCATCATATCCGATATTCTCTGCTACTTTGCGAAGAGCGTTTCGGTCTTGCAAAATGATCTGACTGTAGGTTGCCCCCCGCGTTGTAGTCTCGATAGAGCCGGTGATAGTTGAATGGCTCAAAGGAGCAGGAATCAGCTTATGGTCATGGGCTTGCGGCGCTTCATCGATCAGGACATGCCAATCTTGAGGACGATGGAAGTAAGCGAGCCTTTCAAACGATGCCCACGTGATGATTAGGACATGCGGTTCAGGGTACGGGTCTCGCAGGTAGGCGTGGATTGCTCCCTGTACACTCTGCTTTCTATTCCCGGCCTCTTTGCACCTATCTTCATGAAAGACCTCCACATGCACATGAGGAGTCTCCGAAGCAAAATCCGCGTAGGTTTGCTCGATTAACTGAATGGTCGGCTGCACAAATATGATGTTGCAGCCTTCATTTAATAATTCTCTAGCTTTCTTCCTTAGAGAGTGCGTTTTTCCTGCGCCACATGGAGCAGAACAGTAATTAATTTGCATAAAAGATTCTGAATTTTTTCATATGATTGAACGAAATCCAGCAAAAAATAGATTTTTACAGTGAGTAGGTGTGCTATTTAATATATGAAATAAAGTGCCATTGCCCCTTAATGGCCCGTTTCAATATTGATGAAAGCGCAAGAACTCCCATCTCAGTCAGGCGGCTTAAGACGCAAACATACGCGCCACATCCGCCTAGACTAAGCTATCAAATTATCAGATTTTGCTGGGGCTCTTTGATGGTAAGCGAAAAAGGCGCTTTGCCATCATCTTTATAACGTAACACGATATTCTTCCTCTGTCAACACATATTTTCAGATAGGAGTACAATTCCTTAGGCAACCTGCGGCCTCCGCAAGGCCGGGCTTGCTCAAAAACAGCCCACATTCGTAACAATGAAGTACGCTGTTGTTACCGGCTCGCCTGTTACAGATTCGATGTAACAATAGGATTGCAGGAAATAATTTTGTTACATATAAATCCAAGGGTCGCCCCTATTGTTACAGGACCGCCCTAAAAATGGCCGCTATCGGATATTGCCGGGTAAGCCACCTCTCTCAAGATTACGCATCCCAAGAAGCTAGGCTTCGGGCGCATGGCTGCGAGATCGTCCGCGCCGAGAAGGTAAGCGGTAAAAGCCGGGAGGGACGTGACGAACTGGCCTCCATCCTAGAGTTCATCCGTGAAGGTGATGAATTGGTCTGTGTCAGGCTGGATCGCCTTGGGCGAAGCACCCGTGACGTCCTCAATCTCGTTCATGAACTCCAAGCCAAAGGTGCCTCCCTAAGGATTTTAGAACCGGCTTTCAGCACGAATGAGGGCACCGGCATGATGCTGGTCACCGTGCTAGGCATGGTCGCCGAGATGGAAAGGCAATTTCTGGCTGAGCGTCAGAAGGTCGGCATCGAGGCCGCGAAAAAGCGGGGGGTCTATAAAGGGCGGAAAGCGTCAGTGCCCGTCAATCGAATCCAGGAGATGAAAGCGGCTGGCCACCGACCATCAGCCATCGCAAAGGAGCTTGGGATCAGCCGAATGAGCGTTCACCGCGCCTTGAAGAACCAGCAAGCCAACCTTGCCATCGATTACCTACCGGACACCCAATCCCTTAGCTGAGGCATTATAGCGATAATGGCGATTGGATATTCAAAGCAAAATTAGGCAAAATAAAAGCCCGACGAAATATCGGGCTTTCAACTTTTAATATAGAAAACTTAGAAAGCGTAAACTCGGCGCTGATCAAGGTCTTCGTGGCTAGCAGCCTCTTTCCTAGTCTCTTCTTCTATCGAATAAGGATCATGGGAGAGGAAACTCTCTACTTTCTCTGGATTAGCAACGAACTGCGCGTTCATTCTTTTTGCCATCCGATCCGCGACGGAGACGATTAATTGCATCTGCGCTTTTCTATCAGGACGTTGATCAGTCATGACAAGGCTCCCTGCCGTGGCTCGTATATGGTTTTCTTTAACTTTTTTTCTTATAAGCAGTTCCCTCGCCAAGCTTAGCTTCGCGAGATTAACCAAAGGTTACGCCCATCATGTCTGATATGCTTATGACGTCCAAATTCCCTGAATTGGTCTTTGGCATAGCCGGTCCAATCGGTGTTGACGTTGACGCTATTACAGACAGCCTGACAAACGCACTTAGGGCGGTACGCTACAATGCGCACACAATCAAGCTCACTACCGAGATGCTTGGTTTCCCAGCCACGGTGACGAAACCAACAGAAACAGACTTCTTTAGCGAAGTCTCATTCAAAATTGAGTACGCGAACGCACTTTGCGCCGAACAGCATGATGGGGCAACCTTCGCTCGGATCGGAATGCTCGCTATTAACAGGAAACGCGGCGAGTTAACCGGCAACCCTGAAACCGTTTCCGAGCAAACGGCATTTATCATCCGCCAGCTTAAGCGCCCTGACGAGGTGAACCTCCTTCGTAGGGTCTACGGGAAGCAGTTCATCCTTATTTCAGCTTATGGCTCCGCTGAACAGCGTAAGAAGCTCATTGAAATCAAACTTAAGCGTTCCCTTTCACCTCTAGCGCACTCGACTGAGATCTCTTGCAAGGCGGACATCCTCATCACAAGAGATGCCAGCGAAGAGGGCGAGGAGTATGGGCAGCAACTTCGAGAGACTTTTCCTCTTGCGGATGTCTTCATTGACGGCATTAGCAAGCAGGAAATGGACCTGAAGCTAAACCGCTTCATCGATGCATTCTTCGGCAGAACCGACATCGCGCCATCAAAGGACGAATATGGGATGTATGCAGCGAAGTCCGCTTCGTTGCGATCTTCAGATCTTTCACGACAAGTTGGAGCGGCGATCTTCTCCTGTGACGGGGAACTTATTACCCAAGGCTGCAACGAGGTTCCAAAGGCGTTTGGTGGCACTTATTGGGATCTTGAAGAGCCAGACTTTCGCGATGTGCGCATTGGACACGATCCTAATGAGGTGTTGAAAAAAGAACTTCTCAGAGACCTTTTTGAAAGACTGTCTCGTGCGGAGCTATTGTCTGATAAAGCTAGTAAGCTCGGCTCCCCCGCCGAAATAATTGAGGCGCTAACGCGCAAAGGTAAATCCGGCTCAAGTAGCAATGAAAACGGGGCTCTTGTTGGCGCTCTGGTGATGGACCTAACCGAATATGGGCGCGTGGTTCATGCTGAGATGTGCGCGATCTGTGACGCCGCCCGTCTAGGCCGAAGTCTCAAAGGGGCGACTCTCTACGGCACCACCTTCCCATGCCATAATTGCACGAAGCACATCCTCGCCGCTGGCATCAGGCGCGTGGTCTACATGGAGCCATACCCTAAGAGTCGCGCAAAGGATCTGCATGAGAATGAGATTGAGATCGAACAGGAAAGCCAGACCAGAGTATCGTTTGTGCCGTTCTTGGGCATCTCCCCATATCGCTATCGAGACATCTTCCAGAAAGGAAAGAGGAAGAATTCAGATGGAACGGCAAAGCGGTGGTATGCTGGAGAGCCACAGCCTTTGGTCGATGTTGTCGCTCCGTCATACATCGATCTTGAGTTGACGTCGATCATACCGTTCGTTGGCGCGATAGAAGGCAAACAGGACGGTCAAACTGCGCAGCCGAATGATCCTTCACAATCTGAAAAGACTGAACCTCCCTCTGACACTGCAAACGATAAAGAGCAAATACCTGCATAGACAGGTATGGAGGCAGATAGATCTAGATGGGTGCTTACGTGCTGAGCCTCTCGTTTAAACTAACAATAACTTTTTTCGGAATCTACGGTATGGGGTCGATGGCTCGCCAGAACCCTAAGATTGACGCGGCAATCGCTTTGATCGAAAGCGGGTATGGCTCATTCAACGACCGGCTTAAGAGAGCCAGCATCCAAGAGGGGCTCAACGGACTTAAGAAAGCCTACGGCTGGGCGGCGGTTACTGCTCTGGTCGCGTTCTTCATTTTTAGACGCAGCATCGAGGCGGATAAGCCATCACACCTCATTCTTTCTGTCGCCTTTCTTGCGAGTTTTTTCGGCTGGTTCTCAATCCGGTGGTCTACGGAGCACAAAAAAGAATTGGCTGAATTCAAGCCACTAATCATGGGGCTTTTCGGCCCGCTGGTTCTTGGGATAGTTGACCTTCTGTACGAAACGCATTGGGTCAATATCTTTGCGGACCCCTTTTACATTGCAGCGTCGGCGGGGGGATTTAATCTCCCTCGCATCGATAATCACGCCATACTCGGCGGCATTGTCTCAGCGATTTTCGCTGTCTCACTCGCTGTCATGTACCTTCTGACGTGGCTCCTAGTGGCTCCTATAGCCTTTGCATCCGTTGCGCTTATCGCCTTGCCGATTTGGTTCGCGAGATTGGTTGATCTTGTCGCACCAAAGAAAGCGTTTCCGGGCTTCGTCATAATTATCCTTATAGCCGCGACCTTATGGGATTGGGCATCGCAATGATGGCCCAGCGAACAAGCAATTGTGCCCTTCGCCAATGAAAGCATGAGCAACCCTTGTTGATGCCGGGTGCTCATGCCCTCTCAAAATCTATTTCAGCGGGAAAGGTGCAACGACCTTTGCAGCGTCTATAAGCTGGCCAGAAGCGTCCAGTGCTTCGACCGACCATTGGTAGCTGTGAACACCAGGAGGGCACGGACCCGTGTAGCGGAAGGCTGCCTTTGGCAACTGTGCTTGCCCCTTGTAAGCGACCTCTCCACCACCGTGGGGATAGTTCGGCGCATCTAAATCGATCATGTTGAGGCGCAGCTTGACGGCTTTCTTTGGAACATCTTTGAGCCTGAAAATTGGAGATTCAGTGTCAAAGCACTCTGAAGTTCCTTTCCAATCAACACTCACGCTCATCGCGTGTGCGCCTGTAGTGAGTCCGATAGCGAGGACTCCCGATATCAAAATGGCTTTCATGGTACCCCCATTAGGTTGCAGGAAAGCGGCAGGATTGCCGTGAACAAGACGTGCTGCGGCTTTACGCTTCAGCGGTCTGACTGATGAGCATTCGGCGTTCCATGACGCGCTCGCCGTTGATCATTCTTGAAGCCAGCCAGACGAAGAAGCCTAAGACGAGAAAGATAGGCCAGTTGCGGCGCACATCGTTTGCTGAGTCAAAATACAACCAACAGCCGCCTATCGCCGCGATGAGGATGGGAACAATCGCGGTCAACTTTAGGGCCACAATGAACAGGCCGGCTAGCAGTCCGTTATTCATGATCGTGCCGACAATCGTGATGAACACGCTTCTGAGGAAGAGAAGGGACGTGACGCAACACACGATGGTGGGAAATAGGTAGGTCGTCACCAGCATTGGGAACGTCACGTCACCCAGCTTCATGCCCTCCCCAAGCGGTGGGGTGATCGTAGCGAAGCCAATGCCAGCGACAATGATGGTAGCGATGGGGAAGAGAACGATTCCTGCCGTCCAAAGTAGGTCGCTCTTGTCGCTGAAAACTACAAACCGTGAACCGGCCCCCAATACGATAAGCAGGAAGATAGCGACCCCCGCTGGCCACAGGATCATGGAAAGACCGCTTGTCTCTGCTATGGCTGAAGTTTCCATGCCTTGCCCCCCAAACTTAAGATCAAGAAGTTTAACTTCTGTAATTGCATTTCATTAAAAGTCAAACTTCATGGCAAGACCGCGCTGTACCTCGCACTTTCAGGAGCATGGTCAGCGATCTTAAAACCCTTATCGGCACTCGAATTCGGATAGCACGTGAAGTGGCAGGGATGTCACGAGAGCAGTTGGCGGCCCTTATAAGCCGAACACCTGAAGCTCTCGGCAATATAGAGCGAGGAGCTAGCCTCGCACCCTTAGACACACTTGGCCTGATTGGAGGGGCACTGAGTATCCCTCTTTCCGACCTCGTAGGTGAGGAACCTCAAGCGAAGTCAAGAAGGGTGGAGATTGAGACACGAGCAATTGCGCTAATACGTACGCTGAATAATTCCGAGCTAGAGCTTGCTCTAGAGATAATTGAAGTTTTGAAGCGCAGAGCAACGAATGCTCGATGACTTATCTAACACACGGTGAGTAGACTTGTAGTCTGCCCCCATTTCTTGATCATTAAGCTGCCACAGGCCGAAAATTCCATAGTTCTATAAGTTTGAGAGCGGCCTCGAACGACGACACCTTCCCAAGAACATGAATTCCCTTCAACTCTGGCGTGTCATTGGCTTCAAACAGAAAATACCCATTAAAACCAAGGTGTTCGACACCGGACTCTTGTAGGGTTTGACGTGAAAGCGTAGCTATATGTACGCTCTGTCCAGGCCCAATTTCAACGCTTGCGAGTATCTCGTCCATGGCCCGTACCCCAACTATTCAACGGTCATCACCACGTATATCGGCAAACGATCTAGCGCAGTTCATGGTATCTTCGGACACAGCCAGATTGGCAATCGTCAGAAGGGCTAAAAATCCCATAAAACCACCAATTATTCGTTACCGAGACGTTCGGCAGCCGATCTGTATCTATTTAGCAGACTCCAACCGCCGCCTGAATCCTTTGCTGGCAACCGAAGAATTACTAGTTCAACGGGCGTCTGACAGTTCAGTATCGGCCCTGCGCCAAGATGATGCCCGTAACTCCATCGAAGTGCTCCATGCGATCCAGAGGATGTCCAACGTCCTTGGCAATTTCGATTTCTCGCCAGCACCTAATACGCAAGCAAAGCTGACGCTTGCAGGGGTTGAAGTATCTGTCCGCGCAGACCTGCTTGTTCTGGCCTCTAATCGAGGGAAGGAGCAGTTTGGAGCCGCCGTCTTGCGGATGACTCAAGATGACGCTGATACTGACATGGCTCGGAATCGACGCCGTGAAATGGGCCTCCACGTCGCAACCCTAGCGAGGCTACACGCGGACCAAAATCTGCCTTCAAACCGACAGGCAGCAAACCGCTTATGCATGTCCATCGACATCCAACACGGAGAGGTTTTTCAAGCGCCAGACTCGAATACACGACGAATGAACGACATAGAAAGTGCATGTCGGTTCATTGCCGCCTTATGGGAGGCCGCATAGTGGCTGCCCTATATTATTCCTTGGTACATTGGTCCCGAAAATTACCGTGACTCTCCATCTGTTCGGTAATGGAGCATTCGAGTTCTCAGCATGGCAAACGCCTTTCGAGAACTCTCATGTTTCAGTTCTTGAAGTTGCGTTTGGTCGAACTCGGCTCTGGTCAGAGGGCAGGGAGCCCTCCCCAAATCGACCTCTCTCAGAAGCAATTCACCCGGCGGAACTCGTCATACGAGTACATGTCCACGAAGAGGCTTCCACCTACCGGCTTAGCTTTAAGGAGGTGTCCGCCTTCCGTGTGCTCGATGAGCACGGCCTTATACAACTTTGGCAAAAGACGAAAGAACTCGGAGGGCGACCGGGGCAAACGACCTTCCGCGTGAGAAACCATCTCTGGTCGGAGGAGAGCCCCCTATCCTTCCTTGGAACTCAAGATGGCTGGTCCTTCGTGATCGCGACCGATGACGACTGCATTGAGATCGTTGCAAGAACACCGCCAGAGATTGAGCTTGAAGAGCCCTCTCCTCAATAAAGGTCTCTTTTTGAACGGGAACCACACCGTCCCACCACATTTCGGGATGCGTCGAGCCTAGCGGCGGGATTTCCCGCTCTTCACTCGGAAGGTGAACAAGGGTTCTGGGATAGTGGGTTTGAGGTGGTAGCGGAGGAGAGATTTGAACTCCCGACACAAGGATTATGATTCCTCTGCTCTGACCAACTGAGCTACTCCGCCCCAGGACCGGGAGTCACCCCGCATCAGGCTTGGGCGATATAGGGAAGGTTGCCCGCCGGTGTCAAGAATGACTGTGCGCGTCATTCAGGCAAAATCGGCATGAGCCCGCCGCCGTGCTTGTCGGAGAGCCCTCGCCCGGGCCTACCGCTACGCTCAAGCCCTCTTGCGCAGGCGCATGAGCTTGAAGAAGCCGAAGGGGAAGAGCGGGCGCAGTTCAACGACTTCCATGCGCCCCGTGGTCCGCGCCCAGGCCTCCACCCGTTCGGCCTTGAAGGCCGAGCTCCAGCCGATGGCCTTGACGAGGGGGGAGGCCAGTTCCTCAAACGCCGCGATGGGGCCGGAGGGCTGCCCGAAATGGTTGGCGAGAACGATTTCCCCGCCAGGCTTCAGCACGCGGGCGAACTCGGAGAGCGCCGCCTCGGGCTCGGGCACAAGGGTAATGATGAACTGGGCCGTGACCGCGTCGAACATTTCATCGGGAAAGCCGAGCCGGGTCGCATCCATGACCTGCAGGCTCTTGACGTGGCTAAGGCCCTTCTTCTCGACCTTGGCCTTGGCCCTGCGCAGCATGGCTTCCGACAGGTCGATTCCATAAACCTCAGCGGTCTTCGGGTAGTAGCCGAGGGCCAGGCCGGTTCCGACGCCGACCTCGAGGATGCGCGGCCCGCATGCCACGCAGGCCTCCACCGCCGCGCGGGCGGTCGGTGCGGTCAGCTTGTCGTAGACGACGTCGTAGATGGGGGCCCAGCGGGCATAGGCCTTTTGCATCAGGGCCGTGGTCGGTCCATCCGTCATGGAAATCCTTCGAAGGTCAGAACGTCTCAGGCTGCGGCAGGTGTAGCCTCGGCCTGGGAACGAGCGATTGTGCCGCCCCCGAGCACACGGGCCCGAGGATCATCGCTCTCATAGATGACACAAGCTTGACCGGGTGACACCCCGTCCTCTGCCGAAAACAGCTCGACAATCGCCCCTGCCGGGGTGACGCGCAGCAGGGCCGGACGCGGCTCGCGGGTGGAGCGGACGCGGACCGCGATCTCCATCCCGGCCTCGCCGATGGCCTCCAGGGGCTTGTCGCCCAGCCAGTTGATGTCGGTGATGCGGATCTGGCGGGTGGCGAGCGCCTCCTTCGGCCCCACCACGACGCGGGCCGAAGCGGCGTCGAGCCGCACCACGTAGAGCGGTTCGCCGACGGAAAGGCCGAGCCCTCGCCGCTGACCCACCGTGTAATGGATGATGCCCTCGTGCCGTCCGAGCACGCGCCCGTCCACATGCACGATCTCGCCGCCCTGCGCCGCGCCGGGCTTCAGGCGCTCGATGATATCGCTGTAGCGCCCCTGCGTGACGAAGCAGATGTCCTGGCTGTCCGCCTTGTCGGCGACGGTCAGGCCGAATTCGCGGGCAAGGGCGCGGGTGTCGTCCTTGGGCAGCTCGCCCAAGGGGAAGCGCAGCAGGTCGAGCTGCTCCGCCGTTGTGGCATAAAGGAAATAGCTCTGGTCCCGGTCGGGATCGGCGGCGCGGTGAAGCGCGCGGCGGCCATCGGGCAGGCGGCGGCTGGCGACATAATGGCCGGTCGCGAGGATGTCCGCGCCCAGATCCTTGGCCGTCTCCAGAAGATCCCGGAACTTGATCGAGCGGTTGCACTCGACGCACGGAATCGGCGTCTCGCCATTCAGGTAGCTCTGGGTGAAGCGGTCGATCACCGCCTCGCGGAAGCGGGCCTCGTAATCGAGCACGTAATGCGGAATGCCGATGGCCTCGGCGACGCGGCGGGCATCGTAGATGTCCTGGCCGGCGCAGCAGGCGCCCTTGCGATGAGCGGCTTCGCCCTGATCGTAAAGTTGCAGCGTGATGCCGAGCACGTCATAGCCTTCCCGCTTCAGCAGAGCGGCGACGACGGAGGAATCCACGCCGCCCGACATGGCGACGACGACCCGGGTCTGGGACGGGTCCTTGGGAAGACCGAGGGAGTTGAGCATCATTCCATCCGGAGGCGACGTTCAAGGCGGCGCACAGGAGGGGCCAAATCTGGTACGAACCTCTTTATAGCGATTGCGGCCACGATGTTCCAGATGTGGAGCCCGGCCCAAAAGGGCCTAAAATGGAGAATAAGGCTCTGCCCGAGCCTTCTTTGGACGATGACAATGACATCCGACGAAATCGAGGAACTGGTCGCCGCGCGGGAAAACCTCGTGAAACGCCGAAGGGATATCGCCCGCCAGATCGCGGCGGCTCCCCTGCCCTCCGTCGAGATGGCGGACGAATTGACCCGCATTCTCGAAGCCATCGAGGCGCTCGACCGCGTCCTCACCGATGCCGGGCGGCCTTATATGAGCGAGAGCATCGCCAGCCCCGGGCTGTAAAACTGGCTGATTTCAGCCAAAACAGCTCATCGCCGGTTCGTCCTTTTCAGGGGGCGTTAACCAATGCGGCCAAATCGAGGCTTCTTTGCGAAGGGGTTCCTCGCGTTTAGGAAAACATTAAGCGGCATGTCCTAGCTTGCAGGTCAACGAGGTCGTTGAATTTTTGTGTGAGCGTATCATGACCGAACCCCACCGCCCGAGGGTCAAGTATGTCATCGGGCCCGACGGAAGTCCGCTGACGATTGCAGATCTTCCCCCCTCTTCCACCCGTCGCTGGGTGATCCGCCGCAAGGCCGAAGTGGTCGCCGCCGTGCGCGGAGGGCTGCTGAGCCTGGAGGAAGCCTGCCAGCGCTATACCCTGACCACGGAAGAATTCCTGAGCTGGCAGATGTCCATCGACCAGCACGGGCTCGCCGGGCTGCGCACCACGCGCATCCAGCAATACCGTCAGTAAGCGTCCTTACGGACCTCGATTTCAAAAGCGTCGCCCGAAAGGCGGCGCTTTTCGTTTTGGGGCGAAGGCTCCGGCTGGAGCGCCCGATCTGATTGCACCAGACCGGACGCTCCATATCCTTGTTGCGACGCATTTTCTTTCGACGAAACCGGCATCCACTTCGTCGGAAAATGCCCTAAAGCCTCCCGTTAAGGGAATGCTAACCATGTTGAGGCAAGCCTGTTGTGCGACCAATCCGGGATCGCGCAGCACTCAAAGACAGGCATGGCCGTGGACGCAGTTTCATTCCAACCGACTCCGCATCATCAGCAGCTGCCGATGTCCGGCGGTCACATTCCGGATCTCTTCGATTTCGTCGAGCCGGTGCGGCCCAGCGCCGACCTGATCGGCCAGACCATCGCCGATGTGGAACGCCATCTGATCCTGATGACGCTTGAGCATTGCCTCGGCAACCGGACCCATGCCGCGAGGATCTTAGGCATCTCCGTGCGCACCCTGCGCAACAAGCTCAATGAATACATGAATGCGGGCATCGCCGTGCCGCAGCCGAGCCGGGCTCACTTCGTCGGCTGAAGGTCTCAACGCTTCGACAGCCAGAGGCTCGTTTCGAAAGCGCCCTTCGCCAGCGGCAACCGCGACAGCATGCCCGTTTGAAGCGCGGAATGGAGCGTTTGCGCCGTGAAATGGCTCGCGAAAAGAAGCTCGTAACCACCGCCCTGCAGCAACGCGCCGACGAGAAGCTGCTCGTTATAGGCGCGCCATTCCCATGCCGGAGGATAAGCATCCGGCAGGGTGATGTCGTGCACATGCACCAGAACGCCTGAGGCGAGGCGCGGCAGGACATCGAGAAAAAGGCGGTCCACATCGGTGCCCGGCATGGCGATGTGGCTTGAATCGATGAACAGGATATCGCCCGCCTGAAGCGTCGCGAAAATCGCCGCATCCGCATCCCGCAGCAGATGCGGAAGGTGCTTCACGTTCAGCCGGCTGAGCGTTGCGCGCGGCGCGGGATCGATGCAGGTGATTTCGGTCGGGAGCGCGCCATCGGCCACGGCCTGCGCCATGAAGCGCGTGGAATGGCCGGAACCGATCTCCACGATCCGGCGCGGCTTGACCCGACGCACCAGCGCATAAGCGGCGGCGGCATCGAGCCTTGGGAACCAATCCTGATCGAACCGCGCGGGCGTTTGCCCGCTCGCGATCCGTTCAAGGTCGACGGCATGGCTCTCGATCGCCTCCAGCAGATCGTGAAAGCGCGGCAGTGCCGTCTCGAAGAGCGGACGCAAGGCGGGATAGTCCGCCTCCTTCACGCTATCGGCATAGCGGTAGGGGATGAAGAAGCCCCGGGCCTTCACGCCGAGGAGCGTGGAGAGACCGAACCCGAGCCTTCGCCAGAAAATCCGCATCGGCAGCCTAGATCAGCGGCGGGGTCGGCGGCACCGGGTCATTTTCCGAGCCGCGCTTTCTCCAGGTCTGGGTGAGGCGCGAGCGCTCGAAGATGAGGATCACAACCAGCGAGAGCGCGAAGGGAATGAGCAGGTAGAACAGGCGGAAGACGATGAGAGCGGCAAGGATATCAGCCTGCGGAATATCCGGCATCGCCGCGAGAAACACGAGCTCGAACACGCCAAGCCCGCCCGGAGCGTGGCTGATGAGGGCAGCCGAGAACGAGGCAAGAAACACGGCGAGCACGACCAGGAAGCTCGGCTCCAGATGCGACGGCAGGATGAAGTAGATGATGCCGGCGGCCCCCAGCAATTCGAGCGGCGCGGCGATGAGCTGGCGCACCATGATCCCGGGGCGCGGATATTCGAGCTTTGCCGAGCGGATCGAGAGCGGCGGCAGGTGGAGGATGGACCCCACCACGTAGAGCGCCACGAGCCCGAGGAGAATGCATCCGACGATGCGCGCCGTGAGCGGATTGGCGAGGGTAGGATGCACATGGCCTTCGAGCCGGTGCAGAAGCGTCGGGTCGATGGTGAGGGTCAGGCCGCCGAGCAGGATCGTGCCGAGGCCGAAGGTGAAGGAGCAGAGGGCGACGAGCACGGCGATCTGGGCAGCGCTCAGCCCCTTGGAGGAATAGGCCCGGTAACGCACCAGCGCGCCGGAGAACACCGATGCGCCGATATTGTGGGAAAGCGCATAGGTCGTGAACGACGTAACGGAGACGAAGAGCCAGGAAATGTGCCTGACGCCGAGATGGAGCAGCGCGATCCGGTCATACCAGGCAAGGGCGGCATAGGCGACGAGAGTCGAGAGGCCCGCCAGCACATAACGGTGCGCCGGCACCGCCGTCAGGCTGCCCCAGACGTCATCGAGGGAAATGCCGCGAAGCTCTTTGTAGAGAAGCCACCCGGAGACAACGACCGCCGCAAGCCCGATGAGAGGCCACATATACTCACGCACATTTTTCATCGATGCGGCCAGGCTGCTCCCCCGTTTCTTCTTCTGTGCCCCACAACACCTTGCTCCGCAAGGGGGGACCGGCATTTGCGCTGCGACACAAGGCCCGGCGCGTTCGGGAGGCGCTTTTCATGTGGGGAACGCGCCGGGATCGAGCCCGGCGCGCCCTGGAGGCTGGCCATGTTTCTTTGAAACACGATCAGCCTCAAGTTTCTTTTATTGTCACGTGATCAGGGCGAACAACCGGTGTCCACTTGTTCTGATCATGCTCTAAACGGGATCAGTGCCCGTTCTTCTTCAGCCATTCCTTGAGGAAGGCGATTTCCTTCTCCTGGGCGCCGACGACGTCCTGGGCCAGCTTACGGATCTCCGGATCCTTGCCGTACTGCAGAACGATCTTCGCCATGTCGATGGCGCCCTGGTGATGGGGAATCATGCCGCGCGCGAAGTCCACATCGGCATCGCCCGTATAGGGGATCGCCATGTCCTTGTGCATGCGGGCCTGAGAGGCCTCATAAGCCGCCGTGGAGGGGCTGGCCTTGGCCGCGGACGAAGCCGCCGGCATCGGCATGGTGTGGCCGGAATGGGAACCCGGCGCCTGTGCCTGGGCCGCACCGGCGAGCGCGAGTGCGAAGCCCGCGGCGATGAGCGAGATAGTTTTCATCTGATTGTCCTTGATGATTTTCGTGAAAGTTTTCAGGTTCAACGAAATTCAAACAAGACGCGGCGGCCGTGGCTCAGGCTCCATCGTGCGGGACGAGAACCCGCTCGGGATGACGGGAACAGGCCGAACGAACATCACGGGTTCCACCGCCCGCACATCGGCAACGACGACGCCCGCGCACCACAGGCCGCAGCAGGGCTGGACGACTTGCTGCTTGCCAGCCTCGGCGGGCGCGTGGTCGTGCGCCTCACCCGCAGCGGGATACCCCGTCTCGGCATGATGCGCCGTCGCATTCTGCGGGTGGCAATTCATGGTCATGGAAAGCGCCATCGCGGCATGGGGAAGACCCGCCAGGGCATAGACGAGCGCCAGCACCACCACGAAGGGGTTTGCGCGCCTTCTGCCATTCAGCGGTTTGTTCGTCTGGCCCATTGCCCTTGCCCGGCACTCGTGACATCCGTGAAACACGTTCTCGAATATACTGATGGTCAGATCATGGCAAAAGTGGCGGTCCACCTGAATCTCGACGGCTATACGGACCTGCCACTGGGCAAAGTCGCCTCCATCGTCACCTATCTCGAAATGCGCGAGCGTCCCCGTCTTGCGCGCGCCGCGAAACCCGAGGGGCTTTCCCTCGAGCGCCTCAAGGGCGACGTGGAGCGTTACCGCGCTCTGTTCAACCGTATCGGCGAGCCGTGGCTCTGGTTTGGCCGCGCGGTCATTTCGGACGCCGCGCTTCTCGCCATCATCGGCCATCCGAAGGTCGAGGCCTATGTGCTGACTGATGGCGCGCGGGATCTCGGCCTTCTCGAACTCGATTTCCGGAAAAAAGGCGAGGCCGAACTCGCCTATTTCGGCCTCGTGCCGGAGGCTGTCGGCAAGGGCGTCGGACGCTTCATGATGAGCGAGGCGATCCGGCGCGCCTATGCGAAGGACATCAAGCGTTTCTTCGTGCACACCTGCACGCTGGATTCTCCGAGCGCCCTGCCCTTCTACATCCGCTCCGGCTTCAAGCCTTACAAGCGCGCTGTGGAAGTCGCCGACGACCCGCGCCTTTGCGGCTTCCTGCCCCTCGACGTGGGGCCGCTGGTGCCGATCCTCGGCAAGCCGCAGGTGAAAAAGGCATCCACGAAGAAGGTTGCCGCGAAGAAGGCGGCAACGAAAAAGGCGCGCCCTGCGGCGCGCCTTTCGAAACCCCGATTGAAGACGAAATCGGCTTAAGCCGTGGCGCGCATGGCGCGCGGCTGGCTTGCAAGGCCGATCATGGCCGGATCGCGAACCGCTTCGACGACCCGGTCGGAGGACCGCTCGCGATCCTCCAGGCTCTCTGCCTTCTTCAATTCCTCGAACGCTTCACCCAGCTCCGCCTTGGCATCGTCAAGCTGCGTATGAAGGTTCTGCGCCGACTGGCGCAGGTTGTCCCGGCGCTGAGCAGCCGCACGGGCATAGGTCGGATAGGCAAAGTGAGCCGGGTCGGAAATGCCGGCCTTCTGCTCTTCCGAAGCGATCTCCCGATCCAGTTCGGCCGCCATGCGGTCGAATTCGGCAATCATCATCTCGATCTGAGCGACACGTCGACGCTTTTCGTCGACCTGAAAGCGCTTGAGGCGGATGAGCGTGTCCCGCGACTTCATACTGTACATACTCCACACGTCGCTGCTGCGATGAACCAATGGGTCGCTCAGTTACCCACCGGATCGAGGGCCACCATCGCCGATGGAAGTTGACTCTTTCTTACTGAGCGGGGCCCCTCGCGCTGAAAATTTTCCGCACCCCACCGCCCTTCGTTACCCGGACTTGTCCACAGCCGGGGGCCGATAACCATTCGTTTACCGACTTCGTTAACAGTGTAGCCGTCACGGACGAGGCTTGCGGCAAGCCTCCCCGCGATGAGGGCGAAAGCCCTGCCGGGAAACGGTTTCCCGGCTTTGAGGAGCTAATGGGATGGCACTCTGCGAATCGTCTCGCGGAAGCTTTCAACAACAAGGGTGCGAACTTTGTTCGTTAAGCGCTTGCATGCGCGAATCAGTGTTTGTTAACCATTCTTCATTAGCGTTGCGAATCAGTTCCAAAGGGCTCTCGTCACTGGCCCGGTGGCGAGGCGGCAATCTTGGTGAATCCAAGGCCCAAGGGCTAAAGGCTGGGGAATAAACATGCGCGTACTTCTTATCGAAGACGACAGCGCAACGGCGCAAAGCATCGAGCTGATGCTTAAATCCGAGAATTTCAATATCTATGCGACGGATCTCGGAGAAGAGGGCATCGACCTCGGCAAACTCTATGATTACGACATCATCCTGCTCGACCTGAATCTGCCCGACATGTCGGGATATGAGGTTCTGCGCGGCTTGCGTGTCGCAAAGGTCAAGACGCCGATCCTGATCCTCTCCGGCATGGCCGGCATCGAGGACAAGGTGAAGGGCCTCGGCTTCGGCGCCGACGATTATCTGACGAAGCCGTTCCATAAGGACGAGCTCGTCGCCCGCATCCACGCCATCGTGCGCCGCTCGAAGGGCCACGCGCAGTCGGTCATCACCACCGGCGACCTGATCGTGAACCTCGACACCAAGACCGTCGAAGTGAGCGGTTCGCGCGTTCACCTGACGGGCAAGGAATACCAGATGCTGGAGCTGCTCTCGCTCCGCAAGGGCACCACGCTCACCAAGGAGATGTTCCTCAATCATCTCTACGGCGGCATGGACGAGCCGGAACTGAAGATCATCGACGTGTTCATCTGCAAGCTCCGCAAGAAGCTCGCCAACGCGTCGGAAGGCAAGAACTACATCGAAACCGTCTGGGGCCGCGGCTACGTGCTGCGCGAACCGTCCGAGGCGGACCAGCGCGTCGCCTGATCGGCGACACGATGCGCGATTAAAAAGAGCCCGGCCCGCGCCGGGCTTTTTTGCTTTAGGAGGTTGGAATGCGATCCGCTTTTCTCTCGTGGCAGTTCTGGGCGTTGCTGTCGGCGGCCTTTGCAGCACTGACGGCGATTTTCGCGAAGGTCGGCGTGGAGCAGATCAACTCCGATTTCGCGACCCTCATTCGAACGGCGATCATTTTCCTCGTGCTCGGCGCGATCCTGACCGCGAGCGGCCAATGGCAATCGCTCGGTTCGATCTCGGGGCGGACCTACGTGTTCCTCACCCTGTCCGGCCTTGCCACGGGCGCATCCTGGCTCTGCTATTTCCGCGCGCTGAAACTCGGCGATGCGGCCCGCGTCGCGCCCATCGACAAGTTGAGCGTCGTTCTCGTCGCCGTGTTCGGCGTGATCTTTCTCGGCGAGCGCCTGTCGGCTCCAAACTGGCTCGGCGTTGCGTTGATCGCGACAGGGGCCGTGCTTGTGGCCTATCGGGCCTGATCCGTCACAGCCGCATCAGCACGACGCCGAGCGCGATCACGCCGGCGGCCATGATGCGGCCTGCGCCGACGCGCTCCTTGATGAAGAAAGCCGCGATCAGAATGGCGAAGAGAACGCTGGTTTCACGCAAGGCCGCCACGAGCGCGATGGGCGCCTGCGTGAAGGCCCAGATCACGACCCAGTAGGACACCAGAGCCATCGCCCCCGCCGCGAAGCCGCTGCGCCAGGCAGGAGCGACAGCGGCAAACGCCTGCGGCCCGCGCATGAAGAACACGACGGCGCAGGTGAAAAGCCCATCGATGATGCTGGTCACGAAAATATAGCCGGAAGGCGAACCCGACACGCGCGCACCAAGCCCGTCGACCAACGTATAGCTCGCCGTGCACAAGGCGGTGCCGAGAGCGAAAGCAAAAGCCTTCGGCGGCATGCGCCCCGCCGCTCCGCCCCGCAGCGACATGAGGCATACGCCGAGCCCAATGCAGACGATGGCGAGCGTCTTCAAGGGCGTGAAGTTCTCTCCCAAAATCAGAAGGCTAATGACGGCGACGATGAGCGGAGCCGTTCCTCGCGCAAGCGGATAGACCTGCGAGAGATCGCCATGCCGGTAAGCCTGCATGAGCAGAAGCTTGTAGAGCGTGTGGATCGCCGATGACGCCAGCAGCCACGGCCACGCAGTGAAGGCTGGAAGCGGAAAGAACGGCAGAAGGACAACGGACAACAAGATTTGCGAAAGCACCAGCAGCAGGAGGGTCGAGGTGCGGTCGAGCCCAACCTTGACGACCGCATTCCACCCCGCATGCATCAGCGCCGCCATGAGTACGGCGACGAACACGAACACACTCACCAGAGCCCCCCGACAATAATTTCTCACTATGTGCCCTTGTGTCACTTTGTGCGGGCGCTGATAATCGAGATGTTCTGACAAATGATGTGCCTTTTCCTCACATGACAAGACGTCGCCTTCCCTCCCTGAACGCCCTTGCCGCCTTCGAGGCCGCGGGCCGCCTCG
Organism: Microvirga flavescens; assembly: GCF_003290125.1. Lineage (GTDB taxonomy): Bacteria > Pseudomonadota > Alphaproteobacteria > Rhizobiales > Beijerinckiaceae > Microvirga > Microvirga flavescens. The sequence continues at coordinate 409,399 of NZ_QMKH01000002.1, forward strand.
GGCGCATGACGCAGGCGGCGGACGAGCTTTCCGTGACGCACGGAGCCATCTCCCGGCACGTCCGTCATCTGGAGGAGATGCTGGGTATCCGTCTTTTCGAGGGGCCGAAGAATGCCTTACGCCTCACGGAGAGCGGACGGACACTCCTTGCGCATCTCACACAAGGCTTCGAGCGGATCGAGGCGGGCGTTCGCGCCGTTGCGGACGAGGAGGAAGGCGCGCTCGATGTCTCCTGCACGGGCACATTCAGCATGCGCTGGCTCATTCCCCGGCTTCATCGTTTTCAGGCCGCGCATCCCTCCATCGAGGTGCGCCTGTCGGCCTCCTACGCACCGATAGATTTCTCGCGTGAGCGTTATGAGGTAGCGATCCGCCATGCCGATCATCCCTTGCCGGAGGAAGCGATCGTCACCGAATTATTCAAGGAGCACTTCGGCCCGGTGCTGTCGTCAGCCCTTGCGAAGAAGCTTCACTTGAAGCGCATCGAGGATCTGAAGCGCGCGCCACTTCTGCACACCGTCACGCGTCCTGGGGCATGGACGGAATGGGCGACCAGGGTCGGCTGGAAGAGCGCGGATCTGCGCGGCACCGATTACGAGCATTTCTATTACATGCTCGAAGCCGCGACCGGAGGGCTCGGCGCCTGCATCGCGCCCTGGCCGATGGTGATCGACGACATCCGCGCCGGGCGGCTCGTCGCTCCCTTCGGATTCGTGTCGAGCGAATACGCCTATGTTGCGGCGCGACGTCCGCGCCGCAATCGGAAGGCTGAGGTCTTTTGCGAATGGCTCAAGCAGGAGGCCGAGAACACGCCTACGCCATGACGGCGCGGATCGTGACCTCATCGCCGTCGACGCTCAACGCCACCTTCATGCCGGAGGCTCTCGCGATCATGCCGGCATAGTAAGTCTGGATGCCGTGCGCATCGACCGTGCCGGTTTCCGTCTCGCCGGCGAGAAGCCCCTCCGCATGAGGCGGGATGCGGGCATTCATGCCCTTGGACTTCAGCACGAACTCACAAGCCTCGGCATCGCCGGTCACCGCGACGGCAATCGACCCGCCGCGCGGAATGGCGCCCACCGCGATCATGATGAGATTGAGCAGGAGCTTGACGCGGTTCTTCGGGAAGAGAAGGCGCGGCGAACTCCAGGAGAACGAGATCTTGTCGTCCTGGAACATGCCACGTGTCACTTGCTCGGCATCGCCGAGATCGATGGATGCGCCGGCGGAGCCGGCCGCGCCAAAGGCGAGGCGCGCGAACTGGAGACGGGCCGAGGCCTGCTTCGCGCTCTTGCCGATCAGCTCCAGCGCGAAATCGCGCATGGAGGCGTCGTTCTCGTCCTCAAGAACCTCGATTCCATTCACGATGGCTCCGACAGGCGAAATCACATCGTGGCAAACACGCGAGCAGAGAAGAGCAGCGAGATCGAGGGAATCGAGATTGATCGTAGCCATCGGGGCTCCAGTGGGCCGGCTTTCCGGCGAAAACAATGATGCCCTCCGATACTAGGCCTCGCCCGCTTTGAAAAGCCGCAATGGGGATCGACATCGAAGCCGCGAACAGGCACATACAGCCCATGCAACGCGATATCGCCGATACGGATGCGATTGCCTTGGCCCTCGCGCAGATCGCGCTGGAGGCAGGGATCCTCCTGCGCGATATGCAAAAGGGCGCGATTGCCCCGCGCCTGAAGGAAGACGGATCGCCGACCACGGCGGCGGACCTTGCCGCCGAACGGCTTATCATTCAACGCTTGCAAGCACTTTGGCCCGATATTCCCGTGATCGCAGAGGAAACCGCGAGCAAGGCCCGGGCGAACCAGTTGTTCTTCCTTGTCGACCCCCTCGACGGAACGAAGGACTACATCAACGGAACAGACGAGTTCAGCGTCAACATCGCCCTCATCCAAGGGCATCGCCCCACCGCAGCCGCCATTGCCGCGCCGGCGCTGAGCAGGCTCTGGGCGGCGGGCGAGATGGCGCGGGCTGCGACCGTCGAGCCCGATGGCGCGATTCGCTGGCGGCCCATCAAGGCGCGGACCGCCCCGGCGAGCCTGACTGCCCTCGTCAGCCGCCGCCACGGCGACGAGGAGACCGAGGCCTGCCTCTGTTCGCTGGACATCGGCGCGCGCCGCCCCACCTCATCGGCGGTCAAGTTCGGACTGATCGCCGAGGGCGAGGCTGACCTCTACGTGCGCTGCGGCCCGACGATGGAATGGGACACGGCGGCGGGAGACCATATCGTGACCCGGGCCGGCGGCTGCGTCATCGGCCCCGACCATCGCCCTCTCACTTATGGCCATGAAGAGCGAGCCTATCTCAACGGCCCCTTTGCGGCCCTGGGCGATGCGACGCTCGCCCCCAGGCTCCACCTGCCTCTCAAAACCGCCTAAGCGTCATCGCCATCACAATTTCTCCCGGATCGGCCACTAAGCCGCAGTTCACGGAACGGCCCAGCTCCCTGACGTACAGACATTGTTAGGGTTGATGGAGGTATAAGTCCCGCCCAAGTCCGGCATTTCGTGCCGGGAAACCATCACCGGAGCCCTGCTCCGCCATCTCATGCGAGGGAGATTGCCATGCGCTCGCGAACCAAGTTTTTCCTTGCGGCCTCACTTGCCGCCGCTCTGCATGCCCTGCCGCTCTCGGCCGAGGCGCAGACCGTGCAGAGAACCTATGCCAACAATCCTGGCGCTCCCAACAACTACAATTCGAATGAGTTGGTCGAATCCGGCCACCAATTCTTCGGCTCCGCCTCTCGCGGGCTGGCGCTGGCCGTTCAGGATGCCGTGAGCCGCTGGGGCGAGCCGAACGGCTATATTCTCGGGCAGGAGGCTTCCGGAGCGTTCTTCGGCGGCCTGCGCTATGGCGAAGGCAAGCTCTTCACCCGCAATGCAGGTGAGCGCCGCATCTTCTGGCAGGGTCCCTCCCTCGGCTTCGATGTCGGCGGCGATGGCGCGCGCACCATGATGCTCGTCTACAACCTGCAAAACATGGACGCTATCTACCGGCGCTTCGTCGGCATCAACGGCTCCGCCTATCTGATCGGCGGCTTCGGGGTCAGCGCGGCCAAGGCCGACGAAATGGTGGTGGTGCCGATCCGCACCGGCGTCGGCGCCAGGCTCGGCGTCAACATGGGCTACCTGAAGTTCACGACGGAGCCGACCTGGAATCCTTTCTAGGCTGCCCTAAAACAAGCTTTCTGGAGCCGTGTCGCTCTGGAAAGCGTCTGGGCCCGCGACAGGGTGCTTGAGCTTTTCCAATCGAGCACTCTGGGGATTTAAGTCCGCGTGGTCGAAAGCATCATGATCTTCGCGCTGGGGTTCTTTGCAGCAACCCTGATCGCGCTTCTCATCATCCCCGCCATCAATGCCCGCGCGGAGCGGCTGGCGCGCCGCCGGGTCGAGGCCCTCTTCCCTCTTTCAATCCCTGAACTGACCGCCGAAAAGGACCACCTGCGCGCGGAGTTCGCCGTCCTGCAACGGCGTCTCGAACGAAAGGTGGAAGAAGCCCATGCCGTCAAGCACAAGAGCATGGAGGAATTCGGCAGGCATGCGGTGCGCATCAACGCGCTCGAAGCGTCTCTGGCCGAACGCGATGAGACCATCGCGAGGCTCGAAGCCGACCTGAACGAGACCTCGAACCGCCTCGCCGCAACGCAACAGGAGCTTGCGGAGACGCGCGCCATTCTCTCTCAGACGCGCGAGGCGCTGGCGGCCTCGCAGGCCGACCACCAGACCGCGCTGGACAAGATCTCCGTCCTCCAGGGCGAATTGGCGGACGAGAGAAATTCCACGGCCGCCCTCACGAGAAACCTCACGGCAACACAGGATCAACTGGAAACGCAGGAGGTCACCTTCGTCGATCTCGATGCGCGCCACACCGCTTCCTTGAGCGAACTCGACGCGAAGCGCATCACGATCTCCGATCTCGAAACGCGGCTGATGACGCACACAGCGCGCGGCGACGATTTCGAGCACGCCCTGAATGCGCAATACGACGAATTGAAGAGAGAGCGTGAGCGGGCGAAGGAATTGTCGAAGAGCCTGACAGCCGAGCAGGAGCGCGGCACCATCCTGGAACTCCGCATCCGCGATCTCGAGCGGGAATGTGAGCGCAAGGACAGCGAGACAAAAGAACTGACAACCAAGCTTGCCGCCGTCACCGAGCGGACGAATGAACTCGTTCAAGCGGTCATGAAGGCCGAGGAGACGAAACGCTCTCTTGAAGCGGAACGGAAAGCCCTGCAGCGCTCCGCGACATCTCTCCAAAGCGAAATTGCGCGGCAAAAGAAAGCACACTCAACGGAACATCGCTCGATCACGATGCAGCTCGAAGAGGCGAAGGCCGACAAAGCGGCTCTGGAAGACGCGCTTTCCGCGGCACGCGAAGAGCAATCCAAGCTGGATCGGGAGCTTCAAGCGTTGCGCAAGAGCCCAAGAGAAGTTGACATCCACGCCGAGAACGAAGAGCTGCGTCGCAAAATCTCGGAACTAGCGGACCTCATCATGAGAACGGCAGCAAACGAGGCACCGCCGTTCAAGCGAAAAAGCCGGAGCGCCAAGTAAAGCCTGAGCGCCAAGTAAAGTCCGGCGCAAACGTACGTCAGCTGGCGCGCGCCATCGAAAGATAAAGCTCCTGCAAACGGCGCGTCACAGCGCCGGGCTTGCCGTCTCCCACCGGTCGTCCGTCGATCGAAACAATAGGAACGACGAAGTTGGACGCGCTCGTCAGGAAGGCCTCAGCGGCGTTATAGGCCTCATCGATTGTGAAGAGCCGCTCCTCCAGAACGACGCCGGTTTCCTCGGCAAGGCACAGAAGCGACTTGCGCGTGATGCCGGGGAGGATGGCATTCGACAAGGGTCGCACGATGACACGACCCTGCTTCGTCACAATGAAGCCGCTGGACGAGCCTCCCTCTGTCACGAAGCCATCCTCGATCATCCACGCTTCTTGAGCGCCCGCTTCCTTCGCCGCCTGTTTGGCGAGAACCTGCGCGAGGAGCGAAACCGATTTGATGTCGCGCCTCTTCCAGCGCAGATCCGGAACGCTGATGACTGCGATGCCCTTTTCCGCCGCAGGCGAATGAACGATCGACTTTTTCTGCGTGAACATCACGACGGTCGGCGCGCCCTCCTGCGGGAAGAAGAAATCGCGGTCGGCAACGCCGCGCGTGACCTGCAGGTAGAGAAACCCTTCGTCCATATCGTTGCGGTGAACGAGCTCCTGCTCGAAAGCCGCCCATTGCTCGCGCGAATACGGATTGGCGATGCGGATCTCCGATAGGGAGCGCTCCAACCGCGCAAGGTGAAGATCGTTATCGATCACACGCCCGCCAAGAACACCGAACCCCTCATACACGCCGTCCGAAAACAGAAAGCCGCGATCCATGATCGGGATCCTGGCGTCTTCGAGCGGAAGGAATGAACCGTTGAGGAAAACGATGCGGGACATGCGCGCTCCTGATGGAGGAATGATTGGGCCACTGGCCCGACAGAGTGTGTGAGCTACATATCCCGATTGATGCTTCGTCCGAAAGTACGCTCGCTCGATTTTGTGGAGGTTGCGCGATGAAAATCACGACAGCGTTCGCTTTTTCATGCCTCACGGCCTTCGGCGCTCATGCGGCGGCTGCCGATGCCCCACGCAACTGGTTTCGCGATCAGGGTTATGTCGCGCCGCTCAATGGCCGGATCATTGCATGCCACGGCTACGGTTGCGCGCGACGAACCGAAATCGGGGTTGATTCAGATTGGTTCACTCATGTGGCGGGCATCATGCGCGCAGGCAGAACAAGTGCCCAGGCGGAGCGCCTGGCATTGCGCGACGCGGTCAGAATCTACACCGCCCATCTTGCAGCGCAGTTCGGCGGTCCACCGGATGCACCAAGATCACCGCCTTCGTTATCGGGACAGGTCGGGCAGATGGATTGTCTCGATGAAGCAGCCAATACGACGAGCCTGCTGCTATTGCTGCAGGAGCGCGGGCTTCTTGCCTATCATGAAGTCGCGCGCCCGCAATCGCGCGGGTTCTTCATCGACGGACGCTATCCGCACTTCACGGCGGTGATCGTCCAGAAAGAAGGCCATAGCCAGTGGGCCGTCGATCCCTGGACCAGTGCTCCCGGATCGAGGCCGGACCTTCTGCCATTGGAGGATTGGCAGAAGGCCTCTTGAAAATCAGCCCCTGCTTCGGCGGCCCATCACAGAGCCGCACCGAAGCTTGAGGCCGAATGTTACTTGAGGTGCTGCGCGAGATACTTGTTCATCTCGAACATGGTGACCTTCTTCTTGCCGAAGATCGGCTGAAGCTTGTCGTCGGCCAGGATCTCCCGCTTGTTCTCGGGGTTCTGGAGGTTATGCTTCTTGATGTATTCCCACATCTTGCTCACGACTTCGCCGCGCGCGATGGGGTTCGAACCGACGATCACAGCCAGTTCCTTGGAAGGCTGCAGGGGCTTCTGAAGGGCGTTCGGCTTGGCGGAGGCGGCCTTCGTCGCGGCCTTCTTGGGGGCAGCAGTCTTGGCGGCGGTCTTCGCCGCTGGCTTCTTTGCGGCGGTCGTCTTGGTGGCCATGAATTCCTCCAAATGTGGATGGCAAAGGCGCGTTTCGAAAACTCGGCCGTAATACCTTAGCAAGAGCTTCTACGGCTCGGAGACCGAGCCCCTTGGAAAGACTTTCAAGAATCTCGGCGAAGTTGAGCTTATGGCTGCTTCAACGCTCCAGCAAGACCATCCTTTCGACTGTCAAAAGTCTTTCGCGGACATCTTCAAAGCACTTGTGCCCAGCCGAGCGCTGCGCCCCGTGCGCTTCTCCCGAGCGGCGGATCAGGAACCCGCACCCCACCGCCACGCTCATCCGAAGGAAGATTAGAGCGAAGGGGCAAGGTATTGTGCGGAAATACATTGCCTCCACCAATCCCCCCGACAAGAGGGAGGCAAACACCCATCGGCCTGGCGTGAGCGCTCTGAGCCCTTAGGTAGGCCATCGACAGGCTCGAAGCCGGCTTAAGCCACCCGATCAAAGGACATCGCCGCGCCTCTAGCGACCGGTCTTTTCCACAAAAAAGAGGAACATTCCGCAAGGTCATCACCGCTGCCAAAGGCCTCAGAACCTCAAATGGTGAGCCGAGGAGCGTCTATGGACGACAGCCCAATGAAGCGGCGGATCGTCTTTTCTTCGAACGGCTTGGGAATGAAGCAGACCGAACTCAGGTGAGGAGGCAATTCGCTTTGCTGCGAAGCGGAGACGAATGCGAACGGGATCCGCCGCAGCAAAAGCTCCCCGGCAATCGTAAAACTCTTCCCTCCAATAACGTCGACATCCAGGAGCGCGTAGTCGAAGTCATCTTGAAGATGTTCTTGCGCATCGAAAACGGAGTTAAAGCTCCCGACGACTTCGTGGCCGTCATTCTCGACGATCCACTGGAGGTCCAGGGCAATAAAGGGGTCGTCTTCCAAAATCAGGATACGCATCACATTAACTCCAGGAAGTTCAACACAAACGTTCATCGCCCTTCAGATGAGTGGCTTTGCCCTGAGCTTCTGGGCTTTTTCACCCGTGAACATGCAGAGAACGGACGTTTGGCCGGAGAGTTCCACGGCTAACCCGATTTACGCCTATTTGCTTATATCGAGGTTAAAAATTGGTTAACGCGAAGCAAGCTGCTTGTATTCACCTCAACAATAGCCAAGCTTACCGTTTGGAGATCTTATCGGGGGCTGAATCGTCTTGGAGATCTATTGCACGGTAAATGCTGCTTTGAGGTCCGAGTCGAAGCCTTGCAATATTGCCCCGGCCTCCCCATCTCAACGATGAGCCGGCGACCCCGTGTGTCGCTGGATACGGCCAGGATGGTCGAGCGATGACGCCGGATGTACGCGCATCGCTCCCATTGCTGGCCGTTCTCGTTTCTCAGCTACCCTAATGGCGCTTGTGTCTGGGTTCCGGCTCAAGCTCCGCATCATGGCCGCTCAAGGAGGGTTCGTCTCCCCTGAGCGCTTCTTCCACATAATCGCGCCCGCGCTGCGTCATGTCCTGCGCATAGCGCAGCCCCTGCTCGCGGACGTCGTCGGACCATTCGCCGAACGCCTTGTTCTCCCGACGCGTTCTCGGCAGAAGCGTCCCGATCAGAAAACCAGCGGCCAGCCCCACCATGCAGACAACCATCGGATTCTCGCTGGCATAATCCCTGACGCCCCGCGTCATTCGGGCGGAGCGGGAGCGCGCCCGTTCCACACTGTCGTGTCCGCGCTCATAGGCATCCTCGGCCCAGGTGGAAGCCCGACCGTAAGTGTCGTGAGCCCATTCAGAGGCGTGCTCATAGGTTTCGCCCATGCGATCCCTGATCCGCTCTGCCCTTTCACGCAGGGGGTGCTCGACAGCCCCGGCAGCCTGTCTGGCACGACCCGCAACGTTTCTCCCCTCGTGGAGGCTATCCTTACCGCGTTCACCCCGCGCCATGCGTTGAGACTTTCCGCCACTGTTCCTGACACCGGTCATGGATTCTCTCCCTCAAAATGATGCTGATCTTCGTGTGCGTCCTTACGCATCTGCTGCAGCAGGAGCCCAACACCGGCTGTCGCCAACAGAACGGGGACGGGATTGCGCCGGATGACGGAAAGCATGTTCTCGTAGAGCGATGCATATGGCCCCGCCCGCACGATCCCGAGCGCATCATCGACAACGCCGGAGACGGTAAGACGTTTCTGCAACCGGTCGATGGCCTGATCCAGCTTGATACGGCTGCGCTCAATGTCCTCTTCGAGCTCGTCCATTTTCTGCGTCATCCGCCTGCCTTTTCCGAGACAAGCTCGACATCGCGTTTGATGGAGCGTGCGCTTCGCTGCGGCGCGAGCGTGAGCGTTGAGACGACGTGACGCCCGTAAAACCCGAGCACAATCGCAACGGCAGCGAGCGCACCGCCGACGATCAAGGCCGCGATGACTTGCGAGTTGACGATTGTCGCCAACCAATCGACAAGCGCCTTAGTGAACAGCACCAGCGCGGAAACCGCAAAGACCGCCGCCGCGACGATCATCGCAAGACCCGTGAAGAGAAGGCGGATATTGCTGTTCGTCTCGGCGCGAAAGAGTGCGATCTCCTTCAAGGCGAGCCCCCTCGTCTCGCGCACGACGTCCACGAGCAACGTTTGAATGGTCTGCCGATCGCCCGGCATGGCAGGCTCCTCAAGCATGAATTTTTGAACCGGAATTCGTCTTTCGGCGCGGCCTTCGCGCTCGCCCTTCTGTCAGAGTTTTATCAACAGCGGGCGCCGTGCTCTTGAGAAAGCGCGCGACGAAAAATCCAAGGCTCAAGGACAACGTCGCCGTCGCAAGCGGATGCCGCCGTATCGCATCCTCGACATCCTGCACGATCTCCGTGATCGTTTTTTCCTCGATGCTGTCGGCCAGTTGATCGAGCCCCGCAGCGGCGCTCTCCGTAATCGCCTGAATATTGGGTCTGTCGTCGAATGTCTGCGTGGCCTCGCGCAGCGAACGTGCGAAGCCCGATACGGAATGCGCCACATCATCCTTGCGCCCCTCGGCATAGCCGCGCGCTTGTGCGCGGGCGATGTCGGCGAAATGCCATCCCTGCGCTTTCGCTTCCTGCGCGAGATGGCCGACATCGTCCTTCAAGGCATCCCATTCGTCGGCGGGCTTCCGTTCGGCGCTCGAGCGATCCTCTTTGTGGGGAGCGGCGGCCATCGCTTACCTCGTATCGTTGCGACACGGTAACCGATGGAACCGCAGCAGGTTCCGCGCTGCGCAGAAGCGTAACCTTAAACGGGAAATCGATCCTATGACAGCAGAAGGCAGGACTGCTGCGCGGTCTATTTCGCGAAGGGGACGATCCTATTGATCACCGTATCATTGATTTCAGGAGGAGGCGGCGGCACGGGACTTGCGCGTTGGAGAATGGCGAGAGCCTCTTCATCGAAAAGCGGATCGCCGGATCCTTGCGCGATCCGTCCATTCAGAATGCGCCCTTGCCTGTCGATGGAGATGGCCACCAAGGCCCTGCGGGACATCGTTCCGGAAAGACGGTTCGAACTTGCAAAGCGCTTGATGTGCCCTGCCACGCTCTTGCCCCAAGCGGCGACGGCGGCGGAAGCTTCGCTTGTGCCAAGCGCGCTTGCTGCCGCAGTCTCGGCCCGCGCTTCAGATACGGGCGCGGCAGTGCTGGCCGTAGCACTCTCTCGCGCTTTGGGGCGCTTATCCGGTTCGTGTTTCGACTTCGAGCGCTCGACCTTTTTTTCTTTCGGCCTTTCCGGCTCCTCTTTCGGTGCGGATGGCTCAGGAGGTTGAGGCGCAGGCAGGACCACCGAGTTCGGCATTTCCGGCAAGGCCGCTATCTCGGGCGCAGCCGGTGCAGGCGCAGGGGCGGGCTCTGGCTGATCCGCCATCGCCGCAGGGGCACTTTCAACCGAGGGCGGCGCCGGTGCCACGTTCAGCGCGGCGAGTTCCATCATGAGGACAGGTGAAGAACCACGCGCCTCAATCTGCGGGCGCGCCCATGCCAGCGCGGCCCATACCGCGCCAGCATGCAGAGCCGCGACGATCGCGAACGCGCCGCCCCAGCGAAGCGGTGTTAAAGCCGCCAGAGACCGGCGCGGCGCCCCGATCATTGAGGCGAAGCCCCACTCGCATCCTCGAGGCCGACAAGCGCGATCTTGAGATAACCCGCACCGCGCAGAAGGTTCATCACCTTCATCAACTCACCGTATGAGACAGCCTGATCGGAGCGCAGGAAAATGCGCTGTTCGCGATCCCGTTGCGTCTGCGCGTCGAGTGCCTCGCCGAGCCCTTCACGCGAAACGGGTGTCTCGCCCAAGGCAAGAGACAGATCGCTCTTGAGGGTGAGATAAAGCGGCTTGTCGGAGCGCGGTTGTGGCTGCGCGTTCGACGTCGGCAGATCGACGGCCACGTCCACCGTCGACAGCGGCGCGGCGACCATGAAGATGATAAGAAGAACCAGGATCACGTCGATGAACGGCGTGACGTTGATATCGGCGACCTCGCCCAGATCGTCGTCGTGGTTCTCCTGCAGACGAACCGCCACGCGCCTACTCCGCCGGACGGATGTGCGCTGCAGATGCAGGCCGCAAGTTAGAGACGCGAGCTGCTATCGAAGGTCGGTCGAGATCCCGCGACAGATGCTGCAGGATCACGGCCGAACTGTCTGCAAGCGCCGCCCGGTATCCCGCAATAGTGCGCGCGAAAACGTTGTAGACGACGACGGCAGGAATTGCCGCAACAAGCCCGATGGCGGTGGCAAGAAGCGCCTCGGCAATGCCGGGCGCGACCACAGCGAGATTGGTGGTCTGCGCCTTGCTGATGCCGATGAAGGAATTCATGATGCCCCACACCGTTCCGAACAGGCCCACGAAGGGAGCTGTCGAGCCGATGGTCGCGAGCAAGCCCGTGCCGCGCGCCATGCTGCGCCCGGCCTGTACCTCGATCCGCGACAATGCAACGGCGGCACGTTCCTTGATGCCCTCGGAGGGTAGATCCTGAGAGCGGGAAAGTTCCGTGCGTGCGGCGGCGAGCAAAGCGGCAACCGGACCATCGGACAGACTTCCATCGATCCGCCGGCTTGCGTCGGAAAGATCCGCCGCCTGTTGCAGACGTTGCAGCGCACGCGCGGCTTTGCCCTTCGCGACGACAATCTCCAGCCCCTTAGCAAGAGCAATTGTCCATGTGACCAGCGATGCAAAGGCAAGGCCGGCCATGACAGCCTTCACGACGATGTCGGCATTGGCGAACATGGCCCAGGGTGAAAGATCGTGCGGCAGGCTGGCCATCGCCGCCACGGTCCGCTCCTGCGCCACGGCGGAGTGACCAATGCAGACTGCAAGCGCTGCTGCGCCAATAGTCGCCGCGCCGCGCACCGCAGCAGCATGACAGCCTTTTCCTCGATGCAATCCTTCGTGGCGCATATGCCCTGCCTTGAACGCTTTTGCCGGAGGCCGCCACCGGCAACCTCCTTTGTCGTATGAATTCCAGCCGGAGAAGCTGGCTGAATAATCTAACGCCCAGCTTGCAGCCAGGTGCGGCGTATTACAAAGGCGCTTCTCTCGAAGATTGTAAGCACCCACCGATGCCTCTCTATCCTAAAGATAATTATCTCGCAATATCAATGCTTTAGACAAATTCCAAACTACCTGCCGACGTGATCGCTCACCATGCCCAATCCTCGCCTCTCAGGGGAAATGAGGAGATGCGCGAAAGACTCGGGGTGTTGGGGGGCAAAAGCCTCGAGCGGAACAATTGGGGTAAGCCAACGTTCGGCTCAGGCCAAACAGGGGAGGATGTATTGAGAACCGTCAACGCCGATTCCGCAGCCAGCATCGAACAGAATCTGACTCCGACGGAACGGGCCATCTACATCGCGGTGGGTCTGGGCTTGGCCGCGGCGGCAACGAAGCCTCGGCCAAATCCATTTCTGAATGCCGTCGCCCTCGTCGGTGGAACCTATCTCGCCTGGCGTGGCTATAAAGGCAGTTGCCCGATCAAAGGCGTTCTCTTCGATAAGAGTGAAACAAAGCCGAGGCTGACGCGCCAGGATTGAGCGGGCCAGCCTCAATCTCGATTCAAGCTAGATCGCTGAACTCCGGCGGGCAACGAGCCCCCAGATGAAGAGCACGATCACCGCCCCTACAACCGCGCCGATAAGTCCCGCTCCCTCGCCGGCAGAGTACCAGCCCATAGCCTGTCCGAGATAGGTCGCGACAAAAGCGCCAACGATGCCAAGAATGGTGGTCAGGATGAAACCGGATGGTTCCCGATCTCCCGGCATGATGAACTTCGCAATGACGCCTGCAACGAAGCCGATGATGATGGTCCAGATGATGCCCATGACAAGACCCTTTCTAACGCTATCGGCAAGTCAACGCCGATAGGTCAGTCAAGGTTGCAATGGGTCCAACGAACGGAAAAGCCAAGCCAAGATGATTGCTTGGCTATCCCGGGAAACTTTTAAGCCTGGATCACTCGATGCCCATATAGGCTTTCATGGTCAAAAGCTCTTCCTGCAGAACCTTGCGGCGCTGGATTTCGTTTTTGAGCGCGGTGCGAACGAACTGGGTTTGCATCTGCAGCCGGTCTGCATCCAAGGGCGAGGGCTCCCCTGCATTCTCTTGCTCAGACAATGCGGAAAGCACCTGATATTCGCCCGTCTCAAGCTCAAACTCGACCAAGCCGGCCGTTTCAGCGGTGGCAAGGACTGAAGCCTTACGGGAAAGTTCCTGATAAAGGCGCGCCGTCTCCACACGCGTGCTTTCCAGTTCACCCTTGAGCTCAGTCACGCGCCAATCCTGAAGAGTCACAGGCTGCAATTCTGAAATCTTGAGCTTGTCCGCGATACCAGGAGAGGTAACGACGCAACAGCCACGACGCGCGCCAGTTTCGCGTTCAGCAGGCAGCGTGGGGAAGAATATTTTTCCGTCCCGCTTCGCGGCTCCTTTGAGGAGATTAAGCGTCAGAGCCTTGTCAGGGCCATAGTAATCGTAAGAGTAGCCGGGATCGAACGGGACCTCGTAGTCGTCAATCATGACAACTGCTTTTTCGAGATTGTCGAATATGATCTCGAGTTCTTCCGCAAGCGGAAGATCGTCGTACCAATGGGCGTCAAGGTAGATGAAAACGGGCTTGTCGCGCTCGAAGGTTCGAAGCTGCTCCCGCAGGAACGCACGGGAGTCGGACAGGAAAACCGAAACATTCGGGAAGCGGCTGAGCTTCTTCCTTGACTGGAGATAATAGCGCTCCTGCACCTCACAGGTCAGAATAGGCCCGCTGAAGCGCTCGGCCATCCACTCCGTCGTCGTTCCTCTGAAGGTGCCGGTCTCCAAGATCGCCGTAGGCTTCGTCGCCTCGACAACCGCAAGGAAGAGCGCCCGCCGCCCCTCCTGACCGTTGAACCCACCTCCCCAGGACTTCTGCAGTTCAGGATCCGCAAGATCGATCGTCGCCGCAGTATCAAACGCGACATCGCTCAAATCGCTCAAACCCGCCGCCTTAAGTGCTTTTGCAAGCTCTTCGAACCGATCGGCTGCGTCCGCTTGATTCATGATCGGCGAAGGCCATTTCGCGGCATGATCCAATGAGTTAGTCATCAAGTCGTCCTGATAGCGAGTTGTATTGAGGCCGAAGCCGATCAATCTGTTTCAAATTCTACCTGATGGAGTGGCAACCCGACAACGCCCTTCCCAACGTGGCTGCTCTCTACCGTAAAGAAAAGAGCATCGTCGATCCACAGATGATGAACATTTTCGGTCTGGGTGCCCTCGGAAAGAGCCGCGACGAGTGAATACACACCTTGGGGAAGATAAGGCAACTCCAACTCGAAACAGGCTTCGAAGGTCGTTCCCGCGAGGACAGAATAAGGCGCATTACCATAGGCTAGGTGCGTGTTCTCACCAAAGACAACCTGCCCACGTTCGTCTCTAATCTGGAAGCCGACGAGAGCCTGCTCAATATTGATGGTCGTGCTGTAGCGCAGGCGAATTTCGATAACTTGCCCACCATGCATTTCAGCGAGCCGTTGACCGTTCTCGTCGTAGAAGCCGATATCCAACAATTCAGCGTCACCGGTGCCGAACCAGGGCGCGTCTGGATCCAGGGGACCGATGGCTAGCCGGCTGTCGGCCCCGACCTGCTCCAGACGGTCTTTTCGAATATCTGAGGTCGCGGGCACGCTTTTAAGGGTGGCAGTCTGAAACTCTTTTCTCTGATCGCCTTCGCGGGAGATTGCGGCGAGATAGTTGTGACAGACTTCCCGTGCCGGTCCCCGCTCCCTGATCACACCGCGATCAAGCCAGATGGCCTCGTCGCACAACGCCGTGATCGCCGCCGTGTCGTGCGAGACAAACAGCAGCGTCCCGTTCTCCTTGAACTTTCGCACAAAGCGCATGCATTTCTGATTGAACGCCGCGTCCCCCACCGACAGGATCTCGTCGACGATCAAAAGCTCCGCATCCACATGCGCCGCAACAGCGAACGCAAGGCGCGCATACATGCCGCTCGAATAGAGCTTCACAGGCTGGTCGATGAATTCGCCAATCGCCGCGAACTCCAATATCGCCGGCAACCGCTCCTCGATCTCCGAACTGCCAAGACCCAGAACGCTCGCCGCCAAGCGCACGTTCTCACGACCCGTGAATTCCGGATTGAACCCCGCTCCAAGCTCGATCAGCGCCGCTGCCCGGCCTTTGATCTCGACCGTTCCGCGCGTCGGCTCCAGCATGCCGCAAACCAGTTGCAGCAACGTGGACTTGCCGGCCCCATTGCGGCCCAGAATCCCGACCGTCGAACCTTTCGGAACCTCAAGATCAATGTCCTGAATCGCCCAGTGCTCGCGCCCGTACCGAACGCCAAACCGGCCAAGAAGCATCTGCTTGAAGCGGTCCTCCGGACGGTCGTACATCCGGTACGCCTTCCCAACACCGCTCAGACGGATCGCGACTTCAGAGGACATCGCTATCCACCCGCAGAACGGCGGTGTGCCGTGTCTCTTGCGAACAGCGCATTGCCCCAACGATGCTGCGTCATTTCAAGATGCTTGAGACGAAATCCCTTGCCGCGCATGTAGGCGTAAATCTGATCGAGGCTGCAATCGCCTTCGTACAATCCACCTTCATTCACTTCGGTTGAAATCCAATCCACCTTTGAGACGATGTCGTCCGCACCGGCCAGAACTTTCATCTCCGCTCCTTGCACATCGAGAACAAGGACATTGAGCTTCTGAAAGGGGAGATCAGGATTCTTTTTCTGGACATCGGCCAGCAACGTATCGAGACGGCAAGTCGTCAAGGAAACTTGATCAACCCAATGCACCTCAGGATGTTCACTGGAATGCCAGCCGAAATCCAACATGCTTGATGATGCGCCTTCGTTCGAAGACACTTTGAAAGACACGCTCTCGCCATCCTTGTCGGAGCACAGCGCGTTGATTGCCACATGACCTTCCGCACCACCGATGTGCGCCACAAGCCTTTCATAAATTGAAGGCAAGGCCTCGATGTATAGAACCGGGTTCAGCAATGCCCGCTGATAATCCTCAAATTCCTGTCCGCTGTGAGCACCGATATGAATGAGACCTTGAGGCGCGCCGCCAAGATCCTTGATCCATTGAATGGGACTTGTCATGCTGCAACCTCTGAATGAACAGATCTGAATTGAACGGATCGGAGCTTAGTCCCGACGAGTCCAAAAGAGAGCGTCCGATCGATCCGGATGAAACAGGCATCCAACCGCTTGTCCTCGATGGAAATCGTTTGCTCGTTCAAACGAAATGCATAGACGGAAACAGCATAGTCGCCAGGCTGTAGATGCGGCATTTCAAACCTGAACCGAACACGGAACCGGCGGCCGGGAATTGGCGCTTTCGGAACGTTCTCGATCAGCGTCGTATCATCGGAAAAGAGCAATTGGCCAAGCCGGTCCCGCACTTCGAACGCAAAGTGGACATCGTCCGCTGGAGCAAGGACATCGCATCCAATTTGCAAAGCAACGAGATCGCCGCCTTCACAAACGGTCTTTTGCGAACCGGCTTCATCAAGCAACATCACGTCATCAATTCGAACGGATGGATTGGTCACGCAATCGCCGAGACGATTGATTTCAGGAAGCGACGCCATTGGAATAGTTTTCCGGATCGTTTTTTCCGGAATCGGCAACAATGCAATTTCCTTGCGCTGTCCACCCGTCTGAAACTCTTTTCTCTGATCGCCTTCACGGGAGATTGCGGCGAGATAGTTGTGACAGACCTCCCGCGCCGGTCCCCGCTCCCTGATCACACCGCGATCAAGCCAGATGGCCTCGTCGCACAACGCCGTGATCGCCGCCGTATCGTGCGAGACGAACAGCAGCGTCCCGTTCTCCTTGAACTTTCGCACAAAGCGCATGCATTTCTGATTGAACGCCGCGTCCCCCACCGACAGGATCTCGTCGACGATCAAAAGCTCCGCATCCACATGCGCCGCAACAGCGAACGCAAGGCGCGCATACATGCCGCTCGAATAGAGCTTCACCGGCTGGTCGATGAATTCGCCAATTGCCGCGAACTCCAGTATCGCCGGCAACCGCTCCTCGATCTCCGAGCTGCCAAGACCCAGAACGCTCGCCGCCAGGCGCACGTTCTCACGACCCGTGAATTCCGGATTGAACCCTGCACCAAGCTCGATCAGCGCCGCTGCCCGGCCTTTGATCTCGACCGTTCCGCGCGTTGGCTCCAGCATGCCGCAAACCAGTTGCAGCAACGTGGACTTGCCGGCCCCGTTGCGGCCCAGAACCCCGATCGTCGAGCCTTTCGGAATCTCAAGGTCAACGTCCTGAACCGCCCAGTGCTCGCGCCCGTACCGAACGCCAAACCGCCCAAGCAGCATCTGCTTGAAACGATCCTCGGGGCGGTCGTACATCCGGTACGCCTTCCCCACACCGCTCAGACGTATCGCTATCTCAGAGGACATCGGCAAATCCGTGCCGCGTGCGGATAAAGAAAGCATAGCCAAGCCAGGCAATGACAACGCCGATTACAAGATTGAGGCCCCACATCGAGAGACTGGGAACGATTCCATCGAAGAAGAGATCGCGAAAATTCTGGATCGGTGCCGTTACGGGGTTGAGGTAAATGAGCGGCCGATATTTCTCGGGGATCAGCGTGATCGAATAGAACACGGGACCCAGCAGCATCAGGAGATTGGTGATGAACGGGACGACGACGCGAAGATCCCGCAGATACACGCCGGCCGCAGCAAACAACCATCCAAGACCAAGGACGATCAGCACGAGTGGAAGAAGCGCGAGAGGCGCCAGAAGCGACGTGATCGGTGGCACCCCGACGAATACGAAGTAAAACAACAAAAAAATAAGGAATGACAATCCGAGATTGAACAAGGCAACCACGATCTGAATCCAGACCGTCGTCTCCAACGGGAAAGGAACCTTTTTGACGAAGGTCGCGTATTCCAAAATGATCCCTGGCGCGCGCCCGATCACCTCGGCAAAAAAGGTGAAGATGATCAGGCCGCTGAAGATCACCAACGGATAGTTCAACTCCCGCCCAGCCTGCCCCTGCCACCGCAGCCCCAGAACGGTCGAAAACACGAACGCATAGCTGGACATCATGATCAGGGGGATGAGAACGGTCCAGGCACCGCCGAAAATCGACCCTCGGAACCGGGAGTAAATGTCACGCGACGCGAGATTCCCGATCAGAGTCCGATTGTCCCAAAAGGACCGAATGAGAGCCCCGAAACCAATAGGTCCACGCTCACCCGACCTGAATCCAGTGCGACTGACTAATGCCATTGGAGTGCTGTGTCTCTCTCAACGAATAAAGGCGCTTTTGGCCAAAAGCTTAGGCCCCAATAGCGGGTCTCAAAATCAACAGGCACCGAACTTAGAGCGAGCCCCTTTTCAGGGCTAACCATATCAAAACCATGTGCTTTTCTTCGCGCGTGCGGTGCTTTATAGGTCCATGTCGAATTAGAAGCAAGCGACTGTCCTGACAGCCCGCGACTGGCGATTGTGAGGGGGAGCCGCGGGCAACAAAGGGACAATTTTCCTTATACCTTCTCTATTTCGCCGACATCCCCTCCTTGCACGCGCCGCCTGTGCGGACAGATCAAGCGGCCCCTCCCCTCGAACCAGGCAATCGAATGACCAACGACACGATCAAGAACTTTGTCCAGCTCGCCAAGGATCCTGCCAATGAAGAGCAGGTCGCTGCGGCCCTGCAGGAGATCCTCCCGGATTACGTTCGCTGGGTATGGGGACGCGATTCAGTTTACCGTCGTTGGTTCAATCGATGGCAGGCGGCGGGCGTCACCCTCATGCCCAACCATTATTACAGCCCCGTCCCGGACATGACCCAGCTGTCCGACGCCGCGATAACCCGGCGTTCAAGCATGGTCGGCATCGACATGAACGATTCAGGGCAACTCGAGCTGCTCGGCAAGCTCGAGCAATACAAGCAAGAATACATTCAGTTCAACAACAACGCCCCCAACAATGAAGGGCGCTTCTTCTTCAAGAATGGCGTCTTTGAAAAAGTCGACGCTGAAGTTCTTTATTGTATGATTCGGCTATTGAAGCCGAAACGGGTCGTCGAAATCGGATCTGGCTTCAGCACGTTGCTTTCCGCAGCAGCGACAGCCGCCAATAATGCGGAGGGAATTTCCACGGAACTTATCGCGATCGAGCCCTATCCCAATGACATTCTTTTGAATTCATTACCGACCCGGACAACGCTTATTCGCGAACCGGTTGAAAAAGTACCGCTTTCTCTTTTCACCGAACTCGGTGAAAACGATATCGTCTTCATTGACAGCACGCACGTTATTCGGTGCGGGAACGACGTCGACTATGAATACTTTGAGATCCTTCCTCGCCTCAAGCCGGGCGTCGTAATCCACGTTCACGACATCTTCCTGCCCCTGCCCTATCCCAGCAACTGGCTCAAGGATGAGCACATTTTCTGGAACGAACAGTATCTCCTGGCCGCTTTCCTGGCTTTCAATGACAAGTTCAAGGTTCTTTGGGGCGGGTGCCACATGCACCTCAACCACCCTGAGCGCCTGAAGAGCGCTTTCCCTGGCTACTCACCGACCGAGCACCTGCCGGGAAGTTTCTGGATGAAGCGCGTCGGGTAACCCGAGTTATGGCATCGCGATCGACTATCAGATCGCGATGCCGACTTTCTTCTTTATGGCGGAAACCCAGTTCAATCCGCGATGGTGCCAAGCATCAAGCCTGTCAGCGCCGACAACCGGCGACAATGCGATGTGCGTGATTGTCAGCAAAAAGCTGGCGGACATCATATAAGGCGGCCATACGCGGACTGCCCTTCGCACCAGAAGGGTTGATCTGCGCCGCAGTTGATGGGCCAGCAATAAATGTTGGCTCATGGTGAGAAGACGATCGCCATAATGGCGCCTGGCCTTCAGAGACTCCCGCAAACGGCGCGGCCACGGAAGAAATTTCTTGAACCGCTGAAATGTTTCGAATTCCTCCCGATACATTTCGTCCGTTCGGGTAACCGTCTTCGTACCCTGAACGAGGCGAAAGCCGGCAAGCGTCTGATCCAGAACGCGGAATGGAGTGATCCTGGCAACGCGCAGCCAGTATTCATAGTCCATAACCATCTGAAGTTCAGCATTAAAAAGGCCGATTTCGGACATCAGCGATCGGCGCCAGAACGTCGCCTGCTGAGGAATGCAAAACAGCCGCTCCCAGCCCCAGTAGCAAATCAGATCCTGAAAATTGTTATATTTTGCCCGGATAAGCCCGATGGTCTTCGAGTTTTCGTCAATGTAGTCGCAATTGCCGACGACGATCCTTGTCTCCGGCTCATTTTTGAAGACCTCTGCAATCGCAGCCAGCGCCCCTGGGCGATAGACATCATCTGAATTCAGATAAGCGACAATCTCGCCGGAGGACATCAGAACGCCCTTGTTGATGGCGTGCGTCTGCCCCTTGTCCCGCTCCGAGATCCATTTGATCTGCGGGAACCGCCGAAGGACATCCAGGGTCTCGTCCGTCGATCCCCCATCGGCGACTATGACTTCAAGATTAGGATATTTTTGATCGAGGATGGAGCGTATCGTTTCCTCGATATAGGGCCCCTGATTGTACGATGGAACAACCACCGAAATACGAGGGATGCCCGAGGTTCGTGCATTGTCACCCGGAAGCAAAGCTTCAAAATACGAGACATTGTCAGCAAGCAACCGATTGGCGCTGAAGTTGTCGCGAGCGCGATTTCGCATCTCTGACGAGATGCGTTCTAGCCGCGTCTCGTCCGCCATCAGCCGTCGTAACGCCCGAGCAAGATCATCGGCATTTCCATTTTCGAAGCACAACGACGGATCACCGACGAGATCTGTCAGCGCCGTTCTACTGGAAACGACTGGCACGCATCCCATTCGCATCGCCTCAATGGCGACCATACCAAACGACTCAAAGGCCGAAGGCACGACCAAGAGTCGAGCTTTCGCATAAAGGCTTTGCACCTCTGCGTGCGGCAGCTTACCTCGATAGACGACACGATGCGCAAGATGTTCAGGCAGCAGGCGACGGCAGTGCTCCCACGTCGTTTCTCCCGAGGGAGAATCCTGATCCTCTCCAACCACCTCAAAGCGCCAGTCCGGAAATTCATCGGCAATCTGCACAAACGCAGCGACAGCCAGATCTGGGCGCTTGTGGCCCAAAACCAACCGCCCTACGAAAAGGATTATCTTTTCACGATTGGCGCCCACGGACTTCTCGCCCGAGTCATCTTCCCCAAAATTCAGAATCGTCCGGTCGGCTGCCGGCGCATCGAAGTCTTCTTGCACGACATCGTCGATAAACGAAGATGACGCAATCCGAACATCGGCAGAGTGGATAGATTGCTTCTCAAGCGCCCTAACAAATTCAGACGGCGGCCAGGTCACAAGTCCACGCTTGACGAGCGTGTGATAGGCCGTGTGGTAACGCGTTATGGTCTTTGCGCCCGGTAGCCTTGCCACATTGATCAATGCGTTAATGCCGAGATGCTCATGCCCCTCGATGATATCGAAGGGTGCAATCGCATGTCGCTGACGGACAGCCTGGAGCATTGCCGAAGCCAGCCCGAATGCGAAAGCGCCGAGATCCTTATTACCGCCAAGAGCGTCATTGGAACCTGGGCCCACCACATCGTGAGGCGCCAGAATGCGATGAACAGTAACGCCATCCTGCTTCGTTAAAGTCGACCCATTCAGGCTTTGGCAGAAGACCTCCACATCATGCCCCGCCTTCGCAAGATGCCGCGCGAACACGTGGTAGAAAGAGCCAATCCCACCCCAGTCGGTTTCAGGCGGGTACTCCCGTGTGACGAACGCGACACGCATGAAGCGCGATCCCTCCAACTACGCGCCAACCAACCCGCCGGCCTTGCGACGCGTGTCGATGACATACAGAACATTGTTCCCGTCGTTATAGGGCACGACACGCAGGTCGTCCTCCGGGACCCCCAGGCGACGAATGTAGCTGCGCATAAAACCCTGGTTCGCCACGAACCCGTGGTGGGCACAATCCGGAGAGACGCTCAGGTTGAGCAAGTTGTGACGATCGTCTCCACCATTGAAGTGCGGAACGTCGATAATGACCCATCGCCGCGAAATGCGGATCATTTTGTAAATGGCGAACAAAGGAAAGAACAAGTGATCGAGCACCGTGCTCATGAACACGAGATCGTATCGGTCGTTCGGCAATTTAATTTGCTCATGCTCATTTGAGAGCAGGCCTGTCTCCTGACTATCATCGGGATGAAACAGCATGAAGTCGCTCTGCCTGAACTCGACGTTCTTTAGACCGAGCGTATTCGCTGCCCAGCGAGCATTGTCCAACCAGTGAGGCGCGACATCCAAACCAAGAACGGATCGTGCTCCCTTTCTCGCAAACTCAAGCGAGAAAAAGCCGCAATTCGAACCGATCTCAAGACAATCCAATCCTGCCGGATCGGGCATCAGAGGTTGGATCTCATTCCATTTGGGCTGTGGCCTGCGGATTGCTGCTTCCTCAAGCGATATACCGCCGATCACATTATCCCACGCGGCATCGAGCATCGCGTTGTCTGGATCGTCCGTCGTGCTCACACCATGCTCGGGAAACTCGATGCGTTGATACCAGGGGCGTCGCGCCGCAATCTGCTTTTCAAGCTCGTCCTTTGTCAGCATGGGATTCAGTGCTTTCGTTTAAAGTTCAAATTCTGGGAGGACCGCCGGCATCGAAACCGATCTGTCCGTGCGAAATGGGAGTCCGCTCAATGCCGGTGACTTTGAAGCCTCGACCTCAATTTGTGCCGCAATTTGAGAATGACTTTGTTGATCAGCTTACCCTTCAACACATTGAGCTCAGCATCGCGCTGTGCCGAATGCTCCTGAAGCGCTCGAAGCTGCGCGTTGACATCGACCAGCTGTGCGAGAAGCGAATTTCTGTTCGCGTCGACCGCGGCCAGCTCCTCTTCGAGCCTGGCAAGCTTCTCGAGGGCCATCTTGATCGGCTTCGTGCTCGCGATAGGCTCCAGTTGAAGCCGTGCAGCAATCGTACGCACACCGTCATCGTCTGTGGCGAGCGTCTCTGCAGCGGCACAAGACTGCCAGGACGATGCAGAGAGAGCTTGCGCGAAAGCCTGTTCATACGCAGCCGCCTGCCGATTGAGAGTGTCAAGCTTGGCTACTGAAGCCGCTGCCCACCCCATGCGACGCAGGAGCGGTAGATCGCCAACCATCTCAACGATGGCCGACGACATCCCGTCAAGATCGAAGGGTTCGATCAGGCGACCGTTCTGCGCATCAACAACGGTTTCTGGAATCCCTCCAATCCGAAAAGCAATGACCGGCGTGCCGCAAGCCATCGCTTCCAGCATCACATTTGGCTGGTTGTCTTCGATTGAAGGCAGTACGCACAGATCTGCTGCATTGTAGATCTCGCTCAGCCGCCTGTCGTTATCGACCCAACCCAGGTTGATGAAAGGAACGCCGAGTTCTTCGAGATCCCGATCCGACTTGCCAAATGACAGGAAACGAATTTGCCCCGCCCTGACGAGTTCCGAAAATTCAGGATCGGCAAGACAGCGCTGCAGGGTGCCCAGAAGCTGGGCATACCCCTTTCTGCGTTCGGAGTTGTCGTACACGCCGAAGAGGATTGCTCGCGTATTGTCGTCCAGTCCCAACTCCCGGCGCACCTCCTGGCGGCGCGCAACGCGGAAGATGTCGGTTTCGATGGAGTTGCGGATAACTTGCACCGGCTTCTGGAAGACGCCGCTTCCATTCGCCTGCTCGGCAAGCCATGCGGATGGCGAAATCGCATGAACGTTCGGCTTGCCATACCGCTTCCGCTTGGCTTCGAGGCTGTATCGAACGAGACCGAGTTCGTCGGGGCTGACCTGATGGCACGGGTTGCACTGGGCCTCGAATCCCTTGCACCCGGCAGAATAGTGGCATCCACCCGTGAAATGGGCCATGTCATGCAATGTAAAGAGCGTCGGGATCCCCAAATCGATCAGATCCCCTAGACTTTGCGGGGACATCATGAACCCCGTCCAATGAACGTTCAGGATGTCGTACGATCTGAAGACTGGATTGCTTGCAATATCAAATCCGTAAATCTGGGTTGAAAAGCAAGTATTCGATAATGCAGTACGGCGTGCTGTTACATAATCATAATCAAGGAAAGAACTGCCGGCCCGAATAAAATGGGTCTCGTGCACACCGTCGGCAGCCCGTGAGATCTTGATCTCATGGGCGGGATCATGAACGGCTCCCGCGACGAAAACGTCCACCGTGTGGCCCCGCGCGCGGAGGCCCTTCGCCAGCCTCTGCATGGCGCGTGGCGCGCCGCCGGAGGACGCCTCGGTACTCAACATCGCTATGCGCAAGGGGTGTCCTAACGTTTCAATCGCCCTAAAGTCCGGACATAGCGGATCTGTTTTCTCAGATCAATTGCGGCGGTCGTGGCTTAAATAGGTCGACCCTCTCATCCTATATGAAAAAGGAGGCCCCCTTCGGCGTATAGTATTGAGCTCGCCGTGAGACGACCAAGTCGTGCTCTTCGAGCCTGTTTCACCAGTATGAGCTTGAGACTGGAGACCTAGAACTTTGCCTCAGCCCACCGCTGCGCCGACAATTTCGTCATAATTCTCCAGGGCTTCGTCGATGGGGCCGTCGAACATCAAGCGGCCACGCTGGAGAACGAGACCGCGTGTGCAGAATTTCCGCAGAATATCCGGATCGTGGGAGGAAAGCACGACGATGGGTGCGCGCTCGATAAAGCTTTCAAGACGCTTGTTAGCCTTCGCGATGAAGGCGGCATCGCCTGCGCCGATGCCTTCGTCAACCAGGAGAATATCGGCATTGACCGCCGTTGAAACAGCGAAAGCAAGCCGCGCCACCATTCCGGCAGAATACGTGCGGATCGGCATATCAAGGAACTCCCCGAGCTCGGAGAATTCAGCGATCTCGTCCGCCTGCTGCTCGATCTCGGTGCGCGTCAGGCCGAGATAAAGGCCACGCAGCAGGATGTTTTCATAGCCCGTCGAATCCTGGTCCATACCAAATGCGGTGTCGAACAGGGCGGCGACGCGACCCTTCACGTCCATTGTGCCGGAGGCGGGGTGGTAGATCCCGGCCATGGCACGCAGAAGCGTGCTCTTTCCGCTGCCGTTGTGTCCGATCAACGCGATGCGGTCGCCAGGACCGAATTTGAAATTGACGTTGTCGAGGGCTTGGATCTCGACATAGCGCGCTGACTTGCCGGCCACCCGGCCACCTGTCGTCCGTGCGAGAAGCTGGTTCTTGATCGAACGGGCGGACGACGTGAACACCGGATAGCTGACGCAGACATCACGAGCTTCGACTGTAGCCATCTTAAGAACTCCAGAGACGGGCCGAGGATCAAGGCATTTTCCGCAGGCGCCGTTTCAAAGGGCCTGCTGGGGCCGTCTAGATCCAATAGGCGAGTTTGCTGCGGGACCGGGCGTAGACCGTCAAAGCCACGGCCCAACCCACAACCGCCATGCCGATGCAGGCTCCCCAGATCCCGATGGACGGCGACGTGCCCAAAATAGGAATACGAACGACTTCGAGGAGATAGGTGAACGGGTTGATATAAGCGACCCACCGCCGATCTTCGGGCAGGAAACTGATTTGCCAGAAAACGGGGGTCCCGAGGAAAAGCGCCGAAATAAAGGTTTGAATAATAACGGGAATGTCGCGGTATCGCGCACCAAGGGAGCCGAGGAGAATGACCATCCAGACGAGGTTCGCGACAACAAGCACAAGCGCCGGAAACACGAGGAGCGTCGCCCATGCCAGATGGACCTGGGCGAAGATCATGACGAGCACGATCACCGTCGCATTGTGCAGAAGATAGATCGCCTGCTGCCAGATGAGCCGAAAAACGTGCAGCGGCAGCGGCGCGGGGATCTGCTTGATCGTCGCGCTCGACGCGATGAACACGCTGGAGCCATCCACGAGGCAGCTCGAGATGAAGCCCCATATAATAAGGCCGGTCGCGGCAAGCGGCATGAAGGTCGCAATGTCCTGACGGAACAGGCCCGAATAAACGATGGACATGAAGCCGATGATGAAGGCGCTCGCCAGCGTGATCCAGAAGGGCCCGAGAAACGACCGACGATAGCGCTGACGCACATCGTGCCAGCCGAGAAACAGCCAGAGATCTGCCCGCTTCAGACTCTCAAAGAGATCGACGATCTCAGCCTTAAACATCTTTCAAAACAATGCCTTAATGTAATATCGTTTTTCCAAGGACCGCATGACGGAGCGATTGGCCAACAGCCAATACAAGGGGATCGCGTCATGGACACTGGATGAACGACGGGGAAGCACCATTTTCCAGCCGTTCATGATGCCAACAATCAAGGCATTCCCTTCCCCCGGGAGCGATCATAAAATCTCCCTATTCTTGCGGCGGGTTTGGGGCGTCAGGAGTATGGAATGCGGCTTTTGCCCCGACGAGATCCGGTTTCCTTGTCGGCACGCATTCTCGCCTGCCTGCTTCTTTTTGCCGGGAGCGAGGCCAAGGCTTTTGACTTTTTCGGCCTTTTTGGCACGAAAGAACAATCTCCAGCGCCCTCCCAGACTGCCCTGCCCTATAGCCTGATCTTCGAGATCGAAGGGGGCGGGCGGGCCCTCACCAGCCTTCTGCAGGAAGCCTCGAGCCTCTATCGCCTGCGAGACGACGCCCCCGTGGATGGGGATTCCCTCGCCCGCAGGGGGCAGGCGGACCTCGCTCCCCTGCTCGATGCCCTTTGGGGCGCGGGCTTTTACAACGCCACCGTGGAAATCGATGTCGCAGGCGCACGGCTGGCTTTCAACGGCAGCCCCGCCGCCGCGGCAAGCGCCGCCGAGCGATATCGCGGAGCCTCAGTGGTGCCGGTCAAGGTCCGGGCCGTTCCCGGTCCGCTTTTCAGTCTCAGGCGGATCGAGGTGATCGACGCCGGCACGATGCGGCTTTTCTCCCCGGAGGAGCTTCCACCGCAAGCTATCGGGATCAAGCCGAGAGATCCGGCGCGGTCCGCCGATCTCAAGGCGGCCGAAGCCAGCATCCTCGATCATTTCCGGACAACGTCCCACCCTCTGGTGAAGACGGTGGCGTTGCAACCCGTGGTGAACCACGCCACGCAGACGATGGACGTGACTTACGTCATAGCGCCCGGCCCCATCGCCCCCTTCGGCGAGATCGGCGTTTCAGGAACGCAGAACGTTCCTGCCTCCGTCGTCCGCTCATTCGTTTACGTGGAGCCCGGCGATCCCTATTCGCCGAAGGCCATCGCCGATACCCGAAAATCCGTCGCCACCATCCCGGCCCTGGGCTCCGTGCGCATCCGGGAGGCGGATCGGCTCGACAGCCAGGGCCGACTGCCGATCTTCGTCGAGACGACAGAGCGAAAGCCCCGGCTCGTCGGATTGTCGGCCAACTATTCCACCATCGATGGCCCGGCCCTGCGCGCTTATTGGGAACATCGCAACCTCTTCGGCGGCGCGGAGCGGCTGCGTCTTGAATCCGATCTCCTCCTTCTACCGCGCAACGACGGCACACGCATCAAGCGCATCGAGGATCTCGATTGGTCCGACCTCGGCGGGCGCTTTCGCGCCAGCTTCCTCAAGCCCGCGCTTTACGGCTCGCGAAATGACCTTCTCATCGATGGCCTGATCGAGCGTACGAGAACCGGCGGTGACAGGTTCGGCGGTTACACGAGCCGCCTTGCCGATGGCACCGCCGTGATCCGTCATCGCTTCAGCGAGGCGTTCTCGGTTCAGGCGGGCCTGCAACTGCAGAAGGGGCAGACGAGCGACGTGCTTGGCGAGGTCGATTACTTTCTTGTCGGAACGCCCGCATCCCTGACCTACGATTCGACGGATCGGCCCCTCGATCCGACACGCGGCTGGCGCATCACCGCATCGCTCGCGCCCTACCCCGCCTTTCTCGGTTCGACCGTCAACATGTTCGTCGCGAAGGGAACGGCCTCAACCTATTATGCGCTCGACGACGAGGCGCGCTACATTCTCGCGGGCCGCATCGGCCTTGGCTCGATTGCCGGCCCATCCCTCGACGAGATTCCCGCCAACTGGCGCTTCTTTGCGGGCGGCGGCGGATCGGTGCGCGGCTATCGCTACCAGAGCCTCGGCCCGATGGGGCCTTTCGGTTTTGTAGTCGGCGGGCGCAGCCTGTTCGAAGCCTCGCTCGAAGCACGCATCAAGATCACCGACACCATCGGCATCGTTCCCTTCATCGATGCGGGCAATGCCTTCGATGCCGTCGCGCCGTCATTCAACGACAAGCTCTTCGTCTCGGCGGGTCTTGGCTTGCGCTATTACACACCCATCGGCCCGATCCGCCTGGACGTCGCAACACCTCTCAACAGGCGCGAGGGAGACAAGCCTGTCGCGATCTATGTCAGCATAGGGCAGTCATTCTGATGGGCACCCTGCGCCGCATTCTCGCATCGCTTGCAATCCTCGTTCTGATCGTCGGCGCGCTGACGATCTTTGCGGAGACGCCGCGAAGCGACGAGACGGACAAAGGCTATCTCGCCGATTTCATTTCCCGCGCGCTTTCGACGCCGACCTCGCGCGTTTCCATCGGCGCGGTCGACGGCGTGCTCTCGTCCGATTCCACGATCCGCAACATCACCATCGCCGACAGGGACGGTGTCTGGCTGCGACTCGACCAGGCACGCTTCGTCTGGCGGCGCACGGCGCTTCTCTTTCGACGTCTCGAGATCGAGCGGCTGGAGATCGGCAAGCTCGAAATTCTCCGCAAGCCACTCCCCTCGGAGGAGCCTGTTCCCGGCGCGGACCAACCCCTTCTGCCCGAGCTACCGGTGAAGGTCGAAGTCAGGGCTTTCTTGCTGCAGGAACTTGCGCTTGGCGAGCCGATCCTTGGCATCGCCGCGCGCCTTGCCGCATCGGGCGATGCGTCTCTCGGCGATCCATCCGAGGGCCTTCGCCTGAACTTCGAAGCGCACCGTCTCGACGCGCCGGGGCAGGTGAACGCCCGGCTGACTTACGCGCAGCAGGCTCTCGAAATCTCCCTGACACATGACGAGCCCGCAGGCGGCATCCTCGCTCGCGCCCTCAACATTCCCGGCCTTCCGCCTGTCAGGCTAACCCTCGACGGCAAGGGCACGCTCGATATGTTCGACGCGCAACTCGCCTTCACCGCTGGCGACACCATCGGCGCGACGGGAACCGCGCATTTGCGGCGCGACGGTGCGGAGCGACAGCTCGATCTCGACATGAGCGCACAGGTCGAAGGCCTCCTGCCGCAACCTGTCGGACCAGTCTTTGCAGGCACTACGCGTCTGCGCGCGCAGACGCTGTTTGCAGGCGATGGCGGCTTCACCATTCCTGAATTGTCGCTCGTCTCCCAAACCGCGAGGCTCGACGCCACGGGCCACCTCGGCGCGGACAGGACCCTCGATTTCAAGGTCAACGCCCGCGCGATCCCGGGCACACAAGGAAAGACTATTGCCGGCGGCGCCGAGATCGGCTCCTTCACCTTTGACGGAACCGTCACGGGCACATTGTCGGCCCCGCATGTCTCCGGCACGTTGAGCGCACAAAACGCGAGTTTGCCTTCAGGCCGTTTTGCCAAGCTCGATGCGAACTTCTCCGCGATACCGAACGGAGACATTTCCGATCCCGCAACGCGCATCGCCCTTGTTGCGGACCTGAACGCCAGTGGCCTCAATCTTGCGGACGCCGCGCTCGCCAAGGCGGTGGGCGACACGTTGAAACTCTCGGTGCGCGCAAGCGTCTCGCCCGAGCGAACGGCGGATGTCGAGACGGCGCAGATCGCGACACCGACAATGGAAGCGCGTTTTACGGGGCGCGTCGGCTCGGAGGATGCAACCGGCACCCTGCAGGTGAAAGTGCCCGATCTCTCGCGCTTCGGCGATGTCTCTTCTCTCGCGTTGAAAGGGGCGCTTGACCTTCGCGCCGATGTGCGCGGGCTAATGTCGAAAGGTCCCGTCGTCGCAACGCTGAGCGGCAAGGCGACTGGTGTTGGCACGGGTCTCCAGCCTGTCGATGGCCTCATGGGCGGCCAGGTCTCCGTTTCCGGTGGTGTGAGCCTTTTGCGCGGCGGCGGATTCGGCTTCCGCCAGTTCGTTCTCGCCGGCGCACATGCGAGCGCAACGTTTGACGGCGACGTGCGCCCGAGCAAGGTGGATGTCAACGCGACCATCGATCTTCCGGCATTGCAATATGCAGACAAGCGATTGGCAGGCAAAGGACAGGTCCTTGCTCACGCCACCGGCACGCTCAACCGCCCTGATGTCAGCGCTCGCGCCGTTCTCTCCGATGCGAAGGCACTCGGGCGAGCAATCCCCCGCCTTGAACTTGAGACAACGATCAATGACATTTTCGGCAACTTCGATGCCAGAATGACGCTGCGCGGCGAAATCGACCGGAAGCCCGCGAATGGCCGATTGCATGTCGCAAAGAAGGTCGATGGCGGTTGGCTTCTCGACAGCCTCGACATCACTATCGGCTCCGTTCATGCGCGAGGGAACCTGACACGCGATACGAACAGGCTCGTCAACGGACACATTGCCCTTGATGCCAAGGATCTCGACGATCTTTCGCCGCTTGTGCTGTCCCCCCTTTCCGGATCCATCAATGCCGACATTCGGCTCGATGCTGCAAACGGTCGGCAAAATGTCGGCATCGACGCGCAAGGGAAAGGCGTCAGCATCGCCAACATCAAGATCGGGCAATTCGTCGCGAAGGCGATGCTCAGCGCCATTTACGCAAAGCCCATTGTCGATGGCGTCATCTCCATCGATCAGGCGTCCGTCTCTGGCGAAACCTTCTCGCAAGTGAGAATCGACGCGAAAGGTGCGGCAAGCGCGAGTGACATCACTGTAACAGCGCAAGCACGGGGCTTCTCTCTCGATGCACGTGGGCGACTCGTTCCGGCAGATCGCATCCGCTTCGAGATCGCAAGCTTCACCGCTCGCCGCGATGGACGCCGGATCGCCCTTTCACAACCGGCGACGATCACGTTGATCGAGAGCGGCTTGGAAATGCGCGGCTTCATCCTCGCAATCGATGCCGGCCAGCTCTCGCTCGACGGAGTTATCGGCTCCGCGCTCGATTTGAGGATCGATGCCGAAGCCGTTCCTTTGAGCGCAGCGGATATTTTCATGCCGGGCCTCGGGGTGACCGGAACCGTCAACGGGAACGCGCGGGTGACGGGAACGGCGCAAGCTCCTGCAGGCGATTGGCGCATTCGTGTCTCACGCCTCACCCGCGAAGCGGGATTGCCACCCGTCGATATGGCGGCGGAGGGGCGGCTTGCGAACGGGCGAACGACCCTCAACGGCACGCTCGATGCGGGACGCTCCGGAACTTTGCGCATCTCCGGGAGCGCGCCTCTCTCTCAATCCGGGGCACTCGATCTCACGACGCAGGGACGTCTCGATCTCGGCGTAGCAAACACCTTCCTCTCAGCCTCGGGACAGCGCATGTCCGGAAGCGTCGTGCTGGACATGCGCCTATCGGGCACCGTCTCATCGCCGCAAATGGATGGAACGATCACCGTATCGGGTGGCGGTTTTACGGATGCGGAGCAGGGTATCCGGATTCAAAACATTCAAGGCCGTATGATTGCGCACGGCAGCGATGTGACCATCGAGAACCTTTCCGCCAGAACCCCAAACGGTGGCAGCCTGAATGCCAGTGGCCGCATACGGGTCGACCCGCAGGCAGGCTTTCCGGGTGAGATCAGAATTTCAGGGCAACGGGCGCAGCTGGTATCGAGCAATCTCGTCACCGGCACCGCCAATCTCGCCCTCGACATCTCGGGACCGCTCGCGCAACGCCCACGGATCAGCGGAAAGGTCGATGTGATCTCAACCGACATTACCGTGCCTGAGAACCTGCCCGCGACGACGCGTCCGCTCCCCGGAACGAAGCATCTTCATCCGACACCGGAGGCGAAGGCGCGCCTGGCGCTGGCCGCACGCGCAAAGCGCAACGAACGCCGCGCTCGGGCTTTCGATGCCGCCCTCGATCTCACGATCGCTGCGCCAAGCCGGATCTTCGTGCGCGGACGCGGCATCGACGCGGAACTCGGCGGCGACTTGCGCCTGACGGGAACGCTCGCGAACCCTACCGCCACCGGCGCGTTCGATCTGAGGCGCGGGCGCTTGACCGTGCTTGGCCGCAGGCTCGATTTCACGCGCGGGCGTGTGTCGTTGACGGGGAACCTCATTCCGGATCTGGACTTCATGGCCGAAAGCCGCTCCAGCAGCATCACGGCTTATGTCGCTGTCACGGGCCCCGCTGATGCGCCGCAATTCACCTTCACGTCCGACCCCACGCTGCCGCAGGATGAGGTGCTCTCGCAGATTCTGTTTGAGAAACCGTCCGGCAGTCTCTCCGCCGGTCAGGCGCTTCAGCTCGCACAAGCCGCCGCGCAACTCGCGGGCGGCAACAATGTGTTCGAGCAATTGCGGCGTTCGCTCGGGGTGGACAACCTCGATATTTCGGTTGGCGCACAGGGCGGCCCGACGGTCGGCCTTTCACGCGCCATCGGTGACCGCGTGAGCATCGGTGTGAAGGCAGGAGCGAAGCCTGAGGATAGCGGCATTTCGGTCGATATCGACGTGACCCGCCGCATTCGCGTGCAAGGCGGCGTCGGCGCGACGGGAGACACGTCCATCGGCGTCGGCGCAGAGTGGGAATATTAGGCGGACGTCAATTCGCCCGCGCCCGCCCAAAAGAAACGAAGCGCCGATTGTCCCGGCGCTTCGATCATGTGTTAGCGATCAAGGCCCGCGAGAAGCATGTACTTCATCTCGACGAATTCTTCGACACCGTGGCGTGAGCCTTCGCGCCCGATGCCGCTTTCCTTGACGCCACCGAAGGGTGCGACCTCAGTTGCGATCAGACCCGTGTTCACGCCGACCATGCCGTATTCCAGCTCTTCCGCCACACGGAACACGCGGCCAAGATCGCGGGCATAGAAATAGGCCGCGAGGCCAAACTCGGTGGCGTTGGCCTGCGCAATCACATCGGCCTCGTCCTTGAAGCGATAGACCGGCGCCACGGGGCCGAACGTTTCCTCCCGCGTGATGCGCATGGAGGTGTCGACATTGGCAAGCACCGTCGGTTCGAAGAAGCTGCGGCCGAGCGCGTGACGCTTGCCGCCCGTGAGCACTTTCGCACCACGCCCCACTGCATCGGCGATATGCTGCTCGACCTTGTCCACCGCCTTCATGGTGATGAGCGGGCCCTGCACGACACCTTCCTCGACACCGGAGCCGACCTTCATCTGCGACACGCGCTTGGCGAGCTTGTCGACGAAGGCATCGTAAATGCCCTCCTGCGCATAAATGCGGTTGGCACACACACAGGTCTGGCCCATGTTGCGGAACTTGGAGACGATGGCGCCTTCCACCGCCGCATCGATATCCGCATCGTCAAAGACGATGAAGGGTGCGTTGCCGCCAAGCTCGAGGCCCACTTTCTTCACCGTGGACGCTGCCTGCTGCATGAGCAGCTTGCCGACGGCGGTCGAACCAGTAAAGCCGATGAAGCGCACGATGGGATGCTCGGTCATGACCTTGCCGATAGCGGGAGCATCGCCCGTAATCACGTTCAAAACGCCTGCCGGAATGCCAGCGCGCTCGGCAAGAGCAGCGAGGGCCAAAGCCGTCAGCGGCGTCTCAGGTGCGGGCTTGATGACGGCGGTGCAGCCTGCGGCAAGCGCGGGCGAAACCTTACGGGTAATCATCGCCGCCGGGAAATTCCACGGCGTGATCGCGGCGATGACGCCGATGGGCTGGCGCGCCACGACGATGCGCGCGTCGCCGCGATGGCTCGGGATGGTCTCGCCATAAATGCGCTTGGCTTCTTCCGCATAGAACTCCACGAAGGACGCGGCATAATCGACCTCGCCGCGCGCCTCGGCGAGGGGTTTGCCCTGCTCGCTCGTCATGATGAGTGCGATGTCTTCCTTGTTGGCGATGATCAGGTCGAACCAGCGACGCAGGATGTTGCTGCGCTCCTTGGCGGTTTTCTTCGACCAGAGCTTGAACGCCGCCGCAGCGGCCTCGATGGCGCGCGTCGCCTCATCAGCGCCGAAGCGCGGCACGCGCGCGAGAAGTTCGCCCGTCGCCGGGTTCTCGACCGGATCGACCGGCTGGCCCGTCCAGGCGCCATCGATAAGGCAGGCTTCGCGAAGAAGGGTTGGATCGCGCAAGATCATTGTAAACCGCACTGTTTCGAAAAGTGAGAAGCGGCCCGCTTCGTCACGGGCCGCCGGGATTGATCAAATTTATGCCGCGAGCGCCGCCTCGAGCAAGTCGAGCCCCTCGTCGATCACCTTATCGTCAGCGGTCAGCGGCACCAGAATGCGGATGGTGTTGGCATAGACACCACATGAGAGCAGAACCAGGCCCTTCTCATAAGCCGCCGTGGTAATACGCTTCGTCGCCTCCGCATCCGGAATGTCGGTGCCCGGCTCCTTGACGATGTCGAAGGCGACCATGCCACCCGGACCACGGATCGCGGCAATCGGCGTCACGTCATTGCGGCGCTGGATTGCTTCAAGACGCGCCTTGATGCGCTGGCCGATGACGTTGGAGCGCTCGACGAGCTTTTCCTTCTCGAACACGTCGAGCACGGCAAGCGCGGCGGCGCAGGAGAGCGGATTGCCGGCATAGGTTCCGCCAAGTCCGCCCGGCTCCGCCGCGTCCATGATCGCCGCGCGGCCGACGACGCCGGAGAGCGGGAAGCCGCCAGCCAAGCTCTTCGCCACGCAAATCAGATCCGCCGCGACATCGTAATGCTCCATCGCGAACATCTTGCCGGTGCGGCCAAAGCCCGTCTGCACTTCATCGGCCACGAGAACGATGCCGTGCTCGTCGCAGATTTTGCGAAGCGCGCGCATCAGTTCCGCCGGGGCCTGATGGAAGCCGCCCTCGCCCTGCACGGGCTCGACGATGATTGCCGCCACGCGCGAAGGATCGACATCGGCCTTGAAGAGGAAGTTGAGATATTTCAGCGAATCCTCGACCTCGACGCCGAGCTGAGGCACCGGGAACGGCACATGCCAGATCTCCGGCTGAGCGGGGCCGAAGCCCTTCTTGTAGGGCACCACCTTGCCGGTCATGTTCATCGCCATGATCGTGCGTCCATGGAAACCGCCGGTGAAGGCGATGACGCCTGAGCGGCCCGTCGCCGCGCGGGCGATCTTGATCGCGTTCTCCGTGGCCTCCGCGCCAGTCGTGAAGAAGACCGACTTGGCAGGCTCGGAGATCGGCGCAATGGCGTTCAGCCGCTCCGCGAGGGCGATGTAGGATTCATACATCAGCACCTGGAAGCAGGTGTGAGTGAAAAGCTCCATCTGAGCCTTCACCGCCTCCATGACAGCCGGGTTGCGGTGGCCGGTGTTCAACACCGCGATACCGCCCGCAAAGTCCACATAGCGCTTGCCCTCCACGTCCCAAACCTCGGCATTCTCGGCCCGGGCGGCGGAAATGGGGGTGGAGTGGCCGACACCGCGCGGAATGGCGGCCTGGCGGCGGGCAAGAAGCTCTGCATTGGTGGTCATGGATGAAACCCTCGGGGAAATCTATGCCCAGTTTCCCCGGGACAGACCCGCGCAACAATGATCTATTTTGCGCGGGACTGGTGCATGAAATGCACCTATTGGCCTGGCAGGTTCATGACCTCCTTGAACCAGCCCCGCAGCTTCACGACATCCGGATCGTCCCAGCGTGCCTTTGAGGCGATGACGTAATAAGCGCCGAGCTCAATGTCGGTCGCGCCGATCTCCACCAGCCGCCCGGCGGCGAGATCGTCGGCAACGAGCACCTCGTTGGCGATGGCAACACCCTGCCCAAGCCGCGCCGCCTCGATGGTGAGATGCGCGTGCCAGAGGTGCGGCCCATGAAGGTTGGGAACGTCACGCAGGCCCGCTCGCCGCAGCCACACGTGCCATTGCGAGGTGGATTCCTCATGCACCAGCGGCAGCCTCAAAGCCTCTTCGACATTGGAGCTGTCGATATGGTGGCGCGCGAGAAAGGCGGGGCTCGCGACGGGAAAGACACGAGGCCTTGCGAGAATTTCGGCCCGCAACCCATCCGCGATGTGATCGTCTTCGAGATAAGCGATTTCGACGTCCGCCTCGCCCCGCAGCAATTGCGGGCGCGTGAGCGTCGGACGAAGAATAATCTCGCACTCGGGCAGAACGGTTTCGAGATCGGAGAGGCGCGGCATCAGGCGCAAGGTCGCGAGGCCCGGAATACACCAGATTTCGAGGCTGCGCCTCTGCCCACGTTTCAGTTCAGCGGTGGCGCGGGCAATCTGGTCAAAGGCCTGCCGGATCTGGGCATGGTAGCGCGCGCCTTCCTCCGTCAGAACGAGCCCCCGCCCCTGTGGGCGAAAGAGCGTCAGGCCGAGCCGGGCCTCCAGGTTATGAATATGGCGCGAGATAACCGTGTGGCTGACCGCCAATTCCTCGCTCGCCGCGCGCAGGCTCCCGGCCCGCCCGACGGCATCGAAGGCGCGCAGCGCAATCAGGGGCGGCAGACGGCCTGGCATTTCGAGCGGTTCCATTTCGACTGGTACTGGCAGGCTTATACAAGAAACTGCAATATGGTTGTCATAATTTCTGTTCATGGAACATGACGCCCCTCACAGCGCTTTTCAGCGCAACCGGAGTGTCTCGATGACCAAGAAAGCGAAGACCAAGCTGCCCAAGACCGTAGCTGGCGTGAAAATCCCCAAGACCGTTCGCCAGGGCGATTTGTTGGAAGGGCTGCTGAATTCCGATACCGGCCGCAAGGTCCTCGCCGATGCCTTGCTGGCGGCTGCCAACGCGGCGGCGGGCGTGCTCAACAGCCAGCGTCCCAAGGTGAAAAAGATCGCCCAGGCCGCCGAGGACGCGGTGAAGGACGTCATCGTCGTCGCCTCCGGCCTGATCGAAGACGCTCTTCCCAAGAAGAAGGCCCCCAAGGCCAAGAGCACCAAGAAAGCCAAGAAGGCCGAAAAGGCGGCTACACCCAAGGCCGCCAAGAAGCGCGCTAGCAAGAAGGCTCCGGCTGAGGCCAGCACGAAAGCTCCGGCGGCAGTCTGAGGCGCTTTTCGCATCTTTTCGAAAGCCCAAAAAGAAGAAGGGCGGCTTTTTCAAGCCGCCCTTTTCGTTTGCCGAGCTTGCGGGGGATCAGGCGATCTTGCCGCCGCCCTGCTTGGTAACGACGAGAACGGACGGACGCGGGGGCAGGTTGTCCTTGAAGTCCGGCCAGCGGGTCGCCGGCTTGTCGTAGCTCGCGGGAGCGCCTTCTTCCGCCTCGCCGGGATGCTGAACCGCAAGGAAAAGCGTTTCGTCATTCGGCGTGAAGAAGGGGCCGCACATTTCCGCGCCGGCCGGCACGCGGAAGAAGTGCTTTGAGGTGCCGCGCATCTCGCCTTCCGTCTCCAGCGCCCACAGGCCGTCAGCGCGTCCGGTGGCCTTGGCGTTGTTGCCGTCGGTCGCGATCCACAGGCGGCCCTGGCTGTCGACGGCGCAATTGTCCGGCATGCCGAACCAGCCGTTCTTCGTCGTCTCCGACGAGAAAGTGGCGCCCACCGAAGCGACGGAAGGATCGCCGCACTTCACCAGCACTTCCCAGGTGAAGGCCTTGGCAGCATGATCCCCGCCTTCGGGAAGCATCTCGACGATGTGACCGAATGCGTTGTTCGCGCGTGGGTTCGCGGCATCGACCTGATCGTCCTTGCGGCGCGTGTTGTTGGTCAACATCACATAGACGCGGTTCGTCGCCGGGTTCGCCTCGATATCTTCCGGACGGTCCATCTTCGTGGCGCCGAGAAGATCCGCCGCGCGGCGCGTCTCGATCAACACGTCCGCCTGGCTCTTGAAGCCGTTCGCCTCCGTCAACGGACCCTGGCCGTGCACAAGCGGAAGCCACGTGCCGGTGCCGTCGGCGTTGTACTTCGCCACGTAGAGAACGCCGCTGTCGAGCAGGTTGAAGTTGGCGGCGCGGTTGGCGGGATCGACCTTGCCGGCAGTGACGAACTTGTAGACGTAGTCGAAGCGCTCGTCATCACCGAGATACATCACATAGTGACCGTCGCGGCTCACGATGCCGGCAGCGCCCTCGTGCTTCGTGCGGCCGAGCGCCGTGCGCTTCTTCGGCACGGCATTCGCGTCGAAAGGATCAATCTCGACAACCCAGCCGAAGCGGTTGGCCTCGTTCGGCTCCTTCACGATGTCGAAGCGGTCGTAGAACTTGCCCCACGCATAAGCGGGAGAGCCGATACCGTAGCGCTTGTAGTTCTTCGCCTCGGCATGATCGTCGGCGAGCTTGCCCCAAAAATAGCCGTTGAAGTTTTCCTCGCAGCTGAGCCACGTGCCCCAAGGGGTGACGCCGCCGGCGCAATTATTGACCATGCCGTTCACTTTGCGGCCGCTTGCGTCGGCAGTAGTCTTCATGCGGTCATGGCCTGCCGCCGGGCCTGTGATCTCGATCGGCGTCTCGGCGGTGATGCGGCGGTTGTACTTCGAGTCCTTCACCAGCTGCCACTTGCCGTTCTGACGCTTGATCTCGACGACCGCGCCACCATGAGCCGCCATCTCGATATCGACGAGATCCTTGGTCATGCCGGCGAAGTTGACATCCTTCATGTCCTGCACGCCGACGCCGGGGAACATCAGTTCCTCATTGGTGTATTCGTGGTTGACGACGAGGAGGCCGTGGTCGCTCGATCCGTTGAGCGGAATGTAGCCGACGAAGTCGCTGTTGTAGCCGAACTGGCGGCGCTGCTTTTCGGCGCTCTGCGCGGCAGGGTCGAATTCCGGCGCATCGGGGAAGATCGGGTCGCCCCAGCGCAGCAGGATCTGTGCGTCATAACCTTCGGCGACGTGGTGGGTATGATCGACACCCGCTTCGATTTCCTTGAAGTTGAAAGAAGCTCCGCGGCCCTTCGTGGCTACTGGCGGATTCGCCGCAAGCGCGCGGTTTCCAACCGTCGCGGAAATCGCGGCAACGGCAAGCGATCCCTTCAACAAATCACGGCGGTTGAAGCGCGCCGCAATCACCTCGCCCATCGTGAGGTTCTGCGAAGGATTGATGCCCTTGTCGCCGGAATCTTCCAGATCGCTGGCGCGAAGGCGAATTTCATGCTCGTTCATTTCTCTCTCCCTTGAGATGGGAGGAACCCTAGAACGACTCTATGTAAGCTCGGTGACAGTCTCGGCGCAATCGAAGTGCGATATGCCATCCCGCGACAGAATCTCGCCCGTTGCGGATTGCGCCGTGCGGATGTTAGAGAAAAATTGCCTCGCACTTTCGCGCCAAGTAAAGCTCTCGCCATAGGCGCGGCACCGCGAACGCGAAATCTCAAGCGCGGCCAGCGCCGCTTTCTGAAGATCGTTGTCGAGTACGCCGCAACCTGAACCCTCGATCACATCGAGCGGCCCGGTGACGGGAAAGGCGGCGACAGGAAGGCCAGAGGCCAACGCTTCGAGCAGCACGATGCCGAAAGTGTCGGTGAGACTTGGGAACACGAACACATCCGCGGAGGCGTAGATTTCAGCCAAGGCTTCGCCGGTCCGTGCGCCGAGAAAAAGCGCGCTCTTGTACTTCGCCTGCAATTCCTGCCGCGCCGGCCCGTCGCCGACAACGACCTTCGTGCCCGGCAGATCGAGTGAGAGAAACGCCTCGATGTTCTTCTCAACAGCAACGCGGCCCACATAGAGAAAGACCGGACCCGGCACATCGAGTACGCGCGTCTCACGCGGGCGGAAAAGCTCGGTATCGACGCCGCGCGTCCAGCGCCTGATATGCTGGAAGCCCCGCTCCCTCAACTGCCGCTCGAGAGAAGGCGTGCTGACCATCGTAACAGAAGCCGACGCATGGAAGCGCCGCAGAACGCGATAGGTCCAATCCTCAGGAACCGGGACGCGCGCGGAGACGTATTCGGGAAAGCGCGTGTGATAGCTTGTCGTAAACGTCCTTCCCATCCGCAGGCAAGCCTGGCGCGTGGCAAAGCCGATGGGGCCTTCGGTGGCGATATGCACATGAGTCGGTACTTCCTCGCGCAAGACGCGCTCCACCATCCCGGGCAGAACAAGCGACAAGCGAATTTCGCCATAGCCCGGCATAGGCACCGAGCGGAAACGTTGCGGCGTGAGAAAGGAAACCTGCGCATCGAAATGCGGCGCCTGCTGCGCCATGTATTCGAGAGAGCGCACGACCCCGTTGATTTGCGGATGCCACGCATCCGTTGCGATCATCAAGCGCATCAGGCCGCCTGCCTTGTCGGTTGCGACACGAGGGCCCGCACCTGCGACGC
The DNA here is from genome assembly GCF_003290125.1 of Microvirga flavescens. Classification (GTDB taxonomy): domain Bacteria; phylum Pseudomonadota; class Alphaproteobacteria; order Rhizobiales; family Beijerinckiaceae; genus Microvirga; species Microvirga flavescens. The sequence continues at coordinate 449,752 of NZ_QMKH01000002.1, forward strand.
CGGAAGAGCTTTTCCGTCGAGCCAGCGGACGATTTCGAGCGTTCCGTCATAATGCTCGACAACCGCTGTGCAGGACTCGACCCAGTCGCCGGTGTTCACATAGCGAATGCCGAACGTGTCATGAAGCGCGGCGTGATGGATGTGACCGCAGATCACGCCATCCACCTCCTGCCGCTTCGCTTCGGAGGAGAGAAAATCCTCGAACTGGCTGATGAAATTGACGGCATTCTTGACCTTTAATTTCGCCCAGGCCGAGAGCGACCAATAAGTCAGACCCATGCGGCGGCGAACGAGATTGAGATAGGTGTTGACGAACAGCGCCGTGGTGTAGGCCCAGTCGCCAAGCAGCGCGAGCCAGCGAGCGTGGCGCACGACGAGATCGAACTGATCGCCGTGGATCACAAGATAACGCTTGCCGTCCGCCGCTTCGTGGATGGCCTGATCGACCAACTCGATTCCGCCGAAATGGCTGCCGATATAATCGCGCATGAACTCGTCATGATTGCCGGGAATGTAGATGAGCCGCGTTCCCTTGCGCACCTTGCGCAGGAGCTTCTGCACCACGTCGTTGTGGGCCTGCGGCCAATACCAGCCCGACCTCAGACGCCAGCCATCGATAATGTCACCGACGAGATAGATGACATCCGCATCGTATTCCTTGAGGAAATCGAGAAGATGCCCCGCTTGGCATCCCTTGGTGCCAAGATGAATGTCGGACAGAAAAAGCGTCCGCACGCGCGTCACTTCAAGATCCTGAAGCACGGAATTACCTCGCTGATCTTTTGCGAGGACTAAAGGCGATTCGCTGCTTCAGTTTGATGACATGAATTTTACATCCATGTGACAGAGGGGGCGCGCAGCTAGGTTGGTGCGAACACCAGCGCGACATCCTTGTCGCTTAAGATGCGGTATTCCCCTGCCTGCAGATCGTCGGGCAGCGTCAGCCCACCGATACGATCGCGATGCAAAGCCGTGACGTGGTTGCCGACGGCAGCGAACATGCGGCGCACCTGATGGTAACGCCCTTCCGTCAGCGTCACGTAAGCGCTCGTCGGAGACAGCGTTTCCATCTGCACCGGCAGGAGCGGCTTGTCCTCGCCTTCGAGCATCAAAGTGCCCGCAGCAAAAATGCCCGCCTCATCACCGCGCAGCGGGCGATCAAGCGTTACGCGGTATCGCTTGGCGACATGATGACGTGGCGAAATCACCTTGTGCAGCAAGGCTCCGTCATCCGTCAGCAAGAGGAGACCGGAGGTTTCCTTGTCGAGCCGACCGATGGTCGAGATCGCCGGATCGCGCCGCCGCCAGCGTTCGGGCAGAAGCCCATAGACAAGCGGCCCCGCCTCCTTGTGCGAGCATGTCACGCCAAGGGGCTTGTGCAGCATCAGCGCCAATCCCGGCGGCGGATCGAGTGGCTCGTCGTCGACGCGCATGCGCTCGGAGAGATCGGGCGTGATGGCGATGCGTTGATCGGCATCCTCGATCTCGACGCCGTCGAGCGTCACCGCGCCCGCGCGGGCCAGTTGCTGGATCTCGCGGCGCGAGCCGTAGCCCAGATTGGCGAGAAGCCTGTCGAGCCGCAAAGTCGTGACGCCCTTGCTCATCTTTGTGCCTCGTAGATCTTGTAACCCTCGGCCTCGACCGTCAGCGTCACGCGCTTGAAATGCTCTTTCAACAACGCCTCGTAAGGCAAATGCCGGTTGGCGACGAGCCAGCAAACGCCGCCCGGACGCAATGCTTCAGCGGCCCTGCGGATGAAGCTTTGTCCCAGGCTCCGATCCTCGGCCCCACCATCATGGAAAGGAGGATTCATCACGACGAAATCGAGGCCCGTCACTTGCGTGCCGGATTTGCGGATGTCGGCCCATGAGACGGACACACGCGGATCATCGAGATTGCGCCGCGCGGCTTCGACGGACCGGCGGTCGATATCGATCGCTGTCAGACGCTGCACCTTGGGCGATGCCAGAACGGCACGCGAAAGATAGCCGATGCCGCACCCAAGATCCGCGCCGTTTCCGGCAAGCTGCGGCAAGTGCCGCACGAGAAGCGCGCTTCCCGGATCGATGCGGTTCCAGCTGAACGCGCCCGGTTGCGTCCACAAGCCGAGCGCCTCATCAAACCGGGGAGCCCCCTCGGCAAGCGCCTCTTCGAGCCCCGTCAGCACCGCCGGGCGTTCACAGGTGCAGATGCGATAATGCCGCCGCGCCGTTTCGCTGACCGTGCAGCCGAAACCGGCGAGCTCCTTCCCGAGTCGCGATCCGCCCTTGTCCTTGGGCGCAAGCACGGTGAACGGCGCGCCGGGAGCCAAGGCCTTCAAGGCAAGGGCGAGCGTGTAACGCCGTTCGACGGTGCCAGGCGGCCCCAGCACGATCATCCCGCCAAGAGTATCCTCGTCGCATTCCTCGAGCTTTTCCGACCTGGGCATAAGCGGCGAGAACTGGATCGCGCCCAAAGGCACGTCCACCAGCTCCCCAGGCGGAACCCCATAGATCCCCTCAGACCGTCCTTGCTCCACCACTCAACCCACGCGCGTTTCGTTGCTCGCGTTCCTATCGCCATGAGGCGCGGAAGGTAAGTCGCATTTTGAGATGCATGGCACGCAGCACACGCGTCGTGACGAGCCTTTGCCCGGCAGATCTTGTAATGTTTTGTTTTGAAGGAAGATGGCGCGCCCGAAAGGATTCGAACCTCTGACCCCCAGATTCGTAGTCTGGTGCTCTATCCAGCTGAGCTACGGGCGCCCTCGGCAGCTGCTTTTTGAGAGGCAGCGTTGTGCGGAGGCCGGTCACTTAGAGCTTTCTGCGGCTCTTGGCAACCCTCTTCGTGCACTCCTTTTCAAACATCGCCCCCCACCGCGTCCCGGTCGGGGATCGTGAAGCGGAACGAGGCGCCAAGGGGCGTATCGGCGAGGGCGACGGTTCCGCCGTGCAAATTCACCAGTTCGGCGGCAATGGCGAGGCCAAGGCCGGTGCCGCCGGCCTGTGTGGAGCTTTGAAAGACCCCGAAAATATTTTCGCGCACGCGCTCGGGCACGCCCGGCCCGTTATCCTCGACGAGGACCTCGACCTCGTGTCCCTGGCGATTCGCCCGCACGGTGATTTTCGGCGGGCCGTCGGTCGCCCCGGCCTGACGCAGGGCCTGCACCGCGTTGCGGATGAGGTTCACGAGGATGCGCGTGAGCTGCTCCCGGTCGGCGTCGATCGTGAGGTCGTCGGGCACGTCGATGGTGAAGGCAATGCCGGCCTCCGGGGCGAGATGGGTGAGATCGGCAAGGTCCTCGACGACGGGCCTTAAGGCGATTCGGTGGCGCTGGGGCAGATGCTCCGTGGCGCGGCCATAGGCCAGCGTCGCCTCGCAGAAGGCGCTCGCCCGGTCGAGGGTCGCCACGAGGCGGGGCGCCACCCTTTGCACGGTGGCGTCGTTCACCCTGTCGAGACGCTCCGTAAGAAGGTGCGCCGTGGTGAGCATGTTGCGCAGTTCATGGTTGATCTTGCTGACCGCGAGGCCGAGTTCGGCAAGCCGCCTCTTCTGGCGCAGTTCGCCAGCGAGGGTGGCCTCCATCTGCGCCAGCGCCTGTTCCGCCACGCCGATCTCGTCCGAGCGGCCGGTGGGCCGGATCACGCGGGCGGCATCCTCCGGACGGCTGGCGAAGGAGGCGATATTGCCCGAGAGCCGCCGCACGGGCCGCACGATCACCCATTGCAAGGCGAAATAAAGCAGGCTCACGATCACGCCGGCGACGATGAGGGAGAGAAGCAGGATCTCCCGCGAGAAATCGAGCATCGCCGAGCGCAAGGGCCGCTCGTCGAAGATCATCTCGACGAAATCGACCCCCATGCCGGGGCCGATGACGCGAATCGGCTTGTCCGCCGGGACGAGCAGGGTTTCAAGAGTATCGCGGCCAAGCTGCACCCAGCTCGATTGGCGCAAGTCCACCGTCTTGCTGACCTCAGGCGGGACGTCTCCGGCGGCCAGAAGCCTTCGCCGGCCGCCGCCGCGCACCGCGACGGCCCGCGCGCCCACGCCTTCGAGAAGGCGCATTTCGAGATCTTCCGAGAGGCTCCCTTCGGGTGCGGCCTCGAGAACGAGAGCCGCGATCTGGGCCGCGGCGAGGCGGTCGTTCAGCCAGTTGATGCGATAGCTCGCGACGGAAGGCAGATAGACCAGCACCACGGCGACCATGACGAACGCCACGGTCAGAACGAGCAGCCGCCCCGAAAGGCCGAAACGGCCCGACAAGCGGTGGATGATGGGGCCAGAGCCTTGCATCCCGATCCTATCCAAAGATCCGCGCCAGGCCGATGAAGCGGCGCACCCAGGGACTCTGCGTGGTGGGCTTCACGAATTCGACCGCCGCCCGCTTCGTCACCTCCGAAAAGGTGGGGTAAGGGAAAACGAGACCGGCGAGGTCGGATATCTTGAGATTATGGGCGATGGCAAGCGTCCAGGGAGAGATCAGCTCGCCCGCATGCGCGCCCACGATAGCACAGCCGAGCACCTGCCCACGCGGCGTGGCGATAGCCTTGATGAAACCCTCGGTCGCGTGCTCCGCCCGGGCCCTGTCGTTCTCGGCCAAGGGCCAGCGGAGAATGCGGATGGTGCGGTAGATGGCCCTCGCCTCCTCCTCCGACAGGCCGACTATCGCCAGTTCGGGATCGGTCTGGATCACGCGCGGTATCGGGATGTTGTCGATACTGACCGGGAGATGAAACAGGGCGTTGCGGAGGACGAGACCCGCCTGATGGTTCGCCACATGGCTCAAATGCCCGGCCCGCGCCGCGCCGCCCGCACAATCGCCAATGGCATAGACTCTGTGGTTCGAGGTCTTGAGGCCGCGATCCACAACGATTCCCGAATCATCGGTTTTGATCCGCGCCGCCTCAAGGCCGAGGCTCTCCGTCACGGGCCGGCGCTCTGTCACGACAAGCAGGTGGCTGCCCGCAATCGAAAGGCCGTCACCCGGATGCAGCAAGAGCCCTCCCCCTGAAACGGCTTCCACCTTCTCCGCACCAGACCCGAGCCGCAGGGTGACCCCATCGGCCTCAAGGGCGCGGGCGATGACCGCCGCCATTTCCGGGTCTTCCTGTGGAAGAATCCGGCTTGCCGCATCGACCAGCGTCACCCGCGCGCCCAGCCGCCGGAAGGCCTGCGCAAACTCCACCGCATACGCGCCCGCACCAAGGACAATCAGGTGCTCCGGGGCCTCCGCGAGGTCGAAGATCGTATCGGTCGTCAAATGCGGCACGCCGTCGAGGCCGGGAATCGTCGGCTCCTCGGGCCGGGAGCCCGTGGCGAGGATGAAATGGCGGGCCTTGATCTCAAAGCCTCCGGCCACGACCGTCGCGGCGTCGATGAAACGGCCCGGCGCGTGGATGACCCGCGCGCCGATCGCCGTGAACCGCTCCGTGGAATTCAACGGCTCGATCCTCTCCACCACACCCCGCACATGCGCCATCACCCTCGAGAAATCCGTTGCCTCGCCTTTCGTCTCAAGGCCGAACCGGGAAGCCTCGCGGATCGCATGAAGGCGGTGGGCCGCGGCAAGCAGGGCCGTTGAGGGCACACAGCCCCGGTTGAGGTAGGCTCCCCCCATCCGGTCCTGCTCGACAAGCACGGCCGACACGCCGAAGGACGCGGCGATGGCCGCGGCGGACAGGCCGCCCGCGCCCGCCCCGATCACGCACAAATCCGGCTTCAGCAATTCGGTCACGACAGCGATCCCCCGTGCGCCTTGGCCCTCTCTTATGTTATGTAGCGCCCGGGAAGGGGTGCGTCACACCCCGCCCGCGGGAAAGAAAAGCGGCGGCGGGCGAGAGCGGCGTTGACTTTGCCGCCCGCTTCCGTCATAAGCCGCGGGCTGACAGCGCTCGTCTCGGGCGCTGATCTTTTTTGCAAACAGTTTCGGGGTTTCCCCCCAAAGAATCCAAGACAGGCGCGGGTCCTGAGAGCTCGGCCTGCCATGTGACCGGAGAAGTGCCGTGAAAAGGACGTATCAACCGAGCAAGCTGGTTCGCAAGCGCCGCCACGGCTTCCGTGCGCGTATGGCGACCAAGGGCGGCCGCAAGGTCATTGCAGCTCGCCGCGCCCACGGTCGCAAGCGCCTTTCGGCGTAAGCGACGGGGAGGCCTGTCCGTGCGCGACCATCGCGCAGAATCGGTCGGGCGCCTGACGAAAAGACCTGACTTCGTCGCGGCGGCCTCTGGCCGCCGCTTTCATACGGAGCGTATGACGGTCCAGGGCCGCCCGCGCGAGGATATCGGCCTTGGCCTGCGTGTCGGGCTGACCGTGACCAAAAGGGTCGGCCACGCCACCGAGCGCAACCGGATCAAGCGGCGACTACGGGCCGCCTGCCGGGTTGCCGGGGCGGAACACGCCGCCGTCAATGCCGATATCGTGGTGATCGGACGCCGCGACATTCTGACCGCTGACTACACGCTCCTCATCGAGGATCTTCAGCGGGCGCTTCGGGTCGTGACGAAACCGAAAGGCCCGCAATCCGGGGACCGTTCCCGGCCCCCCTCCTCCCCACCCACCGACGCTGAACGTCGCGGAAGCACCAATGCGCCAGGACAATAAGAACCTCATCATCGCCATCGCCATGTCGGTGCTGATCCTTCTCGGTTGGCAGTATTTCTACGCCACGCCGCAGGCGGAAAAGCAGCGCCAGGCCCAGCTTGCGCAGCAACAGCAGCAGCAGTCGCAGAGCGCTCAGCCGGGTCAGCCCGCGACGCAGAGCGCCGCTCCGGCAGGCTCCGCTCCCAATGCTGCCGCCGCTCCCGTGGCGGAAAGCCGTGAGGCGGCACTGGCCCGCTCGCCCCGCGTGAAGATTTCGACCCCCGCGATTTCAGGCTCCATCAGCCTGCGCGGTGCGCGCGTCGACGATGTCTCCCTCAACAACTACCGGGAGACGGTGGACCCCAAGAGCCCGAACATCGTGCTCTTCTCGCCCTCCGGCGCGCCGCATGCCTATTACGCGGAATTCGGCTGGGTCGGCGCTGCCGCCGGCGCCCTGCCGGGCCCGGACACGCTCTGGACCGCGGACAAGACCACCCTCACCCCCGACGCGCCTGTGACGCTGACCTGGGACAACGGCCAGGGGCTCGTGTTCCGCCGCGCCATCAGCGTGGACAACAACTTCATGTTCACCCTGAAGGACACGGTGGAGAACCGCGGCAGCGCTCCCGTGACCCTGAACGCCTATGGCCTCGTCTCCCGCCACGGACGGCCCGTAACCCTCGGCTATATGGTGCTGCACGAGGGCCTGATCGGCGTTCTCGGCGATCAGGGCTTGCAGGAAATCACCTACGCCAACCTGGAAAAGGAAAGCCCGCTTCCCGGCCAGGCGGCCATCGGCAAGGCCTGGAGCAGCGTGACCGGCGGCTTTGTCGGCATCACCGACAAGTATTGGGCAGCGACCGTCGTGCCGGATCAGGCGCAGCCCTACCAGGGCTCCTTCACAGTCCGCACCACGCCCGCGAACGTCATCTATCAGGCCAACACTCTCGGTGAGGGCAAGACGATCCAGCCCGGCGCATCGGTTGAAGCAACGCAGCGTCTCTTTGCGGGCGCGAAGGAAGTCGCCGTGGTGGATGGCTACAGCGACAATCTTGGCATCCTGAAATTCGACCGCCTGATCGACTGGGGCTGGTTCTATTTCATCACCAAGCGCCTCTTCATGGTGCTCGACTTCTTCTACAAGCTCGTCGGCAACTTCGGCGTGGCGATCCTCATCGTCACCGTGCTCCTGAAGATCCTGTTCCTGCCGCTCGCCAACAAGTCCTACGCCTCGATGGCGAAGATGAAGGCGGTGCAGCCGGAGATGACCGCGATCCGCGAGCGCTATGCGGACGACCGCGTGAAGCAGCAGCAGGCGCTGATGGAGCTTTACAAGAAGGAGAAGATCAATCCCGTCGCCGGCTGCTGGCCGGTGGCGATCCAGATCCCGGTCTTCTTCGCGCTCTACAAGGTGCTGTTCGTCACCATCGAAATGCGCCACGCGCCGTTCTTCGGCTGGATCCGCGATCTCGCGGCGCCCGATCCGACGACGGTCTTCAACCTGTTCGGGCTCCTGCCTTTCGATCCCGGCACAGTCCCCGGCATCGGTCACTTCCTGCTGCTCGGCGCCTGGCCGCTCATCATGGGCATCACCATGTGGCTGCAGATGAAGATGAACCCCGCTCCGCCGGACCCGGTGCAGCAGAAGGTCTTCGCCTGGATGCCGGTGATTTTCACCTTCATGCTCGGCTCGTTCCCCGCCGGCCTCGTGATCTACTGGGCGTGGAACAACCTGCTCTCGGTGATCCAGCAGGGCTTCATCATGCGCCGCAACGGCGTGAAGGTGGAGCTGTGGGACAACCTGCGCGGCACCTTCAGCCGCAAGGCTCCGGCCAAGAGCTGATACTGGCCAAAAGCATTTTCAAGAAAAGTGGCCTCCACTTTTCGTGAAGAAAATGCGTTCAATCAGAAAGGCAGAGCAAAATTTCGATCCAGAATGATCGAATTTTGCTCGACCGGCGGGGCTTTGTTGCCCCTGCTGGCCCGCCGCCCTAATTAAGCCGTCGCGAGGATCGTCGCGGCGGCTTTTTTCATGAGCAAGGTGCAGCACCAGACGGAAGCGCTTCCCGATCGCGCCAGGATGGCGCGTGAGATCGAGCTCAAGCTTGAATTCGCCCCCCGCGACGTCCGCCGCATTCTGCGCCATTCCATTCTCGCCGCAGCGAAAGCCCTGCCCCATCGGGGTGGGCACCTTCACGCCGTCTATTACGACACGCCCGATCATGCCCTGGAAAAAGCGGGCCTGTCGTTGCGCGTGCGTCAGGAACGGGGACGCTCCGTTCAAACAATCAAGGCAGAACACAAATCTCATTCGCTTGCTCTCGACAGGGCCGAGTGGGAATGCTTGGTCGAGAGCGATGCGTTCGACCCGGCAGCGGCGGCCGGGACGCCTCTTGCGCGCTTTTTATCCGACCCCGCAACGCGTGACAGGATCACGCCGCTCTTCACTGTCGACACTGACCGGCACGCCTTTCTGATCGAGCGCGACTCTTCACAGATCGAAGTCGCCATCGACACGGCAAAGGCCACGGCGGCAGATCGCGCGGAACGCTTTGGCGAAGTCGAGTTGGAATTGAAAGGTGGCGAACCGGGCACTCTCTTTGCCCTCGCGCGTGAACTGGCTGAGACCATTCCGCTGCGTCTCTCGCTCATGACCAAGTCGGAGCGTGCTTACGCGCTTTTAGAGAAGTCCGCGCTCAAACCCGCGCGCGCGGAACGCATCCACCTTCCGCAGCACCAGACGAGCGCGGAAGCCTTCCAGATCGTCGCGCGCTCATGTCTGGCTCAAGCCATTCGCAACGACGCGGTCTTGCGCAAGACCGGTGATCCCGAAGTTCTCCATCAACTGCGTGTCGGGTTGCGCCGCCTGCGCGCCGTGACCTCCATTTTCAAAGGCCTTCTTCGCGACAAGGGAAGCCGTGCGTGCTGCGCGGAACTGCGCTGGATGGCGAAGCGGCTCAACCGCGCGCGCGATATGGATGTGCTGCTCGACAACCTGCATCGATCGCATGCGCCACGAAGCGATGTGCGGACCATCGAAGCGCACCGGCAGAAAGCCTATGATGCCCTGTTCAGAACGCTTGCCAAAGGCCGCTTTGAGAGCTCCTTTCTTGAACTTGCCTCATGGATCGAAACCGGAGCGTGGTTGACGCGCGACAAGCGCAAAGCGCGTGCGGCGCGGCTCGAGCGCGTGGAAGAACGCATCGCGCGCGATCTCTCCCGACGTTGGAAGCGGATCAGGAAAGGGATCACACGCCTCGACGCCCTCGATTTCGATGAGCGCCACAAGCTGCGTATCAGGATCAAGACGTTGCGCTACGGCTCCGAATTTGCCATCGACCTGTTCGATGCACCCGAGATCAGGCGAAAGCGCAAGGCGTTCCTCGCTCAGCTCGAGGCCATGCAGGACGCTCTCGGAGAGATGAACGACCAGGCTGTCGCAGGAATTTTGGCGCCGAAACTGAAAAGCGCACCGAAGGAAACGAAACAGCGGCAGCACAAACTCCTCGGCAAGGCAACGGCGGCAGGCGGGGAACTGTTGAAGAGCGGGCCGTTCTGGCTCCCTATGCCCCGCGGCGCGGATCTAAGCCGCTTGAAGAAAGCCGTTTGACCATCGATAAGGGGGGCATGACCGAAACCGCTCCTGACACCTATCTCGAAATCGGCCGCAAGCTCTTCGCCGGCGAGGCGGACTTCATCTGGGCTGCGACCTCCCTGAAGAACCTGCCGCCCATGAGCAAGGTCGAGATCGCCTTCGCCGGGCGCTCGAATGTCGGAAAATCGAGCCTTATCAACGCCTTGACGGGGCGCAACACGCTGGCACGCACCTCCCACACGCCGGGGCGCACGCAGCAGCTCAACTTCTTCAACATCGGCGACCGCCTCCACCTCGTCGACATGCCTGGCTACGGCTACGCGGCGGTGGAAAAGGAAAAGGTGGCCGCCTGGACGAAGCTCATCCACGAATACCTGCGCGGCCGTGCCAGCCTGGCGCGCGTTTATGTGCTGATCGACTCCCGCCATGGCATCAAGCAGACGGACGAAGCCGTTCTCGAAACCCTCGACAATGCCGCCGTCTCCTACCAGATCGTGCTGACCAAGGCGGATGAACTGAAAAAGGGCGAAATCGAGAAGTGCATCGCCGATACCGCCGCGAAAATCGCCAAGCGAGCGGCGGCCTTCCCCGAAATCATGCCGACCTCGAGCCGCGCCGGCGATGGCATCCCCGAATTGCGGGCAGCCATCGCCCGGATCGTTGCTGAAAGAAGCGGCTCATGAGCTTGTCCGATCGCCTCCTTCTCGCCCTCGCCGCCCTCGCGGGAGTTCTCGGTGTCGGCCTTTCCGCCGCCGCAGCGCATGTAACAGGCGGCGGCAGCCTGCAGATTGCGGCGCAATTCCTGCTTTTCCACGCCCCGGCGCTGCTGGCGCTCGTCGCCCTGGTGAAGGCTGATGCCGTTTCTCCGAGACTGGCCCGCCTTGCCGGCTTCGTGCTCGTGCTCGGCCTTGCCCTGTTTTCCGGCGACCTTGCCAGGCGAGCGCTCGCCGGGGAGGCCCTGGCCCCGATGGCGGCCCCGACCGGCGGTGTTCTTTTGATGGTCGGCTGGGCGCTGCTCGGCCTGTCTCCTTTTCTGCACCGACGCGCCTGAAGTCTTGAGTTTTCAGGGCGGTGCGGCTGAGCTAGAAGGCAGGCCGCTCGCCCGATTCCCGAAGCCGGAGCCTTTTGATGTCCGATACGTCCTCTACCGACCCGCTCCCGAACGTGCATGTGCGCGCGGAGGTTCTCGCTCAGGCTCTGCCGCATATGCAGCGCTATGACCAGCAGGTCGTGGTCATCAAGTACGGCGGCCATGCGATGGGTGACCGCGCGGCGGCCGAGGATTTCGCGGAAGACGTGGTGCTTCTCGAACAATCGGGCATCAAGCCCATCGTCGTGCACGGCGGCGGCCCGCAGATCGGCAAGATGCTCGACAAGCTCGGCATCAAGTCCGAGTTCAAGGCGGGCCTGCGCGTCACCGACGCCGCCACCGTCGAGGTGGTCGAGATGGTGCTGGCGGGCTCCATCAACAAGCAGATCGTGGGCTGGATCGGCGCCGAGGGCGGCAAGGCCGTCGGCCTGTGCGGCAAGGACGGCAACATGGTTACCGCCCGCAAGGTGACCCGCACGACGGTCGATCCGGATTCGAACATCGAAAAGGTGGTCGATCTCGGCTTCGTCGGCGAGCCGGAGCATGTGAACCGCGCTGTGCTCGACCAGGTTCTCAGCGCAGAGCTCATTCCGGTTCTCGCCCCCGTCGCCGTCGGCCAGGATGGCGAGACCTACAACGTCAATGCCGACACCTTCGCAGGCGCCATCGCCGGCGCGATGCAGGCCAAGCGCCTGCTGCTGCTGACGGACGTTCCCGGCGTGCTCGACAAGAACAAGAACCTCATCCCAGACATGACCATCGAGGATTGTCGCCGCCTGATCGCGGACGGCACTATCACCGACGGCATGATCCCGAAGATCGAAACCTGCATCTACGCCCTTGAGCGCGGCGTGGAGGCGGTCGTGATCCTCGACGGCAAGGTGCCGCATGCGGTGCTGCTGGAGCTGTTCACCGACCACGGCGCGGGAACGATGATCCGCCGGGGCTAAGTGTCCCGGCAGGCGTCGCTTGGCGATCCGGCCAACTCTTCCTATATTACCTTCAGTGGGGCCACACTTGGCCCCATTGTCGTCTGTAAGAGTGCTATGAACGCCTTCGAACCCCTCGATCCTGCCAAGCCCGTTTCCGAAACACGGACCTTCGCGCATGTAGATGTCTGGGTCTTCGACCTCGACAACACCCTCTACCCGCACACCTCGCGCATCTGGCCGCAGATCGACGAGCGGATCACGCTCTACATCGCCGACATGTTCGGGCTCGACGGCATGTCGGCCAAGGCGCTGCAGAAGTATTTCTACTACAAATACGGCACGACCCTGCGCGCGCTCATCGACGAGCACGGCATCGACCCGCACCATTTCCTCGATTTCGCGCACGACATCGACCACACCTCGCTCGAAGCGAACCTTAACCTTGGCACTGCCATCGGGAGTTTGCCGGGGCGCAAGCTGATCCTCACCAACGGCTCACGCAAGCATGCGGAGAACGTGGCGAAGAAGCTCGGTATTCTCGACCACTTCGAGGATGTGTTCGACATCGCCGCCGCCGATTTCGTGCCCAAGCCCGAACGGCGCGCTTATGAGAGCTTCCTCGACAAGCATGCCGTCGATCCGGCGCGCGCGGCGATGTTCGAGGACCTCGCGAAGAACCTGATCGTGCCGCGCGAACTTGGCATGATGACAACGCTGGTCGTGCCCAAGACAGTAGACCCCTTCCGCGAGGCCTTTGAGCAGGACGCGGTTCCAGAGCCGTATATCGACTTCATCACGGACGATCTCACGGTCTTCCTGAAGGGCTGCGCTAAGCCCAAGCCCTGACGCACGAATGGAAAGCCGCGAGGAATCGAGCGGAACGGTGAGAGACGAAAGAGCGGCGATCGCCGCCGCTCTTTGTGATGGCTCTCAAGCCGCCTTCGTGTTCACGCTGGTTTTCGCGATGCGGTTGAGTTTCTCGTCAGTGGCCTTTTCCTGATCGAGAATTTGATGCAGCAACGCCGCGCTGTCTTCGCGCCCGAGCCGCCGCGCCCATGCGGCAAGCGTTCCGTAGCGGTTGATCTCGTAGTGCTCGACGGCCTGGGCCGCGGCAATGAGCGCGGCATCGAGAACCTTCTTGTCCTCCACATCGCCCGCGATGTCCTTGGCCTCATGGATGATGCCGTTGATCGCCGGACAGGTCACTTCCTTCGGCTTGTGACCATGCAGGCTGAACACTTTCTCGACGATCTTGATCTGCTCATCCGTCTCAGTGAGGTGCGACTTGAAGGCCTGCTTGAGCTGGGGATCGCTCGCTTTGTCGACCATCTCCGGCAACGCTTTCTTGATCTGATGCTCGGCGTAATAAATGTCCTGCAGCGTATGCACGAAGAGATCGTCCAGAGTTTTGATATCCTTCGAGAAAAGGCCCATTATTTCATTCCTTCGATTGCGGTGGGACGCGCGGCGCAAAGCGCCATCGGCGCGTGACGTGTCGCCTCGACGGGGAATGAACGTCGCGTCGGAAGATCCGTTCCTCTATTGAGGGAACAGCTTCGCTCTTCGCCGCAATATGCTGGAAGGATATCCTATTCGACCGCGCGCAGGCTGCGGCCTTGTGTTTGCAGCAGGTCCGGCCCCTCGGCAGATTCGCCCTTGTCGAACTCGAGCGTTTCGATCCGCCTACCGCGCTTTTCGATCTTGTCCGTCGATGTCTTGATCTGCGCCACGTCTTCCTGCGCTTGACGGAAATGCGTGTCGAGCTTCGAGACGCGCGTCGACAGGCGCTCAACGTCGTCGAGGAGTTTCCTCACTTCGGTCTGGATGACACGCGCCTCTTCGCGGATGCGCGCATCGCGCACGAGCCCCTGCATCACCTGAATAGCCAGCGCGAGAAGGGAAGGCGAAACGATCACGATGTGCGCGCGATGGGCCTTTTGCACCACATCGTCGAAATATTCCGCGAGATCCGCGTAAATCGATTCCGCCGGAACGAACATCAAGGCCACGTCCTGCGTCTCGCCGGGGATGAAGTACTTCTCCGCAATGTCCTTCACATGGGTGAGCATGTCGCCACGAATGCGGGCCGCTGCGCGCGTGCGCGCTTCATCACCGCTCGCATCGCGAAACTGCGTGAAGCTCTCTAGTGGGAACTTCGCGTCGATCACGAGACCGCGCTCATCGCCCGGCAGCCACACCACGCAATCCGGGCGCGTGCGGTTGGACAGCGTGTGCTGAAACGCGAAGGCATCGCTCGGCAGGCCATCGCGGACGATCGCCTCCATGCGGCCCTGCCCGTAGGCGCCGCGCGTCTGCTTGTTGGCCAGAATATCGCGCAGGCCCACGATCTCGCCGGTGAGGTCCGTGAGGTTCTTCTGGGCGACGTCGATGACGGCGAGCCGCTCGTTGAGCTTGGAGAGGTTCTCGCTCTGCTGCTTGGTGGAGGCCTCGAGCCCCTGCCCCAGGCGGTGCTGCATGCCGTCCATGCGCTCCGAGAGTAGGCGGACGAAATCGCTCTGACGGCTGCCGAAGACCTCGGCCATCGTCTGCATGCGGCCCGTCATTTCGGCGTGGATGCGGGCAAGCTCCGCGACCTTGTCGTCCATCTCCCGGGCCCGCTCGGCCGATGTCGCCTCCGCGATTGCCTGCTCCCGCCGCGCCCTGAAAAGAAGTATGGTGAGGGTGAAAAGGAGGATCAGGGCCAGGCCCGCCATTCCAAGGGCGAGTTCAACCCAGGTAACGACCGTGGATCCAAAAGTCAGGACGGGAACATTCATCGGCATACGTCTTTCCGCGATTCGGGCTATACGAACAGATCACGAACGATTTGACCATCCTCAAGCGAAACCTTATCTCCAGCTACCATGACCATCAGACCTCTTGTCATTCTGCCCGATTCCCGCCTGCGCCTCGTTTCCAAGCCCGTGGAGCGCATCACGGACGAGATCCGCACCCTTGCCGACGACATGCTGGAAACCATGTACCACGCCCCCGGCGTGGGCCTGGCCGCCATCCAGATCGGCATCGACCTGCGCGTCGTCACGATGGACGTCTCGAAATCCGAGGCCGAGGGCGAGCGCCAGCCGATGGTGCTGATTAACCCGGAAATCGTCTCCTCCTCCGAGGAGTTGAGCGTTTACGAGGAAGGCTGCCTCTCGATCCCCGAATATTACGAGGAGGTCGAGCGTCCGACCCGGGTGCGCTTCCGCTACATGAATCTTGAAGGCGCAACGGTCGAGCAGGATGCCGATGGCCTTCTGGCAACCTGCGTCCAGCATGAGATCGACCATCTCAACGGCGTCCTGTTCATCGACTACCTGTCGAAGCTCAAGCGCGACCGGGTGATGACCAAGTTCAAGAAGGCCGCAAAACGCGAGGAAAAAACCGCATGAGCCTGCGCGTCGTCTTCATGGGAACGCCCGATTTCGCCGTGCCGACGCTTGCCGAGATCGTCGGCCAGGGGCACGACGTCGTAGCGGTCTACACACGCCCCCCGGCCGCTGCCGGGCGCGGCATGGAGCTCAAGCCCTCCCCCGTTCATGCGCTTGCCGAGCGCTTCGGCCTCAATGTCTTCACGCCGCAGACCCTGCGCACGGAGGAGGCGCGGGAAACCTTCCTCGACCATGAGGCCGATGTCGCCGTCGTCGTCGCCTACGGCATGATCTTGCCGAAGCCCATTCTCGAAGCGCCGCAGCTCGGTTGTCTCAACCTTCACGCCTCGCTGCTTCCGCGCTGGCGCGGCGCCGCGCCGATCCAGCGCGCCATCATGGCCGGAGACCCGGAAACCGGTGTCGCTGTGATGAAGATGGAGCAGGGGCTCGATACCGGCCCCGTCGGCATGGTCGAAAAGGTTGCCATCGGCCCCGACATGAATGCGGGCGAGTTGCACGACAAGCTTATGGTGCTCGGCGCGGACCTGATGGTGCGCGCGCTGGCGGCGCTTTCGCGCGACGGCTTGAACTTCACGCCGCAGCCGGAAATCGGCGTGACTTATGCACACAAGCTCACCAACGACGATGCACGCATCGATTGGAGCCTGCCCGCGCAGGCGGTGCACAACCATGTGCGCGGCCTCTCGCCCTTCCCCGGTGCGTTCTTCAGCGCCGATTTCGGCAAGGGTACCGAGCGGGTGAAGGTGCTGCGTACGGCGCCCGCGGACAAAGCGGGCGATGCCGGCATGCTGCTCGATTCCAACGGCACCATTGCTTGCGGCGAAGGTGCTGTCCGCCTTGTGCAGGTGCAGCGCGCGGGCAAGTCTCCCATGAGTGCGGAAGAGTTCCTCCGCGGCGTTCGCCTGGAAGCGGGTGTGAAGCTCTTATGAGCGTGGCGCTTCGCATCCGACAGGAAGAACCCGCCGACAGGGAGGCGATCCACGCGCTTCATTGTGCGGCTTTCGGGCAGAGTGCGGAAGCGGATCTCGTCGACCGACTGCGCGAGAACGGCGATCTGGTTCTCTCGCTCGTTGCGGTGGATGAGATCGTCGTCGGGCATGTGGCCTTCTCGCCTCTCGCGAATGACGCCGGATTGAAGGCGAGCGCGCTCGCACCCTTAGCGGTTCTGCCGTCCCATCAAAGGAATGGTGTCGGCTCGGCTCTCGCGAAGGAAGGGCTGCGTCTCCTCGCCGAAGAAGGGCATGGTCTCGTCATCGTTCTCGGCGAACCCGCCTATTACGAACGCTTCGGATTCAAACCTGAAACGGCTAGCCGCTTTCTCACGCCTTATGACGGCCCGTATCTTCAAGGCTTGATGCTCTCCACCATCGATCCTCTCCGGCCTGCAACGCTGCATTATGCGCGCGCATTTGCGGGGCTCGCCTGACATGCCGCGCTACAAGCTCGTCGTCGAATACGACGGCACACCTTATTCCGGTTGGCAGCACCAGCAGAACGGGTTGTCGGTTCAGGAAGCCGTCGAGGACGCCATAACCCGCTTCGCCGGACATAATGTGCGGATCCATTGCGCGGGGCGTACCGATGCAGGCGTGCACGCGACCCATCAGGTCGTGCATGTGGATCTCGAAAAGCATTGGCGTTCTGACACCGTTCGCGATGCCACGAATGCGCACCTGAAACCGCAGCCCGTCGCGATCCTCGCTGCGGAGGAAGTGCCGGACACTTTCAACGCGCGCATCTCGGCGGTGAAGCGGCACTACCTGTACCGCATCCTCAATCGCCGCGCGCCGCCAGCCCTCGATGCTGCCCGCGTGTGGCATGTGGCGTGGCGGCTCGATGCCGCGATCATGCACGAGGCAGCGCAGCATCTCATCGGGCGTCACGACTTCACGACATTCCGCGCGGCGGAGTGTCAGGCGAGCGGCCCCGTGCGCACACTCGACCGGCTCGATGTGGAGCGCATCGGCGACGAGATCCGCATCTTCGCCTCCGCGCGCTCGTTCCTGCACCATCAGGTGCGCTCGATGGTCGGCACGCTGGAACGCGCGGGCGCGGGCAAGTGGTCTAGCGATGATGTGAAAGCAGCGCTCGATGCGCGCGAGCGCCAGCGCTGCGGCCCGATGGCTCCCTCGACGGGGCTTTACCTGATTGGGGTCGATTACCCTTAGCCGATCAGGCTCTGCATTATCTCGCCGATGGCGAGGTTGAGCATGAGCCCGAGCAGCACGATGCAGAAGGCGAGACCTGACGACACGCCCAGCGTCGCCCGTGTGGCGAACCATTGCAGGCGGGCGAAGATGATGGCGAAGGCCACGGAAAACAGGCAGGCAAGCGCGGGCGTCGCCCAGCCGATCACCAGAAGCAGCGCCGGAACGGACAGCGCGAGAAGCGCCATGACGCTGATCCAGTTTGTGACAATGACGAAGGGCACGTAGCGATCCGTGCGCCGCAGCTTTCGTGAAAGCCAGATCATCGCGAGCGGAAGAGCAAGAAAGCTCGCCGCGAAACCGAGGGCCACCGCCACATCCAGCCAGATGCTGCCGAAAAGCGCGCGATCCGGCAGCAAAAGCCCAAGCCTCAACCGCTCCATTGCGATGGAAACCACATAAGCCGGAAGCGCCAGCCAGATCGCGGCGAAGGAGCGCCAGAAGCCGCGCTCGCTCATGTCGAAGGCCTTCAGCCCCTCCGTCCGGCTGTGAAGCAGATCAACCGCGCCTTTAAGCGAACGGTTCACTTCATCGGCTGAGAGGATCATCGGCGGCCTCCGACAGGCTCCTCGAACAGAACCGCCCGCGATGAGCACTGGTTCCGTTAAAGACTAGACTTTAGTCTAGTATGTCTGAGCCGGAGGGCCTGTCAGCCCTTGGAGGCGAAATAAGCGTCGAGAACCTTGCGATAAATCGCCGCCAGACAGTCAAGGTCGGCCACGGCCACGCGCTCATCGATCTGGTGCATGGTCTGACCAACGAGGCCGAATTCCACCACTGGGCAATCGTTCACGATGAACCGAGCATCGGACGTGCCGCCGGTGGTGGACAATTTCGGGCGGATGCCGGTTTCCACTGCGATGGCATCGGCGATGAAACCGACGAAATCGTTCGGCGGCGTGAGGAACGCGATGGCGTTGGTCGGCTCGAGGTTGAGCGAATAGCGCACCGTATTGCCCGCCGCCTCGCGCAGACGGCGCGTCAGCTCTTCCTCGAGGCTCTGCGGCGACCACAGGTCGTTGAAGCGGATATTGAAGGTGGCCCGCGCCTCGGCGGGGATGACGTTTGCGGCGGGATTGCCGACATCCACCGTCGTCACTTCGAGATTCGACGCATCGAAATGCGCCGTGCCCTTGTCGAGCGGCTCCTTCAGGAGGCCTTCGAGAAGGCGCATGAGGCCGGGAATGGGGTTTTCTGCGAGATGCGGATAGGCCACATGCCCCTGCTTGCCTTCCACCACCACATGGCCGGTCAGCGAGCCACGACGGCCGATCTTGATCATGTCGCCGAGCCGCTCGGGATTGGTCGGCTCGCCAAGGATGCAATGATCGAACCGCTCGCCCCGCGCCTTGGCCCATTCGAGAAGCTTGACCGTGCCATTGATCGCCGGCCCTTCCTCATCCCCCGTGATGAGGAAGCCGATGGAGCCGGGAAAATCGGGATTGTCCTTCAGGAAGGACAACGCCCCCGCCATCATGCAGGCAATGCCGCCCTTCATGTCGACCGCACCGCGCCCATAAAGCTCGCCGTTATCGATCTCGCCGCTAAACGGTCCATGCCGCCAGCGCGCTTCATCGCCGGGCGGCACCACATCCGTGTGGCCTGCAAAGAGCAGATACGGCGCGCCCGTGCTGAACCGCGCGTAGAGGTTCTCAACATCCGGCGTGCCGGGTTCGGAGAAGACGGGACGATGAACCTCAAACCCCGCTTCGCGCAAAATGCTTTCGATGAAGGAAAGCGCGCCGCCTTCCGCAGGCGTCACGGAGGGGCAGCGCAGGAGGGATTGGGCGAGAGCGAGGGGGGATGTGTCGATCATGTAGCAGGAACTCTAAAGATACTATCCGTTGCTGGCTCCGCTCCATAACGATTACGGCCGACAGAGCCTTGCAAAAAGGCAAGCACAAAAAAGTAAACCAACGCCAGGCCCCAAATTGCCCAAACAAGGAAGGACATTTCAGCTTTAGTGACACCGAAAAGAGCCAGAAGTCCTAACTCCTTACTCATTAGAAGGGTAAATATAACTCCAAATAACGCCCAGAAGCCGCTCCTATCACGATCCTGAAAACGTTTCGCATCCACAGCATAGGCAGGATAGATCATCGCAAGCCCGAAACTCAGCACTGGTATGAAATATTGCTCTTCGAACTTCTCGTGAAGGCTGGAGATAAGCCACGGTGAAATACTGAGCGAAATTAAAACGAGGCTGCTGATCCACCATTGCGCACGTCCAATCCGCCCTTTCGGTGAGAAAAAAAGCCAGAGCATGAAGTCAAAGAATTGCTTCACGGCTTAATCCCGCAACAAGTCATTGATCGCCGTCTTGGCGCGCGTCTGGGCATCGACACGCTTCACGATAACCGCGCAGTAGAGCGACGGGCCGGGCGTGCCGTCGGGCAGCGGCTTGCCGGGGAGCGAGCCGGGGACGACGACGGAGTATGGCGGCACGCGACCGATGAAGACTTCGCCCGTGTTGCGGTCGATGATCTTCGTCGAGGCGGAAATGAAAACGCCCATCGAGAGCACGGAGCCCTCGCCGACGATGACGCCTTCCACCACTTCCGAGCGCGCTCCGATGAAGCAGTTGTCCTCGATGATGACGGGGTTCGCTTGCAGCGGCTCCAGCACGCCGCCGATGCCCACGCCACCGGAGAGGTGAACGTGCTTGCCGATCTGCGCGCAGGAGCCGACCGTGACCCACGTATCGACCATCGTGCCTTCATCGACATAAGCGCCGAGATTGACGAAGGAGGGCATGAGCACGACGTTCGGCGCGACATACGCGCCCCGGCGCACCACGCAGTTCGGCACGGCGCGGAAGCCTGCCTGCTTGAACTCGGCCTCGGACCAGCCATCGAACTTGGAGGGCACCTTGTCCCACCACACGGCATTGCCCGGACCGCCCTTGATGATCCCCATGTCGTTGAGGCGGAAGGACAGGAGCACGGCTTTCTTCAGCCATTGATTGACCTGCCACTCGCCGCCAATCTTCTCCGCCACGCGCGCCTTGCCCGTGTCGAGGAGGTTGAGGGACTGCTCCACGGCCTCGCGCACCGCGCCTTTCGTCGATGGGCTCACATTGGCCCGGTCTTCCCAGGCTGCATCGATTGTCGTGGCGAGATCTGCGAAAGGCATGGGGAAAGCTCAAGCTATGAATGCGGATGCAATCTGATTAGCAAGGTGGCTTGAACCTGTCACCTGAGAGAAGCTAGGCATATCGGCGAAGAAGAGGGCCCGTGATGATCGAGATCAGCGCTTTGCAAGAACATGAAACCGATGCCGCGGTCGCGTTATGGCGAACAGTCAACCTGACGCGTCCCTGGAACGACCCCTATGCCGACATCGATCTTGCCCTCAAATCCCCAATCGCAACCGTTCTTGCCGGACGCAAGAACGGGCAGCTTGTGGCGACAGCCATGATTGGATCGGATGGGCATCGTGCCTGGGTCTATTATCTCGGCATCACCCCTTCTTTGCAGGGACAGGGGCTTGGCCGGAAGATGATGGAGGCCTGTGAAACCTGGGCCAGCGACAAGGGCGTCAGCAAGATCCAGCTGATGGTGCGCAACGATAATCTCGCGGTGAGGGAATTCTACCAATCGCTTGGTTACAAGCCGAGCGACGTGGTCGTGCTGTCGCGTTGGCTCGACGAGAATAGTCAGGAGTTAGAACGTCGTTCGTTGCTTGATCGCGGCTGAGAGCGTGCCTTCATCGAGGTAGTCGAGCTCGCCGCCGACAGGCACGCCATGCGCGAGCTTCGTGACCTTCACCGGCAGATGGCTCAAGAGGTCCGTCACGTAATGCACGGTCGTCTGGCCGTCGACGGTGGCGTTCAGCGCCAGGATGACTTCGGTGACGCCGGGTTCGGAAGCACGCGCGACGAGGGTTTCGAGATTCAAATGCTCCGGACGCACGCCATCGAGCGGCGAGAGAACGCCGCCGAGCACATGATAGCGCGCGCTGATCGCACCGGAGCGCTCCAGCGCCCACAGATCAGACACGTCCTCCACCACCACGAGGATCGCGAGATCGCGGCGGTGGTCGGCGCAGATCGTGCACGGATCAGACGTATCGACATTGCCGCAGGATGCGCACACGACGATACGCTCATTGGCGACGCGCATGGCATCGCTCAACGGATTGAGCAGCGTCTCGCGTTTCTTGATGAGATGAAGTGCCGCGCGTCGCGCCGAACGCGGTCCAAGCCCCGGCAGCCGCGCCAGAAGCTGGATCAGACGTTCGATTTCAGGACCGGCGACGGATTGAGCCATCGAGATCTCAGAACAGCTTCAGGCCCGGCGGCAGGGGCAGGCCCTTGGTGAGCGCGGCCATACGCTCTTCCGTGGCGCGGTCTGCCTTGCCCTTGGCGTCGCTCATGGCGGCAACGATGAGATCTTCCAGGATCTCCTTTTCGTCCGCATTCATCAGCGACGGGTCGATGTTGATCGCACGCAAGGTTCCCTTGGCGGTCACCTTCACGACGACGGCGCCGCCGCCGGCAGTGCCTTCGACTTCGACGTTCTCCAATTCGGCCTGCGCATCCTGAAGTTTCTGCTGCATGGCCTGGGCTTGCTTCATCAATCCCATGATGTCGCGCATGAATTCTACTCCAGTTCGTCGGTATCGGTTTCGCCCGCCGCGTCGATCTCGGCATCGTCCGAGGCTTCATCGCCGGCTTTGTCGGCGCGCTCGACCACGTTCACGATCTGCGCGCCGGGAAACTTGGCGAGCACCGCCTGCACGAGCGGGTGAGAGGCCGCGCCGTCCTTGCGCTCCTTCTCCGCCGCATCTGCCTTTTCTTTCAGCGTCGCCTCGCCATCCTGCGAGGACAACGCGACAACCCAGCGCTGCCCGGTCCATTGCTGCAAGGCCCGCGAGAGATCGTTGGCGATGGCGCGGCTTGCGCCATCGGCGAGGTTGAACTCGATGCGTCCTTCCTCGAACCGCACGAGGCGCACATCCCGCTCGAGCGCGGCTTTCAGCACGATCTCGCGCTTCTCGCCCATGAGCGCGACAACGTCCTCGAAGCGGCGAAGGCGCATGACGGGCGCGCCCTGCGGCGGCTCGGGTCGGGGTTGCGGCATGGCTTGCGATGTTGCGAGCGCGACATTGCCGGAAACAATGGGGCCGCCACCACCGGAAGGCCGCGTCGGCGCAGGCGAAGGCGTGCCGCCTGATGGCAACGGTGTACCGTCCTTCAACGCGCGCAAAGCCTCATCCGGCGTCGGCAGGTCGGCGGCATAGGCAAGGCGCACGAGCACCATCTCGGCGGTCGCCACGGGACGGTTTGAGCTCTGCACTTCGGGCAAACCCTTGAGCAGAATTTGCCAGGTGCGCGAGAGAACGCGCACGGAAAGCTTCGCCGCGAATTCAAGGCCGCGCGTGCGCTCGGCCTCGGAAAGCGCCGGATCCTTCGCCGCCTCCGGAATGAGCTTGAGGCGCGTGACCGTGTGCGTGAAGGCGGCAAGATCGGAGAGGATCATGCCGGGGTCGGCGCCTGCATCGTATTGCGCGCGAAGCCCCGCGAAGGCCGCCGGAATATCGCCGCGCATCACCGCCTCGAACAGGTCGATGACGAGCGTGCGGTCGGCAAGGCCGAGCATGTCGCGCACAGTATCGGCCTTCACGATGCCCGCGCCGTGCGCGATGGCCTGATCGAGCAGCGACAGCGAATCGCGCGCGGAGCCTTCCGCCGCGCGGGCGATGGCGGCGAGCGCCTCCGCTTCGGCCTGCACGCCTTCCGCGTCGCAGATGCGGGAGAGATGCGCCACGAGCTTGTCCGCCTCGATGCGCCGCAGATCGAAACGCTGGCAGCGGGAGAGGATCGTGACCGGGACTTTCCGGATTTCGGTGGTCGCGAAAATGAACTTCGCGTGCGGCGGCGGTTCCTCAAGCGTCTTCAGGAAGGCGTTGAACGCCTTCTCCGAAAGCATGTGAACCTCGTCGATGATGTAGACCTTGTAGCGCGCGGAGACGGGCGAATAGCGGATGCCGTCGATGATCTGACGCACGTCGTCGATGCCGGTGTGGGACGCGGCGTCCATTTCCAGCACGTCCACATGGCGCGATTCCATGATGGAGGCGCAATGCACCCCGAGTTCGGGCATATGGATCGTGGGGGCGCCGGAACCGTCGGCCTTCTGATAATTGAGGCCGCGCGCCAGAATGCGCGCCGTCGTCGTCTTGCCGACGCCGCGAACGCCGGTGAGCATCCAGGCCTGCGGAATGCGGCCGGTCTCGAAGGCGTTGGAGAGGGTGCGCACCATCGCTTCCTGCCCGACCAGATCCTCGAAGGTGCTCGGGCGGTATTTGCGGGCAAGAACGCGATAGGGCGAAGCCGAGGCTTCAGCCGTCGGCGCAGCCGGGAACCCCGGCAGGGCCGGCTCGTCATTCAGGGGCGTGCCGGCTGTGGTTTCGTCCATCGGCTAAAGGCTTTGGAATGATCGTTAGCGCCTAGAAGCGCAGGGTGGGAGGCTGGACGAAGACCCGTTCGGTCTCGTTAGGGCTGCTTCCTTCCGGATCTGACCCGGTTGGCGAGTGAGACGTCCCTCGCCAACCTCCCGAGGCCTATATGAGGTTTTCGGGAGAGGAACGCAAGCAGGGTGGCGGGGCCTTGAGCGTCATCCCGGGGCCGCGCCCGCGGAACCCGGGATCGCCGGGCAAGAATGGCGCTTTATCCGGTTTACGATCCCGGATCGCCTCAAGGGCGTCCGGGATGACGCACTCGGAACGGCTGACACCGCTCGGCAAGCTGGAGTACAAGGCTTCCATGACCTTCCAGCTCGATTCCCGCCTTGAAGCGGACACCATTCCCATCGGCGATCTGTCCCTCTCCTCGGTCCTGCTCCTGAACGACGCCCGGTTTCCCTGGTTCGTGCTGGTGCCTCGCCTTCCCAATGTCAGCGAGATCACGGACCTGTCGGAAGAGGATTATGCCCAATTGGCACGGGAGATCCGCATCGCGACCGGCGTGATGCTGGAGCTGGCGAAGCCCGACAAGGTGAATGTAGGGGCGCTCGGCAACATCGTGACCCAGCTTCATGTGCACGTCATCGGGCGCTTCCGGTCCGATCCGGCCTGGCCGGGTCCCGTCTGGGGCCACGGCTCCCGCACCCCCTACCCCGACCACGCGGCGACGGCACTGATCGAGCGCGCCGCCGCTCTGTTCAAGGCGGCCTGAATGTCCATCGGCTACGCGACAAACCACCTCGTCCGCCACACCGCCGAGGGCGATCCGGAGGCGCTTTCGCGCTTTGCCGCTGATCCAAAGACGGCGATGGTGGTTATCGCGGGCGACCTTCCGGTCCTGCTGGCCGGCACACCCGGTTCGGGCCTCCTCCCGGCCTCGGTGCTGGAGCGCCTGCCGGAACACAAGGAGCAAGTGTTTCTCGGCACGTTCGCCGGCCAGCCGACCGTCGCTACCCTCGCCTCACCCGAAGCCGCCGAGCTTTTCCGTGACGATCCCGCCTTCGTCGTCGCGGACCTGCGCAGCATCGCCGTTCAAGGCCTCGTGCGGCAGGAGGAGCTGGGCCTTCTCGCGACGGCGAAATCCGTGCTCGATTGGCACTCCCGGCATCGCTTCTGCGCCAATTGCGGCGCGGCGACGCATTCCGCGCAAGGTGGTTTCCGGCGCGATTGCGCTTCTTGCGGCACGCAGCATTTTCCGCGCACGGACCCGGTGGTCATCATGCTGATCGAGCACGGCGACAAGTGCCTCCTCGGACGGCAGTCCCGCTTCGCCGAGAAAATGTATTCCTGCCTCGCGGGATTCCTTGAGCCGGGAGAGACCATCGAGGACGCCGTGCGGCGCGAGACGTTCGAAGAAGCGGGCGTTCGCGTCGGCGCGGTGCGCTATGTCGCCTCGCAGCCCTGGCCTTTCCCCTCATCCCTGATGATCGGCTGCATCGGCGAAGCGTTGTCGGACGAAATTGTCATCGACGAAAACGAACTTCAGGACGCGCGCTGGTTCTCCAAGGAAACGGCGCGCCTCATGCTGGACGGAACGCACCCGGATTTCGCCGCCCCCTCCCCCATCGCCATCGCCAACCACCTCCTGAGGACATGGGTCGCGATGTGAGGAAGCATCAGGCGGCGTTCGACGCGAGCGCGAACCGATAGGCCACCTCGATCACGGTCTGCCCGCGTAGTTCAAGGGGCTGCTCAGGGCCGGCTATGCCGCCGAGCGCTTCATAGAAGCGGCGGGCAGACAAATTCTCTTTCAGAGCCCACAAGCCCGCAGCCAGGAATTCCTGCTGCGACAGATGATCCAGAACACCCGTCATAAGACGGCGGCCAATGCCCTGCCGCTTCACCTTGTCGAGAAGATAGATGGCGTAGATCTCGGCATCGGTGTCCAGCGGGACCGCTCCTTTCGACCGCACCGGCCCGCCGCGTGCGAAACCGACGATCCCATCCTCTGCCGTCTCGGCAACTAGAAGCCTCGCTCGCGGATCGGGCTGCGCGAAGGTTGAGCGCCACATCCGCGCACGCTCTTCAACCGACAGGCCCGCAAGCGATTCCGCCGAGAGAAAATCCTTGTAGGATTCCCGCCAGCCTTGGACATGCACGCGGGCGATGCCCTCGACATCCGCCTCCAAAGCCTCGCGAACGACGATTGTCACTCAGCTGCGTCCTTGACCGTCTCCCGGAAGGGCGCGGCCGGATAGACGCCGAGGATGCGCAACTCGCGGGAGAAGAATTCAAGTTCCTCCAGAGCGCGCTTGAGATTGGCGTCCTCCGGATGGCCTTCCACTTCCGCGTAGAACTGGGTCGCCGTGAAATCGCCCTCGACCATGTAGCTTTCGAGCTTCGTCATATTGACGCCGTTCGTCGCGAAGCCGCCGAGCGCCTTGTAGAGCGCCGCCGGAATGTTGCGCACGCGAAAGACGAAACTGGTGACGGTCGGTCCCTTGTCCGCAGGCGCCCATTGCGGCGTCTTGGAGAGGATGACGAAACGCGTGGTGTTGTGCGCCTCGTCCTCCACATCCTCAGCCAAAATCTTCAGGCCATAGATCGAGGCTGCCATGCGCGGGGCAAGAGAGGCCCGCGTTGGGTCCTTCCATTCCGAAACCTCGCGTGCGGAGCCTGCCGTGTCGCCGGCCACATAGGCCTTGAGGCCGAGCTTGCGGATGATCTTGCGGCACTGGCCGAGGGCATGAACGTGGCTGTGCACACTCTTGATGGTGCCGAGATCAGCTCCCGGAATGGCCATGAGCTGGAAGTGGATCGGCAGGAAATGCTCACCGATGATGTGCAGCCCCGACGTCGGCAGGAGGTGGTGGATATCAGCCACGCGGCCCGCGATCGAGTTTTCGATCGGGATCATGGCCAGGCCCGCCTGCCCGTCATTCACGGCGGCGAAGGCGTCCTCGAAAGTCGGGCAGGGAAGAACCTCCCACTCCGGATAGGTCTGCTCGCAGGCGGTATGGGAGTTGGCTCCCGGCTCGCCCTGGAATGAAATGACTTTCTTCATGGCTTCCTCCGAGCCGCGATGATTGCGCGCGCGCGCTCCAGATCGTGAGAAGTGTCGACGCCGAGCGGAACATCGTCGACCAGAATGGCGTCGATCCGCATGCCTGCCTCGAGCGCCCGCAATTGCTCGAGCTTTTCGCGCAGCTCCAGCGGAGACGGCGGCAGGCTGACGAAGCGTTGCAACGCCTTGCGGCGGTACGCATAGAGCCCGATGTGATGGTACAACGGCCCCTCCCCGTAAGGAGCTGTCGCACGCGTAAAGTAGAGAGCGCGGAAGTGTCCGGGGGCGATCTCGCTGCCGACCATCTTGACGACGCTGGGCTCGGTCTTTTCCTCGTCTCGCGTAATCAAGGCGACGAGGGTCGTGATCGCGACGTCAGGGTTCGCCAGAGGTGGGACGGACGCGGCGATCACCCTGGGGTCGATGGTCGGCAGGTCGCCCTGGACGTTCACGACGATATCGTGCCGCCCTTGCGGGTCGATCTTTTCCACAGCCTCGTGAATACGGTCGGAGCCCGAGGCGTGGTCGGCCTTCGTCATGACGGCGACCCCGCCCACAGCCTCGACGGCGGCGGCGATTTCCGGGGTATCGGTTGCCACGACCACGGGGCCGACACCCGCCTCGGTGGCCCTGCGCCAGACATGGACGATCATCGGCTCGCCTTCGATATCGGCCAAAGGCTTGTTCGGCAGGCGCGTCGCCGAAAGGCGCGCGGGGATCAGGACGAGGGGGTTCGACATGTCTGGACGATGGTTAAGGAACGTGCGGCGTCCTTACCAAGGCTGGGCGGCTTTGTCATGGCTTGCTGCTGCAAGATCTGCCCTCCCCTCCCAACCCCGGCAGCCCTCAGTTCCCGCATTTTCACGAGACAAAAGCCAAGCTGCGACCAAGAGACAGACAAAACCCCATTGTCAAACGCCCCTCTCTGTGGCTAAGCAACGCCACTGTCCCGCGCGGGTGTCGCCCGCGCATGTCCAACCTTGCGCTGGTTCCGCCGTGACTGAAAGGCGAGGAGAGCCCATTCCATGAATATCGAGGCCAATAAGATCGCGGGCGCCGTTTTCGGCACGCTTCTCTTCGTGGTTGGCGTGAATGTCATCGCTGGCGGCCTGTTTGCCCCCAAGAAGCCTGCCATTCCGGGCTACGACCTCCCGGCTCCGGAGGCTGGCGCCGAGACCGCGGCCGCCAAGCCGGCTCCCGCCGAGCCGCTGCCGGTTTTGCTCGCCAAGGCTGATCCGGCCAAGGGGCAGAACGCTGCCAAGAAGTGCGCCGCCTGCCACACCTTCGAGAAGGGTGGCGCGAACAAGGTCGGCCCCAACCTCTACGGCCTGGTCGATCGTCAGGTCGCCTCGCATGAGGGCTTCAACTATTCCGGCGCCATGAAGGCCAAGGGCGGAAAGTGGACCTACGCGGATATCGACCACTTCATCCAGAGCCCGAAGGGCTTTGTCTCCGGCACCATCATGGCCTTCGCGGGAGTGGCCCAGGCCCAGGAGCGCGCGGACATCCTCGCTTACCTGCGCACCCTGTCTGACAGCCCGGTTCCGTTCCCGGCGCAGTAAGGCATTTCGCCATCTCGTCATTTTGAAGCCGGGCCCCGTGGCCCGGCTTTTGTTTTTTGGCGGCTATCCCTTACGTTCATCATGAGTGAATCGCGTATGCCCGCTCTCACGGCAGCGTCCGCAAGCCCGGAGAAAAACATCCATGAAACGGCCGAGCCGCAGAGACGTCGTCCTTGGAACCGCGGCCGCCACGGCCTTGAGCGCCATGCCCCGCCACGCCCTCGCCCAGGCGGGTGAAGAGATTGAAACTTACGGCCTCTCCAGCTTCGGCGAACTGCTCTACCCGCAGGATTTCAAGCATTTTTCCTATGTGAACCCCGCCGCGCCCAAGGGCGGGACGCTGGCGATTCAGCTCAAGCAGGGCTCAGGCAACCAGAATTTCGACACCTTCAACACTCTCAACATCTTCGTGCTGAAAGGCGATGGCGCTGCCGGCATAGGGGCGACCTTCGACAGCCTGATGACGGGATCAGGCGACGAGCCCGATTCGGTCTACGGCCTTGTGGCCCGTGGTGTGCGTGTCTCGAAGGACAAGCTCACCTACCGCTTCCTGCTGCGCCCGGAAGCGCGCTTCCATGACGGCTCGAAGCTCACCGCGCGCGATGCGGCCTTTTCCATCAACATCCTGAAGGAGAAGGGCCACCCCATCTACCGGGCGATCCTGAGCG
Source organism: Microvirga flavescens (assembly GCF_003290125.1). Lineage (GTDB taxonomy): Bacteria > Pseudomonadota > Alphaproteobacteria > Rhizobiales > Beijerinckiaceae > Microvirga > Microvirga flavescens. Next base: position 479,225 of record NZ_QMKH01000002.1, read on the forward strand.
AGGTGATCTCAGTTGAGCCCGAGGCGGATGATGTGCTGCGCGTGCGGCTCTCCGAAAAGCGCAGCCGCGACCTGCACCTCGTCGTGGCGGGCATGCCGATCTTCTCCGAAAAATTCTGGCAGGGCCGCGATTTCGAAGCCGCCACGCTCGATCCGATTCTGGGTTCGGGCGCGTACAAAGTGGGGCATTTCGAGCCGGGCCGTTTCATCGAGATCGAACGGGTTCCGGACTATTGGGCGAAGGATCTGCCCGTGAATGTGGGGCAGAATAATTTCGACCGCATCCGCTACGAATATTTCCGCGACAGGACGGTGGCGTTCGAGGCGTTCAAGAACGGCACCCTGAACTACAACGAGGAATACACATCCCGCATATGGGCGACCGGCTATGATTTTCCCGCCCTCCGCGAAGGGCGCGTGAAGAAGGAAACTCTCGAGGACGGCGGCCCGGTGTCGATCCAGGGTTGGTACTTCAACACCCGCCGCGAAATGTTCAAGGATCCGCGCATCCGCGAAGCCATCGGCCTCGCTTTCGATTTCGAATGGACGAATGCCAACATCATGTTCGGCCTCTACAAGCGGCTGACGTCTTATTTCGAGAACACCGACATGCAGGCCAAGGGTCTTCCCTCGCCGGAAGAACTGGCGCTGCTCGAACCGTTCCGCGACAAGCTCCCGCCGTCTGTTTTCAAAGAGCCATATACGCCGCCTGCTTCAGACGGTTCGGGGCAGGACCGTAAGTTGCTGCGCCGGGCCGACGAATTGCTGCGCGAGGCTGGCTGCAAACGCGAAGGCAACGTGTTGAAGCTGCCGAATGGCCAGCCATTCACCATCGAGTTTCTTGAAAATTCGGCAGCCTTCCAGCCACACACGCAACCCTTTCAAGCCAACCTCAAGAGGCTCGGCATCGAGGCGCAATCGCGCATCGTGGACGCGGCGCAATACCAGCGGCGCATGGACAGTTACGATTTTGACATGGCAAGCCGTGCGCTCAGCGGCGCACTCACGCCCGGGGACGAGTTGCGCGTCATCTACGGCTCCGAAGCGGGTAAGGCGCCGGGATCGCGCAACATCGCCGGCATTGCAGATCCGCCTGTCGATGCGCTGATCGAGCGGATCGCCCGCATCGACAACCGCAAGGATCTCAACATCGCTTGCCGCGCGCTCGACCGCGTGCTGCGCTCGGGCCAATACTGGATTCCCATGTGGTTCAAGAACGCCGACTGGGTCGCCTATTGGGATATCTTCGCCCGCCCAGACAAGCATCCTCGCCTCGGATCTGGCGCGCCAGGCACCTGGTGGTACGATGCCGAAAAGGCCAAGCGGATCGGAAAGGGCTGAGCGTGGCGGACAAAAGCGACTTCGGGTTTGACCGCATGCTCGAATACGGCATGAAATATTCCAGCGCCTTCAGCGCCACACATCCCGGCCGCTTCGGCCGCGCCACCACGGACACTTGATGCTCGCCTACATCCTGCGCCGTATCCTGCTCATGATCCCGACGCTGTTCGGGATCATGCTGATTTCGTTCACCATCGTGCAGTTCGCCCCCGGTGGCCCGGTGGAGCGGATCATCGCTCAATTGCAGGGGCAAAGCGCGAGCGCCACGTCGCGCATTTCCGGCGGCAGTGGGGATGTCTCCGGCGGCGGGCATGTCGGCGCGGAGGCATCGGCCTATCGCGGCGCGCAGGGGCTCGATCCGCAATTCATCAAGCAGCTCGAAGCTCAGTTCGGCTTCGACAAACCGGCGCCGGAGCGGTTTGCGAAAATGCTCTGGGATTATACTCGCTTCGACTTCGGCAAGAGCTATTTCCGCGATGCCTCCGTGCTGGAACTGATCCGGGAGAAGCTTCCGGTTTCGATCACCCTCGGGCTCTGGATGACGATTCTCTCCTACGCCATCTCGATCCCGCTCGGCATCCGCAAGGCCGTACATGACGGCTCGCCTTTCGATGTCTGGACCTCGGCTATCGTCATCATCGGTTACGCAATCCCAGGCTTCCTGTTCGCGATCCTTCTCATCGTGCTCTTTGCGGGCGGATCGTTCTGGCAAATCTTCCCGTTACGCGGGCTGACGTCGGAGAACTGGTCGCAACTTTCGCTCGGCGGCAAGGCGCTCGATTACATCTGGCACATCACGCTGCCCATCGTCGCGATGGCGCTCGGTGCGTTCGCGACCTCGACGCTTCTGACCAAGAACTCGTTCCTCGACGAGATCCGCAAGCAATACGTCCTGACTGCGCGCATGAAGGGCCTGTCGGAGAGACAGGTTCTCTACGGCCACGTTTTCCGCAATGCGATGTTGATCGTCATCGCCGGCTTTCCCGGCGCGTTCATTCACTCTTTCTTCGCAGGCGCGCTTCTCATCGAGACGATCTTTTCCCTCGATGGCCTTGGGTTTCTCTCCTTCGAGTCCATCGTCAACCGCGATTATCCGGTCGTTTTCGCGAACCTCTACATCTTCTCGCTGATCGGCCTCGTGGTGAACCTCATCTCCGATCTCACCTATACCTGGATCGATCCGCGCATCGATTTCGAGACGAGGGAGGCGTGAGATGAACGGGAACGACACACTCGCGCCATCCCTTGCACCGCCCCTGCCGCGCGAGGGCTTGTTACACCTTTCGCCGCTCAACCGGCGACGCTTGAAGAATTTCAAGGCGAACCGTCGCGGCTATTGGTCGTTCTGGCTGTTCGTCGTCATCTTCATCGTCACTCTGTTCGCCGAATTCATCGCCAACGACAGGCCGATCATGGCGTCCTACAAGGGCGAGTGGCTCTTTCCGGTTCTCGTCGATTACCCGGAAGAGAAGTTTGGCGGGTTTCTGGCGCAGACCGATTATCGCGACCCCGTCATCGCAAAGGAGATCACCGCGAACGGCTGGATGATCTGGCCGCCGATCCGCTATTCCTACAACACGCACAATCTCGACCTGCCTGTTCCCGCGCCCTCCCCGCCCACATGGATGCTCACGGAAGCGCAGTGCAAGCCGATGGCGGAGCGGCTCGGCGTCGATGGTTGCCGCGGCCTTGAATGGAACTGGCTCGGCACCGACGATCAGGGACGCGATGTCGTTGCGCGCCTCATCTACGGCTTTCGCATTTCCGTTCTCTTCGGCCTCATCCTCGCCGTCGTCTCGTCCGTGATCGGCATTTTCGCCGGAGCAATCCAGGGCTATTTCGGCGGCTGGACCGATCTTCTCTTTCAGCGCTTCATCGAGGTGTGGACCGCGATCCCCGCGCTTTATCTTCTCATCATCATTTCGGCCATCATCACACCAAGCTTCTTCGTTCTGCTCGGCATTCTGCTGCTCTTCTCGTGGGTCGCCCTCGTGGGCGTGGTGCGGGCCGAGTTCCTGCGCGCGCGCAATTTCGAATATGTGCGCGCCGCGCGCGCGCTTGGTTTGTCGAACGCCGCCATCATGTTCAAGCATCTCCTGCCGAATGCGATGGTCGCGACGCTGACCTTCCTGCCCTTCATCCTCAACGGCTCGATTTCGACCCTGACGTCGCTCGACTTTCTCGGCTTCGGCCTGCCGCCCGGCTCGCCCTCGCTCGGCGAGCTGCTGGCGCAGGGCAAGGCGAACCTGCAAGCTCCCTGGCTTGGTCTCACCGGCTTCTTCGTCATCGCCTTCATGCTGAGCCTCCTGATCTTCACGGGCGAAGCGGTGCGCGATGCTTTCGATCCGAGAAAGACGTTCCGATGATAGAGCCTCTTCTCTCCGTCAAAGACCTCTCCGTCGCCTTCCGGCAAGGCGAAAGGGACACGCTTGCGGTCAACCGCATTTCCTTCGATGTCATGCGCGGCGAGACGGTGGCGCTCGTCGGAGAATCCGGCTCCGGGAAATCCGTTTCCGCGCTCTCCATCCTGAAGCTGCTGCCCTACCCGTCCGCCCATCATCCTTCGGGACAGATCCTGTTCAATGGCGAGGACCTTCTCGCCAAGGATGAGAACGGGATGCGCGACGTGCGCGGCGACGACATCACGATGGTGTTTCAGGAGCCGATGACCTCGCTCAATCCGCTCCACACCATCGAGCGGCAGATCGGCGAGATCCTCACGCTGCATCGCGGCCTCTCTGACAGGCAGGCGCGCGTGCGCACGCTGGAGCTTTTGAACCTCGTCGGCCTGCGCGATGCGGAAAGCCGCCTCTCAGCCTACCCACACCAGCTCTCCGGCGGCCAGCGCCAGCGCGTGATGATCGCCATGGCGCTGGCGAACGAGCCCGATCTTCTAATCGCGGACGAACCGACGACCGCGCTCGACGTGACGGTGCAGGCGCAGATCCTCGCGCTGCTGGCAGACCTCAAGCAGCGGCTCGGCATGGCGATGCTCTTCATTACTCACGATCTCGGCATCGTGCGTAAAGTCGCGGACCGGGTTTGCGTGATGTCGAAGGGCGAGATCGTCGAACAGGGAACGGTTGCGGAGGTGTTCGGCAATCCGCAACATGCCTATACCAAAAAGCTCCTCGCCGCGGAGCCGAAAGGCCGCGCGAACCCTGTTCCGGCCGATGCACCGACGGTGGTCGAGGCCGGGCCCATCAAGGTGTGGTTTCCGATCAAGCGCGGCTTCTTCCGCCGCACTGTCGGGCATGTGAAGGCGGTCGACGGCGTTTCGATCCGCGTGCGCAAGGGCGAGACCGTCGGCGTCGTCGGCGAGTCGGGATCGGGCAAGACCACGCTTGGCCTCGCGATCATGCGGCTCGTTTCCGCGCAAGGCCCCATCGTCTTTCTCGGCAAGCCGCTCAATGGTCTCGGCTCGCGTGACTTGCGTCCGATCCGCAAAAACATGCAGGTCGTTTTTCAGGACCCTTACGGCTCGCTCTCGCCGCGCATGTCGGTGGCCGAGATCGTCGGCGAAGGATTGCTCGTACAGAACAAGAATCTGTCTTATACCGCGCAGCGCGAGATCGTCGCACGCGCGCTTGCCGATGTCGGCCTCGATCCGGCGACGATGGACCGCTATCCGCATGAATTCTCCGGCGGCCAGCGCCAGCGCATCGCCATTGCGCGCGCCATCGTGCTCGAGCCGCAATTCATCATGCTCGATGAGCCGACCTCCGCGCTCGACATGTCGGTGCAGGCGCAGATCGTCGATCTTCTTCGCGATCTCCAGAAGCGACGCGACCTCGCCTACATGTTCATCAGCCATGATCTCAAGGTCGTGCGCGCCCTCGCCAACCATGTGATCGTCATGCAGAACGGCAAAGTGGTCGAGGAAGGTGCGGCGGAAACGATCTTCACCGCTCCCCAGACCGATTACACCCGCGCCCTGTTCGCCGCCGCCTTCAACCTGGAAGCGACAGGCGCGAAAACCGTTCGTGACTAGGCGGATCGACCCATGCCAATAGCCCGTCACGCCCGCGACCCCGACAATCCTAGGGGGCAGCACCCCATCGCCGATATGATGCATCCCGGCTGGATATGATGTATCGCTCGCCTCAACGCTATTTTCGACTTCGAGATGGGGGCGGCCCTCCGGCTTCCGAATCACGCTCTAAAAGGATAAACGCATGTCCCGCGCTCTTGTGATCGTGCTCGATTCCGTCGGCATCGGTGGCGCCGAAGACGCCACCGTTTATGGCGATGCCGGCGCCGACACGATGGGTCACATCGCCGAAGCTTGCGCTGAAGGCCGTGGCAACCACGCCGGTCTGCGGCAAGGCCCCTTGAACCTCCCGCACATGACGGCTCTCGGCCTTGGCCTTGCCTGCGAGGCTTCCACCGGCCGCCTGCCGCCGAACCTCGCGCCGCAGGCCCCCCTGAAAGGCGCGTGGGGCTATGGCGTTGAGACATCCAACGGTAAGGACACGCCCTCCGGCCATTGGGAAATTACGGGCGTCCCCGTCACCTTCGACTGGGGTTATTTCCCCGACACGGTTCCCTCTTTTCCGGCTGAACTGACGAAGGCGCTGATCGAGAAGGCGAAGCTTCCCGGCATCCTTGCGGACAAGCACGCCTCCGGCACGGCCGTCATCGACGAATACGGTGCGGAACACATGCGGACGGGCAAGCCCATCTGCTACACCTCCGTCGACAGCGTTCTGCAGATCGCGGCGCATGAGGAAACGTTCGGCCTGCAAAAACTCTACGACCTCTGCAAGATCGCGCGCGAGCTTTGCGACCCTTACAATATCGGCCGCGTCATCGCCCGCCCCTTCGTCGGCTCGGCAGAGGAAGGCTTCAAGCGCACAGGCAACCGTAAGGACTTTGCGGTCTTTCCGCCCTCGGACACCATTCTCGACACGCTCGTGAAAGCCGGGCGCTCCGTCGTCACCGTCGGCAAGATTGGTGATATTTTCGCCCATCGCAGCACGGGTGAAGAGATCAAGCCGCACGGCAACGACGCCTGCCTTTCCGCCGCCATCGACGCCATGCGCAACCTGCCCGACGGCGGTTTCGTCTTCGCGAACCTTGTCGATTTCGACACCGAGTTCGGCCACCGCCGCGATATTCCCGGTTATGCCGCGGCTTTGGAGGCATTCGACAGGCGTGTTCCGGAAATCGAAGCCGCCTTACGCGCGGGCGACCTCGTCATCATCACCGCCGACCACGGCAACGACCCCTCCTGGAGGGGGACGGACCACACCCGCGAGCACACGCCGATCCTCGCCTTCGGACCCGGGGTCAAGACGGGCGAGATCGGGCGGCGCGAGAGCTTTGCCGATATCGGCGCAACGGTGCTCGCCCATCTGAAGGTCAGCGCCGCTGGCAAGGGCAAAGCCTGGCTTTAAATATGGCGGAGTTGCGCTCTCCGAGCACGCATGACGCCATTGACGGCGCCGTAACTTTGGATCAGTCTCCCTTGGATCGTCGGGAGGCTTTCCGAACGGTCGCTTTCGAGATCATCTGGAAAGTCTTCGCGTCAGGCGTGGAAGATCTTTCATGAACTCGGCCAATCGATCGACCCATATCCGGCTCACGTCCCACCCCGAACCCAACGCGGCGACCACTCGCTTTCCCGTGCACTGGGGCGCGGCAGATCCCAAGGACCGAGGTCCTGTCGTCGGGACGGTCACGAACCCTCACGATCGCAACGTGATCGGCGCGCATGGCGGCTCCTATTCGCTCTACCGCGCGCTCGCCATTTCCGCCCGCGCCATGAACCCGCTGGCGCGGCCCGATCTCCACAACACGCACCCCACGGCCGAGATCGGCCCGCATCCGCAATGGTCGGAAGAGGGCAAGATCGTCTCGCTCGACCCTTGGGGCCATATGGTCGGGCAGATCTACAAGGACGAGATCGCCGGCGGCATCGACATCCGCCCCACCATCGCCATCACCAAGGCCCGCCTCAACATGCCGGAGATCCTCTCCGCGATGGGCGCGAAGCGCCTGAAGGCGGATGGCGGCGTGCTGCACGAGAGCGGCGACATCTCCGTCACCAAGATCGCGGTCGATCCGGTGTGGTATCTCCCCGGTGTCGCGGCCCGCTTCGGATGCTCGGAGGGCGAGCTCCGCCGCACCCTGTTCGAGCAGACCGGCGGCATGTTCCCGGAGCTCGTCACCCGTCCGGACATGAGCGTGTTTCTGCCGCCCATCGGCAACATCACCGTCTACGTCATCGGCGAGGTGTCCAAGCTCGCCGAGCCGAAAACGCGGATCGCCTGCCGCGTGCATGACGAATGCAACGGCTCGGACGTGTTCGGCTCGGACATCTGCACCTGCCGCCCCTATCTCGTGCACGGCATCGAGGAATGCGTGCGCGAGGCGCAAGGCGGTGGTGTCGGCGTCATCGCTTACAACCGCAAGGAAGGCCGTGCGCTGGGCGAGGTCACCAAGTTCCTCGTCTACAACGCACGCAAGCGCCAGGAGGGCGGCGATTCCGCCGCCACCTATTTCGAGCGCACGGAATGCGTCGCCGGCGTTCAGGATGCACGCTTCCAGCAATTGATGCCGGACGTGCTCCACTGGCTCGGCATTCGCCGCATCGACCGGCTCATGTCCATGTCGAACATGAAGTACGACGCCATCACCGGCTCGGGTATCGAAGTGGTGGAGCGCGTGCCGATCCCGGAAGATCTTGTTCCGCCGGATGCACAGGTTGAAATCGAGGCCAAGAAAGCCGCGGGCTACTACACCCCCGAAGGCGCGCCGGATGCTTCCTCACTCGACAAGGTGAAAGGCCGCGATCTCGACCGCTTCTAGGGCAACGAAGCATTCTCGTAAGCCCATCGCTTGCAGAGAATGCTTCGGCTCTTAACCGTTTCATCAAACGTCGCAGGCGAGGCCGGTTGATGGGACGCAAGTTATGGTAAGCCTCTCCGACCAAGAGCATTGACAGAGCACCGGAGTCCTCCGTGAGCGACCAGCAGACCATGTCTTCAGAAGCGATGGCCGCGCGAAAGTTGCTGTCGGCGGCAGCCGTCCACGAGCGGTCCGAGCAGCTTTTCCAGCATGGCCTCGATGGCCGTCTGCGGCATTTCACGATCCATCCCGAGAAACTGGATGCCTGCGCGGACGAAGTGGTGAAGACCATCCGCTCCTCCTACCCCGCGCTCGACATCCCCTTCCATGCGCGCTGGAGACACATTACCGCCGGCGGCTATGATCGCTGGGGCGCAGTCATGGAAACTGCGCAATGGGACGACGCCGCCGCGATGGCCCGCGCGGCTTTCGACCTTGCGATCATCTCGGTTCTTCTCGATGCCGGCGCAGGCTCCATCTGGCGTTATGAGGAAGGGCGGACGGGTGAAACCTTCACCCGCTCCGAGGGGCTTGCCGTCGCAAGCTTCAACATGTTCGCGGGCGGTGCTTTCTCGAGCCACCCGGAGGACCCGTTCCGCGTCGATGAGGACGTGCTTCTCGCGCTGACGCCCGAGGAACTGGCGGAGGGCTTCCAGGTCGGCCCCGACAATCCCATCGTCGGCCATGACGGGCGCATTTCGCTTCTCAACCGGCTTGGCCGCGTCATCGCCACCAATCCCGACATATTCGGCCGCCATGACGATCCGCGCCCAGGCGGCCTGTTCGACGTCATTGCCGCGACGGCGGTGGACGGAGCCATCAAGGCCACGACGATTCTCGAAACGCTGCTCGCCCACCTCGGTGCGATCTGGCCGGGACGCATTTCCCTCGGCGGCATCAATCTCGGCGACACCTGGCGGCACCCTTTGTGCGAAGCGGGCGATGCAAGCAACGGCCTCGTGCCCTTCCACAAGCTGTCGCAATGGCTGTCCTACTCGCTCATCGAGCCGCTGCAATGGGCGGGCTACACCGTCATCGACATCGACGGATTGACGGGCCTGCCGGAATACCGCAACGGCGGCCTCTTCCTCGATTCGGGCGTCATCGCCCTGAAGGACCCGGCGGACGAGAAGCGCTCGCACACTGTCGACTCCACCCTCGTGGTGGAATGGCGCGCCCTCACCGTCGCCCTGCTCGACCGGATCGCCGACCCCATCCGCACGAAGCTGGGTTTAAGCAAATCCGCCTTCCCGCTCGCCAAGATCCTCGAAGGCGGAACCTGGGCGACAGGGCGCAGGCTGGCCCGGGAAAAGCGCGCCGACGGCTCGCCTCCGCTCACCATCATCAGCGACGGGACGGTGTTCTAGAAGCATGATCAGAAGTTAAAACCGGTTGTTCGCCCGGATCATGCGGCAACCAAAAGGACGAGAGGCTGACCGACCGATCAGCCTCTGAAAACAGATCCTGTGCCTCACAGCCGAAAGGGCCTTTCAATCGCTTGATTTCGCATGGTCTTTTTCGGAAAAGCAGATACCACTCCTCCGGGTCGTGCCTGGCATGATCCGACACAACCAATTTCTGAGGGAAAAAGCATGCAGGGCGTCACCGTCGTCGATCATCCGCTCGTCAAGCACAAACTGTCGCTGATGCGGGACAAGAGGCGGTCGACCAAGGGCTTCCGTCAGCTTCTCAACGAGATCGGAATGCTGCTCTGCTATGAGGTGACGCGTGACCTGCCGACGGAATCGGTCGAGATTGAAACGCCTCTCACGACGATGACAGGCACCCAGATCGCCGGCAAGAAGCTCGTTCTGGCTCCCATCCTGCGCGCCGGCGTCGGCTTTCTCGACGGCATGCTCACCCTCGTCCCGGCTGCGCGCGTGGCCCATATCGGCCTCTACCGCGACCCGGAGACCTTGCAGGCCGTGGAATACTACTTCAAGGCCCCGTCCGACCTCGCGGACCGCATGGTGCTGGTGCTCGACCCCATGCTGGCGACAGCGAACTCGGCGGTCGCGGCTATCGAGCGTCTGAAGGAGCGCGGCGCGAAGGACCTGCGTTTCGTCTGCCTGCTCGCCGCCCCCGAGGGTATCGAGAAGCTGCGCGGCGCGCATCCGGACGTGCATATCTGGACGGCCTCCGTCGATGAAAAGCTGAACGACCACGGCTACATCGTGCCCGGCCTCGGCGACGCGGGCGACCGGATGTACGGCACGCGCTGATCCGCATCGCCACAAAACGACAAACGCTTCACTCCGCGAGTTCAAAAATGCCCCATCCCCTGCTTGCCTCCTCCTCGGAAACCGCCCTCCCCATCTGGTTCGTGACCGAGGAGACATGGCCGCAGGCGGGAGGGGCATTGCCCCAACAGGCGCAGGCCTTCGCCAAGGCGCAAGGGTTCACCGGCAAGGCAGGCACGCATTGCCTCGTGCCGGACGGGAACGGAAACCTCGCCGGCGTCTTGTTCGGCCTCGACGGCGCGAAAACCAAGCGTCCCGATCCGTTCCTGCCCGGCAAGCTGGTGACGCTTCTGCCGGATGGCGTCTATCGCTTCGCGAGTGCGCCCCCGTCACCGGCGCTGGCGACCCTCGCCTGGCTTCTCGGCGGCTATTCCTTCAACCGCTATCGCGCCCGCCCGGCGAAGTCCGTTCGCCTCGTTCCGCCGGAGGGCGTGGATGCGCAGGAATTGGCGCGCATTGCCGAGGCTGTCGCTGCCAGCCGCGATCTCATCAGCACGCCGACTTCCGATCTCGGCCCCGACGGCATCGAGGCGGCTGCGCGCAAGATCGCGGAGAAGCACGGCGCGTCGTTCAAGAGCATCGTCGGTGACGATCTCCTCAAGCAGAACTTCCCGATGATCCATGCGGTGGGCCGCGCCTCGGCGATTGCGCCGCGCCTCATCGACTTCACCTGGGGCAAGGCGGGGCATCCGCTCGTCACCCTCGTCGGCAAGGGCGTCGCCTTCGACACCGGCGGGCTCGACATCAAGCCCGCAGCGTCCATGCTGATGATGAAGAAGGACATGGGCGGCGCGGCGGCGACGCTTGCGCTCGCGGACATGATCATGGGTGCGGGCCTCGCGGTACGCCTGCGCGTTCTGATCCCCGCCGTCGAGAATTCGATTTCCGCCAACGCGTTCCGCCCCGGCGACATTCTCAAGAGCCGCAAGGGTACCACCGTCGAGATCGGCAACACCGACGCGGAAGGACGCCTCATCCTGGCCGACGCGCTTGCGCTTGCCGATGAAGAGCAGCCAGACGTGATCGTCGATTTCGCGACATTGACGGGCGCCGCCCGCGTCGCACTCGGCCCCGAGCTTCCGGCGTTCTTCACGGAAGACGACGCCTTTGCGGGCGAGATCGGCAAGGCCGCCGAGAACGCGAACGACCCGGTCTGGCGCATGCCGCTCTGGTCCTCCTATCTCGCCCAGCTCGACTCGAAGATCGCCGACCTCAACAACACCGGCGGTCCGATGGGCGGCTCGATCACGGCGGCGCTTTTCCTGCGCCATTTCGTGAGCGCGGCGAAGGCTTACGTGCATTTCGACATCTTCGCCTGGAACAATGCCGCCAAGCCCGGCCGCCCGGAAGGGGCGGAAGTGCAGGCCGCGCGGGCGATGTACCAGCTCTTCAAGGACCGTTACGGCTCCTGAAGCAGGCCTTAAGCATAGTGGCAGGCCCGGCTTGCGCCGGGCGCCGACCTCAGAATAATACGGCACCGAAACGAATGGTGCTGCCATGCCTGTCGAATTGCGCGCTCTGCAATCCTTGCGGCTCTGGCACGATGTCAATCTCGACCTCGTGCACGAGGGAGCCGACTTGTCGGTGCGGCAGATCGCAATCCTGCTCACCATCTATCTCGAACCGCCCCCGCACACGGTGCGTGGCCTCGCCGCCAAGCTCAACGTCACGAAGCCCGTCATCACCCGCGCCCTCGACAGCATGGGTAAGCTTGACCTTGTGACGCGGCGGCGCGACACCCTCGATAAGCGCAACGTGATCATTCAGCGCACCGTCGCCGGTGCGTTGGCGGTTGAGCGCTTAGGCGATATCATCACTGCTCGCGCCAAGGAGTTGCCCTTATGACCTTCGATCGCCGCATCACGCCCTTCCGGCCCGATCTCGCCGACGAGAGCCTGCGCGGCAAGGTCGAGGCAGAGCGTTTTGCATGCGGAGCGCTCAAGCGCATCATGGCGCATTGCATTTCCCTCCACCGACAGCCCTCCCACGACGCGCCCATCGACACGCAGGCGATCTTCGGTGAAACGGTGCGCGTCTATGACGAGCATGACGGATGGGCATGGGTTCAGCTCCAGAACGACAGCTATGTGGGTTATGTTCCCAGCGCAGTGCTTGGCGCGGCTGATATCGAGCCGACCCACCGCGTCGGCGCAATCCGAACATTCGTCTATCCCGGCCCCAGCTTGAAGCTGCCTCTCAGCGGTCACCTGCCGCTCAACGCGCTGGTGAGTGTTGTGAAACAAGAGGGCGATTATGCGGAATTAGCGACCGGCGGTTTCGTCTTCGCGCCGCACATCGTCGGGCTCGATGCGAAGGAGCCGGACTTCGTGAGCGTCGCCGAACGCTTTCTCCACATTCCCTATCTCTGGGGCGGCAAGTCGAGCCTCGGGCTCGATTGCTCGGGCCTGGCGCAAACGGCACTACGAGCCGCCGGCATCGCCGCCCTGCGCGACAGCGACATGCAGGAGGAGCAGCTCGGAACGCCCGTTGAAATCCGCCCTGATCTCGGCGGTCTGAAGCGCGGCGATCTCGTGTTCTGGAAAGGTCATGTCGGCATGATGCAGGACGAAACCCGCCTGCTTCACGCGACGGGCTTCACCATGACGGTCTATTCGGAATCGCTGCGCGTCGCCGATCAACGCATTCTTTCCTGCGAAGGAAAGCTGATCACGTCGATCAAGCGCCTGCCGTCCCTCGGTGGGTGAGCGGGGAAGACTCCGCTTCACCCTTTCGCGCCGACACGCTCCAGAATAGCAGGCGCGCCCTTAACCGGCACATCGCCGATCTCGTAAGCACGACGCACCTGCACTGCCGCAGCTTCGGCAGCGGCTTCCGTCTGCGCGTGCACGATGGCGAGCGGACGCTGGCCATCGACGCGTTCGCCGACGGTAGCGAGATCCGTCAGGCCCACAGCGTGATCGATCGGATCCTGCGGGCGCGTTCTGCCACCACCAAGCGCTACGACGGCAACGCCCACATCGCGCGTGGCGATGCGCTGCACGATGCCTGCTTCCTGCGCGTGAATCTCGCGGATAATCGGCGCGGCTTTGAGATGCGCGGAGGGCTTCTCCAGAAGATCGCCCGGCCCGCCAAGCGCGACAACCATGCGCTGGAAAACCTCGGCGGCTTTGCCGGATGAAATCGCGTTCTCGATCTTCGCGCGCGCATCGTCGATGTTGCTTGCGAGTTTGCCGAGCACGAGCATTTCCGCGCACAGCTCCACGGTCACTTCGTGGAAGCGCTTCTCACGGCGGCGGCCTGTGAGATAATCGGCGGTGTAGGCGACTTCCACGGCATTGCCGGCGGCGGACGCAAGCGGCTCGTTCATGTCGGTCAGCAGCGCGCTTGTCGGAAGGCCCGCGCCGTTGGCGACGAGAACGAGACTCTCAGCGAGAGCGCGCGCGTCGGCGGGGTTGTCCATGAAGGCGCCAGAGCCGCATTTCACGTCCATCACCAGCCCCTGCAAGCCAGCGGCGAGCTTCTTCGAGAGAATGGACGCGGTGATGAGGTCGATGGATTCGACCGTGCCCGTCACGTCACGAATGGCGTAAAGCCGCTTGTCGGCGGGCGCGAGATCCGCCGTCTGGCCGATGATGGCGCAGCCGATCTCGCGCGTCACGCGCCTGAAGGTTTCGATATCCGGCTGCGACACGTAGCCCGGAATGGAATCGAGCTTGTCGAGCGTACCGCCCGTATGCCCGAGGCCGCGCCCTGAAATCATCGGCACATAGCCGCCGCAGGCCGCGACTGCGGGCGCGAGCGCAAGGCTCACCGTGTCGCCGACGCCGCCGGTCGAATGCTTGTCGAGCACCGGCCCTGGCAGATCCCACTTGAGCACTTCGCCCGAACGCATCATCGCCTGCGTGAGCGCCACGCGCTCTGGCACGGAAAGGCCACGGAAGAAAACCGCCATCGCGAAAGAAGCCGCTTGGCCTTCCGAGACGCGGCCTGTCGTGATGCCTTGCACGAATTCCTGAATCTGCTCGGCAGCGAGCACGCCGCCGTCACGCTTGTGACGGATAATTTCCTGCGGAAGCATGGTCATGTCAGTAAGTGCCTGCGGAAGTCGGGCCCTTGCGGCCCTCGATAGTGGCGATCAAGGCGTCGTAAACGCTACTTGCGCCGATGCGGAATGTCTTCGGGGTCGCCCAACCGGCGCCCATGATACGGTCGGCAAGCGCGAGATAAAGCGCGGCGTCATCAGACGTACGAATGCCGCCGGACGGCTTGAGGCCGACCGGACGGCCCGATGCCTTGATAACATTGAGCATGATCTCCGCCGCTTCCGGCGTTGCGGAAACAGGCGTCTTTCCGGTCGAGGTCTTGATGAAATCGGCACCGGCTTCAATGGAGAGGTGGCTCGCGGTTTCGATCAACGCAGGATCGACGAGCTTGCCCGTTTCCAGAATGACCTTGAGCAGACGTCCCTGATCAACGATGTCGCGGATGGCGGACACCATGTCGGATGCAGTCGCGAGATCACCACGCCGCACGGCCTCGTAGGGCAAAACGAGATCGATCTCGTTCGCGCCGTCGCTCAGCGCCTCCTTCGTGTCTTCCATCACCCGCTCGACATCTTCGCCGCCGGCGGGAAAGTTCACCACCGTCGCGATACGCACGGGCGAACCCCGCAGCACATCCCGCGCGCGAGTCACGAATTGCGGCCACACGCAGACGGCGGCAACAGGGCCACGCGGATCGCGCGCCTTCTGACACAGCACGTCGATGGCGTGATCCGTGCAGTTGTCCGTGAGATCTGTCAGATCGAGACAGCGCAGCGCGCGCTGGGCGGTTTCCACATCAGCCATGAGAGAGCTCCACGACAAATGCGCGAATGAGGCGCTTGAACTTTTCCGAAGCTTCCGCCGCCGTGTCCTTGGTTTCCTGATGCGAGGGCGAAGCGCCCTCGATGCCCGCCGCGAGATTCGTGACGAGGGAAATTGCCATCACGCGCAGGCCGAAGTAACGCCCGAGAATAACCTCGGGAACTGTCGACATGCCGACGAGATCACCGCCGAGAATTTGCACCATCTTGATCTCGGCAGGCGTCTCGAAGCTCGGCCCGGAGAGCCAGGCATAGACACCTTCCGGCAGATCGATGCTGCTGCGCTCTGCGGCCTTCTTCAATGTGCGGCGCAGGCCTTCGTCATACGCGCCGGTGAGCGAGACGAAGCGCCCTTCCGTATGATCGCGCAAAAGCGGATTGCCGCCGGAGAAATTGAGGTGATCGTTGATCGCCACAAGGCTGCCGGGGCGAATGTTCGCGCGCACGGAGCCAGCCGCATTCGTCGCAACGAGAACCGGAATGCCGAGTTCCTTCACGAGCGAAATGGGAAGGCGCATCGCACCCGCATCGCCGGTTTCATAATAATGCGCGCGGCCCTGAAACAGGAGAACGCGCCGCCCTTCGAGACGTCCAGCAACAAGACGGCCCGCATGGCCCGACACACCGCTCTTCGGAAAATGCGGAATGTCCGCATAAGCGAGGCTGACTGCGTCCTCGAGTTCATCGACGAGCGTGCCGAGCCCGGTGCCGAGCACGAACGCGGCGTCGAAATGGCCATCGAACCCGCGGGCGCGAACGAAGGCGGCCGTTTCCTGAACATTCTGTTCCATCGAAATCTCTTAACTTCTAAAGGCTGAGGTTGTCCGGCCCGAACGAGTACGGCAGCAATTCGCCGAGCGTGAAGCTCTTGCGAATGCCCTCGGGGCCCGCGACGTGAATGGGTGTATCGGGAAAAGCAAATTCACGAATGCGCTGGCGGCAACCGCCACACGGCGTGACGAGATGCTCGCCATCGCCCATCACGACAATGGCTGCAATGCGATCTGCGCCACCCGCGATCATTGCCGAAATCGCACCCGCCTCGGCGCAGGAGCCTACCGGGTAGGCCGCGTTCTCCACATTGCACCCAACGAAGACGCGACCATCTGACGTCAGGATTGCCGCGCCCACCTTGAAGCGGGAATACGGCACATAGGCGTTGGCCTGAATGGCCCGTGCGGCTTCGAAAAGCTTGTCGAGCGTGGACATGGCTCAGCGCTCCTTCACATAAGGTGAGCCCGAGGCACGCGGCGGGATCGCCTTTCCGATCACGCCCGCGAGCAGGATAACGGTGAGGAGATAGGGCAGAGCCTGGATCGCTTGAACCGGCACCTCGCCGATACCGGGCAGAGAGACGCCCTGAAGGCGAATGGCAACCGCATCGAGCACGCCGAACAGGAAGCAGGTGAACAGTGCAGGCCAGGCGCGCCACTTGGCGAAGATGAGCGCGGCAAGCGCGATGAAGCCCTTGCCCGCCGTCATGTTTGGCAGGAAGCCCGCAGACTGACCGACGGACAGATACGTTCCTGCCAGACCGCAAAGCACGCCGCAGATGATGACGGCGGCATAACGCAGGCCCGTTACGGAAATGCCCGCCGTGTCCACCGCCGCCGGGTTCTCACCGACCGCGCGCAGACGCAGGCCAAAGCGGGTCTTGCCGAGCACGAACCATGTGACCGGGACGGCGAGCAGTGTCAGGAAAACAGGAGCGGAATGGCCGAGGAAGATTTCGTCGAAACGCGCAGCGCCTTCGAGCGGCGGCGTGCGGCCACCCTGCCCGTACCACGCATTACCGACGATCGCGGTAAGACCGACCGCCAGCATGTTGATGGCGACGCCGGAGACAATCTGGTTGCCGCGTTGGCTAATGGAAGCGAAGCCGTGAATGAGCGCGAAGGCAACGGCTGCACCAGTCCCGGCGAGAAGGCCCACCCACGCCGAACCGGATGCGTGCGCTGCGGCGGCGGCGGCGAAGGCCGCCACGAGCATCTTGCCTTCAAGTCCGATATCGACGACGCCGGAGCGCTCGGACCAGAGGCCGGCAAGGCACGCCGCGAGAAGTGGGATCGACAGCCGCAGGGAGGAGTCGAAAAGGCCTCCGAAAACACTGACGTCCATGTTCAAGCCCTCGCCTGTCTCATCGCCGGCGTCAGCACGCGCGCCACGATCCGACGGAACAGCCCTTCCAGCGCACCCGCGAAAAGAATGATGATGCCGCCGATAACAACCACCATGTCGCGCGTGATCGCAGGGCGTTCAAAGGAAAGCTCAGCACCACCCTGATAGAGAATGCCGAACAGGAGCGACGCGAGGATGATGCCGAGCGGGTGCGCGCGCCCCATGAGCGCGACCGCGATGCCGACGAAGCCGTAACCGGACGTGAATTCGAGCAGCAGGCGATGCTGGTAGCCCATCAGCTCGTTCACCGCGAGGCCGCCCGCCAGCGCGCCGGAGAGAACCATCGCAATCACGATGATGCGCGCGGGCGAGATGCCCGCATAGACCGCCGCCGTCGGATTCGAGCCCACCGTGCGGATGGCGTAGCCGAGGCGCGAACGGTAGATCAGAAGCCAGATCGCATAAGCTGCCGCCAGCGCGAGGAAGAACGTGAGATTGAGCTGCGACGGCGCGACCTCGATGCCGAATACAGCAAGGATTTCATGCACGAACGGAATCTGCGACTGCTCCGGAAACGCGCGCGTCTCCGGGTTCATGTTCGTCGGCTCGCGCAACACGTTGACGAGAAGATAGACGATGAGCACGCTCGCGAGCCAGTTGAACATGATCGTCGTGATCACGATGTGGCTGCCGCGCTTGGCCTGCAGATAGCCGGGGATCGCGCCCCACAAGGCCCCGAACGCCGCCGCGCCTAGAATGCCGAGCGGGATCAGGAGAAAGCCCGGCAGGAAGCTGAAATTGAGCAGCACCAGCGCCGTGCCGAGGCCAGCGAGCGTCGCCTGTCCTTCCGCGCCGATGTTGAACAGGCCCGCATGATAAGCCACCGCGACAGCAAGCCCGGTGAAGATGAAATTCGTCGCGTAGAACAGCGTGAAGCCGAGCCCCTCGCCCGTGCCGAGGCTGCCCTGCAGAAGAAGACGCGTCGCCGTCAGCGGGCTCTCGCCGATACCGACGACGACAAGTCCCGCCACGAGAAAGGCGGCGACGACGGAAACCGCAGGCACGAGGGCCGTATCGGCCCATTTGGGAAGATCGATAGGAGCGCTCACGATTGGCTATCCGGCAAAAACATGTGACCCTGCTCATCGAGCGGGAAGAAAGGATTCCAGGCGACTTCCCACACATGCCCATCGGGATCTGCGAAGTAGCCTGAATAGCCGCCCCAGAACGCATCCTGCAGCGGCTTGAGTTCACGCGCGCCGGCCTTCAGCGCCAATGCGAAAACCTCATCGGCCTCCGCCTTCGAGCGCGCGTTGTAGGCAAGCGTGATGGCGGCGAACCCTGTCGGGCGATCCTCCACATGCGCGTCGTTGGCAAGGTCGGATCTGCCGAACAGGGCAAGCGCGAGGCCGTTCGCCTGAAAGAAGGTGACGCTGGGTTGGCTGGCGCTAGAGGCTTTCCATCCCCAGGCCTCGTAGAAGGCTGTCGCCCGGGCGACATCCGCAACGCCCAGGGTGACGAGTGTCAGTCGTGGTTGCATCAGGCTGCGCGCTCCGTCACACCGGCCATGAGAAGGCCGAGATCCTGTTCATCCGTTTCATGCGCCTTGCGCTCGCCGGTGATCTGGCCGCCGCACATGGTCAGAATGCGGTCCGAGAGATTCATGATCTCTTCAAGCTCGACCGAGACGAGGAGAATGCCGACACCGGCATCGCGCAAAGCGATGAGGCGACGATGAATGAACTCGATCGCACCGATATCCACGCCGCGCGTCGGCTGGCCGACGAGAAGAACCTTGGGGTTACGCTCGATCTCGCGCGCAAGAACGATCTTCTGCTGATTGCCACCGGAGAATTTTGACGATTTCAACCGCGGCGCAGGCGGGCGCACATCGTAAGCTTCCATCTTCGCGGAAAGATCCGCGATCATGCGGCCATGATCGAGCAACGGCCCAGGGCCGAGGCGCGGATCGTCGGTGAAACCAAGCACGGCGCTCTCGAAGGCGGGGAAGGCCGGAACGAGGCCCATGCGCAGTCGATCTTCCGGCACATGGAGCACGCCGAGCTTGCGCATCGCGTGAGGGTTATGCTCCTCGAAGCGAATGTCGCGACCCTCGAAGCGGATCTTGCCGAGCACTTGCTGACGCATGCCGGCAAGCGTTTCCAGCAATTCGCTTTGGCCGTTGCCAGCCACGCCCGCGATGCCGACGATCTCGCCCGCATGGACGGTGAGAGAAGCGTTCGCGACACGCAGCACGCCGCGGTTGTCGATGACAGACAGCCCTTCGACCTCGAGCAGCGGCGCGCCCGGTTCGCGTGCGGATTTTTCGACGTGCAGCAGAACGCGACGACCCACCATCTGCTCCGCCAGCTCGGGAGGCGATGTGTCCTTCGTTTCCAAGCTCGCGACCATCTCGCCACGGCGCATGACGGAAACGCGGTCGGTCACAGCCATGATCTCACGCAGCTTGTGCGTGATGAGAATGATCGTCTTGCCCTGGGCCTTCAGCGCGCGCAGCAGCTCGAAGAGCGCATCAGCCTCCGCCGGCGTCAGCACCGCCGTCGGCTCATCCAGAATGAGAATATCAGCGCCGCGATAAAGGGCTTTCAGAATTTCGACGCGCTGCTGCAAGCCGACAGAGAGTTCGCCGACGGTGGCGTCGAGATCGATCTCGAGGCCATAATCCTGTGCGAGGCGCGCAAGCTCGGCGCGCACTTTCGCTTCGCCGGCGCGCAGCGTGAAGCCGCCTTCCGCGCCAAGCATGACGTTTTCGACGACACTCAGCGGCTCGACCAGCATGAAGTGCTGATGCACCATGCCGATGCCCGCGGAAATCGCATCGTTGGGCGTTGCGATGGAAATGGGTTTTCCGTTGACGCGAATTTCACCGGAATCGGCCTCGTAGAAGCCATAGAGAATCGACATGAGCGTCGACTTGCCCGCGCCGTTCTCACCGACGATGCCGTGAATCGTCCCGCGCTCGACGGTGAGGTTCACGTCCTTGTTGGCGTGAACGGCTCCGAAGCGCTTGTTGACGGCTTTCAGTTCAATGGCGGGAAACATCGAGAACACTCACCACGTCATCCCCGGCGCGCAGCTCGCCTGCCGGTGAATGGAAATGGATTGGGCGACCGCCTCCAAGGAGCGGCCGCCCCTGAACTCTGTCCTGCCGCGCCTGAGGCACGGCAGGCAGCATGACAGCCTGATGCTTATTGCACCGGGCACTTCGAGTCGGACATGTAGTCATGCACCTTGATGGTGCCCGACTTGATGCCTTCGGCAGCCTTGTCGGCGGCGGCCTTCATCTCGGTGGTGATGAGCGACTTGTTGTTGTCGTCGAGCGCCCAGGCCACGCCGTCTTCCTTGAGGCCGAGGACAGAAACGCCCGGCTTGAAGGTGCCCTTCTTCGCCTGATCGAAGGCGTTGTAGGTCGCGACGTCGACGCGCTTCACCATCGAGGTGAGCATCTTGCCCGGGTGCAGGCCGTTCTGGTTCGAATCGACGCCGATGCCGAGCTTGCCTTCCTTGGCCGCCGTACCGAGAACGCCGACGCCGGTTCCGCCAGCCGCGTGGTAGATCACGTCGGCACCGCGGTCGATCTGGCTCTTGGCGAGTTCACCGCCCTTGACGGGGTCGTTCCAAGCCGCGCCGGTGGTGCCGGTCATGTTCTGGAACACTTCGGCGTTGGCCTTGGCGTACTTGGCGCCCTGGACGTAGCCGCAGGCAAACTTGCGGATCAGCGGAATATCCATGCCGCCGACGAAGCCGACCTTGCCGGTCTTGGAGGCCTGAACCGCGAGAAGGCCGACGAGGAAGGAGCCTTCATGCTCCTTGAACACGACGGACTGCACGTTGGGCTTTTCGACGACCGCGTCGATGATGGCGAACTTGGTCTTCGGGAACTCTTCCGCAACCTTCTTCAGCGCCGTTTCCTGGCTGAAACCGACCGCCACGATGGGCGAGAAGCCGTCACGGGCGAAGCGGCGCAGGGCCTGCTCGCGCTGGGCGTCGTTCTGCGGCTCGAAATCGCGATAATCGGTGCCGGTGTCCTTCTTGAACTTTTCAGCACCCGTATGCACGCCCTCATTGAAGGACTTGTCGAACTTGCCGCCGAGATCATAGACGATCGCCGGCTTGAAAGCCTCCTGCGCGAAAGCCGCCGTTGCGGAAAAAGCCACGCCCGCAAGCGCAAGCCCAAGTTTCTTGATTTTCATCAGCACTATTCCCCTGTTTGTTCCCGGTGTTACCCGGTTGCCGAAGAACGATGGCACGGGAAGGGCCATGCGCCAAGCGCCCTGTCAAGCAAACGTGCTACTTGCTCCCAAGAATGGTTGATCGGGACCTATCCAAACCTACGGTCTATCCGGCAAAGCGGAATTCGGTTCTCAATAAAGATCGCCGCGCGCCCTGAACCAGCCCAGTCCACCCTTCGACTGTCATATTCAACGGGGCGGGATCTTGGTCTAAGCTCCGGCCATGTCCTTGTCCGAGCAAGAAGTCGACCGTTATGCCCGCCACCTCGTCCTGCAGGACGTCGGGGGGCCGGGTCAGGCCAAATTGAAGGCTGCGCGGGTCCTCGTCATCGGTGCCGGGGGCCTTGGTGCGCCGGTGCTGCAATATCTCGCTGCGGCAGGCGTCGGCACGCTCGGGATCGTGGACGACGACATGGTTTCACTGTCGAACCTGCAGCGGCAGGTGATTCATGGCACGCCGGATATCGGGCACCTGAAGGCAGAGAGCGCCGCGCAGGCCATTGCGAGATTGAATCCGCATGTCCAGGTGGCAGAGCACGCCCTGCGGCTGACCCCGGAGAATGCTCAGGACCTTATCAGCGCCTACGATCTCGTGGCCGACGGGTCGGATAATTTCGAGACGCGCTATGCCGTTTCGGACGCCTGCTTCCATACCCGCCGCCCCCTGGTGACGGCGGCGCTCGGCCAGTTCGACGGCTCGATCACGACCATCCGCGCCCACGAGCCGGGCCCGGACGGCAAGCCGAATCCCACCTATCGCTGCCTTTTCCCCTCCCCGCCCCCGCCCGGCACGGTCCCCACCTGTGCCGAGGCCGGGGTGCTGGGTGCGCTCGCTGGCGTCATGGGAAGCCTGATGGCGATGGAGGTGATCCGCGAAATCGTCGGCTTCGGCGAAAGCCTCGTCGGGCGCCTGCTCATGGTGGATGCCCGGTCGATGCGGTTCGAAACCGTGCGTTACGGCTGGGATCCGGGGAATCCGTTGAATGGGGTCAATTCAGCCTCGTCCCGGGCGAAGCGCAGCGAAGAGCCGGATTCGTCTGGGAAGCTGCCACCCCATGAATGAGGCTTTCTATGTCTACATTCTGGCGACCCGTAAGGACGGGCCGATTTACATCGGCATCACCGGCAACCTCCACCGGCGGATTTTCGAGCACAAGACACACGCCATTCGCGGTTTCACGGCACGGTACAATGTGGATCGTCTGGTCTACTTCGAAACCTTCGACACGCCCGATGCTGCAATAGCGAGAGAAAAACAGCTTAAGAAATGGCACCGCGCCTGGAAGATTGCGTTGATTGAGCGCGAGAACCCTGAATGGCGCGACTTGGCCGAGGAGTTCATTCCATAAAGAAAAGAAGCCCGTCATCCCGGACGCGGCAAAGCCGCGATCCGGGATCGTATGACACGTTGGGCGTTTTTTTCTAAGAGCGATCCCGGATCTCGCTTCGCTCGTCCGGGATGACGATCTCGTCAACCGCGCAGCGTCGCGCCGGTCTTCTTCGTGACTTCCGCGACGATCTTCTGCGAAACCGCTTCGATCTCCACGTCGGTCAGCGTCTTTTCCGTCGGCTGGAGGGTGACCGCAATCGCAACGGACTTCTTGTCCGGGTCGATGCCGGTGCCCTCGTAGACGTCGAAGACTTCGACGCTGGTGACGAGTTGGCGTTCGGCTCCCTGCACGGCCTTCACGATATCGGCCGCGGCAACCTCACGCGCGACGACGAACGCGAAGTCGCGGGAAAGAGGCTGGAAGTCGGAAAGCACGAGCTTCGGCTTCATCTTCGTGGGCTTGGCCTTCGGCGGCGGCAGCGCATCCAGCGTGATCTCGAAGGCGACAAGAGGCCCCTTGAGATCGAGCGCCTTCAGCACCTTCGGATGCACTTCACCGAAAGCGCCGACGATGTTCTTCGGGCCGAATTGCAGCGTCGCCGAACGTCCCGGATGGAACCATGCCGGTCCGCCAGGCACGACCTGCAGGCCGCCGGTCGGAATGCCGAGCGTGGCGAGGAGCGAGAGCGCATCCTCCTTCGCGTCGAACGCATCAACGGCCACGGCACCGCCGCGCCAATGACGGCCGACACCCTCGGCGCGCGCCGTGCCGCGACGAACGCCGCTCGCCTTGATGGTTTGGCCTTCCGGCTCGTCGGAGGCAAAGCACTGGCCGACCTCGAAGAGGGCGACATCGCCATAGCCGCGATCAGCATTGCGCTGCGCGGCCTTGAGCAGCCCCGGCAGCAGGCTCGGGCGCATGTCGGAGAGATCCGCCGCGATGGGGTTGGCAAGCGCGAGCTTCGCATCGCCGCCGCCGAACAGCACCGCCTCGTCCTTCGCGATGAAGGACCAGGTGACCGCCTCGACAAGTCCGCGCGCTGCAAGCGTGCGCTTGGCAAGGCGCGTGCGCTTCTGGATGAGCGTGAGGATGGGCTTTGCCACCGCCGCCTGAAGGCGCGGCAGCGGCTCCGGCTTGATGCGGTCGACATCCGCGATGCGGATGACTTCCTCCACCAGATCCGCCTTACCCTCGACATCGGGACGCCAGGACGGCGGCGTGACCTTCACCTTCTCGCCTGCGCCTTCGATCTTGAAGCCGAGTTTTTCGAGAATGGTCTTCGATTCAGCCTGCGACACATCGAGGCCGGAAAGGCGGCGCGTCTCGGACCACGGGAATTCGATCACGCGGGTATGATCCGGCACCGTTCCGGACACCACGACCTCGGATGCCTCGCCGCCGCACAGATCGATGACCAGCTGCGTTGCGAGTTCGAGGCCCGGCACCGTGAAGGCCGGATCGACACCGCGCTCGAAACGATAACGCGCATCGGTGATGATACCGAGCTTGCGGCCCGACTGAGCGATGTTCAGCGGGTCCCACAAGGCGGACTCGATCAGCACGTCCGTCGTCGTGTCATCACAGCCCGAGTGCTCACCGCCCATGATGCCGGCGATGGATTCGACGCCCTTGTCGTCGGCAATCACAACGTTGCCCGCATCGAGCCTGTAAGTGCGCCCATCAAGCGCGACGATTTCCTCGCCGCTCTTCGCGCGGCGCACCACGAGATTGCCCGAAACCTTCTTCGCGTCGAAGACATGGAGCGGACGGCCGCGGTCGAAGGTCATGTAGTTGGTGATGTCGACAAGCGCGTTGATCGGACGAAGCCCGATGGAAGCCAGGCGACGCTGCAGCCATTCCGGCGACGGGCCGTTCTTGACGCCGCGCACAAGCCGCAGCGCGAAAGCTGGACACAGCTTTTCGTCCTCGCCGGAAAATTCGCGCTTCACCGAAACGGGGCAAGCGCCCTTGCCCGCAACAGGCTTCACCGCGCCGTTCTTCAACGTGCCGAGCCCGGCCGCCGCGAGATCGCGCGCGATGCCGTAGATCGACGTGCAGTCGGGACGGTTCGGCGTCAGGTTGATCTCGATCACCGGATCATCGAGTCCCGCATAAGCCGCATAAGGCTGGCCGACCGGTGCGTCGGCGGGCAGGTCGAGAATGCCGTCGTGATCGTTGGAGAGATCGAGCTCCGCACCCGAGCACAACATGCCACGGCTCTCGACGCCGCGAATGGTGCCGACGCTGAGCGTGATGTTCTTGCCCGGAACATACGTGCCGGGAGGAGCGAAAACGCTCTTCATGCCCGTGCGCGCGTTCGGCGCGCCGCAGACAACCTGCACCGGCGCACCCTCGCCGGTATCGACCATGCACACGCGCAGGCGATCGGCATTCGGGTGCTGCTCGGCGGAGATCACATAGGCGACCTTGTAAGGAGCAAGCGCCTTCGCCTTGTCCTCCACGCCTTCGACCTCAAGGCCGATCCGCGTGAGCGTTTCCACGATCTCATCGAAAGACGCCGTGGTGTCGAGATGGTCTTTCAACCAGGAAAGAGAGAATTTCATGATCGCTTTCCTTTACGAGCTCAAACCGCCGACAAGCGAGGGAATATCCAGCGGGCGGAAGCCGTAATGGTTCAGCCAGCGCACATCGGCCTCGAAGAAGGGGCGAAGGTCGGGCATGCCGTATTTCAGCATGGCGATACGGTCGATGCCCATGCCCCAGGCGAAGCCCTGGACCTTGTCGGGATCGAGACCGCAATTGCGCAGCACGTTCGGGTGCACCATGCCGCAGCCGAGAATTTCGAGCCAATCGGTGCCCTCGCCGAAGCGGATCTCGCCGCCCTTGCGGGAGCACTGAATGTCGACCTCGGCGGAAGGCTCGGTGAAGGGAAAGAAGGACGGGCGGAAGCGCATCTTCACCTGATCGACTTCGAAGAACGCCTTGCAGAATTCCTCCAGCACCCACTTCATGTGCGCGATGTTGGCGGTCTCGTCGATGACGAGGCCCTCCACCTGGTGGAACATCGGCGTGTGAGTCTGGTCGGAATCGTGACGATACGTGCGGCCCGGAATGACCACGCGGATCGGCGGCTTCTGGGACTGCATGGTTCGGATCTGCACCGGCGAAGTGTGCGTGCGCAGAACCTTGCGCTCGCCCTTCTCGTCGGGAGCGAGGAAGAACGTGTCGTGCATCTCGCGGGCAGGGTGACCGACGGGGAAGTTCAGGGCCGTGAAGTTGAGATAATCCGTCTCGATATCCGGCCCTTCCGCCACATGGAAACCCATGTCGGCGAAGATCGCCGTGATTTCGTCGATGACCTGGCTGATCGGGTGGATGCGCCCGCGCGTCTCAGGCCCCTCCTGCACCGGCAGGGTCACGTCCACGCGCTCGGCGGCAAGGCGCGCCGAAAGGGCGGTGTCGGCCAGGGCCTCCTTCTTCTCACCAATCGCGGTCTGCACCTTGTCGCGCAGGCCGTTGATGAGCGGTCCCTTTTCCTTGCGCTCCTCCGGCGACATGGCGCCGAGGGTCTTGAGGAGTTCGGAGACGGAGCCCTTCTTGCCGAGCGCAGCGACGCGCAAGGCTTCGAGCGCCGGCTCATCCGAGGCGGCGTCAACCTGCTTCAGCAAGTCATTTTCGAGTTGGTTGAGGTCTGTCATCGGTCCCGTGCCAGAATGCGTGCGCTTGAGTGAGACGCGGCGCGGGAACCGTCAAGCCTTCCGAGCCGCAAAAAGTCAAACGACAGCGTATCGACGCTGCCGGTGCGAATGGTCTCGGAGGCTAAAGGCACAATCCGGACAGGGGATCATGCCGTATCAAGATGGAGCCGGCACGACGGGAGGAACCCCGTCGTGCCGAAGCCAGGTTATCCTTAGGCAGCCTGCGCGGGCAGGGAAGCCTTGGCGCGCTCCACATAAGCGGCGAAAGCAGCCGGCTCGTGGATGGCCATTTCGGACAGAACCTTGCGATCGATCTCGATCCCAGCCTTGCCGAGACCGTCGATAAATCGGGAATAGGTCAGGCCGTGCAGGCGGACAGCAGCGTTGAGGCGCTGGATCCAGAGAGCGCGGAAAACGCGCTTCTTGTTCTTACGGTCGCGATAAGCATATTGCATGCTCTTCTCGACCGCCTGCTTGGCGATGCGGATGGTGTTCTTGCGGCGGCCGTAAAAGCCCTTGGCGGCCTTAAAAACCTTCTTGTGCTTGGCGTGGGCGGTAACGCCCCGTTTGACGCGCGACATGGAAAAACTCCTTCAAAATCCGGGATGTGGGAAGAACGCCTTAGCCGTTGGGCAGGAAGAACTTCTTCACGTTGTACGCGTCGCTCTCGAACATGGTGTTCGTGCCGCGCAGGTTGCGGATCTGCTTTTTGGTCCGCTTGATCATCCCGTGGCGCTTGCCGGACTGGGCGTAAACGACCTTACCGGTGCCAGTGATCTTGAAGCGCTTTTTGGCGCCCGACTTCGTCTTCAGCTTGGGCATTTTGCTCTCCTTAAGGCGGGCTTTCCTAGGGCCTAAGCCTTTGAAAACCCTGATATTGCTGCATGAGCAAAACAAACCGCCACGGCAGCCCTGACAGCCGGGCGGTTCGGTTGGAAGGCCGGCTTATGGCAGAAGCCGCCCCAAAAAGCAATGGCCGCCTCCAGCGGGGCGGCCATCGAAAAACCGTTGAAACGCGACCCTTAGCGGGGCGCGAGAACCATGACGACCTGGCGGCCCTCGAAATTCGGCTCCATCTCGACCTTGGCAATCTCACCGACGTCCGCCTTGACGCGCTCGAGAACCTTGAGGCCCAGATCCTGGTGCGCCATTTCACGACCGCGGAAGCGCAAGGTGATCTTGACCTTGTTGCCTTCCTCGAAGAAGCCCTTCATGGCCTTCATCTTCACGCCGTAGTCGTGATCGTCGATGCCCGGACGCAGCTTGATTTCCTTGACCTCGACGGTCTTCTGCTTCTTGCGCGCCTCGGCGGCCTTCTTCTGCTCCAGAAAGCGAAACTTGCCGTAATCGAGAATCTTGCAGACGGGCGGCGTTGCATTCGGGGAGATCTCAACGAGATCAAGCCCAGCGTCCTCTGCAATACGGAGGGCGTCAAAGAACGCCATCACGCCACGGTTCTGGCCGGTATCGTCGATCAGCTGCACTTCGCGAACACCGCGAATGTCTCGGTTGGCGCGCGGCCCCTCTTTCTGGGGGACCGGCAAAGCTCTCATTGGTCTGCGAATGGCTCGTATCTCCTGTTGTGGCTCGGGTCATGGCTGCGGAAGCCGTGAGCTTCCCGATGCGCCGTCACCGATGCCGTGAGTAAAGTGACATTTCGCGCAAATCCGCGTGAAGTCAACTCGCCTTACGTGCGAAACGCCCTTCCAGAAGGGCGGAATAAACATCCAAGGTGCTCGCCACCATGCGCTCGAGCGAAAAGTTGTGCTCCACATGGATGCGCGCGCGGGAGCTCAGGCCCGCCCGTGCCATCGCGCCAAGGCTCAAGGCTTCCCCGATGGCATCGGCAAGCGCGTCCGCATCGCCAGGGGCGATGCGCCAGCCGGTGCGCTCGTAAGGCGGCACCGCAGGCGGCGACAGGACGGTTTCGGGAACCGCGCCGAGATCGGACACGACGACGGGCGTTCCCATCGCCTGCGCCTCGACGGCGGAGCGGCCGAAGGCCTCAGGCTCCGTGGAGGGAACCGTGACCACGGACGCCGCGAGGAAGGCCGCCGGCATGTCGGTGCAATGGCCGACCCGCCGCACGATGCCCTTCAGCGAGCGAGCCTCGATGAGGCTGTCGAGTTCCTTGACATAAGAATCGCGCCCCTGCGGATCTCCGGCAAGGATGAAGGCGGCATCGGACAGGCCCGCGTCGCGCAGCTTCGCGGCAGCCTCGATCAGCACCTTCTGCCCCTTCCAGCCGGTGAGCCGGGCGGCGAGCAGCACGACCCGCTCGTGAGGCGAAACACCCCAGGCCTTGCGCAGCGCCTCGACGCGCTCGGGTGCGACGGCGGCAGGGGAGAACATGCTGAAATCGGTGCCCCGGTGAATCACCCGGATCCGGTCCGTCGCCTGCGGATAGAGCGAGCGGATGAGATCGCCCGTGTAGTACGAATTGGCGATGACCGCGTCCCCGCGCGCCATGACCGAGTTGTAGAGAACCTTGATCGAGGAACGCCCGGCATAGCTGCCGTGGTAGGTGGTGACGAAAGGCAGCTCAAGAGAGTGCGCCGCGCCGAGCGCCACCCAGGCCGGGGCGCGGGAGCGGGCATGGAGGAGGGACACCTTCTCCTTGACGCAGATTCTCGCCAGCTTACGCACGTTGAGTGCCATAGAGAATGGGTTCTTGGTCTTGGCCGGGAACGGAATCCAGATGCCGCCCTTGGCCTGAAGTTCGCCGACGAGGCGTCCGCCCTCGGTCGCCACAAGCGCCCGCGCGCCGACATGGGCGAGCCCTTCGGCAATATCGACACTCGTCCGCTCGGCCCCGCCCGCCTCCAGCTCGGGAATGATCTGGAGAATGGTTCGGCCTGCCAGGGGATGCTGCCTTGAGGATCGGAATGCCGCCCCTCCGGGTCGCGCTGCGAAACTCACCGGTGTAAGAGCCTCTTGTTCGGAATCATTCAGCAAACATCGCTTCTAAGCGGTTGAGGATGGGTTAACCATGCCGCACATGATTACAGTCGGTCACGGAGCGGAAGAACGCCAGATCGCCGTACTGCGTCACGAAGGCCGAAACCCGCCGGTGATCTGGCTCGGCGGCTTCAAGTCCGACATGCGCGCCACCAAGGCGGAGGCGGTGAATGCCTGGGCGGAGAAAGCCGGTCGCGCCTTCATCCGCTTTGACTATAGCGGACACGGAGAATCCAGCGGCAATTTCGAGGAAGGAACGATTTCCGGCTGGCTCGCGGACGCGCTGGCCGTGATCGAAACCTTCGCCGGCACGCGCCCGATCCTCGTCGGATCGTCGATGGGCGGCTGGATTTCCCTCCTCGCGACCCGCCATCTCATCGAGAAGCGGCCCGATCTTGCCCCGGCGGGCCTCGTCCTGATCGCCCCTGCCGTCGATTTCACCGAGCGGCTGATGTGGGATCGCTTTCCTGAGGATATCAAGCGCGCGGTCAACGAAACCGGGGTCTATTACCGCCCGTCCACCTATTCGCCCGATCCCTACCCCATCACGCGCGCCCTCATCGAGGACGGACGCAAGCACCTCCTGTTCGGGGGACCGATTCGCACCGGC
Organism: Microvirga flavescens; assembly: GCF_003290125.1. Classification (GTDB taxonomy): domain Bacteria; phylum Pseudomonadota; class Alphaproteobacteria; order Rhizobiales; family Beijerinckiaceae; genus Microvirga; species Microvirga flavescens. The sequence continues at coordinate 509,408 of NZ_QMKH01000002.1, forward strand.
TGCCCGGTGACGATTCTGCAAGGCATGAAGGACCCGGACGTGCCGTGGAAGCATGCCCTCGAACTGGTGGAGCACCTGCCGGGCGACAGCGCCACCCTGACACTGATCAAGGACGGCGACCATAGGCTTTCGACGCCGGAAGACCTGGAACGCCTGACCGCCGCCATCGAGGCGATTGCTTAAGGGGAAGAGTGCTTAGAGCACCTTCAGCCCCATCTCGGCCAGAAGGTCGCCAGCCTGGATGCGCGAGATCGTTGCGCCCTTGACCTTGCGTGCATCGTTGAGACGAAGGCCCCCAAGGTCAGCGCCACGCAGGTCGGCTCCTTCGAAACGGGCGTCCACGAGATGGGACTCGCGCAGGCTGGATTCCTCGAAGACCGCCTCACGGAAGTCGCATTTGGCAAGGTCCGCGAGGCTGAAATCCACGCGGTGGATTCTAGCTTTCCGGAATGAGAAGCCGGGCAAGCGGGCCGCCGAGAGGGTCGTTTCCCTGAAGGACGTGCCTGTCGATTTCGTCTGGCTCAAATCGGCTCCGGTGAGCTTGCAGCCGTTGAACGCTGTTTGCGAGAGAGACGCACCGACGAAGATCGCATTGTTGAAATCGCTCGACTGGAACACCGCCTCGGTGAGGATGGCGGCCGTAAAGTTGGCGAAGCCACCTCGACATCCCTCGAAAGCGGCGTTTTCAAGCGTCGCGCTCGTCAGGTTCGCTCGCTTGAGAACGCAGCCCTCGAATCGCCAATCCGCCATGTCGAGATTCGACAGGTCGGCTCCATCGAGATCGCAATTCACTAGTAGGGCGGGCACAGAGGCGGCCGCGAGAGTCGCTAATTCCGCCCGCGACGGCAAACCCCCTTCGATCCTGGTGCGGTTGGGGGTGACCGGGGAAGCAAGGATCATGAAGCCGCCAAGGGGTTCGTCGAGCAACAGGTCGTTGCGTTAAATCGCGGGAAAATCCGTTCCGCACGCCGCCCTTGGGCGGCATGCTGAGCGGTTTCGCGTTTAGTGCAGGCTCACCGTTTTGAGATCGTGCGCCCAGGCGTTCGCCACGGCGGCGTCGCGGGTGTCGGTGAGCACGATGGGCGCGCCGCTGGCGGAAACGAGCGCGAAGAGCTGCAGGCCGGGCTGGATCTTCGGTGCATCCGGGAAAACCTTGGCGATGTCGTCCGAGCGCATAGGCTTCACGTAAGCCATCTGCCCCTCGCCCAGATGGGCGAAATCCGGCGCATCAAAGTCGATATGGATATTGTCGTTCAAAGGAACCTCCTTCGCGGAACGCATTACACTTCGTCCGATGTCACAATGTTGATCTTGCGGATGATGCGCTCCGGCTCGGGCCGGACCAGATCGATCGAAAGAAGGCCATTGGAAAGATCCGCGCCCATGACCTCCATGCCATCGACGAGGAGGAAGGTGCGCTGGAACTGGCGGGCGGCAATGCCGCGGTGCAGGAAATGCCTGGCTTTGTCGTCGGTCTGACGTCCGCGGATGACGAGCTGGTTTTCCTCCAGGGTCACCTCCAGCTGATCCCGGGTGAACCCGGCAACGGCCAGCGTGATCCGAAGGCGTTCCGGATCATCCACCGTGCGCGCAAGGCGCTCGATGTTGTAGGGCGGATATCCATCGCTCGCGGCCTTAGCGACCCGGTCGAGCGCTTGCTCGATTTCATCGAAACCCAGCAGATACGGATGCCCAAAGGGCGACTGACGCGACATATTCGAAGCCCACTGTAGAAAGGCACTTCGGTTGAGTTTGAGCCCGCTCCTGCGGCACTCAGGCGAACCCTCAAGGGCCCGCTTGCCTCAATATGGAGGCGGCGCCCGCCCCTATCAAGACCTTGACGGGGACAGGCTTAACAAGCTGATTTTCCTAAAGAATCGCAAGGCGTAAGCCGGTCACACCCGCTCACGCCACCAGGCGATCTGCTCGGCGACGCGGACCGGTGAGGTTCCGCCGAAGCTTTGGCGCGAGCGCACGGAATTCTCGACGCTCAGCACTTCGAAGATGCCCGGATAGGTGCGCGGCTCGACCGCCTGCATGACGTCGAGCGGCAACTCCTCCAGAGAGACGCCCCGCTTCTCGGCCTCGGAGACGATACGCCCGGTGATGTGGTGGGCGTCGCGGAACGGGATGTTGAGGCTGCGCACCAGCCAATCGGCGAGATCGGTCGCCGTCGAGAAGCCGGCTCCTGCGACGGCGGCCATGCGCTCCTTCACCGGCTCGATATCCTCGATCATGCCCGTCATGGCGGCGAGCACGATCTCGATGCTGTCGGCAGCGTCGAAGACCTGCTCCTTGTCCTCCTGCATGTCCTTCGAATAGGTCAGCGGCAGGCCTTTCATCATGGTGAGAACCGAGGTCAGCGAGCCGAAGATGCGGCCGGATTTGCCGCGCACCAGTTCCGCCGCGTCCGGGTTGCGCTTCTGCGGCATCATGCTCGACCCCGTCGTCCAGCGGTCCGGCAGGCGCACGAAGCCGAACGGCGCGGACATCCAGATGATGATTTCTTCCGCCAGCCGCGACAGATGCACGGCCGAGATCGCGGCGATCGACATGAATTCCAGAAGGCTGTCGCGGTCAGACACGGAATCGAGGGAGTTGCGCGTCGGGCCGTCGAAGCCCAGCGCCTTGGCGGTCATGTGCCGGTCGATGGGGAAGGACGTTCCTGCAAGCGCGCCGGCACCCAGGGGGCATTCGTTGAGGCGCTTGCGGGAATCGCGGATGCGGCTGCGGTCGCGGGCGAACATTTCCACATAGGCCATCAGGTGGTGACCGAACGTCACAGGCTGCGCGCTCTGGAGATGCGTGAAGCCGGGCATCACAGTCGCCACATGCGCCTCGGCCTTGTCGAGCAGGGCCTTGATGAGCCGCGTCAGCTGCTCGTCCGTGCGATCATGAGCGTCGCGCACCCAAAGGCGGATATCGACCGCGACCTGGTCGTTGCGGCTGCGGGCCGTGTGGAGACGAGCGGCTGGGTCTCCGACGATCTCGCGCAGGCGGCTTTCCACATTCATGTGGATGTCCTCGAGCACCTGCGAGAAGGTGAAGCCGCCGCCCTCTATCTCGCCCATAACCCGTTGCAGGCCTTGGTGAATCGCGTCCCGATCCGCTTCGGAGATGATTCCCTGCCTGGCGAGCATGTTGCTGTGGGCGAGCGACCCCTGAATATCCTGCGAGGCCAAGCGCTTGTCGAAGTCGATGGAGGCGTTGATGGCCTGCATCAGGGCGCTGGGAGAGGAGGAAAAGCGGCCGCCCCACATGGCATTGGCGGGCTTCTTGGCTTCTTCGGACACGGGGCATCATCCAGGTTGGAAAACTGCGGAGGCTTTGCCACAGATTGGCCTTCGAGGCCAAGGCGAAACAATTTCCTGGGCATCATTTGGGCGAGCCGCGCCGTAGTTTACCACTTCATGGCCAGTTGATGGACTCGACAGAGGCCGCGCGATTTGTATTCATAAGACCACTGTGAGGCGCGCTCGGCGCTTCGAGGGAACCACCTAGAATGAAAAAGCTTCCGAAATTCTTCCTGTCCGCGGCTTTCGCCGCAACGATGGCGACGTCCTTCTCGGCTGTGATGGCCGCCACTCCGCCGGACACCCTGGTCCAGGCCTGGCAGATCGACGACATCACCTCGCTCGATCCGGCTGAAATTTTCGAGTTCAGCAACTCCGAAATCGCCGGCAACACCTATGAGCGTTTGATCAACTACGATCCCAAGGACGTCTCGAAGATTTACGGCGAAGTTGCCGAGTCCTGGACTGTCTCCCCCGACGGCAAGACTTTCACCTTCAAAATCCGCCAGGGTAAGAAATTCGCCTCCGGCAACCCGCTGACCGCCGAGGACGTGGTGTTCTCGTTCCAGCGCGCCATTCTCCTCGACAAGTCCCCGGCCTTCATCCTCGGCCAGTTCGGCCTGTCGAAGGACAACGTGAAGGACAAGATCAAGCAGAGCGGTCCTTTCGAAGTCACTATGGAGCTCGACAAGGCTTATGCGCCGACCTTCGTGCTCTATTGCATGACCTCGACCGTCGCTTCGGTCGTCGACAAGAAGCTTGCATTGCAGAACGAGAAGGACGGCGATTTCGGCTATAACTGGCTGAAGACGCACTATGCCGGCTCCGGCCCGTTTGCGATCCGTGACTGGAAGGCCAACGAAGTCGTGGTTCTGGAGCGCAATCCGAACTCCGACAAGAAGACCCCTCTCGCCCGCGTGATCTACCGTCACATCAAGGAGACCGCGACGCAGCGCCTCCTGCTTGAAAAGGGTGATGTGGACATTGCCCGCAATCTGAATCCGCAGGAACTCGAGGCAGTCGCCAAGAACCCGGACATCAAGATTCAGAACGGTCCGAAGGGCACCGTCTACTATCTCGGCCTGAACCAGAAGAACCCGAACCTCGCCAAGCCGGAAGTCCGGCAGGCTCTGAAGTGGCTCGTGGACTACTCGGCGATTGCCGACACGATCATGAAGAACAAGGGCGAGGTCCACCAGGCCTTCCTGCCGAAGGGCTTCCTGGGCGCGATCAACGACAACCCCTACAAGCTCGACGTCGCCAAGGCGAAGGAGCTTCTCGCCAAGGCCGGCCTGAAGGACGGCTTCTCGGTGACGATGGATACCCGCTCGACTCCCGAGATCACCGGTATCGCGCAGGCGATTCAGACGACCTTCGCCCAAGCTGGCGTGAAGGTTGAGATCATCCCGGGCGACAGCAAGCAGACCCTGACCAAGTATCGTGCTCGCCAGCACGATATCTATATCGGCAACTGGGGCGCGGATTATCAGGATCCGAACACCAACGCGGATACCTTCGCAGCGAACGACGACAACTCGGACAACGCGAAGGCTAAGCCGCTTGCGTGGCGCAATGCCTGGGATCCGGGCCCGCTGACCGCCAAGACCCGCGCCGCGGTTCTTGAGCGCGACGCCGAGAAGCGCGCGGACATGTACCGCGACCTGCAGAAGGCCGTTCTCGAGGATGGTCCTTATGTGACCTTCCTCCAGCAGATCGAAGTGATTGCTACGCGCAAGAACGTCGATGGCGTCGTGATCGGCCCGTCGTTCGACATGAACAGCGTCATCCAGGCGAAGAAGAACTGATTCTTCAATGACTGGCGCAACTCTGACGCAGAGCGGAGGGCATCATGCCCTCCGCTTCTTCCTTTTAAGGACCCTGCAATTTATCGCTGTGCTGGCGACGACTCTTCTTGGGTTGGTTGCCGTCACATTCTTTATCGGCCGTATCGTACCGATCGATCCTGTCATCGCCATCGTCGGCGACCGCGCCCCGCCGCATGTCTACGCACGTGTGCGCCAGGAACTCGGCCTCGACCTACCGATGATCCAGCAGTTTTGGATCTATCTGAAAAAAGCCATCTCCGGCGATTTCGGCAATTCGGTGCTCACCACCAATCCGGTGATGACCGACATCATCAATGTCTTCCCTGCGACGCTTGAACTCGCGACGCTCGGCACGATCATCGGCTGCCTCGTCGGCATTCCGCTCGGCGTGCTTGCGGCCGTCAAGCGCGGATCGCTCGTGGACCAATTTGTGCGCGTGCTCGGCCTCGTCGGCTATTCGGTGCCGATCTTCTGGCTCGGCCTGATGGCATTGCTTCTGTTCTACGCCAAGCTCGGCTGGGTCGAGGGCCCGGGCCGGCTCGACGTGACCTATTCCTATATGTACACGCCCGTCACCGGCATCGTGCTCATCGACACGCTGATGCAGGGGCAGATGGATGCGTTCTGGAATGCGGTATCGCACATCATCCTGCCCACGTGCCTGCTCGGTTATTTCTCGCTTGCCTATATCAGCCGCATGACACGTTCGTTCATGCTCAATGAATTGGCGCAGGAATATGTGATCGCAGCGCGCGTGAAGGGATTATCCGAAATCAAGGTCATCTGGCGTCATGCGCTGCGCAATGCTGCCGTGCCGCTCGTCACGGTGATTGCCCTCTCTTATGCCCACCTGCTCGAAGGCTCGGTTCTGACCGAGACGATCTTCGCCTGGCCTGGGCTGGGGCAATACATCACCAACTCCCTGCAGAACGCGGATATGAATGCGGTGCTTGGCGGAACGCTCGTCATCGGCACCGCCTTCGTCATTCTCAATCTCCTGTCCGATCTGCTTTATCGCTTGCTCGATCCGAGGACTCGCTAATGTCTAGCGCTGCTTCCCTCCCCCAACCGGCCGGGCTGCGGGCATGGCTTCTCTCGCCAGAACCCACCTCTCGCTGGCAGGCCCGGCTCGGTCGCGCCTATCTCGGCTGGCGCACGTTTACGAAAAACCCGCTCGCAGTCTTCGGACTTGGCATCGTTTTGCTGCTGCTGCTCGTCGCTCTGTTTGCGAATTTTCTCGCACCGTATTCGCCCGTCACGGGCGGCGATCTACGCACGGCGCGTCTGCTACCACCGAGCGCCGCCCATTGGTTCGGCACCGACGATCAAGCGCGCGACATCTATTCGCGCGTCATCTACGGCTCGCGCATTACGCTTTGGGTCGTGCTGCTCGTCTCCGTGATCGCGACGCCTATCGGCCTTCTGATCGGAACGGTGTCGGGCTACCTCGGCGGCTGGGTCGATACGGTGCTGATGCGTCTCACCGACATCTTCCTCGCCTTCCCGCGCCTTGTCCTCGCGCTCGCCTTCGTCGCGGCGCTCGGCCCGGGCATCGAGAACGCGATCATCGCTATCGCGATCACCTCATGGCCGCCTTATGCGCGTATCGCGCGTGCCGAAACGCTGATGATCCGCAACAGCGATTTCATCGCCGCCGTGAAGCTGCAAGGCGCCTCGACGCCGCGCATCATCTTCGGTCATGTGGTGCCGCTGTGCGTTTCTTCGCTCATCGTGCGCGTGACGCTCGACATGGCGGGCATCATCCTCACCGCCGCCGGCCTCGGCTTCCTTGGCCTCGGCGCGCAACCGCCGATGCCGGAATGGGGCGCGATGGTCGCCACCGGCCGCAACTATCTCATCGATCAATGGTGGGTGGCGGCGATGCCGGGCCTCGCGATCTTCGTCGTGAGCCTCGGCTTCAACCTCTTGGGCGACGGCCTGCGCGACGTGCTTGATCCGAAGGCTGCGAAATGACGACGAAACCTCTTCTCGAAGTCGAGGACCTGCGCGTCCGTTTTCACCTGCGCACGGGCACCGTCGAAGCGGTGCGCGGCGTGTCCTTCACGCTCGGTCGCGAGCGGCTCGGCATCGTCGGCGAATCCGGCTCCGGCAAGTCGCAGACGGGCCGCGCCATTCTTGGGCTCACCCCGCCGCCCGGCGAGGTCATCGCCAAGAAGCTCACCTTCGATGGCATCGACCTTCTCACCGCCTCGAAGCGGACGCTGCGGACTTTGCGCGGCGGACGCATCAGCATGGTGATGCAGGACCCGAAATATTCGCTGAACCCGGTGATGACCATCGGCGAGCAGATCATCGAGGCCTATCAGGCGCATACCAGGAGCGGCCGCGCGGAAGCGCGCGACAAGGCTCTGGCGATGCTTGAAGCGGTGAAGATGCGCGATCCCGCGCGTGTATTCAGCCTCTATCCGCATGAGGTTTCAGGCGGCATGGGGCAGCGCGCGATGATCGCGATGATGCTCGTGACCGATCCCGACCTCCTGATCGCCGACGAGCCGACCTCGGCTCTCGACGTGACGGTGTCGATGGAGATCCTGCGCATTCTCGACGAACTCGTTGCCGAGCGCGGCATGGGCCTGATCTTCATCTCACATGATCTGAAGCTCGTCTCCTCCTTCTGCGATCGCGTGCTCGTGATGTATGCGGGCCGTGTGGTGGAAGAGCTGGAAGCGAAGAACTTACGGGAAGCGAAGCATCCCTATACGCAAGGGCTGATGCGTTGCCTGCCGACGCTGGCGAATGATGTGCGCCCGCTCCCGACACTCAGCCGCGATCCGGCTTGGGCGCAATAAGAAGGCTAGCGTTCGATGCTCGATATTCAAAACCTTCGCGTCACTTATGGAACGGGCCGTTTGCAGGTCGATGCTGTCAAGGACGTGAGCTTCCATGTCGGCACGGGCGAGGCCTTCGGCCTCGTCGGCGAATCCGGCTCCGGCAAATCGACGGTTCTGCGCGCCATCTGTGGCCTTGCGCCGATTTCCGGCGGGCGCGTTCTGGTCGATGGCCGAGAAGTGCCGACACCCCGCGACAAGGCGTTCTATCGCACCGTGCAGATGGTGTTTCAGGACCCTTACGCTTCCCTTCACCCGCGCCACACCGTCGACCGCACGCTCTCCGAACCTCTCGCCATTCACGGCGAGAAGGATGCTGAGACGCGCATCGCGCAGGCTCTGCGTGAGGTCGGTCTCGGCCCCTCCTTCCGGTTCCGCTATCCGCATCAGCTCTCCGGCGGTCAGCGCCAGCGCGTCGCTATTGCGCGCGCGCTTCTGCTGCGTCCGAAAGTGCTGCTGCTCGATGAGCCGACCTCGGCGCTCGATGCTTCCGTGCAGGCTGAAATTCTCAACCTGCTGGATGAACTGCGCCGCAATCTCGGCCTCACCTACATCCTCGTCAGCCACGATCTCGCCGTCGTCGCGCATTTGTGCGACAGGCTTCTCGTGATGCGTCACGGCGAGACCGTGGAGGAGACCACGGCGGCGGCGCTGCGCACCAACCAGGCCGCGAGCGATTACACGCGCTCGCTCATCAATGCGAGCCAGGGCTTCTCGCGGGACGCAGCGCGTCCTGAGAGCGCCCTCACCCGCTGATCACCACCAACCAGTCGCGAAAAAGATGTCCTCCTCCACTCTCGTTCCTGTCTTCGACGGCCACAACGACGTTCTCTATCGCCTGCTTCAGGGCAAGGCGCAGCCGGAGCGCGATTTTCTCGAGGGAGACAATCTCGGTCATCTCGACCTGCCCCGAATGAGGAAGGGCGGCTTCGCGGGTGGTTTCTTCGCGGTCTACGTGTCGTCGCAGAGCGGCGGGCTCGATGTGGATGCGATGATGACGCAGCCGCAATACGACGTGCCGCTGCCAGCCCAGCTCGAACTCGCGCCGAGCCAGCGCGTAACGGTGCAGATGGCGTCCCTGCTCTTCCGCATCGAGCGGGAATCGAAGGGACAGGTAAAGGTATGCCGCACCGCCGCCGACATTCGTGCGTGCATGAAGAACGGTACGCTGGCAACGATCCTTCACATCGAGGGCGCGGAGGCCATCGACCCCGATCTTCACATGCTGGACGTGCTCTATGAGAGCGGCCTGCGCTCCATCGGCCCGGTCTGGAGCCGCCCGACCATTTTCGGCCACGGCGTGCCCTTCCGCTATCCCTCGACCGGCGACACCGGTCCCGGCCTCACGGATCTCGGCAAGGAACTGATCAAGGCGTGCAACCGCCTGAAGATCATGATCGACCTGTCGCACCTGAACGAAAAGGGTTTCTGGGATGTGGCGAAGCTCTCGGATTCGCCGCTCGTCGCGACCCATTCGAACGCCTATGCAATCTGCCCGCATTCACGAAACCTGAGCGACAATCAGCTCGCCGCCATCAAGGAAAGCCGCGGCATGGTCGGCGTGAATTTCGCGACGTCCTTCATCCGTCCGGACGGACAGCGCGGCGCGGATACGCCGCTTACCGACATGATCCGCCATATGGATCACCTGATCGAGAAGGTGGGCGTCGATGGCGTCGGCCTCGGCTCGGATTTCGACGGCGCGACGATCCCCGCCGAGATCGGCGATGTGGCGGGTCTTCAGAACCTCGTCGAAGCCATGCGCAAGCACGGCTATGACGAAGCGACGATCCGCAAGATCTGCCATGAGAACTGGGTCAACGTTCTGGAGCGCACCTGGGGGCGCTGAGACTTCCACTCAATTCAAAATGAAAAGGGCGATGTGAATGATCACATCGCCCTTCTTTTTTAGCTCGATAGAGAAGGATCGCTTAGCGATCCCCCTTCGACGTCAGCGCGAAGAGGCTCGCAAGCCCGCCGACGGCAACCATCACCAGAAGGCTGATGGCATTGATGGCGGGTGTCGCGCCCTCGCGCATCTGCCCGTACATGGTGATCGGCAGCGGCGGATCGGAACCGACCAGCATCAGGGTCGTGTTGAAGTTCTCGAACGACATCAGAAGCGCCACGAGACCTGCGCCGACGAGAGCGGGGCTTAAGAAAGGCAGCGTCACCGTGCGCAGCACGCGCGTGCGGCTTGCGCCAAGGTCAAAGGCCGCCTCTTCGAGCGAACGGTCGAACTTGCGCAGGCGTGCGGCGATGATGAGCGTCGCGATGGTGAGGATGAAGGAGAGCTGACCGAGCACGATGAGCATCAGGCCCGGCCGCAATCCATCGATATCGGTCTGGAGAAAATCCTCCAGCCCGTTCGCGAGGCGCGAGAAGAACGCGAGAATCGAGATGCCGAGAATGACGCCCGGAATAACGAGCGGCCACAGCATCATCATCGCGAAAAGCGTCTTGCCCGGGAACTCGGCCCGCTCGAGCAGCCACGCATTCACCGTGCCGATCACGACCGCGAGCACCGCCACCGGCACCGCGACTTTGAGGCTGTTCAGAATGGTGGTGAGCCAGATCGGGTCCATCAGCACACCGGGCTTGCCGAAGACGGAGCCCGTGCCGATGAACCATTCGAGCGTGAACCCTTTCCACGGCGGAGACGGGAACGGGCTCGCGTTGAAGGCGAAAACGGCGACAACCAGAAGCGGCGCGAACAGGAAGATGTAGAACGCCGCGATGTAGAATTTCCAGAGAAGAGAAGGACGGCTCATGATGCTCAAGCCTGTCTCAAGGTCGTGCCGAGGCTCTGGCCGGAAAGACGCAGGCCCGCCCACACGATGATGGAAGAAAGCATGAGAAGCAGCATGCCGAAGGCCGCACCCTGCGGCCAGTTGAAGCGCGTGATGAACTGCGCGTAGATCTGCTCCGTGAACCACAGGCCGTTCTTGCCGCCGAGAAGAACCGGCGTCGCGAAATTGCCGACGGTGAGCATGAACACGATGATCGAACCCGCGACGATGCCCGGCATGGCATGCGGAATGACGATGCGGCGAAGCACCGTCCAGCGGCTGCCGCCGAGATCGAAACCGGCTTCGACGACGGAAGGCTCGAGGCTCTCCAGCGCGTTGGCCAGCGGCACGATCATGAACAGAAGGCCGCCATAGACGAGGCCGAGAATGACCGCGCCGTCGTTGTAGAGAAGCTCCACCGGCTGGCTCGCAAGCCCGATGCTCTGCAGCACGTAGGACACGACGCCCGTCTCACGCAAAAGGATCATCCAGCCGAGCGTGCGCACAAGCTCCGACACCCAGAAGGGCAGAAGACACATGAGCAACAGCATCGCCTTCAGACGCCCTTGCGCCACGCGCGCGATGTAGAGCGCGATAGGAAAGGCCAGCACGAGCGTGCATGCCGTCACCAGGATCGACATGATCGCCGTGCGCGCGAAAGTGCGCCAATAGAGAGGCTCGGTGAAGAACTCGAGATAATTCCCAAGGCCGAACTGATAGACGCGCGGAGCGACCCTTTCGCTGAACGAAAGGATCAGGATTTCCACGTGCGGCAGGATGATGAGCAGGCCCAGCCACAGAATGGCGGGCGCCATCAGCAGGAAGAGGGTGAGACGCTGGGCCGGTTTCATGCGGCGAAGACCTTCATGGAATCCGTGGCCCATCCGAAGTGAATGGGTGCGCCGACGCCGATGCCGGCCAGCGGGCCGGCTTGCGGCAGCACCGCGCGGGCGGGCTTTTCGAAACCGGGTGCGTCGATGAGAAGGCTCGAATTCGCACCGTCGAAGAGAACAGCGGAAACGCGACCCTCGAAACGGTTGGCGGCATTGCCGAGCGAGGCCTGATCCGTGCCGAGCGCAATGGCTTCCGGACGCACGAAGCACAGCGATTGCGCCTTGCCCGCCTGCCCCTTGCCCTGAACCGTCGCGCCGGACGGCAGGCGAATGGTCACCGCATCGCCGGAGGCGGACGCCGTCTCGCCGGACCAGCGGTTGGTCTCGCCGACGAAGCTCGCGACGAAAGGCGTCTGCGGATTGTTATAGAGCTCGCGCGGGCTTCCGACCTGCTCGAAATGTCCCTGGTTCATCACCGCGATGCGGTCCGACATCACAAGCGCTTCGGACTGATCGTGCGTGATGTAGACGAACGTGGTGTTGAACATCGCCTGCAGCTGCTTCAACTCGATCTTCATGTGCTCGCGCAGCTTCAGATCGAGAGCACCGAGGGGCTCATCGAGAAGCACGAGAGTCGGCTCGAGCACGAGGCAGCGGGCAATCGCCACGCGCTGGCGCTGTCCGCCCGAAAGAGCCGTCACGCGACGGTCGCCGAAACCTTTCAGGCCGACGCGCTCCAGCATACGCGTGGCGCGCTTGTCCGCTTCCGCGCGAGAAACGCCGCGGCAGGTCAGGCCATAGGCCACGTTCTCGCCGACGCTCATCATCGGGAACAGCGCGAGGCTCTGGAAGACCATGTTGACCGGGCGGCGGTTCGCCGGAACGCCGATCATGGATTTTTCGCGAATGCGGATGTCGCCGGAGGTCGGGTCCTCAAACCCGGCGATCATGCGCATCAAGGTCGTCTTTCCGCAGCCCGAGGGGCCGAGAATGGAAAAGAACTCGCCTTGAGCGACGCTGAAGGACACGCCATCCACTGCGTTGTAGGAGCCAAAACGCTTGATGACGTTGATGATTTCGAGATCGGTCGATGAGGACATGGAAGGGTCTGAAAATTAAAGAGCCACCCCCCGGACGAACCGGGGGATGGCGATCAAGGGGTTAAGGGTTTACGAGCCGGCCTTCAGACGATCGAGGACCTTGCCTTCGATCTCTTCCAGACCCGCCGGCACAGCCGGATACCACTTGATGTTGTCGATGGCGGCCTTCGGGAAGCTCTCGGCGAACTGGTCCTTGAGCTTGCCCTGCATCAGCTTGTCGGCGCCGTTGGAGGCTGTGAAGTTGCCGGCAGCAGCGGCGACCTTCGCAGCGATCTCGGGACGCATGTTGAAGTTGATCCACTTGTAGGCGGCATCGTCGTTACGGCCCTTCGCGGGAAGAGCGAAGGTGTCGACCCAGCCGAGCGCGCCCGACTTCGGAGCGATGAACTTGATGTCGGGGTTCTCGGAGTTGAGCTTCCAGCCGCCCGTATCCCAGGCCATAGCCGCAACCACTTCACCCGAGCGCAGGGCGTTCAGGAGCTGGTCCTTGCCGTCCCAGAAGAACTTCACGTTCTTCTTGCACTCCTGGAGCTTCGCACCGACCTTGTCCATCAAAGCCGCATAAGCCTTGACGTCCTTGTAGGCGGCGAAGGGATCCATGCCGTTGGCGAAGGCGAACGCGATGAGCGCGGGGCGCTTGGCGCGGAAGCTCGACTTGCCGGCGACAGCCGCAGCGCAGAGGTCGTTGTAGTCGGCAACCGCCGGAGCGGCCTTGGTGTTCACGATCAGACCGTCGGTGCCCCAGATGTGCGGAACGCCGTAAACCTTGCCGTCGATCGTCGTGTTCTTCTTCGTGGCTTCGAGCATGGAGCCGATGAAGAGGTCCGACTTCAGCTTGGAAAGGTCGATCGGCTTGTAGATGCCGAACTCAGCTTGTGGGCCGGCGATGCGGTCCTGGCTCGGCTGCACGAGGTCGAAACCGGCGCCCTGCGTGGCGCGCAGCTTGGAGATCATCTCTTCGTTGTTGGAAAGGGTGATCTCGACTTCGATACCCGTTTCCTTCGTGAACTGCTCGACGACGTCCTTCGGGGCGTAATCGGCCCAGGTCAGAAGGCGCAGCTTTTCGGCGGCATGAGCGGTGCCGGCGACCATCAGGGCCGCAAAGGCAGTAGCCAGCTTCAAGCCGGCGCGTTTCGTCATCATCGTAATCCTCCAGTGTGGTCCGGGTTCTACCCGTGTTCCCCAGTTGCAAAACTATATGACAGTCGCGCGACAGGCTACTGGATAAAGGAAGTTTTCCCGCCTTCGTAAGCCGGCTTAGTTAACTGCCTCAACGGAAAACAGGCGAGAGCGCGGGGCTGCTGGCACAGAGTCGGCCACACTGTTATGAGGGTTCCGCCTCCTGGAGACCTTTGAGCGATGCGCATTCTTTATCCTGAAATCGAACCCTATGAGCACGGCTGGCTCGATACCGGCGACGGCCACCGCGTTTATTGGGAGCTTTGCGGCAATCCCAAGGGAAAGCCGGTGGTGTTTCTCCATGGCGGCCCGGGCGCGAGTTGCTCACCTGCTCACCGACGCCTGTTCAACCCGGAAAAGTACCGCATTCTTTTGTTCGATCAGCGCGGCTGCGGACGCTCGACGCCCTATGCGAGCATTGAGAACAACACCACCTGGCATCTCGTCGCCGATATTGAGCGCCTGCGTGAGATGATCGGCGTCGAGAAATGGATGGTGTTCGGCGGCTCCTGGGGCAGCACCCTGGCCCTCGCCTATGCAGAGAAGCATCCCGAACGCGCGAGCGAACTCGTCGTGCGCGGCATCTTCGGTCTGCGGCGCGCGGAGCTGCTCTGGTACTACCAGGAGGGCGCATCCTGGCTCTTTCCAGAAAAGTGGGAGCGCTATCTTGCGCCGATCCCGGTGGAGGAGCGCGGCGACCTCATGGGCGCCTATCGCCGCCGCCTCGTCGATCCCGATCCGGCAGTACAAACGGAGGCTGCGCGGGCCTGGAGCCTCTGGGAGGGCGAGACCATCACGCTTTTGCCGAACGAGGCCAACAGCAACCAGTACGGCGACGCGCATTACGCCCTCGCCTTCGCGCGCATCGAGAACCACTACTTCGTCCATGACGGCTGGCTCGAGGAGGGACAGCTCATTCGCGATGCCGGCCGCCTGAAGCACATTCCCGGCGTCATCATTCAGGGCCGCTACGACGTGGCGACCCCGGCGAAGACGGCCTGGGAGTTGCACAAGGCCTGGCCCGAGGCGCGCTTCATCATGGTGGAGGATGCCGGACATGCCGTCACGGAGCCGGGCATTCTCCATCACGTCATCGAGACGACGGACGCTTTCGCGGATTCTTGAAGGCGGACATGAAAAAGGGCGCCCACGGCGCCCTTTACTTTAATCAGGAGCGCTGCTCATCCCGCGGTCCAGCCGCCGTCCATGGACAGGTTGGCTCCCGTGATCTGGCTGGCGGCATCCGTGGTCAGGAACACCGCGAGGGCCGCCACCTGATCGACCGTGACGAATTGCTTGGTGGGTTGCGCCTCGAGCAGCACGTCGTTGATGACCTGCTCCTTGGTCAGCCCCCTCGCCTTCATCGTGTCGGGGATCTGGCGCTCGACGAGGGGCGTCCAGACATAGCCGGGGCTGATGCAGTTGACCGTGATGCCGTGGGTCGCGGTTTCGAGCGCGATGGTCTTGGTGAGGCCCGCGATGCCGTGCTTTGCCGCCACATAGGCCGACTTGAACGGAGACGCGATCAGCGAATGCGCGGAGGCCGTGTTGATGATGCGGCCCCACTTGCGGGCCTTCATGCCGGGAACGGCGGCGCGGATCGTGTGGAAGGCGGAGGACAGGTTGATCGCAAGGATCTGGTTCCACTTCTCGATCGGAAACTCCTCGACCGGCGAGACGAACTGGATGCCGGCATTGTTGACGAGCACGTCGACCGAGCCGAACGTCTTCTCCGCCAGAGCGATCATGGCCGCTATCTCGTCGGGCTTCGTCATGTCGGCGGGCGAATAGATCGCCTTGACGCCGAACTCCTTCTCGATCCCGGCGCGCTCCTTTTCGATCTCCGCCGCATCGCCCATGCCGTTGATGACGACAGATGCCCCCTCCTTCGCGAAGGCTCTCGCAATTGCGAGCCCGATACCGCTGGTCGAGCCTGTGACGACCGCCGTTTTCGACTTCAAGGTCATGAATCCGCTCCAATACGGGATTGAGATTTAATGGCCGCACCTTAATGCCGGACCAGGGAAGAGAAAAACCGCCCTCCCCCAAAAAGATCCAGCAACGTCAAAAAGTTAAGGTTCGGCTGCGCTCCAGCGCGATGGCCGGACTCTAGTCCTGCGATGTGCGGGCGTATAGTCGCCTTATGGGTAGCCTTGAGCCTTTTGCTGCACTGCAGGCATGGCTCCCATGCCGTAGGCGGGTCGATGTTACGAAGATTTAATTCGCAACGTTGTCTTCCTCAGTTTAGAACTCTTCTGAACTGAGGGGAGACCATCGTGCAGCGCTATTCCAAGCTGATGATTGCAATTCACTGGGCCACCGCCCTTCTGATCCTGGGGGCTTGGATCACCTCGGAAGGCGGCCGCGCCGTTCGCGCAAACCCGCCCCTGCTGCATTTCTCTCTGGGCCTCGCGGTTCTCGCCCTCGTCGTCCCGCGCCTGATCTCCCGGCTTCTGGGGGGCGCTCCCTCGGCCGAGGCCGGCCAGAGACCACTCCTCGCCTGGGGCGCCAAGGCCGGTCATGCCGCGCTTTATGTCTTCATAATTGGCCTCCCGCTTACGGGCTGGTATGCGGCCTCGCGCATGGGCGTTCCGGTTTCCTTCTTCGGCATCGGCCTGCCCGCCCTGACAGGCGCGGTGCAAGGCTCGCCCGGCATCGTCGCCGAGCTCCACGAGAGCGGCGGCACGATTATCCTGTTCCTGGCCGGCCTTCATGCGCTCATGGCGCTCTGGCACCATTTCGTCCTTCACGACGCGACCTTGCGGCGCATGAGCCCCTTCTCGGGCTAAGCCCCTTCGGGCAAAGCGCCTCAATTTCAGGAAAGGGACCGTTTACCAAGATCGGCCCCTTTCCACAGAACCTGCACCGGAGCGAATCTTCCCTCTTGCAATGAACAGGGAAGTCGCTATTAGTCCCGCTCCCCGGCGCCGGACGCGACAGCGACCAGCGCCCGTCGGCTTCCTCAAAGACGCGACGATCACATCCTCGGCGCAAGCCAAGGACGATCTTCGTCGGCGAGGAAAGCGGCCCGAGAAGATCTTCAAGACCTTCTCCCGGCAGGCGTCATCTGATGCCCGCCACTCCAAGAGCCCGATCGGCCGGTTAATTCGGCATGATTACGGCTCCTCTGAAACATCGGCAAAGTTATTGGGTAGCAAAAACTCCCCGATAGACATCCAACGCAAGAGTTTTTCGACTTTTGCGAACGCTGTTGCTTTGTCGATACGGCACCGGAAAAGAAAAATACTTAGTCTCGACTAAAATTTTTCAAAAACGGTGTTGACCCGGAAGGATGAGTTGGCTAGATAGCCACCCATCGACGGAGCGGGCGCCAAGCGCCTGGTTCGCACCTTCCTTGAGAAGACGGCCTGTTGGGCTGGGGCAACCTGGCGCAGGGAGTTGTTTTCTTCGGGTTGTTTTGCATCTCTACAGATGCCTGCTCTTTGACAAGTGAAGAAAGAAAGAGAAACGTAGACGGCGAGGTCCTTGCGGATTGTCAGTTTGGCAATCGAGAAAGACTTCGACAGTCTTACGTTTTGGAGCTCACTATCGGCGGAAACGCCGGAAGTAGACTCCGTCAATACGTAGTGACAAAGTCGAGATCAAATTCTTCAACTTGAGAGTTTGATCCTGGCTCAGAACGAACGCTGGCGGCAGGCTTAACACATGCAAGTCGAACGCCCC
>NZ_QMKH01000020.1 GCF_003290125.1 Microvirga flavescens
CAACGGCGCTGCGGTCAATCCGTTCGTCGGTGTGACGCTTGCCGATGGCCAGAACGACGACATCACGGTCACGCTGTCGTTTGCCGACGCCGAGGGCATCCTGGGCGGTCTGTCCGGCACGGGCGTGACGCTCGTCAGCAACAGCGTCTTGTCGGGTGCCCGCACGGTCACGGTGAGGGGCAAGGCGAGCGATCTGCAGACGTTCTTCGACAACGTGACGTTCGATCCGACGGATTCGACGGCCAACTCTGGCACGTTCACGACGCAGTTCAGCTTCACGGTGAAGGACGCGTCGCACACGGCGAGCACGCACAACAATGTCGTGAACGTGGTCACCACGATCAAGGACAAGACTCTGCCGAACACGGCGCCGACGTTCTCGATCGCGGGTGCGACGAGCTTTGCGGCGGACGACAACGGCGCTGCGGTCAATCCGTTCGGCGGCGTGACGCTCGGGGACAATGAGAACGACGACCTCACGGTCACGCTCTCGTTCGCCAACATCGAGGGTGCGCTGGGCAACTTGACCGGCGCGGGTGTGCAGGTCACCGACAACGGCACGCTATCGGGCGCCCACACGTTCACGTTCGCGGGCAAGGCGTCCGCGCTGCAGACGTTCTTCGACAATCTGACGTTCAACCCGACGGATTCGGCGGCCAACTCGGGCACGTTCACGACGCAGTTCAGCTTCACGGTGAAGGACGCGTCGCACACGGCGAGCACGCACAACAACGTGGTGAACGTGGTCACCACGATCAAGGACAAGACTCTGCCGAACACGGCGCCGACGTTCTCGATCACGGGTGCGACGAGCTTTGCGGCGGACGACAACGGCGCTGCGGTCAAGCCGTTCGCCGGCGTGACGCTTGGCGATGCGGAGAATGATGAGCTCACGGTTACGCTCTCATTCACCGACATCGAGGGTGCCCTGGGCGGCCTGTCCGGCGCGGGCGTGACGCTCGTCAGCGACAGCGTCTTGTCGGGCGCCCGCATGGTCACGGTGAGGGGCAAGGCGGTCGATCTGCAGAACCTCTTCGACAACGTGACGTTCGACCCGACGGATTCGACGGCCAACTCGGGCACGTTCACGACGCAGTTCAGCTTCACGGTGAAGGACGCGTCGCACACGGCGAGCATTCACAACAATGTCGTGAACGTGGTTACCACGATCAAGGACAAGACTCTGCCGAACACGGCGCCGACGTTCTCGATCGCGGGCGCGACGAGCTTTGCGGCGGACGACAACGGCGCTGCGGTCAAGCCGTTCGCCGGCGTGACGCTTGGCGATGCGGAGAATGACGAGCTCACGGTCACGCTCTCGTTCGCCGACATCGAGGGCGCGCTGGGTGGCCTGTCCGGCGCGGGCGTGACGCTCGTCAGCGACAGCGTCTTGTCGGGCGCCCGCACGGTCACGGTGAGGGGCAAGGCGGTCGATCTGCAGAACTTCTTCGACAACGTGACGTTCGATCCGACGGATTCGACGCAGAATTCGGGCACGTTCACGACGCAGTTCAGCTTCACGGTGAAGGACGCGTCGCATACGGCGAGCACGCACAACAATGTCGTGAACGTGGTCACCACGATCAAGGACAAGACGCCGGCAAACACGGCGCCGACCCTCTTGGTGGAGGCTGCCAAGGCAACCACCGCCGCGACGGATACCGGCGCACCGGTGCTGGCCTTCGAGGGCGTAACCTTTGGCGATGCGGAGAATGACGATCTGACCGTCACGATCGGTTTCGCCGATGCGGAAGGCGATCTCGTGCTTCCGACGACTCTTCCGGCCGGCATTACGTCATCGGAGAAGGTTGAGTTCGGCACCAAGACCTACACCTTCATCGGCAAGAAGGACGCGCTGAACGTCTTCCTGCAGAGTGTGGTGAAGTTCGATCCGAAGGATCAACCGGGAGCGACGAGCCAGACCGTCGTCACGACGACCTTCCAGATCGGCGTGAAGGATGCAAGCCACGCGAATCCGGTCACCAACAACACGGTGAAGGTGAACACCACGGTTCTCGACAAGACCGTTCCCAACAGCGCGCCGGTGATCGCCGGAGCAGCTACGCCGGTGACTAAGACCATCGCGGACACCGCGACCGTGAACCCGTTCGCGGATGTGACGATCACGGACACGGAGAAGGACGAGCTGACCGTGACGGTCACCTTCGACAAGGCGAAGGGAACGCTGACCGACAAGGACGGCAACGTCTTCACCAGCGGCACCTACACGATCGTCGGCTCTGAGACGGAAGTGACGGCGGCCCTCAAGGGCCTGGTCTTCAACCCGACCGACCGGCCGACGGCGGCTGTGGGTTCGACCGAGACGACGGACTTCACCATCACCGTC
>NZ_QMKH01000021.1 GCF_003290125.1 Microvirga flavescens
CGGAACGTCAATGACCTGATCTCCGGCGAAATTAATGCGGACGGTGTCAACATCAGCACCAACGACACGGCTTACATCCATGACGATGTGGCCGCCGCTCTCTTCGCGCTTCACTCGGATTGGGGGAACGACTGGACCCGCATCGAGACATACTTCCAGAGCTTCGGTATCGAAAAGATCGAAAAATGGAATGGGTCCGGACCCGGTGATCCGGAGGGGCCGACGAATATCGCATTCTCGGATGCGACGATCCTCGAGAACATGGCGCGCGGCGGTATCATCGGTCAGTTCTCGGCTACCGACACGGACCCGTTGACCTGGACATTGGTTGACGACGCTGACGGACGGGTGAGCCTGCTCAGTGACGGTACATTGGTGGTGAAAAATCAGACGAAGATCGACAGTGAGCTTAGTCCGACCTTCGACGTCACCGTCTCAGTTTCCGATGGAACGTCGACAGTTCAGTTCACCCACACACTGACGATTCTGAACCTTCAGAGAGAAACTGTACGCGGGTTGACGACCAACATTCCTGGGATCGGCATCGACGACTATCTCAGAGGCGGTGCAGGCAATGATACGCTGGTTGGAGGCATCGGTAACGACACCCTGAGCGGAGGTAATGGTGCTGACCAGCTGAATGGTGGTACCGGCGATGACGTGTTCCGGTTCGACGGTCCAGTGACGGCTCTGAACAAGGACACCATCGTCCAGTTCGATCTGAAGAGCGCGACCGATCCGGCCGTTCTGGGTGACCGGTTCGATTTGCTTCAGAGCCGGTTCAACGGCATCACGTCGGATCTCGTTGATAGCGGAATCCTGAAGGGCAGCGCGTTCCATGCGGGCACTCTGGCGACTGCGGGAGCCGGACATCGGATCATCTACAATCAGGCGACGGGCGAGGTCTGGTACGATCGAGACGGCGCCGGGGTTGGTGCTGCCGCCTTCCTGATCGCGACAATTACCAGCGCAGTAAAACCTGCACTGACGCACGAGTATTTCCACATCGTCTAAAATCCGGGGAACACGAACAGCGGAATTTATATCCGCTGTTCGTTTCGTAACGGATCTGGCTCAACTCCAGTGCATGCAGTTGCACAATTAAATGAAGTAAAAGGGCAAACTATGGCTGTTAATCTGATACTCATCGACAACGCGGAAAACGATCCCTTCAACCCGGAAATCGTCGACGCGGGCAGAACGCTTAATATCGACGAAAACCTCACCAACGGATTGAAGATCGCTGAGATTACGGGCTTTGATGCGACAAGACTTCCCCCCTCCGGAAGCTACAAGATCGAGATCGTCGAAGATTGGGGTGGCCGTTTTTCCGTCGTCAAGGAAGGCGGCAAGTGGTATCTCGTCGCCTTAGGGGGACCGAATAACTTCGACTTCGAAGATCCGAATACGGGTGGCGTTTTCGATGGCATCACCTTCTGGTTCCGTGATTCCAATGATACGAACAATACAGGCACCGTATTCCAGCAGCTGTTTGTGAACGTTTACCTCAAGGACGTCGACGAAACCGCGGTGAACCAGGCGCCGACGTTCTCGATCGCGGGCGCGACGAGCTTTGCGGCGGACGACAACGGGGATCCGGTCAACCCGTTCGGTGGCGTGACGCTTGGCGATGTCGATAACGACGAGCTCACGGTCACGCTCTCGTTTGTCGACACCGACGGTACCCTGGGCGGCCTGTCCGGCACGGGCGTGACGCTCGTCAGCAACAGCGTCTCGTCTGGCATCCGCACGGTCACGGTGAGGGGCAAGGCGGTCGATCTGCAGAACCTCTTCGACAACGTGACGTTCGACCCGACGGATTCGACGGCGAACTCGGGCACGTTCACGACGCAGTTCAGCTTCACGGTGAAGGACGATACGCATACGGCGACGACGCACAACAACGCCGTGAACGTGGTGACCACGATCAAGGACAAGACCGTTCCCAACAGCGTGCCGGTGATCGCCGGGGCAGCTACGCCGGTGACCAAGACCATCGCGGACACCGCGACGGTGAACCCGTTCGCGGATGTGACGATCACGGACACGGAGAAGGACGAGCTGACCGTGACGGTCACCTTCGACAAGGCGAAGGGAACGCTGACCGACAAGGACGGCAACGTCTTCACCAGCGGCACCTACACGATCGTCGGCTCTGAGACGGAAGTGACGGCGGCCCTCAAGGGCCTGGTCTTCAACCCGACCGACCGGCCGACGGCGGCTGTGGGTTCGACCGAGACGACGGACTTCACCATCACCGTC
>NZ_QMKH01000022.1 GCF_003290125.1 Microvirga flavescens
GGCGCCGGATGGTCTCGGCGCAGGGAATGCGGTTCTGGAACTCCCCGAGCAGGAAGCCCTGGACGGCATCGAGATCGGAACTGGACGCGGACGTGATCCAGTCGGGAAACTCGTCCGAGAACAGGCCGAGCGATGAGACACCTTCGCGGTTGAAGCTGGCGACATATCCGGCGGTCACGATCTGCCGCTCGTCGACGACGACATACATGGTTCAAGGCCCCCCAGCCTTAGGTAACCGTTGCATCGGGCATTTGATTTTTTGGAGCCCGCGTCTGACCTTCCGGTTCGGAAGGTTCGTTAAGAAAGTGTCGGTCAGACGACGCAACGTCAACGACAAACAGGCGTCCTTAGACTCTTATCCCTCGCTTGCGTGGAGCTGTTGCAAGGAAGCCATAATGCGGGGTGTTTCGGCGCTACCTGTGATTCGTCCGCAGGGCTTGGACTGCAACGGCAAAGTGTTGACATGCAACGTTGATTCGCAAGCTGAATCGCGAAAGACGGAGAGCTTCGCGAATCAGTTGAGCGAGCGCGTGCGAATCAGGGCGGAGCGGATCGTGATTCGTGTCTGATGCGTCAGACAAATTAACCCTTTGGTGAGGATGCCGGCCCTAGTCTCTCGGCCGTGACGTTTTGCTCTTTCGTCTCGTGGAGACAACCATGCGCCTTCTCAACAACCTCAGGCTTCTCACAAAGCTCGCCATCCCCGTCACCATCTTCGTCGCCATCTCGGCGGGGCTTGTCTTTCTGGCCAAGACCGGACTCGATGGCATGACGCAGGACACGAAGGATCTCGTCGATTTCGACGCTGCGCGCCTCACTTATGTCCGCTCGATCAACGCAGCGGTGAACGAGGCGACGATCCAGGAAAAGAACGTCCTCGTCGATAAGAACGTGGATGAACGAAAGACCTACGCGAAGCGCTATGACGAATACAAGCAGATCGCTCTCAAGCAATTTGATGAGCTTCTTGCCATCGATAAAACGCAGGATGTCCGGTCCGCCGACGAGGCGGCAAAGAAGGCTGTCGTGACCTATCTCGCCTTTCTCGAAAAAAGCATCGCTCACGGCGTGAAGGGCTATGAAGACGATGCCGCCATGGCGATCTCGAATGGTCCCGGCCGAGAGGCGCGGATTGCCGTGCGCGACATCCTGAACCAGCGCGCGGAGGAGGCCGCGAAGTCTCTCGAACTTCAAAAGGATGAAGCAGAGAACCTCGCCGTCTCGACCTCGCGCACGCTGATCGTGGCGGCGGCGGTGGGACTGACGCTGGCGGTGCTGCTGATCGGAGCGATTGCGGTCTACGGCATCGTGCGGCCGCTCGGCGGCATGACGGCGGCGATGTCCCGACTCGCGGAAGGTGATCTTGCCGTCGCGGTGCACGGGGCCGAGCGCAAGGACGAGGTCGGCGCCCTCGCCCGCGCCCTGCAGGTGTTCAAGGACAACGCCATCGAGGCGCGAAGGCTCGCGGCGGAGCAGCAGGCGGAGAACGACGCCAAGATGCGCCGGGCTGAAGTTCTGGACGGCCTGACCCGTCGCTTCGAGGCGAACGTCTCGGCCCTGACGCAAGGCCTGTCGGCGGCGGCGACCGAGATGGAGGCGACCGCGCAGTCGATGACGGAAGTGGCCGACCGCACCCGCGGCCAGTCGGTGACGGTGGCTTCCGCCGCCGAGCAGACCTCGGCCAACGTGCAGACGGTGGCGGCGGCGACGGAGGAACTGTCGATCTCGATCCGCGAGATTGCGGCGCAGGTGACGCAATCCTCGCAGATCGCGGAGCGGGCGGTGGTGGACGCCAGACGCACCAACGAGACGGTGCAGGCGCTCGCGGCCTCGGCGGAGAAGATCGGCAACGTCATCGCGCTGATCAACAACATCGCGGGCCAGACGAACCTTCTGGCCCTGAACGCGACCATCGAGGCGGCGCGGGCGGGGGAGGCCGGCAAGGGCTTTGCGGTGGTGGCCTCTGAGGTGAAGGAGCTGGCGAACCAGACCTCGAAGGCGACGGACGAGATCTCGGCACAGATCGGCTCGGTGCAGCAGGCGACGGACGAGGCGGTGCGGGCGATCCACGAGATCGCCAAGACGATCACGGAGATGTCGCAG
>NZ_QMKH01000023.1 GCF_003290125.1 Microvirga flavescens
GGCGCCGGATGGTCTCGGCGCAGGGAATGCGGTTCTGGAACTCCCCGAGCAGGAAGCCCTGGACGGCATCGAGATCGGAACTGGACGCGGACGTGATCCAGTCGGGAAACTCGTCCGAGAACAGGCCGAGCGATGAGACACCTTCGCGGTTGAAGCTGGCGACATATCCGGCGGTCACGATCTGCCGCTCGTCGACGACGACATACATGGTTCAAGGCCCCCCAGCCTTAGGTAACCGTTGCATCGGGCGAAATGATTTTTTGGAGCCCGCGTCTGACCTTCCGGTTCGGAAGGCTCGTTAAGAAAGTGTCGGTCAGACGACGCAACGTCAACGACAAACAGGCGCCCTTAGACTCTTATCCCTCGCTTGCGTGGGGCTGTTGCAAGGAAGCCATAATGCGGGGTGTTCCGGCGCTACTTGTGATTCGTCCGGATGGCTTGGAGTGCAACGGTAAAGTGTTGAGATGCAACGTTGATTCGCAAGCTGAATCGCGGAACGGGGCGGGCTTCGCGAATCAGTCGGGCGAGCGGGTGCGAATCAGGGCGTGACGGATCGTGATTCGTGTCTGGTGCGTCAGACAAATTAACCCTTTGGTGAGGATACCGGCCCTAGTCTCTCGGCCGTGACGTTTTGCTCTTTCGTCTCGCGGAGACAATCATGCGCCTTCTCAACAACCTCAGGCTTCTCACAAAGCTCGCCATCCCCGTCACCATCTTCGTCGCCATCTCGGTGGGACTTGTCGTGCTTGCGAAGACCGGGTTGGATTCGCTGGCGCGAAATACAGACGATCTTGTCACGACGGACGCTGCCCGCCTGACCCATGTCCGCTCGATCAATGCGGCGGTGAACGAGGCGACGATCCAGGAGAAGATTCTTCTCGATGCAGATCCCGATACGAGAAGGTCGAGCGTACAGCGCTATGAGGAATACAAGAACAACGCCTTGAAGGACCTCAGCGCGCTTGAGAGCGTCTCGACCGACAATGAGAGTCGTGCGGCTTATACGAAGCTCAATGATCTCATCGCGCGGTATTTGTCGATCCTCGACAAGAGCGTCGCGGCAACGATTGCAAACAATGACGATCTTTCATTGAAGCTCACGAACGGCGAAGGACGCGAAATCCGCATCAAGGTCCGCGACGCATTGAATGAGCGGACCAGTATTTACTCTGCCAAGTTGGATGTTTCTCGTGAGGAAGCTGACGAGCTGGCAATAACGACCTCGCGCACGCTGATCATCGCGGCGGCGGTGGGTCTGACGCTGGCGGTGCTGCTGATCGGCGCAATCACGGTCTACGGCATCGTGCGGCCGCTCGGTGGCATGACGGCGGCGATGTCCCGGCTCGCGCAAGGCGACCTGACCGTCGCAGTGCACGGGGCTGAGCGCAAGGACGAGGTCGGCGCACTCGCCCGCGCCCTGCAGGTGTTCAAGGACAATGCCATCGAGGCGCGAAGGCTCGCGGCGGAGCAGCAGGCGGAGAACGACGCCAAGATGCGCCGCGCCGAGATGCTGGACGGCCTGACCCGGCGCTTCGAGGCGAACGTCTCGGCCCTGACGCAAGGCCTGTCGGCGGCGGCGACCGAGATGGAGGCGACCGCGCAGTCGATGACGGAAGTGGCGGACCGCACCCGCGGCCAGTCGGTGACGGTGGCTTCCGCCGCCGAGCAGACCTCGGCCAACGTGCAGACGGTGGCGGCGGCGACGGAGGAACTGTCGATCTCGATCCGCGAGATCGCGGCGCAGGTGACGCAATCCTCGCAGATCGCGGAGCGGGCGGTGGTGGACGCCAAGCGCACCAACGAGACGGTGCAGGCGCTGGCGGCCTCGGCGGAGAAGATCGGCAACGTGATCGCGCTGATCAACAACATCGCGGGCCAGACGAACCTTCTGGCCCTGAACGCGACCATCGAGGCGGCGCGGGCGGGGGAGGCCGGCAAGGGCTTTGCGGTGGTGGCCTCTGAGGTGAAGGAGCTGGCGAACCAGACCTCGAAGGCGACGGACGAGATCTCGGCACAGATCGGCTCGGTGCAGCAGGCGACGGACGAGGCGGTGCGGGCGATCCACGAGATCGCCAAGACGATCACGGAGATGTCGCAG
>NZ_QMKH01000024.1 GCF_003290125.1 Microvirga flavescens
GTCAGGGTGGCGATGAGGCCGGTGGTGCCTTCATCGACGGTATCGCGGGAGAGGGTGACGCCGGTCGGCGCACGGTTCTCGTCAACATCGCCGACATGGATGGTGACGGACTTGGTGACGGAGGCGCCGTGGTTGTCGGTGACGGTGATCTTGATGGTGTGGGAGGTCGCGGTCTCGTAGTCGAGCACGGCGCCGGCCTTGAGGCGCAGCTCGTTGCCGACGATCTCGAACTTGCCGCTGAGGTCCTCGGCGAGGGCATAGGTGAAGGTGTCGCCGGTGTCGGGATCGACGCCGGTCAGGGTGGCGATGAGGCCGGTGATGCCTTCATCGACGGTATCGCGGGAGAGGGTGACGCCGGTCGGGGCGCGGTTCTCGTCGACGTCGCCGACATGGATGGTGACGCTCTTGGTGACGGAGGCGCCGTGATTGTCGGTGACGGTGATCTTGATGGTGTGGGAGGTCGCGGTCTCGTAATCGAGCACGGCGCCGGCCTTGAGGCGCAGCTCGTTGCCGACGATCTCGAACTTGCCGCTGAGGTCCTCGGCGAGGGCGTAGGTGAAGGTGTCGCCGGTGTCGGGATCGACGCCGGTCAGGGTGGCGATGAGGCCGGTGGTGCCTTCGTCGACGGTATCGCGGGAGAGGGTGACGCCGGTCGGCGCGCGGTTCTCGTCGACGTCGCCGACATGGATGGTGACGGACTTGGTGACGGAGGCGCCGTGGTTGTCGGTGACGGTGATCTTGATGGTGTGGGAGGTCGCGGTCTCGTAATCGAGCACGGCGCCGGCCTTGAGGCGCAGCTCGTTGCCGACGATCTCGAACTTGCCGCTGGGGTCCTCGGCGAGGGCGTAGGTGAAGGTGTCGCCGGTATCGGGATCGAGGCCGGTCAGGGTGGCGATGAGGCCGGTGGTGCCTTCATCGACGGTATCGCGGGAGAGGGTGACGCCGGTCGGCGCGCGGTTCTCGTCAACATCGCCGACATGGATGGTGACGGACTTGGTGACGGAGGCGCCGTGGTTGTCGGTGACGGTGATCTTGATGGTGTGGGAGGTCGCGGTCTCGTAGTCGAGCACCGCACCGGCCTTGAGGCGCAGCTCGTTGCCGACGATCTCGAACTTGCCGCTGAGATCCTCGGCGAGGGCGTAGGTGAAGGTGTCGCCGGTGTCGGGATCGACGCCGTCGAGGGTGGCGATGAGGCCGGTGGTGCCTTCATCGACGGTATCGCGGGAGAGGGTGACGCCGGTCGGCGCACGGTTCTCGTCGACGTCGCCGACATGGATGGTGACGGACTTGGTGACGGAGGCGCCGTGGTTGTCGGTGACGGTGATCTTGATGGTGTGGGAGGTCGCGGTCTCGTAGTCGAGCACGGCGCCGGCCTTGAGGCGCAGCTCGTTGCCGACGATCTCGAACTTGCCG
>NZ_QMKH01000025.1 GCF_003290125.1 Microvirga flavescens
CGATGGCGAAGGAAAAGTTTGAGCGGACAAAGCCGCACTGCAACATCGGGACGATTGGTCACGTTGACCATGGTAAGACGTCTCTGACTGCGGCGATCACGAAGGTTCTGGCGGAGAGCGGTGGCGCGACGTTCACGGCGTACGACCAGATTGACAAGGCGCCGGAAGAGAAGGCTCGTGGCATCACGATCTCGACGGCGCACGTCGAGTACGAGACGACGAACCGCCACTATGCGCACGTCGACTGCCCCGGCCACGCTGACTATGTGAAGAACATGATCACGGGTGCGGCGCAGATGGACGGCGCGATCCTGGTTGTGTCGTCGGCTGACGGCCCGATGCCGCAGACCCGCGAGCACATCCTGCTTGCCCGCCAGGTCGGCGTTCCGGCGCTTGTGGTGTTCATGAACAAGGTCGACATGGTCGACGACGCCGAGCTTCTCGACCTGGTCGAGCTCGAGGTCCGCGAGCTTCTGTCGAAGTACGACTTCCCGGGCGATGACATTCCGATCGTGAAGGGCTCGGCTCTTTGCGCACTGGAAGACCGCAGCCCCGAGATCGGCCGCGATGCGGTTATGAAGCTGATGGCTGAGGTTGACCGCTACATCCCGCAGCCGGAGCGTCCGATTGATCAGCCGTTCCTGATGCCGATCGAAGACGTGTTCTCGATCTCGGGCCGCGGCACGGTGGTGACGGGTCGCGTCGAGCGCGGCATCGTGAAGGTCGGTGAGGAAGTCGAGATCGTCGGCCTGAAGGACACGGTCAAGACGACGGTTACCGGCGTCGAGATGTTCCGCAAGCTGCTCGATCAGGGCCAGGCTGGCGACAACGTGGGCGTTCTGCTTCGTGGTACGAAGCGCGAGGACGTTGAGCGCGGTCAGGTGCTGTGCAAGCCCGGCTCGATCAAGCCGCACACGAAGTTCAAGGCTGAGGCTTACATCCTCACCAAGGAAGAGGGCGGCCGTCATACGCCGTTCTTCACGAACTACCGTCCGCAGTTCTACTTCCGTACGACGGACGTGACGGGCGTGGTGACGCTTCCCGAGGGCACCGAGATGGTGATGCCGGGCGACAACATCGCCATGGAAGTTCAGCTGATCGTTCCGATCGCCATGGAAGAGAAGCTCCGCTTCGCTATCCGTGAAGGTGGCCGCACCGTCGGCGCCGGCGTCGTCGCAGCGGTTATGGATTAAT
>NZ_QMKH01000026.1 GCF_003290125.1 Microvirga flavescens
GTGAACCCGTTCGCGGATGTGACGATCACGGACACGGAGAAGGACGAGCTGACCGTGACGGTCACCTTCGACAAGGCGAAGGGAACGCTGACCGACAAGGACGGCAACGTCTTCACCAGCGGCACCTACACGATCGTCGGCTCTGAGACGGAAGTGACGGCGGCCCTCAAGGGCCTGGTCTTCAACCCGACCGACCGGCCGACGGCGGCTGTGGGTTCGACCGAGACGACGGACTTCACCATCACCGTCAAGGACGCAAGCCATCCCACGGGCGTGACCAACACCAACATCCATGTGGCGTCGGTTGTCGGCAACACGGCTCCGCATAATCTCGAGCCGGGTCTCATGAGCGTCCAGGAACTGGCGGTCAACGGCACCGTTGTGGGCGAATTGTCCGCCAGCGATCTCAATGCCGGGGATGTCTTCTCCTACGCGCTCACCGCGCCTGACGACCGCTTCGAGATCGTCGGCAAACAGCTCCGGGTGAAGAACGGCTTCAAGATCGACTACGAACAGGCGAAGTTCCATAACCTCACCATTCAGGTCACAGATGCCAGCGGCGGTATTTTCAACAAGACCGTCACCATCAACGTCGTCGACATCAATCCCGAGCTCACCCTCGGAACGGACGCCAACGACGTGTTCAAGGGCGGCGCGGGCAAGGACAAGCTTGGCGGCGGTCTTGGCAACGACATCCTGTGGGGCGGGCTCGGCAACGACACGCTCACCGGCGGCAAGGGCAAGGACACGTTCGTGTTCGACACCAAGCTCGGCTCGAAGAACAAGGACACGATCAAGGACTACAGCGTCAAGGACGACTCGATCTGGCTCGACAATGCCCTCTTCAAGTCGAACAAGGCCCTGTACAACGCGATCAAGAAGGGCACCGAGGCCAAGCCGCTCAAGATGAAGGCGGACTTCTTCTCGATCGACACGGCGAAGGATGCCAACGACTACTTCGTCTACGACAGCCAGAAGCGCGTCCTGTACTACGATGCCGATGGCAATGGCGCCAAGGCGGGGGTTGCGATTGCGACCTTCACCAACAACAAGGCGCTGAAGAACTTCACCGTCAAGGAGCTGTTCTTCATCTAAGCGGCGTTCAGCGGCTTTGAAGACCAACCCCGGCTTAAG
>NZ_QMKH01000003.1 GCF_003290125.1 Microvirga flavescens
GTTCAGGTAGTCGCCGCTGCCGCCGCCCAGGAGCTCGTCGTTGCCGCCATAGCCGTAAAGGTCGTTGCTCGACGCATTGCCCTGCAGCATGTCGCCATACCCCGAGCCGCCAAGGCCTTCGATGCTCACATAGATGTCGCCCGCCGCATCGCCCGTGTTGATCGAGGGCCGATCCAGGCTCGCCCGCACCCCGGAGGTCGCGCTCCAGTACACCGCGAAGTCATAGCCGTCGCCGCCGTTGAGGTAATCCCCGCCGCCACGGCCCTCCAGCAGGTCGTTGCCGCCACCGGCCCAGAACTCGTTGTAGCCCTGATGGCCATAAAACTCGTCCCCATAGGCCGAGCCGATCACGGCCTCGATCGAGATCAGCACGTCACCGGCCGCCTCGCCGCGGTTGTTGCCGCCATAAAGCATGTCCACCGCGACGCCCGACGTCGCGTATCCGTAATCCGCAAAGTCAAACCCAGCGGAACCGTCCAGCGTGTCTGCACCGGCGCCGCCGTTCAGTACGTCGTTCCCGGTCCAACCCAGGAGATAATCGTTGCCATTGCCGCCATAGAGACGGTCGTCGCCGTCGCCGCCATCGAGATTGTCGTTGCCCTCTCCGCCGTCGAGCACATCGTTGCCATAGCGCCCGAGCAGCACATCGTTGCCGGAGCCGCCATACAGGCTGTCGTGGCCGTTGCCACCATCGAGACGGTCGTTGCCGTCCTCCCCATAGGCAAGGTCGTTGCCGTCGCCGCCATAGGCCAGGTCGTCGCCCGTGCCGCCATACATCACGTCGTTGCCGATGTCGGCGTCGAGCACGTCCGCTCCGCCCCCGCCCACAAGCGTGTCGTCGCCCATGCGGCCGAACAGCCAGTTATTGTTCTCATCGCCCGTCAGCCGGTCCGCGTGATGCGTGCCCGAAAGGCCCTCGATGCCGCTGTAGCGGTCCCCCGCGGCATCCCCCGCTGTGCCGCCCGACACAAGGCTCGCCACAACCCCCGCCGACGCGCCGTCGTACATCGCCAGATCGAACCCGCCGGCCCCACCGTTCAGCGTGTCCGCACCAGCGCCGCCAAACAGGTAGTCATCACCGTCCCCGCCTTCGAGAACGTCTGCTCCGTCCCCGCCATAGACCGTGTCGTTGCCAAGGCCCGCATACACCGCGTCGTTGCCCGTCTCGCCAAAGATCACGTCGTCGCCGCTCTCGCCGGCAAACCAGTCATCGCCCGCGCCGCCGTAAAGTGTGTCTGCACCGGACCCGCCCCAGATCACGTCATTGCCGTCACCGCCATAGACCGAGTCGGCCCCGTCGCCGCCATACAGCGTGTCGCCCCCGGCCCCGCCAAAGATCGCGTCGTTGCCACCCTCACCGTAGAGCACATCAAACCCGTCGCCGCCGTAGGCCGTGTCCGCGCCAAATCCGCCCCAGATCACGTCGTTGCCGTCATCGCCATAGATTGAGTCGGTCCCATCGCCGCCATACAGCGTGTCGGCACCTGCGCCACCCTCCAAAGTATCGTCACCCCTCGCGCCGTACAGCACATCGGCACCCGCACCAGCTCGAATGATGTTGTCGCTATCGTCGCCAGACAAATTGTCGTTGAAAGCCGAACCGATGAGACCTTCAATGCCACTAAAAATGTCGCCGGCTGCCTCGCCAGTGTTCTGACTTGAGCTCAAAAGGCTAGCTGTAATCTCTGAGCGTGCAGAAGCGTAGCTGGCGAAGTCGAAGCCCTTTCCGCCGTCCAAATGATCCGCACCGGCGCCACCGATCAGCGTATCATTTCCTTCGCCACCAAGAAGGATATCCGCGCCATCGTTCCCGGCCAGGATATCTCTTCCTTTTCCTCCCGATACGACTCCTGCCCCAGACAAATGGTCGTCTGATGAAGTGCCGGCCAAAATCGCGAGAGTAAATTTATCGGTTCCAGAGTCTACACGCGTCGAGCCAGTCTTAGGCATCGCGCCCGAGTTATCGTCTGCCAGACGCTCCCACGCATCCTTGATTGTATCCGTCAGCCACCCGCCAGCATGGTCAATCACGCCAGGCTGGTTTCCAGCCTCGCTCGAGAAATCCGTTTCAACCCGAGTGACGGATCTGTGAGTCCGCACCCCGTTTCCGGGGGTCGTAATTGTCTTGATCTCTTCGATTTCAGTGACAGAGCCCGATCCAAACCAATTTTCGGTCGTTGTCTCAGTCCTTTTTATTTCAATTCTTTGACCTGTTTCACTTTGTTGGACAGAATTAAAAACTCCTGTCCTGGCGTCGTAATTGCTCTGGTATACGAGATCGCCAAGTTCATTAAATTTTTTTACTTCTGTAAGACCACTATCACTCTCTGTTTTAATGGTCCTTAAGCCCTCAGAATCACAGTTAATTATTCTAGTTGAGCCAATCTGCTTATCAATTAAAGTCCACGCGCCATCACCTTCGCGCCTAAATGACTCGAATGTACCATCAGGGCGAGTAATATTTGAACTCAACAAGATTCCTTGTGCATTCGTTGTGTAGGTGAGCCGTCCTTCATTGGTGTTTATCGATTTAACTGTCTCACCCGACACGCTATCGAATGAAACATAGATCGTGCCACCATTGTCCGGGAGCGTCGTTAACGATCGCCAAGAGCCGTCGGGGCTACGGGTTTCAGTGGTTTCAGACCCGTCACGATAAGTCGTTACCGTCGTTGTGTATCCTCCGGATCGATCCGTCGAAACACTGCCGTCAGAGTGAATGACTGTGACGCCGCCACCGCTGGTGCCCCCATTGACGGCCCCGCCGTAAGTTATGGGAGTCTGCCCCCCATAACCATTCATGATACGATCGAATTCGCCTTGAATGCTGAACATTGAGGAGCCCCCACAGAGCGCGGCCGCTTGCCGCTTTTGCGGTACTCCGAACACTTTTTAGGGAGGCGGAAACTATTGGAACGAATGGGCTTATTAAAAATTCCCTAAACAACAAAGATGATACGTATGTCGCAAGTTAAGTTCCTTAAGGCAAACGCAACTTATGGTTCAGGGCCAGCCGCAAGAGCCTAAGCTTTCACGACTTTCTCATCCGTGATCCCGGCGCGGGCGCAGGCGTTGCGGGTGTCCACGACAACCTTGGCGTGATCGACGACCATCTTGTAGTCGACGCCGTCATGATCGGTCGCGATCAGCACAGCGTCGTATGCCGCCAGAGTCTTCGCATCGAGCGGAAACGAGCGCCGGCCTGCGAGGGGGCCGTGCTTGCGGGTGGTCGGCAGCGTGGGGATGAAGGGGTCGTGGTAATCGACCGTCGCCCCCCTCGCCTCGATCAGCTCGATGAGCTTCAGGGAGGGGCTTTCCCGCATGTCGTCCACGTTCTTCTTGTAGGCGACACCGAGGATAAGGATCTTCGAGCCAAAGAAGGCTTTGCCGCTGCGGTCGACCGCCTCGGCGAGACGGTCCACGACGTAGTACGGCATGTGCGTGTTGATCTGTCCCGCAAGCTCAATGAACCGCGTGGTGATGTCGTATTCCCGCGCCTTCCAGGTGAGGTAGAACGGGTCGATGGGGATGCAGTGCCCGCCGAGGCCCGGCCCCGGATAGAAGGGCATGAAGCCGAAGGGCTTGGTTTTCGCCGCCTCGATTACTTCCCAGATGTCGATGCCCATCGCGGCGTAGACCACCTTCAGCTCGTTCACGAGGGCGATGTTCACGGCGCGAAAAATGTTTTCCGTCAGCTTCACCGCTTCAGCCGTCGCGGCGGATGAGACAGGCACGGTCTTCACCACAAGCTGGCTGTAGAGCGCATCGGCCAGCGCCACGGCCTCCGGTCCGTCGCCGCCCACCACCTTCGGAATGGTGGAAGTGCCGAAATCCGGATTGCCGGGATCTTCCCGCTCCGGCGAGAAGGCGAGGAAGAAGTCCTTGCCGCTTTTCAGCCCCTTGGCCTCGAAAATGGGCTTGAGCACTTCGTCCGTTGTGCCCGGATAGGTGGTGGATTCCAGAATCACGAGTTGGCCCAGGCGCAGGCGGCGGGCGATGGTTTCGGCGGTTTTCTCGACATAGGAGAGATCCGGCTCGCGATGCTTCGTCAAAGGCGTCGGCACGCAGATCAGGATCGCGTCCGGCTCGTCGAGCCGCTCGAAATCGGCGGTGGCGGAAAAGCGCCCGCTTTTGACGGCCTCTGCCACATGCTCGGGGCCGATATGCTTGATGTAGCTCTCCCCGCGGCCGATTTTTTCGACGTAACCTTTGTTGATGTCGAAGCCGAGGACGGTGAACCCGGCCCGCGCGGCGGTGAGGGCCAGCGGCAAACCGACATAGCCGAGGCCGATGATGCCGATTGTCACCCGGCGGGTCCTGAACTTTTCCAGAAGCTCCGCAACGTCGAAAGCCTTTGTGCCTGCTTGGCCCGAACGATCCACGTGCATTCTCCAAACTCCCGACTGCGAACCCTAACTTGTCTGGGGTCGTTACCCGCCACAGTCAAGATTGGCAGCGTTGCACGGATCATGCCTTGCCAGAGCCGCCTCCGCGCGCCACAAGGCGGACACCATGCTTCACGCGAACGACCTGACCTATCGCATCGGCGACCGGCTCATCCTCGACCATGCCTCCTTCAACCTGCCGACGGGCAGCAAGGTGGGCCTTGTCGGGCGCAACGGCGCGGGCAAGACCACCCTGTTCCGCATCATCCAGGGCGAGATCCCGACGGAGAGCGGCAGCATCGCGATGCCGCGCAACGTGAAGATCGGCGGCGTCGCGCAGGAGGCTCCGGGCGGCCCCGAAACCCTGATCGAGGTCGTTCTGGCGGCGGACAAGGAGCGCACGGCGCTCATGGCCGAGGCGGAAACCGCCGATGGCTTTCGCCGTGCCGAGATCGAAACGCGGCTGACCGACATCGGCGCCCATTCCGCGCCTGCCCGCGCCGCGGCGATCCTGCACGGTCTCGGCTTCGATGAAGAGGCGCAGAATCGCCCGTGCTCGGACTTCTCCGGCGGCTGGCGCATGCGCGTGGCGCTCGCCGCGGTGCTGTTCACGGAACCCGACCTGCTGCTCCTCGACGAGCCGACGAACTATCTCGACCTCGAAGGCACGCTCTGGCTCTACGACTATCTCGCGCGCTATCCGCACACGGTCCTCATCATCAGCCACGACAGGGAACTGCTAGACACCTGCGTGAACCACATCCTTCACCTCGATCGCGGCAAGCTCTCGATCTACCGCGGCGGCTACACATCGTTCGCCCGGCAACTGGCGGAAAAGCGGGAGCTGACCGCCAAAGCGCGGGTCAAGCAGGAGGCCGAGCGCAAGCATCTGCAAGCCTTCGTCGACCGCTTCAAGGCCAAGGCCTCGAAGGCGCGGCAGGCGCAGTCGCGCGTCAAGCGGCTGGCGAAGCTCGAACCCATCGCAGCGCTTGTGGAAGAAGACGTCGTTCCCTTCGATCTCCCCAGCCCCGAGCGCCTTCTCGCGCCGCCGCTGATTACGGTGGAGAGCGCCGCCGTCGGCTATGGCGACCGCACGATCCTCGACCGGCTCAATCTCTCCATCGCGCCGGATGACCGCATCGCGCTTCTCGGCTCCAACGGCAACGGCAAATCGACCTTCTGCAAGCTCATCGGCGGGCGCTTGCCGCCCATGAAGGGCGACGTGCGTTTTCCGACAAAGATGGATGTCGCCTATTTCGCCCAGCACCAGCTCGATGAGCTCAATCCGAAGGCGACCGCCTACGACCATGTGGCGGCCTTGATGCCGGATGCGCCCATCGCGAAGATCCGCGCGCGCACGGCGCAGCTCGGCTTTCCCGTCTCGAAGGCCGACACGCCGATCTCGTCCCTCTCCGGCGGCGAGAAGGCGCGTCTTCTCATGGGGCTCGCGGCCTTCCACGGTCCTCACCTGCTCATCCTCGACGAGCCGACGAACCACCTCGACATCGACAGCCGCCAGGCGCTGATGGAAGCGATCAACGATTATGACGGCGCAGTCGTTCTGGTGAGCCACGACCGCTTCCTCATCGAGGCTTGCGCGGATCGCCTGTGGCTTGTCGGCGGTGGCACGGTGAAGCCGTTCGACGGCGACATGGACGATTATCGCCAGCTCGTCCTCTCGGGCGATCTCGACCCGCAAAAGCGCGCCGAGAAACCGCAAGCCGTGAGCGCCTCGCGCACCGACGAGCGGCGCGCGGCGGCGGAAAAACGCGTGGCGCTCGCTCCCCTGCGCAAGAAGCTGGAAGCCCTCGAAGCGCGCATGGCGAAACTGACGGAGGTGATCGGCAAGGTCGATCAGGCGCTCGCCGACGGAAGCGCCTTCCAGAAGGACCCGGCGAAGGCAACCGAACTGTCGAAGATGCGCGCCGAGGCGGCGGGCACCCTCGCCTCGCTCGAAGAAGAGTGGCTGACCGTCAGCGGAGAGATCGAGATGGCGGACGCCTAGCGATGTCGGAGCGAAAAGACGATGCAACGGTATGGGTCGTCTGGCGGGACATTCCCAAAAGCATCTGGGCGCTCGGCTTCGTTTCCCTCCTGATGGACGTCTCCTCCGAGATGATCCACGCCCTTCTACCGGTTTATCTCGTCACCGTCCTCGGCACATCGACACTGACCGTCGGCATCATCGAAGGCATCGCGGAAGCCACGGCCTCGATCACGAAAGTCTTTTCCGGCGCGCTCAGCGATTGGCTCGGCAAACGGAAACTCCTCGCTGCTCTCGGCTATGGACTCGCCGCCTTCACGAAGCCGATCTTTCCGCTCGCTCCCTCCGTCGCGTGGCTTGTCACCGCGCGCTTCGTCGACCGCGTCGGCAAGGGCATTCGCGGCGCACCGCGCGATGCGCTGATTGCCGATATCAGCCCGGAAAACTTGCGCGGCGCGAGCTTTGGCCTGCGGCAATCCCTCGACACGGTGGGCGCGTTCATCGGCCCGTTTCTCGCCATCGCGCTCATGTGGCTGACCGCCAATCATTTCACCGCCGTCTTCTGGGTCGCGGTCATTCCCGCCTTCCTGTCCCTCACCCTCATCATCTTCGCGGTGAAGGAGCCGGAGCGCCCGGAAGGGTTGCGGCAAGTCCGCATGCCGCTACACCCGTCCGAACTCGTGCGACTGGGCGCGACCTATTGGTGGGTGGTGGCGGTTGCGAGCGTGTTCACGCTGGCTCGCTTCAGCGAGGCCTTCCTCATCCTGCGCGCGCAATCCTCCGGCATGCCGGTGGCGCTGGTGCCCATCGTCCTCGTCATCATGAACGTGGTCTATGCCCTCTCCGCCTATCCGGCGGGAGCTCTCTCCGACCGCGTGGACAGGATCACGATCCTCATCATCGGCTTGAGCCTTCTCCTCGCTGCCGACATCGTCCTCGCCTTCGCTCCCGGCCTTGGCGGCATCGCGCTCGGCGTGGTGTTGTGGGGCGCGCACATGGGCCTCACGCAAGGGCTTCTCGCAACCCTTGTCGCCGATGCCTCGCCACCCGAATTGCGCGGCACCGCCTTCGGCATGTTCAACCTCGTGACCGGCCTCGCGCTGCTGGTCGCGAGCGTGATCGCGGGTGCGCTTTGGGACAAGGTCGGCCCGCAAGGCACGTTCATGGCCGGAGCCGCCTTCACCGTGCTGACGCTCGTCGGCCTCATGCCCATTCGCGGAAAGCTGCGTGGGGATGCGCCTTCCGCTTGAGGCGACTTTCTAAGGCTTCACGATCCGGTCGAGCTTGTTGTTCACGAAGAAATACAGCTCGCGCCCGCCTGGCTCGAAATAGAGCACCTGCACCTCGCGCTGGCCCTTGCCACTCTCGCCGACGAGCACGTCGGTTGCGGGCTTGCCCTTGAGGCGCACGAGGTCGCATTCGCCGATGCCGGGCTCGATGGCTGCGGCGGTGGCCGGAGCATTGCCCGTGCAGCGCCCGTCGGGACCGAGCACCGGGCCGTAATCGGGCGTATCGGCGACAAAGGCCGGGGCCTGTGCCACGGGAGCCGAAACCACCGGCGGACGAGATTGACTGCTGTTGCAGGCCGCAAGGCCGGTGACGAGCAGAGCCGCAATCGACGCAACAACAGGCACGCGCATTCTCATCAATCCTTTTTCGATCCGTTCCGCCCGTTCAGCGCATCCTGGAAGAGACGCTGCACATCGGCGCGGAACGTCTGACGCGATGTATCGCGCGAATAGAACATGTGGCCGCCACCGTAAACCCGCAGCGCGACGCGCCGCTCGGGTCCAAAGTCGGGCAACTGATCGAGAAGGAGCTGGCTTGCGTAATAGGGCGTTACGAGATCGGTGAAGCCGTGGACGACCAGCACGCGGAGCTTGCCGTCGAGCGCCAGCGCCTGCCGCAGCTCGCTCATGTTCTCCACGGGATCACGCCCGTTGCCCCATTTCCATGCGCGGTTGACGCCCTCGTTGAGCAGGTTGTAGCGCCCTTCCGCCCTGTAGTTCAGCGTGCGCGTCAGGTGGTCGATGACGGCGCTCGTCAAAGGCGCTGTCAATGCGGTGAGGACCGGATCCTCGAAGCGTGTGTAGAGCGCGGTCGGATCGGGATTGTAGCCGGCGACATCCGCATCGTACGCGCTCACCACCTCACCGGTGGCGCGCAGCGTCTCGCGCTGAAACGCGCCGCCGCTGACACGTCCCCCAAGCCGCAGCACGAGGGCAGGATCGAGCCCTGTCAACGCCGCGACGCGACGGCTCGTGCGCTCGACCGCCGCCTTGTCCTGCAGCCCCTTCATCAGGTCGGCGAGATACTCGCCGGATGCGTAGGCTTCCACCTCCCGCAAGGACTCGCGGGTGACAGGGCCGCTGCGGGCCATCCGCGCGGCGGTCAGCGAGGGAAGGCGCGAGGCATCGACCCACGGCGCGAACGAGGATTGGTCGAGCCAACCGAAATCGAAGACCGGCGAGACGAGAACAAGGCCGCTGAAGCCGATGCCCTGATCGCTCTGCAGCTTTTCGGCGAGGAGCGGCCCGCGAAAACCGCCGTAGCTTTCGCCGGCATAGAATTTCGGTGAGGCGAGCCGGTTCTTTTCCTTCAGCCAGCGCATCACGACAGCGGCAAGGCCGTCGATGTCGCCGTTCACCGAATAGAAGCTCTCGCGCGCCTTCTCATCGCCGACGACGCGGCTGTAGCCGGTGCCCGGCGGATCGATGAAGACGAGATCGGTGAAGTCGAGCCAGGTCTCCGCATTCGGCACGAGGCCGACTGGAGCCGAAGGGCTGATCGAACCCTCTCCGACAGGCAGCCGCCAGGGGCCGAAGGCCATCAGGTGCAGATAGGCGGAGGATGCGCCGGGCCCGCCATTGACGGCGAAAGTAACCGGCCGCTTCGCCGGATCTTCGTCATCCTTCACGTAGGCGACAAAGCCGATCTCGGCCTGCGGCTTGCCCTGAGGATCGGTGAGAGTCAGGCTCCCCACTGTGGCCGTGAATTTCAGCGTCCGCCCGGGCAGTTCGAGGGTATGGCGCGTGACGGATTCCGCCGGCAGGCGGGAAGACTCGGGCTGGCGGCTCTCCTGCCGTTGCGGTTCAGGCCTCGCCTCCTGCGCGAGAGCATGAACGGGCGCGCTCAGCGCCAGGCACAGGGCTGCGATGGTTGAAAGCCGCGCAATTCCGATCATCCCGTCCATCCTCTGGTATGCTGTTGAAATAAGAGGGAGCCGGTTTCATTCCAGAGACGAGGCCCGGCACCTCATGCCTTGCGTTGCCAGCGCCCGCGCTCGTCCTGCTGCCAATAGGTAGCCTCGTGCCCCCCCTCCTTGACCGCCTTCCACTGGCCGCGCGCGGTCTGAAGAGCCTCCTCATCGTTTCCATCGAAGAGAACGACCATTCGTTCATAGGTGGCGATATCGGCGGGAAGGTCCGCTCCCTCCACGAGAAAGCGGACATTCGCGTTGTTGGGATTGCCCCCCGCCAGCGTGATGAGCACCGGCTGATCGCCCGCATGGCTCTCGCGATCCGTGCCGTGCGGAAGGAAGCTTTCTTCCGAGAACGTCCACAGATGATCGTCGAGGGCCGCCATACGCTCCTCCGTCACCGCCTGCACAACAGCGCGCCAGCCGCGCTCCAGCGTCTTGACGAGCAAGATTGGAAGCACGGCCTCGAGCGGCTGTCTTTGCAGGTGATAGAAGAGGATCTCGGCCATCGGCGGCGACATATCTCCAGGAGGCTTTTAGGCCTCGTAGTGGTCCTTCACGAAGCGGTCGAGCACCCGCACGCCCCAGCCCGAGGCCCAGCCCTTGTTGATCTCGGTCGGTGGCGATCCCATCGCCACACCCGCGATGTCGAGATGCGCCCAGGGCACATCGTTGACGAAGCGCTGGAGTAGCGATGCCGCCGTGCTGGAGCCGCCATTCCGGCCGGACGAATTCTTCATGTCCGCGAACTTGGAATCGATCATCTTGTCGAACGCGGGCGCCAG
This sequence comes from Microvirga flavescens, assembly GCF_003290125.1. GTDB lineage: Bacteria > Pseudomonadota > Alphaproteobacteria > Rhizobiales > Beijerinckiaceae > Microvirga > Microvirga flavescens. Next base: position 10,354 of record NZ_QMKH01000003.1, read on the forward strand.
CGGCATCCGCCACATGCGCTCGCCCGTCGCCGTGCCGGCAGCGAGCAGACGCTCGGAGAGTTCCTCGTTGTTGGAGAAGAGACCAGCGAATTCCTGACCCAGCGCCACGAGGATCGCGCCGGTCAGTGTCGCGAGGTCGATCATGAACTTCGGCTTGAAGCGATCCTGCACGTACCAGAGCACGTCGGCCAGGACGAGGCGGCCTTCCGCATCAGTGTTGATGATCTCGATGGTCTGACCCGACATGGTGGTGACGATGTCGCCGGGGCGTTGCGCATTGCCGCCGAGCATGTTTTCCACAAGGCCGATAGCGCCGATCACGTTCACCTTCGCCTTGCGGCTGGCCAGAGCGTGCATGAGGCCGACGACGCAGGCCGCACCCGCCATGTCGCCCTTCATGTCCTCCATGCCCGCGCCGGGCTTGATGGAGATGCCGCCGGAATCGAACACGACGCCTTTGCCGATGAAGGCGATGGGCTTTTCCGAGGACTTGCCCCCGTTCCAACGCATGACCGCAAGGCGCGCCCCGCGCGCCGAGCCCTGGGCGACGCCGAGGAGCGCGCCCATCCCGAGCTTGCGCATGGCCTTCTCGTCGAGCACCTCGACCTCGACGCCGACCTTTTTCAAGGCCTCGGCACGGGAAGCGAATTCTTCGGGTGTCAGAACGTTCGGCGGCTCGTTGACGAGATCGCGGGTGATGACCACGCCTTCCGCGACGACCTCGGCAGCCTTGAGGGCCTTCTTGACCGCAGCCGGATCGGCAACGGAAAGCGTCAGGCGCAAAGCGCCGCTGTCCGCCTTGTCGTCCTTCTTCGTCTTGTAGAGGTCGAAGCTGTATTTCCTGAGCTTCGCGCCAAGCGCCACATCGGCAGCCGCTTCCGGCGTCACGTCAGCGCCCGGCAGGTCCAGCACCACCGTCGCAGTCTTGCCGGAGATCTTCCCGGCGACGAAGCCGCCGAGCTGGGCCCAATCGATGGGAGTCTTCTTGTCCTCGGCGACGCCGACCACGACCAGGCGATCGACGGCCAGCCCTGCTGGAACGGTGATCACGAGGGCGGTGCGGGCCTTGCCCTTGAACTGCTCGAGAGCAGCAGCCTTGGCGATGAGATCGACCGTTTTGGTACCGATGCGCTTGGCGACCGCCGGGGTCGGCTTCAGGTTCGCGCCGACGAAAACCACATATTCACCGCCTTCGACGGGACCGTGGGCCTGAACGTCGATCTTCGTGTTGCCGGACATGAAAATTCCTCTGTCTGCCTTTATTGCCGCATGATCTGGATGAACAACCGGTGTCCGCTTGTTCTGATCATGCTCTCTAGAGTCTGATCGTGTCTCTTTGAAACACAATCAGACTCTCGATTCCTTTATTTGCCGCATGATCCGGGCGAACAACCGGTGTCCACTTGTTCTGATCATGCTCCAGAAAGCCGGTGCGACCGGCTGCCTCATTCGCTGACTTACACCATATCCGCCGGGACGGCACCACGGGATTGCCGCGAAAGCGCCGCACTCCCAAGGTGTTGAGACCCCTCGGCGGCTTGCTTGCCGTGCCGGGACAGGATACCCAAAGCGCTTGCGCCGACAGGCGAAGGTTTTTCGATGCTTCTTCTCGAACGCTACATTCTGAAGATCGCCTTTAACGCATTCGCGGCGTGCCTCATTGCCCTGACAGGCGTGATCTGGATCACGCAGGCTCTGCGCGAGCTCGATCTTTTGACCGCCAAGGGCCAGACCATCATGGTCTTCCTGACGGTGACGGGCCTGTCCCTGCCCGCCCTCATCACCGTGATTTCCCCGGTCGCCCTGTTCATCGCGACGATCTACGCCCTGAACAAACTCAACAGCGATTCCGAACTGATCGTCATGAGCGCGGCAGGCATGCCCCCGCGCCGCCTCCTGAAGCCCTTTTTTGCCCTCAGCGCCTTCGTCTGCGTCATCGTCGGCTTCATGACGATCTACGTCATGCCCGCAAGCTTTCAGGAAATGCGCGATCTCGTGACCAAGATCCGCGCCGATTTCGTGTCCAACATGGTGAAGGAAGGCCAGTTCACCACCCTCGACAACGGCATCACCTTCCATTTCCGCGAAAAATCCGGAGACGCGCTCCTCGGCATCTTCATGCAGGACATGCGGGACAAGGAGAAACCCGTGGTCTACCTCGCCGAGCGCGGGCAGGCCGTCGAAGCGGACGGGCAGTCCTACCTCGTGCTCGAGAAGGGCAGCGTCCACCGCAAGGAAGCGAACAGCAAGGACACCTCCATCGTCGCCTTCGAGCGCTACGCCGTGGACCTTTCCGCCTTCAACCAGGATGGCGGCGATGTGGTCTACAAGCCTCGCGAGCGCTCGACGATGCAGCTCTTCTCCCCGGACAGAAACGAGTTCTACTACCAGTTCCAGTCGGGCCGCTTCCGGTCCGAACTGCATGACCGGCTCTCGTCCTGGCTCTACCCGCTTGCCATGATGATGATCGCCTTCGCCGCTCTGGGCGATGCGCAGACGACCCGTCAGGGGCGCGGCCTCGCCATCGCGACCGCAGTGGTCGGCGTCGTGGTCCTGCGAATCGCCGGGTTCGCCGCGTCCAGCGCCGCCATCAGAACGCCCTGGGCGCTCATCGGTGTTTACGGTGCGCCCATCCTCGCTATCGGGCTGGCCCTGATACTGACCATGCAAGGCACGGCCCTCCGCAGGCTTCGCGCCAGCCTCAACGATCTGAGCGCCAAGCTGCGCCTCGCGCGCCGCGCCCAGAGCCAAGGGGCCTGACATGCTGATCGGCGTCACTCTCGGCAGCTATTTCTCGCGACAGTTCCTGAAGACGATCTTTCTTGTCTTCGGGACGGTCTTCGCCCTCGTCTACACCCTCGATTTCGTCGAGCTGATGCGCCGCGCCGGCGATGCCGAAGGCGCCACGGCGGGGATGATGGCGACCCTCGCCCTCTTCCGCACACCTGCCGTTGCGGAACAAGTGATGCCCTTCGCCATCCTGTTCGGCAGCATGGCGGCGCTTCTGCAACTCAGCCGCAAGCTCGAACTCGTCGTCGCCCGCGCCGCCGGCATTTCCGCCTGGCAGTTCCTTCAGCCCGGCCTGTTCGTGGCGCTGGCTCTCGGGGTACTCTCCATCACGGTCTACAACCCGGTCTCTGCCCACCTGAAGCAGCGCGCCTCCAACATGGAGGCCAAGATCTTCACGAAAGCCTCGCAGATCGGTGGAAAAGGCATCTGGATCCGGCAGAAAAGCAAGGACGGCCAGGCGATCATCCGGGCCGACAGTGCCGTCGGCGAAACGGCGACGATCAGGGGCGTCACGGTCTTCACGTTCGACGACCACGGCACTTTTGAACAGCGAATCGAGGCCCGCGAGGCAACGCTCCACGAGGGCTATTGGGAACTGAAGGACGCCCGCTCCCTCACCGAGCACGATCCGCCGCAGAGTTTTAAACGCTTTGTGATCGCCTCGAATCTGGTCCCCTCCCAGGTCCGGCAGACCTTCATTGCCCCGGATTCGGTGCCTTTCTGGGATCTCAGGGACAGCATTACCAGAATGGACCGGGCCGGCCTCGATTCGACTCGTTACCGCCTCCAGTACGACGTGCTTCTGGCCCGTCCTCTGCTGTTCATTGCAATGGTTTTCGTGGCCGCTTCGGTCTCGTTAAGATTCTTTCGATTTGGCGGTGTAGCGGTGATGGTTCTCGGTGGCGTGGCCGCCGGGTTCGTGCTTTATGTTGCCACTGAACTTATGGGTGAACTGGGGGCCTCCGGACTCATCGGCACGGTGGTTGCGGCCTGGTTCCCTGCTGTAGTAGGCAGTCTCCTAGGGACCCTCGCTATCCTCTATCAAGAGGACGGCTGAGGGCGCAGGATAGGGGTTGGCAAGGAGTGCGTATGGACTGGGGCAAAACAACGATCGCAGCATCTGCGGTCGCGATGGTGCTTCTTTGCACCGTCGGCGCCTCGCCTGTGCTCGCCCAGCGCACGCTTAACGACGCGCTCACCTCGAAGACGCAAGGCAAGGCCGGCCAGGAGCCGGACCGCCTGCTCGTCGACGCCAAGGAAATCGTCTACGACAACGACAAGAACACCATCTCCGCCTCCGGGGAGGTTCAGCTCAACTACCAGGGCCGCACCCTCCAGGCCGACCGTGTCACTTACGACCGGAATACGGGGCGCGTGTTCGCCGAGGGCCGCGCCCGCCTCACCGACAAGGACGGCACGGTCGCGACCGGTGAGCGATTCGAGCTGACGGACGATTTCAAGAACGGCTTCATCGACAGCCTGCGCGTGACGCAGAAGACGACCTACGAAGGCAAGCCGGTCACCACTCGCTTTTCCGCTCCTCGCGCGGAGCGTTCGGCAGGCGAAACAACGGTTTTCGAGCGCGGCACCTACACTGCCTGCGAGCCCTGTAAGGAAAATCCGGAAAAGCCGCCGCTGTGGCAGGTGAAAGCCGCCAAGATTATCCACAACAACAGCGAGCAGACGATCTATTACGAGGACGCGACGGTCGAGATCTATGGAATCCCGGTCGCGTACCTGCCGTATTTCTGGACACCGGACCCGACCGTCAAGCGCAAGACCGGCTTCCTCGCCCCGCACTATATCACCTCGAACTCCCTCGGGACGGGTCTTGCGGTTCCGTTCTTCTGGGCCATTGCGCCGAATTACGACCTGACGCTGACGCCGACCTACCTGAGCCGCCAGGGCGTGCTCGGTCAGGCGGAATGGCGCCATCGTCTCGATACGGGCTACTACAACATCCGCGCCGCCGGTATCGTCCAGCAGGACCTCGGCGCGTTCCTCAAGAGCCCCCTCGGGCCGGGCGACCGCGAGAACCGCGGATCGCTTGAATCCTCGGGCCTGTTCTATCTCAACGAACGCTGGAAATGGGGTTGGGACGTCAGCCTCCTCTCCGACAAGTGGTTCCTCGACAACTACCGCATCCGCAGCGAGAGCCTGAGCAACAACTATCTCAAGGAATCGATCTCGACCCTCTACCTGCAAGGCAAGGGCGACCGGTCGTTCTTCGATATGCGCGGCTACTACTTCCAGGGCCTGTCCACCTACGACTGGCAGAAGCAGCAGCCCGTCGTCGCTCCGGTGGTCGATTACAACAAGCGTATCAACGGGCCCGAAGGCATCGGCGGCGAGATTGCACTCGACGTCAACATCACGAGCCTCAGCCGTCAGGCCGCGCAGTTCCAGCAGATCCCGCTCAAGACGACCGCGCTCTTCGGCCTCTATGGCACCTGCGCCGTCTTCTCGCATGAGACCTGCCTCGTGCGCGGCATCAGCGGATCCGCGAGCCGTGCTTCGGCAAACCTGTCCTGGCGCCGCGAGTTCATCGACCCCGTCGGCCAGGTCTGGACGCCGTTCACCTATCTGCGGGCCGATGGTTTCGCGTTCTCGCCCCGGTTCACGGGCTTCCAGAACCCCGAATTGCGCAACTTCCTCAGCGGCGATGACGACTACGCGCTGCGCGCCATGCCCGCCATCGGCCTCGATTACCGGTTCCCCTTCGTGGCGGATATCGGTGATATCGGCCGCCAGGTGATCGAGCCCATCGCCCAGATCATCGCCCGCCCGAACGAAACCCGTATCGGACGCCTGCCGAACGAGGACGCGCAGAGCCTCGTCTTCGACGACACCTCGATTTTCGAGTGGGACAAGTTCTCCGGTTACGACCGTGCGGAAGGCGGTGTTCGCGCCAATATCGGCATCCAATACACGGTCACCAACAACCAGGATTTCAACGCGAACATCCTGTTCGGCCAGTCCTATCAGGTGGCCGGGCGCAACTCATTCACGCCGGGCGATCTGGCGAATGTCGGGCGCGACTCCGGGCTTGAATCGACGGATTCCGATTACGTCGGGCGCTTCAAGATTGCACCGACCAAGAACATTGCCTTCGTCACGCGCGGCCGCTTCGACAACGAGGACTTTACCCTCAACCGTCTCGAAGCCGGTTTGACGGCTAACCTCAATCCGTGGGTCCCGGTTTCTGCCTCGGTCATCTACGCCCGTTACGGCGCGCAGCCCGAGCTTGGATTCCCCACCCGGCGCGAGGGTGTCCTGTCCTCCGCGACCTGGAACATCACCGAGAACTGGTTCGTGACGGGGTCGCTCCTCCTCGATCTGGATCGCTATCTCGTCGCGCGTGATACGTTCGTCCAGAACTACCTGAAGAACCCGGCAACGGCGGTCTACAATCGTCAGGACTATGCCTATGTGAGCTCCATGTCCCTTGGACTGGGCTACATGGACGAGTGCACGACCTTCACGCTCAATTACTCCTCCGCGCCGCGTGACGTTGCTGTGAGCACCGGCGAGAAGAATCGGAACCAGACCATCTCGTTCACGCTGGAGCTCCGCACTCTCGGACAGGCCACGGTCAATCAGAACCTGAGCGGGGTTTCGAGCGAAACCGGCACCGTGAAAAACTAAGTGGCGCGCGGCGGCAAAAGCCTGATCCTGCTCACTCAGGGCGACCCTGCCGGGATCGGGCCTGAAATCTCCCTGAAAGCCTGGTTAATGCGCAAGGAGGCAGGCTTGCCTCCCTTCGCGATACTCGCGGAGCCCGGCCACCTTCGGCACCTCGCGCAAAGCCTCAGCTGGGATGTGCCCATCGCCGAAACCGACCTTTCCGGCGCAACGTCCGTGTTCAACCGAGCGCTGCCGGTCATTCCGCTGAATCTGGATATGGGCGGCCCCGTGCGCCCCGGCCATCCCGATGCAGCGCATGCTCCCGCAATCATCGCTTCCATCGAAAAAGCGGTCCGCCATGTGCAGGCGGGCGAAGCTGCCGCTCTCGTTACGAACCCCATCGCCAAGCATGTGCTCTACGAAGCGGGGTTCAGCCATCCCGGACACACGGAGTTTCTGGCGTCTCTCGCCAAGGAGCCCGGCGGCACAGCCCCTCATCCCGTCATGATGCTGTGGAGCGAGACGCTGGCCGTGGTTCCGGTGACCGTCCACATTCCGCTCAAGGACGTTCCGCAGGCCCTGACCACGGACCTCATCGTCACGACAGGCCGCCTCGTGGCGCGCGATCTTCAAGCCCGTTTCGGCATTGCCCATCCGCGCCTCGCGGTTGCCGGGCTCAATCCCCATGCGGGAGAGCATGGTGCCCTCGGCGCGGAGGATGAGGCGATCGTCGCGCCCGCCATCGAGATTTTGCGGAAAGAGGGCATCGCCGCCGAAGGTCCCCTTCCCGCCGACACCATGTTCCACGCGCGGGCACGCAAAAATTACGATGCCGCTCTCGCCATGTATCACGATCAGGCGCTGATCCCGATCAAGACCATCGCTTTCGACGAAGGCGTGAACGTGACCCTCGGCTTACCCTTCATCCGCACGTCGCCGGATCACGGCACGGCGTTCGACATCGCGGGAAAAGGCATCGCCCGCCCCGACAGCCTGATCGCCGCGATCAAGCTGGCCGCACGTCTCGCGCGTGGAGGGCAGCCATGAGCCAGATCGACGATCTGCCGCCGCTCCGCGAGGTCGTACGCACGCACGGCCTGATGGCCAAGAAGTCGCTTGGCCAGAACTTCCTGTTCGACCTCAACCTGACGAGCCGCATTGCGCGCTCGGCGAGCCCGCTCGAGGGTGTGACTGTCGTCGAGGTGGGTCCCGGTCCCGGCGGCCTGACGCGGGCCATTCTCGCGGCGGGTGCAGGCAAGGTCATCGCCATCGAGCGCGACGAAAGATGCCTGCCGGCGCTGGCCGAAATCGCCGCCCGCTATCCGGGCCGCCTCGAGGTGATCGAGGCCGATGCGCTGACCTTCGACCCGCGTCCGCTCATCGGCGACGCTCCGGCGAAAGTCATCGCGAACCTTCCCTATAATGTGGGAACGCCGCTTCTCACCGGCTGGCTGACGAACGAGAAATGGCCGCCGTGGTGGAGTTCGCTCACCCTGATGTTCCAGCGGGAAGTGGCGGAGCGCATCGTCGCAGACGAAAGCGCGCCGAAGGATTACGGGCGTCTCGGCGTTCTATGCGGCTGGCGCACCCACGCAAACATCCTCTTCGACGTGCCGCCTTCCGCCTTCGTGCCGCCGCCGAAGATCACATCGAGCATCGTGCATCTGACGCCGAAGGCCACTCCCCTGCCCTGCAGCGTGAACGCGCTCGAAGCCGTGACCCGCGCCGCCTTCGGCCAGCGCCGCAAGATGCTGCGCCAGAGCCTGAAGTCGCTCGTTCCTGACCCCGCCGCCCTGATCGCGGAAGCGGGCCAGAAGGAAACCGCGCGGGCGGAAGAGATTTCGGTTGAGGGTTATGTCGCCCTGGCGAACGCCTATGAAGCCAAGCGCAAATAGACCAACAAGAGCGAGACGCGCATGACCTCCACCGCTTCTGCAGCCTCGTCCGGCCATCCCGACCGCTGGAGTGCCATCGGCCTCCTCATCGCCACCGGCATTGTCTTCGGCGCGATGTTCCCGCTCGGCAAGCTGGCGCAGCAGGCGGGCGTCTCGCCACTGCCCTGGACCCTGGCGATGCTGCTCGGCGGCGGACTTCTCCTCTTGCTGCTCAGCTTCGCGCGAAAGCAGCCCATCGAAATGTCGCGCCGGCATCTGCGCTACTACGTCATCGCAGGCTTTTTCACGATGGGCCTGCCGTATTTCATCCTGTTCACGGTGATGCCGCACCTTGGCGTGGGACTCTCCTCCGTCGTCTATACGCTCCCACCCATCCTCACCCTCACCTTCGCCGCCATGATCGGCCTCGAAAGGCCGGGGTTGCGCCGCGTCCTCGGCATCGGGCTCGGCTTCATCGGCGCGGCGATCATCGCGGGCCAGCGCAGCAGCCTGCCCTCACCCGATCTGCAAGGCTGGCTGATCCTGGCTTTTGCGATCCCCGCATCCGTCGCGGTGGGCAATATCTTCAGAACGCGCTTCTGGCCGCCCGGCTCTGCCGCCTTGCCCCTCTCCGCCGGAACGATGCTGGCAGGTGGGATCTGGATGACGCTCATCATCCTCGGCAAGGGTCAGGGGCCACTGATCGCCACGTTGGGAGAGGCCCCCTTGTTGGCGCTGCTTCAGGCCGCGCTGAACGCCTGCCAGTTTCTGATGTTCATGCGCCTGCAGCAGATGGCCGGGCCCGTCTATGTCAGCCAGATGGGCTATGTGGGCACCGCCACCGGCCTCGTTTCCGGCGCGCTGTTCTTCGGCGAGACCTATTCGCCCTGGATCTGGGCGGCGAGCGCCACCATCGCCGCCGGCGTTCTGGTCGTCAATTCGGACCGCCGGGCCTGAGTGGCCAAACCTGCGGGACCGGACCTTTCAGGTCCCAGTAGTTCCCGTAGAGATCCTTGAAAATCACGACGAGCCCGTAAGGCTCATTTCGCGGCTCTTCGTAGAAGACGACGCCTTTCGTGCGCATGTCTTCATAGTCCCGCCAGAAGTCATCGGTGTGGAGGAAGAGAAACGCGCGCCCGGCAGCTTGATCTCCGACCCGGGCGATCTCCTCAGGCGTCTCGGCCCTGACGAGGACGAGACCGGGGCCGTTCGAGCCCGGCGGCACGACCACGACCCAGCGCTTGCTCCCGGAAAGCGGTGTGTCCTGAGACAGACTGAAACGGAGGACGCGCGTGAAATAGTCGATGGCCTCGTCGTAATCACGCACGAGGAATGTCACGGCTCCGATGGCTTGTGTCATCTCAGATCCGCCATCGGATAAATGATCTCAAACCTTCGCGGCAAGCAGCCCGTCGATGAAGCCCTTCAGCTCCACCTGCCGTTCGCGGCGCAGGCGCTCGGAAGCGAGGATGGCCTTCAGTTCACCGAAGGTGCGGTCGAGGTCGTCGTTGACGAGGACGTAGTCATACGCCTCCCATTGGGCGATCTCGTCCCGTGCGTTGCGCAGGCGGCGCTCGATGACTTCGGGCGTGTCTTCCGCGCGGCGGATAAGGCGCGATTTCAACTCTTCCATCGACGGCGGGAGGATGAACACGCTCACCACATCCGAGCGCATCTTCTCGACGATCTGCTTGGTGCCCTGCCAATCGATGTCGAACATCATGTCCTCGCCACGCGCGAGGGCCTGTTCCACTGGCTTGCGGGGCGTGCCGTAGTAATTGCCGTGCACCTGCGCCCATTCGAGCAGATCGCCGCGATCGCGCTGTTCCTCGAACTCGGCGACATCTTCCATGAAGTTGTAGTGCACGCCGTTGATCTCGGACGGGCGCTTGGCGCGCGTCGTCACGGAGATGGACAGCTTGATGCCGCGATCCTCGCGCACGAGATTGCGCGTCAGCGTCGACTTGCCCGCGCCGGACGGCGAGGACAGGATCAGGAGAAGGCCGCGCCGTTTGAGGGAGATGATGCTCATCGCTATTCCACGTTCTGCACTTGCTCGCGGAATTGCTCGATTACCGCTTTGAGTTCAAGCCCAATTCGCGAAATCGACACGTCATTCGCCTTGGCGCAGAGCGTGTTGGCCTCGCGGCCGAATTCCTGCGCCAGAAAATCGAGCCGCCGCCCGACCGCGCCGCCTTCCGTCAGCAGGCCGCGCGCGGTATCGATATGGGCGCGCAGGCGATCGAGCTCCTCGCGAATGTCGGCACGAGCCGCGATGAGCACCGCCTCCTGGTGCAGGCGATCCCGATCGAGCGTCGAGCCCGCGCCCATGATCTGCTCTATCTGCGCCGCAAGGCGCGTGCGGATTGCCTCGGACTGGCGGGCAGGCGCGGCATCGGCCTCGTCAGTCAGGCGGGCTATCGTCTCAAGATGCTGCTCCAGCACCGCCTTGAGCGCCCTGCCCTCCGTCAGGCGCGAGGCCTTGAGGCTCTCGATCAGGCGCAGCACGGCGGCCTTGAGATCGGCGAGAAGCGCCTCGTCCTGCCCCGGCTGCGTGCCCTCCTCCTCGATCTCCACGACGCCGCGCACGTTGAGGAGCCCGTCGAGGGAAGCAGGCTGCACCGTTGCGGGAAGCTCGAGTTCGGCGACCGCCGCGAGGAGCGACTTCAGCACCTCGCCGTTGACGCGCACCTTGGGGGCCGTCGTAGTTTTCGCAAGCGAGAGATTGAGCTGGCCCTGGCCGCGCGTCAGCGCCTTCAGGATCGAGCCTCGCGCATCCTCGCCGACGGCATCCATGCCGATGGGCGTCTTCACGCGGACCTCGAGCCCGCGCCCGTTCACCGTCTTGATTTCCCAGGCCCATTGGGACGAGCCCGTCACACCAGCCTCACGGGCAAAGCCGGTCATACTCGCAATGGACATTCTCGATAGCCTCACAAAAGAAAAGAGCGCGGGACCATAGTCCGCGCTCCTGTATGCCGCAAGAAAACCGGCAGGCGACTCTCAATCAGGCGCCTTTAAGGCTGCTTGAGATTGGGGACGGACTTGCCGGAGTTCAGGTCGAAATTCTTGTTCTTGAGCGGGTCCTTGTTGGTCCCCTCGCTCGCATCGAAAGCGCGCGGGCGCGCGCCGGGCTTGAGCACGGCGGGCGCCTGATCCTGCGCGAGGGACGGGGACGCAGCGGCGCCACCTTGACCGCGCGTATCATCCTCGGGCTCCACGCGATCCACATTGCCGTCGGTCGTGGCTTTCGCCTTCTCGATCTGACGCCAGCGGGTGACGTTGCGTTGGTGTTGCTCGTAAGTCTCGGCGAAGGTGTGGCCGCCGGTGCCGTCAGCCACGAAGTAGAGATCCTTGGTCCGTGACGGGTTGGCGACAGCCTCCAGCGCCGCGCGGCCCGGATTGGCGATGGCGCTCGGCGGCAGGCCTTCGATCACATAGGTGTTGTACGGGGTCGCGGTTTCGATCTCGTTCTTGGTGATGCCACGCCCGAGGGTGCCCTTGCCGCCCACGAGGCCGTAGACGATGGTCGGGTCGGATTGCAGCTTCATGCGCTTGTTGAGGCGGTTGATGAACACCGCCGCGACCCGCGTGCGCTCATCGGCGCGGCCCGTCTCCTTCTCCACGATGGAGGCGAGGATCAGCAATTCCTGCGGAGTCTTGATCGGCAGGTCGGACGAACGGCGCTGCCAGATCTGCGTCAGCGCCTGACGCTGCGCCGCCTGCATGTTCGTCACCATCTGCTGACGGGTCATGCCGCGTTCGAACTTGTAGGTGTCGGGCAGCATGGAACCCTCGCGCGGGGTCTCGATCACGTCGCCGGAGAGAATCTCGTTGTCGTAGAGGCGCGCGACGATCTGATCGCTCGTCAGGCCTTCGGGAACCGTCACCGAATGCAGGATGGCCTTGCCCTGGACGAGCGTGTCGATGGTATCCTCGAGGCTCGCCTTTGCCTTGAACAGGAACTCGCCCGCCTTGAGCTGGCCGCGCTGACGGTTCAGCAGCGCATAGACCTCGAACAGCATCGGCTGGTCGATGACGCCTTCATCCTTGAGCAGGGTCGCGATCTCGGACGTGCCGGTGTTGCGGGGGATGACCACGACCTTGTCGGCCTGCAACGGTCCCGGAGCGGACACTTCCTTTTCCAGAACCGTGATGCCGAAAATCGCGGCGCCGGCCAGGGCGATCAGAAGGGTCAGCAAGCCGCTGACGGTCGACATCATGCCACCGCGGCGGCGGCGCACGCGCGGCGGCGGAGGAGGAGCGGCCATGGGCTTGATCGCTTCGCTGGGCGATTTCGGCGCGAGGCGAGGCTGCAGGTCGTTCTCCTGCCCCTCAGGCTGCTGCATCAAAGGCGACTGCTTTTTTCTGCCGAACATCAGGAAAACTATCTAGAAAGCCGCGTCTCTTCCGCGAACCGGGAGCTGCGCGATGACAAATATGGCGGGCGCCAAATCGGCGGACAAGCCGCGATAGGACACCTTACCAAGGATTATGGCAAAAAGCGGTAATAAAGGCGCGTCCGGTTAAGAGACGCGCCGGAAAACCAGCGACGCGTTGGTGCCGCCGAAGCCGAACGAGTTGGACAACGCGATATTCACGTCCTTGCGCTTGGCCTTGTGAGGCACGAGGTCGATGGCCGTTTCGACTGACGGATTGTCGAGGTTGAGCGTCGGCGGAATGATGCCGTCGCGCATGGCCAGCATCGAGAAGATGGCCTCGACGGCGCCCGCCGCCCCGAGCAGATGGCCGATGGCAGACTTGGTCGAGGACATGGAGAGCTTGCCCGCCGCGTTGCCGACGATGCGCTCCACGGCCTTCAGCTCAAGCTCGTCGCCCATGGGCGTCGAGGTGCCATGCGCGTTGATGTAGTCGATCTCGGAGGCCGAGATGCCCGCCCGCTTGATGGCGGCGGCCATGCAGCGATAGGCCCCGTCGCCATCCTCGGACGGCGAGGTGATGTGGTAGGCATCGCCCGACAGGCCGTAGCCGATGACCTCGGCATAGATCTTCGCGCCGCGCGCCTTGGCATGCTCGTATTCCTCGAGCACCACCACGCCCGCGCCCTCGCCCATGACGAAGCCGTCACGGTCCTTGTCATAGGGGCGCGAAGCCTTTGTCGGGTCTTCGTTGAAATTCGTGGACAGCGCCCGGCAGGCCGCGAAGCCCGCGATCGAGAGCCGGTTGATGGGCGATTCCGTGCCGCCCGCGACCATCACCTCCGCATCGCCAAGGGCGATGAGGCGCGCGGCGTCGCCGATGGCGTGCGAGCCCGTGGAACAGGCGGTGACGACCGCGTTGTTCGGTCCCTTGAGGCCATGCTCGATGGAAACGTAGCCGCCCGCCAGGTTGATGAGGCGGCCGGGAATGAAGAAGGGCGAAATGCGGCGGGGGCCACGCTCGATGAGCGTCTGCGAGGCCTCGTAGATGCCGCCGATGCCGCCGATGCCCGAGCCGATCAGCACGCCCGAGGCGCACTGGTCCTCGTAAGAGGTCGGCTTCCAACCGGCGTCATTGAGCGCCTGGGTCGCCGCAGCCATCGCATAGACGATGAAGGGATCGACCTTGCGCTGCTCCTTCGGCTCCATCCACTGGTCGGGATTGAAGGTGCCGTTGGAGCCGTCCCCGGTCGGGATCTGGCAGGCGATGCGGCAGGCGAGATCTTCGGTCTCGAAACCTTCGATCTTGTTTGCGCCGCTCTTGCCCTCGAGGATACGCGACCATGTTTCCTCCACCCCGCAAGCGAGGGGAGTGACCATGCCAAGACCTGTTACGACGACGCGACGCATGCTTAATCCTGCCATTTAGACGGGGCGCGGTCCGGGCGGAAACGAGGTTTCGCCTGTCCGGACCATGCCTTTAAACAAAATACGGGCGTCGGATGGTTCGTCCGACGCCCTTGAAGGCCTGATTAGGCCGCGTTCTTCTCAAGGAACTTGATCGCGTCGCCGACGGTCACGATCGTCTCGGCGGCGTCGTCCGGGATCTCGACATTGAATTCTTCTTCGAAGGCCATGACGAGCTCGACGGTGTCAAGGCTGTCGGCGCCCAGGTCGTCGATGAAGTTGGCATTGTCCGTCACCTTCTCGGCGTCGACGCCCAGGTGCTCGACAACGATCTTCTTCACGCGATCAGCGATGTCACTCATCGTTCTTTATCCTCAGTGGCTGCCGCCCCACACTATCCGGAGCGGATCAAGAATTAGATTTCAGTTCAGCGGCTCTGCCCGTTTCTCGCGGGAACGGTCGGCTTACGCCGTGCAAAGCCGCATTTTTGATCGCCGGTCAACCCCTACGACCCAATGGACCCCATGCTTAACACAAGCTTATCGTGTCTGGCGAGGGGGCGAAGGATTTCGCAAACAGATTCCGGCAGGCGCCTTAAGCGCCTTTAGAACATAGCCATTCCGCCGTTGGCGTGAAGGGTGTGGCCCGTCACGTAGCCAGCTTCGTTCGATGCCAGATACACCACCGCGGAGGCGATTTCATCCCCCTTTCCGAGGCGGCTCATGGGAATCGTTCCGAGGATGGCTTCCTTCTGCTTGTCGTTCAGGACGTCCGTCATCGGCGACTCGATGAAGCCCGGAGCGACGCAGTTCACCGTGATGTTGCGGCTGGCGACCTCGGCGGCGAGCGCCTTGGTCATGCCGATCAGGCCCGCCTTGGCGGCGGCATAGTTGCCCTGCCCCGGATTGCCCGTGGAGCCGACCACCGAGCCGATATTGACGATGCGGCCGTAACGGCGGCGCATCATGTTCTTCACCGCCGCGCGGGAGAGGCGGAAGGCCGCGGTGAGGTTGACGGCGATGACCTGGTCCCACTCCTCATCCTTCATGCGCATGAAGAGGTTGTCGCGGGTGATGCCGGCGTTGTTGACGAGGATATCGAGCCCGTCCATCGCGGTTTCCGCAGCGGGAACAAGGGCTTCGACGGAATCCTTGTCGGCCAGATTCGCCTCGACCACATGAACGCGCTCGCCCAGCGAAGCCGCGAGTTCATCCAGCGCCGCGCGGCGGGTGCCGGAGATAGCGACGGTTGCGCCCTGGGCATGAAGGGCGCGGGCAATCGCCCCGCCAATTCCACCGGTCGCGCCGGTGACAAGAGCCTTGCGGCCGCTCAGATCGAACATGAAAGGCTCTCCTCAACCTTGAAGGGATGCTTTGAAGGTGGCGACGTCGTCGGGCCCGCCGATGGCCGTGGCGGCCGCTCCCGCCGCGATGCGTTTCACGAGTCCGGTCAAGACCTTGCCGGCCCCGACCTCATAGAACGATTCAACGCCTTGAGACGCCATGTAAGCGACGCTTTCGCGCCAGCGGACCGTGCCCGTGACCTGACGGACGAGGCAGTCGCGGATGGCGACGGGGTCGGAGACTGGGCCGGCCAGCACGTTGGCCACCACCGGAACCGACGGCGCGTTGACGGTCACCTTCGCCAGAGCCTCCCGCATCGCCTCGGCGGCGGGGGCCATCAGGGAACAATGGAAGGGGGCGGACACGGGCAGCATCACCGCGCGCTTGGCGCCCTTTTCCTGGGCGATGACGACCGCGCGCTCAACGGCGGCCTTGTGGCCGGAAACGACGACCTGAGCGCCGCCATTGTCGTTGGCCGTATCGCAGACCTCGCCCTGCGCCGCCTCACGGGCGACCTCAAGGGCCGCCTCGAACTCGAGGCCGAGAAGGGCCGCCATGGCCCCCTGCCCGACCGGCACCGCGCTCTGCATGGCGTTGCCGCGAATGCGCAGCAAACGGGCCGTATCGGCGATGGAAAGGGTTCCCACTGCGGCAAGGGCCGAATATTCGCCGAGCGAGTGGCCGGCGACAAAGGCGGCATCGCGCTTCAGGTCGAGCCCGGCCTCAGCCTCCAGCACGCGGATTGCGGCGAGGCTGACGGCCATCAGGGCCGGCTGGGTGTTGGCGGTAAGCGTCAATTCCTCCGCCGGACCATCCCAGATGATGCTGGACAGCTTCTGGGAGAGAGCCTCGTCCACCTCATCGAACACGGCCTTGGCCTGCGGAAATGCATCGGCAAGGGCCTTGCCCATCCCGACCGACTGGCTTCCCTGACCGGGAAACACGAATGCGCGCTTCATGAAGTGACGCCTTTATTTTCAAAAATCCGCGCGGGACTCGCACCCACTGGCCCGGGAGTCAAGCGTTTGGGCGGTTCTCCACAAAGCCCGGGCTTGCGGAAAGGAGGAGACCCGCATAAGCGAACGCTTCAAAGTCACACGATGCTCGATGCCCTTTAACTCAGCGATATTCCTGTTCATTTTCGCCCCGTTCGTCATCGGGGCCAACGCCTTGCTGCCGTCCCGAATGAGGAACGTTTTCCTCGTTCTGGCGAGCATCGCCTTTTACGCCTGGGGCGAACCACATTTCGTGCTGGTGGTCATCGCCTCCTCGCTCATCGACTACGGGCTGGCCGCCTGGATCGGGCGTTCGACGTCGGACAGAACCCGCCGCATCGCGCTGACCGTCGGCGTCGTTCTCAACATCGGACTGCTTCTCTACTGCAAATACCTCGGCTTTTTCGTCGAGAACCTGCAGGCGCTGTTCGGGGCGCTCGGCCTGCCGAGACCGGATATTCTGCTGCCCCTCGGCATTTCCTTCATCGTTTTCGAGAAAATCACGTACATCGTCGATGTCTATCGCCGCGTTTCGGCTCCGGCCCGCTCGGTGACGGACTACCTTCTCTTCGTCTTTCTCTTTCCCAAGCTGCTCGCCGGGCCGATCCTGAAATTCCATGAGATGCGCGCCCAGATCGAGCGCCATGTGGTGACGTGGGACGATGTGGAGCAAGGCGCGTTCCGCTTCGCGATGGGGCTCGCCAAAAAGGTGCTGATCGCGGATTCCGTCGCCGAGATTGCCGACCAGGTCTTCAACATTCCCGCCGCGAAGATCGGCTTCGGCCATAGCTGGCTCGGCGCCTTATGCTTCGCGGTCCAGATCTATTTCGATTTCTCGGCCTATTCGGACATGGCGATCGGCCTTGCCCGCACCCTCGGCTTTAGGCTGCGGGAGAACTTCAACCAGCCCTATCTCGCCATCGGCTTCACCGATTTCTGGAAACGCTGGCACATCTCCCTTTCGACCTGGATCCGCGACTACCTTTATATTCCCCTGGGGGGCAGCCGGGTTTCGACGCCCCGGATGTACCTCAACCTGTGGATCTGCTTCCTGTCCTCCGGGCTCTGGCACGGCGCGAACTGGACGTTCGTGCTCTGGGGCGCATTTCACGGGCTTTTCGTGTCGGCGGATCACATGGGCCTCAACCGCCATGTGTGGCCGCGCCTGCCGCGCGCCGTCGGCATCGCGGTCACGGCGCTCCTTGTCATGCTGGGGTGGGTGATCTTCCGCGCGACCTCGCTCGGTCAGGCGCTCACGCTTTTTAGCGCGATGCTCTCACCGGCACGCGAAACGAAAAGCGTCATCACTGTTGAGCTCGACTCGATCCTCGCGCTTGCCGTCGGCGTTATTCTGTCCGTTACGCCTCTGGACTGGGCCCGCTCCATCGCCGACAGATTTGCCGCCCGGCTTTGGCCGAGCCTATCGCAGATCGGCCTTCTCGCCCTGACCGTCTGGTCGTTCGGGCGGGTCTTCGTTTCGACCTTCAAGCCGTTCATTTATTTCCGTTTTTGATGAAGCAGCTTCTCAAACGCCCCGTCCTGGCGCTCCTGATCCTTCTCACCCTTTTGCCGGGGGCGGCGATGCTCGCGCAAAAATCGGGCGTGAAGATTTTCGCAGGGTTTACCAAGACGTCCCTCGGAGGCGTGGTAGATCCCGCGCCGCCACCGAAATGGACGTTGACGTCCTTCCTCGACGGAAACTTGCAGAAGCAGCTCAGCCTTTGGGTGCCTGAGCAGATGGGCCGCCCGCGCGAAACCATGCTGCGCCTCAACAACGGCCTCGGCTACGTGATGGGCCGGAGCTTCAATCCGGACGTCATCATCGGGCGTAACAGGATGCTTTACCCCAAGGACTATGTCCGGGAGTGGTGCAGCAAGCCGCGTCCGAACAAAAGGCAGGCTGAGGTCGTCAATCAGATCGTCAAGCTGCGGGACGACGTGACGGCCTCCGGCAAGCGCTTCCTGCTCGTCCTGAGCCCCGGCAAACCCTCCATCTACTCGGAATACCTCAAGACGCCCTGCGACGGAGATTCCAACAATCGGCGCATCTCGCAGATCAAGACCGCCCTCGCCGCCAGCAACGTCGAAATGGTCGATGGAACGGTTGCCTTGCGTAATGCCAAGCGGTCACAGAATCTCCCGCTGTTCGGCCGTGATGGGCTGCACTGGAACGCCCTCGGCGCGTCCTTTACTGTCAACGCCATCGTCGACAATCTGGAGCGGCAACTCGGCAAGCCGATGCCGCGGCTCAAGGTCGAGAACATGACGGTCGACAGCCGCTCCCCCGTAGCGGACCAGGATCTCGGCGCGCTCCTCAACCTTCCTTTCAGGCTGTGGCCCTATCCCTCCCCGCACCCCGTCTTCGACGCAGGCAAGGAGGGCTACAGGCCGCGCATCTTGATGGTCGGCACGAGCTTCTGCTGGCAATTGCTCGACCTCATGGGCGTCAACCGGATCTCCGACGACCTGAGATTCTATTACTATTTCAGCAAGATCGCTCAGGCGAAGGAAGGAAACGTCGAAATCTCGGACGTCAGTTTCGCCGCCGGGAAAGACTTGCCCGCCGCCTTCGAGCGGGCCGAGGTGGTCGTGCTGGAAATCAACGAGGCCAACGTCCTCGCGGACTATACCAGCCAGCTTCAGGCCGACATCGCCCGCCTGCTGAAAAAGGGCGGTTGACAATGCGGCGATACGGCTGAAGCCTGAGCCGTCTATCCCCTTGTTTTCGTATGGCATTCAGTGTATCGAGCCCGTCTTAAACAATTTCCCGAACCCGAAGAAGGAGCCTCCGCATGGCTCGTGTGACCGTCGAAGATTGCATCGACAAGGTCGATAACCGGTTTGAGCTCGTTCTGCTCGCCAGTCATCGCGCCCGCCTGATCTCCTCCGGCTCGCCGCTGACGGTGGATCGCGACCGCGACAAAAACCCCGTCGTGGCCCTGCGTGAGATCGCCGACGAGACGATCGCCCCGGACGATCTCAAGGAACAGCTGATCCACTCGATGCAGAAATATGTCGAGGTGGACGAGCCCGAGGCTGAGGCCGTTCCGCTGCTCGGCAACACCGCCGCTGCGAGCGCTGCCGACGACTCGGAAGTCCAGTTCGATCGCATGAGCGAGGAAGACCTGCTGCGCGGCCTCGAAGGCCTCGTGCCGCCGACCCACAGCGCGGACGACGACGACCGCGAATAAGGTCCGATTGTACGGTATTCAAAAGCCCGGCCCGCGCCGGGCTTTTTTATTGGCGATTTTTCGCCCCATCGCGAACCGTTCAGCTTGCGATCATGCAAGGTTCGACAATATCCTTTTAACCTCAGCCGGTTATCAGAGCAGGAAGGAGATGTTCAGCCGATGATGCGCCAGTACGAACTTGTCGAGAGGGTCAAGCGCTACAACCCTTCGACCGACGAGGCGCTGCTCAATCGTGCGTATATCTACGCCATGATGGCCCACGGCACCCAGAAGCGGGCCTCCGGCGACCTGTTCTTCGGCCATCCCCTCGAAGTCGCGGCCATCCTCACCGACCTCAAGCTCGACGACGCCACCATCGCCGCCGCCGTGCTGCACGACACGGTGGAGGATACCGAGGCGACGCTGGAGGAGATCAACAAGACCTTCGGCCCGCAGATCGGCTCCCTCGTCGACGGCCTGACCAAGATCAAGCGTCTCGATCTCGTCTCCAAGCGCGCCGCTCAAGGTGAAAATTTCCGCAAGCTGCTGCTTGCCATCGCCAACGACGTGCGCGTGCTGCTGGTGAAGCTCGCCGATCGCCTGCACAACATGCGCACGCTCCAGTTCATGTCGCCGGAGAAGCGCAAGCGCATCGCCGAGGAAACGCTGGACATCTACGCGCCGCTTGCCGGACGCATGGGCATTCAGGAAATGCGCGAGGAGTTGGAGGATCTCTCCTTCCAGAACCTCGACCCTGACGCCTACGAGGCGATCAGCCGCCACCTGCGCGACCTGACGGTCAAGAACGAGAAGCTCGTAGAGCAGATCGAGCAGGACCTCACCGCCAAGCTCGAGGCCAAGGGCATACACGCGGTCGTCTCCGGGCGGCAGAAGCGGCCCTATTCCGTGTGGCGGAAGATGGAACGCAAGTCCCTCGCCTTCGAGCAGCTCTCCGACATTTTCGGATTTCGGGTGATCGTCGACAACCTGGACGATTGCTACCGCGCGCTCGGCGTCGTCCACACGTCATGGCCGATGGTGCCGGGGCGTTACAAGGACTACGTCTCCACGCCGAAGCAGAACGATTACCGCTCGATCCACACCACCGTCATCGGCCCCGGCCGGCAGCGCGTGGAATTGCAGATCAGAAGCCACGAGATGGACGAGATCGCGGAGTTCGGCATCGCGGCTCACGCCCTCTACAAGGAAGGCATTCACGACAATTCGCGACTGGCGAACGAAAGCCGCGCCTATCAATGGCTGCGGCGCACGGTCGATCTTCTCGCCGAGGGCGACAATCCGGAAGAATTTCTGGAGCACACCAAGCTCGAACTCTTCCACGATCAGGTTTTTTGCTTCACGCCGAAGGGGCGGCTCATCGCCCTGCCGCGCGGGGCAACGCCCATCGATTTCGCCTATGCGGTGCACACCGATGTCGGCAACACCGCCGTCGGCTGCAAGATCAACGGGCGCATCGCTCCCCTGCTGACGGAACTGCAGAACGGCGATGAGGTCGAGATCATCCGCTCGGAAGGCCAGACGCCTCCGGCTGCATGGGAATCCCTCGTCGTTACCGGCAAGGCGCGCGCCTCGATCCGCCGCGCCACGCGCGCTGCGGTCCGCCGCCAATATACGGGCCTTGGACGCCAGATCCTCGAGCGTGCCTTCGAGCGTGGCGGCAAGGCGTTCTCGGACGAGAAGCTGAAAGGCGCCCTGCCCCGCCTCGCACGCGCCTCCATCGAGGACGTGCTCGCTGCCGTCGGGCGCGGAGAGATGTTCTCCGGCGACGTGGTGCGCGCGGTCTATCCCGACTTCAAGGAAGAGAGACGCGCCA
This sequence comes from Microvirga flavescens, assembly GCF_003290125.1. GTDB lineage: Bacteria > Pseudomonadota > Alphaproteobacteria > Rhizobiales > Beijerinckiaceae > Microvirga > Microvirga flavescens. The sequence continues at coordinate 31,770 of NZ_QMKH01000003.1, forward strand.
CTCATGCGGAGATGGCGGCGGCCGGCGGCAATGAAGGCCTCGGCATCTCCACCGGCATTCCCATTCGCGGCATCAACCGCGATATGCCGATCCGTTTCTCGCCCGAAGGCGGCGCGGTGCCGGGAGATCGCATCGTCGGCATCCTGACCCCCGGCGAAGGTGTGACCATCTACCCGATCCAGTCCTCCTCGCTCGCGGCCTTCGACAACGAACCCGACCGCTGGATCGACGTGCGTTGGGACATCGAAGCCCATGCTGACCAGCGCTTCCCCGCGCGCATCAAGCTTGAATCCATCAACGAGCCGGGCTCGCTCGCGCAGATCACGCAAGTGATCGCCGATCATGACGGCAACATCGACAATGTCTCGATGAAGCGCCGCACACAGGACTTCCACGACATGATCATCGATCTGTCCGTGTGGGACCTCAAACAACTCAACGCGATCATCACCGAGCTGCGCGCCAAGCGCGTCGTCAGCAAGGTCGAGCGCGTCGTCGGATAGGACAAGAGAAGTGAGCAGCAAGCCCCGCATCGCCATCATCATGGATGAGAACACCAGCAGTGGCGGCAATCTCTATGAGACGACGAAGGCTTACTTTCTCGCCGTTCATCAGGCGGGCGGCCAGCCTTTCGGCATTCCCTATTTCGCCGACATGGTGGCCCCGGTCGTGGACGAGTTCGACGGCTTCGTCAGCGTCGGCGGGCGAATCCGTTTCCCGGAAGCGTGGTACCTCGCAGGCCATGAATCCCACTACCCGCGATCCGAGCGTCTCGATGTCGAAATGGCGCTGATGCAGGGCTTCCTCGACCGCGACAAGCCCGTGCTCGGCATCTGCAACGGCATGCAGATGTTAGCCAGCCTCCACGGCGCGCGCATGGTCCACGAGGTGAAAAAGCTCGGCGCGCACATTCTCGAACACGACAATCGCGAGGTGACGCACAAAGTCTCCATCGAACCGGGCACGCTGCTCTCACGTATCGTCGGGGCGCAGCAATTCGAGGTGAACAGCCGCCACCGGGAAGCGATCGCCGAAGTCTCCAGCGGGGCCATCGCTGCCGCCAGGGCCGAGGACGGCATCATCGAAGCCATCGAAATCCCCTCCCGCCGCTTCGCGCTGGGCCTGCAATGGCACCAGGAGGCATTCGTGACGCAGGACGACCACCCGGGCAACGGAATTTTCGCGGCGTTTGTCGAGGCGGCGAAAACTTAAATCAGCTCGAACGGCGGCCTTACCAACATCAGCCAGATGATGGCGAGAACAGCCCCGAAGGCCGGAAAGCCGCACGCAAACCAGATTCTGAAAAGCCGATGATATTGCGGCGGCAAGGGATGTTGCCGTTTTGCTGCGGCTCGGGCTAGATCACGCAGGCGTAACTGGATCCACACGACGGGAAGCCAGAAGATGCCTGTAAAGACGTAGAGAACGAGCGACAAAAGTATCCACCCTGTGCTCAACGGCCAGCCGATCTGCATCGCCAAGACAGCCCCGGAGATGGGTTGAGCGATAACGGCGGTCGTGGTGAAGAGAAGATCTGCCACCACAACGGTTCCGGCGACATGCGCGATGAGAGCTGGATCGCGCGTTCGATGCGCCATCACCATGAAGAACGCGATACCAGCGCCGGTTCCGAGCAGAACAGTTGCTCCAATCACATGGATCCATCGGACGAGATCGAGGATTGCCATATCAGCGCTCCTCCGCCAGAGCGCAGGCAACCAACGCAAGAAAAGCCCCCGGAATGACTTTGATCAGTGGGCCCAATGGATCAAGCCATATGTCGGGAGTGAAGAGCGTCGCCGCCATCAGATAGAGGGCCGTCACCCCGATCATGCCAGAGACTGCGGCTTTAACGAAACGGCGGACCAGGATCATAGCCCCCAAGACGATATCGATCAGGCTGCCGCAAAGCACGGCCAGCATTGCCATCTCACGCCCCCAACCGCGCTCCGTCAGCAGAGCGGACGCGCTATCCAATTCGACAAGCCCTATCATTCCCGATGCGAGCCAGAAGAAACTCAGGACGGCGATGATCGCAGGCTTCAACAGCCACATGCGCCCGAACCAGCGCTCCTGAACAGTCGCCGGCAAGTGTCGTAGGCTCTCATCGAGCGAGCGCAGGCGATGTCCACCCTCTTTACGCCATGTGGAAGCATCCCCCACGACCCCAACGCCAAGCTGCAAAATGGCAGTCGTCCGTAAAGGTGACCGCCACCCGAGATAGCTGAGGAGGTCGCCCAATCGCCCTGTCAGAACTCCGAACCAGGACGGCATCTTTACAACGGGCGCCGGCGGATGCCCTAACCATGATCGGAAAGCAAGAATGACCTCTTGCAGGGAATGCGTGTCACTCTCCACCAGATCATAAATCGTGCGGTCGCGAACACGCCCTTCGATAGCAGCAAGAACCGCTTCGGCAACGTCGTCGATACTTACTGTCTGAACACGTTGCTGGCCGTCGAGGAGCGGGATGGCGAAAGGAAATGACGCAAGGCCTCGTAGCAGCGCCGTCCCGCCATAGGCGTTCGGCGCAAGAACCAGACCTGGCCTCAATATCGTCCAAGGGAGATTGGATGCTGCCAGAGCAGCATCGGCCTGAGCCTTGGTGTGTGAGAATGTCACGTTGCTCTCAAGAGAGACACCGACAGCAGAAATCTGAACCACCTGCTTTATCCCAACGCGTTCGCAGGCTTCGAAGAGCGCTTTCATGGCCTCGAACTGAAGGGCGTGGAGGTTATCTCGCGGACTGTCCTGCAACGCGCCGGCGCAGTTCACAACTGCATCGACATCCGACAGGAAGGGAAGCCACGCGGACGCATCAGTCAGGTATGCAATATCCTGCTCATTCCAGGTCACCTGTGGGTATGAGATTCGCGCCCTCGCCACATCGCGCCCCAAACCCGTTACGCAATGGCCAGCGTCAACAAGCTTGAGACTGACGGGCAGTCCGATGAGCCCGTATGCGCCCAGCACGAGAACCCCGCATGAAAATCCCATCCGCACAGAGAAATTGTTCTCACATGGCCTTAAAGGCTCCCAGCAAACTTTGTTACTAAAATCGCCCTCGACGGCGGTTCTCGAGTTGGGCTAACCAGCCGGGAGAGTTTTAGAGAAGGCCGCGCCATGACCCCGACAGAAGTTCTCGATGAATTCCGCTCCGCCGGCGCCTTGCTGGAGGGGCACTTCATTCTCTCGTCGGGCCTGCACAGCCCTGTCTTCCTGCAGAAGATGTTCGTGTTTCAGGATCCGGCCCGCACGGAGCGGGTTTGCAAGGCCTTGGCGCAGAAGATCAAGGAAGCCTACGGGCCGGTGGATTATGTCGTCTCCCCCGCCGTCGGAGGCATCGTGCCCGGTTACGAGACGGCCCGGCACCTTGGCTGCAAGGCCATTTTCGTGGAGCGCGAGAACGGCGAGTTCGTGCTTCGGCGCGGCTTCACCATTCCCAAAGGCGCGCGCGTCGTGATGGTGGAGGATATCGTGACCACCGGCCTCTCCTCCCGCGAGTGCATCGCCGCCCTGCGCGAGCACCCCGGCGAGATCCTTGGGGCGGCTTGCCTCATCGATCGGTCGGGCGGCAAAGCCGATCTCGGCGTGCCGCTGGTTTCTTTGATCCAGCTCGATATTCCGGCCTATCCCGCCGACGCCCTGCCTCCCGAACTGGCGAAGCTTCCCGCCATCAAGCCGGGCAGCCGCAATCTTACAACATAAAATTCGCGTTTATTTTCATGGGCATATCTGCCCCAGCCGGAAATGACGGTGCTTGACACAATCAAGCACCATCGCTTTACTGTATATGTTGAAATTTTATTATTCCCTGACGAGGGTTTCGGTCAGCCTGTTCTAGAATACGCCGCAAAGAGATCGCTACTTTATTTCGGTTGCGAATAGTTTTGATGTCGTCATTTCAAGTATGGTTTTTGCCGATCCCGAAACGATATAACGCGAGACAAGCATGGCCGGCCAGCAGCGAATTGCCCTCTTCATCGACGGCGCCAACCTCTACGCCACGACGAAGACGCTCGGTTTCGACATCGATTACAAAAAGCTTCTCAAAGAATTTCAAACTCGCGGATCCCTGCTGCGCGCCTTCTATTACACGGCGCTCGTGGAAGATCAGGAATACTCCTCCATCCGCCCGCTGATCGACTGGCTCGACTATAACGGCTATCGCGTCGTGACGAAGCCGACCAAGGAATTCGTCGACTCCGCCGGTCGCCGCAAGGTCAAGGGCAACATGGATATCGAGCTTGCCATCGATGCCCTGGAACTGGCGCCGTATATCGACCAGATGGTGCTTTTCTCCGGCGACGGCGACTTCCGCTCTCTCGTGGAAGCCATGCAGCGGCGCGGGGTTCGCGTCTCCGTGGTCTCCACCGTGACGACCCAGCCGCCGATGGTGGCGGACGAGCTTCGCCGTCAGGCCGATGAATTCCTCGATCTCGCTCAACTGGTCACGAAGATCGGCCGCGATCAGGGCGAGCGCCCACCGCGCCCGGCCGGTGAATTCGGAGAGCGCTCCCGCCCCCAGGGCCCTGTCGGCCCCGGCGGTCTCGAGCGTCGCTACGGCATCCGCCAGACGGAAGACGACAGCGAAGGCTGATCTTCAAAAAAATCGCGGGCGGCACCAAAGTGCGACCCGCGATTATTCTCTGTAAGCGATATTATCGAGCCTTCGTTGCAGCGGGGCTCAGCCCTTCTCGCGCATGAGCCGCCCGCGCTCGCGGTCCCAATCCCGCTTCTTTTCGGTTTCGCGCTTGTCGTGAAGCTTCTTGCCGCGCCCGAGGCCGAGTTCGACCTTGGCCATGCCGCGCTCATTGAAATACATCTTGAGCGGAATGACCGTGAATCCTTCCCGCTGGGTCGCGCCGATCAGCTTGTCGATCTGGCGCTTGTGAAGCAGGAGGCGGCGCGGGCGCTTGGGCTCGTGATTGAAGCGGTTCGCCTGCAGATATTCCGGAATATAGGCGTTGAAGAGATAGAGCTCCTCGCCGGAAGGCCCCGCATAGGACTCGCCGATGGTCGCCTTGCCCTGGCGCAAGGATTTGACCTCCGTGCCGGTGAGCGCGATGCCGGCCTCGAAGGTTTCGACGATCTCGTAATTGAACCGCGCCTTTCGGTTATCGGCGACGATCTTGATGGTTTTGGGGGCGCTCGACATGATCTTCAGGTGTTGATGAGCCCGGCATGGACCATCGCCGCCCGCACCAGCTTCTTCGTGGCGTCGGAGACGGGGATCAGCGGCAGACGCACGGTGTCTTCCATGAGGCCGAGAACCGAGGCGGCGTATTTGACGGGCGAGGGATTGGTTTCGACGAACAGGGATTCATGGAGCGGCATCAGCCGGTCCTGAACCTTCAGGGCCGCCGCGTAATCACCCGACAGGCTCGCTGTCTGCATCTCGCTGCACAGCTTGGGGGCGACGTTCGCGGTGACCGAAATGCAGCCGTGGCCGCCATGCGCATTGAAGCCAAGAGCCGTCGCATCCTCGCCCGAGAGCTGGATGAAATCGGGACCCATGGCCTGACGCTGCTGGCTGACCCGGGCGATGTTGGCGGTCGCGTCCTTCACGCCCACGATGTTCTTCAGCTCATAGAGCCGCGACATGGTCTGGACCGACATGTCGATCACCGAGCGCGCGGGGATGTTGTAGATGAGGATCGGAATACCGACCGCATCATTGATGGCCTTGAAGTGCTGGTAGAGCCCTTCCTGTCCGGGCTTGTTGTAGTAGGGCGTCACGACGAGGAGCGCATCGGCCCCGACCTGCTCGGCATGGCGGGCAAAGCCCAGCGCCTCGGTCGTGCTGTTCGAGCCCGCGCCGGCGATCACCGGCACGCGGCCCTTTACCTCATCGACGCAGATCTCGATGACCCGCTCGTGCTCCTTGTGGCTGAGCGTTGGGCTCTCGCCCGTGGTCCCGACCGGAACGAGGCCATCCGTGCCGTTCTCGATCTGCCAGTTGATGTGGGCACGCAGGGCCCCCTCGTCCACGCCGCCGTTTTTGAAGGGCGTCACGAGGGCTGTGATTGAGCCTTTTAATTGAACCATGACGCCGTTCTCCGTGGATGATGCCTCAACTCTCTAGAGCCGAGAGAGTATGATGGGGACACATAAGGGGTGCGGCCCATTAGCGCAAACCGAGACCCGCGCGTTGTCCTAACGCGGCGGTTGGTGTTTCCTCAAGGATATTGTCTTTGCAAGATCTGCTTTTTCGGTCTTGGCGAAAAGGGGGGCCCATGAGGACGAAGAGTCTTGCGATGCATCTTGTCGCCACTCTCGCCCTTGCCCCAAATCTGGCGACGGCCGGCGAAGTGCCCTTGCCGCATGATGCGCCTTTGCCGCCCCGATACCAGAGCGAGATCCGGTTCGGGTCCATCGACGATGAGGTTTATCTTCCGCAGGCGCTGAGCGATCTCGATTATCTCCCTCTCATCCTCAACGCCTACCGCGCGGGCGACACCGCCGAGGCCGATGTTCTCAAATCCAAACTCCAGCAGCCCGGAGCCAGAGGGCTGGCCGAATGGTTCGCGATCCGCAGCGGCGTCCCGATGGGGTTCGAGCGGATCGCCGCATTTCAGGACGAGTACAGGGACTGGCCGCGCTCGACCCTGATGCGCCGAAGGGCGGAAGAGACGCTTCTGGCGAGCCGGAAGGCTCCGGCACAGGTCATCGATTATTTCGTGGCAGAACCGCCCGTGACGGTGAACGGCCGGATCGCCCTCGCCTTCGCCCTGAAGGCGCGTGGTCTCGACCGGGATGCTGCCGAGCAAATTCGGCGGGTCTGGCGGGAGGAGACTTTCGGGGCAGAGACGGAAGAGAAGATCCTGGACACCTTTGCGGGCAGCCTGTCCCAGGCGGACCATCGCTTCCGCATGGAGCGCTTTGCGCTCAAGGAGAGCTGGGGCGCGGCCCTGCGCGCCGCAGGCCGCGCGGGTAAGGACTCCCCCACCCTCGTGAAAGCGCGCCTTGCCTCGTTTCAGGGAAAGAAAGCCGCCGAGAAAGCCTTCGCCGCCGTTCCCGAGAACCTGCGCTCCGACCCCTCCTACCTCTTCTCCCGCATTCTGTTTCTGCGGCGGAGCGGCAATCTGTCGGAGGCGGCCCGCCTGTTGGCGCAGGCGCCGCGCGATCTGGAGTTGCTCGTCGATGGGGACGAATGGTGGGCCGAACGGCGGCGGATCACACGGGATCTGCTCGACAAAAACGATGCGAAAGCCGCCTATGACGTGGCGAGCCGCCATGCGGCGGAATCTCCCGCGCAGCAAATCGAGGCGGAGTTTCATGCGGGCTGGATTGCCCTGCGGTTTCTGAACGAGCCGCTCAAGGCGGCGGGGCATTTCACGAATGCCGCGCACAATGCCACGACCCCGATTTCGATTGCCCGTGCGACCTACTGGCTGGGCCGCGCCACCGAGGCCGCCGATCTGCCTCAGGAGGCCGCCCTCTCCTACCGGCGGGCAGCCGAGCGCTCGACGACCTATTATGGCCAGCTCGCCCTTGAAAAGCTGAAGCAGCCCGTGGCCCTCAAGAGCGCAGCTCCCCTTTCCGACGAAGCGCGAAAGGCTTTCGAGGCGGCACCTGCCATCGCGGCCATCAAGTTGCTTGAAAAGATGGGCGAGGCCGACCTCGCTCTCACCCTCTATGGCGATTTCGCCCTGGCGCTGAACGATCCTGCGCAACTCGACGCGCTGGCCTCGGTTGCGAAAGCGCAGAACAATGCGCGCGCCGTGCTGGCGATTGGAAAATCCGCCGTTCAGCGCGGGCTGCCTCTCGACCTTCACGCGTACCCGCTTGCGGGTATTCCGGACTTCGAGAAAGTCGGCGATCCCATCGAGCCTGCCATGGTCTACGCCATTGCACGGCAGGAGAGCGCCTTTAACGCAAAAGCCGTTTCAAGCGCTGGCGCGCGTGGGCTGATGCAGTTGATGCCGGCGACGGCGAAGAGCACGGCGCAGCGGTTCAGCCTGCCCTTCGATCTCGAGCGCCTCATGAACGATCCCGCCTACAACGCCACCCTCGGCGCGGCGCATCTCGGCGAGCTCATGGGTGACTGGAAGGGCTCGCACGTTCTGGCTTTTGCTTCCTACAACGCCGGGGGTGGGAACGTGAGAAAGTGGATTCAGACCTATGGCGACCCACGCGAGCCTCAGGTCGATCTGGTGGACTGGGTCGAGCGCATTCCATTCTATGAAACCCGCAACTACGTGCAGCGGGTGATGGAAAACCTGACGGTCTATCGGCAAAGGCTGGAAAGCAGTTCCCTTGCGGACAAGACCGGGAGCGTGCAGCCTTCCGAACGGATTGAATAATGGCCGTTCAATCTGCATGATCCCGCCGGACCACGCACGCGGAGCTCAAGACATCATGGATGGCGGCTATCGGGATCTGTTCGTCTCGGCACAGGACGGCCTTCGGGTTTATGCGCGAGATTATGGACCCGTTGTCTCCTCCGCGACGCCGGTGGTGTGCCTGCCGGGCCTTGCCCGCAATTCCAGCGACTTTCATGAGCTTGCCTTATCCCTCTCGCAAGACGCAACGCCGCGCCGTGTGATCTGCGTCGACTATCGCGGGCGCGGACGCTCGGAATGGGATCAGGACTGGCGTAATTACGATGTGCGGATCGAGGTGAACGACATCCTCCAGATCCTCACGGTTGCGGGCATCGAAAACGCCGTCTTCGTCGGAACCTCGCGCGGCGGGCTCATCATCATGGCGCTTGGCGCGGTGCGCCCGACGCTTTTGCGCGGCGCAGTTCTCAACGATGTCGGCCCGGTGATCGAGGCCAAGGGCCTGATCCGGATCAGGGGCTATATCGGCAAATTGCCGAAGCCCCGGAACTTCCGCGAGGCCGGCCAGATCCTCAAGCAGATGTCTGATACGCAGTTCCCGGCCAACACGGAAGAGCAATGGGAGCGGCTGGCGAAAGGCACCTGGCAGGAGAAGGACGGGGAACTGGTCCTGTCTTACGATCCCGCCCTCCTGAGAACGCTCGAGGCCCTCGACCTTGAAACGCCACTGCCGGACTTGTGGCCTTTCTTCGAAGGTCTCAAGAACATTCCCGTCATGGTTTTGCGGGGAGCGAACTCGGATCTTCTCTCCGCAACGACCCTGGAGGAGATGCAAAAGCGGCACCCGAGCCTCTCGGCCGTCACAGTGCCGGACCAGGGCCATGCGCCGGAGCTGGAAGGCGCCTTGATCGAAACCGTCGGAGAATTCGTCCGTGCTGCGGAGCAGGCCGTAACGTCGAAAGCTTGAACTCGCATGATCTGGATGGACTACCGAGTCCACTTGTTCTGATCATGCTTTAAGCGGCCGAGAGTCTGGGAGTCAGATCATTCTCGCCGTGCCTTGAATTGCGCCGATTGGCGGCAAGGCCCCGCTCCCGACACACCGACCGACCTTTCAGAGAAAAATCGCTTCGCTCCCCACGAGCGCCATGCGTCGCAATACGCGCGAGGGGTCCGGCATGAAACAAGAAAGGGATGAGCGGACGCTAGCTCCACCTCCACTCTCTCTGCCACCCTGCCTCGGAAGAGGCACGGTCCCAGCCCGTGGGAGGGGGGCGACTGCTCCTCGATAGATCGCCAAAAAAGAAAACCCCGGTGTTTCCACCGGGGTTTCCTGTCCAATCGGAGAGCCGATTAGAAGTCGCGCTGAACGCGGAGGCGACCTTCCCAGGAGCTCTCGTTCGAGCCGACCGGGAGGAGAACGCGGCCGCGGGGATCGAGACGAGCGTAGAGAACTTCCACGCCGATATCGAAGCCGCTAACCGGCTGCCAGAACACGTTGGTACCAACGCGCCACTCGTTGAAGTCCGGGATACCGGCCTGGTTAGCAGCAGCCGAGTAGTTGAAGCTGGCGTACGAACCGAAGACGTTCTGACGGATCTGGGGGGTCCAGTAGTGACGCAGACCACCAGCAACCGACCAACCGGTCGAGAGGCTCGTGTTACCCGTCGCCGGGTTGAAGAAAGCGTCGATCGTCGGAGCGGTAAGCGTGCCAACGCCGAAGCTGTTGCTTGCACCACCGGTGATGTAGCCAAGCGCGCCGTGAGCGTAGGTAGCCGCGATCCAGGCGGCGTCGCCCGGAGCGAGCATCGGCAGGTTCACGCCAACCTGACCCGTGACGGCGAAGCCGTACTCGGTGTCGGGGAAGTCGCTGAAGCCGTTCGCGGTGAACAGGTTGTCGCTGCGGATCTGGTGACCGGCAGCCGACAGCTGAGCCGTACCCCACGTGCCGGTGTACTTGATGTTACCGACGACGTCCGGAGCGCGCTGACCGGCGTACGAGAAAGCGGTAGCAACCGCGCCGTTACGACGCTCGAGACCGTCTTCGAGCGACAGGGTCGCCGAGAAGCCGTTGCCGAACGTGAAGGTGTAAGCCAAGAGGCCGACATCCGGAGCGTCCGAGAAGCGGAGCGTGCCCATGTGGCCGGTCGGCAGGTCGCCGTTGTCGAAGAACGACGTCACGCGACCAGCGGTGAGGCCACCGAACTGGATGAACGCTTCAGCAACGTTCGGGCTCTGGGTGATCGAGCCGGTGCCGGTGAGCGGCGTGCCCGAGTTACGGGTGATCTCGAAACGGACCACCGAACGGAGCAGACCATAAGCGGTCGACGTACGAGCGTCGAGCTGGATACGGCCGCGGGTGCGGAAGCCGTTCGAGTCGAAGCTACGGTCGAAGGGCTGACCATAGACGTAGTCAGCGCGGACGCGGCCGCTGACGCGCAGGCAGGTTTCCGTGCCCGGGATGTAGAAGAAGCCTGCACCGTAGGTCGAGCAGACGCGAACGTATTCCACCGGAGCCGCCTTCTTGGCGGGCAGATCGGCAGCGTTAGCCCCGGCAACAGCTGCAAGACCAGCAGCCGATCCGAGGAGAAGGCTCTTGACGAGCTTCATTGAGTGACCTCCAAAGTTTCGAGACCCTTGGGGGGCCGGGCTTTTGTGCCTCGATAGCTTCAACGAAGCTTAGAAGACGTCCCATTTCCCCTGGTTATCGATTGGCCCTCACCGGAAACCGGATCGGGAACAACCAGTAACGACCGGGGTGCCCCCGTCGCTGTTGCCACATTAGCCAGGACGAACGCCCAAGCAACCGAATGAAGGCGGAAAAGGGGCATCAACGGAGGCTTTTCAGGGGCATGTTGCACAAAGGCCACGTTCCTGAAGGCCCCTTTAACCAGACATTAAGAAAGTCAGGGTCGATTTTAATAAATCATTAAGAAACAAAGACTTCGAAGGTCTAGCGCAGGCCGGAAAAGCACCCTCTCCATGCCTGTTTGAGGCCCTTGGAGGGGCAATCTCCAACTTCGCCGGGACGTCGCCCTGAGGATAACTCCCCACGGGGAACAACCGGGATCGGGTCTTTCCGACCCCGGATTCGCAGAATCGTCAGGCGTTTTCGGCTTTCAGGACGCCGCGCCGGATCTGGTCTTCCTCAATCGATTCGAACAGCGCCTTGAAATTCCCCTCACCGAATCCCTCGTCGCCCTTTCTCTGGATGAACTCGAAGAAGATCGGCCCGATGGCCGTCTTGCCGAAGCGCTGGAGCAGAACCTTGGTAAAGCCGCCCTCGACCACTCCCTCGCCATCGATGAGGATGCCGTCCGCCTGAAGACGGGCGAGCGGCTCGCCGTGGCTGGGAAGCCGCTTGTCGATACGCGCGTAATAGAGATCGTTCGGTGCCGGCATGAATTCGACGTCGGTCCGAATGAGTGTCTCGATCGATTCATAGAGATCGGTTGAACCCAGCGCGACATGCTGGATTCCCTCGCCGTTGTACTCCTGCAGGTATTCCTCGATCTGCCCGGTTTCACCCGCATCCTCGTTGATGGGGATGCGAATCTTGCCGTCGGGGCTCGTCATGGCGCGGGAGTGGAGGCCCGTGAGCTTTCCGGAAATGTCGAAGTAGCGGATCTGGCGGAAGTTGAAGAGGCGCTCATAGAACCCCGCCCATTCATTGAGCCTGCCGCGATGGACGTTATGGGTCAGGTGGTCGATGTAATAGAGCCCGACGCCCGGCGGCTTTGGATCGGGCTCGCCGAGCCACTCGAAATCGACATCGTAGATGGACCCCTTCGCTCCATAGCGATCCACCAAGTAAATCTGCAAGCCGCCGATGCCTTCAATGGCGGGAATGTCGAGCTCGCTCGGCCCGATTTGCGTCTGCGCGGGCCTGGCTCCGAGGGACAGGGCACGGTCGTAAGCGTATTTCGCATCGACGACGCGGAACGCCATCGCGGGCGCTGAGGGGCCGTGCTTGGCGGCGAAACGCGCCGCAAACGAGCCCGGCTCGGCGTTCAGGATGAAATTGATGTCGCCCTGACGGTAGAGCGTCACATTCTTCGAGCGGTGCTTTGCCACCGCCGAAAAGCCCATTGTCCGGAACAGACGGTCCAGCTCCTCGGGCTTGGGGTGGCAGAACTCGACGAACTCGAACCCATCGGTTCCCATCGGGTTGTCGTCGGTAATGGCCGGGGGCGGCGCATCGTGTGGAAACGGTCCCATCGTTCTCCTCCTGTTGTCTCTCAGCCGCTTCGGGCGGCGAGCGTCGGCAAAGGCGCATCGTCAGACAGCGTCGGGCTGCTGGTCCGGCGCTGCGGCCTGAAAGGCCGGATGGCCAGAGCAGGCGGCATCCACGGCGACGATGTTCGGATAGGCATCGAGCGCCATGTCCATCCGGCGCGCGTTGAAAACCTGCGGCACGATGTAGATGTCGGCCAATGTCGGGTGAGCACCGAAGGCATAGGAGCCGGGCCTAATGAGGCGCTCGATGGCGTCGAAACCCTGACGTATCCAATGGGCATACCAGGCATCGATCTGCGCCTGATCGTGGCCGAGCGTATGCTTCAGGTACTGCAGGACGCTCAGATTGTTGAGCGGATGAATATCGCAGCCGACAATGGCGGACACCGCCCGAATGCGCGCGCGCATCTCAGGGTCGGCTGGAAGAAACGGCGGCTCGGGATGAGTCTCCTCGAGATATTCGAGAATTGCCGGAGATTGGGTGAGAATAGTGTCGCCTATATCGAGGGCAGGCACCCGTCCCTGCGGGTTGATGCTTCTATATGGCGCTTCAAGCTGCTCGCCTTGCCGGAGATTGACCGGAACCGCCGAGTAGGAAAGGCCCTTCAGGTTGAGGGCGATCCGGACACGATAGGCGGCTGAGGACCGGAAATAGCTGTAGAGCTTCACGACCCGCCCTCCTCCTGCGGCGCCAGCGAGCGGGCATGGCGGGCCAGCTTGTCGACAAGAGCGGACAGAATGCCCTGCTCCTCGCCACTCAAGACAGACAGAAGGCGTCTTTCGAAAGCCAGGGCCTCCGGCGCCAGATCCTCGTAGATGGCTCGCCCTGCGGGAGTCAGTTCCAGCAGCTCCTCGCGCCTGTCGTCGGCATTGGGCTTGCGGGCCACAAGGCCCCGCTCTTCCAACGTCGCGACCGCACGCGAAATGGTGGATTTGTGCATCACGCCGTGGGCGGCAATGTCCCGCGCTGTCCGGAATTCATATTGTCCGAGCGTGACGATCACCCGCCAGCCGGGGATCGTGAGCCCGAACCGCTCAGCATAGATCTGCGCAAGCGCATTGGACGTCAGGCTCGCCAGAACATTGAGCCGGTAAGGCAGAAAGCGTTCCAGAATCACGAGAGCTTCCGGCTGCTTTCGGAGGGCGACAGAGCTTTGCATTGCCATTGACAAAATTCGTTGCTATTGCAACTAATAGAATAAAATTGTTGCACGCGCAACGAAATTCGAGAGACTGGTGCCGCTCGGTCCAAGAGGAGATGCGCTTTTTCGTCGATGGAGAAGGGAAAGCTGCAGTTCGCGATGTCCGTGTCCGGCTCAACGCTCGGGATCGAAGGCCAGCCCATTGCCAACGGCGTCGAGCGTCAGCCGCTCACGGCGCGGCAAAGTCTTCCATGTCACCTTCGAAGGATCGTCCCTCGAAATATAACCGGTCGCAAGCTTCATCCTGCCGGAAAGATAATTGACGCTGATGTCGTTGGTCTTGCCGCTGGCGCGATGGACTCCGGCGCGGTCAAAACCGATCAGCTCGAAATGGTCGTTCCTGTATTGGAAGATGTGCGTTACCGTAAACGTATCCCACCCGCCGGCATTCCTGAAAGCCGACAGGATCACGCGCAATCCGCCCCGCTCGATGTTCAATCCGTTGTCTCCGAAATAATCTTCATCGAGCGGATCGACATGGCGCGGAATAAGCGTGTTGTTCTCAACCTGCAGGACATAATCGCCCACGGGTCCGTTGCGAAACGCTACCGCCAGGATGCGAGGATTCGTGTTGAACGGACTTTCACCGAGTCCGATATTCTCGATGACGTTCTTGCGGTCATTCTGTCGAAGGACGAACGCCATATCGGCGATACCATCCCGGTTCAAGTCGCCGGAAGCCTGCACTTCGAGAACCCAACCCTGCGGGACGAACCCTTCCGCAGACGCGGCTCTTTTCGGCAGGTTCGGATAAACGACGTCCGGGATCTTAAGCTCCTGCGCCGCAACGCCGGCGGCGGCGAGCACGCCGCCGCACAACGCAAAGCAAAGGAGAAATGCTGATGATCTCCTCTGCAATCTCATCGCCTTTACGCCTTGCCGCGCGTGCGGATCATGAAGGTGTCGAAGGCGTATTCGTTGAGCTGCCACCAGGGCAGCACGTCGGCGCGATACGCCACCATCGACTCGTAGCCCTTCTTGAAGGCCGGGCTCTTTTCGGAAAGCTCGCCATAAAGCTCGTTCGCCGCCTTGAGAGAGGCCTCCAGAATGGCAGGGGAGAAGGTGCGCAGCTCTGCGCCGCCGGCGATCATGCGGCGCAGGGCCTGCCCGTTCACCGCGTCATACTTCGCCAGCATCCAATTATGGGCCGCCTCGGAGGCATTGGCCATGATGGCCTGATAGTGCTTCGGCAGTTCATCCCACTTCTGCTGGTTGATGAGGAGGTGCAGCATCGCGCCGCCCTCCCACCAGCCGGGAGCGTAATAGTATTTCGCGACCTTGAGGAAGCCGAGCTTTTCGTCGTCATAGGGGCCGACGAACTCCGCCGCATCGAGCGTGCCGCGCTCAAGAGCCGGATAGACATCGCCAGGCGCAACCTGCTGCGGCACCACGCCGAGCTTGGCGAGCACCGTGCCGCCAAGGCCGCCGATGCGGAACTTGAGGCCCTTGAGATCATCGACGGTGTTGATTTCCTTGCGGAAAAACCCGCCCATCTGCGCACCGGAATTGCCACAGACCAGCGACGTGACATTGAACTTGGCAAGCGTCTCGTTGATGATCTCCTTGCCGCCCGCGAAGTGCCACCAGGCGTGCTGCTGGCGTGCGTTCAAGCTGAACGGAAGGCCCGTGCCGATGGCGAGCGCCGGCTCCTTGCCGAGATAGTAATAGGTCGGCGTGTGGGCACACTCGACGGTGCCGTTCTGCACCGCATCGAGCGCCTGGAGGCCGCCGACGATCTCACCGGGGGCGAAGACCTGGATCTGGAACTTGTTGTCGGTCGCCTCGGCCATGTACTTGGCGAAGGTCTGGGCAGTGCCGAAAATGGTGTCGAGGTTCTTCGGAAAACTCGAAGTCAGGCGCCAGCGGATCTCCGGCGAGGATTGCGCAATGGCAGGCGCAGCAACGGTTCCGGCCGCTGCCGCAAGGCCCGCCCCCTTCAGGAAGCTTCTTCTCTTCATCGTCGATGTCGTCATTGGCGTTTCCCCGCAAAGCTTTCCGTTGCACACTCAGCACCCCACAACAACCAGGACGGTCGCCATGAAGCTTTCTTCCCTTGCCCAAGGCCGCGATGGCCGTCTGGTCGTCGTCTCAAGGGATCTGACACGTGCAACGGATGCTTTTTTCATTGTTCCGACCTTGCAGCAAGCCTTGGACAATTGGGAATTAGTCGCGTCCCGGCTTCAGGATCTCGCCGATCAGCTCGAGCACGGCTCGGTTCCTTCGTTCCGCTTTCACGAGCATGACTGTGCGTCACCCCTGCCCCGCGCCTACCAATGGGCTGACGGCTCGGCCTATGTGAACCATGTCGAGCTCGTCCGGAAGGCGCGCGGGGCCGAGATGCCCGCCTCGTTCTGGACGGACCCGTTGATGTATCAGGGCGGCTCGGACGCCTTTCTTGGCCCCCGCGAGCCGATCCTCGCCGTCAGTGAGGCACATGGGATCGATTTCGAGGCGGAAATCGCGGTCATCACTGGCGATGTGCCGCTCGGGGCCTCGCGGGAGGAGGCCGCCGCGGCCATCCGCCTCATCCTTCTCGTCAACGACGTCTCCTTGAGAAACCTGATCCCCGCCGAACTCGCCAAGGGTTTCGGATTCTTTCAGGCAAAGCCCTCCTCGGCTTTCTCACCGGTCGCCGTCACCCCGGACGAATTGGGCGAGGCCTGGGACGGGGGGAAGGTGCGCCTGCCACTCCTTTCGAGTCTCAATGGAGCACCCTTCGGTGCTCCCGATGCGGGCGTCGACATGACGTTCGACTTTCCGACGCTCATCTCCCACGCGGCAAAAACCCGTCCGCTCGGCGCGGGCACGATCATCGGATCGGGCACCGTCTCGAACAAGGGCAAGGACGGCGGACCGGGCAAGCCTATCGCGGAAGGCGGGCTCGGCTATTCGTGCATTGCCGAGCAAAGGACGGTGGAGACCATTCTTGGCGGCGAGCCCAAGACTTCATTCCTGCGCTTCGGCGACACCGTCCGCATCGAAATGAAGGACAAGGACGGCCAATCCATTTTCGGAGCCATCGAGCAAGAGGTGGCGGCTTATCGAAGGGAGACATGACGTCAGCGGTTCCGCACCGCGAGCAGATTCGAATTCATCGGCATGTCACGTAACGTTCGCCTGAACGACACCGAGCCGGTTCAGAACTCCTCCGCTCGCTTTTGAGCGGAGGATATCCATGACAACCCGTTGGACTTTAGCGCTGCCTTTGGCGGTGGCGCTTGCTTCGCCCGCTTTGGCTCAACAACAATTTCCCGCGACCCTCGCCGGCCATGCCATCCTGCCGGCGCAGAGCTTTGTCGAGGCCCCAGCCGATGCGCCCGCCGATCTCAAGATCTCGGGCAAGTTCACGACCGGCAAGCGCGTGGACGCACTTGGCTCCATCGAAGGCACTTCGGGTGATCGCCCGACGGGCGTGAAGCTGCCGTTCAAGGGCCAGCCGCTGCAAGGCCACTCCGGTATCAAGAAGATGGCGGACGGCACCTTTTGGGTTCTGACCGATAACGGCTTTGGCGCGAAGGCGACCTCGCCGGACTCGATGCTCTACATGAACCGCTATCGCATGGATTGGGATAAGGGCGGCGTCGAGCGCCTGGAAACCGTTTTCCTCAGCGACCCGGACAAGAAGGTGCCGTTCCGCATCGCCAATGAAGGCACGGAGAAGCGCTATCTCACCGGCTCCGACTTCGATCTCGAAAGCTTCCAGATCATCGGTGACAAGATCTGGTTCGGCGAGGAATTCGGTCCCTATCTCATCCGCGCCGACAAGACCGGCAAGGTGGAAGCCGTGTTCGAGACGCTGGTGGACGGCAAGCCCGCCCGCTCGCCGGATCATTATGCCGTCACCACACCTGCCGCACCGAACGGTGCAGTGAATTTCAACATTCGCCGCTCGAAGGGCTATGAAGGCATGGCCTCCTCGCCGGACGGTCGCTTCCTCTATGCTCTTCTCGAAGGCCCCGTGTGGGACGCGGAGAAGAAGGATGGGGAAAAGACCGCCGAGGGCAAGGAATACCTGCGCATTCTCGAATTCGACGTGCAGGGCGAGAAGTGGACGGGCCGCCAATGGAAATACGTTCTCGAGCAGAACGGCCTGGCCATCGGCGACTTCAACATGATCGACGCCACCACCGGCCTCATCATCGAGCGCGACAACGGCGAAGGCACCGCCGACAAGGCCTGCTCGCAGGGCCAGAAGCGCCCTGACTGCTTCAGCGACATCGCGAAGTTCAAGCGCGTCTACAAGGTCGAATTGTCGGATCAGAACGTCAACGGGCCGGCCCGCAAGATCGGCTATATCGACCTGATGCAGATCGCCGATCCGAACAAGAAGGCGAAGAAGCCGCTCAACGACAACGTGCTCACCTTCCCGTTCTTCACCATCGAGAACGTGGATGTGGTCGACAGCCGCCACATCATCGTCGGCAACGACAACAACCTGCCGTTCTCCACAAGCCGCGAACCGAACAAGCAGGACGACAATGAGTTCGTTCTTCTCGAGGTCGGCGACTTCCTGAAGGCGCGTTGATCGGCGTAGCGTCGTGTTGGCTCGCCTGAGCACAATTCAGGCGAGCCGTTTTCACAGCATCAGCGGCTGACGGCCAGAGCTGTACCGTAGCCGACGAGTAGCGCTCCGGAGCCTCGATTGAACATCTTGAAAGCCCTCGGCTGGCGCAGCAGCGCCCCTGCCTTCGCGGCGAGGGCTCCGTAAGTGTTCAACGATACGAACGAGATCGCCATGAACGTCGCCACCAGAATACCGACTTGCGGTGCAATCGCCTCGCGCTGATCGAGAAAAAGCGGCAGCACCGTTGCGAAGAAAAGCAGGGGCTTCGGGTTTGTGATGGCATTGAGAAATGCAACCCCGAACATGCGCCGCCCCGATACGGAGCGAGCCGTTTCCGGGAGGCTCGAACGCCGCCAGAGCTTGATGCCTAACCAGACGAGATATCCGGCGCCGATCCAGCGGAGGATTTCCATCACGACGGCAGATTTCGTGAGGATCTGTGCGAAGCCGATTGCAACCACCGCCCCGATACATGCCAGCCCGAGAATGTTGCCTAGAGCAAACGCAGCCACGACACGCTGGCCGTACTGCATACCCGTGTTGACGGCGAGCACATTGGCAGGACCAGGAGTTACGATATTGATCGCCGAGACCGTCGCGAACGCAATCCAGATGTGAGTCTCAATCACGCACTGCCCTCCAGTTCTTCCTTCAGCATCTCAAGTTCCAGCCAGCGTTCTTCCGCCGTGCTCAACTCCGTTTGAAGCGCGGTGAGTGTGTCCATCGCTTTCTGGAAGCGCGCAGGATCGCGCGTGTAGAGTTCCGGATCGGCGAGGATTTCCTGCACCTTCGCGATCTTCGCTTCCAACTCACTCATGCGCGTCGGCAGCGTTTTCAGGTCGTGCTGCTCGTTGAAGCTGAGCTTGCGCTTCGCGGCCGGTGCGGCCTGCGGCTGAGAAGTCTTCTCAGCTTTCGGTTTTGTCTCCCTCTCGGCAACCCGCGCCTGCACACCCTCACCGCGCTGTGCCACCATGTCGGAATAGCCGCCCGCATATTCGATCCAGCGCCCCTCCCCTTCGGCGACAAGCACCGAGCCGACCGTGCGGTCGAGGAAGTCGCGGTCGTGGCTGACGAGGATCACGGTGCCGGAATAATCGACGATCATTTCCTGCAACAGATCGAGCGTTTCGAGATCGAGATCGTTCGTCGGCTCGTCGAGCACCAGAAGGTTCGACGGTTGCGCCAGTGCGCGCGCCAGCATCAGGCGGTTGCGTTCACCGCCCGACAAAACGCCGACGGGCGTGCGCGCCTGCTCCGGCGAGAACAGGAAGTCTTTCATGTAGCCGATGACGTGCTTGGCCTGCCCGCCGATCATGACGCTGTCGCCGCGCCCACCCGTGAGGGTTTCGGCCACAGTCGCGTTGGGATCGAGGCTGGCGCGGCGCTGGTCCAGCGTCACCATCTGCAGATTGGAGCCGAGCTTGATCGTGCCGGTATCGGGCGCAAGAACACCCGTCAGCAGATTGAGAAGCGTCGTCTTGCCCGCGCCATTCGGACCGACGATGCCGATCCTGTCTCCGCGCAGGATGCGCAAGGAGAGATTGGAAACGATCGCACGATCACCGAAAGATTTCGAGACGCCATCGGCTTCGACCACCAGCGTGCCGGACTGTTCGGCCTCGCTCAATGTCATGCTCACGGAGCCGACGGCTCCCTTGTGATCGCGCCGCTGTTGGCGCAGGGTGTGAAGATTGGCGAGGCGGCGCACATTGCGCTTGCGGCGCGCGGTGACGCCGTAGCGCAGCCAGTCCGCCTCCGCCGCGAGCTTCCTGTCGAGCTTGTGCTGCTCCATCTCCTCCTGTTCGAGAACGCTGTCCCGCCAGGTCTCGAAATGAGCGAAGCCTTGCCCGAGACGACGCGTCACGCCCCGGTCGAGCCAGACCGTCGATTGCGACAGGTTTTCCAGGAAGCGCCGGTCGTGGCTGATGAGTACGAGTGCGGAGCGCAGGCTCTTCAATTCGCCTTCCAGCCATTCGATGACGGGCAGGTCGAGATGGTTCGTCGGCTCATCAAGGAGGAGCACGTCCGGCTCCGGCGCCATCACCTGTGCCAGGGCCGCGCGTCGCGCCTCACCGCCCGAGAGGCGCGAGGGATCTTCATCTCCTGTGAGCCCGAGCTGCTCCAACAGGTAGCGGGCGCGATAGTGATCGTCCCCCGGCCCGAGCCCCGCCTCCACATAAGCGAGCGTCGTCTTGAACGCGCTCATATCCGGCTCCTGCGCCAGATAGCGAACGGTCGCCCCCGGTTGGACGAACCGCGTGCCGCGATCGGCCTCGATAAGCCCGGCAGCGATTTTCAGAAGCGTCGATTTACCGGAGCCGTTGCGGCCGACAAGACAGGCCCGCTCACCGGGAGCGATTGAAAGCTCGGCATCGGTGATGAGCGGGGTGCCGCCGAAGGTCAGGGCGATATTCTGGAGAGTGAGAAGCGGTGGAGCCATGTCCCCGTCCGTGGCACTTCAGGGCCGCGCGCGCAAGTCCCCACGGTTCCATCGCATCACGGGCGACATTTTCAGGTGGAGGTCTTCCCCCATTGGGCCAGTGCGTTCTGAAGCTCCGCCGGGTCGATTGCGACCTTCAGAACCGCTCCGCCGAAATCGAGAGCGAGGACGGGTTTCCCATCCACGGCCTCGACCCGCGTTTCCAGAGGCGTCAGGGGAACGCTTTTGAAGTGATTGGGCCCCGCTCCCTCCGAGAACTGCTTTGGCGGCAGGGCCTTGTGGGTTCGCGCGATCCCGTTGAGCAGATCCGACAACAGGGGCGTGGAATCGACCGTGCCGAGCAGCACCTCATACTCGCGCCCCAACTCGGTACGAACGCCAAGCGCGAAGATATTCCCATCGTTAGACACCTCGACGCGCCAGGCCGTCGACCCGATTCTCTTGACCAATCTTGCCCCCTTCGGTTGACGCCGGGACTACACGGCGCGCCTTCTGGCTAATGCGCCAAGGCCCGCTCCGCAACCCGGCTCCCGGCAAACGAAAATTGGTACGCACGGCATAATCCGGGATTCTGGGCCATTCCGCCTGCAAGCTTCGCTGCGTAACATCGCGGCAGCAGGAATTGTGCCCAATCCAGCAGAGATGGAGGTCCGGCTCCGCCGGGATTCCCGATTGAAAGAACCGCACGTCCTTCATCGTTCAGACTCTGCGGGTGCGTTGTTCGACGTCTTCCCCCACTTCGATCTCAAAGGCCCCGACGGGCCGGTGCATAACCGTACCGAGGAGCTTCAGCCTTGAGCAGCATCGCAATCACGGGCGCCATCATTCTTGGCGCGGTGGTCCTCTTCGTGTGGAACCGCCTGCCTGTCGTTCTCGTCGCCCTGATGACGTCGCTTGCCCTTTTCGCCACGGGCGTCCTGCCCATCGAGGATGCGCTGGGGGGCCTTGGCGATCCTGCCGTCATCTTCATCGCGACGCTGTTCATCGTCAGCGCCGGGCTCGAGGCCACGGGCGTGACCGCCTGGGCGGGTCAATTGCTCATTGCGAAAGCGGGAGAGGAAAGCCGCGCGCGCCTGCTCATCCTCACCATGTCCCTCGTCGCGCTTCTCACGGCGCTCATCAGCGTCAATGGCGCCGTCGCGGCCCTTTTGCCCGTGGTCGTCGTGATTGCGGTGCGCCTCAAGCGCGCGCCTTCGCAGCTTCTCATGCCGCTCGTGTTTTCCGCCCATGCGGGATCGATGCTCGCCCTTACCGGTACACCGGTGAACGTGCTCGTCTCGAACGCTGCCATCGACGCGGGACTCGGTCGCTTCGGCTTCTTCGAATTCACGCTGGTCGGCATCCCGCTCCTGTTGGGCACCATGGCGATCATCATCCTGTTCGGCGAGCGTCTTCTGCCGCAGACCAGCGGCCCGACGATCCCGTCCGATTTCAGCCGGCATGCGATGACGCTCGTTGAGCAGTACGGATTGAGCAACGGCGCGTTTCAGATGCGCGTGCGTGCAAGTTCTCCTTATGTCGGCAACCCGCCTGAGGCTGTCGACGTCGCGCCGTTTCCGGGCCTTCAACTCGTCAGCATCCAGCAGAATGGCGGCGGTCCTTTGCGCCGCACGACCATCGCGGAGGGCGATTATCTCATCCTGCGGGGTGATGCGGAAACGGCGGCAACATTCGCCACGCAGAAACACCTCGCCTTCAGGCAGGAAGAAGCGGCATCCGATTTGCAGGAGACGCTTTTCAACCGCAATTCCGGCCTCGCCGAAGTCGTGATTCCGCCGCGCTCCGGCATGATCGGCTCATCCGTGTTTCCCGGCATGGTGACCGAGAGCGGCGATCTCATCATCATGGCCGTTCAACGCCAGGGCGCGGATCTCGACACAGCGGCGGTG
The DNA here is from genome assembly GCF_003290125.1 of Microvirga flavescens. Classification (GTDB taxonomy): domain Bacteria; phylum Pseudomonadota; class Alphaproteobacteria; order Rhizobiales; family Beijerinckiaceae; genus Microvirga; species Microvirga flavescens. The sequence goes on from NZ_QMKH01000003.1 coordinate 54,386, forward strand.
ACGCTCGAGGCCGGCGACACGCTGCTGCTGCAGGGCACATGGAAGGCGCTCGATCTGCACCTCAACGATCCCAATGTGCTGGTGGTGAATTCGCCGGAACTCGTGAGACGGCAGGCGATTCCGTTGGGAGCAGGCGCAAAGCCCGCCATCGCCATTCTGGTCGCGATGGTCATTCTTCTGGCGACAGGGTTCGTTCCTCCCGCCATCGCGGGACTTCTGGCGGCGGGTGCAATGGTGTTGACCGGCGTTCTGACTGTCGACCAATCATTCCGCGCGATCAACTGGACCACCGTCGTTCTGGTCGGCGCCATGATGCCGCTTTCAACCGCGATGGACGAGACCGGCGCTGCAAGTCTGCTCGCAGAAGGACTCGTATATGCGGTGGGAGATGCCGGCCCCTTCGCCCTCCTTGCCGGGCTCTTCCTGTTGACTGCGATCCTCGGGCAGTTGATCAGCAACACGGCGACGGCGCTGATCGTGATCCCCATCGGCGTTGCAGCCGCAAACAGCATCGGCGTGTCGCCGCGCCCGGTTCTGATGAGCGTCGCGGTCGCGGCGGCGGCTGCGTTCCTGACACCCATCGCGACACCGACCAACCTGATGGTGATGGCTCCCGGTGGCTACAAGTTCGGCGATTACTGGAAGCTCGGTCTTCCGCTGCTGATCTGGTTTTTCATCATCGCGACGTTTTACGTGCCTCTGATCTGGCGCTTTTGAAAATAGTCTCATGCACGCACAGGGTGAAGAAATGCGGCGGAGACTATTGTCTTTCGATACTCGCTCCCTAGCCTATTGATTGAGTGGCCTTGTTCGCGTTTTCAATCGGCGCTCCGGCCTTGTCGTCCCTTTAAAGGCGCGCCTGAAGAATCCGATGCCCCTGCCAGCGCAGGTGCGTGAGGAAGAGGCGCAGCTTGTGTGAAGGGTGATCGTAATGACGGGGCAGCAGATCGCCGGCAGCGCCGGAAAGCAGGATGCTCCCTCTCCTGCCCGTTTCACGACCCGGCACGCTCCCGTTTCCGAGCAATTCGAAGCCTGGCGTGAATTTCGCTCCAGCTCCGTCGATATCTCCCTCATTGAGAGGGCCGAGCCGGGCTTTCTGCTGGACCACGTCTCCTGGGATCTCGGCGGTGTTCTGCTCGAGCAGACTCACTTGCCTTCGACAGCGCTCAGACGCTGGCGGCACATTCCGAAATCCTTCATGGATCATTGGTGCCTGGTTCTCGCCCGCAACACGAAGATGACGAGCCGATGGGCAAGCGGCCCTGCGCGCGATCTCAGCTTTCGCTCTCTCATCTTGCCATTCGAGGGACAAGGCGCGGACGAGGACGTGTTGACCCTTTTTCTGCCGCGCGATCTTTTCCGCAAGGAAGCGAAGATCCTCGACAATGCGCATGAGGCCATTCTCAACACTGGGCCGGGCGCTATCCTGGCGGATTATCTGACCTCGCTCGCGCGGGAACTTCCGACAGTTTCGCAACAGCACCTGCCGGGGTTGCGAACGGCGACGTGCGCCATCGTCGCCGCGTGCCTTGCTCCCACCCTTGATCGCGCGGCGGACGCCGAGAAGCCGATCACGGCGGCGCTGCGGGAGCGCGCACGCCGCATTGTTGCGCAGAACATGGCGGAGGCGGACTTCGGTCCCGACGCGCTTGCCCGCTTGATGTTCGTTTCCCGCTCGAAACTCTATCGTGTGTTCGAAAGCAGTGGCGGCGTCGCCCGCTTCATCCAGCAGGAGCGATTGAAGGAGGCGCATGACCTGCTTGCTCACGCCAGGCCCGGCACGCCAATCGGCACAATCGCGACCAACGTCGGCTTCAGCGATCACTCCGCTTTCAGCAGGGCCTTCAAACTTGAATACGGCTACAGCCCCAGCGAGGCGCGAGAGATGGCCCTTGCCGAAAATCTCTTGAACGCATCGCCAGTGCAGCCCCCCAGCTCCAATCGGGATCCTGCATCCTGAATATTGGGATTCTCGGCATAGAGCTGAGATAGTGGGCTCATCCCGGACTATCGGCGCACTGCTATCTTTTCTCTTGGGTCTGTATGCCGCCTTCCTCCCTTAACGGTGAGGCGGCACACGGTTGCGTGCAACTTGGAACGTGTGGGTGCGGCTAGCCGATGCCAGAAGTCGAGATTGTCAGACGCGCACCCTCATCCGACGCACGGCATGATCCTTTGAAGTACCGCTCTCGCTGGATCGGCTTTCTGCTGCTGGGCGTGGTGTTCCTCGCATGCGGCACGGTGGCGGTCATGCTCCCTACAATGTCAACCATCGCGACCAGCACGGTGCTCGGTGCTGTGCTCGCCATCGCCGGAGCCGTCACCGTCGTCCAGACTTTTCAAGTTAAAAGCTGGGCCGGTTTCGTCTGGCAGATGCTCTGCGGCGCAGCCGAAGTCGTCGGCGGCCTCCTGATATGGCTCAACCCGCTGAAGGGCGCGGCCGCGGTCACGCTGCTGGTGGCCATCGTTCTTGTTGCGCAGGGCATCTCGCAGATTGGCCTCGCCTTCAAAATCCGCCCTCAACGCGGGTGGACCTGGCTTGTCATCGCGGGCCTTTGTTCTCTGGCGATCAGCCTCGCCTTGGTTCTCCGGTTCCCGTTTCCGAACATCACATATCCCGGCTCAATGGCCGGCGTCGCGCTGCTCCTCGCCGGCGTCGCTTACATCGCCATCGCCGTGGGCTGGTTGAAGGTCGGCATGGAGCGTTCGTCATGACACCAGCGGCCATCGGAGCACTGGTGTGCACCCTCGTTATGCTTGCGGGCTGCCAGCGTGAGGAGGAAGCTGCGAACCCGCCTCCGCGTGCCGTGCGCGCCATCGCCGTCGAGGCCGCGCACCCGCGCTCCGCCGACACTTTCAGTGGACACATCGAGGCGCATGAGCAAGTGTCGCTCGCGTTTCGCATTGGCGGGCGTTTGACCGAGCGATTTGTGAATATCGGGAGCGAGGTCCATGACGGCCAACCGATTGCACGGCTGGAGCCGCAGAACGAGCTGAACGCCCTGCGCTCCGCACGCGCCGCCCTTTCCGCTGCCGAAGGTGTTCTGACTCAGGCCGAAAACAACTTCGACCGGCAACGCGAGCTTCTGGCGCGGAACGTCACGACGCAAGCCTATTTCGAGGCCGCCGAGCAAGCGAGAAACGCCGCCGGGTCACAGGTGGAAGCCGCGCGCGCGCAACTTGAGACGGCGGAAGACGTGGTGCGCTTCACCAAGCTGGATGCCGATGCCGCCGGGGTCGTGACGGCGGTGGGGGCCGAGCCCGGCGAAGTCGTGCAGGCAGGGCAAGCCATCGTGCGGCTTGCCCGCAGGGGCGGACGCGATGCGGTGTTCAACGTTCCGGCGCAGTTCCTCAGGTCCGTTTCGCCCGATACGGTTGTGAACGTGAGGATGGCCGATAACCCCACGGCGGTTGCCAAGGGCAGAGTACGGGAAATCTCGCCGCAGGCCGATCCCGTCACCCGCACGCATCAGGTGAGAGTTGGGCTGACATCCCCGCCTCCGTCCTTCAGGCTCGGCACCTCGGTCATCGGAACGGTGCAGACCGAGGCGGCACCGTTTCTCGCCGTCCCTGCGACGGCGCTGGTGGGAGAGCCGAAGGCGCAGGCGGTCTGGGTCGTCGATCCCAAAACATCGAGCGTTGCGCTGCGCAAGGTCGATGTCGTTCGTCAGGAACCCGCCACCGCCTTCATCACCAAGGGGCTGAGTGCTGGCGACGTCGTCGTCACCGCCGGCGTGAACTCGCTGAGGGAAGGGCAGACCGTTCGCCTTTTGGGAGCGGAACTGTGATGGCGGTAAACCTCTCCGAATGGTCGCTCAGGCATCGATCGCTGGTCGTCTTCATGATGATCGTCGTGGTAGCGGCGGGCATCGCGTCGTATTTCCGTCTTGGCCGCGCCGAAGACCCAAGCTTCGTCATCAAGACCATGATCGTCTCCGCCGCGTGGCCGGGGGCCAGCCTCGACGACACGCTCAAGCAGGTGACGGAGCGCATTGAAAGAAAGCTCGAGGAGACGCCGAACCTCGACTTCCTGCGCAGCTACACCAGCCCCGGTGTGACGACGATTTTCGTCGCCTTGAAGGGCGACACGTCCGCACGCGAGGTTCACGACACCTGGTATCAAGTCCGCAATCAGATCGCCGATATCCGCCTCACCCTGCCACAGGGCGTCGTTGGCCCGGTCTTCAACGACCGCTTCGGCGATACTTTCGGCATCATCTACGGCTTCACCGTCGACGGGTTCACCCACCGCGAATTGCGCGACCATGTCGAGAACGTGCGCTCGAAGCTGCTGTTGGTGCCGGATGTCTCGAAAGTCGAGATCATCGGCGCGCAGGACGAGCGCATCTTTGTCGAGTTCTCCGTGAAGGAACTCGCCGCGCTCGGCATCGACCGAACCATGCTTCTGAGCGCGCTGCAAAGCCAGAACGTCGTGCGCCCCGCAGGCACCATTCAGACCGATGCCGAAAGGATCTCCCTCAACGTCTCGGGCGCGTTCGTGTCCGAGAAGGACATTCTCGGCATCAACTTTCCGGTCGGTGACCGCATGGTCCGCCTTGGCGACATCGCCAGCGTCCACCGCGCCTATGCCGACCCGCCGCAACCGCTCTTTCGCGTGAACGGGAAGGAGGCCATTGGCCTTGCCATCGCCATGCGCGAGGGCGGCGACATTCTGGCGCTTGGCGGGAACATCAAGACCGCCATGAATGCAATCAAGAACGATCTTCCTCTCGGCATCGAGCCGCAACTCGTTGCCGATCAATCGACGACCGTGAAGGATGCGATTGCGGACTTCATGTCGTCGCTCTGGCAGGCCATCGCGATCATTCTCGTGGTGAGTTTCATCAGCCTCGGCGTGCGGCCCGGCCTCGTGGTGGCCCTCTCCATTCCCCTGACGCTCGCTGTCGTCTTCGCCGTCATGGATCTCGCCCATATCGACATGCAGCGCGTATCGCTCGGCGCGCTCATCATTGCGCTGACGCTCCTCGTCGACGATGCCATGACGACGACGGATGCGATGATGACGCGTCTTGCCGCCGGGGACGACAAACAGCGCGCCGCGACTTATGCCTTCACGCGCTTCGCCTTCGCCATGCTGGCGGGCACGCTCGTCACCATCGCAGGCTTCGTGCCTATCGGTTTCGCGGCGAGCGCTGCGGGGGAATACACGTTCTCGCTGTTCGCCGTCGTCGGCATCGCACTGATCGTCTCATGGTTCGTGGCAGTGATCTTCTCCCCCCTTCTCGGCGTCTGGATTCTCAAATCACCCAAGAGCAGCACAGCCCAGCAATCGGCGGGCCGCGTCATGACGCTCTATCGCCACGTTCTATCCTCGGCCATGCGCTGGAAGTGGCTCACCATCGCAGGAACGCTCGCTCTTTTCTTGCTCTCGATTCTGGCGCTGCCTCTTGTTCCACGCCAGTTCTTCCCTGCCTCCGACAGGCCGGAATTGCTGGTCGACCTGCAGCTGCCGCAGAACGCCTCGATCTATGCGAGCGAAGACATTGCGCGCCGGTTCGACGCCGTGCTCACGAGCGATCCGGATGTCGCGCGCTGGAGTACTTATGTCGGGCGCGGCGCGATCCGTTTCTACCTGCCCTTGAACGCCCAGCTTCCCAACCCGTTCTTCAGCCAGGCCGTAATCGTCGCTCGCGACGTCGCAGCCCGCGAGCGGCTTCGCGCAAAGCTCGAGCCACTTCTGGCGAACGAATTTCCGAGCCTCATCGCGCGTGTCTATCCACTCGAACTCGGCCCGCCGGTCGGCTGGCCCGTGCAATATCGGGTGAGCGGCCCCGATCTTGATACGGTCCGCGACATCTCCCTCAAGGTCGCGCAAGTCATCGCAGGCGATCATCGCACCGAGAACGTCAATTACGATTGGATCGAGCCCGCGCGCGAGATCGACATCCACGTCGATCAGGATGAGGCGCGGCGATTGGGGCTGAGCTCGCAGGCCGTCGCGGCGGTGTTGAGCACGGTCATATCTGGAACGCCCGTCACGCAGGTTCGGGATGACATTCACCTTGTCGATGTGGTGGTGCGCGCCACGGACGAGCAGCGTGAATCGCTTGCAACGCTGGAGACCCTGCAGGTCGCCCTGCCGAACGGGCGCACCGTTCCGCTCAAGCAGTTCGCAACATTCTCCTACAAGCAGGATTACCCGCTCGTCTGGCGTCGCGACCGTGTTCCAACGCTGACGGTGCAGGCGGATCTCGTGCCCGGCAACCTTCCTGAGACAGTAGTCTCGGCCCTGACACAAAAGATGGAGGAACTGCGCAAGACGCTGCCGCCATCCTACCACATCGCCATCGGCGGCACGGTGGAAGAGAGCGCGCAATCGCAGGCCTCCGTCATCGCCGTCATTCCGCTCATGCTGTTCATCACGTTGACGGTGCTGATGGTCCAGCTCAAGAGCTTCCAACGGCTGGTGCTGGTTCTAAGCGTCGCGCCGCTCGGCTTGATCGGCGTCGTCGGGGCCCTGCTTCTGTCGGGCAAGCCACTTGGTTTCGTCGCTCTTCTCGGCATTCTCGCTCTTCTCGGCATCATCACCAAGAACGCGGTGATCCTCATCGGCCAGATCGACGCCGAGCGCGCGGGCGGCAAGAATGTGCGCGATGCCGTGATGGATGCGAGCAGCACACGCTTTCGCCCTATCATGCTCACCGCGATCTCCACCATTCTGGGCATGACCCCCATCGCGCCAACCGTCTTCTGGGGACCGATGGCCTTCTCCATCATGGGCGGGCTTTTCGTGGCGACGATCCTGACGCTGGTTTTTCTGCCCACGCTTTACGTCGCCTGGTTCGGGCGAAAGGGAGCCACGCCGGAAGAGAGCGCGCCTCTGGCTGCAAATCTTGCCGAAGGAGCTGCGCGATGAAAGCGTCTCCTCTCATCGCCCTCATGGTGGCCCTTCCCCCGCTGCTGGCGGCCTGCAGCCGTCAGGCAGAGGCTCCGCAGCCGAAATCGCGTCCCGTACGGGTGTTGGCTGTCGAGCCCGCAAAGCTGGGAGACGCCATTGTCCTCACCGGTGACGTGCAGGCCGAGAAGGAAGTGTCCCGCGCGTTTCGCATTGGCGGGCGCGTCATCGAGCGCCCGGTCAATATCGGGGATCGCATCACGGCGGGCCAGCTTCTTGCGCGGCTCGATCCTCAGACGGAACAGAACGCATTGCGCGCCGCACAGGCCGCGCTTGCCGCTGCCGAAGGACAAGTCAGTAAGACACGCAACGTCTATGAGCGTCAGGCAAGCCTGCTCGCGCAAGGCTTCACGACACGCCCGCGCTATGATCAGGCGCGGCAGGCCCTGCAAACGGCGCAGGCACAAGTCGAGGATGCCGAAGCACAGGTTGAGGCGGCGCAGGACCGCCTTGCCTTCACTGAAATTCACGCCGACACGGATGGCGTTGTCACCGCGCGCGGTGCGGAACCGGGCGAAGTGGTGCAGCCCGGACAGATGATCGTCCAGGTGGCGCGTGCGGACGGCAGGGACGCGGTGTTCGACATACCCGCGCGCATGCTTCAAACGGCGGTTCGCGATCCGTTGATCGAGATCACGCTGATGGACGACCCCAGAGTCACGGCCATCGGGCGCGTGCGGGAAGTCGCATCGCAGGCGGACCCTGTCACACGCACGTTCCGGGTGCGCGTCGGTCTCGACCATCCTCCGGAGGAGATGCGGCTTGGAGCGACGGTCGCGGGCCGGATAGACCTCTATTCCGCGTCCGTGATCGCCATACCCGCAAGCGGGTTGACGCGCTTTGGCCGCGATCCCGCCGTGTGGATTGTCGATCCGGCAACCTCCGCCGTGTCGCTGCGCGCGGTAAGCGTGCTGCGCTACACCCCGACAAGCGTCGTCATCTCACAGGGACTGCATCCGGGCGAAATCATTGTCACGGCAGGAACGCAGGCCCTGCATCCGGGCCAGATCATTCGCATTCTCCCCGCATCGCCCGCTCCATCCAGGCTTTCGCTCACGACGACGCACGCGAAACCATCATGAGAAGGAAGAGCAACGTGAACCGCACAGTCGAAGCCCCGAAATCCATGATGCAGAAAATACTCGATGTCGTCGAACGTGTGGGCAACAAGGTCCCTCACCCGGCAATGATCTTCGTCATTCTCATCGCCATCGTGATCGTTCTCTCTCATATCTTATACGTCACAGGAGCGAGCGTCGCCTATCAGGTCGTCAATCCCGAAACGCACAAGGTCGAATATGCAACGACCGCGGCGCGAAGCCTGCTGACGGCGGATGGCATCCGCTTCATGTTCACCGGCGTTGTTCAGAACTTCATGAACTTCAACGCCGTCGGCGTCATCATCGTTGCGATGGTGGGCGTGGGTGTCGCTGAGGCCGCGGGCCTCGTCGACGCCCTGATCCGCAAGCTTGTGATCGTCGCTCCGCAGAAGGCGTTGACCTATATCCTCGTCTTCGTGGGCATCCTCTCCAGCATCGCCGCCGACGCGGGATACCTGGTTCTCATCCCGCTTGCGGCCGCCGCCTTCATCAGCATCGGCCGGCACCCTCTCGCAGGTCTTGCCGCCTCCTTCGCGGCGGTGGCAGGCGCCTTTGGCGTCAACATACTGATCGTCCCCCTCGACGGCATCCTGACCGAGATCACGAACGATGCGATTCATCTCCTCAATCCAGCGATATCGATTGGCCTTGCCGCCAACATCTGGTTCTCCATCGCCTCCGTCATCATGCTCACGGTCGTCGTCGCGCTGATTACCGAAAAGATCATCGAGCCGCGGCTCGGAGCTTATGAAGGAGAACATCACGTCGAGGCGGGGGAAGGCCTCTCCGCCGACGAATCGCGCGGACTGAAATATGCGACCTATGCCTTGATCGGCGTTCTCATCTTCATCGGGCTTCTCTCGCTCCCCGCTGGCGCACCGCTCCGCAATCCCGACACCGGAGACCTGGTGGGCAACTCGCCGCTGATGAACAGCCTGATCGTCGTGATCGCCATGATCTTTCTCGCGATGGGCGTGGCCTATGGCATGGGTGCCAAGACCATGAACGGTATCAACGATGTCATCAACGCCATGACAAAGGCCATCGCGAGCCTGAGCGGGCTGATCTTCCTGCTGCTCATCATCAGCCAGTTCCTCGCCTACTTCAACTACACGAACATGGCGACGCTCGCGGCGGTCTCGCTCGCCGATATTCTCAAGCGCGCGAACTTCGACGCTCTCTGGCTTCTCGTGGGTTTCGTCGTCGTCGTCATGATCCTCGATCTCATCATCACGGGCGCGGTGCCGAAATGGGCCATCTTCGCGCCGATCTTCGTCCCGCTCCTGATGAAGCTGAACGTCGCGCCGGAGGCCGTGCTAGCGGCCTATCGTGTGGGTGACTCGCCAATGAACTCGATCACGCCGCTGAACGCCTATTTCGCGATGATCGTCACTTTCGCGCAGCGGTACCAGAAAGATGCCGGCGTCGGTACGGTCATCGCGCTGATGCTGCCTTACGTCATCATTACCGCCGTGATCTGGACGCTGCTTCTGGCCATTTGGCACCTGCTCGGACTGCCCTGGGGCGTCGTCTAAGAGGCGCGCTCAGAACGTTTGTCATTGAATGCACAGGGGCTCGCGAAGCCTCGTTCGGTCCTTAGGAGAAACATGATGGACATCACTTTGGCGAAAGGTTCCCCCGAGACGCTGCGCACAGGGCTTCTGGTTGTCGGCGCTTTTGCGCATGGCGAACTCACACCCGCCGCGAAGCAGATCGACACCGCGACCGACGGCAGGCTCTCCGTTCTCCTCAAGCGAGGGGAGCTCGAAGCGAAAGCCGGATCCATCCTGTTGCTGCAGGAAATACCGGGGCTTGTCGCCGAGCGCCTCCTCGTCGTCAGCCTCGGCAAGAAAGAGGAGTTCTCGGAGAAAGCATATCGTGAGGCCGTTGCCGCTGCCGCGAAGGCCCTTGCCGCGAGTGCCACAACGGCAGCCGTCGTGACCCTCACGGATATCGATGTGCCGGACCGCTCCCTCGATTGGCGTCTGCAGACGGCAAGCCGTTTTCTGGCCGACGGCGCTTACAATTTCGACGCTCCGGGCAAGAGACGGGAGAGCAAAAAGACGGAGCGCGGCGTTGAGAACGTTTCCTTGAGCGTGTCAGGCGAGCCGAAGGATGCAGAAGCGGCGATCAACCGAGGACTCGCCATCGCTGAGGGCATGGCTCTTGCCAAGGATCTCGGCAACTTGCCCGGCAATGTCTGCAATCCATCCTACTTCGCGGAAACGGCGCAAAAGCTCGGCCAGGAATTCGGCTTCGATGTCGACGTGCTGGAACGGGAGGACATGGAAAAGCTCGGCATGGGCGCTTTTCTTTCCGTCGGTCGCGCCTCCTACTCACCCTGCAAGATGATCGCCATGCACTACAAGGGCGGCGGCGCAGACGACAAGCCGATCGTCCTCGTGGGCAAGGGCATCACCTTCGACACCGGCGGCATTTCCCTGAAGCCGGGGGCCAATCTCGACGAGATGAAGTTTGACATGAGCGGCGCGGGCAGCGTGTTCGGTGCCATCAAGACGGTGGCGCGGCTCAAGTTGCCGATCAACGTCGTCGGGCTCGTTCCTGCGGCGGAGAACATGCCGGGCGGCAACGCCAGTCGCCCCGGCGATGTGGTGACCTCCATGTCCGGACAGACCATCGAGATCCTCAACACCGATGCCGAAGGACGGCTGATCCTGTGCGATGCGCTGACATATGCGGAGCGTTTCGACCCGGCCTGCGTCGTTGATATCGCAACTCTCACCGGCGCTTGTGTCATCGCTCTTGGCGCGCATGCGAGCGGGCTCTACGCCAATGACGACGAACTCGCTGCGGAACTTCTCGCATCCGGCACGAGCACGGGCGACCGCGCCTGGCAAATGCCCCTGTGGGACGATTACCAATCGCAGTTGAAGAGCAACTTCGCCGACATGAGCAATCTCGGTGGGCAACCTGCCGGCTCGGTGACTGCCGCGTGTTTTCTTTCGCGCTTCACCAAAGCCTACAAATGGGCGCATCTGGATATCGCAGGCACCGCTTCGGTCTCCGGCGATGCCAAGGGTTCGACCGGGCGTCCGGTGCCGCTTCTGACCGATTTTCTCATCAGCCGGGCCGCTCGCTGACGTGAGCGTGCAAGGCCTTGCCGCGCTCCGCCCTCTCAATGCTGCGGAGGAGAAGGTTGTCGCCGAACTTCAGAGCGGCAACTTCGACAGGTTGGGCGACGGTCTGAGGCCTGACTGGGACGATCCGGAGCGCGCCGTTCGCGCGGAGCTTTTGCGCTTTCTCATCCTGGGTGGTGAGGAAGGTTGTCGCCCCCACGAGAAAGGCGTGCGGGTGAGCGGGGCCTGGGTGGCAGGGGTGCTCGATCTCGAAGGATGCCGCATTCCGCGCGACATCGGCTTCAAGGATTGCCGGTTCGACGCCGTGCCGGTGCTGCGCTCCGCCATCATCGACACGCTCTTTCTCGACGGCTCCACACTTCCGGGATTGCAGGCGGATCGTCTCGAAGCGCGGGGCGGGCTCTATCTTCGCGGCGCTGTCGTGACGGGTGAAATACGCCTGCAGGGCGCGCGCCTTGGTGGCCACCTCGAATGCGACGGAGCCATCATCCAATGGCCGGATGGCATTGCGCTCAACGCCAACGGGTTGGAGGCGCGGGGTGGCGTGCACCTGCGTGGCGCGGTCGTGCGCGGAGGAGTGAGCTTGCCGGCAGCACGCCTTGGGGCCGACTTCGATTGCATCGGCGCGCGCATCGGGCGTCCCGGCTCCGTCGCCATCGACGGCGACAACATTGAAGCGCGAGGCGACCTGACGTTTCGTGGTGCCGCGATCACGGGTGAAATCCGCCTGCAAGGCGTCCGCGCGGGTGGCGATCTCGATTGCACCGGCACCGCTCTCTCGCAGCCCGAGGGCGATGCGTTGAAGCTCAATCGGGCTATCATCGAGGGTGCCTTTTTCCTGCGCCAGGGCGCAACGGTCAGCGGCGTTCTCAACATGACCGCGGCAAGCTTCGGCGCTATCGATGACGACAAGGCCTGCTGGCCGCCGAAAGGCGATCTTCTGCTCAACCGCTGTCTTTATGGCGCCTTCATCGGAGGGCCGGTGGACGCCGATACGAGGCTCGACTGGCTTGCCCGTCAGGAGCCCGAACGCTGGAACGAGGATTTTTGGCCGCAGCCTTACGAACAGCTCTCCACCGTGTTTCGGGAAATGGGTCACAACGAGGATGCGCGCGCCGTCCTGATCGCCAAGGAGAGGCTGCAACGGCGCGCACGCCGTGCACGCATGCACAACACATTGCTGCGCGGCCTCCTGGCGGCCAAGGACGGTCTGCTCGGGATCACCGTTCTCTATGGGCGCCAGCCGCTTGTCGCGTTTCTGTGGCTCGCCGTGTTCTGGGCGTTGGGCGTCGTAGTCTTCAACGTCGCCGAGAGTGAAGGCGCGCTCAAGCCGAACAGCCCCGTCGTGCTGCGCTCGCCGGAATGGACCTTGTGCGCTCTTGAACAGACCGAACGCCAGTTCATGCCCGCGACAGGGCAATTCGCCTACGGTCGTGCGGAAAAGGGGCAGACGCAGCTTTCCTGCTTTCATGCCCAGCCCGAAGCCGCGAGCTATCCCGAGTTCAATGCCTGGATGTACTCTCTGGATACGCTGCTGCCTGTCCTCGAAATTGGGCAGATGCAGTATTGGAGGCCCGACCCCTCGAAACCGGGCGGCCCCCTCGCGTTGAACTATTTCTACTTCCAGACCATCGTCGGCTGGGCGCTGAGCCTTCTGGCCGTGGCCGGGTTCTCAGGGATCGTCAAATCGCGATGAGCGAACGGTCTCTATGACCGTCTTGCCATCGCCATCAATGACAACGCGGCCGGAAAGCTAATTCCCGGCCGCGCTCTTTTTTGTCCGTTCCGACGTGGATTACCAGAACCAGAAGTGTTCAGCGGTCAGGCTCGCAGCCTTCACGTTGATCAGGGTCAACTGGTCCTCACCGCCGAGGTTGATCACCGTATCGCGCCCGACCTGTTTCATGCGTGACTGAATGGCCGCGAAGTTGTCGCCGATGGTCGTGCCGTTCATATGGCCCTGGATGATGAGCATGTCGCCACCCTTGATGCTGAAGTCATAGATGGTGTCGTGCTCCATGCCTGCGCCGAACACGAAACGGTCAGCGCCAGCCCCACCACGCAACTTGTCGTTACCGCCCCCGGCCTCGATGACGTCATTGCCGTTGCCGCCACGGATGTTGTCGTTGCCGAACCACCCGCTCAGAACGTCATCGCCGTCTTCGCCATAGAGGACATCGTTGCCGTCATCGCCGTCGATCTTGTCGTTGCCGGTGCCGCCCTTGACGGTATCGTTACCGGTCCCGCCGGAGATCATGTCGTCGCCGCCCTGGCCGTAGAGGACATCGTTGCCGGAGTTGCCATTAAGCAGATCAATGCCCTGGCCGCCGAGAACGGTGTCCTTGCCCGCGCCGCCGGTGAGCATGTCGTCCCCGTCACCACCCTCGAGCCTGTCGGCCCCGTTGGCGCCATCGAGCACATCATCGCCGGCATTGCCGTAGAGTTTGTCAGCGCCCTCGCCGCCCTGGAGCGTATCGCTGCCTTCACCGCCGAACAGCCTGTCGTTGCCGGCAAGCCCGTCGATGAGGTCATCGCCCGCAAGAGCGTTCACCACGTCGTTGCGCGCTGTGCCTGTGATCTCGTCATCACCAGCGCTGGGACGGGTCGAGGGGCCGGAGGTGCCCGTGCCTGTTCCGAATTCGAACCAGGATTCAACCAACGTCGCGGTCGTCTTGATGTGGATCGATCCACCATCGGCGAAAACGACGCGATATCCGTCCTCGACGCTCGTCACGTCCAGGGTGACAAAGCTCGTCGCGGACGTGTTGATGAGGCGGATCTTGTCACCGGTGGTGCCCGACTGGAAATCGGAAATGATGTCAGAGCCGCCGCCGCCGAAATAGATGAACGTATCGGCGCCCTCGGCACCGACCAGCGTGTCGTTTCCGCCGGAACCGTTGATCGTGTCGTTGTTGAAGCCGCCGGAGATGGTTTCAGCCGCAGCCGTTCCCGTGAGCACTCGCCCCGCGATCGGGACGGGGTTCTTCAGGTACGTCTCAATGACGGAATCCGCGACCTTGCCGTGGGTATAATAGCCGTTGTCTGGGGAGGGATCCAAAGGCAGTTGACCCGCATCGTAGTTCCACAACCAGTAACCGCCAATCCAGGGGGCCTTGTAGTCGGTGAGAATCTTGAAGAAGGCCTTGAACATGTTGGCCTGTTCAAGAGGGTCAATGGTGCCGTTCGGCTCCGTGCTCCACGGCTCGCGATTGTTGCCGTCCATGCTGCGGAAGCCAGTTTCCGTGAAGATGAGTGGCTTTCCTTTTTCAATGGCAAGGTCGCGCAGGGCTTCGATCACCGGCTTGTCACCGACAACGTCGCGCACATTCTGGACCGTGGACGGCTTGGTCCAGCCGTCGACCATCTGCTGCAGCGTCGGGTTATAGCTGTTGGTGAAGCTGATATACGGGTTGGCGCCAACGTAATCGAGATGATCCCAGAAGCTGACGTGGAACGCCTCCGTCCAGGTCGCCGCATAGGTCAACTTGCCGGTGTAAACCGCGCGAACGGCATCGATGACCTCGATCCACTTGTCGCGGTATTGCGGGCCCGTCATGCTTTCGATTTCATTGCCGATGGCGAAAGCCGTGACGCCCGCCTCCTGGGCCAACTGCGCGTAGTGAACGGCGGCTTGCTTGTACGTGTCGAACCACTGGTCGACATTCGCAGGATTGATCCAGGCGTTCCATTCGCCGCTCTGGATGTTGACATGGAGCTTGAAGATCGCCTCCATGCCGCGCGCCTTGATCTGCTGCAGCGCCACGCGGATCGAGGCATCGCTTTCCGTGCGATGCCATTCGTCGGTACTGTGCCCTCCCGGATCGGTGTTGTCGCGGTAGACGACACTGGATGTCAACGAATCCATGTAAACAGTCGGAACGATCACAACCTGCGATGCGCCGTCCTTCTGGATCTCATTGAGGGTCTCCTGGGTCCAAGGCATCATGTAGTTTCCGTCATTCCAGGACGGAAGACTCTCAGCCTGAAATTCGAACAACTTAGCCATATCTACTTTCCGAACGTAACGATCACTGTGAAGACAAGAATCGGCCATGTTGGCCTACACTTTTCTGACGCAGATCTAACCAGATCGCGGAATCCCCGAAACCGTTGATTCGACTAGGTTTGCGGCTGTTTTTCTTTGCGGTCCATTTTTGGAAAGTCAGTGTGTTTGAAGGGGGCGAAAGGATGCCCGCTTCCGCTACGCAAGTGCCTAGCACTCAAATCCAGAAATCTCAGGATACAAACATGGCAGCCGTCGTTACCGGACCGGAATTCCGCCTCAATGGCACGGCGTACACACCCGTACTGCACACCAACGAGCAGGTCGTCCGGCTCAACGACGGAGGATTTGTCGCCGTCTGGCAGGTCGATGCTGAAACGATCGGGGAAGGCGCGTGGGATTTGCGCGCGCAGGTCTTCAATGCCGACGGCAGCCGACGGGGAACCGAGCAGGTCGTGGCCAGCGGCACCGGAACCGAAGACGCGCCGAAAGTGGCGAGCCTCAAGGGCGGCGGGTTCGTGGTGACCTGGCTGCACCTTGCTGAGGGCTCCTCGTTGCCGGATCTGCAGGCGCGTCTCTACAACGCCAGCGGCACCGCCACGGGTGGCAAGATGACACTGGTGCAAGGCGGTGAGAACGGAGTTTTCTCGCAATCCGTCACCGGCCTTGCCGATGGCGGGTTTGCTGTCACCTACGACCGTGGATTTTCCAGCCAAAATCCGGAGAGCCTGGGATCGACGGATATCCGCTTCCAACGCTTCAACGCCTTCGGCCAATCCGCCGTCGGTGAAAAGATCATCGAAGGTTTGAGCGCCGGCACGCAGCAGGACCCGATCATCACGACCCTCGCCGACGGCAATGTCGCCCTGGTCTATACGGATATCGGCCCGGAGCTGAATGAAGAGGGAGATACGACCCTTCGCGTTCGCGTTCTCACGCCGGACGGAGATGCCGTTCCCGACACCGCGGATGAGATTCTGCCCGCCATGACGGAATGGCGGCAAACGAGTGCCTCCCTGACGGCGCTCGCCGACGGGCGCTTCGTCGCGACATGGCTCCACTGGGACCCGAACGCGGGCGATGACTCCGCCGCGTGGATTCGAGCCCGCATTTTCAATGCGGACGGCACGGCGGCGAGCGGTGACTTCGAAATCGGCCAGACGATGGACAGCGCGCGCAATCCGGGATCGATCACCGCGCTTCCGAACGGCGGCTTTGCCATTGCCTATGGCACGCCCGGCGCACAGGAAGATGTGTCTCCCCATGTGCGCCTCGCCGTCTACGACGCTTACGGCAACGCCGCCGGCTCGCAGCTTTCGTTGGGCGCTGGGCCGGGAGATGCCATTCGCACTCCGCATGTGACCTCGCTCGGGGATGGCCGCCTGCTCGTGTCGTGGACGAGCCTGACCATGACCTACAGCGCCGATCCCAGCTACGACCCCGAAACCGGTGAGCCCCTTCCCGCGGTCCCCTTCGCGGACGATGGCAGCGGCGGTGTCAGAGCGCAGATCGTCGACACCCGCACATCCGGCATCTCGACAACGGGTACGCCCAACGACGACATGACCATCGGCACGCCGTTCAATGACATGATCGGCGGCGGCGGCGGCAACGATACGCTCATCGGCGGAGCCGGCAACGACATCATCGACGGCGGCGTCGGCACGAACCGGCTGGTTGGCAACGATGGAGACGATCTCTACTTCGTCAACTCTTCCACCGACACCGTGGTCGAGGCCGTGGGCGGTGGATACGACACCGTCATGGCGAGCGTGAGCTTCGCACTCTCCCTCGACACCGAAGTGGAAGTGCTGAGCCTTGCAACATCGACCGGGCGCAAGGCTCTCAAGCTGACGGGCTCGAACACCGCCAACATCATCAAGGGCAATGCAGGCAACAACACCCTGGACGGCCAGGGCGGAGACGACCGGCTGTTCGGCTATGGCGGCAACGACGTTCTGACCGGCGGTGCCGGAAAGGACACATTCGTGTTCAGCATCAAGCCCGACAAGAAAACCAACGTGGACAAGGTGACGGACTTCAAGGTCGTCGACGACTCGATCTGGCTCGAGAACGCCGTATTCAAGGCGCTCGGCAAGACCGGATCGGAGAAAAAGCCGGCCAAGTTGAAGAAGGACATGTTCTACATCGGCAAGGCCGCCCACGACGCGAGCGACCGCATCATCTACGACAAGAGCTCGGGGGCGCTCTATTACGATGCCGACGGCACCGGCGCTCAGGAGCAGGTCAAGATCGCCCAGTTCAAGAAGGGTCTGAAGATGACCAATGCCGACTTCTTCGTGATCTGATCGGACGATCACCGCAGCGGCAAAGCCGCCAGTTCGCGCATCGTGAAAAAGATGCGGAATAAATCCCCTCTCCCGGGTGTCTTAATGGTTGGGTCATCGGCGACCCGGGAGAAACCTCATGTTCAAGAACATCGCACAAGCAGCCATCATTCTCGCCGCCCTCGGCACGGCTGGCATCGCTCTCGCACAGGATGCCAAGGTGGCGGAAACCTCCAAGGGCAAGGCCCTCGTGGACGCGAAGGGCATGACCCTCTACGTCTTCGACAAGGACTCCGCCGGCAAGTCGGCCTGCAACGATGCCTGCGCCACCAACTGGCCCCCGCTGAAGGCGGCCGCCGACGCGAAAGCTTCCGGCGATTGGAGCGTGATTACTCGCGACGACGGCGCCAAGCAGTGGGCTTACAAGGGCAAGCCGGTCTATACATGGGCGAAGGATTCCAAGCCGGGCGACGTCACCGGTGACGGGGTCAACAACGTCTGGCACATCGCGACGCCCTGATCGGGACAAGGGCAGGCCGCACGACGGCCTGCCCCATCTACCGAGGAGCCTCCCTTCGTGGAAGAGATCGCCACCCTGCTCGAACCGCATATTCCGGCGCTGCGCCGTTATGCCTGGGCGCTCTTGCGCGACGACGACATGGCGGATGATCTCGTGCAGGACACCCTCGAGCGCGCGATCTCGCGTTGGCACTCGCGGCGACGGGACGGTGACCTGAAGGCGTGGCTCTTTACGATCGAACGCAACCTGTTCCTCAACCTCCTGCGCCAGCGGACCAGCCGCGGGCCTCATGTGGGAGAGGAAGCCCTGGAGAACGTAGCGCTCGATGCAGGACACCCCGATGCCGCGCTCGGCGCGCGCGACGTTCTTGCGGGTCTCGATACGTTGCCGGAAGAACAGCGCTCGGTCTTGCTTCTGGTCGGTGTTGAGGACCTGTCTTATGACGAGGTCGCAAAAGTGCTCGACGTGCCGGTGGGAACCGTCATGTCCCGCCTGAGCCGGGGCCGGGAAAAACTGCGGCAATACATGGAGACTGGTCGCGCAATGGTTTTGCGGAGGGTCAAATGACAGGTCAGCGCCCCATCGGCGAAGACGATCTGCAGGCCTATGTGGATGGTCGCCTCACCCCCGAGCGGAAGGTGAGCGTGGAGGCCTATCTGAAGGCCAACGAGGCCGCGGCCTTCCGCACTGTTGCCGACCGCGACCATCGCGAGGCCCTGCGCGCCCGCCTTGCCTTCAAGGCGAACGAACCGATTCCTGCGCGGCTGCGGGTCGCCAACATCATGGCGGAGCGCCGCCGCCCCGCGATCCGACACCTCGGCACCATCGCGGCAGCCGTATCCTGGCTCATCGCAGGAGGAGTGCTCGGCTGGTCGGCGAACCAATGGATAGCCTCCCCTCGCCTCGCACCCCCTGCCGTGCTCGCCTCGAACACGGCAACCTTGAGCGCCATCGCAGCCTACCGCACCTATGTGGTGGAAACGGCCCACCCTGTGGAAGTGCGCGCCGATCAGGAGGCGCACCTGGTTCAGTGGCTCTCCCGCCGCCTCGGCAAGCCCCTCCTCGCCCCTGACCTGTCCCAACAGGGCTACCAGCTGATGGGCGGACGCCTCCTGCCGGCAGAGGGAAAACCCGCCGCGCTGTTCATGTACGACGACGCCCAGGGTACCCGGCTGACGCTTTACGTGCGCCCTGGCGATGAAGGCGACCAGACGGCGTTTCGATTCGAGGCGCAAGGCGATGTTTCGGCGTTTTCATGGATCGACCAGGGCCTGTCCTATGTCGTGACCGCAAAAACGGACCGGAGCCGCCTGCTTGGCACCGCCGAAGCCGTCTATCGCCAGCTTGAGCAAGGCTCGAGCGAGAGCAGGAAGGGCAAGCTCTGATTCCACGACCAGAGCTTCACCCCTGTCGGCCCCGCTTGGGTAAGGCCTCGGGAATTCAGCCCTCCTCCGCATCGAACGCCGAGCCCACACCTTTGCGCCACAACAGCATTGACCGCGCCCCAATCACCTCTTAAGTACTCCGCCACCGGAGACGTGGCCGAGCGGCTGAAGGCACTCGTTTGCTAAATGAGCATACCCCAAAAGGGTATCGAGGGTTCGAATCCCTCCGTCTCCGCCACCTTCCCCCCAAGTATCTGATAAATAAGGCCTTCAAGCCATCATTGGTGTCCGGCGCTGCCTTTGCCGTGAGGGGAGCGCTACGAAACCATGAGGACGAGGGTGAGCCTTGTCACACGCGGCAGGACATTCTGATGCCGGCGGACGATCCCTGCTCCGCGCCGGGAAAGCGTTCCCGGATTATGTAGGCCGCCGATCCTTCTCTTTGATCTGACCTGGGAATGCGGGCTTCACGCCAGTCGATGCGAGCTCGAGTTTTTAGTGTGAGACCTGGAAGTTGCTCACTCCCGATCTCCTTCGTTATTGCCAGCGAGCGCCGACGCGCATGGTGAACCAGCGCGTCGGCAGCATATGTAATAATCAGGCCGTCAGGGACACCATGTCGATCACGAAGCGATAACGTACGTCACTGCGTTCCATGCGCTCGTAGGCCTCGTTGATCTCGTCCATGCGGATCGTCTCGGTTTCAGGCAGAATGTTCTTGCGAGCGCAGAAGTCGAGCAGCTCCTGAGTCTCGGCGATGCCGCCGATGGGCGAGCCCGCGACACGCCGACGCCCCAGCAGGAGCGGGACAGAGGACATTTCGTCGAGTGGTCCGATCTGGCCCACGAGCACCAATGTGCCGTCCACGTCCAACAGCGGCAGATACGGATTGAGGTCGTGCTTGTTCGGAACGGTGTCGATGATGAGGTCGAAGCTGTCGTGCGCCTGCGCCATGGCTTCAGGATCGGTGGAGACGAGCAACCGGTTGGCGCCAAGGGCCAGCGCATCGGCCCTCTTGTCGGGCGTGCGGCTCATGACCGTCACATGAGCGCCAAGGCCCGAGGCGAGTTTCACGGCCATATGGCCGAGACCACCCAGACCAATCACGCCGACCCGGCTGCCCGGCCCAACATTCCAGGTGCGCAGCGGAGAGTAAGTCGTGATGCCGGCGCACAGTAGCGGAGCGGCCCGAGAGAGATCGAGACCATCCGGAACGCGCAGGACGAATTCCTGGCGAACGACCAGGTGCTTGGAATAGCCCCCTTGGGTCATTTCCTGCGTGATGCGGTCAAAGCCGCCATAGGTTCCGGTATTGCCTTCACGGCAGAGTTGCTCTTCACCCTTGCGGCACTGGTCGCAATGCTGGCAGCTATCGACCATGCATCCCACGGCGACATGGTCGCCCACCTTGAAGCGCGTCACCTCGGGGCCGACCTCGATCACACGGCCGACAATCTCGTGGCCGGGAACGACGGGATAGTTCGACCAGCCCCAATCGTTGCGCGCCCAATGCAGATCAGAGTGACAAACGCCGCAATAGAGAATTTCCATCGCAACGTCGTTGGGACGCAAGGCCCGCCGCTCGAAGGAGAAAGGCTGGAGACGCGCGCCTACGGACGGAGCCGCATAGCCGAATGTTTTGTAACGAAAGCTTGCCATGTATTCATTCCCTTCATTGGGTTGGCATGATCAAAGACATTTCAGCCGCCTTTAGGTGAAACGGCTGATGCAAGATGCGCCACGGCGATCAACGATTGATCCGCGCCTGAAGATTCGCCGGATACCGATCTCCCTGCACTGTGATCTTGGAGAGAGCCTCATTGATCTCACGCAAGTCATCAAGCGTCAGCTCAACTGAAGCCGCGTTGATATTCTCCTTGAGGCGATGAAGCTTCGAGGTGCCGGGAATCGGCACGATCCAGGATTTCTGGGCAAGCAGCCACGAGAGCGCAATCTGGGCGGAGGTCACATGCTTGCCAGCAGCGATCCGCCCCAGCAGATCGACAAGAGTCTGGTTCGCGTGCCGGGCCTCCGGCGAAAAGCGCGGAACGACATTGCGGAAGTCCTTGGCATCGAAAGTCGTGCTCTCGTTGATTGCTCCCGTGAGAAACCCCTTACCGAGCGGACTAAAAGGCACGAAGCCGATGCCAAGCTCCTCCAATGTTGGCAGGATTTCCTGTTCAGGTTCTCGCCACCACAAAGAGTACTCGCTCTGGAGCGCTGCAACCGGCTGCACCGCGTGAGCGCGGCGGATCGTATGTGCACCCGCCTCGGACAATCCGAAGTGCTTGACCTTTCCTTCCTTGATCAGATCCTTGACCATTCCAGCCACGTCCTCGATCGGCACGTTCGGGTCAACGCGATGCTGATAGAACAGGTCGATGCGGTCGGTTCTTAGCCGCTTGAGCGCGGCCTCCGCGACTTCGCGGATGTGCTCCGGACGGCTGTTCATGCCGCTCTGACCACCTTCCGCGTTGAACTCGAAGCCGAATTTGGTGGCTATCACCACCTGGTCGCGAAAAGGAGCCAGAGCTTCGCCCAAGAGCTCTTCGTTCTTGTAAGGGCCATAGGCCTCGGCGGTGTCAAAGAAGGTGACGCCGCTCTCGAAGGCCGCTCGGATCAGTTGGATCGCTTCCTGCGTTTCTGTCGCGGGGCCATAGCCGTAGCTCAAGCCCATGCAGCCAAGGCCGATAGCCGAAACTTCAAGCCCGCTCTTTCCAAGTCGGCGTTTCTGCATTGTCTTCCTCCTGCGAAAGGTAGTCTGTCATTCTGCCTGGTATTGCACGTCGGAGACATGCTCCAGCCAATCGACGGCCTTGCCGTCGAGCGCTTCTTGAATGGCGATGTGGGTCATGGCCGTGGTCGGGGCAGCACCATGCCAGTGCTTCTCACCGGGCTCGAACCAAACCACGTCACCGGGCCGGATTTCCTCGATTGGTCCGCCCTCCCGCTGGACCCGGCCGCAGCCTGCCGTCACGATCAGGATTTGGCCGAGGGGATGCGTATGCCATGCGGTGCGAGCGCCGGGCTCGAAGGTGACCGCGTTGCCTGCTGCACGGGCCGGAGCACTCGCCTGGAATAGAGGGTCTATCCGCACGATGCCGGTAAACCACTCCGTCGGCCCCTTGCCGGAGGGAAGAGAACCGCTTCGCGTGATTTTCATCGTTCTTCTCCTTCGCTGATCGAGATCTAATGTTTTTGGGCGCAGGCGATTAGATGGTAAAAACGTCTTGGGCTTATATTTGGAATTCATAAATGCATCGCGACGAGCTTGGCGATCTGATGGCGTTTCTGGCCGTGGCGGAGGAGCGGAGCTTCACCCGGGCCGCGGCTAAGCTCGGAACCTCGCAGTCTGCACTCAGCTACACCATGCGTCGACTTGAAGCACGGCTCGGCGTCCGCCTCCTGGCCCGCACCACGAGGAGCGTCGTGCCGACGGAGGCCGGGGAACGCCTGGTTCGCACCATCAGCCCGGCGTTCGATACGATCGATGCCGAGATAGCCGCGCTGAGCGAGTTTCGTGACAAGCCCGCCGGCACCATCCGCATTACCACCGGCGAGCATGCCGCTCACACGATCCTCTGGCCAACCCTGGAACAACTGCTTCCAGATTACCCCGACATCAAGGTTGAAGTCGTCATCGATTACGGCCTCACCGATATTGTCGCGCAACGTTACGACGCCGGGATCCGTCTTGGGGAGCAGGTCGAGAAAGATATGATCGCGGTGCGTATCGGACCCGACTTGCGCATGGCGGTGGTCGGTTCACCGTCCTACTTCGAGAAACGCCACAGGCCGAAGAATCCGCAGGATCTGGTGAGTCATGACTGCATCAATCTGCGCCTGCCGACTTATGGCGGCCTCTACGCATGGGAATTCGAGAAGGACGGGCACGAGTTGAAAGTGCGCGTCGAGGGACAGCTCGTGTTCAACGTCACCGAACTCGCCCTCAATGGAGCACTGGCAGGCCTCGGGCTGGCATATCTTATGGAGGATCACGTTGAGACGTACCTCGCCGATGGTCGTCTCGTGCGGGTGCTCGCCGATTGGTGTCCGCCGTTCTCCGGCTATCACCTCTATTATCCGAGCCGCCATCAACCTACGCCAGCTTTCGCTGTGCTGGCAGATGCACTGCGTTATCGAGGCTGAAGCGCTGGGCTACTCTCTTGAGCCTCAACAGCCTGCCGTCTGCCCCATCAGAGACCGGGCTGCCTGCGGCAGCCCGAAATCCGGAGATCAGCCGCGCGACATGTCCAGCGGGGGTTCGACACCCTCGCGCAAGGGGCTCTCGTAAGGCGTTGCCCGCGTTCTCTCAGCGAGGTCGGCCTTAGCCGCTGTAATCAGCGCAGGATCGATGATCGCGGCCATGCCGGTTGCAGCCATGGCCTTGGCGACATGAACCATAGCCTTTTGCGCTGCCGGCATCTTGCCCTGGGCGACGACCTGCCAGGTGTGGAACGGCGTGCCGATTGCCACCGTCGGAGCGTGGGCCTGAACGGTGGGCACCACCCAGCTCACATCGCCGATATCGGTGGAGCCGATCATCGGCTTGCGCGGTGAATCGAGGGGCACAAGGAAATCGGCGAGCGGCGCATCGGTCTGCGGCTGGCCGATGGCCCGATAGACCGACGCGATCTCCTGCTCGGACAAGGTCGCGCGGATCTTCTTCGCGAAGTCACGGTCCGCACCATCGAAAGGCGGCGGGCCGAGCTCTTCCATCGCATTGTTCAGAGCATGTTCGAGCGGTGAGTTACCAAGGGTGTTCGACACGGCGCTGACGATGCGCATCTCCACGCTCGTCTCCGTCATGAGAGCCGCGCCTTGCGCTATCTTGTGCACGCGCTCAACCAGCTCGATCATGCCGGGTAGGTCCATGGCGCGGATCGAGTAGCGCACGCGGGCATAGGCCTGCACCACGTTCGGCGCGATGCCGCCCGTATCGAGCAGGGCATAATGCACGCGCGCATCGGAGGGCATGTGCTCGCGCATGTAATTCACGCCCACATTCATCAGCTCCACCGCATCGAGTGCGCTGCGCCCCAGATGAGGAGCTGCGGCGGCATGAGCTGCGCGGCCCCTGAACGCGAAGTCGGCGCGGGTGTTGGCGAGCGACAATGCCGGCGCGACTTCCCAGAAGCTGTAAGGATGCCAGGAGATGGCGATATCGGCATCGTCGAATGCGCCGGCGCGCACCATGAAGGCCTTGGCCGCGCCGCCCTCTTCCGCGGGGCAGCCGTAGTACCGGACGCGACCCGGAATGCCCTTCTCCGCAAGCCAATTCTTCAGGGCGACGGCGGCAAGCATCGCGCCCGATCCGAGAAGGTTGTGGCCGCATCCGTGCCCGTGTCCGCCGGCTTCGATGGGCTGATGCTCCGCGACGCCGGATTCCTGGCTCAAGCCCGGAAGGGCATCGTATTCGCCCAAGAAAGCGATGACCGGACCGCCCTCCCCTGCCTCGCCGATAACGGCGGTCGGAATGCCGGCAACGCCCTCGTTGACGCGAAAGCCCTGATGACGCAATTCCGCAGCATGCTCGGCCATTGAGCGGACTTCAGTGTAGCAGACCTCGGGCATTCCCCAGACCCGATCGCTCAAGGCAATGAGCCTGTCCTTGGCGGCATCTACTTGCTGCCAGATCTCATTTCGAACGTTCATGTCTTGCTCCGAAGTCTGCGTTTATGGGCGTCACAGGGCGGCGGGTTCGCTGGATACCAGTTCTTCAGCCGGCGGAATACGTCCCTCGAACCAATAGGCGGCGGCGGCGCGCGACATCGCCGCGCCATCATGGCCCACGCCTTCAATGCGGATCAGTTTCCAATTGAACGGAAGACGGCGACGCTCGGCTTCATTGCGGGCGAAGTCGTAAACGAAATGAGCGCGCGCATAGCGGTGCTGCCCTTGCCTCAAAGCCTCGGCCTGGGCAGGCAGGCTCGGATCGTCGGTGACGATGTCCTGATCGCCTGCGAAGATGTGCATCGGATACGCGAACCAGCGCGCCAATGTGGTTTCGTCCAGACCGATCCCGCCGAGTCCTTCGGGGAAAACGCGATCAAGCGTCGGCAAGGTGTACCAGCCGGGATTGCCGGCGATGACGGCCTCGAAAGATTCATGATCCTGCGTCGCGAGAAGTCGATGAGCGAACTGTCCGCCCGCCGAGTGACCGTAGAGCCGGACCTTCGCGCGGCGCGTCACGCCGCCTTTCCGCAGAGCGGCAAGGACGCGCGCGGGCACGGCATAGAGCCATTTCTCGAAAGGACGCACGCTTGCGCCCTCCCCGATGATCAATCCGTTGTTGTAGGATTCCGCGTTGGGAAAGTGCGCGTCGGAAAAAGTCGGCGCGGCAATCAGGATGCGGTGTTTCTCCGCCGCAGGAATCCAGAAATCGCGATACTCGTCGCCATTGCGGAGCATGCCGTGCTGGACGATGACGACCGGATCGTCGGGACCATGATCGGCCGGGCGATAGAAGTTCACTTCAAGAGGCCGGTCGGGGTGGAACTGATCGACGAAGGGAAGCGTGCTGCGGCCGATCTGAGGAGTAAGCGTGGTCGTCGTCATGCGTTGTCCGAATTATGCAAATGGCAGGCTGCGCTTCGTCCGGGAGCGATCTCTTTCAGGACCGGGCGGACTTCACGACATTTCGACGTGGCGTGCTCGCAGCGGGGGTGGAACGGGCAACCGCTCGGCGGCGCCAGCGGTGAAGGCAACTCGCCCTTCAGCGGCTGGAATGCGCGCTTGCGCCGTTCCGTCGAAGGGCTCGCAGCGATCAGGGCTGCACTGTAGGGATGGGCCGGTTTGGCGAAGACTTCGGCAGCAGGCCCGATCTCGACAATGCGTCCGAGATACATGATCGCGACCCGGTCGCTGATGTGCCGGACGACACCGAGATCGTGACTGACGAAGAGGTAAGTCAGCCCGTGCTTCTCGCGAATGTCCATGAACAGGTTGACGACCTGCGCCTGGATCGAGACGTCCAATGCGGAAACCGGCTCGTCGCAAACGAGGAAATTCGGCTTCACCGCGAGCGCGCGGGCAATGCCGATGCGCTGGCGTTGTCCTCCGGAAAACTGATGCGGGTAACGGTTCTTGTAAGCGAGATCGAGGCCGACTTCGGTCATGGCCTTGTCTACTGCAGCGTCGATCTCGCTCTTCGGCACCAGGCTATGAACGCGAAGCGCCTCTCCGACGATGTTGCCCACCTGCATGCGCGGATTGAGCGACGCATAGGGGTCCTGAAAGACCATCTGGACCTTGAGGAGAAAATCCAGCCGCTCCTTGCCCCGGAGTTCGGCGACAGGCCGCCCTTCATAAACGATGTCCCCGGCGCTGGGCTTGGAAATGCCGGTCGCGATGCGCGAAAGCGTAGACTTGCCGCAACCGGACTCGCCGACAAGGCCCAGCACCTCTCCTCGCATGACGCTGAGATCGACGCCATCGACCGCGCGCAAGACGGGCGGCGGCGGCGCGTTGCCGGTTGCGGCGAGAATGCGCTGCGCGAATGTCTGCTTGCCGCGGAAGTGCTTCTTCACACCTCGCAGCTCGAAGAAAGGAGCGTTCATGGGGCGCTGCCCTCAGGCACGGGGTTGTGGCAACGATAGCTGTGTCCGTCCGTCCGGATTTGAGACGGTGGATCGAGCTCGGCGCAGACAGGAAGGGCTCGCTCGCATCGCGGGCGGAACGGGCATCCGCTCGGGCGTGCGTCGATGCTGGGAGCCGCGCCGTTGATCTGCTTCAGGCGCTCACCCGGAGCAACCGTCGCGGCGGAAGAGGCGAGCAGGCCGAGCGTATAGGGATGGCGGGGGCGGTCGAGAACATCGTCGACGGTTCCCGTCTCGACGATTCGCCCGGCATACATGACAGCGACACGGTCAGCGAGTTCGGCGACGACGGCGAGATCGTGCGTGATCCACAAAAGCGCCGTGCCGGTTTCGCGGCTGAGCTTCTGAACTTCGAACAGGATCTGGCTCTGGATCGTCACATCGAGCGCGGTCGTCGGCTCGTCGGCAATGATCAGATCGGGCTCGTTCAGGAGCGCCGTCGCAATCGCAACGCGCTGGCGCATGCCGCCCGAGAATTCATGCGGATACTGCTTCAGGCGGGCTTCGGGGGAAGAGATGCCGACGCGGGACAAGGCCTGCGCCGCTTCTTTCAACGCCTCCTGCGTGCTGCATTGGCGATGCTCCCGAATGGCCTCACCCATCTGCTCGCCGATGGTGAGAACCGGGTTGAGCGTCATCAGCGGATCCTGAAAGATCATCGCAATGCGGTCGCCGCGCAGATTGCGCAGACGCTCATCGGAAGCCTGCCGCAAATCCTCTCCCTTGAAGAGAACATCGCCGGCAACGATCTCGCCTGGAGGATCGATCAGTTGCACCAGCGAGAACCCAGTCACGGATTTGCCGGAGCCGGACTCGCCGACGAGGCCCACGATCTCGCCCGGCTGCACGACGAGATCGACGCCATCGACGGCGGGCCAGGCACCCTTGAGATCATGAAATACGGTTTTGAGCCCGCGAACTTCGAGCAGTGACGATGTCATTAGCCCCTCACGTTGAAGCTGCGGCGCAGGCGCTCGCCCACGAGATTGAGAGACATGATCAACAGCACGAGAGCGATGCCGGGAAAGGCGGCGATCCAGTACTCTCCCGAGAGCAGAAACTCGAAGCCATTGGCGATCAGAAGTCCGAGCGAGGGTTGGGTCACCGGAACGCCGACGCCGAGGAAGGAGAGCGTGGCCTCGAGCGTGATCGCACTCGCGATGCTGATCGTGGAGATGACAAGCACCGATCCGATGGAGTTCGGAAGCAGATGCTTCAGCATGATGTGGCGGGTCGGCAGGCCGAAATTGACGGCGGCCTCAATGTATTCCTTGCGCCGCTCCACGAGCGCCGCAGCGCGCATCAGCCGGGCATATTGGGCCCATTGTACGAGAATGATCGCGATGATCACCTTGTCGACGCCCCTGCCGATGGACGCGAGCAGAACGAGCGCAATGAGGATCGACGGAAAGCCGAGCATGAAGTCGACAATACGCATGATGGCCGCATCGACGGCCCCGCCGAATTGCGCAGCGACCAGCCCCGCAAGGACGCCGATGGCGAGCGCGCCTGCTGTCGATGTCAGACCGACCAGCAGGCTGGTCCGCAGGCCGTAAAGGATAGCGCTCAGCATGTCGCGACCCTGCGCATCGGTGCCGAGCCAGTAGGTAATGCCGGTCATCCCTTGGGAGCCGGGTTCAAGACGGTTATCCATCACGCTCAGCGACGCAAGATCGTGCGGGTTTTGCGGGGCAATGAAGGGAGCAAAAAGCGCGAGAAGCAGCAGGATTCCCAGAAGGACGATTGCGCCGCGCGTCGTGGGGCGGTTCTTGATCCGGCGCAGAACCCTCTTGCGCAACGACGTGTCGGCATAATCCGGCACCGTCGGCGCGACCGATTTCGACAGGATCATGCCATGTCTCCCGTCAACTTCACACGAGGATCGAGCGCCGCGTAAAGAACGTCGACGAAGAAATTCACGGCGACGAAAAGCAGGGTCGCGAGCATCACGTAAGCGACGACGACCGGGCGATCGAGATGATAGATGCTGTCGATGAGCAGCTTGCCCATGCCCGGCCATGCGAACACGGTCTCGGTGATGGTCGAGAAGGCGACAAGGCTGCCGAATTCCATGCCGGCCACCGTCACGACAGGGATCAGGATGTTGCGCAGCACATGTCGCCCGACGATGCGTCTGCGGCGGACGCCCTTGGCGCGGGCATATTTCACATAGTCCTGCGTCATCGCTTCCGTGGTTCCCGCCGCGACGAGGCGGATCATCAGCGCCATGTTCGGAATAGCGAGGTTGAGTGCGGGCAGAGCAATATGCCGCAGGCCATCGAGCGTCAGCAGGCTCGTCGGCACGCCGAGGATGAAAACGGTTTCACCGCGTCCCGCCGTCGGCAGCCATCCGAGGAAAACACTGAAGAGCAGGATCAGCATCATGCCCTTCCAGAAGCTCGGAAGGGAAAACCCGAGGATCGTCCCGGCCATGATCGCGCGGCTCGGGCGGCTCTCGGGATTGAGGCCGGCAAGAAGACCGAGCGGCACGCCGATGAAGGCCGCAACGCTCATGGCCAGAAGGACGAGTTCGAAAGTGGCCGGCAGTCTCGCCAGGATCAGACCCAAGGCAGGCACGCCATGCACGAAGGAGGTTCCGAGATCGCCTTTGAGAGCGCTGCCCAGGAAGGAGAGGTATTGCTGCCAGACGGGCAGATCGAGCCCGAGGCGACGGATCATCGCCGCGCGTTCAGCGGCGCTGACTTGCGGAGGAACCAGGAGTTCGATCGGGTCTCCGATGCCGTAGACGGCAAGGAAGACCACAATCGAAACCGCGAGCAGAACCAGGACGCTCTGGATCAGACGCTGCAAAATGTAGGCAGTCATGTCAGGCGTTCCGGTCTGCTCGCGGGCTCTTATCGCTTTCTTACTTCGCCGGCTTGACCTGCATGGCCATCGTGAACTGGTCCGCGCGGCCGAGATAGGTCAGGTTCGACTTGTAGGCCCAGACGGAGCTTTCGAAATGCAGCGGGATGAACGCGCCGCCTTCGATAACTTTCGTTCCGGCCTGCTGGAGAAGCTCGGACCGCTTGGCATCGTCGAGGGTGACGATGGCCGTGCGGATCAGCTTGTCGAACTCGGGGTCCAAATAGCCGCCGTAATTCGAGCCGCCGATGGTCTTGGCTTCATCCGGCGTCGCGGGCCATTGCTTCAGGAAGGACGAAGCCTCACCGCTGGTGGAGCCCCAACCGCCGATCGCCACGCTGAACTCCTTCTTGGAGCGACGCGGGAAGTAGATGGCACGCGCCATCGCGTCCACATCGGCGCGGATGCCGACCTGCGTCAGGTACTGCGCAACCGCCTGCGTGATCTGGCTATCGTTGATGTAACGATCATTGGTCGTTGCAAGAGTGACCTGGAAGCCGTTCGGATATCCAGCTTCAGCCAGAAGCTTCTTGGCTGCCGCCGGATCGTAGGAAATCTTCGGCGGGTTCGGCAGCGTGCCGAACATGCCGGTCGGCAGGAACTGATAGGCCGGTTCCGCCGCGCCATCCATGATGCGCTTGATGATGGCATCGCGGTCGATGGCCAGCGACATAGCCTTGCGCACGCGCGGATCCTTGAGCGGATTCTTGCCGTTCTCGGTCTTCACGAACGGGCTCGGTTCGCGCTCCACGTCGAGCTGGAAGTAGATCACACGCGTCGAGGGGGTGATGACATAACCGAAGCGCTTGTCATCCTTGATGCGGCTCACGTCACGCGCAGCCGGATTTTCGATCACGTCGTAATCGCCGGCAAGCAGGCCTGCGAGGCGCGGACCGGCATTGGGAACCGGCACGAAGGTCACGTTGGCCCAGGGCTCAGCCGGGCCCCAGTGCTTGTCGTTGCGCTCGAGCTCGATGCTCGTTCCCTTCGTATAGCTCTTGAACTTGTAGGGGCCAGTGCCGATGGCGAGCTTGCCGTCGTTGAAATCGCCGACGACCGGCCACTTGCCGGTGACGCCGCAGTTGTTCGCGACATCGAAGGTCAGCTTGCCATGCGGCAGCGTGGATGCGCTCAGGATGGCGACACCGGACAGGAAGTTCGGCAGCACCGGATCCGGCGCCTTCGTCGTGATGACGATGGTGTGCGAATCAGGCGCCTCGACAGCCGTGAAGTTGCCCGTGATGTCGGCGAAGGAGCCTGCAATCGCGGTCTCGTTCTTCAGGGTCCGGCAGAAGCTGAAGACCACGTCGTCCGCCGTGAAGGGCTGGCCGTTCGAGAACGTGACTCCCTGACGAAGCTTGAATGTCCAACGATTCTTGCCATCGTTCTCCCAGGAGGTCGCGAGGCTGGGGAGAACCTTCTGCTTCTCGTCCTGCTTGGTCAGGCTGTCGAAGATATGCATCGCCAGGGCGTTGTTCGGCGACAGATCGTGATAATGTGGGTCGATTGCCGTCGGCTCTGAACTGAGCGCGATCTTGAGGGACTGGGCCCATGCAGGAGCGCTGAGCAGGCACGTACCGGCGACGAAGGCGTAGATGATAGGATTGCGCATTGGATCTCTTTCTGTTCCCTTGTTGCTGTCTTTTTGACAGTTCTATTTTCTCGAATTAGAGATCATGAAAATTTCATGACGTCAATCAGCGTGGAGCGTCCATGTCACACGCCCTGAAGCCGACGACGGATCTCGCGAACCGGATCGCGCTCGTTTATCCCTCGCTCAGTGGCGCTCATCGTCGTGCGGCGGACTTCGTGCTGCAAAATCCGCTCGAAACTGTGACGATGACGATTGAAGGATTGGCGGAACGGAGTGGCGCTTCCACCGCAACGGTCACACGCTTCGTCCGCGCTCTGGGGTATGGCGGTTATAGCGAATTCCGGGCCGCGCTCTCAGCGGCGCTGAGGCTTGCAATGGCTCCCGTCGACAGCCTTGCCGATGCCCGCAGCACGAAGAGTTCCGCATTTTCGACTCTCGTCACCGCCCTCAAGGACCAGGTGGCCAATCTGGAAGGGGCGCTCGCAGCCATCGACGAAGGGACGTTCACGCGGGCCATGGAAGCCCTGTTGCGCGCACGCCGTATCTTCATCATCGGATCGGGGGTGAGCCATCACGTCGCGGCCCACCTCGAGGAAGGATTGGCGCTTTATCTCGACGCGAACGTGATCTTCGCTTCGTCACGCGGCGGGCCTGAACAGGCCCTTCGGCATATCACGACATTGGGCGCCGAAGATCTTGTGCTGGCCATCTCGGTTCCGCGCTACTCACGTGGCACAGTGGACCTGACAAACCTCGCCAAGGAGCGCGGCGCCATGGTGCTGGCGCTGACCGACGCACCAAGCTCGCCGCTGGTGCCTATCGCCGACATGACCCTGTTCGCGCCAGCGCGGAACAGATTGCTGCCCAACTCTCCATCCGCAACTTTCGCGCTCGCCGACGCCATCATCACATCCGTCGCGCGTGAGCGGCCCGATGCCGTCGAGGCCTTGAAAGAGCTCAGCGAGAGCCTGCTCTGGACGTTCTACCAGTAAGCGCTCTGCGTTACGGAGCCCGCTAGCCTCCTCCGGGTGCGCCGTCCTTGCGTGTAGCCAGACTCAGAAGGCGGCGCTCGTAGTGCTTTGCGAGCCTGAGATGTCGCGAGATGGCGTAGTTCATCGCCGTCAGGAAGCCGTAGGTGCCGCGCAGGAAGTGGCGGCGGCCAATATAGGCCTTGATGAAGGCGGCGGGGAACTCGAAGAACACGCGCCAGGTGGGAATGGAGACGCCGCGGATGTCGAGATCCACCGCCTGCTGATCGGAATAGCGATTGAGCTTGTTGATCTGGTCCCCCAGGGACCGGACTGACCAATGGTGCACAGTGCCTTTGAGCCGCCCCACCCTCGCCCCGGGGTTCAGATCGACGCGATCGTGAACCAGCGATGGGGAGTAGCGCCCGGCGTCCAGACGATAAAGGCGAACGGGGGACAATGCGTAAGCGAGCGGATGAGGCGCGCTCTCTCCGGGGAAGATCTCTGCGATGCGGATGCGGTAGGCGTCCTTGGGCGGCTCCCCATTGGCGAAGAGATCGCGGATCTCCTGCGCGAGATTGGGAGGCACGACCTCATCGGCATCCAGATTGAGAAGCCATTTGTGCCGACACAGCTCCTCCGCAAACCGCTTCTGCGGTCCGTATCCCGGCCATTCGTTATAGACGACGCGCGCGCCCAGCCCCTCGGCCACGGCCTGCGTGCCGTCCGTCGAGCCGGAATCGACGACGATCAGATCGTCGGTCAGGTCGCGAACGGCCCGGATCGTCTCTCCGATCCGGTCGGCCTCGTTCTTGGCGATGATAAAGACAGATATCGGGAGCATGGGGCGTTGTTTTCGTTTGACGGGCATTGCCTAGCCACCGCCGCCCTCAGTTGCAAGGGGCAAGGAGAGAAGGCCAGCCTGGAATCTCACGCCCTCTTTGAAGCCCCCTCACGGGTCGCCCCTTTCCCGCCGGCCTTGGCGCTCGAGCGGGCATGAGGCGCTATCAGCCTCAAATTGGCCATGAGGGGAAAATGGTCAGACGCCACCCGCGTCAGCGGCGTGCGGACGGGGGCGGCGTCGAGCACCTTGATCGAGGGCGTCACGAAAATATGGTCGAGACGCAGCACGGGCGCGCGCGTGTGGAAGGTCGGCTTGGGTTCCGATTTCGGGCTGGCGACCTGGGCGTCCCGAAGGTGTCCGGCCATCAGGCGGTAGGATCGCGATTGCGGCGGTGCGTTGAAATCGCCGAGAAGAACGGCAGGATCGGCGCAATCCGGATGCCCCATCCATTCGATCCCGACCAATGCGCCCGCCTGCGCGAGGCGCTCGCCGGAGCGCAGGGAGAGATGGGCATTGATGACCTGCAGCCTGTGCCCGCCCGTCTCGACGCAGACCCACAAGGCGCTGCGTTTCTCGAAGGCGGGCCCGGGCGAGAGGGTCGGCAGCCGTCCGCTTTGAACCGTGCGGGACTCGTGACGGGTCAGGATAGCGATCCCATACTGCTCGCCGAGAATCCTGATGGTCGGCTGGAAATGCAGCTCCATGCCGAGATCCTTGGCGACGATCGCCGCCTGATCCGCCGCCCCCGCATCGATCTTGCCCACCCGGACCTCCTGCAGGGCCACGATATCCGGCTCGCACGAGGCGATTACCTCCGCAATGCGCGAGGGCGAGATCTTACGGTCGGTCCCGAGCCAGCGATGGACATTGTAGGTGAGAATGCGAACCATGTTGCGAAATGGCCCTCGGAAGCAGCAGCCAATGTCAAAATTTCTGAGCAGTTTTTGAGCCGCCTGTCCATTGCGGCATTCGTGGCCTCCTGCGGCAAAGTTTCCGAACAAAGTTGCGACGGGCCGTGCTAGAAGCTTATCCTTATCTGCGCGCCATTCGAATCAACCTTGCGTCAAGCCGCTTATCCCTGCATGGGAACGACAATCCATAAGGTCGGCAAACAAGCCCGCCAGACGTTGCTCTGAGACTTTTTGATGACCAGACTTTTATCCTACCTGATCGCCCCCCTCCTCTACGGAATATTCGGCATCCTCGGCGTCAATCTCATCGAGATGACGGCGCTGAGAGATCCTCACGCCGGTATCACGTTCATGTCGGGCTTTCCGGTTGCGGCGGGCCTGACGTTCGCAACGGTTGTTGCCGCTGCCGTCTTTCTGGATTCAGTGATCGGCCGACGCTACCTCGGCGCGATCATCATCGTGGTCTTACTGGCAGGCATCGGCTTCGCGAGCGGTGAAAAGCAGCGTTATCTGCTCGAACCCCTGTTTCCGTGGGATATCCTCTTCGTCGGGCAGGTTGCCGATTTGTTGCCCCAACTGGTGAAGGTGCGCCCGAAGGCCTCAGCGGCTGTGGCCGTTCTCTCGCTTGTCTGCATCGTCGCCCTCGTATGGGGACTCATCTTCGCGATCAGGCGCATCAAGCCGACCCGCCTCCCCTTTCGGATCGTCAGCGTTGTCCTGAGCGGCATCGTTCTCGCTGGCGCCCTCTACAGCATGCACCCTGATGGGCCAGGTTTCTACAAGCGCACGTTCGGCATCCGAAACAGCCCTATCGTGCAGAAAAAAAGCTATAAAGAGAACGGCTTTCTCCTGGCCTTCATGCTGAATGTCAGCAGCTCCATCGTCGATCGGCCGGAGAATTATTCCAAAGAAGAGCTGGAGAAGATCGCAGACCGGTATGCGCGCACGAAGCACGCGCATGAGCCCTCATCGATGACGCCGAACGTGATCATGATCATGAGCGAGGCCTTCTGGGACCCGACACAGTTTCCCGGCGTCACTTTTGATCGCGACCCGCTGCCTTTCGTTCGCTCCGTCGCAAAGGGCGACATCTTTTCTCCGGTTTTCGGCGGCGGCACCGCCAATACCGAGTTCGAGGCCCTGACCGGCTTCAGCAATGCCTTTCTGCCGGAAGGCAGCTTTCCCTATCAGCAATACATCGCGCGCCCGACGCCCGCCCTGCCCTGGTACTTCCGCTCGCTTGGCTACCGCGCCATCGCCCTGCACCCCTACCACAAATGGTTCTGGAGCCGGGAAAAGGTCTACCCGCGATTTGGCTTCGAGAAGTTCATCGGCCTCTCCGACATGAAACAGCCGGCCAAGCTGGGCCCTTATGTTTCCGACGAGAAGTTGAACGACTTCATCCTGGATGCCCTCGACGCCGAGGAGCCGACATTCCTCTTCACCGTCACGATGCAAAATCATACGCCGTTCCAGCCGAAGCGTTACGGCGCCCAACAGATTCAGCCGAAGGGCGATATCGATGAGGATCAGGCGGCTGTCCTGAGCAGTTTCTCACAGGGCATCGAATATTCCGACAAGGCGCTCCGCGCACTGGCCGAAAAGCTCAAGACGCTGCGTCGTCCGACGCTGCTCGTCTTCTTCGGCGATCACGCGCCGGGTTTGGGCGACCAGACGCTCTATCGATCGACCGGCGTGTTTGATGGCTCGGAAATAGCCAAAGAGATGCGCGCCAAGCGCACGCCGCTTGTTGTCTGGCGGAGCGACGGCAAGGAAGTTCCGCCCGTCGGGACGATCAGCCCTGCCTTCCTGCCCGAGCTGATCGTGCGGACCTTGGGTTACGAACATCCCTTCTACAGCGGCCTTTTGGGGGCTGTCAGGAAGGACATTCGTGTCAATGATCGGGGAGCTTTCGCCACCAATGACTCGCCGTTTCTGCCGCCTGTCCCTCCGCAAGACAAGCAGGCCCTTCTCAACGAGTATTCCGCAATTCAATACGATCAGATGATCGGAACCAACTACGCGCGCGCCGGAATGTTTTGCGAGATGCCGGGGCAATCCTGCGAGACGCCGAAGGCCAAGGTCGCCGAGCCGACCCCTTAAGCTTGACAGCCTTCACGCATCATGGAGAAGGCGGCGCCCTCGGGTGAGCCCTGAAGCTTGACCTTCTAAAGGTTTGGACGCCGCTTGCGTCTCGGTGTAAGAGCCATATCTCGCAAGCTCTCGTTTCAGTTCAGGTTTCGCTATGCCGCAGTACCGTTCCCGCACGACAACCCACGGCCGCAACATGGCTGGAGCGCGTGGCCTTTGGCGCGCGACGGGCATGAAGGACGAGGACTTCGGCAAGCCGATCATCGCCATCGCCAATTCCTTCACGCAGTTCGTGCCGGGGCATGTGCACCTGAAGGATCTCGGCCAGCTTGTCGCCCGCGAGATCGAAAAGGCCGGCGGTGTCGCCAAGGAATTCAACACCATCGCCGTCGATGACGGCATCGCGATGGGCCATGACGGCATGCTCTACAGCCTGCCCTCCCGCGAGATCATCGCGGATTCCGTCGAGTACATGGTGAACGCCCATTGTGCTGACGCGCTCGTGTGCATCTCGAACTGCGACAAGATCACCCCCGGCATGTTGATGGCGAGCCTTCGCCTCAACATCCCGACGATCTTCATCTCCGGCGGCCCGATGGAGGCCGGCAAGGTCAACTTCCGCGGCAAGCTCAAGGCCCTCGACCTCGTCGATGCGATGGTGGCCGCTGCGGACGACTCCGTGACCGATGAGGAAGTGAAGGCCATCGAGCGTTCCGCCTGCCCGACCTGCGGCTCCTGCTCTGGCATGTTCACGGCCAATTCCATGAACTGCCTCACCGAGGCGCTGGGCCTTTCCCTGCCCGGCAACGGCACCATTCTCGCCACCCACGCTGATCGCAAGCGGCTCTTCGTCGAGGCAGGCCATCTCATCGTGGATCTGGCGCGCCGTTACTATGAGCAGGATGATGCTTCCGTCCTGCCGCGCTCGATTGCGAGCTTCAACGCATTTGAGAATGCCATGACCCTCGATATTGCGATGGGTGGCTCGACGAACACGGTTCTCCACCTCCTCGCCGCCGCCTACGAAGCGGAAGTCGATTTTACGATGGAGGATATCGACCGCCTCTCCCGCCACGTGCCCGTGCTCTGCAAGGTCGCCCCGGCGGTGTCGAACGTGCATATCGAGGACGTGCATCGCGCCGGCGGCATCATGGGTATTCTCGGCGAGCTCGACCGCGCGGGGCTGCTGCACAGCGAGTGCGGCTGCGTCCACGCATCGAGCATCGGCGATGCGCTCGAGCGTTGGGACGTCAAGCGCACCAACAGCGAGAGCGTTCGCAACCTCTTCCTCGCCGCTCCGGGCGGCGTGCCGACGCAGGTGGCCTTCAGCCAGGAGCGCCGCTGGGAGGATCTCGACCTCGACCGCGAGAAGGGCGTGATCCGCTCCGCCGAACATGCCTTCTCGAAGGATGGCGGCCTTGCGGTCCTGTCCGGCAACATCGCCATCGACGGCTGCATCGTGAAGACGGCGGGCGTCGATGAGAGCATCCTGAAATTCAGCGGCCCGGCGCGCGTGTTCGAAAGCCAGGACGCGGCGGTGCACGGCATCCTGAACGGCGGCGTGAAGGCGGGTGATGTGGTGGTGATCCGCTACGAAGGCCCGCGTGGTGGCCCCGGCATGCAGGAAATGCTCTATCCGACGAGCTACATTAAATCGAAGGGCCTCGGTAAGGCCTGCGCGCTCATCACCGACGGACGCTTCTCCGGCGGCACCTCGGGCCTCTCCATCGGCCACGTCTCGCCGGAAGCTGCCGAAGGCGGCCTGATCGGCCTTGTCGAGGAAGGCGACCGGATCGAGATCGACATCCCGAACCGCTCCATCAAACTCGCCGTGGACGAGCAAACCCTCGCCCAGCGTCGCGCGGCGATGGAAGCGCGCGGTGCGCAGGCCTGGAAGCCCGCCAACCGCACCCGCAAGGTCTCAACCGCCCTGCGCGCCTACGCGGCCCTGACCACGAGCGCCGCCAAGGGCGCGGTGCGCGTGCTGCCAGAGTAAGGCCTGGCTTCCAAAAGCTACTGTGATGTTTGTAGAATTTGGCACCCTGCGGGATTTGGATCTCGCGGGGCGCGTCTTGATGAATGACGACGTCAGCTCTCATTTCGGCGATCAGACACCGCAAGGCATGCCGGCATAAACGTAGCAGCAAAGCCTTCGAGAGCGATGGTCATCACCGATCTACCCGATAATGAAAATAACGCGCATAGGTCATCGATCGGCATGTGAAGCGTGATGGTTGGGCCGCCGCAGGAACGCTTCAGAGCCTGACCTTGGGATTCCTGACTCACATAATGAGATAATATTCATTTTTGGCCTTGAAGTGACAAAATAAGTCACTTATATTTCTCGCATGAGGTTTAAGGTTTCAGCTCCATCATCGAGCCTTCGCTACGCCCTCTATCTGAGGCCTGCGGATCAGGAGGCTATTGGAGAAACCCTCACGCAATATGCTTCCATGATGACCTTACTTGAGGCGATCGCAACGCGAGAGGGCATCAAGTCCGATGTCGTGCGTCTTCAAAAGCTTGCTTACGAGCAGATTCGATTTGAAACCCAATTGCCCGCACAGATGGTTCTCCTGGGCATTCGCGATTTCGCGGCACGGCGCAGCTCCGGAGAGGAACTGCCAGGCATCCCTCTCGACGAGAAGCTCTACGCCCTCAAGGGGCCTACAACCCTTACGCTCGCCACGGTTCAAGGGCGAGTGAGCGTGCGCTACGACGTGGTTGGCTATGAACAAGGCTGGCGCGGCTCCGCACCGGCCCGCCTCGTTCCGGCTGATGCAGGTTTCGAGATTATCGTCGGCGTCAAACCATTCATTCGTCCAGCAGAGGAGAAGTCGATGGCTTATGAAGGCATTCTGTCCCGTGTCGGTCGCTTGGTTGCAGGTCTGGCTCATGCTGCGGTCGACAGGGCCGAGCAGAAGGACCCCGTCGCAGTGGTCGAACAGGCGATCCGGGAAATTGACCGGGAGGCAGAGCAAGCTCGTGCCGCGCTCGGCAAGCACACGGCCGAGCAGCACAGGCTCGAAAGCCGTATTCGCGAGTTGGACACGGAACTGGCGGCCCTTTCAGGCAAGATAGCAACGGCCCTTCAACAGGGGCGTGAAGATCTGGCAAAGGCAGGAATCGAACGGCAGATCGATATCGAGGCGCAGATCACCGCCCTGCATGTCGCCTCGAGCGATGTGAGCGAGCGCATCCAGGAGGCCCAAGGGGCTGTGCAGGCCGTCATCGCCGCCCGTCGAGAGGGAGAGGCGCGACTTGAGGAGCTGAAGAGATCCCTGGCGCAGGAGCGGGCTGCCACGTCCGACGGAGCCCGAACCTCCCCTCCGGGCATGCCCGAGGACAAGGCCTTGCGTTCTCTTGAGACCATTTCGCGCGTGACAGGCGTGCCCGCATCCGGCGGCAACCCTCATGCCGCACAAATGAATGAACTGGAGCGGCTGCACAGGGATAAAACCGTTGCGGAACGTCTCGCGGCGTTCAAGGCCAAGGCACAAGAATAACAAAACACAAGAATAATCGGAGAACCCGATGAACGCCCTCCTGTCGACAAGCTACCAGCCTTTCGCCATTGCCGGCCTTGTCATGGCCAGCCTTGTTCTCATCGAGACGATATCGCTGATCGCAGGCTTTTCCTTAAGCCTCCTCATCGATCAGGGCCTGGACCTCGATGCCTATGATGGCCACCACGCCGATCATGGGGAACTGGGCTTCGTGGGTGGACTGCTGGGCTGGGTGAATGCAGGCCGCGTTCCCATCCTGATCCTCATCATCTCGTGGCTTGCGGCTTTCGCCGCTACGGGCTTCGCAGTTCAAACGCTCGCCATCCGTGTCCTGGCGCCTTTGCCCGTCCTGATTGCCAGCCTCATCGCATTCTGCCTCGCGGCTCCGGCGACGCGCTTCACGACACGTTTGGTTTCCTTCATCGTTCCGCGAGAGGAAACCTATGCGGTGTCCGACAACGACCTCGTCGGCCTTGTCGCGGAAGTGACGCTCGGACCTTTGGATCAAGGGCCGGCCGGCCGCGTCAAAGTCCAGGACCCTCACGGAAACTGGCACTTCCTGATGGCGAAAGCCGCTGAAGGCCACGCTGCCCTCCCGATAGGGGCTCAGGTTCTTTTGGTCGACAGACGTGGGCCGACCTTTTTCGTGATCCAGGCCCCCGAAGAACTCAAGACAACCAGCTAAAGTAATCTCCCGGAGAACTTCCATGCTCAATGGCATCGTCATCCCGGTCGCCCTCTGCCTCGTTGCCATCATCGGCATCGGCGTGGTGATCGGCATTCTCTACAAGCGCTCGACCCGCGATCAGGCTTACGTCCGTACGGGCCTCGGCGGTAAGAAAGTCGTGCTGGACGGCGGCTCCATCGTCCTTCCCGTCTTCCACTCTATGGCCTGGGTGAACCTCAATACCCTGCGCCTCGAGGTGCGCCGAGGCGAAGGCGACGCCCTCATCACGAGGGACCGCATGCGGGTCGATATCGGAGCCGAGTTCTACGTTCGCGTCCGTCCGGAAGCCGACTCGATTGCACTTGCAGCTCAGACGCTCGGCGATCGCACGAACAACGCGGACGCCTTGCGCCAACTGATCGAGGCAAAGTTTGTCGATGCGCTGCGCTCGGTGGCTGCGACGATGTCCCTGAACGATCTTCAGGAAAAGCGTACCGAGTTCGTGAAAGCCGTGCAGGAAACGGTTGCCGCCGATCTCACGTCCAACGGTCTCGAACTCGAGAGCGTCTCCCTGACCCGCCTCGACCAGACAGACATCAAGCACTTCAACCCCAACAACAGCTTCGACGCGGAAGGTCTGGCGACACTCACGAAGATCACCGAGCAGCGCAAGAAGGAGCGCAACGAGGTGGTCCGCGATACGGAAGTCGCCATTGCGGAGAAGGATCGTGAAGCCCTCCAGCGCAAGCTCGAGATCGATCGAGCTTCGAAGGAAGCCGAACTCACCCAGCAGCGCGACATTGCCAATGCCTCGGCAAAGACCCGCGCCGAGCAGGCTGAAAAAGAGGCCGCGGCTCGGCAAGCCGAGGAGACGGCAAGGATAGCCTCGGAACTCGCCATCGCCGAACACGAAGCCGAAGCCAAGCGTATCAAGGAAAGCGCCAACATCGTCGCCAACCGCGCCGTCCAGCAATCCGAGCTGGAGGCCAAGCGTGACGTGCAGATCGTTGCGCAAGAGAGCGCCATTGCGGTCGCCAACAAGAGCCGGGAGGAATCGGAGGCCAAAGCCGCAGCCAAAGAGGCCGAAGCCCTTGCCGTTGCGGCCGACGAAAAGGTTTCTACCGCGCGCGAGGTCGAGATCGCGGAGCGCCAGAAGCGTATCGCCGTCATCGCCGCGCAGCAGGAGGCAGAAACCGAGGCAACGAACGTTACTGTCGCGGCCCAGGCCGAGAAGGATGCCGCCGAGAACAGGGCCCAGGCCATCAAGACCATTGCCCTGGCCGATGCCGAGGCCGCCAAGATTGAGGCTGA
Source organism: Microvirga flavescens (assembly GCF_003290125.1). GTDB lineage: Bacteria > Pseudomonadota > Alphaproteobacteria > Rhizobiales > Beijerinckiaceae > Microvirga > Microvirga flavescens. The sequence continues at coordinate 96,051 of NZ_QMKH01000003.1, forward strand.
GGGCATCCGCGAAAAGGGTGCGGCTCAAGCTGAAGCGGAGGCTGCAATGACGGAAGCCCGCAATAAGCTGTCTCCCAACATCATCGAGTTCGAGCTCACCCGCGAGCGCATCCGCATCATACCGACGGCCCTGGCCGAGGCGGTGAAGCCGATTGAGAAAATCAAGGATATCCGGATTTTCGACACGGGTGGGTTAGTCAACGGCAAGGCGAATTCGGGGGGTGCAGGAATTGGTCTTGGCGACGGCCTTGCCGGTCAGCTTCTGGCTCTTCAGGCGAACAAGCCCATTGTGAACACAATCCTGGCGGAGGCCGGATTTACCGGTGGAGGCAACGCTCTCGATACACTCCTCGGATCGGTCTCTGCGAAGGAACCCATCAAGGTTGAAGGGGTGACAGACGGCTCCAACCGCCCAATACAGTCTGAAAATTCGGACAAGACTTTGTAATCAGGCGTTTCGGGGCATCGTCCGATCGACGGTGCCCCCGGAAGCTATACTGCTTGCTCCGAACGTTCCTTGAGCTCCTGATTGAGGTGAGCCGCACTGACGAAGAACGATCATCAAACAAATGACCGGTGTGTCCACACTTGCCCCCGGCACTCTCGCAAAAGGCTCTAGACAGACGCCACAGGGCTGACTATACACCGCCCACCAACGCGAACGGCCACTGGCCTTCGTTGGATGCCCAGGTAGCTCAGTTGGTAGAGCATGCGACTGAAAATCGCAGTGTCGGTGGTTCGATTCCGCCCCTGGGCACCATCAAATTTTCCCAGAGAATTAAGGACTTGAACGGCTCGCACTACATGCGGCGGTGTACGAGTCCGGCGTGTACGGTGCACGTCCCCACCGAAAGCCTTTAGTTTTCTTGGCCGTTCTCTTCACCATCACTCTCGCCTTCCGGGGTGGGAATGGCGTAGCGGCCAGTGAACCAGCGTTGGAGGTCCACGTCCGCGCAGCGCTTGGAGCAGAAGGGTTTGTACTCCGTCACTGCAGGTTTGCCGCAGATCGGGCATTCGCCGAGGGAGGCCTTGGGCGTGTTTTCGTTGGCGGGTTTCATGGCCGTTCCTCTCCCTGCCCGCTCATGCCGCGTTGAGCCAGGTGAAGCGCACCGGGTAGCCCTCGCCGTCCAGAAGCGCGACAGTTTCATAGAGGGGCAACCCGACGACGTTGGTGTAGGAACCGACGATCTTCACCACGAAGGTTCCGGCCAAGCCCTGGATCGCGTAGCCGCCAGCCTTGCCGCGCCATTCGCCCGACGCGAGATAGCGCTCGAGTTCCTCCCGGGAGAGGCGCTTGAAGCGCACGCGGGTTTCCACGAGACGCTCGCGGACAGCGTCCTTCGGCGTCACGAGGCAGATGGAGGTGTAGACCCGGTGGGCGCGGCCCGAGAGCAGGCGAAGACATGCGGCGGCCTCGTCCACCACTTCCGCCTTCGGCAGAATGCGCCCACCCGCCAGAACCACCGTATCAGCAGCAAGAATGTAGGCGTCCTTGAGATCCTCGCGTGAGCGCGCCGTCTTGCGGGCGACCTCCGCTTTCGCGCGGGCGAGCCTGCGGGCAAGCTCCTTGGCGGATTCGCCCTTGAGCGGCGTTTCATCCATGTCCGCGGGCAAAAGGGCGTCGGGCTCAATTCCCGCCTGCTGCAGCAGCGCCAGCCGGCGCGGCGAGGCGGAGGCCAGGACGAGTTGCGGACGCCAGCTTGGGGACGATGTCTCGAAAATGGCCGTCACGTCGCTCTCCACGCTTCCAGGCGGTCGAAGATTAAACCAGGCAAAAGCTAGACAGTTCCGTCCGACCGAGACGCTTGCTCAGGCTGCGGCTCGGCCTCTGCCGCATGTTGCCTTGCGAGCTTGCGATACCGCGCCGCGCTGACGGGGATGGTCAGCAAGATGCCGATAGAGGCGACCGCGAGCATCTCGAAGGGAAAGCTGACAAGAAGGCCGAAGGCAGCAACCGAGAGCACGAAGATCGGCAGAACCATCTCTCGGGGGACGTATTTGCCCATCGTCTTTCCCGAATAGACGGGAATGGTGGAGACCATGAGAAAGGCGATGCCGAGCAGATAGACAAGGACAACGGGCGCCACCGCGCCGTCGACCACCGGCACGCCGAGGAAAGAGAGATAGAGGGGGAGAAGCGCCGTCAGCGCCCCCGCCGGGGCGGGAAGGCCGGTGAAGAAGTTCTTCTTCCATTCCGGGCGGTTCGGATCGTCCAGCATCACGTTGAAGCGCGCGAGGCGCAGCGCCATCGCGATGGCATAGACGAGAACCGTGATCCAGCCGACCGACTTCAGCTCATGCAGCACGAAGCTGTAGAGGATGAGGGCCGGAGTAACGCCGAAATTCACGAAATCGGCCAGCGAATCCAGCTCCGCCCCGAACCGGGTCGTGCCCTTGAGAAGCCGCGCAACCCGCCCGTCGATACCATCGAGAAAAGCGGCGATCACGATGGCGATCACCGCCGGCTCGAAGCGCCCCTCGAAGGCCAGCCTGATCGCCGTCAACCCCAGGCAGAGCGCGATGAGGGTGATGATGTTGGGGGCGATGACGCGGAACGGCACCGGCTTGAAATGCCGCCTGCGCGGTTCGTGCTCATCCGGCGCGAAGGGAGGAAAAAGATCGCTCATGGTACAAAGAGTAGGAGCGCCGCGGCAAAGCGGCAAGGAGCCTCGTACGTTACCTTATCGCTTGGGCCGTGACAGGCATCTGACCGCCCTTAGCCGACGTGGAACTGCCGTGCGGGCTCGGTTGCGCCGAGGTCAGCGAGGACGGTTTCACCGGCAACGGCGGTCTGGCCCAAGCCCACCAGAACCTGCGCGCTCAGGGGCAGATAGATGTCGAGCCGTGAGCCGAAGCGAATGAGGCCGAAGCGCTCGCCAACGCCAAGGCTATCCCCCGTCTTGACGAAGGACACGATGCGGCGGGCCACCAGACCGGCGATCTGTACGACACCGATCTTGGTGCCGTTGGTTTCGATCACGAGGGAGTTGCGCTCGTTGTCGTCGCTCGCCTTGTCGAGCTCCGCGTTGAGGAATAGGCCCGGCGTATAGAGAATCTGCGTGATGCGTCCGGCGACCGGCGAGCGGTTCACGTGGCAATCGAACACGTTCATGAAAACCGAGACGCGGGTCATCGGCTCCTGCGGCAGCTCAAGCTCCGCGGGCGGCACCGCCGTTGTGATGAGGCTCACGCGGCCATCGGCGGGGGACACCACGAGCCCTTCGCGGACCGGCGTCACGCGGGGCGGGTCGCGGAAGAAGTAGCAGACCCAGAGGGTGAGGATCGTGCCGACCCAGCCCAGCGGCGACCACAGCCAGCCGAGGAGGATGGTCGCGATCAGCGCGATGACGATGAAAGGATACCCCTCCTTATGGATCGGAACGACGATGCGACGGATCGAGTCCAGAATGCCGGTCATGCTTTCATCCTAAATTGACGTGAGTGGCGGGATGGCAGGGCTTGGCCTTCCCGTCAACCTGTTACGCTTTCCGGCTGGGGACTGGCCGCCTCGGCCTCCTCGGCGCGCTTGAGGGTTTCGCGCGCCTCGTCCGCCTCGCGCTGGCGATTCCACATGGCGGCATAGATTCCGCCCGCCGCGAGAAGCTCGGCATGGGTCCCTCGCTCCGCGATGCGGCCCTGATCGAGCACGATGATCTCGTCCGCGCCGATCACTGTGGACAGGCGGTGGGCGATGACCAGCGTCGTACGCCCCCGGCTGACGCGATCCAGCGCGTCCTGAATTTCCTTCTCCGTAAAGGAATCCAGCGCCGAGGTCGCCTCGTCGAGAACCAGAACCGGCGGGCTCTTCAGGATCGTGCGGGCGATGGCGACGCGCTGCTTCTCGCCGCCCGAGAGCTTCAGGCCCCGTTCGCCGACCGGGGTTTCATACCCCTCCGGCAGGAGGCTGATGAAGCGGTCGATCTGGGCCAGGCGCGCGGCCTCCCTCACCTCTTCCTCGCTCGCATCCCAGCGGCCGTACCGGATGTTGTAGCCGATGGTGTCGTTGAACAGCACCGTGTCCTGCGGAACCATGCCGATCACTTTGCGGAGGCTCACCTGTTGCACATCCGCGACGTTCTGGCCGTCGATGAGGATGCGGCCGCTGTTCGGCTCGTAGAAGCGGAAGAGCAGGCGCGAGATGGTGGACTTGCCCGCGCCGGATGGCCCGACGATGGCGACCGTGTGCCCGGCGGGCACATCGAACGACACGCCTTTGAGGATCGGGCGCTCGGGGATGTAGGAGAAATGGATGTCCTCGAAACGGACATGCGCCTTGCCGACGTCGAGCGCCTTAGCTCCCGGCTTGTCCTGGATCTCCGGGTTGCGCTCGATGATCTTGAACATGTCATCGATGTCGATGAGCGCCTGTTTGATCTCGCGGTAGAGCATGCCCATGAAGTTCAGCGGAATGTAGAGCTGAACCAGCATGGCGTTGACGAGAACGAAGCTGCCGATGCTCGCGTGCCCCGCCACGATGTCGCGAACCGCGAGCACCATCACGATGGCCATGCCGATGGAGAAGATGACCGCCTGACCGGCATTGAGCACGGCAAGCGACGTGTAGGTCTGCGTCGAGGCCTTCTCATAACGCGCCATCGAGCGGTCGTAGCGTTCGGCCTCCCGCTTTTCCGCGCCGAAGTATTTCACCGTCTCGTAGTTCAGGAGCGAGTCCACCGCCTTGGTGTTGGCGTCGGTGTCGGATTCGTTCATCCGCTTGCGGATGGAAATCCGCCACTTGGTCGCCTGATACGTGTAGGCGAGATAGACGACGACCATGACGAACACGACCGCCGCGTAAACCCAGTTGAACTCCCAGGCGAGGAGCCAGAGGACGAGCAGGAACTCGACGATGGTGGGAATGAGCGTCAGCACCACGAGGCGCGACAATTCCTCGATGCCCTCGCGCCCACGCTCCAGAACGCGCGTGAGACCGCCGGTCTTGCGCTCCAGGTGGAAGCGTAAGGAAAGGCGATGCATGTGCTCAAAGGTCTGGAGGGCGAGCTTGCGCACCGCATGCATCGCGACCTTGGCGAACAGCCCGTCACGAACCTGCGTGAGCACCGCCATCAGCACGCGGGCAAGGCCATAGAGAAGGGTCAGAAGGATGGGCGCGCGCCAGAGCCACGAACCGGCGGTCGCCGCAGCTTCCCCCTGCCCGCCGACGCCTGTCACGGCCACGAGCGCATCCGTCGCCCATTTGAAGGCGAAGGGCGTCACCATCGTCACGCCCTTGGCGACGAGCAGCAGGGCGAAAGCGAGGAAGACCCGCATCTGCAGATCGGCCCGCCCATATGGCCAGAGATAAGGCCACAGCTTGCTGATCGTCGCGATCAAGCCGGGGGGCTTCGGAGCGGGCTGACGCGCCGAAGATGGGGCTTCGAGGGGGGCCATGCTTTGGAATCCGTTCAATGTGCGCCCCCGATATAAGGGATCGCGCAGCCGAATTCACCCTTTGAAACGCGAAGGCCACGACGGAACACCGCTCAAGCCGGTCTTGCGGCCAGGAGAGGCCGGAAGGCTAAGGTTTCTTGTCCGTCTGGGTGGGCGGCAACACGAAGACCTGCCCGGGATAGATCAGATCCGGATCGCGGATCTGATCCTGGTTCGCGTTGTAGATCACCGTGAAGCGGTTGCCCTCGCCATAGGTGCGCCGGCTGATGCGCCAGAGGTTGTCCCCGCGCGAGACGATGGCCGTCGTCACGTCGGGAATGACGACCGTGTTCGGGTGGCTTGCCCTCGTGGTCTGCGTGGCATCAGCCGGAGTGCCTTGACCGGGCGTCTGTGCCCCGCCCGAAGTGGATGGTGAGGCCGGCGAGGCTTCGGCCATGGCGGAGCTCGCTGGCACGTTGAAAGGCACCTCCGCCCGCGATTTCACGTTGCCGGAAACGGGGTCCACATCGTCGAGCCGAACACGGTAATCGCCGGGCTTCATGCCTCGTCCAATCGCGAAGGAGACCTTGCCGTCTCCTCCCGCGCCACCAGGTGCGATGAACGTGTCGTTGAGGTAGAGGCGCACCGTCGCTCCGGGCGCGGCCTGTCCGGATACATAGAGGCGGCCGCCCTCGGCGGTCTCGACGGTCGTGATCTTGATCTCGGGTCGCGGAGCCGCGGCGGTTTTTTCCTCGGCGGCGGGAGCCTGAGGCGGCGTAGCAGGCGTGGCCGCCTGCTTGGTGGCGTCCGGAGGTTCCGGATTGGAGAGCAGCACGGTCGGCTTGTCGGGGGCGGTCAGAGCAACCAGAGGGCGCGAATCGCCATTGACGACGACCGTCACGCTCTCGCGGGAGCGCTGGCGGGCCCCATCCGGCGCGATGGATTGCAGAACGAGCTGGTGGGAGCCGCGCGGCAAGGGCGGCGGCACGAGGGCGAAAAGCCCGGAGGCATCGGCCACCGCGCGGGCATGAACCTGTTCATTGCGCAAAAGCTCGATGGTCGCTCCCGGAACCGCGCGCCCGGCGATGACGGCATCCCCGCTCGGCTCGACCCGGACAACGTCGAAGGATGGTAAAACAACGGTTTCGGCGGCCTTTTCGGCAGTTTTAGGCGGCTCAACGGGCGTTTGCGGCTCAGGGAGCTTCGAAGCCTGCTGGGCGGGCGCGGGCGGGCTCGGAGCCGAGGCTTCCGTCTTGGTTTCCTTCACCGAAACAGGGCTGACCGTGGGCTCCCAGGCCAGCATGCCGATCAGCACGACAACGACCAGAACCGCCGCCGCGCCGAGGATGAAGAACGTTCCCTTGCCCTGTTCTTTGTTCGCCATGAAGCCTTTATCTCAACCGCGGCACTTTCGTGCATTTAAACCGTTTATCTTTCAAATAGCTACGGCATAAGGAAGATAAAGATGTTTCAAGAATCGGCGCAGGATTTTTCGCGCCTCGGGGATTTGTCGATGTCTGCCATCCGTTCCATCTGCGTCTATTGCGGCTCCGGCTTCGGGGACGATCCCATCTTCAAGGAAAGCGCGGCGGCTTTAGGCAAGGCGATGGCCGAACAGAATATCAGCCTCGTCTATGGCGGTGGGAATGTGGGCCTGATGGGCACCATCGCCCATTCCGTGCTCAAGCATGGCGGATACGTCACCGGCATCATTCCGGAATTCCTCACCTCGCGGGAGAAGCTTCTCGACGAGGTGCAGGAAACCATCGTCGTTCCGGACATGCACACCCGCAAGCGCCTGATGTTCGAGAAGGCGGATGCTTTCGTGGCCATGCCCGGCGGCATCGGGACCCTCGAGGAGCTCGTGGAGCAGATGACCTGGTCACAGCTCGGCCAACACACGAAGCCCATTCTGATGCTGAGCATCAACGGCTTCTGGAAGCCGCTTCTCGCGCTCATAGCCCATATGCGCGAGCAGGGCTTTATCCGTTCAGGCCTCGAGTTGAACTACATCGTCGCCGAGCAGGCCAAGGACGTGATCCCCATGCTCGAAGCCTCGGCCCGCCGCCTCGGCGTCGTGGCGAACGAGGAACTGATCGAAGAGCGGTTCTGAGAGAAGGGGCGGCCTAAAGCACCGCCCCGCTCTTCAGGAGCTTGTACGTCATCGAGTCCGTCAGCGCCTGGAAGGACGCGTCGATGATGTTCGCCGAGACGCCGATGGTGGTCCAGCTGTCCTTCGTGCTGTCCGCGAACTCTATCAGCACGCGCGTCACCGCATCCGAGCCGCCCTGATAGATGCGCACCTTATAGTCGATCAGTTCGAGATCCTGGATCAGCGCCTGATACTTGCCGAGATCCTTGCGCAAGGCGACATCGAGAGCGTTGACGGGGCCGTTGCCTTCCGCCGCCGAGATCATCACCTCATCGCCGACGCGGACTTTCACGATGGCTTCCGAGGCCGTGACAAGCTCGCCGACCGCGTTGAAGCGGCGCTCGACGTTGACGGAAAAACGCTCCACGTCAAAGAACGCGGGAACCTCGCCGAGCATGCGCTTGACGAGCACGTAGAACGACGCATCCGCGCCCTCGAACGCGAAGCCCGCCGCTTCCTTGCGCTTTACCTCGTCCAGCACTCTGCCGATGCGCGGATCGTCCTTCGCCAGATTGAAACCGAGACGCTTCAACTCGGAAAGGATGTTGGAGCGCCCGCCTTGATCGGACACCAGAACCTTGCGTTCGTTGCCGACAAGTTCCGGCTCAACATGTTCGTAAGTACGCGGATCCTTTAAAACGGCGGAGGCATGGATGCCCGCCTTTGTCGCGAAGGCACTCGCACCGACGAACGGGGAATGGCGGTTCGGTTGACGATTGAGGATTTCATCCACCTGCCGCGATACATGCGTGAGCTGGCTCAGCGCATCTTCCGAGACGCCGAGATCGAAGCGCTCGGCATACCCATTCTTCAGCTTCAACGCTCCGATGAGCGTGACGAGGTTGGCGTTGCCGCAGCGCTCGCCGAGCCCGTTGAGCGTGCCCTGAATATGCCGCGCCCCCGCTTCCACGGCGGCGAGAGAATTGGCGACGGCGCAGCCGCAATCATCATGCGTGTGAACGCCGAGATTGCCGCCGGGAACAATCTTGGAAACCTCACTGACGATGGCGCTCACTTCATGCGGCAGCGTGCCGCCGTTGGTGTCGCACAACACGACCCAACGCGCGCCGGATTCATACGCGGCCTTCGCGCAGGAAAGTGCGTATTCAGGATTGGCCTTGTATCCGTCGAAGAAATGCTCGCAATCGACGATGACTTCGCGGCCCTTTGCCCGCGCAACCTCGACGCTGTCGCGGATGCCCGCGAGATTTTCCTCCAGTGTCGTCTCCAGCGCCACATGGACATGATAGTCCCAAGCTTTTGCGACGAAGGTGATCGCATCGGCCTCAGCTTCCAGCAAGGCGGCGACGCCGGGATCGTTCGAGACCGAGCGGCCTGCGCGCTTCGTCATGCCGAAGGCGGTGAACTTCGCGTTCTTCGTGCGCTTTTCGGAAAAGAACGTCGTGTCGAGCGGGTTCGCGCCGGGATAGCCGCCTTCCACATAGTCGATGCCGAGCTTGTCGAGCAGCGTCGCAATCGCGCGCTTGTCCTCCAGCGAGAAATCGACACCCGTCGTCTGCGCACCGTCGCGCAGGGTCGTATCGTAGAGATAAAGACGCTCGCGGCTCATGACGAAACCTTCTTGTCTTCCGTGGAGGGGAAGCGCTTTTCCATCGTGGTGTTGGCAAGCCATTCATCGTCGAGAGGCACGGTGTTGCGGCGCTGCGCCTGAAAACCGCGCTTGCGAAAGAACGGCTCGGCGGTGTCGCTGGCATCGACGGTCAGCTTCTCCGCCCCTCTCGCGCCCGCGAGCTTCTCGATCGCGTCATAAAGCACGGCACCAACGCCCTGCCCCGCTGCCGCAGGGTGGACGTAAAACATGTCGATGTGATCCGCGCCTTTGAGCGAGATGAAGCCGACCGGAGAGCCATCGAGCGTCGCGATGAGAGTGAGCGCTTCGGCAAGTCGCGAAGGGAACGTTTCGTCATAGGCTTTGGCCGCCCATGCTTCGCGCTGGCCTTCGCTGTAATCGTCAACCGTCAGTTCCTCGATGCTCGCCTGAAAGATCTCGGCGAGCACCGGCGCATCGGCGGGTAGGAACGGGCGCAAGCCGGGTTTGGGAAGAGACTGTCCCATCAGCGTGCGACCTCCCATGTCGTCGTGCCGTCCTTGTTGTCCTTCACGACGACACCTGCGGCGGCGAGTTCGTCGCGAATGCGGTCGGACTCTACCCAGTTCTTGGACGCCCGCGCTTCCTTACGGGCAACGAGCAGCGCTTCGATCTTCGCCGCGTCGATCTTCGCGCCGCGTTGCTTGCGCGCTTGCCACGTCTCAGCGCTATCCGAAAGGAAACCGAGAGCGCCCAGGTTTGCGACAAGTTCGGCATGAGCACCGTGGCTATCGAGGGCATGAAGTTCGGCGATCATCTTCGGCGTGTTGAGATCGTCGCTCAGCGCTTCGATCACGACATCGCTCAAGGCTGCCGGAACATCCTTCGTCTGAAGGCCATACCAGCGGTCAAGGATCTTTTCGCTCTCCTCCAACCCCTTCACCGTCCAGTCGATGGGCTGGCGGTAATGCGTGCGCAGCATGTTGAAGCGCAGCACCTCGCCCGGCCAATCCTGCAACAGTTCGTTGATGGTGAAGAAGTTGCCGAGCGACTTCGACATCTTCTCGCCTTCCACCTGCAGGAAGCCGTTGTGCATCCAGAGGTTCGCCATGCGCGGCATGTCGAAGGCGCAGCAAGATTGCGCAATCTCGTTCTCGTGATGCGGGAAAACGAGATCGATGCCGCCGCCGTGAATGTCGAAGGTTTCGCGCTCGCTCGCATCCTTGCAGGCAATGCGCGTCTCGAACGCCTGCACCAGATGCTTCCACGCCATCGCCGAGCATTCGATGTGCCAGCCCGGACGCCCCGGCGTCCTGATGCCGCCGGGGGACGGCCATGCCGGGTCCTGTGGGCCGGACGGCTTCCACAAGACGAAATCCATCGGGTCGCGCTTGTAGGGCGCGACATCGACCCGCGCGCCGGAAAGCAACTCGTCGAGGGAGCGCTTCGAGAACGCGCCGTATTTCGGCATGTTCGCCAGCTTCTGCATGCTGGCGACGCTGAAGAGAACGTGCTCCTCGGCGACATAGGCGACACCGCGCGCGATCAGCCGGTCGATGATCATGCGCATTTCTTCGATGTGTTCGGTCGCGCGCGGCTCGACGAAACGCGGCGGCTCTCCGGGCACGTTCACATCATCCGGCATCAGCACGCCGAGGGCGCGGATGTCCGCGTGGAACTGCTCCTCGGTCTTTTGCGTGACAACGCGGATCGCCTCGTTGTGCGGAAGATCCGGATAGTCCCGCGCGGCGCGCGCGTTGATCTTGTCGTCCACGTCGGTGATGTTGCGGACATACGTCACCGCGCCCACCCCATAGACATGGCGCAGCAGGCGGAACAACAGGTCGAAAACGATGATCGGGCGCGCGTTGCCGATATGCGCGAAGTCATAGACCGTCGGGCCGCAGACATAGAGGCGCACGTTTTTGGGATCGATCGGGACGAAATCGTCCTTCGACCGGGTCAGCGTGTTGTGGAAGCGCAAGATACGCGTCATGAAACCAAGTCCCTTCAGGCCGCCGGCCAGTGGGTGGTTTCGATCTTGAAATGAGAACGAGACGGCCCCAGCCAGCGTTGTGCGCTAGCTGCAAATAATCCCGGAAATGAGGATCGCTGCCGTTTTCATGGCAAGATCAATGCCTTTTCGGCCTTTCCGCGTCAAGCAGGACTTTATGCGCAAGGCCGCACCAAGGTGACATTAGAACTTTTTTCATCGCTCCCTGTCACGATCTGGGCACCTTCCAGTTCGGGGAAAAATCTCCATGCGTCGTCGTCGCCCGTTTGCCGCGTTCAACCTCTGCGTCGGCCTCCTTTCGGCCGCCCTCTTCGTCCCTTTCCTGCCAAACGAGAGCCGCGCGGCCCCCACGGAAGCGACCTTCATCCTGCCGGCGGACGACGGCTACGGCATCGCGGAATGCATGAGCTCGGACCTCGCCTGCGGCCACGTGGTCGCGGATAGCTGGTGCGAGGCGCAAGGGTATGCAAAAGCGGTCTCGTATCGTGAGGTGCTGCCCGAGGAAACGACGGGCTCGATCCGGAAAGTGGCCACCGCCCGCAAGCCTGCGCCGATTGCGGTGACCTGCACCAACTAAAACCGCCCGGCTCTAGCTCTTCAGCCAATCCGCGCATTTCGGCGCTTCGCCGCTATTGCCCCAGGGGGCCAGTGGCACGCTCGAGGTGGAGTTTTTGGGCGAGCCCTCGATGGGGCGGTCCGAATAGACCATGTAGACGAGCGTGTTCCGCTTCGTGTCGCAGCCCCGGACGATGTGCATGCGCTTGAAGATGAACGAGCGGCGCTCGCTGAACACCACATCGCCCTGCGCGAACCGCTCCTTGAAGCGAATGGGGCCGACCTGCCGGCAGGACAGGGAGATGTCGGAAACCTCCTCGGCAACGCCCAGGGTTCCCGAAACCCCGCCCCGTTCCGGCGTCGTGTAGTGGCAGGCGACACCCTCCACCACCGGATCGTCGAGCCCGTAGACCGCGAGCTTGTCGTTGGGCGTCAGCGCCCGCCAGACGGTCGATTTCTTGAAGATCAGGTCCGGCTCCTGCGCGGAGGCTGCTACGGCCCCGGTCAGGACGAGCGCGAGGGCAAGGGCAATTCGGGCGAACATCGATCAGGCTCCTTCGTTCCCGGCAGATGTGGGGAGGCCTCGAACGTTTGGCGAGGGTTTTACTGAGGATCGTGGCAGCAGACGCAGATCTTGTTGCCATCAGGATCGCGGAAATAGGCTCCGTAGTAACGAGCGTGGTAGTGCGGCCTGAGGCTCGGCCCACCCTCATCGGTGCCTCCCTGGGCCAGGGCCGCGGCGTGGCAGGCGTCCACCGCTGTCCGATTCGGCGCCCCGAACGCCACCATCGCGCCATTGCCGGGGCTCGCCTCCCCTCCGTCAAAGGGTCGCACGACGAGAAAGAGCGGGCGACCCTCGGCGGTTTGGTAGGCGATCATGGCCTGATCGCTGAACCTCAGCGAGAGCCCGAGCGTCTCCAAAACGGCATCGTAAAACGTCTTGGCGCGCGCCAGATTATTTGATCCCACGGTCGTATGGCTGTACATGCGTGGCACCTTTGCTTTCTGGGGAAGGCTGGGCAATCGTCACACGAGGGCCGATTTTGGCCTTACAATGACCATCGAATTCAGGAATGAGGGCGGCAGCCCTCTTCTGAGCGGGATGTTTATGGCAAAGACTTCTTTCAAACGCGCCATTCTGGCCCTGACCGCCTTTTTCATGGCCGGAGGGATCGCCGCGGCGCAGTCCCCGGAATGTCAGCGTTATCGCGCCGAATTGGCGTCGCTCGGCACTGGCGGCGGAATCGACCCGGCCCTTGCAGCGCAGGCTCAGGCGCAGCGGGCCGAGATTTCCCGCCTCATGGCCTATCACCGCTCCATCGGCTGCGAGCGCGGTCCGCTCGGTTTCCTCTCGGGCCCCGCGCCCGCCGAGTGCGGCCCCATCTCCCAGCAGATCAGGCAGATGGAAGCGAACTATTCCCGCCTCGTGGCGCAGGCCCGCGAAAGCGACGGCGGCGTCGAGATGCGCCGCCGCCAGCTTCAGGCCGCCGTTCAACAGGCCTGCGCTGTCGACCAGCCGCGCGGTTTCTTCGAGACCCTGTTCGGCGCGCCCCGGCAACAGCAGCAGGCCGCTCCGGAAATGCTGGAGGAGGCCCCCCCGCAGGATCGCCCCCTCGGCGGACGCCGCCTTGTCTGCGTCAAAACCTGCGACGGCTCATTCTTCCCCTTGAGCAACGCGCCGACCGGGCGCGAGGGCGCAACCGAAATGTGCCAGGCGCTCTGCCCTGGAACGGAAACGGTGGCCTTCGCGACCTCCGGCGGTGAGGAATCGCTCGGCTACGCCGTTTCAATCAAGGGCCAGCCCTATACGTCCCTCGCCAATGCCTTCAAGTTCCGCAAGACGTTCGATGAAAGCTGCGCCTGCAAGAGAGAAGGCGAAAACTGGGCCGTGGTGCTGCGCAAGGCAGAGAGCATGCTCGACAAGTCGCGCGGCGACATGATCGTCTCGGCTGAAAAGGCGGAAGAACTGTCGCGCCCGAAGGCGGCTGCGCCGGCCAAGGGCAAGGCCGCCGACAAGAAGGCCAGCGACGCTGCCGAGGCTCAGGCTGCCGAGGCCGCCGCCGCCGCGCCCACCGCGAGCAGCGAATCCTCCGGCATCGGCCCGCAATCCATCGAGGGCGACCGGGTCATCGGCCAGTCGGAAGGGCAAAAGCGCGAGGTGGTGACCGATACGGGCGCCAAGCGCACCGTCCGCATGGTGGCACCGAACATCATCCCGGTGCCGGAAACGAAAAAGCCGTAAGACAAGAAAAATGCCGCCAAACCGGCGGCATTTTCAATTCTCAAGTCAGCGGAATCATTACTGCCTTGCGGTAGGCAGGTCGGGTCTTCAAGCGCTCATACCAGGCTGTCATATGCGGCAGGGCGGGTCGCTCGATGGGCATTTCGAACCACGCATAGGCGAAGCACCCGAGGGGAATATCGCCAACCCCGAGCCGATCACCCGAGAGGAATGGTTTATCGGCAAGCGCGGCGTCCGCGATCTTCATCAGCCCGGAACAGGTTTGAAGTCCCTTCTCCAGGGCGGCCATGTCCCTCTCTTCCGGCGAGCGGCGAACAATGTTCCAGAACACATCGCGGAAGGGGATCGCGACCGTGGAGGTTGCCCAGTCCATCCACTTTTCGGCGCTCGCCCGTTCGGCGACATCGCGAGTGAACAGGGTCTCCTCGCCATATTTCGCGGCGAGGTAACGCACGATGGTGTTCGATTCCCAAAGGACGACGTCGCCATCCTTGATGCAGGGCACCAACCCGTTCGGGTTCATGGCCCTATAGGTGGGATCGTTGACGAGGCCGAAGGCTCCGCCTGCATTGATCTGCTCATAGGGAACGCCCAGTTCCTCGGCGCACCAGAGCACCTTCTTCACGTTGGTCGAGTTCCCTCGCCCCCAGATCGTCAGCATCGGTGTTCCTTTTCAAGCGGTGGATGGAGCGGTCCTGTCAGGCCGCCTGTCCCAAAAGACGGGCGCGCGCTTTCTCGGGCCCGATCAGCGGTAGAAGGACAGCAAGTTCGGGGCCGTGGTCGAGCCCGGTGAGCGCAAGGCGCAGCGGCATGAAGAGAGCCTTGCCCTTCAAGCCGGTCGCGGCCTTCACGGCCTCGGTCCAGGTTTTCCACGTCGTCGCATCCCATGGCGCGGGCGGGAGAAATTTGAGCGCCGCTTCGGCAAAGGCCTTGTCCTCGATCACGGGTGAGAGCGGGCCTTCGACGACCTTCCACCATTCCGCCGCTTCCGGCAGGCGGGTGAGATTGGTACGCACGGCCAGCCAGAACGCCTCGCCGCCGCCGATGCCGAGTTTCTCAAGCCGCTCACGCGCTGTCTCATAAGGCATTTCATGCACGAGGCGCGCGTTCAGCTGATCGAGCTCATGCTCGTCGAACTTCGCGGGCGCACGCGAGATATGCGCGAAGTCGATGAGGCTTGCGAGTTCATCGAGACTGGCGACAGGCCGCACGGATTCCGCCGTGCCGACGAGGACCGCGAGAGCGGCCACGGCCAGCGGCTCCATGCTGGCGTCGCGCAGGCTCGTCAGCGAGAGGTGGCCGAGGCGCTTCGAGAGCCCCTCACCGCTTGCGGTGGTGAGAAGGTTGATGTGCCCGAAGAGCGGCATATGCGTGCCGAGCGCTTCGAAAATCTGGATCTGCACCGCTGTGTTGGTGACGTGGTCCTCACCCCGGATGACGTGCGTGATCTTGAGATCGACGTCATCGACGATGGACGGCAACGTGTAGAGATAAGTGCCGTCCTCGCGCACGAGGATCGGGTCTGAGAGCGAGGCGCAATCCACGTGGCATTCGCCGCGCACCATGTCGTTCCAGGCGACGATGCGGTGATCGAGGCGGAAGCGCCAATGGGGCTTGCGGCCCTCGGCTTCGAGATTCTCCCGCTCTTCTTCCGTCAGCTTCAAAGCCGCGCGGTCATAGATCGGTGGCAGGCCACGCGCGAGCTGGCGCTTGCGGCGGAACTCCAGTTCCTCCGCCGTCTCATAGCAAGGGTAGAGGCGGCCTGCGTTCCGCAACTTGTCCGCCGCTTCATCATACAAATCCACGCGCTCGGACTGGCGCACCACGACATCCGGCGGCGTGCCGAGCCAGGCGAGATCAACCTCCGTGGCGTCGGCATATTCGCGCCTGGAGCGAACGACGTCCGTATCGTCGAAACGCAGGACAAACACGCCTTTCTCGCGCCGCGCGAACAGCGCGTTCATCAAGGCCTGGCGGGCGTTGCCGATATGGATCAGCCCGGTCGGAGACGGGGCGAAGCGAACGATGGGCTTGGACATGAATGGCCTATGGCAAAAGGCGAAACGGGATGCAACGGCTGCGGTGAGGACTACACGTCGACAACCGCTTGTCGCGGCTTCAAACCGGGTGCGCTCTCTTCGATCTTCAGCGCGGGCCTCCCATCGTCCCGGAAGCGATTGACGATGGGATAGCGCCGGTCACGGCCGAAGTTCTTCCTCGTGACCTTCACACCCGGCGCGGATTGGCGGCGCTTGTATTCGGCGATGGCGAGAAGCCGCTCGATCTTCTTCACGGTCTCCACGTCATGCCCCTTGGCGACGATGTCGGAGATCCGCATTTCGTGTTCCACGAGGCATTCGAGAATATCGTCGAGAATCGGATAAGGCGGCAGCGAGTCCTCGTCCTTCTGGTTCTCGCGCAGTTCTGCACTCGGCGGCTTGGTGATGATGCGTTGAGGAATGACGGCGCCGTCCGGCCCCAGTGCGCCTGTCGGTTTCCACTGGTTGCGCAAGGTGCAGAGCGCGAACACCTCCAGCTTGTAGATGTCCTTGATCGGGTTGAACCCGCCGTTCATGTCACCGTAGAGCGTGGCGTAGCCGACCGACATTTCGGACTTGTTGCCGGTGGTCACCACCATCGATCCGAGCTTGTTCGAAACCGACATGAGAAGCGTGCCGCGCGTGCGGCTCTGGAGGTTTTCTTCGGTGATATCGCGCGGCCGTCCCGCGAAGAGCGGCTGAAGGATCGTCTCGAAGCCTTCGACCGCCTCCGCGATGGGCAGGATATCATAGCGGATGCCAAGCGAATTGGCGCAGTCGGCTGCGTCCGTGAGCGAATCCGCGGACGTGTAGCGATACGGCATCATGATCGCGTGAACGCGCGAGGCTCCGAGCGCATCCACCGCCATCGTGGCGCACAGAGCGGAATCGACGCCACCCGAGAGGCCAAGCACCACGCCGGGGAAGCGGTTCTTTTCCACGTAATCGCGAAGACCGAGCACACAAGCCGCGTAATCCGCCTCCTGCCCTTCCTCGATGGTCTCCTTCGGAGCCTCGATGCAGGCCCACCGCTCGCCCTGGCGCTCCCACACTGTCAAGGCGACGGTTTCCCGAAACGCCGGAAGCTGACAGGCGAGCGATGAATCGGCGTTGAGGACAAAGGACGCGCCGTCGAAAACAAGCTCGTCCTGACCGCCGACGGCGTTGAGATAAACGAGCGGCAGCCCGCTTTCCGTCACGCGCGCGGCGGCGATGTTGAAACGCTCTTCCGTCTTGCCGCGCCAATAGGGCGAACCGTTCGGCACGAGAAGGATTTCGGCCCCGGTCTCAGCAAGACACTCCACGACTTCCTCGCCCCAGATGTCCTCGCAGATCGGCAGGCCGAGCCTGACGCCGCGAAAGCTCACGGGCCCCGCAAGTTCGCCTGCATCGAAAATGCGCTTCTCATCGAAGACGCCGTAATTCGGCAGGTCCGCCTTGAACCGGATCGATGCGATCTCGCCACCGTCGAGCAACGCATAGGCGTTGTAGAGGTTCTCGTATTCCTTCCACGGCAGGCCGACGAGCATGGCCGGGCCGCCATCGGCCGTTTCCTTCGCAAGCCGTGTCAGTGCGAGGCGGCAGGCGTCCTGAAAGGCGGGCTTGAGAACCAGATCCTCCGCCGGGTACCCGGCGAGGAAAAGCTCGGAATACATGACGATGTCGGCCCCGAGCCTTGCCGCCTCCGCGCGGGCGGCACGGGCCTTCGCCTCGTTCCCCTCCACATCGCCAACGATGGGGTTGAGCTGCGCGAGGGCGATCCTGAGAGAGTTCTTGAGCGGTTCTTTGGCCATTTCAAAGCGCATGTAGCGCGCGCTCCAATTCACAGCAACACGTCATAGAAGCCTTGCGCGCTCTTGAGAAGCCGGTTGCCTGTCGTGACAGGGCTTCGAGCCCGGCATGGAGAGCGACCGGGGCTGTAAATTCCCGCGAAGTCATGGGATAAGAAAATTGCCTCGGTTAAGGGGCCTAATCCCTTTCGAAGCATGAGCAAAAAGCCATCAAAGCGACCCGATCTCATCCTCGGTCCTCTCCCCACCGAAGTCATCAGATGGACAATCGGGATCGAGCTCGACGCGGGCAGTGTCATTCTCACCTCTGCTGCGCAACGACATGCCGCCAACCGACACCCGGAAGACTATGAGACTTGCCTGCCTCTTCTTGCCTCCGTGATCGCCGATCCCCTTTATGTCGGGGATGATTTCCGCAACGAAGGAAAGATCGAGATTATCGGCGGCGCAATTCTACCTGAATCATTTTTATTGGTAGCAATCAGCATCGAAACAGATCTGGACGGTCGTTACCGCATCGCCAGTTTTTATCCAATTTCCAGAAAGAAAGCCCAAAGCCGCAGGGAGAAGGGTTACCTGAAGATAGCCCTGAAACGATAAAGGGCCCCGATCTCTCGGAGCCCCTTAAAAGCCTTTGAACACGAACTTTGCCGGGTCGCCCACTTCCGGATCTCTTCACCGCGTTAGCAGCTACTTTGCCTGTCAGACATGTCCTTCAGGCGCGTGAGGAGGCCGTTCTCACCTCAAAACTGTGTTCGGCTTCTGCGAACAATATGGGCGGCGACGAATTGCAAGTCAACGCCGCCCTTGCTCGACCTCTTGCTCACTCAGCCGCTTCGGCAGCCGGGCGCTCGCGTGACTGGTGCTCACGCTTGATGAGCTCGGCGGTGAGGAAGGCGATTTCCAGCGCCTGCTCCGCGTTGAGGCGCGGGTCGCAATAGGTGTGGTAGCGGTCGCTCAGGTCCGCATCCGTGAGAGCCCGCGCGCCGCCGGTGCATTCGGTGACGTTCTTGCCGGTCATCTCCAGATGGATGCCGCCCGCATGCGTGCCTTCCGCCTGATGGACGGCGAAGAAGTCGCGCACCTCGCCCATGACGCGCTCGAACGGGCGCGTCTTGTAGCCGGAGGCCGCCTTGATCGTGTTGCCGTGCATCGGGTCGCATGACCACACGACCGTGCGCCCTTCCCGCTTCACCGCGCGGACAAGCGCCGGCAGGTGCTCGGCCACCTTGTCGGAGCCGAAGCGCGCGATGAGCGTGAGACGGCCGGGCTCGTCGTCCGGGTTCAATTGGTCGATGAGCTTCAACAGGCCGTCCGGCGTCAGGGACGGACCACACTTCAAGCCGATGGGGTTCTTGATGCCGCGCATGTATTCCACATGCGCGTGGTCGCTCTGGCGCGTGCGGTCGCCGATCCAGAGCATATGGCCGGACGTGGCATACCAGTCGCCCGTCGTGGAATCGACGCGGGTCAGGGCCTGCTCGTAACCGAGGAGCAGCGCTTCATGGCTCGTGTAGAACTCCGTCGAGCGCATTTCGGGATGCGTCTCGGGGTCGATGCCGATGGCCCGCATGAAGTCGAGGCTCTCGGTGATGCGCTGCGCCAGCTCGCTGTAGCGGGAGGATTGCGGCGAATCCTTCACGAAGCCAAGCATCCAGCGATGGGCGTTCTCAAGGTTCGCATAGCCGCCCGTCGCGAAGGCGCGGATGAGGTTGAGCGTCGCCGCCGACTGGCGATAGGCCATGAGCTGGCGGCGCGGATCGGGAATGCGCGATTCCGGCGTGAAGGCGATATCGTTGATGATGTCGCCCCGGTAGCTCGGCAATTCGACGCCGTCCACGGTCTCGGTATCGGCAGAGCGTGGCTTGGCGAACTGGCCAGCGGACCGGCCGATCTTCACCACGGGCGAGGAACCGCCGAAGGTGAGAACCACGGCCATCTGCAGGAACAGGCGGAAGAAATCGCGGATGTTGTCGGCGGAATGCTCAGCGAAGCTTTCGGCGCAGTCCCCGCCCTGCAGCAGGAAAGCCTCGCCCTTGGCGACCTTCGCCAGATGGCGTTTCAGCTTGCGCGCCTCGCCTGCAAAAACCAGCGGAGGAAAGCCCGCGAGCTGCTGCTCAACGTTCTCGAGTGCCTCAAGGTCCGGATAGGCCGGCACCTGCTGGATCTTCTTCGCTCTCCAGCTATCAGGCGTCCACCGCTCAGTCATGACACTTACCCCGTGTCTCCAAAGTTCTTTGTCGCGCACCGCACCATGCGGGGCGAACGGGCACCTATACACAAGGAAACAAAAAAGGCGAGCATAAGGTGCGTCGCGATCTATCCTTATCTTCAGGCTTGGCTGTTCGTAATTTTATTTCTCTGGGCCAAGGATAGGCGACCTTCCCTATCGTCCGCCTTATTACTCTGCCGCCACGGCCTTCCTGACCGCGAAGGGGGTGCGCATGGTCACCAGTTCCTCGGCGGCGGTGGGGTGCACGGCGACGGTGCGGTCGAAATCGGCCTTGGTCGCGCCCATCGTGACGGCGATGCCGGCGACCTGGATCATTTCGCCCGCCCCCTCGCCCACGATGTGGACACCGACCACCTTGTCGGTTGCCTTGTCGACGATAATCTTCATCAAAACCCGGTCGTGGGAGCCGGATAGGGTCGCCTTCATGGAGCGGAACGAGGTCTTGAAGATCTCGATCTCGCCATAGCGAGCCTCTGCAAGCGTTTCCGTGCAGCCGATGACCCCGATCTCGGGCGTCGAGAACACCGCCGTCGGAATCAGCGAGTGATCGACCATGACGGGCTTGCTACCGAAGACCGTGTCGGCAAAGGCGTGGCCCTCACGAATGGCGATGGGCGTGAGGTTTGCCCGGTTCGTCACGTCGCCGACCGCATAGATCGAGGGGATAACGCTCCGCGAATAGGCATCGACGGGGATTGCGCCCGCCTGATCGAGGGTAATGCCGGCCTTCTCCAGGCCGAGCCCCTTCGTGTTCGGGCGGCGCCCGGTCGCGACCAGAACCTGGTCGAACACGGCAATGGTCCCATCCGACAGGGTCGCGGCGATGCTGCCGTCGGCGCGCTTGTCCAGCCGCGAAAGGGTTTTCGACAGGGCGAGGTTGATGCCACGGCGGGCATAAGCATCGCCAAGCGCATCGCGCACGTCCTCGTCGAACCCGCGCAGGAGCTTGTCGCCCCGGTGCAGCAGCGTCGTCTCGCTGCCGAGCCCCGCGAAGACACCCGCGAACTCCACGGCGATGTAACCGCCGCCGATTACCAGAATGCGCTTCGGCAGCGTTTCCAGATGGAAGACCTCGTTGGAGGTGATCGCGAGATCGCCACCCGGGATCGGCGGCTCCATCGTCGGATGAGCGCCGACGGCAACGAGGATAGTGCGGGCGCGGACCAGTGTGCCGGTTCGCTCAAGCCGCACCGTATGCGGATCCTCGATCACCGCGCGGCTGTCGAGGATCTCGACGCCCGCCTTTTCCAGGTTGGCACGGTAGATGCCCTCCAGCCGGTCGATTTCCTTGTCCTTGTTGCGGATCAGGGTCGCCCAGTCGAACTTTGCTTCCGGCACCGTCCAGCCGAAACCGGCGGCCTCCTGAAACTCGTCGGCGAAGCGGCTGGCGTAGACCATCAGCTTTTTCGGCACGCAACCGCGAATGACGCAGGTGCCGCCGACCCGATATTCCTCCGCCACCACGACCTTCGCGCCATAGCCGGCGGCAATGCGCGCCGCGCGAACGCCGCCCGAGCCGGCACCGATCACGAAAAGGTCGACGTCGAAGGAACTCATGACTTCATCTCCTCGGGAAGGCGCTTGTCGGAAAGGTGTTTGGCCGCCTGCAACCATACCACGGCCGCGCCAAGGGCGGAGGCCCACCACCCCTGCCATGCCCCATGCCCGATCATCGCGACGATCACCGCGCTCGCCATCAGGCCAAGACTGAGAGCCCTGATGACTTTCGGCTGCCGGGCAATGGCGTCCAGCGTCAGGAAACCGACCGCAGCGGCGAGAATGGCCCCGATCAGGCCAAGTTCGACCCAGATCTGCAGCGCGGCGTTGTGGGGATGCCCGACGTTCAGCAGAACCCGCCGCTCCGGAGACACGCGCTCGGCGACGCTTGTCTCTCCGAGGCGAGTGCTCGCGCCAAAACCCGCTCCGAGAATGGGGTCCTCATGGATGGCGGCATCGAAGCTGAGCCAGATATTCACCCGGTCGCGCGAATGGTTTGTGGCCAGATGCTCATGCACGGAAGCCGGAATGAACCGGTCCGCCAGCGGCCCAGCCACCGGCGCGAGCACGAGGGCCGCGACGATGCCGATCTTGCCGCAAAGGACCGCGAGGCGCGGCGCGATGAGGGTCGCCCCGCAGGCGAGAACCGCCACCGGCAGGCCGATGGCCGCCGCACCACTGTCGGAATTGGCGATAGCGAGACCGATCAGCGCGGAGAAGGCGAGACTCAGCCCTACCCCGCCGCGCACGGAACGCCAGAACCAGGCCATAAGCGGCGGGAGCAGGACCATGAGGGTGAGGCTCGGGCGATTGAAGATGTAGCTGTCGAAGCGCATGCGTAGCGCCTGGCGCACTTCGAGCCCCGTCCTGAGATCGAGCAGCATGATGAACTGCGCGACGGCGATGGCGATGGCGAGCGTCCAGAACGCGCCGTTCGTCATGCGCTTCGACAAGGTCAGGCTGAGGATAAAGGCAAAGACGACAGGCAGCCAGAATTCGAGGAGAGCCGAGAAGGACGTCTCCCGTACCTCACTCCAGATGAGAGAGAGGAAACCCCACGCCGCGAAAACAAGGGCCGCAAGGCCGAGGGTCGTTCTCAAGGCGTGCCGGGCCTCGGCAATCAAGCCCTTGAAGCCCCCCTCGAGCGCCAGCGCAGACACGGCAAAGGCCGCGCTCAGGCCGAGGAAGAGCGGACTGGAACGGTGCGCGATGGTCATGCCGAGCGGCATCAGCGCCAGCAGCACCATGGAGATGCGCCAAAACACATCCGCGATGCAGGTGGCGGAAACCGGGGGTGTTCGAGAGGATTCGGTTGGAGCGGTCACGGCACTGGTCTTAAGCGAAGGTTGAATGGCGATAAAGCCTTGGCAGCTTGCCGCAACGCGACTTCGCCACTAGGCTCGGGAACTTAACACTAGCCAAGCGTTTCTGAGGAGGAAACACGATGAAATTGACCGGAAAAGGTTTGTGGCGCGGCGCGCTGACGGCGGCGGCTCTCGGCCTGGCGACTTCGGCGATGGCGCAGGCCGAACTCAAGATCATGGCCCCCGCAGCGCCGGGCGGCGGCTGGGACCAGACCGCCCGCTCGATGCAGCAGGCCCTGACCCAGGCGGGCCTCGCCAAGAGCGTCCAGGTCACGAACGTTCCCGGCGCGGGCGGCTCCATCGGCATCGCGCAGCTCGTCAACAGCTCCAAGGGTGACGGCAACCAGCTCATGGTCATGGGCTATGTGATGGTCGGCGCTCTCCTCACCAACAAGTCGCCCGTCACCCTCGACCAGACGACGCCCATCGCCCGCCTGACCGGCGAGTACGAGGCCATCGTCGTTCCCACCGATTCGCCGATCAAGACTGCCAAGGACCTCGCGGCGGCAGTAAAGGCCGACCCGGCGAAGGTGACCTGGGCCGGCGGCTCGGCCGGCGGCGTGGACCACATCGCGGTCGCCCTCTTCGCCAAGGCGGCGGGCGCTGACCCGACGAAGATCAACTACATCCCGTTCTCGGGCGGCGGTGAGTCGCTTGCGGCCATCCTCGGCGGCAAGGTTACCGCCGGCATCTCCGGCTACGGCGAGTTCGAAAGCCAGATCAAGGCGGGCAAGCTGCGCCTGATCGGCCTCACCACCCCGGCTTCGAAGAACACCGCCGAAATGCCTTCTCTCAAGGCGAACGGCGTCGATCTCGAAATCGCCAACTGGCGCGCGGTCGTGGCCCCTCCCGGCATCACGGCCGACCAGAAGAAGGCTCTGACCGAGGTCGTCGACAAGCTCGCGAAGTCGAAGGAATGGGCTGAGATCCTGAAGCAGAAGGGCTGGGACGACGCCTATCTCTCGGGCGACGCCTTCGCCAAGTTCCTGGCCGACGATCAGACCCGCACCAAGGAGGTCTTGACCTCGGTCGGCCTTGTGAAGCCTTAATAAGCCCTCACAACAAGAAGCTCCGAAGCGCCGCACAACGCGGCGCTTCTTCATTCAGGAACCCCCATGACCACACGAACACCCAAGCGTGTCGATGTCGCGGGTCTCGTCATCGCCGCCGGCCTCCTGATCCTCGCAGGCCTGATCTGGCGTGACATGACCAGCCTCCAGCTCTCCTCCGTCTACGGCGTCGGCCCCAAAGCCATGCCCATCGTGGTCGCCATCGGCCTCGCCATCCTGGCCATCGGCAACGCATTCATGGCGGTTCGCGGCGGATTGCCCAGCCGCGAATCCTTACGCTGGATGCCCATTACTCTCATCATTGGCGGTCTTGCCGGCCTCATCGCGCTGATTCAATTCGGCGGGGGCTTCATCCCAGCAACGGCGGTTCTCTTCGTGGCGACGTCGGCGGCTTTCGGGCGGCGGGCCTTCCTCGTCGATCTCATCATCGGCCTCGTCGCCGGGCTCGTGATCTACCTTCTCTTCTCCAAGCTTCTGACCCTCTCGCTGCCGATGGGTCCGCTTGAGCGCCTGATCTGAGGTCGGACATGGACGCATTTTTCGCTCTCGCACACGGCCTGACCGTCGCTATCCAGCCGATGAATCTGCTCTTCGCGCTCATCGGCGTGCTGCTCGGCACCGCCGTCGGCGTGCTGCCCGGCATCGGCCCCGCGCTGACGGTGGCACTCCTTCTGCCGATCACCTTCAAGCTCGATCCGGGCGGCTCGATCATCATGTTCGCCGGCATCTATTACGGCGGCATGTATGGCGGTTCGACAACCGCAATCCTCATCAACACGCCCGGCGAAAGCGCCTCGATGGCGACAGCCCTCGAAGGCAACAAGATGGCGAAGGCCGGTCGTGGCGGCCCCGCGCTCGCAACCTCCGCCATCGGCTCCTTCGTTGCCGGAACCATCGCCACCCTCGGCCTCGCCTTCCTGGCTCCGACACTGGTCGAGCTCGCGGTGAAATTCGGGCCGGAGGATTACTTCGCGCTCATGTGCGTCGCGTTTGTCACCGTCTCGGCGACCTTCGGCGATTCCCCCGTGCGCGGATTGACGAGCCTCTTCATCGGTCTCGCGCTCGGCCTTGTCGGCATCGACAAGCTCACCGGCCAGTCCCGCATGACCTTCGGCGTGCCGGAGCTTCTCGACGGTGTCGAGGTCACCACCCTCGCGGTAGGCCTCTTCGCCGTGGGCGAGGCGCTCTATGTCGCCTCCCGACGTCATATTCAGGAGGAGGTGCTGGAACCTGTGCGCGGCTCCTTGTGGATGACGAAGGAGGATTGGAAGCGCTCGTGGAAACCCTGGATCCGTGGCACGCTGTTCGGCTTCCCCATCGGTGCCCTGCCCGCAGGCGGTGCGGAAATTCCGACCTTCCTGTCCTATTCCACGGAAAAGCGCCTGACGAAGTATCCGGAGGAGTTCGGGCACGGGGCCATTGAAGGCGTTGCCGGCCCAGAGGCCGCAAACAATGCTTCGGCGGCGGGCACGCTCGTGCCTCTGCTCGCCCTCGGCCTGCCGACCTCGGCAACCGCCGCGATGATGCTGGCGGGCTTCCAGCAATACGGGCTCAATCCCGGTCCGCTGCTCTTTGCGGAGCGACCGGAACTGGTGTGGGGTCTCATCGCCAGCCTGTTCATCGCCAACGCCATGCTGCTGGTGCTGAACCTGCCGCTGGTGGGCCTGTGGGTCCGGCTCCTCGCCATCCCGCAGCCGTGGCTCTATGCAGGCATTCTGGTGTTCGCGACGATGGGCACCATCGCCGCCAAGCCCTCCGTCGTGGAGTTGACGATGCTCGGCGTTTTCGGCGTGATGGGCTTCCTGATGCGTCGGTTCGACTATCCCATCGCACCAGTGGTTGTGGGCCTGATCCTCGGCCCCATCGCGGAGAGCCAGCTTCGCCGCGCGCTTTCCATCAGCCTCGGCGATCCGCTCGTGCTGGTGCAGAGCCCGATCTCCGCGACCTTGCTCGCCATCGCCTTGATCGCTCTCGTGCTGCCCTTCGCGCTCAAGGGCATGAGCCGCTTCAAGGCGGAAGAGGACTGAGCCTGAAGCTCTCCTCTTCCCCAAAAGACAAAAAAGAAAGGCCCGGCATTTGCCGGGCCTTTTTCGTTGTCAGAGCAAACAGCTCTCAGTTCAGCTGGTGACCGCGCTTGCCCATCTCCGCGCGGGCGCGGATCATGATGTATTCGGCGACGTTCTGCGTCCAGGTGGCGAGCTCGTTCACGATGTCGTCGAGAAGAAGCGGCTGGATCTGAACATACTTCTGACCGGTGGGCGACTTGTAGAACGTCGAAATGTCCTTGAGTTCGGCCTCCGTCAGGCGCGACGCAAAAATCTTCGCGGTCGTGTCGATCATCTTCTGCTTCTGCAGCTCAAGTTCGGGCTTCAGCTGCTCAACGACCTGCTCGAGATCCTTCTGGACCTCCGGACGGGTCACGCTCATTTGCTGCAGCTGTGCCAGAAGCGGGCCGGACATCGCATCGATGGAACGCGTCATGCCTGATGTGATGGCGACCTCGCGGGCAAGGGCGAGGTGTCCCGCAGACGGCTGGGGAGCCTGCTGCGCCAGAACAGGGCTCGCAAGCATGAACAGCGCGAAGGACGTCGCTGCGAAACGGGAAGCGGAACGGATCATAGAGTGGGCTCCAATCAATTGAGACTTATGGTCAGACCTGACCGAGTTCGACAAGCCCATCCGCCGTCGCAAGGATCGCGCCGGTGGCAAGGCCGATGAATAAACCGTGCTCGACAACGCCGGGGATGGTGTTGAGCGAGGCGGCAAGACGCTCGGGATCGCCGATCCGTTCCACATGAGCGTCGAAAATGTAGTGCCCGCCATCGGTGACGAAGGGCTCCGCATTCGCGGCCCGTCTCAGGCGCAGGTCGGCGGGCAGCCCCTGCTCCTTCAAAAGACGCGCGATCGCGTGTTCCGTCGCTTTCAGGCCGAACGGGACGACCTCGATGGGGAGCGGGAAGCGTCCGAGCGGAGCCACGCGCTTCGACCCGTCGGCGATGACGACCATGCGGGCGCTTGCAGCCGCGACGATCTTCTCGCGCAGCAAGGCGCCGCCGCCGCCCTTGATGAGGCGGAGCTGGTCGTCGAGTTCATCGGCGCCGTCGACGGTAAGGTCGAGTTCCGGGGTCTCGTCGAGGGTGGTGAGCGGAACGCCCTCCCGCTCGGCCTGGGCACGGGTCGCTTCCGACGTCGGCACGCCGACGACGCGCAACCCCTTGCGCACCCGCTCGGCGAGCGCCGTGACGAAAAAGGCTGCCGTGGAACCTGTACCGATGCCGAGACGCATGCCGTCTGTGACCAGGGCCACCGCGCGCTCGGCAGCCGCGCGCTTCAATTCATTGCTCACGGATCGCTCCTTGCAACAGGTCCGAAATGCGGGAGGAAAAGCGCACGGCGATAAGGCCAGCAAAGCCAGCCCCTTCCATGACACGTTTCATCCCTTGCCGGTCCATATCGTTTTTCCGCGCTTCCGCAAGCCGGGGAATGGCCTCGCGACCTTCTTTCGCCCGTCATGAAACTCCATAACGATAGTCGCTTCGCAAGGGAATGCGCTTCTTTGAAGCTCAGGGCTTTTGCGGGGAAGCCGTCCCCGAGCGCGCGCCGGGGGTCGCGGCGGTGGGTGCCGCCGGAGCCGGTGCGGAGGGGCTGGTCTGCGGCGTGCAGACGACCTTCTCATCGAAAACGTAGCAAACGCTCATGTCGCCGGTCCGGTAATTGACCCGGAACACGCCGCCCTCACGGTCGTGCCGGGAGGCGACAAGACCATATTCGCCGGGCGTTTGCGGGCCCGCGCCCTCGCCGGGGCCGTAACACAGCGTCACGCCGATCGTCCCTTCCTGAAGGCCGTACTGGCAGGAGCTGACCTCGCCCGTGACCCGCTCGACCCGGTAGAGGCGGTTCAGGTCGGTCTGTGGAGCGGGCACGAAATCGTAAGGAGCCGCAAGCGCCGGAGCTGCTAACATTCCGGCAACCATTAATCCTGCACAATGGGTCCCCAGACAGGTCCGCCGCATCCTTGTCTCCCTCGGGCAAATCGAATCAGGAAGGCAGCATACCATCGCCGTGCTTGATTCCCCTGCTCCCAAAAGTTAGCCAGGACACATGGTCCCATTTCTTCCCCCGATAGCCGTCTTCGATCTCGATGGAACGCTGGCCGACACGGCGGGTGACCTGATCGCGACCCTGAACGTGGTCCTCGCCCGGGAAGGACTGGCCCCGCTCCCCCTCGAGAAAGCGCGGGACATGATCGGAGCCGGCGCGCGCGCCCTCATCGAGCGCGGTTTCGCCGCAGCCGGACGGGAGGTCCCTCCTGAGCGGCTGGAAGAACTGTTCAGCCTCTTCATGGTGCATTACGGCGAGAACATCCGCGTCCGGACAGAGTTGTTTCCGGGAGTCAAGCGGGCGCTTCTCGATCTCGAGAAAGCCGGCTTCGTGCTCGCGATCTGCACGAACAAGGTGGAGGAGCACTCGGTCAAGCTCGTCGAGGCGCTCGGCGTCAGCCGCCGCTTCGCCGCCAATTGCGGGCGCGACACCTTCCCCTTCTTCAAGCCCGACCCGCGCCATCTGCTCATGACCATCGAGCGCGCCGGGGGCGATCCGCGCCAGGCGGTGATGATCGGCGATTCAAAAACGGATATCGAAACCGCCAAGGCCGCGAACATCCCCTCCATCGCCGTTCCCTTCGGATACACGGATGTTCCGGTCGAGAAACTCGGGCCGGATATCGTGATCGACCATTTCGACGATCTGTTCTGCGCGACCATGTCGCTGCTGAAGAAGCGGGCCGCGGCCTGATTCGCAGGCCGATGCGAGCCGAAGGCGCGCGCGAAGCTGCGCATGCCGCGCGGCACACGCAATCGTGAAGTCTTCAAAACCGGAAGGAAATGGTGGGCGCGACAGGGATTGAACCTGTGACCCTTCGCGTGTGAAGCGAATGCTCTCCCGCTGAGCTACGCGCCCGGTGAGCGCCTTCTACGGGCACAAAACCCCATACGTCAAGCCGATCCTTGCCGCCGGGAGCAAGAATGACCGCTCAAGCTGCCACGGCGGTTGCGGCGGCTGGGGCCTAAGACCTGATTAACGACGCGTCAAAGTCATAGCAGCCATGCCCTAGGAAGCCGTTCAAAACCTCTGTTATGACACGGATCTGAAACGGGGCTGTCGCGTTTAGAAAAAACCGGACGCGATCAATCTTTGAAACATTTTCGAGGCTAACATGGGACGCACTCGCGCTGCCCTCTACGGGCTTGCTTGCGCCGTCGTCGCCCTTGCGACACCGGCTGCGGCTTTCACCGAAATCGATCCGCTGACGCGCCAGCCGCTCTATAGCGGAGAAGAGTCTTTCCAGGCGCAGGCAGCACCCATTCCGCGCGAGATCGTCGCTTACGACGGCCGCTATGCTCCCGGCACGATTGTCGTCTCCACCTCCGACCGCCGCCTCTACTACGTGCTCGGCAACGGTCAGGCCGTTCGCTACGGCGTCGGTGTCGGCCGCCCCGGCTTTACCTGGGGCGGCGCGCACAGCGTCACCATGAAGCGTGAGTGGCCGGATTGGCGTCCGCCGGCGCAGATGCTCAAGCGCCGTCCCGATCTGCCGCGCTACATGACCGGCGGCCCGGAAAACCCGCTCGGCGCGCGCGCCCTCTATATCGGCAGCACGATCTATCGCATTCACGGCTCGAACGAACCGGACACCATCGGCCAAGCCGTGTCGTCAGGCTGCATCCGTATGACGAACGATGATGTGATCGACCTCTACAACCGCGCGAAAGTCGGCGCCCGGGTTGTCGTGCAGCGCTGAACGCTCCGAAGAATTTCCCTCCGAAGACCCTCCAAGGCCGGCAACCCTGCCGGCCCTTTTTTTACCGCCGCACGGGATCGCGAGAGAGTCCCTTGGCGGCGAGTTCGGCGAGGTAGGCGTCCCATTTCGCGCCCTTGTCCCGGCCAAGCTCGTGGAGATAGCCCCAGCCATAAATGCCCGTATCGTGCATGTCGTCGAAGGTGAGCTTCACGGCGTAATTGCCGATGGGGTCGATCTTCATGATCTCGACATCGCGTTTGCCCGGAACGGTCTTCCGCTCGGCGGGGCTGTGCCCCTGAACCTCGGCGGATGGCGAGGCGATGCGCAAATATTCCGCAGACAGGTCGAAAGCCTCGCCGTTGTCGAAAGCGATGTGCAGGCTGCGCTTGTCCTTGCTGAGGCGGAGTTCCGTCGGCCAACGCTCGGATGTCATGATTCTTCCTGTCTTTTCCGTTCTTGATCTTCCGGCAGTCCTGGCCGACATCTAGGGTATGAGCAAGCCCGCGGCTGGGCAAACGGGAGTGATGTTGTCTGCGCTGTGGGAACCATCCGCTGAAACAATGGCGATCGGGAGCCGCCCTCCCCTGATCGATCCGTTCGGCCGTGCCATCTCCTATCTACGGGTTTCCGTGACAGACCGCTGCGATTTTCGCTGCGTCTATTGCATGTCTGAGGACATGGCGTTTCTCCCCAAGCGCGACCTTCTCACCCTCGAGGAACTGGACCGCCTTTGCACCGTGTTCGTCGAGCGGGGTGTACGCAAATTGCGTATTACGGGTGGCGAACCTTTGGTGCGGCGGAACATCATGAGCCTGTTTCAGGCGCTGTCCCGCCACCTCGCTTCCGGAGCACTCGACGAACTGACGTTGACCACAAACGGCTCTCAGCTTGCCCGCTACGCTTCGGAGCTGGCGCAGTGTGGCGTGAAGCGGGTGAACGTTTCGCTCGACACGCTCGACCCCGCCAAATTTCGACAGATCACCCGCTGGGGCGATCTGGCGAGGGTGATGGAAGGGCTCGACGCCGCGCAAGGAGCAGGGCTCAAGATCAAGATCAACGCGGTCGCGCTCAAAGGCACGAACGAGGACGAGATCGAAGCCCTGATGGAATGGGCGCACGGGCGCGGCATGGATCTCACCCTGATCGAGGTGATGCCCCTCGGAGAAGTCGAGACGCAGCGTGTCGACCAGTTTCTGCCGCTCTCACAGGTCCGCGCCCGCCTCATGGACCGCTACACGCTGGACGACCTCGCAGAGCGGAGCGGCGGCCCGGCGCGTTATGTGCGTGTGCGCGAGACGGGCGGCATCCTGGGTTTCATTACACCTCTGAGCCACAATTTTTGCGAGAGCTGCAACCGCGTGCGGCTCACCTGCACGGGCCAGCTCTTCATGTGCCTTGGCCAGGAGGACGTGGCCGATTTGAGGACGCCTCTGCGCGAGGGAACGCACGCGCTGCTCGATCAGGCCATCGACGACGCCATCGCCCGCAAGCCGAAGGGCCATGACTTCATCATCGACCGCCGCCACAACCGCCCCGCCGTTGCGCGGCATATGAGCATGACCGGCGGCTGACACTTTCCAAGAGACGACGCGTCAAGTAATGAATCTTGGCAGCGGCAAGTCTAACCTTCAATCAGGCCAATCATGGCGCCGCTCAACCGGTGGGCGTGGCAGTTGTGAGTGCGTCGGTAACTGTGAAAATCTTGCGACAAGCCTTGAGCCTTCTGGTCTGGCTCGGCCTGACCGCGTCCCTTGCCGCCCAGGAAAAAGCACCGGTCCGCATCGCCATCGAAGGGGCATACCCGCCCTTCAATTACCTTGAGAATAACGAGCTGCAAGGCTTCGAGGTCGATCTGGCAAAAGCCCTGTGCGACGCGATGGAAACCAAATGCACGCTCGTGACCCACGAGTGGGAGGGCATATTCCGGGCCCTCCTCAACCGCGACTATGATGCGATCATGTCCTCGGTGGAGATTACGGAACGGCGGCAAAAGCGCCTCGCGTTCTCGGAACCCTACTACAAGGTCCCCATGTCGTTCATCGGCGAGAAGCCGCTCGATGTGAAGAGCGTCACGCCGGAAGCTCTGGCGGGAAAATCCATCGGCGTGACCGACCGGAGCGAAGCGGCCGTATATCTCGCGCAGCACTACAAGAATTCCAACATCAAGCTCTACGCCAAGCTTGAGGAAGCCAATCTCGACGTGTTGACCGACAGGCTCGATCTGGTTTTCGGCGACAAGCCCACGCTGGCGAAGTTTCTGGAGAGCCGCGAGGGCGCGTGCTGCCGTTTCATCGCCGACGTGCCGCGCGATCCTCCCTATCCTTATGACACCTATGCCATCGCCTTACGCAAGGAAGACACGCAGCTCAAAGCCGCGTTCGACAACGCGATCCATCGCGTGATCGCGGACGGGACCTATGATCGCATTCGCGAGAAATACTTTTCGTTTGATATCAAGTAGCGCGCCGCGCCGGGGCGTTTGACCCTTAAGCGTCGCCTCCATAAAACAGCTTTCGAAACAATTCGGAGATGAGCGATGGCGAAGGTAGCTTTCCTGGGTCTGGGCGTCATGGGCTACCCGATGGCCAGGCATCTCGCCGGCAAGGGCCATGAGCTGACCGTCTACAACCGCACCTTCGCGAAGGCGGAGAAGTGGGTTTCCGAAAACGGCGGCAAGGCTGCGAGAACGCCGAAGGAAGCTGCCGAGGGGCAGGATTTCGTGTTCGCCTGCGTCGGCAACGATGACGACCTGCGCGAAGTCACCATCGGCCCGAACGGCGCTTTTCACGGCCTTCGCGCGGGCACGATCTTCATCGACAACACCACGGCCTCCGCAGGCGTCGCCAAGGAGCTTCATGAGGCCGCGAAAGCCAAGGGCGCGTTCTTCATCGACGCTCCCGTTTCCGGCGGTCAGGCAGGCGCGGAAAACGGTGTGCTGACGGTGATGTGCGGCGGCGATGCAGAGCCTTACGCCAAGGCGGAGCCCGTCATCATGAGCTTCGCGCGAGCCTGCCGCCTCATGGGGCCGTCGGGCTCCGGGCAGCTCACGAAGATGATCAACCAGATCTGCATCGCCGGCCTCGTTCAGGGCCTCGCGGAAGGCATCCATTTCGGCAAGAAGGCCGGGCTCGACATCGAGGCGGTCATCGACGTGATCTCGAAGGGCGCCGCCGGTTCGTGGCAGATGGAGAACCGCGGCAAGACCATGAACCAGAGCAAGTTCGACTTCGGCTTCGCCGTCGATTGGATGCGCAAGGATCTGGCGATCTGCCTCGAGGAGGCCCGCAAGAACGGAGCGAGCCTTCCCGTGACGGCGATTGTCGACCAGTTCTATGCCGAAGTGCAGGGCATGGGCGGACGCCGGTGGGACACGTCGAGCCTCATCGCCCGTCTCGACCGGTAACCCATCATCGACGGGTCACCGTCAGGTAGAGAATGAAGCCGCCGATGACGATGGCGGCGGCGAACAGCGCGATGTCGCGCGCCTGCCCGGTGAGCGCGACATCGCGATACATCTGCGACAGACGCTCTGCCTGCTGCGGATCGGACGACATGTAGAGGCCGATCACGACAAGCAACGTCGCGAGACCGATGATGACGTAGTTCATGCGCATGGTGCCGCCCTTCGACGAATAAACCGTGGATGCGACGAGACCTTGCACGCATCCGCCGCAACTGAAGATAGAGATACTCGCGCTTCAGCGGAAGCCGTACCTTGACGCTCTATCGTCCGTTCTGCTGCCGCCAGTCCTGAGGGCGCTCGAATTCGCCTGCCCAGAGGCCGACGCCACTCAGGCGCGCCCGCGCCTCCTGAAAGCGATAATCCCCATAAGACAACGCCTGTCCGTCGCCGACGAGGCGGGCAGCAATGTCTTCTCCCTCAACCGTGCAGGAAGCCAGCACGCGCTGATAGCGGTCGCGACCGGCGGCACTGCATTCGACGATGCGATCCGCGACCATGTCCGCAAGAGCCTGCCGCGCCGCCTCGCCGCAGCGATAGGCGCGGCCCTGTCTGCGGCAGGACTGGTGCAGCTCCGGCGCGTCGATGCCTTTGAGGCGGATGGTCTTGCCCTCGATGCGCAGCGTATCGCCATCGACCGCGAAGGCACGCCCCGCGATCTCGCGCTCGCTCGGCTCGAACAGGGCACCGGCAAGGGCGGCGAGCCCTATCGCGATCAGCGCGGCCAGAAACCCGCGAAGATTGCCGCCCCGCGGCTGCGACCGATGGGCGAAGCGCCTCATGACGAATGGCTTCTTGATTACGAGAGGCTCGTAGACACGCCCGCCTGATCGAAGGTCGCCATGTCCCGATGCGTCGCGGCGGCGGCCTTCACGAGACCGGCGGCGAGCGCCGCGCCGCTGCCTTCGCCAAGACGCATGCCGAGGGCGAGCAGCGGGATCTTCCCAAGCCGCTCCAGAACATCCCTGTGCGCCCCTTCGGCTGAGAGATGGCCGGCAACGCAGTGATCGAGGGTCGAGGGGTGAATGGCGTTGAGAACAGCCGCCGCCGCCGTCGTGACATAGCCATCGAGAATGACAGGGATGCGCTGCTGGCGCGCGGCAAGGATCGCGCCCGCGATGGCGGCGATTTCGCGTCCGCCAAGGCGGCGCAGGATTTCGAGCGGGTCCTTGAGGTGCGCGGCGTGATGTTCGAGCGCCGCCTCCACGGCGGCGACCTTGCGCTTCAGGCCCTCTTCATCGACACCCGTGCCTCGCCCGACCCAATGCTCCGCCGCACCGCCATAGAGAGCAGCATAGATCGCGGCGGCGGAAGTCGTGTTGCCGATGCCCATTTCGCCGACGGCGAGAAGATCGGTGCCGCCGGCAATCGCCTCCATGCCGAAGGCCATCGTCGCCACGCAGGTCTTTTCGTCCATCGCCGCGCCGGTGGTGAAATCCTGCGTCGGCATGTCGAGGGCGAGGTCGAAAACCTTGAAACCGAGGCCGTAGGCCCCGCAGATCTGGTTGATCGCTGCACCGCCCGCGGCGAAGTTCTCCAGCATCTGCCGGTTGACTTCGGAGGGATAAGCCGACACTCCCCGGGCCACGACCCCGTGGCTGCCAGCGAAGACGCAAACCAGCGGACGGTCGACGGATGGCAGGGGCTTGGCCTGCCAGGCGGCGAGCCATTCCGCGATCCACTCGAGGCGGCCGAGGCTTCCGGCGGGCTTGGTCAATTGGCGGTCCCGCAGGCGGACGGCTTCGATGGCCGCCTCGTCCGGGCCGGGCATGGAAACGATCAGACGGCGAATGTCGTCGAAAGGCGAGGAAGCGGCATCGGTCATGATAAGGTCCGGCACTGAGCATGATCAGAACAAGTGGAAACCGGTTGTTCACCCGGATCATGCGGAAAAT
The DNA here is from genome assembly GCF_003290125.1 of Microvirga flavescens. Lineage (GTDB taxonomy): Bacteria > Pseudomonadota > Alphaproteobacteria > Rhizobiales > Beijerinckiaceae > Microvirga > Microvirga flavescens. Next base: position 131,081 of record NZ_QMKH01000003.1, read on the forward strand.
AAGAGAATCTCGTTTCCGAAGGAATGTTACGCGACCTATAACGGCGGTTCGGCACGGGGTGAAGCATGTTGAGCGATGATCAGGCGAAGGCGAGCGTTTCCTTAAACGCATGGCAGTCTGTTCTGTGCGACCTCGCGGCGTGCCTGCGCTTCTATTCACGCCTTCCAGTACCGAGGCTGCCCTGGGAAACCGATCCCCATGCCGCGCCCGACATCAATGGCATGGCGCGAGTGGTTCCCCTCGGCGGCGCGATCATCGGCTTTCTGCCCGCGCTGATTCTCGCAGGCGCCCTCCTCCTCGATCTGGAGCCCTGGGTTTCCGCCGCGTTGTCCGTCGCCACGATGACGCTCATCACCGGCGCGTTCCATGAAGACGGCCTTGCCGACATGGCCGACAGCTTCGGCGGCGCGACGCTGTCGCGGCGGCTCGAAATCATGAAGGACAGCCGCCTCGGCTCGTTCGGCGCTTCGGCGCTCACGCTCGGCTTTCTTCTGCGCGTCGGCATTCTGGCGACCCTCGCCACGCGGCTCGACCCTGTTCCCGCCGCGCTGGTCGTGATTGCGAGCGCGGCCCTGTCACGCACCGCCGGGCTCACGCCACTCGTCTTCCTGGCCCCCGCCCGCCACGACGGCGCGTCTCATGCGGTCGGGCAGCCCTCGCGGGACGCATACTGGCTCGCCGCGATCCTCGCCGCTTTCATAGCGATCGCCCTCGGGTGGTGCGTCGACCTCCCCCGCCCCGGCATCGGCCTGATGCTTATCAGCCCGGCGCTGACCGGCCTTGCCATGACGCGAATTTCAGCGCGGCACCTCAACGGGCAGACGGGCGACGTCGCCGGAGCAACCCAGCAGGTGGCGGAAATCGCCGCGATGCTCGGGCTCTTGATCGCCACTCATCCATGACGACATGAAGAGCCATGACCCGCGCTTCCAGCCCCTGCATCCGCGTCTGCATCGTCGATCCCGAAACGGGATTATGCGAAGGCTGCGGCCGCACGCGTGAGGAAATCGGGAACTGGTATCACATGAGCGAGGAGGAACGCCTCGCAATCATGGCGATCCTGCCCGAGCGGATGCGCGAGGCTTTCATGAAAGCGGGCGACAAGTCCGGCTAATGCTCACGCGTAAGGGCCGCGCCTATTTCCTTGTACGCCAGGTCAGCACCGACTCGTTGAAGATCAGTGCGCGCGGATCTGAGCGCATGACTTGTTCATAGCAAACGTGAGGACCTAGACGTCCCCGCAATTGAGGATAACGTTCAGCCAATTGTTCAAAGGTGACATTGTCCGCGACACGTGGGTGCGCGACGCAAATCGCACCGTCAGGTCCCCAGGCCGCTTCGAATTCCATTGAAGCGACATGGCCGGGGTTCTGAATTCCAAAGCGGTCGATGATATTGATCGGGGTGCCGTTTCTCGCAGTCGGCTTGTTATCGCCACCATAGTCTGCGCGCATCATGTGAATGCAGGCCCGATGCAAATCGGACATGGGGACGCCTGCGCTGTCCTTCCAAGGGAAATAGCCGAGCAGAATGCATTTACCCTCCGCGCCGCTGGTGCAGGTCAGGGAAAAACCGCGCGCGCCATCAGGATAGGCGAAGGCGGCCCGCTCACCATCGGGATCGCGCTCGCAAAGCTCCCTATAGACCCCTGTTTCCCGATCCTTGACCGACATTCGGTAAAAGGTGATGGGCAGTTCCTTCACGTGGGCTTCCAGCGCGACACCGTCGATCCGGATTTCGGTATCGCGTTCCCCCTTGCCGACGACAAGCGTCATGCCGCTCAGGGTCTCTCCCCTCAATACGCGACCGTCACTGAGTTTGAGCACGAGATCCATGTCTTGCGCCTCGAAGCTGCCCTCCAGGGCAGCGACGGCCTTCAAGGACATGACAGCGCAAAAAAGGACGGCGAAAGCGATGACACTACGCATGAATAAAAAAGAGCCCTCTCGTCTCACAACGAAAGGGCTCCCTGTTTTTTTATGATTACTTCACGAGGACGCGCGAACCGTCGGGCAGAACGACGCTCTTCAGCATCGCAGCCTTCGACTCGTTGTTGCCGTATGTGACACCGGCAGCAAGCTCCTGGTCGGTGAGCCCAGTCACAGCGGTGCCATTCAGGCCTCTTGGCGGGGGACGCTCTCCATACGAGAAGATTGCACTAGCTTGGGTCGCGTACAGCGACGAAGCCAGGAGCGTCAAAGCGAGAAGGCTCTTGCGAATAGCCATTTTACTCTCCTGAGTGAGATCGCGTTTAAGGATCAACGCTGGAAGAGCGTAACATAAAACATGTTATAACAAAGCATTATCGAACTGGTTTTAGACAGCGTGTGCGCTTTATCACGCAATTCAATCACACGCTGTTTTCGTGATAATTCTCTATCAAAGATAGCATTCAAGAGCTGCCAAGCGCAGGGGCCCCCAAAGAACCCGGCAAGACCAATCAGACCAGCAAGCTATACGCAAAGCGGCCGCTGATCAGGAGCAGGAAGATTCCGAAGGCGAGTTCGAGGCGACGCTTCGAGAGACGGTGCGCCAGCCGCGCGCCGATGGGGGCCATCCACACGCTCGTCGGAATGAACAGCAGGAATCCGAGCAGCGAGATGTAGCCGATGGCGAAGGGCGGTTGCAGGGCCGCCACGTCCGGAAACTCCGCCGCGCGCGGCCAGCCTGCATAGATGTAGCCGAGAGCACCGGGGATCGAGATCAGCACGCCGAGCCCCGAGGAGGTCGCGACCGCCTGATGGATCGGGCGGCTGTAGAACGTCATGAACATGTTGGAGAGCATGCCGCCGCCAATGCCCATGAGCGCGGAGAGTACGCCGATGACCCAGCCGTAAAGCGTCATGATGGCCTTCCCCGGCATGTCCGTGCCGAAGCGCCAGCTATCCTTGCCGAACAGCAGGCGAATGGCGGCGACGCCCGCGACGACCACGAACACGATCTTGAACAGATCGGCGGGAGCATAGCGCGCGACAAAGCTGCCCATGATGACGCCGACGACCACCGGCACCGCCCAGACGCGCAGGATCGTCATATCCACCGCGCCCTTGGCGAGGTGGGCCCGGAACGAGCGGATCGAGGTCGGGATGATGATGGCAAGCGAGGTGCCGACACAAAGCGGCATGCGCACCTCCTCGGGCACGCCGAGAATGCGGAAAAGCTCATAGAGAACGGGAACCGCGACAGCCCCTCCCCCGACGCCGAACACGCCGGCCAGAAGCCCCGTGATCGCGCCGCCTGCCAGAAGGGCGGCGGCCAGCCAGGCCAATTCGATGGGAGAGATGCCGAACATGGGAGGAATTCCGTCAGATCGATTGAGGGAGGATGTGTGGCGGGAATTCCAGGCGGGGGCAAGCACCGTGCGGTGGAAGATCCCTGTTTTTACCTAGACCATGCTCTAAGCCGCGTCCTCGAACGGGCCGCCGCTCCGCGAGACGTGGGTGATGGCATCCCGCAGGGTCTGCAATCCTGCTCCGGGCTTGGTGGCTTCCGTGGCGAGGTGGCGGCGGAAGGCCCGCGCGCCGGGCCGTCCCGTGAAGAGCCCGAGAATGTGGCGGGTCATGGCATGGAGCCGCGCACCCTCGGCCAGACGGGCCGCGACATAAGGCTCGAAGGCCTCAAGAGCCTCGAAGGCATCGGCGACAGGCCCCTTCTCACCAAAGATCTCCTCGTCAACCGACAGCAGCAGTTCCGGCTCATGATACGCGGCGCGCCCGATCATGACGCCATCGACATGCGAAAGATGCTCCTTCGTTTCGTCGATAGTGCGGATGCCGCCGTTGATGGCTATCGGCAGAGAGGGACGCGCTTTTTTCAGCCGATACACGCGCCCGTAATCGAGGGGCGGAATGTCCCGGTTTTCCTTCGGCGAAAGACCCTGAAGCCACGCTTTGCGGGCGTGCACGATCAGCTCGTCGCAACCAGCCGCGACGACGCTGTCGGTGAGGTTGTTCAGCGCCTCTTCCGTGTCCTGGTCGTCCACGCCGATGCGGCACTTCACCGTGATAGGCAGGCTCACCGCCGCCTTCATGGCGGACACGCATTCGCCCACAAGGGCCGGCTCGCGCATGAGGCATGCGCCGAAGCGGCCATCCTGCACCCGATCCGAGGGGCAGCCGACATTGAGGTTGATTTCGCGATAGCCGAAGTCCGCACAGATGCGCGCCGCTTCCGCCAGCTCACGCGGATCGGAACCGCCGAGCTGGACGGCGACCGGATGCTCCGCATCGTCAAAGCCGAGCAGCCGCTCGCGCGGGCCGTGAATGACGGCCCCCGTCGTCACCATCTCGGTATAGAGCCATGTCCGGCGCGTCATGAGGCGATGGAAGAACCGGCAATGCCGGTCCGTCCAGTCCATCATGGGGGCGACGCTCAGCTTGTAATCCATGTCCTCAACCGTCAGGCCGGGTTCGGCCCGGAGCTTTGAAACCACGCGAAATTCGTGCGGTTCGTTAGCATACCGCCACCTGCTCTCCAATGCCCACCCTTTGCGGCCTATCCACGCCTCTGCAGGCGTGATGTTATAAGCGAAAGCCATAAATGGCAGGGGAGAGCATTCGCATGAGCGCAGGATTGTTGAAGGAGCGGGATGGCGGGGTGCTTCGCCTGACCATCAACCGTCCGGAGCGCCGCAATGCTCTCGACAGCGCCACCTACCGGGCCCTGGCCGAGGCGTTGCGGGAGGCGCAAGGGGATCTCGGCATCTCGGCGGTGGTGCTCACGGGAGCGGGCGAGCATTTCACGGCGGGGAATGACCTTCGCGACTTTCAGAACGCCTCCGGCGAAAACGGCGGCGATCTTCCGCCCATCGCCTTCCTGCGAGCCCTGAACGCTCTCGACGTGCCGGTGGTGGCCGCCGTGGAGGGCCATGCCGTCGGCATCGGCGTCACGCTTCTGCAGCATTGCGACTTCGCCTTTGCGGGCGCGACCGCGAACTTCCGGCTGCCCTTCGTGGCCCTGGGGCTCTGTCCGGAGGGCGCCTCCAGCCTGCTGCTGCCGCGCCTTGCCGGTGCCCGCAAGGCCGCGCAATGGCTGCTGCAAGGCAAGCCCTTCGATGCCGCCGAGGCACTCGAGGCCGGTCTTTTGACGGCGGTGACCGAGCCCGGAGCGGCATTGGCGGCGGCTCTCGCCACGGCAGCCGACCTCTGCGCACAGCCTCCTTCGGCGCTGCGGCTGTCGAAATCCATGCTCAAACGGGCCGAACGGGCGGAGATCGAAGCCACCTTCGATTTCGAGAGCGAACAGTTCCTGAACAGGCTCAAGACGGAGGAGGCGCAGGCCGCCTTCGCCCGTTTCTTCGCCTCCCGGGGCGGTTGACCGGCAAAGCCCTTGACCTTCCCATCATTGGAACCCTTATTGAAGGGAAACGATGCTTTTCGGGAGATGGCGATGAATATCGGCGAAGCAGCGGCGGCCTCTGGCGTTTCCGCCAAGATGATCCGCTATTACGAGCAGATCGGCCTCATCAAGCCTCCGGCGCGGACGGAGGCGGGATACCGCGTCTATTCCGACAACGACATTAGCACGCTGCTTTTCATCCGCCGTACGCGGGATCTCGGCTTCGCGGTCGAGAAGATCGGCGATCTTCTCACCCTCTGGCATGACCGCAGCCGCGCGAGCGCGGACGTGAAGCGGATCGCGCTCGATCATGTGGATGCGCTGGAACGCAAGATGCGGGAATTGCAGAGCATGGCCGACACGCTTCGCCATCTCGCGCAGAACTGCCACGGCGACGGGCGCCCCGATTGCCCGATCATCGAAGAGCTGGCCCATGCGGAGGCACTCCCGAGTTGCCACGCGCCCGCGCCCCGGCCACGGGCAGACAGCCTTCAGAACTTCCGCAAGCACGGCTGACTTTGCCGCTCAGGTGACCGAAGCGCTCTTCGCCTCGATCGCCTTTAGCGCATCGCGCGGATCGAGGTTGACCTGAAGGCCACGCTGGCCACCATTGATGAAAACGCGCTCATGCGCGAAAGCGCTTTCGTCGATGAGAGTCGGCACGCGCTTCTTCTGGCCGAAGGGGCTGATGCCGCCCACATGATAGCCGGTGATGCGCTCGGCATCGGCGGGCTTCATCATCTGCGCCGACTTGCCGCCGAACGCTCCGGCAAGCTTCTTCAGGTTGACCTCACGATCCGAAGGCACCACCACGCAAGCGGGCTTGCCGTCGACTTCAACCATCAATGTCTTGAGAACCCTCGCGGGCTCCACGCCAATGGCCTCGGCGGCCTGCAGGCCAATGCGATCGGCATTGGGATCGTAATTGTAAGTCGCGACATCGAAGGCGATGCCCGCCTTTTGCAGAGCCTGTGTCGCGCGCGTCGTCTTGGACATGAGGCGATCCGTTCGCTTGAACCCGCCCCGCATTCACATGCGAAGGGACGGTTCAGTGCCCATGCTTGTGGTGATGACCACAGCCGCAGCCCTCGCCATGATCATGATGATCGTGAACATGGGCGTGACCGTGCTCATGGTCGTGATGCTCATGACCGTGGTCATGGTTGTGACCGTGATGGTTATGATGCCCATCCCCATGATCGTGCGCGCATTCATGGATGCTGCGCTCGGGCTGGAACGGGCGCTCGACCGGGCTTGCCGTGCACCCCTGCCCGCGCACCAGCTCCGCGAGGGACGGATCGTTCTCCACATAGACCGCGTCCGCCGTCACCTCCGCAAGGGCGTGACGCCCGCCGAGATGCCAGGCGAGCCGCGTGAGCCGCAGAGGGTTCTCCGCCTTCACCTCAAGCAGGGGCTGCGCCGCCGCCTTCACCAGCACAAGACGCCCGTCCTCCAGCCTGAAGGCGTCGCCGTCGTTGAGAACCGTCTCCATTTCGAGATCGGCCAAGAAGGCGATGCCCTTCTCGCCCGTCACGTGCAAGTGGCGGCGGCTGCGCGCGGCGTAATTCAGCGAAACCTGATCGACCACGCGGTCGGCTTTCACGGCGGGCTTGCGGACGATGGTGACGGCTCGGGACATGGTGCTCTCACGCCTGTTCAGATGAGAAGGATATGATCGCTCTAATATTCTACCTTGTCCGCCTTGGCCATCCATGCGGCGAAAACCGCCTTGGCGTCCTTGTTCGGAGCATGGAGGGTGGGGATGGCGCGCTCCGCGATGGGCTTGGGGATTTCTTCGTAGATCAGGTTGTCATCAAACCCGATGGCGGCGGCCTCTTGGCGGGAATTGGCGAAGACGATGCGGGAGATGCGCGCCCAATAGGCCGAGGCGAGGCACATGGGGCATGGCTCGCAACTGGCATAAAGTGTCGCACCCTCCAGCGAGAAGTCGCCGATATCCTTGCAAGCCTTGCGAATGGCGACGACTTCGGCGTGAGCCGTGGGATCGTTGGTGGAAGTGACCTCGTTCCACCCCTCCCCGATCACCTTGCCATCGCGCACGATTACCGCGCCGAAAGGCCCGCCCGCGCCCGCTTCCATATGCTGGCGCGACAGCTCGACGGCGCGCGCCATGTAGATCTGGTCGTTTGTATCGATATTGCTCATGGGAAGCACTCATACCCGCTGACGGCGAAAGAGGCGAGAGGGGTCAGTTGCGCCCCTGTTCGGCCACCTGAAGGAGTTGAGCAGTCACGGAAGCGGCAATGATCGCGGGTTCCTTGCCGCGAATGCCCGCGATGCCGACCGGGCAGATCAGCGAGCGGATGCGCTCGGGCGCGGTGCCGATATCACGAAAATGCCGCTCGAACCGCGCGCGTTTGGTTTCGCTGCCAATCAGGCCGACATAGGGAAAGGGCCGCCGCAGGGCGCTTGCCGTAATGGCGAGATCGAGCGCGTGATCGTGCGTCATCACGAGAACGAAGGCATCGTCCGGGGCGGCGTCGATTTCGGCGGTCGGGTCTTCAGACAGGATTGCGGTGCAGTTTTCGGGCATGCGCGAGGGAAAGGCATCCTCGCGATTGTCGATCCAGCGGACGGAGAAAGGCAGCGGCGCGAGCGCCAGAACGAGCGCGCGCGCCACATGGCCGGCACCGAAAAGAAGAAGCGGAATGCGCGCTTCGCCGTGTGTCTCGCGCCAAACACCCTCGGCTGCAGCCCCGGATTCTTGGCGAGTAATCTTCCGCACCACACGCCCTTGCGCAAAGAAGCATTCGGTCTCGAACACGCCTTCGCGTTCCACCACGCTCAACGCTCGCAAGGTCTCCAGATCGCCGCGATCGAAAACTTCGACCAGCATTTTCACCACGCCGCCGCAGCACTGGCCGAGGGCTGGCCCCAAAGCCTGATCGACGGTTTTTGCGACGGGTCGGCCTTCGGTCAGCATGGCCTGCGCCACCGCCATCATCCGCCATTCGAGTTGGCCACCGCCGACGCTGCCGGAAAACGCGCCGTCCGCCCGCACAATCATGCGCGCACCCACTTCTCGCGGCGTCGAGCCCTTGACCTCATGCACGCTGACGAGCGCCGCCGCACCATGCTCGGCGACGATCTCCGCCAGGCGTTGCCAGACCCTCACGTCATAGGCCTCCCACGCACGGCCTCGCACGCTCTCAGGATCGCCTCGGGCGTCGCGGGCGCGTTGAGAGGCACGGGCTTTGCCGGATCGAGGGAATGAACCGCGTCGGTCAGCGCGCAGAACACGCTGTTCGCCAGCATCACGGGCGGCTCGCCCACAGCCTTGGAGCGATAGATGGTGTCCTCCCGGTTCGCGCTCGGGAAAAGCGCCACGCGGAAATCCTCAGGAACATCGGAGGCGACAGGGATCTTGTAGGTGGAGGGCGCGTGCGTAAGCAGCCGCCCTTCCTTGTCGAAGACGAGTTCCTCCGTCGTCAGCCAACCCATGCCCTGCACGAAGCCGCCTTCGATCTGCCCAATGTCGATGGCCGGGTTCAGCGACTTGCCGACATCGTGGAGAATATCCACCCGCGTCACCCTGTTCTCGCCCGTCAACGTATCGACGATGACCTCCGCGCAAGCCGCGCCATAAGCGAAATAGAAGAACGGGCGGCCTTGCGCCTTCTCACGATCCCAGTGGATCTTCGGCGTCTTGTAATGTCCCGCCTCCGAGAGTGAGACACGCGCGGCGATGCACTTCTTCGCCAGTTCGGTGAAAGTCAGGCTCTCGTTATCGATGAAAACCCTGTCGTCGCGAAACGAGACCTGATCCTCCGGCACGCCATAAGCTGCTGCCGCGTAAGCCGTCATGCGCGCCTTGATGGCCGCCGCCGCGATGCGCGCGGCCATGCCGTTGAGATCGGAACCGGAGGACGCGGCGGTAGGGGATGTATTCGGCACCTTCGCGGTCGATGTCGCGGTGATGCGCACGCGCTCCATGCCGATGCCGAATTCCTCGGCCACCACCTGCGCCACCTTGATATAGAGCCCCTGCCCCATCTCGGTACCGCCGTGGTTCAGGTGCACCGAACCATCCTGATAGACATGCACCAAAGCACCGGCCTGGTTGAGCTGTGTCAGCGTGAAGCTGATGCCGAACTTCACCGGCGTCAGCGCGATTCCGCGCTTGAGGATCGGCGAGGACGCGTTGAATTCCGCAATGGCCTTCCGGCGTGCGCGATAGTCGCTCGTTTGTTCGAGCGTCCGCACCAGATCGATGAGCGTATCGGTTTCCTCAACCTCCATGCCGAACGGCGTGAGGTTGCTGTCGGGTGCGTAGAAATTGGCATAGCGAACATCGAGCGGATCGCGCCCTATCTCCCAGGCGATGCGGTCCATCACCTGCTCGATGGCGAGCATGCCCTGCGGACCGCCGAAACCGCGAAAGGCAGTGTTGGAGACTGTGTTGGTCTTCAAACGCCGCGAGCCGACATGCACAGCAGCCAGCCAATAGGCATTGTCCGAATGGAACATGGTGCGATCCACCACGCCACCGGACAGATCCGCCGAATAGCCGCAGCGCGCGAGATGGTCGACGGCATATCCTTGAATGCGGCCTTCGTCATCGAAGCCAACTGACCAATCGCAGCGAAAATCGTGCCGTTTGCCGGTGAGAACGAAATCGTCATCACGGTCGAGGCGGATCTTGCAGGGCTTGCCGGTGACACGCGCGGCGAGCGCCGCCGTCACCGCCCATTGCGTCGCCTGGCTTTCCTTGCCACCGAAGCCGCCACCCATGCGGCGCGTTTCGCATGTCACATAAGCATCGGGAATGCCGAGCACGCGGGAGACGACGTGTTGCACCTCCGTCGGGTGCTGAGTCGAGGAATAGACGAAGATATCGCCATCCTCTCCCGGGATCGCCATCGCGATCTGGCCTTCGAGATAAAAATGCTCCTGCCCGCCGATGCGGAATTCTCCATCGAGCCGGTGCGGCGCTTGCGTGATGGCCGCCTTCGCATCGCCACGCCCGAAAGCGTAATCCGGCAGAACAGTTTCGTTGCGCTCAAGCGCATCTTCGACTGTGATGCTCGGACGTTCGGCTGCAATCTCGATGCGCGCAAGCTTCACCGCGCGGCGCGCAAGATCCCGCTCTGTCGCAACGACGGCAAAGAGTGCCTGCCCGAGGAAGCTGACTTCGCCCTCCGCGAAGAGCGGATCGTCGGCTAGAGAAGGCGCGATGTCGTTCTTGCCGGGAATATCTTTCGCCGTCAGAACAGCGACTACACCGGGTGCTGCCTTGACGGCCGACAGGTCGAGAGAAACGATGCGCCCGCGCGCCTTGGGCGATTGGCCGAGAACGACGTGGAGCGTTCCCTCCGGCTCACGGATATCATCGATATACTGCGCCGCGCCTTGAACGTGTTTCGTGGCGGAATCGTGCGGCAAGGACTGGCGGACGTGGCGCAGACTTTCAGCATCGGCGGGTTTGTGAGGAGCATTCATGGCCATCACTCCGCCGCCTGCAACGGTTCGCGCTGGCCTACAAGCCGTGTCGCGGCGCTCGCGCCATTGGCGATCTCGCTCAAGGCTTTGAGGAGAAGATTGCGCGCTACTGTGGAGCGATAAGCCGCCGAAGCGCGGTGATCGTCCATCGGCTGGTAGTCTTGCGCCATCGCGGCAAAGCCTGCTTCCCACGACGATGCGTCATCAAGGGAAGCGCCGAACATCGCCTTCTCCGTCAAGGCCGCGCGCTTCGGCGTTCCCGCCATGCCGCCGAACGCGATGCGCGCATCGGCAATCGTGCGCCCTTCAAGCGTGAACCTGAACGCGCCCATGACGGCGGCAATGTCTTCGTCCAGACGCTTGGAAACTTTGTACGCGCGAAAGGCTTCGTTGGCCTTGAGCTTCGGAACGCTCACGCCGCGCACGAACTCACCTTCCGCGCGATCCTGCCGGCGATAGGCGATGAAGAAATTTTCTAAGGGAAGATTGCGCGTCGTGGCCCCGTTGCGCAATTCGAGCGTCGCGCCAAGCGCAATGAGCGCAGGTGCGAGATCCCCGATGGGCGAGCCGTTGGCGATGTTGCCGCCGACAGTGCCGGAAGCGCGAACTTGTGCTGAACCGAAACGGCGCATGAGTTCGCCGAGATCGGGATCGATTCCGGAAAGAGCGGGAAGAGCCTTGGCGTGCGTCACCGTCGCGCCGATGGAAAGCGTGTCGTTTCCATACTCAATGCGATCGAGACCTGCCACACGACCGAGCCAGATGATCTTCTTGAGATCCATCATGGCTTTCGTGATCCACAAGCCGACATCCGTGGAGCCGGCGACAAGGGTCGCGTCGGGATGGTTCGCATAAAGCTTTGCCAGCGCATCCTCACTCGCGGGAGCGGCAAAGAAGCTCGTGGCGTCGCCAACAAAGACATCCCGCCCATCAGTAATGGCGGCGAGTTGGGCCGCACGCTCGCTCAGCATTGCGGTGAAGCTATCGGCAGGCGCATCCGCGCAAGCCTCGAGCGCTGCGTCGAGAATGGGACGATAACCCGTGCAGCGGCAGAGATTTCCGACAAGAGTATCGTTGACGGTCTCGCGAGAGACAGGGCGCGGCGCATGCTGATAGAGCGTGAAAAGGCTCATGACGATGCCGGGTGTGCAGAAGCCGCATTGCGAGCCATGGTTCTTGACCATCGCAGCCTGAACCGGGTGCAGGCCCTCTTCGGACGCGAGATCCTCCACCGTGACGACCTCTGCGCCGTCCACCTGGCCGAGCAAGAGGATGCAGGCGTTCACCGGCTCATAGACGAGCTTGCCCTCGCGCACGCGCCCGAGCGCCACGGTGCAGGCTCCGCAATCCCCCTCGGCACAGCCTTCCTTGGTGCCAGTGCTGCGCTCTTCAAGCCTCAGATAGTCCAGAAGTGTCGTGCGCGGGTCAAAACCCTTCAGCTCGACCGGCCTTCCCCTCCGCAAAAAGCGGATCACTTCACGTCTCACGTCGTTCCTCCACCGGTTCTCGCCGGTTCTTGTCATGAACGGAATAGAATGACCGAGTGGAGAGATTTCGCAATAGCGTTCACCTCAAATAAAAAACGGCCCAAACGGGCCGTTTTGCAAAGCCGAAGCTCCCAATCCTTACCAGGTGCCGGTGTTCGGCATCGAGGCCCAGGGTTCCTGCGGCGGCTTCGACTCGCCCTCCTGCAAAAGCTCGATGGAAATATTGTCGGGGGTCTTCACGAAAGCCATGTGGCCATCCCGCGGCGGACGGTTGATGGTGACGCCTGCATCCATCAGCTTCTGGCAGGTCGCATAGATATCGGCGACACGATAGGCGAGATGGCCGAAGTTGCGGCCACCGGCATATTCGTGCTCGTCCCAGTTATGGGTGAGCTCCAGCAAAGGAACGCGGGCCCCTTGCGCTGCCCGCGCGGCATCCTCGTCGGCCGCCAGAAAAACGAGGGTAAAGCGGCCCTTCTCATTCTCGATGCGGCGGGTTTCAACCATCCCGAGAAGACCGCAGAAAAAGCCCAGGGACTGGTCAAGGTTCGAGACACGAACCATCGTGTGCAGATAGTGCAAGGAACGTCTCCGTTATCGATCCAGCCGCAAGGGCTAGCCGGAGATGGCTTGAAAAAGCAATCCCCGGCTGCACGCCCATGAAGAAAAAGGATCGCTACATCGAGTGCAGCCCGATCCTGTTGCCCTCACAATCCACGAAATGGCCGATAAAGCCATATTGGCCAATGCTGGTTTTCGGCATCAGGGTCTTGCCTCCCTTTTCGCCGACTTTCTTCAACGTGCCTTCGATGTCGGGAACTTCGAAATAGACGAGAGTGCCGCTTTCAGAGGGCCCATAGCCATCGGACTTGACCAGGGTGCCAGCGGCGCCCGGCTCCGCCTGATCCTTCATGGGGAAGAAGGCCATCTTGGCCGGCCCCATCTCCTGAAGGCTCAAGCTCAGATCGAGGACGCCCTCGTAAAAGGCCTTCGCCTTGTCGAGATCGTTGACAGGAATTTCGAACCAGACCACCGGATTCATCGCATATCCTCCAAAAGAGTGCCCTGCCCGTGTCTTGGCGATGAGGGCGGGCTTGTCGATATCAGCGCTGGGACTTAGGACAAGGACAGCGCATCGGAAGATGCGCGCCTGAAAAAAACACCGAGATCAGCCCATGCGCACCGAGAACGCCCCCGTCATCCGCCTTGAGGATTATGAGCCGAGCCCGTTCCTCATCGACCGGGTCGATCTCGATGTGCGGCTGCACCCCACCGCGACGCGTGTCACAGCGGCGCTGGCGCTTCGGCCCAATCCTCACGGCCGCGCCGAGGCGCCTCTGGTGCTCGACGGGGATGAAGTGAACCTGAAAGGGTTGTCTCTCGACGGGCAGCCGCTGCCGGCGGAAGCATTCGTAGCCTCGCCGAAAGGGCTGACCATTGCCCGCCCGCCGCAGCAACCCTTCACGCTCACCATCGAGACCGAGATCAACCCGACCGCCAACACCAAGCTGATGGGGCTCTATCGCTCCAACGGCAACTACTGCACCCAGTGCGAGGCGGACGGTTTTAGGCGCATCACCTATTTCCTCGACCGCCCCGACGTTCTCGCCGTCTATACCACGCGCATAGAAGCCGACCGCGATGAAGCGCCGGTCCTGCTCGGGAACGGCAACCCGGTCGAAGCGGGCATCATCGAGGGCACCAACCGCCACTATGCGGTGTGGCACGATCCGCATCCCAAACCGTCCTACCTCTTCGCCCTCGTCGGCGGAAAGCTCGGCAAGGTGGGGAAAAGCTTCACCACCATGAGCGGTCGCAATGTCGATCTCGGCGTCTATGTGGAGCCCGGCAAGGAGGACCGTGCTGATTACGCGCTCGACGCGCTCGAGCGCTCCATGCGCTGGGACGAGCGCGTGTTCGGCCGGGAATACGATCTCGACGTGTTCAACATCGTTGCCGTGTCCGATTTCAACATGGGCGCGATGGAGAACAAGGGCCTCAACATCTTCAACGACAAATACGTGCTCGCAAGCTCGGAGACGGCGACGGATACGGACTACGCCAATATCGAGGCCATCATCGCGCACGAGTATTTCCACAACTGGTCGGGCAACCGCGTCACCTGCCGTGACTGGTTCCAGCTCTGCCTCAAGGAAGGTCTGACGGTCTTCCGCGATCAGGAATTCTCATCCGACGAGCGCTCGCGCGCCGTTCATCGGATTTCGGAAGTGAAGGTGTTGCGCTCGCGGCAGTTCTCGGAGGATGCGGGCCCCCTCGCCCATCCGGTGCGTCCGACGCAGTATAGCGAGATCAACAACTTCTATACCGCGACCGTTTACGAGAAAGGCGCCGAAGTCATCCGCATGCTGAAGACCATCATCGGCGACGCTGACTTCAGGCGCGGCATGGATCTTTATTTCGACCGCTGCGACGGAACGGCGGCCACGGTGGAGGATTTTCTCGGAGCTTTCGCGGAAGTCACCGGGCGCGACCTGTCCCACTTCTCCCGCTGGTATGCCCAATCGGGAACGCCGCGTGTGACGGTCAAGGGCGATTACGACCCCAAGGCCCAGACATACACGCTCTCCTTCAAGCAGGAGACGCCGTCGACGCCGGGCCAGAACCAGAAGTCGCCGATGGTCATTCCGGTCGCCCTCGGTCTCGTCGCGGAAGATGGCAAGCCCATCGACGCCGCCTGCAACCGTGTCGACGAAAACGGGGTCTTCATCTTCGAGAAGGGTGAGGACAGCCTGACCTTCACCAATGTTACGTCGCGGCCGGTGCCCTCGCTGTTTCGCGGTTTCTCGGCTCCCGTCAAAATCTCCTTCGACCTTCCTGACAGCGACCTTCTCTCCCTGCTGCGGCACGACAGCGACGCCTTTAATCGCTGGCAAGCTACGCAGAGCCTCGCCATGCGGATTCTGGTTCGCCTGTCAAAAGGCGAGACGGTCGGGCAAGAGGAATTCGACAATCTCGCGCGCGCCCTTCGGGCTTTCGTCGAGAGCGATGGTGAGAAGGACCCCGCCTTTGCGGCGCTGGTTCTCTCCCTCCCGAGCGAAAGCGACATCGCACAGGAGCTTGCGTCCAACATCGATCCGGATGCGATCCACACAGCCCGCCTGACTCTGCGGCAGCGCATTGGCCAGGAATGCGCGGCTCCGCTTCAAGGGCTGCTGCAATCCCTCGCGACATCGGGCCGTTATAGCCCCGACGCGAAGAGCGCCGGGCGGCGCGCGCTCCGCAATGTCGCCCTTGGCGTGATTGCCGATGCGGACAAGGCCCTCGGCGAAAAGCTCGCGCGCGAGCAGTTCAACGCCGCAACCAATATGACCGACCAGCTGGCCTCCTTGAGTGTGCTGGCGACTATCCCGGGACAGGCGCGGGAGGACGCTCTGGCGGCTTTCGAGACACAATATAAAGACGAGCCCCTCGTCCTCGACAAATGGTTTACGCTGCAGGCCATGATCCCCGAGTCTGAGACGCTGGAGCGCGTCAAGATGCTCATGGGGCACAAGGCCTTCTCCCTCAGCAATCCGAACCGTGTGCGCGCCCTCGTCGGCAGCTTCTCGATGTTGAACCAATCGCAGTTCAACCGTGCGGACGGTGCTGGCTACGATCTCCTCGCCGACGTTGTGCTGCGCGTCGATGAACTGAACCCGCAGCTCTCTGCCCGACTGCTCACTGCCTTCAGTGCGTGGCGGATGATGGAGAACACCCGACGCGCCCGGGCGCAAAACACCCTGCTTCGTATCAGGCAAAAACCTGATTTATCCCGCGATGCGAGCGATATCGTGCAGCGCACGCTAGATTGATTCCGCCACAAAGCCTTACAAAACAAGCTTTTCTTCTTGCCTAAACTTAGGCGGCAAGAATTTCAAAATTTTTCGTTAATCTAGCCGCCTGGAGAGCTAGACAAATCACTCGCGCGTGATTCTATTGTTAGTGATTCGGAGAGATGCGGCACGTCCTTCCGATCACAGGGCGAAATGGATTCCGAGGGGGGATTCGCATGGCGGGGGCGACAACCGCGTGCGTACCCGCGCGTGCGGGCACGATTCTAGGCATTACGCGAACTTTCGCGAACCCGGTTTATCGCCGGTTGGAGCAGTACGAGGCTTGGCTTCGTCTGGCGGTTCCCGCTGTTCTCGCTCTATTTATCGTCATGCTCATCGCGAGCGCGTGGCTTCAGGTGCGCAACAGCCGCGAGGAAACCGTCCTCGATGCGATCAACGACATCGACGTGATCGCCTCTCTTGCAGCGGCAAAGCTCACTGGCAAGGCGACACCTGTCGATCGCGTGGAAGCTTCAACGCAACTTGCTGAACTCGCTCAGAGCATGCCGCAGGCAGCCCTTCTGCGCAGCCGCGTGATGCTCCTGACCGATCATGCTGGCGTGGTTCAGGCGGTCTATCCTGCCGGGATCGCGATGCCGTCGTCCCTGTCTGACCTTTTGGGCGATGCGCAGCCGCTGACGATTTTCGCCGACCGTGCTGGTGTGATGACGATCAAGCTCATCGACGGCAATGACGGCATCGCTACCGTCCGCTCTCTTCACGCTTCTTCTGCACAGATCGCCATCGTGCAGCCCCTGCCGCGCGTTCTTTCGGGATGGTGGGGCCGCACGCTGGGACAGATTTCCCTGCTCGGCGCAACCGCGCTGGTTCTTCTCGGCATCGGCCTTGCCTACGTGATGCAGGCCAACCGTGCACGCTCCGCCGACGAGGTCTGCGAGAAGGTTCGCGACCGTATCGACTCCGCGCTCAATCGCGGCCGCTGTGGCTTGTGGGATTGGGATATCGGACGCGGGCGCATCTACTGGTCGGACTCGATGTACGACCTGCTCGGTTACGAGCGCCGCGACGAGTTCCTCTCCTTCGGCGAAGTCAATGTGATGATCCATCCGGAGGATCAGGATCTCTACGCCCTCGCCGAGCAACTTGCCTCCGCGAGCACGTCTCTCCTTGACTACGAATTCCGCATCCGCAGCGCCAATGGCGAATGGGTGTGGCTGCGTGCGCGCGCCGAATTGATGAACGATCCCGATGACGAGACGAGCCATCTCGTCGGTATTGCCGTGGACGTCACCGAGCAGCGGGGTCTCGAAGAGAAGACCGCCCGCGCCGATGCCCGCCTGCACGACGCCGTCGAGACGATCTCCGAAGCCTTCGTCTTGTGGGACGCCAACAATCGCCTCGTGCTCTGCAACTCGAAGTTCCACAAGCTGCATGAGCTGCCGGAGAATGCTGACCTCCAGGGCAAGACCTATGACGAGGTCATGGCCCTCGGCCGTCCGCCGGAGATCCAGCATCAGTTCTTCCGTCAGGGCAAACAGGACGACGGCGCGCGCAGCTTCGAAGCACGGCTTGGCGATGGCCGCTGGCTGCAGATGAACGAACGCCGCACGAAGGATGGCGGCTACGTCTCGGTGGGCACCGATATCACCGCGCTCAAGCGCCACGAGAATCGTCTGGTGGAGTCCGAGAAGGAGCTGATCGCTTCCGTTCTGGACCTCAAGCAGTCGCGCCAGAAGCTCGAAGCACAGACGCATCAGCTCGCCGATCTCGCAGAACGTTACCTCGACCAGAAGGCGCAAGCCGAAAGTGCCAACCGTGCCAAGTCCGAATTCCTGGCCAACATGAGCCACGAGCTGCGCACGCCGCTCAACGCCATCATCGGCTTTGCGGAAGTGATGCAGAGCGGCATCTTCGGTTCGCTCGGCTCCGACAAGTATGAGGAATATTGCTCGGATATCCGCTCGAGCGGCGAATATCTGCTCTCGGTCATCAACGACATTCTCGACATGTCGCGCATCGAGGCTGGCCGCACGACCCTGACGAAGCAGAAGGTCGAAGTGAACGGCGCTGTGCATCGCGCGCTGAAGCTCGTGGGCGAGCAGATCAAGGCGAAAAACCTCGCGATGACCGTCGACGTCGATCCGGAGGACGTCTCAGTTCTCGCCGACGAGCGCGGCCTGCATCAGATCCTGGTCAACCTCTTGCAGAACGCCACGAAGTTCACCAAGGACGGCGGTTGCATCACGGTCCGTACCCGTCAGGCGGGCAACGCCATCAACATCTATGTCGAGGACAACGGCATCGGCATTCCGGCCTACGCCTTGCAGAAGCTGGGACGCCCCTTCGAGCAGGTCGAAACCGAGTTCTCGAAGAGCTACAAGGGCTCGGGACTTGGCCTTGCCATCGCCCGCTCCCTCGCGGAACTGCATGGCGGCTCGCTGCGCATCAAGAGCCAGGAAGGCGTCGGCACCATCGTGCTGGTCCACTTGCCGCTCACGGAAACCACCAGCGCCGATATCGCTCTCGCCGACGCCGCTGCATAAAGATCACCAGAGGCGCGGTTTCTCGAAAAGAGAGGAAATGCCTCTGCCTACTTGAGGGTGCTCTCGAAGATCGCCCGCACCTTCTCCCGGCTCTCATTCAAGGTTGCCAGAAGAACCTTTGCATTCGGCACCCCGGCCACGGTTGCCAGCCGCTTCAGGATCGCAGGCCTCACAGCCGCCGCATCGAAACGGCCCTCAATCGTCAGGCGTTGCCACTGGAAGACGGCATTGAACAGGCGGTGCGCCTCGATAAGCGTCTGTGCGTTCTCAGCGGTCACAAGATCCTGCTTGGCGGCTTCAGAAAAGGCGTCTTCACAGGCAACGTTGAGCAAGCCTGGATGTTCATGCGCGTGAGCCAGAATGAGGGCCTGCGCGATGAAGTCGAGATCTGTGAGAGCGCCTCGCGCCAGCTTCAAATCCCATGGATCGTCATCGCCCTTCTCCTGGGCAATGAGATCGCGCATCTCGACGACTTCCTTGCAGACTTTCTTGCGGCCGCGCCTTGCCGCCACGATGTCCGTCACCGCTTTTGCGACCTGTTGCCCGAACTCAGCATCGCCGGCGAGCACGCGGGCGCGCGTCAGCGCCATGTGCTCCCACAGGTCCGCTTCTGCTTTCTGGTAGGTGAGAAAACCTTCGAACTGCGAGGCGACAGGCCCCTTGCCGCCCTGCGGACGCAGACGCAGATCGACCTCATAAAGCCGCCCGCGGCGCGTCGGAACGGTCAACGCCGCAACGAGGCGCTGCGTGAGACGCGTGTAGTAGACAACGGCATCGAGAGCACGTGGGCCCGAGCTTTCTCGCCGTTCCTGATCGTAGTCATAGATCACGACCAGATCGAGATCGGAGCCAGCTGTCAGCTCGCGTGTGCCGAGACGCCCAAGGCCAAGAATCGCAATCTTGCCGCCGGGCACTGTGCCATGCTCAGCCTCGAAGAGCGTTCGCACTTCCTCGAAGGATACGCGGACCAGCGCCTGCGCGATAGAGGCATAGCCTTCTCCGGCTTGAGCCGGAGAAATGATGTCGGAGAGCAATCGCGCGCCATTGACGAAGCGCAATTGGCGCGCGGCATCCCGCGCACGGTCGAGAAACTCCTCGTAGTCTGTCGGCTGTCCGATGATCTGGCGAACCTGCTCCTCGATGCCCTCCTCGTCCGTCAACGGAACGACGAAGGCCGGGTCGATGAGCGTGTCGAGAACGTGCGGCGACTGCGCCACCGTGTCCGCCAGACGCGGGGCCGTGCCGAGAAGATCGGCAAAGAGCAGGCGAAGGCGGTCGTGCGATTGCAAGATCGTCAAAAGCTCCGCAGCGGCGGGCATCCTGCCGAAGGCGCTGTCGAGAGCCGCAAGTGCGCCGTCAGGATCGGCCGTTCCGCCAAGGGAAGATAGCAGTGCCGGCACGAGTTCCGTCAACACTTCACGCGCGCGCTGGCTTGTGATCGCCGACCGGCGGCCGAAATGCCAACCACGGACTGTTTCCGCAACCCTCTCAGGGTTTTCGAAGCCCAGCCGGCGAAGCGTCGCCAACGTGTCCGGGTCGTCCGTGGTGCCTGTGAAAACGAGACTGCCGACCTCTGAAGCAAGTTCAGGCCCTTCCTCGAATAACAAGGCGTAGTGCTTCTGCACGATCTTGGCCTGGCGGGTCAGCGCCTTGCCGAAGGCGGAGACAGTCGGAAAGCCACAGAACTTCGCAAAGCGCAGAAGCTGCTTTTCATCGGAGGGGAGACGTTGCGTCTGCTCATCGGCGACCATCTGCAGGCAATGTTCGATGGATCGCAGAAAGCGATAGGCGTCCGACAACTCGTCTCGCGCCTTCTCGGTGATCCAGCCCTCGGCCAGAAGCGCCGTCAGCATGTCGAGAGTGCGCCGCCCGCGCAGTCCCGGGCGACGGCCCCCGAAAACAAGCTGCTGGGTCTGTACGAAGAACTCGATTTCGCGAATGCCGCCGCGCCCCAGTTTGATATCATGCCCCGCGACCGCGATCTCATCGTGCCCGCGCACGGCATGGATCTGCCGTTTCATGGCATGGACGTCGGCAATCGAGGCGAAGTCGAAATACTTTCGCCAGATGAAAGGCCGCAGATCCTGAAGGAAGCGCTCACCGAGTGGAATGTCGCCCGCCACGGGGCGTGCCTTGATGAGCGCGGCGCGCTCCCAGTTCTGCCCGACAGTTTCGTAGTAAATATAGGCGGAGGGAAGCGATACGGCGGTGGGTGTCGATCCGGGATCGGGACGCAGGCGGTAATCGACGCGATGGACATAACCGTCCGGCGTTCTCTCCTGAAGAAGCTTGGCGAGCTGTTGCGCGATCCGCGTATAGACAGTCGGAGCTTCGGCCCCATCAGGCAACGGCGCGGTCTCAGGGTCGAAGAAGACGACGAGATCAATATCACTCGAATAATTGAGCTCGCCCGCTCCGTGCTTGCCGAGGGCGAGCACCGTGAACCCTGACTCCGCTCCGGGGTCGTCAGGATTGCGCAGAAGAATGCGTCCGAGTTCGGCGGTTTCCGTCAGCACCATGTTGACGCCGCCGCGAACGGAGGCATCGGCGAAGTCGGAGAGGGATTGAATGATGCGCTCGACGCTCCACACGCCGCCAAGATCGGCAAGGGCAACGAGAAGGGCATGCGCGTTGCGGTTCTGCCGGAACTGGCGAACCACCTCATCGCGGCTCAACTCGCCATCGCGGTAGTGCCGGAAAAGATTAGCCTGCTCGGAAACGATGAGTTCGTGATTGCTCTCAGGTGCGTCGAGAACAAGCCGGGCCAGTCGCACGGGATCGGTGACGGCCAACTGCCAAAGGAAGGTCGAGTTGTCCGCGATGCCCAAAAGAAGAGAGGCAAGTGCCTCGGACTCAAGGGCGGCAAGAAGGGCCGAAGCCTCCTCTTCGCGCTTGGTGCGTTCCACCAGCTCCTTCAATCGGGCCTTGGCGCGTTTCTGGTCGGAAACGCGGGGAGCCTTCGTCAGGCGGCTAAGCAGGCTTTGATCCGACATGATCTGTTGTCCGTGAATGTCGCTCCACAGACTCTTCTACGAGGTCGGACGGTCCTTCAAGGGCAAGGTGAGTACGGCTCTCAAACCGGGAGCGTTATCCTCAAGCTTGAAGCTTCCCCCGTGCAGCCGGGCAACCGCCGCAACAAGGCTCAGCCCCAAGCCGAAACCAGGGCTGGAGCGGGAATTTTCAAGACGGACGAACCGCTCCAGCACCCTGCTCCGTTCCTCTTCCGGAATTCCCGGCCCGTGGTCCGCCACGGCAATGACAATCCGGCCATCCTGACGCGATGCGGTCACCTTGATCGCAGCGTCGGGGCCTGCACCGTATTTCAGAGCGTTGTCGAGAAGGTTGGCGACCGCCTGCCCGAGGAGTTCGCGATTGCCATGCGCGGCCAAGCCCGCTTCAATCGAAACCTCCAGAGGTGTCTTTGCCTCCTCGGCCAAAGCTTCGTAAAGCTCGGCCACATCCCCCACGACGCCGCTTACGTCGAAATCGGACATCGAATCGCGCGCGTTCCCCGCCTCCAGTCTGGCGATCATCAGAAGCGCATTGAAGATTCGGATGAGATTGTCGCTTTCCTCAATGTTGGCCTCAAGCGCGGCGCGTAACTCGTCAGGGCTCTTCGCGGTCCTCAGCGCCTCGTCGGCCTTGTTGCGCAGTCGCGTCAAAGGGGTTTTGAGGTCGTGGGCGATGTTGTCGGAAACCTCCTGCATTCCTTTCATCAGTTCGCCGATGCGGTCGAGCATGACATTGAGGTTCTGCGCCAGACGATCGAGTTCATCGCCCGTTCCGGCAATGCGAAGGCGGCCGCTCAAATCGCCGTCCATGATGATGCGCGTCGTCTCCGTCATATCATCGACCCGTTTCAGCACGCGTTTGGTAATGAACCATCCGCCAACGAAGCCGAGGAGAACGATGAGAACGAGAGCATAGCTGAAGGCGCGCTGGATCGCCTCGCGGAGCCTCGCCCGCTCTTCCACGTCGCGACCGACGACGAGACGAAAGCCGCCCGGCAGCATATACACCCGAACGATGGCATGGCCCGGCGCGGCGTTGGTCTCGTCGGTCCGCGCATAGTCTGTTTCAAACTGTCCCGGCTGGTCGATGATGCCTGCCGGCAGAGCGCCGATGTTCCCTGCGATCCTCTCGCCCGTATCCGTCGTCACGAGGTAGAGCGAAGCGCTTGGCGTCCGCGAGCGTCTGTCGACGACATTCACAAGACGCCGCAGGCCACCAACGCGGTATTGCTCGGACAGGCCGCTGATTTCCGCCTGGATCGTCGAAACGAACTGGTCGTCGAGAACCCGCCGCGCGTTCCATGCCACATAGGCCAACGCGACGAACGCGAAAATCGTGAAAATCACGAGATAGGCGACGGAGAGTTTGAAGGCGGTCGTACGGATCAGTTTGCCGAGCGCCGTCATGCCTGATCCCTGCCCGCTGTCAGGCCTTTGCTACGCAACATCGTCCTTCATTCCCTCTCCGCCGACGCGTACCATGTAGCCCGCGCCACGGATGGTGTGAATGAGCGGCCTATCGTATCCCTTATCCACCTTCGCCCGCAGGCGCGAGACGTGGACGTCGATCACATTCGTCTGCGGATCGAAATGATAGTCCCAGACATGCTCCAGCAGCATCGTGCGGGTCACGACCTGACCTGCATTCTTCATGAGATATTCAAGCAACCGGAACTCGCGCGGCTGAAGCAGGATCTCCTGGCCGGAGCGCGTCACGCGGTGAGAGAGCCGATCGAGTTCGAGGTCTCCGACGCGGTAGATCGTCGGCTCCGCACTTGGAGGCGCGGCGCGGCGCCGTGAGAGAACCTCAACCCGCGCGAGAAGCTCGGAGAACGCATAAGGCTTCGGCAGATAGTCATCGCCTCCCGCGCGCAGTCCCTTCACCCGGTCGTCCACTTGGCCAAGAGCCGAGAGGATGAGAACCGGCGTCTCAATCTTCTGTTCGCGCAGGGATCTGATGAGGGAGAGGCCATCGAGTTTGGGCAGCATGCGATCGACGACGAGAACGTCATAGTCGCCCGATTCCGCCATGGCGTAGCCATCAAGGCCATCGGCGGCATGATCCGCGACATGGCCGGCTTCCTTGAATGCCTTCACGAGATAGGACGCCGCTTCACGGTCGTCCTCGATGATGAGAATCCGCATGGCCATGACTGTAGCGCATTTTAAAAGCCGACGGCAGGCCGGTCATGGAGGGGGGAGACCGACCTGCCGCGGGCATGAGACGCCGGACTTATACGGGGGCAACGGAGGGCCCGGCGTCCGAACTTGATCGAAGGGTTCAGGTCCCCTTGGGCTGGGTGCCGACTTCGACACTCACCGTGCGCTCCTTGCCGTCGCGATAGAGCGTCAACGTCAGGGTCTTGCCCGGTGCAACCTGGGCCACCTTGCGGGACAGGTCCTTCGCCTCGCGGACTTCCTCGCCATTCACGGCGACGATGGTATCGCCGGTTCTGACGCCAGCCTTCGCGGCGGGGCTATCCTTCAAGGCCTCGGCGACGAGGGCACCCTTGGGCTCCTTCAGGCCGATGGCTTCAGCGATCTCCTTAGTCACCGGCTGCATCTGCACGCCGATGAAGCCACGGGTCACCTGCCCACCGTTCTTCAGCGAGGTCACGACCTGATCGACCGTGCTGGCCGGGATGGCGAAGGCGATGCCGACGCTGCCTCCCGAAGGCGAGAAGATCGCCGTGTTCACGCCAACGACTTCACCCGAGAGATTGAAGGTCGGGCCACCGGAGTTACCCTTGTTCACGGGGGCGTCGATCTGGATGAAATCGTCATAGGGCCCCTGCCCGATGTCGCGATGCTGCGCCGACACGATGCCGGCCGTCACTGTTCCGCCGAGGCCGAAGGGGTTGCCGACGGCAAGCACCCAGTCGCCGATGCGGGCCTTTTGCGGCGCCAGGCGAACATACGGGAAATCGTTGTCGCCGCCCTGGACCTTCAGAAGCGCGAGATCCGTATTCGGGTCCGTACCGATGACCTTAGCGTCGAGCACCTTGCCGTCGTCCATCGTGACCTGAACATCCGAGCCGTTTTCGACGACGTGGTTATTGGTCACCACATAGCCATCGGCCGAAATGAAGAAGCCGGAGCCGAGAGCCTGGCCGAACTGGCGCGGCTGCTGCTGGCGACCGGGCTGCCGGCCGTCACGGAACTGGCGGAAGAAGCGCTCCATCGGGTGGCCAGGGGGCAGATCGGGCAGCGAAAACTGCTGATCCTCATCATTGCCCCGGTCGGCGACCGTCTGCACCTTCACTTTGACGGAAACCACCGCCGGCTTCACGCGTTCGATGACCTCGGCGAAGGACGGGGCCGCCTGGACAGGCTGCGACAGGGACCGCAGTTCAGCATGCGCCGGGTTCGGCAAAACGAGACCGCTCTCGACCGCGCCACCGGCAATCAAGGCGGCAACAGCCGCTGCGCCGAGCCACTTGGCGGTGCGAGTACGGGCGGGCTTAGAAACCTTGTTCAACATCTGTATCTCCTTGGCAGACCCTTCGGGAGGCCTGCGTTGGAGAGAACATGGGGTTTCTTCCCTTACGGCGCTCTCACGCCCGCATGAAATCTTGGTAAGGTTCAGCTGCCGGAAGGCTTGTCGCCATTGAGCAGGGCGTCGAGCGCCTTCCGCTCTTCCGGAGCGAGCCCCTCCGGCGCTGGCCGGGCGGGCTTGCGGCGCATAGCGATGAGCAGGCCGAGCCCACCAAGGATCAGGACAAGGAACGGGGCCAGCCAGAGCAGGATGGTATGAGCCTTGAACGTCGGCTTGAGGAGAACGAATTCCCCATAGCGTTGGACGAGAAAGTCCCGGACCTGATCGTCTGTATCACCGGCGACGAGTCTCTCGCGCACCAGAATACGCAAGTCCTTCGCCAGGGACGCATCGGAATCATCGATGGATTGATTCTGGCAGACGAGACAGCGCAACCCTGATGAAATCCCCCGCGCGCGCGTTTCCAGGGCCGGGTCCTTCAAAACTTCATCCGGTTGAACCGCATGAGCGGCACCGCTCAGCGATAAGACGGCGAGGAGAATAAAAAGAAAGCGCATCGCCCTACTCCGCCGGAGCAGGAAGCGTCTGGAAGGTCTGCGCCCGAGAGGGCGCGCCGACCCTCAGGCGGCGGTCGCTAAGAGAGAGAGCGCCGCCGAACGCCATGATCAGCGAACCGATCCAGATCAGAAGCACCAACGGCTTGTAGTAGAGCCGCAATCCGATGGAGCCATCCGCCTGTACCTCGCCGAGGCTGGCGTAGATCTGGCTGAGGCCGATCGTCATGATGCCCGCCTCCGTCGTCGGCATGCCCCGAGTCACATACAGGCGTTTCATGGTCTCGAGCGTTCCAAGCTCCCGTCCATCATGGGAGACGTTCAGGCTCGCGACATCCTCACGGTAATTGAAGGCGGCGCGCGGCTTCACGCTTTCGAGGCGTACCTGATAGGAACCCGCCTTCAGCACACCACCGGGCTTCAGTGCGCCGATGCTCTCGACGCTCCAGGCCTGCGCTGCAATGCCGATCACCGTCAGGCCGATGCCGGCATGCGCCAGCACCGTCCCCCATGTCGAGCGCGGCAAGGCAGTGGCCTTGCGCCAAACAACGGCCCATGAGCTGCCCTTCGACCACGACCGCGTCACGACCTCATTGAGCGAACCGAGGATGAGGAAGATACCGAGCCCGACGCCGAGCGGAGCCAGCACCGGCCCGCCAAAGGTCAGAGCGATCAAAGCGAGCGTGATGGCAAGCGAGAGGCCCATCGCCACAAAAAGCCGCTGTGTCGTGCCGAGGAGGTTTCCGCGTTTCCAGGCCAATGTCTGACCGAAAGGAAGGATCAGCAAAAGCGGCACGATCAGCGGCAGGAAGGTGAAATTGAAGAATGGAGCACCAACGGAAATCTTTTCTCCGGTCAGCGCCTCCAGCGCCAGGGGATAGAGCGTACCGATGAAAACCGTGGCGCAGGCGGTGGTCAGGAAAAGGTTGTTCAGCACCAGCGCGCCCTCTCGCGAGACAGGCGCAAACAACCCGCCCTGCTGCAGCAACGGCGCACGCCACGCGAACAACGCAAACGATCCGCCGATGAAGGCGATGAGGATTCCAAGAATGAAGATGCCGCGCGCCGGATCGACTGCGAAGGAGTGAACCGACGTGAGGACGCCAGAGCGAACGAGGAATGTCCCGAGCAGGGAGAGCGAGAAGGTCAGAATGGAAAGCAGGATGGTCCAGACCTTCAGGGCATTACGCTTTTCCATCACGACTGTCGAATGGACGAGCGCGGTTCCCGCGAGCCACGGCATCAGCGAAGCGTTCTCAACAGGATCCCAGAACCACCAGCCACCCCAGCCGAGTTCGTAATAGGCCCAGTACGACCCCATCGCGATTCCGAGAGTGAGGAAGGCCCACGCCGCCAGCGTCCACGGACGCACGATCCGCGCCCAGACTGCATCGATGCGGCCATCGATCAGCGCGGCGCAGGCAAAAGCGAAAGTGATCGAGAACCCGACATAGCCGACGTAGAGAAGCGGCGGATGGATCGCGAGACCCGGGTCCTGCAGCAGCGGATTGAGATCCTGCCCCTCGGACGGCATCGGCACGACCCGCTTGAAGGGGTTCGACGTGATGAGGATGAAGAGCAGGAAGGCGATGGTGACTGCCGCCTGCACCGCCAGCGTGTTCGCCTTCAGCTTGATCGGCACGCTGCGCCGGGCGAGAGCCACGACAGCGCCGAATGCTGTCAGGATGAGGATCCACAAAAGCATGGACCCTTCGTGATTTCCCCACACGCCCGAGATCTTGTAAATCAGCGGTTTCGTCGAATGCGAATTCTCGACGACGTTCAGGACAGAGAAGTCCGACGACACATAAGCGATCAGAAGCGCGAGGAAGGCAAAACCGACACAACCGAAAACGGCGAGGGCCGTCGTCGGCGCGACATTCATGAGCACGGGATCATTGACCCGCGCGCCCCACAGCGGCACCGCGAATTGCACGAGCGAAAGCCCCAGCGCGAGCGCGAGCGCGAAATGTCCTGCCTCGACAATCACCTGGAAACTCCCTCACCTCTTAGCCTGTTGTGGAGCATCCTTCTGCTCCTTCCAATGGCCCTGTCGCCGCAGGGTATCCGCAACCTCGCGGGGCATGTAGCTCTCATCGTGCTTTGCCAGCACGGTATCGGCCCGGAAAACACCTGAGGGATCGAGCGCCCCCTCCGCAATCACACCCTGTCCTTCGCGGAACAGATCCGGGAGGATTCCCTGATAGCGGACCATGCGGGCGCTTTGCACATCCATCACTTCGAAGACGACCACCTGGTTGTCCTTACGCTCGACGGAACCTGTCTTCACGAGACCTCCCAGGCGAAAGCGCGTGCCGGGCTGCACGTTCTTTGCCTCGATGTCCGCGGGAGAATGGAAAAAAACGATCGTGTCGTTCATCGCGTAAAGCACGAGACCCAACGCAAGCGCGAGGATAAGACCTGAGATCCCGATCAGGGTGAGACGACGCTGCTTTCGTGTCATGGCGTGTTAAGTTTGAGTTCCCCGGCCATAGCGTCGATTGTCCGCAATCCTTCCGGATCACGGGCGAGAGCAAGGCGTGCCTGCGACAATGTTACCACGGCCTTGTCGCGCTGCCCAAGGACGACATAGGAGCGCATCAGTCGCGCCCATTCCTGGGCGCTTCCGCCCTGGCTTTCCAGTCTCGCGGCCAGTCCCGCAACCATGCCGGCGATAGCCTCGGCATTCGGCAGAACTTCCGCCGGTTGCGTCACCTCGCCCTCCAGCCGTGCCAGTTGTTCCTTCACCACCGGCACCCAGGGAGCATCGACAGGCGCGCCATTGATGAGAGCGGCGTACTCGGCCCGCGCTTTCTCGATCAACCCGTCCTGCTCGGCAACCCGTGCGAGATAAAAACGCCCTTTCACAAGGGAGGGGTCGAGGGCGATAGCCTGCTCGAAGGCCTTTTGCGCTTCTGCGGAGACGATCCCGCCCTGCGCCATCACCATTGCCTCTCCATAGTTCGCGAAGCGGTTGGCGTCCTTGTCGAGAAGGCGGGTAGCAGCGGCGTAGGCTTTGACTGCATCCTCGATGCGGCCCATGCGCATGTAGACCGGGGCGATCACATCCCACCCTCGCCCGTCATCGGGCTTCGCCGTGAGATGGCTCTCGATCTGCGCCACGGCAGCGGCAAGATCAACCTGACCGGTCGCGACTTGAGGAGCGGTCGGCGGCAGCGCGCGCGAAATATGAGGTGAGCCGTAAGCGCCGTAAACGGCGAGCGCGACAATGGGAATCAGGGAAAGTCCGAGGGTGGAAACCGCGCGCCTGCGTCGCAAGGCCGGCTCGCCGACGGCATAGGCGATCGAGTCGCGCTCGGCGCTGGCACGAAGCAAGCGGCGCCCCGCCTCCACCCTGGCCGCCTCGGCTTCCGTAGAGACAAGCAGGCCGCGCTCTTCGTCCCGGGCAATCTCGGCGAGTTGGTCACGATAGAACTGGATATTGGGATCGCCCTCGGCCGCCGCGACGCGGTGGCGCGACAACGGCCAGAGGACAGCCATCACCGCCGCCGCCGTCATTCCTGAGAATATGATCCAAATCACCATGTCAGTCTTCTTAACCCGGGCATGGCTGAAGCACGATGGCGGCACGGTGTCACGCGGAAAACCGCTAGGGGTCAGCCGCCATCCCCTGGAAGCTCCAGTTTGGCCCTCAATCCGCCCAGCGGAGAGGCTTCGAGCTTCAAACGCCCCCGATAGAGGGCAGCAAGGTCGCTGACAATGGAGAGCCCGAGGCCGGAGCCCGGCTTCGTCTCATCGAGCCGTCGCCCGCGCTTGATCATTTCCTCGCGCGCGCCCTCCGGCAAGCCAGGGCCGTCGTCGTCGATGACGACATGGATCCAGGGCCGTTCGTCCTGCTGTTGCTGTTCGACAGTGATTTTCACATGCCCTACCGCCCATTTCGCGGCGTTGTCGATCAGGTTTCCGGCCATCTCCTCCAGATCCTGCCGTTCGCCCCGAAAGCGCGTCGCGGGCGAGGTCGAGATCTCGATTTGCAGGTTCTTGTCGCGATAGATCTTGTCGAATGTCCGCGCGAGGGCGCGCAAAACGGGCTCCACTTCCGTCAAGGTGCCGAGCGTCCCTGCCATGGCCGCCGCCCTGGCCCGGTCCAGATAGTAGTTCACCTGATCGCGCATGATGACGGCCTGCTCGCGCACCTTCACCTCGTTCGGCGCGCCTTCCGCCTCGTTGACGATGATGCTGAGCGGCGTTTTCAAGGCATGGGCCAGATTGCCGACCTGCGTGCGGGCCCGCTCGAGAATTTCGCGGTTGGTTTCCAGAAGCAGGTTGATCTCGCTCGCCACGGGAGCGATGTCGCGGGGATATTCCCCCTGGATCCGCTCCGCCTCGCCGCGCCGGATCGCGCCCAATGCACCGCGCAACTGCGCCAGAGGCTGAAGGCCGAACCGGATCTGCAGCAGCGTCGTGAAGCCCAAGGCCAGGCCCAGCAGCGAGAAGGTGACGAAGAGTGCGAACGAGAACCGGCGCGCGCTGTCTTCGATTTCATCGGCCGGCCCACCGACCCGGATAATGAAGCGCCCCTCCTGCCCCAAATCGATGTCCCGCTCGATCAATCTCAGGCCGCGTTCATCCGGCGCCTTGCCGTAGCCGCGCCGTATCTCGCCGAACCTCGCGGCTTCGGCATCCGGAGCAAGACTCGGCAACTGGCCGCCGAACAGGGACTTCGAGGAGCGAACCTCACCGGGTTTCGCGTTGGGACGGGCAACCTGCCAGTACCAGCCGGAGAGCGGCAGTTCGAACCGCGGATCGCCGATAGGCCCGAGATCCCGTTCGGCATCGCCCGGCGAGACGAGATTTGAAGCGAGCGTATTCGCATAGACAAGCAGGCGCTGATCGAAGGCCCGCTCGGTGTTGTCGCGGTAAAGGGCCGCCAGAATAAGCCCCGAGATCAGCAGGATCGCAAAGCTCCAGAACACGGCTGAAACCGCGAGGCGGACCGCGATGGAGCGTCCGGCAAGGCGCTTGAGAAAGAGCCTGATCCGGTTCACGCCGATGTCCGGTCCGTATCGAGGAGATAGCCGAGGCCACGCATGGTCTGGATGATATCGACGCCGAGTTTCTTACGCAGCCTGCCGATGAAGACTTCGATGGTGTTCGAATCCCGGTCGAAGTCCTGATCGTAGAGGTGTTCCGTCAACTCGGCCCGGGAAACGATGCGCCCGGTATGGTGCATGAGATAGGACAGGAGCCTGTATTCATGCGAGGTGAGCTTGACGGGGTTTCCGTCCACCATCACCCGGCCGGATCGTGTATCGAGCCGCACCGGCCCGCAGACGATCTCGCTCGAGGCATGGCCGGTCGCCCGGCGCAACAGGGCGCGGACGCGAGCCAGAAGTTCTTCCATGTGGAAGGGCTTGGTCACGTAATCGTCCGCTCCGGCGTCGAACCCCTGCACCTTGTCGCTCCAGCGATCGCGAGCCGTCAGGATGATGACTGGCATCTTCCTGCCTTCACGACGCCAAGACGTCAGCACGGAAACGCCGTCAACCTTGGGCAGGCCAAGGTCGAGAATGATGGCGTCGTAGGGTTCGGTCTCACCGAGAAACTGCCCCTCCTCCCCGTCATAGGCCTTGTCGACCGCGTATCCGGCCTGTTCCAGAGCGGTCACGATCTGATGATTAAGGGTTTGATCGTCCTCGACAACGAGAAGGCGCACGCTTCCAAACTCTCCTTAGCGGCTGACGGTGTCTTTAAAACACGTTCAGCCTCCAGTTTCCTTTATTGCCGCATGATCCGGGCGAACAACCGGTGTCCACTTGTTCTGATCATGCTCTAGCGAACCGATTTGATGTCCCCAGATGGAGCATCGACCATCACTTGCACGATCCTGCCATCCTTTTGCAAGGCTACGATGATGTAGACAAGGCCGCTTTCGACCCGGCAGAGATTGGCTTGCACGACATCCGCGTTGGGCACCTGACGGCGCGCGGTCATGACGGCATTGGCGGGCGCCACGACACCCTTCGACGCCACCGCCTCCTGCATCTCGCGCAGCGGCAGGCAGTCTCCGAAGGCAGCCGTGGCACCCTGCGCCTGCGCGGCCCAGGTCCACCCCAAAATCATGCCTATGATAGTTAACGAACGCATGAGGGGAATATTGACCCAGCCGCACTGAACGCCGCCTGAATGCAATATCACTTCACCAATTGCTTGGTTGCGACGACACGGAACACCGTGGACGCGACAAAGCTAACGGCAGCCACGATCTGCACGATAGCCTCCGCCACGGCCCCGCTGTCGAGGGTCGAGACATCAAAGCCAAATACGCCGAACGCAATGGCCAAGAGGCCGATGGCATTGGCCCACACTGTGCGGCTGGAAAGAACGGTCTTGCTTTCAAACATGATGTGATCTCCATTTTAGATTGAACTGGCATGAAAGAGCCGCAGCGCATCCGCCTCGACGGACAGGACCCGCTTCTTCCAGCCGCGCCCGAACACGCGCCATGTCGCCAGTCGCGACAGGAAACCCAGCCTCGCGCGTGTCAGCTCCCGAATGAGGCTCTCGACGTTTTCTTGCCGCGTCGCGGCAATTGTTTTTGGACCGATGACACCGTCCATCGCCGCGCCAACGGCGCGTTGAAGCAGACGTGCCGCTTTGCCCGGACCCGAGTTGACGGCGATGTCGAAGACGGCAAGATCGATCCCCGGCGGCAACTCATCGGCCTGGACGCTATCCCAATACTGACGCCGGTATATTGTTCTCGCTTCGGGCGCGCTCAGACCTCGCACGTCCTCGACACTCACCGCTCTTCCGCGAAAGAGCGCCAAGGTCCGTTGCGTGATGCCGAGTTTGGTCGCGCCTCCGGGATCAAGCGGGTGATCGACGAAGCCGCCTTCGTGACGAAGGACGGCCTGAAATGCGAACTCGAATGATGCACTGCTCAAAAGAAAATTCCTGATAATCGATTGCTTGAAAATGGTTGAGGAAAAGCAGGTTAGATTTCGGCCTGCGCGGCTATCGCAGCGCCACTACCGAGATGCAGATAGCCGGATGTCCCGGCGGCTCCGCCAAAAGTCGTTGCCTGTAATCTCAGGATGAAACCCGTGGCCGTTGTTCCGCCGAGAGGTGTTGCGCTGAGGTCCCCCGTGAGGTTAACCCACGACAGGCCCGCATTATCGTAATACCCGATCTGATTGTTGATCGGAGCGGCTGCGACCCATGTGAACCCGCTTGTGCGCAAGGCAGGCGCGCTGCGCATGGGCACCGGAAGGAAGACTGGAACATCAATGATGTTTGTCGAGATGCGCTGCCCCGCGAAAGGCAAAAGGATTGTCGTCGTTCCAACGCCATAGAGACGCTGGTAGTAGCGACGGCAACGATACTCTTCGACATCGTATTGCTCAGCAATCCAGGGCGTGGCGACAGCTCCGATTTCAAGCTTGATGCGCTTGAAGGAGCATGTTGAGCCGGGGCTCAATTTCAGAACGATGTTTCCGGTGTCGCCAGCTCCTAGAGTCACGGTTGCCGACCGGCGTCCGCTGCCCGCCGGAATCGTAGCCGATTTCGACCCGAGCGAGAATGCGAGCGGTGATGACGGCTCTTCCACCGACAGGGTCATGGTTTGCCCGGCGAATGTCACCGCTTCGATCAGGCTCGCCGCCAAAGCAACGTCAATGCCCTGTTCCAGTGAACCAGTCAGCGTCACCTTTCCCGCAGCGTCACGCACCAGCGTGCATCCGCCTGCTCCACCTTTCCAACGATCGAACCCGAAACTTCCAGCGGAAAGAACTCCTCCCAAAAAGCCCCTCTGGTTCACAAGGAAGTTCCCGTTCATGAGCAGATTGACGCCCGCTCCCAGCTGTCCGAGCGAAACGCCGTAAGGAAAAGTCGCAACGCCTGTCTGACAATCGACGGACACGGCATCACGCCATTGTTCGCCGTCTGGAGACACGCGGATTTTGTAATCGTCCGTTCCGATCAAACCCGTTTCAGCGCGCCCGCTATACCCGTCCTGATAAAGCTGAGAGAGAACGTTGGCCTTTTCGCTCTTGTTGAGAACGAAGCGCAAATCGCCGGTTCCGCCTTCGGCAACCGTACGCGCGGTAAAGAGTGTAGCGTTGAGTTTTGCCGCAAGCCGATTGAGATCGTCCACTGCCGTTCCAACGCCAAGGCGATCCAGATTTTCGATGTCACGGCAGTAATGCCCAAGGTCATGCCAGAGCGCTCCGTCGAAAACGAAGATCTTGTCCTGCGCTTCATCATAGATGCGCCATCCCACACCGGGCGTCAAAAAGCGCCAGGCTCCGAGATCGAAGAACGCGATCTCTCCTTCATGTCCCGCGAAAGCCCCTGTCGCACCTGCCCCGACAAGGTAGCGATCGCCTTCCGCCGGTGTGGTGGGAGCCACCGTGCGACCTTGCTCGATGACGGCGAGTTGAACCAGCGCATCGAGCACCGCCAAGGCTTCATTGTGCGTGACATGTTTTTGCGCCTGAGCGGCCGCGAGCAAAGGCAGATTTAAATTCTTGGTGTTCGACATGGATCAATTCCAAAAATGGCGTTCGTTTTGAAATGTCAGGGAACGGCAAGGGTCACGGTGTGCTCGAACCCGCGCCCGACAACCGCGCTCATCTGAGCGATGCGGATGGTGAGTTGTGATTGCGGCGTACCGAAATCCGCCACCTCCTGCGCAGCGGAATAAAGAGCGGTTGGCCCAGTGCTTATGATGGTGCGACGGAGCGACATGCCGCTCAATATGTCGATCTCGTAGCGCTCGCTGTCTTCCGCCAACGGGACATCCACAGGCTCCCACGCATCACCATCCCCGCGCGTTCGGCGAACCCAGGACAGGTGAATGCCATCAGCATCGCGATGTGCTGCAACATGCACTGGACTTAAGGGACGCAGCGCATCGCCGCCGGACGTTGCAGCGAATTGAACCGCAGCCGGATCGGCATGGTCCCGACCGGCGGGACCGACACGATATTGCCAGGGCACGCCCAGGTCCCCGCTTGTCGCCAGCGGCACCACGGCCTCGTCGAGCTTGACCATCAGAGCACCGGCGGGAACGTCACGAGCCGCTTCCGGCTCGCTGCCGCTAAGACCGCGCAAGAAACGGGACAGGCGATAGGTGCGCTCGCCGATCAATTCGGCCCGCGCAACGGAGACGATCTCCCACCGGCCATTTTCACCCTGGATCGCGAACAGGTTCCCGCCCGCAAGAGCCGCCTCGTCATCGATGAATGCAATCGCTCCAGACGAAATCTCGACATCAAGGGTGGCTCGCGGGTCCCAACGCCAGAGTGGTCCGGCCGCGAAAGTCGTGAGAGTTCTACCGACAATCGCAGGAACGTCGATAAACTGCGAGAGTGTATAGCCCGCTCCGTTTCCCGACCGCCAAACAGCAACCGCTCCCGGCCAAGGATCGGCGGCAACGGCGATGTATTGCAGTGCTGTCGGATCACCTTTGGCGGCAGGCAGATCGAGCACCGCCACATAGGGCTTGCCAGGCACCGGCGGCGGGCGCCGAGCCGGCCTTGCACCTGAAGCTCCCGGCGTCTCGAAGATCGAGGGCTCGACAGCCCGGCTGGTGACTTTGCGCGTCGGCCCGTCGGTAATCCGCACAATTCTGTGCAGCTTCGGTCCGGCATCGGTGGGCAGGGAGACGACATCGCCGGGCTCGAGATCAATGCGGCGATGCGAAAGCTCGAACTCGGCGCTCTCACGCGCGGCCCACGCATCCTGCAGCAACGCATCAGCGAGGCGCTGCGCCTCCGCGCGGCGTGTCACGATGGCCAGGTCCGTCCGCGCCTCCCTGCGGCTTGCGCCCGACAAACGGCGCGAGGCAACAGCGGCGCGCCTGTAATCGATCTCGCCCTCGGTGAAGCCAAGTTCCACCTGAAGCGGCAGCTCCGTCTCCTGCGAGCGGCTGAGTTTGAGGGAAGCTCCCTTCTCGTTGAGGATGAGATCCTCCTTGGCGATGGTAATGGCGCTTCGTCCCCCACGTCCGCGCCACGCCATTTTTCCGCCGCTAGCAACGGCATCGACCCCGAACAATCGCGCCAAAGGTTCGAGAGCGGCCCGTGCCGACATCGGGCGGTCGATCACGTAACCATCGACGAACCCATCGAGCGGAATCGACGATGGCGTGCTGACACCAAAATCCTGACAGATCTTCGCAACCAACCGGTCGAGCGCCGCGCCTTCGATACGCCCCGTGATCCAGTGACCGGTTTCCCAATTGGCCCCATCCGCCCAAACGGTATCGAAGTCGGGGAACGCAGGAAACGGTCGTGCATCCCATGCCCATACATAGACATTCGCGGGGTCGACCATTCGCCCGCTATAGGACGACGACGTCGGGTTGTCGGCGGAGGCGAAGCCCGTGAGCTTCGGATCGAACCGCGAGAGAATGGCCTCAAGGCCACGGGCCTGCGAGAGGTCGTCCCTCACACCGCGCGAAAACGGCGGATAGGCAGATTCGGAAGACTTCGGATCGGGGAAGACATTGGGTCCGTTCGGACCCTTGTCGACAGCGGGAATGCCAATCTCCGTGAGCCAGATCGGTTTCGATTTCGCACGCCAGGAGGTCGTGCCGATCTCGACACCACCCACCCGTTCGACGTGAGAGTTTGACCACCATGAGACAAGATCCTTCTGGCGAAAAACCCACGGCTTGCCATAAGCGCCATCCGTGATGGCGATACGCTGCTGCGCATTTCGCCCGGATGAATTGGCATAGTACCAGTCGAAGGCTTCGCCTGCTCCGAGACGGCGGCGCAGGTAATCCGTGTCATACGCGCTTCGCGCCTCGGCGAGATCGCGATGATCTGGCCCTTCACGCCAATCCGAGATCGGCGGATAATAATCGATGCCAACGGCATCGATGTCCGCATGCGCAAAGAGCGGATCGAGAGGAAAGCGCACTTCCGCACCGCCATTGAGAACGTGTGCGCCATATTCGGTCCAGTCGGCTCCGTAGACGATCTCCGTAGAAGCGCCGAGGATGGCGCGCACATCCGTCGCCAATTTCTTCAGCTCCGATACGGCGGGATAGACGCCGGATGCCGAACGCACGCGCGTGAGACCAACCAGTTCGCTACCGATGAGAAAACCGTTGACGCCCCCTGCTTGAACCGCAAGTGACGCATAATGGAGAACGAGCTTGCGATAGCCCGAAGCCCGCGTGAACCAGCGTGAGACCTGCGTTCCCGCAGCCGCCGTCCCATCGGGCGATCCGGCTTCTCCCGGCGCCGGGTCGCAGGTGATGCGTCCGCGCCAGGGATAAGGCGGCTGGCTCGATCCGCCATAAGGGTTTGGCAGCGTATTGCCTGCCGCAACATCCATCATCACGAAGGGATAGAGAATGACTTCGAGACCTCGCGCCTTGAGGTTCTTGATGAGATTGACGACAGAGTCGTCGGAGGGCGTTCCTCCATAGGCCGGGGCCCCGCTTGAAAGCGAGACTGCTTTCGCGTCCTCACGCGCGATCCCCGCGACGGACCATGTCGCGCCATCCGTCGTCTTGGTCTTGATGTCCACGCGCGGCGCAATCGTGCAGCTCCCGGCCCGCAAATCGTCGCCAAACCAGCTCACGACCAGCGACACGCGCTTGAGATTGGGACACAGCGCCTGCATCGCATCGAGCGAAGCCTCGATATCGCTCGCGCGCTGCCATTGATGGCGGTTCTCGGGCCTGGTCGAGCCAAGGCCCAGCACCTGCATCACCGGCGTCTGATCGTAGCCGAATTCACTTGCACCGGGAATCAGGCATACCGCGCGGATCATCCGATTCAAGCCATCGACGGGGCGGACGATCTCGAAGGAAAATTGCGGAACGCGATTGCCGAAATCGACGAGCGGCAACCGCTCGAAGACGACATAGGCCAGCCCGCGATAGGCCGGTGCGTTTTCAGCGCCTTCTTTCGCAACGATCAAGGCGTCTGCATTCTGGGTGTCCGAGCCGCGATAGACGCGCATCACGATGGTGCTAAGGTCCAGTTCGCGCCCATCGGCCCACACGCGGCGCACATAGGCGATGGATCCTTCGCAGAGACCCACGGCGAGATTGGCAAAGTAGGAATAGGAGACTGTGACCGTCTTTCCTCCCTTCCCGCCCATGCCCTTGCCGCCCTGGCTGCCCGAACGGTCGGTTTTCGTATTGACGGCTTCCTCCAGCCGCGTCGCCCAGATGAGCTGGCCGCCGATGCGCGCGCGGCCATAGATGCGCGGAATCGGCGCGCCCTCCGTGGAGGTCAGGCCGTCGATCTCCTTGAGGCGCGGCCCCTCGACGATCTTGGTGCCTTCCGATCCCCCAAGAAGCGCGTTGTCGATCGCCGCGCCGGCCAGGCCGCCCAGCGCGCGGCCTGCCATCGCGCCCAACGGGCCCGCGATCATTCCGCCGACGACGGAGCCGACGGTTTGAAGAACCATAGTTGCCATTGTCAGATTTCCGGAAAGCGAAAAGCGTGAGAGAGATGCCGGCGCCACCACGGACCGATGGCGACTTCGGTGACGCACGCGCCGTCATGTGCATGGATCATGCTGGCGGGCGATGCGGTGATGGCGCAGTGTTTGGCGGGAAGCCCGTGACGCCAGCGGAAGAGAAGAACGTCACCCGCCGCCACGTCGCGCGCATCGATTTCGACGAGATATCGCCGGGCGGCGGCAACGAGCGTGTCGGCCCCGGATTCCGCCCAATCGGGCGTATAGGGTGGCGGCAGCTCCGGCTCGACGCCGAAGACGTCCCGCCACACGCCGCGTAAGAGGCCGAGACAATCGCAGCCGACGCCTTTCAGTGAGGCTTGATGACGGTAAGGCGTGCCGATCCAGGAGCGCGCATGCGCAACGACCACATCCGCGCTCATCGGAACATGCTTCCGCCATCGAGGCCGGGCTCGCCCTGCTGCGGCATGCGGATGATGAAGTCGTTACCGGGCATATGCGGAAAGCCGCGGAAGTTCACCACGTTCTTGAACTTCGCGCGGCAGGTGGCATGCCGCTTGTCGCAGCCTGCCGTGACGCGGAAAGTATCGCCTGTCGCGATCTGCTGGGGCGCGCGCTGCCAAAGCTCGAACTCCGCTGTCGAGCCCGCGCGTCGGTGCACCTTGATCTCAACAGAAACGTCCTTGTTCGCGCCGCTCGTCCAGGTGAGCCGCCCACCCGTGCACCAGCCATCGGAAAAGCCGATGCTGGATGCGGCGATCACAAGCCAGCCATCCGTGCGTGTCACCGTTCCGTTATCGGTGTAGGTGGAGCTCGCGATATTGATGCCGCATTTCCCATCGCCGAGATCCGCCGCGCATGTCGCGCGGAAAAGACGGCCTTTCTCTTCATCGAGACGATGCGTGAGCCCCCTCACCTCGGCGATAAAGGTGCCATCGGCGCGGCGGATTTCGCCGATGGAGCCGATATCAAGCAGAATCCGCTCGGCCACATTCTCCCAGTTGACGAGCCAGGTCTCGATACTCGCGTCATCGTAGAGGCCGGAGGAAATATCGTCCTCGGTCAACCCAGCGGAAACGAGCGCACCAGAGACCTCGCCGCCGCCGACGGCGAACCCCAGTTCGGCGGTCGCCTCCGCCGCTTCGAGCCCGGTGCGTGCGGCGAAGGTGACCGCCCCGAAGCTGAGATCGCGGTCGTGGTCCGTGAAGCCGAAAGTCACTCCATCGCGGCGGATGAGTTTCCAGCAATGGCAAAGCGAAGTCGTCCCGTCCGCGAGATGCGCGGCGAGATCCGAAGGGATGGAACGCATGATTTATCTCGAAGCTTACGGAACGATTTCGATGAGCGGGATCTGCGGAATTGCCCCCGCCTCGAAGGCGGAAAGATCGATCTCCAGTTCATCGGTGTCGAAGCGCACGGGAACGTCGAAGTTGAATCCCGCCGTGATGACGGCCCCTGCCGCCGGCGCGCTCGTGAAGGTCACGAGGCCCGTCGTCGGATCACTATTGAAGGCGGAGCCAACCAGCTGCTCGACTCCGTTCACCGCGACCCGCACGCTGCCACCGACAGGCTTTGCGATGGGGCGTTGATAGGGAGAGAACGACGATCCGTAAGTTTTCACAAGCTGAAACGTCACCGTCGCGCCATCGCCCGTGCCGATGCGCTGGTCGAGAGGCGTCGGCTCCTTCGATGGCGGGCCGGAGCGCCAATCGGTCCTGTCGCGGAAGCGAAAGCCGATCAGCCTCCCGCGCCTCTCCTCGAAGAAAGCGATGACCGCGTGCAACGCATCGATGCTGCGCACGCCGAGGCCCGCATCATACCGGCGGCGGGAATTCGCCCAGCGGCTGTTGCGGTGCTCACGGCCTGAGGCCAGCGTGACGATGTCGGTGCGCCGCACCGGCCCGCCTCGACTGCCGAGGCTGACATCGAGAGGGAAACGAACCTCATGAAAATCGGATGCCATAATCGAAAGCTCATTGGAAAATAAATGAATGAAAGTGCGAACGAGATGAGAACCCTCGTTCCCTCTTCAAAGAAGAAAGCCACAAGTCTTGAATGAGGCGGCCTACATGCCGCGCTGACCGCGCGCGACGGCGCGGGCGAGGGCCGCGGAAACCTGCGCCTCGGAGCGCTTAAAGCTCTCCGCATCCGGGGTCGTGACATTGACCGTCACGTTCATCGCGCGACCACCGCCACCGGAGCGGACGCCGAGACGTCCGTCGGGCCCGCGCGCCAGCGGCATCACTGCCTCGGCCCCGCGCTCACCCATGACGCCGAGCCCTCGCCCGAGCGGAAAGTAGGTCGGCGCGCCGACAACACCGCCTTGCGCGAAAGGCATCACCATGCCGCGCGAGAAGACGCCGCCATTCGCGAAAGGTGACGCACCGCCGCCGAAAAGCGAACTGAAGATCGAGGAAATCCCCTTCGACAGAGAGCCGACAAGCCCACCGACAAGATCGCCGAGCCCGCCAATTCCAGTCGGAAGCGCCTTCTGCGTATCGTCCCCGGTGATCCCTGTCTTGATGCTTTGGCTCAAGGCGAGCTGCAGCGGCGCCATCGCCAGGCGCAACCCGCCCTCCACCAGGGATTGCCGAACCGATTTCAGAACGTTATCAAATTTCTTCCCTTCGGCGATGTTCTTCGCAAACGCATTCGTAAGCGAGTCGCCGAACTTGTCGGAGAGACTGATGAGTGTCTTGAGCTGGCGTTCGCGATCCTTGGCCGAAGCCTTGAGTACTTCATCTTCTGGCTTGGGAAGATCGGGCAAAGTTCTATCTCCAGTGCTTTATGTGGCTCTTGCCGTAACGTTGCCATGCCTTTTGACAGCATGCATGCCTCGGGCTCCGATCCAAAGCATCTATAAGACCCCCAACATGACCTCCGATCAGTGGAAGCGCGTCCAAGCTGAGTGCTACTTCGAGGCCGAAAAGGCGACGGCAGCAGCAGATCCACGAAAGGATACGACGATCAGCTGGCGAGGGGTCTACAGATCCTGTGCAGCGATAAAGGGCGCAACCTTTGTAGGGATGACCCGGATCTCGGACGAAGAATGGAAACCAATTTGGACGGCATGCCGCCAAGAAGTGTCTGAGGCCATCGCCACGCGCCCAGCCTCAAAGGAAAAAGAGGAAGTGAGGGAAGATATGGAAGTTGAATGCTATAAGCGCCGCGGCATAAAATTCTACGACCATCTCTTCTAAAATCAGTCTGACTCTTCGTATCGAACCTCGAACGGCTCACGTTCGATTACCTGTCTGAAGCCTCTCCGGACAGGTCATCAGGAAACGCAGCCATCATGCGCTGCATGTCATGATGAAGAAGCGGCACTTGTTTGTGCCCTCCACTTAAACCTTCCCACGCGATGATAAGCTCGCGTGGGGTCGCGCGCCAGAAGGTGTCCGGGCTCCACCGCAGAACGCCGAGGCCGAGATGCATGGCCTCTTCCCATGGAAAGGCCCGCTTCTCGCTCATCCGCCCTGCGGCTGCGGAGGGTTTGAGGAAGCGTCCTGCGTGCCGAAGGTCGCCACAAGCAAGGCCGCGATAGCTGCGGCGACAGGAGCGATGCCTTCGCTCAGCGGCAGGTTCGCCACGTCGCCGTCACTCAATGAATGCCCGCCGCCTCGTAAGCCGATGGCGAGGATCGTCAACAGATCCCGGCTCGACAGGCGGCCTGTTCCAAAGCGTTCGGCCAGGGCCATCAAGTCCTGAACGCCGAACGCATCCTCCAGTTCGGCCAGCGCGCCGAGAGTGAAGCACAAGGTGTAGCGCATCGCGCCAAGCTGCAGCGCGACTTCACCGCGTCGTTTGTTGGACATGGGCTTCTCCCGTTCAAAGCGCCACGAAGGTCAAGGCACCGGCGGATTCGAATGCCATCTCGAATGTCACCTCGCCCGCATGGTCGCCACGATATTCGAGGCTCGTGATCTGGAACGGTCCCTCGATGCGCCCGAAATCGGGAACGATGATCTGGTAGGTGAGAACATCGCCGTCGAAGAACACCTGGCGCATGCGCGCGTCCGAAGTTTCATCCTTGAACACGCCGGAACCCGTGATGCCGGCCCGGCGAACGCCGGCGCCCGCCAGCAATTCACGCCAGCGCCCGGCGGAATCCGCGTTGGTCACATCGACCGTCTCGGCGTTGAACGCGATCTGCCGCGTGCGAAGTCCGGCAACGGCCACAAAGCCCGTGCCGCCATCGCTGATCTTGATGAGAAGGTCCTTGCCTTTCTGAGCCGACATGAAAAATCCTTTTGTCTTGAAATGATCGAAAGCAATCGTGCTGGAGCGCTCACGCGGTCTCGGTGACGGCACGCAGGCGCACGATCACGCGAATGAGACGGCTGTCCTTGTCCCGCTCGGAGGCGATCTCGGTCACGCGCAGGTTCACGAGGCGGTGTCCTTCGAGGGTCAACGGCGCATCGTGAAGAATGTCCGCAAAGCGCTCCGCGACAGAAAGGCCGGATCGGGCGCTGCCCTCCTGCGACCACACCACCAATGAAAGGTTCTGCTCGTAGCCGTGGTCGGAACCGGTCGACCAGTCGGTCGCCTTCACATCCCCGAACACGGCATAGACCGGCGATGCATCGCGCGGTGTCTCATCGAAAAGACGAAGCGCGCCGCCCATAAGGGCGCTCAATTCGGCATCGCTTTCCGCCACGTCGAGAATGGCGCGACGCAAGGCGAGAATGGGACTCATCATGCGCGGATTTCCTCGACAAGGCACACGAGATCGCGCCGCGATCCATCAGGATCAGACGCCGCGCGGATGGCAAAGCGGCGCAAGCCGCACACAAGCCGCATGGCGGCAGTCACGCCTTCGCGATAGCGCAGGGTGATCTTGTGCGTCAGCGCCTGTTCCGGCCGGTCGGCGCGCACGCGCTCGACACCGGAGAGCATTTCCATCGCGCCCCACATTTGCGGGCCGGACGCATAGGACCGGATGACGCCACCGAAACCGTCGGGCCGCTCCAGCGGGAGTTCAAGAACGAACCGGCGCGCCCGCGCGCCGATGGAGAGAGGTTTTGCTGTCATGGCGATCTCAAAAGGTCAGAGGCGAGCGCGTTGGAACGGCGCGATGAGCGAGAGGGCTTCCGGCGGCATCATCTGCTCGCCGGCAACATCGCCTCGGTTCTCGAACCAGCGGGCGACGAGAATTTTCACGGCAAGCCTCAAGGGCGCCGGCACGGCTCCAGGATCGGCCCCATAGCCTGCCCGCAGATCGATGAAGATGCCGTTCCGCGCCCGCCCAGGATCGGGAGCGTTCGTCAAAAAAATGCGCGGCGGATCGCTTAAGGCCTCCACCTCGAACGCCCCGGCAGGAGCGTCGGAAGCGATGCCAAGGGCATCGAAGACCTGAACGCGCGTCACGGCGATGAGCGGCGACAGAGGCAGGACAATCGTCCTCGCCTGCGGCCATGAATCGAGGGCAATGCGCCAGCTCTGCTCGATGAGGATCCGACGCGAGACAGCCTCCACCATCAACCGCGCGGCCTTGATCAGGCCGGAGATCAACTCGTCCTGCGCATCGTCGTCGACGCGCAGATAAGTTTTCATCTCGGCAAGCGTCACGGGCTCGACGGCGGGGCCGTCGACGAGTATCGGATGCATCGAACAGGAATCCTTTGATGATGAAACGGATCGGCTGGCTCGGCCTCGTCACGCTCCTCGCGGCAACGAACACCAAGGCCATCGTCGGCGGGACGGAGGACAAAAGTCCCCTCGCCCAGGCGACGGTGATGGTGCTGAACTCGAATGGCGGCATGTGCAGCGCTGTCGTGGTTGCGCCCGACGCCGTGCTCACCGCCGCCCATTGCGTGACGGGGGCGAGCGAATATCGCGTGCATTACAAGGACGAGGCCGGTCAGCCTGTGCTGATCGCGCCCGCCAAGAATGCGGTTCATCCGGGCTTTGAGCCTAAGGCAATCGAAGCGCGGCGGCGCTCCATCGATCTCGCGCTCGTGCGTGTTCCTCAACCGTTTCCGGAGCGTTTTGCGCGCGCGACCCTCTCGTCGCGACTGCCCGCGAAAGGCGATACGGTCACGGTCGGCGGCTACGGGCTGGCCCGGGAGAACGAGCCGAAAACGACCGGCACGTTCCGCACCGCCGATCTGAAGGCCATCGAACCCTATGGGCCGAGCAAGATCCTTCTTTGGGCGCAAGGTGCAGGGGCCGGCGCATGCCAGGGCGATTCAGGCGGCCCCATGCTGGTCGGCGGCGCGGTCGCCGCCATCACGAGCTGGTCCTCCGCCGGAAAGGAACGCGGTTGCGGGGGGCTGACGCAAGGCGTCCTCGTCGCCCCGCAAAGAGACTGGATCGACAAGACGCTCGCGCGCTGGGAAAGCAAGGCCCTTTGGGATTGACGCCCTCG
Organism: Microvirga flavescens; assembly: GCF_003290125.1. GTDB lineage: Bacteria > Pseudomonadota > Alphaproteobacteria > Rhizobiales > Beijerinckiaceae > Microvirga > Microvirga flavescens. The sequence continues at coordinate 175,538 of NZ_QMKH01000003.1, forward strand.
CTCGGAACCATTGTTATCGTCAAGCAATTCCCCCCTGCGGCATCCTCTCCTGAGAACCATATCGACCATGCGCGCTTCGCTGCTCATCAGCCTCGTCATTCTCGCTTTTGCATCCCCGGCGAAGGCTGTTCTCGGCGGCAAGACGGATCGCGATCCGGATGGCCTGCGCCAGTCCGTCGTCTGGATCGAGAATTCAGCCGGAGAACTTTGCTCGGGCGCTCTCTTGCGCGCCGATCTCGTTCTGACCGCAGCACATTGCATGATGGATGAAGCAAAATATCGGGTCGTCGGCGTTGACCGCACTTTTAGGCCCCAAAACATCCGTGTGACTGCGGCCGCCATTCATCCGAGTTTCGAACCCGGCACGACGCCACGCAAGCAGCCTGGCATCGACCTTGCGGTGCTGAAACTCGCCCGCCCTCTCGGCAAGCAGTTCAAGCCTTTCGACCTGCGTACGATTCCGCAGATCGAGACCGGCGAAATGGTGACACTGGCGGGCTTCGGCGTTCTCGATGAGAACAGGAAACACACCGCGCGCCTTTTGCGCCAGACCAGCCTCGTGTCTCTTGGCCAGGCAAACTCCTCGAACAAAGTGCTGATCGTCACGGATAGCGACAAGCTCGCGCAGACGACCGGCCTCGGCGCGTGCCGCGGCGATTCCGGTGGGCCGATCCTTGCCGCCACACAGCAGGGTTACCGGCTGCTCGGCATCGTGAGCTGGTCGAGCGGCGCCTTGCGCGGCCCGCCTTCCGCATCCTGCGGCGGCCTCACCGCTGTCACGCCGCTGGCCGAGAACGTGCCCTGGATCGAAAAGAGCATCGAAGTGCTCGACGATCTTTGAGAAGCGGAGGAGGCTCACGCCTCCCCCGCCCATCAATTACGCGGCGAACTTCAGGAGCTTGATCGCAGCATAGTCCTGTACACCGCCGCCGACGCGCTTCGTGGTGTAGAAGAGCGCGTAGGGCTTGGCGGAATAGGGATCGCGCAGCACGCGGATGCCAGCGCGATCCACGATCAGATAGCCACGCTTGAAATCGCCGAAGGCGACGGCGCAGGCATTGGCCGCGATGTCCGGCATGTCCTCGGCCTCGACGACGGGGAAGCCCATCAGGGTCGCGGACTGACCAAGGCTCGTCGGTGGTGCCCAGAGATACTGGCCGTTATCGTCCTTGAACTTGCGGATCGCGCTTTGCGTCTTGCGGTTCATGACGAAGGACGCGTTCTGGCGATAGCCCGCCTTCAGTGCGTAGACCAGCTCGAGAAGCGTGTCGGACGGGTTTCTGGCCGGGAAGCTCGCGCCGCCGGCGGCGACGTAACCCAGGCGGCCCCACTCCCAATCCTCGTCGGCGACAGTGCTCGAGGCGAGAAAGCCCTTCGGCTTATTGACGCCATCGCCGTTGATGAAGGCGGCACCCTCCTGCTCCGCGAAGGCGGTTTCCACTTCTTCGGCGATCCACTGGTCGAGATCGACCACCGCATCGTCGAGAAGCGTCTGCGTCGCCGCCGGCATGGCATAGAGCTCCATCGTCGGGAAACTCATTTCAGCAAGCGCAGGAGCGGTCGTTTGCGGACGGGCCGCGGTTTCCCCGACCCAGCCGGTCGCCGGTCCGGAGACCGAGAAGGCGCGCTTGTAGTTGCCGCCGGAAATCACGCGAACGGACGAGATCGCGCGGATCGGCGACACACCAGAGAGACGACGCAGCACCTCGCGTTCCACATTGTCCGGAACGAGATAGCCGCCATCCGGCCCCGAGCCGGCGGACAGCGCCTTCTCCTCAAGCCGCTTCAGGCCGCCGGCCTCGCCGGTCCGCACATAGGTGTGAAAGGCGCTCTTGTGTTCGGCCTGCGCCGGATCGGACGCGCCAGCGGCCACGCTACCGAGCGGCGGGCGCGAGCGATCGAGAGTGAGACGGTCGAGACGGCGCTTGGCGTCGTCGAGGGCCGTGTCGATGCGCGTGAGCTTCTCATCGGTCACGACATCGCTCGTGAGCCGCGTTTCAATCTCGCCGAGCCGCGTATCGTTGGCGTCCTTGAACGCCTCGAAGGCTCTGGCGAAATCCTCGAAGGCAGAGGCGACATCGTCAGAAATCGATTTGGTTTGAACAACAGGGATCATGTCAATCATGTGTTTGGGTGGAACAATGAAAAGCCCGCCACGCGGCGGGCTCTGATTTTCTCTTTCGAGAAAAGTTATCGGGTCGCGCGGCGCACGGCCCTGGTGACGCTCGGTCCCGTGGCTGCGCCGACAGCGCCGCCCGCGACGGCACCAACCGGGCCGGCAATTGCGCCGACGCCCGCTCCGACAGCTGCACCGCCAACCCGCTGCTGCGTCGTCGTACAGGCGACGACAGCAAGTGCCAGGAATGTTCCGATGACGATCTTGAGCATCAGGTCTCCTGCCGAGCGGTGACGTGGACCGAAGACTTAACGCGCGGGGCGCAAGGCTGGTTCAGCCGGAAAGAGACGGCCCGCTGCAGCGCGTATCCGCTCAACGAGACGAGAGTCGGCTCGCTTCACGGTTTCAACTCTTGCCGCGGGGAGCATGGGAAACGTCACGATGGAAATCTCCCACAGGTCGAGCTTTTCGAGGCGGCGAAGGCCGGTCGGTCTCTCCGCACGCGCACGATCGACCCGAAAGCCGATGGACAGGCCATCGACCGCGCCTTCACGCATGAGAGCGTGAACGTCGCGCGCCTTCGCGACCGCAAGATTGAGCTTGCCGCGCACGCGCAGACCACGACGATCCTCCGTGATAGAAAGCCAACGGCCAATAGGCTCGGAAGGATCGTGCTGCCACAAAAGCCGCACCGCAGCCGCGCTGCGTTTCTTGAGGCTGTCGGAAAAAGCGCCGGGCATCACGACATCCTTGCCGAGATCGGCAAGGCCGAAGAGGCTGGCATATCCCTCGAACACGCCATCACTGTCGACGCCCTGCACAGGTTGCGCCAGAAGTTTCACCTCCCGTGAGAAGGTTTCGGCATGGTGCATCATTGTGTACCTCCGCGTGTCTGTTTTGCAGGACGCTCCCCGAGCTTTTCGAGCTGGCGCACGAAATCGCGGAAGACGAGCGTGGCGCGGTTCTGCGTCTCCCGCGCGGCCTTCGGCTTTCGCGTGGAGCGGGACGATGTGCGGGTCATGACGGGTCTCCCGAATGGCGATGGTTGAAGAGTGCAAGCTCGCGCACGAAATCGTCGAAGCGCCTGTTCGATGCGAACAGGTCACGCAATGACATGGCGAGCAGCGTCGATGCTCCACTCGCCCAGACGAACAGAGCGAGATGAGCGAGATCGCCGCGGCTGATGACAGCCTCGGTGATCCTGTCGATTACGTTCATGAAATGTTCTCAAATAGATGATCTCCGCGCTCGTTTCGGCGGTAGAAAGAGATCGTTCAAAAGCCGTTATGCATGAAGGTTGGGCCGCCTCACCGCGAAGCCGACGGCAATGCGCCGTAGCCGATGGCTTCGCGCTTCTCCGCATCGGTCAGGAACGGCGCGGCCGAGACGCGACGCCAAAGGCTCTCGCGCTCACTGGCCAGCGCCTCGATGGCGTCGAGATCGGGCTCCAGGCGCAGATCTTCACCGAACACCGGTGAGAGCCAATGCACTAAGGCCTCTGCTGTGCGTTTCACGAGCGGGATCACCGTCTGGCGATAGAACGCGCGGTTGGCCTCGGCATAATTGGCATGCGTGTTGTCGCCCGGAAGACCGAGCAGCAGCGGCGGCACGCCGAAGGCCAGCGAGATTTCGCGGGCGGCTCCCGCTTTTGCTTCGACGAAATCCATGTCCTTCGGCGAGAGCGAAAGAGGCTTCCAGTCGAGCCCGCCTTCCAGAAGCAGCGGACGGCCCGCATTGCCGGCGCCCTGGTAATTCGCTTCGAGTTCGTTCTTGAGCCTGTCGAACTGTGCATCGCTCAAGGATGCCTGACCGACGACGAGCGCGCCGGACGGGCGCGCGGCATTGTCGAGCAGGGCCTTGTTCCAAGCCCCCGCTGCATTGTGAATGTCGAGAGCCGTTGCCGCTGCCTCCATCGGCGCGAGGCCGTAATGGTCGTCGGTCGGATGAAACTGGGTGAGATGCAAAATCGGCGCAATCTCACCTTCCCGCTGAGCAAAGCGGATAGTCTGCGTGCCCACGGTGTAATCGTAAGCTGTTGGCCAACCGTCAGCGCCGGGCACCACGCGCATTCTGTCGGGTCGGAGCGCATGCAACTCGCGCGGCGTGCCATCGACGTTTACGGCCTCGACATAAGCGTTTCCGGAAACAAGCAGATGGCCATAGACGCTCTCGAGAAAACGCTGGCACCCCTCCCGCGCATTGGGGCGTGTAAGAAGAGACAGAAGCGGATGTTCATCGAGCACACGACCCTTCTCCAGAAGCGTCAGGGGCAGCGCCGCAGCGGCTTCGGCCAAAAGGCGAACGGCGCGGTGAACGATGGCATTTTTCTGAAAGCCCTCGCGCGCCAGGGCCGCGTAGTCACGCGGCGTCCACAGGGCGCGCCCGGCGACATAAACCGCGACCGCGCCCTCGGCGCGCGAAGCCTTGGCTTCAGGTGGCCCCTGAAACAAGCGTGTCAGCATATTCAACATGAAGAGCTCCGGCCCGTTGGCACGGGCAAAGAATAATTTCGCAAAGAATAATTTCACCGCCCCAATTGACGACGCGGCTCTCGGTCCTACGACCTAGGGAAGACCTCGTTGCAACAGGGTAGGGAAAGGACCTTCCCCATGCGTGATATTCTCCTTCTCGTCGGTCGCATTCTTCTCGTACTCGCCTTCATCAGCACGGGCTTTAGCAAGTTCATGAATCTTGGCGGTACAGCGAACTACATCGCCTCATCTGGGCTGCCCGCCCCCTTCGTTCTTGCCGTTCTGTCGGGCCTCGTTGAACTGGGTTGCGGCCTCGCGATCCTCGTCGGCTACCAGACGCGGCTTGCCGCGCTCGGTCTCGCGCTCTTCACGCTTGCCACGATTCCATTCTTCCACCATTTCTGGAACATGACGGATCAGGCGCGCATGGCGAATGAGATCCAGGCGTGGAAGAACCTCTCCCTCGTCGGCGCGTTTTTGATGCTGGCCGGTGTCGGCGCGGGGCGGCTCTCAATCGACCGCTCATCGGAATGAGAGCGCTTCATTAAAGCGCTCTCACACGCGGCTCGGATGGAGTGCCCAGCATCAACTCCGTGAGCCCCCAAACGAGCGCGTCCATCCGGTCGGGAGAACGGTTGGAGGTGAGGCCCGACGGACCGAAGTCGCACAGCTCGTCTTCGAGGTCCGGCATCGTGCCGACATGGTGGACGCGGCCCTGCGCATAAAGAACGGAAACAGGCTCGGCGCGTAGATACTTTCCGCGCGTCGCCCGAACGGCTTTGACGGGAACGCTCGCATCCACCTCACGGATAACGCTCGTTACCATCTCGCCGCCCTGGTTCGTTTCGACAACGAGGGCATCCGCCTGCAGGCGATGATAGAGCGCCACGGCCTTGGCTGCCCATTCGGGCGGCTTCAAACGGCCTCCCGTCGCATCTGCCAGCACGTAGGCCATGCCGGAATGATCGATCCCCACTGCGACGATGCCGCAGGCATCCGCCCGGCGGGATGACGTCGCGGGCGGATCGACGGCGATGACAATGCGCGCCAGAGGCGGCGCGAGCAACACGCGCGCCTGTTCGATCTGCTCCCTGTTCCACAGAGCATCCGGACGGTCCTCAATGATCTCGCCATCAAGCTCCTGCCGCCCGAGCCGCGTGCCACCATAGCGACCGACAACGGTCTCGAGAAAAGCGGGCGCGAGGTTCGCCGCATTGTCCGCCGTTCTCGCACGGGTGACGGCGACGTAGGGATCAGCAAGAAACCGCTTGATGAGCGGGATCGGTCGCGGCGTCGTCGTCACCATTTGCCGGGGATGGGTCCCGAGCCGCAAGCCGAATTGCAGCATGTCCCATGTCTCTTCGACATAGCGCCACTTGGCGAGCTCGTCCGCCCACGCAGCCTCAAATTGCGGGCCGCGCAGCGAGTCCGGGTCTTCGGCAGAGAACACATGCGCGACAGCCCCATTCGCCCATTCGAGCTTTCGCAAGGATGGTGACCACGCCGGTCTCTCGCGACGCGAATGAACGGCGAGAATGCCCGCCGGTCCTTCCACCATCACGTTGCGCGCATCGGCAAACGTCTCACCGATGAGCGCAATGCGGCCGAGCGCGGGCTCCGCGAAATCCGGTTCGCCGAGCGCGATGCCGCGCACCCACTCGGCTCCCGTGCGTGTCTTTCCCGCGCCACGTCCACCGAGCATGAGCCAGATATTCCAAGCGGCGCGCGGATCGATGAGCCCCGGCAGACGCTGCTCCTTTCGGCAATGGACAGGCCAATGGCGCAGGATCTTCCTGAGATCAGCCTTCGACCATGCCGCCGTCGCTTCGTGAAGCTTCTTGTTCCGCCACAAGCTGTTCAAGATGGCGACCAAGCTCGTCGCGGAGTTCATGGATGCTGCGGCCGTCATCGTCATCGCACGCGACCTCATCGCGTTTCGTCGTTTCGTGTTTTAGCAAGGCCTGCGCGGTCGCCAGCGTCTTCGCGTAGTCGGTCAGCAACTTTGCGGCCTTGTCATCCTGCACTTGCCCCGCCGCGTGCCTGGCTGCGAGAGCATCGATCCGCGTTTGCGTGATCCGCACCAGCGACAAGGCTGCATCACGCAATTTCGGGCCTTCATCGCGCTGTGATGCCGCCAGTTCCTGTTTCACAGGCGAAGGATCGCAAACGTCCCGTGATGCCGTCGCCTTTTCCCGGCGCGCCTGCGCCAACGCCTCGCGGCGTGGAGGCCATTTCCAATTTTCGCGATAACGACGAAAGGTTGCTTCCGTCATGCCAAGCAGCGCTGCGATGGCTGGCAGGGCGACTTCGGGATTATGAAAATAGAGTTGGTGAGCCCGCTTCTTGAGACCGGGCGGGATTTGAATTTTCCGGGTCATGCAAAGCCAATAAAAAAGCCGCCCGAGCCTCAAAGCCGGAGCGGCGCAATCAAGAATGAATCTTCGAGAGAGAGAACGACACCCTCGCTAAGCGGGCGGCTCGTCAGTCACAATTCGTCAGTGTTCTTGTTTTGTACTCCAACAGCGACGCGCTGTCAAGCATGGTTTTCCACCAGGCTCGCAACAATCCAGATCCTTGAGATCTAAACTTGGGAACCGGCGAAGGTGTCCGGCTCCATTAACGGGCTGAGAAACAAGACCTAATCCTCACGACGAGGCAAAGCGCAGTCCTCACCGCAACGCGATCCGGCAGTTGTCAGCCAGCGAGCCCATTCACTCTCAAAGGAGCAATCCTTTTGGATAGTATTGCAAAATCTAAAGGCCAAAGATCGAACAAAACGACAATAAAACGGAAACAAAAACCTATCATGATACAGTAAAGCAGAAATTACTATACAGACATATTGCTACATAAACAAATAGTGTCAACTGAAATAATATACTCCTGCATCTCCAGTTCTTCGGAAATCCCCGCGCTGGGAAAGCGCTGAAAGCCCCTGACGCGTTGTGATGCCAGGCCCTCCCGATCTCCAGATTTAAATTGCGCGGAATTGTTTTTTACGTAACGTCACCCTCTGCTACTCGACATCCTACTCCAACCTGTGAAGCACTCCCCGTTCCAAGCGAATGGTAGCGCGCTCTCCGGTGCACATGTCGCGTGGCATCGACACAGAATTGTTCGGGAGGAAGCCCATGCTCGCTTGGGCTGCCGTCATTTTGACCGTCTTGGGCGTTCTCATTTATGCGCTCAGCGAACCTGCAATGGCTTTGCTGAATCTCGCAGAACTTGTGGGAGTCGTTCTCCTCTTCGCGCTGGTTTGCGCGGCTGAAGCCTTCAACTGATCTCAGACGGTTTCTTGCGGGTCGCTCGCAAAGCAGGCAGGGCCTGCCAGCCCCTCAGCTTTCCTCCCCATTGCGACACCTATTTACGCCTGAGTTTTTGGACTTGCCGCATTCCGCAATCCTGCGCTAACGCTGACGTAACGAAATTTCATGTCATTACTCGCTAACGGATTTCAGCATGTCGAATTTCAAGATCGATCCGGCCATCACAATCTCCTCTGATAACTACGCCAGCTCATTTCAAACCGTCGCACTCACCAACGGAATGCTCCTCGTCTTGTGGGAAAAGCAAATTCCCAACCCTGTCGACCCCGAGGCAGGTGATACCAACCAGATCGTCGGCCAGATTTTCAATGCCGACGGCAGCGCAAGCGGACCTCAGTTCAACATCACAGCTGAAACGGAAAACTGCACAACCCTTGTCTCGGCTCGTCTCCAGGACGGCCGTGTGGCAGTCGGTTGGCAAAACGAGAGCACAGGCTATGTCCAGGCCCGCATCCTGGAAGCTGACGGCACGCTGACATCCGCCAAGCCCGCTTTCGATGTCATCAATTCGGCTGGAGCTTCGCTCAATCCCAATGGCCTCATCTCGCTGCAGCGAGGCGCGGGATATATGTTCCTTCTGTCTACGGCCGGCGGCGAAGTCGCCGTCCAGTTCGACAACGCGAACAATCGCGTCATCACCTCGACGGCGATCGGCTCCAAGTCATCGGCAGCGGCATTGCCAGACGGCAGCTATGTCGTCGCGTCATTGGAACTCGATCCGACCAAGGGTCAGTTCTCAATAGTGGTGCAGAAGTACAATTCTGCCGGGAACCCTAGCGGCTCCAAGCTAACGCTCGGCACGACGGAGTGGGAGTACAACATCTCCCTCACCACTCTGCCTAACGGGAATGTCGTGGCGGCATGGCTCGACAATCTAGGCTTCGGCAATGAGATCAAGGCCGCAATCTTCAATCCGGGTTCCGGTGACGTCGTGGTGCCTGCCTTTACGATCTCGCCCGCCGACGGAAGCATGCATGCAGTATCGGTCAATATCACAGCACTCCCCGAAAGCGGCTTTGCATTCTCCTTCGAGAAAGTGACTGCTGGCACTCCGCAGACCATGTGGTCGGTTTATTCGGACCTGGGTGATCAGGTCGACGGCCCCACCACGGTACCGACCTGGAATGCCGGAGAAGAAGCGGCGCCGCCCCACCTCGTCATCATGAATGACGGTCGCTATGCCCTTGACTGGCTGAGCTATACGGATACGCCCGCCGGCTCACTCGTCTCGAAGCACCTCCAATTCATCGATCCGCGAAATCACGGATCGATCTGGAAGGGCAAGGCCGTCTCCGAGCAATATATGGGGACCGACTTCGCGGACAGCCTCAACGGCATGGCGGGCGACGACACGCTTTTCGGCGCAGGTGGCAACGATGTCCTGGACGGCGGCTCCGGGAACGACCGACTGGTCGGTGGCGATGGCGACGATACCTATCGCATCGATTCCCCCGCAGACACGATCATCGACACCTCCGGCATCGATACCGTTGAATCCTCCATCAGCTATGCGCTGGCGGCCAATCTGGAAAACCTCACCGGCTCGGGCTGGGCCGCGCTGACGCTCAAGGGCAACGACGGCGCCAACGTCATCAAGGGCGGGGACGGCAACGACAAGATCTACGGTGGGCTGGGAAAGGACACGCTGTCAGGCGGCGCGGGCAAGGATATCTTCGTCTTCAACACCAAGGTCGACAAGACGAAGAAGAACGTCGATGCGATCGTGGACTACAGCGTGAAGGACGACACGATCTGGCTGGAGAACGCCATCTTCAAGGCCCTCGGCAAGAAGGGTACGGAGAAAAAGCCCGCGAAGCTTTCTTCCAACATGTTTTGGGTCGGCACCAAGGCGCACGATGCGGATGACCGCATCATCTACGACAACAAGAAGGGCATTCTCTACTACGACGCCGACGGCACAGGCCACGGAGCTGCGGTTCAGATTACGGTCCTGAAGAATAAGCCCAAGCTGAAGTACACTGAGCTTTTCATCATTTGATAATCGCTCCCGACTTTTCTTGCTCAATACATAGGCAGCGTGGGGCCGCACCGGTGAGTCGGATACCCTCCCCTATCCGCCATTGGTCGATAGCTCCCGGATTGCGCTTGCGAGCCGTTACGAATCTGGTGTCAATAGAGCCAAGTGACATCGTCACTTTCGTCTACTGGGAGGAAATCCAACTATGAAACGTCGCCAATTCCTGCAAGCAGCTACGGTCGGCGCCGCGAGCACTGCGGTTGCCGCCCCGGCTATCGCCCAATCGATGCCCGAAGTTAAGTGGCGACTGCAGTCCGGCTTCCCGAAGTCTCTCGACACGATCTATGGCGCCGCTGAAGTCATCGCGAAGTTCGTGAACGAGGCCACGGACGGCAAGTTCCAAATTCAGCCCTTCGCGGCCGGTGAAATTGTCGGCACGCCCCAGGTGGCTGATGCGGTCGGCAACGGTACCGTCGAGATGGGGCACACCTGCTCTTACTACTATTTCGGCAAGGACCCGACCTTCGCCATCGGCACGGCGCTGCCCTTCGGCCTGAACGCCCGCCAGATGAACGCGTGGCTTTACCACGGCGAGGGCAATAATCTTCTGAACGAGTTCTATGCCAAGCACAACATCTACGCCATGCCGGCAGGCAATACCGGCGCGCAGATGGGCGGCTGGTTCCGCAAGGAAATCAAGACCGTAGAGGACCTCAAGGGCCTCAAGATGCGCATCGCCGGTCTCGCCGGCCAGATCATGGCCAAGCTCGGCGCGGTTCCGCAGCAGATCCCGGGCGGCGACATCTACCCGGCGCTCGAGCGCGGCACCATCGACGCGGCCGAGTGGGTCGGACCCTATGACGACGAGAAGCTCGGCTTCGCGAAGGTCGCACCGTACTACTACTATCCCGGCTTCTGGGAAGGCGGCCCGGCGATCCACCTGTTCATCAACCAGGCCAAGTTCAAGGAACTGCCGAAGAACTACCAGGCAATCCTGACCGCCGCCGCCGGTTACGCAAACGTCGACATGCTCGCCAAGTACGACGCCCGCAACCCGGCCGCCCTGCGTCGCCTGCTCGGCGCCGGCACACAGCTTCGCCCGTACTCGCAGGAGATCCTCGAGGCTGCCTTCAAGGCCGCGAACGAGGTCTACGACGAAACCTCGGCCAAGAACCCCGACTTCAAGAAGGTCTACGAGAGCGTCCGCGGCTTCCGGAACGAGGAATACCTCTGGTTCCAAGTGGCCGAATACGCCTACGACACGTTCATGATCCGCGCCCGCGCGCGCGGCTGATCCGGACTTGCCGGAATGGCACTCGGAGGGGCGACCGCAAGGTCGCCCTTTTCGTTTCCGGCAGGCCCGAAAAGAAAGGCTTCCCCATCTTTTCGTATGGGGGGAGGTCTGATATGCGACCGGGCAATTTCTAGTTTCACAGCGACTCACTTTTAAAATTATGCGTTGGACCCTCCGGATCGGCCTTCTTCTCTTCTTTGCGTGGGTAATTTTCGCGATTTCCCCCTATGTTGCGCTCTATCGGCTGGCGAAGGCCGTGGAACGGCGCAACGTTGCCGAGATCAGCGAGCGCGTTAATTTCCGGGCGCTCCGGGGGTCCCTCACCAAGCAACTGGTCGGCGATTACATTCAGCAGGCAAGCGCCGGCAAGGAATTGAGCACGCTCAGCAGGCAAATTGCCGCGGAAGCCACTGCAACCGTCGCGGACCCCATCATCGCCCAGCTCCTGACCGCGGACGTTCTGGTCGACCTCCTGGACGACGGCTGGCCGCAACAGCTCGTCGAGGAGAACACGCGGGCCCTGCGTTTTGACATGAGCCCCGGCTCCCTGCGCAAGGCGTGGGACCTTTTCATGTCGTCCGAAACACGCGGCTTCCGGATCATCTATTTCACGCTTCCGGCGAAGGCGGAGCCCGCCGAGCGCTATAGGCTGCAGATGCGCCTGAGCGGCTTGAGGTGGCGGCTGAGCGGCATTGAACTGCCCCCTACCCTGCGCCAGAAACTGATCGCACGACTTCCCCACCGCTAAAAGGCTTGCGGCAATCGCATGCCCTATTCGGTGCGAGCCTGCTTCATGACGGGTCCGGCCTTTACCGGCTTCAGGTCATGAATATCAGCCATCCCACCATCACCAAAGGCATTGCAGCGCCAAGGATAAAGCAGAGGACACTCGAAGCCATGTTCTCGACCTCCTGTCGATAGAACAAGGACTGTCATCGACCGTTCCACTTCTTCTCTCTGTTTTGGCGCCACCAGTCGGTGCGCTTTGTCACATCTTCGAGACAAAGAAAAAGGCCTTCAGATTATGAAGGCCTTTATGACCGATCATGAAAGATCAGCCTTACACTGACTTGGTTCCGGCAGTCGCCGGCAATTTCGTGATTCAATTTTCGAAGTATTCCGCGTTTTTGCGCGAAATCGCAGCCAGGAAAGCTACGCTCTTGCATTATCCTGCGGCGGGGTCATTCTCGTAACCTCCCGACTTCGATTTATCTTTAAATCATGCGCCGCATTTATACATGGGTCAATGAGACTGAATTCACTCCGCCGCCGGCCACTCGACAATGCGGTCGAGAAGTCCGGGAATCGAGAACTCTTCTTCGCTCCCGGCGACCTTATCCCGCACGGAAATACCCGCGCTGTGGACGGTCTCGCGATCTCCCGACACGAGATGGTGCCACCAATACAGGTCTTTCTCTTCCGCAACGAGGCGATAGGCGCATGTGGGCGGAAGCCAGGAGAGCGTGCGGACCGCCTGCGGGGTCAGGCGCACGCAATCAGGCACCTTCGCCTGCCGGTTGGGATAGTCGCGGCAGCGGCATGAGCGGTCGTTCAGAAGGGTGCAACCGACGTCGGTGTAGAGCACCTCTCCGGTATCCTCATCCTCGAGTTTGACGAGGCAACAGCGCCCGCAGCCGTCGCACAGGCTCTCCCATTCCCCATCGGTCATGTCCTCGAGGGGTTTGGAGCGCCAGAAAGGCTCCGCGCCGTCCTGATCCGCTTTCGAAACTGTCACTCTATTCCACCTTCACGCCGCTGTTTGGCGAACCATATAGAATCCTCAGAGGGAAAAGTGGCGGCGTTTTGCCTCTTGCCCCTTGTCCGGCGACGGACGCGCTTCCCGTCGAACCGCCGAGCCTTTCGGGAGTTATCGAGGGCAAAGCCATTCGACAAGCGGCGTTTCCGTCAGGCCTTACGAGAGTCAATCATTGTTAGAGGCGGTCTTACGACCGTCTCCCTAGAAGGACCGTCGTGCGCACGCCTTCCTCAGTCTCTCTCTGGACAAGGATCAAGCGCGGCGCGCTCGCCTTCGACGCGTGGCTCTCGGCATTCCTGTTTCAATCCGGGCGAGCCCTCGTGGGCGGGTGGGAAAGCTATTCCGAAAAATCGAAATGGTTTCGATTTCAGGGCGCACCGCGTGTCGTTCTGGACCTCACCAGCGAAGCGGTGACGTTGGGAGCCGCAGGCGGCATCGTTCTCGTTGCGCTGGCGATCCCGGCCTTTCATGAAACGCGCGACGACTGGCTCAAGACGCAGGATCTCGCCGTCACTTTCCTCGATCGCTACGGGCAGGAGGTGGGACGAAGAGGAATTCGCTACGACGATTCCTACAAGCTCGAAGACTTTCCAGATTATCTCGTGAAGGCGGCTCTCGCGACGGAGGATCGGCGCTTCTACGAACATCGGGGCATCGACCCTGTCGGCACCATGCGCGCGCTGATGGTCAACGCCCGAGGCGGCGGCGTTGTGCAGGGTGGCTCGTCCATCACGCAACAGTTGGCCAAGAACCTTTTTCTGAACAACGAACGCTCGCTGGAGCGCAAGATCAAGGAAGCTTTTCTGGCCGTGTGGCTTGAAGCGCATCTGACCAAGGATCAGATCCTGAAGCTGTATCTGGACCGCGCCTATATGGGTGGCGGCGCGCATGGCGTCGTCGCCGCCGCCGAGTACTACTTCGGCAAATCTGCGCGCGATCTCACGCTCGCAGAATCCGCGATGCTCGCGGGCCTGTTCAAGGCTCCCACGAAATTCGCACCGCACATCAACCTGCCCGCCGCCCGCGCCCGCGCGAACGATGTGCTCAACAACATGGTCGAGGCCGGGTTTCTGACCGAGGGGCAAATTCAAACCGCGCGCCGCAACCCGGCAACGCCCGTCAACCGCGCGCGGGAAACAACGCCGGATTTCTATCTCGATTGGGCTTTCCTGCAGGTGAAGCAGCTCGCAGCGGAAGGAAAGCTCGGAAACGAGCGCGTGCTGATCGTGAAGACACCGCTCGACATGGGACTGCAGGAGCATTCCGAGCAGGTGATGGAGGACATGCTTCGCCAATACGGCCATCAGTACAAGGCAAGCCAGGGCGCTGTCGTTGTGATGGACGTGGATGGAGCCGTCCGCGCGATGGTCGGCGGGCGCGATTACGGCCAAAGCCAGTTCAACCGCGCCGCCGACGCGCTGCGACAGCCGGGCTCCTCCTTCAAGCCCTTCGTCTATGCCACTGCGTTGACGGTGAACCCCAAGCTCAACCCCTCGTCCATTGTCGTCGATGCGCCGATCTGCTTAGGGAATTGGTGCCCGCAGAATTACGGACGCTCGTTTGCAGGTTCGGTGCCTCTCGTCTCCGCACTCGCCCGCTCCATCAACTCGATCCCGGTGCGCCTGTCGCTTGAGATCGGCAAGGGCAACGCCAAGGCCGGGCGTGTGCTCATCATCGACATGGCGCAGAAGATGGGGCTGACGCATCCCCTCGCCGATTCCTCATCGCTTCCCATCGGCGCGGCGGAAGTGACACCCATCGACATGGCCTCTTCCTACGCGGTCTTCGCGAATGGCGGCAGGCGTGCATCCGCCTATGCTTCCTGGGAAGTTCGCAATTCGCTCGGCGAGCTCGTCTACAAGCATGACCGCGATGCGCCACAGCCACAGGTGCTGCAGCCGCGTGTCGTGAGCGACATGAACTTCATGCTGAACAAGGTCGTGGAAGAAGGAACGGGCAAGCGCGCCGCGCTCGACAAGATCCGCTCAGCAGGCAAGACCGGCACCACCAACGCCTATCGCGATGCGTGGTTCGTGGGCTTCACTGGTAATCTCGTCACCAGCGTGTGGTATGGCAACGACGACCATTCTCCCATGAACAACATGACAGGCGGCACGCTGCCCGCGATGACGTGGAAAGAGGTCATGACCTTCGCGCACCAGAATCTGGAATTGCGCCCCATTCCGGGCCTCGGCCCTTCGACGGAGAATCCTGCGGTCGCGAGTGCAGCCAAAAATGCGGGCGCGCCGCAGCAGGAGCAGGCTCAAGCTCAAACTCCCCTGCCCGGCACGCTCTCCCGCCGCTCCTATGAAGCGTTGTCCAACCTCGGCCGCCTGTTCCAGACCGTGGAGGAAACGGCGGCGCGTAGCGCAGGCTCACGATCGGTGGGCAGCAGCGAGAATGTTTCCTCCGGCCGCATGGCGATGCCGTAGGATGCGTTTCGTTCCTGCAACAGGCTCTGTCGCCGCTCTCCTTCCCCATCCGCGAAAGCTGCGAAAGGTTTTCGTGTCGAGCAGGATTTTCTCACCGTCCGTTCTGGTACCCTACGCTCTCCTTCTCGGACTCGTCCTCGGGCTTGGAAGCGCCTATTGGGCCGTGCGCGGCGAATATCCAGTCGGCGGTGTTCAAATCGGCCCCTGGCGCACCTGGCCGAAAATCGGCACGCCTGACATCGACCCTTATGCCCGCGCCATCATCGCACGGCGCGCGGAAATTCCGCTCGCCATCGGCGAAGGTCTTGCCCTGACCGCGACACGCGACAGCGAGGGCCGAAGACTCATCGCGCCCTGCACATACCGCATCGGATCGGTCATGCCCGCCACACGGTTTTGGACACTTGCGGTCTATGACCGCAGGAACAATCCGATCCGTCCGGAGCTGGGGCGAAGCGGTTTCACATCGTCGGAAATTCTCCGCAACAGTGCGGGTGGTTTCGATCTCGTTCTCTCGCGTAACGCGCAAGCGGGAAACTGGCTCCAGCTCACGGGCGAAGGCCCCTTCAGCGTGATCCTCAGGCTCTATGACATGCCGGGCGCGGTCGGAGCTTCAACGTTGGAGCCGCACGCGCTGCCCTCCATCGAGCGTCTGGGGTGCGCCTCATGAGCCGGTGGATGCGCGCTCTCATCGCCACTCTCTGCGGCCTTGCGCTCGCGGCCTGCGTTCATATCGTCGTTATTCTCGCCGGCCCTTCCTTCGCGGAAGAGGATGCCTTCAGCAAGCTTCAGGACACGCTTGAGGCCGAACAGGCCGAGTTGATCGGCGGCATCGGCGCTCCCGACACATGGTTTCCGAAGCCGGACCCGGCAACGGCCATCGCGGCCTGCGCCTTCGACCTTGGCGAAGGGCCGACGCGGATTTCCGCAAAGACCGGCCCGCTCTTTCAATCCCTGTCGATCCACACGCGCAAGAACGGAATCATCTTCGCGGTCACCGACCGCGCCGCCGTGCGGGGCGATCTCGAAATCGTCGTGATGACGCCGGAACAATTGGACGAGGCTCGAATGCTTGACGAAAGCGGCGAAACAACCAGGCAGGATGTGCGCGTCGTCTCCCCGCAAACGGAAGGCTTCGTCATCATTCGTGTGGCCTCGCCCTATCCGAGCCTCAATTCCACCACTGAGGCCGTAGCGAAGTCGGTTTCCTGCACCATCGATGGAGATTGATCGCAAAGGGCCTTCCCGCTACGAGAGACGCCATGCAATGGCGATTGATGGAAGAGAAAGACCTGCCGGGCGTGATCCGCGCCGCCGATGCGATTCATGCGGCATACCCGGAGGATGACGCCGTCTTCATCGAGCGCTTGCGGCTCTACCCGGGAGGTTGCCATGTGCTTGCGACCGATGGCGACATCGCGGGCTACATGCTCAGCCATCCCTGGCGCTTCGGCGAGCCGCCGGCTTTGAACTCGCCCCTTAGCGAATTGCCGCGCAGCGCGACGACCTATTACATTCACGACATTGCCCTGCTCCCGGAAGGTCAAGGGCGTGGGCACGCGGTGGAGGCCGTGGAGCGCGCCATCGCGCAGGCCCGCCATGAGGGCATTGGAAACGTTTCGCTGGTTGCTGTGAACAATTCCGGCGCATTCTGGGCGCGACGCGGCTTTGAGGAATTTTCCTCGCCGGCTCTTGCGGCGAAACTCGAGAGCTATGGCGCGGACGCGAAATTCATGACCCGCCGGCTCGATTGAGGGGGAAGCGTTTTCAGGAACGGCGGCGGCGCGAAGGTCCGTGCGATGCGAAGGGGCGCGACGGCCCGGGGTTCGGTGTCGGGCGCTCGTAGCGCACACCGGTAAAGAGAAGGATCTCACCCTTCGGTTCGTCCTGCGCCAGACTCGGACGGTTGGGCCGCATGGATGCGTCCGGGAAAGCGATGACCACGCCTCGGGATCTTGTCCAGAAATCGTCCATGCTCCGTTCCTCCAAACAGCTCCGTGCGAAGGTCAGCCTCTTTCCCTAAAGAGAACCCGGTATGGTTAACAGACCGTTTCCGAGGGCAGAAAAAAGCCTCGCTGGCCTGAAACCAACAAGCACAGTCGTGCTTCGGTTCCCTACCTCAAAAGGCCGAGACGGAAAAAGTATGGACCGAGAGAGGGACTATTGGTCCGGTGCGATGTCGAGAAGGTGGCGCCCGTCGCGCGTATCGAGTTCGAGAAGCCAGACATCCGGATCGAAACTCATCTCCCGCCTCATCTTTTCTTCGACGTCGAGGGGAGACACCGCACCGAGCACAAGGGTGAACAGCCGCTCGTCGCTGTCTTCGAGGAGGATCTGCGGCGCGGGACCGTAGAGGCTCGCGGTTCCATCAAGATGATCGATCTTGACGAAGATCGCCCCCGCCTCCGCGGCCCCGCGACGGCGCAGGACCGCATCGAGCCCTTCGATGGCGCAGCGGCGCAGATAAGCCGAAACCCAGAAGTCGGAGCGAAGGCGGGACACTATGGAATCTGTATGCCGGTTTGGGCGGTCAATTCACGGATGGTACGCGCGTTGAAGTCCCCCGTCACCGGCAAACGCCTGTCGCGCTCGAAGGCCTCGATAGCCTGACGTGTGCCTGGGCCGAACATGCCGTCGACTTTCACGCCGTAGCCCATCTTCGCGAGTGCACGTTGGCCCGCGAACACCACGTCATCGGCATCCGCCTTGCCGACGGACGCGGGCGGCACGGGCACCGCGCCACCCATGCGGATGATCTCGGCAATCGGATCCTTCGTCACCGGACGCGCGGGTGCCGCAGCAGGGGCCGGAACAGTGGGAGTTGAAGCGGCAGCGCGCGCGGGCTGTGCGGCAGGCACTTCCCCGCCGTTGCGGATCAGATCCCCTATCGGGCTGCGTTGCGCGGGCTTGGACGCGGGAGCTGGAACTTGCGCCGCCGTTGGCGTGGGGTCGAGACTGGCAGCGGGAGCCGGCGAAGCGTAGTCCTGCGCGGCAGGACGCAGCGGCTCGACGGCAGCGGGCCGCACAGGCGGCGCAGGATTGTAGGTGCTGACTGTTCCCTTGCTGAACAACGGCGCAGGATGACGCGCCCTTTGCAGCGCGAGCGCGTTCCACGCGATGATCCCCGCGCAGCCGATGAAGAACAAGGTTGCGCCAACCTGGTGCGGACGGCTCAGGATTGTCTCCAGCAACGGATGACGGGCGGCCTTCTTCGCGCCACCGCGCGCAGCCGAACGAGGCCGTGGCACAGGCGACGAGACCATGAAATCACGGTCGGACCGGGCGGCTAGAGCTTCACGCAAAGCGATTACCCCGCTTTCAAGAAATGTACTCCGGGATCGGAGTCTATGATGGAACGAACATTCGAGCCGTCATCGGTCGCAAGCGACCGGCCCGCCTCGATGGGAAGATCAATATGGATGCCTGCGCCGTCGGAGACGGACACGTGGCCTCCATGCAGAACGACAAGCGCGCGGACGAGCGCGAGACGAAGCTCGACCTCCGGATCCTGCGCATTCTTGATGGCGTCGAAACTGCGGCGCGACACACCAATGCTGAAGGACAGGTTGCGCCCATCGACACGCGCATCGACAGCAACCTCGCCCCCCTCCTCGGCACGCATGAGCACATTCGACAATGCGTGATGGAAGATTTGGCCAAGCGCCTTGCGGTCCGCGTGTATCAACGGCAGCGCGGATGAAACCTCGCGACGAATGGTGACGCGAGCCTGCCGCGAAACCTCCATCAACGACTCGCAGCATTCATCGAGACAGGCAGCGACATCGACAGCTTCATACGCCAAGGCGCGGCTGCCGGATTCAACCGATGCAAGTTCGAGAAAAGCGCCCACGGTTTCGGTCATTCTCTCCGAAGTCTTTCTCATGACATCGGCATAGTCCTTGCGGTGCACGAGAGCGCCGCGCCCTGTCATGAGCCGGGCGTACCCGTGAATGTCGTTCAACGGCTTGCGCAGCGCGCGGCCAGCCATATCGAGAAGTTGCGCACGGTGTTCCGCTTCCGCGACAGCCTCGCGGCGAGCCGCCTCAATGCCGTCCAACTCGTCCTGATGCTCGCCGATATCGCGCATAACCGAGACGACGATAGCCTTCTCGTCATCGGAGTGCGGCAACCGATAGGCGCGCATGTCGAGCAAGACCGTCGCGGGTTCCGCCTCGGAGGCTCCGCTCCGCACGCGCAACCGCGCCCGCGCGGACTTGGAGCCATGAGCTGCATCGCTCAACGCCTTCAGATAGGCAGGCCGGTCGGCCACATGAATGCGTTGGAACAGGCCGATGCCGCGCAGCGTCGCTGCGGGCGCTCCCAAAACCCGCACCGATCCGCTGCTCGCGCGAAGAACCGCGCCCATGCCGTCGTGCCAGGTCACCACGTCATCAATCGTCGAGAGAAGATCAGCCTCGCGCCTTTCGCCGGAAAGGGCCGCGCGGCGAAGCGCGTCTTCCACACGCCGGACGGAAAACGCATGGGCGGCCATGTGGCCAAAAAAAAGAGCGATGCCACTGCCGAAAAGAACTTCCGCACCAACCGACGAAGTGTCGCTGCGCGAAAGAGCAAAAGCGGCAAGGGCCACAAGAGCGGCGAGTGTTACCGCAGACAAAACCCGAGCGGCGGCGAACGAGCGGAAACGCAGCGCGACGGCGATAGCGCCGATCTGGCTCAGCACGAACATCACGACGGCGGCTTCGAGGAGGCCGGGCGATGCCGCTTGCATCAGGGCAAGAGGAAACAACGCGACAAGACCAGCGAGCGCGGCGACGCACCGCGCTACGATGAACCTCTGCTGCGGCAGGGCCGACAACGGGTCCGCGCCCGAAGGATTCGGCAAAACCCCTTCGAGCCACTCATCGACCCAGCCCCATGTAGAATTCGTCAGCAAGTCGCAACCACATCCTTGAGGGACCATGATCCCCCGCTCCAGACGTCGACGACCGTGCCAGAGGCCGCTTAAGCGAAACCTAAAGATTGAACCCCGGCCGCGGAGCGGCGAAGGCCAAAACGGTCTGGCAGAGCGCACCGTCTTTCGATTTATCTTGCTCGTGCAATGAATTAGCGCCTGTAAAGGTTTCGTTCAGGCTATTTCCATGTCCTTGGCAAAGGCCCTACGCCGTATCGCGTCGACTCGTTATGGTTGCAGAGTGCGCCCAAACCCGGCGCGATCGCGATTGCTGGCCATGTTTTCTCTGTTGCGTACCGTCGCCGTCATCGGCGTGATCTTCTACCTCTCCCCCGTCCGGACGGAGGATGCGTTGCCATCTTTCGCCTCGTGGTTCGGCTGGCCCGAGGAAAAGGTCGCCGCCAAGCACGAGACCGCCGAGGACAGCCCGGCAAGACTCGAGACGATGTGGCAGGCCCTGCCGGAGGGCGCCAAGCAGGCGATCCTGGCCAAGATCATGTCCGAATCCGGCCTCACCGCGTCCACAACGAAGCCGCAGGCCGCCCCGTCCGATACCCTTCACACGGACGACAAGAAGGCCGCCTGGCGCGGCAGTGAGCCGCAAAAGCCGCGCTCCTGATCCATCGCCAAACACGGCAGCGATGATTATATGAGCGTCATCTGAATTTCCTGGGACGCCATGCCGCTTTCGTTTGACGAAATCCTCGCGAGTTTCGAACTCCTCGACGATTGGGAGGAGCGCTATCGCTATCTCATCGAACTCGGGCGCCTCATGGAGCCGCTGCCTGCCGAGGCTTATTCGGACACCAACAAGGTGCAGGGCTGCGCCAGCCAGGTCTGGCTGGAAACGCGGTTCGAACCTTCCGCCAACGGGCCGGTGCTCCACGTGCGCGGCGACAGCGACGCCCATATCGTGAAGGGCCTCGTTGCTTTGCTGACGGCCCTTTACAACGGCAAGACCGCCTCTGAGATTCTCGCAACCGACGCCCTCGGGCTGTTCAAGGAACTGGGCCTTGCGGAGCATCTGACGCCGCAACGGTCCAACGGCGTCAGATCGATGGTCGCCCGCATCCGGCAGGATGCCCAAGCGATGGCCGGCACTTAAAGAATCAAAAGAATCATAGGTTAAACCACCCTTCCCCCTTCGATCACCACGGCCTGCCATGTCCTGATGCCTCGGGAGGCTTTGGGGCCGTGCGCCGTCGTTTCCAGGCCGTAATGCTCGGCGAGGCGGGCCAGGGCGAGCTTGACCACGACCTTACCGGAGCGCGGCGGCCAGCTCCTCTCCCGCTCGATCAACTCAAGTCCTTTCAAAAAGCCGCATAGATCGAGAAGAAGATCGGCCATGTCGCCACCGACGGCATCGAAGGCGTGGCGGATTCGTTGGCGGGCGGCGACCATGCGGTCCGTAGCGTGGGATGGTGATTGCCCTGCGCCCCCACGCGGAACCGCATCCCAGCGGGCCGTCACCCCCGGCAGCAAGCCCGCGAGAGCGATGTCGGCGCGAAGACGCTCCCCCGCTTGATGGGAAGCATCGTCGATCATCGGGCTACCGTCCTTGTTCTTGCGGCGGCGCAGCCAGTCGAGCGGGCTCTCCTCGCCATTGACGCGCACCCGCGCCCTCTCGCCGGCACCGGTCTCGACCTCGGCTTCAACCGTCTCACCGTGCTGCTCGCGAAAACCCTCCTCGGAGGACGAGGCCGCGAGGCGTCGCAGATAAGCCCGCCCGGCCTGCGTGATGCAAAGCTTGCGACGCTCGCTTCCGCCGCGCTCCCAGCGCGCAACATCGTGCCGGACGAGAATTTCCGCTGTCTGCGTGCTGAAGCGCCCCGCTCCAATGGAAATGCCGCCTCTGGAGCGCCTGGAGACGCTCACGCTCCTCTCATCGGCTTCGATGACAGCCGTGACATTCTCGCCTGCGAGGATGTCGAGCAGGCGCGCTGCCTCACGCGGCAGAGCTTGTTCCGTTTGCGGCCTGCCTTGCTCGCGAATGCGGGTGCCCCGGTCGCGTGGGCGTACGCCGCGCCGCCTTGCCCCATCGCGAGATGTGACGGAAACCCCGGACGTTCCGTTCTCAAAATCATCATTTTTGTTCATGTTTTGTTCTCTTAAAAAATATCAACGGGGACGAGTCCCCGGGGCGCTTTATGGTGAAGGAACGCGCTCCAGTGTCAAGGCGGAAGACCTGCCTCCCGCAAAGGTTGTGAATACGCCCGCGGGAATCCCTGACGGGCCAAGGCTTTCCCCGAAGCTTTCATTTCCGAAACGAAAAAGCCGCCCCGAAGGGCGGCTTGAACGATCAGGCGAACCTGGCCGGCTTGGCTTAGCCGCGCGAGGAACGGCGCTTGCGGCGCTGCTGGCCGAGGCCCATTTCCTTGGCGAGCTCGGAGCGAGCCTTGGCGTAGTTCGGAGCAACCATCGGATAATCGACCGGCAGGCCCCACTTCTCGCGGTATTGCTCGGGAGTCATGTTGTACTGCGTGCGCAGGTGGCGCTTCAGCGACTTGAACTTCTTACCGTCTTCCAGGCAGACAATGTAATCCGGCGTCACCGACTTCTTGAGCGGAACGGCGGGCTTGGGAGCTTCGGCAGGAGCCTCGACAGTTCCACCGCCAACGCGCAGCAAGGCGGAATGCACATCGCTGATAAGAGCCGGCAAGTCGCCGGACGGCACGGAATTGTTGCTCACGTATGCAGAAACAATATCTGCAGCCAACTCAATGTAGTTCGCCGTGGCGAGAGTGTCGCTCATAATAGTCTTATTCCTTTCTGGTCTTCGAGGCGACCCGAACAATGCTTGAGGACCAACAACCGGAGATTTCACCGAAAGCAGCGCTTATTCACGTCCCGACCAGCTTGTCTGATGGGCTTCACAGAGCTGAAACCATGATCCTTCGCTCACGTATGTCAATTTTTGAGCGCTGACAAGATATGAACGACGAAAACTTTGCAAAACTGTATATCAACTTGATTCGGCAAATAAACGAGGCAAAACCGGGCCCCATATAACAAGACAGGAAGCCCATGCAAAATTGGTATACTTAATCCCTTAGGATTGCAAAGCGCGCATGGAATATTGCATTCTCACCTTGAATCAATCGTAAATTTCCCAACCGCGCCCTAAGCTTAAAGCTCGGGATTGAGCGATTTTTGCTTAATCGAGCTTCTCTCTTCGGAATCCTTCCCATGAAAATCGAAGATCTTGCCGCAATGTCCCTGCCCCCGGCCCAGGTTTGTCCTCGCAAGCCTCACATGCTCTCGCTTTACGGGGTCGAGATTCAGGACGATTACGCATGGATCAAGGCCGAGAACTGGAAAGAAGTCCTGAAGGATCCCGACGTCCTCGATCCGCAGATCAGGGCTTACCTCGATGCGGAGAACGCCTATGCGAAAGCGGCGTTCAAAGGGACGGCGGATTTGCAGAAGCGCCTGATCGCCGAGATGCGCGGGCGCATCAAGGAGGACGATTCGTCCGTTCCGGAAAATGACGGCGCTTACGCCTACTTCACTCGCTACCGCGACGGCGGGCAGCATCCGATCGTCTGCAGGTCGGCGCGCGGCGGAGGTGAGGATACGGTTCTGCTTGATGGCGACAAGGAAGGCGAAGGCCAGGCCTTCTTCGATCTCGGCGGCGCGGAGCATTCTTCCGATCACCGTTACCTTGCCTGGGGCGCGGACATCAAAGGTTCGGAATACTTCACCATGCGCGTTCGCGAGATCGCGACGGGAAAGGATTTATCCGACGAAGTCACCGGCACGTCGGGCGACGCGGTCTGGCTGGGAGATTCATCCGGCTTCTACTACGTGGAACTTGACGAAAACCACCGCCCCGTACGCGTGCGCCTGCACCGTCTCGGCACACCCGCCAGTGATGACGCGGTGATCTACGAGGAGAGCGATCCCGGCTTTTTCGTCAATATCAGCGCAACGCAATCGGACGCCTATGTCCTGATCGAGGCGAGCGACCACGAAACGTCCGAGGTCTGGCTCATCGACCGCGCCGATCCCGCCGGCACGCCGCGTGTCGTGGAGCCGAGAACGCCCGGCCTGCGTTACGATGTCGAGCACCATGGCGATCAGCTCATCATCGTCACGAACGCGGACGGCGCGGAGGACTTCAAGATCATGACCGTGCCCGTCGCCACGCCGGGGCGGGCTTTCTGGCGCGATCTCATCCCGGACCGCAAGGGCATCATGATCCTCTTTACGGTCGCGCTCGCGCGGCATCTCGTGCGCCTGGAGCGCGAGGACGCGAAGCCCCGCATCGTGATCCGGGAATTCGCAACGGGCCGCGAGGAAACCATCGCCTTCGAGGAAGAGGCCTATTCGCTGAGCATCGACCCCGGCTACGAGTTCGACACCACCATCATCCGCTACCGCTATTCCTCGCTGACGACGCCGAGCGAAGTCATCGACTACGATCTCGCCACCGGCACGAGAACCTTGCGCAAGCGTCAGGAAGTTCCCAGCGGCCACGACAAGGCGAACTACGTGACGCGCCGCATCTTCGCGACAGCGCCGGACGGCGAGAGCGTGCCGGTATCGCTGCTTCATCATCGCGACACCGCCATCGACGGCAGTGCGCCCTGCCTTCTCTACGGCTACGGCTCCTACGGCATGTCGATCCCGGCGAGCTTCCGCACGAACATCCTGTCCCTCGTCGACAGGGGCTTCGTCTTTGCCATCGCCCATATTCGCGGCGGCACGGAAAAAGGCTGGCGCTGGTATCTCGATGGCAAACGCGAGAAAAAGCCCAATACCTTCACCGATTTCATCGCCTGCGGACACGCTCTCGCCGATGCGCGCTACTCGAGCCGTGGGCGGATCGTGGCGCATGGCGGCAGCGCAGGCGGCATGCTCATGGGCGCCGTCGCCAATCTCGCTCCCGAGCTTTTCGCGGGCATCGTAGCCGAGGTTCCCTTCGTCGATGTGCTCAACACGATGCTCGATGCAGAGCTGCCGCTGACGCCGCCCGAATGGCCCGAATGGGGCAATCCGGGAGAGGACGAAGCTGCGTTCCGCACGATCCTGTCCTATTCGCCCTACGACAACGTCAAGGCGCAGCACTATCCCGCCATCCTGGCGTTGGGCGGATTGACCGATCCACGGGTGACCTACTGGGAGCCTGCCAAATGGGTTGCCCGCCTGCGCGCGACGATGACCGGCGGCGGTCCGGTCGTACTCAGGCTCAACATGGAGGCCGGTCACGGCGGCGCCGCCGGGCGCTTCGACAGGCTTGAAGAGGTGGCGCTGACATATGCCTTCGCCCTCAGGAGCGTCACCGGCTTTGAGGCTTGACGGCATAGCCGCGACCTCCGGTCTATCTTTATCGACTGGAAGGGAATGAAAACGGACCTATTTGAAGGAAAGTTGCATTTGCGAGTTCTAGTCCATGACCCATTGGAGCGAGCCGCCGGCCACCGGCGGCACACTCACTGAAGAGAGCGATCCAAGGCCGTATTCTGTCGATCCGGGGCGTCATTTGAACGAGGTGAAAACCGCCCTCGCGCAAAGCCGGGAAGAACTGCGTCTGGCGCTGGCTTCTGCCGAAATAGGCTTCTGGCAATACGATCTCGAAACTCGCGAAGTGATGGGCTCCGACGTTTTCCGGAACGAGCTGGGCCTTGCCCGCGACACCCTACTGACGATTGAGAAACTTCAGGAGCGGTGCCATCCGCAGGATGTGAGGCGTGTCAGGCACGCCATCGAGCGCGCCGTTACCTCGCACAGCGATTACGACACCGCTTGCCGCATCATCCGTACGGACGGCTCCACCGGGCACCTCGCGCTGAAGGGCTGCGCCATTTACGCCGACGGAAAGCCGATCCGCCTGCTCAGCACCACCCGCCGCATTTCCGATGCGGACCGCGCGGCGAGGGACGTTGCAGCGGCTCAGCGTCGACGGAAATTTCTTCTCGACCTGCGGGACGACATTCGCGGGCTCGAGGACTCCGCTGCCATCATCGACATCGCCACCCGCGATCTGGGCATTTTTCTGGCCGCGGATCGGGTTGGGTACGGCGCGGCGCGCTCTGGCGAAACCGTCAATCGGGAATGGAGCAACCGCTCATCCGAGCAGGCAGATCTCGCCTACGCGCTCGAAGCCGCAGGGTCGACCATCCTGTCGGAACTGGGGCAAGGCCGCACCATCATCATGACCGACGCCGCCAGCGACCCTCGGCTGGAACCGGATGCGAGAATCCATTATGCCGCCCGCCGCGCGCGATCGGCCATTCTGGTCCCCCTCATCAAGAGTGGCCGCCTCACCGCTTCGCTCTACGTTTCCGCGAACAGGCCTCACGCCTTTTCTGCGGATGATGCGACACTCGCCGAGGAAGTTGCAGAACGCATATGGGATGCCGCCGAACGCGCACTGGCAGAAGGCGAGTTGCGTGAAAGCCAAGCGCGGTTGCGGATCGTCGCCGAAACGCTTCCCGCGCTTGTCTGGATCGTGACCCCCGATCTCGAACTCGTCTACGCCAATGCGCGCTGGAGCCGGTATGCCGGCCTGCCCGAGAACGAGTCTCTCGGGTTGAGCTGGATGCAGGCTGTCCATCCGGACGACCTCGCCAGGGTCATGGAAGATTTCAAAGCCGTTCTGCGTAACCAGTCCGCTTATTCGACAGAGGCGCGCTATCGCAATCGCGACGGCGCCTATCGTTGGCACATGATACGGGCCGAACCCATTCACGATGCCCGCGGCATGTTCAGGGGCTGGTCCGGCACGAGCGTCGACATTCACGATCTCAAGCGAACGGAAGAAGCCTTGCGCAAGAACGAGGCGCAGCTTCGTCTCGCACTTCAGGCCGCCCATATGGGCGTCTGGAACTGGGACCGCACCACCGACGTTCTGGAACTCGCCGAGGGCGCTTCGGAATTGTTCGGGCTCGACCCCACGCGCAAGATAACCTGGAGCCAACTCCAGCAGCGCCTCAACCCTGCCGACGCAACCCGGATGACGATGGCTATCGAGCAGGCGCTTGAAACCGGCGAGTCTTACAATATCGAATACCGGATCACCCGCGAGAACGGGGACGGGCCAATCTGGCTCGCGACGCAAGGCCAGACATCTTACAGCCCCAATGGCGTTGCCATCGGAATGACCGGCGTCGTGCAGGACATTACGGATCGCAAGCTGGCGGAGGAGCGGCAGAACCTGCTGATCCGCGAACTCCATCACCGGGTCAAGAACACCCTTGCCACGGTGCAGGCCATCGTCGGTTCGACCGCGCGCACCACGTCTAGCATCGACGAGTTCTACCAAGGATTCGTTGGGAGGATCGTGTCGCTTGCCCGTACACACAACCTGCTGACGGAAGACATCTGGCAGAAGGCCTCCCTCGACCAACTGGTGCAGACGGAACTGGGTCCTTACGACGACGACGACCGGAACCGCATCACCGTCGACGGACCGCCCGTCGAACTTCCCTCCGAGGCTGCGGTGCCGGTCGGCATGGCGATCCATGAGCTCACCACCAACGCGGCAAAGCATGGAGCCCTCTCGACATTCGGCGGGCAGGTCGATGTGCGCTGGCGGCTGGACGAGATTGCCGGCAAGTCCGTTCTCCATTTCAGCTGGATTGAGCGCGGGGGACCGCGTGTCATCGAGCCGCGGCGACAAGGCTTCGGCTCACGCCTTCTGCGCCGGGTTCTCACCACGCAACTTCAGGCCGATGTGCATATGGACTTCGCGCAGAGCGGCCTGCAGTTTACGATGACGATGCCGATACCCGGCAAGCCGCCTCTCTTCAACCCGGACCACTGACCCGATGCTTCTCACCCCCGCGCGCTCGCAACTGATCGTCATCGACATTCAGGAGCGGCTGCTTCCAGCGATTGCCGAGGCCGAGCGTGTCGTCAAAAACACGAACATTCTACTCACCGGTGCGGATCGCCTCGGCATTCCGGTGACCGTGACGGAGCAATACCCCAAGGGGCTCGGCGCAACGGTCGCCTCCTTGTCTAAAGCCCTGTCGGCGGATGCGATGGTGCTGCCGAAGATGACGTTTTCCGCGGCGGCCGATGCCGGTATCGCCAAGCGGGTTGGAAACCTGCGGAATAGCGGGCTCGATCAGATCGTGCTGTGCGGAACGGAGGCGCATGTCTGCGTGTTGCAGAGCGCTCTGGCATTCAAGGCCGCGGGAGCCGATGTCTTCGTCGTCGGCGACGCGGTCTCGAGCCGCTCGCCTCACAGCGTTGCCGCCGCCGAGGCGCGGCTGGTCCAGGCGGGGTGCCGCTGGATCACGACGGAGATGGCGATTTTCGAATGGCTGGAGCAGGCAGGAACCGACGACTTCAAGGCCCTGTCGGCTCTCATCAAGTAGAGGAGTGGCTCTCGCCGCCTCCCGCGATGAACGCCTTCAATTCATCGAGCGAGGAGAAGCGAAAATCTCCCTGAGGCGTCTTGGCCTCGATGGAGCCGTCGGAGAACATCACGTAGGTGTTGTCTCCGGAATTGTAGGTTCCGATCACGTCCTTCGGCGGCGCGCTCTCCGGTTCGAAGGCGGGTTCTTCAACCGGCTCCGGCTCGGGCTCTTGCGCATATTCCGGCGTTTCGGGCTCGTTTTCGAAAGCCGCCGGCTCGGCTTGCTCGCTCTCAGGTTCCTCGACCGGGATTTCCTCCTCGATCTCGGTTCTCTCCGAAAAGCTCATGGCGAACGTTTCGCGGCGCTCGATCAGGAAATCGGGCACGCGAGGCTCGAACGCCTCGTCCCGCGCTTTGGCAAAATCCTCAACGGGCTCCTCCTCAACGACGAGGTCGTCGAGGGAGATCAGGGGCTCTTCGCGCTCCTGTTCCGTCTCGTCGAAAATCGGCAGAGCGGCCTCGGGCTCGTGGCCCTCAGCAGCGTAGCCCGCCGCAGCGCCAACGGCTCCACCGGCGACAAGCCCCGCCGCCAGCGGAGCGGCTTCTCCACTCACTACCTTCGTTTCCGGTGCTTGCAGGAAGGGTTGCGCTCCCGGCGACAGGCGCACCAGTTCAGAGCGGATCTGCGTCAGACGCAGGACGATCATGGTCAGGCCGACCATGAGAACGCCGCTCGAGGCCACGACGCTGCCGGCGATGGAGGTCGTCCATCCCCTTTCGAGCAACACGTCATCCCAGCCGAGGACAAAGGTGAACAGGCCACCCACAATCATCGCCAAAGCCAGTGCGAAGAGCGCTTTGACCATGGTTTCTCCGTTACGCAACACAAAAGGCGGGTATACCGCAGGGTCGGATTTTATAAGACAATTGCAAATCCAAGGGAAGCTTGAGCCGGAAAAAGTCCCAAGCTTGGCCGTTGCCCTGAGGGCTGTGGCGCTTTAACTAAGGCGCAGACCTCACGAACCCTCAAGGAGGCGTCTATGTCGTTTACCCTGCCCGACCTTCCCTATGCCTACGATGCCCTGCAGCCTTACATGTCCCGTGAAACCCTGGAGTTTCACCACGACAAGCACCATGCCGCCTACGTGACCAACGGCAACAACCTGCTGAAAGGCACCGAGTTCGAAGGCAAGACCCTCGAAGAGATCGTGAAGGGCTCCTACGGCAAGAACCAGGGCCTCTTCAACAATGCCGGCCAGCACTACAACCACCTTCACTTCTGGAAGTGGATGAAGCCGAATGGCGGCGGCAAGATCCCCGGCAAGCTGGAAAAGAAGATCATCGAGGACCTTGGCTCCGTCGAAAAGGCCAAGGAAGACTTCATCCAGGCCGGCGTGACGCAGTTCGGCTCGGGCTGGAGCTGGCTCGCCGTGCAGAACGGCAAGCTCATCATCGCCAAGACCCCGAACGGCGAGAGCCCACTGGTGAGCGGCGCGACACCGATCCTCGGCTGCGACGTGTGGGAGCACTCCTACTACATCGACTACCGCAACCGCCGTCCCGACTACATCAAGGCTTTCATCGAGAACCTCGTGAACTGGGAATACGTCGAGGAACTCTTCGAAGCGGCGACCAAGTAAGCCGTCCGGATAATCTGCAAGTTACGATACGGGGCCCTTCGGGGCCCCGTTTTCGCATCAAGCCTTCGCCGGTTCAGGATGAAGCCTGATCCCCCGCTCCTCCAGCAACGCGCCGAAAGCATCCGACTTCAGAGAGTTCAGCTCCGCGACCCGGCTCTCGACCGCCGGATCGAGCCCCCGCAACTCATCATCCGCATAGCCCGGATGACACATGACGACCGGGCGGGGGCCGAGATTGCCCAGGGCGGCGCGGAAGACCTGCTGCGGATCGGTCTCCGGCGTCAGTGGACTGAAGCCTGAAAAACCCTCATTGACGGAAAAACCCGCCGTGCGGGCCGCCTCGCCAAAGCCTGAGGCGAAGCCGGATACGACCAACGCCTTCCCGGCGCTGATGCTCCGGCGCAGGATCGAAACCCAGCTCTCGGACGGATCGCGGATCCACAGCCGCCCCGCATATCCCCGCGCCGTCAGCACCTCGATAAGGACGCGCCGGATGCCCGGCAGGACATGGACATGCTGGTGCCCGTCCACGAAGGCCGGGGTCGCGCCGAAATGCGTCTCGAAGGCTTCGATCTGCCGGTCGATCTCGACGCACAGTTCGGCCAAGGGAAGATCCCGCAGGACCGCCCGGCGGATCAGCGTACTGAGGGACGGTAAGCGCCCTTCGGGGGCAAGCCCCGGCATCGGCCCCAAGGGAGCCCCCGTCGTCAGGTTGAGGTGGAGACCGGCTGAAATACGCCCCTGGTACGCTTTCAGGGCGGCAGCGTTGCGGGGCCAGGCCGGCATATTGGCCATGACGCTGGTGGCCGAAAGGCGCCCCTGATCGGCCAATTCCAGAATGCCCCGGCTTAC
This sequence comes from Microvirga flavescens, assembly GCF_003290125.1. GTDB lineage: Bacteria > Pseudomonadota > Alphaproteobacteria > Rhizobiales > Beijerinckiaceae > Microvirga > Microvirga flavescens. Next base: position 206,620 of record NZ_QMKH01000003.1, read on the forward strand.
CCCATCGGTCAGGCCGAAATCGTCGGCGCACAGGACCACGGGGCGAAGAAAATTCATCGAAGACTCCAAAAACGGCTTTGCCGCACCCTAACCCTCTTGAGTGGAAGGGCAAACTCGGCTCTCAATGCGCGCGCCAAGTTTAAAGGATTATCGCGTGGCGTCGCCTGAGATCAGCGTTATCATTCCCGTCCACAACGAAAGCGCGAACATCGCCCCCCTGTGCGACGCGCTCCTTCCCGTCCTGAACAGGATCACGGACCTCTGGGAGGTCGTGTTCATCGACGACGGCAGCCGGGACGATACGTTAAGCCGGATCAAGCTCCGGAGCATCGACGAGCCGAGAATCGGCGCCGTCTCGTTCAGCCGCAATTTCGGCAAGGAGATCGCCATCGCCGCCGGGCTCGACCACGCGCGCGGCGAGGCCGTGGTCATCATGGATGCCGACCTCCAGCACCCGCCGGAAATGATCGAGACCTTCGTGGCCCGCTGGCGGGAGGGCTACACGATGGTTTACGGCCAGCGCACGGACCGCTCGGACGAAACCCGGATCAAGCGCGGCTTCGCTCACCTCTTCTACCGGCTCTTTTCCAAGTTCGGCGAGGTCAGCCTGCCCGAGGGTGCTGGCGACTTCCGCCTGATCGACCGCAAGGGCGTCGATGTGCTGCGGACGTTGGGCGAGCGCGCGCGTTTCTCGAAGGGTCTTTATGCGTGGATCGGCTTCGAGAGCATCGGCGTGCCCTTTGAGGTCGCCGACCGCCGCCACGGCCAGACCAAGTGGAGCTTCAGAAAGCTCCTGCGCTTCGCCTTCGACGGCATCGCGTCCTTTTCCAGCGTGCCCTTGCGCATCTGGACCTATCTTGGAACGCTGATCTCGATCTGCTCAATCCTGACGGCCGTCTACTTCCTTGTGCGGACGCTCCTGTTCGGCACCGACCTTCCGGGCTTTCCGAGCCTCATCGTCTCGGTGATGTTCTTCTCCGGCATCCAGCTCATGTCCCTCGGCATTATCGGTGAATATGTCGGACGCATCTTCGCCGAGGTGAAGCGCAGACCTCTTTACGTCGTCGCCGAGCATGTGGGAGCAGCTGCGCAAGCCGTCAGACCCGCGGTCGCGGTGCAGGACATGAAACCCTCCCCGTCCGAACGGACCTGACCGATGTTCAAGAAGATCCTTTCTGTCGGTGGCTGGACGCTCGTGTCACGCCTGACGGGTTTCATCCGCGACGTGGTGATCGCCGCCGTGATGGGCATCGGCCCGATTGCGGACGCCTTCTTCGTGGCCTTCCGCATTCCCAATCACTTCCGCGCGATCTTCGGCGAAGGCGCGTTCAACAACGCGTTTCTTCCGACCTATGCCGGCGTTCTCGAGAAAGAGAAGGAGCCAGCCGCGCATTCCTTCGCGAGCCGTGTCAGCACCTTGATGCTGATCGTGCAGATTGCGATCCTCGCCCTCGCCTTCCTCGCGATGCCTGTGGTGGTGGATCTTCTCGCGCCGGGGTTTTCAAAGGACTCGGCGAAGTACGATTTTGCCGTCACGTTCACCCGCATCACGTTTCCCTATCTCCTTTTCATCACGCTGGTGACGATCCTGTCCGGCGTGCTGAATGCGCATGAGCGCTTCGCTTCGGCGGCGGCTGCGCCCGTGCTGTTGAACGTGTCCCTCGTCGCCGCGCTCTCTATCGCCTTTCTCTTCCCGAATGCGGGCTATGCCGCCGCGTGGGGCGTCACGATCTCAGGCGTTCTGCAGCTCCTTCTCGTCTGGCTCGATGCGAAGCGCCTTGGTATCGCGCCCGGCCTCGAGACGCCGCGCTTCGACCCGGCGATGAAGCAGTTTTTCAAGACGCTGGGGCCCGCCGTCATCGGCTCGGCGGGCGTACAGCTCGCCTTGTTCGCGGACACGATCATTGCATCGTTCCTGCCGACGGGCGCGGTGTCGTCGCTCTATTATGCGGACCGCATCTATCAATTGCCGCTCGGCGTCATCGGAATCGCCGCTGGAACCGTTCTGTTGCCTGAGATGAGCCGGCGCATCGCGGCGGGCGACGTCGATGGGGCGCACGGCGCGCAGAACAGGGCCGTGAGCCTCACGCTCGCACTCGCCGCGCCTTTCCTCGTCGCTTTCGTGACCTTGCCCGATCTCATCATGGCGGCGTTGTTCCAGCGCGGCGCTTTCAACACCGCCGCCGCTCAAAGTGCGGGCGCGGTTCTCGCCGCCTACGCCATCGGGCTTCCTGCCGCCGTTCTGATCCGCTCGGCCCTGGCGAGTTTCTACTCGCGCGCCGACACGATGACGCCGCTGATTGCTTCTCTGACGGCGGTCGTCTTCAACATCATCGTGAAGATCATGCTGATGGACTCCTATGGCGTCGTCGGCCTCGCTCTTGGCACGGCTGTCAGCTCGTGGATCAATCTCGGGCTTCTCTTCTACCTCGCCCACCGACGCGGATGGACCGACCCGAGCAGAAGCCTCTTTCGCGCTTGCGCCGCCATTGCTGTTGCAAGCATTCTTCTCGCGCTCTTCGCATGGTTCGCGCCCGCGCCCATCGCCCGCTGGACTGACGCCTTGCCCGTCTGGCGTACCGAGACGCTTCTAGCCGTCGTCGGAGCGGGCGGCGCGCTGATCTATGGCGCGTCGCTCCTTGCAGGGCTGAAGATCGCCGGAATTCGCCTGTCGCGCCGCTGAGGCGCGACAGGGTGTCGTGAACTACGCCTTATCGTGCGCGAAAGCCCAGTAAAGCTCGCGCGCCTTGCGGTAGAACGGCCCCGGCTGAAGAACGCGTTCGTCGATCCTGAGGACCGGCATCACCTTCGAATAGTTGCCGGAAATGAAGATCTCGTCCGCCTGCTGGAAATCCTCATAACGCAGCGTACTTTCCAGAACGGTCACGCCCGCGTCACGCAAGAGCTGGATGACGCGCTGGCGCGTGATGCCGTTCAAGAACGTGCCGTTCGGCACAGGCGTGTGAACGACGCCATCCTTCGCCATGAACACGTTGGAGGTTCCGGTTTCCGCAATGTTGCCGAGCGCATCGCATACGAGCGCGTTGTCGAACCCCTTCGCCTTCGCTTCACGAATGACGCGGGCGTTGTTCGGATAAAGGCATCCGGCCTTGGAATCCGTCGGCATGGATTCAAGCGTCGGACGGCGGAAGCTCGACTTCATCACCGACAGCCCGCCCGGCACCGGCATCGGCGCTTCGAACAGGGACAGGCAGAACTGGGTCGAGTCCGGATCGGGTGCGATGGTCGAAAGACCTTCGGCCTCGCCCCAATACATCGGCTTCACATAAAGCGCGGTATCGGGCGAAAACTTCTTCGCGCCTTCACGCACGAGGTCGAGAATGCCCTGAAGCTCCATCGTCGGCTTCAGGCCGATGGTTTCCGCCGAGCGATTCACGCGGGTGCAGTGCTTGTCCATATCGGGCATCACGCCCTCGAACACGCGCGCACCATCGAAAACAGAAGAGCCCAGCCAGGACACATGCGAGCGCGGACCAATGATGGGCGGATTGCCCTCGATCCACTCGCCGTTGAACCAGTTCCAGGTTTTCGAATACCAAGCCATCTTCAGTGTTCCGCCCATTTGGTCAGTGTTGTTGTCCCGATCGAACGCCGAGTTTGCCGCGCCGTCAACGGGAATTCGAGCACGGCGTGACGATGATAAATGATCGATCACGTCACAGAGTGTGATAGATAAGAGGAGTGGGCGCCCTGTGATAGATCAGCGGAGTGAGCGCCACACCCCACCTCTCCCCGGCGGGGAGAGGTCGGACCGAAGGTCCGGGTGAGGGCAGCAACGCTACCCACGATGCTCCAACGCCGCCAGAACAGTCTCCATCACACCATCGATATTCTCATAAACCTCAGCATTCGTGACGCGAAGGACGAGGTAGCCACAACTCTCAAGAATGAGCGTCCGCTCTACGTCGCGCCTCAACTCCTCGTCGGTCGAATGCGTCGCACCGTCGACCTCAATGATGAGCTTCCCATCAAGGCAAACGAAGTCGGCAATAAACCGGTCAATCGGATGCTGACGCCGGAACTTCCAGCGTGACAGCCTCCGATTGCGCAGAGCTTGCCAAAGAAGGGTCTCGGCATTCGTCTGTTCCTGACGAAGTCGGCGCGCTCTTTCAACGAAGCGTTTCATCCCCCTCACCCGCGCCTGCGGCGCGACCTCTCCCCGGCGGGGAGAGGTGAAGCTCGCTTCTCTATCCCCTTCTCACTTCGCCAAAGCCGCCAGAATGCGCGCCCAGCTGCGGGTGCCTTTGTGGAAGCTCTTGAGGTCGTACTTCTCGTTCGGCGAGTGGATGCGGTCGTCATCGAGACCAAAGCCGACGAAGAGCGTGTCGAGGCCGAGCGTGCGCTTGAAATCGCCGCCGACCGGGATCGAACCACCCATGCCGATGACGATAGGATCCTTGTTCCATTCGTCGTGAAGTGCGGACTTAGCCGCCGTCAGTGCGGAGAAATCGTGCGGCAAGGCCAGCGCGCGCGAGCCCTTGTGCTTGATGAATTCCACCGAGCAATCGGAGGGAATGCGCTCCTGCACGAAGGCGTGGAAGTTGTTCGAGATCTTCTCGGGGTCCTGATCGCCGACGAGGCGGAACGAGATCTTGCAGCTCGCCTCGGCTGCGATCACCGTCTTGGTGCCCTCGCCCGTATAGCCGCCGATGATGCCGTTGACGTCGCAGGTGGGACGCGACTGGATCTGCTCGATCAGCATGCGGCCCTTCTCACCGGCGGATTTCTTGAGGCCGACCTGGCCGAGGAAGTCTTCCTCGGTAAGATTGAGCTTCTTCCACTGTTCCAGAACCTGCGTCGGTGTCTCCGGCACGCCGTCATAGAAGTTCTTGATGGTGATGCGCCCGTCAACATCGTGAATGTCCGCGATGATCTTCGACAGAACATGGATCGGATTGCGCGCCGCGCCGCCGAACGAGCCTGAGTGCAGGTCGCGATCGGCACAACGCACGATCACTTCCTCGTAGACCATACCGCGAAGCGAGGACGTGATGGCGGGCGTGTTCTGGTCCCACATCCCCGTGTCGCAAACAAGCGCGACATCGGCCTTCAGTTCACCCTTGTTCGCCTCGATGAACTCGGGGAGAAACTTCGAGCCATCCTCTTCCGCGCCTTCCACAAGGAACGTGATGTTGATGGGCAGCGAACCCGTGACGGCCTTCCACGCGCGACAGGCCTCCACGAAGGTCATTACCTGTCCCTTGTCGTCGGCGGAGCCGCGCGCGCTGATGACTTTCCGGCCATCCGGCAGGGTAGCGATCTTCGGCTCGAAGGGCGGCGTGTCCCACAGGTTCAACGGATCGACAGGCTGCACATCGTAGTGACCGTAGAACAGCACATGAGGCTTCGCATCGCCCTTGGCGTGGGCGACGACGGCGGGGTGGCCGCCGGTCTCACGCAGAGACGCATCGATGCCAAAGCTCTTCAACTCGTCCACAAGCCACTGCCCGGCCTTGCGGCAATGGTCCTTGTAGGCCGGATCGGTGGAGATCGAGGGCACTTTGAGCCAGTGAAAAAGGCGCTCGAGAGAAGCATCGAGATCCGCATCGATACGGGCGAGAACTTGGTTGATCTGAGACATCTGTCCGACTTCTTAGGATGATCTGCGTGAAGCGGCTGCACCCTGCATCCCACAGGAGTGCGCCGCAAGAGGAAAGAGTCTGGAGCCTACCGCCGCAAAATTCCACCGAGCGTCCCGCGCACGATGGCGCGGCCAATGGAGCCGCCCTGCCGACCGCCGATTGATTTGCCTATTTCGGCCGCGAGACTGCCGACTGTCTGGTTGACGACCGTGCGCGTAACCTCGCGCGTCACGCGCTGCGTCATGGTCATGGTGCCCTTGCGCTGCCCGTTCGTGCCGAAAAGATTGCCGAGCATGTCGAGAATGCCGCCGCCCCCTTGCGCGGCCTGCGCATCAGCCGCCGCCTTTTGAGCGCGCGCCGCCAGCATTTCGTAGGCGGAATCGGAATCGATGGACTGATCATATTTGCCGCGCATGGGACTTGCGGCGATGATCTGTTGCCGCAAGGCGTCATCGATGGGGCCGACCTGCGCCATCGGCGGCGCGATCCAGGTGCGCTCCACCATCGAGGGCGAGCCTTTTCCTTCGAGGGTGGAAACCAGAGCTTCGCCGACACCAAGCTCGGTGATGGCCTTCTCCGTGTCGAAAGCAGGATTCTGGCGGAAGGTCTGCGCCGCGACGCGAACAGCCTTCTGCTCGCGCGGCGTATAGGCGCGCAAGGCGTGTTGAATGCGGTTGCCGAGCTGGGCCAGCACCGTCTCCGGCACGTCGGCGGGATTTTGCGTGATGAAATAGATGCCGACGCCCTTCGAGCGGATGAGGCGCACCACACGCTCCACGGTCTCGATCAACGCTTTCGGCGCATCGGAAAAGAGAAGATGCGCCTCGTCGAAAAAGAAGACGAGCTTGGGCTGATCGAGATCGCCGACCTCCGGCAGTTCCTCGAACAGTTCCGACATCAGCCACAACAGGAAAGTGGCGTAGAGGCGTGGATTGTTCATGAGCTTGTCGGCGGCGAGAATGTTCACCACCCCGCGCCCGTCACGGTCGGTGCGCATCAGGTCCTTGATGTTGAGCGCGGGCTCGCCCAGAAATTCCTGACCACGCTGATTTTCCAGAACGAGCAATTGCCGCTGGATCGTGCCGACGGTGGCTTTCGACACATTGCCGTAGGTCGTGGTGAGTTCGGACGCGCTTTCCGAAATCAGTTGCAGCAGCGCCCGCAGGTCCTTCAGGTCGAGGAGCAGCAGACCCTGTTCGTCGGCGATGCGGAAGGCGATGTTGAGCACACCCTCCTGCACGTCGTTGAGATCGAGAAGGCGGGACAGAAGCAGCGGCCCGATCTCGGAGATCGTCGCGCGGACACGATGTCCTTCCTCGCCAAAGAGATCCCAGAACACTGTCGGGAATTGGTCGGGCCTGTATTCGATGCCGAGCTCCTTGGCGCGTTTCACGAAGGCATCCTTGGCATTGCCGGGCGCGGCGATGCCTGAAAGATCGCCCTTGATGTCGGCGGCGAAAACCGGGACCCCGGCATTGGAGAAGCCTTCGGCCAGAACCTGAAGGGTGACGGTCTTGCCGGTGCCGGTGGCCCCGGTAATAAGGCCGTGGCGGTTGGCGAGCTTCAGGTCGAGATATTCGGGCTTCGTGCCGCCACCGATGAAAATCTTGCCTTCTTCGAGCATCGTGTCCTCCAGCTTCCCCTACAGTCATAGAGGGCACCGTAACTTGTTTCCACTCTCCGCTTAAAACAGCAGAAGATTCAACTGCAACCGGCGATGCGGCGGGATACCGAAAGAGCATCACCCATAAGGGTCCTGGACACCTTTCCGGCGCGGGACTTTTCGATTGGGGTTTTTCGGCTAAATAGTTTACAGCTAAACCATAATCGAGAACCACCAGGAGAATCATATGGAAGAGCTCATCGCCCGCATCACGCAAAAGACCGGCCTCGACGCCGCCACGGCCACCAAGGCCATCGGCATGATCCTGGCCTTTCTCAAAAAAGAGGGCCCCACGGCGGAGGTCGGCCAACTTCTCGCCGCCCTGCCGGGAGCGGAGGAGGCTATCGCTCAGGCTGGAGGCGGCGGTGGCGGGCTCCTGGGAATGATGGGCTCGCTCGGCGGTGGCGTCATGGCCCTCGGCGGCCAGCTCATGGGCGCCGGCGTCTCCATGAACCAGATGCAACCCTTGGGCCGCGAATTGTTCGCCTATGGGCGTGAAAAGGCCGGAGAAGACGTGATGGGGCCGATTGTGGGCGCGGTTCCCGGCCTGTCCCAGTTCGTCTAATTCCAAAGACTGGCTTCAACCGCCTAGCCGGAGCCGGTAACGGCATGCAAAATGCCGCCGAAAGAGCCGGAGCACTCGTACGATTTCATCTGCGAGCGCTTCGAAATAGTCTTATTTCGGCGCATTTTACGGCGCACACGGGTGCCTATCCGGTTCCCGTCTGCCCGATCATGCTCTAGAGGCCCCGCCATATGGACGACCTGCCCCTCGCTTCCGAGTTTCCCGCCGCCACACGCGAGCAGTGGCTCCGACTGGTCGAAGGGGTTTTGAAAGGCGCGGATTTCGACAAGAAGCTTGTCGGACGAACCTATGACGGGCTCACCATTCAACCGCTCTACCCCAAGGCGGAAGGGGCAACGCCGATTTCCCGCGCCGAAGCGGGCCCTTGGCGGGTCGCGCAGCGAATCGACCATCCCGATCCGCAAAAGGCCAATGAACTCGCCCTCGCAGACCTTGAAGGTGGAGCGGACGCGCTCGTTCTCGTGACCGACAAGGCCCCGGCGGCCCGTGGCTTCGGTGTCCGAGTCGAAGATCTCGATACCCTCGACAAAGCCCTGACCGGGGTGATGCTCGACCTGATCCACCTGCGCCTCGACGCCGGCGGACGTGGGCGGCAAATGGCGGCGCTGCTGATCGCCCTGTGCGAGCGGCGCGGGCTCAAGCTCTCCAATCTCTCCCTCGATCTTGGCCTTGATCCCATCGGAGCGATGGCGGCCACCGGAAACCTCTCCGCATCGTGGAACACGGTCAGCGCGCGCGCGGCTCAGACCTTGGGAGATCTGACCTCGAAGGGCTTCACGGGGCGAGCTTTCCTGGCGGACGGACGCCCCTATCACGAGGCGGGCGCGAGCGAAGCGCAGGAGCTGGCGGCAGTACTCGCCACTGGCCTTGCCTATATGCGAACTCTGGAAGCGGGCGGGCATTCGCTTGATACCGCGCGCCGGGCGCTCGCCTTCCTCCTCGTCGCCGATGCGGACGAGTTTCTCACGGTCGCCAAGTTCCGCGCCCTGCGCCGCCTTTGGGCGCGCGTGGAAGAGGCCTGCGGGCTCACACCCGTGCCGCTTCGCCTCCATGCCGAAACCGCGTGGCGGATGACGACGCGGCGCGACCCGTGGGTGAACATGCTGCGCGGAACCATCGCAGCCTTTTCCGCCGGGATCGGCGGGGCCGACGCCGTAACGGTTCTTCCCTTCACAGCGCCCCTCGGCCTGCCAGACGCGTTCGCGCGCCGCGTCGCCCGCAACACGCAGCTCATCCTGCTCGACGAGGCCAACCTTGCCCGCGTGGCGGACCCCGCCGCCGGGGCCGGCGGGTTCGAGGCGCTCACGGATGCACTCTGCGAGAAGGCCTGGACGCTGTTCCAGGAGATCGAACGCGAAGGCGGCATCGTCGAAAGCCTCAAGCAAGAAGCATTGCAAAGCCGCATCGCGGAAACGCGAAGCGCTCGCGCCAAGGCCATCGCCACGCGGAAAGATCCGATCACCGGAACGAGCGAATTCCCCAATCTCCACGAGGCGGATGTGGCGGTACTCATGCCGTCGCCGTCCTCCGGCGGACAGACGGACCTCGAAAAAGCCCCTCTGCCCGAAGCTGCTTTCGCATCCCTCGTTCAGGCTGCAAGCACAGGCGCGTCCGTGTCGGCGCTCGCCGCATCGGCCCCAGGCCCCGATCCGGTAAGCGTCGAGCCTCTCCCATCCCACCGCACGGCCGAACCCTTCGAGACGCTGCGGGATGCCGCCGACGCCGTCTTCGCGAAAACCGGATCGCGACCGAAGGTCTTCCTCGCCAATCTCGGACCTGTCGCCGCCTTCACCGCGCGCGCGACCTTCGCCAAGAACTTCTTCGAGGCTGGTGGCATCGAGGCCTTGAGCAACGACGGCTTCTCCTCCCTCGACGACCTTGTCGCCGCCGCGCGAAAGAGCGGTGCGAAGCTTGTCTGCCTGTGCTCGTCGGATGAGATATACCAAAGCCACGCTGTCGATGCCGCTACAGCGCTGAAGAAAGCAGGCCTCAATGCCCTCTATCTCGCAGGCCGCCCCGGCGACCTGCAGGAGAGCCTGACAAAGGCAGGCATCGGCAACTTCATCTTCGTCGGGTGCGACGTGCTCAAGATTTTAAGCGAGGCGCAGGCTGGGACTTAAGATTCTCATCCATGTTCTTGGGCCGATTCACGACCGACACGAGCACATAGGAGATAATCATCAAAAGGAACCACGAACCGAGCTTCGCGAGTGACACCATCGACCAGCCCTTGAGCTGATTGGGGTAAAGCCAGGCTCCGGTGAATGTTCCGATATTTTCTGCGAACCAGATGAACAAGGTCACGAGAAAGAAGCCGAGCAGAAGCGGCATGCGTCGATGCACACGCCAGACCTTGAAGTAGATGGTGGTGCGCCCGAAGAGAAGGGCTACCAAACAGAACAGCACATAACGGAAATCGGCGACGTAATGATGCGCAAAGAAATTTACATAGATCGCCAGCGATAACGCCGTCGTCGCCACGAGTGGTGGATGATGTGTGAAGCGAAAGTCGAACAAGCGCCACGCACGCGCGCCATAGGAGCCTATGGCTGCATACATAAACCCGGTAAACAACGGAACGCCGCCGAGGCGGAAGAAGCTCGGCTCCGGATAAATCCAGGAGCCGACCTTTGTCTTGAACAGCTCCATGACGGTGCCGACAAGATGAAAGACCAAAATCGTCTTGGCTTCATCGAGGGTTTCCAGCTTGAACGCCAGCAAGACGACCTGAAACGCGAGCGCCGCCAGAAAAATGAAATCGTACCGAGCGAGAGCAGCATCTCGCGGATACCAGAAATGCGTTGCGATGAGCAACGCACACATCAGCCCTCCAAAAAGGCAGGCCCAGCCCTGCTTGATGCCGAAACGCAAGAACTCGTAAACGCCAGCGACGATAGGCCCGCGGGCCTCCGCCACCTGCCCCCAACGCTCCTCTGCCTCGATAAAGCGCTCGATCGGCGGCCAGAGGTGTGCGGCGCTCTCGGGACGAGGCACGGGACGGCGGACCAGCATGAAAACTCTCGAAAATGCTATATTATTTCCATAAGCATCGATGAGCTGCCCTGTCAAAGGCCGGACCGCGACCTTTTAAGGATAGCCTCCCCCGAGCGGAGGGCCTAAAATTGGAACATTCTGTTGCTTCATTTCGAGAGCGTTGACTGAGCGATGGCCCACATTCCGGATTTCTCGAACGTCGCTTGGGCGAATGCCTCATCCTCCGCCGCTGCCGCGGGCGGCGAGCCGTGGCTGACGCCGGAGGGGATTGCGGTCAAGGCCAGTTACGGCCCTGCAGATCGTAAGGGACTCGATTTTCTCGATACCTATCCGGGTATCGCGCCGTTTCTGCGCGGCCCCTATCCCACTATGTACGTGAACCAGCCGTGGACCGTGCGCCAATATGCGGGCTTCTCCACGGCAGAGGATTCGAACGCGTTCTACCGGCGCAACCTCGCGGCGGGGCAGAAGGGCCTTTCCGTCGCGTTCGACCTCGCGACCCATCGCGGCTACGACTCGGACCATCCGCGCGTTGCGGGCGACGTCGGCATGGCGGGGGTTGCCATCGACTCGATCTACGACATGCGCACACTGTTTGCGGGCATCCCGCTCGACCAGATGAGCGTGTCGATGACCATGAACGGCGCGGTGCTGCCGGTGCTCGCGCTCTATATCGTCGCGGCGGAAGAACAGGGCGTGCCGCAGGTCAAGCTCTCGGGCACGATTCAGAACGACATTCTCAAAGAGTTCATGGTGCGTAACACCTACATCTACCCGCCCAAGGGTTCGATGCGCATCATCTCGGACATTTTCGCTTACACTTCGCAGAACATGCCGAAGTTCAACTCGATCTCGATCTCCGGCTACCACATGCAGGAGGCGGGAGCGACGCAGGATCTCGAACTCGCCTACACCCTTGCCGACGGCGTCGAATACATCCGCGCCGGGATTCAGGCCGGCCTCACCATCGACCAATTCGCGCCGCGCCTGTCCTTCTTCTGGGCCATCGGCATGAACTTCTTCATGGAAGTCGCCAAGATGCGCGCGGCGCGGCTTCTGTGGGCGAAGCTCGTGAAGGGCTTCAACCCGCAGAGCGAAAAATCGCTGCCGCTGCGCACGCACTCGCAGACATCCGGTTGGTCGCTGACGGCGCAGGACGTGTTCAACAACGTCTCGCGTACCTGCATCGAGGCGATGGCGGCAACGCAAGGACACACACAATCGCTCCACACCAACGCGCTCGATGAAGCACTGGCGCTGCCCACCGATTTCTCCGCGCGCATTGCCCGCAACACGCAGCTCTTCCTGCAGCAGGAAAGCGGAACGACGCGCATCGTCGATCCGTGGGGCGGCTCGTACTATGTCGAGCGCCTGACGCAGGAACTCGCGCACAAGGCGTGGGAGCACATTCAGGAAGTCGAGAGCCTCGGCGGCATGGCAAAGGCCATCGAGGCGGGCGTGCCGAAACTCAAGATCGAGGAAGCCGCCGCGCGCACGCAGGCGCGCATCGATTCAGGTCATCAGAAGATCATCGGCGTGAACTGCTTCAAGCCGATGGACGAAGCCCCTATCGAAATCCTCAAGGTCGACAACGCCGCCGTGCGCGCGCGCCAGATCGAAAAGCTTCAACGCCTCAAAGCCGAGCGCAACCAGGCCGATGTGACGGCGGCGCTCGAAGCGCTCTCCAATGGCGCGTCGTCGGGCCAGGGCAACCTTCTCGATCTCGCCGTGAAGGCCGCACGCGCCAAGGCGACGGTGGGCGAAATTTCAGCAGCGCTGGAAAAGGTGTGGGGCCGTCACGTCGCCTCGATCAAGGCGATTTCCGGCGTCTACAAACGGGAGATGGGCATGGGTTCACCTGCCGTGGAGCAAGTGCTGCACCTCGTCGAGGAGTTCGAGCACAACGATGGCCGCCGTCCGCGTATCCTCGTCGCCAAGATGGGGCAGGACGGGCACGACCGCGGCCAGAAGGTCATCGCCTCGGCCTTCGCCGATCTCGGCTTTGACGTCGATATCGGCCCGCTCTTCGCCACTCCGGCGGAAGCCGCGCGGCAGGCCATCGAGAACGACGTCCATATCGTCGGCGTGTCGTCCCTCGCGGCGGGTCATCTCACCCTCGTTCCGGAGCTGAAGGCGGAACTCGCGAAGTACGGCCGCGACGACATCATGATCGTCGTCGGCGGCGTCATCCCACCGCAGGATTTCGATGCGCTGATGAAGGCCGGAGCGTCCGCCATCTTCCCGCCCGGCACCGTCATCGCGGATGCGGCTGTCGGGCTGATTGGCGAATTGAACCGCAGGCTCGGATACAAGTCGAAGGTCGCGGCGGAATAGGTTTCAGCGCGCCCGTTCGATGGCGCGCTTGATGACCTGCTGCACGTCCTTGTTCGACAGGAACAGGTCGTGGTTGATGATGCCGCCGCCGAAGTCGGAGGCGTCGGCCACCTTCACCCCAAGCTCCTCGAGCCGGCCGCGATCCGCCGCGCCGGCGCGTACGATGCCACCGGCGAGACGGCTCGAGACGGCGAGCGCCCGGTCGTTCGTGGAGCTGATGACGGTGATCTTCTGCGCATCCGCGCCAAGATGTTCAACACCGCGCGCGAACAGGTCGATATCGATATCGGGAGCCGCCAGCACCACCGCGCCGATCCGCGACATGGCGCTCTCGCCGCCGGAGGCGCGCAGCATTCGCAGGGTTTCGAGGGTCAGCAATGTTCCCATGCTGTGCGCCACGATATGGACGCGGCCGCCGCTCGGCGAGTTGGCGAGCGCGGTCAGAAGATCCTGCAACGCATCCCGCGACCACATGGCGCTTTCACGGTCGCTGACATAGCTGAAGGTGGAACCGGCGGACGGCCAGGTGAACAAGCCTGTCACGCCGGTAAACCCGATGCCGCTCGAAAGTTGCGCCGCCGAGACCGTCGCGGTTTCAAAGCTTTCGCGATAGCCGTGAATGTAGAGAACGACGTCCTGTCCAAGGGCCTCCTGCGCGAAGGCTTGCGCCGCTCTCTTGCGAACCACATCATCCACGGACCTGATGTCCCAATCGGAGAGCGTGACGCGTCCGAGCATCGAACGATCCGGCGCTTTCATGTTCGCCTTCGCGAAGATGAGATCGGGGGAGCGTTGCGCGCTGAACCACGGGGCTTGAAGAGGGTTGCCGACCGGCAGGCGCGTTGTTGCCACGAAAACCGTCGGGTCCCGGCTCAGGGCCGCGGCCCTCTGCGGCACGAGGGGGCTGCCGACGTCGCCGTCGCTTCCAATGCAGCCCGCGAGAGCGAGCGTCATCAATCCGGCAAGGGCAAGGCGTGCGGTACGAGAGAAGAAGGGCATGGTGAAAGTGCAATCGACCTGGGAAAGACCCCTGTCTTGCGCCCGATCATGGCGAGCACAAGGCGGGCCTGGCACATTCTTCCACGCCATGCGAAATCATGGTCAACAATCGGTTACACAGGTGCGCAAAACAATGCTAGTTCATGGCGCATGACAGAAGCCGTCCGTCCTGAAGCGCGCATCGATGCGCAGGCCATCCGCTCGGGGGATCGCGCGGCGCTGGCCCGCGCCATCACGCTGATCGAATCGCGCCGGGCGGACCATCGCGCAAGGGCGCGGGCTCTTCTGCAGGAGTTGATGCCTTATACGGGCCGCGCCGTGCGGGTCGGCATCACGGGTGTGCCGGGGGTCGGAAAATCGACCGCCATCGACATGCTCGGAAGCCTGTTGACGGGCAAGGGCCACAAGGTCGCTGTGCTGGCGGTGGACCCGAGTTCCTCCCGCACGGGCGGCGCCATCCTCGGCGACAAGACGCGCATGGCGAAACTGGCGTCGGACCCCAACGCCTTCATCCGCCCCTCCCCGACTTCGGGCACGCTCGGAGGCGTCGCGGCCAAGACCCGTGAGGCGATGCTGCTGTGCGAGGCCGCAGGCTTCGACGTGATCCTGGTGGAGACCGTCGGCGTCGGGCAATCGGAAACCGCCGTGGCGGACCTGACGGATTTCTTCCTCGTCCTCATGCTTCCGGGCGCGGGCGACGAGTTGCAGGGCATCAAGAAGGGCATTCTCGAACTGGCCGACATGATCGCCGTCAACAAGGCCGACGACGCTGAGATGAAGGCCAAAGCCGCAGCGGCGGAATACCGCGCCGCGCTCCACATTCTCACGCCCGCCTCCGCCACATGGACGCCGCCGGTCGTCACCATATCGGGCCTGACGGGCCTGGGGCTCGATGACCTGTGGGCGAAGATCCTCGATCATCGCCGCCGTCTCGATGCGACCGGCGAGATCGCCGCCAAGCGCAAAGAGCAGGACATGAAATGGATGTGGGCTCTCGTGGAAGAGCGCATGCACGAGAAGCTCACCAACGATCCTGCCTTGCGTGAGCGCCTGCCCGCGATCAAGCGGATGATCGCGGAGGGAGCGATGGTTCCCAACGCGGCAGCGGACGAAATCGCGACCCTGCTCGGGCTCTAGAAAGAGCGCCTGTTAAATCGAGGCAAGCGCTTCGGCAGCCCGGATCGACCCGACCTCGATGCCGTTCCAGTTCTTGAGAACAGGCCCTGCCAGGGCTTCGACAGTCGCCTTTTCCGCATCCCCCATGTCGAGGAAATGCAGGAGAAGGTTCGCCATCACCACTTCGGCGGCGCGCGAAGCACCGTCGTCGATCTTCAGGGCGATGCCGTAGCCGAGTTCCGGCAGGGACGCGCAATAGACGCCTTCCGCCCCGACCTTCACGAAAGCCCGCTCCCGCAGCGCCTCCGTCACCTTCGTGTCGAAGCGGCCCGTGCCCGCGATCATGAAAGGATTGGCCGCCACGGCCCGGCGGATGCGCTGGGCGGCGGTCTTGGCGCTCAGCGACATGCCGTGGCCGCTGCCGAATTTCGCGAAGGCGAAGGCAAGGGCGGGCAACCGCATGGCGTAGGTCGGGATCGAGCACCCGTCGATACCCATGTCGTCGGCGGTGTGGGAGGCCTCGGTCATCTCCTCGAGGCTCGCGCGCACCATCTGCTGAACCCGGTGATCCGCGTTCACATAGCCCTTCGGATCTTCGCCGAGGCCGCAGGCCAGACAGATGAAGCCCGCGTGCTTGCCGGAGCAGTTGTTGTGAAGGGCGCTCGGCTGCTCGCCCCGGGCGGCAAGACCACGGGCCGCCGCCTCGCCCAAGGGCCAATGCGCCCCGCATTCAAGGCAACCTGCATCCCGCCCCGCCTTGGCCAAAGTGGACGTGGCCACCGCCACATGCTCCGGTTCGCCCATATGGGAAGCGCAGGCGAGCGCGATTTCCTTGTCCGTAAGGCCCAGCTTGTCGGCCACCCCGCTCTCGATCAGCGGCATGGCCTGAAGCGCCTTGACCGCCGAACGGGGAAACACCCGGTATTCCACCGCCCCGAGCGACAGGACGGACCCGCCATCGGCGTCGATGACGGCAATGGCCCCCCGGTGGCGGGATTCGACCAGACCGCCCCGCGTCACCTCGACAAGGAAGGGATTATCCATATGAAGATCTCAAGCTCCGACCGGGTTGGCGGACCTTTTGGTTAAGAGTTTATTGAAAGTCAAAGGAAACCGATACCAGCCCCGCGCGGCTTGTGAGACCAGGCAGGCAGGTGGGTTGCGGTCAAGCTCGCCTCCCCTTAAACCCTTTCGCCTGAAAACAGGAGGCCTGAATGCGTGTTGCGATGATCGGGGCCGGTTATGTCGGTCTCGTCTCCGGTGCATGCTTTGCCGATTTCGGCCACGAGGTATGCTGTGTCGACACCGACCCGGCGAAGATTGAAGCGCTGAAACGCGGCGAAATTCCGATTTTCGAGCCTGGATTGGACGAGTTGGTCGCCAAGAACATCCGCGAGGGGCGTCTCACCTTCGCGACAGACCTCGCCGAGCACGTTCACAAGGCGGAAGCGGTCTTCATCGCCGTCGGCACTCCCTCCCGGCGCGGCGACGGCCATGCCGACCTTTCTTATGTCCATCAGGCGGCCCGCGACATTGCCGCAGCCCTTTCCGGCTATACCGTCATCGTCACGAAATCGACGGTTCCCGTCGGCACGGGTGACGAGGTCGAGCGGATTATACGTGAAGTGCGGCCCGATGCGGACTTTTCGGTCGTCTCCAACCCCGAATTCCTGCGTGAAGGCGCGGCCATCGACGACTTCAAGCGCCCCGACCGCATCGTCATCGGCACGGAGGACGAGCGGGCCAAGGTGGTCATGACGGAGCTTTACCGTCCGCTTTACCTCAACCAGTCCCCGCTTCTCGTGACATCGCGCCGCACGGCGGAGCTGACGAAATACGCGGCCAACGCGTTCCTCGCGACCAAGATCACCTTCATCAACGAGATCGCGGATCTGTGCGAGAAGGTCGGCGCGAATGTGCAGGATGTCGCGCGCGGCATCGGGCTCGACAACCGGATCGGCTCGAAGTTCCTGCACGCGGGCCCCGGCTATGGCGGCTCGTGCTTTCCGAAGGATACGCTCGCCCTCATCAAGACCGCGCAGGATTATGATGCGCCGATCCGCATCGTGGAGACGGTGGCTGCCGTTAACGACCAGCGCAAGCGCGCGATGGGCCGAAAGATCATCGCCGCCTGCGGCGGCTCGGTGCGGGGCAAGACCATCGCGCTGCTCGGCCTCACGTTCAAGCCGAACACCGACGACATGCGCGACGCACCCTCGCTCTCCATCGTCACGACGCTGGAGGATGCCGGCGCGCATGTGCGCGCCTACGATCCCGAAGGCATGGCGCTTGCGAAGACGCTCCTGCCCAACGTCGAATACGCGCAGGACCCTTATGCCTGCGCGCGCGGAGCGGATGCGCTCGTCATCGTGACGGAATGGAACATGTTCCGCGCGCTCGATCTCGGACGCATGAAAGCCGCCCTCGCCTCGCCCGTGGTCGTCGATCTGCGCAACATCTACAATCCAGCAGACATGGAGCGGCGCGGTTTCACCTATGTCAGCGTCGGCCGCGCGGATGTGGCAGGCGACGAAACGCAGAACGCATAAATCAGGGTCGCGGAAAGCTTCACGTACGGCTTTCGCGACCCACTTCCTAGATTCCTTTATTGCCGCATGATCCGGGCGAACAACCGGTGCCCACTTGTTCTGATCATGCTCTAAAACGTCTTTCGCCACGGGAGCGACGCGATGCAAACCTTCTTCGTCGAGATCAAATGCAAACTCGGCAAAACCTACGATGTCGCAAGCACGCTTGCCGACCGGGAAATCGCATCCGAGATTTATTCGACCGCCGGCAACTACGACATTCTCGCCAAGTTCCACCTGGACGACGGCGTCGATATCGGCCGCTTCGTCGCCGACAACGTGCAGACAATCCAGAACATCGCCGACACCCACACGATCATCACGTTCAAGGCGTTCTGACGATCAGGGTGCGACAGTGCCGACCTCGACGCCCCGTTTCGCGAGACCCGCTACATCCGTTGTGAGCGGCTCGACGGCGGTGAAGCGATCCAGGCGCCGGACGATCTTGGTATCGATCTTCTCGTAAAGACCGGCGACGGTGACGGATCGGCGCTTGCGCCCCTTTCCTTCGGTGAAAAGCCCCGCATTTGCTCTCGCAGCCTGAGGGAAGAGTTTCGCGGCGGGCGTGTTGGGCGCCTCATCGAGCGTCTGCAAGAAGCGGACGGCATTCGTCGCGCCAAGAAAGTGCGCGAGATAGAGTTCGGCCTCGGCCAGTTCGCGCTCCCCCGGGCCCTGTAATTCACGCGCGATGTCCTTGATCAGCTCCCCTGCCATGAGGGCGGAGAAGTACGGGTCTCGGCGCAAGCCCAGCACCCATGCGCGATCCTTCTCGCTTTTCAGTTCCGGCTCGCCATCCACTATTTCGATCGCATCCGCCACCGCCCTGTACCCGTAATCGGCGGCGTGCGTGTAAACCGTCTCGAGCCATGTCCGGTCGATGAACTGGAAAAGCCCCTCGGCGCTGGAGGTTCGCGCCCGTGCCGTGGGTGAAAGACTCGACTCCACATCGGCAAGCACCATCATATAGCCGGGGTCGACCCCGGCAGTCCGCGCCGCCTTGAGAATGGACTGAACCAGCCAGCGCGGCGCACTTTGTTGTCCGAACCGAACCGGCTCATTCATGTCCTCGCCCTCAACCGCCTCCGTCACCGACGCAGGCTTACGCTGTCCCAAGACGGGAAAGGCTGCCTTCAGGATCGAGGTAAACAGGCCGGGTTGCCTGTTGAGGGACGGATTGAAGGGTTGTTCGGTCTGAACTGGCTCGACCGGGGCCAGGGCCGCCAACCGGTCCGGAAGGGTCGCCACCGCCGCCGACCCTGCGGTGGCCCCCTGAAACCCCGCGATCAAAACGCAACACAGCGCGATATGAACCCAATGGCGGCCTGTTCCGCCCCTTCGAGAATCGCCACGCACGACATGGCGGGCCACGCCTTCCGGCGCGCTCGTCCTGCTCGTCATCCTTTATCCCTGCCGATCCTGCTACATGGCAGAACCGGTCCCTTGTGCCATTACGCCAAGGGTTGGCGGGTAGATGTGTCGAGAATCGGTCAGCTTGGCTGTAACGGCAGCCTCGGGGTCCCCGTCAGGCCTTGGACTGGGCTGCCAATTGCGCGTTCGTGCGCTCGAGACGGTCGGCCAGCTCGCGCATAACGGCCAGGGCGATCTGCGGAAATTGCGCCAACAGCTCCAGGAAAACGCGCTTGTCGATCCGCAGGGCGGTCGTCTGCTCTGCGGCGACGATGGTCGCGGAGCGGGGAGAGTCGGACAGGATTCCCATTTCGCCCACAAGAGCGTTGTGGCCGAGATCCGCCACCTTGATTTCGCCGTGGGCAGTATCGAGCATGACATGGGCACGCCCGTCGAGGATGACATAGGCGGCGTCGGACATATCCCCTTGCGCGAAGAAGCGTTGGCCGCCCGCGAACTGAACACGCTCGCTCGTGAAGGCGAGCAACTTGAGGCGGGCCGGATCGATGTCCTTGAACATCGGAACCTGCCGCAAGGATTGAACCTCGGTTTCCAGCGTCATACCACCCCTCCCGCCATTCGCTCGCCTTCGGAAACCCCGCTTTTGCCGAGAACCGTCGGATGGCGTTCTTCTGTCGTAACCCGTCCCTTACGAAAACGCACGAGAATATCGAAGGCTTCGGCCTGCCTGTCGTTGGGAAGAACCATGAACAGGCTGCGCCCCTCGCACACCTCCGACAAAACCCCGATCAGCATCTGCGCCCGCCCTTCATCGAAGGACGTGAGAGCGCCGTCCAGGACAAATATGTCGGGCTTCTTGACCAGACAACGAACGAGGTTGACGCCCGCACGCTGCTGCGCGTCGAGAAGCCGGCCCGCCGTGCCGACCTGATGGTCCAAACCGATCCGCTCTATGCTTTCAAGAAGACCCAATTCACCAACAACCGCCGAAATCGCCTGAGCCACTCGCTCCCGGGCATTAGCGATGTTGTAGCTCACGCGCCCGAAAAGCAAATTGTCGCGCAAGGGTGCTGCGGCGCACAACTTGTCAGGATCGTAGAAATCGACTCCCGGATTACCGCCGAATTCCAGCATCTCACGCACAAGGCCTCGCGCCCGCACGAAGCGCATGCGCAAACTGTTGTCGAGAAGGCCGAGACGATGGCGGGCCTCGATATAGGCCAGAGGCAAACCCAGAAGCCTAATCTCATCGTCCTTGGTCAGAGGCCCGCGTGCGTGCCGGCGCAGGATTTCCTCGAAGTCGTCGATCTCATCAGCGTCGATGAACGAGAATTGCTGGAAGAGGGAATGGCCGGGAGGAATGCCTTCGAAGATCTCGGTCATGGTCTCGGCGATCTGGAGCCCCATCTCCGTCAGGTCATCGTGGATGCCAGCCCTGTCGAGCGTGCGGCGGAACTCGGTGTTCTGCGCCAGGTTGCGACCTGTCATGGCTTCCGATGTCGGCACGCCGAAGAGCAGATTTTCCGCAATCGTCGCCTGATCGTTGTAACGATGAATGTCGAACGGCTCGACGAGATCCGCCATGCCGTTGGCCTGGAATGTCACGCGCAGCCGCCGGCGCGCCTCCACGATGCGCCCGGCCATGTCCGGATAACGCTCGGGGTCGAGCTGTCCGGCAAGGCCGAAGCGGTAGAGATCCCGCTCCATGCCAACGCGGTTGAGAAGGTCGATCATGATGCGATCGAGATCGTCGGCATCCTTCGCGCCGACGAGCCCATAATCGAGCCAGTCGCTGGAAATGCTCTCGACGGGATTGCCGGTTCGCAAGGCCTCGGCGATCCGGCGCACCTCCTCCCGCTTGGCAGCGTCGAAATTGCCGTTCGGCTTGCAGCGGATGCCATAGGTGATGTTGTCGCGAATGCTTCCCGGAAACATGATCGGATCGACGCCCGCATAAGCGAGCCTGCGGCCGATGATGGAAGGCGAAAGAAGGCGCAGATCGTGATCGTTGAGCAGAAGGCTTCCGCTGAACGAAGGAACCTGCATCGCAATGATACGCGCAACGGAGCTCGCTGCCGCGGCGCCATCTGAAATCAACGCCACATGGGCAGGCAGCTTGATTTCGAACGATACGTTCTCGATGAGCGTGCTGCCGTGCGTGTCTGTGATGACGAGGTCCTTCGCCTGCATGGTGCCGACGAGAGGCACATCCTCCACCGTTTCGATCTCGTGCTCGGGGAGCAGCCTCTCAGGCGTGAAATGCTGCACGACCTGATCGTATTTCACCTGTACGTCGAGACGCTGCTGGTCCCAATCAATCAGCTCCTTCAAGGGCGGCGGCAATTCGCGATAGGCGTTGATGACAGCGACGAGCTGACCGATGTCCAACGTCCCACGCAAGGCGAAATAGCCGCCGATGGCATAGAAGAAAAACGGCGTCATCTGCGCCAAAAGATTGTTGAGGAATTTGACCATGAACTTCCGATTGTAAATCTGGAGGCGAAGGTCGAAAAGATCGAACAGGCGGTGACCGATCTCAGCTTTTTCCCAACTCTGCGATTGATGAACGTGCACGACTTCCATGCCGTCCATGACTTCAGCGATGCGCCCCGCGAGCTCGCGCGATGCGAGTTGGCGCTCCCGACCCAGCTTCAAAAGCTCGCGCCGCAAGCGCGGGATGACCGTGAACTGAACGGCGATGACGGCAAGCGCCATCAGGCCGAGCGCGGCGTTCTGAACGATGATGAAGATGAGCGCCGTCAGCGCCTGAAAGCCGAGGAAGGCGGGCGTGATGAAGGCATCGCCAATGAACCCCCCGATGGGCTCGACCTCGTCCTTGATGATCGTCGCGGTCTCGGACGATTTGACCGTGCGCAGGGCATCGGGCGTAAAACGAAGAACCATCGAAAAAAGCTGAAACCGCATGCGGCGCAGCATGCGCTCACCCAAGGCTCCCTTGGCGACATTGATCCAGTATTTGAAGGCGCCGTTGATGAGGACGAACACGAGGAACAGCGTCGAAAGGCCGAACAATAATCCGACACGGCCAACCTGAAAGCCCTGGAAGAGCTCGATGGAACCGCCTCCGAGCCACGCAGGCCAATCGAGGGTGAGTCTCAGGAACGTGGCCGTCGTCTGCCCATCCCGGAAGGCCTGGCCCTGGATCGCCTCGTTCACGATCCGCCGGGGCAGATCGAGCGAGAAGAAATAAAACGGCTGCGAGACGAGCACGACGGCGCACACGAGCAGTTGCTCGCGCCGCGAGTGCTGCCAGATATAACGGAACAAGCTTTTTTCCATTAGGTCGCCAATACCATCGATAGCCTCTTGCGCGTTCCCTCTTTCCAGTTTTGAGTGGCGCGTTAGCTCCATACTGTTAGGGCATCACGCAGCGTTACTAAGTAACGATATCGTGAGGTGCAGTATCGTCTGGTTTCCTCCAGATGGTAGCCTCGATCATGGACTTGGAGAAGGGCTCACCCTTGGTAAAGACCTCACCCCGCAGGCCGGAAGGCACGAAAGTCCTCATCTACAGCCACGATACCTTTGGGTTGGGCCATTTGCGTCGCTCCCGCGCCATCGCGAATGCGATTGTGGAGAAGTGGCCGGACGCGTCCGTCGTTATCATTTCCGGGTCGCCGGTCATCGGCAACTTCGAGTTCGGCAGCGGCGTCGATTACATTCGGATCCCTGGAGTAACCAAGTTACCCAATGGTGACTATCGCAGCCTGAACCTGAATACTCCTCTGGATGAGGCCGTTACTCTTCGGCAGGCACTCATCCTGCAGGCAGCCAAGTCCTTTCAGCCCGACGTCTTCATCGTCGACAAGGAGCCCACCGGCTTTCGTGGCGAGGTGATGCCCGCCCTCGAGTATCTGAAGAACACCGATTGCCGCCTCGTGCTCGGCATCCGTGATGTCATGGACGAGCCGGCGCTTCTGGTGCCGGAATGGGAGCGCAAGGACGCCAAGGAGGCGCTCATCGCCTATTACGACGAGATCTGGGTCTATGGCCTCAAGGACGTGTACCAGCCGCTGGCGGCTCTCGATCTGCCGCGAGAGGCGCAGGATCGCATCATCTATACCGGCTACCTGCGCCGGGAGGTGCCGTCGACGCCTTCCCTCACACGCTACCCCAGAATCACGAAACGCCCCTTCATCCTGGTGACAGCGGGCGGCGGCGGTGATGGCGACGACATGATCGACTGGGTGATCTCGGCTTACGAGAACGACCCCGGGCTGGAGATGCCCGCCGTCATCCTCTTCGGCCCCTTCATCAACCGGGACATCCGGCGCTCCTTCATGGAGCGCATCTCCCGGCACGACAATCTCGATGCCATCGCCTTCGACAACAAGATCGAGCGCCTGATGAAAAAAGCCGACGCCATCGTCGCGATGGGCGGCTACAACACCTTCTGCGAGATCCTCTCTTTTGATAAGCGTGCCCTGATCGTCCCGCGCACGAGGCCGCGCCTCGAGCAATACATTCGCGCGGTCGAGGCGGAGCGGCTTGGATTGGTGCGCATGTTGAGCGATTACAATGCCCCCCGGACGCCGGAGCGGATGGTGCAGGCCCTGCGGGACCTCTCAAGCCAGCCACGCCCGTCCGAAGTCATCATCCCTGGCCTTCTCGATGGGTTGGACAGGATCACCGAGCGGTTGAGCGCGCCTCTCAACACCCAAAGAACATTCGTCGCCGCACAGCAGGCGGCCGAGTAGCGTTCATCATGTCTCCCCAAGCGTCCCGACGCATCGCCGTTGTCGTCAAAGGCTACCCACGCCTTTCGGAAACTTTCATCGCACAGGAAATTCTCGCGCTCGAAGAGCGTGGCGTCGATCTCGAAATCTGGTCGCTGCGGCACCCGACGGAGAGAGCCGTCCATCCGATGAACAGGAAGATCCGGGCCAAGGTCCGCTATCTGCCAGAATATCTCTATGAAGATCCCATCCGCGTTTTTCGCGGCTTCCTCGCGGCCTTGCGCAGCCCGCGCTTCGGGGAACTCATGGCGACATTTTTCCGCGACCTGAAGCGAGACATGACCGCCAACCGCGTCCGCCGGTTGGGGCAGGCTTTCGTGATGGCGCGGGAAATGCCGGAGGACATCCGGCACCTGCATGTTCACTATCTTCACACGCCCGCGTCCGTCGTCCGGTACGCCGCGCTTTTGTCGGGCCGCACCTGGACCTATTCCGCCCACGCCAAGGACATCTGGACGACGCCGGATTGGGAAAAGCGCGAGAAGCTTTCCGCCGCATTGTGGGGCGTCACCTGCACCGCTCAGGGCGCGCAGCATCTGCGCGATCTCGCACCCACCGACAACAGCGTGTCGTTGGTCTATCACGGGCTCGATCTATCACGCTTTCCTGCACCGCCCGAAGCAAGACCGCCTCGCGATGGCAGCAATCCAGCCGACCCGATCCGTATCGTCAGCGTCGGCCGTGCGGTCGCCAAGAAAGGCTTCGGCGATCTCATCCAGGCCCTCGCCGCCCTGCCGCCCGATCTCCACTGGCGGTTTGCCCATGTGGGCGGCGGCGAATTGCTGAACCACCTGAAAGTCCTCGCGCAGAAGAACGGCGTTGCCGACAAGGTCGCGTTCCTCGGCCCCAAGGCGCAGCCCGACGTGATCGCGCTGCTGCGCGAAGCGGATCTCTTCGTCCTGCCGTCGAAAAGCGCGTCATCCGGCGATCGTGATGGCTTACCGAATGTGCTGATGGAAGCCGCCAGCCAAAAGCTCGCCATCGCCGCAACCGACTTCGCCGGCATTCCCGAATTCGTCCGCGACGGTCAGGAGGCGACGCTCGTCCCATCGGGAGATTGGGAGGCGCTTTCAAACGCACTCAATCTCATGGCGCGCGACCCGGCGCGACGCACCATGCTCGCCGCTGCGGCATACGAGCGGCTGCGGCGAGATTTTTCAATGGAAGGCGGCATCGACGAGCTTGAGCGGCGGTTCCTCTCTCTCGCCGATGCGCCAAAGGATCTGGTTGCGGCGTGAGTGCTTTGCGGGTTGCTTTCTATGCTCCCTTGAAGAGCCCCGATCATCCCTCTCCCTCGGGAGACCGGACGATGGCCCGCCTTTTCATGAAAGCGCTCGACCGGGCAGGTTTCTCTCCGTTTCTTGCAAGCGAGCTACGGACACTCGACAAGGACGGCGACCCACCCAAGCAAGCGGCGATCCGTGATGCGTCGGAGCAAGAGGCAGATAGCCTGATCGCGCAATACAAGGCTCTGCCCGCGCGTGAGAGGCCGCGCCTCTGGTTTACCTATCACGTCTACTACAAGGCTCCCGACTGGATCGGCCCGCGTGTCGCGGACGCGCTCGACATTCCTTATGTCGTCGCGGAAGGATCGCGCGCCGCAAAGCGCGCGCAGGGGCCGTGGGCTCTCGCGCATCACGGAGCGGAATCGGCACTCGACAGGGCCGATGCGATCTTCGTCATGACGGATGCAGACCGCGTCGCGCTCGAGCGCGCGAGACCCGAAGGGCAAAAGCTCATCAGCCTTCCGCCCTTCCTCGATGCGCAGGAGTGGGACGCGCCATCTCACCCCGCTCGGCACGAGCGTGCGGAAGCAAGGCTCCTGACTGTCGCCATGATGCGGGAAGGTGACAAGCTCGCCTCCTACCGCATTCTCGCGGATGCTTTGACGCGTGTTTCGCCACCGTGGCGGCTCGACATTGTCGGAGATGGCGAGGCGCGCGATACCGTGAAGAACCTCTTCTCGGACTTTGGGGATCGTGTGCATTTCCATGGCGCTGTTGAGGATCGAGGTTTTCTCAGGTCGCTCTATGAAAGCGCCGACCTCTTTCTCTGGCCTGCGGTGAACGAGGCTTACGGCATGGTTCTACTGGAGGCGCAGCTTTTCGGATGCCCTGTCGTGGCAGGAGCCTATGGCGGCGTCGCGAACGTCGTGGAGGATGGAACGACCGGTCTTTTGACTCCTCCCGGAGACGTGGACGCCTTTGCACAGGCGGTCTCCGCACTTCTCCACGACAACGGGAGACGGATGAGCCTCGGCAAAGCCGCGCGACGGTTCGTTCTCGAAAGCCGCAGCTTGCAGCAGGCAGCGGCGCGACTTGAAGCGGGGCTCATGCCTCTTCTGTCGATGGAGGGAGCGCGAACTTGCGTGTCCTGATCGCCGTCACGCATCTTCTCGGAGCCGGGCACCTGACGCGCGCGGCGGCTCTGGCGCGCGCCTTCGCGGCGCATGGGCATGACACAACCCTTGTCTCGGGCGGCATGCCTTCGACCTTGATCCCGCGCGAGGGCGTGACCTTCGTGCAATTGCCGCCCGTACGCACAAAGGGCGCGGACTTCAGGACCCTGCTCGACGAGGAAGGCCGCCCTGTCGGAGAAGAGCGCATAGCCGCGCGTAAGGCTCTCCTTCTCGAAACGCTGCACTCAGCAAAACCGGATTGCGTCATCACCGAACTCTTCCCATTCGGGCGGCGCGTTCTGGCGGGCGAATTTCTGACCATTCTGGAAGAAGCAAGGGCGATGAAGCCTCGCCCGCTGATCGCCTCTTCGATACGCGACATTCTCGTCGCACCGGCGAAGCCGGATAAACTTGCCGAATTTCAGGAGCGACTGGCGCGCTTCTACGATGCCGTTCTCGTGCACGGGGATGAAAGCCTGATCTCCCTCGATGCCTCCTGGCCCGTGGATGACACGTTACATCCGCTTCTGCGCTACACCGGCTATGTGGATGACGGTGGCGAGGTTGCAGCGGGCGCACAACGGCATGGAATTATCGTCTCCGGCGGATCGAGCGCCGCAAGCCTGCCGCTTTATCGCGCCGCTGTCGAAGCAGCCAAGAGCATTGCGGATCGACCGTGGCGCATTCTGATCGGCCACGGGCTCGACGAGACCACATTCAATGACATCCGCGCATCGGCGCCGCCGCATGTCAGCGTGGAACGCGCGCGGCCCGACTTTCGCGCGCTTCTTGCCGGGGCCGAAATCTCCGTTAGCCAGGCCGGCTACAACACCGTTGTCGATATCTTGCGCACCGGCCCCTCCCCTGTCTTCGTGCCCTTCGAGGCCGGACACGAGACGGAACAGAGACTACGCGCTGAGCAATTGAAGGAGCGCGGCCAGGCCGAGATTGTCAGTGAGGACGATCTGACGCCTCAGACTCTCGCAACCGCCATCCGCTCTGTTTTGCAAAAAGCTAAGGTCGCTCCTCTCACTGTCGCGCTCGACGGTGCAAGAGAGAGCGTCGCCCAGATCGAAAAACTAATTCCCCGCGCCTCCGCAACGCATCTGCGCTGGAACTGGTCTCCGGTGGAAAACGCCTTGCGACACACGCGAGCCAGCAACATCGAACCATTATTCTGGTGGCGTGATGACGATGCGGTGGCGCATACGTCCCAGCTCGACCGGCTTCTGTCTTTATCAACCCGCTATGCAACCGGCATCGCCCTCGCCTCGATCCCCGGAAAGATCGAACCTTCGTTCGTCGAGCGCGTGAAAGGTGAGCAGGGAGTGGACATCCTCGTCCACGGCCTGACCCATCGCAGCCATGCCCCGGCGGGCGAGAAGAAGGCGGAGTTCGGGGAGCATCGCCCCCTCGAATTCATGAAGCGTGACGTGTTGGAAGGATTGCGCCTGACACGTCAGGCTTTCGGCGCGAAGGCTCTTCCGGTGTTCGTTCCACCGTGGAACCGGATCTCGCCCAGTCTCGTCCAAAGCCTCGGCCAGCTCGGCTTTCGCGGCCTTTCCACGTTCCGTGACCGCACTCGCCCGGAACCCGCACCCGGCCTTCTTCAGATCAACACCCACATCGACCCGATCGACTGGCACGGCACCCGTAGCCTGATCGAACCGGACGCTCTCATCGCCACCCTGGCCGCGGCCATCATGCGCCGCAGCCAGGGCGCTGCAGATGCGGAAGAGCCGATAGGACTTTTGACCCATCACCTTGTGCATGACGAGGCGGTCTGGACCTTCTGCGAGCGCCTTCTGGACCATCTGTCGCGCAACAATGTTGGCTTTGTGTTTGCGAGCACAGCATTTTGGGATGAAAATGGCTCAACGTTGAGGAATGGTACGCTATGATTGGTGATGGCACCGGTCTGTCGGGGGAGTCCATGGACGCACCGCTTCTCTCCATTCGCCAGTTGAAGGTCGACTTCAACCTCGATTCCGGCACGTTCCGCGCGGTGGACGGGCTGGCCTTCGACATCCCGAAGGGCAAGACAGTTGCCCTCGTCGGCGAATCCGGCTCCGGCAAGTCCGTGACGGCTCAGGCCATCCTCCAGATCCTGCCGAAAGCCGCCCGCATTGTCGGCGGCGAAATCCTGTTCGACGATCCGACCGACGGGTTGCCTCCCCTCGACATTACAGCCTTCGGCGCCGAGAGCGCCGCCATGCACCGCCTGCGCGGCGGGCGGATCGCGATGATCTTTCAGGAGCCCATGACCTCCCTATCGCCGCTGCACACCATCGGCGACCAGGTGACGGAGGCTCTCATCGTCCATGCCAAGGTTTCGCAGGCTGAGGCCGACAAGCGGGCGATGGAAGTTTTCGCGCGCGTCGGCTTTCCCGATCCGCGCCGGGCGCTGCGCACCTATCCGTTCGAGCTCTCTGGCGGCCTGCGCCAGCGCGCGATGATCGCGATGGCGCTGATTACCAAGCCCGCCCTTCTCATCGCCGATGAGCCGACGACCGCGCTCGACGTGACGA
The DNA here is from genome assembly GCF_003290125.1 of Microvirga flavescens. Taxonomy (GTDB): domain Bacteria; phylum Pseudomonadota; class Alphaproteobacteria; order Rhizobiales; family Beijerinckiaceae; genus Microvirga; species Microvirga flavescens. Next base: position 235,554 of record NZ_QMKH01000003.1, read on the forward strand.
CGCAGGCGCAGATTCTCGAACTCATCAAGGAACTGCAGGCCGAAACCGGCATGTCCGTTCTCCTCATCACGCACGATCTCGGTGTCGTGGCAAACGTCGCGGACGAGGTGGTGGTGATGTATCGCGGGCGGGTGATGGAGGCAGGCTCGCGGGAGGACATCTTCCGTCGTGCCCAGCATCCTTATCTCCAGGCATTGATGCGCGCTGTTCCGCGCTTCGACATGAAGGAGAACGAGAGGCTGACACCGATCCGCGAGATCAAGAGCGCAACTCTTGCGACGGCAACGCCTAAGCGCACTCCGCAAGCCGGGCCGATTTTGCAGGCGGAAGGCCTGACTAAATCCTTCACCATGCGCTCAGGCTGGTTTTCGGGTCGTACACGCACAATCCACGCAGTCAAAGGGGTGAACCTCGCCTTGCCTGTCGGCAAGACCTTAGGGCTTGTCGGCGAATCCGGCTGCGGAAAGACAACCGTTTCCAAAATCATCATGCGCGCGTTTCAGCCCGATAGCGGGCGCGTTCTTTATGATGACGGCACCGGCCCGCGCGATGTGCACCAGCTCGAAGGCGGTGCGCTCACCGACTATCGCCGCTCGGTGCAATTCGTCTTTCAGGACCCGTTCTCATCCCTCAACCCGCGCATGACGGTCTATGAGACTCTGACGGAGCCGCTGACCATTCACAATGTCGGCACGCCGGACGAGCGCTATGCCCGCGCGAAGCAGCTTCTGGAAATGGTCGGCCTCGATCAGCGCGCCTTGCGGCGCTATCCGCATTCCTTCTCCGGCGGCCAGCGGCAGAGACTTGGCATCGCGCGCGCCCTCGCGCTGGAGCCGCGCGTCCTGATCTGCGACGAGCCCGTTTCCGCGCTCGATGTCTCTGTGCAGGCGCAGATCCTGAACCTTCTGAAAGATCTGCAATCGGCGCTCGGATTGTCCTACCTTTTCGTATCGCACAATCTCGCGGTGGTCGATTACATCGCCGACACCATCGCCGTGATGTGCCGGGGCTATATCGTGGAAGAAGCGCCGAAGGCGTTGCTCTTCCGCAATCCCGTCCATCCTTACACGCAGGCGCTGCTCGCCGCCGTGCCGAGTCCGGAGCTCGATCATCCGCTCGACTTTGAGAAACTCCGCACCGACCGTTTCTCTCATCCCAGCGAATGGCCTGAGCCTTATCGGCTCGCCGGCGCGGAGTTCGGCGAGATGAAGGAGGTCGAGCCCGGCCATCGGGTGCGCGTGAGCGCAAAATCGGATCGGGAGGCAGCATGATGAGTGCACATCGTCTCGGACAGTCCTGTCGCGGCGGCCTTGCCGCAATGCTGATGCTCGCGGCGCTTCCCGCCCTCGCACAGTCGTCCCTCGAGCCACCCTTCTTCGCGGAAAAAATCGCGAAGAAGGAATTGCCGCCCCTGGACCAGCGCGTGCCGCGCACGCCGCTGGTTGTCGATCCCACGACCCACGGCGACACCATCGGCCGTTACGGCGGTGAGATCGTGACGTTGATCGCGCGTGCCCGCGATATCCGTTACCTCTCGACCTACGCCTACACGCGCCTTGTCGGCTATGACCGCAAACTTGAACTGAAGCCCGATCTTCTGGAGAAGATCGACGTCACCGATGAGCGCGTTTTCACCTTCACACTTCGCGAAGGCCATCGCTGGTCGGACGGCTCGCCCTTCACGGCGGAGGACTTCCGCTATTACTGGGAGGACGTGGCGCAGAACAAAGAGCTGTCGCCCGCCGGCGTGCCGGAGTTCATGCTGGTCAACGGCAAGCCGCCGCGTTTCGAAGTCATCGACGAGCGAACCGTCCGTTACAGCTGGGAGCGTCCCAACCCCCGCTTCCTGCCGCAACTCGCGGGGCCGCAGGACCCTGGCATCTTCCGCGCATCGCGCTACCTCAAGCGGTTTCACGCAAAGTATACCGACAAGGCGAAGCTCGAAGAGCTGGCCAAGAAGCAAAAGCTCAAATCATGGGCGGCGCTTCACAACCGCCTCGATGACATGAAGGAGCAGACGAACCCCGACCTGCCGACCCTGCAGGCATGGCGCGTTACCAATACCGCTCCCGCGACGCGTTTCATCTTCGAGCGCAATCCTTATTACCATCGCGTGGATACGAAGGGGCAGCAACTGCCCTATCTCGACCGCCTGGTGATGGATGTGTCTGCCGGCGGCCTGTTTGCGGCCAAGGCCAATGCCGGCGAAACCGACCTTCTCTTTCGCGGCCTTTCGATGGGCGACGTGCCGGTGCTGAAGGAAGGCGAGAAGTCGCACAACTACAGAACCCTGTTGTGGCCCTATGCACGCGGCAGCGAAATCGCGCTTTATCCCAACCTCAACACGGTCGATCCCGTGTGGCGCGAGCTCAACCGGGATGTGCGTTTCCGCCGCGCGCTCTCGCTCAGCATCGACCGCAAGACATTGAACAACGCGCTCCTGTTCGGACTCGGAACGGAGGGCAACAACACCGTGGTGGAGGAAAGCCCGCTTTTCTCACCCGAACTTCGCACGCTCAACGCCCAGTACAATCCCGCCGAGGCCTCGCGTCTGCTCGACGAAATCGGGCTCACCAAGCGCAACGGTGCGGGCTATCGCCTTTTGCCCGATGGGCGTGAACTCGAAATCGTTGTCGAAACGGACGGGGAGAGCAGCCTCATCGTCGACGGGTTGACCCTTATCGGTGAATTCTGGCGTGAGATCGGCGTGCGGCTCTTCGCGAAGCCGCAGGACCGCACGGTGCTGCGCAACCGCTCCTTCGCGGGTCTCACGGTCATGGTTGCCGCGCAAGGAATCGACAACGCGATCCCCACCGCCATCATGCCGCCGACGGAGATCGCCCCCATGCGCCAGGATAATTACTCGTGGCCCAAGTGGGGGCAGTATGTGGAGACGAAAGGCGACCGCGGCGAAGCCGTCGACCTTGCCGACGCCAAGCGCCTTCTCGATCTCTACGCAATCTGGATGAACACTGCCGATCCGGAGATCCAGGCGCAGGCGTGGCGCGAAATGTTGCGCAACAACGCCGAGAACCAATGGAGCATCGGCACGATATCGGGCGCGCTCCAACCCATTGTGGCACGCAACGGCCTGAAGAATATCCCTGAGAAGGCGCTCTACAGCTGGGAGCCGACAGCGCTCATCGGCATTTACCGGACCGATGAGATTTACTGGAACAAGGCCGAGAACAAAGAGGCGCGCCGATGATCCTGTTTTTCCTGCGCCGTCTCGCCACGATGATCGTGACGCTTCTCATCATCTCGGCGCTCGTGTTCTTCATCATCAAGCTTCCGCCCGGAGACTTCCTCTCCAACCAGATCGCGGAGCTGCGGGCGCAAGGCGAGGCGGACGCCATCGCCAAGGCGGAATTTCTCATCAAGCAATACGGCCTCGACAAGCCTGCGTGGCAGCAATACCTGATGTGGCTCGGCGTCATGCCCGGGCCCAACGGTTTCTCCGGCCTCCTGCAGGGTGATTGGGGCTGGTCGTTCGAATATGACAAGCCGGTGATGGCCGTGGTGGGAGACGCGCTCTGGCTGACCCTCGTGGTCAACCTCGCGGTGGTGATCTTCATTCACCTCGTGTCGATCCCCATCGCGATCTACTCGGCGACGCGGCAATATTCGCTCGGCGACTACATCGCGACCTTCATCGGTTATATCGGCCTTGCGACCCCGAGCTTTCTCCTCGCGCTGATCCTGCTCTACTACATGAACCGCTGGTTCGATGTTTCCATCGGCGGCTTGTACGATGCGAAGTTCGCGGGCGAACCGTGGACGTGGGAGAAGATCCGCTCGCTGCTCTCGCACCTTGTGGTGCCGACGCTAGTGATCGGCCTCGGCGGCACCGCCGCCATGATCCGCCGCATGCGCGCGAACCTCCTCGATGAACTCGGCAAGCAGTATTATGTGACCGCGAAAGCCAAGGGGTTGGAGCCGCGCAAGGCTCTTCTGAAATATCCCTTCCGCATGTCGCTCAATCCGTTCATTGCGGATATTGGTAACCTTCTGCCGCATCTCGTCTCCGGCTCGGTGCTCGTCTCGCTCGTGTTGAGCCTGCCGACTGTCGGCCCGATCCTTCTTTCGGCACTCAAAGGTCAGGACCAGTTTCTGGCCGGTTTCATCCTCATGTTCGTCGCCGTGCTCACGGTGATCGGCATGTTGATTTCCGATCTTCTTCTGGCGTGGCTCGATCCGCGCATTCGGGCGGGGGCTCGTCGATGAACGGAGCGGTCTCACTCAACAAGCATTATGTCGACCCGATGCCGTTCGATCCCGGCGCGGGAGAACCCGTGGGGAGCGAAAGCGAAAGCTTTTATCGCGCTTCCTCGTGGAAGCTCATGTGGTGGAAGTTCCGCCGCCACAAAGTGGCTGTCGCCTCGGCGCTGATCCTTCTGGCGTTCTATCTGATGATCCCGTTCGTCGAGATTATCGCGCCCTATAATCAGACGAAGCGGCATGGCGATTTCATCTATGCGCCGCCGCAAGCCGTGCACCTCATGCACGAGGGGCGCTTCGTCGGCCCCTTCGTCTACCCTTACAAATTCTCGTTCAATCTCGAGACGTTCCGGCGCGACTACACGGTGGATCGGTCACAGCCGCAGCAGCTGCGGTTTTTCTGCCGTGGCAACGCGTATGAATTCTGGGGCCTGAAGACGATGGATTTCCATCTTGTCTGTCCACCGAAGGAGGGAACCATGTTTCTCCTCGGCACGGACAGGCTCGGGCGTGATCTTCTCTCGCGCATCATCTATGGCGCGCGCATCTCGCTCACCGTCGGCATCTTCGGCATTGCTGTGTCCTTTGCGCTCGGACTTTTGTTCGGCGGGCTCGCCGGTTACATCGGCGGCTGGGTCGATCATGTCATCCAGCGCATGATCGAGATCCTGCGCTCGCTGCCGGAACTGCCGCTCTGGCTCGCCCTCTCGGCGGCATTGCCTGCGAACTGGAGCCCGATCCTCGTTTTCTTCGGCATCACAATCATTCTTGGCCTGCTCGACTGGCCGGGCCTTGCCCGCGCCGTAAGGTCGAAACTACTGGCCTTGCGTGAGGAAGATTTCGTGAAGGCGGCGGAGCTGATGGGCGCTTCCAAGAAACGCGTTATCGCGCGCCATCTCATCCCGAACTTCATGAGCCATCTGATCGCCTCAGCAACCCTTGCGATCCCCTCCATGATCCTCGGTGAAACCGCCCTCTCCTTCTTAGGTCTCGGCCTTCGCCCTCCGATAACGAGTTGGGGCGTTCTGCTCAACGAGGCGCAGAACCTCGTCGCCGTGCAGCTGCACCCGTGGCTGTTGTTCCCGATCATTCCGGTGATCATCGTGGTCCTCGCCTTCAACTTCATGGGCGATGGATTACGGGATGCGGCGGACCCATATCACTAGGGTCAGGAGCGACATGATCCGGCAAGCCAAAACAAGCGATGAACCTGAGATCAGAGATTGCGCCGAGCAGGCCTATGCTCGCTATGTGCCGTTAATCGGGCGGAAGCCCGCCCCGATGCTCGCCGATTTTGCCGCGCAGATCGCTGCAGGAGAGGTCTACGTTGCGACGGATGACCAAGATACCTTTCAGGGCTTCATCGTGTTCTATGCCGAAGAGGGGCACATCCTGCTGGAAAACGTGGCTGTCCTTCCTCGTGCCGCCGGACGCGGTGTAGGCAGGACGCTGATCGGCTTTTGCGAAAATGCCGCGCGGCAGCGCGGCATGAACGCCGTGTGTCTCTATACCAACGAGAAGATGACCGATAACCTCTCGATCTATCCCAAACTCGGATATGTCGAGGTGACGCGCCGCACGGAAAACGGTTTCAATCGCGTTTACTTCGAAAAATCTCTCACCTAACCACGGGCGCTTGGTCAAAGCTGCCGTCGTTATCCCGGTTCCGACAAACGTCCACTATCGGAAGAAGCGGTCGTCGCCGTCTCTGTCCGTTATAGGTCCGGACCCCAGAGGCTGCTGATCAAGTTCTAGCGGCCAACAAAAAAAGGCGCCCGAAGGCGCCTTTTTCATTTTCAGAAATTTTCGATCAGCCGCGACGCGGGCCCTTGTCGAGCCACGCGACCTGAGCACCATCACCACGCCCCTCGCTGCGGCGCGGCGCGCCGTGATGCTGTGCGGGCTTGTGGCCTTGAGTCTGCGTCTGCTGACCACCGGGCTTTTGCCCATTCGGCTTCTGCCCACCACGACGGCGGCGGCGCTTGGGGCCGTTCTCCGCATTCGGCTCAGCCTGCCGCGGCGCACCGTGGCCCTGATTACCGCGCGCATGCGGCGCGGGGCGTCCGCGTTGCGGCTGCTCGCGACGAAGCTCGGAGGCCGGAACCGGAGCCGGCAGATCGCTCGGCAGCGGCATCACTGGAACTTTAAGGCGCGTCAGTTTCTCGATGTCCTTGAGATAGGCGCGCTCCTCGTCGTTGCAGAACGAGATCGCGACGCCTGTCGCGCCCGCCCGCGCCGTGCGGCCGATGCGGTGGACATAGGATTCCGGCACGTTGGGCAGATCGTAGTTCACCACATGCGTCACGCCTTCCACGTCGATACCGCGCGCAGCAATGTCGGTGGCGACGAGAACGCGGCAGGTGCCTGCGCGGAATGCCGAGAGAGCACGCTCGCGCTGCGGCTGCGATTTGTTGCCGTGGATCGCGGCGGCGCTGATGCCGACCTTCTCGAGATAGCGCACGATCTTGTCAGCCCCATGCTTGGTGCGGCTGAACACGAGAACGCGGTCGATAGTGTCGTCGCGAAGCACCGCCTCGAGCAACGGCGACTTCTGGTTCGTCTGCACGAAGATGACGCTCTGCTCCACGCGCTCGGCAGTGGTGGCGACGGGCGTCACCGCGACCTTGGCCGGGTTGTTGCGCAGATATTCATCAGCCAGCGAGGAGATCGACTTCGGCATGGTGGCCGAGAAGAACAAGCTCTGGCGTTCCCTCGGCAGCAACTTCACGATGCGCTTGAGCGCATGGATGAAGCCGAGGTCGAGCATCTGGTCTGCCTCGTCGAGGACGAGGATCTCCACGTCGCGCAAGGAGAGCGAGTTGCGGTCGATCAGATCGAGCAAGCGACCGGGCGTTGCGACGAGCACATCGACGCCGTTGACGAGCTCACGCTCCTGCTTGCCGATGTTCACGCCGCCGAACACGACGGAAACAGACAGACGCAGGTTGCGCCCATAGGCGCGGAAGCTGTCGGCGATCTGGCCGGAAAGCTCGCGCGTCGGGCTCAGGACAAGTGTGCGGCAACCTTTACGGATGGGCGGACGACGGTTGGTTTCAAGGCGATGCAGGATCGGCAGCGCGAACGCCGCCGTCTTGCCGGTGCCGGTCTGGGCGATGCCGCACAGGTCGCGGCCTTCCAGAACGTAGGGGATGGACTGGGCCTGGATCGGCGTGGGCTTCTCATAGCCCTCGGACGCCAGCGCCTTCAGGATCGGCTCGGCCAATCCGAATTCGGAAAAAAGAGTCAAAGCTTTTGTCTTTCAAAACAGATGCGGAGAGCCGCAAGGCATGAAAAGCCGGAACGTCCGGCCCTGCCGGGCTCAAGAGCGACAACCTGCGTGTGGGCGGTCGTACGGTCGAGCGATTGAAGAAGTGGGCCGGGGTCTTTGCCGTTTCACAGCAAATATCCGTCACGCAGCCCACTCAAGCGGCTCACGAAGAGCGCTGACGCCATGTCATACATATGAGGCATGAGACACTATTCGTCAACCGCGAGCCATGTCGCAAACACATAGGCCTGCGCGCCGTTACAAAAGGAAGACCACAATGATGGTGGCGAGCAGAATGAACAAAGCGCCAGCCGACAGAGTTGGAAGACTCACGTCGCGGCCCGTCATCCTCTTGTAGAGTTTTCGGAAGCCCCAGATGACGAGGCTCGTGACCACAAGGCAGACCAGCAGGATGAGGATATTCATCGTTATCAACATTGGAACGATTGCTTCAGAGTTGATGAACACTCCTTACCTCCGCCTATTTTCGAATGACCAATCCACCGTGGTGGTGGATAGCACTAGCGTAACAACGTTACTTCAACAAGCTGGCCAGTCCCTCAAGCGACACTCAGGGAGTGAGCGCTGACGCCTGCTGTGCATAGGATTCACGAGACTCTGTTCGGCAGATGAAAGCCCTGTCATAAAGGCTCGCGAGCTCCTTCAGAATTGGCGGCGAACGCTCCATGTCCTCCACTCCGGCCCGCATGCCCTGGGGCTTCGTTATGGCTCTCTCATGGGCGCAGCTCGTGGCCTATGGGGTGCTGTTTTACGCCTTCGCGCTCTTCATCGAGCCGATGGGGCAGGAGCTCGGCTGGTCGAAATCGGCCCTCGCGGGAGCCTACTCGCTCGCGCTCGGCACCTCCGCCTTTCTCGGCTATCCGGTCGGACGACTCGTGGACAGGGGGCACGGGCGGATGGTCATGGTCGGCGGCGCGCTTCTCGCCACGGTTCTGCTTCTCCTGTGGTCGCGGGTGGAAAGCTATGCCGTCTTTCTCCTGATCTGGGCCGGGATCGGGGTCGCCATGAGCGGCGTGTTCTATGATGTCGGCTTCGCCGTGCTCGCCCGTCGCGTCGGCCTCCTGCTCCGGCGCGGCATTACGGTGATGACGCTGATCGGCGGCTTCGCCAGCACGGTCTTCATTCCCCTCACCCACTGGCTCATCGAGGCGCAGGGCTGGCGCGGCGCACTCGTCTCGCTTGCTATTCTGAACCTCGTTTTCTGCGCCGGCCTCAGCCTCATCAGTCTACCCAAGGCCCCGCCCCGGCAGCCTGCGCAGGCGGCGCTCGCCACCACGACAGAGAGCCGCCCGCATCCCCGCTGGGTGCTGAAGGAGTTTTCCTTCTGGGGCTTCATAGTGACGCTCGTTCTGCAAGGCATCATCTCGACAGGCCTGCCTATCCACCTGATCCCCTTCCTCACCGAACGGGGCTTCTCCCTCGAGATGGCCGTCGCGGCCTATTCCATCATCGGGCCGGCTCAGGTCGCGGCGCGCTTTGTGGCGGGCTTCGGGGAGCGGGGGCTTAGCCTCAAGGTCATGGGGTTTTCGACCCTCGTCGCCATCGTCCTGTCCTTCGCGCTCATCTCCTTCATCCCGGCGGGCTCATGGCTGATCTTCGTCTTCGCCGCGCTTTACGGAGCCGGGAACGGGCTGATGACCATCGTCCGCTCCCTTCTCCCGCGTGAGTTGTTCGGGCGCGAGGATTACGGGGCGATCCAGGGCATGATCGCGACCCCGGTGCGCCTCGCGATGGCCGCCGCGCCCTTCGCCATCGGCGCCCTATGGGCGCTCGAGGGCAGCTACGGTGCCCTGCTGACGATTTTCCTCCTGATGTCCCTCGGCGCGCTCGGGGCTTTCATGCTAATGGTCGCGCCGGCAGTGGGCAGCGGCGTGAGGGATTAAAAATCCGCTTGCTTTAGTCGGCTAATAGAATCATGAGACAAAGTTCGGGGTCGCCCGGATTTTGAAGGAAAGACGCATTTCGTGACGACAGTAACTGATCTTCTGATTGTAGGCGGTGGCATCAACGGCGCGGGCATTGCGCGCGATGCGGTGGGCCGCGGCCTCTCGGTTGTTCTTTGCGAACAGGGCGATCTTGCCGGGTATACTTCCTCGGCCAGCACAAAGCTGATCCACGGCGGCCTGCGCTATCTGGAATATTACGAGTTCCGGCTCGTCCGCGAGGCCCTGTTCGAGCGTGAGCGCCTTCTGGAGGCCGCCCCTCACATCATCTGGCCGCTACGCTTCATCCTGCCCCATGAGAAGGGCATCCGCCCGGCGTGGTTCGTGCGCCTCGGCCTGTTCCTTTACGATCACCTCGCCCCGCGCAAGCGCCTGCCGGGCACCGAGACGATCCACCTGACCCGCCATCCAGCCGGCCAGGCCCTCAAGCCCGGCTTCGACACGGCCTTCGTGTATTCGGATTGCTGGGTCGAGGACAGCCGCATGGTCGCCCTGAACGCCCTCGACGCCTCAGAGCGTGGGGCGGACATTCGCGTGCGGACCAAGCTCGTCTCCGCCCGCCGCGAAGGCGATACCTGGGTAGCGCAGCTTCAGAACGCCGAAACGGGCGCGACCTCGGAAGTCCGCGCCCGGGTGCTGGTGAATGCCGGCGGCCCGTTCGTGGCGGACGTTCTCAACACCAAGCTCGGTCTCAACACGCAAAAGAGCGTGCGCCTCGTGAAGGGCAGCCACATCGTGGTGCCCAAGCTCTTCGAGGGCGATAAGGCCTTCATTCTGCAGAACACCGACAAGCGGATCGTGTTCGCCATCCCCTATCAGGGCAAGTTCACCCTCGTCGGCACCACGGACATCCCGGTCGAGGCAGTGCCCGACAAGAAGGTCACGATCAGCGAAGACGAGATCAAGTATCTCTGCAACGTGGTGAACCACCACTTCAACCATCAGGTCACCCCTGCGGATGTGGTGTGGTCCTATTCCGGCGTTCGCCCCCTCTTCGATGATGGCTCGATCAACGCTTCCGCGGTGACCCGCGATTACGTGTTCGATCTCGACGGCGAGCCCGGCCAGGCCCCGGTCCTGTCGATCTTCGGCGGCAAGATCACGACGTTCCGCAAGCTTGCCGAACATGCCCTTGACGAACTCAGGAAGTACTTCCCGGCCATGAAGGCGAGCTGGACGGAAAAGGCCAAGCTCCCCGGCGGCGACATGCCGGATGCGGATTTCGACCGGTTCCTCGCCACTGTGAAGACCCGTTGGCCCTTCCTGCCGGAGGCCGTCGCCTACCGCCTCGCGCGGGCCTACGGCACGCGGATCGAAAAGCTTATCGGCGCGGCCAAATCGATGGCCGATCTCGGCGAGGATTTCGGCGCGGGCCTGACGGCTGCTGAGGTGGATTACCTCGTGCGTTCGGAATGGGCGCGCAGCGCCGAGGATATCCTGTGGCGCCGCTCCAAGCTCGGCCTCCACGTCCCGGCGGGCGCCGCACAGAAGATCGACGCCTATCTGGCTGCAAAGGCGGTCCAGGCCGCTCAGTAACGATTGTCCGGCCGATATCGATCGGCCGGATCTTTCTTTGACGTCAGAGCGCCTGCAGCGCCTGACGCAGCTTGTCGGCGTGTTCCGCCAGAACCTCCGGCTTTTCCATGTTGCCGCTATGCGGCTTCAGCGCCATTCCATCGAAACGCGGGATCACATGGAAATGCAGGTGGAACACCACCTGCCCGCCGGCGCTTTCGTTGAACTGATGGATGGTAACGCCATCCGCCTCGAAGGCGACCTTTGAGGCCCTTGCGACAACCTGCACCGCCTGAGCGAGATGCGTGAGGTCCTGAGGCCTTGCATCGAGGATGTTGCGCGCCTTCGCCTTCGGGATGACGAGGCTGTGCCCCGGCCCGCGCGGCATTATGTCCATAAACGCAAGAACATGCTCGGTTTCGTAGATCTTCTGCGCCGGCAACTCGCCGCGCAGGATTTTGGCGAACACGTTGTTGTCGTCGTAGGTCATGGTCACTCCGAAGGCCTCTAAAAGGGCAGAGGATCGCGCGCGGCGAGGAAGTCCCCGTCAGCGCCCCCCTCCTTTTCGCTATACCCGAGAAGCCCGCTGCGGGCGAGCCTGCCAACGGCGGCGTGAGGAGGGATCATCCCGAAGGGCCGCCCCTTTCGAAGCATCAACCGCGACGCTTTTGCGAGCTTGGGAGCAAATGTCACGGGGAACCATCGAAATTCAACGCGGTTGTCCAAACGAGTGGTTAATTGCCAAGGAGGCGTACTATGACAACCGGCTCGACTTCGAAGCGAGGTTTCGCATCCATGGACGGTGAGCGTCAACGCGAAATCGCGAGCAAGGGCGGCAAGAGCGTGCCCGCTGAAAAGAGATCCTTCTCACAGGATCGGGAATTGGCGTCTGAAGCTGGAAGGAAGGGCGGACAGGCCTCCGGCAGCAGCAGAGGCTCTCACGACTAGCTCCACAAAGGAGCACATGCAGGGGGTCGCTTGCGACCCCTTTTCTTTGCCCGCAGACGAAAGTTTTTAGAAATAGAACTTGATGCTTGAATCGTCTGGGACGATGTCGCGTGCCATCTGCGGGCCACCGCCGACGACAGCCTCGAAGCGGTTGATGTCGGTAAAGTCGCCTTCGAGAAAGAGTTGCGACAGCCTTTTCGACAAATCGAGCGATAGCCGCCTCAGCGTTTCCGTGGGCTCGATGTTAAGAACGGTCGCGGCGCGAACGAACAGAGGCTGAGAGGCAAACCCTGCCGCGGCGATCAGCGCGAGAAGACAAAACTCCTCGACCGATCCTTGGCGTGATCCGACTGCGCTGAATGCGAGAAGGCTTCGTCTTTGACGCTTGAGTTCGAAGGAAAGAAGAAGCGCATCCGACAACGCCGCGCGCGCCTGCTGCGATCCGATGAGCGCAGCAAGCTGCCCCTCCTGTTCTTCGAGGAGGGGCGAAGAATAATTTTCTTCGAGTTCCGCTAGTCCGCGAAACAGATCGATGACAGGCAGGACTTTGGGTGAGAAAAGAATCAGGACCGACCGGTCGGGGTTCGATTTTTGCATCTCCATGAACATCAGATACTATGTGCTGCGGACGGCCCTGCTCCACCAGCCTTGTACGGAAGGACTAAATGTCGCTGCAACATGAGGGGGCAAATCACCTCATCTTCCTGATGTTCAACGACCATCCCGCTCACCATCGACGCCACTCTCGGCTCGTCGCTCGAATGCGCACTCGACATGGAGCGCAGGAATTCGGGCGGAAGATCCTGGACGGAAAGAATGGTCTCGGTGTCTCTGGTCACGATCATGCTTTTTAACCTCCCTGTGCGGCAAACGCCGCCGTTCTGTTGGGAACGTGCCGGATCGGCGCTTGTTCCGGCCAAGGGGATGCGCGATAGCGCGCAGGCAGGTCAGTGCCCCGCTATTGCACAGCCGAGTGCTCTTCGCTCTTGCGGCCGCCGCCCCGGCGGAAGAGAAGCGCGAAAGCTCGCCTGAGTGCGAATGTCTGCGGGGAGAGAACTTCGTCCGCCACGAGCTTGGCCCCTTCCTTGCGGCGCGCCAGGACAAGGCGCCGGTTGTGAAAAGCCTCCAGCTCGGGGCGATGCCCCACGCTGATGACAGCTGCGTTCGGCAGTCGCTCCGACATTCGATGAAGAAGGATCTCCTGCGTCGATGTGTCGAGGGCGGAGGTCGCCTCATCCATGACGATGATGTCCGGCTTTTGAATGAACAGTTGCGCGAAAGCCAAGCGCTGCTGTTCGCCTCCCGATAGCGCCCTGTCCCAAGGCACATCCTTTTCATCGATCTTGTCCGCAAGGTGCGGCAGACCGGCGTCCACGAGGGCATTCTTGATGGCTTTGTCGGAAACGGATGTCGCCGGGTTGGGATAAGCGACCGCACGCCGCAAGGAGCCGATGGGGACGTAAGGTCGCTGCGGCATAAAGAAGAGTCTCGCGCCGCGCCGCGTCGTTATCTCGCCGTGCCCCCAGGGCCAAAGACCCGCTATCGCGCGGATCAAGGTGCTCTTCCCCACACCCGATTCACCGACGACAAGCACCCTCTCGCCCGGCGAGATCGTCACTTTCGTCTCGCCGACGACCGCCGTCCCGTCATCGAGATTGACGGCGACATCACGCAATTGGAGCGCGGCGATATCGTCCACCTCTGAATGCACGATGTGCCCCCAGCCGGATTTCTCCGCCCCCTCCAATCGGTCGAGGGAGACGATCAAGCCTGCGACACGGTTGGCCGACGCCGTCCAATCCGCCATACGCGGATAATTCTCCATGAGCCAGTTGAACGACTGCTGCACCGTCACGAAGGCGGTGGCTGCCTGCATCACCTCACCGAGCGACATCGTACCGGCCAGATATTTCGGTGCGCAAAGAATGATCGGGACGACGGGCGCGAGAATGAAATTGCCGTAGGACACCACCGTCGTTCGCAAGTACTGCCCGCACATGGCACGCCATTGCACGATCACGCGCCCGAGCGCTTCACCGAGCGCGCTCCGTTCCTCGGGTTCGCCGCCGAGCAATGCGATACTCTCCCCATTTTCGCGCAGCCGTGTCGCGGCATAACGAAACTCGGCTTCGGACTGGTTCTTGTTCTCGGCGATCTCCACGAAACGGCGTCCGATGAACAGCATCGCCGTTGTGGTGATGATGGAATAGACGACGGCGATAAAGACGAGATAACCGGGGATCTCGATCTGTTGCCCGTACACGCCGAAAGAGATCGAACCGCCGACGACCCACAGGACGCTGATGAACGTAATGGCGGTCAAAACCGCCGTGGTCGCGCCGAATGCGAAGTCGACAGGCGACTCCGTCGCGATGCGTGTGTCATCAGCGATTCTGAATTCCGGGTTCTGGTGCTCACCCTGCACCAGGTTCAACTGATAATATCGCCCGTTCTTGAGCCAGCGGTCGATCTGGTAATCGGTGAGCCAGGCACGCCAGGCGCGCTGCGTCGTCAAGCGCCCCCACACCGAAGCGACATTGAAAGCGACAGCGGCAAGCGCAAGAGGAACGAAGATCAGCGCCATGCGCCCGACGAGCGCGATGTCCTTTTTCTCGAGAGCGTTGAAGAGATCGCGATTCCAGATGTTCAGCCTGAGCTGAATGTAGAGTTGGCACAGAATGATCGCGAAAAGCGTCAGCGTGAGGAACCATGCCTCGCGTCTCGACACCCCTGTCCAGAAACCTGAGGCTGCGTGCCAGAAACGGGCGAAGAGACGTCGACGCTCAACTCTCCCGTCTGGCTTACGCACTCCAATTTCTCCTCCAGCAAGATGTTTATGAGAAGACCTCCCCGGGCTCATGCATCACCACACAAAGCCCAGGCGGCAGGGTGACATCGGATTTTACGAGCGGGCTGAGCGGATTGGTGCAACCGATCGGGCTGCCCTTGCGCTTGGGAGCATCCTTGCTTTCCTGCTGCTCGACAGGCTGCTGCAGCACGGGAGGCGGCGATCCTCTCGGCTTCACGGTAAGGATCGGCAGATCGGTGTTCTTCGCAAAAATTGTTGTCGCGGTTCCTTGGTCCGAGAGATAGAGCACCTCTCCTGTGCCGCCGCGCAACAAGACGCTCATCGGCTCGCTGCCGACCCATTCCACTTCCATGACGGAAGATCGCGCCGCCGAAGTTGACGGGATGGCTATCCGGTCGCCCTTGCGTTCAGCGGCGACGGTTTGCCCAAGCGACAGTTCAGGAGCCCTTGCCGGCGTCATAGCTCGCTGTTTGGGGAGAGACGCATGCGCAAAGCTGGCGACGACTGCGATCCCCGCGATTGCAACGAACGTTCCTGATGTGCCGAGCATCGGGACCTCCTGCCTTGGCAGCTTGGCTGAGTTCGGCAAGTCAACGCCACGGTATCGCTGGATGTTCCTAGGCAATCCATAAGGGAATATATGGAAAAACGGTGGAACTTCGGTGTTTTCAAGGCGTTAGTTCAATACCGGCCTTCTGGTCCTCCCCGCATTCCCCTTGTGCATTGGCCGGCACCTTCAGGACGGGTCGATTTCGGCCCGTCTTTTTTCACTTTTAAGCTTCGCAATAAAAAACGCCCGGCTGAAGACCGGGCGTTTTTACTCTGGAACCGCGCTGTCAGGCGGATGCGCGCATTTCGGGACGGCGCGCGCTCTGCTGGAAGAACAGGGCCTGGCTGATGACCGCCGAAACGTTGGCCGGCTGGAATGGTTTGGCGATGAGGAAGGCCGGCTCGGGTCGCTCACCCGTCAAGAAACGTTCGGGGTAGGCGGTAATGAAGATCACCGGAACTTCGAACGTCTTCAAAAGGTCGTTCACAGCATCGAGGCCGGAGCTTCCGTCCGCGAGCTGAATATCGGCGAGGATCAAGCCGGGCCGCTTGGCGGATGCGAGCTTCACCGCTTCGGTGCGCGTGCGGGCGATGCCCGTGACATTGTGCCCGAGACTTTCCACGAGCGCTTCCAGATCCATCGCGATCAGCGGCTCGTCCTCAATGATGAGGATCTCGGTCGCCATGTCCGCCGCGAGTTCCCGCCCGGCCTCATCGACGAGCTTCTCGACTGTCCGGGTATCGACGTCGAGGATCTTGCCGACCTCCTCTTCCGAGAAGCCTTCAAGGCTGGAGAGCAGGAAAGCCTGCCTCGGGAGGGGGGTGATCTGTCCGATGCGGACCTCTGCGGGCAGGTCCCGCTGGATCTGCTCGCCACGGCCGTTGACCGAGAGCGAGTTCCAGATCCGTGTAAAGACCTGGAACAGGTCGACCTTGACGCTGCCTTCGGAGCCGATGGTCGCGGGGTCGCTGACGAGGGTTTCGAGGGTGGCCGCAACATAAGCGTCCCCGGCAACTTGACTGCCGGTCAAGGCGCGGGCGTAACGGCGAAGATACGGCAGATGCTGGACAACCAGCTGTGCTGTCGACATTCGTCTCCCCTTGGTGTTTTTAGCGTTGGTACCTGAACGTTTAATTCTGCATCCCTATAAAAGTTCCACTATTGGGAACCGAAGGCAACTGCCCGCGTTATGGTTCAAAAATATATATAAGCGCGCACCCTGCCCGGCCGGCTTGTCTCCGGCGGCAGGCGTAGGGGATAATTATGACGAGTGAAAAAGGGAATAAGCTGGCCCGGGTCATCCCGGAGGCATCCCTGAATGAGCAGCTTGAAGCCGAACCACGGCTTGACGGGATCAGTCAATCTCGCATCGGCGAACAGCTTCGCGCGATGTACGACGACCTGATGCAGCAGCCCATTCCGGAACGATTCAGCGAGCTTCTCGCGAAACTCGATCAAGGCAGCCCGCCTTCCGAGGAGGAGAAGCCTTGATCGAGCCTGAACCGGCCATCCGGGACGCCCTTCTCGCAGCCGTCCCAAGCTTACGTGCCTTTGCGATCTCCCTTTCGGGGCAGGTCGACAGGGCCGATGATCTGGTTCAGGACACCCTTTTGAGAGCCCTTTCGAACCTGCACCGGTTCGAGCGCGGAACCAACCTCAACGCCTGGCTCTTCACCATCCTTCGCAATCTCTTTCATTCCGAGTACCGCAAGCGCCGCAGGGAGGTCGAGGACCCGGAAGGCTCCTATGCCGGCCGCCTGAAAGTGCAGCCTGAGCAGGGCGCACGGCTCGACTTCGAGGACTTCCGCCATGCCCTGGCCCTGTTGCCCCCGGACCAGCGGGAAGCGCTGCTCCTGGTCGGAGCATCGGGCTTCTCCTACGAGGAAGCCGCCGGCATCTGCGGCTGTGCGGTGGGAACGATCAAGAGCCGCGTCAACCGGGCGCGATCCCGCCTTGCCTCTCTTCTCAACGTGGACGATGTCGAGGACCTTGGGCCCGACCGCATGACCCGCGCCGCCCTTCAGGGTATCGGCTAAGGGATCGGCTAGCCGCCCTCAAACAAAAGCGCCTCCCACTGACGCGGGGGCGCTTCAAGTCCAATTCAATCGCGCAAGGCCGGAGCTAGAGAGGATTACGTCCCCTCAGCAGGCCGATGACGGCGGAAATCGCAAAAAGCACGATCGCGACGAAGAAGATCAGCTTCGCAATCTCCACCGCGGTACCGGCAATGCCGCCGAAGCCGAAGAGAGCGGCGACCAGCGCGATAATCAGGAATGTGACAGCCCAACCGAGCATGGCGTTACCTCGTAAGATTTGCCTCGGCCAAAGCCGATGATGAGAGACAACTCCAAGCAGAGCGCTACGGTTCCGATTAAACTTGAGCATTCCTTCTCAAATCTCACGAAAAGCTCTGAATCGGGACTTGAGCTGAATTTCTGGAACTCAACATTTAGCGACACGTTCTTCTCCATACAGGGAGAAAAACAAGATGAACCGTGCCGTTGCTCTTCGCTCTTCGATCACCTTCCTTATCGTGATGTTTATTGCCGCTGCGGCAACTCTGTCGAGCCAAGTGGCGATTGCAGAGGCGTTGCTTGCGATTAGCGGCGCCCTCTTCGTCATGATGCTGTTTTTCGTCTTCGCCGCACCGACGCAGCGTCCGGTGCCTATCCGCATCCGCCTGCGCGATTGATCTCCTCCCCACCCCTGCAAGGGTGCTTTCCATCAAGCCTCACAAAGAGAAGCCCGCATCGGGTTTTACCGACGCGGGCTCCTTAAGATAACAGGACTGTTAGGCGGCTCAGGCCTTTTCGGCTTCACCCGAGCCGCCGTTTCCGCGCAGCAGGTGGTAGAGCAGGATGGCCCCGAAGGTCGCCGTGCCGATGCCGTCCAGGGTGAACCCGGCAAGCGTCAGCTTGAAGTTGCCCGCCCCGAGCACGAGGGCGACGGCGACGGTGATGAGGTTGCGGGGGTTTGAGAAATCGACCTTGTTCTCCACCCAGATCCGCCCGGCGGTGGCGGCAATCAGGCCGAACACCACGATGGACAAGCCACCGAGCACGGGGACCGGGATCGTGCCGATGAAGGCCCCGAACTTCGGAGACAGGCCGAGCAGCAGCGCGATGACCGCCGCGACGATGAAGATCAGCGTCGAGTAGATGCGGGTGACGGACATGACGCCCATGTTTTCCGCATAAGTCGTGACGCCCGTGCCGCCACTCGCGCCGGAGACGATCGTCGCGATGCCGTCGCCCATGAAGGCGCGCCCGAGATAGGGGTCGAGATTGCGGCCCGTCATCGCGCTGATGGCTTTGATGTGCCCGAGGTTTTCGGCGACCAGGATGATGGCGACGGGAGCGATGAGGCTCACGCCCTGCACCGTGAACACCGGCCCCTGGAAGTGCGGCAGGCCGAACCAGGCCGCCTGTCCGATCCTCGCGAAGTCGATGGCTTGGCCGTAACCGAGAACGTTCGCGCCGATGTAATAGGCGAAATAGCCCACGGCACCGCCGAGGAGCACAGGCAAGCGCCGCCAGATGCCCGGGGCGTAAACCGCGACAAAACCGACGGCGAGCACGGTGATGATCGAAACCCAGCGCGCAAACGACGTGCCCGCCGCGTTGTCGGGGGTGACGCCGGATGCACTGCCGATGGCAATGGGGGCCAGCACGAGGCCGATGGCGGCGACGATGGCGCCGGTGACCACCGGCGGCATCAACCGCTCCACCCAGCGGTAGCCGACCATCTGCACGATGACGCCGATCAGCGTATAGAGCACGCCGGCCGCGACGATGCCGCCGAGGGCCACCGGAATGTTGGGGTTGGGGCTCCCCACCGTCGCCCCCGTCGCGACGAGAACCGGCCCGATGAACGCGAAGCTCGAGCCAAGATAGCTCGGCACCCGGCCGCCGACGATGATGAAGAAGATCAGCGTCGCGACGCCGGAGAAGAAGATCGAAACGTTCGGATCAAAGCCCATCAGGATCGGGGCGAGAGCCGTCGAGCCGAACATGGCGACGACGTGCTGGATGCCAGCGACGATGGTCTGGCCTGTCGGCAGCCTCTCGTCGGGCAAAATGACCCCTTCGGTCTTCAGGGTCCAGCGTGGCAGGAAACCGTTACTCATCGTGCATTACCCCCATGAATGCTTGGCAGTTCCGGTTAGCGCCGTGCCGGGCGCGCGGCTAGCTCGAATTTGACTTTTTAACCGCCGCGAGGGGATCTTCTGGACAGAGCGCCACGCGCATGAGCAACCTTGTTCGCAAATCTTTTCCTGGGACGATGGCAATGCGCAAAGATCACTCTCTTCCAGAAGGCACTGTGCGGAGCCTGTGGGTCGACAGCCAGGCTCTGAGGGGCAACCTCCTTGGCGATCCGAGTCGCCGCCGGGTCGATGTTTACATCCCCGCCGGACATAACGGACGCGGGCTGCCGCTTCTCGTGGATCTTGTCGGCTACACGGCCGGAGGACCGGCCCACACGAACTGGAAGAATTACGGCGAGAATGTCCCGGAGCGGCTGGACAGGCTCATCGGCTCCGGCGCCATGCCGCCCGTCGTCGTCGCTTTTCCCGATTGCTTCACGCGTCTTGGCGGGAACCAGTATATCGACAGTGCGGCGATGGGTTCATGGGAGACGTTTCTCGTTCGCGAGATGCTTCCCTTCATCGAAGGGCAAATCGGCTGCGGCGGCGCGGGGCGACGCGGCGTGTTCGGAAAAAGCTCGGGCGGTTACGGGGCCATCGTTCACGCTCTGCGGCATGGCGGTGACGTCTGGTCGGCTGCCGCCTGCCATTCGGGCGATATGGGTTTCGAGTTCATCTATCATCTCGGCGAGTTCGCTGGCCTGCTGCGTCACCTTGCCGAACACGACATGTCGGTCGAGGCCTTCATCCGCAAATTCGAGACAGGTCCGAAGGCCAAGGACGCAGATTGGCACGCGTTGATGATTCTGGCGCAATGCGCCACCTTCGATCCCGATCCGCAGCAATTTTACGGCATTCGAACCCCCGTGGATTCCGAGACGTGCGAATTCATCCCCGAACGCTGGGGGAATTGGCTTCGTTGGGATCCCGTGCGGATGGCGGATGAGCCGCACCATGTCGACTCGTTACGCAAGATGAAGCTCATCTTCATCGATTGCGGCACCATCGACCAATACAACCTGATCCACGGCGCGCGCATTCTCCACCGCAAGCTCGAGGCCGCGAAGGTTCCTCATGTCTATGAGGAGTTTCACGACAACCACTCGTCGGTCGATTACCGCATGGACCGCAGCCTGCCTCTTCTGGCGCGTGCGTTGTCCTGAGGCGATCAGGCGCTCTGCTTGAGGACGGTAGCGCCCCCGGCAGCCTGCACGGAGAGGCTCCCGGCAGCGATGGCCGCCGTGAGCGCGGAGCGATGATCGGCGCCATCGAGCCAGCGGTGCAGAAAGCCCGCGTTGAACGCATCACCTGCCCCGGTCGTATCGACAACCCTCACAGGCGGCGCTGAGAGAGAAAGCCTCTCGCCCGCCGCCGCAAGCGATGCCCCCTCGGCCCCCTTCTTCAGCACAACGAGAGGAAAGCGGCTGGCGAGCAGATCCAGCGCATCGCTCTCGTTCGCCGTTCCAGTAAGAGCCGCGGCTTCCTCCACATTGGGGAGAAACACATCGACGCCCCGGCATCTTTCCAGAAAGGCCGGGTCATGAATCAGGGTTTCGTCCCAGCTCGGATCGAGTGAGACCGTAAGCCCCTTGCTCTTTGCCTGTTCGACGACATCCGGCAGCTCGTGAAGGGTTGCATACTCGGCGATATGAAGATGCTTCACGCCAGGCGCGGCAAGCGCATCGCGAAGCGTCGCGGGCCGGCCGTGCCCGGCGCGGCGCGAGAGGAAAGCGCGATCCTGCGGCTGCACGATGGCGACGGTCAGCTGCGGCCCCGCATCCGCCGCGCGTTCGACGAAACGAAGATCGACACCGCTTTCGCCCAACGCCGCCTCAAGCCCGGCGGAGAGTGGGTCGGTACCAAGGCGAGAGACAAGAAAAGCCTCACGTCCGAGATTGATAAGGTGAGCCGCCGTGATGAACGCCCCACCTCCCGGTACAACCGCTACATCCTCGGCAAACAGTTCGCGCCCGAGCACCGGCAAGCCGGCAAGCCCGGTGAAGACCAGATCGCAATAGGTTCGGCCGAGGCACAACACACCGTGCCGTGCTTCGGATAAAGGTTTCACAGGCGGCATAGGGCGCGTTCGGTCTTCTTGTCGAAGAGATAAAGCGAGCCCGGCGTGGCATGAACCGTCACGCGCTGACCTGCTTGAGGAATGACTTTTCCGGGAGCGCTCGCGATGATGGAGGTTCCTCCGACATCGAGATGCACCAGCGTCTCGGGGCCGAGAGGCTCGACGACGGAGACAGCGCCGGAAAGAGCGAATGACCCCTCACCTGCCTCAGCGCCGACAACAAGGTCGTGCGGGCGCACGCCCACGAATACCTCGCTGCCGCTTGCGGCTTTCGCATAATCGGCAGGAACGGCGACAGACGCTTCAAGGCCATCGATTTCTGCGACGGTCCGTCCGGCCTTTTCGGCAAGATGCGCCGGCAGAAGGTTCATGGTCGGACTGCCGATGAAACGCGCGGTGAAGATATCCTGCGGATTTTCGTAAAGCTCCATTGGCGTGCCGACCTGCAGAATGTGTCCGTCACGCATGACGACAATGCGGTCAGCCATCGTCATCGCTTCCACCTGATCGTGCGTCACGAACACGATGGTCGTGCCGAGCCTTTGGTGCAGCTTCTTGATTTCAAGCCGCATCTGCGTGCGCAACTGCGCGTCGAGGTTCGAGAGCGGCTCGTCGAAGAGGAACGCGGCAGGATTGCGCACCATCGCGCGGCCAATGGCGACACGCTGGCGCTGACCGCCGGAAAGCTGCGAGGGCCTGCGGTCGAGAAGCTTTTCAAGGCCAAGGATCTTCGCGGTCTCCTCGATCCGCTTCTTCTTTTCATGCTCAGGCAGCTTCGATGTATAAAGACCAAAGCCGATATTCTGCGCCACCGACATATGCGGATAGATGGCATAGTTCTGGAACACCATCGCGATGTTCCGGTCCTTCGGTTCGGCCTCGTTGACGACGCGCCCGTCGATGGTGATCGTGCCGCCGGAGATGTCCTCCAACCCTGCGATCATGCGCAGCGTCGTGGACTTGCCGCAGCCCGAAGGACCGACGAGAACGACGAACTCACCGTCCTTCACCTGAAGGTCGATGCCGTGAACGGCGGTCGTGCTGCCGTATTTCTTCACGAGACCATTGAGAGCGATATTGGCCATCAGGCTTCTCCCAGAAGCGCTTTGAATTTGTTGTTCAGTTCAGCAGCAGTGGCGGTTTCGCGCTCACCAATGGCGCGAGCCTGTGCCGCAAGAGCGTCGAGCTTGTCGCGATAGCTCTGCAAAGCCGCGCGCAGGGCGCGGGGGGCAGGCCCGCCGAAGCGGTCGCGAACCGCGACGAAATGTTCGGGCGAAACGAGTTCCGCGAACGTTGCCTCATCGATGGATGTGTTGCGCCCGGTGGCCTTCGCGAAGGCTTGCAGGAACGCGGCGTAGCCGTCCTTGGCGAGATCGCCCTGCACCGCAACCACCGCCTTGGCGACCGCTGCCGCGATTTCGTGCGCCTCGCGGAAAGAAAGGCCTTCCCGGCGCACGAGACTGTCGGCGAGCTCCGTTACGGTGATGCAACTGCGACGGATGTTGTCGCGCACCCTTGCGGCGTCGATTTTCACTTCAGCCATGAGCGCCGCGAGGAGATCGAGCACACGTGCGGCAGAGGCGAAGACCTCATAGCCCATGCCCTGCGTCTCGCCTTCGCTGTCATTCATGTCGGTGAAGGGTGTGTTATGCATCACATCGAGCATGGTCCGTGCGCGCCCGAAGGTTTGCGAAGCCAGATGGCGCAGATGTTCGATGGGAACCGGATTGCGCTTTTGCGGCATGATCGAGGAGATCTGAACGAAGGCGTTCGGCACATAGACCTGACCGACCTCGAAACTCGTCCAGAATTGCAGATCCTGAATGGGTCGCCCGAGATGCAGGAACATCAGTTCGATGGCGCCATAGGTCGCGGTAATGTAATCGACCGCCGCGATGCAGCTATAGGAATTCTGCAAGGGCTGCGAGAAGCCGAGCAGCGCCGCCATGCGCTCGCGATCAATGGGAAAGCCAGACGTCGTGATCGCCGCCGCACCCATCGGAGAACGGTCCACGATATTGCGCGCCTCGGCAAGGCGCTCGATGTCGCGCAGGAGAACCTCGATCATCGCGCCGAGATAATGGCCGAAGGTCGTCGGCTGCGCGGGCTGGCCGTGGGTATAGGCGACGATCAGCGTCCCCTCCTCCCGCGCCGCCATCTTGATCAGCGTATCGGCGAGGTGGCGCGCCTTGGCGAGCAGAACATCGATGCGCTCCTTCAGACCCAGCTTGAACAGCGTGTGGTCGATATCGTTGCGCGAGCGCGCCGTGTGCAGGCGGCCGGCGAGATCGGGGCCGAGCCTGCGCTTCAGTTCCTTCTCGATAAGAAAGAAGAAGTCTTCCACCTCGCCGGTATAGGTGAGCGCAGGCACATCGACCTCCGCATCGATAGCCTCGAGCGCGCGGGCGATAGCCCCGGCCTGCTTGGCGTCGAGAATGCCGGTCTCGGTCAGCATCACCAGATGCGCCCGGTCGATGCGGCGAAAGCCTTCCACATGATGCGCCTTGGCCCCATCGAAGAGCGGACGCAAAACCGTCTCCTTGTAGACAGGATCAGGAAAGACGCTTTTGTCGTCGCGGCGGGGATCTTGATCGTTGGACATCTTCAACCTTTAAGACCGGCGAGCATGACGCCGCGCACGATGTAACGCTGAAGGAGCAGGAACACGATCAAGGTCGGGATGGTGGCAAGGCTCGCGCCCGTCATGATCATTTCCCACTGGATCGCCTGCTCCACCGCAAAGCTCGAGAGCCCGACGGGCAGCGTGTAGAGATCACGGCTGTTGGTGACGATGAGCGGCCAGAAGAAGGCTGTCCAGTTACCGAGGAAGGTGAAGATCGCGAGCGCGGAGAGCGCCGGCGTCACCAGCGGCATCGCCACCCGCCACCAGATGGTGAACTCGTTGAGACCATCGACCCGCGCCGCCTCCAAAAACTCATCCGGGACCGTCTCGAAGAACTGCTTCATCAGGAAGGTGCCGAAGGCCGTCATCATGCCGGGGAACATGATGCCCCAGTAGGTGTCGATCCAGCCGAAATTGCTCGCCATGAGATACCACGGGATGACGAGCATCTCGGTGGGAATCATCAATGTTGAGAGAATGGCGATAAAGACGAGGTAGCGGCCCCGGAAGTTGAATTTCGCCAGCGTGTACCCAACGAGGGAATCGAAGAAGACGTTCGACAGTGTCACGCACACCGCCACGATGAGCGAGTTGATGAACCAGCGCAGGAAGCGCCCGTCTGACAGCACCGTGACATAGTTATCGAGAGACGGCGCTTCCGGGATAAGGCGCAGATCGTAGACCTGCGAAGCGTCCTTCAGTGACGTCGACAGCATGAACAGGATCGGCGTCACCATCACAAGGCCGCCGAGGAAGAGCAACGTCCAGGTGATGATGCGGCCCGGGCGAACGGGGAAACCCCGCCTCGCCCCATGCGCGGAAAGAGGAGCTGTCGTCATGGGTCAGCGGTCCTTGAGCACACGAAGCTGGATGAGGGAAACGACGAGAAGGATCAGGAACAGAACCACCGTCTGCGCCGCGGCGTAACCCATCTCCATCGATTTGAAGGCGGTCTGATAAATCATCAGAACAATCGGCTTCGTCGTGTTGAGCGGCCCACCCGGATCGTTGAAGGTCATGTTGTAGACCTGATCGAAGATCCGCAGGAAGCCGATGGACGAGAACACGACGAGGAAGACGATGGTCGGCTTCAAAAGCGGAATAGTGATCTTCCGCAGGATCGTGAATTCTGACAATCCGTCGATGCGCGCGGCCTCGTAGTAGGATGAAGGAATGGCGCGCAAACCCGCCATGAAGATGATGACCTGGAAGCCGAGCCCGGCCCATACGGCGGGGGCGAGGATCGCCGGAAGAGCCTGCGTGACGGAGCGCAGGAACGGCTGCTGCGGAATTCCGATCGAGCTCAAAAATCCGTTGATCACACCGATCGGCACAGGCTGATAGAACCAGCGCCACACCCAGGCCATCGCGGCGGCAGTGGTGAGAAACGGCAGAAAATAGAGCGCGCGGATGAAGCCGTGCATAAAGGTGACGCGGTCGAGATAATATGCAACCGCGAACGAGATCAGAAGGCTCAGCGGCGTTCCGATCACAAGGTAGGCCGCCGTGTTGCGGAAGACCTGCCAGAACAGCGGATCGTTCACGAGGCGGATGTAGTTGGCGAGGCCGACGAAAGACGCCGGCCTCAACAGGTTCCAGTCCGTGAAGGACAGCCAGAAGGCTTCCAGCGTGGGCCAGAAGCGGATGACGCTATAGAAGAGGATCGGCACCGCCAGGAAGGACCACGCCCAAAGCACCCGCTTTTGACGCAGACTCATCCCATCCCATAAGCGGCTGGATTTCGCAGGCGATGCCGTCACCATCACGTCCTCACTTCGCGGCGCGGTCGATGATCGCCTGCTCGGCCTTGGCAGCCTCTGCGAGCGATTCCTTCGGATCCTGCTTCTGGATCAGAACGCGGTTGACCATGTCGATGGCGACCTGCCGCTGAGCGGCTTCATCCACGAACAGGGTGGTGTGCGCGTATTCCAGACCCTTGAGGAAGGGACCGTAGATCGGGTTGGAGAGATTTTCCTGCGTCAGCGCCGCGGAACGACGCGCAGGCAATTCGCCCACCGCCTTCAACCAGATCTCCATTGCTTCCGGAGAGCTGACATAAGCCAGGAACTTCTTGGCGGCATCGAGCTTCTCGCCCTGCGCCTTGCCGGTGATGGCGTTGGCGAAGTAGCTCGCGTAGTTGCTGCGCACGCCATTGGCGGCGGGAAGCTCCGCAACGCCCCACTCAAAGGACTTGATGGCGTTGAACGCGCCAAGGCGGAAGGTGCCATCGATGGTCATCGCCGCAAGGCCGCCCTTGAAGGCCGCCTGCGCCTCGTCCATGAAGCCGAGCTGGCCGACCTTCTGCTTGTTCTGCAGATCCACATAGAATTGCAGCGCCTTGAGGCCGGCCTCGTTGTTGTAGGCGACCTTGCGGTCGTTATCGGTGTAAGGCACGCCGCCGTTCTGGCGAACGAGAACCTCGCGCCACCACTGGTGATCCTGGCCCGCCATGTCCATCGCGAAGCCTTCGGAAACGATGTTGCCCGAGCCATCGCGCTTCACGGTCTTTTCGGCGGCAGCGACGAATTCCTCAATCGTCTGCGGCGGCTTGTTCGGGTCGAGGCCCGCAGCCTGGAACGCCTTCTTGTTGTAGAACAGCGCGAGCGAGCGAACCGCGGTCGGCAGACCGTAATACTCGCCGTTGCGCTTCATGGCGGTCACGATCGGGAAGAATTCCGCCTCGATCTTGTCATGCGGGAACGCATCCTTCGGTAGCGGCTGAATGAGCTTGCCGGCGATGAAGCCATCGACCCAGCCGTAGAAGAGCTGCACCACATCCGGTCCCTGCCCGGCCGAGACGGTGGCTGCGACTTTCGTCTGATACTCAGCGTACGGGAAGGTGGTGTGCTTCACCGTGATGCCGGGGTTGGCCGCCTGAAACTTCTGGATCAGCTGATCCATCGCCTTCACGCGGGAGTCGAAAACATATTGCCAATATTCGATCTCGACAGCGCTCGCGGCATTGGCGGCGAGGACACTGACGCCGAAGGCGAGACCGGCGATCATCTTTTTAAAGCGCATTCGACCCTCCACATGGGCCAGCCGAGATTTCATATCGGCGTGGCGTTTGTTCCCAGTTCCGAGCGTGAGAAAGCCCGCTCATTCGAACAGGCTCGCTTGGAAGAACGCCTCCTGTCAATAAAATAATTTACTTGAGTTATTCAGGAACGCTTGCCATCGTTCCTTTCGCAGAGCACGAGGCTGGGATGCCACGCCCAAAGAATGCACCCTCGAAAGTTGCCATCGGCAACAACCCGGAACGCAGCCGCACCCATAACCGGCGCGTCGTGCTCGATGCCGTGCGTCTGCACGGGCCGCTCGGCCGCACCGCCATCGCGCGCCTGGCGCATTTGAGTTCCCAGGCCGTTTCCAACATCGTCGGCGAGCTTCTCGAGGAAGGTCTGTTGCTCGAATGCGGCCGCCTGCGCGCAGGGCGCGGCCTGCCGCCCGTGCAGGTCATGGTCAATCCTGACGGTGGCATGACGGTCGGCGTCGAAATCGCAGCCGATCATCTCGTCACGGTCCTCGTCGATCTTCTGGGACAGGTGCGCGCGCATCACACGATCCCGCTGGGAGATACCGCTCCGCGTCACATCAAGCAGCGGTTGAAGGCAGAGATCGACAAGGCGTGCGAAAAAGTTCCCGGCGCGAGCGAAAGATTGCTCGGCGTCGGCGTTGTGATGCCCGGACCATTCGAGATCGAAGGCATGAGCTCCGTCGGTCCGACGACCCTTCCCGGCTGGTCCGGTCTCGATGCAAGCGCCGTCCTGAGCGAGACGACCGGAAAGACGACCTTGGTCGAGAACGACGCGACCGCCGCCGCTGTCGGCGAGAGGCTGCATGGCGTCGCGCGTAACCTCAAGAATTTCTGCCTGCTCTATTTCGGTGTTGGCCTCGGTCTCGGCATCGTCACGGAAGGACGCCCCTTGCGCGGCGCTTTCGGCAATGCGGGCGAAATCGGCCACATCATCGTCGCCCCTGGTGGAAAACCGTGCCCGTGCGGCAATCGCGGTTGCCTTGAGCGCTATGCATCCCCGCACGCGTTGAAGGAGCGTCTGAGTGCCGGCGGCATTGCATGCGATGACCCGCTGGAGCTTGAAGCCCTTCACCGTCAGGCGCACCCCATCGTGCGGGAATGGATCGCGGAAGCAGCATTCTATCTTTCGCCTGTCGTCGGCATGCTGGAAAACCTCTTCGATCCCGAGAGCATCGTCTTCGGCGGCGGATTGCCGGATGCGCTTCTCGACGATTTGATCGCTGCGCTCGACCCGCTGCCGCGCTCCATTGCGAGCCGACATCAACGATCCGTTCCGCGTGTGATGCGTGGGGCGACGGGACAACTCACAGCGGCCTTGGGCGCGGCTGCCCTGCCCCTTCTCGAAACGGTCACGCCAAGGCTCGACACGGCAACAGAGCCTGCAAGTGAAGAAAAACTTTAGAACGCCAAAGGACAAACCGATGCTGCGCGCGCACGAACGTATCGCGAAGGAAATGGCCGACCCCGCCCTCGTTCGCCTGCACCGCAAGCTCGAACGTTTATCCTCTGTCCTCACCGTCATGAACACGGGCGCACACCCGGATGACGAAGCCAACGGCATGTTCGCCGCCTTGCGCTTCGGCTACGGCATGCGCATCGTCGTCGCCTGCTCCACGCGCGGAGAAGGCGGGCAGAACGCCATCGGGCCGGAACGCGGCGCAGCGCTCGGCATCGTCAGAACGCTCGAGATGGAAGCGTCGGCGCGCGTGATCGATGCCGATATTCATTGGCTCGGGCATGGGCCGGACGATCCGGTCCACGATTTCGGCTTCTCCAAGAGCGGCGAGGACACGCTCGCCCGCTGGGGCGAGGATCGCATCATCGAACGTCTGGTGCGCGCCTATCGGCAGGAGCGGCCTGATGTCGTGATCCCAACGTTCCTCGACGTACCGGGCCAGCACGGCCACCACCGCGCCATGACTCGCGCCGCGAGAGTTGCCATAGATCGCGCGGCGGACCCAAGCGCCTACCCGCACCATTTCTCCGAGGGGCTTTCTCCGTGGCGCGTCTCGAAGTTCTACCTCCCCGCCTGGTCCGGCGGCGGCGGCACGTATGATGACGAAGTCCCCCCTCCGCGTGCCACGCTGCACGTCACGGCTCCCGGCGTCGATACCGCGACAGGCGCGCCTTTCGCGCGCATCGGCGAGTGGTCGCGTATGCAACATCAAACGCAGGGCATGGGGATCTGGCGCGAGAATCCGCCGCAATCCTGGTCGCTCCATCGTCTCGACCAGGAGGTGGACGAGAGCGACATACGCGATGGTTTCGCGACGGTCGGCGCGCTGGCCGGTGGCGCGAATATCCCGGCTGAGGTGGCTTCTCACTTGTCGGCAGCACAGAAAGCCATCGACGGCACCATCCTCGCCTTCCCGCATCGCGAACGCATTGTCGAAGCCGCTTTGAAAGCCGCAGATCATCTCGAAAAGGCCTTGGCTGCGTGCCCGGAGACGACGTGTAACGAGATCGGCCATCGTCTCACGCGCAAGCTGCGCGAACTCGATTCGGTCATTCTGGAGGCGAGCGGCGTACAGGCGCGCGCATGGGCGGAACCATGCGTCGTATCGCCCGGTGGGAAAAGTGTTCTGCACGTGGCCCTGCATGCACCGGAGCTTCAAGCCTCGGCAGAACCGGTTTTGTCTCCCGCCATCGCAGCTTCGCGCCGCAAGAATGAAAGCGAAATCCTTTTCGATCTTTCAGTCTCGCAGGATGCTTCATTCACCAAGGCTTATCCTCCTGCCTACCGCACTCTCGGCGGAAACGGCGACGTTACTGTCGCAATCCGCACCACGATCAGCGGGCGCGAAGTCGAGAGCATCATAGATCTGGAGGAAGGCTTCCGCATTGCACCGGCGCACTCCCTGGTGCTCGAACCGGAAGCCATCATCATCAACCTTCAGGAAAAGCTCGCCACTCTCGCTGTGAAGGTGCGGCTTGATTGCGATGAAACGGGCAACGTCGCCTTCAAGGCTCCGCAGGGTTGGGACATCGTCGGCGAGAGCGGTGGTGCACGCATCACGCCGCCGGACAGTCTGGCGGCAGGGCTCTACACCCTTGCACCCTTGGTGGAAGGCCAGGAAGCCTATCGGTCCACGCCCATCGCTTATCCGCATATCGGACGCACTGCGCTTGTGAATCGTGAAGTTCTCAAGGTGCTGGCGCTCGATGTGCGGCGCTCTCCTGAGACGCGCATTGGTTATGTCGGCGGCGGCAATGATCGCGTTGGTGTCTGGCTTTCACGACTGGGCTTCGATGTCACGGAGCTCGATGGCGAGGCGCTGAACAAGGATCTGTCGCGTTTCACCACCATCGTCATCGGCATCTTCGCCTTCGGCACCCGCCCGGATCTTGCGGCAGCAACAGCGCGGTTGCATCGCTTCGTCGAGGATGGCGGCCATCTCGTGACGCTTTATCATCGCCCGTCGGATGGATGGGACCCGCAGAAGACGCCGCCGCGCCCCCTTATCATCGGCTCCCCTTCCCTGCGTTGGCGGGTGACCGATCCGAATGCGCCCGTTACCACTCTGGAGCCGGGCCACCCGCTGCTTACTGGCCCCAACAAGATCGATGCGGGCGATTGGAGTGGCTGGGACAAGGAGCGCGGGCTCTACTTCGCCTCATCGTGGGACGGCGCCTACAAGCCGCTACTCGCGATGAACGATCAGGGTGAGAACCCGCTTCACGGAGCACTGGTCTCAGGCCAAATCGGAAAAGGCCGGCACACCCATGTCAGCCTCGTGCTGCACCACCAGCTCGACAAGCTCGTTCCCGGCGCATTCCGGCTTCTCGCCAACCTGGTTCAGCCGGCCTAGATCCGGCTGAGTTCAGTTTCGATTGCCGCGCCGACCGCGAGCAACTCGCGGTCGCGTCCACGCTGGCCAACGAGCATCAGGCCGATGGGCAGCGGGCCGCCATGCGGGATCGGCAGGGACAAGGCTGGCAGATCGTAGAAATTGAAGACGGACGGGTTGCGCAGGATCAGAACGTTCGTGCGCACGAAGTCTTCCTCGCTCTGAACATCCGCGATTTTCGGCGCAACAAACGGCACCGTCGGCAGCGCCAGCACGTCGAAATCGGCAAGGCGCTGATCCATTACCGGCATCAGACGCGCGCGCTCCTGCACCATGCCGACATAGCTCGGCGCATCGAGTTCGCGGCCGCGCATGATGCGCTTGTGAACGAAGGGATCGAAATCGCCAGCCCGGCTCGTCAGCGCATCCTTGTGAACACAATGCGCCTCGATCGCGGCAAAACTCACCGGCGTCTGAACGCGGCTGGGCGCGAGGAGAAGATCGTCAAGCGCTTCGTCGCTGACTCGCGCCCCCACCGCTGCAAGATGCGAAATCGCGCGCTCGAAAGCATTCGCGACGTCGTCCTGCGTGTCCGAGAACAGAAACCCACGTGGAATGCCGATGCGCAGACCTGGCACGGTTCGTTGCGCGAGCGTATCGGTCTCCTCACCCGCAAGAACTGCATCCGTCGCCGCAGCCGCCGCGACGGAAGGAGCCAATGGCCCGAGCGTGTCGAGCAGGAAGGAGAGCGGAAAAGCGCCGTCGCGCGAAACACGATGCTGTGTCGGCTTGAAGCCGACGAGGCCGTTGAGGGCCGAGGGAATGCGGATGGAGCCGCCGGTATCTGAACCGATGGCGATCTCCGCCATGCCGCTGGCGACGGAAACGCCTGCGCCGGAGGACGAACCACCCGGAATGCGGCTGGTGTCATGGGCGTTGCCCGGCGTTCCGTAATGCGGGTTCAGGCCGATGCCCGAAAAGGCATATTCGGTCATGTTGGTCTTGCCGATGATGACCGCGCCTGCTGCCCGCAGGCGGCGAACCACGTCGGCATCGCGCTCCGCCGGTGGCGCATCACGGCTGATCTTTGATCCTGCCGCCGTCGGCTCGCCGGCGACATCGAGCAGATCCTTGACGGAGACGATGGCGCCATCGAGCGGGCCGAGCGGCGTCCCGGTGCGGGCGCGATGATCGGCCGCCTCGGCGGCGCGACGCGCCTCGTCTTTGTAGACCTTCGTGAAAACGATCTTGCCTTGCCCATTCGTGTCGTCGATGCGGGCAAGGGCTTGTTCGAGGCGCTGGCTGGCTGTGGCTTTCATGGCGAATCGTCCGATCACTCTTCGAGCGTCAGACTAGCGTGGGCCGCCAGAGGCGCAATCAGCGCCGGAGCATCGCGTAGCTCAATGGGATCTCGGTGGTCGACTTGATCTCCTGCATCGCGAACATGGAGGTGATGTCGGTGAAGTCCACACGGGAGATAAGCTCCTTATAGAGATCGTCATAAGCCTTGATGTCGGGAACCACCGCGCGGATGAGATAATCGACGTCGCCGCTCATCCGGTAGAAATCCAGAATCTCCGGAATGTCCTTCAACGCCTTCTGAAACTTCTCCAGCCAGGCCGCATTGTGCTGGCTCGTCTTGACGGCGATGAACACGGTGACGCCGACATTGAGCAGGTCACGATCCAGAATGGCGACCCGTTTCTTGATGATGCCAGCCTTTTCCAGTTTCTGGATACGCCGCCAGCAGGGCCCGGACGAGATCCCGACCCGCTCCGCGAGCTCGCCGACGGTCAAGGTCGCATCGGCCTGCAGGGCAGCGAGGATGCGGCGGTCGAAATCGTCAATCGTGCTCATCCTGTATTCCCGGCTGCCTCTCTCTTTTCCGAAAGGATTTATCAGTTTATGGATCGATTGAGAACAATGATCACAGGCGTGAGTGCAATTTACGATAAAATATTCCGGAATTTCTGGATTTTTTGATATATTTTTTATCTTACTCGGTCCCTTGCGGGCAAAATAGAAGAATAATTACCGGGGCTGCTGCGCATGATGGTTCCATCTCTTTAAGCCCCGGCTCCGGAAAGATGCGCCTCATGATGCCCGAAAGCTCTCGCCTCGTTGGAAAAGAGGTCTCCGGATGTTGTTCCCAGGCCTGGCTGCATGAGGCCATCGGGATCATCGAGGCCGATTTCAACCGCTCGGCGGATACGCATCTCATCCGCATCGACTTGCCGAAGACGCCCGGCATCACGCTCTATCTCAAGGACGAGTCGAGTCATCCGACGGGAAGCCTGAAGCATAGGCTAGCGCGGTCGCTGTTTCTCTATGCCCTGTGCAACGGCAAGGTCGGCCCCAGCACGACGATCGTCGAAGCTTCGAGCGGGTCGACCGCCGTTTCGGAAGCTTACTTCGCCCGTCTGCTCAAACTGCGTTTCGTCGCCGTCATGCCGAAATCGACGTCGCGCGAAAAAATTGCGGCCATCGAGTTTTATGGCGGCGAGTGCCATCTCGTCGACAATCCCGCCAGCGTCTATGACGAGGCTCAGCGGCTCGCCGATGAAACGGGCGGCTTCTACATCGATCAGTTCACCTACGCCGAACGCGCCACCGATTGGCGCGGCAACAACAACATCGCGGAATCGATCTTCTCGCAGATGGCGCAGGAACCCGATCCCATTCCGACCTGGATCGTTTCAGGCGCGGGAACGGGCGGAACTTCCGCCACGCTTGGCCGCTATGTGCGCTACAAAAGACATGCGACCCGCCTTTGCGTGGCGGACCCGGAAGGCTCCGTGTTCCATCGCCACTATGTGGACCGCAGCATCAAGCGCATCGAGCGCTGCACATCCGTGATCGAAGGCATCGGGCGGCCCCGCGTCGAGCCGTCCTTCGTTCCCGAGGTGATCGACCGCATGGTCGTGGTTCCGGATGCGGCAAGCCTTGCCGCGCAACGCGTCATCAGCCGCATCATCGGCAAGAGCTGCGGCGGCTCCACGGGAACCAATATCTGGGCCTGCCTGCAGCTCATGTCGGAGATGATCCGCTCAGGCCAGAAGGGCTCCGTCGTGACGCTGCTTTGCGACCACGGCGACCGCTACCGCTCCACCACGCTGAACGACGCATGGCTTAGCGAAAAGGGTATCGACATCTCCCAGCCAACAAAGCTGCTGGAGGATTTCATCGCCAACGGCACACCCTTGCCGACGAGCTGACCTCACGCATCGCCGCGCCCGCGCAGCGCGATATAGATCGCGGGGATGACGAGCACCGTCAGCGCCGTGGACGAGGCCAATCCGAACAGAAGCGAAATGGCAAGCCCCTGGAAGATGGGGTCGGTCAAAATGACAGCCGCGCCGATCATCGCCGCAATCGCGGTCAGGAGGATTGGCTTGAACCGGATGGCTCCCGCTTCGAGCACTACATCGATCAGCGGACGGTCGGGCCGTCGCGCGTGACGGATGAAGTCCACGAGCAGGATCGAGTTGCGGACGATGATGCCCGCAAGCGCGATGAAGCCGATCATCGACGTTGCCGAGAACGGCGCTGCGAACAGCCAGTGCCCGAGCATGATCCCGATGAAGGTCAGTGGAATCGGCGTGAGAATGACAAGCGGCAGCTTGAATGAGCCGAACTGCGCGACGACGAGAATGTAGATGCCGAGGATCGCCACCGCGAACGCGGCTCCCATGTCGCGGAACGTGACCCACGTCACCTCCCACTCCCCGTCCCACAAAAGGGTCGGGCGGGATTCGTCGTCAGGCTGGCCGTGCAAGGCGATCTCGGGTTTCGGCAAATCGCCCCAGTCGATTTGTTTAATGGCATCGGCCACGGCGATCATACCGTAAACGGGTGCCTCGAACTCGCCGGCAAGTTCGGCGGTAATCATTTCCGCCGCGCGCCCGTTGTGTCGGAAGATCGGGAACGAGGCAGGCTCGCGCGTCACCCGCACGACATCGCCGAGCTCCACCACGCTCCTGTCGCCGGGAAGCGTATTGGCAGGAACGGGCAGCGTCAGGTTGCGCTCGCTCATCACCTTCTCGTCCTTAGGGAGAGCAAGGCGGATCGGGATGGGCTGGCGGCCGCCGCTCCTGTGCGAATAGCCCACGGTCGTACCGCCGTAAAAGGCGCGGATCGCGTCATAAACGTCGGATTGCTCAACCCGGTAATATTCCAGATTGTCCTGATCGATAGCGATCCGCACGCGGTCCGCAGGCGCGCCGTATGAATCGCCTACGTCCACGATGAACGGCACGCTCTCGAAGGCCTTGCGAACTTTCGCGGCGACGGCCCGGCGTGTCTGAGCATCAGGTCCATAGATCTCGGCGAGCAGCGTTCCGAGCACCGGCGGCCCCGGAGGCGGTTCGACTACCTTCACGGTCGTTCGTGCCGGAAGATCGAGCCCCTTCAGCCGTTCGCGAATTTCAAGCGCGATGTCATGGCTCTCACGGCTCCGCTCTCCCTTCGGCAGAAGGTTCACCTGCACGTCGCCCTGATGTGGCAGGTTGCGCAAGTAATAGTGCCGCACGAGCCCGTTGAAGTTGAACGGCGAAGCCGTGCCCGCGTAAGCCTGGAACGACACGGTTTCCGGAATCGCGGCGAGCCTGTCGACAATTGCCTGAAGTGCGCGGTTCGTGTCCTCAACCGAAGAGCCCTCCGGCAGGTCGATCACGACGTCGAGTTCCGCCTTGTTGTCGAAAGGCAGCAATTTCACGGTGACGTGCTTCGTGTAGATGAGACCAAGCGAGGCAATGGTGGCGATCCCCACCACGGCAAGGAACGTCCAGGCGCGCCCGCGTGTGCGCAGAACCGGCTCGGCAACTGCCACATAAAGGCGGCCAAGCCAACCCGCTTCGCGATCTCCCGTTTTCTCATGATCTTGGACGTGCGCCTTGCCCAGCCGCAGCATGAGCCAGGGCGTGACGATGACGGCGACGAAGAACGAGAACACCATCGCGGCGGAAGCATTCGCCGGAATGGGACTCATGTAAGGGCCCATCATCCCTGAGACGAACAGCATCGGCAAAAGCGCCACCACAACGGTCAATGTCGCGACGATGGTGGGGTTGCCCACCTCGGCGACCGCATCGATGGCGGAAGCCGCTCGGTTGCGCCCGCCCTTCATCGCCCAGTGGCGTGCGATGTTCTCGATCACGACGATGGCGTCGTCCACCAGAATACCGATGGAGAAGATGAGTGCGAAGAGGCTGACCCGATTGAGCGTGTAACCCATCAGGCGTGACGCGAAGAGCGTGAGCAGGATTGTCGTCGGAATGACCAACGCGACCACCAGCGACTCGCGCCAGCCGATCGACAGGGCAACGAGAACGACGATGGAAATCGTTGCGAGACCCAGATGGAACAGAAGCTCGTTCGCCTTCTCGTTCGCGGTCTCACCGTAGTTGCGCGTGACGGTCATTTCCACATCGGCGGGGAAGATCTGACCGTGCACCTGCTCAAGGCGCTTGACGATAGACTCCGAAATGACGACCGCGTTGGTGCCGGGCCGTTTCGCGAAGGCGAGCGATACCGCAGGCACACGCTCGAGACCGCCGCCAACCTTGCTGATGTTCGTAACGCGGGCTTCGCTCGTCTCGGTCTCCAGCACCACCTTGGCCACGTCCCTGACATAGACAGGACGCCCGTCCCGCGCCGTCAGCAGAATGTTTCCGATTTCGGGCACGCTCTGCAGGGTCTGTCCGGCGACAAGAGGAAGCTGCTGCCCGTTCTGCCGAAGCTGCCCCATCTGGAAAGAGCGGTTCGCGCCTTCGATCTTGGCGGTGAGCTGCTGCAGCGTGATACCGTAAAGCGAGAGCTTTTCAGGATCGGGCTCGACCCGGATCTCTTCCGGCTGCTCACCCACGATATAGGTGAGGCCGATATCCGGCAGCTTCGCCACCTCCACCTGCAACTCGCGTGCAAGGCGCGTGAGATCGTTCTGCGTCCAGCGCGAGGTGGCATCCGCCTTCGGCGTCAATGTCACGACGACGATGGCGATATCGTCGATCCCTCGTCCAACGATCAAGGGTTCCGGAATACCGACCGGAATGCGGTCCATATTGGCGCGCACCTTCTCGTGCACGCGCAGGATGGCGGCGTCCGAACTTGTACCGACGAGGAAGCGGGCCGTGACGAGAACGCCGTCGTCCTGTGTCTGCGAATAGACATGCTCGACACCGGCGATACCCTTGATGATGGTCTCCAACGGCTCGGTCACGAGCTTGGCAGCATCTTCCGCTTTCAACCCGTTCGCGGAAACGCGGATGTCCACCATCGGCACGGAAATCTGCGGCTCCTCCTCGCGCGGCAGCGTGACGAGAGCAACAAGCCCGAGCGCGAAAGAGGCGACGAGGAAGAGTGGCGTGAGCGGCGAGTTGATGAAGAAGCGGGTGAGATGGCCTGCAATTCCGAGATTCACGGCAGCACAACCTTGTCGCCGTCACGCAGGCCCGTCAAAATCTCGATGCGTTTCTGGCCCTGATCCTCGAACGTCTCGCCCGTGATGACAGCCACATCGCGCGGACCCTCGGCCGTCGTCACACGCACGTAGTCGACACCGTGGCGCGTCGTGAGCGCCTGCGGCGGGACGACAATCGCCGAACGCTTGCCGACGGGAATCCACACCAGCGTGCGCTCATTCACGAAATAATCGCCGAGACCCGCAACATCGACATCGGCGATGACGCGGCCATTTTCGATTTCAGGATAGACCTTGACGATGCGTCCCTGACGCACGCTCGCCTTGCTATCGTTGCGCACGGGCGCAAGGCCGCGCTCGCCGATGATAACGCTGCTTCCCTCAACGATCTCGGCAGCATGCCGCTCCGGGATCGAGAGGCGCAGATAATACTGACCGCTCGCAATGCGCGAGATCTGATCTCCTGGCAGGACGACGGAACCCAACGTCACCGGCACCGTGAGCACGCGTCCCGTCGCGGGCGCGAGCACATCGCCCTCGCGCGCCCTTTGCATGACGACGGCCTTGTCGGCCTCCGCCGCAGCGACCTGATTGACGGTCACGTCGAACTGCGTCTTTGCCTGATCGACGCGGCTCTGCGTGCCGACGCCACGCGAAAAAAGCATCTGCGCGCGGTCGAGCTCGGTGCGTGCATTCTCTAGCTGCGACTTGAGCTGATTGATCCTGGCTTCTGCGGCATTTAGCTCAAGGGCGATCTTGTCATCGACGACGACGGCGATGACCTGCCCTTCCTCAACCTGGCTGCCTTCGGAAACCTTCACTTCCCTGATCGTTCCGCCGATGCGCGCGCGTGCCGGCACGACTGTGCGGCTCTCCACGCGAGCGAAGACCGCTTTCGTTTCAGGGATCGTTACGGCCCGAACCGTGAACTCCCCTGCCTGCGCGCAGGACCATGTCGTTCCCGCCGCAACGAAGAGTAAAGCCCGCGCGAACGTTTTCACAGCCGCCATGAGACGCCTCGGTCCAATGAAGAAAATGCGGATGCGTGTGAGCTTCAGCGGAACGCCACGCCGGGCTTGAAGCCGAGCTTCTTGAAAGCCATCGCCGCAGGACAGAAACCGGTTACGGACGACTGCATCAGGTTCACGCCAACGAAGGCCGTCAGCCAGAACCAATACGGCGACACGTAAAGGCCGAGCCCCAGGGACAGCAGCACCATAAAGCCCGCAAAGAACATCACAGCACGATCGATCGTCATTTTAAGTCTCCCTTTGCGACGGCGGAGCGATGCGTATGGAATTTTCCATTGCTGCCACTTGCAGGTAGGTTGCCATCCTGCCGCGGGTAGGCCCGCGCCATCGTTCTTGACATCATATATAAGAAATTGCTAATTAAGCAATATCTAATTTACAGGAGCCCGCAAGTGATCGATCCTGGCTTCGATCCGGAGGTTTTCGAAAAGAAGGCCACGGAGGTCGCCGATATTCTTCGTGCGCTCGCCAACGAACGCCGGCTGATGATCGTCTGCAAGCTGGTGGAATGGGGCGAGGCCAACGGGACTGCCTTGGCGGACGCGGTTTCGCTGTCGCAATCGGCCCTCTCGCAGCATCTGGCGAAGATGCGGGACGAGGGCATCGTCACCTTCCGACGCGAGAGTCAGACCCTCTGGTACCGCGTCGCCGATCCGCGCATCGAAGAACTCCTCGCCACGCTGCACAAGCTTTATTGCCGCCCGTGAGCGGTGCATTCCACGAAATGAAAGGAGCTCTCATGCAAGCCGCCAAACTCTCACAAGACATCTCCGTCTCTCCTCAGCTGACGGAAGACGATCTGAAGCAGGCCGCAACGCAGGGCTTCAAATCCGTCATCAACAATCGCCCCGATGGAGAGAGCCCAGACCAGCCTTTGAACACCACACTCGCTGCCCTCGCGGCGCAACTCGGTCTCGACTACCGGCACATTCCGCTCGTTCCCGGCCAGTTGACCGCCGCCCATGTCGCAGCCTTCAAAGCTGCCCTTGGCGAGATGAAGCATCCCATCCTCGCCTTCTGTCGCTCGGGAACGCGCTCGGCCACGCTCTGGGCCCTCGCCTCAGCGGGCCAACAGGAGCCGGAGGATATCCTTCGTGCCGCCGCTGCTGCCGGATACAATCTCGAGCATTTGCGGTCGCAGCTCTGAGAGCTGAACGGCGCCACGTCACCACGAGAACGCAACGACGGGCGGGGCGGTCGCCGCTCCGCTTGGCCGACAACTTGTGCCACCTCAGCGCGCATGAAAGCGCCAACCGTCTCATGGCTCTCGATAAACGACGATGTTCGTTGGATTTGGCTGGGGCGCCAGGATTCGAACCTGGGAATGGCGGTACCAAAAACCGCTGCCTTACCGCTTGGCGACGCCCCAATGCGCTTCGTGAAGCGCGGTTTACATAGTCGGCATGAGCGTCGCTGGCAACCGTGTTTGTCGCAGTTGGAAAGAGATGAATTTTTTGTCGCCTTGGCGCTTGCAGGACCCCCATCCCGCCGCTATAAGGCGGCCTCCCGACGATTTCGGCGGCGGAGTGTAGCGCAGTCTGGTAGCGCACTACGTTCGGGACGTAGGGGTCGCAGGTTCAAATCCTGCCACTCCGACCATTATTTCCGCTGAAATCACAACGTCTTTCAAAAGAAGAAACTTCCCGCTTAGCGGGATCGTGTACCGCTTCATGTACCGAATGAGCATGCCGGCCGTCGGCACACCGACCTTTTAACTCAGAGTTTTGAACGGGACCGCCTAAATCCCACATGGTCACCGAGTGAGACAGAGCGCGTCTGTCTTGCGCGTGCTGTCGCCTTCCCTGTCCCAAGGCAAAAAAATTCATCCGACATTGGAAACTTTTCTCGCGGGTTGTCGCTTCTCATTTGTCATGAGAGCCAAAAAGTCCTATTGCGTGCGCCTGCACGCATTCCCTAAAGGAAGAAATGCAACAACAAAGCAATCCTGAGGCACCCCTTCTTTTACCCCTTCACTCTTTCAAAGTCTGAGTCGCGGGCGTAGCATTCTGGCTCTTGGCGTAGAGCACAGACCGCCCGGTTAAGTTCGCCTCATGAAGTATATAGCGTTCGGATCGGCGGGAGGATTTGATATGACGGATGAAGAAGTTGAGATCGTAGCGGAAGAACTTGCCAAGATCGGCGGGACATCCTGGTATCCCGGCCGGGAGAGCAGCAGCATCCTCCGCGTGATCTCGGACCGGTACCGCGACCGGGCCCGGGCCGCGATTGCGGCTCTGGATCGTTATCGGGCGCAGAACGGCACCCCCAGCGATGATCCCTCGAGCGCCGCTCCACAGGCGAAGTCGCCTGCCTCCCCCCGCGCGGATGACAGCATCGCGGTCGGCGATACCGTCGTCTACCGCCCCCCGGCAGATCGCCGCGCCTACTCCTGCACGGTCGACGCCGTGCGTGAGGGTGAGGCCTATCTCGTTCTCAATCGCCGCGAGAATGTCGGCTGGGTTCCTCTTCCCGAGCTTCTGCGGGTCGCCGCGGATCACGAATCGGCAGAGAATGATCAGGCTTCCAAGGCCTGAGCAGCAACAGCGGTTCACGCTTCCCGATGCGAACATGAAAAAAGCCGCCCTTTCAGGCGGCTTTTCTCGTTTATGGGATTGAGAGGCGGATTATCGCGCGCTGCGGCGGGCAACGGTCCAACCGGCCTGCATCAGGGCGACGGCAAGAGCCGTCTTGACGACAGTCGCGGCGATGAACGGGGCGGCACCGACTGCCCAAGCCTTGAGGACGGGCATCCACATGGACAGCCAGCCAAGGCCGAAGGCGAAGATGACGGCATGCCCGATCGTCATCATGACGATGACGCGGGCGAGCGAGCGATCCCAGCCCTTCTCTGCCATGACGCCCATGACGAGAGCCGAGGCGAGGAAGCCCAGAAGGAAGCCGCCCGTCGGACCTGCAAAGTAGCCGAGGCCAGCCGGCAGCGGGGGGGTGTTGGCGAAAACCGGCAGGCCCGCAGCGCCCTGCGCCAGATAAAGCGCGACGGTCGCCACGCCGAGCCGCGAGCCATAGGTTGCGCCGATGACGAGGACGACGAGCGTCTGCATCGTCATGGGGACGGGATAGAAGGGAACCTGCACCTTGGCGGACAGGGTCAACAGCGCCGAGCCGACAACCGCCAGAACGACGGCGCGCAGGGCGGCGAAACGGACATCATCCTTGGAGGGCCAGAACAGGCCGGCAAGGGTGGGCGAAGCCAGCGACGATGCGCCAATCGACATTTCAGTCTCCAGAACTTACGCCGCTTCGACGGCGGCTCACAACGCCTTATAGGAGGGTCGGGCGGATGTCTCAAGGCGATGGCCTCTGGCGACCCACCGGAAACGAACCGATAGAGCGGCAGCGCTCCATTCATGCAGGATAGGCCGATGTCCGACGACCTTGTCTTCGATACGGGCTTTACGACCCCTTCGGGCGAATGCGCCCGCCTCAGCCCCCTCGTTCGCCGGATCGTCGCCGGCAATCCGGGGCCGATCACCTTCACCGGCACCTGCAGCTACATCGTCGGCAACGGACGCGTCGCGATCATCGATCCCGGCCCGGACTTGGCCGACCATGTCGAGGCGCTGCTGAACGCAGTGCGAGGCGAGACGGTCACGCATATTCTCGTATCGCACACCCATAGGGACCACTCCCCCGCCGCCCGCGCCATCAAGGAGGCGACGGGTGCGCTCATCGTCGGATGCAGCGCCCACCGCAGCGCGCGCCCCCTCGCCCTTGGCGAGGCCAACATGCTGGAGGCGAGCTCGGACAAGGATTACGCGCCCGAGCAGGAGCTTTTCGAGGGCGATACGGTCGAGGGGCCGGGCTGGCGGCTCTCGGCTGTCGCGACGCCGGGGCATATGGCCAATCACCTGGCTTTCGCCCTGCCCGAAGAGCGCACGCTGTTTTCCGCGGACCATGTCATGGCCTGGTCCACCACCGTCGTCGCGCCGCCGGACGGGGCGATGAGCGACTACATGGCATCCCTCGAGAAGCTGCGCGCGCGGGAGGATGAGATCTACTGGCCCGGTCACGGCGGGCCGGTGCGCGAGCCGCAACGTTTCCTGCGCGCCCTCGCCCTTCACCGCCGCCAGCGGGAAGCATCCATTCTCAACCGTCTGAGAGAGGGCGACCGCGCGATTCCGGCGATTGTCGCTGCGATCTATCAGGGCCTGAAGCCTGCTCTGATTGGAGCGGCGGGCCTTTCCGTTTTCGCCCATCTGGAAGATCTCGTGGCGCGCGGAATCGTGCGGACAGACGGCGAGCCGACGCTGACGAGCGAATATCGCCTGGCCTGAGCACAGCCTTATTTGGCGGCAATCGCGAGGTTGGAAACCTCGTCGAGAAAAGCGCGGATGCGCTTGGCGTTCGTGCCGAAATCGCGCGTACCGAAGCGCGATGCGGAGCGGATGTCGATGCGCGCGCCATCCGCGCGGGGACGCACACGCACGGTCACATCGCCGGGCAGCCTGAGAAGCAGAGTTCTGTCGACAGCCTCCAGATAGCCGCTTCCCGTGCGCCCGCCGGGAGGCCGCGTCTCGATCACCTGCCAGCCGAGATTGGCGGCGGCCTTGCGCACCAGCGCGAAAGCCTCCACCGGCCCCATGTCGAGGGAGAGCGGAGCGACCTCCCGATAGGCCGCGCGCTGCGCCTCGCGCTTCTCCAAAGGCACCTCCGGCGGAACCCAGCCGCCCCGTGCGGCAAGAACGGCGCGGGAGCGGGAGAATCCGGGCGGGGATTCGATATCCGTGCTGATGTCGTTCACCGGCGGCAACCGGACGCCCTGAAGAGCGAGCCACGCCGGATAGGCGAGCAGCAAAGCCGCGAGGAAGATCCCGAATACCGCGCTGCCGAACCCTTGCCTCCCTTCTTGCCAGATGCGCACGAACGCGATGCCCGAGAGGAGGATGGCAAGAAGTGCGAGAACGCCCCCCGCCCCCAGCGCGATGAATCCGGCCTCATAATCGATCCGCTCGAACCGGATCAACAAAGCCGCGAGAGCCGCGACCGCAATGGCGAACCACGCGATCATGGGCGACCATTTCGCGGGACGGGTAACCGGTTCCTCGATGATGAGATGACGCATGACGCTCAGAACCTAGAGCGCTTTTCGGAAAAGTGGATGTTGCGCCCACACCCTCAGCGCCCCGGCACCGCACCTCGCCCCCGGCATCGTCGTCGTTTGGCCGTTTGAACGTTCCGATATAAACTGTTGCCGCTTTCGAGGATTTCCCGCTTTGAGTTCACTTGCCG
The DNA here is from genome assembly GCF_003290125.1 of Microvirga flavescens. GTDB lineage: Bacteria > Pseudomonadota > Alphaproteobacteria > Rhizobiales > Beijerinckiaceae > Microvirga > Microvirga flavescens. The sequence continues at coordinate 279,194 of NZ_QMKH01000003.1, forward strand.
CAACGGATCAGCAGGCCGATCCGCTTCGTATCTGGTTCCGCTTCGTGCGCCTGCACCGGCGCGCCCTCAACACCGTCTCGATGCGGCTCAAGGAAATCGGCCTTTCGATCCCGCAATTCGACCTTCTGTCGACGCTCACCGAGCAGGAAGGTTTGAGCCAGCAGGAACTCGCGGAAAAGCTGTATGTCACAAAAGGCAACGTCTCCGGCCTTCTCGACAGAATGGTGGAAGCCGGGCTCGTCGAGCGCCGCTCGATCCCCGGGGATCGCCGCTCGAACGCGCTTTACCTGACCGCAAAGGGGCGTGAGCTCGCGGAGAAAGGAATCGCCGCGCAGCGCGCTTACGTGTTCGACACTCTCGGAACGCTCGAAAGTAGCGATCTCACGGAATTGGAGCGAATCGTGCTGACTTGGCGCGAGAGGGCTCGCGATTTCGAAGGCAAGAAATCCGCGAAGAAGAAAGCTTAGAGCGGCGGATGCCGCAGCATCCTCACTAAGAAATTTTCCCTCTCTGCAAGGCCTTCCGTCCGGGATGTGCGATCAAGCACACTCTTTCCCCGCAAGTTTTCGCACAACTTCCACAGCGGAAGCGGCATGATATATCGCCTCCGCAATCCAAGTAGATCTTAGAAAGAATTTTCCATGACACCACGTTGGGTCCAGACCATCTTGTCGAACAAGGGCTTCGAGATTTTCGCGCGCGTCTTATTCATGTTCGTTTTTCTTGCCGGCGGCCTCTCGAAGGTTCTGGATTTTCAAGGCGGCCTCGCAGAAATGCGCCATTTCAACCTTGAGCCGGCAGTTTTCTTCAACGTGCTGACGGCCTTAGTCCTCCTGGTTGGCGCGGTGCTGATCATCCTCGACAAGGTGACGTGGCTCGCTGCGGGCGCTTTGGGCGTCTTCACGTTCCTCACCATTCTCATCGTCCATCGCTTCTGGGCCCTGGAAGGCCAAGCGGGCGTCGTGGCGCTGCATACCGCCACGGAGCACCTCTCCGTGATTGGCGCACTGATGCTGGTCGCGATCTATTCCGAGCGTTCCAAGAAGAAGTCATGATGCAAAGGGCGCGTTCCTTCGCGCAAGCTTGACCGTTAATCCACGGTTAAGCATCCGCAAGACAATAACGATCAAACCCGCATTGATCGTGGTCTTGCCTCGAAGTTGTCACGACCATCGGGATCATGAAGGCCCGTTGTTCTGAGGAACGACTTCGCTAAACGTCAAGGATGAGCGTAATGCTTTTGAAAAGCACCCCGCCGAAGCAACCTGGCCATCAGAAGACTTCGGCTTCGGGTGAGCTGGCAAAGGCCTTCAAGCCCGTCGCGCTGCCGGCCCTCGTGGCAGCGATGCAAGTGGCGAAGCCTCAGACGGTGGCTGCCGAACGAAAAGAGCTTCCCGCGATTTTACGCCAGGAAGCTCTGACCGATTGATCCGGATAGACTATGAAAAGGGCGCCGCGAAGGCGCCCTTTTTCGTTATCGCACAATGACTTTCGCGTTCGCGCCGACGCGGTTGTAGAGATCCACCACGTCGATGTTCTTCATGCGGATGCAGCCTGACGACACGGCAAGGCCGATCTTCTCCGGCTCGTTGGTGCCGTGAATGCGATAGAGAGTGTCCTTGTCGCCCTCGTAAAGGTAGAGAGCGCGCGCGCCGAGCGGATTTTCCGGTCCGCCCTTGGTGAAGCGCACATGCGGCCAGCGCACCTTCATTTCCGCCGGCGGGTTCCAATCCGGCCATTCCGCCTTGCGGGCGACACGAGCCGTGCCCGTCCAGCCATAGGCCTCATCGCCGACAGCGACGCCGTAACGGATCACCTTCTTGCCGGGCAGCACATAGTAGAGGAAACGCTCCTTCGTATCGACGACGATGGTGCCGGGCGCTTCGCCGGTCGAATCGTCCATCAGATAGCGTCCGTACCGCAGATCGTCCTGCGCCTTGGGAACGAGCGCCATGAATTCCGCGTCGCGGGCCGACAACTCGGGCTCGGGAACCCCCTTGAAGGTACACCCGGCAACGGCAACCGACGTAGCCAGGAGAAGTGACAGGCCCGAAAACCTCATGAGACAAAGCCTCGCTACACTGCAAAAAGCAGCATTGTTTTAAGAACATGCGGAAGATGGAGATCCCGGCAGGGAAGCCCTGGCCGAATCAACAGTACCTTGACACGAAATAGCGTCCAATAGTGTTGCTTTGCAACAACATGGACAGACGCACAAAGCATTGCGAAACTAGATGTTCCCTTTCGAGGCGTCATGAGCACCCTTTATCTCAGCCACCCCGCCGCCCTGGACCACCAGACCCCGCTCGGGCACCCCGAACGAGCGGACCGGATTCGCGCCATCGAAGCCGCCCTGGAGCAGGAGCGGTTTTCTGCTCTCGTGCGCGAGCAGGCGCCGATGGCCGAACTCGACACCATCGCGCTGGTCCACCCTGCGCATTATGTGGAGGGACTTCGCGACATCTGCCCTCGCGAAGGACTCGTAAGACTCGACGACGATACCGTGATGTCACCCGGCACGTTCGAGGCGGCCCTGCGGAGCGCGGGCGGCGCGGTGCGCGCTGTCGACGAGGTGATGACCGGCCAGATGAGAAACGCCTTCGTCGCCATGCGGCCGCCCGGCCACCATGCCGAGCGAGCGCGCGCAATGGGATTCTGTTTCTTCAACAACGCCGCTATCGCCGCACGCCACGCGCAGCATCGACACGGCGCGAAGCGCGTCGCGATCCTCGATTGGGACGTCCACCACGGCAACGGGACGCAGGACATCTTCTGGAACGACGCGAGCGTTCTCTATTGCTCGACGCACGAGTTTCCTCTCTATCCTGGCACGGGCGCGGCCGACGAGGTGGGGGCCTACGACAACATCGTCAACGTGCCTCTTCATGCCGGCGATGGCAGCCAGGTTTTTCGTGAAGCGCTTGAAGGGCGCATTCTCCCACGCATCGACACCTTCAAGCCCGACCTCATTGTCATCTCGGCAGGGTTCGATGCTCATTGGCGCGACCCGCTGGGAGGCCTGCAATTGACTGAGGGCGATTTTGCCTGGGCCACGAAAATGCTGATGAGCCTCGCGGCCACCCATTGCAACAAGCGGATCGTTTCAGTGCTCGAAGGAGGATACGACCTCGAGGGGCTCGCCAAGTCGACGGCGCTGCATGTCGACGCTTTGCTCGGGCATTAGCACACGAGCAAAGCACGCAAGATCTGAATTTATCGGATCAGGCTCTATGCTTCCGCGACAGGGCGTGGGCGGAAAGCGAGATTGCTGAGCGTCGAGAGCTGACGCAGAAGCTCGCCGAGCGCCAGTGCACGGAACGCGGAGATTGCAGCCAGCACGAGCAAAGCCGCTTCGGCGCCCCCCTTGTTTGCAAGAAACACCGCGAGAACGCTCGCAAGAAGCGCGGCACCATGAATCGAGACGAGCCGCTTCTGCTGCGGATACATGGCACAGGACTCGCTCAAGGGGGCCGCCAGAGCGACGAACAGCTGGAAGAACGCGACGACCGGAACAACCTTCGGCAAGTCGGCAAGCTCCGTCGAATTGAGCCAGGGATCGACGGCGACGATCAGGCCCGCGACGCAGGCATAGGCCAGACCGATGAAAGCAACGAGGGCGAGCATCATGTGCCGTCCGAACACGGCCCCTGCCCTGTCCGCAGACGGACGCAGGCGATGCAGGAAGATCGGTGTCGAAGCCGCGGTGATGATCTGCGTCGGCACATCGAAGATGCGGTAGGCGAAGGCTACGAGACCGGCGATCAACGCGTCACCCGCCATCGGCGTTATCATGAGCGGCGAGATGACGAAGGCGAGCGACAGGAACGCGCCGGGAAGGTTGTAAAGCGGCAGCCCTCTCCAGCGCGCGGCGGTCGTGAAGAGATCGTTGATGGACCAGCCATAACGCAATGCGGGCAGGTGCCGCCTGTTGCGCCACAGCAGATAAATCACCCCGCTCGTGTGGCCGACGATGTCAGCGAGAACGAAACAGAGCGCATCATCGTCGAGTGGTGAGGCGACGAAGAGAACGAGCGCCACAGGCTGAAAGATCGACTGCACCATCGAGGCCCGCCCGAGGGCCTGGAAATCCCCTTCCCGCGTGGTCACGGAGAAAGCGAGCCGCAGCAGTGCGCGCGCGAGAATGGCCAGGGGCAGGAACACGATCAGCTTGAAGCGCATCAGGCCGATCTCGCCGGCGCCGAGAGCGAGAAGCGACGTCACGCCCCAGAGAACCCCGCCGACCACGATGCACAAACGGAGGGCCTTGGCCGCTTCCTGATCGGTCGCGGAAGCGACAATGGCCGTGTCGTACCGGAGGAAGACGGCAATCCAGATCAGGGTGGCGGCGGATTGGTAGACGCCGAACTCCGCGAAAGCCTCGATGCTGACGAACCACGCCGCGACGATCAGCGTGACGATCGACATCGCTCTTGCGCCGAAGAGGCGGAAGGCGAGCGATGCAGCCGCGCGGCCAGGTTCGCCGGTGATGAGCCCTGCCGTAAACCCGCGCAAGCGCTCTCCCAGGCGACGGAACCGGGTCCCGCCCTGCGATGACATATCGGCCGATGTCGTCGATGAGGCCGTGGTCTCGGACGCTGCCCCCAGGGGCGTGCCGTCGTTCGGCTTCAAAGGGATCTGGTTCAAAGAGGCGACTGCTTCATCATTCGATTGCGTGGGATCGTTGCGGCGCGGAACTCAGCACTCCAGCGTCTCCTCGCCGACAAGGGAGATTCCGAATCCGCTCAATCCCACGTAAGACCGCGAAGATGTGGCGAGATTGCGGATGGAAACCACACCGAGATCCTTCAGGATCTGCGCGCCGACGCCGATTTCCCGCCACTGGTTCATGCGGGCGTCTTCAGAGCCCGTCGTGTCGGCCTCGTTGAAATGGGTCGTCGGAACGCCGGCCGTTCCATCGCGCAGGTAGACCAGCACGCCCCGGCCCTCCTTCGCAAACCGCTGCATCGCGGCCGCGATGGCCTTGCCGCCCCCGAAGACGTCGGCGACGGCATTGGCGCGGTGCAGGCGCGCTGGAACATCCGTTCCATCGCCGATGCGTCCGTGAACAAGCGCCACATGCTGAACCGGATCGAAGGGCGTCGAATAGGCATAGCCCGTGAAGTCGCCCCACTCGGTCGAAACCGGGAAGGTCGCGATGCGCTCGACAAGCTTTTCGCGTGCCTGTCGATAAGCAATCAGGTCGGCCACCGAAATGCGCTTGAGATCGTGTTTCTTGGCGAAGGCGGCGATCTGCTCGCCCTTCATCACCGTGCCGTCGTCGTTGGCGAGCTCGCAGATGACACCGACCGGGGGAAGGCCAGCGAGCTTGCAGAGATCCACGGCGGCTTCGGTGTGGCCGGAGCGCATGAGCACGCCGCCGTCCTTGGCGATCAAGGGGAAGACGTGGCCAGGGCGGACGAAATCCGTCGCGCCCATGTTGTGGTTGGCGAGCGCCCGGACCGTGTTGGTGCGCTGCTCGGCGGAAATGCCCGTGGTGAGGCCGTGGCGCACATCGACAGTGACCGTGAAGGCCGTGCCGAGCGGCGCATCGTTCGAGGGGACCATCGGATCGAGGCGCAAGCGCCTGGCCTCGGCAACGGTCAGGGGCGCGCAGACGATGCCGCAGGTGTTGCGGATGATGAAGGCCATCTTTTCCGGCGTGCAGAGCGATGCGGCGACGATGAGGTCACCCTCGTTTTCGCGATCGTCATCATCCGTGACGATGACAATCTCGCCCCGGGCGAAAGCTTCGATGGCTTCGGTGACGCTGTGACTCATCATATCCTCCCCCTAAGGCGGGGCACGGTATGTCTTTGAAAAATATCGAAAGCGTGGCGCAAGTGCGTGTTTGCTATATCACGCGCCTATAGCACCCCCTCTAGTCAGAGGGGAAGCTCTTCTCGAAGGGCCAAACCGGCCCGTTTCCAACCTGTCCGCGATGGCGCAAAAAATGGTCCGCAAGGACGCAAGCAACCATCGCCTCGCCGACAGGAACAGCCCGGATGCCAACGCAAGGGTCGTGCCGCCCTTTGGTCATGACATCGGCGGCTTCGCCGTGCCGCGTCACACTGGCGCGCGGCGTCAGGATGGACGAGGTCGGCTTGACCGCGAAGCGGCAGATGACGGGCTGGCCGGTCGAGATGCCGCCGAGAATACCGCCCGCATGATTGCTACGGAAAACAGGCGCGCCCTCGTTTCCGGGGCGCATTTCGTCGGCGTTTTCCTCACCTTGCAAGGTTGCCGCAGCAAAGCCGTCGCCGATCTCGACGCCTTTGACGGCGTTGATCGACATCAGAGCGGCGGCAAGGTCGGCATCGAGCTTGCCGTAGATCGGCGCGCCGAGGCCTGCCGGCACGCCCTCCGCCACGACTTCGAGTACTGCGCCGATGGAGGAGCCCTCTTTGCGCAGTTCGTCGAGATAGCCCTCATAGAAGGCCGCGGCCTCCGGATCCGGGCAGAAGAACGCGTTGTTGGAGATCTCGTCCCAGTTCCACAAGTTCCGGTTGATCGCGTGCGGCCCCATCTGCACGAGCGCGCCACGAATGGAAACGCCGCCGATCACCTTGCGGGCAACCGCACCGGCAGCGACACGCGCCGCCGTCTCCCGCGCTGAGGAACGGCCTCCACCCCGATAATCCCGGATGCCGTATTTCACGTCATAGGTGAAGTCGGCATGGCCGGGCCGGTAGGAATCCTTGATCTCGGAATAGTCCTTCGAGCGCTGATCGACATTCTCGATCATCAGCGCGATGGGGGTGCCCGTGGTCACCTGCCGCCCCGTGCGCTCGTCGACGAACACGCCGGACAGAATCTTGACCTCATCCGGCTCGCGGCGCTGCGTGGTGAATCGGGACTGGCCCGGACGTCGCCGGTCGAGCTCGGCCTGGATCTCGGACGCCTCCAGCGGGATCAAGGGCGGGCAGCCGTCAATAACGCAGCCGAGGGCGGGCCCGTGGCTCTCGCCAAAGGTCGTGACGCGGAAAAGGTGGCCGAAAGTGTTGTGGGACATAGCGCTACGTTCGAGGTTTAGCGCGTCTTACGTTGAATGGAGGCGGGTGTCACGTCCGTTGACGCTCAAGACACCCGCCCGCCAGGCTATCCCATGAAGGCGCTGTTATTCGACCCGGATGCGGAAGGTGTAGGTCCAGACCGTCTGAGGGCCGCTATCCGTCGTATGCCAAGGCACGTCGATCTGAACCTCGTCGAGGCCCTTGAAGCCCTTCTTGGGCGTGTAGACATAGGCCAGCCCGCGGACCTTCTTGCCCGCACAACGGGTATCCTTGCTGAGCGCCTGCTCGTGCGGGATGACCCGGAAACTGCCATTGCTCGGCTCCTGCCGCACCTTCACATCGGGAATGGCCGCGGCGTAGCAGGTGTCGACCTCATACCCCAGAAAACCGCCGATGGCGGAAGGGGTGTTCATCTTGACCGTCCGCTCGAAGGTCTCGGCGGCTGCAGGAGCAGCCAAGAGGCCGAGACCCGACAACAGGGATAACAGGATAGCTGTACGACGCATGAAAAAGCCTTTCGCGCACATGTAACGTTGTGGCGAATAAGCATGTTGCCCCAATAAATTCAATCACTGGGTGCAAGAATATTTTACGCCCAGTAGTGCTTGCGTCCCTCGATCACGAGGACCTTGCCCTGCCAGATATCGAGATTGGCCGCGTCGCGCTTGTTGACGCCGCAGGCAAGGACGAGGAATGCCCGGGCAACGCCGCCATGGGCGACGATTACGGTCTCACGGGTGATGTCTTCGAGAACCGGGCCGATGCGCTCGGCGAGCATGGCGTAGCTCTCGCCGCCGCCGGGCGGGGCAAAGCCCCACTTGTCCCGCTCCCGCAGGTGGGCTCCCTGCGGAGCGGCGGCCCGCACTTCCTTCCAGGTCATGCCTTCCCACTCGCCGAAGGTGAGTTCCACGAGCCGATCGTCCAGCCTGTAAGCGGTCGGATGCAGGCCGATGGCTCCGCGCATCAGCTCCATCGTCTCGCGGGTGCGCAGCATCGGGCTGGAAACGTAGTCGAGGTCTTCCGGATGGGCCGTCAACGCCTGCAGGCGACGCCCGGCCTCCTCAGCCTGAACGCGCCCGAAATCGTTGAGCGGAATATCCTTCTGCCCCTGGAGGCGACCCTCCAGGTTCCAGTCCGTTTCGCCGTGGCGGAGGAAGTAGATTGTCGGGCGAAGGCTGCTCACGCGCCTTCTTTATCCAGGGAGAGATCCGGAGCCTCGGGGTTCTTCATGCCGACGACATGGTAGCCGGCATCCACATGGAGGATTTCGCCGGTCATGCCGCTCGACATGTCGGAGACGAGGTAGGCAGCGGTCTCGCCAACTTCCTCGATGGTGACCGTGCGGCGCAGCGGCGAGTTGTACTCGTTCCACTTGAGGATGTAGCGGAAATCGCCGATGCCGGAGGCGGCAAGCGTCTTGATCGGGCCTGCCGAAATGGCGTTGACGCGAATTTTATTGGGGCCGAGATCCGCCGCCATGTAGCGGACGGAAGCCTCAAGAGCTGCCTTCGCAACGCCCATAACGTTGTAATGCGGCATCCACTTCTCCGCACCGTAATAGGTGAGCGTGAGAAGCGAGCCGCCATTCGGCATCAACTTTTCCGCGCGCTGCGCGATGGCCGTGAAGGAATAGCAGGAGATGTTGAGCGAGCGGTTGAAGTTGGCTTCGGACGTCTCGACGTAACGGCCCGTCAGCTCGTCCTTGTCCGAGAAGGCGATGCAGTGCACCACGAAATCAATGGTGCCCCACTGCTTCTTCAACTCGTCGAACACAGCGTCGATGGTCGCGCCGTCCGTAACGTCACAGTGGCCGACGACGAGAGCGTCCAGCTCCTTCGCGAGGGGCTCGACACGCTTCTTCAGCGCATCGCCCTGATAGGTGAAGGCGAGTTCCGCTCCGTGGTTGCGAGCCGCCTGGGCGATACCCCAGGCGATGGAGCGGTTGTTAGCAACGCCCATGATCAAGCCGCGTTTGCCGGCCAGAATTCCGGGGGCCTTAGTCTCCGCCATGTGTCACCTAAATCGTCTAGAAGCCGTCGAAAGAGGGCTTCTTTAGCCGAGGTGACGGCCAGGGGGAAGAGACTCCCCTGCCTTCTCACGGTTTCCTCCAAAGGAAACAATGAAATCCTACTCGGCTTTCTCCGAGCGGCGCTTGCGGGCGTATTCCATGAGATCCTCCCCGACGACTTCGGGAAGCTTGATCTCAGCGGTCACGAGCAGGTCCCCGGGACCAGCCTTGCCCGGCAGGCCCTTACCGCGCAGGCGGAAGGTGCGGCCCGCATTGGTCATGGGCGGGATCTTCATGTCCACCGCGCCCGTCAGGGTCGGCACGCGGACCGGCCCGCCGAGCACCGCCTCCTCGATCTCGAGCGGCAGCCGCAGGCGCAGGTCCGCCCCTTCCACCGTGAAGCGGCTATGCGGCGCGATGTGGATCGTCAGCAACGCATCCCCCGGCTCGCCGTTGTAGACGGCAGAGCCGAGACCGCGCAGGCGGATCACCTGGCCGTCCGTCACGCCCTTGGGGATCACCACATCCACGTCACGGCCGGTGGGAAGCGTGATGCGCTTTTTCGCTTCGCTGGCAACCTCTTCGAGAGTGACGGTCAGGGCCGCAGCGACATCCTCGCCTTTGCGGGGACGGGCTTTGCGCTGGGTTTCCCCGGCGGAGCGGAACGCCTCACCGAAGATCTGGGAAAAAATGTCGTCGTTTGGCTCAGCCCCCCGGGCGCGCCGCCCTCGGCCGAAAGGCGAACCGCCGCCGCCGAAACCCGCGAAATCCTCGGCACGGGCTCCGCCCCCGCCAAAACCTTCGAAGCCCTGAAAGCGGGGTTTTCCTTCGGCATCGATTTCGCCCCGGTCGAACTGGGCGCGCTTGTCCTTGTCGCCAAGAATCTCATAGGCGGCATTCGCCTCGGCGAACTTGTCCTTGGCCTTCGGGTCGTCGGCGTTGCGGTCGGGATGGTAGGCCTTCGCGAGCTTGCGGAACGCCTTCTTGACCTCCGCCTCGCTCGCGGTCCGCGGCACGCCGAGAATGTCGTAGGGGTTGCGCATGATCGTTTCCGTTGGGCGGGAATTTTAGACGGGCAGCCTGTCGGCTTCAATGTCCCATATGGGCAAAGTGTTGCCTGCTTGCAACGCCCTTCTCGGTCTAGAGCAAAGCTTGAAACGTCAGCTTTTCTTGAGGGGACCGATGTCCTTGATCGCCCATTCGCCGCCGGACGGGCGGCAGGCGGTACCCGCCAGGGAATGGGAAGCCGGCCCCGCAATCTGCGCCGTGAAGGCACGGCAGATCTCGTCGTTTTTCACGAAGGGGGGAGCGGAGGGTGTGAAAGAGCCCTTCATGGTCGTCTCGGGGTTCTCCCAGGCGACGACCGTTCCCGCCCCTTGCGGATCGAGCGCGACGGCGAGCGCCGCCTTGGCGCGCCGCCAGTCCTCCTCGTTGAGGTCCGCCGACAGGACGGTGGCGATCTTGGGCGTGATGGAGGCCGTGGTTTCCGGTTCCTCGATATCGAGAGACGCGAATGAGTAGGACAAGCTGCAGGCGCTGGTGGTAAGAGCGATCAGGCCTGCGGCGAGAATCCGCAGAGCTTCGCCACGACGAGCGTCTGATCTATAACGGCGCTCACCCTCAAGACACACGCTGCCGCTCTCCATGAACTCTAAAGACACACCCGAAGTTAAAAACCAGAACCCGTTAACAAGCGGTGACTTCACCGAGGCCGGGGAGCCTTTCGGTCTGTTTCAGACCTGGCTCACCGATGCGGAACGCTCGGAAATCAACGATCCGAACGCCATGGCGCTCGCGACCGTCGATGCGGACGGGCTGCCCAATGTGCGGATGGTGCTTCTGAAGGGCGCGGACGAGAACGGGTTCGTGTTCTACACCAACACGGAATCGAACAAGGGCCGCGAGCTGACCGCCAACCCGAAGGCGGCCATCGTGCTGCACTGGAAGAGCCTGCGCCGCCAGGTGCGTGTGCGGGGGGACATCGTCCGGGTCAGCGAGGCGGAAGCGGACGCCTATTTCCAGAGCCGCCCGCGCGACAGCCGCATCGGCGCCTGGGCGAGCCAGCAATCGCGCCCGCTGGAAAGTCGGTTCGCGCTGGAGAAGGCGGTTGCGGTCAACACCGCGAAATACGCCATCGGCGAGATTCCGCGCCCGCCCTATTGGACGGGCTTTCGCATCGTGCCGGTCTCCATCGAATTCTGGAAGGACCAGCCCTTCCGCCTGCATGACCGCGTGGTCTTCACCCGCGACGGCAGCGGCTGGCGCAAGACGCGCCTTTATCCATAAACGCTGACAAATACTCTTCTCTTTCGCAGGACACGCGATGACCACCTCCAACACCTCCCGCCGGATCATGCTGCTGACAGGCGCCAGCCGTGGCATCGGGCACGCCACGGTCAAACGCTTCTCGGCGGCGGGATGGCGCGTCATCACCTGTTCGCGTCACGCCTTCCCCGAAAACTGCCCGTGGGAGATGGGGCCGGAGGATCATCTTCAGGTCGATCTCGCGAGCCCCGAGGATACGCTACGCGCCATCGCCGACGTGAAGGAGAGGTTGAAAGCGGAAGGCGGCGTGCTGCATGCGCTCGTCAACAATGCGGGCATTTCGCCCAAAGGCCCCGGCGGCTCGCGCCTTAATGCGCTCAACACCGAATATGCGGATTGGCTGCGCGTCTTTCAGGTGAACTTCTTCTCCACGATCATGCTGGCACGCGGGCTTGTCGATGAACTGACGAGCGCGAAAGGCTCCGTCGTCAACGTCACCTCCATCGCCGGTTCGCGCGTGCACCCCTTCGCGGGCGCGGCCTATGCCACGTCGAAGGCGGCGCTCGCGGCGCTGACGCGCGAGATGGCCTCCGACTTCGGTCCGCTCGGCGTGCGCGTCAACGCTATCTCGCCGGGCGAGATCGACACCTCGATTCTCTCCCCCGGCACGGAAAAGATGATCGAGCAAATTCCGCAGCGCCGTCTCGGTACGCCGGACGAGGTCGCCAAGGCGATCTACTTCCTGTGCACCGACGCCAGCTCCTACGTGAACGGCGCGGAGCTGCACATCAACGGCGGCCAGCACGTTTGAGATGTGGGAGCGGACGTCCGCTACCACAAATAAATTAAGTTATTTGAAAATAAATTCCTTTTTATTCGCAAATCTTTGGCGACGTTTTCCCGGCTTGCTCGCATTTGGCTCCCTTGTTGGCCGCACTGGGCCGAAGGAGCTGCAAATGGCGAAATAGTTATACCTCGTTTGCTATCCGACACTGGTTTAAGCTTCACCGTTACTGCTTGGGTCAGCTTGGCTTGCAATCTAGAGATGTTACTGTCTATCCTCATGGCTTAGCAATATAGTAGGAGCGTGCGTAGGCGTGGCTCATGTCTTTGGTGGACCAGATACGAACCGGAAACTCGGCTGTCTAAGCGCCTATCTTCGCGCTTTCGCTACGGCCTTGCGCAACCAGAGCTTCGCCTGCGTCTACATCGATGCCTTCGCAGGTTCAGGCACCCGAACCGAAGTCAGGGCTGCTCTACCACTGTTCGAGAGCGGCGCGGATGCGATCGAGGTCACAAGTCCGGGCTCAGCCTCGATTGCTATCGCCACCGATCCACCCCTCGACGTAATTGTTCTAATAGAGCAGGATGATACGAGATTTGCAGAGCTTGAGAAACTCGTTGCAGCAAATCCATCAAGGCGGATCGTACTTCGAAAGGGCGATGCCAATCCGCTTGTAAGGAAGCTCTGTACCGGGGCCCAGTGGCGTAAGCAACGTGGCGGGCGACGAGGCACGCGGGGCGTGATCTTCCTGGACCCATATGGGATGGAGGTTGATTGGAGCACCGTCGAGGCTATTGCGGCGACCAAAGCACTCGATTGTTGGTACTTTTTCCCGCTATCAGGCCTCTATCGCAACGCTCCGCATGATCCCACAAAACTGGATGCGCACAAGGAAGCGGCACTCGATCGTGTTCTCGGTGCTACCGATTGGCGGCAGCGTTGGTATGAGCATACGATGCTGCCAGCTGACATGTTTGAGACAGAGGCGCAGGCTACACGCCGCACGGATATCGCTGCAATCGAGGCCTACGTTAAGGAGAGACTTGAGACAGTCTTCAAGGGTGCTGTCCTTGACCCGATCCGCCTACATCACAAGAATGGCGCGCCAATGGCATCGCTCTTCTTCGCCGTCTCGAATGATAGCCCGCAAGCAGTCCGCCTAGCGACAGAAATCGCCTCTCATATCCTTAATTCAGGCAGATCATTCCAAAGACGTCCACGATAAACCCGACCAGCCGCCTTTTTGTTCTTGCCGCCCCACTGCTTGAAGAAAAAGGCAGTTCCAGCTTCGGCACACAGATCGTGTATCTCATCAACCCACGTTGGATCGAGGGGTCGCGCCTTTGGCCCGCTCTCTCCGCCGACAATCGCCCACTGTATGCAGCTGAGATCAGCGTCGGCGACGCTACCGATTAGTGGCTCGAAGGAAATGAATCGCACTGCTGTCGGCACCTGCCGTAGTTCATCGATCCTGTGGAGGACGCGACCATCTTCGACGCTCGTTCCAAGCCACACGTTCGGAAGCCTGGGGAGGCGCGGGACAATCTCCAACATGCGGTCTGGCCGCTTGGTCAAAATCTGAAAGGTGTGTCGCGGCGTCTGCTCCATGGCTTGCCATACCTGTGCGATGAATTCAGCAGGCACGGCAGGGTGGAACAGGTCGGACATCGAATTGACGAAGACGCGACGGGGCTTTGTCCAACGTTTTGGCAGGCTTAGCGACTTTTGATCGAGAAAGACCTTGCCGGTCCATTTCGTTCGTCCGCCGCTCTTGCGGGTCAGGCCGGCGTACTTCTCCAGTCCCATCGCGTCGAGACGAGCAGCCATCCGCATGGCGTAGCAGTTGGTGCAACCCGCTGACATGATGGAGCATCCCGCGACTGGGTTCCAAGTCGCGTCGGTCCATTCGATTGTTGTTTCAGCCATTGCGCGGTGCCTCTTGTCTTAGGCATTCTCACGCCGGGATAGTAAACAAACTGGTAAGGTGAAGATAGGGTGCCTAAAGGCCACGCAAGCGAGTTCTCAAGCCACGAGCTGAAAAGGTTGAGGTGCCAAGGCAACCCTTCGCAAGAATTAGAACCGGACCTCCGCTACCATCCCCTCAGATGACAAAAAAGTCCTTGTAGGTCAGCGCAGGTTTTTTGGAGAGGATCGCGATCTGAACCTGAGCAACACCACCTGCACCATCTGCATCATAATAGAGCGCACCCGTGCCCTTGTTGTAAATGATGCGGTCGTCAGCATCATGCGCGGCTGCGCCGACATAAAAGTAATCGCTCTTGAGAGCGGCCGGTGACGCCACCGTTCCTTTCTTGCCCAGAGCCTTGAAGATCGCGTTCTCCAACCAGACGGAATCGTCCCTCACATTGTAGTCCGTGATCTTGTCGACGTTGGTCTTTCCGGGTTTCGCGGAGAAGACGAAGACGTCCCGGCCCGAACCGCCGGTGAGAGTATCGGCGAGAAGGCCGCCATCGAGCACGTCGTTTCCAGCCTCGCCCTTCAACACATCCTTGCCATCGAGACCGAAGAGCCTGTTTGCACCGCTTGTGCCGATGATCGTGTTCTTGAAAGCATTGCCGATGAGGTTAAGGGACAGCGCCGCTCCTTCGCCCTGCAGGACTTCGATTTCCGTATTCGCGGACAACGCATAGCTTGCGCTGGCGATGACTTTGTCAAAACCCTCGCCGATGCTTTCGGCGACGCTGTCTCCAGCCTGATCGACGTAAAACACATCATCGCCCGCGCCCCCCACCATGACGTCGGCGCCCCGACCTCCGTCGATGGTGTCGTTGCCCTCCCCGCCATCGAGAAAGTCTCTCGACGGATCACTGAAAGCCAAAGGACCCGCGAGCCCCGTCACAGTTTGAGATGATCCAAGAGCGGCATCGGTAGCGCCGTTGAAATTTACGGTAATGCTCAGGAATGGACCGCTGATGACAGCGGGCGTTCCACCATGAAGAAAATCATTGCCGGTATTGCCATAAAGAACATCGCCTCCCGTGCCGCCAAACAATGTGTCGTTGCCCTCCCCGCCGTAGACGACGTCACTTCCGCCGGTGGCGTTGACGTAGTCTGCATCGCCGCCCGCAAAAATCTGGTCTCCCGAGGCGAGGCCGAGAATATGATCGCGCCCCGCTCCGAAGGTTGCCGTGATCAAATCCGGATTATCGTCCCCATAGATCGTGGCGGATTGGTTGGCTGTAACACTGCTGTAGTCGATGACGTCGGAACCGGGTCCACCCTTAAGGAGAACCCCGTAAAAGGCGGTGTAGGTCGTTCCTGGGGCCGTGATGCCGATGGCATCGTCGCCGGCCATTCCGTAGATCTCGGTGAAGGTGTTCAGGTTGAGGTCGAAAAGCTCGTCTCGTTGGGAAACCCCGATCAGGTAACTCTTGTTGTTCGTGGTCATGGATGCACCGTTCCCTTTTTAGCGAGCGATGCAAGGTTCAGTTAGGGCACAGTGTCCGTGCGAACAACAAGCGCGTCTCTGACCGGAGTTATCCCGATCACTTTCACGCCGCCTCGGCGGGCCATGGCCCGACATAGCGCGATTGCGGGCGGATGATGCGGCCCGCCTTTTCCTGTTCGCGCGCATGCGCCACCCAGCCCGCCGTGCGGCCTGCGCCGAAGAGAGGCGTGAAGCCCTCGCGGGGAACGCCGATCGCATCGAGCAGGAGCGCGGTGTAGAATTCCACGTTGGTTTCAAGCTTACGTCCGGGCTTGTGCCGCGCCAGCACATTCAACGCCGCCGCTTCCACCGCCTCGGCCAGCGCGATACGATTGTCGCGCCTCTTCAACCGGCGCATGGCCGCTTTCAGCACATCGGCGCGCGGGTCGCGCACTTTGTAAATGCGATGCCCGAAGCCCATGAGCCGCTCGCCTTTCTGCAAAGCTGCGTCGAGCCATGTTTCCGCATGCGTGGCATCTCCAATTTGATCGAGCATATCGAGCACAGGCCCCGGCGCGCCTCCGTGCAGAGGTCCTTTCAAGGCGCAAAGCCCCGCAACGACAGCGGAGAGAACACCCGCTTCAGTGGATGCCACCACGCGCGCCGTGAAAGTGGAAGCGTTCAGGCCATGATCGATGATGGTGACGAGATAGGTTTCAAGAGCGGCAACCTCATCGGCATCGCCTTCAACACCGCGCATCATGCGCAACAGATCGGCGGCATGACTGAGCGAGGGATCCGGCGCAACCGGCGTTTGCCCACGCGATGCGCGGATCGCCATCTCAGCCGCCACTGCTGCACCGCCGACGGCGAGAGTAGCGTGCTCTTCCTCGCTATCCGGCAATGCCGCCATCAGAAGCCGCATGCCCTCGATGGGTGTGAGGTTGTTGAGCTGCGAGCCGAGCGGCGCGAAACGCGCATAAGCCCTGCGGCGTGCTTCGCCGAGCCGGCTCTTGAGATCGTCCGTCGGCACAAAGCCGCTCCACAGAATGGCAACTGCCTCCTCGAACGAGACGCGGCCAGCGAGCGTTTCCAGATCGTGCCCCCGAATGATGAGACGCCCGGCCTCGCCATCCACATGGCTCAGCACGGTTTCGGCAGCGATGACGCCATCAATTCCAGTCGACATGGCTTTCTCCTTTTTCAAGGAGCTTCGGCCCCCCTTGCGCAAGCGTCAATCTTGAATCAACATATCAATGTATGAGAACCACAGCCGCCCCACTCGATCTCATCTCGGCTCCCGAAGCTTCGCACCGGCTCGGCATAAGCCCGGCGAGCCTTTACGCCTATGTCAGCCGCGGCCTCGTGCGCTCCTTCGCCTCGCCGCACGACCCGAGGCAGCGCCTTTATGCGGCGGAGGATGTGGACGCGCTCGTCAAGCGCCGCACGCGCATGCGCCGTCCAACCGTCGCGGCGGCAACAGCGCTCGATTGGGGCCTGCCGGTTCTGCAAACCAGCATCACGCAAATCAAGGACGGGCAGTTGTTCTATCGCGGCGTGGATGCCGCCTCCCTCGCCGCCCATGCAACGCTGGAAGATGTGGCGGGCCTGCTGCTGGGCTTTACGCTGCAGCCTAGCTCGCACCGCTTCCCCGCCCCCGACACGAACAATCCGCGCGACTTCATCGGAAACGCGATCCGGCTTCTCTCCACGCCCGCGTCAAAGAGTGAAACGCTGGCGTGCGAAACAAGCGCCATCCTGCGCCTCGTCGCGGCGGCGAGCACAGGTTCCGTGCCGAAGAGCCGACCGCTTCATGAGCACTTCCGATCCGCATGGAAGGTCGCGCCTGCGGCAGGCGAAGCGATCCGCCGCGCGCTCGTGCTTTGCGCTGATCATGAACTCAGCGCCTCGGCCTTTGCGGTGCGCGTCGCCGCCTCGACGGGCGCAACCTTGCGCAACAGCATGATCGCGGGGCTTGCGGCGTTGAGCGGGCCGCTTCACGGCGGCGCGACCGAGATCGTCCGCGCGTTCTTCGAGGAATGCGAACGCGGCAAGTCCATCGACACCGCACGGATCAAGTCCGCCGCAGGCTTTCACCATCCGCTTTATCCAGAGGGCGATCCACGCGGCGCAGCCTTGATCGACGGCCTGCCGCTTCGCGAAGGCGACCGCGCCATCATGGATCGGATTGCGAAGGCTTCTGGCGGGCAGCCGACCATCGACGTGGCGCTTGTCATGGTGGAACGCGCGTTCTCACTTCCCAAAGGCGCCGCCTTCGTTCTGTTCGGCACAGGCCGCACGGCGGGCTGGCTTGCCCACGCCATCGAGCAGCGAGCGCAAGGCACGCTCATCCGCCCGCGCGCACAATACGTTCTTTCGGAGACAGCATGAGTTCGGATCGCTTCTTTCCCTCCCGCCCCGTGCTTGCGGCCTCCGTCGCGGTGTTTCGCGAAGGGCGCGTGCTTCTCGCCGCCCGGGGTAAGCCGCCGGGCGAGGGCCTGTTCTCGCTGCCGGGCGGCCAGGTCGAGATCGGCGAGACGTTGGAGGAAGCGGCGTTGCGGGAACTTCGCGAAGAGGTCGCCGTTGAAGCGAGGCTGATCGGCCTTATCGCGCCGGTCGAATTCATTGAAAGGGACGAGACGGGCCGTATAAAACATCATGTGGTCATCGCCGCCCACGCCGCGCACTGGGTTTCCGGCGAACCGCAGACGGGCCCGGAAGCGAAGGAGATCCGGTGGATCGAGGAACAGGACATCGGCGAGCTCCCGATGACGGCGGACCTTCCGGATATTCTCAAGCGCGCCTTCGCGCTGATGCGGAATGCCGCGCCGGACGACCGATCATGAAGCCCGCCGTGCGCGTCGTCCTTGCCGGCATCGCGCTGCTGCTCGCCGGCGAGCCTGCCCTTGCGCAGAACTTCTTCGAACGCCTCTTCGGCATCACGCCGCAACCCGCCCCACCCCCTCTGCCTCAATATCAGCCGCGCCCGCAGCCCCGGCGCACAACCCCGCCGCCGACAGCCCCGAAGCAGGAAGCGGCCCCCGCCGCCCCTGTCGAGCCGCCGCCCGCGCCTTACGAGAAGGACCTGCTGCGGCTATCGGAAATCCTCGGCTCTCTCGCCTTCCTCCGCCCGCTCTGCTCCGCGCCCGATGCTCCGGAATGGCCGAAGCGCATGCAGGCCATCATGGAGAACGAGGGCACCTCGCCGGGCCGGAAGGAGCGGCTCGCGGGAGCCTACAACAAGGGCTACCAGGCCTTCTCCCTCACCTATCGGATCTGCACACCCTCGGCGATCGAGGCCTCGAATCGCTATCTGAAAGAGGGCAACCAACTCAGCCGGAACATCGCCGGACGCTATGGCGGATAAGGAAAAAAGCCTAAAATCCGCCTCCCCCGACGGCATCCGCCCTCCTCAATGGGCTTATCCACACGGTTTGTGCCGCTCCCCCTCGCGTTAACCTCCTTGCAAGGAGATGCTGGCGGTGGAGCGTTACGCCGACTAGGTTCTGGCGAACCGA
The DNA here is from genome assembly GCF_003290125.1 of Microvirga flavescens. GTDB lineage: Bacteria > Pseudomonadota > Alphaproteobacteria > Rhizobiales > Beijerinckiaceae > Microvirga > Microvirga flavescens. The sequence goes on from NZ_QMKH01000003.1 coordinate 298,167, forward strand.
ATCCGCGTACCGCCCCTGTCAGGGGCCTCGATCATGAACGACAACAACGTCCAACTCGTCGAACTCGAAGACCTGAGCGCCATCAAACAGGCGGCGCTGACCTATGTGAGCGAGGCTTTCGCGGAAGCCGAGCTCGATGGGCTCGATCCCGATTGCATGGCGCAAGCCGCGTTGTTCACCGCCTTCATGGAACTCGTCGCCACTTATGGCGAGGAAGCCGTGGCGCAATACGCGGCAAGCCTGCCCGAGCGCATCCGCGGCGGCGGCTTCTCGACCGCGCTGAAGCATTAAGCTCACCGCGATCCGCCAAAAGCGGAATTTTCAAGACGATCTATCTCGGCCTGCAACCGCGGGCAGCGCGAACGGCGCGGCCGCCCCGTGTGTTTACATGGGGCGTATTCTTGACCTTTGGGTAGCCTTGCAGGAACGGCTCTAAGCGCGCCCGCGCGTCGCGCGATCCGAGCCCTCCCTGTACACGGACGGCGGCATCCCGATGGTCTTCAGACTCGGCATTCAGTGTTTGGACGCGCTTCGATCCAGAATGGCTCGGATCGACAGCTCACACCGGCGAAACAGTCAGTCCGGACGAGGAGGCAGTCATGCCTCGCCCGCTTCGTCATCTGAGCGGGGAGCCCCCTAAATCTTCGACTCTCTATTTCAAATTGCATAAGGGGCACTCAAATGGCCTTCACGCTAGGCATCAGATCGTTCCAGCGCATCAACAAGTCCTTCATCGAGCTTGTCTCCAAAATGCAGGACGGCAGCCAATTCACCAATATCACCGATTCCGCGCGGAGTTCCGCAGACGGGCAAGCCGTTGCCTTTGTCGTCGGATCAACCACCGAAATCCACCAGATCTATCACAAAGATCTGAACACGGGTCGCCTGACGCCCGTTTCATCAGGCATGAACGGTCCAGGCAACGGCAACTCGTATGATCCACATTTAAGTGCCGACGGCCGATACGTCGTTTTCACGAGTTTTGCGACAAATCTAACGTCCGACAATACTGTCCAGATTGCTGTCTTCAGAAAGGATGTGATCTCTGGAGAGATCCTGAAGGTTTCAACTTCTGCAGCTGGAGAACCGGCAAACGACGAAAGCACCGACGCAACAATCAGCGCAGACGGGCGGTACGTCGCATTTTCGAGCAATGCGAACAATCTTGGTAGTGGCGATGGAATCGTTAAGCATATCTTCATCAAGGATCTGGAAGCCGGAGGAATCGTCCAGGTCATGGGCCTTAACAAGGCCGCGCCGAACGGATCCAGTTTGACTCCCCACATCAGTGCTGACGGGCGTTATGTGGTCTTTCTCAGTGCGGCGAGCAATCTCGTTCCGGGCGATACGAACGGGACAACAGATGTGTTCCGCTACGACATTGTGAACAAGACAACTGAACGTGTCTCGACTACAGCAACTGGAGGCCAAAGCCACGGCTCGAATGAAGCCCCGGTAATCAGTGCGGACAACCGTTACGTTGTCTTCGCGAGCGATGCCTCCGACCTGGTTGTCAACGATACGAACGAGTCGATCGATATTTTCCGCAAAGACATGGTGACCGGAGATATCATTCGCGTCTCCACCTCCTCCACAGGAGGGCAAGCTGATGATGGTAGTTTTGGGTCAGCCGTTAGCGGCGATGGGCGATATGTAACCTTCCGAAGCGATGCTTCCAACCTTGGAGACAGCTCGGGCGATTTCACCGTGGCCTATATGAAGGACGTTCTGTCCGGTGAGCTCATTCGCCTTTCGGTCAACCGCGATGGCGTTCCAGGAACTTGGGGGGACGGTGAGACCTCTATCACCCAGGATGGCCGCTTCGTATTCTTTTCAAGTGGCTCCCCGAACCTCGTTCAAGGCGATGGAAATGCCGCGAACGATCTTTTCCGCATCGATACCTCGTTGATGAAAAATGCCGCCGCGATCCGTGAAGGCCGCTACGTCGAAACCAAGCTCGATGTCGGATCGGCTTCAAGCGTCAGCCTTGCCTGGGGCGATGGTGCGATTGATTGGAGCAACCCGGTCAACGGCATCGCCTCCTTCTCGCATGCCTACGCCACGAGCGGCGTCAAGGCGGCGACCGTCACCCTCCGGCAGGACGGGCAGACGTGGATCGTCCCGCACCGGGTCGATCTCGCGACGACGCAGATGGTCCGGGACGTCACTCTCGTCGACACCCTCGAAGGGAGCGCAGGCAACGATCTTCTCAAGGGCGATGCCTATGCCAATATCGTCAAGGGCGCGGCCGGCAAGGACAAGATCTATGGCGGCCTCGGCAAGGATGTCCTTACGGGCGGAACGGGCAAGGATTACTTCGTCTTCGACACGGCTGTCGCCAAAACGAAGAACGCCAACATCGACACCATCACCGACTTCTCGGTGAGGGACGATACGATCTGGCTCGAGAACGCGATCTTCAGGGCTCTCGGCAAAAAGGGCTCGCTCAAGAAGCCCGCGAAGCTCGACGCGAGCATGTTCTGGAGCGGCTCAAGCGCACACGATGCGGACGATCGCATCATCTACAACAAGAAGACCGGTGCGCTCTATTACGATGCCGACGGCACCGGAGCGAAGGCCGCCATCAAGATCGCGATCCTCAAGAAAAACCTCGCCCTGACCGACAACGATTTCTACGTGATCTGAAGCCCGCCGCTCAGGGCTTCAGCGCTTCTTCGAAAAGAACCGCCTCACCTTGCGAGGGCGACTGCAATTCGCCCTCCCACATCACCACGTTGCCGCGCACGATGGTGCCGATGGGCCAGCCGGTAACGGTCTTGCCGTCATAAGGCGTCCAGCCACATTTCGAGGCGATCCAGGCGTTGGTGATGGTTTCGCGGTGCTTGAGATCGACGATGGTGAAATCCGCATCGTAGCCGACGGCGATACGCCCTTTGCGGGCAATTCCGAAAAGGCGTTTGGGCCCCGCGCTCGTCATGTCGACGAAACGCTCGAGGGTCATGCGGCTCGCATTCACATGATCGAGCATGATCGGCACAAGCGTCTGCACGCCGGTCATGCCGGAGGGCGTGTCGGGATAGACCTTGTCCTTCTCCTCACGCGTATGCGGCGCGTGGTCGGAACCGAGAATGTCGGCGACGCCTTCGTCCACGCCCTCCCAGATCGCCTGACGATGATGCTCATCGCGCACGGGCGGGTTCATCTGAACGTAGGTGCCAAGGCGCTCATAAGCTTCCGGCGCCGCGAGCGTCAGGTGATGCGGCGTCACCTCGACGGTTGCGACATCCTTGTAACCGCGCAGGAACTCCATCTCCTCGGCGGTCGAGACATGCAGCACATGGATGCGCGCGCCGGTCTCGCGCGCGATGCGCACGAGACGCTCCGTGCAGGCAAGCGCCACTTCCGCCGAACGCCAGACGGGGTGCGAGGACGGATCACCCGTGACGCGCAGATGCTTGCGCTCGCGCAGCATCGCCTCGTCTTCCGAATGGAACGCCGCGCGGCGGCGCGTGCGGCGCAAGATCTCCGCGACGCCCTTGTCATCCTCCACGAGCAGCGAGCCGGTGGAGGAGCCCATGAACACCTTGATACCTGCCGCACCCGGCAGGCGCTCCAGCTCCGCCACGTCCTTCGTGTTCTCGGCGGTGCCGCCGACCCAGAAGGCGAAATCGCAATGCATGCGGTGATGGCCGCGCCGCACCTTGTCGGCCAGCGTCTCGGGCGTGGTCGTCTGCGGATTGGTGTTGGGCATCTCGAACACCGCTGTCACGCCGCCCATGACGGCGGCGCGGGAGCCTGATTCGAGATCTTCCTTATGATCGAGCCCCGGCTCGCGGAAATGCACCTGTGTATCGATCACGCCGGGCAGGATGTGCAGCCCGCGGCAGTCGATCTCCCGCCCTGCCGAGGCGCGGGACAAGTCGCCGATATAGGCGATCCGTCCGTTGAGAATGCCCACGTCCCGCTCGGCCCGCCCGTCCTGATTGACGACGATGCCACCCTTGAGGATCAGGTCGAAGGTCTGGGACATGATGAACTCGCTCTTGAGGCCGCAACAGGGTGGGCATATGTCACGGTGGGTCGAAGGGCAACTGGAGGGGGTTGCATGCCAGCAGCGCACTTGAACGATCGCGGCGTGGTGAAGGTTTCCGGCGAGGAGGCGAAAAAGCTCCTCGAAGGGCTGATTACCTGCGAACTCGAGAGGGTCTCCCCACAGGCGGCGCGGCTCAGCGCGCTCCTGACGCCGCAGGGCAAGATTCTCTTCGATTTCATCGTCTTCGAGGCTCCTGCCGAAATCGGCGGTGGATATTATCTCGATACGCTCAAGGGCTTCGCGCCCGATCTCGCCAAGCGCCTGAATTTCTACAAACTCAGGGCGAAGGTGGTGATCGAGGACCTTTCGGACAAGCTGGCGGTGGTCGCGGGCTGGGGCGACACGCCGAAACCGCAGGACGACGCCGGGCTCGTCGCAGAAGATCCGCGCCTTCCCGCGCTCGGCTGGCGCGCCGTCGTGGCGGCGGAAGACGCTGCCGAGTTTTCCTCGGCAGAGGCCGAAACCTATCATGCTCACCGCATCGCGCTCGGCATTCCGGAAGGCGGGCGCGATTTCCTCTTCGGCGAAGCCTTCCCGCACGAAGCGTTGATGGACCAGCTTCACGGGGTGGATTTCGATAAGGGCTGCTATATCGGCCAGGAAGTCGTTTCCCGGATGCAGCACCGCGGCACGGCGCGCACGCGCTTCCTGCCCGCGACCTATGAAGGGGGCTTCGCCGCCGAGGTTGGAGCCGATGTAACGGCGGGCGAGAAGGTGCTAGGCAAGGCCGGCACGGGCGCGCAAGGGCGCGGCCTCCTGATGATCCGCCTCGACCGCGCCTCGGACGCCCTCGCCGCCGGAGAGACGATCCGCGCTGGGGGCATTCCCGTCACGTTGGCCAAGCCCGATTGGGCCCAGTTCGAGTTTCCTAGGGAAACTACGCCGGCGTGATCTTTCGGCGCAAAACTTTTGATTGGTCAGCGCTTGGCAGAGGAGCCTAGGGTTGGCAGCCTATACTGAGGACTGTCATGTACCAGCCGCCCCACTTTCGTGAAGACCGTCTCGACGTTCAGCATGCCCTCATGCGCGCTCATCCCTTCGGGATGCTGGTAACGCTCGGCAGCGAGGGGCTCGTCGCCAATCCGGTGCCGTTCATTCTCGATGCCTCGGCCTCTGAAAAGGGCACGCTTCGCGCGCACCTCTCGCGCGCCAATCCGCAATGGCGCGATTTCGATGCGGCCCGCGAGGCTCTGGTGATCTTTCAGGGCGCGGACAGCTACATCACGCCGTCCTGGTACGAGACCAAGCGCGAAACCGGCAAGGTGGTGCCGACCTGGAACTACGCCATCGTGCAGGCCTATGGCACGATGAAGGTCATGGACGATCTCGAATGGCTGACGCGCCAGACCGAGGCGTTGACGGCTCAGCACGAGGCCTCGCAACCTCAGCCTTGGGCGGCCAGCGACGCGCCCGCCTCCTATATTGCGGCTCACATGAAGGGCATCGTCGGCATCGAGATCGAGATCAGCCGGATCGAAGGTAAGTGGAAGGTGAGCCAGAACAGACCGCAGGCCGACATCGCTGGCGTCGCCGAAGGGTTGCGCGCAACGGAGGGCGAAGCGGCGCAGCGCATGGCGGATCTGGTTGAAACCTACGGCATGAAGGGCTGAGCCCCTTCCCGTTTCGCCGCAAGACCGTTACACCGTCTGCATGACAGACGGATTGATCCTTCACCCCGACAACAAGACCCGCTGCTGGTGGCCCGGCACGGACCCGTTCTATGTCGCCTATCACGACACGGAATGGGGCGTTCCCGAATTCGACGACCGTGCCCTGTTCGAGAAGCTGATTCTCGACGGTTTTCAGGCGGGCTTGTCGTGGATCACCATCCTGCGCAAGCGCGACAACTTCCGGAAAGCCTTCGTGGGTTTCGAGCCGGAAAAGATCGTCCGCTTCAATCAGGCCAAGGTCGAGGCGCTGATGCTCGATACCGGCATCGTGCGCAACCGAGCCAAGATCGAAGCGACGATTGCGGGCTCCCGCGCATGGCTGAACATTCAGGAGCGCGGCGGCTTCTCTGAGTTCCTCTGGAATTTCATCGACGGGCGGCCGATCCAGAACAACCTGAAGAGCCGGTCGCAAATCCAGGCCGAGACGGACGTTTCGCGCAAGATCTCGAAGGCCTTGAAGGCGGAAGGGTTCAACTTCGTTGGCCCCACCATCGTCTACGCTTTCATGCAGGCGGTCGGCATGGCCAACGACCATCTCACCGGCTGCTACCGCCACGCGGAATGCGCGGCCATCGCCGAGAAGCTGTGATGAGGGAACCGCGCGTCTGGCAACGGATGCTGTCGGGCCGCAGGCTCGATCTCATCGACCCCTCCCCGCTCGACGTGGAGCTTGAGGATATCGCGCACGGCCTTGCCCGCGTGGCGCGCTGGAACGGCCAGACCGAAGGCGCGCACATTTTCTCCGTCGCGCAGCACAGCCTGCTGGTGGCGGCCATCGCGGTTCATCTCGAGCCCGAGATCACGCCCTCGCACCATCTCGCGACGCTTCTGCACGATGCGCCGGAATATGTGATCGGCGACATCATCTCGCCGTTCAAGACAGTGATCGGCGATGCCTACAAGGCCATCGAAGCGCGACTTCTGGCGGCGATCCATATTCACTTCGGCCTGCCTGCGGACTTGAGCGCCGCGGCCAAGCGCGCGATCAAGAAGGCTGACCGGCAGGCGGCCTTTCTCGAAGCGACGCGGCTTGCAGGCTTCTCCCGCGAGGAGGCGCTGAAATATTTCGGCCGCCCCGAACCCCTGCCCCGCACCATCGATGCTATGCTCGAACCGTGGCCGATCCATGTGGCAGAGGAGCGCTATCGCCGGGAAGTCACAACGCTCATATCTGCGTTGTCATCACAACGACGAACGATCTGATAGAATGGTGTTGTCGTCAGTGCGAGTTTGAACCATGCCGACCCTTCACGTCTGCCCGCTCTCCCGCCTGCATCAAACCGTCGAGGAAACCCGCGCCAGCCATGTGGTGACACTCATCAACCACGGCGCGGTGGTGGAGCGTCCCGCCTCGATCCCGGTGGAGCGCCATCTCGATCTTCGCATCAGCGACATCGTGGAGCCGCTAGAAGGCCATGTGCTGGCCGGGGCCGAGCATGTGGAATCGCTACTTGCCTTCGTGACGGCATGGGAGCGCGAGAGCCCGCTGGTTTTCCATTGCTGGGCCGGAATCAGCCGCTCCACGGCAGCCGCCTTCATCACCGCCTGCGCGCTGACACCCACACGTGACGAGGCGGAAATCGCCCTGGCCTTGCGTGTAGCATCCCCCAGCGCGACGCCGAACCGACACCTCGTGGCGATTGCCGATCATGTGCTCTCCCGGCAGGGCCGCATGGTACAGGCCATCGAACGTATCGGGCGAGGGGAAGAGGCTTTCGAAGGGGTGCCGTTTACGTTACAGCTTAGCACTATCACGCGGGCGCTGGCGTAAAACGCGCGCCCGCCGTCTTGCACGTCAAGGAGCGGCGCTTTGGATTCTGTGACGTTCCTTTTCGTGGCGCTCCTAGTGCTTGCCATTCCGATCTGCGCGGTAGGAGGCCTCGTCATCGCGCTCTCGCAGCGCAAGCGCCTCGATTTTTTGCAGCAACGCGTGACAATGCTCGAATCGCTGCTGGCGAAATCGCCCGCGCCGCAACCTGCTCCAGCGCCTGAACCTGCACCGCAGAAGCCGGCTCCGGAAGCGCCAGTCGCAGCCCCTGGTTCCACGCCGCTCCCCTCCAAACCAAGCGTTCCCCTGGTCGCCGCGGCTCCTCGCTCGACAGCAACCGCCACGGCGAAGGTGGATATCGAGGAGCGCATCGGTTCCCGCTGGGCCGTGTGGGTCGGCGGCGTGGCGCTGGCGCTGGGCGGGATCTTTCTCGTGCGGTATTCCATCGAGCAGGATCTTCTCGGCCCCAAAGCACGGACTGCCTCGGGCCTTCTCTTCGCGGCCCTGCTCCTCGGGGCGGGCGAATGGTTGCGGCGGCGGGAAAAGCCCCTCTCTCTCCCCGGCTTCGACACGGCGAACGTCCCCGCCATTCTCACTGCAGCGGGAACCTCGACGGCCTTCGCGACCACTTATGCGGCCTATGGCCTTTACGATCTCATCAGCCCGGCTACCGCCTTCGTCGTTCTCGGCCTCGTCGCTGCTCTGACGATGCTTGCCGCCCTTCTGCACGGACCGGCACTCGCGGCGCTCGGGCTCGTGGCGGCACTTGGCGCGCCGCTCCTTGTTTCGTCCGACGCGCCGCAGCCTTGGGCGCTCGTGATCTATCTCGCATTCGCCGTCGTCGCGGCCTATGGCGTGGCGCGCCTGCGTCTCTGGCGCTGGCTTGCGCTTTCGGGAGCCGTCGGCGCGCTCGTCTGGACGTTGCCGATCTTCTTCATGAAGCACGGCGAAATCATCCCCGCGATGGCGCATCTCGTTCTTCAGATCGGCCTTGCGGGGCTCTTTCTCGTCGCGGACGCGCATCGTGCAGATCCGGAGCGGACGATCATCGACCGTTTCGCGAGCGTGGTACTCTTCGCCTTCGCGCTGGCGAGCGTGCTTGTTTCAGGCTCGGTGCATGCGGGCGACGGGCGCATCGTTTTCGCCGGGCTCGTTGTCCTCATGCTCGCCGCGCTCGGCCTGCGCTACTCACCCGCTGCGCCCGCTGTAGCCTCTGCGGCCTTTGCAATCGTGGGCATTCTGACTGTCTGGCCGATCCGGCGGGAAATCTCCGCCGATCCGCAAAGCGTCTTCTACTATGGCGACTTCGACCTCTTCGCCATGCGCCCGGACGCACTGGTGCATTATCTCACTGTCGCGGCGGTGTTTTCCTTAGGTCTTGCCGGAGCCTGCCTGTGGCGCGTGGCGCGCGCTCGCATGTCCGCCCCCATCGCCGCCTGGCATGCGGGCGCGGCGAGCGTCGGGCCGCTGCTTGTCCTCGCCGTCGCCTGGTGGCGGGTGGCGGCGCTGGAGCGCAGCCTGTCCTTCACTCTCGCCGCTGGTCTCTTGGCCTGCCTGTTCGTTGTCGCCACCGTGTGGCTGCGCAAGCGTGAGGCCGATGATGCGGACGACATCCGCCTCGGCGTCGGAGCCGTCGCCTCAGCGGCGCTCGCTGCGCTCTCCCTCGGGCTTATCTTCGCCCTCGACAAGGGCATGCTCACCGTCGCCTTTGCCCTCTCGGCGCTTGGCGCGGCCATCGTCGCCGTGCGGGCCGGCATTCCCGCCCTGCGTTACGCCATCGCCGCCATCGGCGTGGTTGTGCTCGGGCGGCTCGCCTGGGACCCGACCATCGTCGGCGGCGCGGTGGGAGGCACAATCATCTTCAACTGGCTTCTCGTCGGCTATGGCGTGCCGGCCCTCGCCTTTTTCCAGGCGAGCCGCCTTCTGGAGCGGCAGGGCGGGCGCGGCAGGATCGTGCGGTTCATCGAGAGCCTCGCCATCGTCTTCGCGGCTTTTCTCGTGTTCTTCGAGATCCGCCATGCGGTTCAGAGCGGCGATATCCTGAAACCGGCGACCGGCTTTCTCGAACTCGGCCTTCTCGCCACATCGAGCTTTGCCTTCTCGCTGCTTCTGGCGCGCACCGACGCCGCTCGGCCGGACGCGGTCTACCGCTATGGCGCGCTCGCCTTCAAGGCGATCTCCCTCGCCATCGCTATCGGCGGCCTTCTGATCGGCCAGAACCCGCTTTTGACCAATGAGGCGATTGCGGGAGGCGCATTCTTCAACACCCTCATCCCCGCCTATCTCCTGCCCGCGATTCTCGCTCTCCTCCTCGCCCGGCAGGAAAAGGGCACCCGACCGCCGGTCTATGCCCTGATCTCCGCCGTTCTCGGGCTCGCGCTGTTCTCGGCCTTTCTGATGCTGGAGATCCGCTGCGCCTTCCAGGGCCCCTACATCGCCCATTGGCGCGGAACCGGGCAGAGCGAGCAATGGGCCTATTCCATCGCCCTCCTCGGCTGCGGCATGGTCCTTCTCGCCCTCGGACTCTTGAAGGACATCCGCTTTGCCCGTATGGCCTCCGCCGTGTATCTTCTTCTGGCGGTCTTCAAGGTCTTCATCATCGACCTTGCCAATATGGAAGGCGTGATGCGGGCCTTGTCCTTCATTGGGCTCGGCCTTGTTCTCATCGGCATCGGATTGGTCTACCAGAAGCTGCTTGCGCAACGACCCCTTGGAGACTGAAACGTGATCAGTCTCCAGATTCTCTTATTTACCGCATGATCCGGGCGAACAACCGGTTCCCACTTGTTCTGATCATGCTCTAAACTTGGCGGACAGGAATGACCGATACCCCCTCCCTTGAGGCTCTTCCCTTCGAAAAGGCCCTGGCCGAGCTCGAGGACATCGTGCGCCGGCTCGAACGCGGCGACGTGCCGCTGGAGGATTCCATCGCCATCTACGAGCGCGGCGAAGCTTTGAAGAAGCATTGCGAAGCGCTGCTCAAGAAGGCCGAGGCCCGCATCGAGAAGATTACCATCGGGGCGGACGGGCAGGCGGCGGGCACGACCCCGCTCGATGTGGACGAATAGTCCTATCGCCTTACTCTTGCCGGAAAAGCGGTTCTTCTGCGTTTGACCGAGCCTTCGTGAAATCCTATCTCATTGCTGTATGCTGGCCAGCGCGCACGGTCCGGACAATCGGAGCCCCGATTTCTCCGAAGACCGTGTGAATTCAAAGAAGCTTGACGAGAAAACCGTTGTCGACACCCCTTCTCGATACCATCAAGACCCCGGACGACCTCCGCGCTCTTCCGGAGGATCGGCTGCGGCAGGTTGCCGACGAGCTGCGGGAAGAGACGATCAGCGCCGTTTCCGTCACCGGCGGACATCTGGGCGCAGGCCTCGGCGTCGTCGAGCTGACAGTTGCCCTGCACTACGTGTTCGACACACCGCGTGACCGGCTGATCTGGGATGTCGGCCACCAGGCCTATCCGCACAAGATCCTCACCGGCCGCCGCGACCGCATCCGCACCCTGCGTCAGGCGGGCGGGCTTTCCGGCTTCACCAAGCGCGCGGAGAGTGAGTACGACCCCTTCGGCGCGGCGCATTCCTCCACCTCGATCTCGGCGGGCCTCGGCATGGCCGTGGCGCGGGATCTTTCGGGGGAGAAGAACAACGTCATCGCCGTGATCGGCGACGGCGCGATGTCGGCGGGCATGGCCTATGAGGCCATGAACAACGCCGGCGCGATGCACTCGCGCCTCATCGTCATTCTCAACGACAACGACATGTCCATCGCGCCCCCCGTCGGCGCGATGTCGTCCTACCTCGCCCGGCTCGTCTCCGGCGGCACCTATCGGGGCCTGCGCGAAACGGCGAAGCAACTGGCGAAGAAGCTGCCGAAGTTCTTCTACAACAAGGCCGCCAAGGCGGAGGAATTCGCGCGCGGATTCTGGACCGGCGGCACGATGTTCGAGGAGCTCGGCTTCTATTACGTCGGCCCCATCGACGGCCACAATCTCGACCATCTCCTGCCGATTTTGAAGAACGTGCGGGACTCGGAAACGGGCCCCATTCTCGTTCACGTCGTGACGCAGAAAGGCAAGGGTTACGCGCCGGCGGAAGCCTCCGCCGACAAGTATCACGGCGTCGTCACCTTCGACGTGGTGACGGGCGCGCAGGCGAAACCGAAGGCCAATGCGCCCTCTTACACCAAGGTGTTTGGCGAGAGCCTCATCAAGCACGCGCGTGAGGATGACAAGATCGTCGCGATCACCGCCGCGATGCCCTCCGGCACGGGTATTGATCTCTTCAACAAGGAATTCCCGGCCCGCACCTTCGATGTCGGCATTGCCGAGCAGCACGCGGTAACCTTCGCGGCGGGCATGGCGACGGAAGGCTACAAGCCCTTCTGCGCGATCTATTCCACCTTCCTGCAGCGCGCCTACGATCAGCTGGTGCACGACGTGGCGCTCCAGAACCTGCCGGTTCGCTTCGCCCTCGACCGTGCGGGGCTCGTCGGTTCCGACGGGCCGACCCATGCAGGCTCTTTCGACATTGCCTTCCTCGGCTGCCTGCCGAACATGGTGGTGATGGCGGCAGCCGACGAAGCCGAACTCGTCCACATGGTCGCCACCGCCGCCGCACACGATTCAGGCCCCATCGCATTCCGCTACCCGCGCGGCGAAGGCGTCGGCGTCGACATGCCGGAACAGGGCGTGCCGCTCGCCATCGGCAAGGGACGCATTGTGCGCGAAGGCAACCGCATCGCGATCCTCTCCCTCGGCACGCGCCTTTCTGAATCGCTCAAAGCTGCGGAAGAGCTGGAGGCACGCGGCCTCTCGACCACTGTCGCGGATGCGCGCTTCGCCAAGCCCATCGACGAAGAGCTGATCCTGAAGCTTGCTCGCGAGCATGAAGTGCTCATCACCATCGAGGAAGGCTCGATGGGCGGCTTCGGCGCTTACGTGCTGCAGCTTCTCTCCGACAAGGGCGCGCTCGACCGCAGCACCTTGAAGGTGCGCACAATGGTGCTGCCGGATACCTATATCGATCACGACAAGCCCGAGCGCATGTATGCCGAGGCCGGGCTCGATGCGGCTGGTATCGTCGCGAAGGTGTTCGAGGCGCTCGGAACCAGCGCGGAGCAGAAGGCGCGGGCCTAAAACCCCATCCGCTTGCAAATCACAGCCTCACCAACCCGCGAGCCTCACCCTGAGGAGGCGCGCCAGCGCCGTCTCGAAGGGCGAGGCGTCTCCAGTGGGCGCTGGAACCTCCTTCGAGACGCAGCTTTTGGCTGCTCCTCAGGATGAGGTGGCTGATAGGGCACGCGATCCCGGATCGCCTCGCGGCGTCCGGGATGACGGCAAACGTCAGATCGTCAGCTTGCCCGCTTTCGCCGCGGCGTAACGTTCGGCGATTTTGTTCCAGTCGAGCACGTTCCACCACGCCTTGAGATAATCCGCGCGGCGGTTCTGGTACTTGAGGTAATAGGCGTGCTCCCACACGTCGTTGCCCATCAGGACGCGCCCGCCATCCATCAACGGCGTATCCTGATTGGGTTTCGCCACAAGGCCGAGCTTGCCCTCCGGCGTCACGGTCACGAAGACCCAGCCGGAGCCGAACTGACCAAGGCCCACCGTGTTGAAATCCGTCTGGAATTTCTGGAAGCCGCCGAGATCGCGTTCGATGGCGGCCTTCAATTCACCGCTTGGCTCGCCGCCGGAGCCGCCCATGATCTGCCAGAACATGGTGTGATTGGCGTGGCCGCCGCCATTGTTGCGGATGGCGGTGCGGACCGAATCCGGCAGCTTGCCGAGATTGGCGAGAAGCTCCTGGAGCGGCATCTTCGCCGCTTCCGCATGCTGTGCGAGCGCCGTATTGAGGTTAGTCACGTAGGCGGCATGATGCTTATCGTGGTGCAGTTCCATCGTCTGCGTGTCGATGTGTGGCTCGTTCTTGGACGGCGCATAAGGCAAAGGCGGCAGCGTGAACGGACCTGACGGGGCTTGCGCAAAGGCGCGGGGGATGGCAGCGCTGGCGCTGAGGACGGTGGCTCCCGCAAGGAGTTGCCGACGGCTGAGACTGTGCATTGTTTCCACCTTTGCTCGTCATGATGTAACGAGATAGGGCGTGGCATCAGCCGCGACAGCCTGAGATTTGGGAGACCCGGAACCACCATGAGCCGCAAGCGCGCAGACATCGCTCTCGTCGAGGGCGGCTTTTTCGAAAGCCGCGCGCGAGCGCAGGAGGCTATTGCGGCAGGCCTCGTGACCGTCAACGGCCAGCCTGTCCGCAAGGCGTCCGACGGCGTGCCGGAAGGCGCTGAAATCGTCGCGCAGGCGCCCCACCCTTATGTCTCGCGCGGGGGCGTGAAGCTCGCCGCCGCGCTCGATGCTTTCGCCATCGATCCGAAGGCTTGCACCTGCCTCGATATCGGTTCTTCAACAGGCGGTTTCACGGAAGTGCTGTTGCTGCGCGGCGCATCGCATGTCTATGCGGTGGACGTGGGCCACAGCCAGTTGCACCCCAAGGTCGCGAGCGATCCACGCGTCACGAGTTTGGAAAGCACGGATGCGCGCGCGCTGGATACGACACTCATCCCCGAATCCATCGACCTTCTCGTTGCGGATGTCAGCTTCATCTCGCTCAAGCTCGTTCTGCCTGCAGCCGTCGCCCTTCTGAAGCCGCGCTCCACCCTCGCTGTTCTCGTGAAGCCGCAGTTCGAGGCCGGGCGCGATCATGTGAAAAAAGGCATCGTGCGCGATGAGGCCGTGCATCGCGCGGTGTGCGAGGGTCTGACAAACTTTGTCTCGTCGCTGGGCTTTGCGCCCATCGGCATCGTGCCCTCGCCCATTGAAGGCGGTGACGGCAATCGTGAATTTTTGTTGGGAGCGCGCCGTGAGCGATGAAGTAACGATCAACCGCCTCGGTGCGAAAGGCGACGGCATTGCGGAGACGCCAGAAGGACAAGTCTTCGTTCCCTTCGCGCTACCCGGCGAGACGGTCACGATTGAACGCGATGGCAACCGCGGCCGCGTTCTCGAAATCAAGACGCCATCGCCCGAGCGTATCGCTCCCTTCTGCCCCTATTTCGGAGAATGCGGCGGCTGCGCGACGCAGCACATGCGCGAGGACTTCTATCGCAGCTGGAAGCAGGACATCCTCAACACCACCCTGCGCCACGCGCGGCTCGAGCAGGAGACGCAAGCGCTCATTGATGCGCATGGCGAAGGACGCAGACGCGTGACGCTGCACGTCCGCTTTCCGGAACGCGGGATGAGCGTCGGCTTCATGGCGGCGCGCAGCCACCATGTGATCGAGATCGACCATTGCCCCATTCTCGTGCCCGCTCTCCAACGCCACGCGCCCGCCGTCGCGCGCGCGATCGGTGAAGCGTTGAAAGCGGCGCGCAAGCCGCTCGACATTCAGATCACCGCAACGGACGCCGGGTTTGACGTGGACGTGCGCGGGCACGGCCCGCTCAATGGCCGCAAGCGCCTCGACTTGATCGAGCTCGCCAACACGCTCGATCTCGCACGCCTCTCGATCCACGGCGATGTTATCGTCGAACGCCGCCCGCCTGTCATCGCGATCCATCGCTCATCCGTCGTGCTGCCTGCGGGTTCCTTCCTTCAGGCGACAAAACTTGGCGAGGAGACGCTGGCCTCCTTCGCCATCGAGGCATGCCGCGGTGCGAAGCGCGTGGCGGATCTCTTTGCCGGTTGCGGCGCTTTCGCCTTGCGGCTTGCGGAGAAGGCCGAAGTTCACGCTGTCGAGAGTGACAAGGCCGCGATGATGGCGCTCGACAGGGCCGCGCGCGCAACGCCCAATCTGCGGCGCATCACGACGGAAGCGCGCGACCTTTTCCGCCGTCCTCTCCTGCTCCCGGAGTTGAACAGCCTCGATGCGGTGGTGATGGACCCGCCGCGCGCCGGCGCGGAGGCTCAGGTGAAGCAGCTGGCGTCCTCGAAAGTGCCGCTAATCGTCAGCATCTCATGCGATCCGGCGACATTCGCGCGCGATGCCGCGATCCTGATCGCGGGCGGCTACCGCCTGGAGCGCATCATCCCCGTCGACCAGTTCAAGTACAGCGCCCATATCGAGGTCGTGGGCATTTTGCGAAAGGATGTCGCGAAGAAGAAGCGGCGGTAAGGGGCTTAAAAAAGCTGCCCCTGCGCATCATCCTCGATCTTGCGCTTTGCCGCTTTACGCTTTGGCTCGGAGGCTTGTATTTCAAGCTCCGCTGCCGACTCAAGCAAGCCCGCGTCGTCGTTCTCGACCTTGTTGACGCGGGTACTCACGGGAGCCATGTCGAGCCACTCGTCCGGGCAGGGACGCACGAAGCGCAGCGCACCTTTCGCATCGGTGGCATCGGAATCAAGCCACGCCTTCAGATCGTCCGGCGAGAGAATGACCGGCATACGGTCATGAACCGCGGCCATCACGCCGTTCGCATCCGTCGTGACGATGGCGGCGGTGTCGATTTCGCCACCGTCGGGATCGCAATAGGTTTCCCATAAACCGGCGAGCGGCATGGGTTGGCGCGATTTCATGCGCGTCAGAAAAGGCTGCTTTCCGCTGCCCGTGCGCCGCCATTCGTAAAAGCCGTCCGCGAGAAAGATGCAGCGCCGCCGCGTCAGCGCGGCCTTGAAGGTCGGTTTTTCGAGAAGCGTCTCACCGCGCGCATTGATGACGAGAGGAAAGGCCTTAGGGTCTTTCGTCCACGAGGGCAGAAAGCCCCAGCGTACAAGCCTGAAATGCCGCCGCCCCTTCTCTTCGTAAACAATCGGCACCGGCTGCGTGGGAGCCACGTTGTAGCGCGCCGGAAAGTTCGGCTGGTCGACATAATCGAAGAGCGCCCGGTAAGCCTCGGGCGGTAGGGTAATCGCGTAGCGTCCGCACATCGCGTCAGAGCCAGCGCTTCCAGCGGAAGAACAGGTAGGGCAGCACCGCCGCGAGGATCATCAGGCCGATGGCCAGCGGATAGCCGAACTCCCACTGCAACTCGGGCATGACCTGGAAGTTCATGCCATAAATCGAAGCGACGAGCGTCGGCGGCAGGAAGATGACCGCCATCACCGAGAACAGCTTGATGATGTCGTTCTGCTCGATGGAGACGAGGCCGAGCGTCGCATCGAGCAGGAACTGCACCTTGTTGGAGAGGAAGGTGGCATGCTCCTCGATGGATTGCACATCGCGCACCGCCGTGCGCCACTCGGCTCGATAGCTGTGCGGGCGCTGCGGGCGCGGCATGCTCGACGAGAGGAAAAGCAACATCCGCTCGACGGAAGCCATGCTCTCGCGGACGTTCGAAATCACATCCCCTTTGCGCCCGATGGATTTGAGCGCAGCGCGGAACGTGGCGGTGCGGCGCATGCCCTGACGCTCGTTCTCGAAGATGGAGCGAGACAGGCGGTCGATACGCTTGCCGATGATAGCGAGAATTTCCGCCGCACGGTCGATGATGGTCTCGATGAGGCCGTCGAGAACCGCCTCCGGTTGATGGCTGCACCCGCCCGGCCGCGCGGCTCTGGCCATGAACATGGCGAAGGAGCGCGGCTCGTCGTAGCGCACCGTGATCAGCGCCTTTTCCGTGAGGATGAAAGATACGTCCGCAAGGCGCGGCTGATCGGTATCGGAGCTGCAGAGAACGCGGGCGGTCATGTAATGGACGCCCTTCTCATGATAGAGAATTTCCGAAGGCTCGATATCGGCCATCTCTTCCCGGGTCGGAATCTGGATGCCGAGATGGTGCTCGACCAGCCGTTCCTCGGCGAGCGTCGGCTCGATGAGGTCGATCCACAGGGCGTCCTGAGGGATATCTTCCCCCTCGCGCCAGATGTGGCGGTCGAGCGTATCCTCCGCCGCCCCTGCGCCTTCCGCCGGCTTGTGAATCAGGATCATGGCAATCTCCACCTACTCGGAGAGGCTTTTATCTCAAAACTTATGACGTTTGAGAGGGTGGCGTTGAATCATCCGGCACGAAGAAGTCCGGCATGAGCGGGACGGACGGATCAACCCGGTATCTCTCGAAGTCCGTCACCCCTTCGCCCGCGAGGAAGGTATCGTCAATCAGGAAATGGCCCGTGAATGCCCGCGACGGCTTCGCAAACACGGCATAAGCCGCATCGGCCAGGATCTCAGGCGTCCGGCTGGCCTGCACGATGCTGTCACCGCCCAGAAGGTTCTGAACGGCGCTTGTGGCGATGGTCGTGCGCGGCCAGAGCGCGTTGACGGCAATGCCCTTCGCCCGCAATTCGCCCGCAAGCCCCAGCACGCACAGGCTCATGCCGTATTTCGCCAGCGAATAGGCCAGATGCGGCGCGAACCATTTCTCCTTGATGTCGAGAGGCGGCGAGAGCATCAGGATGTGCGGGTTCTCGGCCTTCTCCAGATGCGGGATCGCATATTTCGAAACCATGTAGGTGCCGCGCGTATTGATCTGGTGCATCAGATCGAAGCGCTTCATCTCGGTCTGCGGCGTGTTCGTCAGGCTGATGGCGCTGGCATTGTTCACGACGATGTCGAGCCCGCCGAATTTTTCAACCGCAGCCGCGATGGCGCCCTTCACCGCCTCCTCGTCGCGCACGTCGACAAGGAGTGGAAGTGCGTTGCCGCCTGCCGCCTCGATCTCTTTCGCTGCCGTGTAGATCGTCCCCGGAAGCTTGGGGTGCGGCTCGGCTGTCTTCGCCGCAATCACCACATTCGCGCCGTCCCTCGCCGCACGAAGGCCGATGGCGAGACCGATGCCGCGTGAAGCGCCGGTGATGAAAAGTG
This sequence comes from Microvirga flavescens, assembly GCF_003290125.1. Classification (GTDB taxonomy): domain Bacteria; phylum Pseudomonadota; class Alphaproteobacteria; order Rhizobiales; family Beijerinckiaceae; genus Microvirga; species Microvirga flavescens. The sequence continues at coordinate 316,416 of NZ_QMKH01000003.1, forward strand.
TCTTTCCTTGCAGGGTCATGGCGTCAGCTCGCAAGCGCCAGAGAGGCGTCGTTCACAAATCCCGATCCGCCAAGCACCTTCTCTTCGAGGCCTTTTGCTTCCACAGCGAGGTTCTCCGCGAAGAACCGGCACAACGCGATGCGCGCATGGTGCGCCGGGTTCTCATTACCATCCTTCAGCATCTGTGCGGAGGCGAGCGCGGCATCGGCAAGCGCCACGCCGCCCTGCGCCAGGCCGAACAAACGCAAGTACGGCGTCGCGCCGGCAAGCGCATCGTTGGGTGCGTTGGCGGAGCCTGCCTTCAGGAGATAGCTCGTCGCTCGGTCGAGACTGTCGATGGCATCGCGCAGGCGCGCTGTCGATGTGCCGAAAGCGGGCGTCGCTTCCTTCAACAAGCGCACAACCGTGCCACGCATGGAGGCGATCTGCGCATGCACCGTTTCGCCGCCGGAAAGCGGGAGCTTGCGCATTACAAGGTCGATGGCCTGAATGCCGTTCGTGCCCTCATAGATCGGTAGAATGCGCGCATCGCGCAAATGCTGCGCCGCGCCTGTCTCCTCGATGAAACCCATGCCGCCATGCACCTGCACGCCAAGCGATGCGGCATCGACAGCGGTGTCGGTGGAGAAGGCTTTCGCCACGGGCGTCAGAAGCGACGCCTGCTCGTACGCTTTCTTGCGCTCCGCGTCACCCTTCGCATGGTGCGAACGGTCGATGGCCGCCGCCGTCAAAAGGCAGATCGAACGCGATGCCGCTGTCAGCGCCTTCATGGTGAGAAGATTGCGCTGCACATCCGGGTGATCGATGATCGGACTCGACTCCGTCGCACCGACGGCGCGCCCCTGGCGGCGCTCGCGCGCATAAGCGAGCGCCTGCTGATAAGCGCGCTCGGCAACGGCAACACCTTGAAGGCCGACGGCGAGGCGCGCGTTGTTCATCATCGTGAACATGCAATTGAGGCCGCGGTTCTCTTCACCGACAAGCCAGCCGACCGCGCCGCCGTGATCGCCGAAGATCATCGTGCAGGTGGGAGAAGCGTGGATGCCGAGCTTGTGCTCGAGGCCGCTGCAACGCACATCGTTGCGCGTTCCATCGGGCAGGATCTTCGGCACGAGGAAGAGCGAGATGCCGCGCGTTCCGGCTGGCGCATCGGGCAGGCGCGCGAGAACGAGATGCAGGATATTGTCCGTCAGGTCGTGCTCGCCGTAAGTAATGAAGATCTTCTGGCCCGTGATCCTGTAGGTGCCGTCGCCCGCGCGCTCGGCGCGGGCGCGTAACGCAGCGAGATCGGAGCCCGCCTGCGGCTCGGTGAGATTCATCGTCGCGGTCCATTCGCCGGAGACGAGCTTTTCGAGATAGCGCGCCTTCAACTCCTCCGAGCCGTGGGCGACAAGCGCTTCGATGCCACCCATGGTGAGGACGGGGCCGATGCCGAAAGCCGCGCAGGCGGAATTCCAGATCTCCACGCAGCCGGAATTGAGCAGCGTCGGCAGCCCCTGCCCGCCATATTCCGTCGGGCCGCTGAGTGAGTTCCACCCCACCTCTGTCCAAGCCTTGTAGGTCTCCTTCCAGCCGGGCGCCGTGGTGACCACCCCGTCGTTGAGCGTCGCCCCTTTCGCATCGCCGACCCGGTTGAGGGGAGCGATAATGTCGCTGCCGAAGCGCCCCGCCTCCTCGATCACAGCTGTCGCGAGATCGGGGGTCAGATCACCGTAAAGCCCTTCCTCGGCTGCGTGGTCGAGACCCGCCACATGCCGCATGATAAAGAGAATGTCGGAGACTGGAGCGCGATAGCTCATCGATCCCTCCCGGAATCAGGGGATTTTTCATCGTTGACGCGCGGCGGCGCGCGGTTAAACCCGGCTCGGCAATGTCCGGCTGCCGGCGAGCGAGGATAGTTTAGGCGTGAACGATCAAGGGTCAATGGTTTATACGGAGCGCCTTGAAGCCAACGAGGCCGGCATTGGGCGCGCCGCGACGATCCTGCGCGAGGGCGGGCTCGTCGCCTTTCCGACGGAGACCGTCTACGGCATCGGCGCTGATGCGACGAACCCGGAGGCCGTCGCGGGCATCTATGCCGCGAAGGAGCGCCCCGAGTTCAATCCGCTCATCGCGCATGTGGCCGATGAGGCGGCAGCGCGCGAACAGGGTGTCTTCAATGAGGCCGCCGCACTTCTGGCGAAGAATTTCTGGCCGGGGCCGCTCACTCTCGTGCTGCCCGTCGCTCCCACCTGCACGGTTTCCGACCTTGCCCGCGCCGGGCTCGACAGCCTCGGCCTGCGGCTTCCCTCTCACCCCGTGGCGCGTGCCTTGCTGAAGCAGGTCGGCCGCCCGGTCGCCGCTCCTTCCGCCAACCGCTCGGGGCGGATCAGCCCGACATCCGCACAGCATGTGCTGGAGGATCTCAATGGGCGCATCGATGCCGTTCTCGATGGTGGCCCGACCGAGGTTGGCGTGGAATCGACCATCGTCTCCTGCCTCGACGACACCGTGCGGCTGCTGCGCCCGGGAGGCGTGCCGCGCGAGGAGATCGAGAAGCTGGTGGGGCCGTTATCGGCTCCGGCCGAGGAGGACAGCGCCGCGCCCCTCGCACCTGGCATGCTGACATCGCACTACGCACCACGCGCGCGGGTGCGATTGAATGCGCAGGAGATCGATCTAGGCGAGGCCGCGCTTCTTTTCGGTGCTCAACACCCGCGCGGCGTGGATGCCGCACGCGCATCCTTGAACTTAAGCGAAAGCGGCGACCTCAAGGAGGCCGCCGCGAATCTGTTCTCTTATCTGCGCCGCCTCGACGATGCAGGAGCGGCGATGATCGCCGTGTCCTCCATTCCGCATGAAGGGCTGGGAGAGGCCATCAACGACCGTCTCCGCCGCGCCGCAGCGGAGCGCTAAAGGCTGAGCGCGTCTCTTTGAGCCACGATCAGCTTCAGTTTCTTTGACTGCAGCATGATCTGGACGGACAACCGGTTTCCACTTGTCCTGATCATGCTCGAAGGCAAAAGAAAAGGCCGCGCCTTGCCGACGCGGCCTTGTGCCCAATCTCTTACTTCGCGAGCTTGGCGGCAATCTCAGCGACGTGCTTACCCTGGTAGCGAGCGCCGTCGAGCTCGACCTTGCTCGGCTGGCGAGAGCCGTCGCCGGAGGCGATGGTCGAAGCGCCGTAGGGCGAGTTGCCCATGACTTCGCTCACGCCCATCTGACCCTGGAAGGCGTAAGGCAGACCGACAATCACCATGCCGTGGTGGAGCAGAACGGGGATGGAGGTGAGAATGGTCGATTCCTGACCGCCGTGCTGCGTGGCCGACGAGGTGAAGACCGAGCCGACCTTGCCGACGAGGCTTCCGTTGGCCCACAGGCCGCCGGTCTGGTCGAGGAAGTTCTTCATCTGCGCGGTCATGTTGCCGTAGCGGGTCGGCGTGCCGAAGATGATCGCGTCGTACTCGGGCAGCTCTTCAACGGTCGCAATGGGCGCCTTCTGGTCGAGCTTGTAGTGGAAGTTCTTCGCAACTTCCTCAGGCACCAGTTCGGGAACGCGCTTCACGACGACCTCGGCTCCGGCCTCGCGCGCGCCTTCGGCGGCAGCGTAAGCCATCTGCTCGATGTGACCCCAGGAGGAGTAATAAAGGACAAGAACCTTAGCCATGTGATCTCCAGTCATGCCATGCGCCTCCCCATGCGTTGGGGCCGCTTGACGTTTCAAGTTGAGGCCGCAACGGTAAGCTTTCCCTTCTGCAAATTGAATGCTAGTCTTGCAGTAATATATTTGCACGGATGCAAGAATGAACCGGTTCCCCCATCTCGCCTGGGACGACTTCCGGCTTGTCAAAGTGATCGCCGAGGCCAATGGCCTGACCGGCGCCGCGGAGCGACTGGGCGTCAATCATTCCACCATTTTCCGCCGCCTCGGCCAGATGGAGGAAGGGCTTGGCGTCAAGCTCTTCGAGCGCTACCGCACCGGCTACGTGCTGACTCCCGCCGGGGAGGAAATGGTCGCCCTGGCAGAGCAGATGGAAGAGAACGTCGCCACCTTCGCGCGCAAGCTCGCGGGCCAGGCTGTGGCGCCCGCCGGCGAGTTGCGGGTGACGACGAATGACAGCCTGCTCATTCATTTGCTGACGCCGCTCTTCGCACGCTTCACGAAAACCTATCCGGACCTGCGGCTCGATATCGTTCTCGCCAATCAGGCGCTCAACCTGTCGAAGCGTGATGCGGATGTCGCCATCCGCGCGACCGACACGCCACCGGAGACGCTTGTCGGACGCCGGGTCGCGACCATCGCGTGGGCGGTCTATGGGCGCAAGGTCGACTTTCCCCATCCGGAGCGCGTCGACCCCGCGATGCTCTACGACAGAAACTGGATCACGCTCGGCGACAATCTCGCGAACCTCAAGGCCGCGCGTTACGTGCGCGATCATGTCGTGCCGGAGAAGATCGTCTATAAGGTCAACACCGTGCTCGGCCTCTCCGAGGCGGTTGAAACCGGCATCGGCATCGGCCCCCTGCCCTGCTTCATTGCAAATGCCAGTCCGGACCTCGTGCGCCTCACACCAACGGACCCCGAATTCTCCGCAGGCCTCTGGCTGCTGACGCATCCGGACCTGCGCCAGTCCGCGCGGGTGCGCGTGTTCATGGACTTCATGGCGGCGGAAATCAGCAAGCAGCGCCGCGCCATCGAAGGCGCGGCCTGACCGCTCTTCGCAAAATCCCTATTCCGCAGGCTGGAGAGCTGGCGCACGCTCGACCGGCTTTTCCTTGATCGGCAGGTTGATAAGCGCGGAGATGATTCCAAGCGCGATGGAGAGCCACCACACCAGAGTGTAGCTGCCATAGGCCTCATAGAACATGCCGCCGAGCAGCACGCCGAGGAAGCCGCCGACCTGGTGCGAGAAGAAGGCGAAGCCATAGAGCATCGCCATGTAACGCGTGCCGAACATCAGCATGACGAGGGACGATGTGGGCGGTACGGTCGAAAGCCAGAGCAGGCCGATGGACACGCCGAACGCGATCGACGTGAGAGGCGAAGCCGGCAGCAGGATGAAAGCCGCGATGGCGACCGACCGGCCAAGATAGATCCAGGCAAGCAGCCAGCGCTTCGACATGCGTGTCGAAAGCCAGCCTGAGGAGAGCGAACCAAAGGCGTTCGCAAGACCGATCACCGCCAGTGTCCACCCACCGATGGAGGCGGACAGGCCCGCATCGCGGATATAGGCCGGTAGATGCGCCGTGATGAAAGCGAGCTGGAAGCCGCAGGTGAAGAAGCCGAGCACCAGCAGCACGTAAGAGCGATGGCGGAAGGCCTCCGACAAGGCCTGCGTGATCGACTGGCCCGGCACCGCAGCGGCTGCGCCTTCCGTCTTGCCGGCGATGGACCGTGTCGCGACGGCCAACGAAAGCGGCATGACGAGCAGCACGCTCGCGGCGAAAACAACCAAGGTCTGGTGCCAGCCGAGCGTATCGATGAGCACATTGCCGATGGGCGGGAAAAGAAACTGGCCGAAGGAGCCAGCCGCCGTTCCTGCACCGAAGGCCATCGGCCGCCATTGTTCCGGCAGGAGCTTGCTGAACGCGCCGAGGACAAGGTTGAACGAACAGCCCGACAGGCCGAACCCGATCAGCACGCCCGCGCCAAGGTTCAGAACGCCGGGGGTCGTGGCATAGGCCATGACGACGAGGCCGAGCGCATAAAGAAGAGCCCCGACGCACAACACGCGCAGCGACCCGAAACGGTCGGCAATCGCGCCCGCGAAAGGCTGGCCGACGCCCCACAGCAGATTCTGGACGGCGATGGCCAGGCTGAACACATCGCGGCCCCATCCGAATTCCGCCGTCATCGGGATTTGGAACAACCCCGCCGAGGCGCGCGGCCCGAACGTGATGAGCGCGATGAGGCACCCGGCAAGGACTGTGAGTTGAGGCGAGATGCGGCGCGAAGCGGTCATGGGGTCAAATCTCTGATCGGGCGCCAGACTAGTTCATTCTCTCAAGAGAACAAAACGCGCATCTCTAATGGACATCATCATATCTTGTTATGTCGAGCGGCCTCATAGCCACGCCATGACCGCGCTTCACGTCTGTCCCGGCTTGAGCTTGTAGAAGATATGCCGCCCGATCACGTCCATCTTTTTCAAACGGCGGGCCCAATAGGGCTTCACGTAATCCGCGTGATAGTGCGTCGAGCCGCCGACCTCGGCGAGATAGGTGCGCCCGTCGAGCACCGCGCCCGCCACGCGCTTGGCGCTTTCCCAGGACTCCGGCTCGGTGATGCGAAGCGCCTTGCCCTCGCAGGCGAAGGTGAACTGGCAGGCGAGATGGCGGTGGCGGTTCTGATAGACCACGCCGCAGATCGAGGCGGGATAGAGCCCGCTCTTCACGCGATTCAGCACCACTTGCGCAACGGCGGCCTGCCCGGTCTCGGGTTCGCTGCGAGCCTCGAAATAGACCGCCTCTGCGAGGCAGCGCTGTTCCTTGCTGAGATTGTCCGGATCGATCAGCTCCGCATAGCGCGGACGCTCGTCATCATTCTTGTTGACGATGGACGTATCCGCGCCGTGGCGGTCGAGCTTGGACACCGGAGCGGCGGCGATCTCCATCGGCGTGGCATCGGAGAGCGCAGGCGTCGTGGATGAGAGCGCCACGGCGCGAGAGACTTTCGGCGTTTTCGTGCTGGCCGCAGCGCCAGTGGAACCGGCAGCGGCAGCGGCGGGAGACTGGATCGATGTCGCCTGACGGGTCGTCGTGAGTTCCGGCGCCTGCCAGGGCTCGAAACGCTCACCTTCGAGCGACGGCGCTTCGAGCTTGCCCGTCATGAGAACCGTCGGCGGCAAGAGACGCTCATCACGGCTGAAAAAGACGCGGGTGCCCGCCGTGCCGAATTCCGCAAGGCCGGTCTTCGCCTGCCGCGACAGGTTCGGCCCCTGCGCGACGGCGGGATTTCCCTTGGCCTTGCGCTCGACGGTTGGATAAGCGCCGGCGCCCGTCTTCAGCACATGGCGCGGCGGAACATTCGCCAGCCGGCTTTCATCCGGAAGGTCGTAGCGCGGAATGTTGCGCAGGATCGCGTTGCTCAAGTTCCAGCGGCCAACATCGGAGGCGGTGCCCGCGAGCGGGACGAGATTGTTTGCTTCGGTCAGATAAGCCACCGCGCTGCGGTTCGCGGCGCTGATGCCGGAACGGGCATCGTTGCTGGCGGACGCCGTGAACGACACGAGGAGGCCCGCAGCCAGCGCCCAGGGGGCAACCGTTGCGACGATCCATCTCATTCGCGATCGACGATACCGAAGACGCACGCGACACACCCAACACACAAAGCCCTGGATCTCCCTTTCGGGGAGCTCCGCTTAGGTCAAGTTATCGCTCAGCATGGTTGACGGAGGATTAAAGCGGCACGGACCAGGCCCCGTGCTGCTGTCAGACGGGTAATTTCTCAACGGCTCTTGCCGTCGATAGGCACGCTGTTGATTGTCGCACGGTCGAACTCTTCAAGGCAGCGCACATTGATCGCCGCCATCTCCTCGCCGGTCGGTGCCTTCCCCTCACCAAACGGCGCACAACCGCAGGTCTTGCAGAAGCGGTGGCGGATCGTGTGGGAGTTGAACGTGTACGTCGCGAGGTCGTCCTCGCCGCGCACCACATTAAGCGCCGAGCGCGGCACGAAGGTCAGAAGGTAACCCTTGCGGGAACAGATCGAGCAATTGCACTCGATGATCTGTTCCATATCGGTCTCGACCTCGAAGGCCACCTTCCCGCAATGACAAGACCCCTTATGCATCCCGAACTCCTCTAGATGACGTGCCTGGCAATGACGATGAGGCATGATGGGAGAATACCGGCAAGCCGTTCCCCCATTGCCAAAGGTTCAAACCTGCCGCGCCCTCCAACGTTGAGCACAAGCTCGAAGACGAAGGACACCGCAAAGGGCCAGGCCACCGGTGGCAGGAACGCATCCTGCCACGAAGGACGAGCCACGAGGATCGCCGCGATCAGGAAACCTGACACGATCATCGTGAGGATATAGACGAGCCCGGTGCGCGACAGATTCATATGGTTCACGCCTGGCTCGCCGCCTTGTTGCCGAGCGCGGCCTGCGCAGCGGCAAGACGCGCGATCGGAACGCGATAAGGCGAGCACGACACGTAGTCGAGCTGCGCGCCCTCACAGAAGTGGATCGACGCCGGATCGCCGCCATGCTCGCCGCAGATGCCGAGCTTGATGTTGCCGCGCGTCGTCTTTCCGCGCTCGGCGGCGAGCTTGATGAGTTCGCCGACGCCTTCCTGATCGATGGTCACGAACGGGTCGTGCGCGAGAATGCCCTTCTGCGTGTAGGTGCCGAGGAACGAAGCCGCGTCGTCGCGCGAGATGCCGAGCGCCGTCTGCGTCAGATCGTTGGTGCCGAACGAGAAGAACTCGGCGCTCTGGGCGATGTCGCCCGCACGCAAGGCCGCGCGCGGCAACTCGATCATCGTGCCGACCTGGTAGTCGATCTTGACGCCACGCTCCTTCGCCACGGCTTGTGCCATCGCGTCGATGCGCGCCTTCACGAGATCGAGCTCCGCCTTCGTCATGACGAGCGGCACCATGACCTCCGGAACGACGGCCTTGCCTGTCGCCTTCGCGGCATCGGCAGCCGCCTCGAAGATCGCGCGTGCCTGCATTTCGGCAATCTCGGGATAGGCGATGGCAAGACGCACGCCGCGGAAGCCGAGCATCGGGTTGAACTCGTGCAGCTCCGTCGCGCGGCTCTTCAGCTTTTCGGCGGAAGCGCCCATCGCTTTTGCGACCTCCTGCACCTCTTCCTCCGTGTGCGGCAGGAATTCGTGCAGCGGCGGATCGAGCAGGCGGATCGTGACAGGAAGCCCGCTCATGATGGTGAAGAGTTCCACGAAGTCGGCGCGCTGCATCGGCAACAGCTTTGCAAGCGCCGCGCGGCGGCCCGCTTCATCGTCGGAGAGGATCATCTCACGCACCGCGACGATGCGGTCGCCTTCGAAGAACATATGCTCCGTGCGGCAAAGGCCGATGCCTTCCGCGCCGAAGGTGCGCGCGGTCCGCGCATCGAGCGGCGTTTCCGCATTGGCGCGCACTTTCATGCGGCGCACCTTGTCGGCCCAGCTCATCAGGGTCGCGAACTCGCCGGAGAGTTCCGGCTCCAGCATCTTCACTTGGCCGAGCAGAACCTGCCCGGTGCCGCCGTCGATGGTGATGATGTCGCCTTTGCGGAGAATCTGCCCGGCAATGCTCATGGTCTGCGCGGCGTAGTCGACGCGGATCGAGCCCGCGCCGGAGACGCAGGGCTTGCCCATGCCGCGCGCCACCACGGCGGCGTGCGAGGTCATGCCGCCGCGCGTGGTGAGAATGCCTTCCGCCGCGTGCATGCCGTGGATGTCCTCGGGCGAGGTTTCGACACGCACCAGAATGACCTTGCGGTCGGCCTTCTTCGCCGCTTCCGCGTCATCGGAAGAAAACACGATCTCGCCGCAGGCCGCGCCCGGCGAGGCGGGCAGGCCCGAGGCCAGAATCTTGCGGTCAGCCTTCGGATCAATAGTGGGATGCAGCAACTGATCGAGCGCGGCGGGCTCGACGCGGGTCACCGCTTCGTTCTGCGTTATCAGGCCCTCATTCGCCAGCTCAACCGCAATGCGCAAGGCGGCCTTCGCCGTGCGCTTGCCGTTGCGGGTCTGGAGCATCCAGAGCTTGCCCTTCTCCACCGTGAATTCCATGTCCTGCATGTCACGGTAGTGCTTTTCCAGAATGCCGTAGATGCGCACCAGTTCCTTGTAGGCATCCGGCATGGCGCGTTCCATCGAGGGCTTGTCGGAGCCCGATCCGATGCGCGCTTTCTCGGTGATGTCCTGCGGCGTGCGGATGCCCGCCACCACGTCCTCGCCTTGCGCGTTGATGAGGAACTCGCCGTAGAGCTCGCTCTCGCCCGTCGAAGGGTTGCGCGTGAACGCGACGCCCGTCGCCGAGGTCTCGCCCATGTTGCCGAACACCATCGCCTGCACGTTCACCGCCGTGCCCCAGCTCGCCGGAATGTCGTGCAACTCGCGATACTTCTTCGCGCGGGCATTCATCCACGAGCCGAACACCGCGCCGATGGCTCCCCAGAGCTGCTCCTGCGGGTCCTGCGGGAAGGGCTTGCCCAATTCCTTTTCGACGATGGCCTTGTAGCGCGGCAGAAGCGCCTTCCAGTCGTCGGCGGTCATGTCCGTATCGAGAGTGTAGCCCTTGCGGTCCTTGTACTCCTCCAGCGCTTCCTCGAAGTAATGATGTTCGATATCGAGCACCACGTTGGAATACATGGTGATGAAGCGGCGGTAGCTGTCATAGGCGAAGCGCTCATCACCCGCGCCCTTGGCGAGAGCCTGCACCGTCAGATCGTTGAGGCCGAGATTGAGTACCGTATCCATCATGCCCGGCATCGACGCGCGCGCGCCGGAGCGAACGGAAACGAGAAGCGGCGTCTCCGCATCGCCGAAGGTGCGGCCGGTCAGCCGCCCCACGAAAGCGAGCGCCTTTTCAACCTGCGCGGACAATTCCGCCGGGTAGCTGTGGCCGTGGTCGTAATAGTAGGTGCAGACTTCCGTGGTGATCGTAAAACCGGGCGGAACCGGCAGGCCCAGATTGGACATTTCGGCGAGGTTGGCGCCCTTGCCGCCCAGCAGGTTCTTCATCCCCGCCTCGCCCTCAGCCTTCCCATCACCGAAAGAATAGACCCACTGTGTCATCGTTCGACCTTCTGGCTCGTGCCTGCCTCAGCGCAGGTGATGGCTTGAAGCATACGGAACCAAAACGCAACATGAACGGCCAAGGTTCCTTCGTTACAAATCAACGCAGAAGCCTTGTTCTTTAGGAGGATGCAGCGTGGCAGGCCGCTCTTAACGGCGGGTCAGCAGCCATGCGAAGAAGAGGGTGCAATTGATGAGAAAAGCGCCGATGGCATAGGCAAAGGCCCACCAGCCATCGAGCAGGCCTGCCCCCGGCCAGTCCCGAACGACGAAGAGAAGCAGGAAGAGAAAGAACCAAAGCCCCGGAAAGATGACGATGATGCCGCCCAACGCCTTCCCGCCTTCATGATCGCGACCGAAGAAGGCGCTGCGGATCAGGATCTCCATGCCATTCCAGGCGGCCAGACCGCTGACGAGAGCGTTTACGAGCGTGAAGGCCAGAAGACCGAGAACTTCGCCGATCATCACGTCCTCGAACGCTCAGAGCAGGAAGAGCATGAAGAACGCGGCATAGATCAGGGCCAGGATCGCCGGCGCGATCAAATAAACCCACCTCCCCTCGAAGACGGAAAGGAGACGCCATTTCCGGGTCGCGAGGAGAAACATGAATCCGGCGAACCACATAAGCGGATGATAGATCAGAACTGCGGTCAATCCTTCGGAATAGCCGCAATCCACGCCCGGTCCCGTGCAGGTCCGGATCACGCGCGGGACGATTTCGGAGCCGGTCCAGGCGGCGGCGCCGGTAATCGCTGCATAGACGAGGATGACGCAGACTGTTCTGAGAAGATTGCCCAACACTGTCGCCATCCTTCGTTCGGGGTCTTACACGCGGTAGCGCCCGTTGCGCTTCACGTAGACCGTCGTGCCGGTGGGAACGCGCTCGTAGAGGTCGACAACGTCCTCGTTGAGCATGCGCACGCAGCCGGAAGAGACCTGCTCGCCGATGCTCCAGGGCTCGTTGGTGCCGTGGATGCGGAACAGGATGTCCTGGCCGTTCTGGTAGAGATAGAGCGCGCGCGCGCCGAGGGGGTTCTCGAGTCCGGCTTCCACATAGCGCGGCAGATCCGGCTTGATGCCGACCATCGTCTTGGTCGGGATCCAGGACGGCCACACGCCCTTGCGGCCGACGGAGGCAACGCCCTTCCAGGAGAAGCCCTGCTTGCCGACGCCCACGCCGTAGCGCACAGCCTTGCCGTCCGGCTGGACGAGGTAGAGGAAGCGCTCGTCGATATCGACGACGATGGTGCCAGGCTTCTCGCCGCCCTTGTACTCGACGGTCTGGCGCGAGAATTTCGCTTCCATCTTGTTGCGGTCGACGAGCGGCACATCGTGCGGCTTGTCGGGCATCGAGCCGATATACCATCCATCATAAGGGTCCGCTTCGGCCTTGACGATCGAGGCTTCCGGCGGGGTCTGAAGGGATTGGCAGGCAGCAAGCGGCACGCCCAGAAGAGCGAGCATGAAGAGGCGGCGAAGAGTCATCGGTCGAACCAGTAGGGGGAGGTAACGGAGTTGCCGCCTGCCTAACGCGAAGCAGACGGCATGGCTGTGACCTTCACGCAACAGGCCGGGAAATATGCCTCTCAGCCCTCGATTTTCGAGAAGTCCGCGACAGTCAACGTCGCCTCGCGAATCGCGTTGAGGAGCGTCAAACGGTTCTCGCGAAGCGCCGAATCCTCCGCATTGACGGTCACTTTGTCGAAAAAGGCGTCAACAGCGGGCCGAAGCTCGGCCAAAGCCTTCATCGCGCCGGCGAAGTCCTCGCGGTTCACATGTTCGCGAGCATGGCGCGAGGCGGTTTCCAGAACCTCGAAGAGAACCTTTTCCTCGGTCTCTCCGTGCGCGTGAATCAGGTCGCGGCTCGGTGCGCCGTCATAAGCCTTGCCGTCCTTCTTCTCCTCGATGCGCAGGATATTAGCCGCACGGCGATAGCCCGCGAGCAGGTTCTTGCCATCCTCCGTTTCGAGGAAGCCGCCGAGGGCTTCCACGCGGCGCACGATCATGAGGAGATCGTCCTGGCCTTCGAGTGAGAACACGGCGTCGATGAGATCGTGCCGTGCGCCCTGATCGCGGAGGTAGACTTTCAAGCGGTCGGCGAAGAAGGATGAAAGGTTGCCTGGATTGGAAAAGCAATTTGCAAGCATAACTATTGTTTTTGCGCCTTCTCGGCTTTCCAAGTCGCCCTTTAGATCGCGTGCAAACTCTATAAATTCATCTATTGAATCAGGACCAATTTCGCCTGTCACATGCAACGGCTGCCTTGAAAGCAGGCTAACGAACGGTCTTGCATGCTTCCAAATTTCTCTAAACAACCCGATACGTAGATTATTCTCCAACACCAGCCTGATCACACCCAAAGCCGCGCGACGCAGCGCGTAAGGGTCCTTCGATCCCGTCGGCTTTTCGTCAATCGCCCAGAAGCCGACGAGCGTGTCGATTTTGTCGGCGAGCGCCACCGCAACCGACACCGGATCGGTCGGCACGCGGTCAGATGGGCCAAGCGGCTTGTAGTGTTCTTCGAGCGCAAGAGCGACGGACGGATTCTCGCCTTCGAGCGCCGCGTAGTAGCGGCCCATCAGGCCCTGCAATTCCGGAAACTCGCCGACCATTTCGGTGACGAGATCGGCCTTGGCGAGACGCGCTGCGCGCTCCGCCAACGCGGGCTCCGCACCAACGATGGGCGCGAGTTCTTTTGCCAGCGCCGCGATGCGCTCCACGCGCTCGAACTGCGTGCCGAGCTTTTCGTGGAAGACGATCTGCTTCAACTTTTCGAGGCGGTCTTCGAGCTTCGTCTTCTGGTCCGTCTGCCAGAAGAACTTGGCGTCGGAGAGGCGCGCATGCACCACGCGCTCGTTGCCGGCAACGATGGTCTTGCCGCCGTCTTTCGCCACGAGGTTCGATGTCAGCACGAACTTGTTCGCGAGCTTGTCGGTGCGCGGGTCGAACAGCACGAAGCACTTCTGGTTTGCGCGGATGGTGGTGCGGATGACCTCCGGCGGAATTTCCAGGAAGCTTTCGTCGAACGAACCCATGAGCACCACCGGCCACTCGACGAGGCCGGCGACCTCTTCGAGAAGGCCTTCATCCTCAACGAGCTGCAAACCTTGCGCGAACGCGAGGTCCCGCGCATCGTGCAGGATGATGTCTTTCCGGCGGTCGGCATCGAGAACGACTTTCGCGCGCTCCAGCGATGTCACGTAATCGTCGAAGCGCTTCACGCGGATGGCATCCGGCGCCATGAAGCGGTGGCCGTAAGTGACATCGCTCGATACGATGCCGTCGACCTCGAAACGCACCACATCCGGATCTTCCGTCTCAGGCCCGAAGGTGCAGACGATGGAGTGCAACGGACGCACCCAGCGCAGCGAGCCGGGCTCTTTTGAAGCCGCGCCCCAGCGCATGGATTTCGGCCACGGAAACGTCTTGATGATCTGCGGCAGAATTTCCGCGAGCACCTCTTGCGTCGGCAGGCCGGGCTTCTCGATGAGCGCGACGTAGAACTCGCCCTTCTTCGGGTCGCTCTCGATCTTCGCTTCGTCGATGCTGCTCAGACCCGCGCTTTTCAGAAAGCCCTGCAACGCGGCCTCGGGCGCACCGACGCGCGGGCCCTTGCGCTCCTCGCGCACGTCCTGCCCCTTCACAGGCAGGCCGACGATGTTGAGCGCGAGCCTGCGCGGCGTCGAGAAGGCTTTGGCGCCCTCATAGACGAAACCGCGCTCGACCAGAGCGTCAGTGACAAGCTTCTTCAAATCCTCCGCCGCACGGCGCTGCATGCGGGCAGGGATTTCTTCGGAAAAGAGTTCGAGGAGAAGATCGGGCATTGGAAATGTTCTGTTCGTGAATTGAGGGAAGGACGCGATCAGCCTGTTGTTTCTCAGGCGGCGACGCCTCCCCCTTCCGTCTTCAGCCACGCAGCGCCGACAGCTTTCACCAGTTCGCGCACGCGCAGAATGTAGCTCTGACGCTCGGTGACCGAGATCACGCCGCGCGCATCGAGCAGGTTGAACACATGGCCGGCCTTGAGAGCCTGATCGTAAGCGGGAAGCACCATGAGGTGGCGATCGCCCGCGTCGCCGGCTTCGAGATATTTTTTGCTTGCCGCTTCGGCATCACGGAACAACCGGAAGAGCATTTCCGTATCCGAATGTTCGAAATTATGGCGCGAATATTCCTGCTCCGCTTGCAGGAACACCTCGCGATAGGTGACCTTCTTGTCGCCTTCGAGGCCGTTGAAATTGAGATCGTAGATCGACTCGACGCCCTGCAGATACATCGCCAGACGCTCGAGCCCGTAAGTCAGCTCGCCCGCGACCGGCGCGCATTCGATACCGGCGACCTGCTGGAAGTAGGTAAACTGCGAAACCTCCATGCCGTCACACCAGCATTCCCAGCCAAGCCCCCAGGCGCCGAGCGTCGGGTTTTCCCAATCGTCCTCGACGAAGCGGATGTCGTGGACGCCCGTGTCGATGCCGATAGCCTCGAGCGACTTGATGTAGAGCTCCTGCAGGTTCGGCGGGTTCGGTTTCAGGATGACCTGGAACTGGTAATAGTGCTGGAGCCGGTTGGGGTTCTCGCCGTAGCGTCCATCCTTCGGGCGGCGGGAGGGCTGCACATAGGCCGCGCGCCAGGGCTTGGGGCCGATGGCCCGCAGGGCGGTGGCTGGGTGGGATGTACCCGCGCCGACCTCCATGTCGTAAGGCTGGAGAATGACGCAGCCCTGCTCCGCCCAATAGCGCTGGAGCGTGAGAATGAGGCCCTGGAAGGAGCGCGCGGGATTCATATGCGCGGGTTCGCTCGTCATGTCGGCGTCCAATAATTGCAGAATTTCAGCCCGAACCCTTGGGATGGCGGGCGCTTCAAGTCAAGCGCAACGGGACCGTTAGGCGCATTCCCGGAGCCTCACCCTGGGGAGGTGTGTCAGCACCGTCTCGAAGGGCGAGGCGTCTCCAGCGCGCACTGGAACCTCCTTCGAGACGGTCGCTCTCGCGACCTCCTCAGGATGAGGCTTCGAGACGCGGCTGCGCCGCTCCTCAGAATGAGGGCGGTGGAGGGAACGGGCAGAATTTTAAAGCCCCAGCCGGGACCATGCGGCGCGCTCTTCCAGGACGCCGAGCATCTCGCCCGGATCGACGAGGCTCGCCCCGCCTGACGTCCCCCTGCCGAAAAGCCGCCCGATCAGCGGCGGTCGGGCGGGTTCGACGAGCTTCATCTGCACCTTGTCGCCGAAGCGCTCGCGCAGCACCGCGCGAATGTCCCCGAAGCGGTCGATGAGACCAAGGCCGAGCGCTTCCTCGCCAACCCAGAAGGCGCCGGAAAACAGGTCTTCCCGGTCCTTCGCCAGCTTTTCGCCGCGCCGGCTGCGAACGAGATCCATAAACAGGCCGTGGATGCGATTCTGCAGGTTCTTGAGATGCTCCACGTCTTTCGGGTCTTCCGGCTGGAACGGATCGAGCATCGCCTTGTGCTCACCCGCGGTGTGGACCCGCCGCTCGATGCCGTAGCGGGCGATGAACCTGTCGAGGCCGAAGCTTGCCGCCACGACGCCGATGGAGCCGATGATCGAGGTCGGATCGGCGAAAATCTCATCCGCCGCGCAGGCGATCATGTAGCCGCCGGAGGCCGCCGCATCCTCCACGAAGGCGTAGACCGGCAGCTTCTTTTCCTCGGAGAGTGCGCGGATGCGCTTGAAGATGAGGTGCGACTGCGCCGCCGAACCGCCCGGCGAATTGATGACGAGCGCCACGGCGCTCGCACCCCGCATCTCGAACGCGCGCTCAAGCAGCGGCGCGGCATTCGCAATCGAAATCCCCGTCCTGAGCGGCATCACAGCGCCTATCGGCCCGGAGAGCCGGACGACGGGAACGACGCAATAGGATGCCCTGAACCGCCCGGGCAGAAGCTTCTGCAGCGGCTCAGGAAGCGTATGGAAAAAGGTCTTCGGCGAAGCAGGTTGTGGCATTTGTTGTGTCATGGCGGACGATGTAGCGCGGCAGGAGCGATCCCCCAAGATGAACATGTCGTTAGGGAACCTGTTGGGGTCTGTTCAGCTAAGCTCGCCTAATCTCCCTTTCACTGATTCACTGCAACAAAGTTCGCAATTTTCGCCGTTGCTTTGGAAATCGTTCACCTTTGGCGCGGATGCTCCCCCGCAACAGCGCCACGCCTGGAAAGAAAGGGATGAAAAATCATGCGCAAGCTTCTGCTCAGCCTCACGGCCCTGGCCACGCTCGGCCTCGGCGCCCTGACGATCCAGCCTGCCGAAGCGCAGCCTTATGGCTACGGACCGCGTTATCATCATGGCCCCGCCTATCGGCCCTACCGGCCCTATCGTTACGGCTACCGCCCGGCCTATGCCCCGCGCCCTTACGTTCCCCGTTGCTGGACGCGCATGGAGCGGTACTGGAACGGCTTCGTGTGGGTGCAGCGCCCGGTGCGCGTTTGTCGCTAAAGCTTTCTTTCGGATGGCCGGCCTTGAGCCGGCCATTTTCATAAAAGCACCGCGTCGCCCCGGTGCAGCGCCTCAGCCTGCGGCGTAAAGCGCCCATCCTCTCCGTTGAGGATGACGGGTGGCAGGACGGAGAGCGGCGCGCGGCTCCCCTTCACGGCTGAGAGCAGCACCCGAATCGCCGGCTGGTCGGCGCTGGGATGGACGAAGCGCAATTCGACCCCACCGAGCCCCTTCCCGAGCGCCGCCAGGCAATCCGCCGTGCGGTCGGCCCTGTGGATGAGGGCAAGGCGGCCCTTGGGCTTGAGCAGCACAGCGCAGGCGCGGATCCAGGCTTCCAGCCCCCCTTCCGGCAACGCATGGGCCGCCGCCCGCCGCTCGTTCGGGGAGATTCGCACTCGCCCCTCCTCCAGAAACGGGGGATTCGTCAGCACGAGATCGGCGCTCTCCGGCTCAAGACCGGCATTCGCCCAGGTGGCGCGGTCCAGAAGGTCGGCCTCCGCCACATGGGCGTTCACATTGTTGAGATCAGCATTCCGGCGGCACAGCGCGGCAAGGGCGGGATCCCGCTCGACGAAGACGAGCCGCGCCGCCTTCTCCCGCGCCGCCGCCATCAGCCCGACGGCCCCGGTCGCCGCCCCGACATCCGCCACCACATGACCCGGGGAAACGGGCGCGATGGCGGCGAGAAGCACTGCATCCGTCCCGGCGCGGTGGCCTTTTGCGGGCTGCAGAAGGCGCACGCGCCCGCCGAGCAGCGAATCGTCCGTGGTTTCAAGCATGGCGCAGCTCGGCCTCCAGCCCAGCCTCGACAATGAGGCGGCGCGCCTCGGCGGCTCGATCATCGGGTACCAAAATTCGGCGTGGGAAGGCTCCCAGCATCCCCTCCACGGCGCTGACATGCTGGTCTGCCACCAGCACAGGGATATTGGCGTTCTCCAACAAGGATTGTAGGAAGCCGATCATGACGAGATCGTTGGTGCGGACGATTTCGATCATCGGTGTCAGACTCCCCCTTGCGGCAAGCTTTCGCGTTGCGGCATGGAGGCCGCCATGCCACGGTGTGGTCCATATTCCTACCGACCCTTGCGGTCGGCAACCCGGGTTTGAAGACGTGGGCGTCGTCGTTCCGTTCGAGGAAAAGCATTCGGACAAGAATGCGGATATCGCGAAACTCGTTTCTCTTGTGTCTGCGGACATGGAGCGGGTCAATGCGATGATTTTGTCCCGCACAGGGTCGGACGTCACGATGATCCCGGAGGTGGCGACTCACCTCATCTCTTCCGGCGGCAAGCGCCTGCGCCCCATGCTCACCCTCGCGACGGCGGGGCTCGTGGGATACAAGGGCGAAGGGCACATCAAGCTCGCGGCCAGCGTCGAGTTCATGCACACCGCGACGCTTCTCCACGACGACGTGGTGGATGAGAGCGACATGCGGCGCGGCAAGATCGCCGCCCGCATCAAGTGGGGCAACGAGGCGAGCGTGCTCGTCGGCGATTTTCTGCTCGGCCAGGCCTTCAAGATGATGGTCGAGGTCGGCTCCTTGCGCGCCCTCGACATTCTCTCCACCGCCGCCTCGGTGATCGCGGAAGGCGAGGTGATGCAGCTCGCTGCCGCCAAGAACACCGAGACGACGGAAGACGAATATCTCGCCGTCATTCGCGGCAAGACGGCGGAACTCTTCGCCGCCGCCTGCGAAGTCGGCCCGGTGATCGCAGAACGGCCCAAGGCCGAACAGGCGGCCTGCCGCTCCTACGGTATGAATCTCGGCATCGCCTTCCAGCTCGTTGACGACGCGCTCGATTACGGCGGCACCGCCGCGAGCCTCGGCAAGAACGTGGGCGACGATCTGCGCGAAGGAAAGATCACGCTGCCCGTGGTGCTCTCCTTCCGGCGCGGCAACGAGGAAGAGCGCGCGTTCTGGAAGCGCGTTCTCGAAAAGAGCGAAATCGAGGACAACGATCTCGAGCACGCCGTCGCGATCATGCGCCGCCACAACGCGCTCGAGGACACCATCGAGCGCGCGCGCCACTACGGCGCGATGGCGCGGGACGCGCTGGCTTTGTTCCCCAACAGCCCGATGAAGCAGGCCCTCCTCGACACGGTCGAGTTCTGCATCGCCCGCGCCCATTGAGGGCTGCGCGCTCTTCATAGCCTAAACTAGGTCGTGAACCCATAAACGGCCGACGCCCAATTGATGCCCGGAAGCGGCCGGCCCTTCTTGCCGAGGCTCAGCGATTTCCATAATCGGCGTAATACAGGCGAAACGCTTCAGGCCCGTCTCAGACCTTGACCTGTCCATCGACTGTGGTGACGCAGTGGCCACCAACGAAAACCGCTTCAGAGGCATCGATTCTCACCGCGATTTTCCCGTCTCGACCGACACAGCGGCCCTGCGAAGCCTGATATTCTATACCACCCTCTGGCATCAGCCCGCGCAGCGCCCGGAACACCGCAACACTGCCATTGCCGCTCCCGCAAACGGGGTCTTCCGGCACAGTCACGACGGGAGCAAAGGTCCTGACTTCGATGTTTGGGCTTTCACCGCTTTCGAACGCGAACGCTGTCACACCCGTGATGGAAAGGCGCCGACTGAACTCGGAGAGGCGGCCCATATCGGGTCTCAGATCGAGCAATCCTTCAACGCTCGGTATTTGGGCGATCAACCAGTGCGGGCCGACATCTACGGTCGCGGGCTGTGCCTCCCAGACGATCTGAGTGCCTAGTATGCCCTCCAGTTCTCGAACGTCTTGGCCCGGCAACGTCGCAACCTTCGCTTTGGGCAGCGAGAGTGTGAGCAATCGATTTGCCCCAGCCCCTTCCACGTCGATGTCGACTAGACCTGCCCCGCACTCTTGCACCAGTTTGCCATTCTTCGGCTCCACGATGCCGGCTTCGAGGACAGCATGGGCGCTGCCGAGCGTCGGATGACCGGCGAACGGTAGCTCGTGGAGGGGAGTGAAGATGCGGAGCAGATAGCTCGCTTGCGGCTTCGTCGGCGGCAGAACGAACGTCGTCTCCGAGAGATTGGTCCAGCCCGCGATGGCCTGCATCTGTGAATCGCTGAGCCCCGTGCCGTCGAGCACAACCGCAACCGGATTCCCTTTGAACGGGTCGGAAGAGAAGGCGTCTACGACCTTGTAGGCACGGGTCATTGAGGGCTCCATTTCAAAAATAGTGGCATATGCCACTATTTTGTGGTAGAACGTCGCTGTCAGCTCTGTCAACGGGAAGCATCGTGAAAACCCGAAAGCACAACGAGCGCCCCGTCGAGCGCTGCAATGGAACAGCTTTGCGGAAAGCAAGCCGCTACCTATCGCAGTTCTACGATGCCGCGATCGCCCCGAGCGGGCTTCGGGGTACGCAAAAGGCGATCCTGGCGACCATCGATCGGGCTGGTCCGATCTCGATGGGAAAGCTCGCCGACGAGTTGCTCATCGATCGATCGGCGCTCTCGCAGAACATGAAGCTGCTTGAGCGCGAAGGTCTCGTCGTCGTATCCGCCGATCTCAAGGATGGACGTGCGAAGCTGGTTTCCCTCACCGACTATGGGAGGGAGCGACATGCGGTTGCGCACCCGCTTTGGGAGGCGGCGCAGAAGCGGTTCGAGGAAACCTACGGCGCCGAAGACGCCCTCCAGTTGCGCCACCTCATGGCGCGTATCACCAACCTCGAACTTTAATCAGCAACAAGCGATCGCCCGATGTTCGACCTTCAAACCTACTCTCTCTTTCTTGCGACGGCTGCGGTCTTAGTGGTGACACCCGGGCCCGACACGGTGCTGATCCTGTCGCGTACGATCGCATCTGGGACGGTCGCGGGGCTGATGACGCTCGTCGGAACTCAGGTTGGAAACGTCGTGCATGCGGTGCTCGCGGGCGTCGGCGTCTCGACTGTCGTGCTGCTTTTCCCGGTCGCTTTCACCGCATTGAAGTGGGTCGGTATTCTCTATCTGCTCTATCTGGCGGTCATGGCGTGGAAGGCGACGCCGACGCTTGAACTCGACCACTCCATGGCGGGAGGTCGGGGACACGCGGGTCGCTACTTCATGCAGGGTCTGTTCAACAATCTCGCCAACCCGAAGATGATCGCGTTCTTCCTGGCGCTGTTCCCGCAGTTCGTTCACCCCGAGGCCGGATCGGTCGCTCTCCAGAGCCTAGGCTTGGGGGTCACGCTCGGGGTCATGGCCGTTTTGTGGATCGGCCTGATCGTTTTCGCTGTGGGTCGTTTCCGAACGGTCGTCCAGTCGAACACGACGTTTCTCACGCTGGCCAACAAGCTCGCTGCCCTGACATTTTTCGGGCTCGCGTTGCGCCTGGTGTTCGAAGAGCGGTGCTGAGGCGAGCCTAGCGAAGGCGCCACTCGCCCTTAGATACGCTGGGCGCGCCAGTGTACTGGCTTGCGCGTGTAGCGCGTAATGCCTTGTTATTCGGCTTTGGCTGCGCGTACGGCCTGTAGTCTGCCCCCATCCGGGATCTTCGGAACTTCCGCTGAAAGTCGGATGAAGGCATGGGGCTTTCATATCTGGCCGCGCCCGATTGGGAGTTTGGGCATGAGCCGATATGACCTGACTGACTTCGAATGGCGGATCATCCAGCCTCTTCTACCGAACAAGCCTCGGGGCATGCCGCGCGTAGATGATCGGCGAGTACTGAACGGCATCCTTTGGGTGCTGCGATCCGGTGCGCCGTGGCGCGACCTGCCGGAGCGCTATGGGCCGCGCACCACCTGCTACAATCGCTTTGTACGATGGCAGAGAGCGGGCGTGTGGGATCGCCTTATGAGTGCGATCACTGCGCGCGAGGGCAGCATCCAGATGATCGATAGCACCTCCGTTCGCGCACACCAGCAAGCCGCGACGACAAAAGGCGGGGGCATAGATCACGGCCTCGGCCGTTCTCGTGGCGGGCTCACGACCAAAAATCCACGTCGTCGCCAACGCGCAGGGATTGCCTATCCGAATCGGACTGACAGCCGGGCAAGCGCACGACGGGCAGATCGTCGACGAGTTGCTCAACCATCTTGGTCCGCGCACCATCGTATTGGCGGACAGAGCTTATGACGCAGATCGCATCCGCGAGATGATACAGACCCAGGGCGCCACGCCCAACATCCCGCCCAAGCGCAACCGGCACTGGAAGCCTTGCTTCAGCAAGCGGCTGTACCGTGAGCGTAACCTAATCGAGCGGTTCTTCTCCAAGCTGAAGCACTTCCGCCGCGTCGCCACCCGCTATGAGAAGCTGGCCGCGAACTTCCTTGCCATGGTCCAGCTCGCGTCAACGCGACTGTGGCTGCGCGCTTATGAGTCTACGACCTAGTTCTCGCGCCGCCCTTTTGCGCAGTCGCCCGGCATGCCCGGGGCCTTATCCGGTATTCAGAACACGCGAAGAGCGCTCTCAATCGATTCCCGGTGAAATTCCTCAATCCCCCCTCTATTCGCGGCACAATTCCTCCGCTCCAGGATCAAAATTCCCCATTCAAGGCCATTCGGAGAACAACTGGGCCTCAAGTGTCGTTCTTTTAAAAGAACATTTTGATTGACGCCGCGATCCTTCAATGCGAGGTTGTCAGTGCTTCGGACGGCGTTCGCCTTCTCCCAAGCCGCGGTGATTTGAGACGAGCAGCTTGCCCCGCGTCACCAACAGCTAAAGCGCCACGGAGCGAAAGCCTCGTGGTTCAACACGAGGAAAAAAGGCCATGATGAAAACGAGCATCATCATCCCCGTTTCGACACATGCCGCCGCGATGGCGGGCTGTTGTCGCCGCTTCGCTTAAAACCGGTTTCCACCTTCCCATCATCGACCGTCGCGCACGGCTTTCGCAGCCGACGGTACAGTTTTGTCTGAAAGAGGTCTCACCATGAGCAAGTTCACACGTCGCGCCCTGTTCTCGGCCACCCTGGCGCTTGGAACCGCCTTCGCCACGCTTCCGTCCTACGCGGAGCAGTCCATCAAGGTCGGCGTCATGGCCGGCGCGGAAGAAGAAGTGGCGAAGGTCGCGCAAAAGGTCGCCGCGGGCAAAGGCCTGGAGGTCACGCTTGTTCCCTTCTCCGATTACGCCCTCGTCAACGAAGCGCTGGCGCGCGGCGATCTCGACGCCAATGCGTTCCAGCACAAGCCGTATCTCGATGCGCAGATCAAGGCGCGCGGCTACAAGATCGCTCCCGTCGGTTTCACCTTCGTGCAGCCCATCGGGCTCTATTCGAAAAAAGTGAAGGCGATCTCCGATCTGCCGAAGGGCGCCAAGATCGGCATCCCGAACGATCCGAGCAATAGCGGTCGCGCGCTCAATCTTCTCGCCGCGCAAGGCCTCATCAAGATCGCGCCGGGCAAGGCGCTTTCGCCGAGCGTGCTCGACATCGCCGAGAACCCGAAGGGCTTCAAGTTCTCCGAACTCGACGCCGCACAATTGCCGCGCGCCCTGCCTGATCTCGATGCGGCTGTCATCAACACCGACCACGCCATCAATGCGGGGCTCGACATCCGCAAGGATACGATTGCGGTAGAAGCGCGCGAGGGCAATCCTTACGCCAACTTCATCGCCGCCCGTCAGGGCGACGAGAACCGCGCGGAGATCAAGACGTTCGTGCAGTCGTATGAATCGCCGGAAGTCGCGGCCTATCTCGAAACCCGCTTCAAGGGCGCGATCATTCCCGCGTGGTAAGATCGCAAGATCAATTGCATCACATCATCCCCGGAGCTTGCTCCGGGGATTTTCGTTTCAACGCGAGCGTAGTGATCAGCGAAGGCTTGTCGCCTGCACCCACCAATCGGGGCGCGCTTTCTTGAGTACCGCTTCTGCACCAACCGATGCATCGCGATCCGCATAGAGCCCGAACACCGTCGCGCCGGAGCCCGACATGCGCGCCAGCACGCAGTCCTTCGTTTCCGCGACAAGATTCAACACATCGGCGATGACTGGCTGAACGCGCAACGCTGCCTCTTCGAGATCGTTGCGCGCCTGCTTCAGCCGTTCGACGAGCGATGCTGTCGAGGTTTTCCCGATAGACGGATGCGCCTCTCCTCCAAGCGACTGCCCCGGCTGCAGACCCAGTGCCTTGAAAACGGCGGGCGTCTCCACTGGAACGCGTGGATTGACCAGAACCGCATGAAGGCGCGGCAATGAAATCGGCGCTGACAATTCCGTGCCGATCCCGCGCATCACGCGCGCGCGCGGATCGAGGCACACGGGCACGTCCGCGCCGGTGAGACGCGCCGCCTCGCGAACGGCTTCATGCGACAACGGCAGATCGTTGAACCGAGCCAACAAGCGCAAAGCCGCAGCAGCATCGGACGAACCGCCGCCTATGCCGGCGGCGACAGGAAGGCGCTTTGTCAAATGAAAGGCGCCGACGCGCAGATGCGGAATGCGCTCGGCAAGAAGGCGCGCCGCTTTCAGAACGAGATTGTCGGCATCGTTTCCCGCTAGCATCGCCGTCGGGCCCGACACCTGCAGCGCAAGTTCGTGTCCGGGCTCAAAGCTCAGCGTGTCGCCCAGCCCCGCGAATGCAACGAGGCTTTCGAGATCGTGATAGCCATCCGCTCGCCGCCCCAGCACATGGAGCGTCAGATTGATCTTCGCGGGCGCGCGCGTGGTGAGCGATGACGTCATCGGGAAATTCCGGACCATGACTTTGAATCATGATCCGGATCGTGTTGCGCCGTCAGCCGCCGTTCGGCTTCTGCTCGGCGGGAGCGGGAGCGTTCTCGGCAGCGGGTTTCGCATCGTCGAGGCCGTTGGCGATCTTCTTGAGGATCTTTTCGAGATCCTCCGGCTCGGGGTTCGAATCCTTGGCATGGTTCCACTGGAACCGCGCCTCGTTTTTGCGCCCGACCTTCCAGTAAGCATCGCCGAGGTGATCGTTGATGACCGGATCGCCGGGCTTCAGTTCGACCGCCTTCTCGAGTTCGCGCGCAGCGTCATCATACTTCCCGAGCCGATAATAGGCCCAGCCGAGAGAGTCGATCACCATTCCATCGCGCGGTGCAAGCTCGACAGCGCGCGTCAGCATTTTGAACGCTTCGTCGATGTTCTGGTTCTGGTCGACCCAGGAATAGGCGAGATAGTTCAGCACCTGCGCCTTGGCGGAAGGAAGGCTGTCGGGCACGAGTTCAAGCGCCTTCTTCATATCGGGTTCGCCCTTCTCCCACTGCTTCGAGCGTTCGTAGGAGGAGCCGCGATAGAAGAACAGGATCCAGTGGCCGCGATCGGGCGTGCCGATGAGTTCGATAGCCTTGCTGTAAGTCTCCGCCGCTTCGGCGAATTGCTTGCGCGAACGCTGCACGTTGCCGAGCGCCATGACGACTTCGACATCGTCCGGACGCTCCTTCATCTGCATCTGCAGATAGGTGACAGCCTCGTCGCCGCGTCCCATGAGTTCGAGGTTCTGGCCGACCGCGATGTCGGCGCTCGCGCGCACCGGCTCGCTCTTCGGCACGGCCAGGAAAGCTTCGTTCGCGCGGTCGTACTGCTTCAGCTTCTCATAGAGATCGCCAAGGGTGACGAGCGCGAGCGAATGCTCGGGGTTAAGATAAAGGCCGAGGCGCAGATAGATGATCGCGGTGAGTTCGTCGCCCTGCCCGCTGCCGACGACGCCGAGACCGTAGAGCACTTCTGCCGCGCCGTCCTGCGCGGAGGCGACGATGGGCTTGAGCGGCTTGCCGGCCTTGATCGCATCCACCGAAGCGCGAACGATGGGATGGCGCGGCAGCGCCTCCTCGAACGCCTGATAGATCGCGAGCGCCTCGTCCTTGCGGCCGCGTGCGGCCTCGAACCGGGCATAGGCATCGACGATCTGGAGCGTGTTGCGTCCGTTTTCATAGGCGTTCTTGAAGCGCTTCTCCGCTTCCGCCGTGTTGCCGGTGTACTGGGCGATCAGGGCCGCGTGATATTCACGAAACTGGCTGAAGGCCTGCTCATTCTTGAGCTTGTCCACGAGGGCGAGGGCCGCCTTGCCGTTGCCGGCGCCAGCCTGCGCCCAGGCCGAGAGCAGGGTGGCGGTGATATCGACCGCCCGGCCACGCCCGCCCTGATTCAGGCTGGTGCGGGCCTGTGCGTATTTGCCTCCCTTGAGGGAGCGCACGCCCAGGGTGAACTGAGCCAGGCCGTTGGCGGGGTTGCGCGCCACCAACCGCTCGGCAGACTTGAAGGCATCGGGCATCGAGCCATTGGCGAGAAACGCCACGAAGGCACGCTCCATCAGCTCCTGATTGCGTGGGTCGCCCTCGATAACGTGACGGTAAAAGATCGTCGCCGCATCCGTATCGCGCGCCATGCCGGCCACATAGGCCGCGAGGTAATTACCCTCCAGCGAGGCGGCGGGATGAACGGCTTCCTTCGGATCGGTACTCACGGCGAGCGCGGGCAAGGCCGCAAGACTCGCAAACGACAGCACAAGAACAGACAGCCCCCGGCGGACCGAGGTCGACTTCACATTTGGCACGAAGCGTGGCTCCAATCATCGCGACACCCGTTCCGGATGCGCGCCAATTCAGGCCGGAGAATGGCCGTTCCAGGTTGCGTCGGCAAGGGTGACTTTGCCGCGCTGCGATATTCTTTTGCGGAAGTGGCAGGATCGTGACCGGAAACGGCTTTTTCAGCTCGTTCCGGTCACCGCCGCGCTCTCGCGCCTCGAGCAAAATTCGATCATGCGAAATCGGAATTTTGCTCTAACTTTCTGATTTAACGCATTTTCTTCACGAAAAGTGGCGGCCACTTTTCTTGAAAATGCTCTCGTTACATATTCACGTAATTCGGCCCGCCGCCGCCCTCGGGCGTCACCCAGTTGATGTTCTGGTTCGGGTCCTTGATATCGCACGTCTTGCAGTGGACGCAGTTCTGCGCGTTGATCTGGTAGCGCAGGTCCGCCCCCTCCCCGACCCATTCATAGACCCCCGCCGGGCAATAAAGCCGGGAGGGACCGCCGAACACATCGTGTTCCGAGCGCACCTGCAGCCCCATGTCCCTCACCTGAAGGTGTGGCGGCTGGTCTTCCTCGTGGTTGGTGTTCGAGAGGAACACCGAGGAGAGCTTGTCGAAGGTCAGGACGCCATCCGGCCTTGGATAGGCGATGGGCTTCACCTCGGAGAGCGGCTTGAGGGTCTCATAATCCGCCTTGCCGTGCTTGAGGGTTCCGAAGAGCGAGAAGCCGGCGATCTGGTGCAGCCACATGTCGAGCCCGCCGAGGCCGACGCCGATGGCAGTGCCGAATTTCGACCAGAGCGGCTTCACATTGCGGACGCGGTAAAGGTCCGCCCCAATGGCCGAGGAGCGCCAGGCCTCTTCATAGGCCGAAACCTCGTCATTCGCCCGTCCGGCCTGCAGGGCCGCAAAGATGTGCTCGGCGCAGAGCATGCCGGAGAGGATGGCGTTGTGGCTGCCCTTGATGCGCGGCACATTCACGAAACCGGCGGCATCGCCCACGAGGCAGCCGCCCGGGAAGGTGAGCCGCGGCACCGACTGGTAGCCGCCCTCCATGATGGCGCGCGCGCCGTAACCGATGCGCTTTGCGCCCTCGAACACGTCCCGGATCATGGGGTGCGTCTTGAAGCGCTGGAACTCGTCGAATGGCGAGAGGGTCGGGTTCTTGTAGTTGAGGTGAACCACGAAGCCGACGGACACGAGATTATCGTCGAAATGGTAGAGCCAGGAACCGCCGCCCGTATCGTTCGGCAGCGGCCAACCCATGGAATGGCGCACGAGACCCGGCCGGTGGTTCTCCGGCTTCACCTGCCAAAGTTCCTTGATGCCGATGCCGTATTTCTGGTGGTCGCTGTGCCGGTTCAGCGCATAGTGGTCGACCATCCGCTTCGTCAGCGAGCCTCGCGCGCCTTCGGCGAAGATCGTGTACTTGGCGCGCAGCTCCATGCCGCGCGTGAAATTGGCGTTGGGCTCGCCGTTCTTGCCGATACCCATGTCCCCGGTGGCGATACCGGCGACCTTGTCGTTCTCGATCAGCACTTCCGCCGCTGGAAAGCCCGGATAGATCTCGACGCCCAACTCTTCCGCCTTGCGGCCGAGATAGCGGGCGACATTGCCAAGCGAGCCGATGAAGTTGCCGTGATTGTTCATGAGCTTGGGCATGAACAGGTTCGGCACCCGCATGCCGCCGGCGGGGCCGAGATAGAGAAACTCGTCCTTATTGACCTGCGTGTGCAGGGGCCGCTCGGGGTCCTCCCGCCAGTCCGGCAGGAGCGCATCGAGCCCAATGGGGTCGATCACCGCGCCGGAGAGAATGTGCGCGCCGACCTCGGAGCCTTTTTCCACCACCACGATGGACAGATCGGCCCCGCTCTGGGCGGCCACCTGCTTCAGCCTGATGGCCGTCGCCAGGCCCGCCGGCCCGCCGCCGACGATCACGACATCGAACTCCATGGATTCGCGGGCAGGCAATTCGGCCATAGGTTTTCTCCTGGTGCGCGTGGCACACAAAGCGGATAGTTCATACATGAACCATCCGGACGATCCGCTCAAGCGACCGTTAGGTCAACTTTGGAACTGTTTCATTCAGGAAATTGCCTTGTGCGGCAAGAGGCCCTCCACGTTGTCCACGCTCCCCAACCCGCGTAGAGTGGGAAAATCATGTCAGATCTCGTCCCCGACAAGGCCGGCCTGGAGGCGATCCTCGACTATTACGTCGAGGCGGGGGTGGACCTTGCCCTCGACGAGGAGCCGCATGACCGGTTCGTGGAAACGGCCCTGCCGCCCCCTGCCCCGATCGTTCGGCGAGAAGAGATCGCTCCCCGCGAGCCCGCCGACGCTCCCCCGCCCCGCGCCCTGCCACAGGCGGCGGTGGCTCCGGAAGAGGCTGCCGTTCAGGCGCGGGAACTCGCCCGCCACGCGCGATCCCTCGAGGAACTGGAGACCATTCTCGCCGCCTTCGAGGGTTGCTCCCTGAAGTCCAGCGCCAAGAACCTCGTTTTCGCCGACGGCACGCCGCAGAGTCGGGTGATGCTGGTGGGCGAAGCGCCGGGGGCGGACGAGGACAGGATCGGCAAGCCCTTTGTCGGCCGCTCCGGGCAGCTGCTCGACCGCATGCTCGCCGCCATCGGCCTCGACCGCGCCGAGGTCTACATCGCCAACGTGGTGCCCTGGCGCCCGCCGGGAAACCGCACGCCGACGCCGCAGGAAGTGGCGATCTGCAAGCCGTTCATCGCCCGCCAGATCGAACTGGCGAAGCCCGACTTCCTTATCTGCCTCGGCGGCCCCGCCGCGCAGAACCTTCTGAATCTCAAGGAGGGAATCTTGCGCACGCGCGGGCGCTGGTTCTCTTACCGCACTGACGAGGGCCGGGAGATCCGCGCCCTGGCGACGCTTCACCCGGCCTATCTCCTGCGCCAGCCCTTGCAGAAGCGCCTCGCCTGGCGGGACTTTCTGGCCCTGCGCCGTGCGCTGGACGGTGAAACCGGGACTGGCGAATAGCCGCCAGCACGGCAGGAACCGTGCCGGCCTTCGCGGATTTGAATAACATGCCCGTTCGAACTGGAAACGATCATGCGCTGGGATGACTTCCGAACCTCCGACAATGTGGAAGATCGGCGCGGATTGCCGGTCCCCGGCGGCGCGCGGGGGCTCGGCATCGGTACGATCATCATTCTGGGCCTCATCGGCTGGGCTCTCGGCATCGACCCTCGCCTCCTGATCGGCGGGGCGGAAATGTTCCAGCAGCAGAGCGGCGGCTATGAGCAGCAACAGGGCAAGACCGGCGCGCCGCAGGATCAGATGGGCCGCTTCGCCTCCGCCATTCTCGGCAATACCGAGGATGTGTGGAAGGAGACGCTGCCGCAGCAAACGAACCGCCAGTATCAGGCCCCTCGCCTCGTCATCTTCTCAGGTGCGACGCGCTCCGCCTGCGGCTATGCGCAATCGGCGATGGGACCGTTCTATTGCCCCAACGACCAGACGGTCTATCTCGACCTCTCCTTCTTTCAGGACATGCAGACGCGCTTTCGCGCGGGCGGCGATTTCGCTTATGCCTACGTGATCGCGCACGAGATCGGCCACCATGTCGAAAACCAGCTCGGCATTCTCTCCCGCGCCCAGGCGCGCCAGCGCGAAGTCGGGCAACCTGAAGCCAACCAGATCTCGGTGCGCATCGAACTGATGGCGGATTGCCTTGCAGGCGTGTGGGCGCACCATTCGCAGCAGCGCTGGAACGCGCTTGAGGAAGGCGACGTGGAGAAAGCCATCGCCGCCGCACAGGCCATCGGCGACGATCGCCTGCAACGCCAGACGCAAGGCACCGTCATTCCGGATTCCTTCACCCATGGCACATCGGAGCAGCGCACGCGTTGGCTGATGACGGGGCTGAAAACGGGGCAGGTTCAAGCCTGCGACACGTTCCGGGCGAGCAAGCTGTAGTCGCAAATTTCAGGCAAGCCAGTATTTAGACTATCTTCCTTCTCTGCGTTATTGTCGGGCTGATCCGGTGGCAGGGCAACATATGATTGAAGCTTGGTATTTTCTTCTTGCGGTCGTCAAGAACACACCTTTGTGGACCTGGTTACTCTTAGCCTATCTTATATTTCGCGGCGTTCGTGCAATGCGCAGGGGTGTCGCTTCGTTATGGCGCCTCTCAATCGTTCCGATGGCATTTGCTATCTGGGGGATCTGGGGCGTATTTGAGCGGTACCACGCTAGTAGTCTAAGCATCGCTATCTGGATAGCGAGCATCGGTTTAGGCCTTGTGTCAGGAGCCTTGTTAGCCTCACGCATCGAAGTTCGCGTCGACAAGAAAAAGAAGTTGCTCGAGCTGCCGGGAAGTCCGCTGTCCCTCTTATCGATACTAGGTGTTTTTAGCCTCAAGTATGTTCTTACAGTTCTCGCTGTCATTCAACCAAAGACAGCGGTGGACGTTTGGTTCGTGATCGTCGATGTCGGAACGACAGGTCTTGTGGCTGGAGCCTTTGGTGGGCGTTTCATCAATCTCTGGCAGAGGTGCCAGACCGCGCCATCGAGCGTCGAGCTCGTTGAAACCTGAACCGTTCTTACTCCCCCATGAGATGACTATGCCGAGCACTGACACCCTCCCATTCGTCTCGCTTTCCATCGCCGTGCTCACCGTCTCCGATACGCGACGCATGGAGGATGACCGGTCCGGCAATCTTCTCGCCGAGCGTTTGACGCAAGCCGGGCACAGGCTCGGCGACCGCGCCATCGTCACCGACGATCTGGAGGCGATCCGCGGACAAGTGAAGGCGTGGGTCGCCGATCCTTCCATCGACGTCGTCATCACCACCGGCGGCACAGGCTTCACCGGGCGCGATGTGACGCCGGAGGCCATCGAGCCGCTGTTCGACAAGCGCATGGATGGTTTCTCGGTGCTGTTCCATCGCATTTCCTACGACAAGATCGGCACCTCGACGATCCAGTCGCGCGCGACGGCGGGGCTGGCCGGAACGACCTTCATCTTTGTGCTGCCGGGCTCCCCCGGCGCGTGCAAGGATGCGTGGGATGGCATTCTCTCAGGCCAGCTCGATTATCGGCATCGCCCGTGCAATTTCGTCGAGATCATGCCGCGCCTCGATGAGCACCTGAAGCGCACGAAAGCGCGCGATTAGGACACCGCAGCGGCGCGTTTCGAGAAAAGCGGATCGCGCTCGATGAAGGCTGCGAGGCTCACCGTGGAACGAGCCTTCATCTGCCCGGTCACGACCTTCTTGTGAACGAGGTCGCCCGCGCGGCTGTCGCCGCTGCCGATCAGCGTCCGCACGAAGCCCCTGACGCTGCCGAACACGCCGGATGAGCGGCGCTTGAGCTTGCCCGAACGGTCCGGTCCCGAGAACGTGGCGAAGCGTTCGAGTATCTGGATCCAGCCATCGGCCAGAATGTCGCCGTCATCGAGGCAGAGCAGCCAATCCCGCCGAGCGAGGCGCGCGCCTTCACGCCACGGCTCCACGGCCGTGACGACGAGTTCCGCCCCCGCCGCGTCCGCCACCTGGGCGATCCTGTCGTCGGGCCGGTCCGCAAGAATGACAGCATCGCCCACAAGCCCAGCCGCGACGGCCGGAACGAGCGCGCTCAGGGTGACGGCCAGGGCCTCGGGCCCATGCTTCACCCGGACAAGAACAGTAATCATGAGTTTCACCATAGCGCTTCATTTCGCCGCCTTGAAGCCGTCTTGATTTTGTTCTTGATTTGTTCTCAATTCATACCCTTAATCCAGAACCAAGTTCACAGGAGGCTCTCATGGCTGCGCCCGTTCCGGCCCCTCGGCCCATCGTTCCTTCGGGCTTCCGATTGGAGGTCGAGCCCAAGGCGGTTTCCAAGCCGGCTCCGAAACCGGACAAACCCGGACGCTTCCGCCCCGGCTACAAGAACGAAGCGGCCCTCGATCGCATCCGCACCCGTGACAAGACGGAAGCCGTGGAGGCCGCGCACCGGCGGGCCGTGGACCCGGCCTACCGGGTCGACAACGAAAAGCGGCGCGGGCGCGGCGCAACCGCGAACCCGACTGGCCGTTACGAGACGGCGGAACGCGAAACTTTCGAGGACGGCTGGGATCTCAAGGAGGAGATTTCCTCGATTGCGACGGAAGTCATCGTCGAGAAGCCGCGCACCATCATCGCGAGGAACGATTCGCCGGATATCGGCTTCGACCAGTCGATCAATCCCTATCGCGGCTGCGAGCATGGCTGCGTCTATTGCTATGCGCGGCCGACCCACGCGTTCCAGGGCCTGTCTTCGGGGCTCGACTTCGAGACCAAGATCTTCGCCAAGCCCACCGCGCCCGATCTTCTGCAGAAGGAGCTTTGCGCCAGGAACTACGTGCCCAAAGTCATCGCGATGGGCGCGAACACCGATCCTTACCAACCGCTGGAACGCAAGCTTCGCATTACACGCGGCATTCTGGAGGTGCTCGACAAGGCCAACCACCCCGTCGGCATCGTCACGAAATCAGCGCTCGTAACCCGCGACATCGACATCCTGAGCCGGATGGCGGACCGGCAGCTCGTCAAGGTCGCGGTCTCGATCACGACGCTCGATCCGACGCTCGCCCGCAAGATGGAGCCCCGCGCCGCCTCGCCCGCCAAGCGCCTCGAGACAGTGCGCAAGCTCGCTGAGGCGGGCATTCCGGTGGGCGTGCTCGTCGCGCCGATCATTCCGGCGATCAACGATCACGAGATCGAAGCGATCCTCAAGGCCGCCTGGCAGGCCGGGGCGCGGGAGGCGGGCTATGTGCTGCTGCGCCTGCCTTATGACCTCAAGGACCTGATGCGCGACTGGCTCGTGGAGCACTATCCCGACAAGCTGAAGCACGTCTTTTCGCTTCTGCAGGACGCGCGCGGCGGCAAGGATTACGATGCCGAGTGGAGCGTGCGGCAAAAGGGCGTCGGCCCCTTCGCCTGGATCGTCGGCCGCCGCTTCGAGGCCGCGACCGAGCGCCTCGGCTTCAACAAGAGCCGCTCGCGACTGCGCACGGACCTCTTCCGCGCGCCGTCGAAGGATGCGGGGCAGCTGTCGCTGTTTTGAGGATCTTGTTCCGACCCCCACCCTCACCCTGAGGAGCGGCGAAAGCCGCGTCTCGAAGGAGGATCCAGCGCGTACTGGAAACGCCTCGCCCTTCGAGACGCTCCGCTCCTACAGGGTGAGGCTGTGTGGGCACCCATCCGCGACGATGGCGCGGAGGTGACAAGTGTCCCGCTTTGGCGTTTCTGTTGGGACATGACCGCCCCGATTCGCCAAAGTCAGAAGCCCGGCCTGCGCTTCAAGCACGAGCGCTCGTTCCATGCGGCGGGCTATCGCTGCATCGCGGGGCTCGACGAGGTCGGGCGCGGGCCGCTGGCGGGGCCGGTGGTTTCAGCCGCCGTGGTGCTCGACCCCAAGGCCGTGCCGAAGGGGCTCGATGATTCGAAGGTGCTGACGGCGGCCCGGCGGGAAGAGCTTTTCGAGGAGATCGTGGCGACGGCGGAAGTCGGCATCGCCTCGATTTCCCACGGCGAGATCGACACCATCAATATCCGGCAGGCGTCCCTGCTCGCCATGCGCCGGGCCTTAGCGGCCCTGCCCTGCAAGCCGGATCTCGCCCTTGTGGACGGCAACGATCCGCCGAAGCTCCCCTGCAAGGTCGAAACCTTCATCGGCGGGGACGCGCTGATCGCCTCCATCGCCGCCGCCTCCATCATCGCGAAAGTGGTGCGTGACCGGCTGATGGTGCGCCTCGGCGCGATTTATCCGGTCTACGGATTCGCCACCAATGCGGGCTACAGCACCAAGGCGCATCTTTCGGCGATTGCGAGCGAGGGTCCGTGCCCGTTCCATCGCCTAAGTTTCTCGCCTTTGCGCCAAGGGTTACTGGATCTGTAACCGACCTTAACGCCCGTTAAGAGAAAAACTCAATAAAAACAATGGGTAGGAAAGATTTGCCGACCCAAAATAAGATGTATTTTTTCTCACTTGGAAACTTCGTCTTTACCCTAACGAGCCATGATCCGGATTGTCAGTTGCGTAACCGGTGATCACCCATGGGTACCTCGCGTACCGGGGCTGCCGGCGCCGCCTCCCGGATCAGTGTCTCGCGTACCGGGCGGACCGCGCCGGCGCCTCGGACGGGGCTCAAGAGCCCCCCTTCCGTCTCGCCCTCCCTTCCCCTCGACCAGATTCTCCTGGGCGACTGCATCGCCAATCTGGAGAAGCTTCCGGCCGAGAGCGTGGACGTGGTCTTTGCCGACCCGCCCTACAATCTCCAGCTCGAACAATCCCTGACGCGCCCGGACCACAGCCTTGTGGATGCGGTCGATGACGATTGGGACAAGTTCGCGAGCTTTGCCGATTACGATGCCTTTACCCGCGCCTGGTTGCTCGGCGTGCGCCGCGTGATGAAGAAGAACGCGACGTTGTGGGTCATCGGCTCCTACCACAACATCTTCCGCGTCGGTGCGGCGTTGCAGGATCTGAATTTCTGGCTGCTCAACGACATCGTGTGGCGCAAGGCCAACCCGATGCCGAACTTCCGGGGCCGCCGCTTCACCAACGCGCACGAGACCATGATCTGGGCCTCGAAGAGCGCGGACGCCAAGAATTACACCTTCCATTACGAAGCGCTGAAGGCCGGCAACGACGACGTTCAGATGCGCTCCGATTGGCACTTGCCGATCTGCACGGGCGAAGAACGCCTGAAGGGCGAAGATGGCCGCAAGGTCCATCCGACCCAGAAGCCGGAAGCCCTGCTCGCGCGCATTCTCCTCTCCTCCTCCAATCCCGGCGACGTGGTGCTCGACCCGTTCTTCGGCAGCGGCACCACGGGTGCGGTGGCCAAGAAACTCGGCCGCCACTTCATCGGCCTCGAGCGCGATCCGGCCTATGCCAAGGCGGCGCGGGCGCGCATCGATGCCGCCGAACAGCTCTCCGGCGTCTCCATCGCCGCGCCGCCGGAAAAGCGCGCGGAAGTGCGCGTGCCCTTCCTCGCCCTCATCGAAGGGGGGCATGTGAAGCCCGGCGAAACGCTGGTGGACGAGCGCCGCCGCTACACGGCTACTGTCCGCGCGGACGGAACGCTTGCCCTCGATAGCATCGTCGGCTCCATCCACAAGATCGGCTCGCTGGTGCAGGGCCTTCCCGCCTGCAACGGCTGGACCTTCTGGCATGTAAAGCGCGACGGCAAACTCGTCTGCATCGACGATTTCCGGGCGAAGGTCCGTGCGGAGATGGCGGCCTGATCGCCCGCTTTCTCAAGCGCTAATTTCCGGCCGCGACGCACCCGTCGCGGCCGTTTTTGTATCAGAGGGGCGGCCCGACCCGACATATGACGTAACGTAAGCAACGTGAACGGGCCGCCAACGCCGTGGCAACAATCCGGAACACCCACATCGGCGTGGGGTAGCCGCGCGAGACTGGCAGGCTGTGCCGGTCGGCACATTGCATGAGGATCGGACTCATCATCGGCCCCTCATGCAAAAGTTACCCCTATGCCGAACCGCCCGAAGCGCTTTAGCATCGTCTCATGGCTTCTTCTGTTATCGACGCATCCTGGCTCAGCGCCGCCGAGCCCTCCTGGGATGACCTCAAGATCTTTCTGGCCGTGGTGGCTCATGGATCGATGAACGGCGCGGGCAAGGCGCTCGGCCAGAGCCAGCCGACCATCGCCCGGCGTATCCGCATGCTGGAAGAGGCGCTCGGCGTCGTGCTGTTCCAGCGCGGCCCGAACCGGCTCGACCTGACGGAGGCGGGCAAGGCGGTGCTGGAGGCCGCCTCCCCGATGGCGGAAGCCGCGAGCGCCGTGCCGAAGACCGCCGCCGCCTACCGCCCCGACCCTGACGCGCCGGTGCGCGTCACCGCGACAGCGTCGGCCACCATGTTTCTCTCCTCCCACGCCGCGGCACTGGCGCGCGCCGCCGCGCCCTGCGAGATCACCTACATCCCGACGCGCCGCCGCCTCGATCTTGCGGCGGGCGAGGCCGACATCGCGCTCAGAATGCGCCGCCTGCCGGAGCCCGATGACAACCTTCTCGTCCGCAAGGTCGGCGTCATCGCTTTTGCGATCTACGCCTCCTCCCCTCAGCCGCAGGCCGTGATCGCGCCGACGGAGGATCCGTCGCTTTCCCGGCAGGCGGCCTTCACCACCGATTTTGCTGAGGAGCGCCACATTCCCATCGCCGCCCGCATCGGCGACATGCCGATCCGCTATCAGGCGGCGAAGGCGGGCCTTGGTGCGGCGATGCTGCCGTGCTGGCTCGGCGATGCCGATCCCGGGCTCGTGCGCGTCGCCGAACCGCGCGAGGACCTGATCGAGGACGTGTTTCTCCTCACCCACCAGCGCAGCCGCAACCGCGCCAACGTGAAGCGCGTGAGCAATGCCATCGCGGCACTGTTCAGGAGTGAGGCGGCGGTGCTGAGCGGGGAAAGAGGCAGTATGGCGCTGGCCTCGGCGTGACGCGCTTCCAGCGCGCTGGAGACGTCTCGTCCTTCGAGACGGTGCCAACGCACCTCCTCAGGACGAGGCTTACGGGGAGAGTGCGGACCGCCCGCTGCTCCGGCGTCACCCACTGAACCTCATCCTGAGGAGCCGTCAAACACGGCGTCTCGAAGGAGGATCCAGCAAGCATCGGAGACGCTATCCTCGGATCGGAGTCTCTAAACCTTCTTCACCTTCGCGAGCTCTCCCGGCAGGTCGCCGAGGGCGTGGACGAGGGCTTTCTTCATCACGCCGGGGAGCGCTTCCTCGTAAAGCTTCAGCCGGGGTGTCCAGCGCATGTCGTGCGGGGCGGGCGTTCCGCGCGGCACCTTCGCGAAGAGCACCGTCAGCTCCAGCGGGAAATGGGTGAAGACGTGGCGCACCGAGCCGGGCAGGCGCTGCCAGCGGGCCTCGATGGGAGCATCGAGCACGGCGCGAGAGGGTTCGTAGGTGGGGTCCCATTCACTGGTCGGCGGCTCGGCCATGCTGCCGAGAAGACCCTTGGGCGGGCGGGTGCGCAGGAGAATGGTGTCGTCGGCCCGTAGCACGACGAAGGCCGCGCCGCGTCTGAGCTGGCCCTCCACCTTCTTTTCCTTGCGGGGATAGGTTTCCTGCAAGCCCTGCTCCCGCGCCTGACAGGGCGCCATCCAGGGGCAGAGCGCGCAGGCCGGGCGCTTCGGTGTGCAGATGGTCGCACCGAGATCCATCAGGGCTTGTGCGAAATCACCCGGGCGGCTCGCCGGCACCAGCTCTTCCGTCAGCGCCTTGATGGCGGGCTTTGCCTTCGGCAACGACTCATCGAGCATATGGATGCGGGAGAGAACCCGCTCCACGTTGCCGTCCACTGCCGCGGCGGGCTCATCGAACGCGATCGCCGCCACCGCCGCCGCCGTGTAGGCCCCGATGCCGGGCAGGTTGAGCAATTCCGATTCGGTCGCGGGAAAGCGCCCGCCATAGCGCGCCACCACCACCTTGGCACAGGCGTGGAGATTGCGGGCGCGGGAATAATAGCCGAGCCCGGCCCAGGCCTGCATCACCGCCTCTTCCTGAGCCTGAGCCAGCGCCTGAACCGTTGGGAAGCGTTCGAGAAACTTGAGATAGAAGGGTTTGACCGCGACCACCGTGGTCTGCTGCAGCATGATCTCCGACAGCCAGACGCGATAGGGATCGGCCGTCTCGCCCGGCTTCGCGCGCCAGGGTAGGTCGCGCCGGTGACGGTCGTACCAGTCGAGAAGATCGGATGCGCGGGGCTTGGCGACTCGCGCCGCGGGCGTTGACATGCGATCTGCAATACCGATCCTGACGGAATATTCCAGCGCCGCTTTTGGCGCAGTTTCAGATAGCCACAATGCGAAAGCCGAGCCCCCGGCGAAAACCCTTCTCGAAACCGCTCGCCGATTTCATCGACGTGTGCCTCGGCCCGAGCCTTGCCGCGCAGGGCTTTGCCACGTCGGACGTGCTCGTGGCGTGGCCCGAGATCGTGGGTGAGCGCCTGGCGGAATTCACGCAGCCCCTGAAGATCGAGTGGAAGCGGAAGGGGCCGAACGCCGATCCCGAGGCGCGCCCGGAGCCTGCGACCCTCATCGTGCGTGTGGAAAGCGCTTTCGCCCTCGAACTCCAGCACCTGAGCCCGATCGTCATCGAGCGCGTCAACGCCCATTACGGCTGGCGCTGCATCGGCAAGATCGTCCTGAAACAAGGGCCGGTGCGGCGGGTCAAACCGCAGAAGCCCCCCATGCCCGTCGTCGGTGATGAGGATCGCCAACGCATCGGCAATGCCGTCGGTCCCATCGAGGAGGAGGGCCTG
This sequence comes from Microvirga flavescens, assembly GCF_003290125.1. GTDB lineage: Bacteria > Pseudomonadota > Alphaproteobacteria > Rhizobiales > Beijerinckiaceae > Microvirga > Microvirga flavescens. The sequence goes on from NZ_QMKH01000003.1 coordinate 355,289, forward strand.
AAGGCCGCGCTGGAGCGCCTCGGCACCGCGGTCGTCGGAACGGCAAAGGCCGCCCGCCCACGAAAGCGTGAGGAGTGAGGCGCTTGCCTCGGGCCTCGTCCCGTTCTACCGCATGGATGACTTCTTACGGAGCCTTTTTCAGATGATCACCCGGCGCCAAGCGCTTCACCTTCTCGGAACCGTGGCCGGCTCGGCCGCTCTCGTCTCCAGCCTTCCGGCCCTCGCGCAAAACGCGTCCGTGGCGGACCTTGCGGTTCAGGGCCCGCTCGGCGACGTGGTGCTCGGCCCGGAAAACGCGAAGGTGACCATCATCGAGTACGCCTCGCTGACCTGCTCCCACTGCGCGAACTTCCACGCCACGACCTACCCCGAGTTGAAGAAGCGCTATATCGACACCGGCAAGGTGCGCTTCGTCTTGCGTGAATTCCCGCTCGATCCCTTGGCCACGGCCGGTTTCATGCTCGCCCGCTGCGACGGCGACGCGAAATATTACCCGGTCAGCGACATGCTGTTCGACCAGCAGAAAAACTGGGCTTTCACGGACAAGCCCCTCGACGCCCTGCGGCAATTGCTGCGGCAGGCAGGTTTTTCACAAGAGAAATTCGACGCTTGCTTGCGGGACCAAAAACTTTATGACGCGGTGAACGCGGTGAAGAACCGGGGTATCGAGACCTTCAAGGTCGACTCCACCCCGACCTTCTTCATCAATGGCCAGCGTCAAGCCGGAAGCATGTCGATCGATGAGCTTGAGAAGATCATCAAGCCGCTTTTGGGAGAGTAACTCCCCGAGAACCGCCCTTTTGAGGCGGAACGGTGAGGCGCGCCCATGAAACTGACGCGCCTCCGCATCGCGGGTTTCAAGACCTTCGTCGAGCCGATGGAGTTCCTGATCGAGCCGGGTTTGACCGGCGTGGTCGGGCCGAACGGTTGCGGCAAATCGAACCTCGTCGAGGCGCTGCGCTGGGTCATGGGCGAGAATTCCCACAAGAATATGCGCGCCACCGGAATGGATGATGTCATCTTTTCCGGTTCGGGCTCCCGCCCCGCGCGCAATTCGGCGGAAGTGACGCTCACCATCGACAATGCCGAGCGCACCGCGCCCGCCGCCTTCAACGATACGGACATCCTGGAAATCTCGCGCAAGATCGAGCGCGAGGAAGGCTCGACCTACAAGATCAACGCCAAGGAAGTGCGCGCCCGAGACGTGCAGATCCTGTTCGCGGACGCCGCCACCGGCGCGCGCTCGCCCGCCCTCGTGCGGCAGGGCCAGATCAGCGAGATCATTTCGGCAAAGCCCCAGGCCCGCCGCCGCATTCTGGAAGACGCCGCCGGCATCGCGGGCCTCCATGCCCGCCGCCACGAGGCGGAACTGCGCCTCAAAGCGGCGGAAGACAACCTCGTGCGCGTGGAAGACGTGCTGCGCGAGCTTGAATCGCAGATCGAAAACCTCAAGCGCCAGGGCCGGCAGGCCTCGCGCTATAAAAACCTCTCGGCGGAAATCCGTCGCCTCGAGGCGCTGCAATACGCCATCGCCTTCGCCGATGCGCGCGAGCAGGCGCAGCTTTCCGAGCAGCAGGCGGGCGACAACCTCAAGGCCGTCGCGGATGCGACCGAGGAACAGACCCGCACCGCCACCGCACAGGCCATCGCGGCCCACGCGATCCCGGCGCTGCGCGAGGCGGAAGCCGTCGCCGCAGCGGCCCTGCAGCGGCTGACTCTCGCTCGCAACGACCTCGACAACGAGGAGCGCCGGTCGAAGGACCGCGTGACCGAACTCGAGCGGCATATCGCCGACCTCAACCGCGACACCGCCCGCGAGGCTGCCCTGCACGGAGACGCGCAGGCGACCATCGAGCGCCTGAGGGCGGAGGAAGCGGAACTCACCCAATCGACCGACGGCGCGGGCGAGGCCCGGGCCGAGGCCGAGGAGCGCCTGCGCAACGTCGAGGAGGAACTGGCAGAGGCGGAAAATACGCTTGCCGCCCTCCAGTCCCAGGTGTCCGACCTCAACGCCCGCCGCGCCGCCCTCGAGCGTGCCGTGCGCGAGGAGATGGAGCGCGCAAGCCGCTTCGCCGCCGAAAGAGAGCGCCTCGAGCGCGACATTGAGGCCCTCATGGCCTCCACCGGCGATGAAGGGCCTTCCGCCGAATCCCTGCGCGAAGAAGTCGCTATCGCCGAGGAAATTGCTCAGGAAGCGGAAGAATCGGTCATCACCGCGCGCGAGGCCCTTGCCTCCGCCCGCGAGACCGAGAACCGCCTGCGCCAGCCCTTGCAGGAGGCCGAGCGCAACGCGCAGCGTTTGGAAACCGAGGCGCTGACCCTCGCCAAGCTTTTCGCCACCGAATCGAGCGAGATGTGGCCCCCGGCCTTGGACCAGATCAGCGTCCAGAAGGGCTTCGAGGCGGCACTCGGCGCAGCACTCGGCGAGGATCTCGATGCCTCGACGAACCCCTCAGCACCGTCTCATTGGGCCAATACGGGCCTGGGCGAGAGCGATCCGGCCCTGCCCGCCGGCGTGCAATCCCTCGCCGATGTCGCCAAGGCTCCGGCAGCTCTCCAGCGCCGCCTGAAGCAGATCGGCGTGGCGGAGCGAATCGATGGCCTTCGCCTGCGCGGCGAGTTGAAGCCGGGCCAGCGCCTCGTCTCCCGCGAGGGTGACTTATGGCGGTGGGACGGGTTCACCACCGCCGCCGAAGCGCCCTCCGCCGCCGCCCGCCGTCTGGCGGAGAAGAATCGCTTGGGCGATCTTGAGCGCGAAGCCGCCGAGGCGCGCGAGGCCGCCGAGCATTTTCGCCTGCAGGCCGAGGACGCTCTGGCCACCGTCCGCACCGCCGCCTCCCACGAAATGCAGGCCATCGAGGCTGCCCGGCAGGCCCGGCAGGCGCTTGACGGTACGCGCCAGCGCCTCGCTACCGCCGAGCGTCGGGAAGCCGAGCTCGGCCAGCGCCGTTCCGCCCTGCAGGAAGGCCTTACCCGCCTGACCGCCAGCGAGAGCGAGGCGCAGGAGCGCGTTCGCGACGCGCAAGAAGCCCTCGAAGACCTCGCCCCCGGCCCGGATCTTGAAAGCCGGCTTCTGGAAGAGCGCACCCGCGTCGCCGAGCAGCGCGCCGCCGCCTCGGAAGCCCGCGCCGCCCTTCAGGCCCTCGTCCATGAGGCGGACATGCACCGCCGTCGGCGCGAGGCCATCGCCTCCGACATCCGCTCCTGGGCCGAGCGCGCCGAGCGCGCTTCCCGCGCTTCCGTCGATCTCGGCGAGCGCCTGGAGCGCGCCCAGGGCGAATTCGAGGCGTTGCTCGAAGCCCCAGACACCTATCTGACGCGCCGCCGCGCCCTGCTTTCGGAAATCGAAGCCGCGGAGGAAAAGCGTAAAGAGGCCTCCGACCGCCTCGCCGACGGCGAGGCCGCCCTGGCCGAAGCCGACCGCGCCGCCCGCGCAGCGCTGGAAACCATGTCCTCCGCCCGCGAGGCCCGCGCGGGTTCGCAGGCCCGCCACGAGGCGGCCGTCCAGCGTCTCGCCGAGGTGACCCGTGCCATCGCGGAAAACCTGGAGACGACGCCTGCAGGCCTGATCGAACTCGCCGGCTTGAAGGAAGGGGCGGACCTGCCCCACCAGAGCGAGATCGAAAGCCGTCTGCACTCCCTTAAGGGCGATCGCGAGCGCCTCGGCGCGGTGAATCTGCGCGCCGACGAGGAGCTGGTCGAGCTCGAAACGAAGCATTCGAGCCTTGCCGCCGAGCGGGACGATCTCGTCGAGGCGATCAAGCGCCTGCGCGGAGCCATCGGCAGCCTCAACCGGGAAGGCCGTGAGCGCCTTCTCGCCGCCTTCGACGTGGTGAACGCCCACTTCCAGCGCCTGTTCACCACCCTCTTCGGCGGTGGCACGGCGGAACTGACCCTGGTCGATTCGGACGATCCGCTGGAAGCCGGTCTCGAAATCCTCGCACGCCCGCCGGGCAAGAAGCCGCAGAGCATGACCCTGCTCTCGGGTGGCGAGCAGGCCCTGACGGCAACCGCGCTGATCTTCGCGGTATTCCTCACCAACCCCTCGCCGATCTGCGTGCTGGACGAGGTGGACGCGCCGCTCGACGACGCCAACGTCGAACGCTACTGCGACCTGTTGGAAGACATGGCGAAGCAGACAGAAACCCGCTTCGTCGTGATTACCCACAACCCGATCACGATGGCGCGGATGAGTCGCCTGTTCGGCGTCACGATGGCAGAACGGGGCGTCTCGCAGCTCGTCTCCGTGGATCTTCAGGCCGCCGAGCGCATTCTTGAAGTGGCCTAAGGCTTTCTGCCGCGCCACAGTTCAGCCTTAAAAAGGTGGGCGCTGAGGCGGTCAAGCCACGCTCAATTCACGTTTATTTATTAAATTTCAAAGACTTAACACTTGTCGAGCAGTCCTTGACAGGGGGGACCCTCCCCCATATGTTGCGCGCGGCTTTCGGAGCCGGGCTTGAAGACCTTTTCCCGCGCCGCTTTGAGGAGGAAAACGCCATGGCGGATCCCACCAAGCGGAACGATGAAAACGGTCGCGAGTCGACCAGCTCCGGCGATGCCGATCTTTCAGCGAGACTGAAATCGCTCGATGCGCGGATCGAAAAAGCGTCCGCGCAGCACGGTGAAATTCAGGAATCGCGGACCCGTTCGTCCTCGGACGCGAGCGCTATGGGGCAGGCCTTCAGGCTTTCCGCTGAGTTCGTTTCCGGCGTCATCGCGGGCGGGATTATCGGCTACATCGTCGACCGGCTGTTTGCGACGTCCCCTTGGGGGTTGGTTGTCTGCATCATTCTCGGCTTCTGCGCGGGAATGCTCAATTTGCTCAGAGCGGCGGGCTTGGCGAAGCCGGCCCGATACGAGCAAAGGCAGAAAGCCCCGAAGGACGACAACTGAAGACGACGACAGAGAAACACCGAGAGTGACGGATCATGGCTAGCCCGATCGAGCAATTCCAGGTCAAGCCCATCATTCCCGCCATCGGCTTCACGAATTCCTCCCTTTTCATGCTCGGCACTGCCGCCGTCATCGTCGTCGGCCTGCTCTTCGCCGCGCGTAAGCGGGCCCTGGTTCCGGGCCGCGCCCAGTCCGTCGCCGAAATGCTGCACGACTTCGTGGCCTCCACGCTGACGGACGCCACGGGACGCGAGGGAATGAAGTTCTTCCCGTTCGTGTTCTCCCTCTTCATGTTCGTGCTCACGGCGAACCTGCTCGGCATGATCCCGGGCTTCTTCACCATCACCAGCCAGATCGTCGTGACCTTCGCTCTCGCCATCCTCGTGATCGGCACGGTGATCGTCTACGGTTTCGTGGCGCACGGTTTCCATTTCCTCGGGCTCTTCGCGCCGTCGGGCGTGCCGGGCTGGCTTCTGCCCTTCATCACGGTGATCGAGATCATCTCGTTCCTGTCGCGCCCGATTTCGCTTTCCTTGCGTCTTTTCGCGAACATGCTCGCGGGTCACATCGCGCTGAAGGTCTTCGGCGGCTTCGTGGTCTCGCTCGGCACCGCCGGCATCGGCATCGCGCTTCTCTCCCCTCTTCCGCTTGTCATGGCGGTTGGTCTTACGGCGCTCGAGTTCCTCGTCGCCGGTCTGCAGGCCTATGTCTTCACGGTCTTGACCTGCATCTACCTCAACGACGCCGTGCATCCGGGACACTAAGGCCCGGCGTCGTCCCTTTCCCTCTCCCGATCATCACCCCCTAGGAGATCACGATGGATCCTATCGCTTTCAAATACCTCGGCGCGGGCCTTGCCTGCTTCGGAATGGGCCTCGCCGCTCTCGGCGTCGGCAACATCTTCGGCAACTTCCTCTCGGGCGCCCTGCGCAACCCTTCGGCTGCTGACGGCCAGTTCGCTCGCGCGTTCATCGGCGCGGCGCTCGCGGAAGGCCTCGGCATCTTCTGCCTCGTCGTCGCTCTTCTTCTGCTGTTCACCTGATCCTTTCGACTCGGTGATCGGGAGAGCAAGGCGCTCTCCGCGCCTTGCGTCTAATCGGTGACGGCGGTCTTTGCCGCCGTCACTTCCGCATTTCAGGATTATCCGTCACTCCAGGACCATTCCCGATGGCACAGGCTCAGACCCACCAGGCTGGTACGGAAGCTCACGGCGGCGCGCACGACGTCGGCTTTCCGCCCTTCGCGACGGAGACCTTCCCGGGCCAGCTCCTCTGGCTCACCATCACGTTCGTGATTCTCTACACCCTGCTTTCGAAGGTCGTGCTTCCGCGGCTGACGGGCATCATCGAGAACCGCCGTTCGCTCATCGCGAACGATCTCGACGAGGCCGCCGCGTTGAAGACCCAGGCCGAGGAAGCGGGCGCCGCTTATGAAAAGGCTCTCGCCGAGGCTCGTGGCCGCGCCCAGGCGCTTGCCCAGGAAACTCGCGCCAAGCTTTCCGCCGAGACCGACGCGAAGCGCAAGACGCTGGAAGCAGACCTCGCCAAGCGTCTGGCCGATGCCGAGACGGCTATCGCCGCCACCAAGGCGAAGGCCATGTCGAACGTGCGCGGCATCGCCGCTGACACGGCGTCCTCCATCGTCGAGAAGCTGACGGGCAAGGCCCCAGCGCCTGCCGCCATCGAGGCTGCCCTCGACAACGCGAAGGCTTAAAGGAGACATCCCATGCTGGCTAATCCTACCTTCTGGGTCGCCGTCGCCTTCTTCATCTTCTGGGGCATCCTGTTCTACTACGGTGTGCCGGGCAAACTTCTCGGCGGTCTCGACAGCCGCGGCAAGCGCATTGCCGACGAGCTGGCCGAGGCCAAGCGCCTGCGTGAAGACGCGCAGAAGCTGCTCAAGGAATTCGAAGCCAAGCGCGTCGCCGCCGAGCGAGAAGCCGCCGAGATCGTTTCCACCGCGAAGGAAGAGGCCGAGCGCCTCGCCCGCGAGACGGAAGAGAAGCTCGCCGATTTCGTGAAGCGCCGCACCGCATCCGCTGAGGCGAAGATCTCCCAAGCCGAGGCCCAGGCTTCGGCCGAGGTCCGCGCTGCCGCCGTGGACGCCGCCGTGAAGGCATCCGAGACGGTCCTGCGCAGCGAACTGACCGGCGCTTCCGCCGCCTCCCTGGTGTCGGAAAGCCTCAAGGACGTCCGCGCCAAGCTTCAGTAAGCTGAGCAAAAACCAATCGAACAACGGCCGCCTTCGGGCGGCCGTTTTCGTTTTTACCCTTGCGCATACGCTCAACCTCATCCCGGCACGACAGCCGTGGCTTGCGGAGTCAGGCCAGCACGAGAGCGCTTCAAACGCCCTGAGCAATGAGCTAGTGATGGGGCATGCTACTCATCTTCGACTGCGACGGGGTTCTCGTCGATTCGGAACTCCTTGCGTGCGAAGTCGATGCCGATTTTCTCACCGCGCTCGGCTTTCCCTATACGCTCAACGACATCCTGCGTGATTTCGTCGGCAAGAGCATGAAGGACATGATCGCGCGCATCGAAGAGGAGCACGGGCGCGCCCTGCCCGCCGATTTCGGCGCGCAGATCAATGAGGCCCTGTTCCAGCGCTTCGAAACGGATCTGCAAGCGATACCAAGCATCCGTGAGGCGATTCTCGCCCTGCCCCATCCGCGCTGTGTCGCATCCTCTTCAACGCCTGAACGGATCGCTCTCTCGCTCAAGGTCACAGGCCTCGAGGATCTTTTCGGCGATGTTTTCAGCGCAACGCAAGTGCAACGCGGCAAACCCGCGCCGGATCTCTTTCTGTTGGCCGCCGAGCGGATGAATGCGCATCCGCGCGATTGCATCGTGGTCGAAGATTCGCCTGCGGGTGTGACGGGAGCCGTTGCCGCAGGAATGCGCGTCATCGGCTTCATCGGCGGTGGCCATTGCGGAGAGGGACACGCGGAGCGTCTTCTCGGCGCGGGCGCCCATGACGTCATCGGGCACATGCGCGATTTGACGGATGCGGTGGGCAGACCCTCGCGGACGTAAGAAATCACGGGCGCTCGGCGGAACCCAAAATGACGCCGCGTGATGTGCTCGTTTCGTCTTGCGGTCCCGGATCGCCTTCGGCGTCCGGGATCACGAAGCGGATGGATGGTGCTCCAAAATGAAAATGGCCGGGTCATGCCCGGCCATTTCGCATTTTACTTGCCTCTTACTCAGCCGCGTCGGCAATCGGCGCGGGCGGCGTCCACTTGAGAACCGGCGCGCGGGCGGCGCGGGTTTCATCGAGACGTCGGCGCGGCGAATGATAGGGCGCGCCGGTGAAGCGGCTCTTGTCGTTGCTGCTGGAAGTCGCGGCCAACGCGAGATCGCGCAGGGTGGCGATGAAGAGGTCGAGCGACGACTTCGATTCCGATTCCGTCGGCTCGATCAGCATCGCGCCATGCACCACCAGCGGGAAGTACATGGTCATCGGGTGATAGCCCTCGTCGATCATCGCCTTCGCGAAATCGAGCGTGGTGACGCCCGTATCCTTCAGCCACGCATCATCGAACAGCACTTCGTGCATGCACGGCTTGTCGCCGAAGGGCAGCGAAAGGAGATCCGACAAACCGGCGCGGATGTAATTGGCGTTCAGCACCGCATCTTCGGATGCCTGCTTCATGCCGTCCGCGCCGTGCGAGAGCATGTAGGCGAGAGCGCGCACATACATGCCCATCTGGCCGTGGAACGCTGTCATGCGGCCAAAGGGCTTCTCCGCCGCGTCGCTCTCGTGCTCCACGAGCTCGAGACCGCTCTTGCTCTCACGCACGAACGGTACGGGCGCGAACGGCGAGAGACGCTCGGACAGTACCACCGGACCCGCACCCGGGCCGCCACCGCCGTGCGGCGTCGAGAAGGTCTTGTGCAGGTTGATGTGCATGGCGTCGATGCCGAGATCGCCCGGCTTCGCCTTGCCGACGATGGCGTTGAAGTTCGCGCCGTCGCAGTAGAAATACGCGCCCGCATCGTGCAGCGCCTTGGCGATCTCGACCACTTGCGGCTCGAAGAGGCCGCAGGTGTTCGGGTTCGTCAGCATGATGGCGGCAACGTCGGGGCCGAGGAGCTTCTTCACGTCGTCCACATGCACCCAGCCGTCATCGCGCGCGGGAACCGGCTTCACGACGAAGCCGATGAGCGCGGCGGTCGCCGGGTTGGTGCCGTGCGCGGATTCGGGCACGAGCACGACGTTGCGGGTCTTGCCCTCGCCCTTGGCTTCGATAGCGGCCTTGATTGCCATCATGCCGCAAAGCTCGCCATGCGCGCCCGCCTTCGGCGACAGCGAAACCGCCTTCGTGCCGGTAAGCGTCATCAGGTAGTGCGCGAGTTCCTTCATGAGTTCCAGCGCGCCCTGCGCGGTCGAAACCGGCTGCAGCGGATGCGCGTCGGAGAAGCCCGGCAGGCGGGCCATGCGCTCGTTGAGACGCGCATTGTGCTTCATGGTGCAGGAACCGAGCGGGAAGAGACCCGTGTCGATGCCGTAGTTCATCTGGCTCAGGCGCACGTAATGGCGCATGGCCTCCGGCTCGGAGAGACCGGGAAGGTTGATAGCGTCCTTGCGCTCCTGCCCGCCGAGGCGCGGCGTGAAGGAAGCGGGCTCGTCGAGATCGACGCCGGTCACGTCCGTGCGGCCGATTTCGAAGATCAAGGGCTCGACCTGCGCCAGCGCCTTGTTGCCGGTGAAGGTCGGATGCTCGTTGGAGCCGGCGTCACCGGCGGCGGTGGGGCGTCCCTGACGGTTCAACATCACAGAACCTCCTTCAAGGCGGCAACAAAGGCCGCGCGGTCTTCATCGGTGTTCACTTCGGTCGAGGCGACGAGAAGCAGGTTGTCGAGCCCGCTCTTCGGCAGGAGACGCGACACCGGCACGCCCGCGAGAATGCCCTTCTCGGCAAGACGCTCGACGACTTCCGCCGCGGGCTTTGCAAGCTTCACGGTGAACTCGTTGAAGAACGTCTTGTTGAGCACTTCGACGCCCTTCACGCCGGAGAGCGCATCCGCCAGCTTGACCGCATTCGCATGATTGATGCGGGCGAGCCGCTTGAGGCCGGTCTCGCCGAGCAGCGTCATGTGAATGGTGAAGGCAAGGCAGCACAGACCCGAATTCGTGCAGATGTTCGAGGTCGCCTTGTCGCGGCGGATATGCTGCTCGCGGGTAGAGAGCGTGAGCACGAAACCGCGATTGCCGTCGGCATCCACCGTCTCGCCGCAGAGGCGGCCCGGCATCTGGCGGATGTACTTCGACTTCGCCGCGAAGAGGCCGACATAGGGTCCGCCGAAGTTCAGCGCGTTGCCGATGGACTGGCCTTCGCCGACGACGATGTCCGCATCCTGGCTGCCGGGGGATTGCAGCAGGCCGAGCGACACGACTTCCGTGAACACCGCAATCAGCAGCGCGCCGTGCTTGTGCGCCTTCTCGGCAATGGGCTTGAGATCGCGCACGTTGCCGAACACGTCCGGCGACTGCACGACGACGCACGATACGCTGTCGTCGATCTGCGAGAGAATGTCCTCGGTGCCGGAAACGTCAGCCTTCAGCGCGGCGACTTCGTCGCTCGCCATCTTCGACAGCGTCTGCACCACATCGATATAATGCGGATGCAGGCCACCGGAGAGGACCGCCTTGCGGCGCTTGGTGACGCGGTGCGCCATGAGCACCGCTTCGCCCGTGCCGGTCGAGCCGTCATACATGGAGGCGTTCGCCACTTCCATGCCGGTGAGCGCGGCAACTTGAGTCTGGAACTCGAAGAGATATTGCAGCGTTCCTTGCGCGATTTCCGGCTGGTAGGGCGTGTAGCTCGTCAGGAACTCGGAACGCTGGATCAGGTGATCGACGGTCGCGGGAACATGGTGCTTGTAAGCGCCCGCGCCGACGAAGAACGGCACGCTCGAGGCGGAGATGTTCTTCGACGACATGCGCGACAGGATGCGCTCGACTTCCAGTTCGCCCTTGCGGCGCGGCAGATCGACAGGCGCCTTGAGGAGCTTGTCCTTCGGGATGTCGGCGAACAGATCGTCCACCGACTTGACCCCGACCCGCGCGAGCATCTCGCCGCGATCGGTTTCGGAGAGGGGAAGATAGCGCATCAGCAATAACCTTCTGCGTTAGTGTTCAATGCCCGCGACCACGACTTCCGTGAGAACGGAATTCGCGATGAAGCATTCCTGGTGAGAGAGGTGGTGAAGTTCGGCGATCTGCTCGGGTGTCGGGCGCTTCTCGCCGGAGAATTCGATGATCGGATCGAGGGTGACTTTGGAGACGAAGAGCTTGCCCTTCGCGTTCGGCGTCATCACGCCAACAGCGCGATCCTCATAGTGGTCGATCACGTAGCGTTTCTTTGCGGCGATGCCGAGGAAGGTCAGCATATGGCAGCTCGAAACGGCGGCGATGAACGCCTCTTCCGGATCGATGGCGTCTTCACGCGAGAGCGGCAGCGGCACCACTGAGGGTGATGCCGATGCCGGAACTTCGATGCCGCAATCGAAACGCCAATGATGGCCACGGCTGTAATCGCCGCCCGCGAAGACTCTTCCCTCGCGTGTCCAGACCACCGTTGCTTCGTATTTGTGCGACATGCTTTCGTGTGCCTTACGAGATCGACTTCACGAACTCGTTGTACTGCTCTTCGGTCAACAGGCCGTCGAGCTCGCTCGGGTTCGTGATGCGCAGCTTGAGGAACCAGCCGCGGCCCGCCGGGTCCTCGTTGACCGTGCCGGGAGCGTCCTCGAGCAGGCTGTTGACCTCGAGCACTTCGCCGGAGACCGGCGCATAGACTTCGCTCGCGGCCTTCACGCTCTCGACGACGGCAGCTTCGGCGCCCTTGGCGAGGGTCTTGCCGAGGGCAGGCAGTTCGACGAACACGACGTCGCCGAGCTGGCTCTGGGCGTAGTCGGAAATGCCGACGATGCCGGCATCGCCTTCGACGCGGACGTATTCGTGATCCTTGGTGTAGCGCGTGGTCATTTTAATATCCCCCTTGGATGATCAACGCTTGTAGCGATGCGGTGCAAACGGCATGGCAGCGACCTTGGCCGCAATCGGCTTGCCGCGAACCACGAGATGAAGGTCCGTTCCGACTGCCGAAACGTCCTTTGAAACATAGCCCATCGCCACGGGGCCGTTGACCGTGGGGCCGAAGCCGCCGGAGGTCACGATGCCGACTTCGCGGCCATCGGGCGTGGTGATGATGGTGCCCTCGCGCGCCGGGGCGCGCCCTTCGGGCTTGAGGCCAACGCGAACGCGCCTCGCGCCGTCCTTGATCTCGCTCTGGATGCGCGCCGCACCGGGGAAGCCCCCTTCCTCGCGGCGGCGCTTCTGGATCGACCAGATCAGCCCGCCCTCGATGGGCGAAGTCGTAGTGTCGATGTCGTGGCCATAGAGGCAAAGGCCCGCCTCGAGGCGCAGCGAGTCGCGCGCACCGAGGCCAATGGGCTTCACTTCCGGATCGGCGAGCAGCGCCTTCCAGAGCGCGACCGCGTCCTTGGCCGCGACCGAAATCTCGTAGCCATCCTCGCCGGTGTAGCCGGAGCGGGAGAGGTGCACGTCGAGGCCCGCGAGCTTCGTCGCCTTGGCGGCCATGAAGGCCATGTCGGCGGTGTCGGGCGCAAGGCGCGCCACGATTTCGGCAGCCTTGGGACCTTGGATCGCGAGCAGCGCACGGTCGTCCGCGCGAACGAGCTTCACGTCGGCGGGCAGGCGCGCCTGCATGTGGGCATAATCGGCCTCCTTCATGGAGGCGTTGACGACGAGCAGCAGCGTACCGTCCTTCGCCGGATCGACCGGGCGGGTGACCATGAGATCGTCGAGAATGCCGCCCTCGTCGCTGAGGAGCTGCGAATAGCGCTGCTGACCGGGCTTGAGATTGACGATGTCGGCAGGAATAAGGGCTTCCAGAGCCTTCGCCGTGGTCTCGTGGTTGGGGCCGACGAGGAGCGCCTGCCCCATGTGCGAGACGTCGAACAGGCCCGCATGTTCGCGGGTCCAGTTGTGCTCGGTAAGAATGCCGGCAGGGTATTGCACCGGCATGTCGTAGCCGGCGAAGGGCACCATGCGGGCGCCGAGCGCCACATGTTCGGCATGAAGCGGAGTGACGAGAAGAGGCTCGTCGGAGTGGGCATGGTCGGCCATCGGGTCCCTCAAAAGCGCGTGTTTCATCGGGCCTTGTGGCCCGTTTCACGCCCCCTCTGTCCCGAGACCTGAGAGATTTCCCTTAACGCCTTGAGGCGAAGGTTACGCCCGTCGGTGGGCGACGCCTTGCGACGTCGCCGCTTTCCAGAGTGCCAGCTCCCACGCGGTCCTTTGGCCTGAGCGTTTCCGGGGCGGTTGCGCCTTCGGCGCCGGGTCCCTTTCGGGCCGGTCTCTTCCGCGGGGATCATCGGCTGCTGAAACCTGTGGCGATTAATCGCCTTCCTGTCAATCAAACAGGCGGTCGCGACCCCCCTCTTCACGCCTTAATTGACGGCAGCGCCGCAAAGCCCCATTTATACGGGTATCTTTTCACAGAAGGGGAGACATGCGGCCTGACCGGTCGATAGCTCCTAATTTCGTTGCTCGAACTGGCCATCGCTCTTGTTCTCGTCGCCCTCAACGGCGTCTTCGCCCTTTCCGAACTCGCCCTCGTCTCCTCCCGGCGTCCGCGCCTGAAGGCCATGGCCGAGCAAGGCCGCTCCGGAGCCGCCACCGCCCTCGCGGTGCTTGAGGATTCCGGGCGTTTTCTCTCCACCGTTCAAATCGGCATCACTCTCGTCGGCATTCTCGCGGGCGCGTTTTCCGGCGCGGCCCTCGGCGAGAAGCTGACGCTGATTCTCATCGATGCCGGCGTGCCACGCGGCGGCGCGGAGCCCCTGGGCTACGGCATCGTGATCGGCCTGATCACCTATCTCTCCATCGTCGTCGGCGAGCTGGTGCCCAAGCAATTCGCGCTGAGGGACCCGGAGCCCGTAGCCTGCCTCGTCGCGCCGATCATGATGTTCCTGTCGAAGATCGCGGCCCCCGCGGTCTGGCTGCTCAACGCCTCGACCCGGCTGATCTTCCGCCTGTTCGGCGCCACCTCGGACAGCGATTCGACGGTAACGGAAGAAGAACTCAAGATGCTCGTCGGCGAGGCCGAGAGTGCAGGCGTGATCGAGGAGGAGGAGCGGCGCATGATTTCCGGCGTCCTGCGCCTCGGCGACCGGCAGGTGCGCGGCCTCATGACCCCACGCACCGACGTGGACTGGATCGACCTCGATGAGGACGACCCGGAAAAGATCCGCCAGATCCTGATTGAGACCTCGCATTCGCGCCTTCCGGTGAGCGAGGGCAGTTCCGACAACATGATCGGCGTGGTGCAATCCCGAGAGCTTCTGGCCGCACTCCTCGCCGGAGAGGCGCTCGACGTGCGCAAGCACCTGCGCACCGCCCCCGTGATCCCGGACACGCTCTATGCGCTCGACGCGCTCACGCTGTTGCGCGACTCGGAGGTGCCGATGGCCCTCGTCCATGACGAGTACGGCCATTTCGAAGGCGTCGTGACCCCGGCCGACGCGCTGGAGGCCATCGCCGGCGCCTTCCGCTCCGATGTGGAGACGGAGGAGCCGGATGCCGTGCGCCGCGATGACGGCTCCTGGCTGTTCGCCGGCTCCATGCCCGTGGACGAGATGGCGGAAACGCTGGGCGTGACCCTGCCCGAAGGGCGCGGCTACCACACGGTGGGCGGGCTCGTGATCTCGTTCCTGCAGCACCTGCCCGCCACGGGCGAATATGTGGATGCCTTCGACTGGCGCTTCGAGGTTGTCGACCTCGACGGCCGTCGGATCGACAAGGTGCTGGCTGTGTCCTTGCTGAAGAGGGCCGGCGAAGGACTGCCTGCGGCATGAAAAAAGGCGCGCCGCCGGGTGCGCCTTCTCATTCAGTCATCGATTGATAGGCTTTGCGCTTAACCGCGCCGGGCGGGCCTTGCAGAACCGGCGCTGCCCAAGCCGATATCAATGGTGAAGTCGTGCGCGCTTGCGGCGGGAACGACAATACCGTCCTCGATGATGGTGAAGGTTCCGAGGGTGTCGCCCGCCGGGATCGTGGCCGTGCCGCGCACGACGCGATCCGCGAAGACGCTGGAGCCGCTCTTTACGATGATGCGCAGCGGCACGTCGAACCGCCCGCCCGATCCGCCGCCCGCGCCGAGAAGTGCGCGGCCCTGGGCGCCGATCTTGACCACGGTAGAGCCGTCGGGACGGCCGGCGCATTCACGGGCCATCTGGCTGAGCGAGATCTGGCTGCGCAGGCCGGAGGCGTCGCCCACACGGCCGCCGGTGTAGGCCTGGAGGGCGGAACCGCCCTCGATCACGCTGACCGGCGGGCAATAGACGTCCTCGATCGTCGGCGGCAACGGTTCGGGAACGGTCGTTCCCGCGAACAGCACCATGTTGCCGAGGGTCGAACCGCCCTCACCCGGCGCGCCGCAGCCGCCAAGGGCCGCCATTGCAAGCGCCACCGCGCCAACCGAGGCTTTTCTGCCAAGTCCCATCATTTCTTGCCCCCGCAAGGTCTCTTTTCTCTCTCTGCCGCTAGGGCAGAGCGTCGTATCCAGCCGCGAATCCGTTGAGGGAAACGGGGATGCCGATCCCCTCCTCCGGTGTCTGGAACACGATGAACGTGGCCGTCTGCCCGGATTTGAGCTGTGTAATGAGGTTATCTTCCATCACGACCTCCGCAACGCAACCCGTCGCGAGGCAGCGCACGAAGCCGGCGCGGCCGATATCGGCCTGATCGATCTTGAGGCCGAGGCCCGAGGGCAGCAGCACGCCGAGCTGGGATACGACCCGTAGCAGGCGCCCCTTCCCGTCCGCCGTCTTGAGGACGATGATGACGAGCGAAACGTTGGGCCGGTCTTCCGCCGCCACGTTCTGAACGAGGGCGCATTGCTCGGCGCTCGCTCCGGCGGGCGTTTCGCAACGCATTTGCCAGTCGCCGTAGGTGTTTTTAACCATACCCTGCGCGTTGGCCACATCAGCTGTGGACAACAGGGCCAGCCCGAACGACGCGGCCGCTCCGCAGCGAATCCACCGTGACAGGTTCACCGGCATCTCCGTTTTGAATCCTTCGAAACGGCAGAAATACCGACCGCTTCGCTCTGGTTATCGGACCTGTTGGGATCATGCCCGAGGCTTAAATGTCAAGCGAAGAGGCGGTATAGTGACCGAATAAGGCGCTTTTAGCCGTTATGACGCACGAAATTGCGACGCTTCCACCGTTGCGCTTGGGGCAATCCTGTGGTCATAGACACAGGTCATTCGGTGGTGGCGCTGGCCGGGCTCGATATCTTCGTGCCCGGTTTCTGTCGCGGACAAGTGGCCATCACTTCTAAGTAGGAGCTTTGGAACACCGATGCGGATCGAGACCTCAGGACTTCGATCGGCGACCACCCTGACGGCAGCGGCGGTCGCACTTGTGTTGGGCGGAAGTGAGGCATTTGCCGAAGCTGGGCGCCCTTCCCCGTGGGAACTCGGCATGCAGGGCATGGTGACGGAGGTCGGGCAGAACCTGTCCACCTTCCATACCTACCTCGTGTGGATCATCACGGCGGTGTCCGTGTTCGTCCTAGGCCTGATCCTGACGATCGTCTTCCGCTTCAGCGAGAAGCGGAACCCGGTCGCCTCCAAGACCACCCACAACACCCTGCTCGAGGTCGTCTGGACCGTCGTTCCGGTGCTGATCCTGGTGGCCATCGCCATCCCCTCCTTCCGCCTCCTGCGCCTCCAGCTCATCACGCCTCCGGCCGATGTGGTGGTGAAGGTCACGGGCTATGCCTGGTACTGGGGCTATGAGTACCCGGCCGACCAGGGCGGCGGCTTCAAGTTCGACTCCAACATGCTCGAGGCCAAGGATCTGAAGCCTGGCCAGACGAGGCTGTTGTCCGTCGACAACGCCATGTACGTGCCGGTCAACAAGGTCGTGAAGGTCCAGGTGACCGCCGCCGACGTGATCCACTCCTTCGCCATGCCGTCCTTCGGCGTGAAGATCGACGCGATCCCCGGCCGCCTGAACGAATCCTGGTTCAAGGCCGAGAAGGAAGGCGTCTATTACGGCCAGTGCTCCGAGCTCTGCGGTAACGGGCACCCCTACATGCCGATCGAGATCCATGTGGTCAGCGAGCAGCAATATGCCGCCTGGCTCCAGGACGCGAAGAAGAAGTACGCTTCCGTCGATGGCCCGATCCAGCTCGCCAACGCCCAGTAATTTCGAGAACAGGACCTGAGAGGTCTCCATCATGGCAAATGCAGTTGACGCCGCTCACGCGGATCACCACGACCATCCGACCTTCTGGCGGCGTTGGTTCTATTCCACGAACCACAAGGACATCGGCACGCTCTACATGCTGTTCGGCTTCATCGCCGGCTGCGTCGGCGGCGCGCTTTCGATCGGCATGCGCCTCGAGCTTCAGGAGCCCGGGCTGCAGTATTTCTCGAATCCGCAGGCTTTCAACGTTTTCGTGACCGGCCACGGCCTCATCATGGTGTTCTTCATGGTGATGCCGACCCTCATCGGCGGCTTCGGCAACTGGTTCGTTCCGCTCATGATCGGCGCGCCGGACATGGCGTTCCCGCGCATGAACAACATCTCGTTCTGGCTCACCGTTTCAGCCTTCTCGCTGCTGGTCTGCTCGCTCTTCGTGGAAGGCGCACCCGGCTCGCTCGGCTTCGGCGGCGGCTGGACGGTCTATCCGCCGCTCTCGACGACAGGCCATCCGGGCCCGGCGCTCGATTTCGGCATCCTGGCCCTGCATCTTGCCGGTGCGGCCTCGATCCTCGGCGCGATCAACTTCATCACCACGATCCTCAACATGCGCGCTCCGGGCATGACGCTGCACAAGATGCCGCTGTTTGCCTGGGCGATGCTCGTCACCGCGTTCCTGCTGCTGCTCTCGCTGCCGGTTCTCGCGGGCGCGATCACCATGCTGCTGACGGATCGTAACTTCGGCACCACCTTCTTCGACCCGTCGGGCGGTGGCGATCCGGTCCTCTACCAGCACCTGTTCTGGTTCTTCGGCCACCCCGAAGTGTACATCATGATCCTGCCGGCCTTCGGCATCGTCAGCCACATCATCTCGACCTTCTCGAAAAAGCCGATCTTCGGTTATCTCGGCATGGCTTACGCGATGGTGGCCATCGGCGTCGTCGGCTTCGTCGTGTGGGCGCACCACATGTACACGGTCGGCCTCTCGCTCCAGACGCAGGCCTACTTCGTGTTCGCCACGATGGTGATCGCGGTGCCGACGGGCGTGAAGATCTTCTCGTGGATCGCGACCATGTGGGGCGGCTCGATCCGCTTCACCGCCGCCATGCACTGGGCCGTCGGCTTCGTGTTCCTGTTCACGGTGGGCGGCGTCACCGGCGTCGTTCTCGCGAATGCGGGCGTCGACCGCTACATGCACGACACCTACTACGTGGTGGCTCACTTCCACTACGTGCTGTCGCTCGGCGCGGTGTTCGTGATCTTCGCGGGCATTTACTACTGGTTCCCGAAGATCACCGGCTACATGATGCCGGAATGGATCGGCAAGCTGCACTTCTGGATCGCCTTCATCGGCTCCAACCTGCTGTTCTTCCCGATGCACTTCCTCGGTCTCCAGGGCATGCCGCGCCGCTATGCGGACTATCCGGATGCGTTCGCGGGCTGGAACAAGGTGTCCTCCATCGGCTCCTACATCTTCGCCGTCGGCGTCCTCGTCTTCTTCCTCGGCGTGATCTACGCGCTCGTCCGCAAGCAGAAGGCTGAAGGCAACCCGTGGGGCGAAGGCGCGACGACGCTGGAATGGACCCTTCCCTCCCCGCCGCCGTTCCACCAGTTCGAGACCCTGCCGCGCATCGCGGACACGGATCACCACTAATCGAGAAGGGCGGTCCTTAACCGGACCGCCCACTCTTCCCCCGAAAGCTCACACGTTGGAGCTTTCCGGGGAGGGGTTGAGACCGAGGGGCCTTAAGCGAAAGCTCCCGCCCCGCAAGATCAAGGCCATGACCAGCGCATCGAACAGCCTGACCGACAATCGCAGCGAAACCCTCGTCACCGCGGGGCTCTCGCAGGGCGACGTGTCCGATTACTTCGCGCTCCTGAAGCCGCGCGTGATGTTCCTTGTCGTGTTCACGGCGCTCGTCGGCATGGTCGTCGTCCACCCCAATGTGAATCCCGTCATCGCCTTCGCCTCACTCCTGATGATCGCCATCGGCGGCGGCGCGTCCGGCTGCCTCAACATGTGGTGGGACGCGGATATCGACGCCGTGATGGTGCGCACCGCCAAGCGCCCGATCCCGGCAGGCAAGATCACCCCCGGCGAGGCGCTGGCCTTCGGCCTGACGCTCTCCACCGGCTCGGTCCTCATGCTCGGCCTCGTGAGCAACTGGCTCGCGGCGGGGCTTCTGGCCTTCACGATCTTCTTCTACGCCGTCGTCTATTCCATGTGGCTCAAGCGCTCGACGCCGCAGAACATCGTCATCGGCGGCGCGGCGGGCGCCCTTCCCCCCATCGTGGCCCAGGCGGCGGTGAGCGGGCATGTGGGTATCGAGAGCATCATTCTCTTCGCCATCATCTTCATCTGGACGCCGCCTCATTTCTGGGCGCTGGCTCTCGTGAAGTCGGGCGATTACGCCCGCGCGGGCATTCCGATGATGCCGAACGTGGCGGGCCCCGATTCAACGCGCCGTCAGATCCTGCTTTACACGCTGGTTCTCGCGCCCCTCGGGCTCGCGCCCGTCGCCTTCGGCTTCGGCGGCCTTGCCTATGCGGTCATCGGCACCCTCGGCGGCCTCGGCATGCTGGCCCTTGCCGTTCAGGTCTATCGCCTGCGTGAGGGCGAGGCGGCCATGCGGGTGGCGCAGCAGCTCTTCGGCTTTTCGATTCTCTATCTCTTCCTGCTCTTTGCGACCCTTCTCGCGGAGCATGGTTTCGGCTTCTTCCGTCCGGTTCTGGGGTGAACGATGCAAGCACCGGTGCCCCAACTGACCCCCGAGGAAATGAAGCGCCGCCGCCGGCGTTCCCTCGCCCTTGCCCTGACGCTCGGAGCGTTCGTCCTGCTGATCTTCGTGGTCACGCTCGCAAAGCTCGGCCCCCAGGTCCTGAAGCGACCCCTGTGAGGTGAAGATGAGCGAAACGCCCCGCCTTCAACGCAATGTCCGCCGCACCGTCATCGGCTGCGCGGCCCTTGTCGCGGGCATGGTCGGCCTCGCTTACGCCTCCGTTCCGCTCTACGACCTGTTCTGCAAGGTCACCGGCTTCGACGGCACCCCGACGGTTGCCTCCAGCAACGCCTCCAAGGCGCTGGACCGGACCATCGCCGTGCGATTCGACGCCAATGTCGCGCCGGGGCTGAACTGGCGATTCTCGCCGGAGACGCCCGAGGTGAAGGTCAAGCTCGGCGAGACCACGACCGTTCTCTACAAGGTCACGAACACCGGCGATAAACCGACGACCGGCATTGCCACTTACAACGTCCAGCCGGATCTCGCGGGGACCTACTTCACCAAGCTCGAATGCTTCTGCTTTACCGAGCAGACCATCAAGCCCGGTGAAACCCTTGAATCGGCTGTCGTTTTTTATGTCGACCCCCGTCTCGTCACGGACAGCGACATCCATAACCTGAGTTCCATCACGCTCTCCTACACCTACTTCCCCTCCAAGGGGGGTAAGCCGGTGGCGGAAGCCGCGAAATCAACCCCGAAACCCATCGTCCAATAACGAACGTGACAAGCTGAACAGAAACGGCTTAAAGCAGAGCACCTTCGAGGCACGGAGATAAGAATGGCCGAGGCTCACGCCAAACATCACGATTACCACCTTGTCGACCCGAGCCCGTGGCCGCTCATCGGCTCGCTCAGCGCCTTCCTCATGGCCTCCGGCTTCGTGACCTGGTGGAAGAGCATCGAGATCGCCGGCACGCATCCGGGCGCCTACATGTTCGGCGCGGGCATCATCGGCGTTCTCTACACCATGCTGAGCTGGTGGTCGGACGTGATCCGCGAGGCCAACAGCGGCAAGTTCCACACCCGCGTGGTTCAGCTCCATCACCGCTACGGCATGATCATGTTCATCGCCTCCGAGGTGATGTTCTTCGTCGCCTGGTTCTGGGCTTACTTCGACGTGGCGCTCTATGCAGGCGACCCGATGCAGTATCTGCGCGTCGAAGCGCTCGGCGGCGTGTGGCCCCCGAAGGGCATCGAGACCTTCGATCCCTGGCACCTGCCGCTGCTCAACACCCTGATCCTCTTGACCTCCGGCACCACGGTCACCTGGGCGCACTACGCGCTGCTCCAGAACGACCGTTCGGGCCTCAAGGCCGGCCTCTGGCTCACCGTCATCCTCGGCCTGATCTTCACGACGCTGCAGGCCTACGAGTACACGCACGCCCATTTCGGCTTCAAGGGCAACATCTACGGCGCCACCTTCTTCATGGCGACCGGCTTCCACGGCGCGCACGTCATCATCGGCACGATCTTCCTGGCCGTCTGCTTGCTGCGCACCTATCGCGGCGACTTCACGCCCAAGCAGCACCTCGGCTTCGAGTTCGCCGCCTGGTACTGGCACTTCGTCGACGTGGTATGGCTGTTCCTTTTCGCGGCCATCTACGTGTGGGGCCACGGGGCCGGCCACTGACGCCGCTCATCGCGAGATTGCAACAAGGGCGGCTTTAAGCCGCCCTTCGTTTTTCCAACCTTCCATTCCATCTGTCACGCACCTCGCGTAAACACCTCGCGCAACCCCTTGGAGGTTGCCGCACGATCAGGACGAACAGCTTGTCCCGATCCTGCTCCAGTGTTCCCGGAGAACCATCTTGACCCAGAACCATTCCCAGGTCCCCTCCCCGATCATCGCCGGGCTAAAAGGGCTTTGTCCCCGTTGCGGCAAGGGACATCTGTTCAAGGGCTTCCTGACCATTCAGCCGAAATGTGAAGCCTGCGGTCTCGACTTCGCCTTCGCCGATTCAGGGGATGGCCCCGCCTTTTTCGTCATGTCGATCGTCGGCATCGTGGTGGTGGCGCTGGCGCTGTGGGTCGAGTTCGCGTTCGAGCCCCCGCTATGGCTGCATCTCGTGCTCTGGTTCTCGCTCACCGCCATCATGAGCCTCGCCCTCGTGCGTCCGTTGAAGGGCGTTCTCGTGGCGCTGCAGTACCACAACAAGGCCGAAGAAGGGCGTTTGCAGAAGTGACGTCCGCCGCAGCCCTTCCACGCTGGCGCTCCCTCATCGCGCCGGGGATCGCGACGCTTGTGGCGCTCGCGATCCTCGTCACTCTAGGGACGTGGCAGCTTCAGCGGAAAAGCTGGAAGGAAGGGCTCATCGCGCAGATCGAAGCGCGCTCCCACGGTGACGCGGGAGCCATTCTCCCCGAGGCGCGGTGGGATTCGTGGCAGGCTAGAGAGGACGAGTTCCGGCAGGTTCGCCTAACCGGCACGTTCCTCAACCAATTCGAAACGCCGGTCTACGGCCTTGCTCCCGCGCAGCGCGGCTCGCCCCTGCAAGGGTTCTACCTGATGACGCCGCTGCGCCTTGGCGATGGCGCCATCGTCATGGTCAACCGCGGCTTCGTGCCGACGGAACTGCGCGATCCGAAAACCCGTCCCGAGAGCCCGCTGCAAGGCGAGGTCACCGTCACCGGCCTCGTACGCGCGCCGGAGGCCCGCAACTTCTTCACGCCCGCCGACGATCCGGCGAAGAACGCCTGGTATGCCCGCGACCCGCAGGCCATCGCCAAGGCGCACGGGCTCACCCGCGTCGCGCCGTTCCTGATCGATGCCGATGCCACGCCCAATCCCGGCGGCTGGCCCAAAGGCGGGCAAACGCGGCTCAACCTGCCGAACGACCACCTGAAATACGCCTTCACCTGGTTCGGCATCGCGCTGACCCTGATCGGGGTCTTCGGTGTGTTCGCATGGCGGCGAGTGAACGGTCCTCAGGGAAGCTGAAACAGGAAGAAGAAGCCGAAGCCGAGGATAATCAGCCCGGCGCTGACGACCTTGGCCACGAAGAGCGGTTTCACGAGGCTTTTCATCTCGGCCCGATGTTCTGCCCGCTCCGCCCGGGTCATCCGCTGCCGGGCCTCAGCCTGTTGCGCGTAGAGCGACGTCACCATCGGATGACCAACCGCCCCTTCCTTCTCGATTTCGATCCGTTGCGCCACGAAACCGATCAGAAGGCCGAGGACACCAAGACCGAGATAACCGACGAGGGCGAAGACGATGCAGACGACCCCGAACAGCACGCCGGTGAGCAGCGGCAAGAGCAGCCAGTCGATCCTGGTCATCCGCATAGACCCCTCTTGATCCGGAAGCTTGGCTTTGCCTCGCAACCATTCTATCATGCTTCCCATGTCGAAGCTTCTTACGACCGCGACCCATCTCATGACGCGCCTTGCAGGGCGTGGCGGAGACGTGTTGGCTTAAGAGAAGCACCGACATTTTCCCCAAAGCCCTGCCGGAGACGAGCAGGGCTATTTCGGTTCCGTTCGCCTCCGCACAATCCGGAGAACCACGATGGAACCACCTTCACAGAAAATACTCGCTTCCGATGACGTGATCTTGCGCGCGGCACGCCCTGCCGATTGCGATGACATCGCGGCGCTTTCCAACCTGCCCGGCTTTCGCTTCGGTACTCTGCGCCTGCCGCATCGGTCGCCGGAGGCGATCCGTAAGTGGCTCGAGGGTTTCACATCGGATGACTTCGCCCTCGTTGCCGTCAAGGCAGGCCGCGTCGTCGCGTCCGGCGGCCTGAGACTGCTTCAGGGCCGACGCGGCCACGTAGCCACCCTCGGCATGGGCGTGCACGACGATTATGTTGGTCAGGGCATCGGCTCGAAGCTGCTCAAGGAGCTGCTCACCGTCGCCGACAACTGGCTCGGGGTGAGGCGGGTCGAACTGACGGTCTACACCGACAACGCCCCCGCCATCGCCCTCTACAAGCATAACGGGTTCGAGGTCGAAGGCACGCACCGGAGCTTTGCCTTCCGCGACGGCCGCTATGTCGATGCCCATGCGATGGCGCGGCTCGCCGCATGATGGCGACATTCCGCGACCGGTTGCGGCTTGCCGTGGCCGGTCGCTCCTATTTTCGCCTGTTCTGACGCAGAACCGGGTATCCACTTCTGCTGAAAATGCTCTAAAGCCTTTCGCAACGATGGATCTCAGGAGACCGACCTTGCTCCACATCTCGACCCGCGGGGAAGCCCCTGCCCTTGGCTTTGCCGATGCCCTGCTCACCGGGCTTGCCCACGATGGCGGCCTCTACGTGCCGCAAAGCTGGCCGAGGCTGACGCACGAGACGATCCAGGGCTTCTCCGGCAAACCCTATGCCGAGGTCGCGAAGGCGGTCCTGAGCCCGCTGGTCGATGGGGAGGTTCCGCAGGGCGCCCTGAACGCCATGATCGAGGGAGCCTATGCCTCCTTCCGCCATGCCGCCGTGTGCCCTCTGACGCAGATTGGCGACAATCTCTTCGTGCTCGAACTTTTCCACGGCCCGACCCTCGCCTTTAAGGACGTGGCGATGCAGCTTCTTGGGCGGCTGATGGACCATGTGCTGAAAGCGCGCGGCGCGCGCGCGACCATCGTCGGCGCGACCTCGGGCGATACGGGCAGCGCGGCGGTCGAGGCCTTCAAGGGGCTCGATCAGGTCGACATCTTCATTCTCTATCCGCATGGCCGCGTGTCCGACGTGCAGCGCCGGCAGATGACGACGGTGAACTCGCCCAACGTTCATGCGCTCGCGGTGGAAGGCAATTTCGACGATTGCCAGAACATGGTGAAGGGCATGTTCGGCAATGCCCGCTTCCGGAATGAGCTGCAGCTCTCTGGCGTCAATTCCATCAACTGGGCGCGCGTGGCGGCGCAGGCGGTGTATTACTTCACCGCCGCCGTGAGCCTCGGCTCGCCGCACCGCAAGGTGTCCTTCTCCGTGCCGACAGGCAACTTCGGCGACATTCTCGCAGGCTGGGCCGCAAAGCACATGGGCCTGCCCATCGAGCGGCTGATGATCGGCACCAACGCCAACGACATTCTGGCCCGTGCGCTGCATTCCGGCACATATGAGATCAAGGGCGTGCAGCCCACCGCATCCCCATCGATGGACATTCAGATCTCCTCGAATTTCGAGCGCCTGCTGTTCGAGGCTTATGGCCGCGATCCGGTGACGATCCGCCATCTCATGGCCAATCTCGCCCAGTCCCGCTCCTTCACCATCGCGCCCGAGGCGCTTGCGCGCATCCAAGGCGAATTCTCGGCTATCGCCGTCAACGAGCCGACGGTCGCGGACGAGATGACGAAGACCTATCGCGAGACGGGCTATGTGCTCGATCCGCACACCGCCGTCGGCACCCGAGCGGCGCGGGCTTTGTTGAGCGAGCGTTCCGACGTGCCCGTGGTGGCGCTTTCCACCGCTCACCCGGCCAAGTTCCCGGAGGCCGTGGAGCGGGCGACGGGCGTGCGGCCTGCGCTGCCGCCGCACCTTGCGGACCTGATGGAACGGGACGAGCGCTTCTCCATTCTCCCCAACGACCAGGGCGCGGTGGAGCGTTTCATTCGGGACCGCGCGCGCGTCGTGCGGGGCGCTGCCGTATGAACGAACATTTCGTACGCGAAAAACAGATCG
This sequence comes from Microvirga flavescens, assembly GCF_003290125.1. Classification (GTDB taxonomy): domain Bacteria; phylum Pseudomonadota; class Alphaproteobacteria; order Rhizobiales; family Beijerinckiaceae; genus Microvirga; species Microvirga flavescens. The sequence goes on from NZ_QMKH01000003.1 coordinate 380,817, forward strand.
ACATCACGCGGCTCGATAACGGCTTCACCGTCGCCACCGAGCGGATGCCGGAGATCGCCACTGCGACGCTCGGCATCTGGGTCGCCACCGGCTCGCGTCACGAGCAGGCGCACGAGCACGGCCTGTCGCACTTCATCGAGCACATGGCCTTCAAGGGCACGGCGCGCCGCTCGGCGCGGCAGATCGCCGAGGACATCGAGAATGTCGGCGGCGACATCAATGCCGCGACCAGTATCGAATACACGAGCTATACCGCGCGCGTGCTGGGCGAGAACATCGATGTCGCGCTCGACGTGATCGGCGACATCCTCAGCCAGTCCGTGTTCGATGCGGCGGAACTCGCGCGCGAAAAGGGTGTGATCCTGCAGGAGCACGCCGCCGTCGAGGATACGCCGGACGATCTCGTCTATGACGCCTTTATGGAAACGGCCTACGCGCGCCAGCCGATGGGCCGCCCGATCCTCGGCACGCCGGACACCATCAGGAGCTTCGACGAGGCGACGATCCGCGATTTCCTGGCGCGGGAATACACGCCTGGCAAGATGGTGCTGGCGGCGGCGGGCGACGTGAACCACGCCCAGATCGTGGACGCGGCGCAAAAGTTCTTCGGCTCCATGCCCGCCGTCGAGACCCGTGGACCGGAGGCAGGCTCCTACACCGGCGGCGAGCGGCGGATCGCGCGCAAGCTCGAACAAGCCAACATCGTTCTCGGCCTGCCCGGCCTCTCGGTCCGGGATCCGAGCTACTACGCCACTCACCTCTTCGCGCACATCCTCGGCGGCGGGCTCACCTCCCGCCTCTGGCACGAAGTACGCGAGACGCGGGGCCTTGCCTATTCCATCGACGCCTTCCACTGGCCCTTCTCCGATTGCGGCCTGTTCGGCATCGGAGCCGGCACGGGGGGATCGGACGTGGCTAACCTCATCGACGTCACGCTCGCCTGCACCCGCGAGGCCGCCGGCGAGATCAACGAGGTGGAGCTTGCCCGCGCCAAGGCGCAGATGAAGGTGGCGCTTTTGGCCGCGCTCGAAAGCCCCGGCGGGCGCATCGAGCGGGTGGCGCGCCAGTTGCTCTCCTGGGGGCGGATCATCCCCAGCAACGACATCATCACCAAGGTCGACGCCATCACCGTCGATCAGGTCCGCGAGGCGGGGCACCGCCTGCTGCAAGGCACGCCAACCCTCTCGGCCATCGGCCCGATCAAGGGCCTGCCGTCCCTGGAGGCGATCGAGGCGGGGTTGAGGGGTTGAAACACCCCCGGCTGGCTCGACGATATCCTTTGGTGACAAGGGAAACGCGGCCTTGAGGGGAAAACGCCTCTCCTTCCCTAATCCCGCCGCAAAGAGGGCCCATGCGGCATAGCTCGCCTCAAATCCCCCTGTGAGTCCTGCGGACAAGTTGGTTCAAATGTCACCCGCGCCTTGCCCTCAGGCCCTCAGGCCGATACCAATCCTGGCTCCATTGGTACGAAACGGACGGAAGACCGAAGCGTTGCGGATCGCCTCTTTCGCCATAACCCTCCTTCTGGCGACCTTCCTGTCCCTGTTCGCGCCCTCCGCCGGCTGGGCGGTGGAATCCGTGCGGGTGGACCAGGACGCCAAGGCTATCGACCTTACGCCGATGGTCGAGCGCTATCGCTCGGACGGCGACGAAATCCGCATTTCGACGGCTCCGGGGCGGGATGGCATCGTCCGCCGCATCGCGGTCAAGGCCCGTGAGGCCGGCACGCGGCCGGACTGGATCGTCTTCGCGCTCACCAACGATTCCGACGAGCAGCTGGACCGGCTCCTCGTCGCGCCGCATTTCCGGCTCACCAATTCGGGCGTGATCTGGCCTGACCTCGGCGCGACCCGCATCGCCGCCATCACCGCGAGCCAGGGCATTCGCCCGGAGCGGGACGAGAGCAAGGATGCGGACGTGTTCCTCATCACCCTCGATCCCGGCACCACGGTTACCTTCGTCGCCGAGCTCAACACCAACGAATTGCCCCAGCTCCAGCTCTGGGACGCCGACGCCTACAAGGAGCGGGTCAACGGCCTGACGCTCTACAAGGGCATCATCATCGGCATCGCCGGCCTTCTCGCTCTGTTCCTGACCATCGTCTTCGTCGTCAAGGGCGCGCTGATCTTCCCCGCCGCCGCCGCGCTGGCCTGGGCGGTTCTGGCCTATTCGTGCATCGATTTCGGGTTCTTCCAGCGCATTTTCCCGATCACCGAATCCGTGGAGCGGATCTATCGCGCAGGCGCGGAAGCCGTGCTCGCCGCGACCCTGCTCGTGTTCCTCTTCGCCTATCTCAACCTCAATCGCTGGCATGTGCGCTACAGCCACGTCACGGCCTTCTGGCTGACCTTCCTCGGCGCGCTGATCGGCCTTGCGATCTTCGATCCGCCGGTTGCCTCGGGTGTTGCGCGCATTTCCATCGTGGCCGTGGCGGGCATCGGCTTCGTGCTCGTCATCCACCTCGCGACCCACGGCTACGACCGCGCCATCATGCTGGTGCCGACGTGGCTTCTCCTGATCGCCTGGGTGGCAGCGGCGGGCTTTACCGTCATGGGTACCCTGACGGCGGATCTCGTGCCCCCGGCCCTCATCGGCGGGCTCGTGCTCATCGTCATGTTGATCGGCTTCACGGTGATGCAGCACGCCTTTTCCGGTGGCGCTTTCGCCCACGGCCTGGTGAACGACACCGAGCGCCGGGCGCTGGCGCTCGCGGGCGCTGGCGACGTGGTGTTCGATTGGGACGTCGTCTCCGACAAGATCTTCGTAAGCCCCGAGATGGAGCATCAGCTCGGCCTCAAGAGCGGCGCCCTCAACGGCCCCGCTTCGGCCTGGCTCGACCTCGTCCACCCCTTCGACCGGGATCGCTACCGCGCGGCGCTCGATGCCCTCATCGAGCAGCGCCGGGGACGGCTGAGCCAGGACTTCCGCCTGCGCTCGTCCTCCGGCCCGCATATCTGGTATCGCCTCAAGGCTCGCCCCATCGTGGGCTCGGACGGCGAGGTCATCCGCATCGTCGGCACGCTGACCGACGTCACGGACGCCCGCACGGCCGAAGAGCGGCTGTTGTACGATGCGGTGCACGACAACCTGACGAGCCTGCCGAACCGGCAATTGCTCTACGACCGCCTCGAGGCCGCGCTGATCTTCGCGAGCCAGGACGGATCGCTGCGCCCGACCGTGCTCGTCATCGACCTCGACAAGTTCAAGCAGATCAACGAATCCGTCGGTTATTCTGCGGGCGACTCGATCCTGCTGACGCTTTCACGCCGCCTTGGCCGCCTGTTGCGCCCGCAGGATACGCTGGCACGCGTCTCCGGCGACGAATTCGCGATCATCCTGCTCTCGGAGCGCGAGCCCGATCGCATCATCGCCTTTGCCGACATGGTCCGGCGCGCACTCACCACGCCGATCACCTATGCGGAGCGGGAGATCTTCCTCACCGCCTCCATCGGCCTCGTGCTGCACGATCCGCAGATCGCCGCGCGCCGCGAAGAGGTGATCCGCAACGCGGAAATCGCCGTGGCTCACGCCAAACGTCAGGGCGGCGACCGGATCGAGGCGTTCCGTCCGACGATGCGCTCCGACCGTAGCGACCGTTTCACGCTTGAAGCGGACCTGCGTCAAGCCATCGAGCGCGGCGAGATGAAGGTGCTGTTCAAGCCTATCGTGCGGCTGGAAGACCGTACCATCGCGGGCTTTGAATCCATGCTGCGGTGGGACCATTCCCGCCTCGGCCGCCTGGGGCCCGAGGACTTCATGCCGCTCGCCGAGGAAACCGGCATCATCGTCAACCTGAGCGTCTTCCTTCTGGAGCAGACCGGGCGCGAGCTGGCGGCGTGGCAGGATGCGCTGGAAGTCGATCCGCCGATCTTCGCCAGCATCAACATGTCGAGCCATCACCTCCTGCGGCATGACCTGTTGCAGGACGTGAAGGCAGTCATCGCCCGCACCGGCGTTCTTCCGGGCTCCCTCAAGCTCGAGATGACCGAAAGCCTCGTGATGGAGAACCCGGAATATTCGGCGCAGATGCTGACGCGGCTGCGCGACCTCGGCGCGGGTCTTTCGCTCGACGATTTCGGAACGGGCTATTCCGCCCTCTCCTATCTGGAGCGGTTCCCCTTCGACACGATCAAGGTCGATCAGTCCTTCGTGCGGCAAATGGCGCACGGCAAGCCGGTGATCCTGCGCTCCATTATCAAGATGGCGCACGAGCTCGGCATGGAGATCGTGGCGGAAGGCGCGGAGTCGGAGTCGGAGGCGATCGAACTCTACCAGCTCGGCTGCGAATACGCGCAAGGCCCCGTTTTCGGCGAGCCGATGTCGATGCACCAGGCACGGCAACTGGTCGGAGCCGCGCCGCGGGCGGCATAAGACCGCTCTCAGGCGTGCCCCGGCTCCAAGGAGAGCATGGCAGGATCGATACCGATCTGGCGCAGGGCGAGATCGTAGCGTGCCTCAAGCGGCGTATTGAAAATCAGCTCGGCATCCGCCTCGCACGTGAGCCACCCATTGGCCTGGATTTCGGATTCGAGCTGCCCCGGCTGCCAGCCCGCATAGCCCAGAGCGAGTACGGCGCGCTCAGGCCCCGCCCCCTTGGCGATGGCCCGCAGAATGTCGACCGTCGCCGTCAGGCACACGCTGTCATCGATGGGAAGCGTCGATTGCGCCATGTAGAAATCCGGCGAATGCAGCACGAAACCGCGGCTCGTCTCGACCGGGCCGCCGATGAGAACGGGGATCTGCGTAACCTTTCGGGGCAGGCGTATCCGCTCGGCTTCGGGGATGATCTCGAGCTGGACCAGAAGATCGGGAATCTTCATGTTCGGCGCGGGCCGGTTGAGCACGATGCCCATCGCCCCCTCGTCGGAATGCGCGCAGACATAGACGACCGAGCGCGAAAACGGCTCGCCGACGACGCTCGGCATGGCGACGAGAAACTGCCCCTCCAGGGTGCCCGCATCGTTTCCGATATTGCTCTTACGCACGAAGGCCATAACTTGCATCCAGCTTGAATGATCCTATTCCCGATCACGGGAACGTGGATAGGCGCCCCGCAAGATTCCTTTATTTGTTGCATGATCCGGGCGAACAACCGGTTTCCACTTGTTCTGATCATGCTCTAGGGAATCCCATAAAGGGAAGAACGACAAGAAGGCCTAGGTTCCATGTCATTTGTGCGGCATGCCGCCATTACTACTTTGTTGCTGCTTTTTTGTTCCTCTCCCGCCTGGGCCGAGAGCGCCTCGCCGTGGACGCAGGGGTTTCATTCGCGCGTGCGCCTTCTCTCCGGCGGGCGCGAGGGCGAACGGCTTCTGGCTGGCGTCGAGGTCGAGCTGGACGACGGCTTCAAGACCTACTGGCGCACCCCGGGGGATTCCGGCCTGCCGCCGCGGTTTGACTGGAACGGCTCCCGCAACGTCTCGGACATCGACATCCGCTGGCCCGCGCCTTCAAGGCTCGAGGATGCCGGGGGCGTCACATACGTCTATTCCCACCGGGTCGTGCTGCCCATTTTGCTGCGCGCCGCCGACCCGGCGAAACCCTCGCATCTCTCACTCTCGATCGAATACGGCGTCTGCAAGGATATCTGCATTCCGGCCCACGCCGAATTGAACCTCGATCTCGCGGGGGATGGCGAGCGGGCCGCCATTGCCGCCGCCCTTGCCGGTCTGCCGAAGTCCCAGCCGCTCGGAGCGCCGGGAGACCTCTCCATCCTTGCGGTCACACCCCATAAGGGCGACCGCCCCGCCTTCCTCGTCGAGACCCGCGCCCCGGCAAATACCCAGCCGCAGCTTTTCGCGGAAGGGCCGGAGAACTGGTATCTTTCGACCGCGAAGGCGGATGCGTCGGGCGCTTTCCTCGTCACGGTCGAGGAAAGCCCGAAGGGCGCTCCTACGGTGCAGCCGTTCCTCTTCACATTGACCGCGAATGGACGCGCCATCGAAACGGAACTGCGTCTCGACGCCGGCGAGCGGCCACGCTAGACCGTGGCGTGGAATCATCACATCCCGCATTCGGAGAAGTTCATGACGATCCAGGTTGGCGAGCGACTGCCTCAAGTCACGTTCCGCATCATGACGGCGGAAGGCCCCGCCGCGAAGACGACGGACGACATCTTCAAGGGCCGCAAGGTCGTGCTGATCGGCGTTCCCGGCGCTTTCACGCCGACCTGCCATCGCAACCACCTCCCCGGCTATGTGGAGAAGGCGGCTGAGGTGAAGGCCAGAGGCGTCGATGCGATTGCAGTGACCTCCGTCAACGACGTGTTCGTCATGGATGCGTGGGCGAAGGCCTCCAACGGCGAAGGCGTGGAATTCCTCGCCGACGGCAACGGCGATTTCGCCAAGGCGCTCGGCCTTGCGATGGACGGCACGGGTTTCGGCCTCGGCACGCGCTCCAAGCGTTATTCGATGGTGGTGGACAACGGCGTCGTGACCACGCTCAACGTCGAGGATACGCCTTCCCAGGCCAATGCATCGGGCGTCGACAATCTGCTGAAGGCGCTCTGAGACGCCTGCGGAGGAACAGCCCTCATCCTGAGGAGCCGCGAAAGCGGCGTCTCGAAGGATGCTCGGGAGGTCTCGGAAATCCTTCGAGACGCCATTCCTCACGGAATGGCTTTCAGGATGAGGTCGGAGAAAATTCGGCCATCAAGGCGCGGAAGCTGGCCGCGCCTTTCCGTTTTTGAAGGGCTGGAGCGCCGCGACCGCCAGCTCATCGACCCGGATGTTCATCGGGTCGTCCGCGTGGCCCTTCACCCAGTGCCAGCTGACCTTGTGGCGGGACGCCGCCTCATCGAGCTCGCGCCAGAGATCGTCGTTCTTCACCGGCTTGTTGTCCGCCGTGCGCCAGCCGCGCCGTTTCCAGTTGGCGAGCCAGGACGTGATGCCCTGCCGGACATATTGTGAGTCCGTATAGAGATCGACCGTGCAGGGACGCGTGAGGGCGTTGAGGCCCTCGATGGCGCCGCGCAGTTCCATGCGGTTGTTGGTGGTGTGCGCCTCGCCGCCGGACAATTCGCGCTCCTTGCCCTTGAAGGACAGGATCGCCGCCCAGCCGCCTGGGCCGGGATTTCCCGAGCAGGCACCGTCCGTATAGATCGTGACGCGTTCGGTCTCGCTCATGCGACAAGCCCGTATTCGCGCGCATGGCGGACATGACGGTGAAAGCCAAGCTTGCGGTCGTATTCCAGCGGGTCCTTCGGCTTCACCAATGCACCGGGAGGCACGTTCAGCCAATCGACGAGGCGCGTCAGCATGAAGCGCATGGCCGAGCCGCGGCAGAAGATCGGCAAGGCTTCGATCTCGTCCGCCGAGAGCGGGCGAAGCGCCTGATAGCCCGCGAGCAGGGCGCGCCCCTTCGTCAGGTTGAACGAGCCATCGGCCTCGAAGCACCAGGCATTGAGGCAGATCGCGACATCGTAGGCGAGCGCATCCGTGCAGGCGAAATAAAAGTCGATGAGCCCCGACACCTCGGGGCCGATGAAGAACACGTTGTCCGTGAAAAGATCCGCATGGATCACGCCCGTCGGCAGGCCGCTCGGCCAGGCTTCTTTCAGGAAGGCAAGTTCCTGCCGGGTGCGCTCGGCAAGGCCCGCAGACACGCTGTCGGCCTGAGCCTCGGCCTGCGCGAAAAGCTGCGGCCAGCCATCGAGGGACAGGGCGTTCGGCCGCGCCATCGCGAAATCCTGCCCGGCCAGATGAAGCTTCGCGAGCGCCTGCCCCAGAGCGCCGCAATGCGAAGCGCTCGGACGGCGTACGGCGATGCCGTCGAGAAAGGTGCAGATGGCGGCGGGCCGCCCGGCGAGCCACCCCAGCGCCTCGCCCTGGCGGTTGCTCACCGGCAGTGGGCAATTGAGGCCGCGCTCGGCGAGATGCTGCATGAGAGCGATGAAGAACGGCAGATCGCTCTCCTTCACGCGCTTCTCGTAGAGCGTCATGATGTAGGTGCCGGCCGTGGTGTGGAGGAAATAGTTGGTGTTCTCCACGCCCTCCGCGATGCCCTTGTAGGAGAGCACCGTGCCGATGTCGTAGGTGGCGAGGAAAGAGGCCAGTTCCTCGTCAGAAACTTCCGTATAGACCGCCAAGAAAATTACTCCGCCGCCTGATCGCCGCGCAATTCGCGGGGGAGCGGAAAGAACACGCTCTCATCCGCCGTCGAGACATTCTCAACATCGACCTCGAAGCGCTCGGCGAAGGCGTCGATGATTTCCTCCACCAGAATCTCCGGCGCGGAGGCCCCCGCCGTGATGCCCAGCCGCCGGATCGAACCGAACAGCGACCAATCGATATCCTCGGCGCGCAGGATCAAGCGCACGAGAGGGCACCCTTCCCGCTCCGCGACTTCGCGCAGGCGCTGGGAGTTCGACGAATTGGGCGAGCCCACCACGATCATCGCATCCACCTGCGGCGCGACGCGCTTGACCGCGCCCTGGCGGTTCGTGGTGGCGTAGCAGATGTCTTCCTTGTGCGGACTCACAATCGAGGGGAAGCGCGTCTGCAGCGCCTCGATCACCTCGCGCGTGTCGTCCACGGAGAGCGTGGTCTGCGTGACGAAGGCGAGATTGTCCACATCGGCAGGCGCAAGGTGCGCCACGTCCTCGACGGTCTCCACCAGCGTAACAGCGCCAGCCGGCAACTGCCCCATCGTACCGACGACCTCGGGATGGCCCTCATGGCCGATGAGGACGATGTGGCGGCCACGCTTGTGATGCACCTGCGCCTCCCGGTGCACCTTGGTCACCAGCGGGCATGTGGCGTCGATGGCAAAAAGATTGCGCGTGGCGGCGGCCTCAGGCACCGCTTTCGGCACTCCGTGGGCGGAGAAGATCACCGGGGCGGTGCCGTCGGGAACCTCATCGAGCTCGCGGACGAAGATCGCCCCTTTCTTCTTGAGGCCCTCCACCACGTATTTGTTGTGAACGATCTCGTGGCGCACATAAACCGGCGCGCCATGCAGGGCGAGCGCCTGCTCGACGGCATCGATGGCGCGGACGACGCCCGCGCAAAAGCCGCGCGGCGCACAGAGCAGGATATCGAGAGGCGGTTTGGTCATATTGCGGCGATGTGGCGAGAGCCGCCCCCCAATGTCAAGCCGGGGCGACGCTTATTCGCGGGTTGGGGGGCTCCGGAACGCCTTTGATGTCATTCCGCCGCAAGAAAGTCTCGCCCTCACGCTCCAGACCCTCTAGAACCGACAAGGTCCCTTCAACTTCCGATTCAGAACGAGCATGGCGAACGCCGCTTCCCACGTCAGCTTTTTGCCCCCCATCCTGACCTTCTGCGGCGCGGCGGTCGTCGCGGTGCCGTTGTTCCGCCTGGCCGGGCTCAGCGCCGTTCTCGGCTATCTGGCCGCCGGCGTCATCATCGGCCCTTCCGGCCTCGGCCTCATCGGGGACCCGGAATCGATTGCGACCGTGGCCGAGCTCGGGGTGGTGCTGCTGCTCTTCATCATCGGGCTCGAATTGAAGATCTCCCACCTTTGGGACATGAAGCGTGACATTTTCGGGCTCGGCACGCTGCAGCTTGCGATCACCGGGGTCGTTCTCGGCGGCGGAGCGGTTGCTGCCGGATTTTCCGTCACGACCTCCGTCGTGATTGGAATCGCGCTTGCCCTTTCAGCCACCGCCATCGCCCTGCAGATGCTGAACGAGCGCAACGATCTCCAGACGCCGTACGGCCAGCGCTCCTTCGCGATCCTCCTGTTCCAGGACATCTCCATCGTCCCGATCCTCGCGCTGCTGCCGCTGCTCGCGACGGGCACCGGCATGGCCGACAGCGGATGGGACGTGGGCAAACTTCTCACTGTCGGCAAGGCGCTCGCCGCCATCGTCGCGGTGATCCTCGTCGGCCGCTATGGCCTCAACCCCTTCTTCCGCATTCTCGCCCGCAGCGGTGCGCGCGAGGTGATGACGGCGAGCGCCCTTCTCGTGGTGCTGGGCGCCGCGATGCTGATGAACGAGGTCGGCCTCTCGATGGCGATGGGCGCGTTCCTCGCAGGCCTCCTGCTCGCGGAATCGAACTTCCGCCATCAGCTCGAAGCCGATATCGAGCCTTTCCGCGGCATGTTGCTCGGGCTTTTCTTCATCAGCGTGGGCATGTCCATCGACGTGTCGCTGGTGCGTGAGAACTGGCTCATCATCGCGCTGGCAACGCCCGTCGTCATCATCGGCAAGACATTTGTCGTCGCCGTTCTGTCAAAGCTCTTCGGCGCGACGTGGCAGGATGGCCTGCGCTCCGGCGTGCTGTTGTGCCCGGCGGGCGAATTCGCCTTCGTGCTGCTGCCCGTCGCCACGGGCCTCAAGCTGATGACGGGCTCCACCGCGCAATTGATGACAGCACTCGCTGCGATCACGATGCTGTTCGGCCCCATCGCGGCGACGGTGCTGGAGCAATGGCTGAAGCGCCGCCCCAACGATGCGGAGCCGGAAACGCACGCCGACATCAACAATGCGGAAGAGCTCTCGAGCCGCGTTCTCGTCATCGGGTTCGGGCGTTTCGGCCAGATCGTGAATCAGGTGCTGTTGGCGCAGGGCATCGACGCGACGGTGATCGACCGCGACGTGGAGCGCATTCGCGATGCGGCGCGCTTCGGCCTTCAGGTCTATTACGGCGACGGCACGCGCCTTGATGTGCTGCGCGCGGCGGGCGCGGAAAAGGCGGAGATGATCTGCATCTGCACCGACAATCCCGAAGCGACGCTCAAGATCGTCGAGATCGTGCATGAGAACTTCCCCAACGCCTTCAGCTTCGTGCGCGCCTATGACCGCATCCAGGCTATCAATCTCATGAATCTCGGCGTCGATTATCAGCTCCGCGAAAGCTTCGAATCCGCCATCGCGCTCTCCCGCGCCGCCCTCGAAGAGCTTGGCGTCGATCCGGATACGGCGGCGGCCACGGCGGACGACGTGCGCAAACGCGACATCGCCCGCATGATGCTGCAGAAGACGAGCGGCTTCATGGGCGGCGCGGAATTGCTGGTGGGCGCGAAGATCGAGCCCGAACCTCTCGTGACGCCGAGCGGAAAAGCGCGCGCCCTCAACGCAGAGACGCGTGACATTCTTGGCGAAGGGGCTCTTTGATGGAAACGCCCCCCGCATCGGAGCTCGCCGCGCAGCGAGCCGAGACGCCGCGCTTTGTCACCGGCTCCACCATGCGCCACGTTCTCGTGATGACGGGAACGGCGACGGCGGGGCTGATCGCGATTTTCATCGTCGATCTCATCTCCCTTCTCTACATCTCATGGCTCAGGGACCCGAGCCTCACCGCAGGCGTCGGCCTTGCGACCGTCGTGATGTTCTTCACGGTGTCGATCAATGTCGGCCTGATGATCCCCATCGCCGCGCTCGTCTCGCGCGCGCTCGGTGCGCGTGAATTCGACAAGGCGAAGCGGCTCGCGACATCGGGCTGTTTCTGGATGACGCTTCTCGCAACCGGCGTGAGCGTGATCGCCCTTCCCTTCATCCCGCAGATCCTGCGCCTTCTCGGCGCGAGCGGCGATGCATTCCGCGTTGCGGAGAGCTTCCTTTGGATCGCGCTGCCCACGCATGGGCTCATGGCCCTTGGCATGGCCTTTTCCAGCGTCCTGCGCGCGGCGGGGGACGCCAAGCGCAGCATGTACGCGACCTTGTCCGTCGCCATCGTGACGGTTGTGCTCGACCCGCTCTTCATCTTCGGCCTCGGCCTGAAATCGAACGGCGCGGCAATCACCATCGACATCGCCCGCGTGGCCTATGTCTATGTGAGCTATGTTTATCTCAAGCGGCACCACAATCTTCTCGCAAGCGTGAACCTTGCGGATCTAAGACGCTATGCGCGCCCGTTCTTCGCCATCGCGATTCCGGCCATTCTCACGAACATCGCGGCGCCCGTCGCCAACGGCTTCTTCACGAGCATCATGTCCCGCTTCGGGGACGAAGCCATCGCGGCCTCCGCCATCATTGACCGGCTGACGCCCGTTTCGTTTGCCGGCCTGTTCGCCCTGGCCGGTGCTGTCGGCCCCGTGCTCGGCCAGAACTGGGGCGCGAACCGGTTCGACCGCATGCGGCAGACGATCAAGGATTCGCTTACTTTCACCATCATCTATGTAGGTGTCGTCTGGCTTGCCCTGTTCCTGCTGCAGGGGCCTATCGTCCACGCCTTCAACGCGCATGGACTGACGGAGGAACTCGTGCGGTTCTTCTGCCAGATCAGCGGCCTTGTCTGGCTCTTCATCGGCCTGATTTTCGTAGCGAACGCCTCGTTCAACAATCTTGGCTTTCCGCTGCTCTCGACCTTTTTCAACTGGGGCCGCACCACGCTCGGCATGATCCCCTTCGCCTATTACGGCGCGGTGATCGGCGGACCGAAGGGAGCCTTGATCGGCGTCGGCTGCGGTTCCGTGGCGTTTGGCGTTGCGGCGATTTTCACGGCCTTCTGGACAATCCGGCGTCTTGAGCGGCAAGCTATGGCAAGATCGCCCGCCTGATCCATAATCTGGCGGGAGCCTGAATGGCCGCCCTTTCGAGGAGCCCGCGATGCAGACCTGGTTCGATCTGATGCGCCAAGCGCAAGGCAATGCGGGCTTTGATGGCATGATGAGGCAATTCAATGTCTCATCAGCACAGACGCAGCGCGCAATGGTCGCGCTCATGCCGGCTTTCGCCCTGGGGCTTCAGCACGCCCTCGCGAATTCCGGTGACCCTTCACGGCTTTTTCCCGGCATCGCCGACAGCCCCTTTGCGGACATGTGGAAATCGACGGCCAGGGCGTTCACGCCTCAGGCCGCCGAGGTCGGCAAAAGGATCCTCGACCAGCTTTTCGGTTCCGATGAAGCCGCCCGCCAGGTGGCGCAACAGGCCGCCACGGTCACCGGCGTCGGGGTCGAGGTCATGCAGCAGATCCTGCCTCTGATGGCCGGAATTTTCGCGGGCAGCGTCTGCCATTGGATGACGCATTCGGAGCATATGGGCGCAATGCCCGCACGCAAGGCGCCGGAGCCCGAGCCCAACCCCATGCAGGCGTGGATGGATTTCTGGACAAGCTCGCTGCAAGGAAAATCGACGGGAAAGCAGAAACCTCCCACCACTCCTTTAGAGGCCGTGATGGCGCCCTTTATGGGCGGTTCACTTGGCACCCCGAAAGCTCAGCCCACGCAGCCCGCCGACCTTTGGGGCGAGATGCTCGGAGCGGGAGCGGAGATGCAAAAACAATATTTCGCGTCTCTCCAATCGATCATGGAAAATGTCTGGTCGCCGCAAAAGAAGACGCGCTGAAGAGCACGGCCACGCCGCAGCATGGCCGTGCCATTTGAAACGATCAAAGTCTGGGCGTTTTCAGCCGGCGGTCTTTACCAGCGAAACCACGGGTCGCTCAGTCTTCTTTGCCACAGGAGATCGCTGAACCCGCGCGCGCCGTTCGACCGATCGAACCAAAAGGACGGACGGGTTGTTGAACACCGACTCGTCGAGCGCGCTGTCCACATCGCTGCGGGTCAGGCCGATGTCTTTCAGCATGCGCTCATCGAACTCGGCGAGAGCGCGAACCTCACGGCGATGCTTGAGGGCTCGCAGGAACACAGCGGCTTGCGCGAGGGAAACCCGGATCACACGGCCGACCAGCGTCGACCCGACCGGGGACACAAGGGAAGTGGACGAATGGGTCATGGAAGTAACCTTCTCGGGCTCGCTGCTAAAAAAGCATGACAGGTCCATCACGCGAAACACATGCCCCGCGCGGGTCCAGCCATTGCCGAATCCTTGAATTTCAAAGGATCTGGGACAGACTAAGCCTCATTTTTTTCATCACTTGAAGCGATTGTTTGTCATGTGTTACATCAACGATATTGATGATGAGGCCCGCCATGCACCTTCTCGATATCGACCAGCTCCGGACATTCGTCGCCATTGCCGACACGGGTTCCTTCACCCGCGCGGCCGAAATCGTGCACAAGACCCAGAGCGCGGTTTCCATGCAGATGAAGCGTCTGGAAGACCGCGTCGGGCGCGCACTCTTCGAGCGTGACGGGCGCCTCTCCAAGCTGACGGACGAGGGCGAGCGGCTGCTCGACTATGCCCGCCGGATCGTGCGCCTCAACACCGAGTGCATGGCCTCCTTCAACGACAACGAGCTTGTCGGCCGCGTCCGCCTCGGCCTGCCGGACGATTATGCCGACCGCTACCTGCCCGAGATTCTCGCCCGCTTCTCCCGCTCGAACCCGCGCGCGGAGGTAGCGGTGATGTGCGAGCCCACGCATCACCTGATCGACCGGGTGCACAACGGCGATCTCGACATGGCGATCATCACCCATGTGGACCGGCGCGGGCCTTCGGAGATCGTGCGGATCGAGCAGCTCCTCTGGATCACGTCCTCCCGCCACGCCGTGCATGAGGAAGCGGTGCTGCCGCTGGCATTAGGCCGGCCCAATTGTGACTGGCGGCACTCGGCGACGCAGGCGCTGGAAAGCGCGGATCGCGCCTTCCGCATTCTCTACGTGAGCTGGAACTCCACCGCCGTCGGCGCGGTGGTGCAGGCGGGCCTCGCTGTTTCCGTTCTGCCGGAGAGCGCCGTGCGTCCGGGCATGCGCGTTCTCGGCCCGTCCGACGGGTTCCCCGCCCTGCCCTCGTGCAAGATCGGCCTGATCCGTGCGCGGTCGGAGCCCAATCCGCTTGCCGATGCGCTCGGCTTCCACATCAAGCAATCGCTCGACAATCTCGGCTCCGCGCGCACGGCCTACCTGCCCGCCGCGGAATGAGCTTGGCGCGAAGGCTTAAGCCTTAGAGTCTGATCGTGTCTCTTTGAAACACGATCAGACTCTCCTTTATTTGTTGCATGATCCGGCGAACAACCGGTTTCCACTTATTCTGATCAAGCTCTAGCGGGACGCGTCAGGACGAGGACGTTTCCGGCCAGCGCCAGAACGACGCCCACGAATGCGGCGAGTGTCCAGACATAGCCTTCGAGCGCGGTCGAGACAGCAAGCGCGATGATCGGGAACAGAACCGTCGCATAGCCCGCGCGCGCCGCGCCGAGGCGGCGCAGCAATGTGAGATAGCTCGCAAAGGCGAGAACCGACGCGCCGATGGCGAGGTAGACCAGCGAGCCGATATATTTCAACGTCGGTTCGATGATGAAGGCGTTGCCGCGCACGATGTTGACGAGGACGAGAACGCCCGTGCCGTAAGTCATCGCCCAGGCATTGGCCGACAGAAGCGGAATGCCCCGCCGCTGCACCACCGTCGAGATCATGTTCCCCGAGCAGAAGAACAGCGTGCCGAGAACGCAGAAGGCAAGCCCGGTGAGCGCGCCCTTGTTGAGGCCCGCGCCTGCGATCTCCGGCCAGAACAGAAGCCCGATACCGACGACACCGACAATCCCGCCGAGCGCCACGCGCGGCTCGATCTTCTGGCGGAAGAAAAGCGCGCCGAGGATGAGATTGAAGATCGAGGCCAGCGAGAACACCACCGCGAGCAAGCCCGACGGCACATGAAGCCCGCCGTAATAAAAGCAGATGAAGTTGAAGGAGAAGAGGCAACAACCGGTCGCGACGAAGCGCAGATGATCGGCGCGTGAAAAGCGCACCGGAAGTCCCGAGAACAGGACCCAACCCCACATGACCGCAGCGGCCAGGATGAAGCGCCACAGCACCGACATCTCCGGCGCGACGACGCCGAGCTGGGCATGAATGCCGATCCAGCTCACACCCCAGAGAAAGACCGTCGCGGCGTAAAGACCGAGATCGACCTTGTTGAATCCACCGTCCGCCGGCTTTGAAACTTGCATTGTGTGATTCATTGGCAGCCTCCCATGAGGCGCATGCCTACGCCTGCCAATGAAAGAAAACCAATGACGAAATGTCATGGTTTGCGATGCTCTTCCTGATGAAAGCAGGTACGTTCCTCCCGGGTGCATAACCTTCTCGGGCATCGCACCCGGGAGACGACTTCCGTCAGATGACGATAAAGTCGAGATGGCTCATCGTCTTGAGGTTTTTCGACAGGGTCGCGAACTCGATGGCAGCGCCCTTGCCGGAGCCGTCAGCATCGTAAAGCAACTTGCCGGTTTTGGGATTGTAGATGATGCGATCATCCCTGTCGTGCGCCTTCGAGCCGATCCAGAACGCGCTCTCCGACAACACGCCCTTGCCCCCGATCTTGCTGAAGATCTTTTTCGACAGATGGATCGTGTCGTCCTTTACGCTGAAGTCCCTGATGAGATCGACGTTGGCCTTTGTCTTGTCGACCTTCGTGTCGAACACGAAGATGTCCTTGCCCTTGCCGCCGGTCAGCGTGTCCTTGCCGAGTTTGCCGTAGAGCTTGTCGTTTCCGCGCCCCCCGACGATCACATCGTCTCCGCTCGAGCCGGTCACGACTTCCTTGTCGACGTTCTGCACCGTGATCGTGAAAGTGTTCTCGATATAGGCTCCACCCGGGTCCTGAACCCGGATGGTGATCTGGTGAGACTTCACCTGCTCGAAGTCGAGCTTGCACCCTTCGGCGACGACAAGCTCCCGCCCTTTGATCGCGAAGATATCGCTGCCGCCAACGATGCTGTAGCTCAGCGGGTCCCCATCGGGGTCCGAAGCCGTAATATGACCAATCACGGTTCCGTTTTTCACCGCCTCCTTCACTACAGTTGGAGAAAGACCAAGAGCGGTAGGCGCATTGTTGGGAGAGCCGTCAACGACGATCTCGACGCTCGTCGTTCGCCACCCGTCATCCTGCAATTGAATGGAAACATTGCGGGTACCCGTGACGCTGTCGCCCGACTTGGTGTAAGTCAGTGCACGGACAACTTGCTGGACCTTGTCGGATGTCGCGAGCCCGTCGCTGAATTGTATTTCAAAGTCATCGGAACTGGACGAACTTGACACGATCACGCCGATGCTCATGCCATCAACCAGAACGTCGCTGCCATATTCCAGTCCACGGGAGAGCTTCACCCCGCCGCTTGTGTCGATGCCAAAACTCTCATCGGCCTGCTTATCGGCGAGTATGACACGCAGCCCTCTGAAAAACGCGCCGTCATCGCTGATGAGCGCATCCTGCCCCCTGTCGAGATGGACCGGCCTGCTCCCCAAGCGGCTGACATATCCTCCAAGATTCCGGACTTGAGGCGCAAGATTTTCATCAGGCGGATTTGAACCAACTTGAATGACATCGATACCGTTGCGATGAATCGTGGCGATCTCCTCAGCGGTGAGCGTGGCACCGCCCGTGAGCACCAGCGTGTCATACGCCGTCTTCTTGCCGTCGACCTTCAGCGCGAGCGACTTGTCTTTCAATATGATGGTAGCGCCGTCGTTTTGGAGAACGATGTTTCTGAAACCTGAAACGAGTATGTTTTGAAGATCGATATTCGTTTCCGTTATATTGAGGAAGTCCGTGTCCGTCGCCTGCCCGCCATAAATCATCTGGACGTCAGCCAATTGGGAGGCACGAATTTTGAGAGTATCGACACCGATGGAGCCGCGAATGCTTTCAATTCCGGAAAACTTGGCGAACTCCGTGAAGTCGAAGATGCCGCCCTCCGCGAGGAGGATCGTGTCGGCGTCGCCCCCACCTCCGTCGATCCTGTCCCCGTTGGTAGTAGTGTTCCAACGCGCGACAAAAACATCGTTCCCTGCCGTCCCGGTCAGGTCGTCGAGACCCTCCGTGAGAACTAACGAGCCTTCAGGAGAAACGCTCACCTCAACGTAAGCATCGATCCAACCGGTATCCGTTTCCAAGCCAATCATCACCGTGGCTAGGTCAGCGGGGTCTTCTCCTGCTTCAGTATTGAGATAGGTAAAAGACCTGAGAAGCACTTGAACCCGTTCGGATGTTGCTCTCTCGTTAAAGGAGAATCCCAGGTAGCCGGCACTCCCAATGGACACTTCACCAATGTCATATCCATCGACCGAAATGCGGCTTCCTCCGTTGAGGCCGTCAGAAAGTTCGATCCCGCTTCCTGTCAAAAGTCCGAGGCTATCGCCTGAAACGTTCGAATACAAAAGCACAAAGAGGCTTACAAGAGGTGCATCGCCGCTGAGCACGGCATCTCCTCCGGCATCAATACGGGTTTCCGTGCCGCGGAATGCGTAGACATGATCTCCGTCGAGTCCCCTGAGCGTGGGGGTCGCGGCGAGCGACGTGTTCAATGACGGGAAATACCTCTGCGCAGCCACAATCATGTCCTCCAAGACCTATATGCGACGAACAATCCGAAATACGCTTGTACTTAACGTATTGATATAATATATCGTACCACTTTCATTCGTCAACCTTGACTAGAAAAGCGCATGCGAATGTCGCAAAGGAGCGATATAGAGGGTTAGGGTGCCCGCAGATAACAAGCGCTTGGGCTCATTTCAGCCTCTCATTTCTCAGAAAGGACTTTTTCTTCCATGAAATACTTTGCTCTCGTTGCAGCACTTGCCACCCTCGCCGGCCCTGCCCTTGCGCAGGAAAAAACCGACAACAAGCCGCTCACGCTCAGCGTGCGCCCCTCGGGCTATAGCGAGCTTTCCGACGATCCTCGCACGCGACAGGAAAGGCTGATGAAGCAGATGGAAGAGAACGATTTCAAGTTCCGTTCGATCTGCATGCAATGCGGAGACAAGTGGAAGCACAACACCTATGCTCCGTTCGACCCGCAGAGCGTTCTCAATGCCCGCAAGCGGGCGAGCGCCGAATAGCAAGAGCCACCTTTCTCAAGCCCGATACCCAACGTATATTGCAGGCATCGCGACAACACGCGACAGCGGGGACGACCCCGCCTTTCAGGAAAAAGCGGGAGGGACGGCCCTGCCCATGATGGAGATCGTTCATGGCGTGGACCTACCTTTTCTTTGCCGGTTTGTTTGAAATCGGCTGGGCTATCGGTCTCAAATATACCGAAGGCTTCTCACGCCTCGTCCCATCCGTTCTCACCGTGATCTGCATGGCGGCGAGCGTCTTCCTGCTCGCCCTTGCGCTGAAGACGCTGCCGGTCGGTACGGGTTATGCAGTGTGGACCGGCATCGGCACGATTGGCACAGCCATTCTCGGCATCGTGCTGTTCGGCGAGCCCGCGACAGTGGCGCGCCTTGCCTGCGTCGGACTGATCGTTGCCGGCATTCTCGGATTGAAGATGGCGGCCTGAGGCGGACCGCCACGGCTCTCACATCGAATTTAATAAACGCACTCGCGGAACGCTGGAAGAACCGAGCCTTTCCACTCGCCGTGGAAGCGTTCAAGCAGGCGCTCCGCCGATGTGCGGCCGGAGGAAACGATCTCGTCGAGATATGCGAGATGATGCGTTTCATCGTGTCCGGATGCATCGATGAAGGCGCGGCTTTTCAAGCCCGCCTTCGCAATCGCCAAAGCATCGCGCGCAACGTCGCGCACGCTGCGCCCGGCGATAGTGGCGCCGAGAGCGAGCTTCGGCACATCGCGACGCACCTGCTCGCGCTCTTCTGCGGTCCAGCCCTTCACGAGATCCCACGCCGCATCGAGCGCAGCGCGATCATAGAGAAGGCCGACCCAGAAGGCGGACAAGGCCACAACGTGCGTCGGACCGCCCACATCCGCACCGCGCATTTCGAGATAGCGCTTCAGGCGCACCTCCGGAAACAGCGTCGAGGCATGGTTCGCCCAGTCCGACTGCGTCGCGCGCTCACCAGGAAGCTGCGCGAGCTTTCCGGCGAGAAGATCGCGGAAGGAGGCTCCGGCCACATCGTGATAAGTGTCGCCGCGCTTCACGAAATACATCGGCACGTTCAACGCCCAATCCACATAGGCCTCGTAGCCGAAGCCCTCGTCGAAGGCGAAGGCCATCATGCCGGTGCGGTGCGGGTCCGTATCGCGCCAGATTTCGGAGCGCATGGAGAGAAAGCCGTTGGGCTTTCCGTCGGTGAAAGGCGAGTTGGCAAACAGCGCCGTCGCGATGGGCTGCAGCGCCAGCGACACGCGCATCTTCTTCACCATGTCGGCTTCGGACTCGAAGTCGAGATTCACCTGCACGGTTGACGTGCGGTACATCATGTCGAGCCCGAGCTTGCCGACCTTCGGCATGTAGTTCGTCATGATGCGATAGCGCGCCTTCGGCATCACGGGTGTTTCGGCGCGCGTCCACAGCGGGCTCATGCCGAGCGTGAGGAAACCGATGCCGAGTTCGTCACCGACCTGCTTTGCAAGAGCCAGATGCTCATCCAGCTCGCGGGCGGTTTCATGAATGGTCCGCAACGGCGCGCCGGATAATTCGTATTGCCCGCCGGGCTCGAGCGAAATCGCCCCGCCAGCCTTCTCGTCCACGAGGCCGATGGGGTTGCCGTTCTCGATGATAGGCTCCCACCCGCTTGCACGCTGCATGCCATCCAGGAGGGCGCGAATGCCGGTCTTGCCATCGTAAGGCACCGGAGAAGCGTCCGCCGTATGGAAAGGAACCTTCTCGTGCTCAGTGCCGAGGCGCCACGCGTCACGGGGTTTCTCCCCGGCGGCGATCCATTCGATCAGCTCAGATCGTGCGCCAATGGGAGTCGCATCCGAAACGTCACGCGCCATGAAATGCCTCATAGGAAAGGCGCGGGCTCGATCCCCGCGCCTGATGGTCGGTCGCGTGTAAATAGGCGTCCTGTGGCCAAGCTGCAATGAGCCCGGCACAATCCTCTCCCGCGTGAGGTGAGGATTGCTTTCTGGCTTTAGACGCTGATCGTGTTTTTTCGGGACACGATCAGTGCCGGACCACCGGCTCCCCGATCGTTTCCGCCGATAGCCAATCGACCACACCCGCCAGGGCATCACGATTCGACAGCCCGCGCCCCGAGGCTTCGGTGAAGAGCGTGAGCTGCTGGTCGGCGCTGGTGCCCCGGGCCACGATCCAGCGCGCCAGATCGAGCTCCCGCTCGCAGCCGAGCGCCTGTGCGTCTTCGGCGACGAGGGCGAGAACCTCGTCCAGCACCTGCCGCACCGGCTTCGCGCTGCGGCTTGCCTCGTCCACGAAACTGCCATGGATGCCATAGCGCTGTGCGCGCCAACCGTTCTCGTCGTTGATCGCCCGCGAAGCGCCGGTCTGGCCCGCGTTGAGCTTCGGGTCGCGGGACAGGTGGCGCACAAGGCAGCGGAACAACGCGGCAATGGCAATGGTGTCATCGACGCGCGTGCAGCTGTCGGCGACCCGCAACTCCAGCGTCGGATGCCTCAGCGAGGGGCGGATGACCCACCACACATAGCTCGAATTCTCGATGGCCCGCGCCTCGACCAGCGTATCGATATAGCGCTGGTAGTCGGCAGTATCCTGAAAGAGGTCGGGAAACCCCGTGCGCGGCAGCTCCCGATAGGCCGCGAGGCGATAACCGAGAAGGCCTGTGCGCTGCGCCTGCCAAAACGGGGAGGAGGTGGAAAGCGCCAGGAACAGCGGCAGGTAGGGCTGCATGCGGTTCATGATGTCGACCCGCGCCGCCAGCTCCGGCACCTCCACATGGACATGCATGCCGCACACCACCGTGCGGTTGCCGACCATCTGCAGGTCGTGCATCACCTTGCCGTAGCGCGGCTGCGCGTTCGGGCGCACCCGGCTCCAGACGGCAAGGGGGTGCGTGCCGGCGGCGATGATCGAAAAATCGAACTCACCGGCTATCGCCCCGACGGAACGGCGCAGACCCTCGAGGGAGGCCCTGGCCTGTGCGAAATCCTCGCTCGGCAGGGTTGCGACCTCGATTTGAGGCTCAAGCATTTCGGTCTGAACCTGATCGGAAAGATTTTCCCGGCAGGCCGCGAAGAACTCCTTCATTCTCCCGCGTGCGACGTCGCGTTTGGCGACGTCGTTCACGAAGTACTCTTCCTCGATACCGAATCGGAATTCCCCTGTCATACCGACTCTCCTCTCGATTTTGTTTCGCTCTACGCTGGCGAGTGGGATTGATTACTCGAAAGCCCTCCCAACCTGCGGCTCATTGAGGCAGGATTGGGGCGCTTGCGCCTCGAACGGCTAAGCTTCTGAAGTTGCTGATTTATCGGTGGAGGTTGTCGGCGTCAGGCCGACTCACCGCCAGTCCCCCAGAGTCGCCTGGACGATGGCCAGCGCGGCCACAGCCGCGGTGTCGGCGCGCAGAATGCGGGGTCCGAGCGAGATGCGGACACATCGTTGGCGTGTGGAGACAATCGCCCTCTCCTGATCGGTGAAGCCCCCTTCGGGACCCACGACAACGGCAAGCCCCTCGCCCCGGTTCCCCGCGGCCGCGAGTGCCTCGGCAGGATTCGCGATAGCGGCGTCCTCGTCGCAGAAGATAACGAGGCGGCCAGGCTCCAGCGCATCGAGCGCCTTGGCGAAGCTCTCCTCTTCCCGAATGTCGGGAATGGAGAGAATTCCGCATTGCTCGGCGGCCTCGATGGCGTTGGCGCGCATGCGGTCGAGATTGACGCGCGTGCTCTGCGTGCGCTGGGTCAGCACCGGCTGCAGCACGCCCGCCCCCATCTCGACGGCCTTCTGCACCATGTAGTCGAGCCGGGCGTGCTTGAGCGGCGCGAAGAGATAGGTCAGGTCCGGCCGGGGCGTCTGCTCGCGGGTTCGCTCGACGCAGACCAGATCGGCCGCCTTGCGCCCCTCGACCGCGACGCTGGTGAGCCATTCACCGTCGCGCCCGTTGAAGACGAGCACACGGTCATCCGAGCGCAGGCGCAGCACGTTGAGGAGGTAGTTCGCCTGCGCACGGTCGAGCTCGACCCGCGCGCCCGCTTGCAGCGGAGCTTCGACGAACAGGCGGGGAGCGTTGAAATCGTATGCGGCCATGAATGTGCCCGGAGCTTGTGCCCCGGCTTATCGCAAGCGCCGCGCAAGCGCTATCCCGCCTTACAAAGGACATGGGGATCGTCTAGCCGCGTGCTCTGACACACTTTTGAACGACAAACTGAAGCCTGCAGCGGGCGTGAGGCCTTTCACCCCTTGGCCTTTAAGGGCGTAACCTGCTAACAGGGTGCCTCGCGCGATGCGTCGCGCTTCGTGAAGGACTTTGCCGATGCCGTATGCCCGTTCGCTCCTTGCCGCAGCTTTTGCCGCCGCTGGCGCTTTCGCCTCGGCCCCCGCCCTTGCGCAGGCGTCTTCCTGCCAGGATGCACAGAAGTTCCTCGGCGAACGCCAGGGCATCATTCAGCAGATCAACAAGCTCGGCGGCGAGGGAAAGAAAAAGCAGGTCGATCCGCGAGATGCCTGCGCAGTCTTCACCAAGCTCGTCGCCAACGGCAACGCCGGCACGAAGTGGATCGAGTCCAACAAGGATTGGTGCCAGATCCCTGACCAGTTCGCGGAAAGCTTCAAGCGCGACCACGGCCAGGCGGTCGAGATGCGCGGCAAGGCCTGCCAGGCTGCCGCCAAAATGGCTGAGATGGAAAAGCAGGCCAAGGCCGCGCAGAAAAGCGGCGCAGGCCGCCTCGGCGGTGGCGGCCTGACTGGCGAATACAAGATGCCGCAGGGCGCGCTCTAAGGAGCGCCCGTGGTGACGGAGCCCGGCTCAGCCCTGCCCGACGCGGTGCGCGGCCATTGGGCCGACCGCCTCGCTCCGGCTTCCCTTCGTCCCTATTTGCGCCTTGCGCGCCTCGAGCGGCCCATCGGCTGGTGGCTCCTTCTTCTCCCCTGCTGGTGGTCGGCGGCACTTGCTGCAATCGCCGGTGGGCAGGCATGGCCGAACGTCTATCACTGCGCACTGTTCCTCATCGGCTCCATCGCCATGCGCGGGGCCGGATCGACCTATAACGACATCGTCGACCGCGATCTCGATGCCCGCGTGGAGCGTACGCGAGACCGGCCCCTGCCGTCCGGACAGGTGAGCACGAAGAGCGCGACGATCTTCCTTGCCCTGCAATGCCTGATCGGCCTTGCCGTTCTTCTGCAACTCAACGGCTTCGCCATCGTCCTGGGTTTCGCCTCGCTTGGCGTCGTCGCGCTCTATCCGTTCATGAAGCGCTTTTTCTGGATGCCGCAGATCGTGCTCGGCTTCGCGTTTTCGTGGGGCGCGCTGATGGGGTGGGCGGCAGCCTTCGGGTCGCTGAGCACCGCGCCGCTTCTGCTCTATGCCGGCACCATCGCCTGGGTCGTCGGCTACGACACGATCTACGCTCTGCAGGACATCGAGGATGACGAGATCGCCGGCATCAAATCCTCCGCGCGCTTCTTTGGCGAAAAGGTCAAGCTCGGCATCAGTACCTGCTACCTGTTCGCGGTGGCGATGATCGGCCTCTCCCTCGTCCTCGCCGGTGTCGGCCCCTTGGGCCTTATGGGCCTTCTCCTCTTTGCCACGCATCTCGCCTGGCAGGTCGCCAAAGCCGACCGTCATGACGGCGTTGGAGCGCTGCGTCTTTTCCGCTCGAACCGCGATGCGGGCCTCATCCTGTTCGCGGGGCTGGTGCTCGACGCGCTCGCGAAAGCCGCCGCGTGAAGCCCCCGATGGGCGTGCAGGCAATGGACTTGCGCGCCGATAGCCGCACGGTCTCGCGAAAAGAAGGCACAATGCCCAATTTAAAGGCCTGCATCCTCACCGCCGATCTGGTACGAGAGCGGTGCAGTTTTTGATGTTCTCACGCTGATGTTCGCATCCACCTCCTCATCCCTGGCAAAGGCCCTGATGCCCGACGTGCGCGAAGTCGCGCGCGCCGCCGGGGCCATCGCCATGCCGCATTTCCGGGAAGGCGAACAGACGGCAGCGCGCCTCTGGTACAAGGAGGGAAAATCCCCCGTCACCGAGGCTGACATCGCGGTCGATACCTTTCTGAAGGAGCAACTCCCCTCGCTCCACAAGGCGGGCTGGCTCTCCGAGGAAACGACGGACGATCCGTCCCGGCTCGATCAGCGCTTCGTGTGGGTGGTCGATCCCATCGACGGCACCCGCGCCTTCGTCGCCGGTAGCCCGGACTGGTGCGTCGCCATCGCACTTCTCGAGGAGAACCGCCCGGTTCTCGGGGTGGTCTACTCCCCTGTCGGCGATGTGTTCTATGAGGCCGTGCTGAACGGCGGCGCTTTTCGCAACGGCGAGCGCCTTAGCGTCCCGGCGGCGCTCCGGCCCGAGCCTCTGCGGATCGCGGGGCCAAAGCCGATGGTAGACGACCATCTGAGCCAGACCGGCCCGGCGGAGCTTCTGCCCAAGATTCCCTCCCTCGCCCTCAGGATCGTGCGTGTCGCGGACGGCACTATCGATGTGGGCCTCGCCTCCCCCAATTCGCACGATTGGGACATCGCCGCGGCAGACCTGGTCCTGAGCGAAGCGGGCGGGCGGCTGACCGACCTTTCCGGCGCAGCGCCCGCCTATAATCGGCCCCATCCAACGCATGGCGAGTTAATTGCCGTTCCGTCATGGTTGCATCCGCGCCTCATTGGGGCCATGAGAACTTGAACCTTCGGCTAGGCCTTTTGGGCCGCATTTCTGCACTTCGAACAGGAGCGTCACTTCCCCATGACCGATAAGCCCGGCAAGCAGCTGCTTCACCTCGTTTTCGGCGGAGAACTGACCGACCTCGAATCGGTCGATTTCAAGGATCTCTCGAAGCTCGACATCGTCGGCATTTTCCCCAACTACGCGACGGCTCATGCGGCCTGGAAAGCCAGGGCGCAATCCACGGTCGACAACGCGCACATGCGCTACTTCGTGGTTCATCTGCACCGCCTGCTCAATCCGCAGGACTGACCCGTAAGGCTCATGGGTCTCATCAAGCGCATCGTCAGGTCGCGTCCCGTCCAGGAGACCTTGGGTTTCCTGGTCGCGGGCTATCTCGGCCTGGTGCGCCGGACGAACCGCTTCGTGATCGAGCCCGCCGGGGCCTATGATCGCATCGGCCCGCAGATGCCGGTCATCGCCGCCATGTGGCACGGCCAGCATTTCATGATCCATTTCGCCAAGCGCCCGCAGGACAGGGCCGCGAGCCTCGTCTCCCGCTCCGGTGACGGTGAGTTCAACGCGGTCGCGCTTCGGCATCTCGGCATCCGTGCGATCCGCGGTTCGGGCGCGCGCGGGCGCGACATCCGCAAGAAAGGCGGCGCGGCCGCCCTGCGGGGCATGTTGCGGGCGTTGGCCGACGGCGAGATGGTGGTGATGACCGCCGACATTCCGAAGATCTCGCGGATCTGCGGCTCCGGCATCGTGACCCTGGCGCAGCTCTCGGGCAGGCCCATCGTGCCCGTGGCGGTGGTGACGAGCCGGCGGATCGACTTCGACAGCTGGGACAAGGCCAGTATCGGCCTGCCGTTCGGACGTGGCGCAATGGTGCTCGGCGACCCGATCGCTGTGCCGCGCGAGGCGGACGAAGCCACACTCGAAGCCCTGCGCCAGCAGGTGGAGCGCGAACTCGACGCTGTTCATGAGCGCGCCTATGCCCTGATCGGCTCGCGCGATCCCGGGGCGAAGCCTGCGAAGGGGGCGATCCCCAACGGGGGCAGCCACGCAACGGCGAGAGGCGCGACGCGATGAGGCTGCACGCTCTTCTCAAAGTTTATGGGGCTGTGACCGCGACGCTCGAGCCGGCGGTTCTCGGCCTGCTCTACTGGCGTCAGCGCAAGGGTCTGGAAGAGCGCAGCCGTCTCGGCGAACGGCAAGGTTATCCCGGGCGCGCACGGCCCAAGGGACATCTGGCCTGGGTTCACGGGGCCAGCATCGGCGAAACCCTTTCCCTCATCCCCGTCATCGAGCGGTTGACGCAGCGCGGGCTCTCGGTGCTCGTCACTTCCGGCACGCGTACCTCCGCCGGGCTCATTGCGCGACGCCTGCCGCCGGGCGCTTTCCACCAATTCGTGCCCCTCGACGTGCCGCGCTACAACCGGCGCTTTCTCGATCACTGGAAACCCGACCTCGCGCTTGTCGCGGAATCCGAGATCTGGCCCAACATGGTCGTCGAACTCGACCGTCGCGAAGTCCCGCTCATTCTGGTGAACGGGCGCGTCTCCGACCGCTCGTTCCAGCGTTGGCAGAAACTGCCGGGCCTGATCGGCTCGCTGCTCGAACGCTTCGCCTTATGCCTTGCGCAAACCCCGGCTGATGCCGAGCGGCTGGCGCGCCTCGGCGCACCCCGCGTGGTGATGGCGGGCAATCTGAAATTCGATGCGCCGCCTCCACCCGCCGATCCGCGTGTCGTGGCGCATCTTTCCGGTCTTATCGCGGGCCGTCCGGTCTGGTTCGCGGCAAGCACGCATCCGGGTGAGGAAACGGCCATCGTCGCGGTTCATCGCGCGCTCGCGCAGCGCCATCCGCATCTTCTCACCATCATCGCGCCGCGCCATCCGCACCGCGGCCCCGATGTGGCGGCCATCGCCGAGCGCGCCGGATTGCGCGCCGCGCGCCGCTCCGCAGGCATTCACCCAGACCGCGCGACGGATGTGTACGTGGCGGACACGGTCGGCGAGATGGGCCTGTTCTATCGCCTGTCACCTGTCGTGCTGATGGGCGGCTCGCTGATCGAGCATGGCGGGCAAAATCCGATCGAACCCGCCAAGCTCGGCGCGGCGATCCTGCACGGCCCGCACGTTCACAACTTCACCGACGTCTACACCGCGCTCGATGCCTCGCGCGGCGCGCTTCTCGTGAAGGACAGTTCGGCCCTCGCGCGCGCCTTGACCCAGCTTCTCTCCAACCCCGCGCTTACACGCCAGATGGCGCGCGCCGCCTCCGAAGCTGTGCACGCGATGGGTGGCGCGGTGGAACGCACGATGCAATCCATCGAACCCTTCATTGTGCAAACCAAGATCGGGGCGCGACGCTGATGCGCGCCCCCGCCTTCTGGTGGCAGAGAAGGCCGACATTCCTCGCTCATATACTGCGCCCGCTCGCCGCGATTTACGGCACCATCGCAGCGCGGCGGATGCGGCGCGCGGGCGAGCGCGCCACGCTGCCTGTCATCTGCATCGGTAACTTCACCGCCGGCGGCGCGGGCAAGACACCGACGGCGCTTGCCGTTGCAAAACTTCTTGCTGAAACGGGAGAGAAGCCCGCCTTTCTCTCGCGCGGCTACGGCGGCAACCTACCCGGCCCGGTTCAGGCCACCGCCGCGCATTCCGCCGCCGATGTGGGCGATGAGCCGCTTCTTCTTTCACGCATGGCTCCCGTGATCGTCGCGCATGATCGTCCCGCAGGCGCACAGCTTGCCTCTCAAGTCGGCGCGAGCGTCATCGTGATGGATGATGGCCTGCAAAACCCATCGCTGCGGAAAGATCTCGCCATCGCCGTTGTCGATGGCGCAACGGGCATCGGAAACGGTCTTTGCATTCCCGCGGGCCCTTTGCGCGCGCCGCTCGATGCGCAATGGCCTGTCGTGGACGCCGTTCTCATCGTCGGTGAAGGAGAGGCGGGAGAGAGCATTGCCGTCGATGCAGCACGCCACGGCAAGCGCGTGTTTCGCGCGGCCATCGTTCCAGACCCGAAAGCCGTCTCGCATCTACAAGGCAGCAAGGTTCTCGCGTTCGCGGGGATCGGACGGCCCGAAAAATTCTTTGAGACATTGCGAGCCTGCGGCGCATCGGTGGAGCGCACGCGCGCATTCCCCGATCATCATCCCTACACGGCGCAAGACCTTCATGCGCTGATGTACGAAGCGAAGCGCGACGACCTTCAGATCGTAACGACCGAGAAGGACCTGATGCGCATCGCAGCCTTATCGGACAAGAGCATCGCACAAGGCATCATCGCTCTGCCGATCACGCTCCAGATCGGCGAGCAGGACGCATTCCGCACACTCATTCACTCGCGCCTCTCAGCGCGCTGAACCCGCTCAAGCCTAACCACGGTTATCAGGATGTGCGCTTGCGCGGCGTGCGGCCCAGGCGCTCACACACGGCTTCAGGCGAGGCATACGCCTCCTGTCGCTCGGCGCTCCAGTACTTCAGCTCGTCGAGGGGGATTTCCTGCCCCGTCACGGCGCAACGCACGAAAGCGCCCGGCTTCACGACACGGAAGTCGGCATCGAGATACTGGACGACGGCTTCGCCGCCCTTGCTGTCAAATCGGTTCAACATGATGGTGATTATATAGGAGCTTTGAGCCCGAAACCATGCCGCGCGATTTTTATCCTAAGACCTAAAACAACGCGCCCTGCTCCGTCGGCGGCGTCTTCGGCTTTGCGGGCTTCGGCTTGACCTGTCCTCGCCCGCCCGTCGCTTCCGCCGTGCCGTCGGCGAATTCCAGAAGCAGGGCCTTGCCGTCTGTGATCGCGGCGGCATTGTGCAGCGGCCGCCCCTCCGCATCGCGCACAATCGCAAAGCCGCGCGCGAGGACGGACTTGTAGTTCAGGCTGTCGAACAACTGCGACTGCGCTTCGAGGCGCGCGCGCTTTCGCGCGATCTGCCCGGCGAAGGCGGGGCCAAGCCGCTCGGAGACGCGATGCACGACCTCGCGGCTCTGCCCGATGCGCGCCACTTCCGCGCGCAGCAGAACGGCACGGGCGAGCGAAAGACGTTGTGCGATATTCTTCAGCTCTCCGTGCTTGCCTTCCAGCGCGCGTTTCATCGCATCGTGTGGGCGCTCGCCAACGGCCTTGAAGCGTTCCCGCAGGCTGCCGATGCGTGCCGCCGGGGAGAACCGCTGAAGCTTGCGCGCGAGATCGTTCAACTGCTTTTCATGCTCGCGCGCATTGCCGAGCAAAGCCGGACCAAGCCTGGCCGATGCGAGATCGAGCCTCTGCCGCTTGGCCGCGAACAGCGCATCGGGCGTCGGTAGCGCTCGCGCGACGGAGCGCAGATCGGCACGGCGGCGCTCGACAAGCCGCAAGGCCGCCTCGCCGTGGCGTCGCGCCAGATCGAGAACCATCGCGGCAAGTTCCAAGCGGACCGGCACCACCATCTCCGCCGCGCCCGTGGGCGTCGGCGCGCGCACGTCGGCAGCATGGTCGATCAGGGTCCAATCCGTTTCGTGGCCGACCGCCGCGACGAGCGGAATATCGCTCTCGGCGGCGGCGCGGACCACGATCTCCTCGTTGAAGCCCCAGAGGTCTTCGATGGAGCCGCCGCCGCGCGCGACGATGAGAACATCCGGACGCGGAATGATGCCGCCGCGCTCCAGCGCATTGAAACCGCGAATGGCAGCGGCGACTTCCGCTGCCGAGGTTTCGCCTTGCACGCGCACGGGCCAGACCAGAACCCGGCGCGGAAACCGGTCTTCCAGCCGGTGCAGAATATCGCGGATCACCGCGCCGGTGGGCGATGTCACGACGCCGATCACGCGCGGCAGGTAAGGCAGGGACCGCTTGCGGGCCGTGTCGAACAGCCCTTCCGCCGTCAGCTTGCGGCGGCGCTCTTCGAGCAGCGCCATGAGCGCGCCGACACCGGCAGGCTCAAGGGAGTCGATGACGATCTGGTAGGACGACTTGCCCGGAAACGTCGTGATGCGCCCAGTGGCGATGACCTCCAGCCCCTCCTGCGGCTTGAACTTCAGCCGGGAGAAGGAGCCCTTCCAGATCACCGCGTCGATGCGGGCATTCTGGTCCTTGAGCGAAAAATAGACGTGCCCCGAGGAATGCGGCCCGCGATAGCCCGAAACCTCACCGCGCAGGCGCACATGGCCGAACGAATCCTCAAGCGTGCGCTTGAGAGCGCCCGCGAGATCGGAGACGGACCATTCCAGGGCATTCGAAGGAGCGTTGTCTGACATGCGGCGGACCCTACTCCCCAGTAGCGGATTCTGCCAAGGCTCCCTTGGGGAAGGCCTCGTAAAACGTTCCCGAGGCTCGGCAACGAAAACAAATTATCCAAATCGTTAAGTATTTCGCCGACACGCCAAGGACTCGACTTATAATTTCAATATGTTATTTCATATCAGTATTGTAAAAACGACCCCTGCAGGGCGAGCCATATGTCCACCGCCATCCCGTCGAGCACAGAAACCCAGGTCAACATCACGACTGCGGGAGATCAAAGAGCCCCGAGCACCACGGCGCTCGCCGATGGCGGATGGATCGTAACCTGGCAATCGGCGGATGCATCCGGTGTCGGCATCTACCAGCAACGCTATGACAAGGACGGACGCGCCCTGTACGCGTCCGACATCCGCGTCAACATCACCACGGATTCCGACCAAGCCGACCCGAGCGTGACCGCACTCCCCGATGGCGGATGGTTGGTCACCTGGACATCGCAAAACCAGGATGTCGGCTGGAACGGCGGCATCTATCAGCAGCGCTACGATAAGGATGGCCGCGCGCTTTACGCCACCGACAAGCTCGTCAACACATCCATCTATCCGGACCAGTCTCAACCCACCGTGACAACCCTCGCCGACGGAGGATGGGTCGTCGCCTGGACATCCGACGGACAGGACGGCTCCGGAAACGGCATCTATCTGCAACGCTACGACTCCGCGGGTAATCCGACGGGCCCAACGGAATTGCGGGTCAATGCACTCACGGACGGGAACCAGTACCGCTCGAGCATTACGGCACTCGCCGACGGCGGATGGGTGGTCACTTGGGAATCCCACAGTTCAGGAGCGACGGGTCATTCCGTCTTCCAGCAACGCTTCGACAAGTTCGGCAATGCCTCGGCCCCGACGGATCTGACGGTCGATGGTACGCCTGGCGACTACAAGGTTCTCACCAGCATCACGGGTCTCGCGGATGGCGGATGGGTCGTGACGTGGACGTCCTATTCCTCGGGCGGCGACATCGTTCAGCAGCGCTTCGACAAGGATGGAAGACCTGTCTTCGCTACACCGAAAATCATCAACATCACCACGGGCGACCTTCAAGAGCCCGCCTCCGTCGCCGCCCTGGCGGATGGCGGATGGGTTGTTGTCTGGCAGTCCGCCAATCAGGATGGCTCCGGGAGCGGCATCTATCTTCAACAGTTCGACAGGTTCGGCAAAGCCATCGGATCGACGGACTTTCTCGTCAACGTCACGACGGCGAACGACCAGACAAACCCGACTGTGACGGCGCTTGCCGATGGCGGGTGGATCGTCACATGGGAATCCGCCGGCCAGGACGGTTCGGGCACGGGCATCTACCAGCGCCGCTATTTCAACAATGCACCGCCCACCAACATCACACTTTCACGCGATACGGTGGACGAGGGCACCACGGGTCTTATTGCGACTTTGAACGGTATCGACCCTAATCCAGGCGACACCTTCACCTACGCCCTCGCCGAGGATCTCAGCGGCAAGTTCGAGATCGTCGGCAACGAGCTGCGCCTCAAGGCCGGCGCCGTGCTCGACTACGAGACCGCGACCTCCCACACCATCAAGATCACCGTCACCGACAACCACGGCGCCTCCGTCACCAAGAGCGTCACCATCCATGTCGGCGACGTCGACGAGAACCGTGCGCCGACCGGCGTCACCCTCTCCCGCGATACCGTCGATGAAGGCACCACCGGCCTCATCGCCACCCTGACCGGCGTCGATCCCGACACCGGCGACACCTTCACCTATGCCCTCGCCGAGGATCTCAGCGGCAAGTTCGAGATCGTCGGCAACGAGCTGCGCCTCAAGGCCGGCGCCGTGCTCGACTACGAGACCGCGACCTCGCACACGCTCAAGATCACCGTCACCGACAACCACGGCGCCTCCGTCACCAAGAGCGTCACCATCCATGTCGGCGACGTCGACGAGAACCGTGCGCCGACCGGCGTCACCCTCTCCCGCGATACCGTCGATGAAGGCACCACCGGCCTCATCGCCACCCTCGACGGCGTCGATCCCGATACCGGCGACACCTTCACCTATGCCCTCGCCGAGGATCTCAGCGGCAAGTTCGAGATCGTCGGCAACGAGCTGCGCCTCAAGGCCGGCGCCGTGCTCGACTACGAGACCGCGACCTCCCACACCATCAAGATCACCGTCACCGACAACCACGGCGCCTCCGTCACCAAGTCCGTCACCATCCATGTCGGCGACGTCGACGAGAACCGTGCGCCGACCGGCGTCACCCTCTCCCGCGATACCGTCGATGAAGGCACC
>NZ_QMKH01000004.1 GCF_003290125.1 Microvirga flavescens
GGTCAACATCACGGTCAAGAACGTCAATCTGGCGCCGCCGGCTCCGTCGGGCAACGTGAACATCAATGAGGGCTCGGGGAACAACGCACTGGTTCATACCCTGGCGGCGACGGATGGTGACGGTCAGACGATCACCTATACGTTCCAGAGCGCTCAGGCAGGTTCGAACGGCCAGATCAGCGCGGACGGCAAGTTCAGGATCGTGAACAACACGATCGTCGTGAACGGGACGCTTGCGGATGTGTCGGCGGACGTGACCGCCGGCTATGCGGTCGTCGCCAACGACGGTTCCGGCGCGGCGAACGCCACGGCGACCGGAACGGTCACCATCACGGTCAAGAACGTCAATCTGGCGCCGCCGGCTCCGTCGGGCAACGTGAACATCAATGAGGGCTCGGGGAACAACGCACTGGTTCATACCCTGGCAGCGACGGATGGTGACGGTCAGACGATCACCTATACGTTCCAGAGCGCTCAGGCAGGTTCGAACGGCCAGATCAGCGCGGACGGCAAGTTCAGGATCGTGAACAACACGATCGTCGTGAACGGGACGCTTGCGGATGTGTCGGCGGACGATCTGAGGGCGTATACGATCGTCGCCAACGACGGTTCCGGCGCGGCGAACGCCACGGCGACTGGCACCGTCAACATCACGGTCAAGAACGTCAATCTGGCGCCGCCGGCTCCGTCGGGCAACGTGAACATCAATGAGGGCTCGGGGAACAACGCACTGGTTCATACCCTGGCAGCGACGGATGGTGACGGTCAGACGATCACCTATACGTTCCAGAACGCCCAGGGGGGGTCGAACGGCCAGATCAGCGCGGACGGCAAGTTCAGGATCGTGAACAACACGATCGTCGTGAACGGC
Organism: Microvirga flavescens; assembly: GCF_003290125.1. Classification (GTDB taxonomy): domain Bacteria; phylum Pseudomonadota; class Alphaproteobacteria; order Rhizobiales; family Beijerinckiaceae; genus Microvirga; species Microvirga flavescens. The sequence goes on from NZ_QMKH01000004.1 coordinate 872, forward strand.
GTACTCGCGGATGTGACGACGGATGTGACCACAGGCTATGCGGTCATCGCCAATGACGGCTCGGGGGCGGCGAACGGCACGGCCACCGGCACGGTCAACATTACGATCAAGAACACGACAGTGGCCAACACGCCGCCGCCAACCCCGTCGGGCAGTGTGAACATCGACGAGCGCTCGGGGAATAACACGCAGGTTCATATTCTGGCGGCGACGGATGGTGACGGTCAGGCGATCACCTATACGTTCCAGAACGCCCAGGCGGGCTCGAATGGCCTGATCAGCGCGGACGGCAAGTTCAGGATCGTGAACAACACGATCGTCGTGAACGGGACGCTCGCGGATGTGTCGGCGGACGTGACCGCCGGCTATGCGGTTGTCGCCAACGACGGCTCGGGAGCGGCGAACGCCACGGCCACCGGCACGGTCAACATCACGGTCAAGAACGTCAACCGCGCGCCGACGGCTCCGTCGGGCAACGTTGAAATCATTGAGGGCTCGGGGAACAACACGCTGGTTCATACCCTGGCGGCGACGGATACAGACGGGGAGACGATCACCTATACGTTCCAGAACGCCCAGGGGGGTTCGAACGGCCAGATCAGCGCGGACGGCAAGTTCAGGATCGTGAACAACACGATCGTCGTGAACGGCACGCTTGCCGAAGTGGCAGCGGACGATCTGAGGACGTATTCGATCGTCGCCAACGACGGTTCGGGGACGGCGAACGCCACAGCCACCGGCACGGTCAACATCACGGTCAAGAACACGCCCGTGGCCAACACGGCGCCGCCGGCTCCGTCGGGTGACGTGAACATCGACGAGCGCTCGGCGAACAACACGCTGGTTCATACCCTGGCGGCGACGGATGCCGACGGCCAGGCGATCGGCTATACGTTCCAGAGCGCCCAGGCGAACTCGAACGGCAAGATCAGCGCGGACGGCAAGTTCAGGATCGTGAACAACACGATCGTCGTGAACGGGACGCTCACCGAAGTGGCGGTGGACGATCCCAGGGTGTATACGGTCATCGCGAATGACAATTCGGGTACGGCGAACGCCACGGCGACCGGTACGGTCAACATCACGGTCAAGAACGTCAACCAAGCGCCGACGGCTCCGTCGGGCAACGTGAACATCGTGGAGCACTCGGGGAACGGTACACTGGTTCATACCCTGGCTGTGACGGATGCCGATGGCCAGGTGATAGCCTATACGTTCCAGAGTGCCCAAGCGGGTTCGAGCGGCCAGATCAGCGCGGACGGCAAGTTCAGGATCGTGAACAACACGATCGTGGTGAATGGGACGCTCGCCGATGTGACAGCGGACGATCTGAGGGCGTATACGATCGTCGCCAACGACGGTTCGGGTGCGGCGAACGCCACGGCCACCGGCACGGTCAACATCACGATTAAGGATACTGTGGTACCGCCCAACAATGCTCCTGGAGGCCTTGGCCTAGACAGCTTGTCGGTGGCAGAACTGGCGGCGACCGGGACCTTGATCGGCACGCTCAGTGCCAACGATCCGGATGCTGGTGACACGCTGACCTACACCTTCCTTGAAACCGGTACCGACACCAGTGCGGACGGCCGGTTCAAGATCGTGAACAACCAGCTCCAGGTCGCTTACGGCACAGGCCTCGACTTTGAGCAGGCCAGGTCTCACCTGGTCAACATCCAGGTCAAGGACAAGGCTGGTGCCTCCAGCGTCGCATCCTTCGCAATCCAGGTTACGGACGTTCTGGTGGAGAGAATGCTGGCCGATCCAGTTGGGGCACGCAATGACATCATCAAGGGGTCCACGACGGGCAACTACAAGGATATCCTGCGTGGCGGCGAAGGGAATGACCAGCTCTGGGGCGGATACGGCAACGACACGCTCTATGGCGGCAAAGGCAAGGACACATTCGTGTTCGACGCCAAGTTCGGCTCGAAGAACAAGGACACGATCAAGGACTACAGCGTCAAGGACGACTCGATCTGGCTTGATAACGCCCTCTTCAAGTCGAACAAGACTCTGTACAACGCGATCAAGAAGGGCACCGAGATCAAGCCGCTCAAGATGAAGGCGGATTTCTTCTCGATCGACACGGCGAAGGATGCCAACGACTACTTCGTCTACGACAGCCAGAAGCGCGTCCTGTACTACGACGCGGACGGCAACGGCGCCAAGGCGGGGGTTGCGATTGCGACCTTCACCAACAACAAGGCGCTGAAGAACTTCACCGTCAAGGAACTGTTCTTCATCTGACACGATAGCAGATTGCGTCTCTTTGAAACGCGATCTGCTTTTCGTCTGTTCAGGCTAGAGACCAAAACAAAAGCCTCCCGTGTCTGCCACGGGAGGCTTTTCTATTGAGGCGTCATGGCTGCGAGAAGTGATACGCTCTGAATTGGCGAGGGCATGGCATCGGTGGCTCTCGGTGCCTTTGCCGCGCAAAGGGGAACCGGGGGACGAGCCTGCAGGCCGCCAAGTACGCAGGTGTCAGCCTTTATCGAGGCGAGAGCAATCTATGCCTGCTGGCCGCCGCACGATAATAGGTGGTTGTCGTGTGCCGATAGTGAAATGGAAGCGCGGACTGCTCGTCGAACCGAAGTAGGGCCCGCGCTTTCGAAGCTTTGAGCAGACGGCCTTTAGATGACGAAGAAGTCCTTGTAGGTCAGGGGGAGGTTTCTCTTGAACGTGGCGATCTCCACCGCTGCCTCTGAGCCGGAGCCATCCGCATCATAGTACAGTTTGCCTGTCTTCTTGCTGTAGATGATGTAGTCGTCCGCGTCCTTGGCGGTCTCTAGGGCGAAGAACTTCTTATTGATCTGCACAGGTTTCGATTCCGAGCCTTTCGCGCCGAGTTTGGTGAAGACCTTGTTCTCCAGCCAGATCGAGTCATCCTTGGCATTGAAATCCTTGATCGTATCGAGGTTCGTCCTATTGTTCGGCTTTGTATTGAATACAAACACATCCTTGCCGCCATCGCCCCGCAATGTGTCGTTGCCAAGCCCGCCCCAGAGCGTGTCGTTGCCAAGGCCGCCACCCAGGGTGTCCTTTCCGGAGCCTCCGACGATCTTGTTGTCGAAGGCGTTCCCAGCCGTCTTTTCCGGATTGACGTTCACGACGGAGATGGTGACGACGCGGTCTGTCGAAAGGCCACCCGCCGTCGCGCGAATGGTGAAGGTGTGAGACGCCTTCTGCTCGAAATCGAGTGAAACGCCGCTTGCGACACGCAATTCGCTACCGACAATGTGGAAAGGGGCGCTTTCTGCGCCGATCAGCGAATATGTGATATCCTGACCATTATCATCGGTCGCGTTGATGAGGCCGACAACTTCATCGTCCGACGCAAGCTCCTTCACCCTCGCATTGGACAAGGTGGGTTGCGAGGGGGCACGGTCAGCCGTCACGGATTCGACGGTCACATTCGCTTCGCTGACGAGACCGCCGTCATCTTCGGCTCTGATAGTGAAGATCGTCGTTTCCAAAGCACCGACAGGGCCGGCGCGATCCTTGGGGTTAAACTGGAGCTCGCGAATTGCGGCTGTCACATCGTCCGGATGGCCAATGACCGTGTACGTGCCCGTTTGCGGCATGTAGTGGCCTCTGTTGGTCGCAGAAAGAACGAGGGTTCCCTTTGCCGGGTCGAGGATGATCGTTACTGTGACCCGCGTGCCGTCGTCGTTGATCCGGACATCGGCAAAAGGTGAGATCAGGCCGTTGTCCGCTCCTCTGGGGATCGTACCCGGCACATCCACGACAGGAGCGGAATTGCCACCTGTGCCGCCTCCGGGCGTCGCCACGTCGACCAGCGTGGTCACTGTGTTTTCGGCGCCGCCGCCATCGACCAGAGTAATCGAGACATCGCGCGTGCGGGTGACTGGCGTAGCGGAGGCGACGTTGACATAGGTGAGAGCGCGGATGAGCTTCTCCACGGCCTCAGAGGTCGCCGTGTCGAAAAAGCTTACCTTTAGGCCATCAGCCCCTGTTCCGTCCGCGACAAGAGTGCCGATGGCGACGTTGTCGACGGAGATCGTACCGTTGCTGACGCTCACCCCGGCGCCTTGGGCGAAGCTGAGTCTGTCCTGAGCGGCGACCCTGTTCCCGATCTTGACGGTCAGGGAGGTGAAGCGGCCCGTATCCTCGGTCACGATGGCATCGCCGTCGAGATCGAGCCGCACGCTTCCTCCGACCTGGGCTATGACCTGATCACCGTTGAGATTGTCGAGAACAGGAGCGGCGTTCGTCCAGATCCGTGAGTCGATGACCGTCTCGATTCCCTGACGGAACAATTGCAGCCGCTGCTCGGCGGTGAAGTCTGCGCCATGCAGCCGCACTTCGTCGCTACTTCCCTCGCCGAAGACGAGAAGCGCAGTGGCCGTGTCGGAGACTTCGACCGTGGCCCCGAAATCGGCAAGCACGATGCGCTCGATGCCGGAGATGGTCTTGCCGCGCAGATCGTAAGTCTCGCCACCGTTGAAGAGGCGCAGTTCGTCGTTGCCCGCGCCGCCGTCGATGGTTGTAAAGGTGGCAAGCTGCGTGGAGTCCGAGACGATGACGTCGTCTCCCGCAGAGCCTGTAATGGCCTCGAAGCCTTTCAGCCCCGCATTGTAGAGGTCCAGCGTTCCGGCCTCGATCATCTGGAGGGTATCGGTTCCGCCGCCGCCGTCAACGACATCGCCCCAGGACAGGCCTCCCGCGCGGACCTGTAGAGTTTCATCGGCATCGGTTCCAAGCGCGTATTCCTGCGCCGTCGTCAGCACTTGCTCTCCGGACTGCGTGAAGATGCGCTGCGATATTCCGTAGCCGGGTGCCTGGTCCTGGTTCTGGGTCTGCCAGGTGGCGACCCACCCGCCTCCGGGCAGGGCTGCGATGTTGGCGTTCTGGTTCCAGACGCTGGTGCTGAGAGGGTCCGCAGTGAGGAGATCGGGGCCACTCGTCGAGCCGTCGGCCTTGAAATAGCGCTGCCGGATGTCGGATTGGGATTCCCAGGTGACGACCCAGCTGCCATCGGTAAGAACCGAGATTTGCGGCGCGCTCTGGGCGCCTTCCGTCGTGAGATTGACTTTTTGGTCCGTGGTGAAGACCCGAGCGCCAGCGCTGTTGTAGCTCTGCATGAAAATGCCGGTGCCGCTGCCATCCTGATCTGTGGATTGCCATACCACGAGCCAGCCGCCGTCGGGGAGGGCGCTGATCTGCGGCAGCGTCTGGTTCTTATCGGTCGTGATGTTGACCTGGCTCTCGCCGCCAACGGCAGTCCCGGCCGCGTCGTAGCGCTGCATGAAGATGTCGGCGCCCGGATCGAAGGCTGAGCCCTGGAAATCGGGATTGCCGACCCAGGTGACTACCCAGCCGCCACCGGCGAGCGCGGTGGTGGTCGCGTATTGTTGGTGTCCGGTCGTCGCGGTGTTGACACGGGAACCCTCCGCGCCGAGTTGTGCGGCGCCGTTGCTGTCGAACCGCTGTTGGAATACGCCGTATCCGCTCCCGTCAAAGGCGCTCCACGTCGTCAGCCATCCACCGCCGGGCAGCGCCGTGATGTCGAGATGCTTGGCCTCATCGATGCTGGTGCTGCCATTGACTTTTTGAGCCGCGCCTACCGGATCGCCGCTGGCGTTGTAGCGCTGCTGAAAGGCATTGGCGCCATTGGCTCCAAGATCGATCCAGGTCACAGCGAACCCGCCGCCCTGAAGGGCCGTCGCGGTGGACCAGATCTGATTGCCAGTCGTCGATGCGGTATTCACCAGACGGTCGGCCGGCGCGCTTCCGGAGAAAAATTGCGGCTCACCCTGCAGATTGTATTTCTGCATGTAGATGCCCGAGCCGCTGCCGTCCTGACCTTCTGACGACCAGGTGACAAGCCATCCATCCGGGAGAGATGTTATGGCCGGATGATATTGACTGTCGATCGTTGTCGCATTGACTTGCGTCTCTGCACTGAGGCGCAGCACTGAAATGGCCATGTTCCCGTCCCCGGTTGGTCGCAGTCACGCCCGTTGCGGTTCGAGAGCCGTTCGACCTGACAGGGAACGAGACTGGCGGAGTGTTTCTGGCTCACGATTGACGAGACGATACTGGTTCGTCGGTTCGATCCAGGTCGCCTTTGAGGAAGAGCCTATAGCGAAAGCTACAGGGGCCTTCGCGTTGCCACCCTAGTTGTTCGAATAGGAGTTTTTGCTGAAAAGCGAATTTCAGCAGAACCGCTCCAGCCGGATGATGCGGCATGGATCGCCGGCCCGCGCCGCCGGCGCATGGGGCGGGCGTATCAGCAGGACGTCGGACTGGGCGAGCTGGCACAGCATCGAGGAATCCTGCACCGGATGGGGGCGGACCACGGGGCGCTCGCCTTCGAGACGCTCGAAGGCGAGCGCCGCGCGCATGTAGTCCTGCCGCAGGGCATTCTGGGGCAGATCCTCCCCGAGGATCGCGGGTTCCGTCGGGTCGGCGGCGCTTCGTGGATCGCCGAGAAGAGCTCGGATCGCGGGCACGACGAAAAGGATGGCGCAGACGAAGGACGAGACCGGATTGCCGGGTAGGCCCAGCATCGTCGCTCCCTCGAAGATCCCGTGCATCAGCGGCTTGCCGGGGCGCAGGGCCACGCGCCAGAAATCGAGCGCCATCCCGCGCGCGATAAGCGCCTTTTGCACGAGATCGTGCTCGCCGACGGAGGCGCCGCCGAGCGTCACGAGCATGTCGGCCTTCACGGACTTGGCGGCGTCGAGCCGTTCGTTCAGCGCCTCGAGGCTGTCACGGGCGATGCCGAGATCGATGGGTTCGCCTCCGGCCTTGGTGACCATTGCCGCAATCGCGGGTAGGCTCGACGCTGTGATTTGGTCGGGCCCCGCAGGCTCTCCCGGCAGCACTAACTCATCGCCCGTCGCAAGAATGGCGATGCGCGGCTTGCGGCGCACGAGGAGAGATCCGCGCCCCATCGCGGCGGAAAGCGAGATGTGCCGCGCGTCGAGACGCTGGCCGCTCGTAAGCAGCGTCTCGCCTGCACGAAAATCGAGACCGGCGGCGCGGATATGGCGGCCTTCGCGCGCCGCTTCCTTCACGGTGACAATGTCGCCGTCGCGATCCGTATCCTCCTGAAGAACGACCGCATCCGCGCCTTGCGGCAAGGGCGCGCCGGTGAAGATGCGCACGGCCTCGCCGGGGCCGACCTCTCTTTCGAAGCGCGCGCCTGCGGCGCTCACGCCGATGACGCGTAAGGTTGCGGGGATCGATGCGGTGTCGATGCTGCGAACCGCGTAGCCATCCATCGCGGAGGCGGGGAAGGGCGGTTGGTCGCGCTCGGCCTTCACGTCTTCCGCGAGGGTGCGTTCCGCGCATTGTCCGAGGGGGATCCGTTCCGCTTCGACGGGCCTTGCGATGCCCGCCAGAACGCGGCTCAGGGCGTCCTCCACCGGAATGAGGCTCATTGTCCAGCCCTCATGGCGCTTCGTAGAGACCGGAGCGCCCGCCGCTTTTCATGCGCAGGCGAATGCCCTCGATCGTCATACCGCGATCGGCGGCTTTCACCATGTCGTAGATGGTGAGGCACGCCACGGAGACGGCGGTGAGCGCTTCCATCTCGACGCCGGTCTGCCCGGAGACTTTCACTTCCGCCGTCACGCGGATGCCGGGGAGCGCATCGTCGATGCTGCAATCCACCGTAACCTTGGAGAGAAGAAGTGGATGGCAGAGGGGGATCAGTTCATGCGTGCGCTTGGAGGCCATGATGCCCGCAAGGCGCGCGGTGCCGAGCACGTCGCCCTTCTTGGCATCGCCCTGACGGATGAGGGCCAGCGTTTCCGGCTGCATGACGACGCAGCCTTCGGCAATGGCGGTGCGGGCGGTCACGCTCTTTTCCGAAACGTCGACCATGTTGGCCGCGCCGGTCGGATCGAGATGCGTGAGCTTCGTCATGCGGCCTCGCCGAAAAGCAGCTTCTTCGTCGCGGCGCTCACATCGGCCTGCCGCATCAGGCTCTCGCCCACGAGGAAGGTGTTGATGTTCACTTTCGACAGGCGCTTGATGTCGTCGATGGTGAAGATGCCGCTTTCGCCGACGACGATGCGGTCAGACGGGATCAGCGGGGCAAGGGCCTCGCTTGTCGCCAGCGTTACGTCGAAGGTGCGAAGGTTGCGGTTGTTGATGCCGATGAGCTTCGTGCCGAGCGGCAATGCGCGCTCGAGTTCTTCTCGGTCGTGTACTTCCACCAGCACATCCATGTCGAGCGCATGAGCCGTGTCGATCAGCGCGCGCGCTTCATCGTCGCTCACGCTCGCCATGATGACGAGAATGCAATCCGCGCCCCAGGCGCGCGCTTCGTAAACTTGATACGGCTCGAACAGGAAATCCTTGCGCAGCGCGGGCAGGCCCGAGGCCTCGCGCGCAAGGCCGAGATATTCAGGCTTTCCTTGAAAGGACGGCTCGTCCGTAAGCACGGAAAGACAGGTCGCGCCGCCTTCGGCGTAGGCCTTGCCGAGAAGAGCAGGGTCGAAATCCGCTCGGATGAGCCCCTTCGACGGGCTCGCCTTTTTCACTTCCGCGATGAGTGCGGGGCGGCCCTCAGTCAAATGCCGTTCGATGGCCTTGGCAAAGCCGCGCGGGGCAGGGGCCGCCTTCGCGCGGCTCTCGATCTCGGCCTGCGGCACAGCGGCTTTCGCCGCCGCGATTTCCTGGCGCTTGTAGGCTTCGATGCGGGCAAGGACGTCGCTCATGTCATGCCTTATGCGTTCGACGCACGAACGAGGCGTTCAAGAGCCGCCTTTGCCGCGCCGCTGTCAAGGGCGCGGGAGGCGCGGTCAATGCCGTCGCGCAGGTTCGCGGCTTCGCCCGCAATGACAAGCGAGGCCGCCGCGTTGAGAACGCCGACATCGCGGTATGCATTGCGCGCGCCGTCCAGCACGCCGCGCAGATGCGCCGCGTTGTGTTCCGGATCGCCGCCCTTGAGATCCTCGAGCTTCGCCACCGGCAGGCCGACTTCTTCCGGCGTCACGATGAAGCGTTTGATCGTGCCGCTCTCCAGAGCCGCCACGTAGGTCGGGCCAGTGGTGGTCATCTCGTCGAGACCGTCGGAGCCGTGGACGGCCCACACATTGGTCGCGCCGAGTTCCTTCAGAACTTGAGTCAGCGGCTCCAGCCAAACCTCTGAGAACACGCCGAGAAGTTGCTTCTTCACGCCAGCCGGATTGGCCAGCGGGCCGAGGAAGTTGAACAGGGTGCGGGTGCCGAGTTCAACGCGCACGGGAGCCACATGGCGCATGGCGGCGTGGTGCGTCTGCGCGAACATGAAGCACACTCCCGCCTCATCGAGGCAACGGCTGAGGCCCGCCGGATCGAGCCCGAGCTTGACGCCAAGCGCCGCCAGCACGTCGGCGGTGCCTGATTTCGATGACGCCGCGCGGTTGCCGTGCTTGGCGACCGTCACGCCGCAACCGGCGACAATGAGCGAGGCGAGCGTCGAGATGTTGTAGCTGCCCGAATGGTCGCCGCCCGTACCGACGATGTCGATGGCGCCCGCCGGGGCCTCGACCTTGAGCATGCGTGCACGCATGGCAGACACCGCGCCGACGATCTCATCGAGCGCTTCGCCGCGCACCCGCAGGGCCATGAGAAAAGCCCCGGCCTGGGCGAGAGTGACTTCGCCCGACAGCAGATTGTCGAAGGCGGCGCGGGACTCGTCCCGCGACAGAGATGCGCCGGTGGCGACCTTGGCGAGATAGGGCTTGAAGGATTCCATGTGAACTCAGACCTTGGAAACTTGAAAGCCGGGTCAGTTTTGAGACCGGACCGTAACTCTAGTGCTTGCTGCCGTGCTTGGCGTTCCACGCTGCTGCAAGATTGAAGAAATTGCGCATGATAGTGTCGCCATGTTCCGAGAGGATGCTCTCGGGATGAAACTGCACGCCGTGGATCGGCAGCGTACGGTGCGACATGCCCATCACCAGCCCATCCTCGGATTCCGCCGTGATGGCGAGATCGGCAGGGCTGTTGTCGCGCTCGACGATCAGCGAGTGATAGCGCGTGGCGCGGAAGGAGTGATTGATGCCGCGAAACACGGTCTCGCCGCGATGGGAGATTTCGGAAACCTTGCCGTGCATCGGCAGTGGGGCGCGGGTGACCTTGCCGCCGAAGACCTGGCCGATGGTCTGCAAGCCGAGGCAGACGCCGAAGGTCGGAATCTCCGGGCTCGCGCGCTTCACAAGATCGAGGCAGATGCCGGCCTCGTTCGGGGAGCAGGGGCCCGGCGAGAGCACGATGGCGTCAGGCCGTGCGGCGATCACCTCATCCACGGTGATCGCATCATTGCGCACGACGTCCATCGAGGTGGCGAGGGGCGCGATGAGGTGCACCAGGTTCCAGGTGAAGCTGTCGTAATTATCGATAACGAGAACGCGGGTCATGACACAGGCACGTTTGCCGACCGGGGGTGGAAGGTCAAGAGAATCATTGTCTTGAGCCCCATGCGCCTGCCGCCCTATTGCCCGAACCGGGAGCGGCTTGCGAAATTCACGGCCTCTTCCGCCGCCCGGAACAGGGCTTTCGCCTTGTTCACGCATTCCTGCTGCTCGGAGGCCGGGTTGGAGTCGTAGACGATGCCAGCGCCTGCCTGCACGGCCATGCGGCCGTCCTTCACAACGGCGGTGCGCAAGACGATACAGGTGTCCATTTCGCCGTTGGCGCCGAAATAGCCGATGCAACCCGCATAAGGCCCGCGCTTGTCCTTCTCCAATTCATCGATGATCTGCATCGCGCGGACCTTCGGCGCGCCGGAGACGGTGCCGGCCGGGAAGCCTGCGATCAGGGCGTCAAGGGCGTCGAACTTCTCGTCGAGCGTGCCTTCCACGTTCGAGACGATGTGCATCACCTGGCTGTAATATTCGAGGAAGAACGAATCCGTGACCTTGACCGTACCCATCGCCGAGACGCGGCCCGCATCGTTGCGGCCGAGATCGAGCAGCATGAGGTGCTCGGCGCGCTCCTTCTGGTCCGCGAGGAGGCTCTCCGCATGGGCGCGGTCTTCCTCCGCCGTCTTGCCGCGCGGGCGGGTGCCCGCGATGGGGCGGATCGAAACCTTGCCGTCGCGTACCCGCACCAGAATTTCCGGCGAGGAGCAGACGATCTGGAAGTCCTCGAAATCAAGATAGCAGAGAAACGGGGCCGGGTTCACGCGGCGCAGCGCCCGGTAGAGCGCGAAGGCCGGAAGCGGGAAGGCGGACTCGAAACGCTGCGAAAGCACCACCTGGAAGATGTCGCCGGCGGAAATGTATTCCTTCGCCTTGGCGACCATGCGCTCGAATTCCTCCGGGCTCGTGTTCGAAACCGGCGGCTCGAAATGGATGGCGCTCGGGTCGGCGCGGTCCTCCAGCGGCAGAGGGCGCTCCAGGGCGAATGTTACCTGCTCGATACGGGCGAGGGCGGCCTCATAGGCCACCTTGGCCGTCGCGCCGCCTTGCGGGCGCACGGGTGTGATGAGGGAAATCTCGTCCTTCACCGCATCGAACACCACCATCACGGTCGGCCGCACGAGGATCGCGTCGGGAACGTGGAGCACATCCGGGTTCGGTTCGGGCAGGCGCTCCATCTGGCGCACCATGTCGTAGCCGAGATAGCCGAACAGGCCCGCCGACATGGGCGGCAGGTCATCGCCGAGGGGCAGGGCGCTTTCCGCGATCAGGGCGCGCAAGCTCTCCAGCGGCTTTTTCTCCTCGACCGCGAATTCCCCGTTCCGCCCGATGGCGGCGACGCCGTCCTGGCAGCGCCAGACGAGGTCCGGATCGAGCCCGATCATCGAATACCGGCCGCGCACCGCGCCGCCTTCCACGGATTCCAGCAGGAACGCCGTGCCCTTGTGGCCCTGCCGCAGCAGCATGAAGGCCGCGACCGGGGTCAGGAGATCGCCGACAAGGGTGGCGCGAACAACGCATGGTTCGCCGGCAGCATAGCCCTTGGCGAAGGTTTCGAAGTCGGGCGTCGCGGTGCTCATCGCTTAGAGTTCACCGCCGATAGCCTGACGCATGGCTGTCTGGTTGATGGTGACGCCGAGATCCTGCCTGATCTGCGCCACGTATTGTGCAATCAGGTCGTCGCTCATGGCCGTGCGCAGCTGATCGGTGATCGTCTTGGCTTCCTGCGAGTCCGCGGCAAGCGGAGGCACGGCGGCGCTTGTCACCTTGAACACGACGCGGTTGCTCACGCCATTCGCAGCGTTGCCGGCCTTCGACACGGGCACTGCAAAGATTCGGTTCACAACCTCGGCGGTCAGGTCATCCTTCGCGCCGTTGCGGGCGAGGTCGGCTGCGGTCTTGACCGTAGCGCCCGCGTCCTTCGCGACGGCTTCGATGGCCTCGCCCTTTTCAAGGCGTTCGGTGAGCTGGCGGGCCTTGTCCGAAAGCCGCTGGGCGGTTTCGTCCTGCTTCCACAGGGAAGCGACCGCGTCCTTGACCTCGTCGAGCGATTTTTCACGGGAGGGCTCGATGTCTGTCACGTCGAACCAGAGATAACCGCCGTCCTGCGCACGCAGAGCCTCGTTGTCGACGCCGATGTCGGAGGCGAAGGCGGCTTTCAAAAGCGCATCCTTGCTCGGGATCTCGACAGGCTTGCTGTCCTTGTCGAGACCGTTGCTGTCGACGGCCGGAATTTGCAGGACGGTGAGGCCCTTTTCCTTGGCGATGTCGGCAAGAGGGCGAGCCGAGGCGCGCAGGTCCTCGATGGTGTCGTGGGCAGCTTCCAGCTCCGAGCGGGCGCGCTCGTTGGCGATCTCGGCGCGGAGCTGGCCCGCGACTTCTTCGAACGGGCGCACGGCTTCCGACTCGACTTTCGTCGCGCGGACGAGAACCGGCCCGAAGCGACCCGCCACCGGACCGCTGGTCGCGCCTTCCTGCAGCGCGAAGGCTGCCTCGGCCACCACGGGGTCGAGCATCTGCTGTTTGGTGAAGGTGCCGAGTTCCAGATCCTGCGCCGGGACGTTGCGCTCCTGCGCAACGGCGTCGAAGGTCGCGCCTTCCTTGATGCGCTTGAAGGCGGCTTCCGCCTCCTCCTGCGAGGGGAAGGAGATCTGCTGGATCGTCCGCTTTTCCGGAGAGCCGAAATTGGCCTTCTGTTGTTCGTAGCGCTGGCGGGCGTCCGCATCCGAAACCTTGCTCGGATCGGCGACCGAGGCCGCGTTGAGAGAAAGCACGCTCAGGGCGCGGTACTCGGGGGCGCGGAAGCTGGCCTTGCGCTCGTTGTAGAAGGTTTGAAGCTGCTCGGCGGTCGGTGCGGGGATCTCGCCGATCTGGGCAGGTTCGAGCACGAAATAGGACGCCGCGCGGCGCTCGCTGCCGTAGCGGTGGATGGCGTCGCGGGCGGCGGCGGGCACGTTCAGGTCCCCGACGATGGCATCCGCGAGCTGCGCCCGGGTTATCGTGCTGCGCTGCTCCTGCACGAAGCCTGCTTCCGACAGGCCCGCATTGCGCAGCATCTGGTCGAACAGGGCGCGGTTGAACTGGCCGTCCGAGCCACGGAAGGCGGGCTCTTCCAGAATGGAGCGCGCCACGAGCTGGTCGGAGATGCTGAGACCCAGCTTTTTGGCTTCCTCCGTCATCACCGCCTGGGTGACGAGGGAATTCGCAACGCGCTGGTCGATCCCGAACATCCGGGCCTGTTCCGGCGTGATGACGGTGCGGAACTGCCGCCCGAGGCGCTGAAGCTCGTTGTTGTAGGCGATGCGGAACTCCTCCCGCGTGATGTCGGTCTTGCCGACGCGGGCGACCATGCTCGGCGGGGCGGCGCGGAAGATGTCGCCGATCCCCCAGACCGCGAAGCTGCCGATCAGGAGGCAGAACAAGATGGTGCCGATGATCTTGCCGACCAGGCTTTGTCCGATCTGGCGCATTCCGCGAAGCATTGTGAACCCGTTCTTCTCAAAACTCGTTAGCCACGCGGATAACCGATCAAAGGCCCGGGGAAAAGGGCAGTTCCGGTTGAAAGATACATCGCGCCTCTGGTAGTGGCGGATATTCGAGCGTGACAGGAGTGCTTCATGAGCGTCGATCGGCCGCGCCCGCTGGTGGCGGGAAACTGGAAAATGAACGGATTGAAGGCCTCCACGAAGGTCCTGGCCGAGATTCAGGCCGATTACGGCCCCGGCCTGTGGCGACATGTTGATCTCGTGGTCTGCCCGCCCGCTCCCCTGACGGCAATCTTCGCTCTGGCCGCCGTCGGTACCCGGATCGGCATCGGTGGACAGGACTGCCACGCGAAAGAATCAGGGGCTTATACCGGTAACGTCTCCGCCGAGATGCTGGTGGATGCTGGCGCGACCCATGTCATCCTGGGCCATTCTGAGCGCCGTCAGTACCACGGCGAGAAGGACGCCGATGTCCGCGCCAAGGCCGAGGCCGCCCACCGCGCCGGGCTCACCGCCATCGTCTGCGTGGGTGAAACGCGCGAGGAGCGCGAAGCCGGAAAGACGCTTTCCGTCGTGCGCAAGCAGTTGCGCGGCTCGATCCCCGAAGGTTCGACCTCGGAAAACCTTGTCATCGCCTATGAGCCTGTCTGGGCCATCGGCACGGGCCTGACCCCGACGGCGGGCGACGTCGCGGAAGTCCACGCGGCCATCCGCGACGACCTGAAGCGCCTCGTCGGCAAGGCTGAGCAGAACAAGGTGAGGATCCTCTACGGCGGCTCCGTGAAGCCCTCCAATGCCGGGGAGCTCATGGCCGTGCCGAACGTGGACGGCGCACTCGTCGGCGGCGCCAGCCTCGTGGCTGTCGATTTTCTTGGAATTGCAAGAGCTTATTCGAAGTAGCTCTTGCGTTTGATTTGCCGCGATCCTCATCCTGAGGAGCGGCGAAGCCGCGTCTTGAAGGAGGGTTCAGCACTCTCTGGAGACGCCTTGCCCTTCGAGACGGACCTGTCGGTCCTCCTCGGGGTGAGGCTCGGGTAGCGGGGCCGATGTAGCAATGACGTCAGCTCACGGTGGGCTTTCCGCAAAAGGGTGCTTGCGGGTCTTTGATCCCGCGCACACCTATGCTACAGCCCGCCCAACGCTTGATGCGAGCGGCCGAGCTTTGGCTTTCGGCCGCTTGAGGTTTTGGAAACGATGCAAACAGTCCTCATTATCATTCACCTGATTATCGTCCTGGCGCTGATCGGCGTGGTTCTTCTGCAACGCTCGGAGGGCGGCCTCGGCCTCAGCGGTGGCGGCGGCGTTTCCGGTTTCATGACCGGTCGCGGCCAGGCCAACGCCCTGACCCGCGCTACAGCGATTCTGGCTGCATTGTTCTTCATCACCAGCCTCGCCCTGACGATCATGGCGGGCTATGGCAGCGGTCCCCGTTCGATTCTCGACGGCGCGACCCCGACCGCTCCGGCGGGCCAGCAGGCTCCGGCCCAGGGCGGCAACGTGCTCGAGCAGTTGCAGCGTCTGCAGGGCGATCAGCCCGCGCAACCGGCGGCTCCCGCAGCCCCGGCTGCACCGCAGGTGCCACAGTCTCAGTAAGTGACGAAAACAGGGCCGGACCTTCCGGCCCTCTCTTTTTGTGTGGATGGCAATCGACGGAGCTGGTTCGTGTTTGCGAATCGGCACGTCATCTTATTGGATAGGGGTCCATGACGCGGTACGTATTCATCACCGGCGGCGTGGTGTCTTCGCTCGGCAAGGGTCTGGCTTCGGCGGCCCTCGGAGCGCTTCTCCAGGCTCGCGGTTACAAGGTCCGGCTCAGGAAGCTGGATCCTTATCTCAATGTCGATCCGGGGACGATGAGTCCCTATCAGCACGGCGAAGTGTTCGTGACCGATGACGGGGCGGAAACCGACCTCGACCTCGGCCATTACGAGCGATTCACGGGGGTGCCGGCCACCAAGGCCGACAACATCACCACGGGCCGGATCTATCTCGATATCATCACCAAGGAGCGCCGGGGCGATTATCTCGGCGCGACGATCCAGGTCATCCCGCACGTCACCAACGCCATCAAGGACTTCGTGCTCAGCGGCAACGAGGGCTTCGATTTCGTGCTGGTGGAAATCGGCGGCACGGTGGGTGACATCGAGGGCCTGCCGTTCTTCGAGGCTATCCGCCAGCTCGGCAACGACCTTGAGCGCGGTCAGGCGATCTATGTTCACCTGACGCTCCTGCCGTTCATTCCCTCGGCGGGCGAGCTCAAGACCAAGCCGACGCAGCACTCCGTCGCGGAGCTTCGCTCCATCGGCATCCAGCCCGACATTCTCCTGTGCCGCACGGATCGCGAGATTCCGGCTGACGAGCGCCGCAAGCTCGCGCTGTTCTGCAACGTGCGCGAGACGGCTGTGATCGAGGCGCGGGACGCTTCGACCATCTACGACGTGCCGCTGGCCTATCACGAGGCCGGGCTCGACAACGAGGTGCTCGCGGCCTTCGGCATCGAGGCCAAGACGCCGCCGACGCTCGATCGCTGGACCACCATTTCCGGACGCATCCACAATCCGGAAGGTGAGGTGAACATTGCCGTCGTCGGCAAGTATACCGGCCTCAAGGACGCCTATAAGTCGCTGATCGAGTCCCTTCATCATGGCGGCATCGCCAATCAGGTGAAGGTGAACCTGCAATGGATCGAGAGCGAGATCTTCGAGCGTGAGGATCCGGCTCCGTTCCTCGAAGGCATTCACGGCATTCTCGTGCCCGGCGGCTTCGGCCAGCGCGGCGCGGAAGGCAAGATCCGCGCGGCCCAGTTCGCCCGTGAGCGCAAGGTACCGTATTTCGGCATCTGCTTCGGCATGCAGATGGCGGTGATCGAGGCGACCCGCTCGCTCGCAGGCATCAAGGAAGCCAGTTCCACCGAATTCGGCCCGACGCCTGAGCCGGTGGTCGGCCTTCTCACGGAATGGCTGCGCGGCAACGAGCTTGAGCGACGCGCGGCTGGCGGCGACCTTGGCGGCACCATGCGCCTTGGCGCTTACCAGGCTTCACTTGCCCCCGGCAGCAAGGTTGCGGAGATTTATGGCACGACGGAAATCTCCGAGCGCCACCGCCACCGCTACGAGGTCAACATGTCCTATCGCGAGCGGCTGGAAGCCAAGGGCCTGCGCTTCTCCGGCGTCTCGCCGGACGGCATCCTGCCCGAGATCGTGGAATACGTGGACCATCCCTGGTTCATCGGCGTGCAGTACCATCCGGAACTGAAATCGCGCCCCTTCGAGCCGCACCCGCTCTTCAAGAGCTTCATCCACGCTGCCATCGAGCAGAGCCGACTGGTCTAAGCAACATGGCAAACTCTCAAACCTTTTGGGACTGGTTCACGTCCCACGGCAACAAGCTCGTCATCGACAGCCCGGAGCGTTTCAACTCGCCTGAATGGCGCGCATCATTCGATGCGATGCAGGACCAGTTGTCCAAGGCGTCTCCCGGCCTGATCGCCGAGATGGGCGTCGACGGGGACGAGATGCAGCTCGTCATCAGTGCCGGAGGCGACATCGAGAAGTTCGAGGCCGTCATTGATTTGATCGATGCCGCTCCCGAGGTTGCAGGCTGGCAGATCGTCCCGTTTCGGCAAAGGAAGCCGAGCGACAGCACCATCGTCATGGGCGGTGTCGAGGCCGGGCCCGGAAACATCCGGATCGTTTTCGAAGAAGGCGAAGACGGAGGGCTCGATGTCTGGTTCATCCTTCGTTCGGAAAGCCAGATTGCGGACGACCTTCTCCATGCCATCACATTGACGAAGCTGACCCACATTTTCGGGGAATTCGACGTCGAGACCAAGATCGAGGGGATCAGCCCGCAACTCCTGGCTCCTGGCGAGCCCTGGCCCGACAACTCTTTTCCGCCGACTGAAGCCATTGAAATCTTCGATGATTATTTCGAAGAGCAGGGTGAATAAAAGAACACAGTTTCCAGAAATGGCTCGGTGAAGAACATGCGCCGGCAGGAAGATCCTGTCGGCGTTTTTTATTCTTGCCCATGTTACGATTTGGACCGCTGCCCTAGGTTACGTGCGCAGCGTTCAGGAAAGAGCTTGATGCCCCGCCGGATCGATCACCTCGTCATTGCCGTTCACGACCTCGACAAGGCGGCCGATTTCTATCGGCGTCTCGGCTTTCAGGTCGGCGCGCGCAACCGGCATTCGTGGGGCACTGAGAACCGGCTTTGGTGCAGTTTCCCGGCATGTTTCTGGAGCTGATCACGGTGGGCGAGGGCGCTCAGATCCCTCCGCACAAGCAAGGCCAGTTCAGCTTCGGAGCTTTCGTGCGGGATTACCTTCTCGCTCGCGAAGGCCTCGCTATGCTGGTTCTTCAGAGCCCGGATTCCAAAGCGGACGCGGCCAATTTCTCGCGGAAAGGCATCGGTGCGTTCGAGCCGTTTCATTTCGAGCGGATCGGCAAGAAGCCCGACGGCACCGAGACCAAGGTGGCTTTCACCCTGGCCTTTGCCGCTCTCGAAGGCGCTCCTCGCGCGGGCTTCTTCGTGTGCCAGCATCATTACCCGGAAAACTTCTGGAATCCGGCTTTTCAGGTGCATGAGAACGGGGCAACCGGCCTGTCCGCCGTGGCTCTGGCCGCGCCGCAACCTGAGCGGCATGTCGCGTTCCTGAGCGCCTTCACCGACGTTGCACCGGCGGAGCCCGATGTGCACGATTTCACGTACCCCCTTGCGCGCGGGCACGTCGATCTCTTGACACCCGACGTTGCGGGCGAGATTTACGGGCCGGTTGAGATCGATTCGAACGAGCCCGGTTTTGTGGCCTTTGGCGCGCGCCTTGCGGACCTCCCCGCGCAGGCGAAAAGGCTGGATGCGGCCAAAATTCCCTACCAGTTCATCGGAACGCGCCTCGTTATCCCCGCCAGTGCCGCTTTCGGCGTCGCGATTGCGTTCGAGGCAACGTAAGATCGGCCCACGAATCAAAGACGTGTTCTGGGGGAACTCATCGTGGCTTCATCTCTGGCGGGCCTGCCCGACTTTCTGATCTTTTTCGTCATCGCCACCGCTCTCGTGGCGCTTTACCTGACGATCTACACTCTCGCGACGATGCACAACGAGTTCGCCCTGATCCGGGAGAACGTGATCTCGGCGGCGACAGCCCTCGGCTTCAGCCTTGTCGGCTTCGCGCTGCCCCTCGCCAGCGCCATCGTCCACGCGCAGACCATCGTCGATTGTCTCGTCTGGGGTCTGGTGGCGATGTCGGTGCAAATCCTCGTCTATTGGCTTGTGCGTATCGTCATGCCGAATTTGTCGCAGCGCATCGCCTCAGGCGAAATGGCGGCGGCCCTGTTCCTCGGCGCGGCCTCGCTCTCGGCGGGCATCATCAACGCCTCGGCGATGACGTTTTAAGCATTGCCGCCGTCATCCCGAGCTCCGTCCGCGGCCTTGGAATGACGGGAAGGCTTGAGAATGGGGGGATCCTGTCGCCCCCATTCCCCCTTTGCCCTTTCGCGCCAAACAGGCTAGGTCACGGGCCATGACGAAACAGACCTCATCCTCCGTGGTCGAAGCTGGCTCCGTCCGCTTCGGCAATCATCTCCCGCTCAGCATCATCGCCGGACCCTGCGCGATGGAGAGCCGCGAGCACGCCCTCGAAATGGCGAGTGCCCTGAAGGAGATCACGACGAAGCTCGGCATCGGGCTCGTCTATAAGTCGTCCTTCGACAAGGCGAACCGCACGTCGGCGTCCAGCGGGCGCGGCATCGGCCTCGACAAGGCGATGGCGGTTTTCGCGGAGGTGAAGGAGAAGCTCGGGCTTCCCGTTCTCACCGACGTCCATGAAAACGAGCAATGCGCCATTGTGGCCGAGGTCGTGGACATTTTGCAGATCCCGGCCTTCCTGTGCCGCCAGACGGACCTTCTCGTTGCGGCCGCCAAGACCGGCAAGGTGGTCAACGTGAAGAAGGGGCAGTTCCTCGCACCGTGGGACATGGCGAATGTCGCGGCGAAAGTGACGAGCGCAGGCAACCCGAACGTGATGCTCACCGAGCGCGGCGCGTCTTTCGGCTACAACACGCTTGTGTCCGACATGCGCGCGCTGCCGATCATGGCCGAGACCGGCGCGCCGGTGATTTTCGACGCCACCCATTCCGTGCAGCAGCCAGGCGGCAAGGGCACGACGACGGGAGGCCAGCGGGAGTTCGTGCCTGTTCTGGCCCGTGCGGCTGTCGCCGTCGGCGTCGCGGGCGTCTTCATCGAGACGCATCAGGACCCGGACAAGGCCCCCTCCGACGGCCCCAACATGGTGCCGCTGAAGGAGATGGAGGCACTTCTGTCCCAGCTGAAGGCCTTCGACGCGCTGGCCAAGGCTTAACGCTTAAAACGCCTGCCGCGTTATGCGCTGAGGGCAGGGAGGTCTGCATTCCCGCGGGTCGCCCTGTCGCGTGGCCGTGATATGCAACATCCGGCTTCTTACGCGAACGGCAGGGCGTCATGTCTCCTCGCAACCTGATCCTGATCCTCGGTACCAGCGGCTTTGCGGGAACGTTCTCCTCGCGGGCCGTCGAGCCGATGGTCGGCATCATCGCGCGGGATCTTCACACGAGCCCGCAGACCATTGCGCTCCTGTCGGCGGCGTTCACCCTGCCATATGCCTTCATCCAGCCGATCCTCGGGCCCATCGGCGATGCGCTCGGCAAGGAGCGGGTCATGAAGGTGGCGCTGTCCATTCTCTTCATCGCGCTCACCTGCTCGATCTTCGCGCCCGACGCGCACACATTGTTCGGCCTTCGCATCGTCGCAGGCGCGGCGGCGGGCGGCGCGATACCGCTTTCCATCGCGCTCATCGGTGACAGGGTGGACGTGGCGCAGAGGCAGTTGGCCTTGAGCCGCTATCTCGTGGCTGTGATCGTCGGCCAGCTCGCAGGATCGTCCTTCGCGGGCCTCCTGGCGGAGATCGTCGGTTGGCGCGGCGTGTTCACGCTCTCGACCGGCATGATGGCGCTTGCGCTTACATCCACACTGATCGGCTTTCGCGGCGCGCCTCCCGGCGGGAAGTTCGACTTGAGGGCGGCGGGCCGCCGCTACGGCGACATTCTCTCCAATCCGCGCGCGCTGGCCCTTTTCGGATTCGTCTTCATCGAGGCGATCTCGATCTTCGGCATCTTTCCCTATCTCGCACCGCTCCTCGATGAGCGCGGCGGGGGCGGGGCGGCGCAGGCGGGCTTCGCCATCGGCGGCTTTGCCATCGGCGGGCTGGTCTATTCGGCTTTGGTGTCATGGATGCTTCGCCGCCTCGGCATCACCCGCATTCTGGCGGCGGGTGGGCTTTTCGCAGCGGCGGCGCTTGTTATCATGGGCTTTGGAGCCGATTGGAAGGTCGATGCGCTGGCCATGCTGCTGATGGGCCTCGGCTTCTACATGCTGCACAACACGTTCCAGGCCCAGGTGACTGAGGTCGCCCCGCAAGCGCGCGCTTCTGCCGTGGCGCTGCATGCCTTCTCGTTCTTCGGCGGTCAGGCGCTTGGCGTGGTGGTCATGGGCGTGGGTCTGCGGTCCATCGGCCTCACCGCCTCGACGATGATAGCCGCGCTCGTCATCGCGAGCCTCGGCCTCACCGCCGCTTACGTGCTGTCGCGCCCCGCTCAGCCTCGGGCGCGATAGGGCGCGACGCCCTGATCGGGCAGCCAGAGGTTCTTCGGCATCTCGCCGGTCTGCCAGAACACATCGATGGGAATGCCTCCGCGCGGGTACCAGTAGCCGCCGATGCGCAGGAAGCGTGGCTCAAGAAGCTCGTTCAGCCTCTTGCCGATGGCGACGGTGCAATCCTCGTGGAACGCCCCGTGGTTGCGGAAGCTGTGGAGGTAGAGCTTCAGCGACTTCGATTCCACGAGCCACGGCCCCGGCACGTAATCGATGACCAGAAGCGCGAAATCGGGCTGGCCGGTGACCGGGCAGAGCGAGGTGAATTCCGGGCAGGTAAAGCGGGCCACGTAATCCGTGTCCTGATGCGGGTTCGGCACCCGGTCGAGGGTCGCTTCCTCGGGGGATTGCGGCTGCGCCGTGGCGTGGCCGAGCTGGAGCGAGGTATCCGTCATGGGTCTGGGCCTTCAGCAATTGAGCTTTGGATTTTCGCGGTGCGATGCAGGTAGCGTCCTTGCCCGATCCGGCGTTTCGGTCAATAAGCCTCGCATGGTGCTTTTGGCCGCAATGGCCTTGTCCGACTTCAGGAGCCTTTTTTCATGACAGCGATCATCGACGTCCATGCCCGTCAAATTCTCGACAGCCGTGGCAACCCCACCGTCGAGGTGGACGTGACGCTTGAGGATGGCTCCCTGGGCCGCGCCGCCGTTCCCTCCGGCGCTTCGACCGGCGCTCACGAGGCGGTCGAGCTGCGCGACGGCGACAAGTCCAAGTATCTCGGCAAGGGCGTCCTGAAGGCGATCGACGCGGTCAACAACGAGATTCTCGACGCCATCGGCGGCATGGATGCCGAGGAGCAGGTTTTCATCGACGAGACGATGATCGAGCTCGACGGCACGCCGAATAAGAGCCGCCTCGGCGCGAACGCCATTCTCGGCGTGTCGCTAGCCGTCGCCAAGGCCGCTGCGGATGCCTGCTCCCTGCCGCTCTATCGCTATGTGGGCGGAACGCAGGCCCGCGTGCTGCCGGTGCCGATGATGAACATCATCAATGGCGGCGCGCATGCGGACAACCCCATCGACTTCCAGGAATTCATGATCATGCCCGTCGGCGCGCCGACGCTGTCGGAAGCCGTACGCATGGGCGCCGAGGTATTCCATACGCTCAAGAAGGCTCTGAAAGACGCCGGCCACAATACCAATGTGGGCGACGAGGGCGGTTTCGCCCCCAACCTGCCGAGCGCGGAAGCCGCTCTCGACTTCATCATGAAGTCCATCGAGCAGGCTGGCTACAAGCCGGGCCAGGACATGGTGATCGGTCTCGATTGTGCCGCAACCGAATTCTTCAAGAACGGCGCTTATGTTTATGAAGGCGAAGGCAAAAAGCTCTCGCCGCAGCAGCAGGCGGAATATCTCGCCAAGCTCGTGGCCGCCTATCCCATCGCCACCATCGAGGACGGCATGTCGGAAGACGATTGGGAGGGCTGGAAGGCCGTCACCGATCTCATCGGCTCCAAGTGCCAGCTCGTCGGCGACGATCTGTTCGTGACGAACGTCAACCGCCTCTCGCAGGGCATCAAGAAGGGCGTCGCCAACTCGCTCCTCGTGAAGGTGAACCAGATCGGCTCGCTCACGGAGACGCTGGCCGCCGTCGATATGGCCCAGCGCGCGGGCTACACCGCCGTCATGTCTCACCGCTCCGGCGAGACGGAAGATGCGACGATCGCCGACCTCGCCGTCGCGACGAATTGCGGGCAGATCAAGACCGGCTCGCTGGCCCGGTCCGACCGGCTGGCCAAGTACAACCAGCTCATCCGCATCGAGGAAGAGCTCGGCGAACAGGCCCGCTACGCTGGCCGTGCCGCGCTGAAGGCGCTGGCTTAAATCGTTTCTCAAACATCAGTTTCTTCAAGAAAATGGCCGGGCCTCGCCCCGGCCATTCTCTTTTTTGCCGCGTGTCGCTGTCATTCCGGGGCCGCGAAGCGGAGCCCGGAACCCATAAACACTAACGTTCCCGAATAAGACGCAACGGCTGCGGGTGAGAGAGATCAGGCAGCGTCAGCAGGTCTGGGTTCCGGGCTCGCACCAGGGTGGCGCCCCGGAATGACGCAGCGTGCAGCGTGCCCCCGTCATTCCGAGCTCTCGCTGCGCTCACTCCCAGAGTGACGCTCTAGGCTCTCATTTTCCGCCTCAACCGATAAGTCGCGCCTCAAAGGTCAAGATTTCCACTTAGCCAAGAAACCGCGCCCCGGATGCGGCGTTGAGAAGCTGAACGCCTGAACGGCGTGCAATCGAGCAAGGAGGAAGTCATGGCGCGTAATCCACTGTCCCCCTACGGCTTTGGCGGTTTGATGGAATCGGGGTTCGGTCGCGATCCGTTCCTGTCCATGAACCGCGAGATGAACCGCATGTTCGACGACATGATGCGGGGCAACATGCTCACCTCAGGCGGGCAGCAGAGTGCCGGGATGCTGATGCCGCAGATGGATGTGAGCGAGACCGACAAGGAAGTGCGCGTCCGCGCCGAGTTGCCGGGCGTGAACGAGAAGGACATCGACGTCCGGTTCGATGACGGGATGTTGACCATCCGGGCCGAGAAGAAGTCCGAAACCAAGGAAGACAAGGAAGACTACCATTTCATGGAGCGGTCCTTCGGTACCTTCCAGCGCGCGCTGCGCCTGCCTTATGCCATCAATCCCGAAGAGGTGAAGGCGAAGTTCGAGAACGGCGTGTTGAGTGTCGTTCTGCCGAAGGGCAAGGAGCAGGAACGCTCCCGCAAGATCGAGGTGCAATCCGGCGGGCCTGGCGGCGCGAGCGGTCCGTTCGGCGCTTGAAAGCCGCTGTGATGGAAGAAGAATGGCGGCGCCCTAACGGCTTCTTAACCATGTGTCTGTATGTCTCTCCTTATGGTTGTTCGCAGACGCGCCAGAAGAGTCCTGATCCCGCTGATGCTCTACTGCATCTCGGCTGGGGTCGTCGGCTATTTCCTCCATCACGCGCAGACAGGTGCGCGCGGTGCGCAGGCGCGCGAGCAATATGAGGCGCTCGCCGCCGACTTTACGAACGAGCTCAACGGACTGAAGGCGGACCGTGCCAATTGGGAGCGCCGCATAGCGCTTTTGCGCAGCGATCAGATCGACCGCGATCTTCTCGAGGAGAGAGCGCGCGTCATGCTCGGACGTGTGCACCGCAACGATCTCGTCATCATGACGGGTCAGTGAGCGATTACTCCCAAATTTCTAATTAACTGAAAATCAGTTGATCGGTATTTTCTAGTTTAATTTCAGAGCGTTAATTCGTTCACCTTTTTATGTAAACTCTTTTTTAACCCCCTCGATTTCCGCCTTGGCCTGCGATAAAACTTTTGTCTGAGGAAACCCTTCGGAGGACCCGATGGCTGTTGCTGCCCGCAAGGCGGGCCGCGTCGCATCCGGCGCGGCTAACAAGTCCATTTCCAATAAGAGCGCGGCGCGCAAAGCCGCTCCCAACACCCCGCAATTCAGCAAGGATGAGGATCTGTCGGCTTACCGCGACATGCTCCTGATCCGCCGTTTCGAAGAGAAGTCCGGCCAGATGTACGGCATGGGCCTCATCGGCGGCTTCTGCCATCTCTATATCGGGCAGGAAGCGGTGGTCGTCGGCATGCAGATGGCGACGAAAGAGGGCGATCAGCTCATCACGGGCTATCGCGATCACGGCCACATGCTGGCCTGCGGCATGGACGCCAAGGGCGTCATGGCCGAACTCACCGGGCGTCGTGGCGGCTTGTCGAAAGGCAAGGGCGGCTCGATGCACATGTTCTCGAAAGAGAAGCATTTCTACGGCGGCCACGGCATCGTGGGCGCGCAGGTGTCGCTCGGCACCGGCATCGCCTTCGCGAACCATTATCGCGACAACGGCAATGTCTGCCTCACCTATTTCGGCGACGGCGCGGCCAACCAGGGCCAGGTCTACGAAAGCTTCAACATGGCGCAGCTCTGGAAACTGCCGGTCGTCTACGTGATCGAGAACAACCGTTACGCGATGGGCACGGCGGTCAGCCGCGCCTCGGCGCAGACGGACTTTTCGAAGCGCGGCGTGTCCTTCGGCATTCCGGGTGAGCAGGTGGATGGTATGGACGTCCGCGCGGTCTACGCGGCGGGCCAGCGCGCCATCGAACATGCGCGCTCCGGCAAGGGCCCGTACATCCTCGAGATGCAGACCTACCGCTATCGCGGCCACTCCATGTCCGATCCGGCGAAGTATCGCACGAAGGACGAGGTGACCCGCATGCGCGAGGAGCACGATCCCATCGAGCAGGTGCGCCGCCGCCTTCTGGAAAGCTGGAAGCTGTCGGAAGACGAGCTGAAGGTCATCGATGGCAAGGTGCGCGAGATCGTCAACGAGGCAGCCGAATTCGCCACGCACGATCCGGAGCCCGATCCGTCCGAGCTTTACACCGACATTCTCCTCTGAGCGCTCCCGCGCTTTGAAGAATTCGCCGAAAGCATAACTGGATAAACGAGTCTTCTATGGCGATCGACATTCTCATGCCCGCGCTCTCCCCGACGATGGAGCAGGGCAAACTGGCCAAGTGGCTGAAAAAAGAAGGCGACAAGGTCAAGCCCGGCGACGTGCTGGCCGAAATCGAAACCGACAAGGCGACGATGGAAGTCGAGGCGGTGGACGAAGGCGTTCTCGCCAAGATCCTCGTCGGTGACGGCACCGACAACGTTGCCGTGAACACGCCCATCGCGGTTCTGGCAGGCGAGGGGGAGGATCTGGCCACCGCCGCCGCCAACGCGAAGATGCCCGATCTCGTGGCCGCGCCTGCGGCGGCTCCCGCCGCTCCGGTCGTGAGCGAGGCCCCGGCGACCGTTCCTGCGGCTCCCGCCGCGCCGCAAGTCGCCTATGACGCCGGTGCGGAAGTCCCGGCGGGCACGGAAATGGTGTCGATGACCGTCCGCGAGGCGCTGCGCGATGCGATGGCGGAAGAGATGCGCCGTGACGGCAATGTCTTCGTCATGGGCGAAGAAGTTGCGGAGTATCAGGGCGCCTACAAAGTCACGCAGGGTCTCCTGCAGGAATTCGGGGCAAAGCGCGTTGTCGATACGCCGATCACCGAGCACGGCTTTGCCGGTATCGGCGTCGGCGCGGCGTTCACGGGCCTGCGCCCCATCGTCGAGTTCATGACCTTCAACTTCGCCATGCAGGCGATTGACCAGATCATCAACTCGGCGGCCAAGACCCTCTACATGTCCGGCGGCCAGCTCGGCGCGCCCATCGTGTTCCGCGGCCCGAACGGCGCGGCGGCGCGCGTGGGGGCGCAGCACAGCCAGGATTACGCGGCATGGTATTCGGCCATTCCCGGCCTGAAGGTGGTGATGCCGTATTCGGCGGCGGATGCGAAGGGCCTGCTCAAGAGCGCCATTCGCGATGCGAACCCGGTCGTGTTCCTCGAAAACGAGATCCTCTACGGCCAGTCCTTCCCCGTGCCGGTGATGGACGATTTCACGATCCCCATCGGCAAGGCGCGCATCCATCGCCAGGGCAAGGACGCGACCATCGTCTCCTTCGGCATCGGCATGACCTACGCCATCAAGGCGGCGGAAGAGCTGGCGAAGGAAGGCATCGATGTGGAGATCATCGATCTTCGCACTATCCGCCCGATGGACATCGAAACCGTCGTCGCCTCCGTCATCAAGACGGGCCGCTGCATCACGGTGGAAGAGGGCTATCCGCAATCCGGCGTCGGCGCTGAAATCGCCGCGCGCATCATGGAGAATGCGTTCGATTATCTCGACGCTCCCGTGATCCGCGTCACCGGCAAGGACGTGCCCATGCCCTACGCCGCGAACCTCGAAAAGCTCGCCCTGCCGAATGTGGGCGAGGTGGTGCAGGCCGTGAAGGCCGTGACGTATCGGTGATCTATGGCTGAACGGAAATTCGAGGCCCTCAACGTTCCTCCTGACGCTGTCGAAAAGGGCGGCGTCGAGATCCTGCGGGCTTCGGTGGTAGAGGGCGCGGTGAGCATCGCTTTGCGCCGCGCCTTCGACGATCCGTTCACCTGGGGCGTGCTTCTCGTCGATCTCGCCCGTCACGCCGCGCGCATCTACGCCATGGAAACCGACCTCTCGGAGGAGGAAGCCCTGGCCGAAATCGTTTCCGGAATTCAGGCCGAGCTCGAAAATCCCTCCGATCCCGGCACGACCCAATCTCTCAACTGAAATTTTTGCTCAGGATCTAAAACGCCATGCCCATCAACGTCCTGATGCCCGCTCTCTCGCCAACCATGGAAAAGGGCAACCTTGCCAAGTGGTTGAAGAAGGAAGGCGACACGATCAAAGCCGGCGATGTGATCGCCGAGATCGAAACCGACAAGGCCACGATGGAAGTCGAGGCGGTGGATGAAGGCGTCCTCGCCAAGATCGTGGTGCCGGAAGGCTCCGCCGACGTTCCCGTGAACCAGCTCATCGCGCTGATCGCAGGCGAGGGGGAAGACCCGAAGTCGGTCGCCGCCTCCGGTGCTGGCGCTGCTCCCGCTCCGGCTCCCGCCTCTGCCGCGCCTGCGCCGAAAGCTGAAGCCCCGGCACCGGCTGCTGTGGCCGCCCCCGCAGCGAGCGCCCCGGCTCCCGCTCCGAAGGCTGCCGCCACCGGCGCGCGCGTCTTCGCGTCGCCGCTCGCCAAGCGCATCGCCAAGGATGCGGGCATCGACATTTCGGCCGTGCAGGGCACCGGCCCGCATGGCCGCATCATCGAGAAGGACGTGCGCGCGGCGATTGCCGGCGGCGGCGTCAAGCGCGCGGCCGCGCCTGCCGGTGCTCCGGCTGCTGCCGCCGCGTCGCTCGCGGCGAACCCCAGCGCCGATCAGGTCAAGGCGATGTTCGAGCCCGGCACCTACGAGGAGATCCCCCTCGACGGCATGCGCAAGACCGTTGCCAAGCGCCTCGTCGAATCCAAGCAGACGGTGCCTCATTTCTATCTCTCGCTCGATTGCGAGCTCGATGCGCTGCTTGCAATGCGCGAGCAGATCAACGCTGGCGCGCCGAAGGACAAGGACGGCAAGCCCGCCTTCAAGCTTTCGGTGAACGATTTCGTCATCAAGGCGATGGCAGTTGCGCTCCAGCGCGTGCCGCACGCCAATGCCGTGTGGGCGGATGACCGGATCCTTCGCTTCAAGCATTCTGATGTTGGCGTCGCGGTCGCTGTCGAGGGCGGTCTGTTCACGCCCGTCATCCGCAACGCGGAGACCAAGACGCTGACCGCCATCTCCGCCGAGATGAAGGACCTCGCGGGCCGCGCCCGCAACCGCCGCCTCAAGCCCGAGGAATACACCGGCGGCACGACGGCGGTCTCGAACCTCGGCATGTTCGGCATCAAGAACTTCCAGGCGGTCATCAACCCGCCGCACGGCACCATCCTCGCCGTCGGCGCGGGCGAGCAGCGCGTGGTGGTGAAGAACAACGCCCCGACAGTGGTGCAGGCCATGACCGTGACGCTCTCCTGCGACCACCGCGTGGTCGACGGCGCGCTCGGCGCGGAACTCTTGTCGGCCTTCAAGGGACTGATCGAGAACCCGATGGGGATGCTTGTGTGAGCGAAGAAGAGAGAACAAACCGCCGCGGAATGTCGCCAAGAAATTGGTTCGGCAAGATACGAGCGGTTTTCATCTTCGTAGGATTGGGTTGGGTGCCACTTTACCTATCCTACTGGACACCGGGCGGGCGGGATTTCGACTTCGCGATGATCGGTGTCATGGTCATGCTCTCTCTTTTTATCGTTCCCATTCTGCTTTGTTCCATTTTGATGCCAACCTACAAAGGTAGATTGGTAGCCGTGCCGTTGGTCGGGATTGGTTCGTATCTACTGCTGACAGACGGCGGTTCGTCCGGCGTCCAGCTTCCCGGCTTTTTTGGAATGATCCTTTGGATATTCACCTTCACGGCGATATCCCTACTGATCCCGGAAATCCCCTTCATGCGTCGGCTTTATCGTCGACTGTTCGACACCATTCCACTCTAGATCGCGTAAGAAAATCGGCTTCGCCAGACGATCCGAGAAAGCGAGAAAATATGAGCAATCAATACGACATCATCGTCATCGGCGGTGGTCCCGGCGGATACGTCGCTGCGATCCGCGCGGCGCAGCTCGGGTTCAAGACGGCAGTCGTCGAGCGCGAGCATCTCGGCGGCATCTGTCTCAACTGGGGCTGCATTCCGACGAAGGCGCTGCTGCGCTCGGCGGAAATCTACCATTACATGGAGCACGCCAAGGATTACGGCCTCTCCGCTGAGAAGATCGGTTTCGATGCGGCGGCTATCGTGCAGCGCTCGCGCGGCGTGTCGGGCCGTCTCAATGGCGGCGTCGGCATGCTGCTCAAGAAGAACAAGGTCGATGTGATCTGGGGCGAGGCGGCGATTACGAAGCCTGGCGAGGTCGTCGTCTCCAAGCCGAAGAAGGCGGCCATGCAGCCGCAGGCTCCCGCGCCGAAGGGCATTCTGGGCGAGGGGACCTATGGCGCGAAGCATATCATCGTCGCGACCGGTGCACGCCCCCGCGCGCTGCCGGGCATCGAGCCGGACGGCAAGCTGATCTGGACCTATTTCGAGGCGATGGTCCCGCAAGCCATGCCGAAATCGCTCCTCGTCATGGGCTCGGGTGCCATCGGCATCGAGTTCGCCTCGTTCTACCGCACCATGGGCGCGGAGGTGACGGTGGTCGAGGTGTTGCCGCAGATCCTGCCCGTGGAAGATGCGGAGATCGCAACGCTCGCCCGCAAGCGCTTCGAGAAGCAGGGCATCAAGGTTCTCACCGGTGCGAAGGTGACGAAGGTCGTCAAGAGCGCGAACTCGATTACCGCCACCATCGATGACGGCAAGGGGACGCAGGAAATCACCGCCGAGCGCATGATTTCGGCGGTCGGCGTCGTCGGCAACATCGAAAATCTCGGCCTCGAGAAGCTCGGCGTGAAGATCGAGCGCGGCACCATCGTGACGGATGGCCTCGGGCGCACCAACGTTCCCGGCATATACGCCATTGGCGATGTGGCAGGCCCGCCGATGCTCGCGCACAAGGCCGAACACGAGGGCGTGATCTGCGTCGAGACCATCAAGGGCCTGCACACCCACGCGATGGAAAAGACCAAGATCCCCGGATGCACCTATTGCAACCCGCAGATCGCCTCGGTCGGCCTCACGGAAGCGAAGGCGAAGGAAGCCGGCTACGACATCCGCGTCGGGCGCTTCCCCTTTGTCGGCAACGGCAAGGCCATCGCGCTCGGCGAGCCGGACGGCCTGGTGAAAACGATCTTCGACAAGAAGACCGGACAGTTGCTCGGCGCGCACATGATCGGCGCGGAAGTCACCGAGCTCATCCAGGGCTTCGTGATCGCGATGAACCTCGAGACGACGGAAGAGGAACTGATCCACGCCGTCTTCCCGCACCCGACGCTCTCCGAGACGATGCACAAGAGCGTACTGGATGCGTATGGGCGGGTGATTCACGTTTGACCGCAGCCTGAAGGTGCCATTCCTGCCGGAGTGATGGCATCTTCCGCTTGCATCAAAAGTGCCGCCGCATGAATGCGCCTGCGTTGGCAAGCGCATCTCGCCCCGGCTTGAGATGTGCGTTCCATAAGAGCCAGGCGTGGATCATGTGCGGCCAGATTTCGAGCGTCACAGCGACGTCCTGCGAGCCCGCCGCTTCCGCGAAGCGCGTCGCGTCGGAGAGCAGCGTCTCTGCTGACCCGACTTGTATGAGAAGCGGCGGCAAACCGGTGAGATCGGCATAGAGCGGCGACACGCGCGGGTCTTTGCGGTCAATGCCTCGAGGAACATAAGCGGCCGCGAGTTCTTCGAGATAGCCTTCGTGTATGAGCGGGTCGACCGCATCCTTGGTGGCGAGGGTCGAACCTGACAAGGTTAGGTCTGTCCAGGGCGACATAAGCCAGCCGCAGGCGGGCAGGGGAGCCCTTTCATCGCGTAAGGAGGTCATCAGCGCCAGCGTGAGCCCGCCGCCCGCGCTGTCCCCACCCACGACGATGCGCTCAGCCGCGATGCCCTGCGACAGCAGAAATCGCCACGCGGCCTTGGCGTCATCGAAGGCGGCAGGAAAAGGGTTTTCGGGAGCGAGACGATAAGCGACAGCAAGCGTGCGAATACCCGCTGCCCGCCCGGCCTCTGTGATCAGTCGACGATGGCTCAGAACGGAGCCCGAGCAATAGCCTCCGCCATGAAAGAACAGGAGCACCCGCGAGGCGTCGCTTCCCGGTGCGAGAGACCATTCCGCAGAGAAGCCATCAATCTGCACCGGCTCAAGGACGATGTCGCCTGCGACGGGCCAAACCGCGCCTACCTCCTCGATGCGCTGTCGCCGCTCGATCCACCCGACGGGCCGGGGCCTGGAGGTTAGAAGGGTGCGAATGGCATCGATCTCGCTCTGGCCCATCGTTTCGCCTTCTCATGAATGCCCGCGCGGAACAACGCGCGAGATATGAAAAGGGTCTGCGAGGGACGCCGAGCGATTAACTCCGCAGGCCCGGCGCTTCCTGGCCTGTGCTCGCCACGTATTCCGTATAGCCGCCGCCGTACTGGTGGATGCCATCCGGCGTGAGTTCGAGAACCCGGTTGGACAATGCGCTCAGGAAGTGGCGGTCGTGCGAGACGAAAAGCATTGTGCCTTCATAGCGCGACAGCGCTTCGACCAGCATTTCCTTCGTCGCCATGTCCAGATGGTTGGTGGGCTCGTCGAGCACGAGGAAATTCGGCGGGTCATAGAGCATCTTGGCCATCACCAGCCGCGCTTTCTCTCCGCCCGAGAGCACGCGGCATTTCTTTTCCGCATCGTCGCCCGAGAAGCCGAAGCATCCGGCGAGCGCGCGCAGCGAGCCTTGGCCCGCCTGCGGGAACGAGTCTTCCAGCCACTGGAACACCGTGCGCTCCCCGTCCAGAACCTCCATCGCGTGCTGGGCGAAGTAGCCCATCTTCACGCTGCTGCCGAGCGTCACCGTTCCCACGTCGGGCGATGCGGAACCCGTGACCAGCTTCAGCAGGGTCGATTTTCCGGCACCGTTAACGCCCATGACGCACCAGCGTTCCTTGCGGCGCACCATGAAGTCCAGTCCCTCATAGATGCTCCGGCCGCCATAGCGCTTGTGGACGCCCTTCAGACTGACCACGTCGTCCCCCGAGCGGGGCGCGGGCTGAAACTCGAACGTCACGGTTTGCCGACGCCGAGGCGGCTCCACCCGGTCGATCTTTTCCAGCTTCTTGACGCGGCTCTGCACCTGCGCGGCGTGGGACGCGCGCGCCTTGAAGCGCTCGATGAACTTGATCTCCTTGGCGAGCATCGCCTGCTGCCGCTCGAACTGCGCCTGCTGCTGCTTCTCGTTCAGGGCGCGCTGCTGCTCGTAGAATTCGTAATCGCCGGAATAGGTCGTCAGCGTGCCGCCGTCGATCTCGACGATCTTGTTGACGATGCGGTTCATGAACGCGCGGTCGTGCGAGGTCATGAGCAATGCACCGTCATAACCCTTCAAGAATCCTTCCAGCCAGATGAGGCTTTCGAGATCGAGATGGTTGCTCGGCTCGTCGAGCAGCATCACGTCGGGGCGCATGAGGAGGATGCGGGCAAGCGCGACGCGCATCTTCCAGCCGCCGGACAAAGCGCCCACGTCGCCGTCCATCATCTCCTGGGAAAAGCCTAACCCCGCGAGAACCTCCCGCGCGCGGCCCTCGAGGGAGTAGCCGTCGAGTTCCTCATAGCGCGCCTGCACCTCGCCGTAGCGCTCGACGATCCGGTCGAGATCGTCCATCCGCTCCGGATCGACCATCGCGGCTTCAAGTTCCCGCAACTCGGCCGCGACCTCGCTTACGGGGCCGGCCCCGTCCATCACCTCGGACACGGCGCTCCGGCCCGCCATTTCGCCGACATCCTGGCTGAAATAGCCGATCGTGACGCCGCGATCGACGGACACCTGGCCCTCGTCCGGTTCCTCTTCCTTGTTGATCATCCGGAAGAGGGTTGTCTTGCCCGCACCGTTGGGGCCGACCAGACCGATCTTCTCTTCCTTCTGAAGGGTCGCGGACGCCTCGATGAAGAGGATCCGGTGGCTGTTCTGCTTAGTAACGTTCTCGACGCGAATCATGGGTCCCGAGCCTGAAGAAGGGCGGCCTTATGGCATGGCCCGCGTTCAGCGACGAGTGCGTCCCAATCATACGGTGTCATAGCTGTGCGCGCGCCAAGCTGCGGCGGAAGCGGAACCCATAACCACCGAAGGCACCAGACACGTCATCCAAAGCGGGGTGATTTGGCGTATTTGAAATTAAAAAATCTAATGACTACATATGATTATGGGCGATAGCTTTCAAATTTGTTGAGTTCCATTTGCGAAACTCCCGATTGTGGTGACGAGGCGAATGGGTGCTGCGGCGGCAGGAACTGCCTC
This sequence comes from Microvirga flavescens, assembly GCF_003290125.1. GTDB lineage: Bacteria > Pseudomonadota > Alphaproteobacteria > Rhizobiales > Beijerinckiaceae > Microvirga > Microvirga flavescens. Next base: position 34,791 of record NZ_QMKH01000004.1, read on the forward strand.
CTTTGTACGCGAGCGCCTTCTCATGGAATGGCGCAACAAAAGAGGGGGCGTGGCCGTTCATTCTTCGGACGACGAAGGAGAGGCGTGATGGAAGGTGTCGGGTTCTTCATGATGCTGGTGATCGGCGTCATCGCCGGTTGGGTCGCTGAGCGGTTCACGAAATCGAGCCACGGGCTTTTGACCAACATGCTGCTCGGCATCGTGGGGGCGTTCGTCGGCGGGTTTCTGGCCAATCTGGCGGGCATCGAGGTCAGCGGGTTCTGGAGCGTGCTGATCGCGGCGATCTTCGGCGCGACGGTGCTGATCGTCGTCTATCGGGCGATCACCGGGCGCAGGCCGTCCTACTAGGGCCGCATCCGCCCATTCGCAGGATGAGGACCGGCCATGCCGCAGGCGATTTCGCCATTTGCACCCGCGCGCCGAAACCCTTAAGTCACGGGTTGAGCATTTCGCAACAATGGGCACGCTTCCATGGCCGTCGTTCTCGATCTTCTGAACAGGGACAACCGCCCCCGCCACCCGGAAAAGGCGCACCGGCCGGATCAGCCTGTCCAGCAGCGCAAGCCGGACTGGATCCGCGTGAAGGCGCCCGGCTCGCCCAAATGGGCCGAGACGAACCGCATCGTGCGCGAGAACAAGCTCGTCACGGTTTGTGAGGAGGCGGGCTGCCCCAACATCGGCGAATGCTGGGAGAAGAAGCACGCCACCTTCATGATCATGGGCGACACCTGCACGCGAGCCTGCGCCTTCTGCAACGTGAAGACCGGCATGCCGCAGGCGCTCGACCCGCATGAGCCGGAAAGCGTGGCGAAGGCCGTCGAGAAGCTCGGCCTGGAGCATGTGGTCATCACCTCGGTCGACCGGGACGATCTCGACGACGGCGGCGCGCAGCATTTCGCGGATGTCATCAACGCCATCCGCGCCCGCTCGCCCAAGACCACGGTGGAAATTCTTACTCCTGATTTCCTGCGCAAGCCCGGCGCGCTCGAAATCGTCGTCGCGGCGCGGCCCGACGTGTTCAACCACAATCTCGAAACTGTGCCGTCCAAATACCTCAAGGTCCGCCCCGGCGCGCGCTATTTCCACTCCATCCGCCTGCTGCAGCGCGTGAAGGAGCTCGATCCGACCATCTTCACCAAGTCCGGCATCATGGTCGGCCTCGGCGAGGAGCGTAACGAGGTGCTCCAGCTCATGGACGACCTGCGCTCGGCGGAGGTGGATTTCATGACCATCGGTCAGTATCTCCAACCCACCAAGAAGCACCACCCGGTGATCCGCTTCGTAGAGCCGGCCGAATTCAAGGCCTACGAGACCACCGCTTACGCCAAAGGCTTCCTGCTGGTGTCCTCGACGCCGCTGACGCGCTCCTCGCACCACGCGGGGGACGATTTCGCGAAACTGAAGGCGGCGCGCCTCGAAAGGCTCGGAGCCTGATTAAGCGATGCAGCGCATCCTGGTCATCGGCTCGCCCGGAGCCGGCAAGACGACACTCGCCCGCCTCATGGCGGAGCGTCTCGGCCTGCCGCTGATCCATCTCGACCGGGAATATTGGCGGCCGGGCTGGGTGAAGCCCGACGCCGATGAATGGGACGCGCAAGCCGCCGAACTCGCTGCCAAACCCGCCTGGATCATGGACGGCGAGTATCCGGACGCGGCAGGTATTCAGGTCGCCCGCGCCACCTCTATCGTGATGCTGGACATGCCTCGAGGGCTGTGCCTTGCCCGCGCGGTGCGGCGCGTCCTCGTGAACTACCGCAAAGAGCGCGCGGATCTCGGCGAGGGATGCCCAGAATATTTCAACCGGGATTACTGGACTTTCGCCCGTTTCATCTGGACCTATCCGGAAAAAGTGCGCCCGAAGATGCTGGCGGTCCTGCGCGCCTTGCGGCCAGATCAGGCCGGTTTCCTGCTTTCATCGCAGGCTGAGGTTCTGGCCTTCGAGGCTGGGCTCCCGGCATTGTTGAAAGCCGCCTGAGCCATGCCGTCGTTCCGCAGCATCCAGCCGGTGGCGCATACGCCGCTCCAGATGTTCGAGCTGGTGGCGGACGTGGAGCGCTATCCGGAATTCCTGCCGCTGTGCGAGTCGCTGCGCATCGTCCGCAAGACCCAGAGCGGGGAGGGCATCGAGACCCTCGTGGCGCGGATGGGGGTTGGCTACAAGGCGATCAAGGAAGTCTTCACCACCCGCGTCACCCTCGACCGTCCGCGTTTGCGCATTCAGGTCGAATACGTGGACGGGCCGTTCAAGTATCTTGAAAACCGCTGGGGCTTTCAGCCGACGGACACCGGCTGCGATATCGAGTTCTACATTTCCTACGAGTTCAAGAGCTTCGCTCTTGGCATGCTCATGGGAGCCATGTTCGACAAGGCCTTCCACAAATTCTCAGAAGCGTTCGAAAAGCGTGCCGGGGTCGTCTACGGCAAGCCGTCCCTGACGAGCCCCGATCAGACCGGGGTCTAATCGGCGAGGGCTTTTTCCAGAAGTCCGAGAGCGTCCTCGACGGCGGAGCGCCTCACGGCTTCCCGGCCAAGATCGCCGTATCGGCGCTCCAGCGCGAAGGTCGGGCGGCCCTTCACGCTCAAGGCGAAATGCACCAGCCCGACGGGCTTTGCCGCCGTGCCGCCGCCGGGGCCGGCAATGCCCGTGATGCCAACCGCCACATCGGCGCGCGAATGGACCAGCGCCCCTTCCGACATGGCGCGCGCGACCGGCTCACTCACTGCTCCATGAGCGGCAATCAGTTCCGCAGGAACTCCGATCAGTTCGCTCTTCGCCTCGTTCGAATAGGTCACGAACCCGCGCTCCACCACGGCGGAAGAACCGGCGATGTCGGTCAGAAGGGCAATCACATGGCCGCCCGTGCAGGACTCAGCGGTGGCGATTTTCCATCTCCGGGCCCCATAGGCCTTGAGCAGATCGGCGGCGCGGGCTTGCAGGACAGGGGTGGTCATGGAGCGCTCTCCTTCGGCAGGCGTATCGTCGCCGCCGCCTGGGCCGCGATACCTTCCCCGCGGCCGGTAAAGCCGAGCTTCTCGGTCGTTGTTGCTTTGAGCGAGACGCTGTCGATTCCAATCCCGGCGATCTCGGCGATCCGCCGGCGCATGGCCTCGCGGTGCGGCCCTAGGCGGGGCGCTTCACAGAGCAGGGTCGCGTCCAGATGATCGACGATGCCGCCCCGGCGGCGCACCCGGGTAACAGCGTCGGCCAGGAATCGATCTGACGAGGCCCCTTTCCATTGCGGATCGCTCGGCGGGAAATGCACGCCGATGTCGCCGTCGGCCAGCGCGCCGAGAATGGCGTCGGTCAAGGCATGAAGGATCACATCGCCATCGGAGTGGGCGACGACGCCCCGGCTGTGCGGAACCTTGATGCCGCCGAGCCAGACATGGTCTCCCTCGCCGAAAATATGGACGTCGAAGCCCGTGCCGAGCTTTGTCAGATAAGTCATGGGCTCGCCCTTCAGTCGCCTTTCGGCTTCAGCGAAATCATTGGAACTCGTGAGCTTCACGTTGAGAGAATCCCCTTCGAAGACGTGGACGGGGTACCCGGCCCATTCCATGAGACCGCCGTCATCCGTGAAGGTCAGCGCATCGCTCTCCAGGGCCTTGCGATGGGCATCGAGCAGGGGCGCAAATTGAAAGGCTTGGGGTGTCTGGATAGCCCTGAGGCTAGCGCGGTCCGGCGTCGCGACGACTTCTTCCTCGGCTCCAACAACCTTGATCGTATCCGTAACGGCGACCCCTGGGACCGCCGCTCCAAATTTTGCTGCCGCCTCGATAGCCCTGTCGATCAGCGCCGCATCCGCGAAAGGCCGGGCCGCATCGTGGACCAGTACGATGGTGGCATTGAGAGAAGGCAGCGCCTCCAGGCCATTCCGGACTGATTGTTGCCGCGTTTCGCCTCCGGCGACAGGTTGCGCCAGTTTTCCGGCAATCTCATGCGGGATCATTCGGACGGTGTCATCGTATAGACGTTTATCGGCGGGACTAATCACCACGACGACACGGTCGATTCCGGGATGGGCCAAGAAGGCGGTCAGTGTTCTTTCCAGAACGGTCCGGCCGGCGAGGGGCCGATATTGCTTCGGCAGCCCTTCTCCGGCCCGAACTCCACGTCCCGCCGCAACAATGAGAGCGATAACAGTCATGAGAAAGCAGCCCCGGCGACTGGCGCTGTCCTACGCGCCCCGCTCGGCTAAAGCAAACCCCCGTATCTTTGCGGCGTGAAAACGCACTTCGAGGGGTTGCGCAGTCAGTGGATTTGGTTATTCAGTAGGCAGAATGAAATTTGATCAAAAAATAGGCGATGGGTTTCAGGTCGGGCCGGTTCAAATCGGCACGAACGCTGTTCTTGCACCTCTCTCCGGCGTAACCGATGTCGTGTTTCGGCGGATCGCCAAGCGCCTTGGGGCAGGCCTCGTGGTTTCCGAGATGGTCGCCTCGGACGAACTGGTCCAGGGTTCATCGGAAGCTGTCTTGAGGGCTGAGGGAGCCGGGATCGAGCCTCATGTCGTGCAGCTTGCCGGCTGTGATCCGCGCTGGATGTCGGAAGCGGTGAAGGTCGCCGAGGGGGCGGGCGCGCGCATCATCGACATCAACATGGGCTGCCCGGCAAAGCGCGTGATCGGCGGCTATGCCGGTTCCGCGCTCATGCGCGATCTCGACCACGCTTGCCGCCTGATCGAGGCCAGCGTTCTCGCGGCGACAGTCCCTGTAACCGTCAAGATGCGTCTCGGCTGGGATCATCAAAGCCTGAACGCGCCGGAGCTGGTCCGGCGAGCGGAAGATCTCGGCGTCAGCGCCGTGACAGTTCATGGGCGGACGCGGCAGCAATTCTACAAGGGGCAGGCTGACTGGGGGGCGATTTCGCCGGTGGTCGAAGCCGTGCGGATTCCCGTGATCGCCAACGGTGATATCGGATCCGTCGAAGAGGCGCGCCGCTGCCTCTCGGCATCCGGCGCATCCGCCGTCATGATCGGCCGGGCCGCCGTCGGACGTCCGTGGCTGGTCGGGCAGATCGGTGCGGCGTTGCACGGGCGTTTCCTGCCGGACCCGGAACCCACCGTCATGGCGGAGATCGCAATCGAGCACTACGAGGGCTTGCTGTCCCTCTATGGGCGCGAGGTCGGCATCCGGCACGCCCGCAAGCATTTGGCGGGCTATGCGGAGGTCGCAGCCGCTTCCGGTTTCGATGGCGATCCGGCCCAGCGGCTCGCTCTCGTGACGTCCGAAATGCCGGAGCAAGTGATCGCCTTGTTGCGCGAGGTGTATTCGCGACCCAACCGGAAGGCCGCGTGATGGGAGGCGGAGGCGATCTCATCATGAACGCGCTTCCGCTGCCGGTGCTGACAATCGGTGAGGACGGTCACGTTCTTAACGCCAACTCCGCGGCTGAAGTCTTCTTCGAGATGAGCCTGCGCGTGATGCAGCGCCAGCGGCTCAACGATTTCATCCCTTACGGTTCACCGATCCTCGCCTTGATAGAGGACGTGCGGAAGCGCGGCGCCGGCGTCAGCGAGCATCGGATCGACATCGGCTCCCCACGCATCGGGGCCGAGCGGATCGTCGATGTGTTTGCGACGCCTTTGGGCGATCACAGCGACGGCGTTGTTGTCATGCTTCAGGAGCGCACGATTGCCGAGAAGATGGATCGTCAATTGACCCATCGTGGGGCCGCGCGCTCGATCACGGCGCTGGGCGCCATGCTCGCGCATGAGATCAAGAATCCTCTTTCCGGAATCCGTGGTGCTGCGCAATTGCTGGAGCAGTCGGCCGGCGAGGACGATCGCCTCCTGACACGCCTGATTTGCGACGAGACGGACCGGATCGTGAAGCTCGTCGAGCGCATGGAGCTTTTCGGAGAGGAGCGTCCCATCGAGCGCGGTCCCGTCAACGTCCACGGGGTTCTTGATCATGTGAAGCGGCTCGCGCAGTCGGGCTTTGCGCGCCATATCCGTTTCGTCGAGAGCTACGATCCGTCCCTGCCGCCGGTTCTGGGGAACCGCGATCAACTCATTCAGGTCATCCTGAATCTCGTCAAGAACGCGGCTGAAGCCATCGGCATGGACAGCCCCGATGGCGAGATTGCGCTTGGTACGGCCTTCCGGACCGGCGTGCGCCTGCAAGTGCCGGGGTCGCGCGAGCGCGTCAGCCTGCCTATCGAGGTGAGCATTCGCGACAACGGGCCGGGCATTCCCTCGGACCTTGTGGGCGATCTTTTCGATCCGTTCGTGACGACGAAGGCGCAAGGGAGCGGCCTCGGGCTTGCTCTCGCTGCGAAGATCGTCGGCGATCACGGCGGGATCATCGAATGCGACCCCGCTCCCCGCCGCACAACCTTCCGAATTCTGTTGCCGATGCATCGCGCCGATGACGGCCGGGGATCGGATCATTGAGGACCGACCATGCCAAGCGGACACATTCTCCTCGCTGACGACGACGCCGCCATCCGGACGGTCCTGAATCAGGCTCTCTCCCGGGCCGGTTACGAGGTTCGCTCCACCAGCAACGCCGCGACGCTCTGGCGATGGGTGGCGCAAGGCGAGGGGGATCTCGTCATCACCGACGTCGTGATGCCCGACGAAAACGCTTTCGATCTTCTGCCTCGCATCAAGAAACTGCGCCCGGACCTGCCGATCATCGTCATGAGCGCGCAAAACACGTTCATGACGGCGATCAAGGCCTCCGAGCGCGGAGCATACGAGTATCTGCCGAAGCCCTTCGATCTTAAGGAGCTCGTAGCCGTTGTCGGGCGCGCGCTTTCGCGCCCGCGGGCACTCTCCAGCGTGCAGCCGACGGCCGACAACGAGGATATTCCGCTCGTCGGACGCTCTTCGGCGATGCAGGAAATCTACCGCGCCCTCGCGCGGCTCATGCCGACGGATCTCACCGTGATGATTACGGGTGAATCCGGAACGGGTAAGGAGCTCGTCGCTCGCGCGTTGCACGATTACGGCAAGCGCCGGCAGGGGCCGTTTGTCGCCGTCAACATGGCGGCCATTCCGCGTGAACTCATCGAGTCCGAACTCTTCGGCCACGAAAAGGGAGCCTTCACAGGCGCGACATCCCGCAACACCGGCCGTTTCGAGCAGGCCGAGGGCGGCACGCTCTTCCTCGACGAGATCGGCGACATGCCGATGGAAGCCCAGACCCGGCTCCTGCGTGTTCTGCAACAGGGGGAATATACGACGGTTGGTGGCCGGGTTCCGATCAAGACCAATGTCCGTATCGTTGCCGCGACCAACAAGGACTTGCGCATCCTGATTCAACAGGGGCTCTTCCGCGAGGACCTGTTTTTCCGGCTCAACGTGGTGCCGCTGCGCCTTCCTCCTTTGCGCGAGCGCGTCGAGGATATTCCCGATCTTGCCCGGCACTTTTTCGCGTTGGTGGAAAAGGAAGGGCTTTCCCGCAAGCAGCTCGATGTCGAGGCCATGGACCGTCTCAAGCGATATCGCTGGCCCGGCAACGTGCGCGAGCTTGAGAACCTGATCCGCCGGCTCGCCGCTCTTTATCCGCAGGATACCATTACGGGAGCGATCATCGACGCCGAACTGGACGCGCGGGCCCCGTCATTGCCGCAGGCGGTTGCTGGAAAAACGGCTCTGAAGGTTGATTCGGAGCCTCTTGCGGACGCCGTGGAGCGCCATCTCGCGGAGTATTTCTCCAACTTCAAGGATTCCCTGCCTCCTCCCGGCCTCTATCACCGAATCCTGCGGGAGATCGAAGGGCCCTTGATCGGCGCGGCGCTCGCTGCAACGCGCGGAAATCAGATCCGGGCCGCCGAATTGCTCGGAGTGAACCGCAACACTTTGCGAAAAAAGGTTCGCGACCTTGAACTTCAGGTGATCAAGAGCACGCGCTGAGCGGCAACCGCCTGTAATAATTTGACCACAGTGTTGTGTTGGTGCATCACCGCAGGAACCGGCTAAGGATGAATGGGCCGGGCAAGGTGGAACTGTCTGTTTTGACCAGCCTCGACACACAAGCACAACGGCAGCTCGCCGAAACTGGCCAGCAGGGGCCGGGATGGCTCGGGCCCATCGCGGTGCTGGCGGCTTTGACCTCGGCGCTGACAACGTTTCTTGTTCTCGCGGGACTGACGCCCATTCTGCCGACCCATGACGTGGTCATCTGGGTCTTCATCCTCAACGGCGCCTTGATCCTGGTCCTGCTTGGTGTTGTTGCCTGGCAGACCAAGAGGCTGATGCGGGAACGCAGGGTAGGGGCCGCCGCCGCCGGGTTGCACATCCGCGTCGTCAGCCTCTTCAGTCTCGTCGCGGTTCTTCCGGCAATTCTGGTCGCTGTCGTGGCGACGGTGACCCTGGAGCGCGGCCTCGATCCCTGGTTCACCGGCTCGATCAAGGGGCTGATGACCAACACCGTCGAGATCGCCCGCGCTTATCGTGAAACCCAATGCCGGACCCTCGCCCGGGAAACTCAGTTGATGGCGGCGGACCTCAACCGGGCCAAGGTCCTGTACGACGCGGACCGCAAGGTCTTTCACGATTTCCTGAATTCCCGGGCGGTCTTTCTCGGGTTTCCTGTGGCGATGATCCTGGAGCCGAATGGGAGCGTCGTCGACAAGATCGAACCGCGCCCCATCGAAGGGATGCCGATGCCGTCCGCAGCGGATCTCGATGATGCCAACGAGACAGAGGCGCTATGCCTGTTCCCGCGCAGTGGCAACGTGTTCCGCTCTCTGTTGAAGCTTCAGGCGCACGATGGACGAATTCTTTACGTCGCCCGTGAGGTCGATCCGCGTGCTGTCGAGTTCCCTCAGATCGCGGAGGCGGGTGTCGCCATCTACGAGGCTTTGGAGCAGAAGAAAGTCGGCATTCAGGTCGCCTTTGCGTCCATGTTCACGCTGATCGCGCTGATCGTTCTGTTGTCCGCGATCTGGTTCGGCCTCAATTTCGCGAACCGTCTCGTCGCTCCGATCCGGCGACTGATCTATGCGACGGACCAGGTGGCCACCGGTAATTTCTATGTGCAGGTGCCGGTGAAGCGCGGTGAGGGCGATCTCGCGCATCTTGGCGAAACCTTCAACAAGATGACTTCAGAGCTTCGTCATCAGCATGACGGCCTGACGGCTGCGAGCGAGCTGATCGACCGCCGGCGTTTGTTTACAGAGGCCGTGCTGGCCGGAGTGTCCGCAGGCGTCATCGGCATCGATGCGCGGGGCAACATCACCATCGTGAATCCTTCGACCGAAGCGCTCCTTGCGACCTCCGGCGAGGAGCTTCTCGGGCGCCAGATCGGGGCGGTCCTGCCGGAGGTTTTGAATCTCGTAGAGGAGATGAAAAGTTCGCGGCAACGAATTCTGCAGAAACAGATTTTGATCACGAGGCGGGGCAAGGAAAGAACCCTCAACGTGCGCATTGCGAGCGAGCAGGCGCGCAGTGAGGAAGGCGATCTCGTCATCACTCTGGACGATATTACCGATCTCGTCACGGCGCAGCGAACCTCCGCATGGGCCGACGTTGCGCGTCGCATCGCTCATGAAATCAAGAACCCGCTCACGCCGATCCAGCTCTCGGCCGAGCGCATCCGCCGCAAGTACGGCAAGGTGATCACCACGGACCGGGAAGTCTTCGACCAATGCACCGACACCATCGTGAGGCAGGTCGACGACATCAAGCGAATGGTCGACGAGTTCTCCTCCTTCGCGCGGATGCCGAAGCCCAAGATCGGGGATGAGGATCTCAATGAAACGATCCGGCAGGTCGTTTTCATGATGCGCATTGCGCATACCGACATTCAGTTCACCGATCTTCTGCCGCACCATCCCGTCGTCGTCCCCATCGACCGGCGGCTTCTGTCGCAGGCTGTGACAAATATCGTGAAGAACGCCACGGAAGCGATTGCCGCTGTTCCGGAGAACGAGCGCGGGCCGGGGCAGATTTCGGTGGCGCTCGACGATAGCCATGCCGATTTTCTGGTCATCGAGATTACGGACAACGGCAAGGGCTTTCCGGTCGAGGGGCGTCAGCGGCTGCTGGAGCCTTACATGACCACGCGCGAAGGCGGGACGGGGCTTGGACTGCCTATCGTCAGCAAGATTTTGGAAGACCACGGTGGTGGCATGGAACTCGTCGACAATCCCGCGGGGCGCGGGGGACGAGTGCGGATGTGGATTCCGAAGGCGGGATTTGCCGTCTCGGACACGTCCGAAACCCAAGCCGACCGTGAAAAGAACAGGGCAAGCTCATGAGCGCCGATATTCTGATTGTCGATGATGAGATCGATATTCGAGACCTTGTCGCAGGTATTCTTGAAGACGAGGGGCACCGGACCCGGACGGCGGGCTCGTCCGACGAGGCGCTTGCGGCCATCGAGGCGCGGCGGCCGCACTTGGTCTTTCTCGACATCTGGCTGCAGGGAAGCCGCCTTGACGGATTGCAGGTTCTCGACCTGATCAAGGCGCAGCATCCCGACCTGCCGGTGGTGATGATCTCGGGGCACGGCAATATCGAAACCGCCGTTTCCGCCATCAAGGCCGGCGCATACGACTTTATCGAAAAGCCGTTCAAGGCGGACCGCCTGGTGCTGGTGGCTGAGCGGGCTCTCGAGGCCTCCCGTCTCAAGCGTGAGGTGCGTGATCTTCGTGCACGGTCGATCCAGGCAGACCGCGTCATGGGCAAGTCGATTGCTGTCAATCAGCTTCGGCAGGCCATCGAGCGCGCTGCTCCGACGAACGCGCGCATCCTTGTGACCGGTGCTCCGGGCTCGGGCAAAGAGCTTGCGGCGAGGACGATCCACTCCCTGTCGAGCCGGGCGAACGGCGCCTTCGTCGTACTGCCTGCCGCGACGATTACGCCGGACAACATGGAGGCGGAGCTCTTCGGCATCGAAAGCGGTGACGGTCGCGGACGCCGCATCGGGGCGTTGGAAGAGGCGCATGGCGGAACGCTTTACATCGACGAGATCGCCGATATGCCGCGCGAGACCCAGAACCGCATCCTGCGCGTGCTGGTCGACCAGAACTTTCAGAGGGTCGGGGGAACGGCGCGCGTTCATGTGGATGTGCGCCTCATCTCCTCTTCAAGCCGGGATCTCGGGGCCGAAATCGCGGCAGGGCGCTTCCGCGAAGACCTGTTCCATCGCCTCGGCGTGATCCCGATCCGCGTGCCGTCTCTGGCCGAGCATCGAGAGGACGTGCCGGAGTTGATCGAGTTCTTCATGGACCAGATTTCGGCGGCGACCGGTCTTTCCAAGCGCCATATTGCCGACGATGCGATGGCCGTTCTGCAGTCGCATGACTGGCCGGGCAATGTCCGGCAACTCCGCAATAATGTGGAGCGACTGATGATTCTGAGTTCCGGCGAGCCGGATGCAGCCATTACGGCCGACATGCTTCCTGCCGAACTCGGCAGCCTCGTACCGACGACCCCTGCGGGATCCGGTGGCGAGAAACTGATGAGCCTGCCGCTGCGTGATGCCCGTGAAATTTTTGAGCGTGAATACCTGCTCGCCCAGATCGCCCGTTTCAGCGGCAACATATCGCGTACGGCCGAATTCATCGGCATGGAGCGGTCCGCCCTGCACCGCAAGCTCAAGTCCTTGGGGATCGGCGGCTGAGGGGCGATCCACGGAAAAAAGGCATAATATCGGGCAAGCCTCTTGCGTAACGGCAAGGTTCGCCCTGTAATAAGAGTGCCGGTCAGCGACCGCACGGATGCGGACAAGCAATATGAACAGCCCTATAGCCAAGATCGGCGGCGACGGGCTGGCGAGGCAACTTCAATGGCGGGTGAACGCGCTCAAAATCTTCAGGACACGTTTCTTAATTACGTGCGGAAGAACAAGATCCCTCTCACGATCTTTCTCGTAAACGGGGTAAAACTTCAGGGCGTTGTCACTTGGTTCGATAATTTCTGCGTTCTGCTTCGTCGCGACGGGCACTCGCAGTTGGTCTACAAGCACGCCATTTCCACGATCATGCCGGGACAGCCCGTCCAGCTCTTCGACCAGGACGACCCGACCGGCGGCGAGAAGGCCTGATTTGACCGAACCCCGGTCCCCCGGAGAACAGCGCCTCAGTCAATTGGCTGAGCCAGAGAAGGATGTAGCCGCAGGCACGCGCACGCTTGTCGTCGGCCCTTATCTGACGCGCCGTCCGCGTGGCGGGGCTGCCATCGAGGGACAATCGGTTAACCCGCGCCCCATCGAGGCCCGGCTCGAAGAGGCTGTGGGCCTCGCTGGGGCCATCGATCTCCATATTGTCAACGCGCTGATCGCACAGCTTTCCTCGCCACGGCCCTCGACCTTCATCGGCAGCGGCAAGGTCGAGGAGCTGGGCGGGCTCATTCGCGCGGAAGAGATCGGGCTCGTGGTGATGGATTGCGCCTTGAGCCCGATCCAACAACGCAATTTGGAAAAGGCCTGGGGTGCGAAAGTCATCGACCGGACCGGGCTCATTCTTGAAATCTTCGGTCGACGGGCGCGGACCAAAGAGGGCACTCTTCAGGTCGAACTGGCCCATCTTGCCTACCAGAAGGGCCGCCTCGTCCGGTCCTGGACCCACCTGGAGCGCCAACGTGGTGGCTTCGGCTTCCTTGGCGGCCCGGGCGAGACGCAGATCGAAGCCGACCGGCGCATGATTCAAGAGCGGATGAAGCGGATCGAGCGGGAGCTCGAAACCGTCGTTCAGACCCGCGCGCTCCATCGCGCCAGCCGCCGACGCGTGCCTTATCCGATCGTCGCCCTCGTCGGCTATACCAACGCCGGAAAATCAACGCTCTTCAATCGCATGACGGAGGCGGAGGTTCTGGCCGAGAACATGCTTTTCGCCACTCTCGATCCGACCTCCCGCGCCATCGAGTTGCCTTCCGGCGACAAGGCCATTCTCTCCGATACCGTCGGCTTCATTTCCGATTTGCCGACCATGCTCGTCGCCGCCTTCCGCGCGACTTTGGAGGACGTGGTGGAAGCCGATGTCCTGCTCCATGTGCGCGATGTTTCGCATGGCGAAACGGAGGCCCAGGCCGGCGATGTCGCAACTGTCCTCCGGGAACTCGGCATCGATCCTGAAGATACGCGGCGCGTTGTCGAGGTCTGGAACAAGGCCGATCTTTTGTCGGAGGACGAGCGCCAGCGTCTTGCCGTTACGTCGGAGCGTACGGAGGCGGCCCGTCGCCCGATCCTGATTTCGGCGCTGACGGGGGAGGGCATCCCCGAATTGTTGGCGGCAATCAGCATTCACCTCGCCGCCGAGCGCATGCGCTATGAGGTCGATGTCGCGCCGGAGGATGGTCAGGGCTTTGCCTGGCTTCACGAGAACACCGAAATCGTAAGCCGGAAGGTGACCGAGGAGGGGCACTCGATCCTTCAGGTTCGGGTTACGTCCGGCAAGGAGCCGCGCTTTCTGGCGCGGTTCCCCCACGCCAAGGCGTTGCCGGGTTAAGGCGAGCCGCGATCCTTCAATTTCGCCTCGACCCAAAGGTTTTCCATCTCGTCCAGGCTGGCCTCGTCGAGCGTGCGGTTTTTCTCGGCCAGAGCCGTCTCTATCGCTGAAAACCTGCGCTCGAATTTGGCGTTCGTTCGCCGCAAGGCCGCCTCGGGATCGATGTCGTAATGGCGGGCGAGGTTGGCGACGGCGAAAAGGAGATCGCCGATCTCATCCTCGATACGGTCGCGAATGCCTGTTTCGGCGGCCTCCTGAACCTCATCGAGTTCTTCGTGGATCTTTGCAACCACCTGCCTCGCTTCGGGCCAATCGAAGCCGACTTTTGCGGCTTTCGCCGTGAGCTTCTGCGCGCGCGTCAGGCCGGGCAGGGGAGTTGGTATGCCGCCAAGGAAGCCGGTCATGTCCGGCGGGAGCCCTGCCTTTGCCCGTGCGGCGAGGCGTTCGGCCTTCTCTTCCTGCTTGATCCTGTCCCAGGTGTCCTTGACCTCTTCCGGAGACATGTCGCGCGCGTCTCCAAAGACATGCGGATGGCGGCGGATGAGCTTCTGCACGATGGCATCGACGACATCGGAGAACGTGAAGAGGTGCTTCTCTTCAGCCATCCGTGCATGAAAGACGACCTGCAGCAGCAGATCGCCGAGCTCCTCCTTCAGATCGACGAAGTCGCCGCGCTCGATGGCATCGACCACCTCATAAGCTTCTTCGAGAGTGTAGGGAGCTATGGATGCGAAATCCTGCTCCAGGTCCCACGGGCAACCCGTTTCAGGATGGCGGAGCGCCGCCATGATTTCGAGAAGTCGCTTCACTTCGGAGGAGGGCGGCATCGCTCATAGCTCCATACCTGTCCGCACCCCGCATAACGCGAGTTTCGCGGACATGCCAGTGCTACGAACCCGGTGGCCCGACCCCGAGGGGCTTCGACACAACGTGAACGCCGTTTTCGTTGAAAACCTTCTGCACCGCCGAGAGTACGGCTTTTTTCACGGCGAACTGCTGGCCTGCCCGCGCCTTGAATTTCCCGCGAATGACGAGGGTGCCGTCCTCAACGGCGGCAATCCCCTGGCTCTTGAAGGGTTCCAGCAGGTCTTTGTTGAGTTCCGGGTTCTCTGCAATTTCCTGTCCGACCTTTTTGAACAGCTTGCGCACCAGGTCGATGTCCGTGTCGAACGCGACACGGAAGACAAGCTTTTCGATGACCCAGTCGCGGCTGTAGTTCACAACCTTGCCGATCTGGCCGTAAGGCACGGTAGCCAATGCTCCTCTGGGATGCCGCAGGCTTACTGAGCGGACCGAGATCTTCTCCACCGTGCCCTTGGATCCGGACGTTTCGATATACTCACCGAGCCTGAAAGCATCGTCGATCAGGAAGAACAGACCGGAGACGATATCCTTGACGAGAGTTTGAGAGCCGAAGCCGATGGCGAGGCCGAAGACGCTCAAGCCCGTGATGATCGGCCAGACATTGATGCCGAGCACGATCAACATCGTCAAAAGGCCAAGTGCGAAGATCGAAATTTTCGCGGTCCCCGAGATCAAGGGGAGCAACGTGCCGAGGCGGGTGCGAGGGGCGCCGTTCTCATGGGCTGTCCCGTCGTGTCCTTCGGATTGCGCGAGCCGGCTCGTTAGAGATCCAACGGCATTCCACAGAAAGGCGGATGAGAGGGCGACAAGAGCAACCCCGATCGCGCCTGCCGTCACGGTTGAGTAATCCAGCCCCATAGCGACGAGGATGGGACCGATCCAGATGTAAGTGAGCAATGTGGCGATAGCGATGAGGATTACAAACCGCAGCGTACGGCGCATCGCGGCGGCGAGGATCGAGACCGATTTGTTCTCAACACCACGCTCGGCCCAACGTGAAACGACCGTATCGAGATTCGGCGCGACAAGAACCAGAAGCAGGCTGACGAAGGTGGAGAAGGGAGGGAGAGGGCGGCCCAGCATTGCGCCGATTTGAGCCGCGAGAACCGTAATGACAACGATTGAAGTGGCAAGCAGCGGCCAGGCGATGGCGAAGCGCTTTCTCCACCCGCTGCGCGGACGCGGGCCGGCGACAATCGCCGTGACCGTGAGGTGATGACGGCAATAGGCGTAGCACAAAAGAGCTGTGACGGGGATCAGGACCAGGCCCGTGCCAAGGAAATCTCTCAGCCCCGGCCCGGCATTCCAGGTTCGCGCGGTGGTCACCAGGGCGATGCCGAAAAGCGCCCAGGCCACGGCAAGGCCCATGACTTGGCAGAAGTGCCGGGCTCTTCTGTTGAGGTGGCGACGCCTGTTCCTGTCGACCTCCAGCAGCCCACGCAGGCCGGAATAAGCTAGGCTCGAGAGAACGCTGGCCGCGGCCCAGATCCTGTCCAGGCCTCTCAGGGTTTCGTCGGAAACGAGAAGGCGCATGGCGCCGAACATGATGGCAAGGGCCATAATGGCGCTTGCAATCGTCGCGAGACCGCTTCGGAAAGGCTGTTCGCCATCCACCCAACGCCTCAGGAGATGTCGGCACGCTCTCAGCAAGAGATATGAGAGGATCGACACTCCGATGAACAGCAGAAGCACCTTCGTCAGCGACAGGCCTTGGGCCTCTACCGCGCCTTTAAGCCCGAAGTAGTCCGTCTTGACCTGTCCCAGGTGGGCGATGCGATCGAGCAGGCTTTGTTCAAGCGTCGAACCCAAGGATTCCAGGTGCTTGATGATTGCTGCGGTATCTTCTGCGAGTTCCGCTGCTTCCGCCATAATGCCCTCAAGGCAACTAGGAGTTCATTCCCCTAGGGCATGAGCATACACAAAGACAAGCTGAACTCAATTATTGCCGGTTTGGGAAGCTGCGCCAGATAAGACCGGCACGTTTTTTCGGACGTCCGACCTTATGCGACCCGCGTATCCGGGCGAAGATCAGTCAAGGAATAAGCAAGGGTGTCGGCGCGCATCGGAGGCCCGAAATAGTAGCCCTGAACCTCGGTGCAGCCTGTTGCCCTGAGCTGTTGGAATTGTTCTTCCGTCTCGACGCCTTCGGCAATCACCGACATGCCGAGGCTCGCTCCAAGGCTTGCAATCGATTGCACGATGGCAAGGCAATCCGCGCGCGAGTTCAACTCCCGGACGAACGACTGATCGATCTTGATCTTGTCGAAGGGAAAGCTTCGGAGATAGCTCAGGGAAGAATAGCCCGTCCCGAAATCGTCCATCGCAATGCGCACGCCGCATTCGCGCAGCTGGTAAAGCGTCGCGAGCGTCGACGAACTGTCCTGGAGCAGGACGGATTCTGTGATCTCAAGTTCAAGGCGGTCCGGAGTAAGTCCCGACTTTTCAAGCGCGCTCAAGACGCTTTGAACGAGGGTCCGGTTCCTGAATTGAACGGGAGACAAATTAACGGCGACCTTGATGTTGTCGGGCCATCCGGCGGCCTCCTCACAGGCGCGCCGAATGACCCAGTCTCCCAACGCCACGATCAGTCCGATATCCTCAGCAACCGGGATGAATTCTGCCGGCGGCACCATGCCGCGTTCAGGGTGGTGCCACCGCAGCAACGCCTCAAACCCGCAAATGTCGTTGGCCCGGATACAGACCTGCGGCTGATAGAACAGCTCGAACTCATCGTTCGCGAGGGCTTTTCGCAGGTCGATCTCCAACTGGCGGCGAACCTGCAACTGCTCGTCCATCTCCGGCTCGAAAAAGCGAAACGTGTTCCGGCCGTTTGATTTGGCCCGGTACAACGCGAGATCCGCATGTTTGAGAAGTTGATCCGGCGTGCCGCTGCCCTGGCTGGTCAGGGCTATGCCGACGCTCGCGCCGATGACGATCTCTTGCCCCTCGATATCGTAAGGCGCACTGAGCGCATCGATCAGGCGCGTGGCCAGCAAGGCGGAATCGTGCGGGTCGTTCAGCTTGGTCTGAAGCACCACGAACTCGTCACCGCCGAGGCGGGCGGCGACGTCGTTTTTGCCGATGTAGTCTCGAATGCGAACGGCAACCGCCTTGAGGAGCGCATCGCCGGTCTCATGGCCAAGGGAGTCGTTTACATCCTTGAACCGGTCGAGGTCGAGGCACAGAACGGCGAGGGGCTCCTGCTGCCGCTGTGCAACGGCGATGGCTTGCTCCAGTTGATCCCGGAACAGGACCCTGTTGGCCAGATCGGTCAGGGCGTCGTGGTGAGCCATGTAGGCGATCTGGGTTTCGGCTTGTCGGCGCTCAGTGATGTCCTCATAGGTCGCGAGCCAGCCGCCGCCCGCCATTGGCTGGTGTGAGACGGCGAAAGTCCGGCCATCGGGTTGCCCTTGAATGAAGGAGCCGGAGCGACGCGAACGCATGAGCTCCTGCTGCTCAATTGAGATCTGCCGGAGGGCAAGAGCATTCAGCTCATCCCCCTTACTCTCCGCCTGCTCGATCAGGCCGTTCAGCGTATCTCCGGGCCGCACCGTGCTGTCGAGACCGAACAGTTCCGCGAAGCGGGCATTGAAAACGATGATGCGGCCATCCGCGTTAACCATGCACAACCCGTGCAGCATGTTGTTGAGAGCGGCGTCGAACCTGTCGTTCTGCGTTCTGAGCTCGACCTCCTGCATCAGAAGCGTCTCGTTGCGTATCTGGAGTTCGGCATAGGCGCTCCCGACCGCCTTGTTGGCCTCGGCCAGTTCCGCAGATGTGTGCTGGAGGTTTTCCGCCAACGAACGCAGTTCTTTATGGGCTCGCTCGAGCAGGTGGTTATGCCTTCCGAGCAGTCCGATCAGGATGAGCCCGCAGGCAATCAGGCCGGCAGCGATGCTTGAGAAGAGCCAATGCAGCCGGATGAGTTCATGCTGATCTTCCGCGACGCGTGCTGCGCCATTATGGTTAGCGGCCGATGCCAGGCTCGTGACCTTCGTTTCGAGCGGCATCAGGACTAAGAGCGCCTGCTGAGGCGCGCCCGGGGCCTCGATGTTGTCCACGAGTGGTTGGAGAGTGACGATTGCTTCCTTGAGAGACTGGACCGTCGCGCCCAGCTCAGGGTCCCGTTGAACGAAGTCCAGAAACTCGCCTTCGCTGAGGAGTTTTACCCGGCTCGTCAGGATTTCGTAGCGAAGCGAGACTTCGTCTTTGTCCACAGTGCTGTCGGGGAGACCGAAGGCACTGACGCGTTGCTCAAGTCTCGTGAATTCGGAAACGGCCTGGCTCGCAAGCCAGGACGTGTTGTAGCGGGAGACTTGCCGCAACGCGCTTTGGCGCTCGACGATCAGGGTCGAGATATACGAAGCGGACAGGATGAAGCATCCAATGACCACGGCCAGCACGATCTTGAGTGTGCGCAGCGACAATGGTTGCCCCCTTCGCCTTCACCGATCCACGTTATTTCACGACCAGCTTTGCCACCTGCCAAACCGAACGTCCGTAATATGTTTGGCTTTTGAGTTCAGGCTTGCTGTCGAACGGATAGATGATGAAAAGGGGGCCCTTGTCCCGGACCGGCATGTATTCGCCATTTCGCTTCAACGCGAGGATGACGTCGTGTTTCGCAAAATCCTCCATCGGAATCTCGCTGCTGTAATCGTTAAGCGCAATCGCCACGACACGCTCACCTTTCGCGCCGACGCGCTTCAAGAGCTTGTCGAGTGAGACACCCTCGAATTTGACTGGGCCGTTGTACCAGGGCGTCGTCGTCTCGATCGTTTCCAGTCCGAGTTCGAGAAGCATTGCACGGTCGAACTGGGCCGTGCCGTCCTTGTTCGTCGTGTCAATGTTGCCGGCGATCGTCAGGATCGGCTTTTCCGTAGGGGCCGGCAGGGGATCGGCGTAGGCCGCGCTCATCCAGAAAAGGCTGAAAATGCCGATCAGCGCAGCGATTGCACCGGCGATTGATTTGGTTGCGGCCATAATCCTGTTCCACTTTAAATGGCGACAATGCATTGAATTCTTAAAGCTTACCGAGTTTCAAAGCATGCCGTTGATAGTTTAACTATCATAAATAACTTATCAGTTGCCGCAAGGTAGCCTTGGCTATATTAACATCACGTTAGGTGAGAATTCTAATTCAAGAACGGTGCAGGTCGATATGAATTTCCATGCCCGCGATGTGAAGGGGCCACGCCTCTGTAATGAAGCGTTGGATGAGCCGATTGATGAATCCGATCGCCGTTCGATGACGGATCAGGCCGCTCAAAAGCTGGCCGAATTGTTTGATATTCTCAAAATCGATCACGCGAACGATCACAATACCCGCGAAACGCCCAAGCGCGTCGCTAAAATGTTCGTCGAGGAAATTCTCGCCGGTCGCTACACGGCGCCGCCGCGGATCACGGAATTCGAGAATGCACTGGCATATGACCAGTTGATCGTGACTGGGCCGATTGAACTGCGTTCGATGTGCGCTCACCACCTCATGCCGATCTACGGCAGTGCCTATGTCGGCATTCTGCCTTCTGCGGAGGGCAAGATCATCGGGCTCTCCAAGTACGACCGCATTGTCGAGTACTTCGCTTCAAGGCTTCAGATCCAGGAAGAACTGGTGAAGCAAATCGGCCAATATATTGAAGATGTGACGAAGCCCCGTGGCGTTGCCGTGCGCATCAGCGCCGTCCACATGTGCAAAACCCAGCGGGGGGTGCGGGCGAGCCGTCGGTCTCGGATGGTCAATACTTACTATTGGGGCGAGCTTGCCGTGCGCCAGGACCTCAAGCGCGAGTTTCTCGACGAGTGCATCGCTCTTGATCGAGCAGCGTCAGACTAAGCGCGCAGAACGCATTTCAGCCCAAGGATATTCGGCATGAACCGTCCTCTTGCAGTTTCATCTCTCGATTCTTCCTTGAGGGCAACGTCGCGCGAGATCTATCGGTCGACAAAGACCTACGATCACATCGAGGGGCTTTCGTGCTGCTTTCGGCAATGGCGGGCGACCCATTCCCATTGCCGTCTCGTTCATGGATACGCGCTCGCTTTTCGCTTTGTTTTCGCAACGTATGAGCTGGACGAGCGCAATTGGTGCTTCGACTTTGGTGGCCTGAAGCCGGTCAAGCAGTGGCTCAAGTCGATGTTCGACCATACGATGCTCGTGGCCGAGGACGATCCTGAGCGGGCCCGATTCGAGATTCTGCATGCGGAAGGCTTGATCGACCTGCGGATCCTGCCCGCTGTCGGCTGCGAGGCCACGGCCAAGTATGTGTACGATTATGTTTCGGATTTCGTGCACGAGCAGACCAACGGCCGGGTCTGGCTGGAAAGCACGGAGGTTAGCGAGCACGGTGGAAATTCGGCCATTTATGGCCGTTGAATGGCGTCTTCCCCAAAAGCTTGGGAATATTCGAGCTGCGGCAGTTGGCCTTAGGTGCTTGACAGCAAAGGTTTGTCCCAACATTTGAGTGGGTAGGCCCGAAGATCGCTGGAGGCGCGACTTTGGAATAGGGAGCGTTGTTTGCGGTATGATCTCCCTCTACGCAATCGACCATTCTCGAGAAGCTACGGTCTCTGCGTGCCTAGCGCATTTTTCGGACTTCGCCAGCCATGAGGAAAGGGCGCATGCAGAGCGCCTGCATCGTGCGAGAGATCGCTTCTCCTACCAAGTCAGTCACGGCGGGTTGCGCCTCGCGATAGCGCGTGAAACAGGCCGCTTGCCTGGGACTATCGAGATTGAAAGGGCTGCTTCCGGCAAGCCGGTCTGTGCTGGCGGGCCGCTTTTCAGCATGAGTCACTCGGCGGATTTGACCTGTGTCGCCATTTCATCCAGCGACCGGGAGGTTGGCTTGGACATCGAGTTGCTTCCTAGCGAGGAGATCCAGGCGGGCTTCCTTTCCGCTGCGATTGCCGATGAAGAAACGGACTTATTGCCGCACCTTTCCGCGAACCGGAGTCAGGCCGAGACGATCCTGTGGTCGATCAAGGAAGCGGCTTTGAAGCTGACGGGTGAAGTTATGACCGACCCACGTCATCTTGCTGTTACCCGTTTGCGGGATAAGGACTTTCTTCTCGACGCCTCCATGACGGCGAGTGCGCCGGTTCGTCGGGCCTTCGTGCAACTTGTCGACGTCTCTCCGCTCTATGTGGTGGCTTTGGCGACTCTTGAACCAATCAACAGGACAAGCGTCACCGTTCGACAGGACGGGGAGGCGCTATCTTGTAAACTTTCTTCGGCAGAATTAACCGGCTTCTCAGGCTCCTTCAGGGGCAGACGCGCCAGTTCCGGCGACGAGATCAAAGTAAAATGACCAACCCTCTCCGTGGTCTTGCCTGTCCTGAATTCATTCGGGACGAAGTCTTGTCCGAGATCTTCGAAGCGACCGTCCGCCGAAGCCCGTATCGGATCGCGATCATCGACGGTGATGTGCGGCTGACTTACGAGGGGCTCGATCGCGCGGCCTCGGCGATCGCTCGTGGGCTCGTCGCTCAAGGGATTGGGCCGGGGCACGTGGTGGGTCTTTGGATGCCGCGCGGCTCCGATCTTCTGATCGCTCAACTCGCTATCACGAAAACAGGCGCTGCCTGGCTGCCGTTCGATGCGGAAGCTCCGGTTGAGCGCGTCGCCGCGTGCCTGGCCGACGCCGAGGCGAGGGGGCTCCTGGTGCCGGACGACTGGGCTGAGCGTGCCGCCTTGTCGGGAGTGAGGGTTTTTACGCCGGACGCGATGGCTGCGGCGGGGCAGGGGGGCGTCCTTTCCCCTCGCGACCAAGGCCTTTCCGCCGACCGCCCGGCATACATGATTTATACCTCCGGCTCGACAGGCAGGCCGAAAGGCATCGTCGTCACTCATCGCAACATCTGCCACTACCTCCGCGCGTCCAATGCCGTCTACGGCATCCACGCGGAAGACGTTGTTCTTCAGGCCTGCTCTGCCGCCTTCGATCTGTCGATGGAGGAGATCTGGGTTCCGTATCTCGTCGGCGCGACGCTTTGGGTCGCGCGGCAGGAGCTGCTGGTTGACACGGAAGCGCTTGCACAAGGAATGCACGATGCTTGCGTGACCGTGGTCGACACGGTGCCGACCTTGCTGTCGATGATCGGGGGAGAGGTGCCGACGTTGCGCCTCATCGTGCTCGGAGGCGAGGCATGCCCGCCGGCTCTGGCTGCGCGTTTCACGGGCAATGGATGCCGTGTCTTCAACAGCTACGGCCCCACCGAAGCGACTGTGGTCGCCAGCGTTGCCGAGTTGAGCATTGGCGATCCGATCACCATCGGAGGACCGATTCCCAACTACTCCTGCTATGTCGTCGACGAGGCGTTGAGCCTTGTGGCTCCCGGCGTCCAGGGAGAGCTTCTCATCGGCGGTCCCGGCATAGCTGCGGGCTATCTGGGGCGGCCAGATCTGACCACCGAAAAATTCATCGCCAACCCGTTCGGATCAGATGGGGCCGATCCGATCCTGTATCGATCCGGGGATGCGGTCGAGATCGACGCGGCCGGTCGGATCGTTTTCCACGGACGCATTGACGATCAGGTCAAGATCAGAGGGTTCCGGGTCGAGCCCGGCGAGATCGAAAGCATTCTGGTCAGCCTGCCCGGGATCGCTCAGTCAGCTGTTGTCCTGCGCAAGGATAATGGGCTTGACCGGCTGGTGGCGTTCCTGATGGCGGAGACAGGCATTACACCGGATGCTGCGCAACTTCGCCTCGCGTTGCGCGAGCGTCTTCCGCCTTACATGGTGCCGGCGCACTTCGAGATCATACCGGCATTTCCGCGCCTGGCGGCTTCGGGCAAGGTCGACCGCAAGGCGCTCATGGCGCTTCCTTTGGCCTTTGCCGAAAGCGTATTGGAACAAGACGAGCCTGAAACGGAAACCGAGGCCACCCTTCTGGCGGCGGCCAAGCGCGTTTTTCCGGATCAGGTCGTGCCATTGACCGCCGATTTCTTCCTCGAGCTTGGTGGGCACTCGTTGCTGGCGGCGCGTTTCGTGTCGGTCGTTCGTGAAGTCCCACTCCTTGCGGGCATAACCTTGCAGGATGTCTATTCGGGGCGCTCTCTGCGCGAAATCGCCGTCCGACTCGATTCACGCGTGAAGCAGAATGAAAACGCCTCCCAACGAGAGTTTGGTTTCGTTCCGCCGCCGCTGGCGCGTCGCGTGCTGTGCGGCCTGGGGCAGGCGGCTGCCATGCCGTTTATTCTGACGCTAATGTCAGCGCCGTGGCTCAGCATCTTCATCAGCTACACACTGCTCACGGGTGAGGATGCCTCTCTGCTACGGGACACGAGCTGGGTCTTCCTCGCCTATATGCTCGTGACCGTTGCGACCACCTTCATCGCCATTGCCTCCAAATGGCTGATTATCGGGCGGATCAAACCTGGTCGCTATCCTCTCTGGGGCTTTTATTACTACAGGCTCTGGCTCGTTCAGCGGATCTTGAGCCTCGTTCACATGAAGTGGTTCCAGAACTCGCCCGCCATGCGCATCTATCTGCGCTTGCTCGGAGCGAAGGTCGGCGCCGAGGCTCTTATTTCCGAGATCGATGCGGGTGCTCCCGATCTCGTCGAAATCGGCGATCACGCCAGCATCGGCGGCAAGGTGACGATCTCCAACGCGCGTGTCGTCGGCAATGAACTGGTGATCGGCCCCGTCATCATTGGGCGCGATGTGTCCATCGGCTCGTCCTGCGTGGTTGAAAATGACGTCACAATCGGGGAGGGGGCAGAACTTGCCGATCTGACGGCGGTGAAGGCCGGCTCGACCCTTGGGGCCTGGGAACAGTGGAGAGGCTCGCCCGCGGCCAAAGTCGGCGCCGTCGATCCGGTGCATCTTCCCCCGGCTGCCGAGGCCACTCCGCTGCGGCGCAACCTCCTCGCCGTCTTTTACATCGTGATGCTGATCGTAGCGCCGCCGATTGCGCTCATCCCCATCGTGCCGGCCTTCCATGTGATGGAAGTCATCGACAGCTGGATTCACCCGCTCGTCCACATCCACTATCTCTATTACATGCCGCTTCTGGCGCTGCCGGCGGCGGCGCTGATGATCTTCGCAACGGTGCTTCTGATCGCGGCGATCCGCTGGATTTTGCTGCCGCGCCTGCGCCCCGGCGTCTATTCCGTCTACAGCGGCCTCTACGCCCGCAAGTGGATCGTCGGCCTTGCGACGGAAGTCATGCTCGAAGTGCTCTCGTCTCTGTTTGCGACGGTCTACATGCGGGCCTGGTATCGTTTGATGGGGGCCAAGATCGGCAAGGGATCGGAGATCTCGACGAACCTTGCCGGCCGGTTCGACCTGATAGAACTCGGAGACCAGAACTTTATCGCCGATGACGTGGTTCTTGGCGATGAGGAGATGCGTCGTGGCTGGATGACGCTCGGCACGGTCAAAACCGGCTCCCGCGTTTTCATCGGCAACGATGCTGTCGTCCCTCCTGGTTATGCTATCGCGACCGGGGCGCTGATCGGCGTGAAATCCAAGCCGCCGGAAGGCGGGAAGGTGGGCGCGGACGAGACATGGTTCGGCTCGCCGCCGATCCAGTTGCCTGTGCGCCAGCGTTTCAACGCCGCCGTCACGGATACTTATGAGCCTTCCAAGTGGCTGAAAATTACGCGGGCGCTTTTCGAGGCCTTCAATATCACGCTTCCCACCGCTCTCTTCATCACCTTCGCGACGATGGCGATGGAAGTCCTGACGTCCTCCGTTCTGGAAGGGCGCTGGGGAACGGCGTTGGGGCTGTGCGTTCTGGCGAGCGTCGTGATCTCGGTGGCGCAGCTTCTGGTGAGCGTCGCCTACAAGTGGCTGCTGATGGGGACCTACAAGCCGACCATGCACCCGATGTGGTCCTGGTGGGCGCTTCGCACGGAGGCTGTCTCCGTCATGTATTGGGGCATGGCGGGTAAGGCGATCCTCGATCATTTCCGGGGAACGCCGTTCCTGCCCTGGGCCTTGCGGCTGTTCGGCACCAAAACCGGGCAGGGGGTCTACATGGATACGACCGACATCACGGAGTTCGACTGCGTCGATATTGGCGACTTTGCCGTCGTCAATGCCAACGCCATCCTGCAAACCCACCTCTACGAGGATCGGCTGATGAAGGTGGGCCGCATCAAGGTCGGAACCGGCGTCACCGTCAGTTCGGGCTCGACCGTTCTCTACGACACCAATCTCGGCAACTTCTCCACGCTCGGGCCTCTGACGCTCGTGATGAAGGGAGAGGCAATTCCGGTTGGCAGCGAGTGGTGGGGTTCTCCAGCCCAAACATTCGTACAGGAGGCAGTTGCTCCAAGCCTGACTCCTCAACTGGCTGGCTAAGCGGGCCCGTTTTCAACTGGCGCCAGGTTAGGATCGACAGCGTCCGGCCGCGGCGTGAAGGCCATTGATCTGTGCCGGCTAAAGCGCAGCTCGTGTGGGTCGATAGCGAACCGTTTCAGCTTGGCTTGAAGACTGGCGTCAAAAGCCGTCCTCAGGTCATTGGAGTTTGCGCGACCAGGCTTGCGAGCGGGAAAAAGGGGCGGCTCTTTAACGTCCGCGATGTGCCGTCTCACCTATTCCGAGTCTGTAATCTGAAATTTCGCTGATTTATTAACGATCAACGTTTTGCTGACTTTGAGTCCAATCTCACGAAACCCGAGTCCTTAATACGCGCTCTGGGCAATGACGTGGAAGAAGCTTCCTGTCACATATCCGCTGCGATGGCCGGCCGTTCCGAGATCGGTGCCCTCGGCATCCGCAATCATGGCAAATGCCGAGGCTCTGGCGCCGTCGCTCGCTGTCACGGAAGCATAGTGGAATTCATGGCCAACAAGGCATTGTCCGCTCCGCCCGAGCGGGCCGTCGTGCAGGAGCCGTGCCACACGATATCCGAGATGAATCTCGCGCTTAGCGTAACTCGTGTCCACCGGAAGCAAGCCCGCCATTTCGTGGGTATGGCCGCTGCCATCCTCCAGTGTGCGGCCCAAGACCATGTAGCCTCCGCATTCTCCGTGAACCGGGTACTTCTCCGCGAAGAGATGTAAGCCTGTCAAAAATTGGCGGGCATTGGATATGCGGCCTGCATGAAGCTCTGGATAGCCTCCAGGGAGCCAGCATGAATCGCAGCCAGAGGGGGGAGGCTCATCCGCGAGCGGGGAGAAGGTGACGATCTCCGCGCCCGCGGCTCGCCAACCAGCGAGCACATGCGGATAGATGAACGAGAATGCCCGATCGAAAGCCAGCGCGATACGTTGCCCCGGTGGAGGAAGGATTTGGGTCGGCTCGATCGGCGCGGCGCGGATCGGCTTGGTAAACGTCACAAGGCGATCGAGATCGATTGCTTGGTCAATTGTGTCGGCGAGCCTTTCGAGCTTGGTCTCAAGTTCCTCCGTCTCCGCTGCCTGGACGAGACCAAGGTGGCGTTCAGGCAGGGCCAGCCCGGAATTTCGCATCAGAGCTCCGACCACCGGCAGACCGATCCGAGCCATGCCATCCTCCACCAATCGGCGATGACGCTCACTCGCTACGTTGTTCAAGATGACGCCTTGAACATTAATGCGAGGATCGAAACTGGCGCAGCCGAGCGCCACGGCCGCTGCCGATTGAGCATGGCCCGAAACATCGAGAACGAGAACGACAGGCCAATCGAATAGGGCGGCGATGTCGGCGCTCGCACCTGTGCGGCCTGTCTCCTGACGGACCCCATCGAAAAGGCCCATGGAGCCCTCTGCAATGATGAGATCCGCGTCTTGCGCGGTATCGGCGACAATCTTCGTCAGGAGAGGCGCACTCATGGCAAAGCTGTCGACATTGAAGCTTGGCGCGCCCGTTGCTGCGGCGTGAAAGGCTGGGTCGATGTAGTCGGGTCCGCATTTCAATCCGCGGACACGCAGCCCCTGGCGCGTCAGAGCACGCAGCAGCCCAAGCACCACAGTGGTCTTGCCCGATCCTGATCGTGGAGCGGCAATGAGAAGGCCACGCGCCCCCGTCATTGTGCGGCCTCGTTGCTGAACTCCAAAAGATGATTGGCGATGGCTGAGCGGAACGCAGCGACGGCTCCGATGGCGATGACGGCGGGCGAGCGGATCTCTCCCTCTTGCACCAGCCGAGGCAGGTTCAGGAGCGTTGCATCCACGAGTCTTTCGCGGGACGTCGTTGCGGCGTGAGCAACGATTACGGGAGTAGATCCCGCAAGCCCGCCTTGCATCAACTCATCGACGATGTCGGCGATGTTCGACACCGCCATGTAAAGAATGATCGGCGCTCCTGCGCGGGCCAGCGCCGCCCAGTCCATGGACGCATCCGGCGCACAATGGCCCGTTGCCAGGATTACGGCGTGGTTGGTGGCGCGGGTCGTTGCCGGAATGCCATGAATGGCGAGCGTAGCAAGGCCGCTCGATAAACCGGGAATGATCCGGAAATGAATGCCGGCTTCGGTAAGGGCCAACGCTTCCTCGCCGCCCCGGCCGAAGATGAAAGGATCGCCGCCCTTCAGTCGCAAAACCCGTTTACCCATCCGGGCAAGTGTGATGAGGCGCTCGCAAATTGCCTCTTGGGACACTGACGGAAGACCGCCTCGCTTTCCCACATCTTCGAGAACGGCGTCCTTGCGGGCGAGCGAAAGCACGCCGGGATCGATAAGGGCATCATGGACGACGACATCGGCTGCCGCGAGCGCGTTCAGAGCATGAATGGTCAGAAAACCGGGATCGCCCGGTCCGGCCCCGACCAGCCATACCGTGCCCGGTGCGAAGGGAGGGGAGAGACGTGAAAGTGAGGTCATGAACCCCTCTGACTCAGGCTTCATCGGATACTCTCCTTCAGGCCGGGCCTGAAGCGGCGATCGTAATCTGCCGAATAGAGGGCGCTGTCGCGAAAGTCCGATGCATCGAGAGCGCGGCCAACCAGGATGAGGGCTGTTCGTTCCAGCTTTTCCGCCCGCACCATCGAGGCGATCGTTCCGAGCGGGCCCTTCAGCACTCGCTCATCCGGCCACGAGGCACGCCAAACGACCGCTGACGGGCAATCCGCTCCATAGGCTGGAAGCAGATCTTCGACCACCTGTTCGATGACATGAATCGACAGATGGATCGCGAGCGTTGCCTTCGTCTGAGCAAAGGTTGCGAGGCGCTCGGTTTCCGGCATCAAGGAGGCTCGTCCCGAGGTCCGGGTCAGCACGACCGACTGTGCGACCTCGGGCACGGTCAATTCACGTCCGAGCGTGGCCGCTGCCGCGGCGAAAGCAGGGACGCCCGGCGTGAGTGTGTAGGGAATGCCGAGACGGTCGAGACGGCGCAACTGTTCTCCGAGCGCGCTCCAGATCGAAAGGTCTCCGGAATGAAGCCGTGCCACGTCCTCGCCTTGCCTGTGAGCGCGCTCATACTCGGCTGTGATGGCATCGAGATCCAAGGGAGCCGTGTCGACGATGCGCGCGCCGGGCGGGCACCATTGCAAGATTTCGGGCGGAATGATCGAGCCCGCGAAAAGGCACACCGGACAGCGCTCGACGAGGGAGCGGCCGCGCACCGTGATGAGATCGGCGGCTCCTGGGCCCGCTCCGATGAAATGCACTGTCATGGGGAATTCTCCGATCCTGTGGAGGCAAGAGCGCAAGTGGCGTTGGGTGAAGCAACGCGTTCGAGGACAAGTCGGGCACCCGGCCCGACGGCGCCGAGTGCTGCCGCTTCTGCCACCGAACCGACGCCGTGAGCGACAAGGGCGCGTGGCGATATCGTCCTGACCTGCGGAGCGGAGGATGCCAACGCACCTTTTCCAACAGCAAGTGGTTTTACGGAAAGCTTGATAGCCGCATCGCTGAAGGCAGGTCGATTTGCGAGTGCCTCGATCGTCGCGAGCCCAGCCAACTGGTTCAGGCTGACAGCGGCATGCGCAAACGCCTGACGCACGAGCTCCGCAATCTCGTCGCCGGTGACACCATGCCTGAATCCAACGCCAGCGATGATCATGGCTTCGATACTGTCCATTGCGTTACCGGCATCGCACCTCGCCAACCATGCATGCCGCCGATCCTGTCCAGACGTGACAGCGCAATGCGCCGCATCGTGCCGCCGTATTGCGCATGGAGCGATCCGAGCAGCATTTCGGTTTCCAGGGTAACCGCGTTGAGAACGAGGCGGCCCCCCGGTTTGAGTGAGGCCCAGGCGGTTTCGAACACGCCCGCATCCGTTGCACCGCCACCGATGAAGACCGCATCCGGCTCGGGCCATTCAGCGACCGCCTCCGGTGCTCGGCCAACGCAAACCTCAAGCTGCGTGGCGCCTAATTGCTTCGCGTTCCGGCGTGCCCGCTCCGCGCGTTCCATGCTCTCCTCGACAGCGAGGCAGCGGTTTCTCGGGTGGCGCAGACACCATTCGATGCCGATGGACCCTGCTCCTGCACCGATATCCCAAAGGAGTTCTCCTGCGCGAGGCGCGAGCGCCGCAAGGGTCAGTGCGCGAATTTCGGCCTTCGTAAGCTGCCCATCATTCTCGAACAAGGAATCGTCGAGGCCCGGGGTGAGGGCGGTTACCCGCGCATCCTGCCCGGCCACGACCTCGATGGCGACGGTGTTGAGCGGATCGACATCGGTCAGCGCGAATTCTGCTGCGGCGACGCCGCGAACCCGCTCGCGGGGACCGCCCATGGCTTCCAGTACAGTGATCGTGGAGTGCGAAAGATTGCGGCTCTTCAATAGCTCGGCGAGCCTGCCGGGCGTCGTGCCGTCCCAGGAGAGCGCGATAAGACGCGCACCAGGTTGCAGATAGGGAATGATCCGCTCCAATGCCCGGCCATGCAGACTGATGCAGTCGCACTCCGGCAGTGACCAACCCATGCGCGCGGCCGCAAGGCTGAAGGCCGAGGCTTGCGGGAAGCAGATGATTTCCTCGGGGGGAACGAGGCGGGCCAACTCTGCTCCCACGCCGTAATGGAAGGGGTCGCCTGTGGCGAGAACGCAGGTCGATTCGCCGCGCCGGGCGAGAATAGCTTGGTAGCCTTCGGAAATCGGGCTGGGCCATGGGAGCGCGCGCGCGGCGAGCGGCGCGGCCAGCGCAAGGTGTCGCGCTCCGCCGACGACAAGCTCCGCCTGATCGAGTGCCGCCACAGCTGCCGACGAGAGCCCGGCGCGGCCATCCTCTCCAATGCCAATGATGGTGAGCCACGGCTGGGAAACCGATCTCGACTTTGCCTCAGGTTTCGGAGACAAGATGCTCATGCGCATTCTCATTCTGGGCGGCACCACGGAGGCTTTCGCGCTTGCGGGGCGCCTTGCCGGATTTACCGAATTCCATCCTCTTCTGTCCTTCGCCGGCAGGACAGGCAATCCCCGTCAGGTGTCCATCCCAACTCGTATCGGTGGGTTTGGGGGCATTCATGGCCTTGAACGATTCCTCGCCGACGATGGGGTCGAAGCCGTCATCGATGCGACCCATCCGTTTGCCGCAAGGATTTCCCGTAATGCGGCTCTGGCCTGCGTTCAGGCGCAGATCCCGCTGCTTGCTCTGCGACGGCCGCCTTGGATACGTCAGCAGGGGGATCACTGGATCGATGTGGAATCGATGACCAGTGCGGCGGAGGCGCTCGGAACCGCGCCCCGCAGGGTTTTTCTGACCATCGGCCGACAGGAACTCCACCATTTCGAGGCGGCGAAGCAGCACATCTATCTGGTTCGCACGGTCGAGCCCATCGGTGAGGCGCTTGCCTCGTCGAACGTCATCGCAATCCGGGACCGGGGACCCTTCGACGAGGAGGCTGAGCGCTCGCTCATGGAGCGGGAGGGCATCGATATCTTGGTCAGCAAGAATTCCGGTGGGTCCGCAACCTATCCCAAAATAGCCGCCGCCCAGGCATTGGGATTGCCGGTCGTGATGGTTGCGCGGCCCGATAAGCCGGCAGACGTGCCGACGGTAACCTTGCCTGAAGCCGCTCTTGAGTGGCTGAGACAACTTCACGAGCGGACTCCGTAGGATCGCGGCGTGTAGACGTAAGGTCCCCGGCCTTCGTCTCGCTCAATAAGCCGTGTTGTGCTCGCACCGATGATGAGAAGCGTGGACATGTCGGCCTGGGAGGGCTCCACCTCCGAAAGCGATCTCACGGTGATCCGCTCGTCGGGCCTTCCCACGGCGCGCGCCAGCACAACGGGTGTGTCGGGATCGCGGACCTCTCTCACGAGCGACAGCGCGGCTCCGAGTTGCCAAGGGCGCGCAGAGGAAATGGGGTTGTAGAGAGCGATAGCGAAATCCGCGCTAAGGGCAGCCTTCAGGCGCGCTTCTACGACCTCCCACGGTTTCAGGTTGTCCGAAAGGGATATCGCGCAGAAGTCGCCGCCGAGGGGAGCACCGACACGCGCCGCGGCTGCGAACATCGCCGTGACGCCGGGCTCGACCCGGATGTCGAGACTGCGCCAGGCCGGATCACCGCTTTCAACGGCCTCGAACACCGCGGCGGCCATTGCGAAGACACCAGGGTCGCCGCCTGAGACCACCGCGACGCGGGCGCCATCGGCGGCGAGCTCGAGCGCATAGCGCGCCCGATCGAGCTCGACCCGGTTGTCCGATGGGTGACGGCGCTGTCCGGGCCGTTCAGGAGCCCGGACGAGATAGGGGCCATAGCCGACGAGATCTGTCGCTTGCGCCAAAGCCTCCGATGCTGCGGGCGTCAGCCAACGCGTGTCTCCGGGACCGAGGCCTACGATGGTAAGGCAGCCGCTCACAGACGTCTCCCTTCACCCGGTACGATGATGAGCGAGAAATACGGCGCTTCCTCATCTTCGGGCAGCGCCGAAAGGGGCACGATCCGTTCCTCGATCATCGTTGCACGCTCCACATAGATCGCACGATCCGTCAGGCCGGCGGCGCCCAGGGCCGCACGTACCTTGGGCAAATTGCGGCCGAGTTTCATCAGCACTGCGGCATCCGTTCCGGCGAGGTGCCGAACCAGGTCGTCATACGGCAAGGTCCCCGGAATGACGGTAAGCACGTCGTCGCCCCAGGTGATTGGGGCACCGGCATGGGTCCATGCGCCGGACATCGCGGTGACCGCAGGTACCACCTCTACAGGGACCAAATCCTTCAGCCGTCGCCACAGATGCATGAACGACCCGTAGAAGAAGGGGTCGCCCTCGCACAGCACGCCAATCGTTAGCCCGGCCTCGGCCTCCCGTAACAGGAGCTGGACCGATTGCTCATAGAACGACCGGATGGCGGCGGCGTAGTCTGGATGATCGGCTGGGACTTCTGTCGTCAATGGATAGACGAGAGCGATCTCCCGCTGCGGATCGGCTCCGACAACCGCATCGGCGATGGTGCGAGCATTGCCACGCCGTCCGCGTTTGCAGAAATGGACGAGGCGATCGGCCTTCTCCAACACCTCCCGCGCACGCACGGACATGTAGTCCGGGTTACCCGGGCCGAGGCCGATGCCATAAAAACGTGGTTGTTGCAGTGCCATCGTCGATTTACTCCGCCGAAGACGCGAGGGCGTTGACGGCCGCTGCCGCCATGGCGCTTCCACCACGCCGACCATGCACGACGAGGTACGGAATCCGACCATCGCGGGCAAGCGCATCCTTCGACTCTGCGGCTCCAATAAATCCGACGGGAATGCCGATAATCGCTGCGGGCTTCGGCGCTCCGCAATCCAGCATTTCGATAAGGTGGAAGAGGGCGGTTGGCGCATTCCCGACGACGACCACCGATCCGTCCAGGTGCTCGCGCCATAGCTCAAGGGCAGCCGCGGAACGTGTGGTCGCCATCTCGGTCGCCAAAGCCGGAACGCGCGGATCGTCAAGGGTGCAGATCACTGCGTTCGAAGCGGGCAGTCTTGCGCGGGTGATGCCGTTTGCGACCATTTTGGCGTCGCAGAGGATGGGAGCGCCGCACTTTAGCGCCGTCTCGGCGGCACTCGCGAAATCCGGAGAGAGATCCACGTCCTTCGGGAGATCCGTCATGCCGCAGGCATGGATCATGCGGACAACGACTCGTTCGGCGGTACCTGAAAAGCGCGACAGGTCCGATTCCGCTCGGATGATTGCAAAGGAGCGGCGGTAGATCTCCGCGCCTTCCCGAATGTAGTCGAGGCTCGCGCTCATGAGGGGTCCTTTCGGAAAGCGCGCGCCATATCGCCGGGCGCGTTCAGTGATGAGAGGCGGATCATGATGTCCTCGATGGTGAGATAGGTGGCCGCCTTCTCGCGAGAGGAGCCACTGACGATTACCCCATAACAGCCGTCCTCCCTCCCAACCAAGGTGAGATCGGAGGGGGAAGGATGAGCGCAGCCCTTCCCGCAGCCGGAGACGTGAATGCTTGCTCCTTGACTGAACAGGTGACTGGCCGCCTGGGCGATGCGCACGGCATCTTCCGACGCAGGCCGGAAAGCGCCTGCGCAGGCGGGCTTGCCAGGACAGGCCTGGATGGAGAGGCGCGGGTCGCTCTCATCGAGGATGAAACCGAGGAATCTCGCTTCATCGGCAACACGCTGGGCCGATTGCTCCGCGAGGCCCGGGAGGAGAAGCCCGCGTGTAAAGGACAGGCGGATTTCATCGTTGCCGAAGTCACGGCTCCAATCGGCTGTCCGGGTAAGCTGCTGACTCTCGCAGCGGCCGAACGGGAGTGCAGCAAGGACAGCCTGACCACCCGAGCCGAGGTCGATCACGCCCGCCAGACGCCCGTTCGCATGCGAACATGGGGGTGAAGCAGGTTGTAGCTCCACTAATGCCTCAAGCTCGCGAATAAGACCCGGGTCCAACTCAAGAAGTCGTCGTGCATCCGTTCGTCCTGCTTGCCGCATTTCTACGAACGATGACAGAAGCGTGCCTGCGATGCTTGGCACGGATTCAAGAGAAGCTTTACCGATCCACCGGATGCCGCCTGAGGACGCAAGCCCGATCGCGACCGCATCGAGGTCGTCCGTCGCGGTGACATGCAGATCCGCACCGACGGATTCGAGCAAAATGCTTCCACCCCCGTCGATGGCGATGCAAATTTTCGCCGGCAGATTTCCTGGCGCGGCTGCTTCCACCGCTTCCGAAAGCGATAGGGGATCGAAACGCTCTTGCGGATCAAGGCCTGCAAGCGGCGAGACGATGCACAATCTGTGCGGCCCATCACCCTCAGGCTCGAGAAGTCCTCCTTCGTCGAGACACTCGACCAGTGCACCATAGGAGTCTTCCCGGACGCCTCTGATTTGCAAATTTCCCCGGGCAGTGACGTCCAAATGTCCGTTGCCATGGTCTTTTGCAGCCTGCGCGATCATGCGTGCCTGTACACTTGTCAGCCTGCCTGCCGGCGGATGGATGCGCACGAGCAGCCCGTCGCCCGTTATCATCGGGCGGCGTACGCCAGGGCACCAGCCGCGGCGGCTTGAAGATGCCGCTTCGGCACTCATGGTCGCTCCTTTCCATCGAACAAGGCCGCGACGGAATTGATCCTGCTTTGCCACAATCTTCTGCGCCGGGCCTCCGCCAAGCGCTCGTGAATGGCCTGGGCGGCAGGTGGATTGGCGACTGCGATCTGCTCCCACATCGGCGCGTTCGCCCGGATGGCGGTGAAGACCAGGTCGAAGAGCGAAGTCGGGACGCTGTCAGTCGTCGCCGCGAAAGCGAAGAGCGCGTCGATCCCTTGCGCGATTTCCGCCGCTCCGCGCCAGCCGTGGCGCAGTTGGCCGGCAATCCAGCGCGGGTTGGTGAGACGTCCGCGCACCAGCCGGTCGATATCCTCGTGCAGAGTCCGTGCCTTGGGCGCTTCCGGACGGCTCGTATCGAGGCTGTAAAGGGTAGGGGAGGCACCAAGCACTCTGGCGGCCGCGGCGAAACCGCCCGCGGAATCCGCCACGGAATCTCCGTCCAATATGTCGCGCTCTGCCACGTCAGTGACATGAACGAAAGCATCGGCCCGCGCGACCCGACGCGGAAAACTCGTATCCAAGCGAGCCTCGCCGCCGGGGCCGAAAGCGTGCGATGTCCCTTCAAGATAGGTTGTGCCGAGATCGTCTTGTTCAGCCCAATCATCACCATCGAGTGCTCGGTTGGTCACGCCCGCTCCGTAAACGCCGGGAACCGACCCGAAAACACGGGACAGGGCCTCGCCGCGTCGGCGGGCGGCGGCGAGTTCGTTCCAGGCGTCGTCTTCCTCCAATGCCGCTACGGCGCGGGCGGCCTGGTCGAGCAGGGCCATCTGATCGGGGAACGTGTCCCGGAAGGCGCCTGAAACGCGGACCGTCACATCGGCGCGAGGGCGGTCGAGAAGGGGCTGCGGAATGATCTCGAATCCTGTCACCCGCGTGGAGGCGTGATCCCACACCGGCCGTACCCCCATCAGTGCGAGCGCATGCGCAATGTCCTCTCCGCCCGATCGTAAGGTCGGAGATGCCCACAGATCCATCACGATCCTTCGGGGCCAGTCACCTTCCTCCTGCAAGTGACGGCGCACCACCTCCGACGCGGCCAGCGTGCCGAGTTTGGTCGCCGCCCGCGTGGGGATCGCACGGGGATCCAATGTGGCCAGGTTCCGGCCGGTCGGCAGAACGTCGAGCCTGCCGCGTGAAGGAGAGCCCGAAGGGCCGGGAACGACGAACCGGCCATCGAGCGCGGCAAGGAGTCCGCTGCGCTCACCGGCGGCACACTCCTCGAAGCTCTCGTCAGCACAGCCGAAAACATGGAGGCCATCGCGGATGGCGACCTCGCCGAGATCGCATAGATGGGCGTCAAGGCGGGTCAGAGCCTCGTCCATCGCGATTCCAGCGGTGACGCCGCAGACGGCTGCCAAACCGTTTGTCTGTGCCCGTTCGAGGATCTCTCTGGCCACAAGGTCGGCTCGCTTCGGATCCAGGACTTGCGCGGAGGAGAATTCCTCCACCAATTCGCGCAAGGCGAATGCCTCGCCATCAAGCCCTGCTGTTGCGACAGGAGGCGTGAGGTGACCGATTGTCACCGCTCCGATGCGCCGCTTGGCAGGTGCGGCCTCGCCGGGGTCGTCCACGATGAAGGGATAGATGACCGGAAGCGTGCCGATGGCGAGGCGCGGCCAGCACTCCGGCGATAGGGCCACGGCCTTACCCGGCAGCCATTCAGTCGAACCGTGCGTACCGAGATGGATCAGTGCGTCGATAGACTCGAGAGTTCTCAAACCCCAATAAAAGGCGAGATACCCATGGCTCGGCGGAAGGTCCGGATCATGATATCCGCCTTTGCGATCCCGGCCGTGTCCTCGATCAGGCTGAAGCGCGATCAGCACTTTTCCAACGCGCCGTACGCGAAAACGAAATGCGCCGTCGCTCACGTGAGGATCGTCCTCGGGATGACTCCACCGTGCATGAATCGCGATACGCCGCTCCTCAGGAAGTGAATCGAGCCAGACGCGATAGTCTGAGAGCGGAATGGCAAAGGATGCCTCTCCCGCCGTCAGGCCCGGCATCAGATCGCCCGGTTCGAAATCGCGCTTGGAATCGTATCCAGCCTCATGAAGTGCGTCGAGAATGGAGCAGGAACTGGCCGGCGTATCGAGGCCGACTGCGAAGCCCGCACGGCCGCCCCGCGCGGGATAATCCGACAAAACCAACGCAAGGCGACGTTCCGCGCGCGCCGTGCGGCGAAGCCGCACCCAGGCGGCAGCCGTGTCCGCAACCGCGGCGATGCCGGCTTCATCCGGTGCCTGGATGCGACGTGCGAACGCGAGATGGGGATCCTCCGGCTCTTCGGTCTTGAAGGAAATCGGACCCGTGATGATGCGTCCGTCGAATTCGGGCAGCGCGATCTGCATGGCGAGATCGGCAGCCGACAGGCCGCGAGGAGACGCATCCCACGCGTCACGTGTGCTACCGACAGGGATTGCTTGCAGGATGGGGCAGTCGGCTTCGTCCAGGACGAAGCCGACATGGTCTCGGGACGAGAAGGCTGTTGTTGTAACGATGACGTCGGGACGACGAGCCTGGATCGCACGGCGCAAGATTGCCGCTGCATCGGGATCTTTCAGGCTGGAGACTGCGAGGACGACCGTGTCTATGCCGCGTTCGAGAAGGGCAGACACCGAGGATTCTACCGCGTTCGTGTCGCCAGCCAACACTGCCGAGCGATAAGCGATGAAATATGCGAGGGGGCGATTGAGGCTCGCCTGCGTGATGATCGCTTCTGGCTCCTCGAAGATACCGTCGGATGTCCAGGCGAAGGCCGCAGGAAGGGGCCGAGGCGGCTGGATTGGAAAGGCGACGCCATCGATTTCGCCGATGATCCGCGCAATCAGCCGCTCCATGTTTTCGATGCCGCCCGCCCGGAAGTAGGCCTCAAGCAAGTGGCAGACTTCAGCCGGCACGGTTGCGTAAGCCGAAAGCCGTGGATCGGGACGGTCGTCTCCCGGCAGGATGGCCAACTTGATATTTCTCTCTCGGCATACAGCTGAGAGCCGCTCGACGCCGTAGCGCCAATAATCGAGGCCGCCGAGGCAACGCACGAGGACGAACCGCGCCTGCGCAGCGGTTCGCTCAATATACAGATCGACCGAAAGAGGATGGCGAAGCCGCCTCAGCGAAGCGAGCCGCAAAGGGGCTGCGCCGCAAACACGTCCATGCGCAGCCGCCAGGGCACTGAGGTCGCTGTCCGCGAAGGACAGGGCCACGATGTCTCCAGGAGGTTGCTGGAGATCGACAGCCTCCAGCCCTTCTTCGAGGGAAACAGTCGTGACCGGGAGGAGGTGCATGTTATCCGTTGTTCAGGGCTGCTTCGACGGCTTTGCGGTCGAAGCCCTTCAAGCCGATGATCACAAGGCGCCCATCCCTGGGTTCTCCGGCCTTCCAGGGGCGATCGAAATTGTGGGTGACGCGTCGTCCAACGCCTTGGACGACGAGACGCATCGGTTTTCCGTCAACGGGCGCAAAACCCTTGATCCGTAGGACGCCGTCCGCTTCACCTGCGAGCGCCACCCGACGCACAAGCTCCTCCGGAATGCTGATGGAGGAAATCGGGATGGCGATGCTCTCGAAATCGTCGTGGTCGTGATCGTCCGCCGTCTCATGGTGAGAGGGGCGGGATGCCAGATCGCTTTCTGCGGCTGCTTCGACGCCCAGGATGATAGCCGGATCGACCTTGCCGTGATCCGTCTCGATGATTTTGACGGCTCGAGGCAGGTGACTGCCGATTTCGGCATGAACGCGTGTCCTATCCTGTGCGTTCATAGCGTCGATCTTGTTCACGAGGATGAGGTCGGCGCACAGGAGTTGATCCTCGAAGACCTCTTCGAGCGGATTGTCGTGATCTACGGCCGCGTCGGCGGCACGCTGATTGGCGAGTTCTTCCGGATCGTCGGCGAAGACACCAGCGGCTACCGCAGGTCCATCGACCACGGTGATGACGCCGTCCACCGTTACGCGGGATCGGATGGCCGGCCAGTTGAACGCATTGACGAGTGGCTTCGGCAGGGCGAGACCCGAGGTCTCGATCAGGATATGTTCTGGCGGATTGGGCCGGTCGAGCAGCTTGTTCAAAGCGGGAACGAAATCATCCGCCACGGTGCAGCAAAGGCATCCGTTCGGCAGTTCGACGATGTCCTCCTGAGTACACCCTTCGATGCCGCATCCTTCGATGAAGGACCCGTCGAAACCTAGATCGCCGAACTCGTTCACGAGGACAGCAAGACGGCGCCCGCCGGCGTTCTCGAGAAGGTGGCGCACCAGGGTGGTCTTCCCCGATCCGAGGAAGCCGGTGATCACCGTGCAAGGAATCTTCGATGTGTCGCTCATGAGATGCAGACCTTGTGTTGAGCCTTGAGTTTTTCAGGTGAGGGGAGGAATGCGTGCGACGACGCCCTTGCGGAAGGCCTCCGGCCGCTCGCGCCAGGGCACGAGCCCATCCGGTGTTGCTGCGTAACGCCGCAATCCTTCAAGGATCGTCTCGACCGATGTCTGAGGATCGAGGTCGCCGTAGATATAGGTCCAACGTTTGGGTGAGGAGATGGCGACCGTGCAGGGCCGCTTGCAGACCGAAAGGCACTCGACGGCCTCAAGGCGGATCGGTGGCGCGTCGTGCCGTGAGAGGGCCTCCAAAAGAGCCCGGTGAAGGCGCGCACCGGGTCTAAGCTCCCTTTCTTCGGGGCCTCCTGCCTGGCGGCAGGTGACACAGACATGCAGGCAGATCTCCTGAGACAGCGCGCTCATGATGTGCGACCACGGAGCGGAGAGACGCCGAAGACAGGTAAGTCGCGAGAGACAGGCGAGTAAGCCTTGGGACGCATCATCTTTCCCTCAAGCGTTGAGAGCAGATCGAGCTTCCACGGACCAAGCCGGACAACACGTCGTCGTCCAGTTTATAGTCGCTGCCGGAACACCCCGTCCAACAGACACGACAGAAGCGGCGATAACGGCAGGTCTCCTGGCTCGCGGGTTCAGGTGCCTTCGCCGCCGCCTTCCCGGGTTCTTCCCAGTGGCATTTGGAGCGAGGACTCAACCGCTTACAGTTGCGGGGGCAGCCGCGGTTTCTCACCGCATTCCCTTTTCACCCTGTCGCCAGGGCACCGTTAGCCCAATGATTACCCAGCCTAACGGGATCTTTCAACCCCGGAGCGCAAGAGCATCTGTGCTAGCGCGATCTTGAAAATCACCTCGCATGCTGTTCAAGGTGCTGTGCATTCCAGAGTGAGCGGGGCGTGATGATTCACGATGACGAAGAGGCGCGCCACCGCGCCAAAATGGCGAAGCGCAAGGCCGCCCAGGACAAGGAGGTCGCTTCGAAAACCATCGAAAAGGGCCTGCTCGTGGTCCACACGGGACCGGGCAAAGGCAAGTCGACCGCTGCCTTTGGCCTGATGTTGCGCGCGCTAGGCCGAGGCTTCCGGATTGGCGTCGTCCAGTTCATCAAGGGTTCCTGGGAAACCGGAGAGCGTCTTGCGGTGGAGCGCTTCGCCGATCTGATCGACTGGCATTCGATGGGCGAGGGGTTCACCTGGGAAACCCAGGACAGAGCAAGGGACGTTGCTGCGGCGGGGCGTGCCTGGGAGAAGGCCAAGGAGATGATGGCGCGCGACGACATCCGTCTCCTCGTCCTCGACGAGCTCAATATCGCATTGCGCTACGAGTACCTTCCGCTCGCCGATGTCGTAGCCACTCTCCAAAAGAGAAGATCGAATCTTCATGTCGTGGTCACCGGGCGCAACGCCAAGTCGGAGCTGATCGAGGCTGCCGATCTCGTGACCGAGATGAATCTGGTCAAGCACCATTTTGCGGCAGGCGTCAAAGCCCAGGAAGGCATCGAATTTTGACGCACGCCCTTATGATTCAGGGGACCGGCTCGAATGTCGGCAAGTCTCTCCTCGTGGCGGGGCTTTGCCGTCTGTTCGCACGCCGGGGCATTCGGGTTCGTCCGTTCAAGCCACAGAACATGTCCAACAACGCTGCGGTCACCGAGGACGGCGGGGAGATCGGACGAGCACAGGCTCTCCAGGCCCGAGCGGCAGGTGTGCCGTTGAGCGTCCACATGAACCCGGTTCTGCTCAAACCTCAAAGCGACATCGGCTCTCAGGTGATCGTCCAAGGCCGTATGGCAGGCACGGCGAAGGCGCGGGAATATCAATCCTGGAAGCCGCGCCTCATGGAAGCTGTGCTCGACAGCTTCGGGCGTCTCTCGAAGGAAGCCGATCTCGTTCTCGTCGAGGGCGCAGGTTCCGCCTCCGAAGTAAACCTTCGGGCCGGAGACATCGCCAATATGGGCTTTGCCCGCGCTGCCGGGGTGCCGGTGGTGCTGGTGGGGGACATCGACCGCGGCGGCGTGATCGCCAGCCTCGTGGGGACCAGGGCGGTGCTGGACGAGGCTGACAATGCCATGATCCGTGGCTTCATCGTAAACCGTTTCCGTGGCGATCCTGTTCTGTTCGACGACGGGATGCGTTTCATTTCGGAGCGCACGGGGTGGCCAGCCCTCGGGCTCGTGCCGCACTTTCAGGATGCGGCGCGGCTCCCGGCAGAGGACGGGTTAGGTCTCAGGCGAAAGCTCAATCATAAGGGCGGTATGCTGGTCGCGGTTCCGGTCACGCCACGCATCGCGAATTTCGACGATCTCGATCCCCTGCGCGAGGAGCCCGACGTCGAAGTCGCGTTGATTGAGCCAGGAGATCCGATTCCGGCGGAGGCTTCACTCGTCCTTCTGCCCGGCTCCAAGACGACGATCGACGACCTGCTTTTCATCCGCGAGCAAGGATGGGACATCGACATTAAGGCTCATCGGCGGCGGGGAGGGCGCGTTCTAGGCCTGTGCGGGGGCTATCAGATGCTGGGACAGAGGATCGACGATCCGCACGGCATTGAAGGGGAGGCAGGCCGTTCGATCGATGGACTGGGCCTGCTCGATGTTACGACGATCCTGACGGAGCGAAAGCGGCTCGAGGCCGTTTCAGGTATAACCGTAACTGACGATGTTCCTTTGTCGGGCTATGAGATGCATATCGGCGAGACGTCAGGCCCGGGTGCCACAGGACGACCATTCGCGCGCCTGGAAAATGGCAGGCTCGACGGTGCAGTCTCCGCGGACGGTCAGGTAACCGGCACGTATGTCCACGGGCTCTTCGCGAATGATCGGCAACGGAGGCGATGGCTCGCCCTCCTGGGGGCTCAGGCGAGCGGCGTCTCCTACGATGCTCTTGTCGACGACATTCTCAACCGTCTGGCGGATCATCTCGAAACCCACATCGATTCCGAGCGGCTCTGGACTATGAGCGCGCGATGACCCAGACCAAGAGAGCAAGCCCCGCCGCCAATGCGAGCAGCAGCCCGCAAGCGGTGCGGTAAACGGCAAGCGCTCGATCGATGTCCGCCGCCGTTGCCTCGGCGCGCCCGTCGCCCATCCAATGATCCTCGACGCGGACATCGCCGTAGATGCGGGGCCCCGCCAGTCTGAGGCCGAGTGCTCCGGCCATCGCGGCTTCCGGCCAGCCGGCATTCGGCGAACGGTGCCGGGACGCATCGCGCCGGACGGCTCGGAGGGCGCCTCTCGCCGAAGTGCCTCGGCTCAGGGCCGCTGCGATGATGATGAGCAGGGCTGTCAGGCGCGAGGCAGGCAGGTTCACAAGATCGTCTAACCGGGCCGAGGCCCAGCCGAAGGCCTCGTGCCGGGGCGTGCGATGCCCGATCATGCTGTCGGCGGTGTTGACCGCCTTGTAGAGAACGCCTCCTGTCAGCCCACCTGCGCCGAGCCAGAAGGCGGGTGCCACAATCCCATCGGAAAAATTCTCTGCCAAGCTCTCGATAGCAGCGCGAGATATGCCTGCTTCACTCAGCGTTTCGGGGTTGCGTCCCACGATAAGAGAAACGGCCGCACGTCCTCCGGCGATGCCATCCGTGCGCAATCCCTTTGCGACTGCGGCCACATGGTCATGGAGGCTCCTTTGAGCCAAGAGGCTGCTTGCCAGAACTGCCGAAACGGCAATGCCAATAAATCCAAGCCCGTGGAGAAATAAGGACAACACTCCGCCCGCAAAGCCTGTGACGGCCAAGAGCAGCAGAAGAGCGGCTACTCCGGCTAAACGGTTCCATTCGGCTGGTCGCGTTTGGCTGTTTAAGTTGTTATCGAGAAACGTAATCAGCCGACCGATCCACGTGACGGGATGTCCAATCCGCGTATAAAGGCGGTCGGAGTAACCCAGGACGGCT
This sequence comes from Microvirga flavescens, assembly GCF_003290125.1. Taxonomy (GTDB): domain Bacteria; phylum Pseudomonadota; class Alphaproteobacteria; order Rhizobiales; family Beijerinckiaceae; genus Microvirga; species Microvirga flavescens. Next base: position 77,648 of record NZ_QMKH01000004.1, read on the forward strand.
TCCGTCATGAGAGCGAGAACCAGGATCGGCAGAAAGTCGGACCAGGGCATGGATGGATCGAATGAGCGAGACGCAGATCTGGCATGGCGGCGATCTTGATGAGGCTCGGAAGCTGTTTCCGCGAGCGCCCGAGCCATGGATCGATCTGTCGACCGGGATCAATCCCATACCCTATCCGATGCCTGCTCTGCTACCCTCCCTGTTCGAGCGGCTGCCTTCGCCCGAAGAACATCGGGATTTAGAGAAAGCCGCGGCTGAAGCCTATGGCGCACGGGATCCGGCAATGGTCGTGGCAGCACCCGGAACGCAGATCCTGATCGGCCTCTTGCCTCTGCTGCGGCCCCATTCTCATGTCGCCATCATCAGTCCGACGTATGCGGAACATGCGCTGACTTGGCGTCAGTCAGGGCATGAGGTCGTGGAAGTTGTTTCCGAGCAAATTCCTGACTCTGACGTCATGGTTATCGTCAATCCCAACAATCCCGATGGCCGAATTCACTCGCGGCAAATGCTGGTCGAACTCGCTGCACGGCAGCATCGACGTGGGGGATGGCTCGTCGTGGATGAAGCCTTCGCCGATTTCGACTCCGGAGAAACGATCGTGCCATGTGTGCCGAAAGGCGCGATCGTCCTGCGCTCGTTCGGAAAGACCTACGGGCTTGCTGGAATAAGACTAGGATTTGCCATCGCCGAGCCGGATATCTCCAATCTCTTACGGAAGGCTCTAGGCCCGTGGGCGGTCGCCGGTCCAGCCATTGCGGTGGGACGAAACGCGTTACGCGATAAATCTTGGCGCGATGCCGCCGGGAGGGCCAGGGCCGCGGATGCAAGCCGTCTCGGCGAACTTCTGCGACAGGCCATCGGAGCCGATACCGTCGGTACGAGCCTCTATCGTCTGGCAGAGAGCCCGGCAGCGGGGAGCCTGTTCAGCCATCTTGGGAGGTTCGGAATCTGGACTCGGCGCTTCCGCGAGAACCCGAACCGCCTGCGGCTTGGACTACCGGGATCCGATCAGGCTTGGGCGCGGCTTGAACGAGCGATCGCGGAGTTTTCTTGTCAGGACCGCAAGCCTTTGCATGGAGCAGGTTCTCGATGAAAAAGATCTATGTGATCGGGCTCGGTTCGGGAAATCCCGACCATATGACCATTCAAGCGATCAAGGCTCTCAACAAGGTCGATGTCATCTTCCTCGTCGACAAGGGCGCTGCTGCCGGTGAGCTGATCGATGTCCGTGAGGAGATCTGCCGACGTTTCATTGAGAAACCCGGCTATCGTGTAGTCCGGGCCCAAAATCCGACCCGAGATGCGCGATCGGAGGACTACAAACGAGGTGTCGATGACTGGCATCGGGCAAGAGCGGACGTTTTCGCGAGCCTTATTCGCGACGAGCTCAAGTCCAGCGAATGCGGTGCGTTTCTCGTATGGGGAGACCCAGCCCTCTATGACAGCACGATCCGGATCCTGCGACACGTCCAGGACCGCAAGGCCGTGACTTTCGATTATGAAGTCATTCCCGGAATCAGCAGTGTTCAGGCATTGGCGGCAGCCCATAAAATTCCTCTGAACGATATCGGAGAGGCTGTTCATATCACCACGGGCCGAAAGCTTGCCCGAGGCGATGCCGTGAACGCGGAAAGCGTCGTGGTTATGCTCGACGGCGAGAACAGCTTTCGATCCGCCGCAGCCAAAGATCTCGAGATCTACTGGGGAGCTTATCTCGGCATGCCGGACGAGACGATCATCTCCGGCCCCGTCGAGGAGGTTGCAGACCGGATCGAAGCAGTCCGCCAAACACTTCGCGAGAAGAAGGGCTGGATCATGGACATATACCTCTTGAAGCAGGCTGACGCATGACACGGTCAGGGCTGAATCTCTCAAGTCAAAATGGCGCTTGATGATTTGACATGGCGGCATGACATCGATGCCCTGGTGTTCACGCCGAGGGGGCATAAGGCTGGCTGTTTCATCCACCGCCTTGCATTCCGTTCTTTGAGCGGGGAGGGATCCCGGGAAAGCTGCGAAGTTTACTTCCGGGCGAACAAGGACGCCTTCGAACGGGCGGCCCGAGCCAAGATTCAAAAGGCTGGCGTCTCGGTTGAGCAGAACTTCCATCTCACAAGCCGGGATGTCCGGCGGGCTCTTGCGGAAACTGCCGACGGTTAGCGGGGACTCCGTTTCTTTGCCTTTGCCGTTTGATGAAATAGGGTTATAGTCAAGCTGCCGGTCCCCTTCGGGGGAATTTATGGGAATGCGGTGCGGGCGCTTTTAGCCCTATGCCGCGGCTGCCCCCGCAACTGTAGGCGGAGAGCGTTCCTCGCCGCGCCACTGGGAAATTCCCGGGAAGGCAAGAGGAAACGCGCTGATCCGTGAGCCAGGAGACCTGCCGGCACCGAAAACCTTCTCAAAGTCCTCGGGTGGAGGACAAAGGACAGCACATGAACGTTCAGCAGACTTCGCTCCCGATCCAGTCATCGGCTACATCGACTCCCCGCTTGGCCCAGATCGGCCTCGCAATCTTCCTTGGTCTCTTCGTTGTCGGAGTCTCCGGCTTCTCGCACATCGAAGCCATCCACAATGCAGCGCATGACGTGCGCCACTCGCTCGCCTTCCCCTGCCACTGAGGGTTCGAACGATGGCACTCTTTCGCAATATCGTCTTCATTGCTGCACTCGCGGGTCTTATTGCAGGTCTCACAATGACTGCCATGCAGTATGCCGGGACCGTTCCCCTGATCTTGAAGGCAGAGACCTTCGAAGGCGCTGCCGAGCCGGCTCATGAGCATGCGGCAACGCCAAACACTGCGGCTGCACCTCACGCGCACGACCACGACAAGGAAGAGGGGTGGGCACCAGCGGATGGCTTTGAGCGCTCCGCCTACACGGCTCTCGCCAATGTGGTGACCGCTATCGGTTTCGCGCTGCTGCTCGTCGCTGCATCGGAGTTGAGGGGCGGAATGAGCGGCTGGCGCCAGGGTATTTTCTGGGGGTTGGCGGGCTTTGTCGTGTTTACGCTTGCACCCGGCCTCGGTCTTCCGTCGGAATTGCCCGCTATGCCCGCCGCCGAGCTGGGTCAACGTCAGATCTGGTGGGTCGGTACAGCTTTGGCGACGGGCATCGGGCTTGCGCTGCTTGTCTTCAAGCAATCCTTGCCTCTTGCCGTTCTGGCGCTCGCTCTCATCGTCGCACCGCACCTTGTGGGCGCGCCTCAACCGGAGAGTTTCGAGTCTCCGATTCCTGAAGCATTGGCGCATAATTTCGTCGTCATGGCCTCAGTAACCAGCCTTGTCTTCTGGGTCGTTCTTGGCGGGGTCGCCGGCTTCGTCCGTTCGCGAGCGCAGCAAATGGCATAAAGAGAGACGGGCTCATCCAAAGGACTCCCGTATTTCTCTAGACAGACAAGCTTCTATTTATAAGCGCAGCGCCCCTTGAGGGCGCTGTCGCCGTTTCAGGGGCCGATCGGCTTGTCGGAAATCTGTAGATTACCTTGTCTTGAAGTTACTGCGTCGGCCTCGCGCCGGTTACAACCGCTTCGCTCCAAGACGCATCGGGAACCTGCACAAGGATTGCCAGCGCCTCCCGCTTCACGCGGGCTTTCAAGTCCTTCGGCATCACCGCCTCGAGACAGGCGAGGGCGATGGCAGTACGAGGCCTCACTTTCGGCTTCTCGATGACGGGATGATCGTCCTGTCTCTGGGAGGAGCGTTCATTGTTCGGCCTCATGACACGCCTCCCTCGGTACGGCTGGGCAGGGCGAGGCGATAAAAGCGGGAATAGGTGCGGGCCCAACCCCGGGCCGCGTCGATGGCGAAAAGACCGGAGGTGATGATGGGCTGCGTTCCCAGTCGTAGATGGTCAACCCCGAAGCCTTCCAAGACCTGCCAAGGGCCGAAAGGCTGCTGAAACAGAAGGGAGACCGACATTGGATAAACTCGTCGTAGACCTCCCAGCTTGCTCGGATCGGATACGCCTTCGGAAGGTCTGAGAGCGTATCGAACGACTAAGGGCGAGGCCCTGCCGTGCGCAAAGGCCGGAACATAGAGGGGACATTGTCAATCGAGGTTGGTATCTTAAGGCGCCGACGGAACGCGAAAAATATCAGACTCGGAATAGGTGGGACGGTAGAGCGACAAGGCAGCCCTCCACCCATATAAAATTCGCATAAGATATATTATGGAACCAAAATATATAAGAAATTCCAAAGCTTTAAGAGAATTCACCCTTATTGAGTTACCAGCTTCGCCTTGTGCGCTCGTAGCTCGATGCCGACCGTCAACGTGCTTCAACAACCATTCCGTCGAACGCGGGCTCAACGTTCGACGGCAGTTGGCGGCGCAGGGTCTCGTAGTCCAGATCCGAGTGAAGGTTCGTCAGGACGGCACGCTGCGGCTTGACCCGCTCGATGAACGCCAGAGCATCGGCGACCGAAAAATGGGTCGGGTGCGGCGTGAAGCGCAAGGCATCGATAATGAGGACCTCGAGGCCTTCGAGATATGGGATGCAATCCTCCGGAACGAAGCTCACGTCCGGCACATAGCCGATCTTGCCAAAGCGGAAGCCAAGGGCGTCGATGTCGCCGTGTACGACCTGGAACGGCAAGGCCTCAAGAGGCTCTCCCGCCCCCTGAATGCGGATCGGCTCGCCGGGCTTCAGAAGATGGGCTTCCAGGATGGGCGGATATGAGCTTCCGGGCGGCGCATCGAAGCAATAGCCAAAACGCGCGAAAAGCAGGTCGCTCGTCACGCGGTCCGCGTAGACCGGAATGCGTTGTCTCATGGCAATGACGAGCGGCCGAAGATCGTCGATGCCGTGTGTATGGTCGGCGTGCTGGTGTGTGAACAGGACGCTGTCGAGCTGCGTAACGCCAGCATCCAGCAACTGCTCACGCAGGTCGGGCGACGTGTCGACAAGGACGCTCGTTGCGCCCGATCCGTTTGTTTGCTCGACCAAAACAGAGCAGCGCCTGCGCCGATTGCGAGGGTTGGCCGGATCGCACGCGCCCCATCCGGAAGCGACGCGTGGCACGCCCCCGGATGATCCGCACCCCAGGATTCTGACGCGCAGCAGGCTCATGATGCTGCGACCCTATCGGCCAAAGCTGCCTTGGAGAATAGATTGTAGAAATTTTTCGTCGTAAGCGCGGCCGTCCCTTGATCTGTCTTTCCAATAACTTGCGCCAATGTCTTCGCAGTGTAGCTTACGAAGGCCGGCTCGTTGGTTTTGCCACGAAACGGCTCAGGGGCGAGATAAGGCGCGTCCGTTTCAACGAGCAACCTGTCATGCGGGACGGAGGCGGCGATCTGGCGAATGTCCTCGGACTTCTTGAACGTCAGGATGCCCGAGAAAGAAATGGAGAGGCCTAGTTCGACTCCAACATCGGCAAGCTTCTGGCCCGAAGAGAAGCAGTGCAGAACCGCTTTGAAGGTCCCCTTCCCCATCTCCTCCCGCAAGATGGCTATCATGTCGTCATCGGCGTTGCGCGCATGGATGACGAGAGGCAGCCCGGTTTCGCGAGCAGCGGTGATGTGAACCCGAAATACGCGCTGCTGAACGTCGCGGGGGCTGGTGTCGTAGTGATAGTCGAGGCCCGCTTCGCCAATTCCAATGCAGCGCGGATGCTGGGCCAGCTCGACAAGGCGTTCTACAGGGATATCGGGTTCCTCGGCCGCATTGTGCGGGTGCGTCCCCACCGTGAAGAAAACGTTGTCGTGATCCTCCGCAATCCGGCGATAGGTGTCGTAGCGCGCAACATGTGTCGAAATCGTTACCATGCGCCCGACGCCCGCTTTTTCGGCGGCAGCGAGCACGTCCGGCAACCGGGTCTGGAAATCGGGAAAATCGAGATGGCAATGACTGTCGACGAGCATGGCTTAACGCGCCCTCCTCCCGACGCTTTAACGCTTTGCGAGCGTAGCCCGACGGGACTTTACGGATAATGCCGGCGTGCCTCCGCTTGCGCCTTGGAAGCGCATACGGAGGCCGTTGGTTACGATGCTTCCGTTTCCGCTTCCACGTAGCGGGGGAAAATCGGAGCCGGTTGCGGAAGCGCAATTCCGGGGCTCAGGCGCGCCTGACCTCCAATAGCCGCAAGCGTGCGCTGGTCTGGAGCGATGGCCAGCAGATCGAGAAGCTTCTCGGCTGCTGTCGGAACAAACGGCTGCGCCAGAATACCGACCGCGCGCAGCACTTCCGCCGTCACGTAGAGAACGGTTGCCATCCGTGCCGGATCGGTCTTGCGCAGCGTCCAGGGTTCCTGCGAGGCGAAATAACGGTTGGCTTCGGCGACGACAGCCCAGATCTCGGAGAGCAGGACATGAAGCGCAAAGTCGTCCATCGCCGCCCTCGTCTTTCCTGGCAGAGCATCGGCGAGCCAGAGAAGATCCTTATCTGCTTGCGTGAACTCTCCCGGATTAGGGACTGATGAATCACAGTTTTTCGCGATCATCGACAGAGAACGTTGCGCCAGGTTGCCAAGGTCGTTGGCCAGATCCGCATTGATACGGTTGACGATCGCCTCGTGCGAGTAATTGCCGTCCTGTCCGAACGGCACTTCGCGCAGGAAGAAATAGCGCAACTGATCGACGCCGTAGGTCTCCGCCAGTTCGAAAGGATCGATGACGTTGCCAACCGACTTCGACATCTTCTCCCCGCGGTTGAACAGGAAGCCGTGGCCGAAAACGCGCTTGGGCAGCGGCAACTCGGCGGACATCAGGAAGGCTGGCCAGTACACCGTATGGAAGCGAACAATGTCCTTGCCGATGATGTGAACATCCGCCGGCCAGTAATGCCAACGCTTGTCATTCTCGTTCGGGAATCCGCAGCCGGTCAGATAGTTGTTAAGGGCGTCGATCCACACGTACATGACGTGCTTGGCATCGCCGGGAACGGGCAGGCCCCAATTGAAGGTCGTGCGGCTGATCGAGAGATCCTGCAGGCCGGATTTCACGAAGCTCACGATTTCATTGCGCCGTGTCTCCGGGCTGATGAAGGTCGGATTGTCCTCATAGAACTTCAGCAGTCGGTCTTCATAGGCCGAGAGCTTGAAGAAATAGCTCTCTTCCTCGATCCATTCGACCGGCGTGCCAGTCGGCGCGCGCCACGAGCCGTCGGGCTGCTTGGTCAGTTCGCTCTCGTCGTAATAGGCCTCGTCGCGGACAGAGTACCAGCCGGAATACTTGGAGAGGTAGATGTCGCCCTTCTCCTGAAGCCTGCGCCAGAGTTCCTGTGTCGACGGAAGATGGTCCGCGTCCGTGGTGCGGATAAACCTGTCATAGGAGCAGTTCAGGCGATCGGCCATGGCGCGGAACTTCGCCGCCATCTCGTCCACGAAGGTTTTCGGGGTCGTGCTGTTGCGATCCGCCGTCTGCTGGATCTTGAGACCGTGCTCATCGGTGCCGGTCATGAAGAAGACGTCGTAACCATCGATACGCTTGAAGCGCGCAATGGCATCCGACGCGACGATCTCATAGGCGTGCCCGATATGCGGTGCGCCATTGGGATAGGAAATGGCCGTCGTGATGTAATATTTCTTCTTGTCGGCCATGACGATCCTCTTGCCGATAGAACCATTCAGGCCGTTCGCCGAACCGCTTCGGCGAGATCGTCGAACAGCGCCAGGATGAAGGGGCGGCGGTCGAGGTTGTAGACATCAATCTCACGCGCCGAGCGGGCGATCTTGTCACACACCTCCACCAGCGGTGCAAGACGCGAAGCGCCTATGGCTGCCCTCTCATGGAGCCTACCGCTCGCCCAACGGTGAAGGGTTTCCAGCATAAGCGCGTAGTCTTCGTCGGCATCTTTGCGCGCGAGGCTATCCGCCAGAGCGATGTATTGCTTGGTATCGCCACGCGGCAGGGCGTCGAGCAGCGCCGTGACCCGGTCGATATGGGCCACCTTGTCCGCGTCCAGCAATTCGAGCGTGCGACGTGCGGAGCCTTCGCTGAGGGCGATGGCCCGGCTCAACACCGTGTCGGGCGTTTCGCTCCAGGGTGCGCCCAGGGAAGCGATCACCGCTCTGATATCCGTCTCGCTCAAAGGGCGAAGGAGAAGCCGGCGGCAGCGGGAGCGGATCGTTGGCAGCAGTCGCTGCGGCGCGTGGCTGACGATCAGGAAGATCGAGCGCGGAGGCGGCTCCTCGATGACCTTCAGAAGCGCGTTCGCGCTGGCGATGGTGAGATCGTCGGCGCTGTCGACAATGCAGACCCTGTAGCCTCCATTCGCTGCCGTTGACGAAAACATGCCGAGCGCCTTGCGGACAGCCTCGACCGGAATGGTCGACGAAGCCGCCTTCTTGTCGGTGCCCGGCGCCCGCCGCAGGACCGCAAGATTGGGGTGAGACAAGGCCGCGACTTGATGGGCGGTGCGAGAGCTTTCAGGTACATCAAGACTTGTGAGATCGGTCGAGCCGGGAGCGAGATCGAGGATGGCGCGGGCGACCCGGTAAGCCAAAGTCGCCTTGCCGATCCCTTGCGTTCCGCCGATCAGCCAGGCGTGATGGAGACGTCCGCTTCGCAAGCCTTCGAGGAAAGCGCCCTCTCCTTCGGCGTGCCCATAGAAGGCAAGCTGCTCGCGCGGATGCAGGGCCCCTTCGAGCTTGTCCGTCTCGATGCTGTCGTCGCTGTCACGCGCCATGTGGCTGGGCATCCTTAGCATTGACGGCCAAGAGAGGGAGACGGGTTTGGACCGCGTGCCAGATTGAGGCTTCGACATCGTCCGGAGAGCGGTTGGCGTCGATCACAACGCATCTCTTCGGCTCGCTCGCGGCAATATCGAGATAAGCCTGACGAAGCTTTTCATGAAACGAAAGGCCTTCGCCTTCGAAACGGTCGACCCCCTCACCCGCTCCTTCTCGCCTGACCCCGGCTCGTTGCAGGCCGACATCGACAGGAAGGTCCAGGATGAGCGTCAGGTCCGGCTTGTTGTCGGCAACAACAACTCTTTCTACGCCTTCTATCAATCGCTTATCAACGTTTCCTGAGGCGCCTTGATAGGCTCTCGTAGAATCGGAAAAGCGATCGCAGAGCACATGGGTGCCCTTCAACAAGGCGGGCCGAATGGTCTGATCAAGGTGGTCGAGTCTCGCGGCGTAAAAGAGTAGCGCCTCGGCGAAAGCTCCGAACGGTTTGGCTTGGCCGCTCAGAAGAAATGTCCGGATCTCTTCCGCGCGCGGTGAGCCGCCGGGTTCCCTCGTCACCAGAACGGATTGTCCTTGCTGTGCGAGACGCTGGCGCAGGCGATTGATCTGGGTCGACTTGCCTGCGCCCTCCCCACCTTCAAAAGTAATAAAATAACCCGTCATCTGATCCGGCTGGAGAGGCTTGAGAGCGCATTCGAAGCGGCGCGGCGGGCCCAGCCGGTGCTGAACTCAACCAGACCGTCGAACGCGCGTTGCCTGATCGTTCCTACCCCGACATCCTCCGCCGCATAAAGCGGAATCTCGAGGGCTCTCACGTCCCCCCTGTCGATTTCGAGGCGGGCCACTTGCGTTCCCTTCGCTACTGGGGGCTTGAGCGGCCCTATATAACGGATGCGAGCGCTCAGGCGCTGCGCCTCTCCGCGGGGCATGAGAACGCGAACAGGCTTCATCGCCACCAGCGGGACCGAACTTTGGGAGCCGCCGAAGACCTTGGCGTCTCCAATTACATCCTGATCCGAGAAAATGGCCCGGGACTCGAATGAGCGAAAACCCCATTCCAGGAGCTTACGGGCCTCGCCGGAGCGTTCTTGCGCCGTTTTGAGGCCATTCACGACGACGATCAGGCGCTGGCCGCTCTGGACTGCGGAGCCAGTGAGCCCGTAGCCCGCCTCCTCGGTGTTCCCGGATTTGAGGCCATCAGCGCCGATGTCCATCGTCAGCAGCGGATTCCGGTTGCGCTGGCGGATCTTGTTCCAGGTGAATTCCTGCTCCCCGAACATCTTGTACAACTCGGGATAGGTTTCGATAACGTGCTGGGCCAGCGTCGCCAGATCCCGCGCGCTCACCTTCTGTTGCGGATCGCTGAGGCCTGTTGCATTGCGGAAAGAGGCGCTTTTCAGGCCGATCTCTTTCGCTCTTTCGTTCATCAGCTTCGCGAAGTTCTCCTCGGTTCCGGAGATACCTTCGGCGATTGCGATGGCGGCATCATTGCCCGATTGCACGATGAGGCCGCGCAAAAGATCTTCCAGCCGGACGGCACTGTTGACCTTGGCAAACATCGCAGGCCCGCCAGAGGGTCCCCCACCCTTTCGCCAGGCGTTCTCGGAGACCATGAATTCCTTGTCGAGACTCAGCCTGCCGCTCTTGATCTCGTTGAACACAATCTCTGCCGTCATGGTCTTGGCCATGCTGGCGGGAGTCAAACGTTCATCAGCATTCTTCTCGAATAGAATCGAGCGCGTGCCGGCGTCCACGAGAATGGCTTGCGGCGCTGTGGTCTGAAATGTCTGTGCAGGAACGGAGATGGGCAATACGATGGCCGCTATGGCGGTCCATATTCCCCAAAGGCCTCTTGATGCCGAGTGGAAGCGTCTGCCCGGGAGCCATTGCAGAAACGGCATTTTTCACCTCTCCAAGCGGAAAGATGAATCTGTGGCGCGAGAGCGTTTAAATCAACGCCCTCACCCCAATCTTGGCTAGGCTTATCGAACCGCGAACTTGGTCTGGTCGAGCGTCCCAAAAGTCGCTGAACGCTCGAACTTCTGCGGAGCCGATTGCGGCTCCGCATAGTAGAGACCCGCCACAATCGGGCGCGACGGCGGCAGGACATTGCTGCCCGCAGACGAGACAACCATCGGAACCGGCGTAGCTGCGCCGGGGATCGTGCCGAGATCGAAGGGCCGCTCGGGCGGAAGAGGAATCATGCCGATGGTCGTGGGCCGAAGCGGCTGAGCTTGAGGCATGACCGGAGCAGGCGTCTCAACGACGGCGACTTCCTCGCTTGCCTCATACGTCTGTGTCGCGATCGTTTCGCGCACGGGCGTGGGGCGCGGAGTAGCGGCCGCAATCATCGTCGGCGCGCCGCCGGTCAGCGAAGCCGGCTGGCCATCCGTCCGCAGGCTGGCCAGGAGCACGCGGTCGTCGCTGCCATTGACGGACGCACGACCGACGTACTCGACGCGGACGCGGGCTGTGCCAGAGCGTTTGAAACCAAGGGCATCGGCCGCCCGTTCCGAAACGTCCACGATGCGGTTGCCGTGATAGGGCCCGCGATCGTTCACGCGCACGATCATGGAATGGCCGTTCGAAACGTTCGTGATGCGAGCATAGCTCGGGAGCGGCATGGTCGGATGGGCCGCCGCAATGGAGGCGCGGTCGAAGACCTCGCCGTTGGCGGTCAGGCGGCCGTGGAAATTGACGCCGTACCAGGAAGCCAACCCTTCCCGGCTATAGCTCTGATTTTCACCGGGGACATAAGTCTTGCCGGCGACGGTATAAGGCTTGCCAACAAGCTGGCGTCCACCACCCTTGGGAACTGGCTCGCCATCGCGAACCACGCGGGGGCTGGCGGCGACGCCATACTTGGGGTCGATTCCCCCAACCTTGGAGCAATTGGCGACTGCCAGAGCGACGAAAGTGACACCAGCCAGACGAAGAAGGGTGGAGCTTGCGAAAGAAGCACCCTCCTCGCTCACGAGATGGTTTGAATCGGCGCGATCAACAATCATACCGTCCGCATTCCTTGTTCCGGCCCGATGGCCTAGCCAGGCGATGTGCGGGCAAACAGATTCCCGCACCATGCATTTGCGCGGTTAGGAAATGTTAAAAGGTCAAGCTTGTCAATGCCCAAGCCTCGATCAGGCTATTCTACGGTGAACAACAGGTTGTCGAGGTGGTCAAGCGAAGGCAGTTGCAAGTCTAGCGAAGAGAAAAAGGCCCGCTCACGAATGGTCTGAACAATCCTCTCAATTATAATAGCCTTGCCATCAAGCTGTTGCTGGGGAGTTCAATTTGCTCCAATGGCCTGACGCCGTGCTCGCTCCTCTATGCCGGCCGCGCAGAAAAATCTTGACCTTCGAACGGGTGGCATTAAGGCGTATCAAGCACAAGGCGCGTCGATGCTCCGGGGAGCCCTATCCCACGAGAGACGAGACGACCCGGAGGGGTGGCCGAGTGGTTTAAGGCAGCGGTCTTGAAAACCGCCGTGGGTGCAAGCCCACCGTGGGTTCGAATCCCACCCCCTCCGCCATTTTTCCGGTAAGCGATTGTAAAGTCGGAGCTAATTGGAGTTCGGAATTGTCCGCTTCGTGTCCTTGGTACAGAAACCTGGGGCAGAGGAGCTGGGTTTGGCGCATTACCATGTCACCCATCTGGTGCGCAGAGGGCATGTGTTTTGGTTTCGAATGGCTCTGCCCCATCGCATGGTATTGCGATTTGGTCGCCGGGAAATAAAGCTGTCTCTGAAGACAAGTGTCCCAGGCCTCGCTAGGCTGCGGGCACGGGCGCTCAGCGCCGCCTCTTTGCAGTTGATCACACTCGTCCAGAACATGCCCGAACTGTCTCCGTCCCAAGTGCAAGAGATTGCAAGGAATTATCTTCAGACCCGATTGCATAAGGCTGAAGAGGTCGTGTTGCTCGTCTCTCACGACAAAGAAATCGACCGCGAATTTGAAGCCAAGAGCGCCCTCGAGGACGCAGGCATTCTTCGCCAGGATCTGTCGGCGCGCCGTTTCAGTCCCTCGTTGAGGGGTGAAGCAATGGAGGCACTCGCTACCCAAGGCCTTCCAACTGAACTGGCCAAAGGTGAGGGTTTCGATCAGCTCTGCGCTGCAATCCTTCGGGCGCAGATCGAAAACTATCGAATTTATGCCGCGAAGCTGTTCGGTCAGTATGACCAATCGGCACCGCTAGATCCTCTTTTCGCGGGGGTGCATGCTCTCGGACCGCCCCCCATAGCTGAGGATCAGACACCTTCTCGCACTTTGAAGCTGGTGATTGAGCGATATTGCGAGATTCGGCGCAGTGATTGGGTATTGAAGACCTTCAACGAAAATCTCCGGGTGCTTCGCTTGTTCATGGCGCTTTCCGGCAAGGATCGGCCAATTGTCTCAATTCAGGATGATGATGTTCGCGATTTTCGCGACGCTCTCCTCCGCTTGCCTTCGAATTATATGAAGCGGCAAGGAGGGACTGACCTCGACATCCGTGAAGTCCTGAAGACCGCAGATGGAAAGGCCCCCTTAGCCAAAAAGACGGCGACCAAATATCGATCCAATCTGACCACTTTTTTGCGGTGGTGTGTGGATGAAGGCTATCTGACCAAGGAGCCTGGAGCCAAAATCAAGACTCCGCAGATCTCGGCTCAGGAGGCCATGCAGGCGAGAGAGTCCTTTTCGACAGAGCAACTAAGTAGCCTTTTCAGTTCGCCATTGTATCGAGGCTGCAAATCCGAGACTCGGAGAAGCGCACCGGGTCACCTGATTCTCCGCGACGGGAAATTCTGGATACCACTGGTCGCCCTTTATTCCGGGATGCGCCTTGGAGAGATCGTCCAATTGCTCGTTTCCGACATCAAAGTCGATGATGATATCGCCTATTTCGATGTCAGACCGGGGGAGGGAAAGACCGTGAAAACGGCGTCAAGCGTCAGGAAAATCCCAGTTCATTCAGAACTCCTCCGCTTGGGCCTCATGGAGCATATCCAGGAAACTCAGAAGAAAAGCCCGAAGGGACGCCTGTTCCCCGATATCAAACCTGGGTCGGACGGATATTACTCGCACAATTTCTCAAAATGGTTCGGCCGCTACACGGCTGACATCGACATCAAGTCGCAAAGGACCACGTTCCATAGCTTCCGGCACACCTTCAAGGATGCGCTTGTGAGAGCCAAAGTGCCCGGGAACATTGCGAGATCATTGATGGGGCACGCGAGTGAGAGCGTCCATGATCAATACGGATCGGCCTTCGCGGTTGACGTGTTGAACGAAGAGTTGCAACGTGTGGCCTACAAGATTGACCTATCAGGGCTCTATCCCGCGAAGAACTGACCTTCGCCCTTCCCCATGCCGGTCAAATTCAAACTCCCCTCACCTTCCTCTAACAAGAGCGCGCTCCTAGATGCGAGAGAGATCGCTTATTGGGTAAAGAGGGAAAAAGAGAAGGTAGCCGTCTTACGACCGAAGATAGATAAGGTTTCTATCACATATAGCATGTGGGACCTTACCGAATCCCATGCCGAGATGATGAAACTCCAGCAGCATGTTGAGCAGGCGCTCTGGGATGCGGCTGATCAAGACGTCTCGGCCTTCAAGCCCGCACCTTTGGGTAAGAGTCCCTCTCGATATAAAACTAATATTATCTGGCACGGGACCCCTTCTGAGGGGGGCATACTCATTCAAGCACATCCCAAATCGAAGAAAGTTAAACATTTCTTTCGGTTTGAGTTCAATCCATCCACCCTCTCTAAGGCCTCTATTGCCGGATTTTTCGAGGAGTGGGCGGAGCTATCGATCCAAGCGGGCAGCTTGGAAGACATCCTCAAGAACGGAACGATCACTCGGCTCGACATTGCTGTAGACGTCGTTGGCGTCAGCATTTTCAATCTCCTCTTCAGAGGTGGAGAAGCGCATAAGAGTTTCGCCTATTTCGCGGAGTCCGGGCCGGTCCAATCCGTTTATCTGAACTACAAGCCTAAAAAGAAACCTAGCGACACAAAGGGCTACAACAAGCGCAAAGAACTCGAAGAGACAGGGAAGCTCCCGGCTTACGGAGGTATCCCCTATTCGCGTATCGAAGTGACACGCAAAACGGCGCTTCCTATCCCGAAACTTGGCACGCTACCGAACAAGCTCATGGGTATCTCCGTGGCTTCTCCCAACTCCTACAGGCCAGAAGGTATGGAAAGCCAAACATGGACCTGGTTCCTCGACAGCGTGAGACACCGAGGAGAAAAGGCCGCTCTAGCCACGGTGATCGATGCAAGCCTTCGCTCGGAAATAGAGACCTGCTTGAATGAGGCCCATGCGGATCTCTGGAGACCTCAGGACATTTGGAAATTTTGGCCTGAGGCCCTTAAGGCGGCGCAGCTCACCCTCGACGATTGATCGAGAGAGCAACACCCCAAGCTGCCACTGCGTTGCAATTGCAAGTTAATTGCAATTGATTGCACTCAAACCCGCCTTCCCCTCAGCGCTTGATCGCCCGGATTATCCGCAAGGCTAACGTCAGTTCGGCATCCGATAGGCCCCTGACGAGGCTGTTAGCCTCCGCCTCCTGTTGAGCTCTTCGAGGGCTTTCCCCGTGAAACTCCGGCAGTCCCTCAAGGAAATAAACTGGAGCGACCTCGGTCAATGCCGCTATCCGAGCCAATGTATCGATGCCGGGAAGCGCGTGGCCGCGTTCAATGTTGGAAATCGTCTCGACGGCTCTATCAAGCAATTCCGCCAATCCAGCTTGCGTCAGGCCAGCGTCACGACGGGCAGATTTCACGCGTGCGCCAATGTGTCGTTTCAAATCCATGCCCCAATGTTTGAATTGAGGCGGCGTCAACGAACATGTTATTAAAATGCGTTTCTTTGCAAATTTATTATGATTTCTATAGCGACAATCGTTATTATGTTCGAGTCTTAAGAGCGTAGATGACCCGATGTGCCCTGCTCCAACACCGCCACAGTATTCTCCCGCAAACGACCAACCTGGCCAACTCAAGGCCCGAGTGATGAGCGCTTTCGGGCACCTTTTCATTTTCATCGTCATTGTGCCGGTGCTTATGGCCGGACTTGCGGCGTGGTCCTCCCCTATCACCAAAGTCGCGGCCTGGGGTTTTCTGACCGTGGGCTTGGTTGTGATGATCAAGCCGTCGCTTGTCCCTGGATTGAGATCGCGCTGGATGGCGGCCGGGCTCGTATGGTGCTCTCTCGCAGGCTTTGTTTACGCGATCGCCGACGACAAGAAAGCTGAGGACGCGACCAAGATTGTGGTCGAAACCACCTCCACACCTCACGAGGCTTCGAAGCAGGTGGATGTCCCTGTTTCACCAGTCTCAACTGCCGTCACTGAGGTCGTGGAATCTGAGAAACAGCCGCTGGAGCCGGTAAAGAGCGAGGCGCAGATTGCTAAGGAACGGGAGCTGGCCGCAGCACAAGAGCGCCGCAAGGAGGCCGATGACTTCATGAGGCGTTTGAGCGACGGCGTTCGATCAGCCACGTATGGTGACGCAAATTCATGGTTATTGGCATGTTATGGGGCAATGGAGGATTGTCTGGATCGGCTTGATGGTGTCGCCATGTTGATCTCAGCCCGAAAACACTACGACCTTGATCCAACCCAACGCAAAGCCTTTGACAATCTTTTGCAGCAGGTGGTGAAATTTCAACGGGCCGCGTTCTCGAAGCTGCGGGAACGCTATGTACGTGAGGCAGCCAAGGACGGATGGATCCAAGATATTGATGTCAAAGGTTCAGGCTCAGGAACAACGGTGGTTACATATATCCATGCCCGTTTCTCCTCGAACCAGTACATCGCCGAGGCTCAACGAGTCCTCGCGGCGAAACTCACGCGCTATCGCTTTCGTGAAGTCCGATACAAATGGTATGAGGGAGCGTCCCAGCTGACCTATTACAAACTGACCGCTCCCGACGATGGGGTCATTGCGCGATGGTCTCGCGGTAACGAGAGCTACGATGTCCCATGAGATATCGCGGACACGGTTTCGGACAAACGCAAGACCGCTCCCCCTATTCGCGAATTTCCTTGTGGTGCAAGAGAAAGAGGCGGTTCTTGTGTACGTAACGCGGAAAGTTCCCGGACAAAAAAGAAGGGCTTTTTGCAGCGTTGGACAGTCAGAGTTATAGCGCTACCGCCGGGCCTTCCTACCTTGGAGGCGCTCCAAGCGTCCTCACCTAAACTGTCGTCAAAAACGAAAAATCTGACGCTCCAGTGCCACGTAGGTAAACAAAAAAGGCGACGCCGGAGCGCCGCCCTTATCTGGTGCAGACTAGCTGCTTGTTAACAGCCAGACCACGATCTCTGAGCACAAACTAACAGTTGAATTTCTCAGGTCAACCGGATTTTATTCTTTTGAGTGAAGGTCGGAGGGAATGATGAAGTGGCGGCTTGGAATTGACCTCGGCGCAACCTCGCTCGGATGGTGTGGGTTTCTGCTCGACGAGGATGGTCAACCTGCAGCAATCATCGGTGCAGGTGCCCGGATTTACAGTGATGGGCGCGAGCCGAAATCCGGCGCTTCCTTAGCTGTCGACCGGCGCAACGCCAGGGCCCTGCGGCGGCGGCGCGACCGGTTTAAGCGGCGTCAAGCGGCGCTTATCAAGCACCTCACGAAAGATGGGGTGTTTCCGGCGACTCCTGGAGATCGGAAGCTCTTGGAAGGGCTCGATCCCTTTGAGTTGCGGTCGCGAGCTTTGGATGAACGCCTCCCCCTTTATCACATAGGTCGCGCCTTTTTTCATCTCAATCAGAGGCGAGGTTTTAAGTCGAACCGCAAGGCAGATAGGAAGGCGGACGACGAGGCCGGAAAGATCGCCGTCGGTATCGATCGGTTGAGGATGGCTATCGAGGAAAGCGGAGCTAGGACTTTTGGCGATTTTCTGCATAACCGGCGAAGTGCCGCCACGGATTGCAATCGCATTCCAAGTGTAAGAGCTCGCCTGCGCCCTGAAGCGGGAGATGGAGCAAAGGGCGACGGTTATGATTTCTACCCAGGCCGCTCTCTTCTCGAAGAGGAGTTTGATGCTATCTGGCAAGCTCAGGCCCCTCACCATCCTGAGGCGCTCGCGCAGGAAGTGCATGACCGACTTTTCGAAATCGTTTTCCACCAGAGACCGCTCAAGGAACAGGAGGTCGGAGCGTGCATGTTGCTCCCTGAGGAGAAGCGCCTTCCCAAAGCGCATCCTTTGTTCCAGCAGCGCCGCCTGCTGGAAGAACTGAACGCGCTGATGATCGTGCGCCCGGGTGAAAAGGCCCAGCGGCTAATGATGGAGGAGCGCGATCTTTTATTCCTGAAGCTGAAAGACAAGGCGAAAGTTAAATTTGAGAGCTTGCGAAAAGTGCTGAAACTCGACCCCGAGACTCGTTTCAATAAGGAGAGCGAGAATCGGCCTGAACTAAAGGGCGATGAGGTCTCCGCACTGTTGAGCGACAAGAAACGTTTCGGTCCGCGCTGGGCGCATCTGTCTGCTGATGCGCAGTGGGAGGTTGTGGCGCGGCTTCGCGCGATTGAGACAGATCAGGACGATGCAAAATTTTGCGCCTGGCTATCGGCAATTCACGCCCTGTCGGCCGATGAGGCGACATCAGTCGCGTCTGTTGGAGCCAGATTACCCCAAGGATACGGTCGTTTCGGCCACACGGCCACAAGCCGCCTTATCAAGGCTCTGCGCCACGAAACGAAGGATGGACGGGTCATTGTCTACAGCGAGGCTGTCGAACGGGCTGACCTTGGGCACCATAGTGACCTCCGGACGGGCGAGATTCATATGACTTTGCCCTATTATGGCGCTGTCCTTGAACGTCATATCATGCCGGGAACGGGCGAACCCTCGGATCCCGATGAGATGCGCATCGGGCGCCTCACGAATCCAACGGTCCATATCGGGCTCAACCAGCTTCGTCGCGTGGTCAACCGGCTCATCCGCGCTTATGGCCCTCCTAAGGAAATCGCTATCGAGCTTGCCCGTGATTTGAAGCTCACCGATGACGAAAAGCGGCAGCGGAACAAGGAGAACAACGACAATCGTATTGCTGCCGAAAAGCGCTCCAAGAAGCTCCTTGAAATCGGTCAACCCGATACGGGTGCTAATCGCGCTCTTCTCAAACTCTGGGAGGAACTGAATCGAGACAACGCCTTGGACCGACGATGCATTTATACCGGAGAGCAGATCTCCATTGACATGCTCTTTTCTGGTGCGGTCGAGATCGACCATATCCTCCCCTTCGAGGCAACCCTAGACGATTCCAACGGCAATAAGATCGTCTGCATGCGCGAGGCGAACCGGTTCAAGAGCAAACGCTCGCCTTATGAGGCGTGGGGACACAACTCGCAATGGGACGAAATTGCCGCTCGTGCTGCCCACCTGCCCAATAACAAGCGGTGGCGCTTCGAGCCGGATGCAATGGAACGTTTTCAGGACGAGGGAGGCTTTCTCGCTCGCCACCTTGTCGACACGCAATATCTCTCACGACTGGCCCGCGAATATCTGGCAGCTCTCTATCCGGAGCAGGGAGAGGGCTCCAGCCACGTCTGGGTCTCACCTGGTCGCCTAACAGAAATGGTCCGCCGCAAGCTCGGGCTCAATGAGCTGCTGCCCGATCACAACTTCGCCGGCGGTGATGCCTCCAAGAACAGGTTGGATCATCGTCACCACGCCATCGACGCAGCGGTTGTCGCCATTGTGGATCGGTCGATGCTGCAGGCTATCGCGCGCATTTCCGGACAGGATGGTAGCGAGGGGCGCGAACGCATTATCGTTCCCGAGCCGTGGAAGGGGTTCCGCGATGACTTGCGCCGTGTCGTCAATGACATCGTCGTCAGTCACCGTGCCGATCACGGGACGGTTTCCAAAGCCAGATTGCAGAAGGGCCTGGACACCACAGCTGGACGGCTGCACAATGAAACTGCTTACGGTCTGACCGGTGAAACGGACGCGAAGGGTAATAGCGTCGTCGTAACCCGAAAGCCCCTTGGCGGGCTTAGCCCTTCCGATCTCGACATCATTCGCGATGTGGACCTCAAGGAGGCTCTGCGTGACTTCACGAAAGGGCGTCAGGGTAAGGACTTCGAGAAGGCCCTTGCCGACTTCGCGTATCTCGGCCCGCTGCAATACCGCGGCATTCGCCGCGTGCGCGCGGTTGAGCCGCTGAAGGTCATCGAGATCAGAGACTCCTCCGGACACGTCTACAAGGGTTACAAGGGCGATTCCAATTATCGCTATGACGTATGGGAGCTGGCGGACGGCAAGTGGGTGCCGGAGGTCGTTTCGATGTTCGATGCACATAAGCCCGGCTGGTCATCGAGGATCAGAGCCGCCCACCCCACCGCGCGCAAGGTTCTGAGCCTGCAGCAGAACGATGTAATAGCCATCGAACCGGAGGGCGGCGAGCGGCGATTGATGCGGGTAGTCAAGTTCGGGCAGAACGGCCAGATCACCTTGGCCGCGCCGAACGAGGCAGGAGATCTTAAGCGGCGTGACGCTGCCCCAAATGACGAGGATCCGTTCAAATATATAGCGCCGACAGCAGGAGGACTGAAGAGGGTCAAGGCCCGTCAGGTCCGCATCGACGAACTGGGGCGCGTTCAGGATCCAGGCTTTCCTGCGCGGATAGCGAGACGTCAGACACGCAGAAAATCGACCTAAGCAGAGGCGGATATGGAGCGGATCGTCGATATCGCGACCGATGGCCGCCACCTTTCGGCCTATCGTGGATTCATGATCGTTTCGGAGGATCGGCAGGAGGTCGGGCGGATCCCTCTTGATGATGTCGCCGCCGTGATCGTGCACGCGCACGGAGTCACATGGTCGACCAATCTTGTAGTAGCTCTTGCCGAGCGGGGGGCACTGATGCTGCTGTGCGGATCGAACCATGCGCCGGTGGCCGTGTGCCTCCCTCTCGACGGTCATCATGCCCAGAACGGCCGCATCCGCGCGCAATGGGAGGCAGGAAAGCCCCTTGCCAAGCAATTGTGGCGGCGCGTCGTCATCGCAAAAATACGCTGGCAGGCGGCAGTACTGGAAGCCAACGGAAAATCGGCCTCCGCGTTCGATCTTTTGGCACGGAAAGTTGGGTCGGGGGATCCCGAGAATGTGGAAGCACAGGCAGCACGTCGCTATTGGCAGCTGCTGATGGGAGAGGATTTTCGTCGTGACCGTGAGTCGGGCGGCGCAAACGCGATGCTCAACTATGGTTATGCGATACTTCGCTCCATGTGCGCCCGCGCCGTCGTCGCTGCGGGGCTCCATCCCTCGATTGGAATTCACCACACCAACCGCGGCAACGCCTTCGCATTGGCAGACGATCTGATTGAGCCGTTCCGTCCGCTAGTTGATGCTCTAACCCTTCGCCTGCTTGTGGCTGGGATCGAGTCCGTTACGCCGGAAGCAAAGCGCGCCTTCGCCGGACTGATTGCACTTGACCTTCCCGGAGAGGCTGGCATCACTACTGTCACAGGAACTGCCATCCGTACGGCGCAGACTCTCGCTGATTGCTTCCAAAGCGGAAAGGCTGCGAACCTTATTCTGCCTCAACCACCGTCTGCCGCCGATCTCGCCGGGTTGGACACTCTGCTGCGATGACGGCGACCCAACTCAGTGGCTATCGACTCATGTGGATCTTCGTTATGTTTGATCTGCCCGTCACCACCAAGAAGCAAGGGCGCGCGGCGACCAAATTTCGGGAATTTTTGCTGGACGAAGGTTTCGAAAAGAGCCAATTTTCGGTTTATGCGCGCTTCTGCAACGGCAAAGAACAATTTGAAGCCTACATGCGTCGGATCGAGGCCAACCTGCCCGATCAGGGTGATGTTCACATACTTACCTTCACCGATCGGCAGTATGAAAATATCGTCCGATTCTCGGGCCAGCGTCGCAAGCGGCGACGGAAAAACCCAGATCAGTTGGCCCTGTTTTAGAGATTTGGCACGCTTTCTGTTTTGCCAAGAAGCGCCGTTATCTCACGCTTTTCAACAAGATAACGGCGCATCTAGACTAGCAGCTTAGAGATCGTGGTCTAGCGGCAACCCAAAAAGGCGCGGATGGGTGACGGATCCGAGACTAGCAGCTTAGAGATCGTGGTCTAGCGGCAACCTGAACAGCTTGCCGAATATATCAGATGTAAGACTAGCAGCTTAGAGATCGTGGTCTAGCGGCAACGATGGCACCGTCGCTCATCATGTCGGCTTCAGACTAGCAGCTTAGAGATCGTGGTCTAGCGGTAACCCGGCGCCACGCTTTGACTTTCGTCATGGAAGACTAGCAGCTTAGAGATCGTGGTCTAGCGGCAACGGCGTGTGCATCTTCACGGCGGGCTCGATGAGACTAGCAGCTTAGAGATCGTGGTCTAGCGGCAACCCCACGGGCGGAGTAATGCCGGGCGCATAGAGACTAGCAGCTTAGAGATCGTGGTCTAGCGGCAACGATGGCACCGTCGCTCATCATGTCGGCTTCAGACTAGCAGCTTAGAGATCGTGGTCTAGCGGTAACCCGGCGCCACGCTTTGACTTTCGTCATGGAAGACTAGCAGCTTAGAGATCGTGGTCTAGCGGCAACGGCGTGTGCATCTTCACGGCGGGCTCGATGAGACTAGCAGCTTAGAGATCGTGGTCTAGCGGCAACTGCGTCGACACAGCCTTGATCAGATACGTTAGACTAGCAGCTTAGAGATCGTGGTCTAGCGGCAACCTTGGGAGCGCGGGCGGCGCGACGGAGATCAGACTAGCAGCTTAGAGATCGTGGTCTAGCGGCAATTATGAGATCACCGGACGGCTCCTCACCCAAGAGGCCATGAGCCCATCATAACCTCTGATAATCCCTCATTATCAGAGGTATAAAACGCAACCGCCACTTCCCTCCTTGCACCTCGCCGCCTCTCCGTTAACGTCGAAAATATAGCGGATTAGGTATGGACCAGATCATAGCAGCGACTGAACCCTCAGGCCTTCGTGAGACACTTCCAATCGCTGTAAGGGAATTCACCGAAGCTGCGATATCGGCGAATACGCGGCGAGCCTACCGGGCGGATCTCGATCACTTTCTTCTATGGGGTGGCTCGGTACCATCCAGTGCTGAGACCATCGCACGATATCTATCGGTGCATGCCGAGCGTCTGAGCATCGCAACTCTTGCCCGCCGCCTCGTCTCCATCAGCAAGGCCCACACGAGCCGCGGATTTCCCAACCCTGTCACCTCAGATCTCGTACACCTCACCATGAGAGGCATTCGGCGCGTCCACGGCAAACCTCAGCGTCAGAGTGCAGCTCTTCTGGTTCAGGATGTTCGCCGTATGATCGCGGGATTTGGCGACAATCCGACCGACCTTCGGGACCGAGCACTGATATTGATCGGGTTTGCGGGCGCGCTTCGTCGGTCCGAGCTGCGTGCAATCAACTGCTCTGATATCGCACGCGTCCCGCATGGGCTCCTCATCCAAATAACCCGAAGCAAGACGGATCAGGAAGGCAATGGCCGGAAGATCGGTATTCCCTACGGCCGAACTGTCGCCTGCCCTGTGCTGGCCTTGGAAGCGTGGTTAGCACGCGCTCAGATAGGTGAAGGGCCAATCTTTCGGCCAATCGACCGCCAAGGGGTGATAGCTGAGACCGCGCTATCCGGCGAGGCTGTTGCCCATATTATCAAACGAAGAGCCAAAGCCGCAGGCCTCGACCCAACGCGCTATTCCGGGCACTCCCTCCGCGCTGGTTTGGCGACCAGTGCCGCCGAAGCAGGTGTCCCGACTTGGAAGATCAAAGCACAAACCGGTCATCGGTCCGATGCAGTGCTTTCCCGCTATATCCGTGATGGAGAGATGTTTATCCAGAACGCGGCGTCCGTCTTGTAATTTCATCGGCGGCAAAGACATCCTCATTGCCCCGCCGACGGCCAAAGCTAACGTCAAACCGTTATTATACAAAGGTTTGACGGATGCCTTCTTTCGATCAACAGCCGCTCCTCTTTGAGCAAAATTTCGCCCCCGACATCACCCTCCTTCCCTGCGATCCGTGGATTGCGGCAAGCGCGTTACAGAAGGCAATTCGCCGAAGCGACACCGTCACCGCACAGCGGGCGGCACTGACATGTCTCGAAGCCGGTCGTGACGTGTGGCGTCGCTTGATCGTCATTGCATTCGAGGACATCGGCGTTGGATCTGAGGAAGCCGTTGCCGAAGTGACCGAAGTAGTGGCGGAATTGAAAGTCGAGAAGCGATCAAAACATGACATCGCCCTCCTCTTTCATCTCGTGCGCCGTCTTGCGGAAGCTCCCAAAGATCGAAGCGCGGATTACCTGATCTGCGCCGCAATGCATCATCCTCCTTTGGCACAGATGCGGGACATTTGTGGGAGTGCCACTCAATCGGAACGTTTCTCGATTGTGAAGGGCGCCAACCATTCCCTATCGGAACGGGCCGTGGCGGCATGGTACGCGTCAGGATTGGGATGCCGCTTCAACCCGAGCCGCGAAAGGGAACAAGCGCGCGCTCTGGCCGAATTTTACCGCGACGCGGATATATCTCCTCGACTCGTAGAAGCGACAGAAATGGCTTGTCGGCTCACCCGCGAGCCGATTGTCGCCCTCGTGCCGCTCATCCAGATGGAGGTTCGAAAAGACCTAACTCGCATTATTGAGAGCCCGACACCGGCTTATGCGACCTTCAATGGTATTCCAAGCTACGCGATGGACAAGCACACGCGAAGCGGGCGGAAAGCCGTCCAGCGTCTGATTTGGGAGAGCCCTGCTCTGCGGGGTATTCTTGAAGAAGCGGTCCCGGAATACCGCTGGCGAGATGCTGCTTTGATGGCTGCGTTCTACGCAGACGGCGTTCCAACAAGGTTGCGACTGGATTGGTTTCAATCGCAGGCGCTTGAAGATTATGGCCGTGAGGTCGATTTCGCGAGAGCGGGAATTGCAAAAGACTACATTGCGGCAATGTCGGAAGCGATGGCATCTTCGCTTGGCATTCTCGATACAATTCGGTGCGCATTTACGCCGTGGCGAAGCTCCTGAGCCCGACCGCCTTGAGCTACGGCATCGCACACCTGTCTTTTGGAGCTCTCTATCGGTGTGGTGACGCTCCTGGCGAAGACTACACTAGGTCGCGTACCCATAAACCGAATGACCGGAAATGGTGGAAAACCGGGCCACAGCCGAGGGGGCGAAGTCGCTCTGCGCTAGCGCTGGAGAGCGGTGATGGTATTTTGGCTACATGGCTAGATGCACAGCACCAGTTGAAGGGCATCGCTCAGCGAGCGCTGCAATGCGGCTGTGGCTACGCAATTATGAGCCTACGGCCTTAGTGATGGCCATGACCCATTCCGTTTTGCGGCCCGCCCGAACGGTGTGACAGGTGTCGCACCGTATCCTGAAGTGCCCTTTGTCCAGACCAAATCAGTGCCGACTTGCAAAGGCGCGCTGTGTCCCGTCTTCCCTTCCCTATTGAGCGGTTGTATTCGTGCCCGCTTATCCCGCCGAAGGAAAATACTATGCGCATCGCAATGATTGGGGCTGGCTATGTCGGATTAGTGTCCGGGGCATGCTTTGCTGACTTCGGCCATGAAGTTTGCTGCATCGATACGGATCAGGGGAAGATCGACGCCCTTGTTAAGGGGCAAATCCCAATCTTTGAGCCAGGGCTCGATGATCTCGTCGCGGACAACGTGAGAAGTGGGCGGCTGACATTCGGGACAGACCTGTATGAGGCCGTCAGATCGGCGTCCGCGGTCTTCATCGCCGTCGGCACACCATCCCGCCGCGGAGATGGACACGCTGACCTGTCTTACGTGTATCAGGCCGCACGAGACATTGCTGGAGCAATCGACGGCTATACCGTCGTCGTGACGAAGTCCACCGTGCCCGTGGGCACGGGCGACGAGGTGGAGCGCATCATCCGCGAAACCCGCCCGGAGGCCGAGTTCGCCGTAGTCTCCAACCCCGAGTTCCTGCGCGAGGGCGCGGCCATTTCGGATTTCAAACGACCGGATCGGATCGTGATCGGGACTGAAGACGGCCGCGCACAGGCCGTCATGGCGGAGCTATACAGGCCCCTCTACCTCAACCAAGCGCCCCT
This sequence comes from Microvirga flavescens, assembly GCF_003290125.1. Taxonomy (GTDB): domain Bacteria; phylum Pseudomonadota; class Alphaproteobacteria; order Rhizobiales; family Beijerinckiaceae; genus Microvirga; species Microvirga flavescens. The sequence continues at coordinate 103,349 of NZ_QMKH01000004.1, forward strand.
CGTCGTCACGTCTCGGCGCACCGCGGAGCTAACAAAATACGCGGCCAACGCCTTCCTAGCGACTAAGATCACGTTCATCAACGAAATGGCTGATTTGTGCGAGAAGGTCGGGGCAGACGTCCGGGATGTCGCCCGCGGGATTGGCCTCGATAAACGGATCGGCCCGAAATTCCTGCATGCTGGCCCAGGCTATGGTGGGTCGTGCTTCCCCAAGGACACCCTAGCGTTGATCAAGACAGCCCAAGACAACGCTTCTCCGGTCCGATTGGTCGAGACTGTTGCGTCGATCAACGATCAGCGCAAGCGCGCCATGAGCCGGAAGATCATTGCGGCTTGTGGGGGGGCGGTCAGAGGAAAGACGGTGGCGCTGTTAGGCTTGACCTTCAAGCCTAATACGGATGATCTCAGGGACGCCCCATCTCTCACAATCGTCACAGCCCTGCAGGATGCAGGAGCGAGGGTACGCGCCTATGACCCGGAGGGGATGGAGGCAGCCCGAGATCTTCTGCCTGATGTGGAATTCTCGTCGGATCCCTACGCGTGTGCCCAAAATGCTGACGCGTTGGTCATCGTAACGGAATGGGATGTGTTCCGCGCACTGGATTTGGGGCGTCTGAGACACCTTCTGCTCGAACCAGTGATTGTCGACTTGCGCAACGTCTATGATCCGCAGGATCTCCAGCGGAACGGCTTCAGATATGTTAGCGTCGGTCGTCCTTAGTCCCTCACAACCACTCCGACCTAATGATGGCATGAACGCCTAGTCCGCAGGAGGCATTTTGCTGCTGGTTTAAGACGGTACAAGGCGCGGCAAGTATCATGTGCCTTCCGAAATCTGCAATGTTTTGTCGCTACCTCCGCTGCCGGAGGCGATTTGAACGACGAGATTGACGATTGCTTGGCGCATCTCAGAGCTTTCGATGGTTGAGAACGCCTTCAGCAGCCTGAAGGTTTGAACCGTATTGGCCAGCCCAAGGATGCTGCTTACGTTCCCCTCTTGTGGCTCAATCTCATCGTAGAAGAAGGCGATCGGCACATTGAGGATCCGCGCCAGATCCTCCAAGCGGCCGGATCCAATGCGGTTGGTACCCTTCTCGTATTTCTGGACCTGCTGAAAGGTTACGCCGAGCTTCTCGCCGAGGGCCATCTGCGACATTCCGATCGACGCTCGTCGCGCACGGATGCGGCGGCCGATCTCCTCGTCCCGCGGACTAGGCTGCTTCTTCGTCATCGTTTTACCTTCAGAGTTGCTGGGATCTTGAACGGTGCCCATCCCTTTAGGGCGCTCCCGTATCCGATGGCAACTTGACCAATGTCGCCGCGCCGGTCGTATAGCCGTCCCCTCTCCGTCATTTAAGTCGGTTAACTATTTGGTTTTTGGCGCTATTTTCTGTCGGAGCAACTCCTGACCCAACGTGAGCCCTAGCACAGGCCCAGTGCATGGTCGGTCGGATCGACGTCCGCAATGCGCGACCTTGTCGCCCGATTATGATAAGCGGCTCCTCTGGCAAATGCGCGCCGGACTCGCATCTGATCTGGTTGGTTGGCTGGAACGGTGGGTAGAGCAAGACAACCCACTTCATCGCAGGCCTCAACAATCCGGGAATGAGGTTCGCCGACACGGCAGCGCACGAGTTTGATGTTGAGCGATCAGATGGCGGCGGGATTTCGTCGCGAACTTACGAGTCGCAATAGGTCATCGAGCCGCGCAGCAAGCTCTCGCGCTAACCCTTGCTAAACCCTTGCCAACCGGCGTAACAACCGCTGAAACTTACTTGCACCTTGGTAACAGTTCAGGGCATCTCTAGCAGGCAACGGGGAGTATTAAATGGCTATCTCAGGTGCTGTAGACTCACTGATAGGAGACACCATCTCTGGATGGGTAGCATGTGATGGACACGCAGGCATCACGGTAGTCATTAGCCTTGATCAGGATACAGTGACTGTTCCTGTGAATGTCCCCAGAACGGATTTTGCTGAAAGTTCGGGGCGCCTTGGATTCAAGGCCAAGCTCCCGCGCGTTGCAATGCCTAGTGAGTTTTTCAACGGTCGCTTGGCTGTACATGCCAATCACAATGGCCATTTAATTCCACTGACTGTATGGGAGCCGCTTCGGCAGGCGGCGAGCTTAGAAAGCACAGATTTCCGAGGGATGGCGCAGGCGGTCCGATTTCTGAGCCCTGAGAAGCGCCTTGAATTCAACAAGATTTTCGCAGAACCAAAAAGCTGGAAACAGTTAGGCTCTAAGAAACCACTGTGCGTAATTTCTTATGCACACGATGCGTCTGCATGGTTCCCATATTTTTATAACTATTATACCTCAGTTGTTGAGCCGAATGCTATTTTCATTGTCACTCCTAATCCCCAGGAGTTCACTAAGTACGCTCTTGGCGGTGTAATTTCCATTGACGGATTTCCTTACGACAATGCGGCGCGCTCGCAAATTATGTCCCGGTTGTGTCAAGGATTGCAGGCATATTTCGAGTGGACCCTATTGTGCGACGTCGACGAAATTGTCGTCCCGCATCCTGCTTCCGGCAAATCGTTTTTTGAAACGCTTGCAGCGCTGAATTCGGATATATCGACGTCAAGGGGGTTTGATATAATTCAGCTCGATGACGAGCTCGACTTTGACTTTAACCAGCCGGTTCTCCAACAGCGGCGCTTTGGGTTGGCCGCTTCAGGGCTTTGCAAACCTCATCTCGCCCGTATCCCAGTGCGTTGGAGTGTCGGCTACCATTTTACAAACTACAAACCTCGCTTCGAGCCAGAAGGTCAAGGTTTCGTGACGCTTCATTTGAAGTGGGCTTGCGACAAAATCAGGCTTGACGTTGCAAAAATTGTTCAAAAAACGAAGTATGCTGTCTCAAAAACAGCAGATTATGCCTTGGAAAGCGTTGTCATCAGCAAGCACCCCGCAATGGTTAGTGGCGCTCCTCCAATTTCATTATTGAGCAGCGATGCTCTTAAGAGTTTTGAAAAAGAATTTTTTTCTGGCCTTTGGTACAATTCAGAAGAAGATCTCTGGGCAAGAGAACACTTCGTGAGCTCGGCGTTGTTTGATTTTAAGAAGTAAGGTTTTGATCATTTGGTCAGCGTGCGACATGGACGCAATCATTGAGAGAATATTACATGCCAAACCAGCAATCAGAGCTCCTTGAACTGGCTTCTAAACTAGCGAAAGAAATAAAAATTCTTCTCCAAGAGGGATTGGACAGTGGTGAACATATTCACAACTTGAGTAGAGTTGTAAGAGAGCTTGTCGAGCGCGGCGTCTCTATTCCACCGCTTGTTTATGACGTCTTGAGAAGCGATCAGGTGCGCCAAGAGTACAGGGCGCTGAACCAAAATCGATCCTGAAACATCTCCTATTTAAGTGGCGGCATTGAAGCGTAGCATCACCCAGAAACCCAAATTGGGGCCTAACTCGGCGCGTGATTTAGTAACATCTAAGGGAGGGATTGCCCGTATTGGAATGTTATCCTGCATCCGCTCGCTTCCACGCTCAGCTTGGAGCGAGTGTCCGCCAGCTAGCGAGGTTAAACACCCAGAGCGGTGGGTGGCTTTTTATAACTTAAGAACCCCAAATCGGCCGCCTGCTGAACAAAAAGGTGCGCCGCCTTGATGATTTCTCGGCCTTCAAACAAGTCAGCCATAACAACCTGATCTTTAATCGGCATCAGATGATGCTTTAGAGAGATCTCGTCGAATTTGAACCCCGTTTCGCAAATGTAAATCTCTCCGCTATCTGCGCAGGGGAGCAGATCATGCGAGTAAAAACCAAGACCTAAAACATCACCAACACTACGGCAAATTTCATTTATATAATCTCGAAATCCAATAACGAGCCGAGTGTACAAGTAATTTAGGAGATCCGGTTCAAGGGGCGTATTGATAGCATGCACTGATGGGTTCCCTTCATCGACCGGACGGCACCGCACGTAAACGGAGTGGCAAACTCCACCAACACACATGGCCCGAAGCGAGACAAAGTAGTCCTTTCCTCTGAAGCTATGCACCGTGTTAATGAAGGCTGTATTGTACCGCCGCTCATCCAACGTTTCACCCGCGTGTCTTGTTGAAACCGCTTGGCCGGACCCTTGAATCACATTCGAGAACACTTTCCCTAACGCGGTTGTGCCCGCCGCCATCGGCGGAACGTTGATACCCCGTTTCGAAAACGCCTCGTTGGAGGCGGCCTTGCTGCTAACGATCTGCCCAGTCTTGTAAGGGTGTACCAGCAGAAACCGCTCCAAGTGATTTGAACACAGGTCTTCCGTGTTCAACACCTCCTCAAAGGATTCCTCCTCATTGTATATGAGAGCAACAACAGCTCGCTTGTGCTGAGAAATGCGCGCTTCTAATGCATCAAAACTCTCGTACTTGAAGACGTTAAGGCCACACCGGTTCAAGATCGGTTCTGCATACTGGAAAAAATACCCAACCTTGCCATTCCCATGCAGTGCGTTCTTCTTTGTCCCAACGAATAGGATATCCTGCATACTTGCCCCGTAGATATCGACTGTCAAAATTTAGTGAGAAGTGTCCGCCGCATAGGCAGTGCGGACATCCTGATCGTCTGGTCTATTGAACTTCACGGGGAGCACTGACAACCCCAAAATTATCGATCTCGAAAACCTGATGGCCTGACAGAGGACACTAAACGGTTATCTTAGGCCAACGAAGGTCTTTGAGGTCATTTGGTGGCTTACATACAGACCAAGGGAATTGCCTTAGTACGTTAATCTGGTACAGAAACGGTTGATCGACACGTTCAGCGGCCAGCGAAACCTTAGCTTTCCTTGCCTGGCAAATTGGCAATCTTCTCCCACCCCCTCCGCCAGTTCATTCGTTGATGTGCGTATCGAGAAATCGATACCCGATACCCGATTTCTGTCAGGAGGAAGCGGGGATCTGACGGATTGGCTTCGATCTTCCGCCGAAGTTGGCCGATGTAGACTCGCAAATACTGCGTGTCGTTCTCGTGAGCCGCCGCCGCCCCAGACGGCTGTGACGTTTTCATTTTCGCGTTCGGCCTTCCATCTGCCAAATCTGAACGAAGTTCGTGAACGCCGTAGAGCGGGTTATATCGACCCAGAAATTCCCGACCGTCCTGCCTTCGAGCGCGAAAACAGTCGGCACTCTCAGTGCCGACTGCCGCCGTTGCAAGGGGGCCTCGTAATTAGAGGGTGTAGAGACCGAAGCTTGAGGCGGAGAGGGCGAGACCCGCTTTCAGCTGCGCGAACTGCACCTGCACGCCTGCGCCCGTGCCATCGGCGTCATAGAACAGCGCACCCGTCGTGCTGTTGTAGATGATCCGGTGGGCCGCAGTCGTCGCTTCAGACCCGATTTTAAACTGCGTTGCCTGTAGCTGACTGTTATAGACGATCAGCCCATCGTCCGTTTCCTCGACCACGACATCCGGAAATTTCCGGAACACGTGGGTCTCGAGCTCGATCTTGTCGCCTTCGGTCACATTGAAGTCGGTGATCGTATCCACGTTGCTGGAACCCAGCGTCCAGTCAAACCGGAACACGTCCCGGCCGCTGCTGCCGCTCAGTACGTCCGACCCGTCGCCGCCTACCAGCGTGTCGTAAGAGGCACCGCCATCGAGGGTGTCGGCCCCGGCACCTCCCAGGAGCTCGTCGTTGCCACCCAGTCCCTGCAGCTCATTCGCTGCTCCGTTGCCTTGCAGCATGTCGCTGTATGTTGTCCCCTGTAGCCCTTCGATACTGACAAATACGTCGCCCTGCGCTTCGCCTGTGTTGATCGATGGATTCATCAAGCTCACACGTATCCCAGACGTTGTGCTTGAATAAACGGCGGTATCAAAACCGTCGCCACCGTCAAGCGAATCCGCGCCGATTCCACCAGCAAGGATGTCATTGCCAGTCCAGCCGATGATTGTATCATCGCCGCCTGCGCCGAAGATCACATCATTGTCTTCGCCAGCGTCGAGGTGATCATTGCCGCCACCGCCATCGAGCCAATCGTTCCCATAACGTCCGAACAGGACGTCATTACCGGTATTTCCGCTCAGGACGTCATTACCATAGCCACCATCGACAGTGTCGTTTCCACCGTCCCCGAACAGCCTGTCATCGCCTCCAAGTCCGAAGAGTTGGTCAGCGCCAGCACCTCCCAAAAGTATGTTTCCGAGATTGCTGCCATACAAGACGTCGTTGAAGGCGGTGCCACCTAAGCCCTCGACGGAAGGACCGTAAGTGTCTCCTTTTGCGTCTCCAGTATTAATTGACGGTTCGCTCAAACTTGCGACGAGGCCCGATGTGGAAGCGCTGTAACTGACAATCGTAAAGCCAGAAGTGCCTGTATAGTTGACCTCCGCTGCAAGGTCTTCTGCCTCGCCGTAAAGGAAGTCATTGTGATAATCCCCATCAAAATCGATGGGCAAGAACGATGGCGGTAGAACGTTAATTTCAACAGATGGCGTAGATGGCGCAGGAGGTCTACTTGGGCGGTCCAAATCAATGTGTCCGTCTGCGTAAATAATCATAGTGCCAGGGACCCACCCTCCATAGGTTATAATACCACCGGTCCCATCGAAGAATTCATCGTGAGCCTGCATGAGTTGATTAACAGCCATAATTTTCTCCCGGGTCTGCGTCCATCATCCCCATTGGGCTTTGGACGCCAATTACTTGCCCCCGTTGAGTTAGCCTTGTTCTCGCTCAGGTCTTCTCAAGGGAAGATTGTCCGCGATGGAGGGGGGCGCGCACTCTCTGTTTAGATGGGGAAATGAGTGAAGTGAGTAATTTTCATATGACTGAAGCTGACTTAACGCTTATTTTTTATAGCCTTAGAAGAATTTGAGATGATGCACGCGTAAATACGTTCGACATTATCGTCTTGATAGAGAGGGAACTGATCTGCATTACACCTTCAGCCGGCGTAGAGGTATAGTGTTCAAGGCGTGCCCTCGCCGCGACCTCTCAAATCGGAAAATTGGCAATCTTCTCCCACTCCCTCCACCATTTTGCCCCCTAGTCTCTTGAAGAGAGCTGGTCAAAGCCAAGTTTGGCTTTGTGCGCGGCCCATAGAGAGGAAATAGGTCATGGCTTGGTACGCTCCGATCTCCGGAACGACGGCGGTCAATAGCGCCGCGAATGGCGAGAGTATCTTCATCGGCCCCACCGTCACCCTCAGCGTCACCGGTTCTCGTGCCATTTATTTCCAGGGGACGGGGAACGTTGCCGACATCTACGGCACTGTCGTCAGCACCACCGCGAGCGGCATTCGACTCGGGGACGGCTCAGCCGCTCAAGGGCATACGATTGACGTCCATGCCGGTGCGTTCATTCGGGGCTATGGCGATACAGGATTCGTAGCCTTTGGTTATGGCACCCAATTTACCAATGCTGGGGACATTTTTGGTTCGAGTGCCGGTGTTGTCCTGAACTCGGCGAATGCCGCCACGTCTACGACGCTCGTCAATTCCGGCACCATCGCTGGTCGCACTTATGGTGTGCTCCACAACGCAGACGAGGCGGTGACCATCACCAACAGCGGCCTCATCCAGGGCAAGTATGCTTTTTACGCCTCCGGCAGTATCGATACGATCATCAATACCGGCAGGATTGTTGGCATTGTCGAGCTCAGCGAGGGCGACGATGTTTATAGCGGTGCTTCGGGGCGGCTGTCCGGCCTGCTCTCTGGCGGTCTGGGTAACGATACAGCTACCGGCGGTATCGACGACGACTCGTTCTCCGGCGGCCTTGGCAACGATCTCCTCATGGGCGGCGTGGGTAACGACACGCTGCTTGGTGATGAAGGCAACGACAAGCTCCATGGTGGGCTCGGCCGGGATATCCTGACTGGCGGCGTGGGTATGGACATCTTCGCCTTCGACACCGCGCTCAGCAAGTCGGGCAATGTCGATACAATCACCGACTTCAGCCATGCGGACGACACGATTTGGTTGTCGAAGGCGATCTTTAAAGGGGCAGGTACAGGCGCGCTGAAATCAAAAGTCTTCTACAAGGGCGCCAAGGCGCACGACGCGGATGATCGCATCATCTACGACAAGGGGACGGGCGCACTCTATTACGACCCGGACGGGACGGGATCGAAGGCGCAAATCAAGATTGCCACGCTGGCCAACAAGCCCGTCGATCTCGCCCACAACGACTTCCTGTTGGTGTAGTGCCCCTTCCCTCGTCTTCGTGGGCAGTTCCCCAGATGGCGGGACTCGTGACGGCAAGACCTCGCTACAGCGCTGCGTGCGCTCCGATCTGGTTCTGATCAGAACCCATCCGTTAGCGACGGCAACCTTTGACGGGCATTCGCGTTTATCGCCGGGACCTTGGCTGCCCTTCTGCCGCCCCGCCCACGGACATGTCCTAAGGAGAAGCCATGAGCCACCGTCACGCTGAAATGGTGAGGATCGAGGGGGGCACATTTCGCATGGGGTCGGACAATCACTATCCCGAGGAAGCGCCCGTCCACCGTGTGACCGTCGACGGATTCTGGATAGACCGGACGCCTGTCACCAACCGGGAGTTCAGCGCCTTCGTCGCGGCGACGGGGCATGTTACCGTTGCAGAGACAAAACCCGATCCCAAGGATTATCCCGGCGCATTGCCGCACATGCTGAAGGCGGGCTCTCTTGTGTTCAATCCGCCGTCCCATCCGGTCAATCTGAACGATTGGAGCCAGTGGTGGACCTTCAGGTTCGGGGCGAACTGGAGGCGGCCCTATGGACCAGGATCCTCGATCAAAGGCCTGGATAATCACCCGGTCGTTCATGTGGCCTATCCCGATGCCGTGTCCTACGCCGCCTGGGTAGGCAAGGAATTGCCGACGGAAGCTGAGTGGGAATTCGCCGCGCGCGGTGGCCTCGACGGAGCCGAGTATGCCTGGGGCGACGAACTCACTCCGGAGGGTCGCCACATGGCGAACACGTGGCAGGGAGCTTTTCCGCTCCAGAACACACGCGAAGACGGCTACGAGCGGACGTCACCCGTCATGGCTTTCCCGCCCAATGGCCACGGCCTCTACGACATGATCGGCAATGTGTGGGAATGGACGAGCGATTTCTACGCTTCGAAGCACCCCGCCGATGCAGAGAGGCCATGTTGCGTTCCACACAACCCACGCGGAGGCCGGGAAGATCAAAGCTACGATCCCTGTCAGCCGCAGATCCGCATTCCTCGCAAGGTGCTGAAAGGCGGCTCACATCTTTGCGCGCCGTCCTATTGCCGACGCTACCGTCCGGCCGCGCGCCATCCGGAGCCTATCGATACGTCCACGAGCCATGTCGGCTTCCGCTGTGTCGTGAGGTAGCGGTACGCATGCCGCCCCCTCGAACCGCGCTGGTCACGCGTAGCGTTGGTCGTATTCCAGGATCGCGTTCAACAGAACCTGCGCCCCAGCGCCACATTCTTCAAGGGTGGTGCTCTCCGCTTCGTTGTGACTCAATCCCCCTTCGCATGGCACGAAGATCATCGTGGTCGGCGCGACGCGGGCGATGTAAGCGGCATCGTGCCCTGCCCCGGACACCATGTCCCTTGCCGGAAGACTCGCCTTTTCGGTTCCAGCGCGCACCGCCGCGACGCAATCTGGATCGAAGCGAACGGCGGGGGAATCCCATACCTTCTTCGCTTCGGCTTCGAGGCCGATTTCCTTCGCGATGGCGGGAATGGCCTCCATCAGCTTGCGTTCCATCACGTCCAGCACCGCATCGTCCGGATGCCGAAAATCGACGGTGAAGAAGACGTGGCCCGGGATCACATTGCGGGAATTGGGCTTCACCTCCAGAAGGCCGACCGTGCCGACTGCGGACGGTGCGTGCTCAAGAGCGATCTGGTCCACCCGCTCGACAAGCCGCGCTGCGCCCAGAAGAGCGTTCGTGCGCAGGCTCATGGGGGTCGAGCCTGTATGGGCCTCACGGCCTGTCAGCTCGACCTCATACCAGCGCATGCCTTGAACGCCGGTGACGACGCCGACGACTTTCTGTTCGGCTTCGAGGATCGGCCCTTGTTCGATATGAAGCTCGAACATTGCGCCGAACTTCACCGAACCCGGGGCCGCCGTGCCACGATAGCCGATGCTCTCGATAGCATCGGCAAAGCGCACGCCCTGCCTGTCCTCCCGGCTATCGGCGAAGGCGCGGTCGAACACGCCTGCATATACGCCTGAGCCCAGCATGGCGGGGGCAAAGCGCGAGCCTTCCTCGTTCGTCCAGTTGACGAGCATCAGCGGGGCGTTGGTCTCGTAACCGAGATCGTGGATCGTGCGCAGGGCCTCCAGACCACCGAGAACGCCGAGAATGCCGTCGAACTTGCCGCCGGTCGGCTGCGTGTCGAGGTGGCTGCCGATGGCAATCGGCTCCACGTCATTCCGCTTGCCCGGCCTGAACGCGAACATGTTGCCGACCTGATCGACAGTGACCGTGCAACCGAGCGTCTCGCATTGGCTGCGGAACCAGTCGCGAACCTGCTTGTCGAAATCCGTCAGGGTGAGCCGGCAAATTCCCCCCTTGGTGGTGCCGCCGATTTTGGCGGTTTCCATCAGGCTGTCCCAAAGGCGCTGCGGATTGATGGTGAGGTTTTGCATGATCTCGCCCTCGTTTCAGCGAACCACGGCCTTCGGCGCAGTGCTCGCTTTCCAGCGGCGCTGCGCTTCAGCAAAGGCCGGGAGCGGACGGCGGGAGACGAAACGGCCTTGGCCGCGCTGTGCCTTCACCTGTCCGTTCTCCGCCGCCAACTGCCCGCGCAGATAGACCTTTGCGGGCAGGCCCGTGAGTTCGAAGCCTTCGAACACGTTGTATTCGATGCGGCTGACCTGGGTCTTGGCCGAAACGGTCTTGGTCGCCTTCGGATCCCAGATCACGATGTCCGCGTCGGCTCCCGGCATGATAACGCCTTTTTGGGGGTACATGTTGAGAATGCGGGCCGCGTTGGCCGACGTCGCTGCGACGAACTCGTTCGGCGTCAGCCTGCCGGAATTCACGCCGGCGCTCCAGAGCACCGGCATGCGATCCTCGAGCCCGCCCGTGCCGTTCGGGATGATGCGGAAGTCGTTCTTGCCGATGCGCTTCTGCTCCATGGTGAAGGAGCAATGGTCGGTGGCGACGACCTGCAGCGAGCCCGATTGCAAGCCCGCCCAGAGGCTGTCCTGATGGGATTTGTGGCGGAAGGGCGGAGACATCACGCGTTGTGCCGCGTGATCCCAGCTCTTGTTGAGATAGTCCGTATCATCGAGCACGAGGTGCTGGATCAACGGCTCGCCGAACACGCGCTGACCCGCAGCACGCGCGCGGGCAATCGCCTCATGAGCGGGCTTGGATGACGTGTGGACGATATAGAGCGGGCAGCCAGCCATGTCGGCGATGACGATCGCGCGCTGGGCCGCCTCCCCCTCCACCGCTGGCGGGCGGGAATAGGCGTGGAATTCGGGGCCGGTCTTGCCTTGGGCGATAAAGTCTTCCTGCATCTGAGCGACCACGTCGCCGTTCTCGGCATGAACGAGGGCCGTGGCGCCAAGCTCCGCGCAGCGCTTGAAGGAGCGGAAGAGGATGTCGTCATCCACCATCAGCGCGCCCTTATAGGCCATGAAATGCTTGAAGGTGTTCACCCCGTGGGTGTTCACGATCTCCCCCATCTCGCGTTCGACCTGATCGGACCAAGTGGTGACCGCGAGGTGGTACGAATAATCGCCCGCCGCCTTTTCGGACTTGTTCCGCCAGTCGCGATAAGCATCGACGAGGGATTGGTTCTGGCCCGGAATGCAGAAGTCCACGATTGTCGTGGTGCCGCCCGACAAGGCCGCCTTGGTGCCCCACTCGAAATCGTCTGCCGACACGGTTCCCATGAACAGGAACTCCATGTGCGTGTGCGGGTCGATGCCGCCCGGCATGACGTAAGCGCCGCCCGCATCGACGATTTCGGTTCCAGCTGGCGCTTCGAGGTTTTCGCCGACGGCGACGATCCGTTCACCGTCCACCAAAACATCGGCCCGGCGGCTCAAGTCAGCATTAACAACGGTGCCGCCGCGGATGAGTAGGGCCATAGTGGATGTCTCCTCTGGTCGTTTCTTGTTAAGGGCGGATTGTTCCCGCCGGAACAGAACTCCTCCCCATGATGGGGAGGAGCGCTTTTGGTTGATGGCATCACTTCGCGTCGACGACCGCGTGGCTCCAGGCACCTTCCGGCTTCTTGGTAATGACCGGAGAATCGCCGCCTGAAGCGAGCAGCGTCGCAACCGTGCGGTCGTAATCCGCCGGATCGAGCTTGCCCTTGCCGGACGTGTCGAGAAGCTTCGCGATCTCGCCTGCCATGCGCTTCTGGTGCTTTTCGGTCTGAGCGCCGGAGGCGTCGTTGTCGAGGACGATCTTGGCCGCCTCGTCGGGGTTCTGGCGCATGTAGTCCCAACCCTTCTGGGAGGCCGCTACGAACTTCGCCATCTTGGCGACGAAGGCCGGGTCCTTCAGCTTGTCCTGAATGACATAGAGACCGTCCTCGAGCGTCGCGACGCCCTGGTCCTCGTACTTGAAGACGACAAGCTGTTCGGGCTTGAAGCCGGCATCGATGACCTGCCAATACTCGTTGTAGGTCATGGTCGAGATGCAGTCGGCCTGCTTCTGAATGAGCGGATCGACGTTGAAGCCCTGTTTGAGAACCTTCACGCCGCCTGCCGATCCATCGGTCTTGAAGCCCAGTTTGGCCATCCAGGCGAGGAACGGGTACTCGTTGCCCGAAAACCAGACGCCGAGCGTGCGGCCCTTCAGGTCCGCCGGAGCCTTGATGCCGGTTTCCGCGCGGCAGGTCAGCATCATGCCCGACTTCTTGAAAGGCTGGGCGATGTTGACGAGCGGCACGCCTTTTTCACGCGCGGCGAGAGCCGAGGGCATCCAGTCCACGATGACGTCCGCGCCGCCGCCGGCGATGACCTGGGGCGGTGCGATATCGGGGCCGCCCGGCTTGATGGTTACATCGAGGCCGGCTTCCTTGTAGAACCCTTTGTCCTTCGCGACGTAGTATCCCGCGAACTGCGCTTGGGTGACCCATTTGAGCTGGATCGTCACCTTGTCGGCCTGAGCGAAGGCCGACGTCGTGAAGCCAACGGCGAGAGCCCCGGCCAATAGAACGCTTCTCATCATTCTTCTCTCCTCCTACGTCGTCCGATGTTCCCTCATGTGCGGTACGACGGATGCCAAAAGGTTGCGCCGCGCTCGACGAGTGCGACAAAGCCGTAGAAAATCGATCCGGCGATGGCGGCGAGCGCGATCTCGGCCCACACCATGTCGAGCGACATGCGCGCGACCTCGATCGAGATTCTGAACCCCATGCCCACGATGGGCGTGCCGAAGAACTCGGCGACGATCGCGCCGATGAGGGCGAGCGTCGAATTGATCTTCAACGCATTGAAGATGAAGGGCAGTGCGGCGGGAAGCCGGAGCTTCACAAGGGTCGTCCAGTAGCCCGCCGCGTAGGAGTGCATGAGGTCGCGCTCCAGCCGACCGGCGGCGGAAAGTCCCGTCACGGTGTTCACCAGCATCGGGAAGAATGTCATCACCACGACGACTGCGGCCTTGGACGGCCAGTCGAACCCGAACCACATGACCATGATCGGCGCGATGCCGATGACCGGAAGGGCCGCCACGAAATTGCCGAGCGGCAGAAGGCCTCGCCGCAGAAATGGAACGCGGTCAGCGATGATGGCGACGACGAAGCCCGAGAGACATCCGATCACGTAGCCGGACAGCACGGACTTCACGAATGTCTGCACGAAGTCGTCACGCAGCACCGGCAGCGAGGCGGCGAAGCGGCTGCCGATGGCCGATGGCGCAGGCATCAGAACGGAGGGAACCCCTGCCCCGACGACGATGACCTCCCAGAGGAAGAACAGGAAAGCGCCGAAGAGGACCGGGACAGAGAGGCCGACGAGACGCCGCAACGTGGCGCTCTTGGGGCTCAGGTGCGAGAGCCCGCTCAACGCGACGATGGAGGCAAGCCAAAGGAACGCAATGAAGCACCAGAAGCCTAGTCCGGCCTGCCCTGTCACGGCGGGACTATGCACCAAGTTGAGTGCATAGAGGCAACCAAGGAAAACGAGCGGTGTCAGAACGATGGCGCGGGAAGAGGCGTTCATGCGGGGCGCGCTCCCATGCTGCGGCTCAGAAAGCGCTCTGCGAGGCCAACAAGGGCGACGAGCAGGGAGGCGAGGAGCGCCGCGCCGAATAGCGCCGCCCAGATCTGGATGGTCTGGCCATAATAGGAGCCCGCGAGAAGCCTCGCGCCGAGACCTGCCTGCGCCCCTGTCGGCAGCTCGCCCACGATGGCTCCGACAAGGCTGATGGCGACGGCGATTTTCAGGCCGGTGAAAAGATACGGCAACGAAGCGGGCAGCCGCAGTTTCCAGAATGTCTGCGCGAGCGAAGCCGAATAGGTGCGCATGAGATCGCGCTGCATCGGATCGGGCGATGTCAGCCCCTTCACCATGCTGATCGTGATGGGGAAAAAGCAAAGGTAGGCGGAAATGATCGCTTTCGGGAAAAGGCCCGTGATGCCGATGGAGCCGAGGACCACGATGATGATAGGCGCGATGGCGAGGATCGGGATGGTCTGCGAAGAGATGATCCACGGCATGAGGCTGCGTTCCAACGTCTTCACATGGACAATCGAGACCGCGAGAACACTCCCCAGCAGTACGCCGAGGCCAAAGCCCAGCAGCGTGGACGAGAGCGTGACCCAGGCATGGTACAGAAGGCTGCGGCGGGACGTGACCGGCGTGTCGATGGTGGTTTTCTTCAACTCGGCGAACACCTGATGCGGCGCGGGCAGCATCGGGCGTTCCTGCTCCATCGTGGCGAGAAGGATTTCGCTCGTGGAACGGGCCTCCCCCGCCCGCGCAAAGGCATCCGCGGTACCCTGCCAGTTCATCAGGATCGTGCCGGTGTACCAGAGCGCCACAATCGCCAGAACGACCACGAACACCGGCCCGGCATTTCCTTCCTTGCGGCGGGCTGCCTTGCGTGGCGATGGGCGCGCGGGAAGGCTCAATGCCTCAGTCGTCATAGGAGTGCCCTGCCCTCAGGCCCTCACGGACCCGGTGTGCGATCTTAAGAAACTCGGGCGTTTCGCGGATTTCGAGCTTGCGCTCGCGGCCAAGATGACTGGCGTCGATCACGTCGATGATCCGCCCGGGACGCGGTGACATCACCACGATCTTGGATGAAAGAAACACCGCCTCCGGAATGGAATGGGTGACGAACAGGACCGTCTTGCGGGTCTTGTCCCAAAGCTTGAGAAGCTGCTCGTTGAGGTGGTCGCGCACGATCTCGTCGAGAGCCCCGAAGGGTTCGTCCATCAGCAAGAGCTTCGGATCGAAGGAGAGCGCGCGGGCGATGGAGGCGCGCTGTTGCATGCCGCCGGAGAGTTGCCAGGGAAACTTCTTCTCGAAGCCTTTCAGGTTCACTAGTTCGAGTTGACGGCGCGAGCGCTCGTTCCGCTCCGCCTTGGGAATGCCGAAAATCTCGAGCGGAAGCTCCACGTTCTTCTGAATGGTCCGCCACGGATAGAGCGCCGGAGCCTGAAAGATGAAGCCGTAGTCCCGCCTGACACGGGCCTCGCTGGGGCTCACGCCGTTCACATGGATATGGCCGCCGTTCGGCTGTTCGAGATCCGCGATGACGCGAAGCAACGTTGTCTTACCGCAACCGGAGGGACCGATGAAGGAGACGAACTCCCCTTCCTCAATCTGCAGGTCGACATTGGAAAGAGCATAGACCGGGCCGTCGGCGGCCTCGTAGGTAAGAGACAGCCCCTGGATGTCGACCACGGGCGCACGGCTGGCAAGCCCGGGTTCCGCGCTAAGTCCAGGCTGTGCTCCGCTATCGCCCATAAAGTCCTCCGTTACGCGCTTCAGCACTGTCTCTCCCTTCGGCTTCACCAGTTACACTCCCTCTCGCAAGGATCATGCCAGTTGAGATTTGCGGGATCTGCGAACCGGACGGAACGGAAGTCTGCTCCGTTCCTGAGCATCATGCCGTCGCTTTCAGCACATCCCCGATGGTGCCGATGATTTCGTCGATCTGCGCCTTCGAGACGATGAGAGGCGGCGACAGAGCGATGATGTCGCCTGTCGTGCGGATGAGGACGCCGCGCTCGAAGCATTCCAGGAACACCGAGAAGGCGCGTTTCGTCGGTTCGCCGGGGATCGATGCAAGCTCGATGGCGCCGACAAGGCCGATATTGCGGACGTCGATCACATGCTTCGTGTCCTTCAGCGAGTGGATCGCTTGTTCCCAATATGACGCGAGTTCCGCCCCGCGCGTGAGAAGCCCTTCGTCCGCATAAGTATCGAGTGTCGCAATGCCGGCGGCGCAGGCCATCGGGTGGGCCGAGTAGGTATAGCCGTGGAAGAACTCGATGAGATGCTCAGGGCCCGTCATGAAGGCGTCGTGGATCTCCGACTTCACGAAGACCGCCCCCATTGGAATGACGCCGTTCGTCACGCCTTTCGCGGTGATCATGATGTCGGGAATGACACCGAAATAATCGGCGGCGAAGTTCGTTCCGAGGCGGCCGAAGCCGGTGATGACCTCATCGAAGATCAAGAGAATGCCGTGCTTGTCGCAGATCTCGCGCAAGCGCTTGAGATAGCCCTTCGGCGGAATGAGAACTCCTGTGGAACCCGCCACCGGCTCGACGATAACCGCCGCGATGGTGGAGGCATCATGAAGGGTCACGAGGCGCTCCAGATCCTCCGCAAGCTCAAGTCCATGTGTCGGCTCGCCCTTGGTGAAGGCGTTGCGGGCGGGATCGTGAGTGTGGCGCAGGTGATCGACGCCCGAGAGCAGCGTTCCGAACATCTTGCGGTTCGAAACAATGCCGCCGACCGAGATGCCGCCGAAATTCACGCCGTGATAGCCACGTTCGCGGCCGATCAGCCGTGTGCGGGAGCCCTCGCCTCTCACGCGATGATAAGCGAGTGCGATCTTGAGGGCGGTCTCAACGGATTCCGATCCGGAATTGGTGAAAAAGACGTGGTCGAGCCCTTCCGGCGTGAGTTGCACAAGGCGCGAGGCGAACTCGAAGGCCTTCGGATGGCTCATCTGGAACGCCGGTGCGTAGTCGAGCTCGGCGACCTGGCGCTGCACGGCTTCCACAATCTTGGGCCGCCCGTGACCGGCATTCACGC
The DNA here is from genome assembly GCF_003290125.1 of Microvirga flavescens. Lineage (GTDB taxonomy): Bacteria > Pseudomonadota > Alphaproteobacteria > Rhizobiales > Beijerinckiaceae > Microvirga > Microvirga flavescens. The sequence goes on from NZ_QMKH01000004.1 coordinate 120,509, forward strand.
ACCAGAGCCCGGCGGTGCCGTCGAGGATCGGACGGCCATCGTCGGTGTAGTAGTGCATGTCCTGCGCGCCCGCGAGGAGACGCGGCGTCTTCTTGAATTGCCGGTTCGCCGTGAACGGCATCCAGAACGCGGCAAGATCGTTGGGAAGCGGACGCCTCGCTGGCATGACGTTCATAATTCTATCCTCCTGAGATCGGACGCCTTGTTTGTGCGCCGTAGAGCATGGTTGATGATTGAGCGCTGGTGCATCGCTCTTGCGGGAGCGATCCTCCGCAACGTAAAGTTCGTGACGGAGGCAACGCGAAGGGATATCCGGTGGCTGACGAGGTTGGATCGGGAGTGCCCGCGCCGATGCGCAAAACACGGATGGGCGAGGCGAATGCGGAACGTATCCTCGATGCCGCCCTCGATGTGTTTGCCGCTTATGGCTACCGCGGCGCCCGCATCGACCAGATTGCCGCTGCCGCCGGCTTGTCGAAACCGAACCTGCTTTACTATTTCCGCACGAAGGAAGAGCTCTACACCGCTGTCCTGCGTCGAACGCTCGACATGTGGCTGGAGCCTCTCCGCGAACTCGACGCGACGAGCGATCCGCGAACGGCTCTTGAAGCGTACATCGCGCGCAAGCTCGAATACTCCCACAGCCAACCGACGGCCTCGCGGCTGTTCGCGATGGAAATTTTGCAGGGCGCTCCGCATCTGAGCCCTGCCCTGTCGGGAACGCTTCTCGATCTCGTGGAGGTCAAATGCCGGATCATCGAAGGATGGATCCGCGCCGGGCAGTTGCGGCCCGTTGACCCCAAGCACCTCATTTTCGCGATCTGGGCGACGACACAGCACTATGCCGATTTCGGAGCCCAGATCCGCACGCTGACGGGCAAGGGGATCGAGGAGGGCGATTTCTATGCCTCCACCCTGGCGGCGCTGTCGCGCATCCTTCTCGACGGCGTGTTGCCGCCTGAAGGCGCATCGCAAGAGCTTTGAGATCGTCATACCGCTCTTCTCATCCGCGTGAGAGTGAAAATGAAAACGGCGCCGGGGATGGGCCCGACGCCGATGCAGCTTATTCCGCAGGTTCAACCGGCTGGAGACGTTTCGCCGATTGCGGGTTGTTGGGGTGCTGGGTCCAGTTGAGATAGGACCCGTCGACCAGACGACCGGTCCTCAGGTCGACCTCGTTCACCAACGGCTCCATCGTGATGCAGTTCTCGATGGGGCAGACGCTGGCGCAGAGATTGCACCCGACGCATTCCTCGTCGATGACCTCGAAGTGACGGACGCCGTTGACGAGGTGGGTGATGGCCTGGTGCGAGGTGTCTTCGCAGGCGACATGGCAGCGGCCGCACTTGATGCACAGATCCTGGTCGATCTTCGCTTTCACCGCGTAGTTGAGGTTGAGATACTGCCAGTCGGTGACGTTCGGCACCGCCGCACCGACGAAGTCCGAAACCTTCGCGTAGCCGCGCTCGTCCATGAAGGCTTCAAGTCCCGTAATCATTTCCTGGACGATCTTGAAGCCGTAGACCATCGCCGCCGTGCAGACCTGCACCGTGCCGGAGCCGAGCGCAATGAACTCCGCCGCGTCCCGCCATGTCTCGATGCCGCCGATGCCGGAGATCGGCAGGCCACGCGTTGCAGGCGAGCGGGCAATTTCCGCCACCATGTTGAGGGCGATGGGCTTCACCGCCGGGCCGCACATGCCGCCGTGAGTGGCCTTCCCATCCGTATGCGGGCTTGGAATCATGCGCTCGAGATCGACGCCGACAATCGAGTTGATGGTGTTGATGAGGGAAACCGCATCCGCGCCACCCCGTTTCGCGGCTTCCGCAGGCTTGCGGATGTCGGAAATGTTGGGGGTCAACTTCACGATGACCGGCATGCGCGAATGGATCTTGCACCAGCGCGTCACCATCTCGACATACTCGGGCACCTGCCCGACCGCCGCACCCATGCCGCGCTCCGACATGCCGTGCGGGCAGCCGAAATTGAGTTCGATCCCGTCCGCTCCCGTTGCCTCGACACGCGGGAGAATCCGCTTCCACGCCTCTTCCTCACAAGGAACCATGAGGGACACGACGATGGCCCGGTCCGGCCAGCGGCGCTTCATCTCGGTGATCTCCTGAAGGTTCACTTCAAGAGGCCGATCGGTGATGAGCTCGATATTGTTGAAAGCGGAGATCCGCCGGTCGGGGCCGTGCACCACCCCGTAGCGCGGGCCCGAGACGTTGACGACAGGCGGCCCCTCCTCGCCGAGGGTTTTCCAGACGACACCGCCCCACCCCGCGCGAAAAGCGCGCTCGATGTTGTAGGCCTTGTCGGTCGGTGGCGCAGAGGCGAGCCAGAAGGGGTTCGGCGATTTGATGCCGCAGAAATTGACGCTGAGATCGGCCATCGTGACTTCCCCTTATTCCGCCGCCATCGGCACGAGGCCTTGGAGGGTGCTGTTGATGGACAAGGCAGCCTGCTTGCCGTCTTCGACCGCGACCACCGTAAGATCGCGCCCGGCGGCCACGCAGTCGCCGCCAGCCCAAACGCCCGAGAGTGAAGTCCGACGTTCGTCGTCCACGGCGATGCGCCCCGCTTCGAGATCGAGCATGTCGCTCGACCCTTCGAGAACCTGCGGTACGAAGAGCTGGCCGATGGCCTTGAACAGCTGATCCGCCGGCAAGTCGAAAGTCTCGCCGGTATCGACAAGCCGCCCGTCTTTCTCTGCGGTCGTCGCGAAGGTGACGGAGCGCAAAGCGCCACTTTCCCCCTTCACGGCGAGCGGACGCGCCCAGTGGCGAACCACGACGCCTTCGGTCAGAGCAAGTTCCTGCTCGTAACGGCTTGCGCCCATCTGCTCAGCGCCACGGCGATAGACGATGGTCACCTCTTCGGCGCCGAGTTTCTTGGCCTGCACGGCGGCATCGACAGCGGTCATGCCGCCACCGACCACGACGACACGACGACCGATGGGCAGAGTGGAGAGGTTTTTCGACTGGCGCAAATCTTCGATGAAGGACACGGCATCCTCGATACCGCTTAATCCCGCATCGTCGATGCCGAGGGCATTCACAGCCTGCAGGCCGAGGCCGAGGAAAACCGCATCGAAGTCCCGGCGCAGATCGGCCAGCGTGAAATCGCGTCCGAGCGCTTGGCCGCAACGCAACTCGATGCCGCCGACGCCGAGAATCCAGTCCACTTCCTTTTGCGCGAAGTCATTCGTGGACTTGTAGGACGCGATGCCGTGCTCATTGAGCCCGCCCGGCTTCTGACGGGCTTCGAAAACAACTACCTCGTGGCCCAATGTCGCGAGTTTGTGGGCGCAGGAAAGGCCGGCAGGGCCGGCGCCGACCACGGCGACACGCTTTCCTGTCGGCGCTCCATGCTTGTAGAGCTGTCGTCCCGACGCCATGACGGCATCGGTCGCGTGGCGCTGCAACTGCCCGATAATCACGGGCTCGCCTTCCGCCTCGTTGCGGACGCAGGCCTGCTCGCAAAGGGTTTCGGTGGGGCATACGCGAGCGCACATGCCGCCAAGGATGTTGGAGTCGAGGATCGTCTTGCCGGCTCCGCGCGCATTCCCCGTCGCGATCTGCTTGATGAACAGCGGGATGTCGATGCTCGTCGGGCAGGCCGTGACGCAGGGAGCGTCGTAACAGAACAGGCAGCGCTCTGCCGCCACCCGCGCCTCATGCGGATCGAGGGGCGCATGAAGATCGCAAAACGCCTCCGCGTACTCGCCTGATGCGAGCCGCCCGGAACGAATATCCGGTGCTGAAGTCATGAGTCCTCCTGCCCGCTCAAGGCGGGTCGTTCAGGCCTATCGAACCGTTCTCCTCGGCCCGCCTCTCAAGGGGCAGGCTCATGATTTGACCATACGATCAAAACTTATGAAGACTGTCAAACGCAAGTATTCGGAGCGAGACACGTCGGTCATCGGACTTCGACGGTCAGCGAGTGCAGCCGCTCCCCTCCGACGTCATGAGTGGAACGGCCCGTTGCCTCGAAGGCGTTGATGTTGGCGATGGCCGTTTCGGCGAGGCGGCCTTAGAACCGCATGCTCAACCCCACCACAGGCCCGTGCTGCAGCGTGTCGAATTCATAGCGCCTGCGGCCCTCGCCCTGTTCGTAGTCCACGTAAAGAGCGCGATAGCCGATGATGCCTGAGAACGTGATTCCGTTGTAGCTGCCGAAATCGAAGCCGTACCCACCGAGGGCTTGCCAGGAGAACTTGCTGCCGGCACCGAACCCGCCGATGTCACCCTGGAGAAAAAGGTTCTGGCCCGGGGCCAAGTCGTAGCGCAGCCTCGCGCCGATGATCGGATCGACCCAGTCCACGGAGCCCGACCGGGCAATGGCGCGATAGCCGACGAGGTCCAGATCGACAATGTCGAGGGAGCTTGCGAGATTGAAGGAAAGATCGGCCTTCTGATGCCAGTATCGCCCGCCGGCAAGAAGATCGACCCCCAACGCCCCGGAGCGCAGAACTTCGTATGTCACGCCGAATTCGAAGATCGCCATATCGATGTTGATATCGGAGCTTGTGCCGAGCGTGCCCGTCACGCCGGGTGCCAGGGAGCGGGTCCGCAGACTGCTTTCACCGGCTCCAATGTTGCTCCAGACGAGATTCCCATAAATCGCCAATGGCCCACGGCGGGCTTCGAAGTCACCCATGAGAGCGACAAGCGTGTCGCTCTTCTCGACGATGTCGGCGAAGCTTGCATTGACCTTTACCGTGCGTCCGCGAACGGTCTGGCTCCCTGTCATGGCGGTGAGCCAGCCATAGGGAATGAAGCGGAAGGTCCATTCAAGCGGGGCGGAGGCAGGGGCCGCGCTGGGATCGACCGGCCGTCCGAGATCGGCGCCAAGCGCCGCTCCGCCCAGGCTGGCGGTAAGAAGGGTTGTCAGCGCGGCATAGGACAACCGATGGAACAGACAATTCATAACCGCCCCCTCCTCTATGCGCCCCTTCGAACGGGCACTGAAGGGAGATGGAAGCAAACGGTTACGCTTCAACCCTTCCGTATCAATGAAAACTTGTCATGACGCGCCTGAAGCGCAAAGCCGCCACAGCGAAATAAGCGACGCCAATAATCACGAGTGCGGCCATGTCCGGCCAGACAATCGGAACACCGGCCCCGCGATAGAGAACAGCCTGGGCAAAGCTCACGAAATGGGGTGACGGCGTGAGCTGCATTACGTTCTGGAGCCAGACAGGCATGCTTTCCATCGGCGTCGTGCTGCCGGACAGAAGGTTCATCACGACAAGAACCGGGATCGCCAGAAGCCCGAACTGGGCCATCGAGTTCGTATAAGTCGCCAAAAGAATTCCAAGGGCGGCAACGGAGAACTGGTAGATGATCGCACCCGCAATGAACAAGGGGATCGACCCGGCGATAGGGACGCCAAGAAGCCGCTCGACGATGACCAGAAGAGACAGGCTGGCCGCCGTGACGATGACAAGGCCGTTGGCCAAGATCTTGGAAAGCATGATCTCAAGCGGCGTCACGGGCATGACCAGGAGATGCTCGATCGTGCCGTGCTCCCGTTCCCGGATCAGGGCCGCGCCGCTCAGGATGATGGAGAGGATCGTGATGTTGTTGATGACCTGCATGACCGAGGTGAACCATTCGGACTTCAGGTTCGGATTGAACTTGGCATGCAGGACGACATTGATCGGCAGGGATGCCTCGAGCTGCCGTTGCTGCAGATAGGTCGCCACTTCCTGCAGGATGATGCTGTTCAGATAAACCGCGCCGTTCCCCGCCTGCGTCATTGCCGTGGCGTCGACATTGATCTGGATGGACGGGGTCCGCCCGGAAATCAGGTCCTGTTCGAAACGGGGTGGGATTTCGATGACGAAGACATACTGTCCCGCATTCATGGCCGGATCGATCTCGGAACTCGCGATCTCGACAGGCCGCTTGAAAAGCGGCTCGAGCAACGCGTCCTGAATCCGGCGGGACAAGCCCGACCTGTCCTCGTCCACGATGGCGACAGCAGCGTGATCCACCTCGAAACGCGCGCCGGTCGCAACGGCATAAATCGCGAACGTGAAGGTGTAGACGATGAGAACCAGGAGAACCGGGTCCGCCTTCAGGCTGCGCAGCTCCTTGATGCCAAGCCGAAAGATGTTCATCAGGTGATAGCGCATGTCAGGGCTCCTGCTTTCGCAGGGCTATCTGGGCGGCGGCCAGGAACACCACGCCAAAGATGAGGAGCACGACGAGATCGAGCCATAGATCCCTGAAGCCCAAACCCTTCGTGAAGGTGCCGATGCTGATCGGTTGATACCAGGCTGCCGGGAAGGCCAATCCGAGAAACCGCCCTGCCCCTGACAGCGACGACACCGGGACCAGCAGGCCGGAGAAGTTGACGGCGGGAATGATCGAGATGATTGCCGTCGCGAAAACAGCGGCGACTTGCGTGCTGGTGAACGACGAGACGAAAAGCCCGAAGCCGGTGGTCGCGATGACATAGAGCACCGTGCCGCAGGCGAGCACCATGAACGATCCTTTGACAGGGATCCCGAACACGACAAGCGCCACGAAGAGGAGCGTGACAAAGCTCACGAGCGCAATCGCCACATAAGGGAGCTGCTTGCCGAGCAGGAATTCGAGACGGCTCACCGGCGTCGAGCGGAAATTGGCGATCGAACCTGTTTCCTTCTCGCGGACGACGCCGATCGCCGCCATGATGGCGGGGATGAGAACCAGCATGAGCATGATGACGCCCGGGACGATGGCGTAGATGCTCTTGAAGGCCTGGTTGTATCGAAAGCGGGTTTCGACATTGATCGGCACAAGCGTTGCATCGCGACCCAACCGGGACCGCGCGGCCTCGGCGGCGGTCTCGGATATGAGGCCCGTGACATAGCCGCGCGCTGTCTCCGCCCGGAACGGCATGGCTCCGTCGAGCCAGACACCGACCTCCGGCCGCTTGTTCGAAACCAGATCCTTCCCGAACCCCGGCGGGATCTCGATGGCGAGCGTAATCTGCCCTGTCTTCAGGCGTTGATCCATCTCCGCGCTGGAAGATATTTCAGGTTTTTCAGAGAAGTAGCGAGAGCCGCGAAAGTTCTCCGTGAGCTGACGGCTCTCATAGGTCCGGTCCTGATCGAACACGGCATAGGAGAGATTTTCGACATCGAAGGATATGCCGTAGCCGAATGTCAGCAGCAGGATAAGCGGCCCGGCCAAGGCAAAGGCGAGGCGGATAGGATCTCGCAGGATCTCCATCGTCTCGCGCCGCGCATAGGCCCACAGGCGGCCGAATTGAAACAGGCGCGTTTGCGTTTGTGCCTTGCGCGTGTCGATGCCTTCATCGCTCCACTGCTCTTCGGCCTCTGCTTCCTGCGAAGCGCCGGAGGCCTCCTCCAGATAGGAGACGAACGCATCCTCCAGCGTTGCCGCGTGACGCTCTTTCGCGAGCACGAGCGGCTCCCCGACCGCGAGAACCTTGCCGGCGTGCATGAGAGAAATGCGGTCGCAGCGCTCGGCTTCGTTCATGAAGTGCGTGGACAGGAAGATCGTGACGCCGTCATTGCGCGAAAGGTTGATGAGGTATCGCCAGAAATTGTCCCGAGCTATCGGATCGACACCCGAGGTCGGCTCGTCGAGTATCAGGAGCTCCGGCGAGTGAATGACAGCGACGGCAAGCTGCAACCGCTGCCTGATGCCGAGAGGCAGGCTTTCCGGCCTTTCATCGGCGACGTCGGCAAGATCGAAGTTGGACAGCATTTCAGACACGCGCGCCTGAGTGCGATCCGCGGGAATGCGGTAGAGTTCGGCATGAAGCACGAGGTTCTGGCGGACCGTCAATTCCCCATAGAGGGAGAAGGATTGGGACATGTAGCCGACACGTCGCCGCGTGTTCATGTCATGGGCATCGAGCTTCTGCCCGAAGAGCTTCGCCTCCCCTTCCGTCGCCGGCTGAAGGCCGGTGAGCATCTTCATCGTTGTGGTCTTGCCGCAGCCGTTGGAGCCGAGAAAGCCGAAGATCTCGCCGCGCTGGATGCGAAAGCTCACATGATCGACCGCCGTGAATGTCCCGAACCGGCATGTCAGGCCCTCGGCCTCGATGGCCAGTGTCTCGTCATGGGTCGAGCGCGGACGGACGACGACCGGCTCGTGCCCTGCCCGGGACTCGGTGGGAAGGAGCTTTATGAAGGCGGCTTCGAGCGTGCTTTCGCCCGCTTGCTTCATGACATCCGCCGGGGAGCCGGTCGCGATCAGCCGGCCGTCGTAGAGGGCTGCGAGCCAATCGAAGCGCTCTGCCTCCTCCATGTAGGCCGTCGATACGAGAACGCTCATCCCGGGCCGCCGGGCGCGGATGCGTTCGATCAGCTTCCAGAACTGACGCCGCGACAATGGATCGACGCCTGTCGTCGGCTCGTCCAGCACCAGAAGGTCAGGGTCGTGGATCAATGCGCAGCAGAGAGATAGCTTCTGCTTCATTCCGCCGGAAAGCTTGCCCGCAGGACGATCCGGAAAAGGGTCGAGCCCTGTCGCCTTGAGAAGTTCCGCGATGCGCTCTCGGCGCTCGGCTTCGGGCTGTCCGAACAGCCGCCCGAAGAAATCCAGGTTCTCGAAAACGCTCAAGGTCGGATAGAGATTTTTGCCCAACCCTTGAGGCATGTAGGCGATGCGGGAGCACGTCTCACGACGATGCCGCGCATCGCGGATGTCGCCGCCGAGGGTGGTGATCTCGCCCTCTTGCAGTCGCCTGACGCCGGAGACAAGCGCGAGCAACGTCGACTTCCCGACGCCGTCAGGGCCGATGATCCCCGCCATGCAGCCGGCGGGGATCGACAGCGTCATGTCATCAAGGGCGGCGGTCTTGCCGTAACGATGCTGGACCGCGCGAACCTCGATGACGGGCGGCTGGCCTATTGGGGAAGTTTCGTCTGGAGCGTCGCTGGCCATGAGGTATTCCGGCTGGTGCGCATGTAGGCGATGCCTCGCAGGCCTGTTTTGACCTGGCTCTCATAGCGCCTGAGAAGATCTGGCGGGATCTTCAGCTTGACGCGGAACATGAGTTTATCGCGCTCATCCGCCGTTTCGACGGACTTTGGCGTGAACTGAGCCTCGGCCGCGACGAACGTCACCTTCGCCGGAACGATGTATTGCGGGATCGCATCGAGGATAAGACGCGCATCGTCGCCAAGAATGAGCCTTCCTGCGACCGATGCCGGAACGAAGACCGTCATGTACACGTCCGAAATGTCGAGCAAGGTCACGATACGCGTGCCTTGCGATACGACCTCTCCGGACTGAGCCAGCTTGTATTGTACCCGGCCCCGCCGGGGCGCTGTCAGGATGGTATCGTTGAGAAGCGACCTGAGCCGCACGAGATCGGCCCGGGCGACTTCGATCATGCTATTGGACTCATCGAGGGCGGCAACTGCCAGACGATAGCCCGCTTCTGCAGAAATCGACTCGTTGCGCCGCCTGTCGAGCACTTCGGTCGCGGCAAACCCTTTTTGATGCAAGGCCTCGGTGCGCTCGAGTTCCTGACGGGCGAGAGCGCGTGCGCTATCGCGCTGCGTGACGGCTTCCTCGGCCTGTACCTTGAGCTGTTGGGCGCGCCTGAGCTGGGCCTCCGCTCCCTGGACCTGCGCTTCGATCTCCCGTGAATCGATGCGCGCGACGACTTCGCCGGCGTCGACCATCTGGCCCTCTTCGACAAGGACCTCGTCTAAGCGCCCCGCGATCTTGGTCGCCACATCGACCTGTTCCGCCTCGAGGCGCCCGTTAGCCTTGGCGATGCCCTCGGGCAATTTCTCGCCTTGGAGTTTGCGAAGAAGCGCTTCAAATGCCTCCGGCGCGCTCGCCGCCTTGTTCGAGCCGCCGGAAATCCAGGTTACCGCGAGGCAGAGAGCGAGAGCGACACCGACGCTTCGAGCACGGCTCTTGGTCGCCATCCGATCCTCCTCATCTCTTTAAGGCGCGTCCCGTCTCGCGGGCCACGACATCAACGCTTCGGTAGCGCAGTGATTGCCGCACCACATTGACTTGGATCATGCCGCGGCGCAACATTCCTGCCGTAGAGTAACCCAAAGCGCGAACCGCGCAGAGGATTGGCCATGACCAGTGGGAAAAGGGCTCTACGATCCGAGACGGCTACAAATTTGCCGGCTCTACGAAAGCAACATGCAAGCACGCCCTTTGCTGTTCGCGCAGGGGTGACGGACGGAGATCTCAAAAAGAGACCCGAAGCCGATGCCTGGGCCAGGGACTTGGCCAACGCCCTCGATCGCACAACCCACGCAACGCTAGCGCGCACGACATTCGGATTATCGCCGGCCGCTTTGATAGGAGCTTATCTCGACTGGACTGCGCATCTAGCCTTCTCCCCCGGCAAGCAAATGGAGCTTGCTGTCAAAGCGTTTCGCAAGCTGGCCCGGCTCGGGGAGCAGACCTATCGCACAACTGTCTCAAACAAACCCTGCGATCCGTGCATCACGCCATTACCGCAGGACCGCCGCTTCGCCGCACCCGAGTGGAGCCGTTATCCCTATAATCTGATCTATCAGTCGTTCCTGCTCCAGCAACAATGGTGGCACAACGCCACGACCGGCGTCGATGGCGTGACCCAGCAACATGAGAACGTCGTTGAGTTCGCCTCCCGGCAGCTCCTCGATGTTGTATCGCCATCGAACTTCCTCCTCACCAATCCGGTCGCATTGCACCGTACCTTGGAGACAGGAGGCGGAAACCTTTTTGATGGGTTCAGAAACTTTCTGGAGGATTTGGAACGGACCGTTCGAAAAGAGCCGCCCGTCGGGACCGAGGCCTTTCAGGTGGGAGAAAACGTTGCGGTCACACCGGGGCGGGTTATCTACCGCAACCGCCTGATCGAGCTGATCCAATACGAACCCGCCAGTGGCAAGGTTCGGCCTGAGCCCGTTCTCATCGTGCCGGCCTGGATCATGAAGTACTACATTCTTGACCTTTCGCCGGGGAATTCCCTGGTCCGTCATCTGGTCGGCCAGGGCTTCACTGTTTTCATGATCTCCTGGAAGAACCCGACCGAGGAGGACCGGGACCTCGACATGGATGACTATCGGCGACTGGGCGTGCTCGCGGCGCTCGACGCAATCAATGCAATCGTTCCCGACGAAAAGGTCCACGCGACCGGATATTGCCTTGGCGGAACCCTCCTCGCCATCACAGCGGCTGCAATGGCGCGCGAGGGCGACGAGCGCCTGGCATCGATCACGCTTCTCGCCGCGCAGGTCGACTTCACCGAGGCGGGCGAGCTGGCTTTGTTCATCAATGAAAGCCAGGTCCACTTCCTCGAAGATCTCATGTGGCAGGAGGGCTATCTCGACTCCCGCCAGATGGCAGGCGCGTTCCAGCTTCTGCGGTCGAACGATCTCGTCTGGTCTTACATGGTCCGCAATTATCTGATGGGTGAGCGCGAGCCCATGAGCGATCTGATGGCCTGGAATGCGGACGGGACGCGAATGCCATACGCCATGCACTCCGAGTACCTGCGCCAGCTCTTTCTTCATAATGATCTGGCCGAGGGGCGCTTCAAGGTTGAAGGCAGGCCCGTGGCGCTGGGTGATATTCGTATTCCGATTTTTGCAGTCGGAACCGAGCGCGATCACGTCGCGCCCTGGCGGTCAGTCTTCAAGATTCATCTCATGACCGACACGGATGTGACTTTTCTCCTGACGAGCGGCGGCCACAATGCCGGCATCGTTTCAGAACCCGGCAGACCGGGCCGGCGCTATCAGGTGCTGACCAAGACCGAGCGGGACCGGCACCTCGATTCTGAGACCTGGCACGCTCTGGCCCCGCACTACGAGGGCTCATGGTGGCCGGAATGGGTGGGCTGGCTGTCCGAGCGTTCCGGCGATCCCGTCCCCCCTCCCCCAATGGGACTTCCTCCCGGCCTGCCCGTTCTGGCCGATGCGCCGGGCTGCTACGTCAAAGCGCCCTGAGGGGTAACCGTAGCAATTCCAAATAACACGTGCGAATTTGATGGAGATCAAAGCCTCGGCAGCATCATTCCGTTAGGTTAGACCCATTGTAAGCGGAGGTGTGTCACGATGAATGACGAAACTGCGCAATCGATGGGGCCGGTCATGAAAGCCTCTGCAACGGGCCGACGGCTCAATAGACGGCGCGCCGGATTGGAGTTCGAACCGGTTCCAGCGTTCAATCTCTTCAGGCAAGTGCGCGCAGTGGATGTCGTATGCGCTGTGCCGGAAGACAGACAGGTGCCCAGCTTCATCAGAGGGAGCGGCTGGTCTTTCGCCGGCAAAACAGGCACTGGCACAAGACGCATGCCGGGGTTCGACGTTGTCGCCGCCCGCGATGCGGCGGACCGTTTGGGATTCTACCTCTTCCAGACCTGGGGGAGCGTCGTCACACAGGATTCCTCCCGCAGCCGCTCAAGAACGGGTTAACGGGACAGGCCGCATTTCCCGGGATTACGGGGGATGTCGACGTGGAGTGTCACTATGGCGGCGGATCTGGCAGGGCCTCACCGTCGTCACGTTCTCCCTAAAACCCTTCTCGGACTTGTCGCCCGCGTTAGCCGGAGAGACCAGATCTGGCTGGTTCTTCTGTCGGTCCTCGTCTTTCTCGTCGGTGTCATGCCGCTGGAGCTGCAACGGCGCATCATCAACGATGCTTTTTCTGGTGGGCGTTACGGCCCGATAGCGGTGATGTGCGCCGCCTATCTCTGTTTTGCCCTTACAGAGGGGCTGCTGAAGCTTGTTCTGAATGTCTATCGCGGGCGCGTGGGCGAGCGGGCCGTGCGATGGCTGCGCACGACGATCCTTAGGCGCGGCTCGACGGAGCGCTCGGCGGAGCTGCGCGGGATCGAGATGTCGATGGTGCTGGCCGAAGCCGATCCTATAGGCGGGTTCATCGGCTCGAGCCTCTCCGAACCTGTTCTCCAAGGCGGAATCCTCGTCAGTACGCTTGTGTACCTAACCTATCTCCAGCCTCTCATGGCGATCATCTCGTTCGGTGTGCTGTGTCCGCAGATACTCTTCATCCCCGTCATGCAGGAGGCGATCAACAAAAGGGTCCAGGCTCGAATAGCCACACTCAGAGATGTGAGCGGCTCGATGATCACCAGCGAGAAAGCCGAAGCCTTGCAACACCGGAGGCTGAAGAGCGTGTTTTCACTCAACGTGAGCGTATACAGGCTCAAATTTTCCATGAATTTTTTCATGAACCTCCTGAACCACCTGGGAATTACGGCCATCCTGGCGCTCGGCGGTTATTTCGTCGTGAAGGGACAAACCGAAATCGGGACCGTCGTGGCGTTCGTCTCGGGGCTGGCCCGGATCAACGATCCGTGGGGGGATCTCGTGAACTGGTTCCGCGATCTCAAGATGACGCAGGTGAAGTACGAGCTTGTCTATGCCGCTCTGGAAAACGGCAAGCAGGAATTGCCGGAATGATGGCCGTCCGGCAATTCACTATGCGGCTCCGCGCCCTAAAATCACCTCTCCGCATGCCTCGGCCTCACCTTCGTTGCGGTGCCGAAGGCAATCAAGGAGGCGATGATGGCCTATCTTGCATGGCCGGACGCTTGCCCGTCCGTGACTTATCTCAAACAGCCACGCGGAAATGGAACACTCAGTGGCTTTTTTCAGACAAAGCCTCTGGAAAATATTCATGCGGGACAGGCTGTCTTTTGGGAGGGAGATGAGGCGTCCAACGCTGTGCAGGTGGTTCATGGGGTACTGCGGCTTTACCGCATTCTCCATGATGGTCGCCGCGCGATCGTCGGCTTCGCTTTTCAGGGTGATGTGAGGGGCGTCGCGTTTCATGGATCCTACCTCTACACCGCTGAAGCTGTGACGGAGGCTGCGGTACGCCGGCTGTCATGCCGCCACCTTCACAACAGCGCCGCTGAGGATCTCATTCTGAGACAGGAAATTTTCGGCGCTATTTCAAACGAAATGTCCCAGGCGCAGGAGCAGATCGTGATGCTGGGATGCAAGAGCGCCGAAGAGCGGGTTGCGAGCCTGTTCCTGATGATCGCTCGCAAGACGACAAACCTGCTCGCCGACACGGTCGAGATCGGTGTCCCCATGACGCGCCTCGACATGGCTGATTGCCTTGGCCTCACCATCGAAACCGTTTGCCGTGTCGTTGCCAAGCTGAAGCGAATGAACCTCGTCTCGTTCACTGGCCGTAACCACGCCATCATTCATTCCGTCCGCGCTCTCGCGCACTTTGCAGGAGATGACCTCGGTCTCTACGCCACCCCGTCCCTCGCCTCCTGACAACAGGTGCGGCGGTGCTGGTGCCTTAAGGCGATAAGGCCATTTGCGAAAAGTCAAAGCTGGGCCCGGCACACGGGACTAATATCCTGTCGGCTCACCGGTAAAGGCGTCCCCGATGTACACGAAAATCCTCATCGCAACGGACGGCTCTCCACTGTCGGTACGCGCGGTTGAACACGGCGTAGCCCTGGCCAAGGCCGTCGGCGCCAGCGTTTGCTTCGTGACGGTCACCGACCGGTTCCACATCTTCTCGTTCGAAACGGAGCAATTGGAAGCCACGCGCGGCACGTTTCGCAAGGAAATGAGAGAGCAGGCCGTGCGCCGGTTTACCGATGCCGTCCGGATTGCGGAGGCGCAGGGCGTGCCCTTCACGAAGGTTCACCTCGAGGAGGACGAACCTTATCTCGGTATTCTGAGCACGGCGGAACGGCAGGGATGCGATCTCATCGTTATGGCCTCGCATGGCCGCAGTGGCGTCTCGGCCCTCCTGCTAGGCAGCGAAACCACCAAGGTCCTCACGCACTCGAAGATCCCGGTTCTCGTGGTGCGCTGACCGCCGCCCGCGTTATTCCTGAATTGATTTGAGATAGGCGATCACGTCGTTGATTTGTGCGGGATCGAGCTGGAATTCCGGCATGGAGGGATGGCCGGTGACGATCCCCTCCGCCAGGGCCTCGGCAAGGTTATCGATCGGATAGCGGGTATGGAGGGTGCGGAAAGGCGGCGCCTCCTTGAGCGGGCTGTCCCCATAACGCCCAATGGCATGGCAGAGAGCGCAATTCGTCTGAACAAAGACCTGCCCGCGTTGGATACGCCCCTCCTGAGCGGTTGCCGGCTGGGCCAATGGCAGCAGCAACAGGCAGGAGGCAAGAAGACGTTTCATGGCTTTCCCTCGGCGTTTTCCTTGGATGTGGTCAGACAAGGCGTAGGGCCTGCCTCGATCTCGATCAAGCCAAGGTTACCCGCTGATCCCCTCGGATATTCTTGCATCCACCGCCGCCGCCGTGTTACGAGCCGCGCGAGTTGGCGTAGAACCCTTACAATGTAGGAGTTTGCGGTGTGTTTGGGCGGACGCTTTGTTCCGCCATGATTTCGCACCGAAAAAGCTCTAAGGGGCTGCCTCGCAAGCCTCAGATTTTCCAGGACTGGACCCGGCGGATGAATGCTCCCGCGCCTAAAGTATCGTTTGTTTCCCTCGGCTGCCCGAAAGCGCTGGTCGATTCAGAGCGCATCATCACGCAGCTTCGCGCTCAGGGGTACGAACTGACCAATAAGCATGACGGGGCTGATGTGGTGATCGTGAACACCTGCGGGTTTCTCGACAGCGCCAAGGCCGAGTCTCTCGATGCCATCGGTCAGGCCATGTCCGAGAACGGCAAGGTGATCGTCACCGGCTGCATGGGCGCCGAGCCCGAGCAGATCCGCGACCGGTTTCCGAACGTCCTCGCCATCACCGGCCCGCAGCAATACGAAACGGTCGTCTCGGCTGTTCACGAGGCCTCTCCGCCGGCGCACGATCCGTTCGTCGATCTCGTGCCACCGCAGGGTGTGAAGCTCACGCCGCGCCACTACGCCTATTTGAAGATCTCGGAAGGCTGCAACAACCGCTGCTCTTTCTGCATCATTCCGAAGCTGCGTGGCGATCTGGTGAGCCGTCCTATCGGGGACGTGCTGCGCGAGGCCGAACGCCTCGCCAAGGCCGGCGTGAAAGAGCTTCTCGTCATCTCGCAGGACACGAGCGCCTACGGCCTCGATATCAAGTACCAGCCGAGCCTCTGGAAGGATCGCGAGGTCCGCACGCGCTTCTTCGATCTGGCGAAGGAACTGGGCGAGCTCGGCATGTGGGTGCGTATGCACTACGTCTACCCCTACCCGCATGTTGACGAAGTCATCCCGCTGATGGCCGAGGGCAAGATTCTTCCCTACCTCGACATTCCCTTCCAGCACGCTTCGCCTTCCGTCCTGAAGGCCATGCGCCGCCCCGGAAACCAGGAAAAGACGCTGGAGCGCATCCATAAGTGGCGTGAGATCTGTCCGGATCTCGCCATCCGCTCGACCTTCATCGTCGGCTTCCCCGGCGAGACCGAAGAGGATGTGGACTTCCTGATGGACTGGCTGCGCGAAGCCAAACTCGACCGTGTCGGCTGCTTCCGCTACGAGCCTGTCGCTGGAGCGCCTGCCAACGAGCTTGCCGGAGCCGTTCCGCCCGAGGTCCAGGACGAGCGCTGGCACCGTTTCATGCAGACGCAGATGGATGTGAGCACGCGGCTCCTCAAGACGAAGGTCGGCAAGCACCTCCCCGTCATCATCGACGAACCCGGCGCGACCGTCGCCAAGGGCCGCACGAAGTATGACGCGCCGGAAATCGACGGCACGGTCTATGTCGCCTCTCGCCGTCCTTTGCGCGCGGGAGAAATCGTCAGCGTCAAGATCGAGCGCTCGGACGAGTATGATCTGCACGGGGTCGCCATCTAAGCGCCCCCTTTTCCGCACGACCGTTAGAAGCCAGCAATCTGCTTTGTCGTGATGCGACGGACTTTCGCCGCATCCAGGTCGCGACGGGCCTTTTCCAGTGAGCCGCCCGTGTCGATAGCCCGGGCGGCATCCTCGATCACGTACGTCTCGAAACCTGCCGCCTTCGCATCCAGCGCCGTCCAGGCCACGCAGAAATCGGTGGCGAGACCGGTGCAGAAAACGCGCTTGAACCCGCGCTCCTTGAGATAGCCCGCGAGCCCTGTCTTCGTCTTGCGGTCACCCTCCACAAAAGCCGAATAGCTGTCGATTTGCGGGTTGCCGCCTTTGCGGATGACGAGTGCGGCGTGGGGAATGTCGAGTTCTTTCGCGATCTCGGCACCATGCGTTCCCTGCACGCAATGATCCGGCCAGAGGATCTGTGTTCCGTATGCCAACGCCGTGGTTTCAAACGGAGCCTTGCCCTCATGGCTCGATGCGAATGAGGCATGCCCCGCCGGATGCCAATCCTGCGTGAACACGACATGCCGGAACAGCTTCGCGAGCTTGTTGATGGGCGCGATCACCTCATCCCCCTTCGCGACCGCCAATGCCCCGCCGGGGAGAAAATCGTACTGCACATCCGTGACGATCAGGACGTCGGATTCTGTAGGGTGAATGAGTTCCGGGTCTCGCATCGCATCCTCATCGGCAAAAAGAAAAAGGGGCAGCCGAACACAGCTGCCCCCCTCGATTCATGCAAGCAATGCCTTATTGCGGCAGCTTGTCGTCGATGCCCTTCACATAGAAGTTCATGCCGAGGATCTGCTCGTCGGAGAGCGCTGCGCCGCCCTTGCACTCGACCGTGGAGCCGTCCTGCTTCACGATCGGGCACTTGAACGGGTTGAGCTTGCCGGACTTGATCGCGGTTTCCGTCTCTTCCGCCATCTTCTTCACGTCGTCGGGCATGTTCTTGTAGGGAGCCATCACCACCATGTGGGCGTTCAGGCCGCCCCAGGTGTCCTCCGACTTCCAGGTGCCGTCGAGAACGGCCTTGGTGCGGGCGACATAATAGTCGGCCCAGTTGTCGATGATCGCAGTGAGCTGAGCCTTCGGCGCGAAGCGTTCCATGTCGGAGGCCTGGCCGAAGCCAAACTTGCCGCGGGCCTCGGCGGCCTGCAGTGGCGCGGGGCTGTCCGTGTGCTGGGCGATGATGTCGACGCCTTGATCGAGCAGCGCCTTGCCCGCGTCAGCTTCCTTCGCCGGGTCGTACCAGGAGTTGGCCCACACGACCTTGATCTTGATGTTCGGATTAACCGACTGCGCGCCGAGGAAGTAGGAGTTGATGCCGGCGACCACTTCCGGGATCGGGAACGCGCCGACATAGCCGATGGTACCGGTCTTCGACATCTTTCCGGCGATCTGGCCGATGATATAGCGGCCTTCGTGGAACTTCGCGGCGTAGGTCGAAACGTTCGGGGCGCGCTTGAAGCCCGTCGCGTGCTCGAACTTCACGTTCGGGTACTTCTTGGCGACCTTGAGGGTCGGCTCCATGAAGCCGAACGATGTCGTGAAGACAAGCTTGTGACCGGTGCGGGCCAGTTGCTCGATGGCGCGCTCGGAATCCGCCTCCGGTACGCTCTCGACATAGGTCGTCTCGACCTTGTCGCCGAACGCCTTTTCGATGGCCTTGCGGCCCACATCGTGCTGGTAGCTCCAGCCGTGGTCGCCGACCGGGCCGACATAGATGAAGCCGATCTTCAGCTTCTCCTGCGCCGAAGCGCCACCGGCGGACAGAGCCAGAGCGGCGGCCCCGGCCAAAGCACCCAAAGTCACCCTAATGTTCATCGCTGTTCCCTTGAACGTGAGGTTTTCCTATTCGTCGCAGGTCCGTTGTGGCCCTGCAAGACCGAACCCATGCATCCTTTATAGTCGTCCTGCTCATCTCTCAGGCACGAAGGGGCTGCCAAGCGACCCCGGAGCGCCGATGGCGCGGCCGTGACGGAGCGAGAGAAGCAGAAGCACCAAAATCGTCGCCGCATAGGGCACCGCCGAGAGCACTTGCGAAGGCAGTCCGAACTGCGCCGCCTGCGCATGCAGCTGGAGCACCGACGCCGCACCGAAAATATAGGCCCCGACAAGTGCCCAGCCAGGCCGCCAGGCCGCGAAGACCACGAGTGCAAGCGCGATCCACCCACGCCCCGCGATCATGCCCGGCGACCAGAACCGGGTATAGACCAGGGAGAGATAGGCTCCCGCCAACCCGGCACAGGCGCCGCCGAAAAGGACGGCAAGCAAGCGGACGCGAAGAACCGGCAGGCCCAGCGCATGGGCCGAGGTGTGGTTCTCACCGATGGAGCGCAGCATCAGGCCCGCCCGAGTCCGGTGGAGGAAAAAGGCAACGGCCAGCGTGAGAACCAGCGAGCCATAGACGAAAAGATCCTGCGCAAAAAACAGGCGACCGACGACAGGCAGTTCGCTGAGGCCGGGAATGGTGATGTGGCCGATGGGATCACGCTTGGCCCCGACGAAGGGCGCGCCGATCAATCCGGACAGGCCAAGCCCAAGGATTGTCAGGGCAAGCCCCGAGCCCACCTGGTTTGCGGCAAAGCCCAGGACGACAAGGGCGAACAGAGCCGCCATCAACGCGCCGGCAAGCGCCCCTGCTCCCGCACCGATAAGCGATGAATCGAACGTGACGGCCGCTGCGAAGCTGCAAGCGGCCCCCATCGCCATCATGCCTTCGAGGCCGAGATTGAGCACGCCGGAGCGCTCGGCCACCAATTCGCCAAGAGCCGCGATCAGGAACGGCGTGGAAGCCGTGACGATGGTAAGGAGGATGGCCTCAAACGTGGTCATGCGTGCGCTCCCCGACCCACCAAGCGAACCCGATAGCTGACCAACGCATCGGCGGAAAGCACGCACAGCAGCAGGATGCCCTGAAAGGCCAGCGTGAGATCGAGCGGGAGTTTCAGCATGATCTGCGCGCTCTCGCCGCCGATCACCGTCAGCGCGATGACAAGCGCCGCCGCGAGAATGCCGAACGGGTTCAGACGACCGAGGAATGCGACCGTGATTGCGGTAAAGCCGTATCCCGGCGAGATCGACGGCTGGATCTGGCCGATCTGGCCAGAGACTTCAGCGATGCCCGCAAGGCCCGCGAGTCCGCCGGAAATGGCGAAGACCGCGAGAGTCGTCCTGTTCGGATCAAAGCCCGCGAACCGCGCCGCGCGGGGCGCATCGCCCGTCAATCGCAGGCGATAGCCGAAGAGCGAGCGATTCATGACGAAGGCCGTGACGATAACGGCAATGAGCGCGAACAGCGCGCCATAGTGAACGCGGCTTCCCTCGATAATGGCGGGCAAGGTCGCTGCGGGATCGAACGTCACCGATTGCGGGAAGTTGAATCCTTTCGGATCGCGCCAGGGGCCGCGTGCGAGATAATCGAGGGTCAACTGCGCGATGTAGACGAGCATGAGGCTCGTCAGAATCTCGTTCACGCCGAAGCGGGTTTTGAGGAAGGCCGGGATGAGCCCGTAGAGCATGCCGCCGAGCACGCCGAGCACCAGCATCGCCGGAATGACCCACGGCCCTGCGTCCGTGCCGTGCGTCGCGAGCGCGAGCCATGAGCCGAGGATGGCTCCCATCACGAACTGCCCCTCCGCTCCGATGTTCCAGAGATTGGCGCGGAAGCAGTAGGACAGGCCGATGGCGATCAGCGCCAGCGGCGTCGCCTTCACCAGAAGTTCCTGGAGTGCCCAGGTGTCGGCGAGCGGATGCAGCACATAGACCTGAAACGCCGAGACCGGCGAGCGACCCATCAGCCAGATCACGAAGCCGGCGATCAGGAACGCAACGGCGAAAGCGATGACGGGCGCTATCGCCCGCATGACGGGCGACACGTTGGGACGCGGGATCAGCTCAAGCCGCATGTCCGGCCTCCCGGTCGTGGCCGACGCCGAGCATTTCGAGGCCGATGGCCTCCTTCGTCCATTCCGGCGTCGGTTTCACGGGGCTTAAGCGGCCATGATGGATCACGGCGAGACGGTCGGCGATCTCAAACAATTCGTCGAGGTCCTGACTAATCACAACGATGGCGCTGCCGGCTCTTGCAAGGTCCACGAGCGCCTGACGGATGAGGCGCGCCGCTCCGGCATCGACGCCCCATGTAGGCTGGTTGACGATCAAGAGCTTCGGCTTGCGGATGATCTCACGGCCGATCACGAATTTCTGGAGGTTCCCGCCCGACAGCTTACGTGCCTGCGCGTCCTCTCCCGGCGAGCGGACATCGAAGCCCTTGATGATCGTCCGAGCGAGTTTTCGCGCCGCGCCAAGAACGACAAATCCCGATTTGCTCACCGCGCCCACGGCATGGTGCGAGACGAGGATGTTCTCGCTCAAGCGATGGGTCGGCGCGGCGGCGTGGCCCAGACGTTCCTCCGGAACGAAAGCCGCTCCAAGTTTGCGGCGCTGGTCGATCTCAAAGGAGCCGCAGGGCTTTCCATTGATGATGACCGCGCTCGCGCTCTCAACCGTCGTTTCGCCGGAAAGGGCGGCGAACAATTCGCTCTGACCATTCCCCGCAACACCCGCGATGCCGATCACCTCTCCGGCACGGGCGTTGAGATTGATGTCGATCAGGGCCTGCCCGTGCAATCCTGCGGGCGGGACGGAGAGATTTTGAACGGACAGGATCTCGGCCTGCCCTTCATGCACTCCGGAGGATTTGACCTCGCCGATCTCGTTGCCGACCATCAGGGCGGCGATTTCGCGGGCGCTGCGCTCGCGCGGATCGAGGGTCGCCGTGACCCGCCCTGCCCTCAGGATCGTCGCATTGCGGCAGAGGCGGCGAACCTCTTCCAGCTTGTGGGAAATGTAGAGGATGGCGCACCCGTCTGCGGCCAGTTTCTCGAGCGTGATGAACAGATGCTCGGATTCCTGCGGGGTGAGAACCGAAGTCGGTTCATCGAGGATCAGCAGATTCGGGTTCTGCAACAGGCAGCGCACGATTTCGATGCGCTGCCGCTCCCCGGCCGAAAGCGTCCAGACCGCCCGGTCCGGCTCCAGCGAGAGGCCATAGGCGCGGCTGATGTCGCCAAGGCGCGCCCGTACTGCGGAAAGCGTCCAGGTGGCGGGCAAGGCGACCGCGATGTTCTCCGCGACCGTCAGCTCATCGAAGAGAGAGAAATGCTGGAACACCATGCCGATGCCCAGCTCCCGTGCCTCGACGGGAGAGGAGATCGTCACAGGGCGGCCCTGCCAGAGAATCTGCCCCTCGGTCGGCTCGATGACCCCATAGAGAATCTTGACCAGGGTGGACTTGCCCGCGCCGTTTTCGCCGAGAAGGGCGTGGATCTCACCCGGCGCGATGGCAAGATCGATGCCGTCGTTCGCCAGAAGCTCGCCGTAGCGCTTGGAAATCTTCCTCAGTTCAACAAGAGCCGGCGTTGTCGAATTCATAGGCCCCGATCCCGGTTCAGACGCGAAGACACACGGACAGACATGTCACGGCAACGCGTAACCTAAAATCCGTCGCGATAGACATTCTTTTGTCTCCCCCGTCAGCGATCATAGGGATAGGCTTCTCCGGTCGGCAATGGCAAAAGCACTCATTCGCGTGCATTGCAATCACCCTGCGGTCGAAGTCGATGAGGAAAACTCGTGACCAAGCGTAATTTCGATATCGTCATCGTCGGAGCGGGAGCCGTCGGGCTCACGGCTGCACTATCGTTTGCGCAGGAGGGGTTCCGAACCGCCCTGGTCGGCAGCCTGGAAACCCGCCGCGACGGACGCACGGTCGCCCTGTTCGACGGGTCCGTGCGGTTTCTCGAAGCCTTGGGGCTTTGGCCGACGCTGGAGAAGCATTCCGCCCCTCTGGCGACCATGCGCCTGATCGACGATACAGGCAGCCTGTTCCGGCCCCCACCAGCTGAATTTCATGCCTCCGAGATCGACCTCGACGCTTTCGGCTGGAACATCGAAAACGCCACGCTCCTCGAAGAACTCGCGGCAGCCGCCCGCAAGCAGGAAGGGCTGACCCTGATCCCGGGGATGGCCGCAGGCTTCGAAGGCGTTGGGGACGCTGCCTGGATTGGCCTTGCCGACGGGGAGGTGCTCAATGCCGATCTCGTCGTCGCGGCGGACGGGCGGCACTCCAAGCTGCGCCAGCAGGCCGGGATCGAGGCCAAGACCTGGTCCTATCCTCAATCGGCTCTGACGGTCATTCTCGCCCACGACCGCGACCACCGGGATACCTCGACGGAATTTCACACCCGGCATGGACCGTTCACGCTGGTCCCCCTGCCCGGCCGGCGCTCCAGCCTCGTCTGGGTCACGAGCACGGAGAACGCCGAGCGTCTCGCCGGCCTCGACGATGCCCACCTCGCCCTCGAGATCGAACGGCAGGCGCAGTCCCTCCTCGGAGCCATGCGGATCGATGGGCCAAGAGGCGTGGTGCCTATGAGCGGGCTATCCGTCAGCCATTACTACGCCCCGCGCCTCGCGCTTGTGGGCGAAACGGCACACGTCTTCCCGCCCATCGGCGCGCAGGGCCTCAATCTCGGCTTGCGGGATGTCGCCGCGCTGAGGGATGCCATCGTCGATGCGCGGGAGGAAGGGTTGTCTCCCGGAGACGATATGGCCCTTCGCCAATATCAGCGTGGGCGGGATATCGACGTCCGCTCCCGCACGACTGCCGTGGACAGCCTCAACCGGACACTTTTGTCCGAGCTGATGCCCGCCGATTTTCTGCGTGGCGCGGGGCTTCTCGCGATCAACGGAATCGGGCCGCTTCGCCGCGCCGTGATGCGGGAAGGCGTTCTGCCGCGCATCGGCGCGCCGCGCCTGATGCAAAGGTCAACTTAAGGAAACAGATCGTAGGGCAGTGCGCCGATCTTGATGAGGTAGAGAAGCCCCGTCAGCGTCACCATCGAGGCCAGTGTCCCGATCAGCACGCAGGCCGAAGCCCGTTCGACACCCACGTTGTACTGCGTCGAGATGACGAAGATGTTCAGCGCGGGAGGCAGAGCCGCCATGATGAGGGCCGCATAGGTCCAGACAGGCCCGAAATCACCGATAGCCGAGAGCAGGAGCCAGACGGCGAAGGGGTGCAGGATAAGCTTGATGAATACCAGCGCCGGAACCTCGCCCGGAATGCGGTCCAAGGGCCTGAGAGCAACCGTGACGCCGAGAATGAACAACGCGCAGGGCGCCGCCGCACCCGAGAGCCAGCCAACCATCTTGTCGATGGCGACCGGCACCTGAAGCTGCCAGTAGCTCGCGCCTAGTCCCAAGGCCGTTGCCACATTGAACGGGTGGGTTATGACGCGCCAGACGATGCGCCCTGCCGTGGCCGCCAGGCTCCGCTTCTCCACGCCAGCGACGGTCATCAGGAGCGGCACGAGGGAGAACAGCAGCAGGTTGTCGAAAACGAAGATCAGGACCACCGGCGGGCTGGCCTCCGCACCGATGGCGGAGAGAACCAGCGGCGGGCCCATATAGCCGATGTTCGAGTACGATCCCGCGACACCCTGCATGACCGATTGCGGAACGTCTCTCGTATGCTTCCACCCCGCCCCGAAAGAGAGCGTGAAGGCGCAGAAGGTGGCGATTGTGGTCGCAGTGACAAAGGGCCAGTTCGTCAGCTCGGCCAGGGGCTTATCCGCGATGAGGCGGAAGAACAGGCAGGGCAGCGCCACGTAGATCAGGAAGAACTGCATCCATGCCAGACCGCCCTCCGGTTGCCTGACGACCTTACCGCAAAAGAAACCGAGGCCTATCAGGCCGAAAAACGGCGCAAGCAGGTGGAAAAGCCCGATCAGGTCGGACATCGCGGGCTCCTCGACAAGGATGAGAATCGGCCTTGGCCGGGGTTACTCTCATGTGGCTGGGAAGCTTCTTCTCGCAGGCTCGCGAAAGCGTCGCAATGACATGAACGAAGGGGCGTCAGAAGAAAAACGCAAGGCTCAATCGTGAATTACGACTGGTAAGTAAGCCATTTTATGATCAAATTTTCCGGGTACGCGCAACAACACAATACTTCGGGCGAAGGAACAGAACCGATGAAGGCGCTTTTCGCGAAGTTCGGCATAGGCCAAGTGGTGAAACACCGGGTCTATGCTTTTCGGGGCCTGATTTATGATGTCGACCCTGAGTTCGGCAACACGGAAGAATGGTGGCTCTCGATCCCCGAGGACGTGCGCCCACGCAAGGATCAGCCCTTCTATCACCTCTTCGCCGAGAACGCGGAAAGCGAATACATCGCCTATGTTTCCGAGCAAAATCTGGTTCTGGACGACTCGGAGGAGCCTTTGCGCAACCCGATGATCGGACAGATGTTCGTGCGCGACGAAGGCGGCGCGTACCGGGCTCTCCCGACCGTCAGCCATTAGAACGCAAGGACCGGAAACCCCTTTCCAGTTTGTGCTCCCAAAACGAAAAACGCCGGGCACTGGCCCGGCGTTTTCTTTGGATCGTCGAGAGCTTTACGGCTTGGGAGCCGCCGGAGCGGCCGCGCCGCCGCTTTCGAGCTTCTTGCGCATTTCGTCGCTCTTCTTCTCGAGCTCTTCCTGCAACTTCTTCTGC
The DNA here is from genome assembly GCF_003290125.1 of Microvirga flavescens. Lineage (GTDB taxonomy): Bacteria > Pseudomonadota > Alphaproteobacteria > Rhizobiales > Beijerinckiaceae > Microvirga > Microvirga flavescens. Next base: position 145,785 of record NZ_QMKH01000004.1, read on the forward strand.
TGCTCTTCCAGAACCTTCGGGTCGATGGCCGGGCCGTCGAAGGCCTTGCCGAAGCCAGTGGCCGGAACCGCGAAGGTGACCATGCGGCCAGCCTGGTTCTGAACGCTGACGTTCAGGCTGGTGCCCTTCTTGAGTGCTGCGATGAACTCGTCCTTGACAGGGGACTCGGCGAAGCAGCCGTTCGGGAAGCAAACGGCGTACCTGCCGTCAACCGGCGCGCCCTGATCGACCGTGAAGCGGACGCCCGGCTGCAGAAGCAGGCCGAGGGGCATCAGGAAACGCAGGATTTTCTGCGGCTGCGCGCCCTTGATGTCATAGAGCGCCACGGCGAGGACCGGCTGGCCCTGATCCGAAACGAAGTCGCGGGTGGTGTAGCAGATCTCGGAGTTCGTGCCCTGATCCTTGCCGCAAACCTTCGTCCATTCCGGCTGGGACGGCTCGGGCTTGACCTGGACGACCATCGGGCCGGTGCCCTGCGGAGCGGGAGCGGCGCCGGGAGCGCCAGCCGGTGGAGCTGCGGGGCGCGGAGCCTGGGCGGGCTGGGCCTGAGGCCTCGCAGGGGCCGGTGCCGTCTGCGCCAGAACGGGCGAGGCGCTCAGCACCAGCGCCAAAGCGGTAACCAGGCCGCGATTGCCCCTCAGGCTCGCGATGCGAGTCGCGAATGACATGTCGTTATTCCTCTTCAGTCGGAAGGCTGGCTGCGGTGGAGCGAGCCGTATTATTGAGTAACTCGATAACCTTCAATGGGACAGTGAATCTTTGCCGATTAAGGCGAAGGCATGACGTGCAGCGTTCCTTTATCCTCTCGCAGAGGAGGATTCCAGTCGCAAACAGCACCTTTGTCCGTAATATCCTTGGCAAAATACACGAATCGCGAGTGGAGCCAATGCGCTGGAGAGTCGGGAATTGCCTGCGGGCGGCCTTTGCCGCGATTCTTTCCGCGGCCGCCTCGATCTCTGCCGCACAGGCCTTGCCGGAGCGGCAGAGCCTTGCGATGCATGGAGCCCCTGCCCTTGCAGATGGCTTCACGCGACTGCCCTACGCGAATCCCGATGTCCCAAAAGGCGGGCGAATCACACTCGCCCTTCAAGGCACCTTCGACAGCCTCAATCCGCTGATCGTACTCGGTGTCGCGCCGGATGTCGTGCCGCGCTATGTCCTGCAGACCCTTATGATGCGCTCGCTCGACGAGCCTTTCAGCGCCTATAGCCTTGTCGCCCGCTCCTATGAGATGCCCGAGGACAGAAGCTGGATCGTATTCAATCTCGATCCCCGCGCCCATTTCTCCGACGGCCATCCTCTCACCGCCGAGGACGTGCGCTTTACCTTCGAGTTATTGAAGAAGAACGGAAAGCCGTTTCACCGCTCCAGTTTCGGTCAGGTCAAGGCGGTCGAGATCGTGGACCCTCACAGGATCAGGTTCGATCTGTCGGGATCGAGCGACCGGGAGCTGCCTCTCATCATCGCTACGACGATGCCGATTTTCGCGGCCCATGCGACCAATGCAGAAACTTTCGCGAATACGTCTCTGACCCCGCCCATCGGCTCGGGGCCGTACACAATCAAGGACGTGAAGCCGGGCGAGCGCGTTCTGCTGGAGCGGCGCAAGGACTTCTGGGGCGCTGATCTTCCGATCCTTTCCGGCGTCTACAACTTCGATCAAATCGAATACGATTTTTATCGCGATGACAGTACGTTGTTTGAGTCTTTTAAGGCTGGACTTTATGACTATCGCCTTGAGACCGACGCCGGTCGATGGGCAACCGGCTATGACATTCCCGCCGTCCGTGATGGCCGTATCATTCGCGAGGCGCTGTCGATCAAGATGCCGAAAGGCATGAACGGATTTGCCTTCAACACTCGCAAGGCCATCTTCGCGGATGCGAGAGTGCGGGAGGCGCTCGGCTATCTCATCGATTTCGACTGGATCAACCGCAACCTGTTCTTCGGCCAGCTCCAACGATGCACGGGCTACTTTTCCGACTCCGATCTTTCCTCTTACGGCCGCGCGCCCACGCAGGAGGAGCGTCGCCTTCTCGCGCCTTTCTCTGACGCTGTTCGCAGCGACATTCTTGAAGGGAGCTGGCGGCTTCCCTCCAACGACGGTTCGGGACGTGACCGGGAGGCGGCGCAACGCGCCCTCTCCCTCCTGCATGAGGCCGGATGGGTCATTCAAGGCGGCACGCTGCGCCGCAAGGACACTGGTGAGCCCTTTACGTTCGAATTGCTGGTGAGATCGCAGGCTCAGGAGAGGCTCGCCCTCAACTTCGCCCAATCCCTCTCCCGGGTCGGCATTCAGGCACGGGTGCGCCTCGTGGACGATGTACAGTACTGGCGGCGGATCTCGCGGTTTGAATTCGACATGATCCAGACGGCGTGGTCCGCGACGGCTTCCCCCGGCAATGAACAGCGCAATCGCTGGGGGGCTGTTGCGGCGTCGAGATCAGGTTCGCTGAACTACGCGGGAGCCTCCTCGCCCGCCATCGATCGCATGATCGATGCAATACTGGAGGCGCGGAGCCGGGAGGACTTTGTTGCCGCCGTCCGCGCGCTCGACAGGGTTCTTCTCTCCGGATTCTATGTCGTGCCGCTGTTTTATGTGCCCGATCAGTGGATTGCCCATAAATCCAACCTGAAGCGGCCCTCCTCCACGCCACTTTTGGGCACCAGCATCGATTCGTGGTGGCTCGCCGCCCCCTGAATGGGCCGTTACTCTCCCGTTCATTTGCACCGTGAAACAAAGGGGTCCTGAGAGCGTTTGAAAGCGACCTTGGTTCCAAGGACGCTCATGCGACGGGGCTCGACATGAACGGTTTGAAAAAGGTTCTTGTGGTCGACAGCGGCGAACGTGCGCCGGACAGCGCCCTTTCGGCGGAACTCGCCGGCATGGGTTATGCCAGCATCACCACTCCCTTCGAGGCTGCGGACGATGTTCTCGCGCTCATTCCGAGCCCGGTCGCGGTCGTTCTCCAGATCGCTGAGGATGCGCCCGCCGCAGAGCGGTCCAAGTTCCTCGCGCTTGCCCAGCGCTTTCAGCACATGCTCGGCGATAGCGGCGTGCCGGTAATCCTGCTGACCGGCGACAATGCCCATATCTCGCCGAGGCTTCTGCAGTGCGAGCCCGGCGCGTTCCGCATCATTGAGACGCGAGCCTCATAACCTCATTTTCGGCAATGGCATCGTCAATCCCGACGCTGAAAGCGGCCACCGTGCGGTGCGGCGACAGTTCGGGGAAGTGATAGACGGCGACCCGGCTTCCCGGTCCTCCACCCGTATGGCCGACGACCCGGCTCCCATCGTTGAACGTTCCGCTCATAAGCCCGAGGCCATAACCGGCTTTGCGCCAGGGACGACCTTCGATGGGGCCTCCGAGAACAAAAGGCTCTGTCGCTTCGGCAAGAAGCGACGCGGGCAGGAAACTCCCCTTGAAAAGGCGATCCATCAGGAGCGCGGCATCCTTCACCGAGCCGACCAGGAGGCCGTGATAGACCCAACCGGGATGATAGTTCTGCGCCTCGCCCATTGCGACCTGCGCAAGATCGCTTCGGTCCTTCGCGAGCCGCGCGGACAAGACGCCGAGCGGGTCGAGAACAAGACGCCTCAATGCCTCCGCGAGATCGGCTCCCGTGGCTTCCTCGAGGATCCGGCCTACCAGCGCATAGCCGATATTGGAATAACCCCATCCCTCGCCGGGGCGATAGCGCAGCCGGTCGGCATCGATGCGCGTGAGAAGTTCGTTCAAGGGCCAAGGCTCGTCACCGGCCGCAACAGCATCGTGATAGGCTTGATAGCCGCCGTAGTCGACGAGGCCCGCCCGGTGCTGCAGCAATTGCCGAAGCGTATAAGGCCGATCCGCCATCATCTCATCGAGTTGCAGAGCGCCATCCCGCACAAGAGTGAGACACGCGGCGGCGATGACCGTCTTGGTGACGCTCCACCACGGCACGACTATCTCCGCGTTGTCAGCCCGTCCGATCTCGCCGCCCGTGATGACGATATGAGCGTGCATCTCAGGCGGCCTTCTTCTCCGCGATGCGCGCGAGATTGCGCAGGATGATCGTCGCGGACTTGATGCGGTCGTTCGGGTCCTCGATGTCGCGGATGAAGACGATCTTCATGTCCGGGCGCACCTTCGCGAAGGAGGCTTGCTCCGTCACGTAGGCGATAAGGCCGTTTGGGTTCGCAAAGGAGTTGTCGCGGAACGAGACGATGATGCCCTTCGGCCCGCCATCCACCTTTTCGACATTGGCGCGGCGACACAGAACCTTGATCGCCATGATCTTGAGAAGCTGGTCGACTTCCGTCGGCAGCGGGCCGAAGCGGTCGATCATCTCCGCGCCGAAGGCGTCGATTTCCGCATCCGTCTCCAAGGTCGAGAGGCGGCGATAGAGGCCGAGGCGCAGTTGCAGATCGGAGATGTAGCTCTCCGGGATCATGACAGGCGCGCCGACGGAGATGGTCGGCGACCATTGATCCTCAGTCGGCTCCTCGATGCCCGCCTTCAGTTGGGCGACGGCCTCTTCCAGCATCTGCTGGTAGAGTTCGTAGCCCACTTCCTTGATGTGGCCCGACTGCTCCTCGCCCAACAGATTGCCCGCGCCGCGAATGTCGAGATCGTGCGAGGCGAGCTGGAAACCTGCGCCAAGAGTATCGAGGGTCTGCAGCACCTTCAGGCGACGCTCGGCCTGCACGGTCAATGTGCGGTTGGCGGGCACGGTGAAGAGCGCGTAGGCGCGGGTCTTCGAGCGCCCGACGCGCCCGCGCAACTGATACAGCTGCGAGAGGCCGAACATGTCAGCTCGGTGGACGATGAGCGTGTTGGCGGTCGGAATGTCCAGGCCCGATTCTACGATGGTCGTTGAGAGAAGGATATCATACTTGCCCTCGTAGAAGGCCGTCATGACATCTTCCAGCTGTCCTGCCGCCATCTGTCCGTGGGCGATGGCGACCTTCGCCTCCGGCACTTCCTTGTCGAGGAAACTCTTGACGTCCGCGAGATCGTCGAGGCGCGGCACCACATAGAAAGCCTGCCCGCCACGATAGCGCTCGCGCAACAGCGCCTCGCGGGTCAAAAGCGGGTCAAACGGCGTGACGAAAGTGCGCACGGCCAGGCGGTCCACCGGCGGCGTCGTGATGAGCGAGAGTTCGCGCACGCCCGTCAAAGCCAGCTGCAGGGTGCGCGGAATGGGCGTTGCGGAGAGCGTCAGCACATGCACTTCCGCGCGAAGCGCCTTCAGGCGCTCTTTGTGCGAGACGCCGAAATGCTGCTCCTCATCGATGATAATGAGGCCGAGATCCTTGAACTCGATGGACTTACCAAGCACCGCGTGGGTGCCAACCACGATATCAACGGATCCGTCCTTCAACCCCTCCTTGGTCTTCTTCAACTCGGCGGCGGGCACGAAGCGCGAGGCATGGCCGATGGTGAGCGGCAGGCCACGGAAGCGTTCGGAGAAGGTCTTGAAATGCTGGCGCGCGAGAAGCGTCGTCGGCACTACCACGGCGACCTGTTTGCCGTTCATGGCGGCGACGAAGGCTGCGCGCAGCGCCACTTCCGTCTTACCGAAGCCGACATCGCCGCAAATCAGACGATCCATCGGCCGCCCGCTGGCGAGATCGTCCAGCACCGCCTCGATGGCGTTGAGCTGGTCCTCCGTCTCGTCATACGAGAAGCGCGCGGCGAATTCGTCGTAGAGCCCTTCCGGCGGAATGAGGCGCGGCGCTTCTTTAAGAATGCGCGCGGCGGCAATCTTCATGAGCTCGCCCGCCATCTCGCGGATACGCTGCTTCATGCGCGCCTTGCGCGCCTGCCAGTTGCCGCCACCGAGCTTGTCGAGCTGGACTTCTGTTTCCTCGGAGCCGTAGCGCGTCAGAAGCTCGATGTTCTCGACAGGCAGGAAGAGACGGTCGCCGCCCGCGTAGTGCAGCTCAAGGCAATCGTGCGGCGCGCCGGCCGCTTCGATGGTTTTCAGGCCCTCGAAACGCCCGATGCCGTGATCGACGTGGACGACGAGATCGCCCGGCGTGAGCGCCGCGACCTCGGTGAGGAAATCCTGCGGACGCCTGGACTTGCGCTTCTGGCGCACGAGCCTGTCGCCCAGAATGTCCTGCTCGCTGATAACGGCGAGACCGGCAGCCTCGAATCCAGCTTCCAGATTCCAGACCGCGATGGGAATTTCCGTCTTAGGCAAGGCCATCGCGTCGGTCAGGCGCGAAACGGGCTTCGTCTGGCGCAGGTCGTGATCCTGCAGCACATGGCCCAGACGCTCGCGCGAGCCCTCCGACCACGCTCCGAGGATGACGCGATGGTCCGACTTCTGCAGATCGCGGATGTGCTGCACCACCGCCGCGAAGACGTTGGCGTTTTCGTCCGCCCGTTCGGCGATGAAGTTGCGCCCCCGCCGCGCCGCGCAATCCACAATGACGCGCCCCTCGCTTTCGGGGATCGCGAATGGTGTCAGACGCGCCAGCGGCAGGCTCGCGGTGCGTTCGGCCCATTCCTCCGGCTTCCAGTAGAGCAATTCCGGCGACAGTGGGCGATAAGGCGCGACGCCGGGTTGGCTTTCGCCAAGCGCCGAATGGCGCGCGTCGTAGTAATCCTTCACTTGCGCCAGCCGCTCGCCCACCGCGTCATCGACAAGCGCATCGAACACGATTGGCGCATCCGGCACATAATCGAGCAGTGTGTCGAGGTGGTCGTGGAAGAGCGGCAGCCAGTGTTCCACGCCCGGATAGCGGCGGCCTTCGCTGATGGCTTCATAAAGCCGGTCGTCGCGTGTCGGCGCGCCGAATGTCGCCGCATAGGTCTGCCGGAAGCGCCTGATGCTCTCGGTGGTGAGCTGCACCTCGCTCATCGGCACAAGATCAAGGGCGCGCAGGGTGCCGACGGTGCGCTGTGTTTCAGGGTCGAAGGAGCGGATCGATTCCAGCGCGTCGCCGAAGAAATCGAGGCGGACGGGGTTGGGAAGTCCCGCCGGGTAGAGATCGATGATGCCGCCGCGCACCGCATATTCGCCCGCGTCCCGCACGGTGCCGGTGCGCATGAAGCCGTTGATCTCCAGCCACTCGATCAGAAGCTTGGTGTCGACCACGTTGCCGGGAGCGGCGGAGAAGGTCTCGACAGCGATCCGTGCGCGCGGCGGTACACGCTGGACCAGGGCGTTGACCGTGGTCGAGAGAATGCGTGGCTTCTCCTCGGAGGATTTTGAGCGGGTCAGCCGGGCGAGCGTCGTCATCCGCTGCGCGGTGATCGCCGTGTTGGGCGACACCCGGTCATAGGGCTGGCAGTCCCAGGCGGGGAACGTCAGCACTTCGATCTCGGGGGCGACGAAGCCCAGTCCGTTTATGAAGTTCTGCTGCCGCAGCCCGTCCCGGGAGACGTGCACGAGGACCGCCGGACCATCGATCACGCCGGACAATCCGCGCGCGAGATCGCCGACGACGAGTGCGTCGAAGCCGTCGGGCACGCTCGAAAGCGTCAGGCTTTGCCCTTTCTTGAGGGTGTCGAGGGCGCGGGTCAGAAGGGATTTCATCGGCTCAAACGGATAAGCGGCAACAGGAGGCGCGGCAGGTTTGCCGCACAGGCATCAGTTATGGATCGGCGAAGTATGGGTATGGAACCCTTTCAGGCGGCGGAACAGGGGCGTGTCGTAATTGGTGGGAATCGCGATCTCCCCCGTGACCCAGCCGAGAAGATCCCGGTCCAGCACCTCGATCAGCCGCTCGAACTCGGTCACCTCGTCCTCGGAAAGATTTCCGATTTCCGCGTCGGCGAAACGGCCCATGATGAGGTCCATCTCCCGCATGCCCCGGTGCCAGGCGCGGAACAGGATCTGCCGACGGCGCACATCGAGATCGGCGCTGCTGCGTGTCGTTCCGCTCATGGGGCTTTCCTCCGGTTGAAGTGGGCATCGCTTCACAATGGGTTCGCCGCTATATAAACGGCTGAACCCTTCTTGCCACCCCGGTCGAATGTCCCTGCGTCCCTCCCTTCTCGATCCGCTTTTTGCGCCCGCGACAACACTGCCGGGCGTCGGCCCCAAGATAGCCCCTCTCCTCGACAGGCTTCTGGGCGAGCCCGGCCGTCCGGCGCGGGTGCTGGATCTGCTGTTCCATGTGCCGAGCGGCGGAATTTCCCGGGAAATCAAGGGGTCGATCGCGGATGCTCCGGTGGGTGAGCCGGTGACTCTTGCCGTAACGGTCGCCGCCCACCGCCCCGCCCCTCCGGGCCGCCGCGCGCCCTATCGCGTCATTGTCGAGGACGAGACTGGCGATGTCGCGCTCATCTTCTTCAACGGTCAGAGGGCGCGGCTGGAAAAGCTTCTCCCCGTCGGCGAGCGCCGATTCGTTTCAGGCAAGATCGAGACCTGGGATGGCATGCGCCAGATGGTCCATCCCGACCGCGTTCTCGACGAGCGCAGCATCGCCACGCTTCCCGCCGTCGAGACGGTCTACGGCCAGACCGAGGGCGTGACCTCCCGGATGATCGGGCGCTACATGGGCAGCGCCCTCGAACGGGTGCCGACCCTGCCCGAGTGGCAGGATGCCGCCTGGCTCGGAAAGAACGGCTTTCCGCCCTTCCACGAAGCCATGAGCACCCTTCATCGCCCCGACCATGCCGGGCAGGTCACCGAAGAAGCCCTCGCGAAATCCCCTTTCCGCCGCCGTCTGGCGTATGACGAACTCCTCGCCTCGCAGCTCGCGCTCGCTCTTGTTCGAAGCCGGATGCGCCGCCTGCCGGGCCGTGTGAATGCGGGCGACGGCAGCCTCGTTACCAAGATTGAAAAGGCCCTGCCCTTCGGGCTCACGAAATCTCAGGAGAAAGCCGTCGCCGACATCCGCCGCGACCTCGTCTCCGACAAGCGCATGCTGCGCCTGCTGCAGGGCGATGTCGGCTCGGGCAAGACCGTGGTGGGGCTTCTCACGATGGCGAGCGCCATCGAGGCCGGGCGGCAGGCCGCCATGATGGCGCCGACCGAAATTCTGGCCCGCCAGCACTACGAGCGCCTGCTGCCGCTCGCGCAGGATGCGGGCCTGTCCATCGCGCTCCTCACCGGCCGCGACAAGGGCGCGGAGCGAAAGCGCGTTCTTGCCGGCCTTGCGGATGGCAGCATTCACATTGCGGTCGGCACGCATGCCCTGTTTCAAGACGATGTCGCCTTCCACGATCTCGGGGTCGCCGTGGTGGACGAGCAGCATCGCTTCGGCGTGCATCAGCGCCTCGCCTTGGGCGCGAAGGGCGCGGCGGTCGATATTCTGGTCATGACGGCAACGCCGATCCCGCGCACTTTGGCGCTGACCTGCTTCGGCGACATGGATGTTTCCGTGCTTGACGAGAAGCCTGCGGGCCGCAAGCCCATCTCGACCAAGCTCATTTCCATCGAGCGCCTGGACGAGGTGATCGGCGGGATCGGGCGCGCCATCGCGCAGGACGACCGTGTTTATTGGGTTTGCCCGCTGGTGGGGGAATCCGAAACCGTCGATCTCGCCGCCGCCGAAGAGCGCTTCGAGCAGTTGCAGCAGATCTTCGGCGATCAGGTCGGGCTCGTTCACGGCAAGATGGCGGGGCGCGACAAGGACGCGGCGATGGAGGCCTTCGCTTCGGGCAAGACGAGGGTTCTGGTTTCGACCACGGTGATCGAAGTCGGCGTCGATGTGCCGGAGGCCACCGTGATGGTGGTCGAGCATGCGGAGCGCTTCGGCCTCGCGCAACTCCACCAGTTGCGGGGCCGCATCGGCCGGGGCTCCCGCCCCTCCACATGCCTCCTCGTCTACAAAGGCCCGCTCGGCCAGACCGCGCAGGCGCGCCTTGAAATGATGCGCCAGACCGAGGACGGGTTCAAAATCGCGGAAGAGGACTTACGCCTGCGGGGCGAAGGCGAAATCCTCGGCACGCGCCAATCCGGCCTTCCCGGCTTCAAGATGGCGCGTCCCGACATCGACAGCGAACTCCTCGTCGCCGCACGGGACGATGCCCGTCTTGTGGTGGACCGCGACCCGGAACTGACTTCCGAGCGCGGCGAGGCCCTGCGTGTGCTGCTCTACCTGTTCGAGCGTGACGCCGCGATCAGGTTACTCAGGGCTGGGTGAGCCGCGTTATTCCACCGTGACCGATTTCGCCAGATTGCGCGGCTGGTCCACGTCTTTGCCCATGAAGACCGCCGTGTGATAGGCGAGAAGCTGGATCGGGATCGAGTGCACGAGCGGCGCGACGAGCGGGTGCGCCATCGGCATGACGATGGTCGCCAGCGTATCGAGGCCCGTTTCCAGCGCGCCCTTCTCATCGGTGATGAGAACGATACGCCCGCCGCGCGCAGCGACCTCCTGCATATTCGAGACGGTTTTCTCGAAGACCGCGTCGTGCGGGGCGATGACGATTACGGGCAGCGTTTCGTCGATCAGGGCGATGGGGCCGTGCTTGAGTTCGCCCGCCGCATAACCTTCGGCGTGGATGTACGAGATTTCCTTCAGCTTCAGCGCGCCTTCGAGTGCCAGCGGATAGGACGTGCCGCGCCCGAGGTAGAGAACGTCCTTGGCCTTGGCGAGATCGCGCGTGAGAACCTCAATCTGCGGCTCGCGCTTGATCGCCTCGCTCATGAGGCCGGGAACGCCGATGAGGGCGTCGATCAGTTCACGTTCCTCCTCGGCGGTAATCGTTCCGCGCGCCCGTCCGGCGGCGATGGCGAGGCACAAAAGCACCGACAACTGGCAAGTGAATGCCTTCGTCGAGGCCACGCCGACTTCGACTCCCGCCAGTGTGGGCGCGACGACGGAGCTTTCCCGCGCCATCGTGGAAGTCGGCACGTTCACCACGGAAAGGACGTGCTGCCCCTGCTCCTTGGCGTAGCGCAGGGATGCGAGGGTGTCCGCCGTCTCACCGGATTGCGAGACGAACAGCGCCAGTCCGCCAGCCTCGAGCGGCGCTTCGCGATAGCGGAACTCAGACGCGACATCGATCTCGACCGGAATACGCGCCAGACGCTCGAACCAGTACTTGGCGACGAGACCTGCCAGATAGGCCGTGCCGCAGGCTGAAATCGAGATGCGGCGCAGATCTTTGAAATCGAACGGAAGCGCGAAGGGAAGATCTATCTTTCCAGCGGCGAAGTTCACGTAATGCGCCAAGGTGCGCCCGACGACCTCCGGCTGCTCGTGAATCTCTTTCGCCATGAAATGGCGGTAGTTGCCCTTCTCAGCGACGAACGCGCTGGTGACGATCTTGTTGCGCGGGCGCTGCACGCGCTGGCCGGAAGCGTCATGCACTTCCACGCTGTGGCGGTTGAGGATCGCCCAATCGCCATCTTCCAGATACGTGACCTCATCGGTGAAGGGCGCGAGCGCGAGCGCATCGGAACCAAGGAACGACTCGCCCGCGCCGTGCCCGACGGCAAGGGGCGCGCCGTGCCGTGCGCCGATCAGAAGATCGTCCTCGCCGCTGAAGAGGAAGCCGAGAGCGAATGCCCCGCGCAGGCGCGGCAAGGTGACGGAGACGGCCTCGATCGGCCCACGCCCCTGACGCATCTCATAGGTCACGAGTTGAGCGACAACCTCAGTGTCGGTTTCGGTCTCGAACGTGATGCCTTTGGCTTCGAGGCCGGTCTTCAGCTCGCGGAAGTTTTCGATGATGCCGTTGTGCACGACGGCAACCTTGTCCGTCGCATGCGGATGGGCATTCGTCTCGTTGGGTTTTCCGTGGGTCGCCCAGCGGGTGTGGCCGATGCCGATGGTGCCGGAAAGCGGGGTTTGGGAGAGCTTCTGCTCCAGATTGCGAAGCTTGCCTTCGGCCCTGCGGCGCTCGATCTTGTTGTCATTCTCGAGCGTCGCCACACCGGCGGAATCATAGCCGCGATATTCAAGACGCTTGAGAGCGTCGACAATTTGAGGCGCGACCGGGTTGTTCCCGACGATTCCGACGATGCCGCACATAGTTAGCCCTATCCTTTGAGACTTTTGATCAAAGCCCAGATGCGGCCTTGCTACTCAGGTTGCCCCGTCACCTCAAATCAACTTGCGTGACGGATTGTTTCGAAGCTGGATCACTTGAATTGGATCACTTGCGCTTCATGGCGAGGGACTTCGCGCGAAAAGCCTGCGCCCAGCCCTCCTTCACGGCCTGCCGTCCCCGGCCGAGCGCCAAGGCGTCGGCGGGCACATCCTGCGTGATGACGGAGCCTGAGCCCACATAGGCGCCCTTGCCGATGGTGACGGGTGCGACGAGGGACGAGTTCGACCCGATGAACGCCCCTTCGCCCACCACGGTGCGGTACTTGCCGAAACCGTCGTAGTTGCAGGTGATCGTCCCCGCGCCGACATTCACGTCGGCTCCAATGGTCGCGTCTCCGAGATAGGTCAGATGGCCGACCTTCGCGCCCTGCCCGAGTTCCGCGTTCTTGATCTCGACGAAGTTGCCGACCTTCGCCTTGGGGCCGAGCGAGGCACCGGGACGCAGGCGCGCGAAAGGACCGACACCGGCATCCTTCCCGATCGTCGCGCCCTCAAGGTGGCTGAAGCTGTGGATGACCGCCCGATCCTCGACGACGACGCCGCGGCCGAAAACGACGTTCGGCTCGACGATGACGTCCCGCCCGAGCTTTGTATCGAAACTGAAAAACACGGTCTCCGGAGCGACGAGCGTCACGCCCGAGGCCATGGCCGCATGACGGAGCCGTTTCTGCATCATCGCTTCGGCGATGGCCAACTGGGCGCGGTCGTTGACACCGTGCACCTCGTCTTCGCCAACCACAGCGACGACAGCCCTCTCACCAAGGGAGCGGGCTACGGCGACGACATCCGTCAGGTAGTACTCGCCCTGGCTGTTCTTGTTATCGAGCTTTTCGAGGAGCGTGAGGGCGATATCGCCCCGGATCGCCATCAGCCCGGCATTGCAGAGCGTGATCTTGCGCTCCTCCTCCGTGGCGTCGCGATGCTCGCGGATATCGAGAAGCTCGTCGCCTGACATCAGGAAACGCCCATAGCCAGTCGGGTCCTTGGCCTGGAAGCCTAAGGCCACGACAGCGGCTCCTTCGGCCAGGGGCGCACGGAGCTTCACGAAGGTTTCGGCAGTAACGAGGGGCGTGTCGGCATAGGCGACGATCACGTCGCTGGGGCGGCGCGCGAGCGCGTCACGGGCGGTCAACACGGCATGGCCGGTGCCTAGGCGCTCCCGCTGCGTGTAGATTTCGGCGTTTGGGAGGGCTGCCCTCGCCTCTTTTGCCACATCCTCCCGGTCCGGACCGACAACCACTGCGACACTGTCGGCGCCCGCCTGCCGCACCGCGGCGAGCGCGTGGCCGAGAAGGGTGCGCCCCGCCACCTGATGCATCACCTTCGGGATGTCCGACTTCATGCGGGACCCCTCGCCTGCGGCAAGAACGACGGCGAGGCAGCTTCGGGAGTTGGCGTTCGAGGTCATTTCGGTTTCGTTCCAGCGGGGTCGCAGCGGCTATCACATAGAGACATTCTTGCAATATATGCGGAATATTAGCCTGAGGCGGTAAATCGCCCGTTTATCTAGCAATAAGGAATCCTAAACTATAAGAGGAGGTGTTCGCCCTTTCCTCTAGTTGCATCACAATAACACAAGAGCACTGCCGTGCCGCTCCGACAGGATCTGTCCCCCTTGCTGACTCCGCGCCGCCGCGACGTGCTCGCGTATCTGGGCGTTTCCGTAGCCGGATTTGGCCTTACGTCCCCGGCATTAGCCCAAACGCCTCAATCCTTCATTCAGGCACGCATGGGCGATGGGCAGAAGTTCGACCCTAGCGCGGTTATCGATATCGCACGCCAGTTGGCCAAGAAGCCGTTCGTGCCGCAGCCGAACGACCTGCCGGACGCCTTCGCCAATCTCAATTACGACCAATACATTTCCATCAAGACCCGCAGCCCGTTCCAGATCTGGGCGGGCGAGAATCGCGGCATCTTCGTCGAGCCGCTCCATCGCGGCTTCGTCTTCACCAACGCCGTCGATCTCTACCTCGTCGAGGACGAGGCGATCCGCCGCGTCGGCTATGACGCCTCCCTGTACAATTTCAACGGCGTGACGCCGCCCAACAATCTCGGGGATATCGGCTTCTCCGGCTTCAGGCTGCTCGCGAGCCCGGGAGACGGCCCGGCCTACGATTTCGCGATCATCCAGGGAGCGACATTCTTCCGCGCCCTGGCCAAGGGGCAGAACTTCGGGGCGATGGCGAGGGCCTTGACCCTCAAGCCCGCCGAAGTGCGCGGCGAGGAATTCCCCTTCTTCCGCGCGTTCTGGTTGGAGCGTCCGGCGGTGGGCGGCAACAGCATCACCATTCACGGCGTCCTCGATTCCGAATCGACCAGCGGCGCCGTCCGCATGACTTTCCGCCCCGGCGACATGACCATCGTCGATGTGGAGACGACGCTCTTCCCCCGCGTGAATCTCGAGCATGTCGGCCTCGGCGGCATTGGCTCGACATACTTCTTCGGTCCCAACGACCGTCGGAACATCGACGACATCCGCCCCGCCGTTTACGAATCGACGGGCCTCCAGATGTTCAACGGCAAGGGCGAATGGCTCTGGCGTCCGCTTCACAACCCCGAGACGCTCCAGATTTCCGCGTTCGTGGACAACGCCCCGAAAGGCTTCGGGCTGGTCCAGCGTGAACGGTCCTACGAGACGTTTCAGGACGACGACCAACGGTTCGAGCGTCGCCCGAGCGTCTGGATCGAGCCTCTGGGCGACTGGGGGCAAGGCAGCGTTCAGCTCCTCGAAATTCCAACCGATTCAGAGATCAACGACAACATTCTGACCTACTGGCGCCCCAAGGCCGTCATGGCGGGCGGGTCGGAGGTTTCGCTGGCCTACCGGCAATATTGGTGCTGGACGCCGCCCGAGCGGCCTCCGCTGGCGACCGTGATCGCGACCCGCACCGGCCAGGGACGTTCCGGCCGCCGTCGCCGTTTTGTGGTCGATTTTGCAGGCGATACTCTAGCTGGCACCCCTGTTGGGGATCTCAAGGCCGTCTTGAATGTCGGACCAGGCTCGTTTCAGAATCTGAAGCTGTGGGCTTATCCGGAGAGAAAGGCGGTCCGCGTCGCTTTTGAGCTTGACCCAGGCAACGAAAACGCGTGTGAGATGCGCCTCATCCTTGAAGCTGGTGGGAAGCAGATTAGCGAGACATGGCTCTATCGTTGGACACCGTAAGTCCCGATGCGGACTCCTCCGCCTCCGCGCGGTTGGGCGCCGCCATGCCACCTGAGAGCCGTCTCGACATGCCGACCCAGTCGCTCAGGCGCTGGTCGGACTCTCAGGAGCGCAAGTTCCTCGTCAATCCCCGGACGCCCCTGCTCGCCCGCCTGTTCGTCTTCGGTGGCGCTCTCGCACTGACAGTCTACGGCACCTACGAGATGTACCAGGTCGTGTCGGTGAGCCGCACGACGATCCTCCAGTGGGTCCTCGTCGCGCTGTTCACGGTCAACTTTTCCTGGATCGCACTGGCCTTCACGAGCGCGATCCTCGGTTTCCTCGTCCTGCTCAACCGCCCGGGACTGCCCGCCTTCCCGAATGCCTTGAAGAGCCGCACGGCCATCGTGATGCCGGTCTATAACGAGCAGACCGCGCGGACATATGCGGCGCTCGAAGCCATTCACGAATCCGTCGAGGCGACCGGCCTCGGAGAACATTTCGATTATTTCATCCTCTCCGACACCACGAACGCGGACGCGTGGGTTGCGGAGGAACGGGCCTTCCTCGGCTTACGCGAGCGGATGGGGCCGAATGCGCGGCTCTATTACCGTCACCGCCCCAAGAACTATCACCGCAAGGCCGGCAATATCGCGGATTTCGTCTCACGTTGGGGCGGACACTACGATCACATGCTCGTTCTTGACGCGGATTCGCTCATGACGGGCGAGTGCATCGTTCGCCTCACGGGGGCGATGGAGGCCGACCCGGACGCCGGCATCATCCAGAGCCTTCCCCTCATCATCAATCGCAACACGCTTTTCGCGCGCCTTCAGCAGTTCGCTGCCCGCGTCACGGGGCCGGTGATCGCCACAGGCCTTTCCGCATGGATGGGCCGGGACGGCAATTACTGGGGGCACAACGCCATCATCCGCACCAAGGCGTTCGCAGCGCATGGCGGGTTGCCGGACCTGAAGGGCAAGCCGCCGCTCGGCGGGCACATCCTCAGCCACGACTTCGTGGAAGCCGCCCTGCTGCGCCGCGCGGGGTGGACCGTCTACATGCTGCCGGAACTGGAAGGCTCTTACGAGGAGAGTCCGCCGTCGCTGATCGATCTTGCCGCGCGCGACCGGCGCTGGTGCCAGGGCAACCTGCAGCACATGCGCGTCATGCTGGCGAGAGGCCTCAAGCTGCCGACGCGACAGCATTTCGCGACCGGCATCATGTCCTATCTCGCCTCGCCCTTCTGGCTGTTCCAGTTGATCGTCGGTATCGCTCTCGTTCTTCAGACGACCTACATCCGCCCGGAATATTTCGCGAAGGACTTCCGCCTCTATCCGATCTGGCCGCGTTTCGATCCCGAGCGCGCGCTGGCGCTTTTCGCGCTGACCATGAGCATCCTGATAGCGCCTAAGATCTTCGGTCTCTTCCTGATGCTGCTGCAGTCGGAAAACCGGCGCGCTTGCGGTGGGGCGATCAGGCTTGTGGTCTCGACGCTTCTCGAAATCATCCTGGCCGCTCTCTTCGCGCCGATCCTCATGCTGATCCAATCCGGATCGGTGTTCCAGATCCTGCTCGGCCGGGATACGGGCTGGCAACCGCAACGGCGTGATGACGGGTCGATCCCGCTCAAAGACATCGTTCGTCGGCATCGCTGGCACACCGTGCTCGGCGTGTTCACGGGTGTTTCCGCCTTCCTCATCGCGACCTCCCTGTTCCTCTGGATGTCGCCGACGATTGTCGGTCTGCTTCTCGCCATTCCCCTTTCCTGGCTCAGCGGACAGCTCGGAATCGGCCTGGCCTTGAAGAGGATGGGGCTGCTGATGACCCCTGAGGAGCGTACGCCTCCGGCCATTGCGCAGCGGGCCAACGCGCTTCAGCAGATCAATGCAGTCTCCGGCCTCGACGACGCGGATGCGCTCATGGCGCTCTACGTTGATCCCGCCATCCGCCAGCAACATCTCGACATGCTGCCGCCACCCTCTCATCGCAAGCGCGGTGACATTGAAACGGATCGTGCCCTCGCCGAAGCAAAGCTCGCCGACGCGCAGACCATTGAAGAGGCTCTGGCGTGGCTGAAGCCCAAGGAGCGCATGGTCGTGTTGCACGACCGCGCCCTGTTCGCGATGGCGATGTCCCTCAAGTCAGGGCAGTTGGAAACGCAGGCGGCTGAGTAAGCCCATCGCCTCCGCGTCAGCTACCGGCCGCGCGCGAGCGGCAACTCAAAACAAAGCTTGCGGCGGAACGCCAGATCAATACCGGGTTACGCTTCGCTCATAAGAGCATCATTGAACGCCGGTTATTCGCCCGCATTAGCCAGAACGTATTTCAAAGGGACACGGATCAAGTTGCTGGCCCGATGACCGCAGGCCGCAGTGCGATAAGACCGATCAATGAGCGCGCAGGCCCTGGCCAACTCGCCGGCGAGACCGCGTAGACGCATCAGGAGGCGAGACGGCTCGGCTTGAGCTCTCCGCTCTGCTCCAGCAACGAGTGGCCGGTTGCGGCGATGTGCGCCTCGATGCGCTTGAGGTCGCGCACGATGTCGAGCTGGAGGGCGCTGGTATCGCCCGCCGCCTTGCCCGCGCGCAGTTGCTCAAGGTGGCTTTGCGTGATGGTACGCTCCAGCTCGCGGAAATGCTCCTTTTCAGCCACGAGGCGGCGTGCGGAGGCGATGTCCTGGAACATCAGCACGGACGCGGCGAGCTGAAGGTGCTCGAGCAGGTTGGCGTGCATACGCGTGATATCCGCAAGCGCTTCCTTCGGCAGGCGCAGGTGGTTCTTGATGCGCTTGGCGGCAAGCTCCATCAGGTTCTTGTCGACGATGTCGCCCACATGTTCGAGGTTGATGGCGAAGGCGAGAATGTCAGAGAGACGCTTTGCCTCCTGCTCGCTCAACGCCTCGTGGTTGATCGAGCTGAGATAGCGCCTGACCGCGCTGTAGAGCCTGTCAACGACGTCATCCGTCCGCGTCACGGCCTCGACCTGGCTCATGTCGCCGTGCTGGAACAGATCCTGCGATCCACGCAGCATGGTCTCGACCACGTCCGCCATGCGCAACACTTCCCGCGCGGCGTTCGAGAGCGCGACGGAGGGCGTATCGAGCGCGTCCGTATCGAGATATTGCGGCGTGCCGGGATCCGACGCCTTGACCTGCTCCGGAAGGACGCGCCGCAGCATCCGCCCGATGGCCGGGAGCGGCAGGATGAAGATGAGCGCCAGAGCCACGTTGAACAACGTATGGAAATTCGCGGCGAGACGCGCAGGGTCGGCCTCGAACCTGGCAAGGTAGCTCACGGTTTGCGGCAGGAAGGGCAGCGCAACCGCACAACCGAGCAAGCGCATGGCGAGATTGCCGACCGGCACCCGCAACTTGACCGGATCGCCGCCCGTGCCTTCGAGCAAGGGGTTGAGAGCCGTGCCGAGATTGGCGCCGAGAACCATCGCCAGGGCAGAATGATTGTCGATGACCCCGGCGGTTGCCAGCGACATGATGAACAGCATCGCCGCGACGCTCGAATGCGCGGCCCACGCGAGAACGCCGGCGAGAAGAACGAGGATGATCGGGTCCGGCGCGATGGCAGCCAGCACGCTCTTCAGGACGGCGGAGGATTCGATGGGGTGAATGGTTTCGCTGAGCAGATGCAGCGAGAGCAGCATCAGGCCGAGACCGATGGTCACCCGCCCAAGGTCGCGTACCCGGCTCGTCGAGCCTTGGCGGTATGCAACGAACCCGGCGAAGATGAGCACGGGGAAAATCAGCGAGATATCGAAGGACAGAACCTGGACGATCAGGGTGGAGCCCACATTCGCGCCGAGCATCACCGCCAGGGCCGGCACGAGATCCACCGCCCCGCCCGCCGTGAACGAGGAGACCATGAGCGCCGTTGCCGTGCTGCTTTGAAGCACGGTGGTCACGCCCAGCCCCGCGAAGAACGCCCTGAGGCGGGTGCTGAGCCCGACGCCGAGAATCCAGCGCAGATCGCTGCCGAACGCGCGCTGCACCCCGCTATTGACCATGTTGATGCCCCACAAAAGCAGGGCAATCTCACCGAGAAGGTGAACAAGGACGGCGGTGGCGGACATTCAGCTCCCCTAGCGGTGCGGATGAGGTGGGCTCGGCTGCATAGGCTGTCATGAGCGTTCAGGCAATCGAAGCCGGCTAATAATAGGGATAAATCGTAACATTGCCACCAAGGAAAATGGAAAACCTTCTCGGGCCCAGCCGGGAAGGAGTTTAAATTCCGCTTTGGGCGGGCATTGCTCTTTCCCCGGAGGTCAGGCCCTCATGAATTGTCCTGTGGGATTCCCACACTCAAGCCGCCCTCAAGCGCACCCGGCCCTTGAGTCATCCCGGTTCAAGAGAGATTCTCGCCTCGTTTCAAACTGACGGATTCGGGGCCGAAGAGGCTTGGTTCATGGCTAAACTGCATTTTCATTATTCGGTGATGAACGCCGGCAAGACGACCCAGCTCCTGCAGGTGCGGCACAATTACATCGAGAACGGCGGCCTGGTCCTGCTGTTCACGAGCGCCCTCGACGATCGCGCCGGCGTCGGCAGGGTTTCGTCCCGCATCGGGCTCTCGGCGGAAGCCGTTCCGCTGCGCAAGAGCGACGACCTGCGGGCCATCGTCTCGGAAATCCATAGGAAAACGCCGGTGACCGTCGTCCTGATCGACGAGGTTCAGTTCCTGACGCCTGAGCATATCTGGCAGGCCGCGCACCTTGTGGACGAATTCAATGTCCCGGTGATGACCTACGGCCTGAAAAACAACGTTTTCGGCGAACTGTTCAGCCCCGCCATCTGCACCCTTCTGGCGTTGGCGGAGGACATCAAGGAGATCAAGCAGCTTTGCCATTGTGGCCGCAAGGCAACGATGATCCTGCGCTACGATCCCGACGGGAAGGCCGTCAAAACCGGTGAGGTCATCGAGATCGGCGGCGAGAGCCGCTACATTTCGGTTTGCCGCCCCCATTGGGTCGAGGGCGACATCGGGGCTTCAAGGCGCGCGGCGCTCACATGCGCCGCGGCGTAAGCTTCAAAGCTTATGCGGGCCGGCTCGGAATGTTGAGCCCGCGCTGCACGGCGGGGCGCGCCAGGCCGCGCTCCAGCCATGCCGGAACGAGCTTGAGGCTGTCGAACTCGACGAGCTCACCGGCGCCATAAAAGCCGACCAGATTGCGCACCCAGCCGAGCAGGGAAATGTCGGCAATGGTGTAATCGTCGCCCATGATCCACTCCCGCCCGGCGAGCCGGCTTTCAAGAACGCCGAGCAGGCGCTTGGACTCGCCGCGGTAACGCTCGAGTGGACGCTTGTCCTCGATCTCCCGGCCCGCGAATTTGTGGAAATAGCCAAGCTGCCCGAACATGGGCCCGACAGCCGCCATCTGGAAGATGACCCATTGGATGGTCTCGTAACGCCGCACGGGGTCCACGGGTATGAACTTACCGGTCTTCTCAGCAAGATACAGGAGGATCGCGCCGGATTCGAAAAGGCCGAAAGGCGCACCGCCCGGACCATTGGGGTCGATGATGGCGGGGATCTTGCCGTTGGGGTTGAGCGAGAGGAATTCCGGCGTCCAGGTTTCGTTCTTGCCGATATCGATCAAATGCGCCTCGTAGGGCAGCCCCGTCTCCTCCAGCATGATGGAAACCTTGACCCCGTTCGGCGTCGGCAGGGAATAAAGCTGGATCCGATCGGGATGCTGCGCGGGCCAGCGAGACGTGATCGGAAAATCGGACAAAGCGGGCATGGGAAATTCCTTAGGGGCTTCTTGGTGAGAGCTCAGGGATCACCGATACCACTTCTGAATAAGTTCTCAACGGGCGCAAGAGAATGGCAGGATTGCCCTTTCCACCAGTCGGGAGGGCATGATGACCACCGCCATCAAGACGCCATGACGACTCACCATTCCACGGGCTATGCCCCCTCCCCGAGCTTGGGAGAACTCAACGCCAAGCTGAAAAACGGCTCATGGAAAAGAGTGAGCGAATGCCTGGCTTGCCAATCTCGCCATATCGAAAGTTTCGCAAACCTGCGACGCATCGCTTACGACCGCTGCCGCTCTTGTGGATTTACATTCGCGAACCCGCCACCTCCGGATGAGGTGTTGTCTGAGTTCTACAACACGCCATTCTACAACAATTACCGAAAACTCGAAGCCGCGCGGATTGCCGTCCAGCCCTACTTTACCGTGAGCTTCAACGATCTGCGCCGCCTATCGCGTTGGATCACCGTGGAGCGTTCCGCTGCCATACTCGATTTCGGTTGTGGCCCCGGCAGTTTTCTCGCGCTTCTCAGGGATGAATTTGGCTACGAAAATGTCGAAGGCCTCGAACTGAACACGGCAAGCGTACAGGTCGCCCAAAGAAGCTACGACTTACGGATCGCTTCCAAAATCGAGGAGCTGCGCACAAAGCAATATGACCTGGTGATCCTCATCGAGGTCATCGAGCATATTCCGGATCCGAAGGAGGTTCTCAGAACGATCTCTAGCCTCCTCAAGCCCGGAGGCGCACTTTTCATTACGACCGATTCCGTCAGGAACATACCGGCCCGATATTTTCCTTCCCATTGCGGGCACTACACCGGCCCCAGCCATGTCAGCCTGTTCACGGAACAGGCCATGACCGAAATGCTGACCCAATCCGGCTTTCGCGTAGAGAGACTTGAGGCCGACAGATCGCAGGAGCTTTTCGGCAACTTCGTCGCGAGCCCTTTCTACAAGCTGGATTTTCTCAGTCCACGCTCCAACGACGACCTTGTCGATGTCCTCTACGTGCCCAACAAATTCGGACGCCTGCTTGGCCTGCGCCCCCGGCGCTCCCTGCCCTCGTTTCTGCGTAAGATGAAGCGGATCGACTCCATCATAGCCAATGCTGCAGCGAAATTTCTCGCTACTCCTCCCACCGAGCACTTGTTCGTCCTCGCACGGAAGGAAGAGGCTTAGCGAGCGCTTCGCAGCGCGAGAAACAAACCGAGCAGCGACAGCGCACCTGTGAGCGCGACAATCGAACTCCAGCCGCCGTGCTGCCAGAACCAGCCGCCGACCGAGCCGGTGATGCTCGATCCCGCATAGTAGAACAGCAGATAGAGCGAGGCGGCGTGTCCCTTGGCCGGGCCCGCCAGTGGCCCGACGGAGCCGCTCGCCACCGAATGGCCGATGAAGAAACCGGTGGTGACGACGCGCCCGGTAAGATTGGGTTCTAGACCGTTGTAGTAAATGGCGACCCCGGCAGGGCTCGAACCTGCGACCTACTGCTTAGAAGGCAAGTTCGAGCCCATTTCAGTGCCTAACATGGCAGAACATCTGCCTATCCACAATTCCTTAAAAATCATGAGGTTGCCGCTTCATGCTCGATGCCGTTAATATCATCGGGTAACGCCTACTAACACCCCTCATCTGTTACCCCGGCGTTACCCGAACGGCTCACTGCCATTCGGAATATGGGTCGCTGGAGGCATCATTGGCGGCAGTTTTAACGAAGATCTCGGTCGAGGCCATGAAGCCCGATCCGGACAAGCGGCGCGAGGTTCCCGACGGGGCCCTGCCCGGCTTCTATCTCGTCATCCAGCCCACCGGCAAGAAATCTTGGGCGGTGCGGTACCGGTTCGGCGGGAAGCCGAAGAAGCACACCATCGGCGCCTATCCCAAACTCGAGATCGGCAAAGCCCGGGAGCTTGCCAGAGCCGCGCTGCAGGCCGTGGCCGAGGGTCGTGATCCGGCCGCAGAGAAGGAAAGTGCCCGTCAAACGGAAGAGGCGAAGCGCAACACCTTCGGGACGGTCGCAGCCGATTACATCAAGCGTGTTGCCAAAGCCCATCATAGGACCTGGGCCGAGACGGAGCGCCTGCTGACCAAGAAGGATCTGGAGGCTTGGCAGGACAAGGACATCCGGTCCATCGGCCGGCGAGAGATCCTTGAAGTTCTCGATGCCATTGTCGAACGCAAATCCCCGGTTCAGGCGAATCGCCTGCTGACGCGACTGAAGCCGTTCTTCGCCTGGGCGGTCGAGCGAGGCATTATCGACGCCTCGCCAGCTGAGAAGCTGCGCCCACCCTCGCCGGAGACAGCCCGGGACCGCGTTCTGACCGATGCCGAGCTCGTCGCGGTATGGAAGGCTGCGGAAGAGACCGGGTATCCTTTCGGCTCGGCGATGCAGCTCCTGATCCTGACGGGCCAGCGGCGCTCCGAGGTCCTTGAGGCGGAATGGCGCGAGTTCGACATCTCGCAAAAAACATGGACGATCCCACGGGAACGCTCGAAAACCGATGTGGCGCACGTCGTACCGCTTTCCGAACCTGTCATTGAGATCCTGGAAGCGCTCCCCAAGGTCGCGGCGCCGGCAGAGCCCGGCACCAAGGGCAAGCCCGAAGCGCGCCTGCTATTCACCACCAACGGCAAAACGCCCTTCTCTGGCGTGACCAAGGTCCTCGACCGGCTCAACGCGGCCGCCAAGAAACACATGCCGGACGAGAAGCCGTTGCCATCCTGGCGCCTGCACGATTTGCGGCGGACGTTCGCCAGCGGCTGCGCGCGCCTCGGGATCCCCGTCCACGTAATCGAGAAGGCGCTCAACCATACCAGCGGAACGTTCGGCGGAATCGTCGGCGTGTATCAGCGCCATGATTTTGCGACCGAGCGGCGAGACGCCATGAAAGCGTGGGCTGGGTATGTGACGAGCCTAACAAAGGCTAAGCCAAAGAATGTAGTGGCGTTGAGGGAGGTGCAGAATGTCGGTTAAGCGCGTTCGTCGCGGCAGCGGCATGACCGAAGGCTTCGAGATCGAGTTTGATGAGGCATCGGCTCCTACGGAGCTTCAAAACATTACGTTTGAAGATCACGTCAATGATTACTTTAATATGTCTTGGCTGGATGAGGATCGGGCCTGGGCTGAGGGCGTCCTTCAACGATGCGGCCTTCCGACAGCTTATGGTCCTTACCGCCGGTCGGAAGATGGCACTTGGATATACGACGAATGGCATACTATGCGCGGAAGCCTTATTAGTTGCATTGCACCAACCCGCATAGAGATCCGCGATCAACAGCAACTTGAATGTGGCTTCCACGATATCCGCGATATAGCAGTATTTTTATATGGCGAAGACAGTGAAGCTGAGTTTGCTGCAAGGATCTTGACTTTAATAGGCACAATCCAGCGTGCTTTGAAATATGAGTTTTCGACGCTAGCCAGCCGACTGTCATTTGAACTTGGCAAACTCACAAAGGGCGTTGACCTAAAATTTAGGTTCGAAGCTGTCGCGCTATCCGGTGCCGCTCGAAGGTCAGCCTTAATTGCTGCAAGTCGACAAAACAACCAACAGCGATCACGCGCCGCTGAAGCCTGGAAAAACCCCGTTCGGAAGGTAGCGACCACGATCTGGTCGCGACACCCTGAGTTCTCGGCTATGAACGTAGCAAGGCAAATTAGAAGTAATGCCGCTCAGTACTCTTATCTGACCGACATCAAGCTTCCGGGGGTCGACACAATTCGCAAAGAGATCTCGGCACTCACTCCAAGAAAAGTTGGACGCGCTGGCTGAGCACGCCCAACCGAATTGAATCATTTTGCTCACATCTGATGACATCAGGAGTGAGCAATGGATAACAACGACACATATCTCCCTTCGAAGAAGGTTCGCGACCGGTACTCCATCAGCGAAATGACGCTCTGGCGTTGGGAACGCGACCCCAAGGTCGCCTTCCCGCGTCCGATGATCGTCAACCGACGGAAGCTGTATCGGTTGACTGATATCGAGGCCTGGGAGCGCCAGCGAGCCGCGTCCACAAGCGCTGCGGCGTGAGGGGACTGCCATGAGCACGGTTCTCCCCTTCCCTCGTGCCCGTCATCAGCCCTTCGTTCTCAAGCATGCACGAAATGTGGCTGCGATGAGCCACGAAGCCGGCGAACGGTATCTTCAGCAACAGCTCGCGGTTCAAGTCGAGACGATGGCTCGGCGCGGTATCGCGCCGGAGCGCATCGACGAGGAGCGCCTGAGACTTGAGCGGGCGATCCGCTCGACCCTCTGGCACTTTATCATTCGGCAGCCCGGAGATCGGGCATGACCGCATTGAGGAAATACAATCTTACCGAGGATGACCTGCCGGAGTTTGAGTCGCCTCTGGCAGCTTCATCGCCAGCTTATCGGCCCCTCACCGCAGCTATCATGCGTAAGTGGCGCCGCCAATTGTCTCTGGATCGGGAACTGAACGCTCTATCCCATCGGATCGCCCACTGGATCGGCGCACGTATTGACCTTGCCAAAGGTTACGTTGAGGTCTCGGCTACCGACCTAGCAACTGAATTAGAAATTTGTGATCGGACGGCGCAATACGGCTTAGCCAAGCTCGGCAAGTGCCGACACTTGGCTAAGGAGGTTCGTCGTGGGAGGGGGCGCGATAACCGTTATTGGCCTGTCATCCATGACTAGGGGCAGGATAATAAAATACGCAAAAAACTATCGTATTTTTGCACCCGTAAAATACGCAAGCTGTTTGCGTAAACATATACAGAACCCCTTATAGCGCTCGACCGATTACCGTCGCGTCTCATATGCGCCAACAGGAGCGGCGGGCGTGTCGCCTCAAGCGACCGCCGAGCCCGCCGCGCTCCAGTAGAGCTCAAGAACGGTTCTGTCGCGCTCTACGATCCTTCAGCGCACTGTACATGTCGAGCGCCGCGGCCTGCTCGCTCGCAGCCCTTGTGGGCCGCTCGCAGGCCTTCTTCCCGGTAACGCTCATGATGAATGTCCGGGAATTGTCCGCCTCTCTGTAAGAAGAACTGACGTGATGTCCTCAGAATGTCCTGCAAATGTCCGTAGATTGTCCACCTCATCGCCCCTGCGCGCCGCTGAACTCCTCGAGCGCATTGTCGACGGCCACGCAGCTGGCGCGATCAACCCGGCAGATCTCGAAACTGTCGTGGAAGCCTTCGCTCAGGTCCTGGAAGGCGATGCCGAGACGCTCGACAAGGCGCTCGGCTTTGTGCCGGCGCCCGGGTTGCATCGCCCTGGAACGATTTCATCTCGATCCAGGCGCGATGCCCTTTTGAGAGAAGCCGCCGCTCGCTTTTGGCCGAATCTCCCACGGATCGCCCAAGCCGTCGAGTTGCACCGTACGCTCCGCCGGTACCACTCGACGGCCTGGCAACGGGAGCGCGCGCTCCGTTCGTGTCCGAATGGCAAAGTCGGGACCATATACGAGTTTTGCTGGAGAATCCTCAAGGCACGCGACCAGATCTTATCCGTTGAACGGCTTAGAAAATTGCTGGTCGAGTGCTGAGGCTTCAAACGACCAGCGGCGGCTGCGATGTTCGTCCAACATTAATGGAGCTGCCGGTGAACCAGATATCAATTGTCCTTCCGTACGGAGGAGATATTCCTCCCTACACTCCACCGAAAATGGGCACGATCGACCATCTTCCGATGGAGGCCCATGCGAAGTGGCATGAGCTCCAACGCCTTGCTGAAAACGAGAAGGCCATCAATTGGGCTCTGACCGAGGAGCGAAGAAACGCCTTTGCTGCAAGGGAGCAGGAGGAGCGCAACCTCTACTTCTTGCGCAATGCTGATAAGGCGCCGGCCGAAGATTCCCAAACCATCAAAGAGGTTCAGCACCGCCTTGCTCACTTCGATGCCGAGATTGCCAGAATCGATGCGGCGCTTGTGCGACCAACAACCCACCTCCCTTCTCTGTTCGCCAAGCTCGAAAAATGGGTGCGCGGTCAAGTCGCTAAGGGCAACTCATTCCAGGTAGCGCCACCAGTCAGTTCCCCCCTCAAGAAGGGCGAGATTCAGGCCGATGCGGTTGAGCGCATCCGTCAGCGCATTCGCCATCTCCGCGAAGATCTGAAGACTGTCAAAGCGGCACCGATTCCCAGCGAGATGGCCAAGCGTTTGGCACGGGAGCAGATCGAAGCGCGCGCCAAAGCGGCGCGTCCTGATGTCCTCGAACTTGTGGAGACTGGCGGCAAGGTCAAATGGCCCACGTCAGCCAATCTTCACATGATCCGCCTCAGGGATGATGCCGCATCCGTGGTCGTGCCTCAGGTCGATGTTGTTGGCCTACTCGCATGGATCTCTGGCGATGCTCTCATCGCTGGCATCGAGCGCGAGATCGATGACATGGCCGATGATCAGAACGCCCTCACGCCACAAGAGCAAAAGACACGAAAGGCAGAAATTCTTGCCGACATACTCGCATTCGAGCGCGAGGAAGAAGCGATTATTGAGACAACCGGCACGGCAATCGTCCGCCGGCTAGACGCCGACCCCCGCGCAATTCTCGGCGTGGCAATTGTGGAAGAGAACGATGTCGAAGCAGATCTATAATCAAGGTTTGGAGAAGGCGCGCGAAGCTGGTTTCTACGGCGATGCGGCACATGATTACGCAATCGAGTATGAACTCGCCTTCGATGACGCTTACGCAGGGGCGGTGAAGAGTTCCGGGAAACGTCTCGGTGCCATCCTCAGCAATCCCAAAGTCAAAGGCCGCGAGCGCGCCGCCCTGGATCTTGCGATCAAGTCACCGGCGATGTCGGTCGACGACGTGGTCAGCTTCGTATCTGAGAACGTGCGTTCCGGCTCCAGCATCGCCGCTCGCATGGCGAACGAACCTTCACTCGGTCATGAGCCGCCGATGGTATCAGACAGCTCGTTCAATGACATTGCGGCGGGAGTTTACGGTGAAAGAAAGCATCGGTGATCCATCCGTTAAGTGCCCTGAACGCACCGTGCACTACATGGTGCGTTCGGCTTTTGAAGCCGGTCGCTCCTCGTTTGAGCGGAGAATCCTCAATGTTCTCGCTCATCCTCAGGTAGTGGGCCTCGAAGGCTCGGCCGTGCGGCTGGCGCTGACAAGCCCTGACCTGTCGCCAGATCAGGTTGTCGCCTTCGTGACGGGCCATATCCAGCCGACACTCATCCGATCGCCTTGGGAAGCCGGCACACTGCCAAATTGAGGAATTACTATGACGCAGCTCTTCCATTTGGCCGACCGCATTTGCAACAAGCCATTGCTTGTCCATCCGGATAAGGTGCCGATCATCCTCGCTGCGCTCCAAGGCCGGCTGCCAATTGCTGCTATGCCCGATGATCCCATCGACGTAGATCTGGCACAGACAGGTCGCGAGATTCTGCGTGGGCCGAACGCAAACCAGTTTATAGGCCGCAACTACGATCAAGGAACACGATCGGGGCGCCCCTATCGCGTCTCTCAGGATGTCGCGATCATCTCGATTATCGGATCACTTGTGAACCGCGGCGCCTGGATCGGAGCCTATTCTGGCCTGGTCAGTTACGAAGGGCTGAACCATCAGCTCCGAGCGGCGGCGGCGGACTCAAAGGTGAACTCGATTCTGCTGGACATCGAGAGCCCGGGCGGCGAAGCCGTCGGATGTTTCGAAACCGCTGAGCTCGTGCAGCAGATCAGTTTGACCAAGCCAGTGGTCGCTCTGGTGAACGGCATGGCCGCCAGCGCGGCCTATGCCATCGCTTCGGCAGCTACCAAGATCGTCACCATTCCCACGGGCATTTCCGGCTCCATCGGCGTCGTCCTTCTGCACCTCGACTTCTCTCAACACCTTGCGGATGAAGGCATCAAGCCGACGTTCATCCATGCAGGCGCTCATAAGGTGGACGGGAACATGTATGAGCCGCTGCCGGAAGGGGTTCGCGAGGGCATGCAGGCCGACATCGACGCCTTTTACAACATGTTCGTTGGCACTGTTGCCAAGGGCCGCAAGGGTCAGATGACCGAGAAGGCAGTGCGCAGCACCGAAGCTCGCACATACATGGGGCAGGAGGCCGTGAGGATAGGCCTCGCTGATGAGGTCGGCACCTTTGAGAGTACGCTGGCTAGTCTGATCTCCCCCTCCCCGGCCCCGCCTCAGAAGAATTTCAAGCTGTTGGAAGGAAAGCCATTCCCGAAAACCTTCAGCGACATCCCCCCTATTGGCAGAACGGGTGGCTGGGAGGAGTGGAGTGCTGCTGTTGCAGAGCGGCAGGAGATCAAGCGCCTCGTCAATGAGAACAACGCCGCTGCAGAGGCCCGGGCGGTCCCGCGACAACGGTAGGGACCGTACAGGGGTGCGCAGGGGGTGCGGCACCACCTAGCCCCGGGTTTTGAGTGTTTTTCGGGATTCGATTTTTGCCATTTCCGCTTCCGCTTTTTCGACCCTAACCCTTTGGATTTCCTCGGAGCGCCTCATGAAAAGCAGCTCAAAAAACAGTACCTGGGTGACCCAAAAAACACTTTCCAACGAACTCGGCGTGACGGATCGCCGGATCAGGCAAATGGTGGCGGACCGTATCCTACCCGAGCCCCGAGATGGACGTTTCCATCTCCCCAGCTGCATGGCGCGGTATCAGCTCTTCCGTCACGGCCAGAGAGAAGACTGGTTCGCATTCTGGGAGCAATTGAAGGAGGACGCCGAACACACCCAGGCACTCGTTGATGAGGCGCTGAACCCGGCATCAACAATCGACCAGGTGCGCGAGGCTTGCAGAGCCACCGAAAATCTCTTCTCAGACATTCGCTTCGACATCGCTGCTAAATCCAAAACGGGTGCGGAACGTGAACTATTCTCTCAGGTTTGGGAGGAGCGTGAGAACAGGCTCATGGGGCTTATCGTGAGCCGAGGCATCGAGATCGTAGCAGCGGAGCGCGGCATCGAATTCGAAAGCATTGTCGATGGCTTTCGAGCCGAGATAGCGCAGGCTGAGGCGACCGCATGAGTGGGTCGCAAGCGGTGTCCCTTCCAATGCCCCCTGAGGATGCCGCTGCGGCCGTCCTGCAGATGCAGGCGCGCGCTCCCCTTTTAAAAGATCCTAGACAAGAACTCCGAGGTACGTATGAGCAATGAGATTATTACCGTCGTTGTCGACGGTGAACGGTTTACCGCGTGGAAACGATCGGAGGTCAACGCCTCGATGAAGGAGGCGGCGCGGTCCTTCACCTTGGAAGTTGCCGCCGAGGCCGGGGCACTCGCGACGGCATGGAAGTTCAAGGCGGGGACCGCGCTCGAGATCTATTCGAATGACGATCTGCTCTTGAAGGGATACGTTGATCGATATGAACCTCGCCTTTCCGAACGCCAGTCCGAAGTAACGATCAGCGGCCGCTCGAAATCGGCTGATCTCATCGACAGCAGCGCGGATCATCCAACTGGATCGTTCAGAAATAAGACGCCTGATGAGATCGGCAACGAGCTCGCGGCTTCTCATGGCGTCAAGATCAGAACCGATGCCGAATTAGAGCCCGTCGATTACCAGGTCACACCAGGTGAGACTGTCTTTCGTGCTCTGGAAAAGATGACCCGCACACAGGGCGTGACCCTGATGGGTGAGGCCGACGGCTCGATCCTGATCACTAAGGCGGGAAAAAGAACGCGGCGTCATGTTGGCGGCATCATTGATTGGCAGAACCTTAAGAACGGTTCTGCCAATCACGATTGGTCAAATCGCCATGCGAAGTACATCGTGCGCGGTCAGCTGCCAGACGGGCATGGGCCCGATAGCCTTGAGCTTGAGGCCATTGCGCGCGATGCCGGCGTCGATCGGAACAACCGAGTGGTCATCGTTATCCAAGAGGAGAACACTTCGAAGAGCCGCATCAAGAAGCGAGCTGAGAACCGTCGCGATCGCGCGACGGGCGCCGCTCTCAGAGCGACTATCACCGTGCAGGGCTTCCGAGATGAAGTAGGTAAAATTTGGACACCAGGACACCTGGTTTGGGTTGAAAGCCCTTTCTTGAACTTGATGCAGGACATGCTCATCGAGGACGTTCGGTTCAATCAGGACGACAGCGGCTCTATAACCACCCTGCAGCTCGTAGATCCCCGCACTTATGGCGGTGAAAAAGGAAAGGGCAATAAATCGGGACCGGCATGGAAACAGCGAAACAACGACGCGTCGTTAGCCACGCCGCAGACAACAATGGTGGGCTAATGGCTGGGGGAGCATATGTGAAAAGCTCCCGGCTGGCGACAATCCTGGGCAGCGCAGCAAGAGCGGGCCTTGAGCCAGCGCCCTCCTGCAATGAAGCCGGAACATCGATCCCCCTATCAACCGAAGCTCTCGAGGATGGAATGGCCTTGGTGACTTCAATCGCCGCGCTCGCCAATGACGGCTATTCCGCCGACGAGATCGGCCAGGCCATCGAGATCCCCCGCGCTCGGGCCATCAGGATCGCCCGCAGGAAGAACATCGCGCTCGCACGAGCAGGAGGGCGGCGAAGCATTCTCGTCGACCTACCCGCCAAGCACGTTGAACGGGTCGCAGCGTTGGCAGAGGTGGCAAAGGTCACGCGGGCAGTCATGATCGCCCGCATGGTCGCGGCTTTGTTCGAAGAAGAGGATGCGCGGGTACGATGGCGCCTCGGAAACCATGCCCGACCCAAGCGCAAGTATCAGCGAAGAAGAGCTGACCCGTCATGAGCTCTGATATTTCAGAGGAACGCCTCGAAAGCGCTCTTATCTTTTGTGCCTACCTGATGGAGCAGAAGGGAGTCGCGCTCGTTCCCATCTTTGAGCGCCTGGAACAGGAACTTGCGGATCTTCGACGCAAGAATGCCGCTTTGGATCGCGCCCGCCGGCTGCTGGTCAAAGCCCGAGCTGAGGGAAAAGTCGATTTCTAGAGTTCATTTGCTGCGTAGAGAATATGCTTTGCCCGATCTCTGAAAGTGAGGAGATTACTCAATTGGCGGTCGCTAAAGAATTTTGACGTGAGCAACTATGGATTGTGCTCGCGGGACCGTGGACAGGCTCATCCAACTACTGGTATCTCGCATTTAATCCTACGTTGCATTGAGATTGCGTGCAGTGAAATTCCATTTCCTTTCGGCTCTCAAGCGGATGCTGGCAGCGCCCACCAAGGTGCCGAAAGACACGAGGAAGGCTCTCATCCGCGCCTATCTGCTCCAGGAACGCAAACGGCTGGAGGCGACGCCGCATACGAGAGGGACAAGCTTGTCCGAGCATCTGAACCGGAAGAGGTTTGCCCGGAAGGTCGTTTCACGGCGCGCCAAGGCCCTTCGCCGGCGGCAGGGGCCGCGAAAGGCCATCGAGAAAAAGCTGCTGCTCATCCGTTACAGGGAATCACCTCTGCTGGCAGGGCTGATGCCCGGCCGCAAGGAGCGCTGGGTTAGGATTACCGCGCGCGATTCCGGTCCTGACCGGACCGAGATCTACCTGGAGGGATTCTCCTTCATCGACCACCCCGCCGAGACGCTGGCGAAGCTGAAGCAGATCGCCGAGGTTGAGTGTGGTGGTCTCAACGCCCTCCTGCACTTCAAGGATCAATATTGCCTCGACATCGGCCCTTACCTCGTCCTTGGCGAGCTCTGGCCTTGCCTGTCTCCGTTCTTCAACGGCGGCGAGATGGGGACTTCCGTCCAGAAGGTGATGGAGGCGGTCGGGCTGCGCCACATCATGAAGATGCGGCTCGAGGACGTGAAGGATCTGCGCAACATCTGGGCGTTTCGGGTCCATCGGCGCACACCTCAGGGAGTGAACCGCTCCATAAACCAGCTGCTGGAGCCGCAGCGGGACAACCAAGTGGCCGACGACTTCTGTGACGCCGTCGACCGTTGGCTCGGGGTTCCTGACATCGGCCAGGAGCTGACGCCGGAGGGTCGGGTTTGGATCTCGACCATCATCCTCGAGCTTCTCGACAACGCGGTGCGGCATAGTGCGCCGGCCACGAAGGATGGGGGATGGTCTATCGCCGGCTTCATGGCCCGCCGCCAGGAGGGCGAGGACTGGGTCTACCGGTGTTACATCGGGATCCTGAGCGTCGGCGCGACCATCGACGAGAGCCTGGAGTTCGCCTCAGACCGGATCAAAATCGAACTGGATCAATATGTTAACCAGTTTCAGGGACAGAAGGAAGCGCCGTCGGCCGCCACGCTGCGGACCCTATACGCCCTGCAGGACGGGGTCACGTGCGACCCGAAGGCCGATGGGAAAGGAAGGGGCGGCTTTGGCCTCCAGGAGGTGATGGGGCTTGTCAACGAGCTCGGAAACACCGATAAGCCCGCGCGGGCCCCCCGGATGGTCATAATTTCTGGACGGTCCTGCATTATAGTCCGAGCGCCCTATATAAAGGGAATGCAGATGGCTGGGGAGGATTCCCCGAGGGTTCTCTGGTTCAATCCCGAGAACACCGCGGAGAAACTTCCTGACGCATCCTATGTTTTTGATTTGCAAGAACGCTTCGCAGGAACGATCATCAGCTTGGCATTCACTTTGGATCCGGACTATCTGAACGAGGCCCAGAATGACTGACATCAACCTTTTCGAGCTGACCGGCGACGGAGCCGTCCGCAATCTCACCGGGCACGAGCGCGGTGTGGAGGCGCGCGTCCGCTACGGGCTCGAGAAGCTTGACGAAGCAGAGGAGCCTGTCCGCGTGATCGTCCCAGATGACGTTTACACGCTCACCCCCTCGTTCTTCCAAGGTATGTTCGCAGAGAGCGTGCGCAAACTCGGCGAAACGTTCCTAATCCACTACCGTTTTGATGCCAGCGCCTTAATCATGCGCCAAATCCAGCGTGGCATCTCGTCTGCGAGCATGCGGCGCGGTAACCTTCTGCAGCACTAACTTTCCTTAAGTCTTCACGCATGGGTAATGCCTCTGACTTGTCCCAAGCAGTGCCTTGGGGGTTGAGCTTTGCAGGCTTGATCTGGAACTACATAAACTATCGTCGCACAACTGGCTTGCAGAAGCAGATCCGCTTCGACACGGTCAGGCTTGAAGAGTTTCGGCGCGTACGTACTGCTATTGATACCGTGCTCACTGAGCTTGGCAGCGAGAGAGACACACTCCGCAGCCTCTCCACCAGCGCGGTATCTCTGGAAGAGCTCCGCCCCCAAGTTAAAGCGCGCCAAGACAAGATACAGGAGGCGTATCTTCGCCTTGAGAGTGCCTTGAAACGGGCAGATCAGAGCAAATACGCTTCCGGCAATGACTGGGCCGCAAAGGCCGAGGGATATGAGGACCGCTTTCTCGACGCATTGGACAAAGCCTACAATCCAAATCGTCGTGAAGATCAAGTTCGCCCAGTACCCGCGGCGGCAGCGAATATTCTCCACGAAATGATATGCGCGATCGACCAGCGACTCGATGCTGAAATGACGTCCTTCATTGGGGAGCAAAAAAATAGTTGGTTCCAATCGCTGAGATTTTCTAAGCAACAAAGCGTGCAATAGACATAAAAATTTCAAGCTGAAAAACTTGAAACACAACTGATCACAGATCAAACTTCAGAATTGCTGTTGCTTCGGAGCTTCGCCCGCAGCCGGCGCCAGAACGCGGTCTTGATCCGCCTGATCTCCCCGCGACCCCACTTCACCATGCGCCGGGACTTCTTGTGAAAGGCCTCGAAGTCGTCGCCGTTCGTTTTCGCTCTGATGCTTCGCCGGACCATCGCCACGCCACCCTCGCTTTGCCTAGTCGCCTAGGCAATAAACTCCCCGTACGGGTCGTCCTCGGCGCTGACCTCATCATTGCCGCCGTCGGGCAAACGATCAAATGCGAGGTCAAGTTTACGCCGGTCCCAAACGACCCGCCTGTTGATACGTACCGGATGAGGCATCCGGCCATCCGCCACCATCTGGCGGAAGAGCGTCAGGCCGACACCGATGTACGACGCAGCTTCGGGCTCCTGGAGGCCGCGTTTCTCGGGCGGTGGGCAGGCGTCGCTGGGGCGCTCGCGTTTCACGGCGATCAGCCATCGTTCTCTGAGGTGACGTGATCGGGCCGTAAGCCCGCATCCCCACCGCGCTGCTTCCGCAGCCGTACGCCCGGCCCCTCCCCATTCTCCGCAATGAAGATCACGCCGGCGGCCTCAAGGGCCGCAATGAGCTTATCCCGGGTGCCCGTATAGCCCCCGATTTCTCCATCTGACGTCTCCAGGCGCGCAATGGTTGGCTTGGATATGCCGGATGCGGCGGCAAGTTGGTCCTGTGACCACCCCAACATTGCACGCGCTGCTTTGACCTGACGGACCGTGACCATCGGAACCTGATATTTTTAGTATTGACTTCGCTTCACTCTAACTTGATACTGAAATTATCAACAAACCGTCAACGGAGCAACACGCCATGAAGCACGTGGATCGTGAACAGGACACCTATGCCCAGATGTCAGATGCCGTCCAGGATCTCGATCGGCATCTTCATGATGCCTGCTGTGCCAGTCATATCCTGGAAACTGTCCTCCGGGGTCACTTCGACGGAGCGACCCGTGATCCCGACGGCTACTTCAGGTTCGCCCTGAAACAGGATGATTTGGAAGCCCTGATTCACTGTGTCTACCACGCAGGGGATGTTGTCAGGGACGCCCGCAAGGATCTGGAAAAGGCCCACGAGAAAGGCCTGCTCAATGCGGTTAAGGACGTGCAAGGCACGGCACCTGAGCAGGAGGGATAGCCACAGCGCGCGTTACCCGTGATGTTACCCGGAGCTCATTTAGGGACACAATTTGGCGCAGAGACTAAGCGCTAAGTTGTTGATTTTAAATGGCGACCCCGGCAGGGCTCGAACCTGCGACCTACTGCTTAGAAGGCAGTTGCTCTATCCAGCTGAGCTACGGGGCCGGAACCGCCGGGCGGCCGGTTAGTGGGTCCAGGAGCCGACGCGGTTGAACTTGAAGTTATCGGAATAGGACATGGCGCGCCGCTTCATTTCTTGCGGCTCCTCCACGCGGTAAGCGATGCCCTCGCGCTGGGCGTAGGCCACCGCCTCCTCCTTGGTATCGAACCACAGGCGCAACTGCTGGCGGGTATCCGCCGAGCTGGTCCAGCCCATGAGCGGCTCGATCTGGCGCGTGGTGTCCGCTTCGAACACGAGAAGCCATTGCTTGGTCCGGGCTAGGCCGGACTGAGTGGCGGACTTGGCGGGCTTGTAGATCCGTGCGGGCATGGACGTACCGAAAATCTCTCGTCAGGAACCTGAATGAACTGGTCGGGGCGGCAGGATTCGAACCTGCGACCCTCTGCTCCCAAAGCAGATGCGCTACCAGACTGCGCTACACCCCGCCGATCATCAAAGGCGGTTGTTGGCTACCATGCGGCCCCTCTTTCAGCAAGCCGCCGATCAGCGCTTGAACAGGGGATGCTCGACCTTGTCACCGGCCTTGATTCCAAGCTTGGCCGCCGTACCGGCGTTCAGCTCCAAAACGGCAAGGACCGGCTCGCCGGAGGAAATCGTGCGGGTGGAGAGCGGTTCTGTGTTGGCCGCGATTCTGGCAATGATTCCGTCCGGGCGGATGAAGAGCATGTCGAGCGGCAGGTACGTGTTCTGCATCCACATGGAAACCGGCTCGACGCGGGCGAAGTCGAACAGCATGCCCCGGTCCGCTGCCATCGAACGGCGGAACATCAGCCCCTGAGCCCGGTCGGCGTCGTTACGGGCAACTTCGACCTGAAAGGCCTGCCGTTGACCGGCTTGGGTGACAATGGAAAGCGCCTCGAAGGTCTGGGCCTGCCCCTGGCCCGCCTGGAGGAAGCTCGCTCCGAAGACGATCATGAAGAGCGTGAGGAGACGCTTTACTGCAAGAGACATCGGAGAGGACATCAGTGGGAGTGCGGCAGCGTCATGTCGGCCAGGCGAACCTCCGCCGCCATGAGCCCCTTTGACCCATCCCCGAAGCGGACGAGGACACGGTCTCCCGGCTTCAGTTCCGCGATGCCGTAGCGGCGCAGGGTTTCCATGTGCACGAAAATATCCGGGCTTCCCTCGCCCTGCGAAAGGAAACCGAAGCCGCGCAGCCTGTTGAACCACTTCACGACCGCAGGCTCCAGCCCGCTCGTCGGTGTTACCTGCACATGGGTCCGCGCGAGCGGAAGCTCGGACGGGTGCACAGCGGTCGATTGGTCGAGAGAGACGATCCGGAAGGCCTGAAGCCCGCGCGAGCGCTGCACCGCCTCCACAACGATCCGCGCCCCCTCGTTCGCGGCCTGATAGCCGTCGCGCCGAAGGCAGGTCACATGGAGAAGAACATCCGGCATGCCGTTATCGGGAACGATGAAGCCGAAGCCCTTGGCAACGTCGAACCACTTGATGTGGCCGCTGACCTGAACGAGTTCGAGGGCGCTTTCGCCGGATGTGTCCAGGCTCTTTTCGCGATCCTGATCGAAGGAGCCGTCCACCCCTCGCGGACTGAATGGATTTGAACCGAAATCGTTGGACATGCGAAACCCGTACTCGAATCAAGGTCAAGATTCTTAACGAGAAGATAACACCGTCAAAAATCGGGAAAAGCCCGAAACGTGATTTTCTCGCCTGGATCGTTACTGTTCTAGAGAGCGAATGGCTCAAGAACAGGGCCTATTTCCGCATGAATGACGAGATCGGCAATCTCATCAAGCGGTGTTTCCTGCCGATTCAGAATGATGACTTTAGCGCCATTTCTCTTGGCGAGTACCGGCAATCCAGCCGCCGGATGAACTACGAGCGACGAGCCGATCACGAAGAAAAGATCGCAAGTCATTGCGAGTTCTTGCGCTTTTCGCATTTCGTCCACCGGCATCGCCTGACCGAAGGAGATTGTCGCCGATTTGAGCAGGCCCTGGCAGTCATCACAGACCGGAGCGGCTCCCTTCTGCCCAAAAATAGTGCGGATGGCTTGAAGCTCATGGCGCATGCCGCAGTCGAGACAGCGGGCATAGGTGCCGTTGCCATGGAGTTCGACGACCTGTTCCGCCGGTATGCCCGAAGCCTGATGCAGCCCGTCGATATTCTGGGTGATCACGGCGGCCATCTTTCCCGCATGGACGAGAGAGGCCAGCGCGCGATGGCCGCGATTGGGCGTGGCATCGCGATAGAGATCGTCCATCGCGAACTTGCGCCGCCAGGCCTCGCGGCGTGCGGCGGCGCTCGACACGAACAGGTCGAACGGGATCGGCTTGTGGCGCATCCATGGGCTGTCCGGAGAGCGGAAATCCGGCACGCCGCTCTCAGTGGAGATCCCCGCCCCCGTAAAGCCCACGGCCGAGCGGGCACCGGCGATGATGCCCCGCAATTTCGCGATTGTGTCCTGGAGAGGTTCCATCATGGCGATTGATATGGGGGCGCGCCTGTCCTACGCCATGTCTGCAACCAGGATCGGACGGCTTTGAGAACTCAGCCCTCATCTCACGACATCGCCTCGCAGCGTTGGGATGCGATAGACATCGCCCGCGGCGTCGCGATCGGCGCGATGATCATTTATCATTTCAGTTGGGATCTCAGTTATCTGCAGCTGATTTCGACGAATATTTTTCAAGATGCCGGGTGGCGCTGGTTCGCACGCTCGATTGCCGGATCGTTTCTTTTTCTCGTCGGCATCGGTCTTGCTCTCGCCCACGCCAAAGGGTTCAATCGGGTCGGCTTCCTGTGGCGGCTCGCCCGCATCGGTGGTTCCGCCGCGCTGATAACGGTGGCCACGTATTTCGCGTTTCCGCAG
Source organism: Microvirga flavescens (assembly GCF_003290125.1). Lineage (GTDB taxonomy): Bacteria > Pseudomonadota > Alphaproteobacteria > Rhizobiales > Beijerinckiaceae > Microvirga > Microvirga flavescens. Next base: position 184,374 of record NZ_QMKH01000004.1, read on the forward strand.
ACATACATCTTCTTCGGTATCCTGCATTGCATCGCCGTATCGAGCGTGCTCGCCCTGCCTTTCCTGCGCGCGCCTGTCTGGTTGACGGTGGTGACCGCCCTCGCCTGTTTCGTCGCGCCCTCGATCTTCACGAGCCCCAACCTCGATGCGCCCTGGCTCGACTGGCTCGGGCTCGGATCGTTCGATCCTTCGGCCAACGATTATGTGCCGATCTTTCCCTGGTTCGGCATCGTGCTGCTCGGGCTCGTGGCAGGACGCGGGCTGCTCGCCTGGCCTGAGGCTCTCAATCTGGCACGGTGGAAGGCAAGCACGCGCCCGACGCGGGCCCTGCTGTGGGCGGGACGCAAAAGCCTGCCGATCTATCTGCTCCATCAACCCCTGCTGCTTGCGGCGCTCTATGGTGTGCTGCAACTGACAGGCCCTAGCCCGACCGCCGAGATGCGGCCCTTTATCGCCCAGTGTGAAGCCGATTGTGCGGTCCAGAACTCCGACGCTGGCCTCTGCCGTACGACCTGCACCTGCGTCGCGACGAGCCTTCGCAAGACGCCCCTGTGGCGGAAGGTTCTGACGGATAATCTCGAAAGCGGCGACCAAAGGCAGATTTCGCGGATCGTTCAGCAATGCCTGCGGGAAACGCCCCCCAACCCGAGTGACGGCACAACCAGATAGCCATCATCGAACGGGAAATCACCTAAGGTAGAAAGTCAATACCTTGGATTGCCTTACGGCACCACGTTGCGTCAGCAGAAGTTGAAACTATGCATATTTTTGCAAATTCTCATTTCACTGAAACAATATATAGGATCTAGATCAAAAAGACACGGTATTATATTTCATCTTCCGTAACGTTCACAATGAACGGACGGGGGTGGTTATGACGAGTCTTTCCAATCGATTGATCCACGAGCACGTCACGGATCTTTGCCGCTCAATCCTTGAGAAAAGCGACATTGAAGTCGCTTCCAATGCGTCCCTGACCGAGGATCTCGGTCTCGACTCGCTGCAGATCATGCAGTTCTTCGCCGGTATCGAGGCGCTTTATCCCGAAATTTCCCTAGAGGAATGGTTCCTTGTGCAAGGCGGCACCGGCAAGGACACGGTGCAGAGCGTCGTGGACCATATCGACCGCAACACCTTGCGCGTCGCGGCGGAGTAAGAACGATGCTCAACGCAGCCGCGCTTCCCACATTCGTCAAATTGAGTTCGGCCGTCCCCGAGCAATCCTTCACGCAGGAGGAGCTTTGGGGTGGCGTGTTTGCAGACTGGTACGCAGAACTGCCCAACGCTCGTGATTTCGGGACCGTCACCCGCGTTCGCAAGCGCCACATGGCCTGGAACCCGGCAACGGATCTCGGCCGGAAAACGCGCGGCATCGGCGAGCGCATGCAAGCCTATGTCGGCATCGTCGACGAAGTCGCGGGCCGCGCCTGCGCACCGCTCATCGAACATGTCGGACAGGAGGATGTGGGCAGCATCGTAATGGCCAGCAGCACCGGCTATTACGGCCCCACGCCGGACTACTTCCTCGCCAAGAAGTTCGGCCTCAAGCCGAATCTGCGCCGCACCTTCATCGGTCATATGGGGTGCTTTGCCGCGTTCAACGTCATCAAGACCGCAATGGACTCGGTCGTCGCGCGACCGGGAGAAGCCACGATCGGCGTCTGCGCGGAGTTCAGCAGCCTGCATTTCCGCCCGGACGCGACGCGAGAACAAGCCATCGTGCACAATCTCTTCGGGGATGCTGTCGGCGCCTTCACGATGGCGATGAAAGAACCGGGCCACGGACCGCAGATTCTGGCCGCGCACACGCATCAATCATACGAGACATCGGATCTGATGACGCTGTCCGTCCTCGATGATGGCGTGCAGATGACCCTGTCGCCCTATGTTCCCTATGTGATCGCCAGCGTGATCACGCCGTTCATCGACGATCTTTGCGCGAAGGCCGGCGTATTGCCGTCCGATATCAAGCATTGGGCCATCCATCCGGGCGGGCCGAAGATCGTTGATATGGTGGCGCAGAAACTCGGCATCCCGGACGAGAAACTCGCATCAACCTGGCATGTGCTGAGCGAATACGGCAATTGCGCATCGGCCACTGTGCTGCTGGTGCTCGAACACCTCATCGCCCATGACACGCCCGCGCCAGGCGATCTCGGTGTCATGCTCGCCTTTGGCCCCGGCCTCACCGTGGAAGGCGCCCTTCTCCGCTTCTGAGCCCATCTTCTTCGAGGACACTCCCATGTATCGCTCGTATCCCCTTGCGCTCGGACAGCCGGACGCACTGGTCGACCTCTCCCGCTCCAAAGGCATCGAAGTTCCGGCGACGGTCAGCACTGTTGTGGACGCACTGCACTGGCGCGCGTCCAGAGCTCCGGAAAACACCGCTTTCTTTGTCATTGAAACACCGCAAAGCGTCGTCGAGATTTCCAACGGTGCCTTGCTCGCACAAGCCCAGATTCTGGCTGCGCGCCTGACCAGACAAGGGCTGAAACGCGGCGATGTGGTCCTGCTCGCCCTCGAGACATCGGCCGATCTTCTCACGGCGCTCTTTGCGTGCTTTGTCGGCGCATTCACGCCTTGTGTCGTCGAGGCGCCACCGGTCAACAGCAACAAGGCTCAATGGGCCGAGCGTCTTGCCGTGCGCGCGCGTCATGTGGATTGCAAACTGATCATCAGCCGCGAGGACTGCCGCGAAGCGCTTTCGGCAACGGGCTGCATCTCCCGTACCCTCGACGAACTCCCAGAGGCTGCGCCATCGAAGCCCGAGCTCATTTCAGGCACAGATGCCGTTTTCCTGCAGTTCACGTCCGGCACCACGTCTCAGCCGAAGGCCCTCCTCGTGAACCACGAGACGCTTCTCAGCAACGTCAGAGGCCTTGCCCAGGCCGGTAGTTGGGATGTGCGAGACACCGTCGTCAGCTGGCTGCCGCTCTATCACGACATGGGCCTCGTCGCCCTGATGCTCACAGGCTTCACCGCCGGAATACCTGTGGTGCTGATGCCCTCCAATCTCTTCACGATGAACCCTGTGCGATGGATGTGGGCCATCCATACCTTCAAGGGCACCGTCACCTCGGCTCCGAACTTCGCGTATCAGTTCGTGGCCTCCCACGCGCCTGAGCACCGCACGAGGGGGCTGGATCTCTCGCACTGGCGGCAAGGGATCAACGCCGCTGAATTCGTCCAGAAAAAGACGATCGACCAGTTCACGGAGCGCTTCGCACCACACGGCTTCAAACGAGAAGTCTTTGCGCCTGCCTATGGGCTTGCCGAATGCACCGTCGCCGCTTCGATCAAGCGGCCGACGGACCCGTTACGGTTCGATGTCATTTCCCGGTCGACGCTTGCGAATAAGGGGGTCGCCCTTCCCGCGAATGCAAACGACCCCGACGCTTTCGCGGTGGTTTGCACGGGGCCCGCGCTTGACGGCCATCACATCCGCATCATCGACGAGCATGGCGCTCTGCTTCCTGACCGCACACAGGGGCAGATTTCCATCTACGGCCCCAGCGTTGTTCCGGGCTATTATGGGGAACTGAAACCCAGCAAGGTTCACGACGGCTGGCTCGAGACTGGCGACCTCGGCTATCTCGATGCGGGACAGCTTTTCGTTACAGGCCGCATCAAGGATCTGATCATTCGCGCGGGCGCGAACATTTCTCCCTATGAGATCGAGCATGTCGCGGCGGAGATCGATGGCGTTCGATCCGGTGCGGTCGGCGCAATCGGCCTCGTTGATGATCGGAAGGGGACGGAAAATCTTGTGGTCTTCTTCGAGACGACCTCCAAAACCCTGTCGACAGTGGAAGCGACGCGCAAAGCCATCCGCGAACGCCTGACGCAAAAGCTCAGCATCTCGGTCGACCACGTTTTCGAACTTCCGCCGCACAGCTTGCAAAAGACGACGAGCGGAAAGCTGCAACGCGTCAAGCTTGTCGAACTCGCCCGCGAGCGATTGAGAACGCATGACAGCCATGTGATGTGACGGTGATGCACAGGGCTTGAACACCGGGTAGCTTCCGCCGCCATTGAATACCGGAACGACCATCCGGCAGGCGGCGGAGGCTCCATGTTTCAGGACAGCTGTTCCACGACGGCCAAGAGCTCCAGCATCTGCGCCGGCATCTGCGCCGAGGGTGGGCGTCCATGAATGCGGAGGCCATGCGCCACGGGGCTCCCGCGGGTTCGATAACGCCCCTGCGCATCGCCGTGGCGGGCATGGCCTCCCTTGCGGTCGCCATGGGCATAGGCCGCTTCGCATTCACTCCGCTGCTGCCGATGATGCTGAACGATCAGGTCATCGATCTTCCGTCGGGCAGTTGGCTGGCGACAGCCAATTACATTGGCTATCTCCTGGGCGCTCTGATTTGCACCGTGCAGCCCAGAATCTGGGCCCGCTATCCGGCCTTGCCGACCATCCCGGCCTCCGCTTTCGTACGTATCGGGCTCGTTCTGACGGTTTTGCTGACCGCCGGCATGGCGGCTCCGGTTCCCGCGCTCTGGCCAATCCTTCGCTTTCTGTCGGGTGTCGTAAGCGCGGTCGTGTTCGTGTTCACCTCGAGCTGGTGCATGGCGCGTCTGGCGAAAGTGAATGCGTCGCCCCTCGGCGGCCTGATTTTCGTCGGCCCCGGCGCAGGCATCGCCTCATCAGGCCTGCTTGCCAGTGGCATGGTTGCCTTGCACTGGTCCGCAGCCTCCGGCTGGCTCGTCTTCGGCCTCCTCGCGCTGCTGTTGATCTTCCTTGTCTGGACGACCTTCGCGAGCGGTGGCGACCCGCGCCCCACCGTCCGTACCGAAACGCCCGCGATCGGGACTTCTCGAACAACGCTGGAGATCCCTCTCCTGACTTTTGCGTATGGCCTTGCGGGCTTTGGATACATCATCACCGCCACCTTTCTGCCCGTGATCGCCCGCGAGGCCTTGCCTCCGTCTTTCTGGCTCGACATGTTCTGGCCCATCTTCGGGCTTGGCGTCATGAGCGGCGCTCTTCTGGTGACGCGTATCCCGGCCCGCTACGACTACCGTTATCTGCTGACGGGTTGTTACGTCCTACAGGCGGCGGGAATTCTCTTGAGCTTATGGCTTCCGAGCCTCACCGGGTTCGCACTGGGAAGCTTCCTCCTTGGCCTTCCCTTCACGGCGATTACGTTCTTCGCCTTGCATGAGGTCCGCCGCTTGCGACCTGCACATGCCGCAAGCCTGACGGGACTTCTCACTGCCGTTTACGGCATTGGTCAAATCGCAGGCCCGCCCCTCACGGCTTTTCTCCTCGACCATGCGGTAAGTCGCGCCACCGGCTTCAGCCTGGCGCTCTCGATTGCTGCCCTCACTCTCGTCGGTGGCGCGGTCATTTATCTGGGCCTCACGCGCGCCTATCCGCTCTCGCGAGCGACGGCCTAGCCTTACTTCTACAAGAAAAGAAGAATTGCCCGATCAATCGAGAAAGGATCAAATTCTTCTCGATGGGAAGATTATTTCTGCAAATATTCACAAACACATTTTGAACATAATGTATTGTCAAGTCTTGATAGTGCGAGCAAAGGCACTGACTTTAAGCACAAATACGAAAAAATGACTTTTTGTCATAAATAGTTTTAAGAGGGGCAAGTTTTATGTTCATACAAACAAATACAACCAAAAAATTATACAACTGAACGACCTTTCAGTCATTCATTGAACGTTCCTGCCCTGCGGGAGCGGCACAAATCTGCACTGACGTAAGCTGGAACATGGCATCCGAGCTCCCCGGATGTTCATCCCTTCCGTCCTCACCAACCTTCGCGTTTTCCAGTTTCAACTAAGGGGAAAATTCTTCATGGCGCTTTCCAAGACGCAGACTCTTGCGGGCTTCCCGGATGCGAACAGCACAGGCGTTCCGTCAGGAGTGACCTTAACGCCGTCGACCGGCGATCTAACCATTACGACACCCGGCACCGTCATCGACGCCCGCGACATCAAGGGCACGGTGTGGATTCTGGCTCCCAACGTCACGATTCAAAACAGCCGCATCACCGCGACCGACTGGACCGGGGTGTGGATCAAGCCCGGCGTCACGGGTACCGTCATCAAGGATTCCGAGATTCAGAACATCGGCAGCAGTGTCGATGGCGCCAACGGTATCGTTGGCTCGGGAACCTTCCTGCGCAACGACATCTCTCACATCGAGAACGGCTTCAACATCAACGGGCCGAGCGTCATTCAGGATAACTACATCCACGATATGTACGCCCCCAACGTGCGTATCGGCACGGTGTGGGGAGGCCCGCACTATGACGGCATCGAGATCAACGGCGGCCGTGACATCTACGTCAAGCACAACACGGTCATCAACGATAACGGCCAGACGTCAGCCGTGATGATCGACAACGACGCCGGAGCCATCAACAACATCCAGGTCGACGGCAATTACCTCGCCGGTGGCGGATACACCGTCTACTCGGACGGCAGCTTCAACGGCAGCGCCATCACCGGCGTATCGTTCACGAACAACTACCTCGGCGAAGGCTACTGGGGCTATTACTACTTCAAGGGCAATAGCCCGACTCTCTCAGGCAACGTCGAACTGGGTCACACCTGGCCGATGCCGGTCTCGGGCTCCACGAGCCCGACGCCAACACCGACTCCTACTCCGGACCCAACTCCTACTCCTACGCCAACTCCCACGCCCGGTGCGGTCACTGGCACGAACGGGAACGACAATCTGGTCGGCACCGCTGGCGCCGACACGCTGAAGGGTCTGCGCGGCAACGATACCTACACCGTCAACCACACGGGCGATAAGGTCGTCGAACTCGCGGGCCAGGGCACCGACAAGGTTTTCAGCTCCGTGACCCACACGCTGGCGGCGAATGTCGAGAACCTCCAGCTCACGGGCACCGGGGCCATCAACGGCACTGGTAACGAGTTGAACAACACCTTCCTCGGCAACGATTCAGCCAACGTTCTCAAGGGCGGCGCCGGGAATGACTCGCTCAACGGTCTCGGCGGCAAGGATACGCTCTACGGCGGCAGCGGGAAGGACATCTTCCGCTTCAGCTCGGCCTATAGCGCTGACGGCGACAAGGTCATGGACTTCGCGCACAACGTCGACAAGCTCGACTTCCGCAAGATCGACACCAACGCCAGCAAGACGGGCGATCAGGCCTTCGTTTTCGATGGCTACACGAACGGCAGCAAGAACGGCCACCTCTGGGCGGTCGAGGACACGGCGGCCGGCGTCACCGATATCTACGGAAAGACCGGTGACTTCGTGTTCCATATCGAGCTGAAGGGCACCCATCTCGGCCTGACGACCTCGGATTTCTACCTGTAAGCGTCTACGAATTCCGCAAGCATCGCGCCGGGCGTTGGGGTTTCCTGACGTCCGGCGTTTGCACGCTTAGGTTCAGGACGAACACACGCGACAATCCGAACAGGCCCCGCAACACACGCTGCAGGACTTCGGGGGCTTGTTCTCAATTTTTAAAGGAAAGTGGCGCGCCCTACGGGACTCGAACCCGTGTTTTTGCCGTGAAAGGGCAACGTCCTAGACCGCTAGACGAAGGGCGCCGAGGCAGCGTTGCTGCCGGAACGGGCGGACATATAGATGGGTTCTTTCCCGGCGGCAAGCGCTTCGTTCAGTTATTCCGGCTTTGCCGCATCCATCACGCGAAGCTCGACTTTTTCGCCACCGCCCCAACGGTCGATGGACAGGGTTCCAGCCACATGAAGCGGGCTTCCGACCGCATCCGAGAGCGCCTGGCCGAGCGGTTGGCCTGCGGCGCGAAATGCAATGCCACCAATGAAAGAGCCGTCTCCTCCGCGCAGTTTCACGCGGATATGGCCGCCGCTGCCGACCTCGCGGGCCTCCATCAGACGATGATGGGGGAACACGAAAACGGGTTCCGGCTGGCCAGACCCGAAAGGCCCCGCCCTCTCGATAGCCGTAACGATTTCCGGCTTCGCCGCCCCTGCCGTGAGGGTCGAATCGATGGCGAAATGGTCGGCCTCGCGGGCGCGGTCATAGGTGTCCTGAAGACGCTCCGCCATGAACGCCTTGAACCGATCGAGTTCGTCCGCCCGAATCGTCACGCCCGCCGCCATTGCATGGCCGCCGCCCTTGATGGCGATGCCCGCACCGACAGCGGCTCTCACCGCACGGCCGAGATCCACACCGGGAATCGAGCGGCCAGAACCCGTCGCGTTGGCCTCCCCGTTCAGCGTGAAGGCGAACGAAGGGCGATTTGTCTTTTCCTTCGTGCGGGCCGCGATCAAACCGACGATTCCCGCATGCCACTCCGCCGACGCAGCGACAATGAGCGGGAGGCCGGGATCTTTATCGAGCATCAGCAGGGCCTGCGCCTCGGCTTCGGCGATGGCGACCTGCTCGATGGCTTGCCGCTCGCGATTGAGCTGGTCGAGCTCGGCGGCTAGGCGTCCTGCGATGACCGGATCGTCCGTCAAAAGCAGCTTCGCGCCGAGCGCGGCGTCACCGATGCGTCCGCCTGCATTGATGCGTGGGCCGATGAGGTAACCGAGATGCCAGCTTTCGGGAGCGCCCGAGAGGCCGGCAGTGTCGAGCAGGGCCGCAAGCCCCAGCCGTCCACGCCGGCGCATGATGGCGAGCCCCTGCCGCACGAAGGCGCGGTTGAGTCCGACGAGAGGCACGACATCGGCCACCGTCGCAAGACCCACGAGATCGAGGCTCGCAAGTAGATCCGGCTCGGCGTTCGCATTGAAGAAGCCCTTCGCCCGTAAGGCGCGGTTCACCGCGACGAGCGTGAGAAAGACGACGCCCGCGGCGCAGAGATAACCAAGTCCGGAAAGATCGTCCTGTCGGTTTGGGTTCACCAGCGCCGAGACGGCGGGCAACTCGTTCGGGGCCTGATGGTGATCGATCACCAGAACATCGAGGCCGAGTTCCTTGGCCGCGCCGAGCGTATCCACGCTGGCCGTGCCGCAATCGACCGTGACGAGAACGTCCGCGCCTTGCTCTTTCAGCGCACGGATCGCTTCGATATTCGGGCCATAACCTTCCGTGATCCGATCGGGAATGTGGATGGCGAAGGGAACACCGCAGGCGCGCAGATACTCTGCCATGAGCGCGGCGCTGCAAGCGCCGTCCACATCGTAATCGCCGAAGATCGCGACCGTCTTGCGCGCGATGATCGCCTCCGCAAGATGCTCCGCCGCCGCCTCCATATCGGTGAGTTGATAGGGATCGGGCATCAGGTCGCGCAGGCGCGGATTGAGAAAGCTCTCGACCTCCTGCACGCCGACACCGCGCCCGGCGAGAACGCGCGCGAGAATGTCAGGCACGCCGTGCGTCTGCGCGATAGCGAGCGCAAGCGTGCTCTGGGCCGGATCGCATCGCTCGATCCAGGTGCGGCCCAGTGCGGAAGATAAAACCCCGAGGAAAGGTCGTGGGGAGAGAATGGAAGCTGATTCGGTCACGCGGACAGCTTAGCGCCAAACGGCCTGGATTGAATTCCCCAAGCAGCGTTCAAAACACCTTGCGATATTGGATGAACCCGCTGCGGCTGGCGACCTTGTCGTAGAGCGCCTGCGCCGTCGTGTTGGTTTCGTGCGTCAGCCAATAGACGCGGCTCGCGCTACTCTCCTTCGCGCGGTCATAGACCGCTTCTATGAGCGCGCGGGCGACGCCCCTGTTGCGGGCTTCCTTCGCGGTGAAGAGATCCTGGAGATAGCAGTAGTTGCCGGTGGTCCAGGTGGAGCGGTGATAGATAAAATGTGTGATGCCGACGACTTTGCCGTCAAGCGCCGCCACGAGGCAGTGCATGGGCTCCGCGGGATCGTTGAGGCGCGCCCAGGTCAGCGCCGTTACTTCAGGCGCCAACGTGGATTCGTAGAACGCTAGATAACCTTGCCAGAGCTCTTCCCAGACTGGCCGATCCTTCGCCAGCAGCAGACGGATCTCAAGCGTTCCGGCATTCACGCTCATGCGCCCACTCCAGCGGTTTCTCCTTGCGGTCGATCCGGAGGGGCAGCCCCCCGGATCGCTTTCAGTCTCGTCTTAGTCGAGGTGGAACTTCGACAGTTCGCGGTGCTCCGCATGAATGCGGCGCACGGTGCCGGTGGCGGAGCGATAAACGACCGTCTCGGTTTCGATGACGCCCTTGCCGAAATGCACGCCCTTGAGCAGGCCACCGTCGGTGACACCGGTCGCGGCGACGATCACGTCGCCGCGGGCGAGATCCGTCATGTCGTATTTGCGGTTCGGATCGGTGACGCCCATCTGCAGCGCGCGCGAGCGCTTCTCGTCGGAATCGAGGATCAGGCGGCCCTGCATCTGACCGCCGATGCAGCGAAGCGCGCCCGCCGCCAGCACGCCTTCAGGCGCGGCGCCGATGCCCATGTAGATGTCGATGCCGGTGCGCTCGGGCATGGTCGTGAAGATGACGCCAGCGACGTCACCATCGGAGATCAGGCGCACGCCCGCGCCCGTCTTGCGGATGGCGGCAATGAGTTCCGCATGGCGCGGACGGTCGAGCACGAGCGCATTCAGCTCGTTGACCTTCACGCCCTTGGCCTTGGCAAGCGCATGAAGGTTTTCTTCCGGCGAGGCGTCGAGATCGACGACGCCCTGCGAGTACCCGGGGCCGATGGCGATCTTGTGCATGTAGACGTCAGGAGCGGCGAGCAAGGTGCCCGCTTCCGCCATCGCCATCACGGCGATGGAGCCCGGCATGTCCTTCGCGCAGAGCGTGGTGCCTTCCAGCGGGTCGACGGCGATGTCCACCTTCGCGCCGTTCTTGTTGCCGACGCGCTCGCCGATGAACAGCATCGGGGCCTCGTCGCGCTCACCTTCGCCGATCACCACGGTGCCGTCGATGGGCAGCTTGTTCAACTCACGCCGCATAGCGTCGACCGCCGCCTGATCGGCAGCCTTCTCGTTGCCGCGACCACGAAGGCGCGCCGAGGCGACGGCGGCGCGTTCGGTCACACGTACAAGCTCCAGGGTGAGAATGCGCTCGATGACCTGCCCTGGTTGGACTGTGATGGCTTGCGACATGGAAGTTGCGGCTCCTCTAGGAAAAGACGGCGCGGCGAGCGGAACGCCCGCACAATGGCCTTATTCGCGTTCGATGCGGATGACTTGGGGCGGTTCTGCGATGAGACCATCCCCGGAGATTTTCTCGACGGCGGACCGGATGGCGGCTTCCGTCGCGGCGTATGTGATGAGGACGAGCGACACCGGAGCACCGGAACGCCCATGTGGGTCGCGAGTGGCGGCTGCCTCGGACCGTTTTTGCAGAATGCTCTCGAGCGAGATTTCCGCCTGCGCCATGCGGGTCGCAACGCCTGCGGCAATGCCCGGGCGGTCATGGACCGTCAGGCGGATGTAGTAGCCGCCCTCATGGCGCTGAACCGGCGTGCGCGATGCCTTGGCGAGTTGTTCAGTCGGCAGCCCGAAGGGCGCATGAATTGAGCCGGACGCCACGTCCACGAGATCGGCCACGACAGCCGAAGCCGTCGCGTCGCCGCCCGCCCCCGGCCCGATCAGCGTCAGTTCCTTCACCGCATCGGCGTCGATGGTAACGGCGTTCGTGACGCCCATCACCTGCGCGATGGCGGAAGTCTTGGGTACCATCGTCGGATGCACGCGCTGCTCGATGCCGGCCTTCGTGCGCTCGGCGACGCCAAGCAGCTTGATCCGGAAACCGAGCTCATCGGCCATCTTCAGATCGAGCGGCGTGATGGAGGAAATGCCCTCGACATAAACCGCCTCGGCATCGACCTGCGTGCCGAAGGCGAGGCTGGTGAGAAGCGCCAGCTTGTGGGCCGTGTCGAAGCCCTCCACGTCGAAGGTCGGGTCGGCCTCGGCATAACCCAGGCGCTGGGCGTCCTTGAGACACTCCGCGAATGTCAGCCCCTCAAGCTCCATGCGCGAAAGAATATAATTACAGGTGCCGTTGAGAATTCCGTAAAGGCGCGCGATCTCGTTGCCCGGCAGCGCCTCCCGCAGCGTCTTGATAACGGGGACGCCGCCCGCCACCGATGCCTCGAAAGCGAGTGCGACGCCCTTGGCCTCCGCTGCCTGCGCCATCGCAAGACCATGCTTGGCAAGAAGAGCCTTGTTGGCCGTCACTACATGCTTGCCGGCGGCAAGGGCCGCTTCGACAGCATTGCGCGCGGAGCCTTCCGCCCCGCCGACGAGTTCCACGAAACAGTCGATATCGTCGGACTTGGCGAGAGTCACCGGATCGTCGAACCAGCGGTAGGCGGAAAGGTCGAAGCCGCGATCCTTGGCCTTGTTACGGGCGGAAACCGCCGTCACCTGCAAGGGGCGGCCGCACCGTTGAGTCAGATCCCCTGCCCTGCGGGCGAGAATCTGAATAACCGATGCGCCAACCGTACCGAGGCCGGCAATTCCGATCCGAAAAGGCTGTGTCACGGACAACACACTCCGTTGATAGTCGCGATGCTCTTTACGACTGCCACGGTTTCATGTCCATGCAGAGCCAGCCCAAAGCCTTGAATTAACAGCCCTCAGCCCGCCCGCGAGAGCGGAACGACGTTGTGGAGGGTCTGGTCGGCGGTGTCGAAGAACTTGCGGATGTTGCGGGCTGCCTGACGGATGCGCTGCTCGTTCTCCACGAGGGCGATGCGGACATAGTCATCGCCATACTCCCCGAAGCCGATACCCGGCGCGACGGCCACGTCGGCCTTCTCGACGAGTAATTTGGAGAATTCGAGGCTTCCGAGCGACCGGAACTTCTCAGGAATTTGCACCCACGCGAACATCGAGGCCGACGGAGTGGGGATTTCCCAACCGGCGTTCGCGAAGGATTCGATCATCACATCCCGGCGACGCTTGTAGGTAGCGCGCATTTCCTTGATGCAGTCGTCCGGCCCGTTCAGGGCAGCAGTCGCGGCGACCTGAATCGGCGTGAACGCGCCGTAATCGAGATAGGACTTCACGCGGGCAAGAGCCGCCAGCAGACGCTCATTGCCGACAGCGAAACCGATGCGCCAGCCCGCCATCGAGAAGGTCTTCGACATGGAGGTGAACTCCACGGCGACATCCATTGCGCCGGGAACTTGCAGGATCGACGGCGGCGGGTTGCGCTCGTCGAAATAGACCTCGGAATAGGCTAAGTCCGACAGGATGAAGATCTCATGCTTCTTCGCGAAGGCGACGAGATCGCGATAAAAATCGAGGGACGCTACATAAGCCGTCGGGTTCGACGGATAGCAGACCACGAGGGCGATGGGCTTCGGGATCGAATGCGCGATGGCGCGTTCCGCCGCCGGAAAGAAATCCGGGGTCGGCTCGGCCGGGACGGAGCGGATGACGCCGCCCGCCATCAGGAAGCCGAAAGCGTGGATGGGATAGCTCGGGTTTGGCACCAGAACGACATCGCCCGGCGCGGTGATCGCCTGCGCCATGTTGGCGAAGCCTTCCTTCGAGCCGAGCGTGGTGACGACCTGGGTATCCGGGTTCAGCTTCACGCCGAAACGGCGCTCGTAATATCCGGCCTGGGCGCGCCGCAGGCCCGCGATGCCCTTGGAGGCGGAATAGCGGTCCGTGCGCGGCTTGCCGACCGTCTCGATCAACTTGTCGATGACGTGCTGCGGCGCCTGCTGGTCCGGGTTGCCCATGCCAAGGTCGATGATGTCCGCGCCGTTGGCCCGGGCTGCTGCCTTGATCCGATTGACCTGCTCGAAGACGTAAGGAGGAAGACGCTTGATGCGGTGAAAATCGGACATGGGAGGTTCCTGGTTCAGGGCCCGGACAATACCGGGGAACACATTAGGGGTTCGTTGACGGCGTGGTCTGAACTTTCTTTTTCGCATTGGCCGAGGCCGGGGTGAGCGCGGGATCGGGAGGCGGCGTTCCACCGGCAGCCGCAGCGGCGGCTCCGGCGTTCGCATTCCTCGCACGCAGACTATCCATCTCCTGTTCGGCCTCCTTGACCTGCTCCGCGTTCTTCGCCGGGTTAGCTGGCCCGGCCGCGACCGTCCCGACCGGGATATAGTCCACTGTGCCCTTGCGCGACTGAACCACGAAGGTCTGCGGCTCGGCCGTCTTGGGGCCCAACCCGCTGGATCTCACGAATTCACCGGCCGTATTGCCGCCGCACCCGGCGAGAAACGCGCCGATGCCGCTCAAAATCGTCAACCGGGACACGGTAGCTACTACACAAGTCATCATAACATCCAAAAATGATGGCGAGGATCTGGCGTACATTGCTCTTCGATCGCTAGAGACTGATCGTGTCTCCTTGAAACACGATCAGTCTCCAGATTCCTTACTGCCGCATGATACGGGCGAACAACCGGTTTCCACTTGTTCTGATCATGCTCTAAAATGTGGGAAACACGTTTCACGAGCAATGGCAACGGCTTCTGGAAGGATATGTCCTAATGACTAAGCCGCTCGGTGAGAAGGACCAAGCTTCTGCGAGCCCCGATTTCGAGGCTCTTTCCCGCAATATCGCGCTCTTTATCGAGGAGGCGGGCAAGGCGACCGCAGCCTATCTGAAGCCAATTGAAGCAGGCCAGAAACATTCCGGCTTCGCGGAGGAGGCCTCCGAAGTCGTCAGAACCCTCGGACATATCGCCGAATCGTGGATGACCAATCCGCAGAAGAGCGTGGAAGCGCAGTCCCGCCTCGGCACGCAATTCATGCAGCTCTGGACCTCGACCCTCCGGCGCGCGCAAGGCGAGGACGCCGACGACATCGCGCAGCCTGATCCGAAGGATGCCCGGTTCGCCGATCCGGAATGGTCGGACAATCCCGTCTTCGACTTTCTGAAACAAGCTTACCTGATTACCTCCCGCTGGGCGGAAAACATGGTGGACGACGCCGAAGGCATCGACGAGCAGACCCGGCGGAAGGCCCAGTTCTACGTCAAGCAGATCTCCGGGGCGCTCTCTCCCTCCAATTTCGTGCCGACCAATCCCGAGCTCATCCGCGAGACGCTGCGGGAAGGCGGCGCGAACCTCGTGCGCGGCATGAGTATGCTGGCGGAGGACATCGAGGCCGGAGGCGGCGAATTGCGCATCCGCCAATCGGACCCGAGTGGCTTCAAGATCGGTGTCAACATCGCCACCACGCCCGGCAAGGTCGTTTTCCGCAACGACCTGATGGAGCTGATCCAATACGCGCCGACGACCGAGAAGGTGCTGAAGCGCCCTCTCCTGATCGTTCCGCCCTGGATCAACAAATATTACATCCTCGACCTGAACCCCGAGAAGAGCTTCATTCGCTGGGCGGTTTCGCAGGGGCTGACGGTCTTCTGCATCTCCTGGGTCAACCCCGACGAGCGCCACGCCGAGAAGAGCTTCGAGCATTACATGCACGAGGGCATCTTCGCCGCCCTGGACGCCATCGAACAGGCGACCGGCGAGAAGAAGGTGACCGCCCTCGGCTATTGCGTCGGCGGCACGCTCCTTTCGGCAACCCTCGCCTGCATGGCGGCGAAGAAGGACAAACGGATCGACAGCGCGACCCTGTTCACCGCGCAGGTGGATTTCACTTTCGCGGGCGACCTGAAGGTTTTCGTGGACGAAGGGCAGCTCAAGTCAGTCGAAGCGGTCATGAAACAGCGCGGCTATCTGGAGGGCTCGCGGATGGCGCACGCCTTCAACATGTTGCGCCCGAACGATCTGATCTGGCCCTATGTGGTGAATGTCTATCTCAAGGGGAACGCGCCCTTCCCCTTCGATCTGCTTTACTGGAATTCCGATTCCACCCGCATGCCCGCCGCGAACCACACCTTCTATCTTCGCAACTGCTACCTCGAGAACAAACTGGCGAAGGGCGAAATGGAGCTTGGCGGGGTGAAGCTCCAGCTCAAGAAGGTCAAGGTGCCGATCTTCAATCTGGCCACGAAAGAGGACCATATCGCCCCGGCGAAGTCCGTTTTCGTCGGTTCGCAAGCCTTCGGCGGTCCGGTGGAATTCGTCCTCGCGGGTTCGGGACACATCGCCGGTGTGGTCAACCCCGTCTCGAAGCAGAAATATCAGTATTGGACCGGGGGCGCTCCGGCGGGAGCGCTGGAAACATGGATCTCGCAGGCCACCGAGACGCCGGGAAGCTGGTGGCCGCACTGGATCGAGTGGATCAGGAACCAGGCTCCCCGTGAGGTCGCCGCGCGCATTCCCGGCTCGGGCAAGCTCCCTGCCCTCGATGAAGCGCCGGGAACCTACGTCCTCGCTCGCTCTTGATCCGCCTCACATCACAAGCGGGCGCTTAAGTCCGTCAAAGCCCCCTAAAAAAGAAAAAGGCCGGCGGATGCCGGCCTTTTCAAAAGCTTTGCGTCCCGCACTCAGTACTTGCGGACGACCGGAGCCGGGATGGTCTTAGCAGGATTGTCCCAGCGGTACTTCAGCGAAGCGGAGATGATGTCGACGCTGGAGTCCACGTCAGCCTTCAGCACTACGCCACGGGTCGGGAAAATGGGGTTTCCGGGCGCGATGTTGATGTCGGTATCGCCCACCGAGAAGATGTGGGTGTAGCCCAGGTCGAACGAGAGGTTATCGCTCCAGTTATAGGTGCCGCCGAGCGACAGCCAGATGCGGTCGGAGTCGGGCAGGCGCGGGTTGCGCGTGTTGGTTTCGATGGGGGAGATTTCGTAACCGACACCGGCGCGGACGGCCCAGGACGGGTTGAAGCGATATTCACCACCCGCCGAGAAGAACCAGCCGTCGTCATAGGCCAGCGGCAGATACGGAGCGGCGGAGAGAAGCGTTCCGGTGAGGCCGTTAGTGACGCGCGGGAAGCCGAGGCGGCTCCAGTTCGTCCACTCAGCGGTGGCATTCAGGGTGAAAGCGTCTGTGACCTTCTGCGAGATGCCGACCGAGACGGACTCGGGCAGAACGAGATTAGCCTTGATCGGAATACCGAAATGCTCGAACTGTCCGTCGAGCTTCTGCTCGATTCCTGACCGGAAGCCGATACCGATGGTCGTGCCCGCGAAGGGCGTCAGCGTCGCGCCAAGGGAGTAACCGAAACCCCAGCTGTCGCCGTCAAGACCGGCGCTCGCGGCAAGCGGCGACGGCGAGGTCAGTGTCGGACCCGTGGCCGAGAAATAGCGCACATGGAAATACTGGGCGCGGACGCCGGCACCAATCGACAGCCAGTCGTTGACCTTGTAGCCGATGGTCGGCATCGCCTCGAACGACACCACCTGCGTTGTGCGGGCATAGAGCTGGCCCGCCCAGATCGGGTTCGGCTTCGTGGTGAGGCCGAAGGGTGCGCCGGTATAGAGGCCAAACCAGAGGCTGTCGTTGATCTGGAAGTTGGCATAGGTGGCAGGCAGGAAGGCGTCCTGTCCGATGTCACCAGAGCCGCCGAGACGGGCCAGTCCGTTCGGGACCGTGTAGGTCGGCGTGATGTCGGAGCGCGGAATGATGGCGCTTCCATGAGCCTCGAACTGCCAGCCCGGCGCCATCGTGATGGTGGCCGGATTCCAGTACATGGACGACACGCCTGCGGCACCGGCGGCGACGCCAGCAAAGGCCTCGCCCGCGCCAACGGCGCTTTGCTCACGAAGAGCGAACGCGCCGGCAAGGGCACTGCCCTGTGCTGCAACAAGGGCCGCCAGAGAAACAGCGGCCAAAGTCAGCGAACGATTGAAGCGGCTCATGATGATTTTCCTGCCCTTCTGGGTGATTATGATTCTCGCGGAACAATCCGCATTGAAGGGCAGTCTGCCGTTGCTTCAATTTCGCCGCAATTGGGCCGGTGCATTTTTCACAGCCTCCTCAGCAACCTACAAATACCGCAACGTAAACTTCGATTTACTTAATTTGAGCTCAAGCTAAACGGTATAAACGCCAGAAGCGGAAATAGTTCACACCTAAACCAAGGTAGTTCCGTGCAGGATGTGAGATCTTGAGCGCGGGTACAAAAATGGCCCGCAGAAACATTTCGCGAGCCACAGTGACAGTTTCGCAACAACCTGACGGTGAAACCGCGCGGCGAGATGTTCCGTTAGGGTACAACTAGCCCAATCCGAGCATCAACCGGATGTTCTGGACCGCCGCGCCCGAAGCTCCCTTGCCGAGATTGTCGAGGCGAGCGACCAGCACCACATGGCGGTACTTCTCGTTGTTGAAGACGCGAAGCTCGAGACGGTCCGTATCGTTCAAGGCTTCTGGCTCGAGACGCTCGGCGCGCTTGTCATCGACTGTGGTGGGGACGACGCTCACCAGACCGCCCTCTCCGTAATGCTTGATGAGCGTGGCTTCCATATCACGGGCCGTGGGTCTGCCGGGCAACAGGTCGAGGTGCAGCGGAACGCTGACCAGCATGCCCTGGCGGAAATTGCCGACGGACGGAATGAAGATCGGGCGCAGAGTCAGGCCGGTGTTCTTCTGCAGTTCCGGCACATGCTTGTGCTCGAAGCCGAGGCCATAGAGCTCGAAGGCGGGTGCGGTACCGGCCTCATAGGCGTCAATCATCGAGCGCCCGCCGCCGCTGTAGCCGCTGACCGCATTCACGCTGATCGGGTAATCGGTCGGAATGAGCCCCGCATCCACGAGCGGGCGGATGAGCGCTATGGCCCCTGTCGGATAGCAGCCGGGATTGGAGACCCGGTCGGCCATGACGATGGCCTGCCGCTGCACGGGGGAAAGCTCTGCGAAGCCGTAGACCCAGCCGGGGCTGACCCGGTGTGCGGTGCTGGCATCCAGAATGCGCGGCTTGCGGCCGGGAAGTGCATCGACAAGCGCCACGGTCTCCCGCGCGGCATCGTCGTGAAGGCACAGGACAACTAGATCGACTTCGCCGAGGATTTCACGTTTCGCTTGAGGATCCTTGCGCAACTCATGAGCAATGCTGCGAATTTCAATCCCCGGCACCTCCTTGAGACGCTCGCGGATTCCCAAGCCGGTGGTGCCGGCCTCCCCGTCGATGAAGACCGTCTTGAGCGCCTGGGATTGCGGCGCGGCGCCTTGCAGGGAGGTGGTCATGATGCGGAATCCGAAAGAGGAGCCAGTGTGGTGGATATTTCAACCTTGCAGCGGCTTGTCCAGCCCTCGTCAAGGCAATGGGCATTCGCCTTGCTTGCATAACGCCCGCGCAAAGAAAAAGGGGCGGCCCGTAAGCCGCCCCTCGAATTCCCGGTAGGGATAGCGCTTAGCGCTTCGAGAACTGGAAGCTGCGGCGGGCCTTGGCCTTACCGTACTTCTTACGCTCGACCACACGCGAGTCGCGGGTGAGGAAGCCTTCCTTCTTGAGCGGCGAGCGCAGCTCGGGCTCATAGTAGGTGAGAGCCTTGGCGAGGCCGTGGCGCACCGCGCCGGCCTGACCGGAAAGGCCGCCGCCATTCACGTTCACGACGATGTCGTACTGATCCATGCGGTTGGCGATCTGCAGCGGCTGCTTGAGCAGCATGCGCAGAACCGGACGCGCGAAATAGACCTCGACCGGACGGTCGTTGATCACGATCTTGCCCGAGCCGGGCTTGATCCACACGCGGGCAACCGCGTCCTTGCGCTTGCCGGTGGCATAAGCACGGCCGAGCGAGTCGAGCTTCTGGACGTGCTTCGGAGCTTCCGGAGCAGCGGCCTGGGCGTTCTGGCCGAGATCGGCGAGAGACTGAAGAGTCGCCATAATTAGCCCCTCACGTTCTTAGCATTGAGAGCGCCGACGTTCAGCACTTCCGGCTGCTGCGCGGTGTGCGGATGCTCGGTGCCCTTATAGACACGAAGATTGCTCAGGATCTGGCGGAAGAGCGGGCCGCGCGGGAGCATGCGCTCCACAGCCTTCTCGACCACACGCTCAGGGAAGCGGCCGTCGAGAATGAACTTCGCGGTACGCTCCTTGATGCCGCCCGGATACCCGGTGTGGTGATAGTACACCTTCTGGTCGCGCTTGCGGCCGGTGAAGACCACCTTGTCAGCATTGATAACGATGACGTTGTCGCCGCAATCGACGTGGGGGGTGTAATTGGCCTTGTGCTTGCCGCGCAAGCGCATGGCGACCACCGAAGCGAGACGGCCAACAACGAGGCCTTCCGCATCGATCACAACCCACTTCTTTTCGACTTCGGCGGGCTTCAGCGAAGTAGTCGTCTGCATCGCTCTAAGATCCCGTTGGGGCTCGAAAGTCCCGGTTGAAAACGAAGAACCGCCGCGGAATGCGGCGGAGATGGGCGGTGATTAGTGAGTTTACGGGCACAAGTCAACATGAAATCACCTGCCGATTGGGCCGCGAAACCCTTATAAATTAAGGGACAGAAATGATGCGGTATCTTGATACCATGATTGCGGTATTTTAATACCATCATCTTTCTGTCTCTCGTTGCGGCGCATCTCAGGGCCGCATAACGTTCCTGCTGCCAGGAGAGGAAACAAACATGAGCGACGAACTCGTCTTCTACACCCATCCGATGTCGCGCGGGCGCATCGCCCGCTGGATGCTCGAGGAGCTTGGGCACCCTTATCGCACGGAACTTCTGGATTTCGGGACGACGATGAAGGACCCGGCCTATCTCGCGGTGAACCCGATGGGCAAGGTTCCGGCGATACGGCATGGCGATACTGTGGTGACGGAGGCGGCAGCAATCTGCGCTTATCTCGCGGACGCCTTCCCCAATGCCGGTCTGGCACCGGCGCACGGAAGCGCAAGACGCGGCCCTTATTATCGCTGGATGTTCTTCGCGGCAGGCCCTGTCGAGGCAGCCCTGAGCAACAAGGCGTTCGGCTTCGAGGTTCCCGCCGAACGGAGTGGAATGATCGGATACGGCAGCGTCGAGCAAACCGTCGACGCATTGGAATACGCGGTATCCCAGTCAGAATACATCGCGGGCGACAGCTTCACGGCGGCGGATGTCTATGTCGGCTCTCAGATCGGTTGGGGCATGATGTTCGGCACGCTCGAAAAGCGCCCAGCCTTCGAGACCTACTGGAAACGCATCGCCTCCCGCCCGGCGGCTATCCGCGCGCGGGAGATCGACGATGCGCTGGTTCCGCCGAAAGGGGCCTGATCCTCTCAGATAAATCCCGAAGCCTCACCCTGAGGAGGCCGTCAGGCCGTCTCGAAGGGCGAGGCGTCTCCAGCGGACACCGGAACATCCTTCGAGACGCAGGCTAAAAGCCTGCCCTCAGGATGAGGTCTGTACTTTCAAACTGGCTGTTAGCGCCGGTCCGGAATCGAATACGTCCCTGTGGCGTGGCAGACGACTTCCGCCTCGCCCTGCGAATAAAGCGACACCTCCCCGACCGCGAGCCGCTTGCCGAGTTTGAGCAGGCGGACATCGGCGATCAACGGGGCGAGTTTCGGCTTTCGCAGGAAGTTGAAGTTGAGGCTCGTCGTTACCGCGAGGCCCACGGGACCGATCTGGGCGAGGATCGCCGCATAGAGCGCGACGTCGGCCAGGGTCATCATCGCAGGCCCGGAGATCGTCTCACCGGGGCGCAGATGACGCTCGTGGGCATCGAGCCTCATGCGCGCGGACATCGGCCCCACCTCTTCCACATGAAAGCTACGCCCATCATGGTGAAGCTGCGGGAACTCCCGGTCGAGAAAGTCCTCGACTTCCTGGCGGGTCATGACGGGGGCGTGGGCCATCTACGCTCGCTTTGTTGAAATGCGCGGCCTTCTTTCATAGGTTCGTTCCATGAACCACGACAATTACCCCAACGACTATATCCCCGGCATCCTCGCCAGTGTGAAAACCATCGCGCTCGTCGGCGCATCGCAGAACGCGGAGCGGGCGAGTTGGCAAGTCATGAATTTCCTGCTCCAGCGCGGCTACCATGTCATCCCGGTCAATCCGGGCCTCGCCGGGCAGACCCTTCTGGACCAACAGGTCTATGGCGCGCTGGCGGACATTCCCACCCCCATCGACATGGTCGACATCTTCCGCAACTCGGAAGCGGCTGGCCATGTCGTTGACGAAGCGCTGGCGCTGAAGACCCCGCCGAAAGCCATCTGGATGCAGCTCGGCGTTCGCAATGACGAGGCCGCGAAGCGGGCCGAGGCCAAGGGCGTCAAGGTTGTGATGGACCGTTGCCCGAAAATCGAGCTCGCTTGAGCCTCGTAGGCGGCACAGTCGGAAAGAAAGCCTTCCTTCGTCCTTGACTGGCGAACAGTTTCGTTCGTTATATAGAACGATACTTTCAAGGGAGGGGCACATGTCCGAACGAGCGCCGGGTTTCAGCACACTTTCCATCCACGCGGGCGCAGCGCCCGATCCGACCACAGGTGCGCGGGCGACGCCGATCTATCAGACCACCTCGTTCGTGTTCGACGATGTGGACCATGCCGCCTCTCTCTTCGGCTTGCAGGCCTTCGGCAATATCTATTCGCGCATCGGCAACCCGACCAACGCCGTTCTGGAGGAGCGTGTCGCGGCGCTTGAGGGCGGCACGGCGGCGCTCGCCGTGGCCTCGGGCCATGCGGCGGAATTCCTGGTGTTCCACACGCTCTTGCAGCCGGGCGACGAATTCGTGGCGGCCAAGAAGCTCTATGGCGGCTCGATCAACCAGTTCAACCATTCCTACAAAAACTTCGGCTGGAACGTAATCTGGGCGGATTCCGACGAGCCCTCCACGTTCGAGGCGGCCATCACGCCCAAGACGAAGGCGATCTTCATCGAATCCATCGCCAACCCCGGCGGCGTGATCGTCGATATCGCGGCCATCGCCGCCATCGCGAGGAAGCACAAGATCCCGCTCATCGTCGATAACACGATGGCCTCGCCCTATCTCATCCGCCCCTTCGAACACGGCGCGGACATCATCGTGCACTCGGCCACGAAATTCCTGGGCGGCCACGGCAACTCCATCGGCGGGCTGATCGTCGACGGCGGTACGTTCAACTTCGCGGGCGACGCGCGCTATCCCATGCTCTCCAAGCCCCGGCCGGAATATAATGGCATCGTACTCGGCGAGACCTTCGGCAATTTCGCTTTCGCCATCGCCGCCCGGGTGCTGGGCCTGCGCGACCTCGGCCCCGCGCTATCGCCCTTCAACGCCTTCCTCATCCTCAACGGCATCGAGACCCTGCCGCTGCGCATGCAGCGCCATTCCGACAACGCGCTCGGCGTTGCAGAGCATCTCGCCAAGCACCCGAAGGTCGATTGGGTCAGCTATCCCGGCCTTGCGAACGACCGTTATCACAACCTCGCCAAGCAATATTGCCCCAAGGGCGCAGGCGCGGTTTTCACCTTCGGCCTGAAGAGTGGCTACGAGGCGGGCGTGAAGCTGGTCTCGAACCTCAAGCTGTTCTCGCACCTCGCCAATATCGGCGACACGCGCTCGCTGGTAATCCACCCCGCCTCCACCACCCACCGCCAACTCACGGACGAGCAGAAGCGCCAGGCGGGCGCGGGGCCTGAAGTGGTGCGCCTCTCCGTCGGGCTAGAGGACAAGGAGGACCTGATCGCGGATCTCGATCAGGCTCTCGCCTCCACCTGACCTCAGCAAAACGGAATTGCGGCAAAGCCCCGGCGTTGTCCGGGGCTTTTGCTTGCGGACACGCGAACCGACGCTAGATCCCTCCCCGCGCAGATCAAAGGAGGGTCGTCATGGAAGATCATGTCTACAAGATCGTGGAACTCGTGGGCTCCTCCAAGCAAAGCATCGAGGGCGCCATCGAAGCAGCCATTTCCCGCGCGGGAAAGACCGTGCGGAACATGCGCTGGTTCGAGGTGGTGCAAACACGCGGCCATGTCGAAGGCGGCAAGGTGAGCCATTATCAGGTCATGCTGCGCGCCGGATTTACGCTTGAGAAGGAATAAGAAGCTCGCCTTTTGAACAACGATCACGGGAGATCCAGCAATGCGCGTCATGGTTTTGGTGAAGGCGACGAAGGACAGTGAGACAGGCATCATGCCTTCGACGGAACTGCTGGAAGCAATGGGCAGGTTCAACGAGGAGCTGGCCAAAGCGGGCATCCTTCTGGCAGGCGAAGGACTCAAGCCGTCATCCAAGGGGAAGCGCGTCGCCTTCGAGGGTTCGGGCCGCACGATCATCGAGGGCCCCTTCCCCGAGACCTCCGAACTCGTCGCAGGGTTTTGGCTATGGCAAGTCAAGGATCTTGCCGAGGCGGTGGAATGGGTGAAGCGCTGTCCAAACCCGATGCCGGGACCGAGCGAGATCGAAATCCGCCCGCTCTATGAAATGTCCGACTTCGCGGAGAACCTCTCCGACGAAGCCGCCGCGCTGCATGAACGGGCCCGTGAGAAGGTGGAGAATCGTTAGGGCTTCTGGTGCATTTCGGCAGCCAAACTTGATGTCGATCAACAAGGCATGCCGCGCCTCGTGGCATCAAGACGGCCTCGCAAAAAGGAGGCGGCCGTGCCCCTGTTCATCACTCAAGGTCGGTTCACATCGGAAGCGCTGCGGGGAATGCTGGCAAACCCTGAAAACCGTGAAGAAGCAGTCAGCCAACTGTTCGCGAAATCCGGCGGCAAGCTCCTCGCCTATTACATGACCTTTGGCGAATATGACTTTCTTGTCGTTTCCGAAGGCCCCCATGAGGGCGCAGCCGTCGCGGCTATCGTGGCCGGTGCCGGGGGCGGTGTGACGGATCTGAAAACCACCCTGGCTCTGAGCGCCGCCGACATGAAGGCCGCCTTCGCCAAGGCTGGAACGGTTGCTGCGAGCTTCAGATCAGCGGGCGCTAAAGGGTAGATTTCCTCATGCGGCCTGCCCGGCGCACCAGCCAGAGGACCAGGCCCATTGGAAATTATAGCCGCCGAGCCAGCCGGTGACGTCCACTACCTCGCCAATGAAATAGAGGCCGGGAACGCTCCTGGCCTCCATCGTCCGTGAATCGAGATCGCGCGTGTCGACGCCGCCGAGGGTGACTTCCGCCGTGCGATACCCCTCCGAACCTGCGGGCTTGAAGCGCCAATCCTTCACTGAAGCCGCGATGCGTTGGAGTGCCTTGTCCGAATAATCGGCAAGGTTCTTCAGTGTCCCGCCCTCCTCTTCCGCGATCAGTTGCGCGAGGCGTTTCGGCAGGATGCCGGCGAGCGCTGTCTGAAGTGCCTGCCGTCCGTTTTGAGCCCGTGCGGCGCGCAACGCCTCGAACACATCAACGCCTCGCGCCATATCGATGGTGATCTCGTCCCCTTCACGCCAATAAGACGAGATTTGCAGGATGGCTGGGCCGCTCAAGCCGCGATGGGTGAACAACATCGCCTCTTCAAAGCGCGTTTTGCCCTTCGCTGCGACCGCATCGACAGCGACACCCGCGAGCGGCGTCAATCGATCCAACATGGTCGGTTCCAGCGTCAGAGGGACCAGCGCCGGGCGTGTCTCGGTCAGGCGAAGGCCGAATTGTTCCGCGATGTCATAGCCGAACCCCGTCGCCCCCATTTTCGGGATCGACTTTCCGCCAGACGCGACGACTAGCGAGCGGCATTGCACGGTATCGTTCGCCAGCCGCAGGACAAAACTCTCGCCGGAGCGATCCACCTTCTCGACGGATGTACCTAGCCGCAACTCGACACCGTGGCGTTTCATTTCGCCGACCAGAAGATCGATGATCTGCTTTGCAGAACTATCGCAGAAGAGCTGACCCAGCGTCTTCTCGTGATAGGCGATGCCGTGCTTCTCGATGAGGGCGATGAAGTCGCGCTGCGTGTAGCGCCGCAGGGCGGAGATGCAGAAACCCGGATTTTGCGAGAGGTAGTTGGCCGGGGATGCGTGAAGGTTCGTGAAATTGCAGCGCCCGCCGCCGGAAATGCGGATCTTCTCGCCGGGCGCGGCGGCATGATCGAGGATCAGCACGGATCGTCCGCGCTTGCCTGCCTCGATCGCGCACATCATCCCGGCGGCTCCTGCGCCAATCACAACGACATCGAAGAAACTCAAGCCCCGCCCTTCCGAACGCATGGTCAGGACAAGCGCGTTATCCGGCTGGGGAAGAAAGGGCAAGACTGAAGACACCCAGCGTTACTCAGTCGAACAGTGACAACGAAACAATATTTGGTTAAGGAATTTTATCTCCATCGGGTTGACCTTCCATGACCGCCGCCGCCGCACCGGAGCGCCCTTCGACTCCGCTTTCCTACTCGGGCAATGACGACGACTTTCTGCGGATGCTCTTTAAGGGCAGCCTACTCCTCATCCCGACCTTCGGCTTCTACCGTTTCTGGCTCATCACCAAGATCCGCCAGCACCTTTGGGCCGGCACACAGATTGAGGGGGAAAGCCTCGAATACACGGGAACGGCGAAAGAGATCCTGATCGGATTTCTGATTGCACTCGCGATCCTGGTGCCGATTTACATCGTCTACTTCGCGATCTCGATCGTATTGGGAGAGAAAACGCCTTTCGCGAACATTCCTCTTTTTGGCATTCTGTACGTGCTCGCCCGGTTCGGGGCCTATCGCGCCCGGCGTTATCAGGTCTCGCGCACGATCTTTCGCGGCATCCGTTTCTGGATGACCGGCTCGGGCTGGGGCTATGCCTTCCGCGCGATCCTTTGCGACATCCCCGTCCTCCTGACCCTCGGCCTCGCCTATCCCTGGACCGCCGCTTTTCTCGAGCGGTACAAGATGCGGCACACCTATTTCGGCTCCCTCCAGGGCGATTTCGCGGGGACGGGCTCCGCGCTGTTCCAGCGCGTGTGGTGGCTGTGGCTTCTCGGCGTGACCGGAGCGGCAGTCCTCGGCCTGACGATTTGGGGCGTGACGCATCTGGACCCGAAAGATCAGGCCGGCATGATCTTCCTCATTACGTTGTTCGCCATTCTCTGCGTCAGCTTCCTGTCGGCCGCGTTTCTCGCCGTTCGCTCGCGTTGGCTGATCGAGGGCATCCGTTTCGCGGATGTCGCGCTTTCATCAAACCTTCGCAAGCGGAACATGGTCTGGCTCTACGTGAAGGCGATGTTCTGGTTCTTAACCGTCGCGCTGGTGTTCCTCGCCGCCTCCGTCATCTTCGCAATGACGAAGATGCTGGGGCTGAGCGGCGCTCAGGCGGGTTTCGGCTGGGCCAGCTTCGTCGCTATTGTCATTTCGATTATCGGCTATCTGACCTTCGTCATCACCTTGGGCATTGTTCATCGATACTTCTTGACACGGGGGCTCTGGGCGCTGGTCACGGGCTCCATCGCCGCCGCCAATCTCGACGCGCTTGAGCAGGTCGTTGCAGCCGGAGGCCCCTCCGGAAGCCTCGGTGAGGGACTTGCCGATGCGCTCGATTTCGGCGGCGGACTTTAGGGCTTAGAAAATGGGGCTCGCGGTCTTCTATGATGGCAAGACGGCCCGCCGAAGGGTCGTCTCGCTCGTCGTCACGACCGCGAGCCTCGATCTCTATGAGGACGGCGAGACTATCGCCTCCTGGCCCTGCAATCAGGTGCGACAGCACCCAGCCGCGCCGGGCGTGCTGCGTCTGGGGCCGGAAAACCCGAATTCGCTTGCGCGGCTGGACGTGACCGATGCCGGCGATCAGGCCGAGGTTTTCAGAAACTGTCTCTTCCTCACCACCGGGGCGAGGAAGGAAAGCACCGGCAGGATCGTTTTCTGGTCTCTTGCGGCAACCGCATCGCTGATCGTCAGCGCATATGTTCTGGTGCCGATCCTTGCCGAAAAGGCTGCGCCGCTCGTGCCGGTTTCCGTTGAGAAGCAGATCGGCGCCGCAGTCGACAAGCAGATCCAGTTCATCCTTGGCGAAAAGACGTGCAACGCGCCCGCAGGCGCGGCGGCTCTCGCGAAACTCTCGTCGCGGTTGTCCAGCGTCAGTCCCTCGAAGATCGCGCCCGAGATCCAGGTCATTTCGTCGAAGATCCCCAACGCTATCGCCCTCCCCGGCGGGCGGATCTATCTCTTCAAGGGCCTGCTCGACAAAGCCGACAATGTCGATGCCATTGCCGGCGTGCTTGCCCATGAAATAGGCCATGTCCGCCATCGCGATTCATTGCGGCGGCTCATGCAGACGAGCGGCACGTCGTTCCTTCTCGGGCTTCTTTTCGGCGATGTCACCGGCAGCGGCGCGATCATTCTCGCGACCCGGATGATGATGGACGGCGCCTACTCCCGCGACGCCGAACGCCAGGCGGACGAGAACGCCATCGCGGCCATGCTCGCGCTTGGCCGCTCGCCGCGCCCGATGGGGCTGTTGCTCAGCGAGATCGACAAGGGTGAGAATGGCCCCATCCCATCCATGCTCTCAAGCCACCCTCTCACCACAGAGCGGCTTGAGACGTTCAGCAAGCGCACGCCCACCAAAGAGGGAGAGCCGCTGTTGTCGAACGAGGAATGGACGGCACTGAAGGGCATTTGCGAAGTCAAGGAACCCTGACGACGAACGCCCTTCAAAGCCACGCCTAGCCGACGGAACGCGCCGCGCGAAGGTTTTGTCCGGGACTCTTCTTGAGCGAGGCAAGAACGAGGACGAGGCTGAGCGCCGCGAGGACGGCTCCTGCCAGTGCGACGGCCGGATAGCCGAGTTCCAGCGCGATCACCTGCCCGCCGAGAGCCGCGCCAACCGCATTGCCCAAATTGAACGCCCCAATGTTGATGGAGGACGCGAGGTTGGGCGCGCTCGCGGCAACGCTCATCACGCGCATCTGCAAGGGCGGCACGACGGCGAAGGTTGCGACGCCCCAGGCGAAGATGGTGACCGTCGCGGGAATGGGCCATTGCATGGTGATCGAGAACAACACAAGCAGGCCGGTCAAGGCTGTCAGGACGACGACCAGCGTGAGATTGAGAGAACGATCCGCGAAGCGCCCACCGAGATAATTACCGACCGTCAGGCCGAGTCCGTAGATGACGAGATTCGCCGTGACGAAGCCGGGCGACTCTTTCGTCACCTCTTGCAGGATCGGCGCAATGTAGGTGAAGACCGTGAACATCGCGCCAGAGCTCAGAACGGTCGTCAGAAGCGCAATCACCACAGCGGGACGACGCAGCACGGCGACCTCGCGAGCAATGTCCACATCCGCACCGTCGCGGGACCGGGGCAACGCCCAATGCAGCGCGACGAGCGCGAGGATGCCAAGGCCCGTAATGCCGATAAAGGCCTCGCGCCATCCGATATGCTGCCCCACCCATGTCGCGAGCGGAACGCCACCAACATTCGCGATGGTGAGCCCCATGAACATGGCCGCGATGGCACTCGCCTTCCGGTCCGGCGAAACCACGCTCGCGGCGACGATGGAGCCCACGCCGAAGAACGTGCCGTGGCACATGGACGTGACAATCCGCGCGGCCATCAACGAGCCGTAGCCCGGCGCGATAGCCGAAAAGAAGTTCCCGATGGTGAAAAGGCCCATCAGGGCGAACAGCAGGGTTTTTCTCGGTACGCGCCCGGTGGTCAGGGTGAGCAACGGCGCGCCGATCAGCACGCCAAAGGCGTAGGCACTTACCAGAAGACCGGCGGAGGGGATCGACACGCCGAGATCGGCGGCGATGATCGGCAGAAGGCCCATCGGCGAGAATTCCGTCACGCCGATGCCGAATGCGCCAAGCGACAGCGCGAAAAGAGCAGGATTGAGTTTCATGGATACCTCGATCTCTCGAACGGAGCGATCACGCGATCGCGCCGCCGCCATCCACCAGAACGGTCGTGCCGGTGATGTAGGGATTTGTCAGGAAGGCCTCGATCTGAATGGCGACATGCTCGGGCTTGCCGGCAAGGCTCGCAGGCAGGCTCCCGGCCATCTTCGCCAACAGCGCCTGATGCTCAGGCGTGGTCTGGTCTCCCCACAACGGCGTGTCGACGAATCCGGGGGACGCCGTGTTGACGCGGATCGGCGCGAGTTCGAGAGCAAGCCCACGGCCCAACGCTTCCAGTGCGGCATTGATCGCCCCTTGCAGGGCCGCCGTCTTCGACGGGCGCACCGAAAGGAAACCGCTCACGAAAGTCACGGAGCCCTGCTTTGAGATCGCATTGGCACGCACGGCGGCGCGCACCGTGCGGTATGAACCCCAGAACTTCGAATTCATCGCCGATTGGGCATCCGCAAGCGCGAGATCCCTGACCGGGCCGCGCGGTGTCTTGGCAGCAGAAATGACAATGTGGTCATAGACCGTTCCATCGGAGAAAAAGGCCTCGACAGCGGCGTCGTCCGTCGTGTCGAGAACGCGTCCTTTCGTGCCATTTCCGAGAGCCCTTGCAGCCGCTTCGATATTGGTGGCTGAACGGGAGGCCACGACCACCCTCGCGCCATCCTCGGCGAAGCGTTGCGCCGCCGCCAGCCCTATGCCGGATGTGCCCCCGACGACCAGAATAGTCTTACCGTTCAGACCGGCCACGCCCTGTCTCCTTTGTGAGAAATGATGCGACAGAGGCTAGCCATTTCTATTTTGAGAGAGAATGCTATGGTTTGCGAAAGAACTCTTTCTAATTTGTAGATAATGATTCCCCTCGACAGCCTCACCGACATGAGCGTCTTCACCCAGGTGGTTGCGGCAGGAAGCCTTTCGGCGGCCTCGCGGGAACTCGGCATGTCCCTGGCCGTCGTCTCCAAGCGCCTTGCCCGCCTTGAAGAGCGGTTGGGTGCACGCCTCGTCAACCGCACGACACGGCGTCTCAGCCTGACGGAAGAGGGTTTGGAGTTTCACAGGCGCGCCGTCCAGATTCTGGCCGATGTGGAAGAAGCCCAGGCCAGCATCGGGGATCGCGGGAAAAAGCCCTCCGGCCTGTTGCGCGTAAGCGCGGCGGCGGCCTTCGCCCGTCGGCAGATAGCCCCTTGCCTGCCACGTTTTCAGGAGCTTTACCCGGATATCCGGGTGCAGTTGCTGGTCTCGGACACGCAGGTCGATCTCGTGCAACAAGGCATCGACCTTGCCATTCGCCAAGCCGTCCTGCCGGATTCGAACCTGATGGTCCGCGTGCTCGCCACGAATAACCGCGTCGTTTGCGCCTCCCCTGCATATCTCGCGCGCCACGGAACGCCCACGGCACCGCAGGATCTCGCCAACCACAATTGCATCGTGTTCGGAGACCCGCCGATTTCCACCTGGCGGTTCGAGTGTGACAATGCCGATCCGATTGCCGTGAATGTCAGCGGGAACCTGACCACGAACGATGGCGAGGCGGCCCATGCGGCGGCATTGGCCGGCGCAGGCGTCGTTCTGAAGTCAATCCGCGACGTCGAAGATGACATCGCCACCGGGCGACTCGTGAGGCTCCTGGAGAATTGCCGTACGCCGGCAACGCCGATCCAGGCCGTCTATCCGGCTGGTCGCCATCTTGCGGCAAGGCTGAGGGTCTTCATCGATTTCCTGGCGGACACGCTCAAAGAGCCCGGACGCTCCGTCATTTAAGACCGTCGCGAACATGCGGGCGGCTCCTGCGTTGTCATGCCAACGGTGGAGGTTGTCATGGGCATCCAGAAGCTCAATCGCGACGAGTGGCGTGCTTTCTGTGACCGAATTTCGAAAAGCGTGGAGGGAAAGGTCGCCGAGGTGCGGATCGTTTCACCCAAGCTTGGGAACCAGACCGAAGCGCGGTGGCTGCCGTTCCTCGGCCTCGTTTACGATCCGCGCAAGGACACGATTGAAATTGCCCTCGAAGGGCTCGACCACACCATCACGAACCCATCCGAGTTCTATGCCGACGAAAGCGCCGCCGGGCTCCAGAATTTCGAAATCATCGGGGCAGACGGCGTTCGGGAAATCGTCACCTTGAAAAGCCCGCTCATCATGGCGTCCCGACAGGTCGCCAAGCCGACTTGAGAGGCACTACTTGATCGCGACGATCTCCACCTCGGCGTTGCCTGTTTGCGCCACATCGCCGACCTGCTTCTGCATCAAAGCCTTCGCAAGCGGTGAGACGTAGGAGATCGTGCCCTTCACAGGGTCGGCCTCATCCTCGCCGACGATGCGATATGTGAGCGTTTTGCCATCGTTCCTATGGAGAACCACAGTCGAGCCGAAGTGAACTTCGTCAATGTTCTCCGGGGGCTCGATGACCTGCGCCGAGGCGCGCCGTGCCGTCCAATAGCGCAAATCCCGCGTAGCATTCGCGAGAGCCGCGCTGTCATTGGCGCTCTGCGCGGCAGCCCGCGCGTCCTGCAGGCGAACCAACTCCGCCTCGATCTGCTCGAGGCCCTGAGGGGTCACGAAATTCGGGTGCGGAGAAAGAGGACGGTCGGGCAAGTCCTCGAACGCCTCTCCACCTTCGGTTTCTTTTGTAAATGCTCTGCTCATGACAAGCTAAGCGCGAACGTGGGCAGCGGGTTCCATTCAAACGCGAGACTATCCACAGAAAGCAGCGCTTTCGAAAAGCCGGACGTCGCGGCTACAAGAAAACCACGGCCTGTTTTTCGGATTCGCGCCATGGATCTTTCGCTCGTTCTTTCCGCTGTCTTCGCCGGTTTCGTCTATGGCATCACGCCGGGGCCCGGGGTTCTTGCCGTTCTCGGCATCGGGGCGGATCGCGGGCGGCGAGCCGGTGCGGCCTTCCTGATCGGCCATCTGGCAGGCGATGTGCTGTGGTCCGCCCTGGCCCTGATCGCCATCATCGGCGTCACGACCTTCGGCTCGCTCGTGTTCGACATCCTCGGCACCGTGAGCGGGCTTTACCTGTTCTGGCTGGGCTGGCGCGCCGTGCGTGTGAAGCGCTCGGAGGACGGCAAGCTCGATATTCCCGTTCGCAAGCCCCTCCTGCACGGACTGACTTTCGGCATGACCAATCCGAAGGCCTATCCTGTCGCGGTCGCAACGCTGACGGCGCTGCTCTCGGCAAAAGCTGCCACGCTCACCTGGGGGATGCTCCCCGCCCTTGTTCTCGCAAGCTGCCTCGGCGGCGTGCTCGCTTACGCGATTCTCGTCGCCATCATCGGCGCGAGCGCGGTGCGGCGTACCTATCGCCGCTATGAGGTGCCGATCACCCGCGTGTCCGGCCTGATGTTCATGGGGTTTGCCCTGAACGCGCTCTACCACGCGGTTCCCGGCCTCTTCCTCCCCAAACGCACTTAGAAAGCTGGAACTTAAGGGGCGCTCACCCGCGCATGAGCGACCGCCATGCCGAGCACGACCATCGCGAAAACCTGGTGCAGCAATCCCGCCCAGAGCGGCACGACCAGAAGCAGGGTGACGATGCCGAGCACCATTTGCGCAAGCGTCATCCCGGCAAGAGCGGTGGCGCGGCGGGCGGCTTTCGATCCCCCGGTATGCCGCTGCAGATTCCATGCGTGCCAGAGCGCGAAGGCGACAATCGCATAGGCGACGAGGCGGTGGTTGAACTGCACGAGGAGGACGTTGTCGACAAAGTTCTCGATCCACGGCGTAACGGAGAACAAGGCCGAGGTCGGCGGGATCAGGCTGCCGTCCATCAGCGGCCAGGTGTTGTAGGTCAGCCCCGCCTTCGCCCCCGCGACGAGACCGCCAAGAGCGATCTGAAGAAAGACGAGGGCGACGAGAACGCGGGCGGAATTCTTCACACCGGGACGCTCTTGCGCATCGGTGCCCTTGAGGCCCGCGGCAACGGAGACCAGGCACGCGAAGATGACGCTCGCGACGGTGAGGTGAAGCGCCAACTTGATTGGGGCGACAGCCGTCATTCCGGGCTCGAGCCCCGATGCCACCATGATCCAGCCGATAGCGCCCTGAAGGCCACCGAGCGCGCCAATACCGATCAGCGTCAGCGCCAGTTTGCCCTTGATGGTTCCGCGCGCCCAGAACCAGATCAGCGGCAGGAAGAACACAAACCCGATCAGCCGCCCGAGCTGCCGGTGTCCCCATTCCCAGGCGTAGATGAACTTGAACTCGGAGAGCGTCATGCCCTTGTTGACGAGTTCATATTGCGGGATCTGCCGGTATTTCTCGAATTCCGCCATCCAGGCCTGCTCGGAGAGCGGCGGAATGGCTCCCGTGACCGGCTTCCACTCGGTTATCGACAGGCCGGAGCCGGTGAGCCGCGTCGCACCGCCGACCGCGACCATGACCACGACGAGCGCAGCCAGAATGTAAAGCCAGGTTCGGACAGGAGCCAAATTCGGCTGTCTGGACATAGCGGGCAGATCCCCTACCCGATTGGCGGCTGCGACAGCCATGCTGACCCTCATTCATACTTTGGGCTTGAACCCGAGATACGGCCTGTCCCATAGATGCGCAATCGAGGCGAAGCAACGACTGCCGGTGACGCATCTTTCACATTGGCCGGGAATTCAGGGTAAAAAGTCTTTATGAGCAAACGAAACCGCAAGCTGATCGGAACAATCCTGATGCTCGCCTTCGTCGCCATCTACGCGCCGCTGGCAATGGCGCTTGCCGAAAGCCGCATCATCGAGGCGCCGAAACTGGTGCAGACGCTGTTCTATATCATCCTGGGCTTGGCCTGGGTTCTGCCCATCATGCCGCTGATCCGCTGGATGGAAAAGCCGGACAAGGCCTAAAGCCCTTAAAAGAAAAGGCCCGCCGAGGCGGGCCTTTTTGATTCAGTTACCGGCAAACCGTGCGCCGACGTGGCTGCCAGCCCCAACCCGGAACCCACTCGCTGTAGCGCTCCGAGAAGCAGCTCTGCTCCACATAGACCGGCGGAGGGGGCGGCGGCGGATAATAGGTCGGCTCCGGCGCGGGGGCGTAATACACTGGCTGGGGCGGCGGAGGCGGCGCGTAAACGCGCGGCGGGGGAGCTGCATACACAGGGGCCTGCGAAGCGGCAATCGCTCCGCCAACGGCAAGACCGCCCAAAACACCGAGAGCAGCGGCAGCGCCCGGCGACAGGCGATCACGCGCGACAGCCGGCTCAGCAGCCGCCAAACCGCCCACCAGGGCAAGAGCCGCCATCGCGCCGGTAAAGAAACGGAAGATCTTCATTGATCGTCACCTCAGAATCGATTCAGGACACAGCCACGAACCTTCGAAGAGAGATATAATCTTCCGAACCCGGCTGGAA
This sequence comes from Microvirga flavescens, assembly GCF_003290125.1. Lineage (GTDB taxonomy): Bacteria > Pseudomonadota > Alphaproteobacteria > Rhizobiales > Beijerinckiaceae > Microvirga > Microvirga flavescens. The sequence continues at coordinate 219,135 of NZ_QMKH01000004.1, forward strand.
GCTGAACGAACCGTGGCAATGTGACGGCAAGTGACTTTGTTGCGATCACGGTCACCAATCCGTTAATGGCCTTGGGGTACAGGCCCTCATGCTTCAAAGCTGGTAGACAGATTTAAAGTCGCCAATCGCGCAAGCCAGCTTGGCTGTCTCTGGAGAAAGGCTTTTGTCCACGAACCTAACACCGCACTAAAATAGCGCCTTGATGAGCACCGATGCCCAACCCAGCCATGACAAGCCAAGGCGTCTCGATCTTATCAAAGAAGCAGGCTAGCGAAATGGGGATCGAAGCAATTACAAGATTGCCGAATGCTTCGAAGGTATCAAGATAAGCGCCTGGCTGTATGGCATTAGCCCAATGGTCCATGAGCTTGCGGGTTGCCTGATGCGTGATCAGTGTAACGTCGCTCGCTCGAATGCCATGTTTGGCCAACAAAGAGAGAACGAGACGAGGTGGGCCGTTCATGCCGCTCGACATGAAGGCCTTGATGCCGAATGCCGGGTCAATGCCATAGGTTGGATGATCATGTGGACGATCGGGCCAACGCTTCATCACCATGGCACCGTATTCATCACTGAATGTGTCTATCGCCCAATCGGTAATAACCATTCTGTCGGAGAGACCTAGCACGGCTGCTCCCGCACCATCCCCAATGCCGACGGAGTGACCTTGCTTATAATCAATGTTGCGCGTCCAGCCTGCGCCGGCAGCAACGATAATGCGCTGAGCACTCCCTGCTATGATAGCTTCCCGAGCAAGGATCGTTCCAAGCAGGAAGTTCGTGAACTCGGATTGGATGGGAACCACCAGTGCGGAGGTCGGCAAACCAAGGAGTTGATGCACCTCGTAAAGAGCGTTTGGTGCGACATATTCGGAAACCGAAACATAGCCATACAAGCGGTCAATCTCGGTTTTCTGAAGTCTTGCGTGTAGCAGTGCCGCTTCGCAGGCTTGAACTGTCAAAGCCGATAACGATTCCCCTTCTTGTAAGACACGTCGCTCCCGATTGCCGTAGAACAGGGCTGCTTCGTCCTGAGCTGCATTTTCACTCCGGAGTGCTTCAAAAATTGGATCGTCGTTCAGTCGGACCTTGTTGGGAACAGCATAGCCTACTCCCAAGATCCCAATACCTGCCGAGCTCAATGCGCATCTCCAGCAACAGCCGTAAACCTCTCACCATAAGGCGGCGGTACTTCATGATCGACTTTGATGATGACTACTTGAGGCCTTTGCTCTTTTGCTGCCTGCGTAATGGCAATCGGCAGCGCGCGTGCGAGATCTCCCGGCAGTCTGACGATGTGTGTTCGAGCTCCCAGCGCTTCAGCGAAGCGTACAAGGTCCGGATTCCCTAAGCAGAAAAACTGATCGTCGAGCGGATAGTGCCCTTGTCCAGCCTGCGAGCGTTCTCCGTGGTTGACCATGCCTAAGAAATTATCGTTCAGAACCAGCGTCACCGTTCCAGCCTTATGGCGGGAGGCGACCAACAACTCTGTCCCATTCATCAGGAAGGAACCATCCCCTGTCACAGCGATGGCTTGCCGCTCAGGGCGACCGATTTTTCCGCCGATTACGGCCCCACATGTCCATCCCATGGACGACAGGCCGGTTGGATAAAAAATGCGGGTAGGCGGTGTGATCGTCAGGCTGTGAGCAGACCATCCGGTTACGTTGCCCATATCGATGTAGAGATCCATATCCGGTTGGAGGCACGCGTTCAGCTCCAGCATCACCTGATGAGGATGCAGGCCATTGTTTGCGCTTTTTGGCGCAGGCTCCAGATGCGGATGTTGTGCCAGCCAATCCTGAAGATCATCTCTTGAGGGAGTATCGAATGCTGCCCGCTGCGTACAAAGGTCTGACACAAATGTGCCAATATCTCCAACGACGGGAAGATCGACCGGCAGAAAGCGACCCATCGCACTGAGATCAAGATCGACTTGAATGACCGTTCCCACGGCATTGAAATCCCGGTGAAAACTGCGGCTCGCCCAATCGCCCAACTTGCTGCCGAGCACGAGCATGACGTCGACACCATCTCTCAGATAGGCCTCGGCACGCTGGTTCGCGGCCATTCCCATGACTCCAAGAGCCAGGGGGTGATCCTCCGGAAAAAGGCCTTTGCCGCGCACACTCGAGGCGACCGGTATTTTGCTTGCCGCGACGAACGCATTGAATTCCTCGCCATGCTGCACGAGAGCATCACGGGCGCCGGCGCCAATGAAAATCAATGGTCGCTTGGCCTGGCTGATAAGTTTGATTGCAGCCTCGACATCCCCAGGTCCCGCTGATGGCATTTTCGCCCGAGGTGATGATCTTGAATAGTCGCCCGTGCCTGTTGATTGCCTGGCAACATTCGCAGGAATACTAAGGTGCACCGCTCCGCGTAGTCCAAAGGCTTTGCGCAAGGCTTGATCTACGACGCCAGGAAAGCTCTCTGCATCCGAGACTGGTATCGAAGCAGCACTCGCATGCTTCATGAGTCCGACGGTGTCGACGCCGTTAAGCGTGGTGCTTTCTTGTATTGCTCCCATCCCAAAACGTGTCGTCGGCACCTGTCCGCTAATGGCCAGGAGAGGAACCTGGTCAAGATGAGCAGATGCAATCCCCGTCAGCGCATTGGTGAGGCCCGGTCCCGCTGTGACAAGACAAACGCCGAGCCCACCGGTGGCTCGCGCATAACCGTCGGCCATGAAGGCTGCGCCAGCCTCATGTGATGAAATGATAAATTTGATAGATCCATGAGCCCGAAGCGCCTGCTGGAAGGCAGCGATATTTCCGCCAGGCACCCCAAAGACAGCTGAGACATGCTCACTTTCGAGAGTTTTTACGAAGTATTCGGCTACCGTTAGGCTATTGGAGTGCTTGAGCGTGTCCGTTAACTGCGCCGGCAGCGCATTAGCGGCCTCCACGTCAACGTTGGATTGACCATGTTCCAGCAAGGAAGACGTCACGCGAGCCCCCATTCAGACATGAAGCGTCCCGCTCCATCTGAGCATGTGTGTGATATGAAATTCTAATATGGCTAGTGGATATAACGGCTTAGGCAGCGAGTGATCTTGGGATGAAGTTACGTTGCGGACAACCTCAAATTTTGAACATCACTGCACATAGAATACGCAACACGTATGGCAATTGAATGTCCAATGTCAATAAGTACCCGCCACCAATAAATGTAATAGAACCTAGTTGTTTAAATAGTATAATAAATCCATAGTTGTAATTCTTCATTTTGCCTGCGAATATAATCCTTTATTTGTTAATGCTATCAGCGGGAGTGAATTGAAAAAATTTCTGATTTTGAACGCGAATCCTAAAGCACAATTGATTAATTCAAGCGCTCAGATCGCGCTTGTTCCCAAATCCATGAGTTCATAGATCAGGCTAACGATCTATTTTCTTTTTTTTGATGCTCGTTATAGTTGCAGAAATTGGGATGAAGGGTCTGAAGAGCTATCCGAATGGCGCTCGCGCCAATCGTTGAAATGCTTAAAGCCCCCTCCGATGATCTCGCACATGAGCACGAAGGGGCTTCAGTGGCGTCCGGCTCAATGAATGTCTGAAAGATGAGGCTTATCCCCCTTGGCCGCCGGCCCTGCATCGGCAGCCCTGGGTGTGGCAACCGCCACAGGTACCGATCCAACAGGGCTCAGCGGCATGGCCGCCGGCTATGTCTACCAGGCCGAAGTCAATGCTAACCTGAAGGCCTGGCAGACCCGCAATCCGGCGCCCGATCCTCAAGGAGAGCTCGCCAAGGTAGAGGCCATTCGCCAGAAGGCGATTGCCGACGGCGTGCTCAATCCTGACGCAAGCGCGAAGCCATAGGCCGCGAGTGACTTGTCCACCTAGTCTGCGGCTGTGCGCAGCGGAACTGACAGAAGCACGCGGATGAGATCGGCCTGACGGTTCGTCTCGGTTTTCCGAAACAGGTTCTTGAGGTGGAACACAACGGTGGTCTGTGCCACCTCCAATTCCTCGGCGATCTGGTCGAGACGCTTGCCGTCGATCAACATGAGGGCCACACGCGTCTCAGAGGGTGTCAGGTTGTAGAGACGAACGAGCGTCTCGCCAGAAACCTTCGTGCGCTGCTCGGTGTCGATGAGCAGGACCACGACAGCGTCAGGCTCCTCATCAGGTGAGAAACGTTGCCCCGGAACGAGCGCAAGATAGGGCCGCCCGCCGGACAGGCGCGGGAACGAGATGATCTCGTCGAGAAGTTCCTCCTCGAAGGCGCGGGCAATGCTTTCCTGCAGTTTCGAGCTCTGCTTCGGCACGGAGCCCTTGAGCTTTCCCTGATGAAGGCTCAACCCGTCATCCTCCGCGAGCATGCGATCCGCCTCCTTGTTCGTGAGGCGCACATTGCCTTCGCGATCCAGGATCACGACGCCGACAAGAAAACGGTCGAACGCGAAAGTAGCCTTGTAGAGGACTTCGATTGCTCGTCCGCGCGAGGAGTTCAAGACCTCCTGCCAGGCCTCCTCCGCCTTCTGCACAGCGCCACGACGTACGCGCGAAACCTGTTCGAGACGGGTCGCAACGGTCGCAAGAAGGATTTCGTAATCGATGGGCTTGACGAGATAGTCGTCAGCGCCGGCCTGCTTGCCCACGAGCACATCGTTGCGATCCGCAAGCGCTGTGAGAAAAATGAACGGCACATCGGCAAGCGCCCCGTTCTCACGCATGACCTTCAGCACATCATACCCACCAAGACCCGGCATTGTAATGTCACACAAAACCAGATCGGGACGATGACGCTCGAGAATGGCCAGCGCCTCCTTACCGTTGGAGGCTTCAAGAACTTCATAATTCGCGGCGACGAGCTCTTCCGCGATATCGCTGCGCAGATCCTCTTCGTCTTCAATGCACAGGATCGTGGGCTGAATATTCATCGTGGTCATTCACGCGGCCTTCGGAGCTTGATCGACGCTTGAGATAGGCAGATCGAACGTAAACACGGACCCGACTGCCTCGTAACTTTCAACCTGAATCTGCCCGCCATGTAAATGCATGATCTTTTGAGCAAAGTTCAGGCCGATTCCTGTTCCTGCAATTCCTGACGCCGTTCTGGCGCGGTAGAACCTTTCGAAGATTTTCGACAGCTCATCGGGAGGAATACCGATCCCGGAATCGGCGATGGAACAGAATGCCTGGCCATCATCAACCCAGAGCTTGATCTTTATGCGTGGCTTCTCGCCGGAATACTTGATCGCGTTCGAAAGCAGATTGATGACGACCTGTTCGATGAGGATGCTGTCGCAGTGGACCTTTATGGGTTGCTCCGGGACCTCGAAATCGATCTCGGCGTGAGGGCTCAATTCCTTGTGGCGTTCACAGATATCCCACACCAGATCGACAAGGCTGCACCAGGCAAGGTTGAGCTCGATGCGGCCCGCGTCGAGACGCGCCGCGTTGAGAACGCTCTCCACGAGACTGGTCAACCGGCCTGTCGCGTTCCGAATACGCTGCGCACGCGTGACGATTTCATCGTGCGTGACATTCGTGCCGCGCCGGATGAGACGTTGCGCGCTCGAATCCAGAATGGCGAGCGGCGTGCGAAACTGGTGCGACACCATCGAAACGAAACTGCGATAGGCGCTCGTGGTTTCGCGCTCGCGATCAAGCGCCGACTGCAGAGCCGTTGCGGCGTGCTTATAGCCTGAGATGTCCGTCAAGCGGACGAAGATCGTGCCACCGTCGGCACGCGTCACCGAGAGTTGCGCCCATTCACTCTTGTTGATCCGCAAATCCACCGAGAATTCCGCGAATGCCTCCCCGGCCGTCAGAAGCTGCGGGTCCGCCCCTTCGCACATGGAGAAGCACTTGAGGAATGTCGTGAGCGTTATTTCCTCACGGCACCACAGATTCACGGGCTCCGCCGCTCGTATCCGTTCGTTGGCGTAAAGCAGCCGACCCGCATTGTCGAACGCGGCGAAGCCTTCCGGTGCCGAGTCGATTGCCGCGATCAGGCGGCGCTCCGCCTGCCTCAAGGCAGCTGTACGCTGCTGCACCTTGATCTCGAGGTCGACATTTTGCTGCTCCGCCTGCTTTCGCGCCTGCCAGCTTTCGGTGATGTCGCGAAGAAAGGCGATGCCGAGACTGCGCTCAGCCATATCGAGGGGGAAGCAATGAATTTCGAGGCAGCGTTCACGACCGTCAGGAGAGATGCCCTCGTCCTCGATCACGGAGGTCGTCCCCATGATCGCCTGCGCCAGGGCCGCGCCGACTTCCTCCCTCGAAAACAGCGGCACAGCCTCCCGCAGTGGACGGTCCACAACATCGGTCGCGTCGAGATTGAGCAGGATCTCCATGCCGGGGTTCCAGAGCAGACAATTCAGATCCTCGTTGAAGATCACGATGCCCTGATTGCTGATATTGTTGATGACGAGATCGGAGAACTCCTGCTCCTGCCGCAGAAGGCGCTTGGCCTGCGTCGCTTCTCCAAGCCCCTTGTAGAGCCTGAGCATGAGGAACGAGGCACTTAGAAAGATGCCGACGATGAACAGCATGCTTTCAAAGACGACACGCAGATACTTCGACCGCGTGTCGGAGCCCTGCTGGCGATTGTAAAGCATCACTTTATTGGCGATGTCGCGCAGAAAGTACGCCACTTCCCTCGCCTGCCCCCTCACATGGAGCGCGGCCTCACGATCGATATTGGTCTCGGCCTCAAAAAGTGTTTCCGCAAGCGTCAGCTGAAGATAGCTGGCCTTGAGATCACCCAGCTCCCCAAGCCGGGCGACCAACTCAGCCTGCGGCCCCTCCAGGAGGACCGAAAGGCGGCTGATAAGAATGGCTAACCGGAACTTCGGCGCCTGTTCGGGATCATAGAAGACTTCGCCGCCAGCGGCCCTCGAAAGGCTCTCCGCGAGCAGGGTCGCCTCGAATTGTGTCTGCGTGATCTGCCACAGGTTCGTATGCGTGTCCTCACTCCGCAGATCACTCTCGACATGCAACAGGCGAGCGACGGTCAGGGCAAAGCAAATCGTAAGCGTCGCAATCGCTACGAGCGAGAGGATCGCCGATTTATAGCTTCTCAGTTTGGCTCGCACGCTACTCGACATTCAGACTTCTCAGTTGCCAGATCCAGTGAGAATCCGCGCGCTCCGTCTTCAGTTCATTGGGATATTGATCGATGGGGTAGACGACCCAGAGCGGTCCGCGGTCCCGCACGTTCAACGCCTTTCCGTCGAGAACCGTGGCAAGAATCGGCTCGTACTTGAGATCGCTGACAGGAATGATGACCTGATAGTCGTTCAAGGCCGTCGCTCGCAGGTTTTCACCATATGCTCCAACCCTCTCGAGAATTTTCCTGAGCGGAATCCCTTCGGCGGTCTTTGCGCCATCCCACCACGACGAATGCGTCGTGATGGTTGCATGACCCAGCTGATCGAGCATGGCCTTGTCGAAGCGCGCCTGCCCGGGGGCGTTGGCGTTCCGGATCTTTCCCGTCACCACGAGAATGATCGGCCCGGTCGGTGACGGCAAAACCTCATCAGCTCGAATTTGCGTCGACATCAACAGCGCGGCGAACAAAACTGCGAAACAGCGCACGATCATCATCCCCCCGCACACAACATTCCCAAGCGGAATCAATGATACGATGTACAATACCAATTGCACCCGCATATATAGACCTTACGTAACATCGTTAAATGTTACGCGGGCAGCAGTAAAGGGCAGAGACGAGGCAATAAACGGGCCATTAGAAAATTTCACCCTCCCTGCGACACAAGAGCTTGCCGCATATGTTGAGGCGTCAGTCACGCTCCCTCCATAAACGTATTGCGATATGTTATACAATTACTTTAATTTCCCCGATCTGAAGAAGTTTCATTCGCCCGGGCAACTCGCCTTCAATTCCGTGTGATGTGCAGCACGAAGCGCTCTCGGCAGCCTGGCGCGCCTTGTGATCCGGTTTTGCGATGCATTATATGTTCGGTGAAGCTTGAGGCCTGGCTTTGAAAGTCGCGGCACAAAGGGAGCCTGTAATGCGAAAAATCGTTCTTGCCCTTGCGGGCGTCAGCGCGCTTGTGATGGCGATGCCGGCAGCCGCTGAGACCGTTTCACGGGACGGGCGTTCGGTTGACCTCAGCCAGCCCTATCCCAACGAAGGCTACACTCAGTATTACTATCGCCGGGGGTATTATTACGGTCCCTACTACGGCCCGCGCTACTACCGGCGCTACGATGATGGGAGTGCCGCTCTCGCCGCCGGTGCCGCAGGCCTCGCCGCCGGAGCTCTGATCGGCGGTGCGATTGCGAGCCAGCCGTCCCAATCGGCCCTGCCCGCCCCTCCCGGAACAGTGAGTCCTTCGGTCGCAGCCTATTGCGCGCGCAAGTATCGCTCTTACGACCCAGCGACGGGCACGTACCTCGCCACGAACGGAATGCGCTACGTCTGCACTCCGTAACCACAATCGTGCCGGCGCGGCCCTGTTGTGGTCGCGCCGTCTGACACCTGGCTCTAGTCCTTGAGACAGGAGCTCATGAATTTCTGACGAGCGTCGCCCATCATTTTCTTCGCAGACGCCTCGGTGTTGCAGGTCTTCATTTTTTCCTGCTGAGGCGTCAATGTCGTTGTGCTGCCTGTTTTTCCAGCCAGACAATCCGACATGAACGTCTTGCGGGCGCCGCCCGCCATATGCTTCGACGAAGCCTCGGTGTTGCAGGTTTTCATGCGCTCCTGTTGAGGCGTGAGCTGTTGCGCACTCGCGGTGGCGGCCGAAAAGGCCAGAAACGCAAGCGCGACAGGAACAATCGCTTTCATGATGTCCTCCGTAAGCCCCCGCAAGAAAACTAGGCGTGGCATCAGATGGGGAAAGGCGACAGCATGGCGCGGCGTTGCGCCTTAGCCGGTCGGCCTCACGGATTTGACAACCGGTGTTCGCTGGCTACCATGCCGCGCATGAACCGATATGCCGTCAAGCCTCGAGGCCTGCTCGCCGCAGGATTGCTGATCGCACACTCCTAAGCCCCGGGGCCGAGGAGCGCGTCGTCGCGCCCCTCCCCGGAACGGTTCATCCCCCGCTTAACAATTTCGCTTCGCGTGCCCGAGGGCACAGAGCGCAGCCAGAACCTTGTGGAGTCTCACTATGTCTACCGCCACGCTTCCTGCGAAAAGCCGCTCGCAGTCCAAAAAGCCACCGATCAAGATCAACAGAATGGATCACGAGCGCCTGCTCAAGCTTGCCGAAGTCGCCGCCGGCCGCATGCCGGAGGTTTCCGACTACCTGCTGAATGAGCTCGAGCGGGCGCGCATCATCGCGGACGGCTCCAAGATACCGTCGCTGGTCGCAATGGGATCGACCGTGACATTTCGTGACGAGCAGACCGGACGCACCGAGCGCGTGACTCTCGTCTTCCCCGAACAGGCGAATATCGATGAGAAGCGCATATCCATCCTCACGCCCATCGGTGCGGCGCTCATCGGTCTCAGCGAAGGCCAGTCCATTACCTGGCCGACGAGAACCGGTGAGGAGCATCGCCTGCATGTAATTGCGGTGGAGGAACAAGCCTAGTGGAAAGGCGTGTCATGCGGCGGGCTCTTCCGGAGCCCGCATCATTCGCTGCGGCCTAACGGACTGCCTTCTTTTCAAGGCCCGGAGTAAGGTAGCGACGCATCGTGCTCACGACCTTTTCAATCTCTTCATCGTCTAGGCCGTTCATCGGCGCAAGAACGGACACGGCAGCCTTGCAGTTGACGAAGTCCTCGGTCTTGGCCGGCAGTGCAATGGTCAAGCTCGGCAGGTTTCTCGCCGTCCGATAGCCAACGGCATAACCTTTTTCATGAAACGCTTCGATCTCGCCAAGAATGACAGCGGGATCGACTCCCCAGCTCTCGTACTGAGGTTCGTTGATCTCCATGATCCGCTTTCGCGAGGCCTCATCCATCATGCCCAGAATGCACACGCCTGCGAGACCGATACCGAGCGGCACCCGCCCGCCCACGCCGTCCACCAGCGCAGGAGCCATGACGACGCCGGGCTGGAAATCCAGGCAGATGGAATCCTGTCCCGCCTCAACCATGAGATAGCTCGACAGACCCGTCTCCGCGCTGATCGAGATCAGGACGGGGCGGAAGGATGTCACCATGTCGTTGATCGACGGTGTCCGGTTGGCCAGGGCATAAATGGCCGGTCCCAACCGATAGTTGCCGCGCCGCCCGGTCTGGCTCACCAGTCCGAATTCGGCGAGCGAAACCAGAGCCCGGTGGACCGCCGACTTCGTGTCTCCGATGACGGTGGCGAGACTGGCAAGGCTCATCCCCGCGCCCCCGGCGGACCCGAGAGCGATCAGAATCTCAGCTGCGCGCTGGACGTTCGATGAGGATTTCTTGTTCACGCCAAATCCCGACAATAGGGAAAGGCCGGGCTGCCCTTCCCTTTGTCGTGTGCCCTGACCGGGAGTTGAGTGTCAATCACCCTCCCCCCGGTCGCCCGGATTTGCGCGTGGAATCGCATCGCAGCCAGCGGCCTCGCGCTAAGCCGCAACCGCGGGGGCGGAAAGCCGTCCCTCGCGCAGGTCACGCGCCACGTCTTCGGCTCCGCGTCGGGATGGAAGGCCGTAGCCTCCAGCGCCCGGCGTCACGATCTCGAGGACATCGCCTGGATTGAGATCGACCGAGCCGGTGTCGAAGACATTCTCACGTCCGTTGACGGTGAAGTATCCCGGTGCACCCGCTTCACCTCCGGCAAGTCCCCAGGGCCGCGAGGTCAGGCGCGAGCCCATCACCTGAACGCGGCACTCAGCCTCGGCGCGGTAGACACGGCGGAGCCCAAGCCCCCCGACCCATGTCCCCGCTCCTCCGGAACCGTCGACCAGTTCGTAGCGCAGAAGCGTGATGGGATATTCCCCTTCAAGCGCCTCGACCGGCAGGTTCGACGTGTTGGTCATGTGGACGTGGACGCCGTCGAGACCATCCTTGCTGTGGCGCGCGCCACTGCCACCGCCGATCGTCTCCAGATAGACCCACAGCGACTTGTCAGGACGGCGGCCATTAAAGCTCGCCACAGCCACCGAGCCATTCGACGCCGCGGTAACGCGCTCCGGCACCACCTGGGCGAAGGCCCCGTGAATGAGGTCCACCGCTCTCTGGCAAGCGGTGATGCGCCCATCGACCGCTGCGGGATGAGAGCAACGCAGGATCGTCCCTTCCTCCGCGGTGACGTGGATGGGCCGCGCCAGACCGGCATTGGGCAGGATCGTCGGGTCAACGACGGTCTTCACCGCGTAATAGACCGTCGCGAGAAGCGCGGTGTAAACCACATTCAGGCCGGCGCGGACCTGCGGCGGGCTGACGAAATCGAGGTGGATCTCGTCGCCTGACACGGTGATGGACACCGACATCTCGAGGGGCTTGTCCAGTGACTCGCTGTCGAAGATGTCCGCGAAGCGATACGTGCCATCCGGAATTGCTGCGATACCGGCACGCATCTTGCGCTCCGCGTAGTCCATCAGCTCCTTGCCGGCGGCCAGCACCGTCGGTACGCCGTATTTCGCACAAAGCTCCGACATGCGCGCGACGCCGAGCCTGTTCGCGGCAATCTGCGCCCGCAGGTCGGAAATGCGTTCGGCAGGCACCTGGCAGTTAAGCAGGAAAAGCCGCTGGACATCCTCCTGCAGAACACCCGCGCGGAACAGCCGAACCGGCGGGATGCGCAGGCCTTCCTGATAGATATGAGCGTGCCCGCGATCCGCGAAATCGGAATGGTGGGCAGTATTGATCGCCCACGCAATCAACCGACCCTTGGCGAAGATCGGCTCGGCGATCACGATATCGGGCAGGTGCGTCCCGCCACCCTCATAGGCGTCGTTGCCCATGAAAATGTCGCCCGGCGCGATGTTCTCCAGCCCGAAATGCCGCAGCACATAGGGAACGAAGTCGATGAAGCTGCCCAGGTGCATCGGAATGTGCTCGGCCTGGCACAGCATCAACCCATCCGCGTCGAACAACGCCGTGGAGCAGTCGCGCCGCTCCTTGATGTTGGTGGAGTAGCTCGCGCGAACGAGCGCCTCGCCCATTTCCTCGACGATGGAGGCGAACGCGCTGCCGATCACCTCCACTGTGATGGGGTTGAGGCGCGCGTCGGCCACGTCGGGCACGGGATTTTGCAGAGTGTCGGACATTACCGGGCCTCCAGGATGAGATTGAGATAGTTGTCGACGGTCGCGGCCATGCCGGGCGGCACCACTGTCGTGGTGTCCATCTGGTCGATGATCGCGGGCCCCGCGACGACATTGCCGGGGCGAAGCGCATCGCGGGTGTACAAGGCGGCTTTGACGAAGCCCTTGGCTTCCACCATCCAGACATCGCGATGCCCGGTGATCGCTGCTGACGCATCGGGTCCCGCATCAGGCAACGGACGGAACTCCGCCTTGTCGACAAGACCGCTGGCGGACAGGCGGAAGGTCACCATCTGGATCGGCTCTCCATCCGCAACGAAGCCGTAAAGCTGCCGGTGCGCATCCAGGAAGCCCTGGCGGATCGCATCGAAGCTCGCCTGTGTCACCGGGCCGGGTGGTACCGGCACGGAGATCTCATAGTTCTGGCCGGCATACCGAAGGTCGACGTTGCGCTCCATGCGCCGCTCTTCGGGCAGGATATTCTCCTGCGTGAACCATTGGCTGGCCTGTTCCGCGAGATTGTCGAAGATCGCGCCGATCGCCTCGGGACTGGCTTCATCGAGCCGCGTCATCTGCGTCGCCGAGAAATCGGTCCGCAGATCGGTCATCAGCAGGCCCAGGGCGCAAAGCACGCCCGGCGTGCGCGGTATCAACACGCGAGACATGCCGAGCTCGCGGGCAAGACGCGCGGCATGAACGGGACCCGCGCCACCGAAAGCGACAAGAGCATAGTCGCGTGGATCATGGCCGCGCTGCACGCTGATGACGCGGATGGCCTTGGCCATGTTGGCCGTGACGATGTCGAGAATGCCGTTGGCGGTCTCGAGGACACCCATGCCGAGCTTTTCGGCAAGGCGTGCAACGGCGGCGCGCGACAGTTCCTGGTCGATCTTCATGCGGCCGTTGAGCAGATATTCGGGGTTCTGCGTCTGCAGCAGCACGTTGGCGTCCGTCACCGTCGGCTCATCGTTGCCGAGGCCGTAGCAGGACGGTCCCGGATTGGCGCCGGCGCTGCGCGGACCGACCTTGAGGAGCCCGCCGCTGTCCACATACGCGATGGAGCCGCCGCCCGCGCCGACCGTGTGGATGTCGAGCATCGGCGTCTTGAGCGGATAGCCATGCACCACCGCCTCGTTCACGACCCGGCAGCGCCCATTCGACAAGAGCGCGACGTCCGAGCTTGTGCCGCCCATGTCGAAGGTAATCAGGTTGGAGATACCGGTCATACGGCCGATTGCCTGAGCGGCCACGACGCCCGTCGACGGGCCGGACAACACGGTGCGCACAGGAAGATCGGCAGCCGCATCGAACCCGATCACGCCGCCATTCGACTGCGTGAGTTGCGGCGCGACCGTGATCCCGAGATCGACGATCTTGCGCTTCAAGGCCCGCACGTAGGATTGCATCACAGGCCCGAGATAGGCGTTGACGACCGTCGTCGAGAGACGCTCGAACTCGCGGAATTCCGGGGCGATGCGGCTTGAAACCGCAACGAAGCCTTCGGGGAATTCTTCGGCAAGAATGCGCGCCGTCAGTTCCTCGTGCGCGGGATCAAGGAAGCTATAGAGGAAGCAGACCGCAATCGCCTCGGCCCCTTCCGCCTTGAGCTTGCGAACCGCGTCACGGATCTCGTCCTCATTCAGCACGATCTCCGTTTTCCCGTTACCGAGAACGCGCTCATTGACGCCGATGCGCAGATCGCGCGTGACGAGCGTTTCCGGCTTGTCGGCCTGGAGGTCGTAAAGATCGGGGCGCTTCTGGCGGCCGATTTCCAGCAGATCGCGAAAACCTTCGGTCGTAATCAGGCCGGTGCGCACGCCGCGCCTCTGGATCAGGGCGTTCGTCGCAACCGTCGTGCCGTGGCCGACGAACGTTACGTCCGACGCAGCACCGTCCACGCGCTTCAAGCCTTCATCGATACCTTGCGTAATTCCTCGCGACGGGTCGTCGGGAGTGGAGGAGACCTTCCAGATCACCACCTCCCCGGTTGCATCGTTGAAGAGGCAGACGTCCGTGAACGTGCCCCCGGAATCAACTCCGATTCGCCATGCCATCAGTAGCTCCCTCAACAGTGCAGTTCCTCTGCAAAAGCTGATCGTCAGCTAAGAGGGAGCTCGACCCACTGTCAATTCAATTCCAATATGTGGATCATATATTTTTTAATATTCTGATTATCGGTTTTTAAGAGCCTAAAAGCTGTGCGATATTGCCAAATGAACGTCCACGAAAACTCGTTTTATTCTGATAATCGGAATACTAAGACTTTCAAAAAATAATAATCAGAATTCGTTTGACGCTGCGCAAGGTTGGAGTCTAGCGTTCAATCCATAGGGAGCTGCTGACTAACGGCTTGGCCGCACAGCATGACTTCCCGTCTGAGGATGCGGCGCGAACTGCAACCCGGGCAGTGCAATGGCACTTGAACAGAACAGAGGGAAATCCATGATCCTGAACCGTCGAGTCCTCATCCAGTCCCTAGCAGCCGCGACAATTCCGCTCGGCTCGCGTGCATCCTTCGCGCAGTCCCCTGAAAAGACGCTGCGCATCGGCCTTTCGACCTACCCGGCCCATTTCCGTCCGTGGATCAATGTCGGCTATGCCGGTCATCTCATCTCCGCGCTCCTCAACCGCAACCTCCTTGCCTACGACACCAAGGGCGCTCTGGTCGGAGAACTGGCGGAGAGCTGGGCGCGTGAAAGTGATCTTGTCTGGCGCGTCACCCTGCGCAAGACCCTCTTCAGCGACGGCTCGCCTGTGACGTCGCAGGACGTGAAGTGGACCTTCGACAAGATCCTCGCGAAGGATACCGGCGCTTATATGCGCGACGCCGCCCTGCCGATCGAGCGCATCGACATCGCCGATGCGGGTACTTTCCGCATTGTCACGAAGACCCCTTCCGCGACGATCCCGGCGCTGCTGGCTTATCCGTACCTGGCGATCCTCAAGGCCGGCTCGACGGACGAAAAGGAACAGGGCATTGGCGCCGGTCCTTATGTTCTGACGAGTGCGGAAAAGGGCGTGGAGATCATGCTCACCGCCTCGAAGCATTATTTCAAGGACAAGCTTCCGGCCATTCCGAGAATTCGCGTCGTCCCCTACATCGACGAGAACCTGCGCGTGGCGGCCCTGCAGTCGGGCGATGTGGACCTCATCGACTACGTTCCGTGGAATGCGATGGACGCCATCGCCGCCAACCAGCAACTGAAACTGGATGCGGTCGCCGCAGGCGCCTTCATGTATCTCAGCTTCAACGGCTCGGGCCCGTTCGCGGACAAGCGTTTGCGACAGGCGGTATCTTACGCCCTGCGCCGCGAAGATATCGTGAAGGCTGTGTTCTTCGGACACGGCGCGCCGCTTGCCGGCGTGCCTCGCCCCTCGGTTTCGCCGTATTTCGACAAGAAGCTCGCCAACTACTGGACCTACGATCCCGAGAAGGCGCGCGCGCTCCTGAAGGCAGCGGGCCAGGAGAAGGGTCTGACCGTGACCTTGCTGGCAACCTCGCAATACACCATGCACCGCGACATTGCGGTTCTGGTTCAGAACCAGTTGGCCGAGGTGGGAATTACCGTGAAGACGGTCATGCCCGATTGGGCGACCCGCGTCACGATGGGCAATCGCGGCCAAGGCGACTTTGCCGTTCAGGGCATCGGCATCGACAGTCTCGACCCGGATGCCGCGACCACACTGATCGATCCTTCCCTGTCGCCGACGTTCCTGCGTAGCCGGAATTTCGAGGTTCCGGGATTGTCCGAGCTTCTCGAGAAAGGTCGCGCGGAATTCGACGAAACGAAGCGCAAGGCGATTTATGCCGAGATCGACACACTGGTGTGCGAGAACGCCAGCTTCTGCGGCGTGGCCTACCGCGCGACGGGGTATGCACGGTCAAAGGCTGTGAGTGGCCTCACGTTGCTGCCCGAACAGCTCTCGCCCTTCTCGGCAACCCTGTTCGACCAGTTGACCATCTCCTGACGTCAAACGCGCTCGTCCGGGTGCCCATATCGGCATCCGGGCGCAACGCCGGCCACTGCCGTGGCCCAACAAGGAAATGCATTCGATGGCATGGTTCCTGCAACGTGTCGCGCTGAGCATCGTTCTTCTTTGGGTCGTGACGACCCTTGTCTTTCTGTCCATCTACATGGTGCCGGGCGATCCCGTAGAACTTCTTCTGTCGCAGGATGGGGCGGCTCCGGATCGCGCCACGATAGAACTGATCCGCGAGGATCTCGGCCTGAACAAGCCGATCCATGTTCAGTATGTGGAGAAGATGTCCGCGCTGGCTCGGGGAGATCTCGGACGTTCGATGGTCGACGACCGCCCAATCGGGCGAGAGATTGCGCTGCGCCTCCCGCGCACGCTCGAACTGATCGGGGCAGCCGCTCTCATCAGCCTCCTCATCGGACTTCCGGCGGGGGTCGTGGCAGCTCTCAAGCAAGGCCGCGCTTTTGACCGCTTCGCATCCCTTGTCACGGGCTTTGCTCAAGGCGTGCCGGTCTTCGTGGTCGGAACGTTGATGATCCTTGTCCTGTCGCAGCTTCTCAAGCTCATGCCGGCGGGCGGGTTTGTCGCCTACGCAAGCGACCCCATCGGCCATCTGAAGCTGCTGTTCATGCCGGCGGTAGCCATCGGCATCGGCCTGTCCGCCATCCTGTTCCGCATCACGCGCGCCTCGATGAAGGACGTCCTGCCCCTCGATTTCGTTCGCACCGCGCACGCCAAAGGATTGCCGGAGCGCTACGTGATCGTCCGGCATGTTCTGAGAAATGCGCTGATGCCGGTGATAACCGTCTTCGCCCTGCAGCTGGGCGGGTTGCTCGGCGGCACCGTGCTCGTGGAGTACGTGTTCAACTGGCCCGGCCTGTCGGGCATGCTGGTCAGCGCCGTGAGCGCACGCGACTACCCGACCGTGACGGCCGTCATCCTCGTCATTTCCGCGCTGTTCATCGGGCTCAACCTTGTCGTCGACATTCTCTACGGCCTTGCCGATCCGAGGGTCCGCAAATGATCTCCGCTTTTCGCAATTGGCCGTCAGCGCTCTTCCTGTGTCTCATTGCGTTGAGCCTGCTTGCGCCACTGCTTCCGATTCACGATCCATTGGCGATGAACATCGCCTCGCGTTTCGCTCCTCCCTCGTGGGCGTTTCCGCTGGGCCAGGATGAATATGGCCGCGACATCCTCTCCCGCCTCGTCTGGGCTCTGCGCAGCGCCATGTTCATCGCGATCAGCGCGGCCCTGCTTTCAGGCGCCATCGGGAGCGCGCTGGGCATCATCGGCGGCTTCAGCCGTGGCGCCACGGAAGTGCTGACCATGCGCAGCATGGACATCATTCTGTGCTTCCCGCCGCTCCTCCTCGCAATGCTCGCCGTGACGCTCTACGGCCCCGGATCGCTGACGCTGATCCCGGTTCTTGCGCTGGTGTTCGTTCCGTCCTTCACCCGCGTCGCTCATGCCAGCGTCCTGACGGTCCGTTCGCAGGAATATGTCGATGCCGCCCGCGGCATGGGCGCGGGCGCCGGGCGGATCATGCTCCGCACCATCCTGCCGAACATTCTCGGCCCGCTGATCGTGCAGTTCAGCTTCGTGATGGCAGTGACAGTCGTCCTTGAATCGGGCCTGTCCTTCCTGGGGCTGGGCGTGTTGCCCCCTGCCCCATCCCTCGGCCTGATGATCGGCACCGGCCGTGCGACGCTGGCACAGGCGCCCATGCTTCTGGTGTGGCCGTGCCTCGTCCTCTCGCTGCTGATCCTTGTTCTCAATGCCTTCTGTGACCGGCTGCGCGACTGGTTCGATCCGCGCCACGTTCACGGAACCGGCAACTGAAACCGCTCGTGCAAACCCGTGTCTCCGTACCCAGAGAAGGAGCTACCGTGTTGACTGTTCCAGCGCGCTCCGCGGCCCCCTCCGGACCGATCCTCGCCGTTTCGAACCTGACCGTCTCCCTGAAACGGGGCGATGCCTGGAATGCGGTCGTCCGCAATCTCAACTTCGAGATCGCTGCGGGTGAAACATTGGCCATCGTCGGTGAATCCGGCTCCGGCAAGAGCGTGACCGCACTCTCGACCATGCAGCTTCTGCCGCGTGGGATCAGTCGCATCGAAGGGTCAATCAAGCTTGCCGGACGAGAGCTTTTGGGATTGCCCGAGACCGAGATGGTGAAGATCCGCGGCAACGACATGGCCATGATCTTCCAGGAGCCGATGACAAGCCTCAATCCGGTCATGCCCATCGGCGACCAGATCGCGGAATCCATTCGCTTCCACCGGGGCGTGACCCAGGCACAAGCTCGCGCCGACGCCTTGAGGCTGATGGAGCGGGTGCGCATTCCGGACGCGAAGCGCCGTTATGGCCAGTTTCCCTATCAGTTCTCGGGCGGCATGCGCCAACGCGTGATGATCGCCATCGCCCTCGCATGCAAGCCTGCCCTGCTGATCGCAGATGAGCCGACCACCGCCCTCGACGTGACGATCCAGGCGCAGGTCCTCTCGCTCATCAAGGAGCTGCAGGAGGAAGAGGGCATGGCGGTCCTGTTCATCACTCACGACATGGGAGTGGTGGCCGAGGTCGCGGACCGGACGCTGGTCATGTATCGCGGCGATCAGATCGAGACCGGCACGACCGCCGAGGTGTTTGCAAGGCCGGCTCAACCCTACACGCGGGCGCTGCTTTCCGCCGTGCCGCAACTGGGATCGATGCGCGAACATGCCAAGCCGCATCCATTCCCGATCTTCGACATCGCCACAGGCGAAGCCGCGCTGGAGCGCGAGCTGCCCGACATTCGTCAGAAGCAGGCTCCGCCTCTCCTCGACGTCAAGGGGCTCTCCGTTCGCTTCGATATCCGCTCTTCGCTGCTGCGGCGGGTCACGACGCGCGTTCATGCGGTGGAAAACGTATCGTTCAATCTGGCGCGCGGTGAAACGCTGGCGATCGTGGGGGAATCCGGTTGCGGCAAGTCGACGATGGGGCGCGTCATCGCGGGCTTGCGCAAACCCTCGTCCGGGCATGTCGAACTCGACGGGCGCGATCTTGCCGGATTGAGCCAGCACGAACTCAGCCGCCATGTGCAGATGGTTTTTCAGGATCCCTTCGCGAGCCTCAACCCGCGCCTGACCGTGGGCAAGGCTATCCAGGAACCCCTGCAGATCCATCATCTCTCAAGCCCGAAGGAGCGCGTGGAGATTGCGGCGGATCTCTTGCAGCGTGTCGGCCTCTCGCCGGAAGTCGCCCAGCGCTACCCGCATGAATTCTCAGGCGGTCAGCGCCAGCGCATCTGCATCGCTCGCGCGCTCGCCTTGCAGCCGGGGATGCTCGTTGCCGACGAGGCGGTTTCGGCGCTCGACGTGTCGGTCAAGGCGCAAGTGGTCAACCTGCTGATGGACCTGCAGCAGGAACTCAAGCTCGGCATCGTCTTCATCTCGCACGACATGGCCGTGGTGGAGCGCATCAGCCACCGCGTCGCGGTGATGTATCTGGGCGAGATCGTCGAGATCGGCGAGCGGGCGGAGGTCTTCGGCAATCCTCGTCACCCCTACACGCGTCGGCTGCTGGACGCCGTGCCGATGCCGGACCCGGCCCGTCGCCACTATCGCCGCAACCTGACAGGCGACGGCGAACTCCGAAGCCCGTTGAAACCGCGCGGCTTCGTGCCGCCGCAGCGCCACTACGAAGAAATCAAACCTGGCCATCTCGTCCAGGTGCCCGGCCCCGAATGGGCCTGAGAGAGCCGAGGTTCGCTATGGACATCTCCATCCCCGTCGCTCCCTTCCAGGGAGATCCCGAGCTGCCGCGCCAAGTCGACGTGGCGATCATCGGAGGCGGCATCATCGGCATCGTCACCGCCCTGACCCTGGCCGAGCGCGGCGTTTCCGTCGGCGTGTTCGAGAAGGGCCGGATCGCGGGCGAACAATCGTCCCGCAATTGGGGCTGGACGCGCCAGATGGGACGGGATGTCGCCGAACTGCCACTGACGATGGCGAGCCTGCGGCTGTGGGGCGACATGAACAAGCGCATCGGCAGCGAGACGGGCTTTCGCCGCACGGGCATCACCTACCTTTGCTACAACAAGAACGACCTCGAGAATTGGGGCGGCTGGTACGAGAAGGGCCTCACTCACGGCCTCGACGCGCGCATGCTCTCGGCCCGTGAGGTGACGGACCTACTGCCGGGTTCCTCCGGTGGCCTTCTGGCCGGCCTCTACACGCCGACCGACGGGCGAGCCGAGCCGTGGATTGCCGCGCCCGCCATTGCCGAAGCAGCACGCCGGGCCGGAGCCCGCATTCTGACGAACTGCGCCGTGCGTACGGTGGAAACGGCGGCCGGTCGCGTTTCCGGCATCGTCACGGAACATGGAACGGTCAAATGCTCGTCCGTCGTGCTCGCGGGCGGCGTCTGGTCACGTCTGTTCGCCGGCAATCTCGGAATCGATTTTCCGCAGTTGAAGGTGATCGGCAGCGTCGCGCGGGTGAGTGGCATCGAGGGCCTTGCGGAGATGCCTGTCGGCGCGGGTAACTTCGCTTACAGAAAGCGCCTCGACGGCGACTACACCATCGCCCTGCGCAACGCCAATCTTGCACCGCTGCTGCCTGACAATTTCCGGCTGATGTTCGAATACTTGCCGTCACTGGTCCAGACATGGCGTGAATTGAAGCTGCGCATCGGCCCGAGCTTCGTGCGCGATCTTTTGATCCCACGGCGCTGGAGCGCCAATGAGGTCACGCCCTTCGAGAAGGTGCGCACGCTCGATCCGGAACCAACCGCCTCCTTCAATCGCAAAGCCCTGGCCAACCTCGCCCGCGCCTACCCGGCCTTTGCAAAAGCACGCGTCGTGCGGGAATGGGCCGGCGTGATGGATGTCACGCCCGATGCAATCCCGGTCATCAGCGCCGTGAAGACCTTACCCGGCTTCCACATCGCCTCTGGCTTCTCCGGCCACGGGTTCGGCATTGCGCCCGCAGCGGGGCAGTTGATGGCCGATATCGTCATGGGAACATCGCCGCTTGTCGATCCGGCTCCCTTCTCGATCTCGCGCCTGCGTCCGGCACTGGCGGCATGACTCAGCCGAGCGGAACCGTGCCAGGCACGATGCATATGGGCGGACGGCCCGTCGCCATGATCAGCGGCGCGTCGAGGGGGATCGGCGCGGCCATCGCCCACCGGCTCGTGGAGAACGGCTGGGCCGTCAGCCTCGGACTGCGCGATCCTGCCAATGCGCCGCTGCACGGCGAGGCTGTTCTTGCCTGCCGCTTTGACGCGGAAGACCCCGACAGCGAAGCGGTTTGGGTGTCCGACACCGTGGCCCGTTTCGGGCGGCTGGACGGGCTCGTCCACAACGCGGGCGTCATGTTGCCGATCAATGTGCTCGACGCGACGGATCAGGACTTCGCGCGCACCTTCGCCATCAACGTTCGCTCACCCATGCGGTTGACCGCACTGGCGTGGCCGCATCTGGCGAAAGAGCGGCCCGGTCGGATTGTCGTGATGTCGTCGCTTTCGGGAAAGCGGATCAAGTCCCCCTCCTCCGGACTCTACGGCATGTCGAAGTTCGCCCTGATGGGCTTTGCGCACGCCCTGCGCCAGAGCGGGCGCGACACTGGCATTCGGACCACCGCGATCTGCCCCAGCTTCGTCGCTACCGACATGAGCCGAGATCTCACGTCACAGGATCCCTCGCTGCTCACGCAGCCCGAGGATCTCGCGAGGATCGTTCATATGGTTCTCGAACTTCCGCCGACCGCGAGTATTGCCGAGGTTCCCGTCCACTGGACGGTCGAGGAATGCTTCTGACGCGCATCGGCACGGCGATCAGTCCACCACAAGTCTCCACCAGAAAAGGAAAAGCTGATGAGCAGCAAACGCCAGAATATTTCATCCGGGGCGCAGTATGAGCCGATCTACGGCTATTCACGCGCAGTCCGCTATGGCGACCATATCCATGTCTCGGGCACCTGCGCGCCGAAGGGGCACGAGGAGAGCGACAGCTATACCCAGATGGTGGCCGCCTTCGAAATCATCGGGAAGGCGCTGAAAGAAGCCGGAGCATCGTTCTCCGATGTCGTGCGCACGGTCGTCTATGTGACGAACATCGGCGATTTCGAGGACATCGCCCGCGCGCACGGGGAAATTTTCAAGGACATCAGGCCGGCAAGCACGACAGTGCAGGTCTCGTCCTTCATGCGGCCGTGGCAGCGGATCGAAATCGAAACCTACGCCATTCTCGGTGCGTCTCCCTCCAAGTGACTGCATGGAACGGCGGCACAGGCATACATCGCAGGGCCTGTGACGTTTCGATGATCGGAAGGGTTCGTAGCATCTCGCTGCGGGCCCTTCTTGCATCTTGCCCACAAAGGCAGTTGAACCCAGCCAGAAACAACAAAGCCGCCCGGAGGGCGGCCTGAACTCAGCTTTGACACTCTTGAGATAAATGGTCGGAGCGAGAGGATTTGAACCTCCGACCCCTAGTCCCCCAGACTAGTGCGCTAACCGGGCTGCGCTACGCTCCGACGCCTTTCGGCTTCGGGTGATTTAGCCGCCGGGGCGGCGCTTCGCAACCCCTCAAAATGCGATTTTGGAAGAAGCATCCCACGCTTTCGACGCCGATGCCGGAAAAGCGGCACTGCGGGTTGCATCTGGAACGCTTGCGAGCGCGTTACTCGCTTGCCCCGGCCTCGGCGGGGGCCTTCAGGCCGCTCAACACGCGCTCGCACTCGGCGAGTTCGTCAAAGGCGGCACGAAGCAATTTGAGATCGGCAGCATTCAGGCCGGGCTGGGGGCCATGCCCTCCCCCGTTCGGCAGCGGCGCAGCGGCAGATGCGGGGACCGAGCCCGGAGCATCATAAGTCTCGGCCGGATATTCTTCTTCCCGCTCATGCGCCTGCGGCGCTGTGACAGCCGCCTCTCCGCGCCCGACTGACTGCACGAAGCGGACGCCGTCTTCTTTCAGAATCCGCTGCACACCCTTGATGGTGTAGCCTTCACCGTAAAGCAGGTGACGGATGCCCTTGAGCAGATCGACATCGTCCGGGCGGTAGTAGCGGCGGCCGCCGCCACGCTTCAGGGGCTTGATGTGGGCGAAACGCGTCTCCCAGAAGCGCAGCACATGCTGCGGCACATCGAGGTCTTCGGCGACCTCGCTGATCGTGCGGAAGGCGTCAGGACTTTTGTCCATCGCGTTTCACAACTCCCATTAATCGTCCAGACCGTCGATATTTTCGCCGTTGATGCGCGCTTTCAGGATGTTGGACGGCTTGAAGACCATGACCCGGCGCGGATCGATCGGAACCTCGACGCCCGTCTTGGGGTTGCGGCCGATCCGCTCGCCCTTGTCGCGCACGATGAAGGAACCGAAGGAGGACAGCTTCACGGTCTCTCCGGAAGCCAGACAGCCGCAGATTTCCGACAGGACGGTCTCTACAAGATCCGCTGATTCCGTACGGGAAAGGCCGACCTTCTGATAGACGGCCTCGCTCAAATCCGCTCTGGTGACTGTTTTTCCAGCCATCAACGCCCCCAAGCGCTCGGTGAAATGCTGCTGATAAGTTGTTCGAAGCGGTGACGCTAGGCACAGGCGAGCCCAGCGTCAACCATCTAAAGGTCTGGAATCGTAATCAAAAACACTTTGCGGTGTCCCGCTACCAGCGGATCAGCGCGCTACCCCAGGTAAAGCCGCCGCCGATGGCCTCGATCATCACGAGATCGCCCTTCTTGATGCGTCCGTCTTTGCAGGCGACATCGAGCGCCAACGGAATGGAGGCAGCCGAGGTATTGCCGTGCTTGTTGACAGTGATGACCACCTTTTCGGGTGCAATGCCAAGCTTCTCAGCGCTCGCGGTGATGATCCGCTTGTTGGCCTGATGCGGCACGAACCACTTCAGCTCCTCCGGCGTGGTGCCGGTGGCCTTGAAGGCGTCTGCGACCACATCCGTCACCATGCCGACGGCGAAGCGGAAGACATCGCGACCCTCCATCTTGAGAACGCCGGTCGTCTTGGTGGAGCCCGGGCCGCCGTCCACGTAGAGCTTGTCCCGATAGCGCCCGTCGGAGCGCAGATGCGAGGTCAGCACACCGCGGTCGGCCGAGGTGCCCTCGCCCTCCGCCGCCTCCAGCACGATAGCGCCGGCGCCGTCACCGAAGAGGACGCAGGTGGTGCGGTCGTTCCAGTCGAGGATACGCGAGAAGGTCTCCGCGCCGATGACCAGCGCGCGCTTGTGCGAGCCGGAAGCCAGGAACTTGTCGGCGGTAGCGACCGCATAGACGAAGCCCGTACACACCGCCTGCAGGTCGAAGGCTGCGCCGTGGGACATGCCGAGACCGAACTGGATCTGCGTGGCGGTCGAGGGAAAAGTATAGTCCGGCGTCGAGGTGGCGCAGATGATGAGGTCGATGTCTGCGGGCGTCAGCCCCGCATCCGCCAGGGCCGCCTGCGCAGCTTTTATGCCGAGCGCCGAGGTCGGCTCGTCATCGGCGGCGATGTGGCGCTCCTCGATGCCCGTGCGCTGCACGATCCAGTCATGGGAGGTATCCATGACCTTCTCGAGATCGTAATTCGTGACGACGCGCTCCGGCAGGTAGGAGCCGATGCCGCGAACGATGGAACGAATGCGTTTCAAGCGCTGACCGTCCTTCAAGCGGGTTGTTCCAGCGGACCATGCTCCAGCATGTCGCGGATTGTCTTCATCAATTCAAAGTGGGCCATGTCATAGGCCACATCGATAGCGCTGGCGAAGCCGATGGCGTCGGTCCCGCCGTGGCTTTTCACCACGACGCCTTCGAGGCCTAGAAACACGCCGCCGTTCACTTTACGCGGATCGAGCTTCTCTTTCAGCGCGGCGAAAGCCTGCTTGGCGAAGAGGTAACCGATCTTGGCCATCAGCGAGCGGCTCATGGCGGCGCGCAGATATTCCGCAATCTGCTTCGCCGTTCCCTCCGCCGTCTTCAGGGCGATGTTGCCTGTAAAGCCTTCGGTCACGACCACATCCACCGTGCCCTTGCCGAGATCGTCGCCTTCCACGAAGCCGCGATAGTCAAGGTGCGGAACCGGAGTCTCCTTGAGGATACGGGCGGCTTCCTTGACGGTTTCGATGCCCTTGATCTCCTCCGTGCCCACGTTCAACAGGCCGACGGTGGGGCGCTCCAGATCGAAAACGATGCGCGCCATCGCCGCGCCCATAATTGCCATATCGACGAGGTGCTGCGCATCCGCGCCGATGGTCGCGCCCACGTCGAGGACGATGCTCTCACCGCGCAGGGTCGGCCACATGGCCGCGATGGCGGGCCGGTCGATATGCGCCATCATCTTGAGGCAGATCTTGGCGGTCGCCATCAAGGCGCCCGTGTTGCCGGCGGAGACGGCGGCATCCGCCTCCCCATCCCGCACGGCCTGGACGGCCTTCCACATGGAAGACTTGCCGCGCCCCATGCGAATCGCCTGGGCTGGCTTCTCGTCCATCGAAATGGCGAGGTCCGTATGCCGGATCTCGCTGGCGGCCTTGAGCTTGGGATTGGCGTTCAGGAGCGGGGCGATGAGCGCCTCGTTCCCAAAGAAAAGAAACTTAATGTCCGGATGGCGCTCCAAAGCCAGGGCCGCGCCGGGAACCACAACCGAGACACCATGATCTCCACCCATCGCGTCAAGCGAAATACGCACCGGCTTAGACATGGAAAGGAAGTTCTTTCGTGGTTCTCAGTCCCGTAAGGGGCTTGGAGGTCAGACAGGGGGCGGAAAATACCGGTTTGCCACGGCACCGCAACCGAATTCTACCTGTCCCGGACCGTCCCGCCCCCCAAACCCGGAAAGCGGAGCGACCCTACTCGCCTTTCTTCAGTTTTCCGAGAGCCGCGAACGGGGATTCCTCCCCCTCGTGGGCGTATTTCTCGTCAAAACTCACGCCCGGCTTCTTCGGATAGGGATCAAGTCCGAGGGCGAGGAATTCCGCCGTCAGCGCGCCGATGTCGATGCGCCCGTTTACGATCTCGTCCGGTGGGTCATACTCACTGACCTCCACCGCATGTTCGGGCTGGCGAGTATCCGTGTCCGCGAAATCGATTTCCACATCCTCCTCGAGGATTGAATCGAAGGGATCGAGGCTCACCACACAGATCTGGGTCATATCCGCCGTGATACGGCCTGTCACCCGCACTCCCTTGCCGGTCTTCGCGATGGTGTAGTCGCCCACGAGGGAGCGGATAGCCGAGAGCTTGAAATCCTCGGCCAGGGCTTTGCACTCTTCGGGCGTCGCCTCAAGGCGCTGGGCCAGCCCGTGGGGCGGCAGGTGCCTGACGTCGATGAGCCGCGTCAGTGGGCCGACGGTATCCGGTGTCATCATGCGCCCTCCTTGAAGGTTTCGGCCTGAGGAAAAGCAGGCCCCTGTTTCAGAATTGTGTCGAGATCGGCGGTCTTGAGAAGGCTGTCCGCAGCAAGGGCGTAGCGCGCCAGAGCCGTCGCCGGTTGGTCGTCCGCGGTGACGTTTTTGGCCAAAGCGAGCGCCAGAGCAGCCTCATCCCCGGAATCGAGGGGGGCGTCATAAGCCTGCGCCCGGCCGTAAAACGCGCTTGCCATCGTCTTCATGCGCTTGGGCACTGTGGTGTCACCCACACCCATTTCGCGCAAAGCCGCATCGAGGTCGCTGAACAGGGCGTCGGTGAGATCGGCCGCCACGTCGTCTGCCGGAGGCGGCAGACGACGCAGGGCTCGCAGGACAAGAATCATATGCAGGGAAAGGGATTCGAAGCGCCCTTCCAGCGTGTCCGGGACCCCAAGCGCAAGGTAGAGGCCGGCCCCGCGCGACGCCTCGGCAACGCGCGTATAAAGGGTGCCAATCGTCACACGCCGCTCATCCTTGCGGAAAAGACTGAAGATCACTGGGCCTGTCCTGCCTTGTCAAAATCGAAGCCTCGGGGTACGCCACCGAGGTACGCCATCCATATCCAAAGGCGCAACTCACCTTTTGCGCCTCACCAGTGGAAGTTTTACATGACGCGTCGAGTTTCCCCGATTGTTGCGCGCCTCGCTGCTGCAGCCTTTCTCGCCTCCCCTCTCCTCGCCTGCTCATCCGTCGGCGAGGATTTCCAGCGTGGCTATATCGTCGACGAGAAGGCTCTCGCGACGGTCAAGAAGGGCATGAGCGCCGATCAGGTCCTGCAGACTCTGGGTACACCCTCCACGGTGTCCACGGTCGGCAACAAGAACTGGTATTACATCAGCCAGAAGTCCCGCCGGAACCTTCAGTTCCTCGGAGAGACAGTCGTCGAGCAGCAGGTGACCGCCGTTTATTTCGACAATGGCCTCAAGGTCGAGCGTGTCGCGCTCTATGGCCTGCAGGACGGCAAGGTGTTCGACTTCATCTCCCGCTCCACCCCCTCGGGCGGCGAAGAGGCCAGCTTCATCGGCCAGCTCTTCCGCGGCACGAACAACTTCAACCCGTTCGGGGTCTAACGGCAAAATCAGCCGAAACGTTCAAGGCCGGGCACCAGCCCGGCCTTTTCTTTTGCGCGGCCTCGCTCTTTAAGCGCCTTGCCGGAGCGAGCCCTCGGCAAGGCGTTTCCCACCCTACGAGTGCGCGAGGATCGCCAGCAGCAACAGCGCGATGATGTTGGTGATCTTGATCGCCGGGTTCACGGCGGGACCCGCCGTGTCCTTGTAGGGGTCGCCGACGGTGTCGCCGGTGACGGAGGCCTTGTGAGCTTCCGACCCCTTGTGATGGGTCACCCCGCCCTCGTCGGTGAAGCCGTCCTCGAATGACTTCTTGGCGTTGTCCCACGCGCCGCCGCCGGAGGTCATGGAGATGGCGACGAAGAGGCCCGTGACGATCACGCCCAGGAGCATCGCACCCACCGCCGAGAAGGCCTGCGACTTGCCCGCGATCCAGTAGATCGCGAAATAGGTCACGATGGGGGCGAGCACCGGCAGGAGCGACGGCACGATCATTTCCTTGATGGCGGCGCGGGTGAGCATGTCCACCGCGCGGCCATAATCGGGCCTGTCCTTGCCTTCCATGATGCCCGGCTTCTCGCGGAACTGCCGGCGTACTTCCTCCACGACCGAACCCGCCGCACGGCCCACGGCCGTCATGGCGATGCCGCCGAAGAGGAAGGGAATGAGCCCGCCGAACAACAGGCCCACGACCACATAAGGATTGGCGAGGGAGAAGTCCGGCTTCACGCCCTGGAAATACGGATAAGTGCCCGCATTCTGCGTGAAGTAGTTCAGGTCCGACGTATAGGCCGCGAACAGAACCAGCGCACCAAGGCCTGCCGAGCCGATGGCGTAGCCCTTGGTCACGGCCTTGGTGGTGTTGCCGACGGCATCCAGCGCGTCGGTGGACTTGCGGACCTCCTTCGGCAGCCCCGCCATTTCGGCAATGCCGCCCGCGTTGTCCGTCACCGGGCCGAAGGCGTCGAGCGCCACGATCATGCCGGCGACGCCGAGCATCGCCGTCACGGCGACCGCGATGCCGAACAGCCCCGCGAGCTTGAAGGCGATGATGATGCCCGCGATGATCGTGATGGCGGGAAGCGCCGTCGATTCAAGCGACACCGCAAGACCCTGGATCACGTTGGTGCCGTGCCCCGTCACCGAGGCCTGCGCGATGGAACGCACGGGCCTGAAGCCGACGCCGGTGTAGAACTCCGTGACAACGACGATGAGCGCCGTGACGGCAAGGCCGACGATAGCGCACCAGAAGAGATCGAGCCCCGTGAAGGTCGCGCCTGCCACAGGCCCGAACCCGATGGTCTGCGAGGTCACGAGCGCGATGGCGGCGAGAGACAGAACACCCGTTGCTGCAAGCCCCTTGTAGAGCGCGCCCATGATGGCTTCGTTCTGTCCGAGCTTCACGAAGAACGTGCCGATGATGGAGGTGACGATGCACACCGCACCGATGGAAAGCGGATAGAGCATCATGGTTTCGAGCAGCGGCTGCCCCGCGAAGTAGATCGCCGCGAGAACCATCGTGCCGACCACGGTCACCGCGTAGGTCTCGAACAGGTCGGCAGCCATGCCCGCGCAATCACCAACATTGTCGCCCACGTTGTCTGCAATGGTCGCGGGATTGCGCGGATCGTCCTCCGGAATGCCGGCCTCGACCTTGCCGACGAGATCGCCGCCGACATCCGCACCCTTGGTGAAGATACCGCCGCCGAGACGGGCGAAGATCGAAATCAGCGAAGCGCCGAAGCCGAGGGCCACGAGGCTGTCAATGACCTGACGGTCGGAGGGCGCAAGGCCCGCTCCCCGCGTCAGGTAGGTGTAGTAGAGCGCAACGCCGAGCAGCGCGAGACCGGCCACAAGCAGGCCGGTGACGGCCCCTGCCTTGAAGGCGACATCGAGCCCGCCGCCGAGCGACTTGGTCGCCGCCTGGGCGGTGCGGACATTGGCGCGCACGGACACATTCATGCCGATGAAACCGGCCGTTCCGGACAGGATTGCGCCGATGGCGAAGCCCACGCCGACGCGCACGCCGAGCAGATATGAAATGACAAGGAAGAGGACGACGCCGACGATGGCGATGGTGGAGTATTGCCGCCGGAGATAGGCTTTAGCCCCTTCCGCGATCGCGCCGGCGATCTCCTGCATGCGCTGCGAGCCTGCATCTCGCTTCATGACGTCGGAAATGGCCCATAGGCCGTAGGCGATGGAGAGCAGGCCGCCGAGGATAATCAACGTAAGTGCCATAGTGCCGTCCTTGTGATGGATGGCAGATGACCGATCATCAAAGCCCGTATTCTGGCCTTGACTGGCCTCTACCTCCGGGGAAGGCCTTAATTGGTGGCAAAACTTTGGGCAGGAAGCAACGAGACTTCAGGATGACATTCACAGAAGAGTTTCAGGCGGCGACGACTGCGTTCTTCTTGCTTTGCCAGGCAAGCAGCCCCAGGGCGACGGCGACCGGCGGGTAGACGAGGAGGTTCAAGGTCCCCCACCCGTCCGTGCTCAGGAGATTTCCAGAGGAAAAAGACGCCAGCGCGACAAAGCCGAAGACGAGAAAATCGTTGATGGCCTGAACCCGCGCCCGCTCCTCGGAGCGGTAACAATCGGTCACAAGGGCGGTCGCGCCGATGAAACCGAAATTCCAGCCGATGCCGAGCAGGATCAGGGCGCCCCAGAAATGGGCGACCGTCAAGCCCGATAGACCAACGGTCGCGGATACAGCGATCAGGACGAGGCCGACCGCGGTCACACGCTCCTTGCCGAAGCGTTGGATGAGCCGCCCCGTGAAGAAGCTCGGGCCGTACATGGCGAGCACATGCCACTGGATGCCGAGCGCCGCCGTGCTGACGGAATGGCCGCAGCCGATCATGGCGAGCGGCGCGGCGGTCATCACGAAAGTCATCAGCGCTGCGGAAACGACACCGCTCGTCACCGCCACGATGAAACGCGGCTGGGTCACGATCTCCCGCAGCGGTCTGCCGCCAGTCTGCGACTGCGCCGACACGGGCGGGGAGCGGAGAAAAACCACGACGGCGATGGTTAGAAGAGCAAGGAACGACTGCGCAAGGAACGCCCCCGCGAAGGGAGCCGTCACGATCACATCGCGGGTCCAGATCACGGTCTGGGGGCCGATGATCCCGGCAACAAGGCCGCCAATCATGACCCAGGAAATGGCCCGCGCCTTGAAGCTGTCCGACGCCGCATCCGTCGCCGCGAAACGATAACTCTGGGTGAAGGAGCCCCAAAATCCGGCGATAGTGGTGCCGATACAGAAAATCAGAAAGCTTGCCGTAACGATGCCGAACGCGGCGAGGCAGCCCGCCAGAATGCCGACAGAACCGGCAAAGACATATCCGCCGCGCCGACCGACCCCGCGCATGATCATCGCCGCCGGAATGGTGCCGAGCGCGAGACCGAGGTTGAACAGACTGACGGGCAGCGTGGCGAATTGCTTGTCCGTCACAAGCATCTGCCCGACCAGCCCGCCGAGGGACACGACGATGGCCGGGTTCGCCCCACTGAACGCCTGCGCGAGGGAGAGAACAAGGGCATTGCGCCGGGCCAGCGCATCGTTCGCGATTGGGGACATGGATTTCATTAGAAATGAGAGAATGAGCCGTGCTCGTAGCGCCTTTCGCGGCCATCTGCACGAAAGAGCGGCAAGCCGTCCCCAGAAACCACCCGGCCAATGACCGTCAGGGCGATCCCGACTTGCGCGGCCTTGGTCGAAAAGCTTTCTATGCTGTCCGGCGAGACGGTACAAAGGACTTCGTAATCATCGCCGCCCGTCAGAACCCGGTCCATCAGGGCGGGCTCGACGGCAACAGCGTGCGCTGCGGCGGGTGAAAGCGGCACGCTTGCCGTCTCGACGATGCCGGTGACGCCGCTCACACGGAGCATTTTCGCGAGATCGCCAGCAAGCCCGTCTGAAACATCCATCGCCGCATTGGCGTGGTCGCGCAGCGCTGTCGCGAGGGCGAAGCGCGGTTGCGGGTTCCGGTTACGGCCGGTCAGAAAGGTGCGCTCCTCGGACGAGAGCAGCGGGCCCCAGGCAGGAGAGAACCGCAGGTCGAGGCCGAGCGCCCCATCCCCGATGGTGCCCGTCACGCAGATCAGGTCGTCCGCCTGTGCCGTGGTGCGGCGGACCATTCGTCCGGTTGGAACCTCGCCGATGGCGGTCACAGAGAGCGTCAGCGCTCCTCTCGCCTTCACCGTATCGCCGCCGAGGAGCGGGCAACCGAAATCGGCAGATGCTTCCTTCAGGCCAGCCGCGAAGGCCGCGAGCCATTCCTCGGTCCAGTTCTCAGGCAGCGCGAGCGTGAGCAGGAACCCGCGCGGTTCCGCGCCCTTGGCGGCGAGATCGGATACGTTCACGCCGAGCGCCTTGCGCGCGAGCGAACCGGGAGGATCGTCAGGGAGAAAATGCCCGCCCTCGACCAAAGCATCCGTCGTCAGGATAAGATCGTGGCCGGGGCGTGGCGTGTAGGAAGCGGCGTCGTCTTTCAGCTCATAAGCGCCCTCGCCCGCGATCGGTGCGAAATAATTCGCGATGAGATCGTCTTCGGAGGAACGGTGAGAGCTCATGAGCTTATCGCTTTACTTGGCCGCCCGCCTTCTTTTCCAACTCGCCCGGGCGGACTTCGCGCGCCACGGCGTCGAGCACCGCGTTCACGAGGCCCGGCTCATCGTCGCCGTAAAAGCCGTGCGTCACGTCCACGTATTCGGTGATGACCACACGGGCGGGAACGTCCTTGCGGAACATCAGCTCGTAGCCACCAGCGCGCAGGATGGCGCGGATGACGGCCTCGATCCGCGCCAGCGGCCAGCCGGCGGCCAGCGCCTTGTCCACGCTTACGTCGATGGCGCGCTGGTTGCTGACAACGCCGTTGAGGATATCGCGAAAGAAAGTGTTATCGGACGGCTGGAACTCGATGCCCTCGACCTCACGGCCAAGCCAGTGCGCCTCGAACTCGGCAAGCGCGTCCACGACGCTCTTGCCCGATACGTCCATCTGGTAGAGGGCCTGGACGGCGGCGAGACGGGCCGCCGCGCGTTCTGCGGGTTTCGACATGGCTCTCAGACTCCCCAAAGACGGCGCTTGATCCGCAGCACGGCCAGAGCCGCCTCGACTGCACCACCACCCTTGTTCATCTCGTTGACGCGCGCACGCGCCCAGGCCTGCTCGTCATTCTCCACCGTCAGGATGCCGTTGGCGAGGGGAAGACTCAAGGACAGGGACAAATCCATCAGGGCGCGGGCGCTCTCGCCCGCCACGATGTCATAATGTCCTGTCTCGCCGCGAATGACGCAGCCCAGCGCAACGACAGCGTCATAGGGCTTGCCCGCCTCATCCGCCGCTTCGAGCGCGATCACCGCCGTCGTCGGGATTTCGAGCGCGCCGTCTACCGTCAGCACGTCCGCGGTCGCCTGCGCCGCCTCGACGGCGGCCTTCGCGCCGCGCAGCAGTTCATCGGCGATGTCGTCGTAGAACCGCGCCTCGACGATGAGAATGCGCGCTCCGGGAACGGGCGGGCGGTTGGTGGGCTTTGCGTGCGTGGCGACCATGAGGAGAACCGTTTATGGCAGGCGCCCCTGGAAAGGCGCCGCATCTGTCAGAATGAGCTGCGGCTGACCTACCCCGCCGCGCGCGCCACCGCAAGCGACGTGGCATGTTGAGAGGGAATAGGCCGCAAGACTTGGTACAGGCAAGGCTCGTCAGCCGCCCGCCCGCGCCTCCACCAGCCTCGCGGCGTAGCGGGCCATCGTATCGACCTCGATGTTGAGCGTATCGCCGACCTGCCGCTCGCCCCAGGTGGTGACGCTGAGCGTATGGGGAATGATGAGCACCGAGAACACGTCACCCTTGACCGCATTCACGGTCAGCGAGGTGCCGTCGAGGGTGATGGAGCCCTTTTCCGCGATGAAGGGCGCAAGCTCCTTCGGCGCCTGGATCTCGAAGCGGGCCGTCGGCCCCCACGGGTTGTCGCCCGCCGTGATGGCCTCGCGGGCGATGATCGTGGCAACCCCGTCCACATGACCCGTCACGATATGGCCACCAAGCTCGTCGCCGATCTTGAGAGCGCGTTCCAGATTGACCCGCGTGCCGACCTGCCAGCTTGGCACGTTGGTGCGCTCCAGCGTCTCGAAGGCGGCATCCACATCGAACCAGCAGCCGTTGCCGCGCGAGCCGACATCCACCACCGTCAGGCACGGTCCGCCGCAGGCGATGGACGCGCCAAGCGCGATGGTCGCGGGGTCGTAGACGGATTCGATGCGAATGCGCCGCAATTTGCCGGCATCCGAAATCGAAGCGACGCGGCCCACATCCGTGACGATGCCCGTAAACATCAAGCTCTCTCCCAAGACATTAAAAGATCGGGACCGAGCATCTCGTCTCCGATCAAACGCATTTCGTCCATTCTGTCCTGCAGCACCGGGCCAAGGGCAGGCACATCGCCCTGCCCCCGCGCCGAACGGCCCGTGGCCAGAACGAGTTCATCGATCAAGTCGGCGCTCGCCAGCGCATCCGCAAGTCCCGGTCCGCCCTCGCTGAAAACGCGGGTCAGGCCGCGCGTGCCGAGAAGGCGCATCGCCTCGGCGAGAGCCACGCGGCCCTGCGCATCCGCGCCCACGCGCAAAACCTCGATGCCGGATTGCACGAGTCGCTTTTCCGCCTCAACGGAGGCCGCGACCGTTGTGACGATCCAGGACGGCATATTCCGTGCGCCTTTGACGAGCTTCGCATCGGCAGGCGTGCGCAAATGGCTGTCGATGACGATGCGGACCGGCGAGCGGTCTTCGAGGCCAGGAAGGCGCACGGTGAGGAGCGGATCGTCCGTCAGCACCGTGCCGACGCCGACCATGATCGCATCCGCATGGGCGCGCATCATCTGCACGCGAGCATTGGTGAGATCGCCCGTAATCATCAGGCGCGGGCCGTTGCGCGTACCCGCAAGCCCCTCCGTGGTGCGCGCGAGCTTCACCGTGATGGCAGGACGTCCCTTCGTGACCCGCATGATATGTCCGCGATGATCCCGGCGCGCTTGCTCAGCAAGACACCCGACATCGACGCGAATTCCCGCCTGCCGCAACCGCGTATGCCCCTCGCCCGCGACCCGGTCGTCCGGGTCTTCGATGGCCGAGACGACCCGCGCGATGCCGGAAGCGATGACCGCGTCCACGCAAGGAGGCGATTTGCCGTGATGGGAACAGGGTTCGAGGGTGACATAGAGCGTCGCGCCCTTCGCCGCCTCTCCCGAGACGCCGAGCGCCACCCGCTCCGCATGAGGCCGCCCGCCGGGCTGTGTGATGCCCTGCGCGACGATGAGCGGACTGCCGCCCTCTTCGCGAACGACAACGGCTCCGACGGAGGGGTTGGGCGCGGTCAGGCCGAGGTGGCGCGCGCCCAGGGCGAGCGCGAGGCGCATGAAGCGTTCATCGTTAGCGGCGGCGGTCATCGGCCCGGCCCGTCACTCGAACGAGGTGGCCTCATTCGCCGGCACGGGAGGATGGCGGCGCATCCTGCTCCCCGCCCTCGTCATCGCCCAATTTGTCAAGAATTTCCTCGAAATCCTTGGCATTGCGGAAATCTTTATAGACGGAAGCGAACCGCACATAGGCGATATCATCGAGCCCTTTCAGGCCTTCCATGATGAGCTCGCCCACCATTTCGCTCGGCACTTCCGGCTCGCCCTGGCTTTCAAGCTGCCGCACGATGCCGTTGACCATGCGCTCGACGCGCTCAGGATCCACCGGCCTCTTGCGCAGGGCCACCTCGACGGAGCGCTCCAGCTTGTCGCGATCGAACGGCACGCGGCGGCCGGACTTCTTCAGGACGAAAAGCTCGCGCAGCTGCACGCGCTCGAAAGTGGTGAAGCGCCCGCCACAATCCGGGCAGATGCGCCGCCGACGGATGGCCGAAGCATCATCCGTCGGACGAGAATCCTTCACTTGCGTGTCGAGACTTCCGCAATAGGGACAGCGCATCTCTTAAGCCGCGATCCTCAGGCGTAAATCGGGAAGCGGCGGGTCAACTCGTGAACCCGCGTCTTCACGGATTCCTCAACTGCGCCGTTGTTCCCCTCACCGTTGCGGGCCAGACCATCGAGAGCCTCGACGATCAACTCGCCCACCTTGCGGAATTCCGCGACGCCGAAGCCGCGCGAGGTGGCGGCGGGGGTGCCGAGACGGATGCCCGAGGTCACCATCGGCTTTTCGGGATCGAACGGCACGCCGTTCTTGTTGCAGGTGATGTGCGCGCGGCCGAGCGCCTGCTCGGCGGCCTTGCCGGTGAGTTTCTTCGGGCGAAGATCCACCAGCATCAGGTGGTTGTCCGTGCCGCCCGCGACGATGGCGTAGCCATTCGAAACCATCGTGTCGGCAAGGGCCTTGGCGTTCTCGACCACCTGACGGGCATAGACCTTGAAATCGGGACGCAGTGCCTCACCGAAGGCCACAGCCTTCGCGGCGATGACGTGCATGAGCGGACCGCCCTGGAGGCCGGGGAAGATCGCCGAATTGATCTTCTTGGCGAGGTCCTCGTCGTTGGTGAGGATCATGCCGCCGCGCGGGCCGCGCAGGGTCTTGTGGGTGGTGGTGGTGACGACATGCGCGTGCGGGAACGGCGACGGGTGCGCGCCGCCGGCCACGAGGCCCGCGAAATGCGCGATATCGACCATGAAGAGCGCACCGACCTCGTCCGCGATCTCACGAAAGCGGGCGAAATCCCAGAAACGGGAATAAGCCGAACCGCCGGCGACGATGACCTTCGGCTTGTGCGTGCGGGCAAGCTCGGCGACCTCGTCCATGTCGATGAGCTGGCTGTCCTCGCGGACCTTGTAGCTCACCACGTTGAACCACTTGCCGGACATGTTGACCGGCGAGCCGTGCGTGAGGTGGCCGCCACAGGCGAGATCGAGACCCATGAAGGTATCGCCCGGCTTCATCAGCGCCATGAACACGGCTTGGTTGGCCTGGCTGCCGGAATTCGGCTGGACATTGGCGAACTTGCAGTCGAACAGGCGCTTGGCGCGATCGATGGCCAGCTCCTCGGCGATGTCCACGAACTGGCAGCCGCCATAGTAGCGGCGGCCCGGATAACCCTCCGCGTACTTGTTCGTCATGATCGAGCCCTGGGCTTCCAGGACAGCGCGGGAAACGATGTTTTCCGAGGCGATCAGCTCGATCTCGTCGCGCTGACGGCCAAGCTCCAGCTGGATCGCACGAGCGATCTCAGGATCGGAATCGGCAAGGCTTGCCGAAAAAAAGCTATTGGAAAGATGACCTTGTGCCGCGTCGCTCATGCTCGTTCTGAACCTTTTGCCGCCTTGGAAAACGGATTCCCTAAACCCGCGCTCAGGCCTTTATCACGCCGACAAGGAGCGCGCCAAGCCGCCCTTTGCCGCGATTACGCGCCCGCCCCGTTACAGTGGCCGCACCTCGATGATGATCCGCTTCGTAAGCGGCATCGCATCCGACGGCGCGTTGACGACGAACATCCCTCGGCATGTCCCGGTGACGGGATAAATCGGGGTGCGGTTGGCGTCGGCCCCGCGCATGTAGTTGACCGTGTAATAAACATCACCGCCCAAATAGATCGTCGCGGTCGAGACGAACTTGTACCCCACCTGCGTCGGGCTGAGCCGTACGATAGCCGCAGGCGGGCCGAGCGCGGCGATGCGCTCCGAGATCGGCTTTCCGACATGCTCGGAGCACGCCATCGCGAGGTTGGAATATGTCGTCGGCGCGCAGCCGCTCAAGGCCAGCGCCGCAACCAAGGCCATTGCAGGTAATTTCAAGGAAGCCTCCCCTAAGGGAAGACTAACATCGGAAGGCGCAGATTCGAAGATCACACGCGTTGATCCGGCTAGAGGCCGGAAACTTAGAGCCTGTTTTGAAATGCAGACCTCAGCCTGCGTCTCGAAGGAGTGTCCAGCGCCCGCTGGAGACGCCTCGCCCTTCGAGACGGGCCTTCTCGGCCCTCCTCAGGGTGAGGCTTCGGGGAGATCTCTTGGACGACACAGCTTCCCAACAGGCCCTTAGGCCTTCTTCAGGAACTCCGTCCGCAACACGAGATCCTTCACCTTCTCCGCCCGGCACTCGACCTCGTCCTCATTGTCGGTGAGGCGGATGCTCTTGATGAGGGTGCCGCGCTTCAGGGTGACGGAGGTTCCCTTCACCTTGAGATCCTTGATGAGCGTGACGGAGTCACCCTCGTTGAGCTGCGTGCCGTTGCTGTCCCTGACGATCATGGTTTCCTCCTCAAACTGTACAAATCCAATCGAGGCCCCCGCATGATCCGGGCGAACAACCGGTTTCCACTTGTTCTGATCATGCTCTAGCGACGCCGCCGACTCAGCTATTTAACAGCCGCAGCACGTAAAAACAAAACGGCCCGCTGAAAAGCGGGCCGTCGGTCTTCGAAAAGGCGCTAAACGCTTAGTTCTGCAGGAACATTTCCTGATCCGGCTCGTTCGGCACGCGGCTCGCAACCGGGATAGACGCGCCAAGGCCATCCTTGTTGTAGATGTCGTCGCGGAACTGCACGAGACCGTCGGGAGTCGCCCAGGCAGTGATGTAGACCCAGTAGATGTTGACCGGAACGGAGAGGCGCGCATCGGTGCGAGAACCGGCCTTGAACGTCGCGTCGATCTGCTCGCGACTCCAGCCGGGGGTGTCCTTCAGCAGCCACTCGATGTAGTCGCGCACGTTCTGAAGGCGCACGCAGCCCGAGGACACGAAGCGGAAATCGTCGCCGAAGATGCCCTTGGACGGGGTGTCGTGCATGTACACGCCGTGCGGGTTCGGAATGTTGATGCGCACGAAGCCCATCGAGTTCAGCTCGCCGCCCGAATCCTGACGGAAGCGATAGCGCGTCGCCTCGTCCGAGAACCAGTTGACCTGGCTCGGGTTGAGCTCCTGCCCCGCGCCGTTGAAGATGCGGATCTTGTTTTCCGTCAGGTAGTTCGGCTCCTTCTGCATCTTGGGGATGAGATCCTTGCGGATGATGGAGGCCGGAACGGTCCAGAACGGATTGAAGTTGATCTCGACGACCTTGGAGTTCAGGAGCGGCGACTGGCGGTCGATCTTGCCGACGCCCGCCGCGTGACGGGTATGGACGACGCCGCCTTCCACCGTCTCGACCAGAGCCGCCGGAATGTTCACGGTGACGAACCGGCTACCGAGATTGCCGGAATAGGTGCGAAGGCGAACGAGGTTGATCTCGAGCTGGCGCATGCGCACATCGGCGGGCACGTTCATGGCGGCGACCGTCACGGGGTTCATCGCGCCCGTGGCGCTCAGGCCGTGGCGAGCCTGGAAGCGGCGCACGCCCGCCTCGACGTAGGAGTCATAAATCGGGGATTCGCCGGCAGTCGGATCGAGATCGCCGGTGATGATGAGGCGCTGGCGCAGGCCCACGACCTCCGCCCCCTTGGAGCCGACGCGCAGTCTCTCCGCACCACGAACCTGCTGCCAGCCACCTCTCGCGGCGATGTCGCGATAACGCTGGATCATCTCGTCGGTCGCGGCGAGGGCCTCGGGCGAGAGCATCGGGGTCGAGGTTCGCTGAACGCGGCTGCGCGAAACAGCCTCGTAATTCTGCGACCATTCGGCCTGACTCTGGGCAAAGGCGGCTGCCGGCGTGAAAACAAGGGCAAGCGAACCGGTCAAAAGAAGGCGGCGGCGGGACAACATAGGCGCGGGCTTTCGGATCGTAACCAGACAGATAGAGGCGCAAATCCTCTCGTTCTCAGCGGAAAATGCCGGGAGACGATTAAGGAACGGTATCGAAAGTGAAGAACATAGGGGCGGGATTGTGGCAAAACACGAAAGCGTGTGCCCCTTTCACCCGAAAGCTGTCCTTATAAATCAATGCGCGCTCAGGTGTGTGTTTGAAACCACACCCAGGGGCCCCATCCTACGACTGGGAGGAACGCTGCTCTTCCCGAGCCACCAGCCACGAAATCGCGAGATAGGTCGCGATGAACGCCATCGAGAGAAACAGCATCAGCGGGCTCGTCGCCACGATCCGCGGGAAGAAAGCGGCGAGGATGAGCTGGCTCATCACGGCGAGGAGCCACATCACGCCGCCCCAGGCGCTGGCCATCCACAACCCTACGGCGGCGATGAGGTCGATCACGGCGAAATAGACGATGGTGGCCTGATAACCCGTGGAGCGCGCCTCGAAGAGCCCTGCAGGCGTCCACGCCCCGAGGATGACCGCCCAGGCGCTCAGCCCCTTCATGATCCAGAGCACCGCGAGGATGCGCATGAACCACGTCAGCACGAAGCTCCAGCGCATCGTGGCTGCCGTCGCGGATTTTTCCTGAATCGCGTCGGAGAGCTTTTCCTTCGAGGCGTCGATCAGACGCCGGGGCAGCAGGGAGAGAGCCATCAAATCACTTTCAACTCGTCGCCGGGAGGAAGCGGCGCGAAATGCCGTTCGATCATCTCAGCCTCCACCGCGTCAAGGGTCGCCGGCTTCCAGACGGGTTTTCCATCCTTGTCCACCAGCGCCGCCCGGACGCCCTCATAAAAATCGTGATCGTCGATAATCCGCGAGACCATGCGGAATTCGAGCTGCATCGCCTCCTCGAAAGTGAGCGAGCCCCCTCGCCTCACTTGCTCGAAAGCGAGGCGCAAACTCGTCGGAGATTTCGTCCGCATCGTGGCGGCGGTCCTTTCCACGAATTCCGAACCCGTCGCGGCGGCGCGGTCGAGCCGGTCAAGGATCTCTCCGACGCTGTCGCCCGAGAAGCACTCCTCGATCAGGGGCAGATGAGGTTGCAGGGGCGCGGCGCCGGGATCGATGCTATAGCGGGCGAGAATATCGCCCACTGGCCCACCCGCGCTCAGCGCCTCCTTGATCTCCGGCATGGCCTCGGAGGCCGCCGCATGGGTCACGAGGCCGAGCAGCACGCCGTCGGCGAGGCGCAGACGCTCTCCCGTGAGGGCTAGGTACATCCCCGCCCGGTGCGACAGGCGCGGAAGGGCGTAAGTTCCGCCGACATCGGGGAAGAACCCGATTCCCACTTCGGGCATCGCGAAGAGGTAGCGGGAGCCCGCCACACGATAGGTCCCGTGCAATGAGAGGCCGACGCCGCCGCCCATGCAGATGCCGTCGATGAGCGAGATGTAGGGCTTCGGGTAGCGCTTGATGAGCGTGTTGAGCTGGTATTCCTCCCGCCAGAAGACCAGCGCTTCGGCCTTCTCTCCGGCCTTGCCGAGATCATGCAGGCGGCGCACATCGCCCCCGGCGCAGAACGCCTTCTCACCCGCCCCGGTGACGACGATCCGTGTGACGGCGGGGTCCCCGGCCCAGGCATCGAGGGCCTTGCGCATCTCCCGCACCATGCCGAGGGTCAGCGCGTTCAGGGCGGCGGGCCGGTTCAGGGTCACGATTCCCGCCGAGCCCTGACGCTCGCAGATCACTTCGCCGATGCTGGACATGGGGGCTCCTTGTGAACGAGTAATCACCTGAGCATGGCACGGACCATCGGCTCCGCAAGCATCAGGCCGCTTTCAGAACTTGTCTTTTCGTCTGATGAGCAGGTCGAAATTGATGTACGACGGGTTAAACCTACCGTCAGCCGGGTCGTAAAACGCGCGGAAGTTGCGTATGCGCAGCCGCGCGGCGACCTGTGGAGTTTGAGCATCCAAATCCCAGGCATCGAGGGCTGAATCATTGCTGGTGCCGCTCTTGTCGGCAAC
Organism: Microvirga flavescens; assembly: GCF_003290125.1. Classification (GTDB taxonomy): domain Bacteria; phylum Pseudomonadota; class Alphaproteobacteria; order Rhizobiales; family Beijerinckiaceae; genus Microvirga; species Microvirga flavescens. The sequence goes on from NZ_QMKH01000004.1 coordinate 260,381, forward strand.
TCTTTGCAAAAGGGGCTTTAGATCGAAGGTGACGGCTTCCACCTCATCGATAGTCGCGGAAAGAACGAGCCGCTCCGTGTCCAGCGCAGTTCTGATCCTGGCCGCCCCCTCCCGCGCGAGGATGGAGGTCTCTTCGAGGCGGGTCGTGTTACCGCCGGTCAGAACATAGTCGAAACCCTGCACGCTGAATGCGCGACCATTCTTTCCGGGACGATCGCCCTCGACCAGAACAGCCCTACCACTCCCCGGCTTCGCCCCGATGGCGTTGAGAAAGACTGCCGAAGCTCCGGCACGCCAATTTTCGGGGGGCTGGGGAAACCAGGATTGGATTTTCTCCATCTTCCTGGACCTCTCGAGGTAATATGCGATGGATGAGATCTGCTCACGGTCACCGGCGCTCAAGCCAGAGGTCGTTTTCAGTTTCCCGTCCACCAGCGCGCCGTTCTTCTCCAGAAGGACTTCGAGCCGGCTCACCTGACTCCAGAGCGATACGTTCGAGGCTCCCCACGGGCCGAGGGCTGCGGCTCCAAGCATTGCGATGAGACTACCAAGAATGAGAACCCGTGCCCTGGCCGTGTTTCCCGACATGACGAGGAGGACAGACAATACGAGCCAGAACAGGAAGAGCAAAATCGCATAGCGCTCCTCCGTGACGCCGTAGGCCTGGACCCTGACACCGATGGCGACGGACAGGAGGGTAAGCGGCGCAAGCAAAAGCCAGAAAAATCGGCGGCGGAGCAAGGCGACAGGCAGAGCCGGATTTCGCAGAGGGGCACAAAGAAGATAAATCGCCACGCAGATCCCACCGAACCACAGGACGAGATGCACGACACCTCCCCGTGGCAGAGACCAGGAAAGCAGAACCTTTACAATGTAGGCGTGAAGCAGCAGCGCGTAAGTCAGGAGCAGAACGACGGAGACGTTGAGCAGGACAAGCACCGGACGCGGCAGGTCACCATTCCTCTCCTGCGCCGACGGCGAGAAACCGCCGAGCGCCAGAAGCGGAGCGAAGCCGAAACCAACCAGATAGAAGAGCTTGTCATAAAAGCGGCGCATGTAGCCGACGTCGAAAAGATATTCGAAGCTCGCGGCAATCGCGACCAACCCAACGAAGAGAACGCCGGAAATCGCAATCGTGAACAGTACGTGCCCCAGAAGATGCACTTTATCGCGCCAGAGTGCGTCGGGATCCGCCTTTCGTTGCCCCAGAAAGGGCGCTGCGAATACGAGAAGAAAAGATGCCGGGACGAGGAAGGCAAAGCTCGTCATCCGGTCCGGTGTCATGTGGAGAAATAGCGCGAGAGCCACGAACAGGCCGATGCCGATTCCGTGCACTAGTATCGGGCGCCTTGCCCGCTCCGCATACAGGCTCATGGAGATGAACCAGAAATATCCGTAGACCGCCAAGAGTGGAGCGTAGCCTTTGTACTCCCAGTCCCGGAGCATGTCCGAAAGGATGGTCAGAACACAAAAAATGACGCCGCAAAGAGCCGCCAGCGGAAATCGCCCAATCCCCGACAAGGCCGCGCGCACGACGGTGGAAAGGCTTTTCGATACGATCATGAGGCTCTCCACAATGCTTCGCCTTTCCCTGCGCGGAATTGAGGCGAAATTGAGTTACATAACCTCAGATTGAGGATCCACGTCCTCTTGCCCTCGCGCTTGTCCACATTCTTTCTCGAACCACGGGGCCGCTGCGACCATGGGGCCTTGGGATGCCTGTCTCCTTTCTCTTTTTTAGACCCGTTCAAATATGCTACCCGTCCTGCGAGCCGGCGGGGCGGACCCGTCGGCGTTGGATCAGGATCATGTCGAAGCTGTCTCCCTTGCCCCGCACCATCGCTCAGAAAGCCGAAGAATCGGCTCTTTCGCTCACCCACCGCCCGCGCCGCAACCGCAAGGCCGACTGGGCGCGACGTCTGGTGCAGGAGAACCACCTGACGGTGGACGATCTGATCTGGCCGGTCTTCCTGCATGATGGTTCGGGCCGCGTGCCCGTCGGCTCCATGCCGGGCGTGGACCGCCTGAGCATCGAGGACGCAGTGCGCGAGGCCGAGCGCGCAGCGGCGCTCAAGATCCCCGCCATCGTCCTGTTTCCGAACACCGACCCCGCCTTGCGCGATCCCGTCGGCTCGGAGGCCGTCAACAGCAACAACCTGGTCTGCCGCACCATCCGCGCCATCAAGCGCGCCGTGCCTGAGATCGGCGTGATGACCGATGTGGCCCTCGATCCCTATACCAGCCATGGCCATGACGGCGTGATGGATGGTGACCGCATTCTCAACGACGAGTCGGTCGCCGTTCTCGTGCGCCAAGCGCTCGCCCATGCAGAGGCCGGCGCGGACATCGTCGCGCCATCCGACATGATGGACGGGCGCGTCGGCGCGATCCGCGAGGCGCTCGATGGAGCGGGCTTCACCGACGTTCAGATCATGGCCTATGCGGCGAAATACGCATCGGCCTTCTACGGCCCGTTCCGGGACGCCATCGGTACCAACGCGACGCTCGTCGGCGACAAGCGCACCTACCAGATGGACCCCGCCAATTCGGACGAGGCCCTGCGCGAGGTCGCGCTCGATCTCGAAGAGGGCGCGGACATGGTGATGGTGAAACCCGGCCTGCCCTATCTCGATGTGGTGCGCCGCGTGAAGGACACGTTCGCGGTGCCGACCTTCGCCTACCAAGTGTCGGGCGAATATGCCATGATCAAAGCCGCCGCCGCCAATGGCTGGCTTGATGGGGAGCGCGCCATGATGGAAAGCCTCCTCGCCTTCAAGCGCGCCGGAGCCGACGGCATTCTGACTTACTTCGCCCCTCAGGTCGCCGAGAGGCTTAAAACGCAGGACTGAACATTCCGCCATTCGTTTCCCGGGCTGGAGCCTTGTTTACGTGGCGCATCGCCGCGTGTCTCATAGGTTTGGCTCTTCTCGGGGGATGCGGCTCACGGGTCGATGCGGAACAGGCGCGCGTTTGCAGAAGCACCCTGCCCGCTCTCAACCTTGGCACGCACATCACCGTCACGCGCATCGCGCCCGGCCCTCTGCCACGTACTGTGCGCGTGGAATACACGGTCAAGCGCCCGGGCCGCCCTCTTCTCGACAGGTTCGTAATCTGCCAATTCGCGGCGGAGGGCCTTGCAGCCAGAAAGGCGGATCTGATCGGGCTTGCCACCGAGTACAACCTGCTTTCCGGCGCGAATCTCTATTTGCTGAAGCGCTATTATCTCGACACGCCTGAAGGTGTTGCGGGCGATCCCGGCGGCGTTCCGGAGGCGGGTGTCCTGGAGCTGTCGCCGGAGATCGCCTATTCGCTCCAGCAGCTTCTCGTCAGCCTGCCCCGGACCGCCATCTACGCGCTCCTGTCAGTGGCCTATGCTCTCGTCTTCGGCATGACCGGGCGCATCAATCTCGCCTTCGGGGAATTGGCGGCGGTCGGCGCTGCGGCGACGGTGGCGGGAGCGGCGTTTGCAATGATAGGCCTGTCCATCACCTCGCCGGTCGTGGGGCTCGCTCTCGGCGTGCTCGCCACCCTGTTCGCCAGCGCTCTTCACGGCATGGTCGGCGGCTATTTCACGATCGGCCGCGTCAGAAGCGCCAGCACACAGCCGAGCCTGATCGCGACGGTCGGCCTCTCCTTGTTCCTCATGGAGTATTTGCGGCTGGTGCAAAGCCCGGTGACGGTCTGGCTGCCGCCGATCTGGGCCGAGGCCCTGCCGCTCGCGCGGGCGGGAGATTTTCTTGTCAGCCTGACGCCGATATCGCTCATCACCACCGGCATCGGCCTCGTCACGGCGCTCAAGCTTCTATGGCTGATGAAGGCAACGCCTTATGGGCGCGCCTGGAGAGCCTATGCGGACGATGCGCGCGCGGCGGCGCTTTTCGGCGTCGACAGCAAAAAACTCCTGTTGGCAACCTTGGGCCTTGCCAGCGCCACGGCGGGGCTCTCGGGGCTTCTGATCGTCGTGCAATATGGCGGGCTCGGCTTCGCTGGAGGCTTCCAGTACGGCCTCAAGGCCCTCATCGCCGCCATTATCGGCGGCATCGGCTCCGTCCCGGGCGCGCTTCTCGGCGGGCTCGCCGTGGGGTTGTTCGAAACATTGTGGTCGGCTTATCTACCTATCGAGGCGCGGGACATCGCTCTTTATGCAGCGCTCGTCGTCTTTCTGATCTTCAGGCCGGGCGGCTTGCTCGGTTTGAGGGATCCAACGCCAAGAACGGTCTGAAACTAAAAATCCGAAGCCAAAAAGGCTCAAGGAATATCTGGAGGGAAATCTTGGCCGAATACGCCATCACGATCGAGGACGTGAAGAAAGCAGCGACGACCATCAAGGGGCAGGTCCTGCGCACGCCGCTCGTTCCCGCGCCGCGCCTGTCACAGATCACCGGCGCGAAAGTCTTCGTGAAGCATGAGAACATGCAACCGACCGGTTCCTTCAAGGAACGTGGCGCGGTCAACAAACTGCAGAGCTTGACGGCAGAGGAGCGCAAACGCGGCGTCATCGCCATGTCGGCGGGCAATCACGCCCAGGCTGTGGCCTACCATGCGAGGCGGCTCGGCATCCCCGCCACCATCGTGATGCCGGAGACAGCGCCGCTGGTGAAGGCGGAGAACACCCGCGCCTATGGCGCGAACGTCATCCTCTACGGAGAGACGCTCTATGAAGCCGCCGACAAGGCCCGCGCCATCGCGGCGGAGAAGGGCCTTGTTTTCGTCCACCCTTACGACGATCCGCTCATCATGGCCGGCCAGGGCACCTGCGGCCTCGAAATCCTCGAAGATTTGCCGGATGTGGAGCAGATCGTCGTGCCCATCGGCGGCGGAGGGCTGATTTCCGGCATCACCATCGCCGCGAAGGCCCTGAAGCCAGGGGTCGAGGTCATCGGCGTCGAGGCGGCGCTCTACCCCTCGTTCCAGAACGTGCTTGCCCATGAGGATCGCCCCATCGGCGGTGCGACGCTGGCCGAAGGCATCGCGGTGAAGGCCGTGGGGCAGATAGCCCTCCCCGTCGTCAAGGACCTCGTGTCGGAGATCATCCTCGTGGAGGAAGCGCTGATCGAGCGTGCGGTCAACGACTACGCCACCCTTCAGCGCACCATGGCCGAAGGCGCGGGCGCGGCGGGGCTTGCCGCCATGCTGACGCAGCCTGACAAGTTCCGCGGCAAGACGGTCTGCCTCGTGCTCAGTGGGGGCAACATCGACGCGCGCATCCTCGCCTCCGTGATGGTGCGTGAACTCGAACGCGACAACCGCATCGTTTCCCTGCGCATCACCTCGCAGGATCGCCCCGGCCTTCTCGGCAGCGTGGCGAGCCGCCTTGGCCAGCTCGGAGCCAATATCCTCGAGGTTTCGCACGGACGCCTGTTCCTCGACGTGCCGGCGAAAGGCGTTTCCATCGACATCACTATCGAAACGCGGGATTCAGCACATACATCTGAGATCTTCGAGGCGCTGGCGAAGGACGGCCTGGAGCCGAAACGGGTCGGCCAGCAATGCCTCTCAGAGAGAGCTTATTGAGGAGAAAGCCATGACGGGCGGGCCGGTTGTACAGTCCACGATCATCAATGCCTACGAAATCAACCCCCGGCTGACCCGGGGTGTCATCTCGCGGCGTTTCTGGGCGTATATCGTGGATATCGTCATGATCGCGATCTGGTCCGTCATCGTCAGCATCGGCATCTTCATGTTCGGCCTTCTGACGATAGGCTTCGGCTGGGTTCTCTTCTCGCTCGTGCCGCTCACCGCCATTGCCTACAATGCGCTCACCATCGGTGGCCGCTCCCAGGCGACCGTCGGCATGCGCGTCATGGGCCTGCGTGCCGTCGACACGCTGACGGGCGGCCCCGTCCACGTCATTACCGCAGCGGTGCATGCGCTCCTGTTCTACGTAGCGGTAGGAACCTTCGCTCTCTGGGCGCTCGATATCTTGATCGGCCTGTTCAGGAACGACAGCCGCTTCGGGCACGATCTTTTGACCGGCATTACAGTTATCCGGCCGTAATGCGGGAAAAATACGGTGCCGCGATGCCGCAGCGTTTCGACACTGGACGGGCGCGGCACCAATGCTATCGTGAAGCGTTGTTGTCTGCGTCCAGAGTCTGATCGTGCCTCTTTGAAACACAATCAGCCTCCCGATTCTTTTATTTGCAGCATGATCCGGGCGAACAACCGGTTCCCACTTGTTCTGATCATGCTCCAGGGTCCGTAACCAAGGCCAGTAAGCGTGACGAGCCAGCCCCGCGATCCGCCGCAGTTCTACCTCACCTCTCCCACCGCTTGCCCCTACCTGCCCGGCAAGGAGGAGCGGAAAGTTTTCACGCATATCGTGGGCCGGCGCGGCCGTGACCTGAACGAGATTCTCACGCAAGGCGGCTTTCGCCGCTCGCAGACCATCGCCTATCGTCCGGCCTGCGAAACCTGTCGCGCCTGCATTTCCGTGCGCGTCGTCGTCGACGACTTCGAGCCTTCCGGCAACCTGCACCGCGTTCTGAAGCACAATCGCGACCTGATCGGAACCGCGATCCAGAACCGGCCCTCCTCCGAGCAGTATTCCCTGTTCCGCCGTTACCTCGACGCGCGCCACAAGGATGGCGGCATGGCAGACATGAGCGTGCTCGACTACGCCATGATGGTGGAGGACAGCCATGTCGATACCTGCATCGTCGAGTATCGCCGCAGGGGCATCGACAGCGGCATTACGGGGCGCGGCGAAGGCGAGTTGATCGCGATGGGCCTGACGGACGTGATGAGCGACGGCTTGTCGATGGTCTATTCGTTCTACGACCCGGATCTGACGGACCGCAGCCTCGGCACTTTCATGATCCTCGACCACATCCGCCGCGCGCGGGCGATGGGCCTGCCCTACCTCTATCTCGGCTACTGGGTCGATGGCTCGCCGAAGATGGGCTACAAGGCGCGCTTCCGCCCGCAGGAGCGGCTGATGCCGAACGGCTGGGTGCGGGTGGATTGAGCGTCAGGCCAGAAGCCGCATAACGACGAACACTGCACCAACAATTGCCGGAACTGCGAGGAGCACGAAGGCAAGCACCGCGCTCTCGGCCTGAAACAGGGACTTCGCGGCAAAGATCGCGACGAGACTTACCACCGTCAGCAAGGTCATTCCGCCCACGAACGCCCATGCCTGCCAGCGCCCCTGCGAGCCCGCCGCGTCGAAGGTCATCACCGACAGCGCCGTTCCGATCAGCATTCCGACCCAGCCGCAGATTGCGAGCAGGAGGGCAATTCTGAAAGCGATGTGTATCAGCATGTCGCGCGCCCAGGGATCCCAACTTCATCCGCCTCGCCTTGCGAGTTCCCCTCAAGGGCCCGCAAGGCGGTAGTTTGTTGAAGCGCAGTCCTCACTCGAACTTGTTCGACCTCGGGAAGCCCTTGGGCGGCAGCCGGCCCGCTTCCGCACGGTTGCCGATCCACTCGGCGAGTTCGGATTTCTCCACCGTCCAGGTGCGACCCGACGTGTCCTTCCAGGTGAGACCGGAATCGAGCGCGAAGACCTTGGCGTCGGAGACGCCGCCATCCTTGTAGCGTTGGAGGCGGACACCCTTGCCGCGCGTCATTTCCGGAACCTGATCGAGCGGGAAGAGCAGGAGCTTGCGGTTCTCGCCGACGATGGCGACATGATCGCCCTGCACGTCCGCGCAGACCGTGAGCTTCGCGGGCTCGTCCAGATTGAGGATCTGCTTTCCTTTGCGCGTGTTGGCGATCACATCGTCCGTCGGCACGACGAAACCGCGTCCGTCCGTGCCGGCGACGAGGAGCTTCGTTCCCGCTCTGTAGGGGAACGCGGCGATGAAGTCTTCGCCCTCCTCCAGATCGACCATCAAGCGGATCGGATCGCCGAAGCCGCGCCCGCCGGGAAGCTTGGAAGCGTCCAGCGTGAAGAAGCGCCCATTCGTGGCGACCACGATGATCTTCGATGTCGTCTCCGCGAAGAAGGCCGTCTTGAGATTGTCGTCGCCCTTGAACTGCACCGCCGAAATGTCGGTCTGGTGCCCCTTCATGGCGCGGATCCAGCCCTTCTGCGAGACGATGACGGTGATCGGCTCGCGCTCGACCATCGCCTCCGCGAAATCGATGTCCGATGTGTCGGGCGCCTCGGCGAACTCCGTGCGGCGCTTGCCGAGCGCGGTGTCCGGCCCGAAAGACTTGCGGACTTCGCGGATCTGCCACGACACCGTCTGCCACTGCACCTTCTCGGAGCCGAGCAGGTTCTCGATAGTGGCCTTCTCCTCCTGCAAGCTTTTCTGCTCGCGTTTCAGTTCCATCTCCTCGAGCTTGCGCAGCGAGCGCAGGCGCGTATCGAGAATGGCGTTGGCCTGAATTTCGGTGAGCTTGAAGACCTTCATCAACTCGGCCTTCGGCTCGTCCTCCTCGCGGATGATTTTGATCACCTTGTCGAGGTCGAGATAGACGATGAGCAGGCCGCCCAAAATCTCCAAGCGCTTGTCGATGGCGTCCAGCCGGAACTGCGAACGTCGGATCAGCACTTCGCGGCGATGGTCGAGCCATTCGCGCAAACACTCGGCAAGGCCAAGCACCTTCGGCACCTTGCCGCGCGAGAGCACGTTCACGTTCATCGGCACGCGGCTTTCAAGCTCGGTGAGCTTGAACAGCGACTCCATCAGGATGACAGGGTCGACCGTGCGCGAGCGGGGCTCGAGAACGATGCGCACATCCTCCGCCGATTCATCGCGGACGTCGGCGAGAAGTGGCAGCTTCTTCTCCTGCAGAAGCTCGGCGATCTTTTCGATGAGCCGCGACTTCGGCACGAGATAGGGAATTTCGGTAACGACGATATTCCAGGTGCCGCGACCGCCCTCTTCCTTCTGCCAGCGCGCGCGAACGCGGAACGAGCCGCGACCGGTGCGATAGGTCTCGGCAATCCCGTCCCGCCCATCCACGATGATACCGCCGGTCGGAAGGTCCGGGCCCGGAACGAAGTTGATGAGCTGCTCTGACGTCGCGTTGGGGTGCGAGATCAGATAGAGCGCGGCGTCGCACAGTTCCGCGGCGTTGTGCGGCGGGATCGAAGTGGCCATGCCGACCGCGATGCCCTGCGAACCGTTCGCCAACAGGTTCGGGAACGCCGCCGGGAGCACGATGGGCTCTTCGTTCGCCTGATCGTAGGTCTCGCGGAAATCGACCGCGTTCTCGTCGATACCGTCGAGCAGGAGGCGCGCGACCTCGGTCAGCCGCGCCTCGGTGTAACGCATGGCGGCGGCGTTATCGCCGTCGATGTTGCCGAAATTGCCCTGCCCTTCGACGAGCGGATAGCGCTGCGCGAAATCCTGCGCGAGGCGCACGAGAGCATCGTAGATCGCCTGGTCGCCGTGGGGGTGATACTGACCCATCACGTCGCCGACGATGCGGGCGCATTTCTTCGGGGCTGACTTCGGATCGAGCCGCAGCAAGCGCATGGCGTGCAGAATGCGGCGGTGGACGGGCTTCAGGCCGTCCCGCGCATCCGGCAGGGCCCGGTGCATGATGGTCGACAGGGCATAGGCAAGGTAGCGCTCTTCCAGCGCCTCCTTGAGATTGATGTTCTCAATCTCCCCGCCGGAGGGCGGATTGACGAGTTTACCCATGAACAGGAATCCCCGGATTCGAATCGGTCAACGTGACGTTTAACAAGAACATATCGAAAACAAAACTATCCTTCGTCCGCCATCGCCAGCGCGATGAAGCGAGCCCGCTCCGCCGGCATGGCCTGCCCGCGCGGTTCGAACACGCTCTGATGCAGGAAGAATTCGGTGAGTGCAAATCCTGCCTGGATGTCGGGCAAGGCGGGGCGGTTTCCGGTGGGCCGTCCGATCAGGAAGCCGGGCAGCCTGAAAAGCCTGTCCTTGTAAGGCTCCCCCGCCGCCGAGCTCACCGCGCGGCCGCTCTTCGGCGAGACATACGCCAGATCGTCCGTCCGCCCCGTGGCGGCGCAGGAGCCAAGATCGAGCCCGAAGCCGAGATCGGCGAGGAGCGCCAGCTCGAAGCGCACGAAGAGCGCGGGCGCGAGATCCGTATCGTCAAGATGGTCCACCAACACCGCCAGCGCCTCATAGAGATCTTGGTGCGGGTCGCGTTCGGGCAGCATCCGCAGGAAATGCGACAGGGTCGCCAGTCCGTAGAGCGCGAGCGGCTCGGGAATGAACCGCGCCGCCCTCAGATCGAGGCCCTCCACATGGAAATTGCCGAGATGCTCATCGAGCCGCGCGCGCCATGTCACCTGCACGCCGTTGCCGGGCTGCAGAACCGGCCTCTGCGCCTTGGAGCGTCCGCCCTGCACAAGGCCCAGATGGCGGCCGTGATCGCGCGTCATCACCTCGAGGATAACGCTCGACTCGCCATGTTTGCGGACACCGAGAACGATGCCCTCGTCGGACCATTGCATAAGATTTCGCCTGAGCGGGAGAAGCCTCAACCCGGTGTTTCAATCTAAGGGCCGCACAACCGTTTTTCCATGCGTTTTCAAGACGCTTTGCCTTTTCTGAACACGCAATTGCCACGGTTCGCGCCCAAGCACACCCGCGCTTATAATTTGCCAGATTCGCGCCTTTTCAAACCAGGGTACCATGCGACTTCATTCTCTGCTGCTGACAACCACGGCGATCTCTCTTCTCGGATTCGCCCCGATGGCCACCGCCGATAACGGTATCGACGGCTCCCGACACCACTGGCAAATGGCGCAGGCCGAGCCGGATCAGCCGCCGCATCGGAAGCGGCCCGGGGAGCGGCCCTATGAGCAAGATCAGGGCAGGCAGCAGCACCCCCGACAGGGCCCGCAAGGGGCCCCCGGCGCCCACGGACGCCCGGAGGGACAGGGCGGCCCGCGCCAGCAGCGCCCCGAAGCGCCTCGCGAAATGCCGCAGATGCGCCCTCCGCGTATGGAGCAGCCAGCTCAACCACTCCGGCCCATGCCCCCGGCTCCGCACCAAGCCGCACCAGCGCCACAGCCGGAGAGGCAACACCCCATGAAGCCGCCGGGAGCTGGTCGCCCACAGCCGCCCATGCCCTCGGCACCGCCGGCCCTGCACCAGCCGCAGCCTGGAAGACCGGGACCGGCAATGCCCTTACCGGGCGCTCCGGTTCCAGCACCGCAGACGCAACCCCAGGCGCCGCGCCCGGTACCGGGAGCACCAGTGCCCGTCGAGATTGCGCCGAACCGACAAGGCATGCCGCGCCCCATGCCGCAACCCGGTATGCGCCCCCCTCCGGTCGGGCAGCCATTGCCCCCCGGTGCCCAGCGCCCCGGTGAATTCGGACGCCCGCCGTTTGATCAGGGCCAGCGCCCCGGCTTCGCCCCCGGCGCGCCGGCTCCCGGCGTGTTTCCTGGCGCGTTCCCCGGCGGCAATCTCGACGAATTGCGTCGTCAGCGTCGCGAGCGCGCGGAAGACGGCGGACGACGCGTCATCATCGAGGAGCCGGATGCCCGCATGATCATCCGCGACGGCGGGCGTCTCATCATCCGCCATGACGAGACGGAGCGTTTTCGCCGCAGCTATGGCGGGGCGGATGTGCGCGTGCTGCAACGCGGTGGCAATCAGGTGACGGTCATTCGCCAGCCGAACGGCGAGGAAATCATCACCGAGCGCGATCCATACGGCAATCTGGTGCGGCGCATCAGGCGTGCACGCGACGGGCGCGAGGTGATCCTGATCCAGAACGAAATCATGGGCCGTCCGCGTTTTCCCTATGGCTACCTGCCGCGCGATGTCATGGAGCTGCCGCCGCCGGTGGTCGTCATCCCGCGCGAGGAATACATCGTGGACGTGGAAGGCGCGTCGCAGGACGCGCTCTATCAAGCCTTCTCTGCCCCGCCGATCATGCGGATCGCCCGCCCCTACACGCTCGACGAGATCCGCCAGAGCCAATTGCTGCGTGAGCGCGTGCGCCGCGTCGATGTCGATACGATTACCTTCGACACAGGATCATGGGTGCTCTCGCCGGAACAATACGGCGCGTTGACGGGCATCGGCGAGGCGATCCGCCGGGTGCTCGCCAACAATCCGAACGAGATCTTCCTTGTGGAGGGTTACACGGATGCGGTCGGCTCGGACGAGGACAATCTCACCCTCTCCGACCGCCGCGCGGAAACCGTGGCGACCGTGCTCACGCAGCACTTTGGCATTCCGGCGGAAAACCTGACGACACAGGGCTATGGCGAGCAATATCTGAAGATCGACACGCAAGGCCCCGAACGCCGGAACCGCCGCGTCACGATCCGCCGCATCACGCCGTTGCTGCAAGGGCAGCAGCGTTAAGGAGTTTGCTCACCCGCGAAGGCCTGCCAAACGCAGGCCTTCGCGCTGCTCGTTTGCGAAGTTTAGCGCTGCCTCTGCCGCCAAACGGTGGGGCTCACCCCGGTCATGCGCAAGAATTCACGATTGAAATTCGACTTTGTCAGAAAGCCTGCATCGAAGACGATCCGGGTGATCGGGTCGTCGGTCTGCTCCAGCAAACGACACGCTTCGCGGACCCGATAGTTGTTCACGTACTGCGAAACGCTCATGCCGTGGACGCGGTTGACGGCACTGGAAACGCTTCTCGCCGGCAACCCAAGGCGACGCGCGATCTTGCCGAGATTGAGCTCCACATCCCTGTACAGGTTCTTGGACTGCATCAGCACGTCCAATGAGGCAGCGATCGTGGAATCCTCCTCTGTCGCCCGAAGAGGCTCCGGACTGGCCGCTTCGTCTCCTTCCGGCATCTCTTCTGCCGCCATGTCCTCCGCCGCCGTGTCGGAGCTGGCGACGAAAGCAGCGCCACCGAGGATGAGCAAGGCCACAACGTTGCCCCCGGCAATCACCGCCGCCGAATGCACGCCGCCGGTCCAGGCGAAATCGAAACTGATGATGATGTCCGAGACCGCCGACCCGATCAGGGCCAGCGCCGTAATCTGCAAGGCTCGGTAGGAGCGCATGGCGCCATCGAGACGCGAAGAGACAAGACCGTCGGGCCCGAGACGCGCCAGCCACAGCAAAGCAGCTCCATACCCGAGAAAGACGACGATGATCACCGCGCCGACAGGCTCGCGCCAGACGAGAAGCAGCAGCGCGACGAGGCAGGTCGGCAGAAGGTGTGGCCAGATGATCGGCTTTTCATGCGCCAGCCCCCTGAAGCAAACCCAAGCGAGTGAGGCGATAAAGGTGGCCAGGACCGGCTGAACCCAAAGGGTCTCAAGGATATCGTACCCCCACCGCAGCCCGATCAGGATGGATTGTAAGGCATAAGCGGCGATCAGGAGCACGAAGAGGCGGTTCTCGCGCAGATGCAATTCGCCCCGCCGCATCATCCGCACAAGGATAGCGACCAGAAAAAGCGAAACGACAAAAGGCAGGGGAACGAAAAGCATGGAGACAGAGGATGACAACAGACAGCGCGGACTTTGCCCCGGATCGCGCTTCAGGTCGACCTCGAACGTGATCAAGGTCGCGGCAATATCCTCTTTCCGGCCAGTTTCCCGATGCCGGATAACGAATCCGGTTTCATCAACGGAACTGAGGACATGGAACCGGTATCGATCGTCATCACTCTTCTCATGATCGCCTCATCAACTCCAGCAAAGGCCGGAACGATCAGGCAACCCATCGACCTCTCCAACGTGAGCGCGGTGGCAATTACGGGCAACGCGAGTTCGATCCGCCTGACGACGGATGAAGGGCCCTATCAGGCAACACTTGCCGGGCGGCATTCCGGGTGGTTCGCACGGTGGTCTTCGAGCTGGTTCCCCAATGAATGCCGCACGTCCAGCCGCATGTGGGTGGATGGCTCGACCCTTTTCGTGGAGGCGGACAGCTCCCAATGGCTGGATACTTCGGACTGCGTCGTCGAGATCAAGGCCAACGTCAGAAAGGAAACCGCCGTCTCGATTGAGCAGGCCGCATCGCAGGCAAGGTTGAGCGGAGACTTCTCATCCATCGCGCTCGACAACAAAGCCGCCGACATCTCTTTCGACGGTCATGCCCGGAACGTCTCGGTAAGAGGTGGAGCGATCAAGGCTCGCTTCTCATTCGATGAAATTCGCCAAAACGAGACTATCACTGTAGACGCCTACGCCCTCGACGTCCTTCTCGGTTTCGGCAGAACCACGCCGATCAGCTACACCGTTGAGGCGAAGGCGTCCCTGGTCGACTCATCCCTCGCTAACAGTCCAGGCGCCAAGCCATCGGTGAGCATCAAGAGCGATTATGCACGGGTCAGGATTCGATAGTTTCCCCTTCCCGCGCCTAGCCCGTTCTCAGCCCTTCGGGAATTCCAGCCCCATTTCGCGGTAGCGTTCCGGGTCATCGCTCCAGTTCTCGCGCACCTTCACGAACAGGAAGAGGTGCACCTGTGTCTCGGCGATCTCGGTGATTTCCTTGCGCGCCGCCTGGCCGATGGCCTTGATGGTCTGACCGCCCTTGCCGAGCACGATCTTGCGCTGGCTGTCACGCTCCACGAAGATCGTCTGCTCGATGCGCACCGAGCCATCCGGGCGCTGCTGCCACTGATCGGTTTCGACGGTGGACTCGTAAGGCAGCTCTTCGTGCAGGCGTTCGTAGATCTTCTCGCGGGTAATCTCAGCGGCGAGCATGCGCAGCGGCGCGTCGGAGATCTGGTCTTCCGGATAGAGCCACGGCCCTTCCGGCATCATCTTCGCAAGCTCGCGCCGCAAGGCCTCGAGGCCGTCGCCCTTGAGGGCGGAAATCATAAAGGTGTGCGCGAACTGTACCTTCTCGTTCAGCTTCGCCGCCATCGCCAGCAACACCGACCGCTCGATCAGGTCGATCTTGTTGAGGATGAGGATCTTGGGGCGCTTCACCTCGGGGAGTTTCTCAAGGATGGCCTCGGCCTCCTCGTCGATGCCTTTTCTCACATCGAGAAGAAAAGCCACCGCGTCGGCATCCGCCGCTCCGCCCCAGGCGGAGGTCACCATCGCGCGATCGAGACGGCGCTTCGGCTTGAAGATGCCGGGCGTATCGACGAACACGATCTGCGCATCGCCCTCAATCGCGATGCCGCGCACGAGGGCGCGCGTCGTCTGCACCTTGCGGGAGACGATGGAGACCTTGGAGCCGACGAGCGAGTTGAGCAGCGTCGACTTGCCGGCATTCGGCGCGCCGATCAAAGCAACGAAGCCAGCCTTTGTTTTCACGTCTTCAGGCTGAGCCATGCTCTTCCTCCGTCCAAACTTTTTCACGCAGCAGCATGCTGCGCGCTGCCGCCTGCTCGGCGATGCGTTTCGATGTGCCGGTGCCGAACTCGTTCTCGGTGCCCTTCACTTTCACCACAACGCGGAAACGCGGCGCGTGATGCGGGCCGGTCTGCTCGACAATGGCGTAAGCCGGGGTCGGCAGCCCCTTGCCTTGCGCCCATTCCTGCAAGGCGCTCTTCGGGTCGCGCAACGGACGGCGCGGGGAATCCAGAAGATCCTTGAAGGAGCCTTCGATCACGGCCTTGGCCGCATCGTACCCGCCATCGAGGAACACCGCGCCGATGATCGCCTCGCAGACATCCGCAAGGATCGTCGGGTTGCGGCGCTCGCCCGAATGCGCCTCGCCCGCACCGAGCTTGAGATAGGGTCCCACGTCCCATTTCGCCGCCACTTCCGCGCAGGTCTCGCGGCGCACGAGTTCCGACAGGCGGCGCGAAAGCTCACCCTCGGGAGCCTTCGGAAATCCGGCATAGAGCATGTCGGCAACGGACAGCCCGAGCACGCGATCGCCTAAGAACTCGAGGCGCTGATAGCTCGGCCCGACAGACAAGCGCTGGGCGCTGACATGGGTCAGCGCCAGATCGAGCAAAGTCTCGTCCTTGAACCGATAGCCGACTGTATCCTGCAAGTCGGCGAGATTTGTCTTGCGGCGTGCCACGGGCCTAGTGAATCCGGTCGAACATGCGGTTCCAACGGATATAGCGCGGCCATTCCCACGGCCGCCAGAGGGACGCGTTCTCGTCGATGGAGAAGAAGATGATCTCGGCCCGGCCGACGAAGTTCTCGAAGGGCACCTGCCCCACGCTCGCCTCGTCGCGGGAATCCGTCGAGTTGTCGCGGTTGTCGCCCATCATGAAGTAATGGCCTGGCTGAACCGTGTAGACATTGGTGTTGTCCCAATAGCCCCGGTCGCCGTCACGCTCGATGACGTAGTGCGTTGTGCCTTCGGGAAAGGTCTCTTTGTAGCGCGGCACGGAGATCGTGCGGCCATAGAGATCCGTCGTCTGGTAATCCTCGACGCGCTCGCGCTTCACGGGCTGGCCGTTGATCTGCAAAATGCCGCCGATCACCTGGATCTTGTCGCCGGGAAGGCCGACGACGCGCTTGATGTAATCGGTCGAATTGTCCTTCGGCAGCTTGAACACGGCGATATCGCCCCGCTTGGGAGCCGACGCCAAAATGCGGCCGGAGAAGACCGGCGGGCCGAAGGGGATCGAATAGCGCGAATAGCCGTAGGAATATTTGGAAACGAAGAGATAGTCCCCGATCAACAGGGTCGGGATGAGCGACCCGGAGGGGATGTTGAAGGGCTGGAACAGGACTGTGCGGACGACCACCGCGATCAGCAGGGCCTGAAAGATGACCTTGATGGTCTCCCAAAGGCCGCCCTCTTCCTTCTTCACCTTGACGTTTTCGTTCACGAGCAACCACCCATTTTGCGGGCCAATAGGCCGCGCGGAGGTTTGGAGCGGGATCATGTCCCACCGGAACATCATCCCGCTCCAAAGTTCTGACTTTTGCATGACCCTGCCGGGGGCCAGCCCGCAATCGGATCCGTCGCGGGTCTAACCTATGGCGGGGCTCGCCGCAACGCGGCCCGTTTCACCTCTTCGGGAGGGCCTCGATGATGACGAAGGCCTGAGCGAGGGGCGGATCGTCCGTCAGCGAGACATGGACGATGGCCTCATGCCCCGGCGGGGTCATCGCCTCGAGACGCTTCAGCGCGCCGCCGGTCAGCCGCATGGTCGGCCGGCCGCCGGGAAGATTGACCACTTCCATGTCGCGCCAGAACACACCCTGGTTCAGCCCGGTTCCCAAGGCCTTGGAGCAAGCCTCCTTGGCGGCGAAACGGCGGGCATAGGATGGCGCGCGGGCCCGGCGGCGGTCGCTCTTGGCGCGCTCGCCCTCTGTAAAGACGCGGTGGGTGAAACGATCCCCGAACCGCTCGATGGAGCGCTCGATGCGGCGGATGTCGCAGAGGTCGGAGCCGATGCCGAGAATCATGCGGCCTGCGCCCTGCCCGCATCCATCGCCGCGCGCATGGCGCGAACGGCCTCGTCGAGCCCCATGAAGATGGCCTCGGCGATCAGGAAGTGGCCGATATTCAGTTCGGCGATCTGGGGAATGGCCGCAATGGGGCCGACGGTGTCAAAGGTGAGCCCGTGCCCGGCATGGATCTCGAGGCCGAGGGACGCCCCATGCGCGGCAGCACGGCGCACGCGCTCAAGCTCGTGGGCCAGGCGCTCCTCATCCCCGGCCAGGGCCGCCTCGCAATACGTGCCGGTATGAAGCTCGACCACGGGAGCGCCGAGATTGTGGGCCGCCTCCATCACGTCGACTTCCGGCTCGACGAAGAGCGACACGCGAATACCCGCGGCCTTCAATTCCGCGATGGCGGGGCGCAGGGCGGCCTCACCGCCGATGATGTCGAGCCCGCCTTCGGTGGTCCGCTCCTCGCGTTTTTCGGGCACTAGGCAGGCCGCATGGGGACGAAGGGCGACGGCAAGGCCGATCATCTCCGGGGTCGCCGCCATTTCCATGTTGAGCGGCACGAAAAGCTGCCGCTTCAGGCGTTCCATGTCGAGGTCGCGGATATGCCGCCGGTCCTCCCGTAAATGGGCCGTAATGCCGTCGGCTCCCGCGAGCACCGCCATGTGCGCCGCACGGATCGGATCGGGATAAGTGCCGCCGCGCGCGTTCCGGACGGTCGCGACGTGATCGATATTGACGCCGAGGCGAAGAGGAAGAGTTGTCATGTGACCGTTTTAGACCAAGCACGGCCGCTGTCGAGATGAACATCCCGCAAACGCTTGCGAGACTTAAGACCTTCTTACGCTTGAAGTCAGTTGTTCTCACCGATGAAGCGGCCGGCTTGCCACCAAAACCCCAGAGCACCCGCGACATAGCTCAGGAGCAGGCAGGGCCCGATGGACAGCGACCTTTCCCAGACGCCCGTCGAGGGTCCAGTGAACGCCACCGTCGACGGGAGGAGCGCGGAAAAGAGCGGAGTCATGACGAGCCCGATCAAAAGGGCGCATAAGATATAATAAGTTAAACTGCGGATCGCCCAGACCTGCGCCGCGAAAACGACGATAAAGAAAGGGACGAAGTTTGAGGCCAATGCCGTCGTCCAGAGGAAGACGGCCCGTGCCGTCAGCAAAATGGCGCTCTCGAATGGCTGCGACAGCTCGAAAACGGTCTTGGCTCGCCAAAAGACGGCAATGAGGACGCTTTGAGCTATAAAAAGTGCGACGGCAGCCGTGACCGCACAGCCATACGCAACCCAGATTTTCTCGGAAGCCAGAGTATCCAAGAGCCTTTTCAAGAGAATAATGCCTTTATAGATTCGTTATATCGTTTCAATAATTAGATATTCCTCGAAAGTCCATTTTTCCGATGTGCTCCCAAGCACGCTGCGCCCGATTGGCCTTGTGCCAGGGAGGGAAAGCGGTTATAGGCCCCACTTCGCGTTCGCTCCGGCCGGGGGCTGAACGGACGGTCTGGCTTGCCAGACAGGGTTTTTAAGGAACCCGTCGTCCCGTGTCTCCGCCTTCGACAACCGCTCGGGCCTTGCAGGCTCGAAGGGCTTGGCGCCGATCGGACGCGCGAAACCGGCTCCTGACGCGGCATTCGCGTCTTCAGCTTGAACTCAACTTTGAGAAAGGCCCACTATGCCTCTCTACGAGCATATCTTTTTGGCTCGCCAGGACGTTACGTCCCAGCAGGTCGAAGCGATGGTCGAGACCTACAAGTCCGTCATCGAGCAGAACGGTGGCAAGGTCGAGAAGACCGAGATGTGGGGCGTCAAGTCCCTCGCCTACCGCATCAAGAAGAACCGCAAGGCGCACTTCACGCTCTTCAACATCGACGCCCCGGCTCCGGCCCTGGCCGAGATGGAGCGCCAGATGAGCATCTCCGAAGACATCCTCCGCTTCATGACCATCCGCGTGGATGAGCTCGAGAGCGAGCCCTCCGTGATGATGCAGAAGCGCGACCGCGACGAGCGCAAGGACCGCGAGCGCCGTGAGCGCGACGGTGGCTACGAAGGCGAGGAGATCTGATCATGGCATTCGGTGCTGGTGGCGGCGGTGGCCGTCGTCCGTTCTTCCGTCGGCGTAAGACCTGCCCGTTCTCGGGCCCCAACGCTCCGAAGATCGACTACAAGGACACGAAGCTCCTTTCGCGCTACATCTCCGAGCGCGGCAAGATCGTGCCCTCGCGCATCACGGCCGTTTCGGCCAAGAAGCAGCGTGAACTCGCCCAGGCGATCAAGCGCGCCCGCTTCATGGGCCTGCTGCCCTACGTGATCCGTTAAGAATTCCACGGGGCCGCTCCGGTGGCCCCGTTCCCTACATCTCGCCCGGCGGTGAAAATCCTCCGGGTCTGCTGGGGCAAAGGCCCCTAACCCTGCAAAGAGCAGCGGGACAGCAAGACCGATGAATTTTGTTGTGACAGGAATTGGCGCGGGCCTCGTCTCGGCGCTTCTGATGGCGGTGGTCGTGAAAGCGACGGCGCTCGCCTTCTTCCTGTACATTCTTGCTCCCATTCCCGTTCTGATCGTCTCCCTCGGTTGGGATCATCGTGCCGGCCTCGTAGCAGGCGCGGTCGGCGGCGCTGCGATCGCGCTTCTCTTGTCGCCGATGAGCGGCCTCGGCTTCGTTCTCGTGACTGCCCTGCCCGCCTGGTGGCTTTCCTATCTCGCCCTGCTCGGGCGCGCCGGTGCGAACGGCGTCATGGAATGGTATCCGGTCGGGCGGCTTCTGGCCTGGATCGCCGGAA
Source organism: Microvirga flavescens (assembly GCF_003290125.1). Taxonomy (GTDB): domain Bacteria; phylum Pseudomonadota; class Alphaproteobacteria; order Rhizobiales; family Beijerinckiaceae; genus Microvirga; species Microvirga flavescens. Next base: position 280,359 of record NZ_QMKH01000004.1, read on the forward strand.
CCGCCACGCTGACGGTCGTCGCCGCCGGCATCATCTCGGCCGGAACCTATGAGGCGTTTCAGGCAAACGCCCGCGAGGTCGCGCAAGCCTTCGTCGACATGCAATTCACCGGCCCCCGAGCGCTGGAAGCGGAAACACGCGGCGACCTCATCGACGCCCTCGCCTCCTTCACGCCCTTCCTCTCGGCTCAGGGCTTCACGACGGTGCTGGCGCTCTATCTCTGGACCGCCGCCAAGATCGTCTCGTATTCCGGGCGGCTTCCCCGCTCCTGGCCACCGATCCCCGAACTGGCGATGCCGCGCGCGAGCGCGCTTGCGCTTGTCCTCGGCCTTGGATTGGCGACTTTCGAGAACTTTGTCGGCGTCTTCGGCTTTGCGCTGGCGGGAGCCTTTTTCACCGCGTTCGCGCTGCAAGGCCTCGCCGCCATTCATGACCGCACGCGCGGCAAGGCGGGCCGCGTCGCGATCCTGATCGGGCTTTACCTGCTCGTTTTTGTCACGCAGGGCATCCTGATGGTGGCCCTGTCCCTCTTCGGCATCGTGGATTCGGTGTTCCAGCTTCGTCGTCGCTCCGGCGCCGGCGGGCAGCCGAACCTCCCCGGAACCCCTTCAACCTGATCACAGCTCACAAGGAGAAACCCCATGGAAGTGATCCTTCTCGAACGCGTCGCCAAGCTCGGCCAGATGGGCGAGACCGTTAAGGTCCGTGACGGCTATGCCCGTAACTTCCTTCTGCCCCGCGGCAAGGCTCTGCGCGCCACCAAGGCCAACAAGGAGCACTTCGAGGCTCAGCGCGCCCAGCTCGAGGCCCGCAACCTCGAGCGCAAGAAGGAAGCCGCTGCCGTCGGCGAGAAGCTGAACGGCCAGAGCTTCATCATCATCCGCCAGTCCGGCGAGACGGGCGTGCTCTACGGTTCGGTTTCGACCCGCGACCTCGCCGAGATCGTCACGCAGGGCGGCTTCTCGGTGGCCCGCAACCAGTTCGTGCTTAACCAGCCGATCAAGACCCTCGGCCTGCACACCGTGCCGGTTCACCTCCACCCGGAGGTCGAGGTCGAGGTGACGATCAACATCGCCCGCAGCCCCGAGGAAGCGGAGCGTCAGGCGCGCGGTGAGAGCGTCACCACCCGCGAAGAAACCAACCTCGACGACCTCGGCCTCGAGGTCGGCGCCGCTCTCGCCGACGCCGGCGACGTGGAACTTTAATACTTGCAGGACCGGGGTTTCGGCCCCGCTTCTTCGACAAACACGCCGCTCATCGGTTTCCGATGGGCGGCGTGTTGTTTTCCTGGCCTGGTTCCTTTCTCTACCGCCGCACGCGCCCGCTTGCCTTGCGTTCCTATTTTGTTCACAATGCCTTCCCGCGATTCGCCCTGACGGCAAGGCCGCCACCGGAAGTTCAGCGGCCCGGTGCCACAACCGCAGCGCGGGTCTTAGAAGCGACCTGGTGTCAAGTTCCTTCGCCGCCAAAATGTCGGCGGTGTGAATAAGAGGGACAGTGAGGAAAGGTCGGCGCGAATGAATGGGAATTTCCTTCTGTGGTCCTTGAGCCACCACCGAATCGCCGTCCTGTCTTAAGGAGAGCTCACACCTTCTCCCTCTGTTTCCGGAGCGCCTGATGGCCACCGCCAATGCCCTGATTGCCCGTCTCGAAACGTCCGAGCCGCAATATCGGGCCGCGCCGAGCAACATCGATGCGGAGCAGGCTCTTCTCGGCGCCGTCCTCGTCAACAACGACGCCTATTATCGGGTCTCCGACTTCCTGGAGGCCGCGCATTTCATGGAGGACCTGCACCGCCGGGTCTATGAGGTCGCGACGAGCCTCATCAAGGCGGGCAAGGTCGCAACGCCGATCACCCTCAAGACCTTTCTGGGCGATCAGGATCTCGGCGGCGTCACCGTCTCGCAATATCTCGCGCGCCTGGCGGCGGAAGCGACGACCGTCATCAATGCCGAGGATTATGGCCGGACGATCTACGACCTCGCCATCCGCCGCAACCTCATCGGCATCGGCGAAGATCTCGTGAACGTCGCCTATGACGCCCCGGTCGAAACCTCTCCGCGCGATCAGATCGAGGAAGCGGAGCGGCGTCTCTACGAATTGGCCGAGACAGGCCGCTATGACGGTGGCTTCCAGCGGTTTTCGGATGCGCTGACGGATGCCATCGACATGGCCGCCGCCGCCTACAAGCGCGAAGGCAAGCTGTCGGGCATTTCCACCGGCCTGATCGACATGGACCGCACCCTCGGCGGCCTGCAATCGTCCGATCTTGTGATCCTCGCCGGCCGTCCCGCGATGGGTAAGACCTCGCTTGCGACCAACATCGCCTTCAACATCGCCAAGGCCTACCAGGGCGAGAAGCAGCCGGACGGCACGGTGAAGACCGTCAACGGCGGCATCGTCGGCTTCTTCTCCCTCGAAATGTCGGCGGAGCAATTGGCGACCCGTATCATCGCCGAGCAATCGGGCGTCGCGTCCTACAAGATCCGCCGCGGCGACATGCGCGAGGACGATTTCTACAAGATCACCGAAGCCGCCCGGGAAATGCAGTCGATCCCCTTCTACATCGACCAGACCGGCGGCATCTCCATCGCGCAGCTTGCCGCGCGCGCGCGCCGCCTCAAGCGTCAGCGCGGCCTCGATATTCTAGTGGTCGACTACCTGCAGCTTCTCTCCGCCTCGGCCAAGAAGGGCGAGAACCGCGTGCAGGAGTTGACCGAAATCACCACGGGCCTGAAGGCGCTCGCCAAGGAACTCGCGGTTCCGATCGTCGCGCTCTCCCAGCTCTCGCGTCAGGTGGAATCGCGCGACGACAAGCGCCCGCAACTCTCCGATCTTCGTGAATCGGGCTCCATCGAGCAGGACGCCGACGTGGTCATGTTCGTCTACCGCGAAGAGTACTACCTGAAGAACAAGGAGCCGAAGCCCGGCACCGAGGAATACTTCAAGTGGCAGGCGGAGATGGACCAGGTCCACGGCAAGGCCGAGGTCATCATCGGCAAGCAGCGTCACGGTCCCACGGGAACCGTGCAATTGGCGTTCCAAGCTGATATCACTCGCTTCACGAACCTCGCCGACGAGGACAAGCTGCCGGAGCGCATTGGCGATTGAGCGACATCATGCAGGGCTCACAGACAGGTCTCATTCCCGACGCCGAAGCGGGCGCCGTCCTCACCATCGATCTCGACGCCATCGCCGCGAACTGGCGAACCTTGCGCGAGCGGGCGGGCACAGACACCGCCGCCGTCGTCAAGGCGGACGCTTACGGCACCGGCATCGAGAAGACCGTCCCGGCCCTGCTTGATGCGGGCTGCCGCGTCTTCTTCGTGGCGCACCTGTCCGAGGCCAAGCGCGTGCGCGCCGTCGCGACCGAGGCGACGATCTACGTGCTCAACGGCTTTCCGCACGGCACCGGCCCGACCTACGCCAATCACGACATCCGCCCCGTTCTGGGCTCGCTGGAAGAGATCGAGGAATGGGCGGCGTTCTGCCGTTCGCAAGGCGCGCGCCTTCCCGCCGCGATCCATGTCGATACGGGCATGCACCGGCTCGGCCTGCCCCTCGTCGAAGGGCTCTCGCTGAGCAATGACGCCCGCATCAAGGATTTCGATCTCGCGCTCCTGATGAGCCACCTCGTCAGCGCGGAGGAGCCGGAGAACCAGATCAACGCCCGTCAGATCGCGGCCTTCACGGCGCTGCGCGGCGCGATGCCCGGCATTCCCTGCTCGCTGGCCAACTCATCCGGAACCTTCCTGAAAGGGATGCAGGCCTTCGAACTCGCTCGCCCCGGCTATGCGCTCTACGGCGGCAACCCGACGCCGCACCTGTCCAACCCGATGAAGCCTGTCGCGCACCTGGACGCGCGCGTGATCCAGCTTCGTTATGCGCTCGCGGGCGAGACCGCCGGCTACAACGCCGCGTGGACCGCCCCGAGCCGCCGCCGCCTCGCCACCATCTCCGTCGGCTACGCGGACGGCTATCCGCGTTCCGCTGGCAGCACCAACACCAATGTGGGCGATGCGGGCATCGCCATCGTCGCGGGTAGGCGCTGCCCATTCGTGGGCCGGGTTTCGATGGATCTCATCATCATCGACGTCACCGACGTGCCGGAGCATGAGATTCATCGTGGCGACATCGTCACCCTGATCGGCACGAACCTGACCATCGATGAAGTGGGCCGCCGCGCGGGCACCATCGGCTACGAAATCCTCACCAGTCTCGGGCGGCGCTATGCGCGTCACTACCGTGGGGGCCCGCGCTGATGGCGAAGCGCCAGCCGTCTTTCGCCTGCCAGAGCTGCGGCGCGGTCTATAACCGCTGGAAAGGCAAGTGCGAGGCCTGCGGCGGGTGGAACACCATCGTCGAGGAAACGGGTTCCTCGAACCCGATGGTCGGCCCCGTAGCCACCCGCCCCACCCGCGCCAAGGGCAGGATCTTCCCGCTGGAAGGGCTTTCCGGCGAGACCAAGGAAGCTCCGCGCACGCCCTCGGGCATCGCCGAACTCGACCGGGTCACCGGCGGCGGCTTCGTGCACGGCTCGGTGATCCTGCTCGGTGGCGATCCCGGCATCGGCAAATCGACCCTCCTCATGCAGGCCTCCGCCGCCCTCGCCAACAAGGGACACCGCGTCGCCTACATCTCGGGCGAAGAGGCGGTGGCGCAGGTGCGGCTGAGAGCCGAGCGTCTCGGCCTCGGGCAGGCTCCCGTCGAACTGGCTGCCGAGACCAATGTCGAAGACATCATCGCCACGCTGACACAAGGGCAACCACCCGCGCTCGCCATCATCGACTCGATCCAGACCATGTGGACCGAGACGGTGGAATCCGCGCCCGGAACCGTGACGCAGGTGCGCGGCAGCGCGCAGGCGCTGATCCGCTTCGCCAAGACCATCGGCACGGCGGTGATCCTCGTCGGCCACGTGACGAAGGACGGGCAGATCGCCGGGCCGCGCGTCGTGGAGCACATGGTGGATGCCGTCGTTTCCTTCGAAGGCGATACCGGCCACCATTTCCGCATTCTGCGCGCCGTGAAGAACCGCTTCGGCCCCACCGACGAAATCGGCGTGTTCGAGATGTCGGATATCGGCCTGCGCGAAGTATCGAACCCGTCCGAGCTGTTCCTGGCCGGGCGCGATCTCGCGACACCGGGAACTGCCGTTTTTGCCGGAATGGAGGGCACCCGCCCGCTGCTGGTGGAGATCCAGGCCCTCGTCGCCCCCTCGTCGCTTGGCACCCCTCGCCGCGCGGTGGTGGGGTGGGACCCGAGCCGCCTGTCGATGGTGCTCGCTGTGCTCGAAGCGCATGGCGGCCTCAAGCTCGGCATGCACGATGTCTATCTCAACGTGGCAGGTGGTCTTCGCATCACGGAACCAGCGGCGGATCTCGCTGCAGCGGCGGCGCTGGTTTCCTCGCTCTCCGGCGCGTCACTGCCTTCCGACACGGTCTATTTCGGCGAACTCGGCCTCTCGGGGGCGATCCGGCCCGTCGCCCAGGCACAGTCCCGGTTGAAGGAAGCGGCAAAGCTCGGCTTCTCCGGCGCGGTCGCCCCTGCCCCACGCATCGAGCAAGCCAATCCGGAGCGCCTCCCCCTCGCGGCTGCCTCCATCGGGCATATTACGGACCTCGTGGCGGGCATCGCCTCCCGCAGCCCCAACCGGCGCCGGGCATAAACAGTAAGGCATTGCGCCAAGCGGCTTTTGCAACAGTGCAACCCTATGTCGATTGTGCCGCTACCCCTTTCGGGGTACCCATTTCGGTACGGCGGGGGCTAACCGCTGGGGACCATAGGCCTCTTAGGGGAAACGAATATGGCTGCAACCATTGTGCTTTCTGCCAGCACTGTTGAAGAGAACTCTGACAAAGATATCGTTGTCGGCTCTCTGAGCGTCACCGGCGGCAAGGACGGCGAGACCTTTACCTTTGCGACGAACAGCAATCTTTTCTACATCGAAGGCGATAAGCTGCTCGTGAAGGAAGGCGCTGTGCTCGATTTCGAGACGCTGAGCCTGATCGCCGTTTCGATCACAGCGGCAAGCACCGCAACGTCCGGCGGTAAAACGCCCGTCAGCCCCCAGACCCTCACGATCTCCCTCACCGACGTGAACGAAGCCCCGACGGACATCACCCTCACCGGCGGCTCGGTCGCTGAGGACAGCGCCATCGGCACGGAAGTCGCGTCTCTGACCGGCGTGGATCAGGACGCGGATGACGTTCTCACCTACTCCCTCGTGACCGACGAAACGGGCACGACAGCCGCGACGAGCGACCTCTTCGAGATCGCCGGCAGCAAGATCAAGCTCAAGGCTGTGCCGGATCAGGCTAAGGTTGGCTCGTACAACGTTTGGGTCAAGGTGGCTGACGCTGACGGCCTGTCCTACGTGAAGCAGCTCACCCTCAACGTGGCGGACGCACTCGAAAACGTCACCGGCACGAACCGCAACGACAGGCTCGTCGGTTCGGACCTCGCCGACGCCATCAACGGTCTTGCAGGCAACGACAAGATCGACGGCAAGGGCGGCGACGACGTCATCAACGGCGGCCTCGGCAAGGACATCCTCACCGGCGGCGCTGGCAAGGACACCTTCGTGTTCGATACCCCCGTCAAGAAGGGCCATTTCGATCATATCAAGGATTTCAACTCGGCGGACGACACGCTCCAGTTCAACCTCTCGGCCCTGAAGTCCTTCAAGGTCAAGGTGTCCAAGAAGGATGTCGGCTCCGAGGATCACGGTTCGTTCAAGGGCCACGAGAAGAAGCACTCCTTCGGCCTCGACAAGGTCTTCAAGAAGGGCAAGCTGGAGAAGAAGTTCTTCACCATTGGCGACCACGCCAAGGACAGCAACGACTTCGTCTACTACAATAAGAAGAACGGCTTCGTTTACCTCGATGTCGACGGCGCAGGCGGCAAGAAGGGGATCGAGATCCTCAAGCTGAAGCCCGGCACCAAGATCAGCGCCGACGATTTCCTGTTCATCTAAGAGCAGACGACCAATTCATCGAAAGGCCTCGGCGGGAACCGACCGGGGCCTTTTTCTGCTTCGCGACAAAGCTGGGCCGCCCTCGCCGCCCAACCTAAGGCCCGGACGGCTTGCCTTTACGCCTCCGTGCCCAAGCTTTTTCCCATGCGAAGGGTGACGAAAGCCATTCTTGCAGTTATACAGCCGACGCCTTGAACCGCCCTTGCGGCCCCCATCCCTGTTTCCTGTTTTAGGCTTGGCTCATGCCCTTTTCTGTCCTGGACCTCGTCGTCATCGGTGTCGTGGTGATCTCGGCGCTCCTGGCTGCCGTTCGCGGCTTCACACGCGAGGTTCTGGCGATCCTGGCCTGGGTGGCGGCGGCGGCCGCCGCGTGGTTCCTGCACCCGCTCGCCGTGCCGAAGGCGCAGCAATATATTCATAACAACACTGTGGCCCTGGTCGCCGCCATCGGCGTGATCTTCGTGGTAACGCTGATCATCGTCTCCATCGTGACGGTGAAGATCTCCGATCTCATCCTCGATTCGCGCATCGGCGCGCTGGACCGCACCCTCGGCTTCTTCTTCGGAGCGGCGCGCGGCTTCCTGATCTGCGTGATCGGCTGGCTGTTCATGGGCTGGCTGCTGCAGGGCAAGAACCCCGAATGGGCACTGACGTCCCGCGCTCGCCCCATGCTGGAAAAGACCGGCAACGACCTTATCGCCCTTTTGCCGGACAACCCGGAGGGGCTGCTGCAGCAGCTGCGGCAGAAGGCGAAGCCCGAGGGCGAGCCGGCTGAGCCCGCCGAGCCCGATCCGCAGCGTGCCGCGCCCGCCCCGGCGCAGCCCGCGCCGCAGAAAAAGATCTGAGCCCATGACCTGTCGCATATGTGAAATGCGCGACAGGAAAGAGCATTGGCGTTACGCCCAAGGCCCCTTAAATAAGGCATTCGCTCCGCAAGATTGCGCGCGCATTCCAAGGAAAAGATGATGTCTGGACGTTCGGAGACGTGGCAGATCGAACCGCAAAAAGTGGACCTCGATCTCGATGGCGACACTTTGCACGAGGAATGCGGCGTCTTCGGCATCCACGGACACCCTGATGCTGCGGCGATCACGGCGCTCGGCCTGCACGCCCTCCAACACCGGGGCCAGGAGGCGGCGGGCATCGTCTCCTTCGACGGACACGTCTTCCATCTCGAGCGTAAGCTCGGCCTCGTGGGCGACGGTTTCTCTGACCGGGCGGTGATCGAGCGCCTCGAAGGCACCTCCGCTATCGGCCATGTGCGCTACTCGACGACCGGCGAGACGATCCTGCGCAACGTGCAGCCCCTCTTCGCCGAGCTCGACAGCGGCGGCTTCGCGGTCGCCCATAACGGCAACCTGACGAACGGCTTGACCCTTCGGCGCAACCTCATCCGCGACGGCGCGATCTGCCAGTCCACCACCGACACGGAGGTGATCGTCCACCTCGTCGCGCGCAGCCGCCGCCATCCCTTCATTGACCGCTTCGTGGAAGCGATCCAGCAGATCGAGGGAGCCTATTCCCTCGTCGCCCTCACCAACAAGAAGCTGATCGGCGCGCGCGATCCGTTCGGCATCCGCCCGCTGGTGATCGGCGAGCTGGATGGCCGCTACATCCTCACCTCCGAGACCTGCGCGCTCGACATTATCGGCGCGCGCTTCGTGCGCGATGTCGAGAACGGCGAAATCGTCGTGATCTCGGACGAGGGCATCGAATCCTTCCGCTTCGCCCCGGAGCAGCCCGCCCGTCCCTGCATCTTCGAATACATCTACTTCGCCCGTCCGGACTCGGTGGTGAACGGCCGCAACGTCTATCTGGCTCGCAAGAACATGGGCCGCGAGCTGGCGATGGAATCCCCTGTTGAGGCGGACGTGGTGATCCCGGTGCCGGATTCGGGCGTGCCCGCGGCTCTCGGCTTCGCGCAGACCTCCGGCCTTCCTTATGAACTCGGCATCATCCGCAACCACTATGTGGGCCGCACCTTCATCCAACCCACGCAGTCCGTGCGTGAACTCGGCGTGCGCATGAAGCACTCCGCGAACCGCGCGGCCATCGAGGGTAAGCGGATCGTGCTGGTGGACGACAGCCTCGTGCGTGGCACGACCTCGGTGAAGATCGTGCGCATGATGCGTGAAGCAGGCGCGAAGGAAGTTCACTTCCGCATCGCGAGCCCGCCGATCACGCATCCCGATTTCTACGGCATCGACACGCCGGAGAAGGAAAAGCTCCTCGCCGCGACCCATGATCTCGAGCAGATGCGCGCCTATATCGGTGCCGACACGCTCGCCTTCCTCTCCATCGAGGGTATCTACAGGGCGATGGGCGAGAAGGGCCGCAATCCGCAGCAGCCGCAATTCACGGATCATTGCTTCACGGGCGATTATCCGACCCCCCTCACCGATCTTGCGGTGGCAACCCCGCGCCGGATCTCTCTTCTCGCCGAAGCCGACTGATTTCACATGACCAAGCCTCTCTCGGGCCGCATCGCGGTCGTCACCGGCGCCTCGCGCGGCATCGGCCGCGCGGCGGCGCTCGCACTTGCTGAAGCCGGCGCGCACATCATCGCGCTCGCCCGCACGCAAGGCGCTCTCGAAGCGCTCGATGACGAGATCCGCGCCAAGGGCAGCTCCGCGACCCTCGTTCCGGTGAACCTGAAGGACCTCGACGCTCTCGACCGTCTCGGCGGGTCGATCTACGAGCGCTGGGGCAAGCTCGATATTCTTCTCGGCAACGCGGGCGTGCTCGGCGAGATTTCCCCTATCACCCATATCGACCAGCCCGTCTGGGACGAAGTGATGACGGTGAACGTGACGGCGAATTACCGCCTGCTCCGTTCGCTCGATCCGCTCCTGCGCGCGTCGGATGCGGGCCGCGCGATCTTCCTCACCTCCGGCGCAGCGCATAAATGCACGGCCTATTGGGGCGTCTACTCCATCTCGAAGGCCGCCCTCGAAGCGCTCGTGCGGACCTACGCCGCCGAGACGGTGCAGACCAACATCAAGACCATGCTCCTCAGCCCCGGCCCCTTGCGCACCAACATGCGCGCCAAGGCGATGCCGGGCGAAGATCCCTCGATCCTGAAGACGCCGGACGATCTCGCGCCGCACATCCTCAAGCTCGCTTCGCCGAGCTGGAACGAAAGCGGCAAGATCTACGACTTCCCGAACGGCGGAAAGCTGCTCACGCCGCAATTGCCGGTTTAAAGAGTGCACGTCATCCCGGACGCCGCAGGCGATCCGGGATCGTTTCGCGAAAAACCACCTTGTCGCCCCGTGATCCCGGGCCGCTCTCACGCGGCCTCGGGGCTCGCCAGCTCCCCCTGCCCTTCATCGGTGATCCCAACAGGATCGCGGGGATCGGGGCCATAGCGGTTCGGGCCCGTCGTGCCGCGGCGGAAGAGCGTTTCAATCATCAGCCACAATTGAAATACCAGACCGATCAGCATGACGCACGCGGTCGTGATCGGGTAATGCCGCAGAAGCGCCTCGGCGGCATAGCTGAAGATCGTGAAGAGGCCGGAAGGCACGAGCCACCATCCGGACAGGTTCCTGTCATGGAGGCGACGGACGAATTGCGCCAAGCTTGAAAGCCACACGAGGGCGATTGCAAGAACGGCGATGTATCCTGCGAAGCGGATACCCATCGTCGCGAGCCAGATACCGGCCACCATCGTGGCGGCGGAGAGAACCACCAGCCGCAGGACCAGTCTCAGATACGCGTTGCGGGACATGCGCCCACGCGGATCGAACCACCGTAGCAGCTTCAAAAGCCCTTCCATCTTGCTCAGTCCCCTTTGGGTGAAACGTTGGATGGACTATTGCAATGTGTAACGATGTTTAGGCAAGGGCCACGATAGTCTCTGCGACCAGCTCCTACTTCCGCCCCTTGTCGAACGGGTTCTTGCCCATACGCAGCAGCATGCGGATCGGCACGCCGGGGAGTTCGAAGGACTCGCGCAGGCTGTTGACGAGGTAGCGCGAGTAGCTCTTCGGCAGCGCGTCGAGCTGGTTGCCGAACAGGGCGAAGGTCGGCGGGCGGGACTTGATCTGCGTCATGTAGCGGATCTTGATGCGGCGGCCCGAGACCGCCGGCGGCGGGTTCGCTTCGAGCGCCTCGCTCAGCCATTGATTGATACGCGCGGTGGAAACGCGCTTGTTCCAGGTCTCGTAGACCTGCATCACCGCCTTCATGAGCGGATCGATGCCCGTGCCGGCAAGGCCGGACAGCGGCACGACCGGCGCGCCCTTCACTTGCGGCAGCAGGCGGTGCGCCTTTTCCTTGAGATCCTTCAACAGGCCCGGCTGGTCGGCCACGAGATCCCACTTATTGAGGCCGATCACGAGGGCGCGGCCTTCCTGCTCGATCAGATCGACGATGGAGAGGTCCTGCTTCTCGAACGGGATCGTCGCATCAAGGAGCACGATCACCACTTCCGCGAAACGCACGGCGCGCAGGGCGTCCGCAACGGAGAGCTTTTCAAGCTTGTCCTCGACGCGGGCGCGCTTGCGCAGGCCCGCCGTGTCGAACAGCTTCACCGGCTTGCCGCGCCATTCCCAATCGAGGGAGATGGAATCGCGCGTGATGCCGGCCTCCGGCCCCGTGAGCAGGCGCTCCTGCCCAAGCATCTGGTTGATGAGGGTGGACTTGCCCGCATTCGGACGCCCGACGATGGCGACCTGCAGAGGCTTGCCCGCATGGTCCTCTTCCTCCACCACATCATCCGGATGTGGGAAGTGAGGCATCAGGGCCTCGAACAAATCCGAGAAGCCTTCGCCATGTTCGGCGGAGAGCGGCACGGGATCGCCGAGACCGAGGGAGAAGGCCTCATAGGCCCCCGCCATGCCTGCCCCGCCCTCTGCCTTGTTGGCAATGAGGATCACGGGCTTGCCGGAGCGGCGGACCATTTCAGCGAAAGGACGGTCGGCGGGCAGAATGCCGACGCGGGCGTCGACGACGAAGAGCAGCACGTCGGCATCGCCGATGGCGGCTTCAGTCTGCGCGCGCATGCGCCCGAGGAGCGAGGATTCCTCCGCCTCTTCGAGACCTGCCGTGTCGATGATGCGGAATTCGAGATCGCCGAGGCGCGCATCGCCCTCGCGGCGGTCGCGGGTCACGCCGGGACGGTCATCGACCAGCGCAAGCTTCTTGCCGACGAGGCGGTTGAAGAGTGTCGATTTGCCGACATTCGGCCGCCCGACGATGGCGACGGTTGGCGTCATGTCCCGCCCCTATTTTACTGCGTTGCCGTAACGGGGCCGCCTGCCACGAGCGCCGTGTAGATCTCAAGCCGCTGGCGCAGAGCCTGCGGCGTTTCGCGGTCGGCGGCGATCTGGTCGAACCAGCGGCCGGCATAATCCATGTCACCCGCCTTCAGGCCAGACAGGCCGAGAAGCTCGCGGGCCGAGTGCCGCCAGGCATTGCTCGGAGCGGCAATGCGCTCGAGCGCCGGGCGGATCTTCGCCGGCTCGGCGGTGTCGATGCGCAGCCATGCGCTGCGCAGGCGCGCCAGATCCTGCCAGAGCGCGGGAATCTTGGCATCGTTCGCGAGCGCGTCATAGGCGCCGGCGCCATTTTCCGGGTTCTGCTTGCCGAGTTCGGAAGCGAGGCGGAAGCGGGCGAGAAGCGCATAGCCGCCCTCGCCTTCCTTGATGAGAGCCTCGAAGGTAGATTCGGATTCCTTCGCCTTGTCCTCGCGGCCCAGCTTGAGCGCCTCTTCATAGCGCTCGGCGGCGGCCTGGGCACGCTGCTCCTGGGAGTGCTCCCAATAGCGCCAGCCGCCGACAGCCGCGACGACGAGGACGGCAATGCCGATGATGACGCCGTTGTAGCGTTTCCAGATCTGCGCGACCTGGTCCCGGCGAAATTCCTCATCGACCTCGCGGATGAATTCGTCGTTCGGCGCCATGCAACCCTTGCGGCAGAAAAGCCGCCTCCTTCAAGAAAAACGAACAGGTCGCCTACCACAGCCCCCCGGAGAAGGCGAGAGGCAGAAACCGACAGGCCGTTCAGGTCGCAGGTTTTTGTCGCCGCATGATCCTGGCGAACAGCCGGTACCCACTTGTTCTGATCATGCTCTAGGCTTTTTCTCGGCATAAGTATGCTCCGACCCCGGAAAGGCGCGGGAGCGGACATCCTTCGCGTAAGCCTCGACCGCGTCGGCGATGTGGGAGCCGAGCTCCCCATAGCGTTTCACGAACTTGGGCACCCAGGGCGAGAGGCCGAGCATGTCCTCCAGAACGAGGACCTGGCCGTCGCAGGCGGGCGAGGCGCCGATGCCGATGGTGGGAATGGGGATGGATTGCGTGATCTCGCGCCCCAAGGGCTCGGCCACGGCTTCGACGACCACCGAAAAGGCCCCCGCGTCCGACACGGCTTTCGCATCGGCCAGAATCGCCGGCCAGTCCGCCCGGTCACGGCCCTGCGCCTTGAAGGAGCCGAGCGTGTTGATGTGCTGGGGCGTGAGGCCGACATGAGCCATGACGGGCACCCCGCGCTCGGAGAGAAACCGCACGGTTTCCGCCATGCGCGCGCCGCCTTCCATCTTGATCGCGCCGCAGCCGGTTTCCTTCAGCACGCGAGCCGCCGTGCGGAAGGCCTGCTCCTTGCTCTCCTCGAAGGAGCCGAAGGGCAGGTCGATCACCACCAGCGCGCGCTTGGAACCGCGCATCACGGCAAGGCCCTGCAGGATCATCATGTCGAGGGTCACCGGCACGGTCGATTCCAGGCCGTGCATGACCATGCCGAGGGAATCGCCGACGAGGATGACGTCCGCGTGCTGATCGATGAGCCGCGCCGTGTGGGCGTGGTAGGAGGTCAGCACCACGATGGGCTCACCGCCCTTTCGTGCCCGAATGTCAGGAGCCGTCAGGCGGCGGATATCGGATTGGACGGACATGAAACTTCAGCCTTGCAGAGACGGCAGAACAGGAACGCCGATGAGCCAAGGGTGCAGCCATACGGCGAAGACGACATAAGCCACCGTTCCAACGGCGACGGCAAGAGCATCGTTGCCGAAGCCGCGGGGCTCCACCGGGGCCGCCACATCGGTGCGGTTCTTGGCGCTGATGCGCGCGATCACGGCCCAAGCCAGAAGCGAGCCGAACAGGAGGATCGATCCGAGATCCCCATTGGCGAGAAGATGCGCGAAGGCCCAGATCTTTACGCTGGCCAGCATCGGATGCTTCAAACGAGCCTTGATCCGCCCGGGGAAATACGCGGAGGCGAGACAGATGAAGGCAATCCAGACCAGAAGCAGCGCGAGATGACGCGTCCAAACCGGCGGCTCCCACACGGGAATGTAACCCGCCTGCCGGTACTGCCCGAAGCCGACGATGATCAGCGCCAGGCCGATTAGGGACACCACCGAATAGAGTCCCTTATAAGGCCCCTCGCCGATGGCCGCGATCAGGCGCGCACGCGCGCCCCGCGCCATCGTGAAGGCGTGTATGCCGAGAAAGACGACCAGACCCAGGACAAGAAGCGTCACGTCTCATTCCCTTCCGAAACAGAGGCGCGCGACTATAGCGGGAGGGCGTGCCGGATGCCATTCCTATCGGGCAGTTACAATGCGCCCTCTGCAGAATAAAAACCCATGTTTCGCGAAAGAGTGCGCCATTTTATTGCTGGGCAACCGCTCGAGAAGATGCGTAATTTTAAGGCAACGCGCGCGTTCGACATCTTTAAACGTGGATACTCGCCTTAAGTCGGGGGGCGTTTATCGAATACCGCTCTAGCGGACGGTTCCAAAGTTGGGTAGCTAGGCTGAAATGCTAGACAAATACCCATTAAAATAAGGGGAGCCCGGTGACAGCACTTCTCAAACTGTCCCAAGCCATCGACGCCATCAACGTTCGCATCGGCAAGGTCGCCGCCTGGGCGATCGTCGTCGCCATCGTCATTTCGGCCGTCAACGCCATCATCCGCCGTATTTTCGGCGTGTCGTCCAACGCCTGGCTCGAGGCGCAATGGTACCTGTTCGGCGCCGTCTTCATGCTCTGCGCGTCCTGGACGCTGAAGGCGAATGAGCACATCCGCATCGACATCGTGTCCGGCATGCTCTCCAAGCGAGGGCGGGACCGGATCGACCTGTTCGGGCTCATCTTCTTCCTGTTCCCCTTCGTCGCGCTGATGACGTACCTGTCGATCCCCTATTTCGAGCGCTCCTTCGTTTCGGGCGAAGTGTCCTCGAATGCCGGCGGCCTTCCGATTTGGCCCGCAAAGGGGCTGATCCTCGCCGGGTTCATCCTTTTGTTCTTCCAGTGGCTGAGCGAGCTCATCAAGCGTATCGCCATCATGACCGGCAAGCTGGAAGACGAGCATGACGAGGGCAACAGCGCCGAGGCCGAGGCCGAGCGTCTTTTGAGCACGCTGGCCGACCCCGAACATTCCACCGGCGGCGAACCTCCGGGCGACGGCATCCGCTAGTCGCACAGCGCCCATTCCTGTTTTTCTCGGAGCATTCGCCCCATGGCTGTCCTGATTGCCCAGAACCTCGCGCCGATCATGTTCGCGGCGCTCGTGGTCTTTCTTCTCCTCGGCTACCCAGTCGCATTCTCGCTTGCCGCGAACGGGCTTCTCTTCTTCTTCATCGCCGTCGAACTCGCGCCCCTCGCGCCGCAGACCATCACGCTCTCGTGGCCTCTCCTCCAAGCCCTGCCCGAGCGTGTCTATGGCACCATGTCGAACGAGGTGCTGCTGGCCATTCCATTCTTCACCTTCATGGGGCTGATCCTGGAACGGTCGGGCATGGCGGAAGACCTGCTCGACACCATCGGCCAGCTTTTCGGGCCCGTGCGCGGCGGCCTCGCCTATGCGGTGATCTTCGTTGGCGCGCTGCTCGCCGCCACCACCGGCGTTGTCGCGGCTTCAGTGATTTCAATGGGCCTGATCTCGCTGCCGATCATGATGCGTTACGGCTATGACCGCCGCGTCGCCTCGGGCGTCATCGCCGCCTCGGGAACGCTTGCGCAGATCATTCCGCCCTCGCTCGTCCTCATCGTCATGGCCGACCAGCTCGGCCGCTCGGTCGGCGACATGTATGAGGGCGCGTTCCTGCCTGGCATCATCCTGGCAGGCCTCTATGCAGTCTATATCTTCCTGGTGTCGATATTTTTCCCGAAGGCTACTCCCGGCCTTCCGCCTGAAGCCATCGGCTTCAAGGAGCCCAATGGTTCGCGCGGTGTGTGGCAGCTCGGCATTCTGGTGCTGTTCTCAGGTTTCGTCGGCTATTACGTGCTCTCGCAGACCGACACGAAGGCAGGTGCAGATTTCGTCATCCTCACCATCTGTGTGGCAACCGTCGTCGCCCTCATCTGCGCCCTGCTCGATCTCTTCCTCGGCGCGAAGCGCATCGTCGCCTCGGCGATCCTGACGGCGATCCTCCTCGGTGCGTATTACTGGCTCAAGCAGCATGATCAGCCGGGCCTCGGCCTTCTCATGGAGATGGTAGCGGCGGGTGCGCTCTATGCGTTCGTCGTCGGCCTTGTCGAACGCCTCACCGGCTTACGTCTGATGTCCAACATGGCGCGGCAGGTTACCTTCGTGATGGTGCCGCCGCTGCTGCTCATCTTCCTCGTTCTCGGCACCATCTTCATCGGCGTCGCGACACCGACGGAAGGCGGCGCGATGGGTGCGCTTGGCTCGGTGATCCTCGCCGCTATCAAGCGCAAGCTCGACAACAATCCGAAGCGCTTCAACTTCGAACTGGTGAAACAGGCGACGGAAGCGACCGCGAAGCTCTCGGCCTTCGTGCTGTTCATCCTGATCGGCGCGCGTGTGTTCTCGCTCACCTTCTACGGCGTGAACGGCCATATCTGGGTCGAGCATCTGTTGACATCGCTGCCCGGCGGCCCCGTCGGCTTCCTGATCTTCGTCAACGTGCTGGTATTTCTCCTCGCCTTCTTCCTCGACTTCTTCGAGCTAGCTTTCATCATCGTGCCGCTGCTCGTTGCGCCTGCGGAGAAGCTTGGCATCGATCTGATCTGGTTCGGTGTCATGCTCGGCGTGAACATGCAGACCTCGTTTATGCACCCGCCCTTCGGGTTCGCCCTGTTCTTCCTGCGCTCGGTGGCTCCCAAGGCGCCCTATATCGATCGCGTGACGGGCAAGCGCACGGAGCCGATCACCACCGGCCAGATCTACTGGGGCTCCATTCCCTTCGTATGCATCCAGCTCATCATGGTGGCCATTGTGGTCCTCTTCCCGCAGATCGTGATGCACTACAAAGGCGCAGGCGCGCAGGTCGCCCCGGCCGACGTGCAGAAGAAGCTCGACGAGCTTCTGATGCCGGGGGTTGGTGGACCCGGAGGCCTGCCTCCCATCAATCTCGAACCGCCGAAATTCTAATAACGGCGGAGCCAATCGGAACGGCGAATGAGGGGCGGATCGCAAGGTCCGCCCTTCTTCTTTTCCGGCGCTCGGGTTAGAGCATGATCAGAACAAGTGGAAACCGGTTGTTCGCCCGGATCATGCGATCTCAAGGTCTAGTGCTGTTCCGTCATCGCCTTTCCTCGAGCCCTTCATGCAAGACCTCAACGTCCCCACAATTCCCGCCGTCGAGACGCCACGCCTGATCCTGCGAGGACACCGGCGCGAAGATTTCGCGGACAGCTTCGCCATGTGGCGCAGCCCGGAAGTCTTCCGCTTCATTGGCGGCAAGGCGCCAACCCGCGAGGAAGCCTGGGCGCGCCTGTTGCGCTATGTCGGCCATTGGGCTCTGCTCGGTTTCGGTTATTGGGTGGTGGAGGAGCGAGAAACGGGCCGCTTCATCGGCGAGATTGGCTTCGCCAACTTCATGCGCGAAATAGAGCCGTCACTGGACGACACGCCGGAGATCGGCTGGGTGATCGCGCCTCACGCCCACGGAAAAGGCTACGCGACCGAGGCCGTTAAGGCCGCCCTCGCCTGGGGCGACGCCCATTTCAGCCCCCGCCCCACCGCCTGCATCATCGACCCAGCGAACGAGGCCTCCCTTCGGGTTGCTGAAAAGTGCGGATATCGCGAGTTCACGCGCACGACCTACAAGGACAAGCCCAAAACCCTGTTCACGCGCGGCTGAGACGTTTCAGGAGAGACGCATTTCTCCCGAGGCGCTACGATGCGGGCCATGAGCACGAACACGCCAGAGCCGGTGACGATTACCCTCGGAGACGGCCAAAGCGTCTCCAGCTTGTGGCAGCGCCCACCTCAGGCGAGAGCTTGCCTCGTCCTTGCGCACGGCGCGGGCGCGGGCATGACGCACAAAGGCATGAGCGCGCTCGCCGACGGTCTCGCCGCCCGTGGCGTCGCAACATTGCGCTACCAGTTCCCGTACATGGAACGCGGATCGAAACGCCCCGACCGGCCCGACGTCGCCCACGCCGCCGTGCGCGCGGCGATTACCGAGGCGATCCGGTGTGCGCCCGAGCTGCCGTTGTTTGCCGGCGGCAGATCGTTCGGCGGCCGCATGACCTCACAGGCGCAGGCGATAGCGCCCCTGCCAAACGTAAGAGGCCTCCTGTTCTTCGCGTTTCCACTGCATCCGGCAGGCAAGCCGGCGAATGACCGCGCAGAGCACTTATCCGATGTGCAGGTCCCGATGCTTTTCCTGCAAGGAACGCGGGATGCGCTCGCCGAGCTCGAGCAGTTGCGCCCCGCCATCAGTCGCCTTGGTTCCAGCGCGACGCTTAAGCTGCTTGATGAAGCCGATCACGCTTTCCATGTTCCGGCCAAAACGGGCCGGAAGGATGCCGAGGTGATGGCCGAACTCCTCGACGCCGCCGCCAGCTGGATCGACAAAATCCGCGCGTACTAGACTTTGATCGTTTCAAATTGAACCGATCAAAGTCTGATTCTTCTTAAGGTCGCATGATTCGGACGAACAACCGGTTTCCACTTGTTCTGATCATGCTCTAACGCAGAGCCTCATACTGCTCCGGCTTGAACCCGACGAGCAGCCGCCCGCCAACTTCGAGAACAGGCCGCTTGATCATGGAGGGCTGCTCCAGCATCAGCTTGAGCGTCTTGCCCTCATCAAGCCCTTCCCTGTCGGTCTCCGGCAACTTGCGGAAGGTCGTCCCCGCGCGGTTGAGCAACGTCTCCCACCCAACCGCACGCGCCCATCCCTGAAGACGCGCCCGGTCGATGCCTTGCGTCTTGTAGTCATGAAACATGTAAGCCACGCCGTTCGCATCGAGCCAGGCGCGCGCCTTCTTCATCGTGTCGCAGTTCTTGATGCCGTAGAGGGTGGCGGGTGCTTTAGAGGCGGCCATCGCTTATTCCCCATCACTCATCAATGAGCTTTTATCCCATTGATTCAACTTATCTTTTGAATCACAATTTTTTCAACAACCTCAAAAATAGCCCAACCCAAAACGAGATCATATGTCAATCGATCGGTTCACGGCTTTCTACTCATCCAGGCCTTTCTGGGCTGGCAGCAAAGTCGATTTTTCCAACCAAAGCCGCGAAGGCTGGTTTCACGACCAAATGGTGGAAGAAGTGTTTTCGCGAAAAACTTCAGACTTCGCTATCAAAATTTGTCGAGATGGAAGGATCATGATCCGGATCGAATCGCTGGAACAAGCTCTTCCTAATGAAGCCGATGCAGCTATACCAATAGAGAAAATGGCAAAGACATGGGGCAGATATCTAGACTTCTTGAATGCGTTCTATTTGCTACTTGATTCTTCGACCTTTGAGATTTCGAATTTCGGCTATTTCAATTTACACGAAATCACGAACCGAGATGCGTTTCGCGTTCAGTACGAGAGCGGTGAATGCACTAGCGAGAGTATCGCAACGGAGAGCATCGCATCAGTGTTCCAAATGGGGCGGCTCTCATCAAGCTACCGCAAAGAAATCCCCATCGAATACGACCCGTGGATCGCGATGAGACATGTGATTTCGCTTGATGTAATTAAACACGCAGTTGCAGATTTTACAAAGGTTATCGCTGCACCTGGACTTGAGAGAACACTCTCGTCTTTCGCTAAGAGTTTAAGTGAATACAAAGAAGGCAATTACGAAACGTCTATTGTTCTGTCGTGGTTTATCACAGAGGCTGCATTGAACCACCTTTGGGAGATTCACATTGACGACCTCAATATCGATTTCTCGGGAGGTAAAAAAAGGATCAACCGCGAGCGCAAAGATTTTCTTACAGGACGAGATTTCACCATCAGCCTGATTTCTAACCTTCTAGAGCTGTGGGGTGCCCTCCCCCACGCACAGTTTCAGGACATTGACACCGTGAGAGGTTTTAGAAACAAAATCGTCCATAATCATTCATTTACTGCAGGCCCAAATGAGGCGCAGCTTGCATTAAGAACTGCTCAAACAATGATTGCTCGCATTTGGGGGATTCGATTTACTGCGAACTTGAGCTATTCGGTCGCTGGACTATGAGACACGGCCTCTAATTCGACAGACCCGCGCGAAAAATTCTCACTCCCACTCAATCGTCCCCGGCGGCTTCGACGTGATGTCGTAGGTCACGCGGTTGATGCCCTTGACCTCGTTGATGATGCGGGTCGCGACTTTGCCGAGGAAGGCCATGTCGAAGGGGAAGAAATCGGCGGTCATGCCGTCGACGGAGGTTACGGCGCGGAGCGCACAGACGTGGTCGTAGGTGCGGCCGTCGCCCATGACGCCCACCGTCTTCACCGGCAGCAGCACGGCGAAAGCCTGCCAGATGTCGTCGTAGAGGCCAGCCTTGCGGATCTCATCGAGATAGACCGCATCGGCCTTGCGCAGGATGTCGAGCTTCTCGCGGGTGATCTCGCCGGGGACGCGGATGGCGAGGCCGGGGCCCGGGAACGGGTGACGACCGACGAAGGCTTCCGGCAGGCCGAGCTCACGCCCGAGCGCCCTCACCTCGTCCTTGAAGAGTTCGCGCAACGGCTCCACGAGCTTCATGTTCATGCGCTCAGGAAGCCCGCCCACATTGTGGTGGCTCTTGATGGTGACAGACGGGCCGCCGGTGAAGGAAACGCTCTCGATCACGTCCGGATAGAGCGTGCCTTGCGCGAGGAAATCCGCGCCGCCGATCTTCTTCGCTTCCGCCTCAAACACGTCGATGAAGAGTTTGCCGATGGTCTTGCGCTTCACTTCCGGATCGGACACGCCCTCGAGCGCACCAAGGAAGAGATCGTCCGCTTCCACATGCACGAGCGGGATGTTGTAGGAGTCGCGGAAGAGCGTGACGACCTGCTCGGCCTCGCTCGCGCGCATCAGGCCGTGATCGACGAAGACGCAGGTGAGCTGCTCGCCGATGGCCTCATGGATCAGCACCGCCGCGACGGCTGAATCGACGCCGCCGGAGAGGCCGCAGATCACGCGCCCCTTGCCGACCTGCGCGCGGATGCGCTCGATGGCCTCATCGCGGAAGGCCTTCATCGTCCAGTCGCCCTTGCAACCGGCGATGTCGCGGACGAAGTTGCGGATGAGAAGCGCGCCCTGCGGCGTATGCACCACTTCGGGATGGAACTGCACGGCGTAGAACTTGCGGCCTTCATCGGCCACCACGGCGAAGGGCGCGTTGGCGGAAACGGCGAGCGTCTCGAACCCCTCGGGAAGCTTCGTCACCCGGTCGCCGTGGCTCATCCACACGGGATACTTCTCGCCCTTGTGCCAGACGCCGTTGAAGAGCGCGCTCTCCTTGATGACCTCGACTTCCGCGCGCCCGAATTCCGCATGGTGCCCGCCCTCGACCTGCCCGCCGAGCTGCGCCGCCATCGCCTGCTGACCATAGCAGATGCCGAAGACCGGCACGCCCGCTGCAAAAAGCTCCTGCGGCGCGCGGGGCGAGGTTTCCAGCGTCAGCGATTCCGGCCCGCCGGAAAGGATCACGCCCTTCGGCTTCATGGCCTTGAACGCCTCCGCCGCCTTCTGGAACGGCACGACCTCCGAATAGACGCCCTCCTCGCGCACGCGCCGCGCGATGAGCTGGGTCACCTGGGAGCCGAAATCGACGATGAGGATCTTGTCGTGGGTCTGGGTCATGGTTCCGTGGTCGAATGTCAGGAGTGCAAGGGCTGGCGGATGGGGGTCTTCTACACGTTTTTCAGGAAAGGTCCCTCATGAGTTTCATGGGCTCCGTTTGAGCACGGCAATATAAAAAGCGTCGGTTCCTGTCTTCAGCGGGGTCAGCTGAAGACCGTGGGCCGTGAAGCGGACAAAGGCCTCGAGCTGGGGCAGCCCCGCCGCCGCGAGAACGTCACGGGCAGGCTGCACCGCCAGCTTGTCGGAGGCCGCAAGGATGCGAGCCACGGCCTCGTCGTTCTCCTCTGGCAGAATGGAGCAGGTGATGTAGACGATGCGCCCGCCCGGCTTCACGAGTTCGGCAGCGCGGTTGAGAACGCTCTCCTGCTCCTTCACCCGCACCTCGAGGCTGCCGGGACGCAGACGCCATTTGGCATCCGGGTTGCGCCGCCAGGTGCCGACGCCCGTGCACGGCGCGTCCACCAGAACGCAATCGATCTTGCCGTCGAGATCCGTCACCGCATCGGCCTTCGCGCGCGGGGTGCGGACCTGAACGTTGCGCACGCCCGCCCGCGCCAGCCGGTCATGGATCGGCGCAAGGCGGCGAGCATCGGCGTCGGTGGCGTAGATCTGGCCGTGGTTCTCCATCATCGCGGCGAGCGCGAGGCTCTTGCCGCCGCCGCCCGCGCACAGATCGACCACCTGTTCGCCGGGCTTCACGCCCGAGAGCAGCGCGACGAGTTGCGAACCCTCGTCCTGAATCTCGATCCAGCCCTTCAGGAATTCCGGCTCGGACTGAACGGCGGGGCCGCGCCCGTCCTCGCTCGGCTGAATGCGCAGGCCGAGGGGCGAATGCGGGGTCTCGATGGCGCCAAGATGCGGCAGCGCATCGTGCGCCTCCTCGCGGGAGGCAACCTTCAGGGTGTTGACGCGCAGATCCAGCGGCGCGCGCGCGGTCAGCGCCTGCATTTCCGCAATGAGATCGTCCCCCAAAAGGCGCTGGAGCGAGGGTTCGATCCATTCGGGGAAATCCGCGGCGACATGGGCCGGCGCGCCGGCGAGCGAGGCCGTGGCAAGCCGCTCACGCTCCTCAATGAAAAGCGGCTCCGGCGCGAAACGCTCGCCCGAGAACAGAGCGGAGATCGCATCCCCGTTCAGCCCGCGCTGCAATTTCAGCATGCCGATCACGACGGCGCGCGGCGTCCCCTCGCCCATGATGAAGGCGGCGGAGGCCTTGCGGCGCAGCGCGTCGTAGACGAGGCTCGCAATGGCCGCGCGGTCCTTCGACCCGGCGAAACGATGCGACAGGCCCCAATCCTTCAAGGCGTCGCTCGCCGGGCGGCGGCGGGTTTCGATGTCCCCGAGAACCTCGATGGTGGCGGAGATGCGGGCTGCTGGTGTCATCGAAAAATCACACTCGGAGGATAAGAAAAAATTGCCACAATATTGCTCAGGTTCAGTCCCATTGCGACTCGCATAAGGAAGAGCGCGTGCACTCCGCACGAAGCCCCCTTGGAGCCAAGAGAATGATCAAGAACCTCACCCGCATCGTTGCCGTCGGCCTTGCCCTTTCGGTCGCCGCCTGCGCCGCTACCGCCACTCCGGACCTCACCCCTCCGCCGCGCAAGGCCACCGACGCAAAGACGCAGCTCGAAAGCGGCAAGAAGTTCTGATTTTCGAAGCGGGGCGGGCCAAGGTCCGCCCCGCTCCTTTTCGATCCCTAGAATCCCGCCTCGGACGCGACCAGCCGAAGCGCGAAGATGATCCACATCAGCATCAGCGTGAACGCGCCGAAGGCGAATGCCTGAAAGCGGGGCACGAGCCGGTTCGACGTCACATGAACATAGACGTGCACCAGCCGGGCCAGCACGAACAGCCAGGACAGGATCACAAACAACAGATCCGCCTTGCGCGTGATGAGCGCGAACACGACCAGCACGTAGAACAGAACCGGCAACTGGCACTGGTTCTCGAAGGCGTTCACGACTTGCTGGGCCTTCTCCGGCCAGTTCTTCTGTCCAAGCGCGATATCGGCTGCCTTGACCTCGCCCTCCCGCAGCGTCTGTATGCGCAGCCGCGCCGTCCACAGCAGCAGGACGAAGGTCAGGCCGACCTGAACGAAGACGGGAAGAAGAACGGCGGTGACGCTCATGATCGGGCTCAGCCTCGGTTCGGGTAGTTCGGGCTCTCGCGCGTGATCGTCACGTCATGGACGTGGCTTTCGCGCAGGCCCGCATTGGTGATCCGTACAAACTGGGCCCTGTCCTGGAACTCCTGCAAGGTCGCGCCGCCCACATAGCCCATTGCGGCGCGCAGGCCGCCCGCGAGCTGGTGCAGCACCGCAGAAGTCGGCCCCTTGTAAGCCACCTGCCCTTCGACGCCTTCCGGCACGAGCTTGAGCGTGTCGCGCACCTCAGCCTGGAAGTAGCGGTCCGCTGATCCGCGCGCCATCGCGCCGACAGAGCCCATGCCGCGATAGGCCTTGTAGGAGCGGCCCTGGTAGAGGAACACCTCGCCGGGGGTCTCGTCCGTGCCCGCGAGCAGCGAGCCGACCATCGCGCAAGAGGCTCCCGCTGCGAGGGCCTTGGCGAGATCGCCGGAGACCTTGATGCCGCCATCGGCGATGACCGGCGTGCCGGTTTCGGCAGCGGCCTCCACCGCCTCCATGATGGCGGTGAGCTGCGGCACGCCGACGCCCGCCACGATGCGCGTGGTGCAGATCGAACCCGGCCCGATGCCGACCTTGATCGCGTCCGCTCCCGCGTCGATCAGCGCCTTCGCACCTTCCCGGGTCGCCACGTTGCCCGCAATGACCTGAACGGCGTTGGACAGCTTCTTCACGCGGGTCACGCTCTCGAGCACGCGGACCGAGTGGCCGTGTGCCGTATCGACTACGACCACATCGCAGCCGGCATCAATCAGGCGTTCGGCCCGCTCGAAGCCCTGCTCGCCGGTGGTCGTAGCAGCGGCAACGCGCAGGCGGCCCTGCTCATCCTTGGCGGCGTTGGGGTGCGCCACCTGCTTTTCGATGTCCTTCACCGTGATGAGGCCGATGCAGCGATAGTGATCGTCGACCACCAGCAGCTTCTCGATGCGGAACTGGTGCAGAAGGCGCTTCGCCTCGTCCTGCGTCACGCCCTCGCGGACGGTGATGAGCCGGTCCTTGGTCATCAGTTCGGAAACCGGTTGCGACGTGTTGTTGGCGAAGCGCACGTCGCGGTTCGTCAGGATGCCGACAAGCTTGCCCTTGGAGCCGCCCGGCCCGCGCTCGACCACCGGAATGCCGGAAATGCCGTGATGCTTCATGATCGCGAAGGCATCGGCCAAGGTCTCGTCAGGATAAATGGTGATCGGGTTCATCACCATGCCGCTCTCGTACTTCTTGACGAGACGGACCTGCTCGGCCTGCTCGGCGGCTTCGAGATTGCGGTGAATGACGCCGATGCCGCCACTCTGCGCCATCGCGATGGCCATGCGGGCCTCGGTCACCGTGTCCATCGCGGAGGCGATGATCGGAAGATTGAGGCGGATGGTGCGGGTGAGCTGGGTGGAGATGTCCACCTCGCCGGGGAGCACCTCGGAGCGGCCGGGCCGGAGGAGAACGTCATCGAAGGTCAGTCCTTCAATGAGCTGATCGGCGATAATGCGGGCCATGGCCAACTCCTGATCTTGGGCGGTGATACGGATATGAGTTGGCGAGGGTCCGTATCACGGGCTTCCCGTTTCGCATAGGCCCTTCTGGTCCACATTTCATGGGGGCTGGGGTGTCATAAAGGCTCTAGGCAACGCGCGCACGTAAGGTTAAGTGCAGGAGGTTATGCGCCAAACCCGTCTTCTCCCCCTGATCATCGCCACCGCCTTGTTTATGGAGAATACGGATTCCACGGTCATCGCGACCTCGTTGCCGATGATCGCGCAAGATCTGGGCGAAGACCCCATCGCGCTCAAGCTTGCCCTCACCTCCTATCTCGTCAGCCTCGCCATCTTCATTCCGATCTCCGGCTGGATGGCTGACCGGTTCGGAGCGCGGACTATTTTCCGCGCCGCCATCGGCGTGTTCATGGTGGGGTCGCTTGCCTGCGCGGGGGCCACCTCTCTGGAGGGGTTCGTCATCGCCCGCTTCCTGCAGGGCATGGGTGGGGCGATGATGGTGCCGGTGGGCCGCCTCGTCATCCTGCGCAGCGTGCCGCGCAACCAGATCGTCCAGGCACTGGCGACCCTCACCATTCCCGCTCTCGTCGGGCCTGTGGTCGGCCCGCCGCTCGGCGGCTTCATCACCACCTATTGGGACTGGCGCTGGATCTTCTTCATCAACATTCCCATCGGCATCTTAGGAATGGTCCTCGCGACGCTCCACGTCCCGAACATCAAGGAACCCGACACGCCGCCCCTCGACTATGTGGGCTTCCTGCTCTCCGGCTTCGGGCTGGCCCTGTTGATGCTCGGCTTCGCCTCGGGCGGGCGGCACCTCATTCCGCTGTCGATCTCCATCGGTTGCGTCGTCGCCGGAACGATCTGCGTCGCGCTTTACATCGCCCATGCGCGCAGAACGCCCCATCCCGTGCTGCACCTCGGCCTGCTCCGCATCCCAACCTTCCGGATCAGCGTCGTCGGCGGGTCTCTGTTCCGCATCGGCGTCGGCTCGATCCCGTTTCTGCTGCCGCTGCTCCTGCAGATCGGCTTTGGCCTCAACCCGCTGCAATCCGGCTCGCTGACCTTCATCGCGGCGGCGGGCGCGCTTTTCATGAAGACGATGGCGAAGAAGATCCTGGAAAAGACCGGGTTTCGCCTGCTCCTGACCGTGAACGCCTTCATCGCGGCGGCGTTTCTAGCCATCAACGGCTTCTTCACCGACACGACGCCCTATTGGTTCATCATGGGCGCCCTGTTCATCGGCGGCTGTTTCCGTTCCTTGCAATTCACGAGCCTCAACGCCATCGCCTTCGCGGAGATCTCGAACCGGGACATGAGCTACGCCACGAGCCTCTCCGCCGTGGCGCAGCAATTGTCCCTGAGCCTCGGCGTCGCCATCGGTGCGTCCGCCCTTGAAGCCGCGACCCGCTTCAACGGCCACGCAACGATCCAGGCCGCGGATTTTGGGCCCGCCTTCTGGGCGGTCGCCATCATCTCGGGGCTCTCGGGCTTCCTCTTCCTCGGGCTCCACCCCCACGCAGGCGCGGAAATGTCGGGCCACCCCGTCCCGAAGAAGAAAGCCAACGCGACGGGCGTCGGGGGCGGGATGGACGCATCCTGAGATCACGCTATCTTCGAGGCCGCACAGGAGCGGCCTCTCATGGATCAGCGTATCATCGACCTCTACGACGACTTCACCCACGGCGGTATGAACCGGCGCAGCTTTCTGGATCGCCTTGCGGCGCTTGCGGGCAGCACAGCGGCGGCATCGGCCCTGCTCGGCGTTCTCCAGAACAACTATGCGCAGGCCCAGACCATCGCGGAAAACGATCCGCGCATCACGACGCAGATGGTGGAGATTCCCGGCGTTCCGAACCTGAAGGGCTATCTCGCCAAACCGAAGGCCGGCGGCAAGCACCCGGCGGTTCTGGTGATCCACGAGAACCGGGGCCTCAATCCCCACATCAAGGACGTGACGCGCCGCGTCGCGGCAGAAGGCTTTCTCGCGCTCGGGCTCGATTACCTTTCACCGATGGGCGGAACGCCGGAGGATGAGGACAAGGGCCGCGACATGATCGGCCAATTGAAGCCCGCCGACATCGTCGCTTATGGCAAGGCAGCCGTCGCCTACCTGAAGGCCAGTCCGGACGGAAACGGCAAGGTCGGCGCGGTCGGCTTCTGCTGGGGCGGCGGCGCGGTCAATGGCCTTGCGGTGGCGGACCCTGACCTTGCGGCGGGCGTCGCCTATTACGGTGGCCAGCCGAAGGCGGAGGACGTGTCAAAAATCCACGCAGCGCTGCTTCTGCACTATGCCGGGCTCGACGAGCGGATCAACGCGGGCATCCCGGCCTATGAGGCAGCCCTGAAGCAGGCGGGCAAGACCTTCGAGATCCACAAATACGAGGGCGTGAACCATGCCTTCAACAACGACACCAACCCCGCCCGCTACGACAAGGCCGCCGCCGATCTGGCGAGGAGCCGGACGATTGCATTCCTGAAGAAGCACCTGAGTTGATCGCCCCCGGAACGGCCTCACGCTCCCCGGGTGGCCAGCAGCCCGCTACGTGAGAGGTGAGGTCTGTCCGGACGACGGCCTAACCGCCTTTCAACCGCGTATTGCACTGCGAATAGTAGCCGCCGCCCTTCTGGATCCATTTCAAGCCGGCATTGGCCGCTCCGCCAGCTGCCTGGTTGGCTTTGTATTGATCAAGGCAGGTGTGCATCCGCGCCTTTCCGGGCGATTCACTCGAATACTTGCTCGATACGGCGGATGGGAATGTCGCGTTGCTCATCGGGGCCGGAGCAACGGGCGTCTTCTGCTGTGCGGAAGGGGCCGTGCTGCCCGTCGTCGCGGGCGCGGTTGTGGCGCCTACTCCGCATTCGGCTTTACGAAAATCGTTCCACCTCATGCTGCCGAGCGTTCCTGCGCTCTGAGCGGCTTTATATTTCGCGCTGCATTCCTGCATGGTCAGCGCCGCTGCCGGTTGCATGTGCACGAGCAGCCCTGCTGATGCCAGGATAGCGGTTAGGATGAGATGCCGTTTCATGGCAGAATCCCTTCATTAAGCTCGCAATGTGCGAGACTTAAAGAAACGCGAGTCCCTTCCAGCGGTTGCAGCTTATCCTTAACGCGAGAGATGAAAGGCGCAGCCCTTCGCGATCAACCTTCCGCCCTACCCCGGAAGCCTGTCGCCATCACGTAAAGCTCGGCGGAATCCGAGCGGCTCGCAGCGGGCTTCACATGCCGCACCACGGCGAAGTCGCGCTTGAGGTCGGCCAGAAGCTGGTTCTCGGTGCCGCCCTGAAAAACCTTGGCGACGAAGGAGCCGCCCGGCGCGAGAATTTCACGCGCGAAATAGATCGCCGCTTCCGCGAGGCCCATGATGCGCAGGTGATCGGTCTTCTTGTGGCCGGTAGTGTTGGCCGCCATGTCGGACATGACGATGTCGGCAGGTCCGCCGAGCATGTCGATGAGCTTTTGGGGCGCGCTTTCGTCAAGAAAGTCGAGCTGGATGAAGTCCACGCCAGGCAGCGGATCGATGGGCAGAAGGTCGATGCCGACGACCTTGCCCTTCGGGCCGACCTTGCGCGCTGCGATCTGCGCCCAGCCGCCGGGAGCGGCGCCCAGGTCCACCACCCGCTGGCCGGTTTTCAAAAGGTGATACTTCTCGTCGATCTCGAGCAGCTTGAATGCCGCGCGCGAGCGGTATCCCTCGCGCTTGGCGCGCGCCACGTACGGATCGTTGAGCTGGCGTTCGAGCCATTTCTGAGACGAGAGGGAGCGCTTGTTCGCGGTCTTCACCCTCTGCTTCAGATTGCGCACCCCTGTCGAGGCCTTGTCACTCACCGTTGGCTCTCCTGACGCCAGACATTGTCCTCGCGCATCATGTTCATCAAAATCCCTTCCCGCAGGCCGCGGTCCGCGATGCGTAGCCGGTCCGACGGGAAGGATCGGCGGATCGCCTCGAGGATCGCGCAGCCCGCAAGCACGAGATCGGCACGCTCGCGGCCGATGCAAGGCTGCGCCGCGCGCTCCTCCAGGCTGGTATCGATCAACCTGTCGATCACACTCGTGATCTCCCGGTCACGCATCCACAGGCCATCGACGCGGCGGCGGTCGTAGCGCGGAAGCCCGAGATGAATCCCGCCCACCGTCGTGACCGTGCCCGAGGTCCCGAGAAGGTGGAAGCCCCGCGCATGGGAAGCCTTCGCCGCCGTCTGCGCGAAATCCCGCAGAAGCTCCGTGACCTCGCTCACCATGCCCTCGAAGACCTCACGGGTCACGTTAACGCCGCCATGCCGCTCGGCCAGCGTGACGACACCGGCAGGTAGGGAGTCCCAGGCCCGGATGCGATGGCACGGGTCGGAATGCGCGTCTCCGGCCTTTCCGTCAAGCCACGCGATCTCGGTGGAGCCGCCGCCGATGTCGAAGATGACGATGGATTCCGCACTCGGATCGGCCAGCGAAGCGCAACCCGTGACGGCGAGATAGGCTTCCGTCTGCCGGTCCACCACCTCAAGTTCGAGATCGAGATCCGAGCGGACGCGCTCGATGAAATCCTGCCCGTTCCTGGCGAGACGGCAGGCCTCGGTGGCGACGAGGCGCGCGCGCCGCACGTCCTTCGCCTCCATCTTGTCCCGACACACACGCAGCGCCTCGATGGTGCGCTCGATGGCGTCACCGCTCAGATGGTTGCCGAGGCCAAGCCCCTCGCCGAGGCGCACGATGCGGGAAAACGCGTCTACGACGCGAAAACCCACATGCGCCGGTTCGGCGATGAGCAGGCGGCAATTGTTGGTGCCGAGATCGAGCGCAGCATAGCTCTCGGCAGAACGCCGCCGCCGCTGAAGCACCGAATCGCGCGACCAGGACCCAACCCAGCCCGAGCCACCGATGGAGGTCGTCCGATCGTCTCCAGGCTCAGCGATTGCATCCGTTTTGATAGTCAAGGCTCAATCCTTACGCGCCACGAACCGGCCCTGCGCAACACGACAGTAACAACCCCGTCGTGTATCTGCAAAGGGCGGCGGAGAACATCCTTTCCCGTTCACAGCCGAAAGTCTTGAAAACGCCCCGTCAGTTCCCGCAAGACATCCGCGCCGACATTGGCAATGGCGATGCGCAGATGGCCCTCCTGCCCCGGCCCGAAGTAACTCCCCGGCAAACACAGAACGCCGCGCTCCGTGGCCAGTTTTTCCGCAACCGCCTGCGCCGTCTTTCCGGCAAACGGATGACGCACATACGCGAAATACGCGCCGATGGACTCGATCTTCCATTCCGGGAAAGGCGCGAGTGCGCGGGTGAAAACTTCGGCGCGCTCGTTGATTTCGGCGCGGTTGTCCTCACGCCACTGTCGCAGGCCGTCGATGGCCCACGGCAGCGCCATTTGAGCCGTGCGCGGCGGGCAGATCTGAATGCAGTCGAGAACTTTGGCAACCTGCGCGATGAGAGCGGCATCGGCCGTGATCGCCCCCGTGCGATGGCCGGGAATCGCGTAGGCCTTAGAGAAGGAATAGAGCTGGATCACGGTGTTGCGCCAATCCGCGCTCTCGAACAGCGCGTGAGCGTGGTTCACACCCTTCGGCAGGAAGTCCCGATAGGTCTCGTCGATGACGAGATAAATGCCGCGCTTGCGGCAAAGCGCCGCAAAGCTCTCGATCACATGCGGCGGATAAACCGCGCCGGTCGGGTTGTTGGGCGTCACGAGAACGATGGCCTTCACCTTCCCGTCAATGAGAGGCTCCGCATCCTCGACGCGCGGCACGAAGCCGTTTTCCGGCAGGCATGGCAGAGGGCGCGGCTCGACGCCAAGCATGTCGAGGGTCATCTGGTGGTTGAAGTACCAGGGCGTTGGAAGCAGCACGGCATCGCCTTGGCGGGCGAGCAGCATCATGGTGGCGAAGAAAGCGAGATTGCAGCCCGCCGTGACCGCCGTATCCTCGCTCGCGATGCTCCCCCCATAAATGCGCACGAGATCGGCGGCATAGGCCGCGCGCAGATCCCTATCGCCCTCGATAGGACCATATTTCGCCGCAGCGGCCGAGCCTGCGGCCTCCGCAAGGCGCTCGAGAACAGCAGGATGGGGCGTCGTTCCCGGCACGGCCTGGGAGAG
Organism: Microvirga flavescens; assembly: GCF_003290125.1. Classification (GTDB taxonomy): domain Bacteria; phylum Pseudomonadota; class Alphaproteobacteria; order Rhizobiales; family Beijerinckiaceae; genus Microvirga; species Microvirga flavescens. The sequence continues at coordinate 312,039 of NZ_QMKH01000004.1, forward strand.
ATTGATGAGCTTGCCGAAGGAACCGTCGTAGCGGGCCGTCCAGGCCTGGGCTTCGGGGATCGGAGGGCTTCCGACATCGGCAACGAGGGGATTGATCGGCGCGAAGACGCTCGCTGTCATGATGGACCCTTTGAACAGAGAATCCGAAGCTATCAGATCCAAGACGATGCGGTCCACGAGAGGAGCGCACAAACGAAAAACGCGGCCACGAGGGCCGCGCCTTTTGCTGGATGCGAATTGGAAGGCTTTTAGTCCTTCGCGCGTTCCACGTAGGAACCGTCTTCCGTCATGATGACGACGCGGGTGCCGGCGGTGATGTGCGGCGGAACCAGCGTGCGCACGCCGTTGGAAAGAATGGCGGGCTTGTAGGACGACGAAGCCGTCTGGCCCTTCACGACCGGCTCGGTCTCGGTGATCTCAAGCACGATGCGGGCCGGCAATTCGATGGCGATCGGAAGGCCGTTGTGAAGGCTGAGCTTCACGATCATGCCTTCCTGCAAATAGGCGGCCTGGTCGCCGATGATGTCCTCAGAAACCGGAACCTGCTCATAGCTTTCCGGATTCATGAAGTGGAAGCCTTCGCCGTCCTGATAGAGGTAGGAGAAGTCGCGGTCTTCCACGAAAGCGCGCTCCACCTGCTCGGTGGTACGGTAACGTTCGGAGATCTTCACACCGTCCGAAATGCGGCGCATGTCGAGCTGGGTAACGGGAGTGCCCTTGCCGGGGTGGATGTTTTGGGCGGTCAGAACCACGTAAAGGCGGCCGTCGATGTCGACGACATTGCCTTTGCGGAGTGAAGAGGCGATGACCTTCACGGGGAGACTTCCTTATGACAGAGGTAGGCGCGCTGCCAGGAACCGGATCATCCGGCCATCGGGCTGCGCGGGATTTCATTGCCGCACCTAACCCATCTTCGGGAAAATCGCCAGTAGTGAGCCTGTATTACTTTTAAGAGACAAAAGCCCCATGCCCGCCCCCTCGCCCTGGTGGACGCCCCATGTCCACGCGGATCGACGCCCGTTTCTCCTGAGCCGGAACCGGATTCAGGCCGCTTTTCGGCGTTTTTTCGAGGAGCGGGACTTTGTCGAGGTCGATACGGCGACGCTTCAGACCTCCCCCGGCAATGAGGCGCACCTGCATGCCTTCGCGACGGAAGCCCTCAGCCTCGATGGATCGCGGGCTCCGCTCTTTCTCCATACCTCGCCGGAATTCGCCTGCAAGAAACTGCTCGCGGCGGGCGAGCCGCGCCTGTTCTGCTTCGCCCATGTCTACCGCAACCGGGAGCGCGGCCCCCTGCACCACCCGGAATTCACGATGCTCGAATGGTATCGGACGGGAGAATCCTACGAGAGCCTGATGCAGGATTGCGCCGCCCTCCTCCGCCTTGCCGCCGAGGTGGCGGGCACGAGCACCTTCAGCTTTCGCGGCGTGAGCGTCGATCCTTTCCTGTCGCCGGAACGGTTGAGCGTGGCCGAAGCCTTCCGGCGTCATGCGAGGATTGATCTTCTTGCTACCATCGAGCCCTCGGGCAAAACTGACCGGGACGCTCTTGCCGCCGCCTTGCGGGCTGCAGGACTTCGGGTGGCGGATGACGATACCTGGTCGGACCTGTTCAGCCGCGTCATCGTGGAGAAGGTCGAGCCTCATCTCGGCCACGGGCGCGCCACGATCCTCGACGAATACCCGGTCGCGGAAGCCGCCCTCGCCCGCCCTTCGGCGCACGACCCGCGCGTGGCGGAACGGTTTGAACTCTATGCCTGCGGCGTCGAGCTCGCCAACGCCTTCGGCGAACTGACCGACGCCGCCGAACAGCGCCGCCGGTTCGAGGCGGAAATGGTCGAGAAAATGCGCGTCTACGACGAGAGCTACCCGCTGGATGAGGACTTCCTCGCCGCTCTTGCCGCCATGCCGGATGCGAGCGGCATCGCCCTTGGCTTCGACCGGCTTGTGATGCTCGCCACCGGCGCCTCAAAAATCGATCAGGTGCTCTGGGCCCCCGTGCCGGAGACAACAGCGTGAGCGCGCGTGCGCTGAAAACGGCGCAGGATCTCGTGAAGGCAGAGCTTCTGCCGCCCGAACGCCTTGCCGAAATCGAGCAGGTGGCCGAGCGCTACGCCATTGCGATCACTCCCGCGATGGCGGACCTCATCGACCGGAACGATCCCGACGACCCCATCGCGCGCCAGTTCGTGCCGCATGGTGCGGAGTTGAAGCAGACGTCGGAGGAACTTGCCGATCCCATCGGGGATCTCGCACACAGTCCGGTGGAGGGCATCGTCCATCGCTATCCCGACCGGGTTCTGCTCAAGGCGGTTCATGTCTGCCCGGTCTATTGCCGCTTCTGCTTCCGCCGCGAAATGGTGGGGCCGCAAGGGCTCGGGACGCTTTCGCCGGAAGCGATGGGGGAAGCGTTCGACTACATCGCGACGCATCCCGAAATCTGGGAGGTAATCCTCACCGGGGGCGACCCGCTGGTGCTCTCCCCGCGCCGCCTTGCCGACATCACCGAGCGCCTCGCCGCCATCGACCATGTGAAGGTCGTGCGCTTTCATACCCGCGTTCCGGTGGTCGATCCTGGCCATGTGGATGCCGACCTCATCGCTGCGCTGAAAGCCTCGGGCAAGGCCATCTACGTCGCGCTTCACGCCAACCACCCGCGCGAATTCACGTCGCAAGCCCGCGCCGCCTGTGCCCGGCTTGTCGATGCGGGCGTCGTCATGGTGAGCCAGTCGGTGCTGCTGCGCGGCGTGAACGACGATCCGGACATTCTCGCCGCGCTCATGCGCGCCTTCGTCGAGGCGCGGATCAAACCCTATTACCTGCACCACCCGGATCTTGCTCCCGGCACGGAGCATTTCCGCCTCTCCATCGCGGAAGGACAGGCGCTGGTCGCGGGTCTACGCGGCAAGATCTCAGGGCTCTGCCAACCAACCTATGTCCTCGACATTCCCGGTGGACACGGCAAGGCACCGATAGGCGCGAATGCCATCACCACCGAGGACGGAACGTGCATCGTCACCGACTATCGCGGCAACCCGCACCTCTATCCTCCGAACGGCAGCCTCTGAGAGCGTACCAATGGAACTCGGCATCTATACCTTCGCTGAAACGACGCCCGATCCTCAAACCGGGCTGACCATTTCTTCGGGTGAGCGGCTTCGCAACCTGATCGAAGAAATCGAGCTTGCGGATCAGGTTGGTCTTGATGTCTTCGGCGTCGGCGAGCATCACCGGCCGGATTATGCTGCCTCTGCTCCCGCCGTCCTTTTGGCGGCGGCCGCCGTGCGCACGAAGAACATTCGCCTCACGAGTGCGGTCACGGTGCTGAGTTCGGACGATCCGGTGCGCGTGTTCCAGCAATTCTCGACCCTCGACCTGATCTCGCGCGGGCGTGCGGAAATCATGGTGGGGCGCGGCTCCTTCATCGAGTCCTTCCCGCTCTTCGGCTACAGCCTCGACGATTACGATGAACTTTTCGCCGAGAAACTCGAACTCCTGCTGAAAATCCGCGATGCGGAGCATGTGACATGGCAAGGACGTCATCGCGCTCCGCTACAGGGACAAGGCGTCTATCCCCGCCCGGAGCAGAAGGATCTCCCGATCTGGATCGCGGTCGGCGGCACGCCGCAATCGGTTGCGCGGGCTGGTGCTTTGGGGCTTCCGCTGGCTATCGCCATCATCGGCGGCGAGCCCGCGCACTTTGCTCCTCTCGTCAATCTCTACCGGGAGGCCGCGCGCCGGAGTGGCCACGATCCGGCAAAATTGGCCGTGAGCATCAACTCCCACGGGTTCGTCGCGGAGAACTCTCAGGATGCCGTGGACATCGCGCTACCGCCCTATCTCCAAGTGATGAACAAGCTCGGACGGGAGCGCGGCTGGCCGCCGGCCACGCGTGAAAAGTTCGACAGGGAGCGCACTTTGCGCGGCGCTCTTCTTGTCGGCAGCCCGCAGGAGGTCATCGACAAGATCCTCTACCAGTATGAGCTGTTCGAGCACGATCGGTTCCTGATTCAGTTCAGCATCGGCAGCCTGCCGCACGCCAAGCTGATGAAGGCCATCGAGCTTTTCGGAACCAAGGTCGCCCCTGTTGTCCGCAAGGAGGTCGCCAGCCGCAAGGGTGCTGCCGCTTAATCGGCCATCGGTTTTGCGCGGCGCGTCGCCTTGACGACGGAGCGCTTGCCCTTGGATTCGAGGCGGCGCTCCTTCGAGGCTTTCGTCGGCTTGGTCGGGCGGCGCTTCTTTTGGGTGATGCAGGCACTGCGGATCAGATCGAGCAGACGTTCGAGCGCCTCTTCCCGGTTGCGTTGCTGGCTGCGGTGGCTCTGCGCCACGATGACGATGACGCCCTCCTGCGTCAGCTTGCTTCCCGCAAGCTTCATCAGACGAATGGCGACATCGTTCGGTAACGAGGGCGAGCCGCGGGCATCGAAGCGCAGTTGCACGGCGCTCGACACCTTGTTGACGTTCTGGCCGCCCGGCCCCGAGCTTCGGATGAAGCTCTCCTGGATTTCGCTCTCATCGAGCGAAATGAAACTGTTCACTTCGATCATGGCTTTTCGCTCGATGGTCTCTCGTTCTGCGCGTGCTTAGAGCATGATCAGAACAAGTGGGCACCAGTTGTTCGCCCGGATCATGCGGCAAACAAAGGAGTCTAGAGTCTGATCGGGAGACGCGATCAGACTCTAGTGTTTCTTTTTCCCAAGCTCAACGCTTGCGGGGAAGAATAACACTCTCTAAGCCCGATCTCGGCGCTTTCCGCTCCAAGAGGTCCCGTTCATGGCCGCCATCATCGCGAGCCTCGTTCCGGTTTTTCTGCTCATTGCAACAGGCTGGGCAAGCCGCGCGAGCGGCTTCGTGAACGATCAATGCTGGTCCGGCATCGAACGGATCACCTACGTGATGTTCTTCCCGGCCCTCATCGTCAAAACGCTCTCGCAGGCTGACCTCTCCACCGTGCCGATGACAGGAGTCGGCGGAGCTTTGATGATCGCAATCCTCCTGATGAGCGCCCTGGTGCTTCTGTCGCGCCCGCTCCTTCAGCGAGCCTTCGCCATCGACGGACCGAGTTTCACCTCCGTCTTTCAGGGCGCGACCCGTTGGAACAGCTTCACGGGACTCGCCGTCGCTGAGAGCCTGTTCGGCCAGCGAGGTGTGACGCTCATGGCTGTCGCCATCGCGGCGATGGTGCCGCTTTTGAATGTGCTCGCGATCTTCGTGTTCGTCCGTTTCGCGGGCGGGCCGAAGCAGCGCTGGAGCCAGATCCTGCGAACATTCGCCACCAACCCTTTCATCTGGTCCTGCGGCATTGGCCTTGCCATGAACGCCTTCGGGATCGTTCTCCCACGCCCGTTGAGTGTTTTTCTCGACGCCCTGGCGAGCGCCGCCCTCGCGGCGGGCCTTCTGGTCGTCGGAGCTGGGCTCGACATTCGCCGCCTGGCGAAGCCGAGAGCGCCGCATGCAATAGCCAGCGCCTTGAAGCTCGTGGCGATGCCCTGCATCGCCGTGGCCCTCGCGAGATCGTTCGACGTCACCGGAGCCGATATCACGGTGACCGCGATCGCCGCGTCCGTTCCTTCTGCCAGCGCCGCTTACGTCCTGGCGCGGCAACTCGGCGGCAATGCTGCCCTCATGGCGGAAATCCTGACCCTGCAGACGCTTTTCGCAATGGCGTCCATGCCCATCATGATGACGGTTCTGAGCTAAGCGTTGGATACAATCCAGCGTTACGTATTTTGTCTTGTCTTACTTTTGGTTGCGCTGCTATCTAGGACCAATCATCTGGATAGTGACCGACATCTCATGGCTAAAGCCCTCGCCCGTTCCAAAGCTGAAACTCTTGCAACCTCCACGACCAATGAGGGTGGGCAACCGCTCCGGAGCGGCGCGGCCTCCTCTGAGGAAACCGCCCTCTACATCGCGCAGTTCACGGCCGAACTGTCTTATCTCGCCCGCCGCGCGAATCTCGACCTGCTCGCCTATCTCCTCGACATGGCCCGCCTCGAGGCATCTCGCTCGGCTCCGCAGGGGACCAAGACCCTTTAAGCTTAGCCCACAAGCGACACTGCGTTGCCGCCGTGCCGTTCCAGGCGTCCGGCGAGTTCCAGTTCGAGCAGAGTCGTCTGCACCACGCGGATCGGGAGCCCTGAAAGCCTGACCAGATCGTCGATGGCGACGGGGGACGGGCCGAGCAACTCGATCACCGAGCCCGCATCGGAAAGCTTTTGCGGAGCAATGCTCTCCGGTTCGGAGGCCTCCGGCAGAACTGAGCCGAGCGGCGCGCGTTCGACACCCGGCAGGTCAAACTCGTCCCACAACTCCTCGATCCAGGGAGACGCTCCACCCTCCTGCGCACCGGCGTAAGCGGCTCCGGTTGCAATCAGGGGCTCGAGCGCGCTCGTGATATGAGAGACCTCGGCGCAGAGCGTCGCGCCGTCTCGGATGAGATCGTTGGTGCCTTCAGCACGCGGATCGAGCGGGGAGCCGGGAACGGCGAAGACCTCGCGGCCCTGCTCCAGCGCGAAGCGCGCCGTAATGAGGGAGCCCGAGCGCCGCGCCGCCTCCACAACCAGCACGCCATAGGACAACCCGGAGACGATCCTGTTCCGGCGCGGAAAGTCTCTCCCGCGCGGCTCCCAGCCGAGAGGCATTTCGGAGATGACAGCCCCGCCCTGATCGACGATGGCGCGCGTCAGCGGCTCGTTCTCGGACGGGTAGATCCGCGCCTGCCCGCCGGCGAGCACGGCGACGGTGCCGGAGGCAAGGCTCGCCTTGTGGGCGCGGGTATCGATGCCGCGCGCCAACCCGGAGATCACTACATAGCCCTGCTCACCCAACTGACGCGCCATCCGCTCCGTGAAGGTGAGGCCCGAGGCCGAGGCGTTGCGCGAACCTACGATGGCAACGCCCGGTTTTGCAAGAACGTCCGCCGATCCGCGCAGGGCGATCATCGGCGGCGCAGTGTCGATGGCCTGCAAGGTCTTCGGATAATCCGGCTCGCCCATCGCGATGAACCGCACGCCCATGCGCGCGGCTTCCGCCATCTCCTTCTCGGCCTCGGCGCGAGACGCCACCTTGAGCAGAAGGCGTCCGCCCCGGCGGGCGAGATCGGGCAGCGCCTCCAGAGCAGCACCCGCTCCCCCGAACTGGTTGATGAGAGCGCGGAAGGTGCGTGGCCCGACGTTTTCGGAGCGGATCAGGCGCAGCCAGTCGAGTCGTTGTTCGTCGGTCAGACGCACGCCGGTCATCCCTTCTGTCCGATTTTCCCTTCGGTCCCGGCCAGAAGGCGCTTGATATTCTCCCGATGCTTCCACCACAGAAGCGCGACGAGAAGGACGCAAATGCCTGCCGTCCGCCCGTCGCCCAGCACCCAGAGCATGACCGGCGAAATCGCGGTTGCGACGAGGGCCGAGAGGGACGAATAGCGCGTCGCAAAAGCGAACCCTAGCCAGACAACCGCGAAGACGAGGGCCGCGATCAAGTTGAGGCCGATCAGGCAGCCGATGAACGTGGCAACGCCTTTGCCACCCTTAAAGCCGAGCCAGACAGGAAAGAGATGGCCAAGAATCGCGCCGACGGCGGCGAGAGCGCCGAGATCGGGGCTCCAGTAGCGGGCGATGAGCACCGCGACCGTGCCCTTGAGGGCATCCCCCAGGACCGTCGCGGCGGCGAGCCCCTTGCGGCCCGTGCGAAGCACGTTCGTCGCGCCGATATTGCCGGAGCCGACCTTGCGGATATCCCCTAAGCCCGCCATGCGCGTGAAGATGAGACCGAACGGGATCGAGCCCAGGAGATAGCCAAGCGCCAGGGCGCTGAAGATCAGCGAGAGGTTCGCGTCAGACATTCGGATTCCTTCAGGAAAGAGAGCGGTCGAAGACCATCCTGCCCGCTACGATCGTCTTCGTCACCTGCCCTTCCAGACGGGCATCCTCGAAAGGCGTGTTCTTGGACTGCGAGCGCAGGCTGCGCTTGTCGAGCACATAAGGCGCTTCCGGATCGAACACGATGAGGTCGGCCGGAGCGCCGCGCGTGAGCCGCCCCGCCGGAAGGCCAAGGATTTCAGCGGGTCTCGTGGAGAGAGCACGCAAGAGCTTCGGCAGCGAGATGCTGCCCGCATGCACCAGCCGCAGGCCGGCGGAAAGCAGGGTTTCAAGGCCGACGGCCCCATCCGCCGCCTCTGCGAAGGGCAGACGCTTGGTCTCCACATCCTGTGGATTGTGGTCGGAGACGATCACGTCCACGATGCCGTCGGCGATGGCCTCGATCATCGCGAGCCTGTCATCCTCATGGCGAAGCGGCGGCGACAGCTTGAAGAACGTGCGGTACTCGCCGATGTCGTTCTCATTGAGCGCGAGATTGTTGATCGAGACACCGCAGGTGATCGGCAGCCCCCTCTCCTTCGCGGCCTTCACGATCTCAACCGAATCCGCACAGGAAATCATTGCCGCATGGTAGCGTCCGCCCGTGAGACGCACGAGACGGATGTCGCGCTCCAGCATCACGGTTTCCGCCTCGCGCGGAATGCCTGGAAGGCCGAGGCGCGCAGCGAACTCGCCCTCGTTCATCACACCCTGTGCGACGAGATCGGGATCTTCCACATGATGGACGATGAGCGCATCGAAATCGCGAGCATAGGTGAGCGCACGGCGCATCACCTGCGCATTGGTCACGGAGCGCGCGCCATCGGTAAAGGCGACCGCACCCGCCTCGCGCAGGAGGCCGATCTCGGCCATCTCCTCGCCCTTGAGGCCCTTCGTCAGCGCGGCGGCGGGGCGCACATTGACGATGGAGGTGTCGCGCGCGCGGCGCATCACGAAATCGATGATCGCGGGATCGTCGAGAACGGGGTTGGTGTCGGGCATCGACACGATGGTCGTAACGCCCCCAGCCGCAGCGGCCTCGCCCGCGCTCTTCAACGTCTCCCGGTGCGCGGCCCCCGGCTCGCCGATGAAGGCGCGCATGTCGATGAGGCCGGGCGCGAGCACCTGCCCGGCGCAGTCGATCACCTCCGCATCGGTCGCAGCGATGACATGATGGCCGACATCCGCGATCAGGCCATCGCTAACGAGAACGCCGCCATGCTCCTCGCGCCCGCTTGCGGGATCGACGAGACGGGCGTTTTTGAGGAGAAGCGGGCGAGTGGAGGTCATGCGTCTTTCCCTCACCGATTAGGCAGATGGCTCGCGAGAGCCTCCAGCACCGCCATGCGGACGGCCACACCCATCTCGACCTGCTCGCGGATCAACGACTGCGCACCGTCGGCGACGTCCGACGCGATCTCGACGCCGCGGTTCATCGGACCGGGATGCATGACGAGCGCGTCGGGCTTGGCGTAATCGAGTTTTTCCTGATCGAGACCGTAGAAGCGGAAATACTCTTTCACGGATGGCACGAAGGAGCCGTTCATGCGCTCGCGCTGCAGGCGCAGCATCATCACGATGTCCGCATCGCGCAGGCCGCGCTTCATGTCGGTGTGCATCTCGAAGCCGAGGCGCTCGATGCCCGGCGGCAACAGGGTCGAGGGGGCGACGAGGCGCACATGCGCGCCCATCGCCGCAAGCAGGATCATGTTGGAGCGCGCCACGCGCGAATGCAGGATGTCACCGCAGATCGCCACGGTGAGCCCTTCGATCCGCCCCTTGTTGCGGCGGATGGTGAGCGCGTCGAGCAGCGCCTGCGTCGGATGCTCGTGCGCGCCATCGCCCGCATTCACCACCGAGCAATCGACCTTCTGCGCGAGGAGATTGACCGCCCCCGCCGCATGATGGCGCACGATGATGAGGTCGGGCCGCATGGCGTTGAGCGTCGCGGCAGTATCGATCAGCGTCTCGCCCTTCTTCACGGAGGACGACGCGACGGACATGTTCATGACGTCCGCACCGAGCCTCTTGCCCGCAATCTCGAAGGAGGATTGCGTGCGGGTCGAGGGCTCGAAGAAAAGATTGATCTGGGTACGTCCGCGTAAGGTCGTCTTTTTCTTTTCGACCTGGCGACTGACTTCGACCTGTTCGTCAGCCAGATCGAGCAACGCCTTGATATCCAAAGGCGAAAGCCCCTCGATTCCGAGCAGATGGCGATGCGGAAAAATCGGCGGGTGCGCTGTGTTCATCTTAAAGCATTGGCTATAGGGGGAGTCGATGGCAGCGGCAAGCGAAGTCTGATCCCCGCGTGACGTTTGAGACAAAGCCCCCAGCCAGGATCATACCGCGCGCAACACCCGTTGGGATGAGCGGCTCACGATCCATATCCTTGCAGGCCCTTCTATGAACCGAAACGACACCCAGGCGACCACGACGACAATAGCCAGATACAGATAAAACAATATGCGGGCATCCAACGCGGTCGCGCCGCACAAAACCAGGATCGCTGCAACCGGAAAGTGCCACATGTAGATGGAGTAGGAGAGATCTCCGATCAAAGCGCCGACGGAACTTCTCCCCAATCGCTCCATCAACTTCGAATTGACGCACCCAAAAACAAGTAACGGTGCGCAGACCAAGGTGATCGCTGCTTCGACAAGCACAAGATGAGGTCCCGACCTGGGATAAAGCATCAATCCAGTCGCTAATATGCCGCCGGTCACAAGCGCAGCTGCGCCGACACCCGCACTGATGTTTCGAGTGGCTCGGCACACGAAATAGGTCACAACGCCCGCAAAAAACCCCGCCGCTGTCCGGATGAGCAGCGGCTCCACGGGACCAATTCTCCTAAAGCTCAGCCACTCGCCATGCGCGATCAGAACAGCTGATGAGCACACGACAATCGCACCGGCGATCCATAGCACCCGGCGGGTGGTGAGTAGGACGAGCGCGAACAGAATGTTGATCCAGAATTCCCCCGATATCGTCCACGATGGGGCGTTGAACGAAAAACCCTTCTGGAGGCCCACGAATTGCAACAAGAACAAGTTGAGCAAAAAATGGAAAAAATCATTCGCAGAATAAACAAACCCATATCCGTCACCGCGAATGGCAAAAATACCAAAAATCAAGGCGACCACAACAAGCGTAACGAGGTGTAGAGGATACAATCGACCCAATCGTTTTATTACGAAAAGCTTGAGATCGGCCAGATTTTGCAACTTTCCGTGATATACATACATAAGTATGAACCCGGATATCACGAAGAATATATCAACAGCCACCTGACCGTTCTGATAAAACGGGGCGAACAATACGCCGTAAGGATTCGCGTTGAAGTAGCTTTGAAAGTGCCAAACAAGCACGACGAGCGCCGCGATGCCCCTGAGGAGATCAACAGACCGGACCCTACCGTCCGCCGCGACGTGCGTCATTCTCAGCATCCACAATCTTAGCCGCCCCACGACAAGGGACCACGTTTGCTAGTACATTATGCGCCACGACGCTACCAACGGCCTGGCTCAGGCAATCAGCTGAAAATGTTCGCCATAACTCGCACGCCCCTTCTCGCCGTCAGCCTCCTAGCCTTCGCGAGCCTTCACGCGGAAGCCAGGGACAAGCCCCATTACAGCGTGACGATCGACGCAACGGCCATCGGCGCGCCGCCTGACGCGGCTGACGCCTCACGCGATCTGGAGACCGTGCTGTCCGTACAGACCGAGCGCACACCGAAGCAGGAAGATCAGGCGTTGAAGGATGCGCGCCAGAGCCTGACCGGGTTTCTTGAAGGAATGGATGCCCCAATTGACAAGGGCGAGTTGAAGAAGGCGCGCCGCCTGTTCAAAGCGGCAGCGGAGACGCTGGAGGAGGCGCTCGCTCCCGTCAAAAGTCGCTTCGACCGCCCTCGCCCCTTCAAGACGAGCGCGAATGTCAAAGTCTGCCCGGCCAGGCTGCCGTCGAGCAGTTCGTTCCCCTCGACCCATGCGGCGACCGGCACGCTCTTCGCGGCCCTGCTCGCGCATGTCGCGCCCGAGCGCAAAGCCGACCTTGAAAAGCGCGGCCTCGATTACGGCTGGAGCCGCGTGGTCTGTGGTTTTCACTACCCTTCCGACATCGAAGCGGGGCGCACCGGAGGACGGCTCGTCGCGGACGCCTTGTTGAGAGATCACGCTTTCGCAAAGCGTCTTGAAGAGGTGACGCCGCAATTACGTAAGGCGCTCGGGCTCTAGCCCCAAAGTCCGCGCCGCGCCCTAGATTCTTCCGTCGACAAGGACGGAGCGGCGTAATGAATTTTCAGCATGGAACCGAAAGCCATGAGATCTTCAACCAAACGCCGCCCTTGGTGGATTTCAATCCGATAGCGGCGAACCAGCCTCTTCTTGACGCTCTCAAGGCCAATGGCATCGACCAGGCCGACGCCCTGATCGCTTCCGGCGCGCGATGGGGGAGCGCCGAACGGTTAGACCTCGGGCGTCTCGCCAACGAAAACCCGCCGAAGCTGAAAACGCATGATGCGCGGGGCTATCGCATCGACGCCGTGGAGTTTCACCCGGCCTATCACGCGCTGATGGCCGCGAGCATGGCGGACGGTCTGCATTCCTCGACCTGGGAGGAAGGCGCCCCCGAACCTCCGCTCCCTCAAGGCCACCTCGTCCGCGCCGCGCTTCTTTATACTATCGCCGGCGTCGAGAGCGGCCATGTCTGCCCGATGACGATGACCCATGCCGCCATGGCGGCGCTCGCCGTCGCGCCCGAGCGGTTGAAGGAATGGTTGCCGAGAATCCGCTCGCGCGCCTACGACCCGCGCTTCATCCCCTTCTGGGAAAAGACCTCCGTCACCCTCGGCATGGGAATGACGGAGAAACAGGGCGGCACGGATGTCCGCGCCAACACGACCCGGGCGGAACCCGCAGGCGGGGACGAATACCGCCTCACCGGGCACAAGTGGTTCCTCTCCGCACCGATGTCGGATGCGTTTCTCGTGCTCGCCCAGGCCTCCGGCGGCCTCACCTGCTTTCTGCTGCCCCGGCACGAGCCCGACAGCTCCGTCAACGGCCTTCGCCTGCAGCGTCTGAAGGACAAGCTCGGCAACCGCTCCAACGCTTCGGCGGAGGTGGAGTTCGCGGAGGCTTTCGCCTGGCGGATCGGCGAGGAGGGCAAGGGCGTGCGCACCATCATCAACATGGTGCAGCACACGCGGCTCGATTGCGCGGTAGCGTCCGCCGGGCTCGTGCGGATGGGGCTCGCTCTCGCTGTGCATCATGCGCACCACCGCAGCGTTTTTCAGAAAAAGCTCATCGACCAGTCCGCCATGCAGATGGTGCTGGCCGATCTTGCCCTCGACAGCGAGGCGATGACAGCGCTCACCATGCGGCTGGCGAAGAGTTTCGACGGCGCGGCCTCGGACGCGCTGGAAGCCGCGCACGCCCGGATCGTTACGCCCGCCGCCAAGTTCGGCATCTGCAAGGCGGCCCCTCGCCTGATCTATGAGTGCATGGAGTGCCTTGGCGGCAACGGCTACGTGGAAGAGAGCCCGATGCCGCGCCTTTACCGGGAGGCTCCGGTGAACGCGATCTGGGAAGGCTCTGGCAACGTGATCGCCCTCGACATCCTGCGCGCCGGGGAGCGGGAGACCGACGCCGCCATGTCCGTTCTGGAGCAACTGGCGGGCGACGCCTGGGGCCTGCCCGGTGTTGCGGAAACGGCGAACCTGATCCAGACCGCCATGCGCGCCCCGGACGCCGAAGCGCAGGCACGATTCATCGCCGATCGCCTCTTCACCCTGGCCGCCACCGCCGCCCTCGCCCGCTCCGCGCCCACCGAAATCGCCGAAATCTATGCCGCGACACGCCTCGCCCACCCCGCCCGCATGACAGGTGCCAACAGGCTGGGGCCAGCGCTGAAACCCTTGCTTAACCGGGCGCTATCGCCCACATAGGGGTTGCTCCGGCCGGGGTCGATTTGACTTGTCGGCGATCATCCACCACTTATCCGCACCCTGTGGCAGTCGGGGCTGACTGCTTTTTTCGTTGCCGTGGCAGCATGACGCTGACCGCGACTCCTGCCGGGAATAGGTTCATGAAGGTCCTCGTCGTCGAGTCTCCTGCAAAGGCTAAGACGATCAACAAATATCTGGGCAAGGACTACGAAGTCCTGGCCTCGTTCGGGCATATCCGCGATCTGCCGGCCAAGGACGGCTCGGTGGACCCGGACGCCGATTTCCACATGATCTGGACCCTCGAGGACCGGGGCTCCAAGCGCGTTTCCGACATCGCCAAGGCGATCAAGGGCGCCGAGAAGCTCATTCTCGCCACCGACCCGGATCGCGAGGGCGAGGCGATTTCCTGGCACGTCGTGGAGGCCCTGCGTGAGAAGAAGGCGCTGAAGGATATTCCCATCGAGCGCGTGACTTTCAACGCCATCACCAAGGACGCCGTGCAGACGGCCCTGCGCCAGCCGCGCGAGATTGATCAGGCGTTGGTCGATGCCTATATGGCCCGCCGCGCCCTCGATTATCTCGTCGGGTTCAATCTCTCCCCCGTCCTGTGGCGCAAGCTGCCCGGCGCGCGCTCGGCAGGCCGCGTGCAGTCGGTGGCCCTGCGCCTCGTTTGCGACCGGGAACTCGAGATCGAGACCTTCAAGGCGCGGGAATACTGGTCCCTCGTCGCAACCCTCGCCACCAAGGAAGGCGGCGTGTTCGACGCGCGCCTCGTGGGCGCGGACGGCAAGAAGATCACGCGCCTCGACATCGGCAAGGGCGAGGAAGCGGAAGCCTTCAAGCGCGATCTGGAACTCGCGACCTTCACCGTCGTGACGGTGGAAGCCAAGCCCGCCAAGCGCCACCCCTACCCGCCTTTCACGACGTCCACCCTGCAGCAGGAGGCCTCCCGCAAGCTGGGGCTCGCCCCGGCGCAGACCATGCGCATCGCGCAGCGTCTTTATGAAGGTGTCGATATCGGCGGCGAGACGGTCGGCCTCATCACCTATATGCGTACCGACGGCGTGGACATGGCCCCCGAGGCCGTGCACGCCGCGCGCCGCGTGATCGGCAAGGAATTCGGCGAGCGCTACGTTCCCGGTGTGCCGCGCAAGTACACGACGAAAGCCAAGAACGCGCAGGAAGCGCACGAGGCCGTGCGCCCCACCGACATGAGCCGCCTGCCGAAATACGTGGCGAAGTATCTGGAGCCGGAACAGGCCCGCCTCTACGACCTGATCTGGACCCGCACCATCGCGAGCCAGATGGAATCGGCGGAGCTGGAACGCACCACCGTCGATATTTCGGCGCAGGTCGGCCCGCGCAAGCTCGACCTGCGCGCCACCGGCCAGGTGGTGAAGTTCGATGGCTTCCTCACGCTCTACAACGAGAGCAAGGACGACGAGGCGGACGAGGATGAAGGCCGCCTGCCGCCCATGAAGGGGGGCGACCCGCTGGAGCGCCGCCGCATCGCCGCGACCCAGCACTTCACCGAACCGCCGCCGCGCTATTCGGAGGCCTCCCTCGTCAAGCGCATGGAAGAACTCGGCATCGGCCGCCCTTCGACCTACGCCGCCGTACTGCAAACCCTGCGCGACCGCGAATATGTGCGCATCGACAAGAAGCGCCTCGTTCCCGAGGACAAGGGTCGCATCGTCACGGCGTTCCTGGAGAGCTTCTTCCGCCGCTATGTGGAATACGATTTCACGGCGGATCTGGAAGAACAGCTCGACCGCGTTTCCAATCACGAGATCGATTGGAAGCAGGTGATGCGCGATTTCTGGCGCGACTTCTCGGCAGCGATTGCCGAAACGAAGGAATTACGCACGACGGAAGTGCTCGAATCCCTCAACGAGCTTCTCGGCCCGCACATCTTCCCCGACAAGGGCGACGGCTCGAACCCGCGCGGCTGCCCCTCTTGCGGCAACGGCCAGCTCTCGCTCAAGCTCGGCAAGTTCGGCGCCTTCATCGGCTGCTCGAACTACCCTGAGTGCAAATACACCCGCCAGCTCGCCGCGACCGGCGTGAACGGCGAAGGCGACGCCACGTCCGAGGGCGGCCAGCCCGGCGTGAAAGTGTTGGGCGAGGATCCCGACACCGGCCAGCAGGTCACGCTCCGCGACGGACGCTTCGGCCCCTTCGTGCAGCTTGGTGAAGGCGAGAAGCCGAAGCGTTCTTCGGTGCCGAAGGGCACCTCACCTTCTTCGGTCGATCTCGAAAAGGCGCTGAAGCTCCTCGCGCTGCCGCGCACGGTGGCGATGCACCCGGAAACAGGCGAGCCGATCCTCGCCAATATCGGGCGCTACGGACCTTACGTTCAACACGGCAAGACCTACGCCAATATCGGCAAGGACGATGACGTGCTGGAGATCGGCGCAAACCGCGCCATCGACCTCATCATCGCGAAGGAAAGCGGTGCAGGAAACCGGCGCGGCGCAGCCGATCCCGGACGCCCGCTCGGCGACGATCCGACCTCCGGCAAGCCCATCGTGGTGAAGGCGGGGCGCTTCGGGCCTTATGTCACCGACGGCGAAACCAACGCGACGCTTCCCCGCGCTGTTTCTGCGGACGCCGTGACCTTGGACGAAGCCATCGCCCTCATCGCGGCCCGCCGCGCAGCGGGGCCGAGCAAGAAGGCGCGCGGAGGACGCAAGACCGCGACGAAGACCACCGCCAAGAAGACGGCAGCCAAGAAACCTGCTGCGAAAAAGGCTGCGGCAAAGAAGCCTGCCGCAACTAAGACGGCGACAAAAGCACCCGCAAAAAAAGCCGCAACCAAGAAGGCTGCAGCGAAGAAGTCGGCGAAGGCCTAAAAGCAAAACGCCGCCCTTCTGCGGCGGCGTTTATCCTGATCTGAGCAGCCCTCGGCAGAGTCAGAACGCGATGTACAGCGCGGCTGCCGCGATGAGCCCGAGGGCGATCCAAAGGAGATTGTAGGACGCGCGCTGCGCAACCGGCACAGCCTCCGGCTCGTTGAAGGCGAAAGCCTCGCCGGCCACGCGGGCGGTGCGGGTCAAGTGCAGGTTCTGCGCTGATCCGACGGTTGTTCTTGGCGTCACGTTCGAATCTCCCCTCTTTGACCTTGAGCTTAAACGACCAACGTGAATGCGACCTAAACAGTTCCGATTGTGCGGAGCTGCCTTTCCGCTGTTTTCTCAGCCTCGCGAATATGCCATGAGGCTGCATCGCTTTTATGACGGCGGCAATCTTTTCGTTTCTGTTTTGTTCCTGTATTCATGCTTTATGCGATATCGTGATAGGAACGCGAATCACCCCGGTCCCAAGGTTCAATGACTGACGACAACGATCTTTTCGGCGACGGCAGCGGCGCCAAGCGCGCCGCGCCTGCCAAGGCCGCAGCGGCCAAAGCCGCCCGCACCGCACCGAAGGCAGCTCCGGCGGTCGAGACCGATTACGACGCTTCCGCCATCGAGGTGCTGGAAGGGCTCGAGCCTGTCCGGCGGCGTCCGGGCATGTATATCGGCGGCACCGACGAGAAGGCGCTGCACCACCTCTTCGCGGAAGTGATCGACAACTCGATGGACGAGGCGGTCGCGGGCCACGCGACCTTCATCGAGGTGGAGCTGGAGGAAGGCGGCTGGCTGACCGTGACCGACAACGGGCGCGGTATCCCGGTCGATCCGCATCCGAAATTCCCGAAGAAGTCGGCGCTCGAGGTCATCATGACCACGCTCCACGCGGGCGGCAAGTTCGACTCGAAGGTCTATGAAACCTCGGGCGGTCTGCACGGCGTCGGCGTCTCGGTGGTGAACGCCCTGTCCGAGACGCTGGAAGTCGAGGTCGCGCGCGGGCAGACGCTTTATCGCCAGATCTTCTCGCGCGGCACTCCGCAGACGAAGCTGGAAACCGTGGGCCGTGTGCCCAACCGGCGCGGCACGAAGGTCCGCTTCCTGCCCGATCCGCAGATTTTCGGGAAAGACGCTCATTTCCTGCCACGCCGCCTGTTCAAGATGGCGCGCTCGAAAGCCTATCTGTTCGGCGGCGTCGAGATCCGCTGGAAATGCGCTCCGTCCCTTCTCGACGGCACGGACAGCGTGCCCGCCGAGGCGGTCTTCCGCTTCCCGAACGGTCTGAAGGACTATCTGGCCCGCGACATCGAGGGCAAGGAGCTCGTCTCCGATCAGGTCTTCTCGGGCAAGATCACCAAACAGGGCGGCCACGGGTCCCTCGAATGGGCCGTGGCGTGGATGGCGAACGAGGACGGATTCTCATCCTCCTACTGTAACACCATCCCGACACCGGAAGGCGGCACGCACGAGAACGGCCTGCGCATCGCTCTCCTGCGCGGCCTGCGCGATCACGCCGAGCGCGTGAACCAGCAAAAGCGCATGGCGGCGGCGACCACCGACGACGTGATGGCGACCTGCGCCTCCATGCTCTCGGTCTTCATCCGTGAGCCGGAATTCCAGGGCCAGACCAAGGACAAGCTGGCGACGCTGGAGGCGGGCCGCATCGTCGAGGCTGCCGTTCGCGATGCCTTCGACCACTGGCTCGCGGCCTCCCCGCAGCAGGCGAACAAGCTGCTCGACTGGGTGATCGACCGGGCCGAGGAGCGCCTGCGCCGCCGCCAGGAAAAGGAAGTCGCGCGCAAGACCGCGACCCGCAAGCTGCGCCTGCCCGGCAAGCTTGCCGATTGCTCCAACGCTGGCGCGGAGGGCTCGGAACTCTTCATCGTCGAGGGCGACTCGGCGGGCGGCTCCGCCAAGCAGGCGCGCGATCGCAAGACGCAGGCCATCCTGCCCCTGCGCGGCAAGATCCTGAACGTCGCCTCGGCGGGGCGGGACAAGCTGCACCAGAACCAGCTTCTGGCCGATCTCGTACAGGCGCTCGGCTGCGGCATGGGCTCCCAATACCGTGACGCGGACCTGCGCTACGAGAAGGTCATCATCATGACCGACGCGGACGTGGACGGGGCGCACATCGCCTCCCTCCTCATCACGTTCTTCTACCGCCAGATGCCGCGCCTCATCGATGCCGGCCATCTTTATCTCGCCGTGCCCCCGCTCTATCGCCTCAGCCACAGCGGCAAGACGGTCTATGCCCGGACGGACGAGGATCGCGACCGGCACCTCAAGAGCACGTTCAAGGGCAGCAGCAAGGTCGAAATCGGCCGCTTCAAGGGTCTAGGAGAAATGTTGCCGAGCCAGTTGAAGGAAACGACGATGGACCCGAAGAAGCGCACGCTTCTCAAAGTCGTCATCGCCCCCGACGAGCGCCCCGAAACGGGCGATGCGGTCGAGCGGCTAATGGGCAACAAACCCGAAGCCCGCTTCACCTTCATCTCCGAACGGGCGGCCTTCGCGGACGAGGCCGCACTGGATATTTAAAGCACGGCGCGGGGCCCTCCGCGCCGTTTTTTATTGGGCTGGTTTGGCCACCGCCTCCCGCCAATGTCCCGGCTCTGAGGAGGCAAGCAAGCTTGAAGCCTAGTGCTTGCTTTTCTCAGCGGCCTTAAAAAGCCCCTCAATAGCAAACGGAGCCAACCTGTGAGGCTGACTCCGTTTGCGTTTGCTGATGCTTTTGCGCCCGTATCTCCACCCTCAGATGGTGTAGAGGCTGAAGCTGGCGGCGGTCAGGGTCAGGCCGGCGCTGAGCTGGGCGAACTGCACCTGCGCGACCGCTCCCGAGCCGTCCGCGTCGTAGTACAACGCGCCCGTCGCGCTGTTGTACACGATCCGCTGCGCCGACGTCGTCGCCGCCGCTCCGATCGTGAACGCGTTCGTGTTCAGCGCGCTGTTCACATAGGTCAGCCCCGCATCCGTCTCGTAGATCACCACGTCCGGGAACGCACGGAACACATGCGTCTCAAGCTCAATCTTGTCTTCCCCGACCTTGAAGTCCACGATCCGGTCCACGCCAGACCACGGCGAGGCGTCGAACCGGAACACGTCACGGCCCGCGCCGCCCTCAAGCAAGTCCGCGCCTTCGCCTCCCACCAGCGTGTCGTGGCCGTCCCCGCCGTTCAGGTAGTCGC
>NZ_QMKH01000005.1 GCF_003290125.1 Microvirga flavescens
CAAGTTCGAGATCGTCGGCAACGAGCTGCGCCTCAAGGCCGGCGCCGTGCTCGACTACGAGACCGCGACCTCCCACACCATCAAGATCACCGTCACCGACAACCACGGCGCCTCCGTCACCAAGTCCGTCACCATCCATGTCGGCGATGTTGACGAGAACCGTGCGCCGACCGGCGTCACCCTCTCCCGCGATACCGTCGATGAAGGCACCACCGGCCTCATCGCCACCCTGACCGGCGTCGATCCCGACACCGGCGACACCTTCACCTACGCCCTCGCCGAGGACCTCAGCGGCAAGTTCGAGATCGTCGGCAACGAGCTGCGCCTCAAGGCCGGCGCCGTGCTCGATTACGAGACCGCCACCTCCCACACCATCAAGATCACCGTCACCGACAACCACGGCGCCTCCGTCACCAAGTCCGTCACCATCCATGTCGGCGACGTCGATGAGAACCGCGCCCCGATTGGCGTCACCCTCTCCCGCGACACCGTCGATGAAGGCACCACCGGCCTCATCGCCACCCTGACCGGCGTCGATCCCGATACCGGCGACACCTTCACCTACGCCCTCGCCGAGGATCCCAGCGGCAAGTTCGAGATCGTCGGCAACGAGCTGCGCCTCAAGGCCGGCGCCGTGCTCGATTACGAGACCGCCACCTCCCACACCATCAAGATCACCGTCACCGACAACCACGGCGCCTCCGTCACCAAGTCCGTCACCATCCACGTCGGCGACGTTGACGAGAACCGTGCGCCAGCGAACGTGACGCTGAACGGAACAACCAGTGCAACGATCAACGAAAATTCCGATCACAACACGTTCATCGGCGTCCTGAGCGCCACGGATGCGGATGGCGACACGCTGACCTATGCCTTTGCCCCAGGCGGCGATGCTGGCGGCCTTTTCGTCATCGACAACAAAACCAAGCAGATCAAGCTCGCCCCGGGGGCCGTGGTCGATTATGAGGCGCTTCCCGACGGAGAGAAGTATTTCACGCTCAGGATCATCGCGTCGGACGGCAAGGGCGGCGTGAGCGCACCGCAGACCATTACGATCGGCATTCGCGACGTCAACGAAGTTCCGACCGTTTCCGTCACTGGAACAGGGCCCGCGGGAGAACTCGTTGTCAATGAAAACGCAGCCAACGGTACGGTCGTCGGAAATCTGAGCGTATTCGATCCGGATGGGGACGCCGTCACCTATGCACTTATCGACAACGCGGGCGGTCGCTTCAAGATCGTCGGCACACAGATCCGCGTAGCGAATGGCAGTCTCCTCGACTATGAGGCCGCCGATGGCATGTCGCACGACATCACCATCATGGCCGTCGATGCGAAGGGCGCCATTCAGATCAAGACGGTCACGATCTCGGTCAGAGATATTGCCGAGAACCGTGCCCCGACCGGCGTCACCCTCTCCCGCGATACCGTCGATGAAGGCATCACCGGCCTCATCGCCACCCTGACCGGCGTCGATCCCGACACCGGCGACACCTTCACCTATGCCCTCGCCGAGGATCTCAGCGGCAAGTTCGAGATCGTCGGCAACGAGCTGCGCCTCAAGGCCGGTGCCGTGCTCGATTACGAGACCGCCACCTCCCACACCATCAAGATCACCGTCACCGACAATCACGGCGCCTCCGTCACCCAAAACGTCACGATCACCCTGAAGGAGGTTGACGAGAGCGTCCCGAACGAGGCGCCCAGCGACATCTCGCTCTCGCGCCTGAGCATCAAGGAACTTTCCGCGACAGGCGCGGAAGTGGGAACGTTGTCCGCAACAGATACTCCCGGCGACACGTTCTTCTACACGCTGCTCGACGATGCAGGTGGTCGCTTTGCCTTGAAGGGCGACAAGATCGTCGTGAAGAACGGCGTCAAGCTGGACTACGAGCAGGCGCGCTTTCATGAAATCAGGGTCAAGGTCACAGACCAGGGCAATCTGAGTGTCGAAAAGACGCTCAAGATCGACGTGTCCGACATGTCGCCCGAGTTCACCCTCGGTACGGGCGACAACGATGTGATCATCGGCGGCGCCGGAAAGGACACCCTCGGAGGCGGCCTTGGGAACGACATTCTCACCGGAGGCGCGGGCAAGGACGCCTTCGTGTTCGATACAAGACCGAACAAGAAGACGAATTTCGATACGATCACGGATTATGACGTGAAGAGCGACAGTATCTATCTCGACAATGCGATCTTCACGAAACTCGGCAAGGGCACCCTGGCCAAGCCGGGCAAGCTGAAGCCCGATTACTTCACCATCGGCAGCAAGGCGCAGGACAAGAACGACTACCTCATCTTCAACGCCAAGAAGGGCATTCTCTATTACGATGCCGACGGCTCGGGCCCGGGCAAGGCTGTCGAGATCGCCACGCTGAAGAAGGGACTGAAGATGACCGCCGGCGAGTTCTTCGTCATCTGACGGCTGCTTTTGCCCTCGCCTCCCCTTTCGCAACCCTTCGGATCGCGACATCGAGCGTTCCGGGGGGTAGGCGAAGGCGACTTCTGGCGGTATGAGCCAAGCCAGCAGGTAGGAGAGCGCGCGCATGAACATTCTTCTCATCGGTTCCGGCGGCCGCGAGCACGCCTTGGCCTGGAGCCTTTCGGCGAGCCCCCTCTGCGACAAGCTTTTCATCGCCCCCGGCAATCCCGGCACGGCGCAGCTTGGGGAGAACGTTCCCCTCGATGTGACGGACCATGCAGCCGTCGTCGCCTTCTGCCGCGCCCATGCCATCGGCCTCGTGATGGTCGGACCGGAGGCTCCGTTGGTCGCGGGGCTCGTGGACGACCTGCAAGCGGCGAGCATCAAGGCGTTCGGGCCCAGCAAAGCCGCTGCACAGCTCGAAGGCTCGAAAGCCTTCACCAAGGACCTGTGCGCGGAATTTAGCATTCCCACCGCCGCCTACCGCCGCTTTACGGAACCGGGAACGGCGAAGACCTATATCCACCAATCCGGCGCGCCCATCGTCATCAAGGCCGACGGCCTTGCCGCGGGCAAGGGCGTCGTGGTCGCCATGACATTGGCGGAGGCGGAAGAGGCCATCGACATGATGTTCGGCGGCGGCCTCGGCGAGGCGGGCGCGGAAGTGGTGATCGAAGCCTTTCTCGAAGGCGAGGAAGCCAGCTTCTTCGCTTTGTGCGATGGCACGACGGCCATCCCCTTCGGCACCGCGCAGGACCACAAGCGCGTCTTCGACGGCGATAAGGGGCCGAACACGGGCGGCATGGGCGCCTATTCGCCTGCAGCCGTGCTGACGTCCGAACTCCAGGACCGCGTGATGCGCGAGATCATCGCGCCGACGCTCGCGGGCATGCGGGCGCGCGGCACGCCCTATACGGGCATTCTCTATGCCGGTCTGATGCTGACGAAGGACGGGCCGCAGCTCATCGAATACAACGCGCGCTTCGGCGATCCGGAAACGCAGGTGCTGCTGCCGCGCCTCAAGTCCGATCTCGTGACGGCGCTCATTGCCGCCTGCGACGGCGTTCTGAACACGATCTCGCTGCGCTGGTCGGACGACACGGCGCTGACCGTCGTGATGGCAGCCAAGGGCTATCCCGGCGCTGTCGAGAAAGGCACGGAAATTCGCGGTATCGCGGATGCGCAAGCCTTGCCGGACGTACTCGTCTTCCACGCGGGCACGAAGCAGGACGGCGAGCGCATTCTCGCCAATGGTGGCCGCGTTCTCAACGTCACCGCGCTCGGGCGGAATGTCGCCGAGGCGCAACGGCGCGCCTACGAGGCGGTTGAAAAGATCGATTGGCCCGAGGGTTTCTGCCGATCCGACATCGGTTGGCGGGCGATCGAACGCGAGCGGGGCTGACAACGCGGGCGATTGCCTTATTTCCCAATGGGAGAGAGGGCAGCCGATGAACGACGATCTTTTCCCCGATTTCGAATCCCATTGGATCGACGCAGAGGTCGGGCGCATCTTCGTGCGCTCGAAAGGAAATGGACCACCGCTCGTACTGTTGCACGGTTTTCCCGAAACGCATGTGATGTGGCATCACCTCGCACCGGCGCTTGCGGAGACCCACAGCGTCGTCTGCATGGATCTGCGCGGTTACGGATGGTCCTCCGCGCCGAGGGGCGATGCGGCCCATGAGACTTATTCGAAGCGCGCGATGGGGCGCGATGTCATTACCGTCATGGAAGCGCTCGGCCATGTCCGGTTCGCGATAGCAGGGCATGATCGCGGCGCGCGCGTTGCCTACAGGCTTGCTCTCGATCATCCCGGGCGCGTGGAACGCCTCTCGCTTCTGGACATTCTGCCAACCTCCTACATGTGGGCGCAGATGAAAGCGGGAAAGGTTCCGGCGACACACTGGGCCTATCTTTCGGAGCCCTATCCGAAGCCGGAACAGGAAATCGGCCGCGATCCCCTGCCCTATTTCGAGGGGCTTTTGAAAAGCTGGTCGGCGGCCGGGGATCTGAAGCCTTTCGATCCGCGCGCGCTCAAGTCCTATCACGAGAGCTGCAACGAGCCCTCTCGCATTCATGCCTTCTGTGAAGATTACCGCGCCGGAGCGACCCGCGACAGCGAGGCGGACGAAGCCGACCTTGCCGCGAAGAACATCATCCGGTGCCCCGTTCAGCTCATCTGGAGCGACTTCTATCTCGTCAGCGGACCTGTCGGCCACGGGCTGCACCCGCTCGACGTGTGGCGGCAGAGCTTCGCGCCGAAGATCGAAGGGGTCGGCGTCTCGTCGGGGCATTTTCTCGCGGAGGAGAACCCCGGCGCAACGCTGGAGGCCTTGAGGAACTTCCTGATAGCGAACGAGGGAGCCTGACGAGAGGTTTTCAACACCCGCGCGTGCGATATGACACGCGCCGCAACTGCAAGCCCTGATGCCTGCTCAACCATCGCTTGTGTCGAAAGCGAAACGGCCCTAAGCCGACAATGCAGATATATCGTTTCTCGAAAATCAAGCACATGGCATCCCTTCCGAGCTATCAGAACTTCAGCGCATTCGCGAGCAGCGGGCACCTGACCCTGTTGAACGACGGCAATTTCCTCGCCGTCTGGACGGAGGTGAATGAGAGCCGCGTCGGCACGGTCTTCGGCCAGGTTTTCAGGCCCGACGGAACGACGCTCAAGAGCAAGTTCACCATCGCGTCGGCAGCGGAGTCCGACTTCACCGAAGTCGCTGCGGCCACTCTCACCGATGGGCGCACGATCGTGTCCTGGACGGCGAGCACCAACGACGGCCGCCTCATCCGGGGCCAGGCGCTCGACGCCAACCACAACGTGGTCGGCGACCCTCTGCCGCTTGGGCCGGTCAGCGTCGGATCGCAGGCCAACTCGCACATTTTCGCTCTCGCCGACGGCAGCTTTTCGGTTCTTTACGAGGGCACCTACGAAGGCGAGGCGCTTCGTGTCGGTTCCGTCGTTCGCGAGGTGATCGGCGGGTGGGACTATGTTGACACGTTCTATCGCGGCTTTGGCGCTGCTCCTTCGAACAGCATGGCTGTGTCGGGCAACGGCACCAGCGCCTATTTCGAAGCGCGGCCCAACGGCTTCAATACCGGCCTCGTCGCCTATATCTGGGCCCCTGGCGTGGAGTCCCCCCCCGGCGTCGTGGTCGATGAGATTGCCGGCTTCACCAATGTCCATCCCTCCGTCGCCCCTATCGGCGCCGACACGTTCGTTGCGGCGTGGGAGGACAACGGCAATGGTGGAACGCATGTCATTCACGCACAGGTCTTCGACTCTGCGGGGGCGGCGGTCGGTGACCAGATCACGTTCAACAAGCCGGCGGGCACGCTGGAAGATACGCCGGTCATCACCGCGCTCTCGAGTGGCGGTTTCGCCATCGCGTTCAAGCTCGATGTCAGTGGCGATGACAACGTGTATGTCGCGGCCTGCGCGGCGGACGGCACGCTCATCGCCGATGTGACGCCAGTAGGGGCATCGACCGCGGGCGATCAATGGGCTCCCTCGATCATCGCGCTCGCCGACGGTAATTACGCCGTGAGCTGGATGAACCAGGACTCGTCAGGCTTCAAGCTGATGACCCAGCTCTATGGCGTCGCGGGCAGCGTTACGCCCGATAATCCTTCGTCATCGGGTGGAGAATGGGTCGGAACCCCCGGCGATGATTTTCACGTCGGCAGCGCGGAGGCCGACATCCTCTTCGGCGGCGCCGGAAACGACGTGCTGAAGGGCGCCGCCGGAAATGACGCCATCTTCGGCGAGGCCGGGAACGACACGCTCTATGGCGGCGATGGCCGCGATACGATGACGGGCGGCTCCGGCAAGGACATCTTCGTGTTCGACAGCGCCGTCAGCAAGAAGAACCCGAACGTCGACAAGATCATCGACTTCAACGTGAAGGACGACTCCATCTGGCTGGAGAACGCCGTCTTCAAGGCGCTTGGAAAGAAGGGCTCCGCCGCCAAGCCCGCCAAGCTGTCGAAGGATGCGTTCTGGGTCGGCTCCAAAGCGCACGATGCGAGCGACCGGATCATCTACGACTCGAAGAAGGGCATTCTCTATTACGATGCCGACGGCACCGGCTCCAAAGCCGCGTACCAGATCGCGACCTTCTCGAAGAAGTACCCACTCCTGACCTACAAGGACTTCTTCATCGTCTGACGGCAGTAGCGCGCCGCGCAAATCTCGCGGCGCTGCCGATCACCGCCTGTCTTCGAAAAAGCCCTTCAGTAGCCCCGCCGCTTCGCTCTCCCGAATCCCGCCATAGGTCTCCGGTGCGTGGTGGCAGGTCGGCTGCTGGAAGAAGCGCACGCCGTTTTCCACCGCCCCGCCCTTGGGATCGTAGGCCGCGAAGTAGACCCGGCGGATGCGGGCGAACGAGATTGCCGCCGCGCACATGGTGCAGGGCTCCAGCGTCACATAGAGGTCGCAGCTGGTCAGCCGCTCGTCCGAAAGCGCCTCGCAGGCGCGGCGGATGGCGAGCATTTCCGCATGGGCCGACGGATCGTTGAGCTCGCGCGGGCGGTTGCCGTCAGCAGCGATGAGGACGCCATCCTTCACGATGACCGCCCCCACCGGCACCTCCCCGCGCGCGGCTGCGGCGCGGGCCTCGTCGAAGGCGGCCGCCATCGGATCGAACTTGGTGGGACCGGCGTTATGCATGGGCCTCGCTTCTGTTGCTTTCCTCTGCTATCAGGCCTGCATGACCGACAGCAATGACAATGATCGCAAGGGTCGTTCTCCGGGACGCTCCGACCGCAGCCGCACCTCCGGCGACAAGCCCTTCCGCAAGCCCCGCGAAGGCGGCGATAAGCCCTTCCGCGCGCGTGGAGGGGACGAGCGCCCCCGCAAGCCGCGTGAGGGCGGGGATAAGCCTTTCCGCAGCCGCGATAATGACGAGCGGCCCCGCCGCCCCCGTGAAGGCGGCGACAAGCCGTTCCACACACGGGGAGGCGATGACCGCCCGCGCAAGCCGCGCGAGGGAAGTGACAGCAAGCCCTGGGTCAAGCGCGAAGAGGGCGAGCGCAGCTTCCGCCCGCGCCGGGAGGACGGGGACCGTCCCTTCCGTGGTCGTGGCGGCGAGGAGCGCCCGCGCCGTTTCGACCGCAACCGGGAAGACCGCCCGCACCGCGCCCGTGAGGAGCATGTGGAGGTTCAAGTCGCGCCGCAGGAGCCCGTCGAGGAGCGGATCGCCAAGGTCATCGCTCGCGCGGGCGTCGCCTCGCGCCGGGATGCGGAGGCACTGATCGCGGAAGGCCGTGTGACCCTCAACGGCGAGGTTCTCACCTCCCCTGCCATCAACGTGACGCTTGCCGACAAGATCACCGTCGACGGCGAGCCGCTGCCGATGAAGGAGCGCACCCGCCTGTGGCTGTTCCACAAGCCGCGCGGCCTCGTGACCACCGCCCGCGACCCGGAAGGCCGCCCGACCGTGTTCGACAGCCTGCCGGAGGACATGCCGCGCGTGGTGGCCGTCGGTCGGCTCGACATCAACACCGAGGGGCTTTTGCTTCTCACCAACGATGGCGGCCTTGCCCGTGTCATCGCCCATCCCGACACCGGGTGGCTGCGCCGTTACAAGGTGCGCGCGCATGGCGACGTGACCCAGGCCGATCTCGACCGCCTGCGCGACGGCGTGACCGTTGACGACATGGAATACGGCCCCGTTGATGCTCGCCTCGACCGGGTGCAGGGCGACAACGTGTGGATCACCCTCGGCCTGCGCGAGGGCAAGAACCGCGAAGTGAAGCGGATTCTCGAGCATCTCGGCCTGCAGGTGAACCGCCTGATCCGCCTCTCCTTCGGCCCGTTCCAGCTCGGCGATCTGGAGGACGGCCTTGTCGAAGAGGTGAAGACCAAGGTGCTGAGGGACCAGCTCGGCGCGGCGCTCGCCGCTGAGGCGGGGGTCGATTTCGAAAGCCCCGTGCGCGAGCCCATCGCCCCCTTCGGCTCGCCGAAGAAGGCGGAACACCGGGAGCGCGCAGAGCGCGGAGGCCGCTTCGAACGTGACGACCGTCATGCGGATCGTCCGCGCCGCCGTGATGAAGGCGAGCGCCCGTTCCGTGGCCGTGGCCGCGATGAAGAGGCCCCCGAGACGGACCGCAAACGTCCTTCCCGCCTTGAGCCGAAGACGAGCATTTGGCGCGCGGACGAAGAGGAAGCTCCGCGCAAGAAGATGCCGCGCCGTGGCGCAGACCCGAAGGAGGCCCGCGCGGCCACCGCCGAGCGCAAGCGCGAACGGGTCGGGGCCATCCAGTCGGAAGGCCGCAAGGTCATGGTGGAGCGGCTTGTAAGCTCGCCGAAGGACGAGGCCCCCGCCCGTGAACCGCGCCGCTCTGGCCGTTTTACGCCGGGAGGCGAGGATCGTCCCCGTCGCCGCGAGGAACGGGGCGAAGCGCCGCGCCGCAGCCGCGAGGAAGGCTTCAGCCGTCCGCGTCGCGACGAGGAGCGCCCGCGCCGTCCGGCTGGCGAACGTCCCTTCCGCGCCCGTGGCGATGAGGAACGCCCGCGCAAGCCCCGTCCCGAGGGTGATCGTCCCTTCCGCAGCCGAGATGGCGACAAGCCGTTCCGTGGCCGTGGCGATGACGAGCGTCCGCGTCGCGGCCCGCCCCGTGGCGGTGACCGGCCCTCGCGCGGCAGCCCCGGCGGCGGTGGCCGTGGCGGCTTCAAGGGCGGTCCGCGCGGCGGTTCTGGAGGCGGCTTCAAGGGCGGCCCGAAGGGTGGCCCCAAAGGCCGCCGCCCGTGAGGATTGAACGTTGAGGATCGTCGGAGGACGTTGGCGCGGGCGCTCGCTCGCGGGCCCGAAATCGGACGCGATCCGTCCGACGTCGGACCGTCTGCGCGAATCGCTCTTCAACATTCTCCAGCACGGCTATGACGACCCGATCTCCGGCGCGCGCGTCATGGACCTGTTCGCCGGCACAGGCGCGATGGGGCTGGAAGCCCTTTCGCGCGGCGCCGCCTTCGCGCTCCTCGTCGACGAGGGCGCGGAAGCGCGCGGCCTGATCCGTGAGAATGTCGAGGCCTTAGGCGTCGGCGGCGCGACGCGCCTTTTCCGCCGCGATGCCACGCGCATGGGCGAGGCTGCCCCCAACGCGCCCTTCTCCCTCGTTTTCTGCGATCCGCCCTATGGCAAGGACCTTGCGCCCAAGGCCCTGATGTCCTGCGCCGAAGGTGGCTGGCTGACCCCTGATGCCCTCATCATCGTCGAAGAGGCGCAAGGGGCCGAATTTTCCATGCCGGAAGGCTTTGAGGAAATCGAACGGCGCGACTACGGGGAAACGAGCGTCGTGTTCGCCCGCTATCGCCCTGGCCCGTAGCCGGAGCCACTGCCCCGGCCCTGAGGCTCGCCCATCTGCCGATGCCATTATTAGATAGCGTTGCTACCCCTTCCGGCGGAGTTGCATCCGTTTGTCTGATGCACGAAGGTCGACAACAAGACGACCGACAAAAACGACACGGAAGAATGTTCCACAAGGGACGGCCTTTCGGCCACGAAGAAGGCACATTTCCCAATCCTAATCTTCACTTGGTTCAAGATCGGCATGACGTGCGAGGTGACACTTCACGGCAGCGGATTGTCGGTAGAAACTGTCGGATGAAAATCGAGCGAGTTGACGTTTCGGAAGGGATCTGAATTCGCATCCCTTCCCATCGTGAGACTTTATTCATCCAACACATGAGAGTAGAGGTCGTCGAACGGCGAGCGCACGGGGGGCTTCCAGATGGTGCGAAAGACAAAGTCGATAAAAATGGACAAGCAGCCCGGAAAACTGACGCCGAAGGTCCTGACGAAGCACGAATTCGGCAAGCGCCTACGCAAGCTGATGGCGGACAAGGGCTGGCATCAGAGCGAGCTCGCGCGACAGGCCGGCCTGCAGCGCGACAGCGTTTCGACCTACATCAACGGCCGCTCCCTGCCGACCCCCTTGAGCCTGAACCGCCTGGCCGCCGCGCTCGGCGTCGCCGCCGAGGACCTGATCCCCAATCATCTCGAACAGAGCCTCGATCACCACAAGCCCGCCTTCGAGATGAAGGCGAGCGCCAGCGCGCCCGACATGGCCTGGGTCCGCGTCAACCGCCTCGTGACCTTCGACACGGCGGTGAAGATCGGCGAACTACTCCGCGCCGACAACGCCATCGTCGCCAAGCGCGCGGCGGCAGCGGAGCGCGAGAAGGAATAGCGGCGGCCCGACTTTAGACAGGCTTTACGTCGAGCCTGCTGTTCTGCGGCTCTCCGGAACTGCGACCTTGCGCGCGGATTTCCTGACACCCCACACGCTAATCCAGAGACCAAAAGTTCCGAGCAGGAGTGACAAAAGCCAGAGATGGGCGGAAAGCCCTGCGAACATCGCGAACATGAAACTCAAGCCTGCAAACAAGCAATAAATCACGAGTCCGGCGATCAGGAAGAATGCCCGCGCGACCCAAAGGCACACGACTGATGGAGAACTGAGACGCAGCGGCACGACGAAGATCGCCGCTCCTGCCGCAGCAAGGCCCGTGAGCACGAGAAAGAACGGGATGTGCATGGTGGCTTGCGCGAGAGTCGCAGACCAGAACTCGCTCGACGTCGCCTCGCGGACGGAGAACCCCCAGTCTTCAACCTCCCCCTCCAAGGCCCAGTCATCTGTTCTATCGCGCGGTTGCGCGGTGGATTGTTCTGCTCCCTCACGGAAGGACGCAGGGTCCAATGTAAGTGTGCTGACCGACCAGAGATCGACAATGATGCAGTGACGTTCGGCATCGCAGGAAACAACAAGCGAATAGAACTTCGGCCCGCGCGCGATAAGCCGCCCTTTTCCATCGACGAGGATTGGCCTCACCGGATCGGTGACAATAACGCCATCCCCATGAAGCAGCCTCACCTCGCCGATCTGTCCATCGGGCAAGCGTATCTTTTCAACCTGAGAATAATAAGGACGATGCGCGTGAGCGGGATCGCTTACGACGACGGCAAGAACGAGCGCGAGGATAAAGGCGGCGGCGTATTTCATGCACGAAGCTAGCGGCCTTGTAGAGGCGTGACACCTCCATGATCGAACAGGACCTTACGTCCTGCTCCGCACTCTTTCTTCACCGCCGTCCGAACAGCCGTTCGATATCCGCGAGCTTCAGTTCAACGTAAGTGGGACGGCCATGGTTGCATTGGCCTGAGAGCGGTGTCGTTTCCATTTCGCGCAGGAGCGCATTCATCTCTTCCGGCTTGAGCCGCCGTCCGGCGCGCACGGAGCCGTGGCAGGACATGCGGGAGAGGACGGCGTCGAGGCGCTCTTCCAGCGGACTTGCGCCCTGCCCCCACTCAGAAAGCGCATCGGCGACATCCTGCACCAGCGCCTTGATGCGTCCTCCGGCAAGAGCCGAGGGCACCTCACGCACGAGGAGCGCGCCGGGGCCAAAGCCTTCGACGACGAGGCCGAGACTTTCCAGGGTCGCGGCTTCCGCCAGAACACGGTCAGCATCCACTGGATCGAGATCCACCACCTCCGGAATGAGCAGCATCTGGCGCGCGATGCCTGACGCCGCGCGTTCGCGCTTCAAACGCTCATAGACGAGGCGCTCATGCGCCGCGTGCTGATCGACGATCACGATGCCGTCCTGCGTCTGCGCGACGATGTAGGTGCCGTGGATCTGCGCGCGCGCCGCGCCGAGCGGCGCTTCCTCCGCGAACGGATCCAGCTCGGCGAGCGTTGCGCGGCTGTCGGCGGAAGGCATTGCGATGTCGGGCAACAGACTCTGCGTTTCCGCCAGCCCCGCTGTGCGCGGCCCTTGATCGAGCGGAGCCTGCCAGCCGGAAAACGCATCCGCCGGACGGATCGGCGCGGGACGGAAA
This sequence comes from Microvirga flavescens, assembly GCF_003290125.1. GTDB lineage: Bacteria > Pseudomonadota > Alphaproteobacteria > Rhizobiales > Beijerinckiaceae > Microvirga > Microvirga flavescens. The sequence continues at coordinate 12,271 of NZ_QMKH01000005.1, forward strand.
TGCACTGCCGATGAATAGCCGCGCGAGGGCAGCGGCGCTCCTTGCGGGCGCAGGTTCTCCAACGTGCGCGTGCCGCCCGTCGTCGCGGAGCGGAAACCGAAACGGGTGATCGCTTCCTTGATCGCAGCGACAACGAAACCGCGCACGAAATTCGGATCGCGGAAGCGCACTTCAGTCTTCGCCGGATGCACGTTCACGTCCACTGCACCCGGATCGAGATCGATCATCAGCGCAAGCACCGGATGACGGTCGGAGGCCATCACATCGGCATAGGCTCCGCGCACCGCGCCGAGCAACAGCTTGTCGCGCACGGGCCTGCCGTTGACGACGAAATGCACATGGGTGGACGCGCCGCGATGGAATGTCGGCAGGCTCGCGAAGCCGTGCAAGTGCACACCCTCGCGCGCCACGTCGATGGGCATGGCGTTGTCGTTGAACTCGGAGCCCAACACACGCGACAGGCGGCGCAGCGCGCCGAGTTCGCCCTCCGGCTCGGGCGGATAGGTGAGCGCGGTCAGATGCTCGCCCGCAAGCGTGAAGCGGATCTCGGGATGCGCGACGGCGAGGCGCTTAATGATTTCCGCTACCGCCTGTGCTTCCGAACGGTCGCTCTTCAGAAACTTCAGACGTGCGGGCGTCGCGGCGAAGAGATCGGTCACCTCGATGCGCGTGCCTTTCGGCGCGGAGGCAGGCCGCACGGGGCCCCTCTCGCCGGCCTCCACGACGATGGACGAACCCGTCTCGGCATCCGCCGTGCGTGTGGTGATGGAAAGTCGCGCCACTGCGCCGATGGAAGGCAAGGCCTCGCCGCGAAAGCCCAGCGTCTGAATGGCGAAGAGATCGCCATCGGGAATTTTGGATGTCGCATGCCGCTCGACGGCAAGCCCCAGATCCTCTGGAGTCATGCCGTGCCCGTCATCGACGACGCGGATGAGGCGGCGGCCGCCGCCCTCAACCGTCACCTCGATGGAGGTCGCGCCCGCATCGATGGCGTTCTCGACCAATTCCTTCACGGCGGCGGCGGGACGCTCCACCACCTCGCCCGCGGCAATGCGGTCGACAAGGATTGGATCGAGGCGGCGAACAGACATGCGAGCGCCGCTTTCTAGTTCGCCTGAGCGAGATACTTCTTCGCCAGGATCTTGCCCTCTTCCACCGCGGGCTGATCGAACGGATCGACCCCGAGCGCGTAGCCGGCGAGGATCGTCTCCAGCATGAAGTGCATGAGCAATTCGCCGAGCGCGCGCTCGTCGAGTTTCTCGATATGGATGCGGCGGGTCGGGCGGCTGTTCTTCGCGAGCGTGTCCGCCGTCGCGCGGCCCTGCGCGGCGACGAGATCGCCGATGCGCTTGCCGGCAAAGCCCGGCTCGCCCGCGCGCTGCGCCAGCTTCTCGTCGATCAGCGGTCCATGACCCGCGACGCCCGTGGTCATGATGGTGAAGAGCTTGTCGTTAGGACCCGCGAGATAAAGCTGCAGCTGGCTGTGCTGATCGACGGGGCCGATGGCGGCGACGGGCTGCGAGCCCTTGCCGTCCTTGCCCACACTCTCGGCCCAGAGCTGCACCCACCAGCGGGTGAAGCGCTCGAGACGGTCCGCATAGGCCATCGTGACGGTGATGTTTCTGTCTTCGAGCGCCATCGCGACATTGAGCGCGGCGCCTACGGCGGCGGGCGCATCGGCAGCGGCGCGGCCCGCACGGAAGGGTTCATAGGCATCAGACGCGCCCTGGCGGATCGCAGCGATGTCGAGGCCGAGCACCGCGGCGGGGAGAAGCCCCACATTGGTGAGCACCGAATAGCGCCCGCCAATGCCGGTGTGATGCTCGAGGAAGCGCACGCCCTCCGGCTCCAAAAGGTCACGGAGCGCATTCTTGCCCCCGGCCTTTCGTGGCTCCGACAGGCCAAGGAACACCTCGCCCGGCTGCGCCTTGAGGCCCGCCTTCTCAAGCGCGCTGAGCACCGCGATGGTCTGCATCAGCGTCTCGCCCGTGCCGCCCGACTTTGAAATGGCGACGAAGCGCGTCGAGGACAAAGGCAGGCGATGGAGAATGTGGTCGAAGGTGATGGGGTCGAGGTTGTCGAGGAAGTGCACGCGCGGCCCGTCCGCGAAGCGCCCGACGCCGGGCACCGCGTAGTCCTTCAGCTGTGCCAGCGTCTGGCCGCCGAGGCTCGAGCCGCCGGTGCCGAGAAAAACAACGTCCGTCGCATCCCGCCGGAGCCACGCCGCCGCCTCGCGGATGGATTCGAGATCCTCCGTCGTGCGCGGCATGTGCAGGAGAGGCAGCGTGCCCGTCGCATCCTGTTCCGCCAGCCGCTTCATGCCCGTGCCGACGGCGACCAGGGCGGCGTCCAAAGCCGTCCGAGGCAGCCCGCCTTCGCCGATATTGGAAGCCAGCGCCAGATCGATGGATTGCTGCAGGGGCATGAAATGCTCCGATTCGAAAAATGGGAGCATGACATTAAGCCAGCGGAGGGCGCGGGGCTAGGCCCGCCCGCTCCGAGACCTCTTAAAGCCCCGTCGGCCGCCCCGCGATGACGGTCAGGAGCTTGCCGTCGCCGATGATGCGGTCCGCGGCCTGGCGGATATCGTCCTGCGTGACGGCTTTGACGAGGGAGTTGCGGCGGGCGATGTAGTCGATGCCGAGCCCCTCGAAGGCGATCTGCACGAGGGTGTGGGCGATCTTCGTCGAAGTGTCGAAGCCGAGCGCATAGGAGCCGACGAGGTAATCCTTCGCCTTCTGCAGCTCGTCGTCAGAGGGACCCTTGCCCTTCAATGCGAGCATCTCATCGGTGATCACGTCGAGACATTCGCCGACACGCTCGTTCTTCGTCGCGGTATAGCCCCACGTCATCGCGGCGGCACGATAGCTCACGAGCGAAGAGCCGACGCTGTAGGCAAGGCCGCGCTTCTCGCGCACTTCCTGAAACAGGCGCGACGTGAACGCGCCGCCGCCGAGAATGTGGTTCAACACGTAAGCCGGAACGAAATCAGGATCGCGCCAGGCGATGCCCGTGGTGCCGAAGCGAATGACCGATTGCGGCACGTCGAGATCGACGATGAAACGCTCACCGCGATTTTGCAGAACCGCCGGTTCGATGATCGTCAGCGGCTTCGCCTCAGGCAAATCGCCGAAGACCTTGTCGAGAAGATGTGTCAGGCGCTCCGCATCGATGGCGCCGACAACCGCGATCTTCACACGCCCGCGCGCGATGATGGCGCGGTGCATGGCGATGAGATCATCGCGGGTGATCGCCGTCACGCTCTCGATGGTGCCGCCCGTCGGACGGCCGTAAGGATGGCCGGGGAAGCCTTCCTCGAAGAAGCGACGGGTTGCCATCACGCCGGGATCGTTCTGCTGGTAACGCAGGCCCGCGATGCTCTGCGCGCGAACGCGCTCGATGGCTTCCTGATCGAAGCGCGGCTCCATGAGCGCCAGGCGCAACAGCTCGAACGCCTCATCCGCGTGCTTCACAAGCGTCTTCAACGAACCGCCGAGGGCATCGTTACCCGCGTTGAACGAAAGCTCGATGGCGTGCGCCGCGAGACGTTCCTGAAACGCGTCTGAATCGTATTCGCCCGCACCCTCATCGAGAAGGCGCGAGAGCATCTGAGCGACGCCGGGCTTGTTCACAGGGTCGTGCGCGGAGCCGCCTTCGAAGGTGAAGGCGACGGCGATCAGCGGCACGACATCGGATTCGACATGCCAGACCTCGACCCCAGCGGGGGTCGTCAGCGCCGTCACTTTGGTTGGAGACGCGGATATGGTTTCGACGGAAGCGGTCATGGAGATCCCGTACAATATGCGCTCGTTACGCGACCGGCTTCAGATAGCCGGTGACGGAGCGGCGCGGCAGCAGAAAGCGCTCGGCGACAGAGGCGAGATCGTCCTTGAGTACGGCTTCGATCTCAATCGGCCAGCGGCGCACATCCTCGATGGTTTCGCCGATGGCGAGGGCCGAACCGTAGATGCGCGCGAGCGAGGATTGGCTGTCGGTGGAATAGATCGACTCGGCGACAAGACGCGTCTTGGCGCGCTCGATGGCATCGAAGTCGAGCGCCTCGGCAACCGCGTGCTTCAGCGTTTCATCGACAGCGGCTTCGAGTTGCTCGAGGGAAACGCCTTGGGCGGGAACCGCGTAAACGCAGAAGCGCGTTTCCTCCATCGCGGAGGCCATGTACCACGCGCCGGCATTCACCGCGAGGCCGCGCTCCAGAACGAGCTTGCGGTAGAGATAGGAGGTCGGCCCGCCGCCGATCACCTCGGCCAGAAGATCGAGCGAGAAACAATCGCGCCCTTCCGCCGTGCCCGCAGAGGGAACGAGATAGAGGCGCTGCAGCGTCGGCTGCTCCACCTTGGGATCGGACACGGTGATGTGACGCGCCGCGACCGGCTCCGGCTCGCGCGGGCGAAAGCGCACGGGCCGCGCGCCACGCGGCGCGACACGGCCATAGGTGTCATCCGCAAGGCGGCGCACGTCATCCACCGTCACATCGCCGGCAACGACGAGAATGGCGTTCTCCGGCGTGTAGAAACGATTGTAGTAATCGAGCGCATGGGTGCGATCGAGCTTCTCGATCTCGTGCATCCAGCCGATGATCGGAATGCCATACGGATGATGCAGAAAGAGCGATGCCGCCATGGCCTCAGAGAGCTGCGAGGCCGGATCGGTCTCCACACGCATGCGGCGTTCTTCGAGAACGACGTCTCGCTCAGGGCCGATGACGGATTCGTCCAGCACGAGGTTGGACATGCGGTCCGCCTCGAACTCCATCATGGTCTTGAGGTTCTCGCGGGCGGTGCGCTGGAAATAGGCGGTGTAGTCGAAGGAGGTGAAGGCGTTCTCCTGGCCGCCGAGGGCAGAGACGATCTTCGAGAATTCACCCGCCGGATGCTTCTCGGTGCCCTTGAACATCAGGTGTTCGAGAAAGTGGGCGATGCCCGATTGCCCCAGCGGATCATCCGCCGAGCCGTTGCGATACCACACCATGTGGGTCGCCACCGGAACGCGGTGATCTGGGATGACAACGACGTCGAGGCCGTTGTCGAGGGCGAAGGAGGAGACTTCCGGGCCGCCGCCTTCCGCGCGCCCCTTGGAGGGGGCGTCGGTACGCAATTCAAGCTTCGCGGCTGCATCCATCGTTATAAACCTTAAGTATGCGGGTAAATCCGTAGGAATTTCCTACGGGACTTAAAGTCTTTTCGAAAACACGCAAGCGGAGCAGCACCCCTTGAAGGTGCGACACGATCTTCGCTTGCGGGAAAAAAGCCGGCCAGCCGACCGCGTCAGGGACGCAGTGTTACTGGTTCTGCTGCATGATGAAGCCGAGCGGGCTATCCGGATCGACAACCGGCTTCGGATCAACAGACGCCTTCAGCGGCGCGCCGTTCGCAGCCTTCAGGAGCGGGGCCGGCGGATCGCTCAGGTAGCGGCGCTCGAGCCCACCGTTCGCGAGCTGCAGATCCTCATCCTTCTTGGCGAAGGAGCGCAGCTCATCAGGGCTCATGACGCTCCTGTCGGCCTGGCGGCCCGTGGGCTCGGGCGCGTCGGTCCCACGAACATAGTTGTTCGGGTTGCGGTACTTGCGCATTTCCTCGACGGAAAGGCGCTTGCCCTGGCTGCTCTTGTAGAGTTCCGTTTCCGTCCAGGGCGTCCTGGCGTCCGCGGCGGCCTTGCGGGCGGCGATCACGTCAGGGTCCTTCGGCCAGTTGGCATTGGCTTCGGCATTGTTCCCCGGCACCGGCGGACGCAGATCCATCTTCGGTGGCAGAACCAGCGGGGCCCGCTCATGATAATTGATCGGGGGCTTTTCCTTGGGGATGATGCCGATGCTGCCCAGAAGGCTCTTCATGGCCACGCCCTCCTCGGCCATTGCGCCCGAGGCAGCGAGGAGCGCAACGGCGCTCGCGCAAGCAAAGAGTTTCAAAGCCTTCATGGCACCACCACTTGGTTCTCAAAACAAATCGACTGGAACGCCTGATGTCCTATTCTGGCGAACATATGGCAGACGAACGCTTTCCTGCGTTGAACTACCGTTTACGGCGCTTCTCCAACAGAAAAGAGTCATAAAGCAGTCCGACGACGCCTGCAACGATGGCGGCATCCGCCACGTTGAAGACGTACCAGGAATATGATCCTACGTGAAGCTGGATAAAATCGAACACCGCACCATAGGCCAGCCTGTCGATGACATTGCCGACAGCCCCGCCGGCGATCAAGCCGAGCGACACCGCCAGCAGCCGGCCCGAGGCGCGGCGGATCCAGACCATGAGGCCGATGGCCGCCACGATGGACACCACGATCAGAAACCAGCGCCCGAGATCCGACTTCTGCTGGAACAGGCCGTAGGAGATGCCCCTGTTCCAGACCACGATGAGGTTGACGAAGGGCCCGAGCACGATGGGCTCGTTCACGGGAAGATCGACAACGAACAGGGTATAGAGCTTCGTGACCTGATCGAGAACGAAAGTCAGGATCACGGCGGCAAAGCCGAGATGCGCCGCCGTGATGCGCTCCCAAAAGGACGGGAGGCGCTTCTGCTTCGCGGCAGGGGTTTTGTTCACGGCGGGAGTTTTGTTGACGACAGGTGTTTCGCTCATGCCGCGGCCCTCGCCCGGTCCCACTCGCGCAGCGCTTCGGCATCGCGCGGCGTCACGTCCGGATAATCGGCATCGGAGCCGACATCGGGCGATACCTTCCAGGAGCGGGCGCACTTCCTGCCCTCGGCGAGAGACGGCACGACGGCAACGCCCTTCACCTCATCCAACCGGAAGGCGTCCGCCGGGCCTTCGCCCTGAACGACCGTGATGCCCGAAGTGATGCAGATCTCCGCGAGATCGAGACCCTGCACCGCCTGCAGCAGATCCGCATCGGCGATGTGCACCACAGGCGCGGCCTCGAGGCTCGCGCCGATGCGCTTTTGCGCGCGCTCGATTTCAAGAGCGCCCGTCACGACGCGGCGCACGCGACGGATCTTCGACCAGCGTTCAGCCAGCACTTCGTTGCGCCATGCGGCGGGCACTTCGGGGAAGGTTTCGAGATGCACGGATTCAGCGTTCGGATAGCGCGCAAGCCACGCCTCCTCCGCCGTGAAGGCGAGGATCGGCGCGATCCAGACCGTCACACAGCGGAAGGTCTGGTCGATGACCGTCAGCGCGCTCTTGCGCGCCTTGCTGGAGATGGGGTCGCAATAGAGCGTGTCCTTGCGAACGTCGAAATAGAACGCCGAGAGGTCCGTGGTCATGAACGAATTCAAGAGCGCGATCACACGCTTGTAGTCATAAGAACCATAAGCCTCGCGGATCTCTCCATCGAGCTCGGCGAGGCGATGAAGCACGAAGCGCTCGAGCTCCGGCATCTCAGCAACGGCAACCTTGTCGGTTTCGCGGAAGTGATGCAGCGAGCCGAGCATCCAGCGGATCGTGTTGCGCAGCTTGCGATAGGTCTCGGCCGTCGTCTTGATGATTTCCGGGCCGATGCGCTGATCGTCCCAGTAATCGACAGAAGCGGTCCACAGGCGCAGAATGTCCGCGCCGGATTCACGGATGATGTCCTGCGGGGCGACGGTGTTGCCGAGCGACTTCGACATCTTGCGGCCGTTCTCGTCGAGGGTGAAGCCGTGCGTCACCACAACGTCGTAAGGCGGGCGCCCGCGCGTGCCGCAGCTTTCCAGAAGCGACGAGTGGAACCAGCCGCGATGCTGATCCGACCCTTCGAGATACATCACCTTGTCGGGGCCGCCGTCGACCTTGCGCTTCACCTGCAGGTCAGGGCGCTTTTCCAGCGCGAAGGCGTGCGTGCAGCCTGAATCGAACCACACGTCGAGAATGTCGTTGATCTTCTCGAAGTCGGCCCCATCGTAGCCGCCCGCTTTCAGGAAGCGCGAGCCGTCATCGGCATACCACGCATCCGCGCCTTCCTTCTCGAAGGCATCCGCGATGGCGGTGTTGACGCGCTCGTCCTTGAGGATCTCGTTGGTGCCCTTCTTGACGAAGACCGCGATCGGCACGCCCCACGCGCGCTGGCGCGACACGACCCAATCGGGACGGTTCTCGATCATGCCGTTGATGCGGTTCTCGCCGGAGGCCGGAACCCACTGCACGTTCTCGATGCCATGCAACGAGCGCTGGCGCAGCGTGTCGCCCTCGCCGTTCAGCGGCTTGTCCATCGCGATGAACCATTGCGGCGTGTTGCGGAAGATCAGTGGCCCCTTCGAGCGCCAGGAATGCGGATACTGGTGCTTGAGACGCCCGCGCGCGATCAGCGCGCCGACCTCGACGAGCTTCTTGATGACCGCCTCGTTAGCGCCGGCATCCTTGCCCTTGTCGTCATAGATGCGCTCGCCCGCAAAGAGCGGAATGTTGGGGAAGTAGGACGAGTCCGGAGAAACCGTGTGCGGCACTTCCTTCATGCCGCAAGCCTCGAACACCGCGCGGTGCTTGAGATAGGTGACGTAGTCGTCCGCGCCGTGTCCGGGAGCCGTGTGCACGAAGCCCGTGCCGGCATCGTCGGTCACGTAGTCGGCGGGCAGCATCGGAACATCGAAATCCCAATAGCCGTTGCCGCCTTCGATGGCGCGGAAAGGATGCGCGCAACGCTCGATCATCACCGGCAGCACATCCTTGACGCGCTCATAACCTGTAACGCGCGCAGCGGTGAACACATCGGCGGCGAGCTTGTCGGCGAGGATCAGGCGATCGCCCACCTTCGCCCAGTTGTCGGCAGCGGCTTCCGTGACCTTGTAGAGGCCATAAGCGACGTCCGGACCGTAGGCGACGGCGCGGTTGGCGGGGATGGTCCAGGGCGTCGTCGTCCAGATCACGACGGACGCGCCGTCAAGATCGCCGTCGAGGGTCTTCACCACCGGGAACTTCACCCAGATCGTGGTGGAAGTCTTCTCGTGATACTCAACCTCCGCTTCCGCGAGCGCCGTCTTTTCCACGGAGGACCACATCACAGGCTTCGAGCCGCGATAGAGCTGGTCGCTCACAGCAAACTTTATGATCTCGCGGGCAATCTGCGCTTCCGCGTCATAGGACATCGTCAGGTACGGGTTCGTCCAATCGCCCTCGACGCCGAGGCGCTTGAACTCCTCGCGCTGCACGTCGATCCATTTCTCGGCGAAGGCGCGGCACTCGCGGCGGAATTCGACGATCGACACGTCGTCCTTGTTCTTGCCCTTGGCGCGATATTCCTCCTCGATCTTCCACTCGATCGGCAGACCGTGGCAGTCCCAGCCCGGTACGTAGTTGGAGTCGAAGCCGAGCATGCCTTGCGAACGCACGACGAGATCCTTGAGGATCTTGTTGAGGGCATGGCCGATATGGATGTGACCGTTGGCGTAGGGAGGGCCGTCGTGAAGCACGAAGCGGTCGCGGCCCTTCTGGGTCTGGCGCAGGCGCTCATAGAGCTGCATCTCGTTCCAGCGCTGCAGGAGAAGCGGCTCCCGCTGCGGCAGGCCCGCCCGCATGGGGAACTCGGTCTGCGGCAGGAAAAGCGTCTCGGAATAGTCGCGTGCGGCGGCTTGCGTCTTATCGGTCATGACAATCGTTCAATCTTGGATGGCCCGCATCCTGCGCGGCACATCGGGCATTGGTTAAAGGCGAAGCGGCTGGATCCCGGACCATCGCTGTCAGGCGAGGGCCGGGCCGATAATTCGCGAAATGCGGGCGGCAAACCCGCGCAATGCCTGAAAATCCATGAGCATGGCGAGCCTTTTAGCAGCGTCGAGAGCGAGAATAAAGCGCCGCCGGAGGAAGAAACGCCCCTTGAAAAAGCCCCGATCCCACCCGACGATGAGGCTTGAAATTCGCGGATCAGCTTGAACGAGAGCACCATGACCTCCTCCCCTTCCCTCACAGGACACCGCTCCCAGGCCGGGTTCGACCTCACCCCGCCGACCCGCGAGCAATTCCAGCACCTGGTCGCCGACCTTGACGACGAGGAGCGCCGGATTCTGCTCGACCACGGCACGGAGCAGCCCTTTTGCGGCGTTTTCAACGCGGCCAAGGAGGTCGGCACCTATGTCTGCCGGCTCTGCGGCCTGCCGTTCTTCCGTTCCGGAGCCAAGTTCGAATCCGGCACCGGCTGGCCGAGCTTTTTCGACCCCATCGACCGCGCCCACATCGCCTTCGTGCGCGACACCAGCTACGGCATGACCCGCACCGAGATCCGCTGCGCCCGCTGCGAGGGGCATCTCGGCCACGTCTTCAATGACGGCCCGCCGCCGACCGGCGAACGCTACTGCATGAATTCCGCCTCCATGCGCTTCATCGCCGAGGGCGATCCCCTGCCCGATCTGCTCGGCCGGGGCGCGCCGGAAGGCAAGCCCGCGACCTGAAGCGCCGGAACGGTTTCATGACCGCGGCGACAATCACGAGAGCGAAGGCAGGAGGCACCGGGTTTTATGGCGCTCTTCCCGTCTTCGACCGTTTCGCGCGGCTGACCGATCCCTCCATTTATGCGCCCCTGCCTGACGATTGGGTGATCGGGCTGTCCGATATCGTACGCTCGACCGAGGCTATCGCGGCGGGGCGCTACAAGGTGGTCAACACCGCTGCCGCCGCCGTCATCGTGGCTGTCGCCAATGCCCTGAAGGACAGCGACTTTCCCTTTGTCTTCGGGGGTGACGGCGCAAGCTTCGCCCTGCCCCCGGAGAAAGCCGGGCTCGCCCGCGAGATCCTCGCCAGGATCGCCGCCTGGGTGCGGGACGATTTCGGGCTCGACTTGCGGGTCGCCCTCGTAACCGTCGCGGCCCTGCGATCCGAGGGGGCCGACATTCGCGTCGCGCGGTTCGCCGCCTCACCGGATGTGTCCTACGCCATGTTCACCGGTGGCGGCCTCGCCCTGGCCGAACGGAAAATGAAGGCCGGCGCCTTCGCCGTCCCGCCGGGGCCGCATGGCGCGCGGCCGGATCTCACGGGCCTGTCTTGCCGGTTCGATGAGATCAGGGCTCAACGCGGTGTCATTCTGTCCGTCATCGTTGTTCCCGCCACCAAAGACGAGGCGGCATTCGAGCGGACGATCGAGGATGTGCTGGCCCTGGCCGAGAACGGCGCGGAGGCCGCGCGGCCCTATCCCTCACACATCCCCGCCTTCCGCTGGCCTCCAGTCGGTTTCGAGATCGAGGCAAAGACACAAGGCGCGTCGTCCTTCATTGGACGGGCTCTGCTGTTGTTGCGGATTTTCGCTTCAATGGCGGTCTTCAAACTCGGGGTGAAAATCGGCGCGTTCGATCCGGCCCGCTATCGCCGCCAGCTTGTCGACAACACGGACTTTCGCAAATTCGACGACGGCCTGCGCATGACGCTCGATTGCACGCCGCGCCTCGCGGACCGGCTTGAGGATCTGCTTACAAAAGCGGAGCGGCAAGGCATTGTCCGATTTGGCCTGCACCGGCAGGCCACAGCGCTCATGACCTGCTTCGTCCCTTCAGCCACGCGCAGCGACCACATCCATTTCGTGGATGGCGCTATGGGCGGCTATGCGGCTGCAGCGCAGGCTTTGAAGGAGAAGTTTCACTAGGCCGTGAAAGCGGAACCCGAGAGCTTAAATCGGAATAACGATGTTATCCGATCATCGACGGCGTCTCGTCAGCGGCGATGATCCGTTTTGCTTCAACCGAGTCACGATCCATCTGCACGATCAACGCTTCGATGCTCTCGAACTTCTCCTCACCACGCAGAAAGCCGAGGAACTCCACGTCGAGGATCTGGCCGTAAAGATCGCCGCTGAAATCAAACAGGAAGGTTTCGAGAAGCGGCGCGCCGTTGTCGAATGTCGGGCGCCGCCCGAAGCTGGCGACGCCGTCGAAGACGCCTTTCGCCGTCGCCGCGCGTACCGCGTAGATGCCGTGGCGCAAGCCGCAATTGTCGGGAAGGCGCATGTTGGCTGTGGGGTAACCGAGATCGCGGCCCCGTTTGTCTCCGTGGCGCACTTCCGCGCGCACGAACCAGCGATAGCCCAGAAGCCGGTTGGCCTTTTCCACGTCACCCTGTTCAAGGGCGGTGCGGATGGCGCTCGAAGAGACAGGCTCTCCACCCTCGCCGATGGCGGGCATGACGATGCAGTCGAGCCCGCGTTCGCGGCAAAGCTCGGCCATGACCGTGGGATTGCCTTCGCGCCCTCGCCCGAAATGAAAATCATGCCCGACGACGACGCCCGAGAGCTTCAGTTCGTTCGCCAGGAGATCGACGAAATTCGCCGCTGAGAGCGAGGCGAGCGCACGGTCGAAACGACGGATGAAGACACCGTCGAGCCCGATGCGCTGCAGGATCGCGAGCTTCACCGGCTCGGGTGTGAGACAGAAATGCGGCTTGTCCGGCTGGAAGAACAGGCGCGGATGCGGCTCGAACGTCACCACCGCGCTCGGACGATCCCCCTGCATCGTGCGCTCGATCAGCGAGCGGTGCCCGCGATGAACCCCATCGAAATTGCCGATGGCGGCAACAGCTCCCGTCAATGCCGGCGGCACGGCATCGCCGTCGCGGCAGACGATGAAGGCAGCCTTTGGAGGAACGGTTGCGGGCATGGGATCAGGATGTTTTTCCGGGCGCGACCCTGTCGAATGTCGGCCTGAGGGTCAAGCGGCCCAGGCAAGCGCGTCGGTCACGGCGAGCGGCTTGACCGGCTGACGATCAATCCAGTCCTGCACATGCTGCGAGACGAGTGGCCCGTGATGAAGGCCAAGCTCCGCCGCGTGAATGCCGCGCGCGATGAGAAGGGAGTCGATACCGAAACCGGAAGCTCCCGCAATGTCCGTGCGGATGGCGTCGCCCACGGCGAGCACCCGCTCCTTCGCGATGACGCTCCCACGCAATTCCGCAGCGACGGCCAGCGCGCGTTCATAGATCGGCTCGTGCGGCTTGCCCGCGTAATAGACTTTGCCGCCGATCGCCTCATACGCGACGCCGAGCGCACCCGCGCAAGGAACGATTGTGTTGCCACGCTCCACGATGAGATCGGGGTTGGCGCAGATCATCAGAAGATCGCGCGCCTTCATCGCCTCGAGCCGCTCGCGATAGGTCTCGACGGTTTCAAGCTCGTCGTTCTCGAAGCCGGAGCAGACGACATACTCGGCTTCCGCAATAGTGCCGAAGCGCGTGTCGAGCCCCTGATACATCGGCATATCGCGGGCAGGGCCGATATGGTGCACCACCTGATCCACCCGCGCCTCGATGGCGAGCCGCGTCAGATCGCCCGAGGTGACGATGGCGTCATATGCAGAGTGCGGCACGCCGAAACCGTCAAGCTGCGCGCCAACCGATGCGCCGGGGCGCGGCGCATTGGAGACCAGCACGACCCGTCCGCCGTTGGCGCGAAACCGCGTCAACGCATCGCCCGCGGCCGTATAGGCCGCAACGCCGTTGTGCAGAACGCCCCAGACATCGCACAGGATGAGATCGTAGCGCCCGGAAAAGGGCTGGATGCCTTCGACGAGAATGAGATCTTGAAACGCGGACATGGTCTCTCGCAATGGTTCGGCTCCGGCGGGTAGGCGCTTGCGCGCCTCAAGTCAACAAAAACGGCCCTGAACCAAGCGAAGGCCAGAGCGTCGTTCGAGACCCTTTTGCCGCCGCATTGCCCCTGTTAACGTGCCGCTCAAGGTGGCACCTCGAGCCCGCCCGAACCATTCCAGGACATCGATCATCATGACTGCAAGCCCGAAAGCCGCCAACGACCTCCTCGCGCCCAACGATCTGGAGGCCTGGTGGCTGCCGTTCACCGCCAACCGCTCCTTCAAGGCAAGCCCCCGCATGGTCTCGGGCGCCAAGGGCATGTACTACCACACCCCGGACGGGCGGCAGGTGATCGATGGCGCGGCCGGCCTCTGGTGCTGCAATGCGGGCCACAACCGCGACGAAATCACCGCCGCCATTCAGGCCCAGGCTGCCGAGCTCGATTATTCCCCGGCTTTCCAGTTCGGCCATGCGGGCGGCTTCGCCCTCGCCTCGCGGATCGCCCAGCTCGCCCCCGGCGATCTTGACCATGTGTTCTTCTGCAATTCCGGCTCGGAGGCTGTCGATACGGCGCTGAAGATCGCGCTCGCCTATTGGAACGTCACGGGCCAGGGCAGCCGCACGCGCCTGATTGGCCGCGAGCGCGGCTATCATGGCGTGGGCTTTGGCGGCATTTCGGTGGGCGGCATCGTCTCCAACCGCAAGTTCTTCGGCTCGCTGCTCGCCGGCGTCGACCACCTGCCGCACACCTATAACCGCGCCGAGCAGGCCTTTTCGCGCGGGGAGCCCGAATGGGGCGCGCACCTCGCCGACGAGCTGGAGCGCATCGTCGCCCTGCACGACGCCTCGACCATCGCCGCCGTGATCGTGGAGCCGATGGCGGGCTCGACGGGCGTTCTGCCGCCGCCCAAGGGCTATCTCCAGCGCCTGCGCGAGATCTGCGACAAATACGGCCTGCTCCTGATTTTCGACGAGGTCATTTCCGGCTTCGGCCGCCTCGGCACCGCCTTCGCCGCCGAGCGCTACGGCGTGATCCCGGACATGATCACCTTCGCCAAGGGTGTGAATTCCGGCACTGTGCCGATGGGCGGCGTGCTCGTCCGCAAGGGTATCTACGACGCCTTCATGAAGGGGCCGGAGAACGCCATCGAGCTGTTCCACGGCTATACCTATTCCGGCCACCCCCTCGCCTGCGCGGCGGCTCTTGCGGCGCAGGACATCTACCGCGACGAGAAGCTCTTCGAGCGCGCGAAGTCGCTCGAGAACATCTGGGCGGACGCGATCCATTCGCTCAAAGGCCTGCCGAACGTGCTCGACATCCGCACCATCGGCCTCGTCGGCGCCATCGACCTCGCCTCGAGGCCGGAGGGCATCGGCCGCCGCGCTTATGAGGCGATGGACCGGGCCTTCAACGAGTTCGGCCTGATGATGCGCATCACCGGCGACACCATCGCCCTCTCCCCGCCCCTCGTCATCACCGAGGAGCAGATCGGCGAAATCGTCGACAAGCTCGGCAAGACGATCAGGGCGGTGGCCTAAGGCTCTCGATGACACGCGCGTCATCCCGGACGGCCCAGCCGATCCGGGATCGCAAGCAAGAAGCAGCGATTGAACCTCCACTGTCATTCCCGCATAGGCGGGAATCCAAAAACGCGGAGAGTGTGGGAGGAGCCCCGCCGCCGCGGGGATGACGGTGATGTATCCTGAGAACGATCCCGGATCTGCGCTGCGCTTCGTCCGGGATGACGGGTGGTGTTGCGAAAATAGCAACAACCCTTGCCCTGCCAACCATCGCGGGTTAGGACGCGACACGTTTTCTTACAAACCGATACGTCCTGCCCCATGTCCAAAGCCGACAAAATCAAGGCTCGCGCGCCGCGCGGCTTCGCCGATCGCGGTCCTGCCGATCTCGCCGCGACCGAGAAGATGCTCGCCAAGATCCGCGAGACTTATGAGCTTTACGGCTTCGAGGGGGTCGAGACCTCCTTCGTCGAGTACACCGACGCGCTGGGCAAGTTCCTGCCCGATCAGGACCGCCCGAACGAGGGCGTGTTCTCGTTTCAGGACGATGACGAGCAGTGGCTCTCGCTGCGCTACGACCTGACCGCGCCGCTGGCGCGCTATGTCGCCGAGAACTTCGACGCCCTGCCGAAGCCTTATCGCAGCTATCGCGCCGGCTGGGTTTTCCGCAACGAAAAGCCGGGACCGGGCCGTTTCCGCCAGTTCATGCAGTTCGACGCCGACACGGTCGGCGCGGCCTCCGTCGCGGCGGATGCGGAGATCTGCATGATGGCGGCGGACACGCTCGACAATCTCGGGCTCTCCGGCCAGTTCGTCATCAAGATCAACAACCGCAAGGTCCTCGACGGCGTTCTCGAAGCCATCGGCCTCGGCGGTGAGGAGCATGCGGGCCAACGCCTCGTGGTGCTGCGCGCCATCGACAAGCTGGACCGTCTCGGCCCCGAGGGCGTGAAGCTCCTCCTCGGCCCTGGCCGCAAGGACGAGAGCGGCGACTTCACGAAAGGCGCGGGGCTCGAGCCCGCCGACATCGCGCGCGTCCTCGCCTTCACGGAAGCGAAGGGCGACACCAACGCCGACACCATCGCCAATCTCCGTCAGGTCGTCAGGGGCTCGGCGCGGGGCGAGGAAGGCGCGAACGAGCTCGCCGAAATCGCCGCCCTTATCGCGGAAGCTGGCTATGAAGCCCGCGTGATGATCGACCCTTCCGTCGTGCGCGGCCTCGAATACTACACCGGCCCCGTCTACGAGGCGGACCTGACCTTCCAGGTGCAGGACGAGGACGGACGCCCCGTGCGCTTCGGCTCGGTCGGCGGCGGCGGGCGCTATGATGGCCTTGTGGGCCGCTTCCGCCCCGAGCCCGTGCCCGCGACCGGCTTCTCCATCGGCGTGTCGCGCCTGCTCTCCGCGCTTCAGATGGTGAAGAGCCCCATCGTTTCCGGAAATGACAAGCCCGGCCCGGTGGTGGTTCTCGTCATGGACAAGGACCAGATCGCCGCCTACCAGCGCATGGTCTCCACGCTTCGCAAGGCGGGCATCCGGGCCGAGCTTTACCTCGGCTCCTCCGGCATGAAGGCGCAGATGAAATACGCCGACAAGCGCCAGAGCCCCTGCGTCATCATTCAAGGCTCCAACGAGCGCGAGCGCGGCGAGGTGGAGATCAAGGACCTGATCGAGGGCGCCAAGGCGGCGGAGGCCATCGCCTCCAACGCCGAGTGGAAGGCCGCCCGCCCCGCCCAGTTCTCGGTGACGGAAGACAAGCTCGTCGATGCCGTGAAGGACGTTCTGGCGCGACATTTCGCTTAGCTGGCTCGACAAGCTGGAACCCTTTCAGCGCCCAGCGGGTTGTCCCTGAAGCTTGACCATCAGGAGACGACCATGGCGAAGGCGAAGACGAAAAAGGCCCCCAGCAAGGCTAAGAAGGCCGACAAGGCCACAACCGGCAAGGGGCTGAAGGCCTCGAAGTTGCCCAAGCCCCTGCGCAACTTCGCCCCGGTCAAGGACTTGCTGAAATCCGACCTCGGCCGCGAGATCCTCGCCGATGCCCTCATCGCGGCGGCGGCCGCAGCGGCGGCAGCCCTCACCCACGCGAGCCGCACCAAGAAGGCGGGCAAGAAGGGGGCGAAGAAGGGCGCCAAAGCGGGAGGCAAGGCGGCCAAGACAGCGTCGGGCGCTGTCGCCAGTGTCGTGGCGGATGCCGCGCGCCATCTCCTGCCCACTGCCCTCATGGGCGAGAATGAGGAAGGTGCCGAAGCGCCCGCACGCAGGGCCCAAGGGACTTCAAGCCCGCAATACGCCCACCTCGCCTCCAACCACAGCAAGCGCAAGACCTCGAAGAAGACGTCGCTTCACGGCACGTCCGGCCCCGGCATAGGCATCCCATGATCGACCAGTTGCCTTCAGCCGCTCACGTCGTCGCCCTTCGCGTCTCCGGAACGATCACCGGAGACGACATCGACCGGGCGACCGGCATGGTGGAAAGCGCGCTGGATCGCGAGGCGCGGATCGGCCTTTACGCGGACATGATGGATTTCACCGACATGACGGCGGAAGCCTTCGTGAAGGATCTCCGCTACGGCCTGAGCAAGCTCGGCGAGTGGGGGCGCTTTCACCGCGCCGCCGTCATGACCGACAAGGAATGGCTGCGGGCCATCGTGCGGCTGGAAAGCCATCTCATCCCTCACGTCGAAATCCGTGTCTTCGGCAAGAACGAGCGGGAGGCCGCCCTGGCCTGGGCCTCCGGCCTGCCCGCGCCCGCCCCTGCGGCGCCGGTCCTGTCGCCCGTGGGGGCGGACGACCCAGGCGAGTCCTGACGTTCACTTTTTCAACTGAAAACGGTCGCCTTCCGCGCCCTGCATTGCTAGAGCAGTGGCCGGCGAAGGCTCGAGGGCCCTCGCCATAAGAGCAAGACGGCGCCATTTGCCGGACGAAGGGCGAAGCCAGTGACGGAGACCGAAGCCACAATCGCGCTGATCGCGCTATTCGAGCGCGAGGGTTATGCGCGCATCGAGCCGCCCGTGCTGCAACCGGCCAATACCTTCATCGATCTTTCGGGGGAGGATATCCGACGGCGCATGTTCGTGACGCAGGACGCGGCGGGCCACGAGCTTTGCCTGCGCCCGGAATACACGATCCCCGTTTGTCTTCAGCATCTTGCCGAACATGGCGCGACCCCGCGCGGCTACAGCTATGGCGGCCCGGTTTTCCGCATGCGCCCCGGTGAGACCGGCGAGTTCATGCAGGCCGGCATCGAGTCCATCGGGCGTACCGACGCCACCGCCGCCGATGCCGAAGTGCTCGGCCTCGCGCTGGAGGGCATCGACCAGTTAGGCCTCGCCGGCAGCAAGGTCCGCCTGGGCGACATGGGGCTCCTGAACGATCTCATTGACGCCCTCGGCGTCTCGCCCGCGGCCAAGCGGCGGGTGATCCGCGCCATCGTCTCGGGCCAGGGGCTCGGCTCCTTGAGCGAGCCCGAGGGACAGGCGCAGACGGAATATGCGGGCCTTCTCGCAGCCATCGAGGGGCAGGCCCCGCAGGCGGCCAAGGCCTTCGTGGAAGACATTCTCTCGATTGCGGGCATCGCCAAGGTCGGCGGGCGCAGCGCCGGCGAAATCGCCGAACGCTTCCTCGCCCGTGCCGGAAACCGCTCTGGCCTGTCGGAAGAGGCGCGCGGCGTGCTTGAGCGCTATCTCGCCATCAAGGGCGATCCGGACCAGGCGGCAGCTGCCATCCGCGCCCTTGCCGATCAGGCGGGGCTCGATCTTTCCGCCGCCCTCGCCGCCTTCGAGGAGCGTACCGGCTTCATGGCGGCGCGCGGGCTCGACGTGAGCCGTTTCCACTTCGCGGCGACCTTCGCCCGCAACCTCGACTACTACACAGGCTTCATCTTCGAGATCCAGGACCCGCGCCGGGAGGACGGCAAGCCCGTCGTCGGTGGTGGCCGCTACGACCGGCTGCTCCAGCACCTCGGCGCAGCGGAGGCGATTCCCGCCGTGGGCTGTTCCTTCTGGCTCGATCGTATCGCGGGGAGACCCTGACATGACCGCTCCCCTCATTCTCGCCGTCCCCTCCAAGGGCCGCCTGCAGGAGAACGCCGCCGCGTTCTTCGCCCGTGCGGGCCTTGTCTTCACGCAGTCGCGCGGGGCGCGCGATTATCGCGGCACCCTCGCGGGCGTGCCGGATGTGGAGGTCGCCTTCCTTTCGGCCTCCGAGATCGTCAGTCAGTTGGCGAGCGGCACGGTGCATCTCGGCATCACCGGCGAGGACCTGGTTCGCGAGCAGATCGCGGATGCGGACAGCACCGTCGAGCTTCTGACGCCCCTCGGCTTCGGCAACGCAAACGTGGTCGTTGCCGTGCCGCAGGCCTGGATCGACGTGCGCACGATGGCCGATCTCGACGAGGTCGCTGCAGACCTTCGCGCCCGCCACGGCCGCAAGATGCGCGTCGCCACGAAATACGTGAACCTGACCCGCCGCTTCTTCGCCAATCACGGCATCGCCGATTACCTGATCGTCGAGAGCCTTGGCGCGACCGAAGGCGCGCCGGGGGCCGGATCGGCGGAGCTGATCGTCGATATCACCACCACCGGCACGACGCTCGCCGCCAACGCCCTGAAGATTTTGGACGATGGCGTGATGCTGCGCTCGGAGGCGAACCTCGTCGCCTCCCTCAAGGCTCCCTGGACGGACCGCGCCCGCGCCGCCGCGACGGCGGTACTGACCCGGATCGCCGCCGAGGAAGAGGCCCGCACGAGCCGTGAGGTCCGTGCCTCGCTTCACCCCAATCAGGTTTCCGGCCTCAGCGCGCTCATGCAAAATCTTGGCGCGAGCCTGCCCTACGGCCTGCCGCAGGGACGCGAAGTGGTTGTGCACTGCAAGGCCGGAACGGTGTTCGAGGTCGTCGCCGGGCTGCAGGCGCTCGATGCACAGGACATCTCGGTGAGCACCTTCGACTACCTGTTCCGGAGCACCAACGCCCTGTCCGAGAAGCTCCTGCGCTGCCTGGCACGCGCCTGAGAGTGCTCTTGAACACAGCTTTTCATCCTGCCTTCAGGTTGAATATTGAAACATCGGATCTGGCCGGGATGCCGTGGGGCGTTGCCTCCGGGCGCGCATCCCCTTATGGTCCCGACGCTTTTCGACGATGAGGTTCCTGATGAACGCGCTTCGACTGACCGCGCTCCTTGCCACCCTGGCTGTGACTCCGGCGGCTTTTGCCCAGCAGGCCCCGATCGGCCGCGAGGCTGGCCCGGCACGCCAGCTCGAAAACAAGGTTTCAAGGCCCGGACAGAGGGCCAAGATTTTCCCGCTCGGCTCCTCCTGGCTCGCGACCAGCCTGAACGGCAAGACCTTCACGGGCGACCGGCCGAGCTTCAGCCTTGACGATCAATTGCGCGCCCGTGGCTTCGGCGGCTGCAACACCTACGCCGCGACGGCCTACCCGCTGCGCGAGCAAAACCTGGCCGTCGGCCCTCTCGCCATCACCAAGAAGTCCTGCGACAAGGGGCTGATGGAGAGCGAGCACGCCTTCTTCGTCGCCCTGCGCTCCTCCGGCCAGTGGGACATCCAGGGGGCAACCCTGGTGATCCAGACCCAATCCGGCGAGTTGCGCTTCGAGCGGATGCTCTGAGGCTCCCGAGTTTGAACGAAAAAGGGACGCCAGCCGGCGTCCCTTTTTTTGTTGGCTGTTGATCGAACCGTCAGCGTGCGTCACGCCAGTTCAGGCGCGCGCTTTTCCACGGGAGCGAAGAGCCCATCCGCCATCGGCTGCATGTCGATGCGCCGGTCATGGAAGGCCGTCAGCGTCGAACGGTGGCCGATGGAGACGATTGTCGTGCGCGGCAGACGCTCCTTCAGCATGTTGTAGATCTCGGCTTCCGTCGGCTCATCGAGCGCCGCCGTCGCCTCGTCGAGGAGTAGCCAGTCGGGCTTGGCGAGAAGGGCGCGTGCCACGGCGAGGCGTTGCTGCTCGCCGAGCGACAGACTCTGCGCCCAGGAGCGCTCCTCATCCAGCCTGTCGACCAGCGCCGGAAGCTTCGCCGCCTTGAGCGCTTCCTTGATGGCGGCATCGCTATAGGCATCGGCTGTACCGGGATAGGCCACGGCGGCGCGCAACGAGCCCATCGGGATGTAGGGCCGCTGCGGCAACAGCATCATCGTCTGCCCCTCGGGCACGAGAATGCGCCCGTGGCCGAAGGGCCAGATGCCGGAGATGGCGCGGAACAACGTGGACTTGCCCGAGCCCGACGGCCCGGTCAGCAGCGTCGTCTCGCCCTGCCGGAATGCGACCTTGTCAGCGCGCATGAGCGGCCGCCCATCCGGCAGCGACACTTCCAGCTTCTCCACACCGAGATCGCCGTTCGGCGAGGTTTCGAGTGCAACGTGCTCGCCCGCAACCCCACGATGCTGCACCGCCTGGAGCGCCGCCTCGAACGTGGTGAGACGGTCGATCACGGCCTTATAGTTCGCGATGGTGGAATACGACGTGATGAAGAAATCGAGCGCGCCCTGCACACTCGAGAACGCGCCGACCGTCTGCTGCATCTGGCCGAGCGTGATCTTGCCGATGAAGAAGTAAGGCGCGGTCAGAATATAGGGAACCACCACATTGGCCTGCCCATAGGCCGACTGAAAGATGTTCAGCCGCATGACACGCCGCACGATCTGCATGAAGTTGCGCACGATCATGTTGAAGCGGTTGCGCAACGCCTCCTGCTCCGCACGCTCGCCGTCGAGAAGAGCGACCTGCTCCGTATATTCACGCAGGCGCGCGAGCGAGAAGCGATAATCGGCCTCCACCCTCTCCTGCTGGAAGTAGAGAGCAATGAGCGGACGGCCGATGACATGCGTGAGCCATGTTCCGAGAACCGCATAGAGAATGCACACCCACACGAGCAGGCCCGGCACCGGCCAATCAGTACCAGGAAAAGTGAAGCCGCTGGACAGGGACCAGAGAATGGCGATGAACGAGACGAGCGTCGCCGATTGATTCAAAAGCCCGACCGACAAGGTATAGGTCTGATCGATATAGCCGCGCAGGTCGTCCGCGATGCGCTGATCGGGGTTATCCGCCTCACGCCCGACGAGCTGCATGCGGTAATGCGTGCCGCCGCTCAACCACTCGCGGACATAGAGGCCGTTGAGAAATGTACGCCAGCGGATGCGCAGCACATATTGCGAGACGACCTCGACGAGAGCCGTGGTGATGAACACGCTCGCGAGCGGCACGAACACGCCGAAGAGCTGATACCAGAACGCGCCAGCATTCTTCTCCTGCAGCGCATTGAACATATCGCGCCCGAAGAAGTTGAGGCGCACGTTCAGAGCGACCTGGAACAGATTGATGACGATGAGAAACGCAAGCAGCGCGCAGCCGATGGTGCCTTCCGTGGCGCGCACGGTTCCGATCAACGGAATGCGGATCTCGCTCGCCGTCGTGGAGTCGAAATAGCGGTCGGCGATCCGCATGATGGTGCGGATCACTTTGATGCGGGACACGCCGAAAATGACGAAGGCGAAGATCGTCGCGCCGACCGGCATGGAAGCGGGCGGAACATAACCATCCAGCCCCTCCGGCACGACGCCGAACGTATCGGCGAGAATGAGCAGGGCGAGCAGCACCTCCGCGCCCGCAAGCACCAGGAGGAACACCCGCAAGTATTTCGCCATGCCCCGTGACAGGAACAGCGCCAGGGCAAGCCCCAGCATCGCCACCGGCAACAGGATCGAGAACGATGCGCCGCCAAGGCGCAGGGCAAGAAGGCCGAAGCCGGCGATTGCCGAGATGAGGCTGGCCAGGAACATGGAAGTGGCACCCCTTGGGAAAAGACGTTGCTGTGCCTGTTTAGAGCATGACCTTGAGGGGTGGGAATCCGTTTTCCTCTCGGAGCGGCGCCAAACCACAGGCTTCAGAGAGGCAGGCGACAGCCTCGTGGCAAGATTGAGGACAATTTCCTCTCTTACGGAAGTTTAAGGGAAAATCGTTCTTAAAAACGCGCAATCCGATTTAAAGAACGAAAAATATTGACATAGAGAACGTTTTTGTCCATTTCTTCGCGTCTGCGAAAGGAAAGCGGCGGAGTATGAACGCACAGCTCGGAAATTTGAGCGATCCTGGGTTGCAACGGTTGGTTCCAGCGGAAGCCATCGTGCGGCTGGAGGGCGTTTCGAAGGCCTATGCGAGCCGCGACGGCACACCCGTTCCGGCTCTGGACGGCATTAACCTCGCCGTGCCGCAGGGCTCGGTTCTCGGGGTCATCGGCCGCTCCGGCGCTGGCAAGTCGACGCTGATCCGCCTCGTCAACGGGCTGGAGAAGCCGACCTCGGGCCGCGTGATTGTGGACGGCGCCGACATCGCGGCCCTGCCGGAGAGCGCGCTGCGGCACGCGCGCCGCTCCATCGGCATGATCTTCCAACACTTCAATCTCTTGTCCTCGCGCACGGCAGCCGAGAATGTCGCCCTGCCGCTCGAGGTCGCGGGCTACGACAAGGCCGCGATCCGCGCGCGTGTCGATGAGTTGCTCGCCCTCGTCGGCCTCGCCGACAAGCGCGACCGTTATCCGTCCGAATTGTCCGGCGGCCAGAAGCAGCGCGTCGGCATCGCGCGCGCGCTCGCGACGAAGCCGAAAGTGCTCCTCTCTGATGAGGCGACCTCTGCGCTTGATCCGGAAACGACGCGCTCGATCCTCGATCTTCTCTCACGCATCAACGCGGAGCTCGGCCTGACCATTCTTCTCATCACGCACGAGATGGCGGTGATCCGATCCATCGCGCGCGAAGTGGCGGTGATCGATGGCGGCCGCATCGTCGAGCAGGGCGACGTGTTCGACGTGTTCACGCGTCCGCAGCATGAGGTGACGCGCACCTTCCTCGCGGATGAAACCGGCCGCGCGCTTCCCCCTTATGTCGCTGAGCGGCTTCGCGCCGAAGCGTCTCCCGGCAGCCAGGCGGTGATCCGCATCGGCTTTCGCGGGCCGCATGCGACGGACCCGGTGCTCGCGCGTCTTGCGCGCGATCTCAATATCGAAACCAACATTCTCGCGGGCAGCGTGGATGAGATCGCAGGCCGCCCCTGCGGCACGCTCGTCGTCGGCGTACCGCAGGCGTCGCTGACGAAGACCCTCGATTTTCTGAACAAGCACGATCTCGATACGGAGGTTCTCGGCCATGTCTCCTGAGATCATTCGCCTCATTCTTGCCGCCACCGGCGAAACGCTTCTGATGGTCGCGATCTCCGGCGTGCTCGGCACGCTTTTCGGGTTGCCTCTCGGCGTGTTTCTCGCCACCAGCGGAAAAGGCGAACTCTTCGCTGCGCCGTGGGTGAACAGCGTTCTCGGCGTCATCGTCAATGCCGCGCGCTCAACGCCCTTCATCATCCTCGTTGTCGCGATCATCCCGTTCACGCGCCTGATCGCCGGCACGTCCATCGGCACCAACGCGGCCATCGTGCCGCTGACGGTGGCGGCAACGCCGTTCATCGCCCGCCTCATCGAAGGCGCGATCCGCGAGGTCGATCAAGGCCTCATCGAGGCCGCGCGCGCCTTTGGAGCGAGCCCGCTGCAGATCGTTCTGAAAGTTCTCATCCCCGAAGCGCTGCCCGGCATCGTGCTCGGCCTCACCCTCGCCGCCGTGTCGCTCATCGGTTACTCGGCGATGGTCGGCGCGGTCGGCGGCGGCGGCCTTGGCGATCTTGGAATCCGCTACGGCTATCAACGCTTCATGCCCGAGATGATGCTCGCCGTCGTGGTCGTTCTCATCATTCTCGTGCAAGCCGTGCAAAGCCTCGGCGACCGGCTCGCGCGCCGCCTCAACAAACGCATCCGTCACGCCTGAATCAAAGACATCACTCAAGGAGCAATTCGATGTCCCTGAAGAAGCTGGGCCTTGCCGCCCTTCTCTCCCTGGCAGCCCTCCCCGCCGCCGCGCAGACGCAGACCATCCGCATCGGCGCGACCCCCGGCCCGCATGCACAGATCCTCGAAGCCGTGAAGCCCATCGCCGCGCAGAAGGGCCTCGACATCAAGATCGTCGAGTTCTCCGACTACGTGGTGCCGAACGCGGCCCTCGCCTCCGGTGAGCTGGAAGCGAACTCGTTCCAGCATCAGCCCTACCTCGACAACCAGAAGGCCGATCGCGGCTACAAGATCGAGACCGTCGCCTTCACCGTGAACTTCCCGATCGGCATCTACTCGAAGAAGCACAAGGCCTTCGACGCGATCCCGGCTGGCGCGACTTTCGCGATCCCGAACGATCCGACCAATGGTGGCCGCGCGCTGCTGCTGCTGCAGGATAAGGGCCTCATCAAGCTGAAGGACGGCGTCGGCTTCAAGCCGACCGTGCTCGACATCACCGAGAACGCCAAGAAGCTGAAGTTCGTCGAGATCGACGCCGCCCAGGCGCCGCGCGTTCTCGATGACGTGGACGCCGCCGTCATCAACACCAACTACGCCACCCAGGCCGGTCTCGACCCGGTGAAGGATGCGCTGACCCGCGAGAACCCGAAGGGTCCTTACGTCAACATCATCGCCGTGCGCGCCGAGGACAAGGACAAGCCCTGGGTTAAGGTTCTCGTCGAGTCCTATCACTCTCCCGAGGTGAAGAAGTTCGTCGAGGAGAAGTTCAAGGGCGCGGTCCTGACGGGTTGGTAATTGCTTTTCCCCGTCCTCTGGGAAAACACTGGCCGGCCCTTCGGGGCCGGCCTTTTTTGTGTTCTGCAGCACAGAGCACTATTGAGTTATATCACAACATTATACTTGGCATTATAGTGTCGTTCTCTTGCCACCCTTGCCGCCCCTCGCCGTCCGGTGAAGCGCAGTCGGAGTAACTGGTCCATGGCGACCCCTTTTGTGAACAGCGTTGGCGTGGTTCGGATCTCGCCTGGCCTTTCTTCTCTCGGGCCGGCGAAGAGTCTGATTCAGGGTTACAAATGGGGTTCGTCCGAGGATGCTACCGCCGTTTCGCTCACCTGGAGCGTGCCGAAAGGGAGCGCTTATTACTCCTCCCCCTATTCCTACTTTTCCGAGTGGGACGACTGGGTCGCCTTCAGCTCGACGGAAACCAGCCGCGCCGCTCAAGCCCTGAAAGCCTGGGGCGATGTCTCCGGCGTCAGTTTATCACGCGTTGCCGATGACGCCTTCACCGTCGGCGAGATCCGCTTCACCAAAGTGAGCGAGATGAAAATCGATGCGTATGCCTACGCTTATTATCCATCCGCCTCGACGTCCTCGGGCGATGTCTGGATGGGCCCCAACTGGAATTCGGCCAAGGAAGATGTAACCCCCGGCAGCTATGACTATCTGACCCTCATCCATGAGATTGGCCACGCTCTCGGGCTCAAGCATCCGTTCGAGTCGAGCGACAACAATGCCTCGGTTGCGTCAAAGGCCTATGACAGCAACCTCCACACCGTGATGAGCTATTCAGTGAAGCCCGGTGACATGGGCACGGCCGACTACTACCCCACGACGCCGATGTATCTCGACCTCGTCGCCATCCAGTATCTTTATGGGCGCAATCCCCAGTCCAACGCCGGGAACACGAAATACACGTTCAAATCCAGTCAGAAGTACTGGCAGACCATCGACGATGCGAGCGGCAACGACACCATTACCTATGTCGGCAATGCGAGCTGCGTCATCGATCTGCGTCCCGGCAAGTTCAGCACGCTGAGCAAGACGATCACCTTCGGTGACGGCACGACCACGCGCAAGACTGTTTCCATCGGTCCCGACACCATCATCGAAACCGCGATCGGCGGCAACGGCTCCGACTCGCTCATCGGCAACAGCGCCGACAACACGCTGAAAGGCGGCCTCGGCGCCGATACGCTCAGCGGCGGCGCAGGCAGCGACAAGCTTTTCGGCGGAGCGGGCAAGGATGTGCTCCGCGGCGGAGGGGGCTCGGACATCTTCGTCTTCAACAGTGCCCCGAGCGACCGTGGGAAGAGCAGCCTCGACACTATCGCCGACTTCGATGTCGCGAGTGATGTGATTTGGCTCGACAATGCCATCTTCAGGGCTCTTGGCCGAAGTGGCAGCTTCAATGCCCCTACAGCCTTGTCCGAGGACGCT
The DNA here is from genome assembly GCF_003290125.1 of Microvirga flavescens. Taxonomy (GTDB): domain Bacteria; phylum Pseudomonadota; class Alphaproteobacteria; order Rhizobiales; family Beijerinckiaceae; genus Microvirga; species Microvirga flavescens. Next base: position 39,314 of record NZ_QMKH01000005.1, read on the forward strand.
TTCTGGATCGGCACCACCGCGCATGATGCGAGTGACCGCATCATCTACAACAGCGCCAAGCGCGCTTTGTACTACGATGCGGACGGCACGGGTGGCGCCAAGGCGGTTCAGATCGCAATCCTGAAAAACAAAGCCAAGCTGACGCACGACAACTTCTTCGTGGTTTAGCGCCGCCTTTGCCGGAATCCTGCAGAGATCGCGGCCAAATCGCGCCCCTACCAGCAAATCGGAAACGAGGGCGTTGCCGAAAATCCAGGGTTTTCCATAATTTTCTGCCGGTCCGGCCCTAAACCGAACGCAATTTATGGGCCGAGGCGTCTGGTCTTTCCTCAAAGCAGGCTATAAGGCCCCCTCGACACTATATTGCTTTGGGTGCCGAGGCCCGGAAGGAAAAGCCATGTTCACACTCGAAATTGCCGGCAAGGCGATTGCCGTGACCAATGCCGATGAGGATCAAGCCCAGGAGCTCTTCACGAGCGAGGGTTTCAAGGACGATCTCGTCTCGTTCAGGAGCGAGAACAAGCCCCTCTGGGACGGCTCCGCCGCCCTGAAGGTCCGCCGCTCGTTGGAAGATGAGATCGAAGCCTTCGACGATATCCTCGATAGCGATGAGGAATTCGAGGAAGAGGAAGAAGAGGACGAGGACGGCGATGACGGGATCGACGTCGTTTTCCTTGTCGAAATCGACGAAATGGGCGATGACGCCTGACCGGGCCGGAATCCTCATCGAAACCGATCCCATTGCCAGAGCGGACCAGCGCTGACCTTATCGGCGCATCCGCTCTCTCTTTTTATTTGGGCGTGGCCGCTTGATGCCACGCTTTGAGGAGCGGCCCAGCCGCGACAGAGATGCCCTTTCCGAAAGCCAATCCCAGCCTTGAGCGCGCCCTCGCGGACAAAGGCTACAAAGAGCCCACCCCAGTTCAGGCCGCGATCCTTCAGGCCGATGCCGCGGAACGGGATCTTCTCGTCTCGGCTCAGACCGGCTCGGGCAAGACGGTCGCCTACGGGCTCGCCCTCGGCTCGACGCTCCTTGGCGATGCGGAGAGGCTGCCGCCTCCGGGGGAACCCTTGGCTCTCATCATCGCGCCGACGCGCGAATTGGCCCTGCAGGTCAACCGCGAGCTGATCTGGCTCTACGGCCCTGCCGGAGCGCGGGTTGCATCCTGCGTCGGCGGCATGGACGTGCGGCGCGAACAGCGCGCACTGGCCGACGGATGCCACATCGTCGTCGGCACGCCGGGTCGCCTGCGCGACCATCTGGAGCGCGGCCGGCTCGACACCTCGAAATTGCGCGCCGTCGTTCTCGACGAAGCGGACGAGATGCTCGATCTCGGCTTTCGCGAGGACCTCGAGTTCATTCTCGATGCGACGCCTGAAGACCGGCGGACGCTGCTGTTCTCGGCGACGATCCCGCGTAACATCGCGGCGCTTGCCAAGCGCTATCAAAAGGACGCCCTGCGCATCGACACGCTGGTGCAGAACCAGCCGCACGGCGATATCGAATATCGCGCGGTTCGCATCGCTCCCAACGAGATCGAACATGCGGTCGTGAACGTGCTGCGCTTCTTTGAAGCGCGCGGCGCGATGGTGTTCTGCTCCACGCGCGAGATGGTGCGACACCTGACGGCGAGCCTGATCGAACGTGGCTTTGCGGCGGTCGCCCTTTCCGGCGAGCTGACGCAGAACGAGCGCAGCAACGCACTGCAATCGCTCCGCGACGGACGCGCGCGGGTTTGCGTGGCGACCGACGTTGCCGCGCGCGGCATCGACCTGCCCGATCTCGGCCTCGTCGTTCACGCCGATCTGCCGAACGATCACGAGACGCTCCTGCACCGCAGTGGGCGCACCGGCCGCGCGGGCCGCAAGGGCGTCTGCGTGATGCTCGTGCCCTATACGCGCCGCCGCAAGGCCGAGCGCCTGGTGGATTCCGCCGGCGTCGACGTGACCTGGGGCGGGCCGCCTTCCGCCGACGAAATCCGTAAGGGTGACCAGGAGCGGTTGCTGAAGGAATTGAGTGTCGTCGAGGAACCGTCGGAAGACGATCTCGTCATGGCGCGCGCGCTTCTCGCGGAGCGCTCGGCGGAAGAGATTGCCTCCGCTCTGGTCCGCTTTCACCGGGCGCGCCTTCCCGCGCCTGAAGAGATGTTCGATGCGGGCACCGAGCGTGAGCGTGAGCCGCGCAACCGCAAGGACAAGCGCGAGCGGCAGGCTGAGCGCGAACGCGGCGGACCGCGCGAGCGGCGTGGCCCGTCGGATGCGGCGGATCATGGCGGATCGGAAGACATGGTCTGGTTCCGCATGGGCGTCGGGCACAACCACAATGCCGATCCGCGCTGGCTTTTGCCCATCATCTGCCGCCTCGGCCATGTGACGAAGAAGGAAGTCGGCTCGATCAAGATCTACGACCGCGAGACGAAGTTCCAGATCGCCAAATCCTTCGCGCCGCGCTTCGCCGCCGCCGTGCGCAAGGCCAACGATGAGGACATCCGCATCGAGCCGGCTGAGTTCGCCAAAGGCGCCTCCCATGAAGGCAAGAAGTGGAAGCCGAAGGGTGGCCCGCGCAAAGGCGAGGGCTTCAAGGGCGCTGGCTTCAAGGGCGGCGGCTTCAAGGATGCAGCGAAAAGCGAGGCCCCCAGAGAGGGTCGCGGGGAAGGCGACAAAGGCGGGAAGTTTTCCGGCCCCGGCAAGAAGAACAAGCGCCGCGTCGATGAAAAGCGCAAGCGTGATCAAAAATAAGCAACGAAAAGCCCCGGCAACCATCCGGGGCTTTTTTCTTTCTCAGCGGAGTGGCAACGTCACGAGCAACCGCCGCAATTCCCCACATCCTGTGTCTCCATAAGCTTCGACAAAAGTGTGCCCAATTGCTCGGCCTCCCCATCGGCAAGTTTTGCGCCGACAAAGCGCTCGATAGCGGCACCGTAGGATTTCCACATTCGCTGTTGCAGCGCACGGCCCTCCGGCGTGATCTCGATGAGCTGGCGACGCTTGTCGCCAGGATAGGGCACGCGACGGACAAGCCCTTCCGTTTCCATGCGGTCGAGAAGGCGCGAAAGATTGTATTGCTCGAACAGGATGCGTGTTTCGAGTTCGCGCGGCGTGACACGGCCATCCTTCTCACGGCGCAACTCCAGCAATACGTCATACCAGGAGAGAGGGGGAAAGCCTGCCTCCTTCAGACCGTTCTCGATGCTGGCAGCAACCTCCCGCCCCGCACGGATCAAGCGCGCCCATGCCTTGACGACAGATTCCGAGGGCTCTTGCATTTCGGCAAACCTTCTTCAGTTCATATGCAATTGCATCAAATTTGACATTCGAACGCAAGCCTATTTATAGTCCAAACACCAATGCACATGCATGGAGTTTTCACGGTGCCTTCGACGACCCCTTCCAACACCGCTTATGCCGCCCTTCTTCTGCGGGTGTCCCTCGGTGTCATGTACCTCGCTCACAGCGTCCTGCTGAAGCTGATGACCTTCACGCTGGCCGGAACGGCGCAGTACTTTCAGTCCATCGGCCTGCCGGGCTGGCTTGCCTACTTCACCTTCTTTGCCGAAATGATCGGCGGCATCCTGCTCATCCTCGGTGTGCAGAGCCGCTGGGTCGCCCTCGCACTCATTCCGATCCTGCTCGGCGCGTTCAGCGTTCATGCCGGCAACGGCTGGGTGTTCAGCGCCAATGGCGGCGGTTGGGAATATCCCCTTTACCTGATCGTCCTGTCGGTCGCTCAGGCGCTTCTGGGTGACGGCGCTCATGCTCTGAGCCCGTCCCGTCCCCTGCCCTTCGGCTCCGCCTCATCCCTTCGTCACGCCGCCTGATCTCAATCCAAAGGAGACTTTCCATGAAGCTCTACTATGCTCCCGGCGCCTGCTCGCTCGCCGTCCACATCGTCGCGCGCGAGGCGGACCTTCCCATCAGCCTCGAAAAGGTCGATCTCGCCACGAGCAAGACTGAATCGGGCGTCGACTTCAAGACGGTCAATAAAAAGGGTTATGTCCCTGCCCTGTCGCTGCCCGATGGCGACGTGATGACCGAAGTGGGTGTCCTCGTGCAGTACCTCGGCGACAGCAGCCCGGCGGCACAGCTCGTTCCCGCGAACGGCACCTTGCCGCGCTACCGTCTGCAGGAATGGCTCACCTTCATCAGCTCGGAAGTTCACAAGGGTTTCTCTCCCTTGTGGAACCCGGCCACTCCCGATGCAGCCAAGCAGGGCGCGAAGGACAAGCTCGCACAGCGCTTCGCCTATCTCGATGAGGTTCTCGCGAAGACACCTTATCTGATGGGATCGCAGTTCACGGTCGCCGACGCCTATCTCTTCACCGTCGTGAATTGGGTCAACTTCCTCGGCATCGACATTACGCCGTTCGCTAACATCAAGGCATTCCTCGAGCGTGTCAGCGCCCGTCCGAAGGTCCGTGAGGCGCTCGCCGCCGAAGGTCTGCTGCCGCAGGCCGCTTAATAAGGTCTTGGACTGCCTGAGATGACAGGGAGCGGATTTCGGGCCTGCCGAAATCCGCTTCCGCGCTTATTGAAGCAGCGCTCACTTCTCGCGGGGCGCCTTCAAGTCATGCCCGATTGCGGGATAGTTCCCCGCGCGTTGCGCAATCACAGCCTCCCGCAAGGCGCGGGCCGCATTGCGCACTTCCTCCTGTATCGCGATATCGGCATCGAGATCCGCGTGGCTTGTCGCATAGGGCTTCCAATAGCCAATATAGCGATCAAGTTCCGCCACCGGTCCGGCAGAGACAAGCTCCATGGAGCGAAGCCAGTCGGAAAGGATGCGGCGAACGTTCTCCACGCCCTCCGCATCGCCGTGGGCCACCACCGCGAAAGATCGCCCCGCAAGATGCCGGGGGTAGTCCCATCCCTCCATCTCGATTTCCTTCGCGCGCTTTGCATTCTTGCCGTGTGTGCGCGTCGGGTCCGGGTTGCCGCCATCGGCACAGACCAGCCGGTCTATCATCAGCTTCAATGATGAAGACCCGTAGTACCAGTTCACCGGCGTGACGATCATGATGCCGTGGGCTTCAACCCATTTCGGATAAATCTCGTTCATCCAATCCTGCGTCTGGCCCAAGGCGTAATTGGGATAGCAGGAGCAAGGCCAGTTGCAGAGCGCCGCGGAGGTGGAGAAGCAAGCCTTGCAGGGGTAGATGCGGCGGCCATATTCCGATGCGAGGCGGCTGAGTTCGAGAACCTCGACCTCCATGCTGTCGCCAGCAAGAACGTCATGCGCCAATTCCGCCAGACGATAGCTTTTCGACATTTCGCCCGGGCACGTGTGCTCGCTGCGGGTGGAGGCGCAGATCAGAAGAATGCGTGAAGGGCTCGCCGGATCGTCGTGGCGCCGTTGCGCCTCCATGATTGCCTCGCGTGCGCGAAGCCAATCGTTGGCAAGTGCAAAATCGGGATCGGCAAAACCCGGCCCCGCCTTTCGTGTCCGTGGGCTCTTTCGATATTGATGATAGGCGTCCCACGCGGCCGCCGCGATCCGGTCGAGTTCGACCTTCAGAGCGTCAAAGGCCTGATCCTGAAACTGCAGAAAAAAGCGTGCGCGAAACTCCTCTTCGCTCAAGATGGGATCAGGCGTTCCCCGGCGAGGCTCGAGATCGGTCATGTGCGGCCCCTTTTGCAAGCGAAGCTATTCGCCTGAGGCAACGGCGTCGCAAGGCCATCAGTTCCAGTAAACGGCAGGGCCCCGGGCAACGACGTCGGAAAACCGCGCTACTGTTCAAAACGGTTCCGCGCTGTAGAAATGAAGACGGAGCGATCTTGCGGAAACCTTCAAGGAGCATGCCATGAGAACCAGGGCTGAACGTGTCGCGGCGGTCATCATGGGGCTCTGCGGCGTCGCCGCGATCGTGGCCTTTGCATCATCGATCGCCTCGATCGGCCATTTCGAACCGGACAGGGCCCTTCCGGAAGCGTGGCGCAGCCTCGGCTTCCTTGTCTTTGCCGGATTGTTTCTGCTGCTCGCTGTTTATCCGCGCCGCGTACCCGGCTTGTGGGAGCTGGCCTTCCTGCACAAGGCGGGCATGGTCATCGTCGCCACGTTCGTTGTTGGGCTCTCGCACGCGCAGGCGCAGGCGGTCGCCCTTGTGGACGGCATTCTCGCCGTATTGATCTTTGTCAGCTACATGCTCGCGCGCGGCTACGAGGCCTGGCGCGCCAGAGTTTGACGTGACAATCATGCCTCAGCAACGCCAGGAGATGTAAAGCCATGTCGCGCGCCAAGCGCCTGCTCGATCTCCTTCAAATCCTGCGCCGCCATCGTCATCCGGTGCGCGGCCAAGATCTCGCGCGGGAACTCGGCATCAGCATCCGCACCCTTTACCGCGACATCCAGAGCCTGCAAGCGCAAGGGGCCATGATCGAAGGCGAAGCGGGCATCGGCTACGTGCTGCGCCCCGGCTTCATGCTGCCGCCGCTGATGTTCTCTCACGAAGAAATCGAGGCGCTTGTTCTCGGTTCGCGCTGGGTTGCGGAGCGGGGCGATCACCATCTCGCCGCTGCCGCACACGAAGCGTTGACGAAGATCACCGCCGTTCTTCCGGCCGCCCTTCGCGAGGATGCTGACGCTTCTACACTGCTCGTCGGACCAGGCCGCCCGATTGCGGGCGGCGACACCGATCTCGCAACCATCCGCAAGGCGATCCGCGCAGAGCGCAAGATGGAGATCCTCTATGCGGACCGCAACACATCAGAAACAAAGCGCACCGTGTGGCCGTTCGCCATCGGCTTTTTCGATCAGGTTCGCGTCGTCGTCGCATGGTGCGAACTCAGAAGCGGCTTTCGGCATTTCAGAACCGACCGCATCTCGGCCCTGACCTTGAGCGACACACGCTATCCGCGCAGGCGGCTTGCGCTCTTGAAGGAATGGCGCGTGGCGGAGGGTATCGAACCGCGCGTGTAAGGCTCCTGCCAGAAACTGACACTGCGCGAAGATATGGATCTCTCCTCAACGGGAGAACACCTCATGTCCGACTTCAATTTCACCCTTCTTTACGTCGACAACCCCGAGCGTAGCGCTGCGTTCTATGCCGACCTTCTTGATCTGGTACCTGTCGAAGCCTCGCCGACCTTCGCCATGTTCGTGATGAAGTCGGGCTCTCGGTTGGGGTTATGGTCACGCCACCATGTAAAGCCTGCGGCCGTCGTGACGGGCGGCGGCGGTGAACTGGTCTGCGCTCTCGACAATGAAAATGCCGTCCGCGCGCGCCACGCCGATTGGGTCAATCGGGGACTTGAGATCGCGCAGGCCCCGACCGAGCTGGATTTCGGCTTGACCTTCGTGGCTCTCGATCCGGACGGACACCGCCTGCGCATCTATTCGCCGTTAGCGTCGTGACCGGCGCGTGGATCGCGGTGGCCTCGGCGGAGCACGTCCGCCGGGGGCGTGAAGGTGGCTTCATGCAAGTCTGCCACGGCAAGGCAGCGCCCCTGCGGCGCATCCGTTCCGGCGATTGCGTGATTTATTATTCGCCGACCAAGACATTCGGCGGAAAGGACAAGCTGCAAGCCTTCACAGCTATCGGCCATGTCCGCGAGGGTGATCCTTATCAGGTCGAGATGGGAGAGAACTTCCGGCCCTTCCGCAAAGACGTCGCGTGGCTTGAAGCCTCCGATGCGCCAATAGAGCTGCTTCTCGACAAGCTCGCGTTCACGATGGGCGTGAAAAACTGGGGCTACAATTTCCGCTTCGGTCTTTTCCCCATCAGCGATCATGATCGCGAGATCATCGGACATGCGATGAAAGTCGAAGAGCATGTGAAATAAAAAGGCCCCGGATCGCTCCGGGGCCTTTTTGCTGAGCATCACGAGAGATCGCAGCCGTCAAACGATGAAAAAGTCATTCGCCTCCAGCAGCGTCTTTGCCTCCAGCTGCGCGAACTTGATCGCGCCATATTTCTTGCCCGTGCCGTCCGCATCGTAATACAGGGCGCCCGTCTTATCGTCGAAGATGATGCGGTCGCTCTTGTCGTGAGCTTTTGCGCCGACCCAGAACGCATCCTTCGAGAGAATGCCTTTCTGTAGCTTGCTGAAGATCGCCTTCGACAATTTAATCGAGTCATCGGCGTGCGTGAAATCCGTGATCCGATCCACGTTCTTGGAACCGAGCTTGCTGTTGAACACGAACGTGTCCTGCCCTTCGTCACCAGTCAGCCGATCATTGCCCAAGCCGCCGTTCAGAAGGTCGTGCCCCTTGCCGCCGACGAACGTATCCGCCTTTTTACCGCCTTTGAACGTGAGGTTCTTGGCCATTGTTTTTACCGGCGGCGTATCCGTCGTTGTGGGTGTGGCGGGCGTCTCGGCAGGCTTGCTCGGCGTAACCGGCCCAACCGGCGGCACAGGCGGGAGCGTATAAATCCGGTCGCTGAAGAGCGCGAACTCCACGCCACCGAGATAGTCGGCACCATCACCTGAAGTCCGATTGTCGGTGATCTTTATTCCGGCTCCAGCGACAACAGTGATGGTGTAATCAGAGAACTTGCCGGTGAACACCGCTGTGTCAGAGCCTGCGCCGCCAACGAGGAGATCATTGCCCGCTCCACCGCTCAGCAGGTCATCGCCATCATAGCCATCGAGAGTATCGTTGCCGCCGTTACCGATGAGGGTGTTTGCGGCATCATTGCCGATGAAGCGATCATCGGCGTCACCACCGACAAGATTCTCGACATTCCGCAGTGTCATTTGACTGCCTGCGCCGACAACCTGCTTATCGGTGATCCTCAGATCGACGGCATGCTTGTCGTTAATGCCAGCCCAATCATAGCTCAGAAGCAGGGTGTCTATGCCCGCGCCACCATCAAAAAAGTCCTCGCCCAAACCTACGAAAACCGTTTCCGAGCCATCGCCGCCATAAGCAACATCGTCGCCTCTGCCCAGATAAAGATCGCCCGTTAGGGTCCCTCCGCGCCCATCATAGATGTCATTGGCATCGCCTAGAAAAACGCGACCTTCGAGCCGCCCTTTATTGGTGATGACGTTCTCGCCAAGACGATTTCCATAGATCGCCGTATACTCACCTCGGATAAGCCCTGTATTGTTAAGCACAAGAGAGCCGAACTCAGACCAGCTCTCGTCCTGAATGCCTGCTCCGCCGACAATCTGGCCGGAATTATTGATGATGCTGTAGCCACCGCCAAGCGTGATGCCGTAAAGGACTGCTTCGATAGTACCGGCATTGGTCAGGACACTAGGCCTGCTGGAATCGGGATCAGGGCCCGTGTATATACCGTCTTCCCCGCCGTGGACGGTTCCCGTCGCACCGATGATGATGGTGCCATGGAGCACGATGCCGTACCCATGCTCGCTATGAACACGTCCGTTGATAAGCAGGGTGTTGTTAAAGTCGTGCCCCCAGATTCCCCAGGCCCACCTGCCATAGGCAACAAGCTCGGCACCCTCGGCGAGAACTAACGTATCGCCCTCATAGAGCTCGAAAGCGTTCTCGAGATCCCCGTATTTGGGCGGCACTGGACGAGACGGATCGATTACATAAACAGGCATAACTTCCCCCACATAGTTATGCTTTGTTATAACATATTATGTAATTTCGCAACTATACCTTGCGCAGAACGACAAAAAGCCCCGGAGTTTCCTCCGGGGCTTCTTTATTCTTCAGGCTATAGCGCCTGGACTTCTTAGAAGTCCATGCCGCCCATGCCGCCGCCCGGCATTGCCGGAGCCGCTTCCTTCCTCGGAAGCTCGGCGACCATCGCTTCGGTCGTGACCAGGAGCCCGGCTACCGAAGCTGCATCCTGCAGAGCCGTGCGGACGACCTTCGCCGGATCGACGATACCAGCCTTCAGCATGTCCACGAACTCTTCGGTCTGGGCGTTGAAGCCAAAGGTCTGCGACGAGCTGTTGTCGTTGATCTTGCCAACAACGATCGAGCCTTCGACGCCCGCGTTCTCGGCGATCTGACGGATCGGAGCCTCAAGCGCACGCAGGACGATGTTGATGCCTGCCTTCACGTCGGCGTTGTCGGTCTTGAGCTTCGAAACCGCAGCCTTGGCGCGCAAGAGAGCCGTGCCGCCGCCGGGAACGATGCCTTCTTCGACAGCCGCGCGGGTCGCATTGAGAGCATCGTCGACGCGATCCTTCTTCTCCTTGACTTCGACTTCCGTCGCGCCGCCGACGCGGATCACCGCGACGCCGCCAGCGAGCTTGGCAAGACGCTCCTGGAGCTTCTCGCGGTCGTAGTCCGAAGAGGTCTCTTCGATCTGAGCCTTGATCTGATTGACGCGGGCCTCGATGTCCTTCTTCTTGCCGGCGCCGTCGATGATCGTGGTGTTTTCCTTCTCGATGCGGACGCGCTTGGCGCGGCCCAGCATGTTGAGGGTCACGCTCTCGAGCTTGATGCCGAGATCTTCGGAGATCGTCTGACCGGCGGTGAGGATCGCGATGTCCTCGAGCATGGCCTTGCGGCGGTCACCGAAGCCCGGAGCCTTGACCGCTGCGATCTTGAGGCCGCCACGCAGCTTGTTGACGACGAGGGTCGCGAGAGCCTCACCTTCAACGTCCTCAGCGATGATGAGGAGCGGCTTGCCCGTCTGCACCACGGCCTCGAGGATCGGGAGCATGGACTGGAGCGAGGAGAGCTTCTTCTCGTGAATGAGGATGTAGGGGTCCTCGAGCTCGGCAACCATCTTCTCCGCGTTCGTGATGAAATACGGGGAGAGGTAGCCGCGGTCGAACTGCATGCCTTCGACAACGTCGAGCTCGGTCTCGGCGGTCTTGGCTTCCTCGACGGTGATGACACCCTCGTTGCCGACCTTCTGCATGGCATGGGCGATCATCTCGCCGATGTCCTTGTCGCCGTTGGCGGAGATGGTGCCGACCTGGGCGACCTCATCCGACGACTTCACCTTCTTGGCGCGCGCCTGGATGTCCTTGACGGCCTCAGAGGCGGCGAGATCGATGCCGCGCTTCAGGTCCATCGGGTTCATGCCGGCGGCAACCGCCTTGGCGCCCTCGCGGACGATGGCCTGAGCCAGAACCGTCGCGGTGGTGGTGCCGTCACCGGCGAGGTCGTTGGTCTTCGAGGCGACCTCACGGACCATCTGCGCGCCCATGTTCTCGAACTTGTCGGCGAGCTCGATTTCCTTGGCGACGGTCACGCCGTCCTTCGTGATGCGCGGAGCGCCGAAGGACTTCTCGATCACAACATTGCGGCCCTTCGGGCCGAGGGTGACCTTCACCGCATCGGCAAGAATGTCGACGCCGCGGAGCATCTTTTCGCGGGCTTCGCCGCCGAATTTCACGTCTTTAGCAGCCATTGGCTTTATCCTTTTTCAGTCTTTCTCATCCGTGCGATGCGCCGGGCGCTTGTCGCGGGATGGTCGAGTTCCTGGAGTGGTGTTGAAGACGGCGGTTACTTGCCGATCACGCCCATGATGTCGGATTCCTTCATGATGAGGAGATCCTGGCCATCGAGCTTCACTTCCGTGCCGGACCACTTGCCGAACAGGACGCGGTCACCCTTCTTGACGTCGAGGGGAACGAGCTTGCCGTTCTCGTCGCGAGCGCCGGAGCCGACGGCGACGATTTCGCCCTCTTGCGGCTTCTCCTTGGCGGTATCCGGAATGATGATGCCGCCCTTCGTCTTCTCTTCGCTATCCAGGCGACGGACGACGACGCGGTCGTGCAGCGGACGGAATTTCATGAAATTTCCTCTTTGACAAATGGCACGGCCACCCATGGCCGTGTCCAGTTCCCTGACGTGTTAGCACTGTCACAAGGCGAGTGCTAACCCCTGCCGCGAGATAAGGAGCCCCCCCTGGTGAGTCAAGGCTTTGGGGCGAAGAGGATGAACGAAAAACTGCCCTTCCCGGCGCGGCGGAAATTATCTCTTTCTTATGAGCTATTTAGCGCCGCGATGTGATGATGGTCGCCACGACGATGAGGGCCCCGCCGCCCATCGTCGCCCAGCTTGGAATCTCGCTGAACACGCCGTAGCCGACGAGCGCCGCCCAGATCAGCGCCGTGTATTCCAGGGGCGCGAGGCGGGCGGCCGGCGCCTTGGCGTAGGCGCTCGCCATCAGGATATGGCCCGAGACGCCGAGCGCACCCATCGCAAGGAACCAGCCGAGATCGGGCCAGTGCAGCGGCTGCCAGACATAGAAGGCGAAGGGCGCGGACAGGATCATCGGCCCGACGGTCTGGAAAAAGACGATATGGATGAACTTGTCGCGCTGCGCCCGCTGGCGCAGCAGCACGACGCTGAAGGCGTAAGTGACCGCCGAGAGAAGCGCGGCCGCCACGCCCTCCCAGGAGCGCGCCGCGTTCGCCTCACCGGTCTGGCCGAACACGACGATGAGCGTGCCGGCAAAGCCCACGGCCAGCGCGCCGACGATGCGTCCATCGACTCGCTCCCGCAACAGGACGAGGCCGAGGAAGGCGATGAACATCGGCGCGAGGAACGAGAGGACGAGCGTTTCCGCCAGAGGCAGCTTGCCGAGGGCATAGAAGAACGACATGGCGGTCACGACCGCGATCACCGAGCGCGTGGCGTTGGCAATCACCGTCTCGCGGGATGGGAAGCCCGGGCGCATGGCGGCGAGAACGCAGGTCGCAACGACACTCCCGCAGGCAAAGCGCAGAAACACGATCTGCAGCGTCGGGTATGACGCGTGCATGCCTTTGATGATTGCATCCATGAAAGAGAGAAGTGCGATGGATGCCGCCATCCGGGCGATGGGACCGAACTGCATGGGAGGTCTCGACGTTATCCTGAGTGCCGGTTCCAGGCTGGAACCCGCGATGAGCGAAGGTTGCTCTTACAGTATGTGCGTTGCGTCGGCATCCGGAGTTTGGCGTCCATTGACCGGAAAATGACGAAATCGGTAGCGCATTTTCCCGTTTCACGGTTCTCCGGAGCAAAAATCGCAGCCTTCGAGGAGATTTCGAGCAAAATTCGAAAGGTGCTCCGATGCGCGCGCTGCTTTCCTCCTCCGCCCTTCTTCTCTTTTCGCTGGTCGCCCCCTCCGCTTTCGCGCAGCAATATCCGTATGGAGCTTACGGCCCGCAGCGCGACATCTATGGCAATCTCGTCGTGCCCAGCGCCCAGCCGCGAGGCTATGGGGACCCGCGCTATGTGAATGGTTATGCGCGTGTGCCGCGCCCCGCCGCAATCGCACGCCCCTACCCGCAACAACCCGTCGACCCGTTAGTGGGATATCCTTACGATTCACCCGTGACGCCGCGCCCGGCCATTCCGGTCAACACGACCATCGCCACCTTGCCCGAACGGGACAACGGCTTCGATGCGGTGTCGCCCGATTATGCGATCACGCCGCAATATCAGCGTCAGACGGTCAGCTATCGCGGCAACGAGTCTCCCGGCACCATCATCATCCATACGCCCTCCCGTTACCTCTACCTCGTGCAGGAAGGCGGGCGGGCGATCCGCTACGGGATCGGCGTTGGACGCCCCGGCTTCGAATGGGCGGGGCGAAAAACCGTGAGCGCGAAGCGCGAATGGCCGGATTGGTATCCGCCCAGGGAGATGCTGAAGCGCCGCCCCGACCTGCCAACCCACATGGAAGGCGGGATCGACAATCCGCTCGGCGCACGAGCGCTCTATCTCGGCTCCACCCTCTACCGCATCCACGGCACCAACGAGCCGGACACGATCGGCCACGCCGTCTCGTCAGGTTGCATCCGCATGCTCAATCGGGATGTGATCGATCTCTACAACCGCGTCCCCGTGGGGGCTTCGGTGGTCGTGATCTGACGTTCACGGTGGCAGAGGTATCAGACAGCAGCGGCTGAACTTCGGGCAGGACATTGGACCGGAATACCCGGGGCCCCTCGTTCGTCTTTCGTACCGTAAGCGCTGGCTTTTTTGGATATTGTTTCAGCAATACCCGAACGCTCGGGGAACAAATATACAATAAAACGGAAACTCTTTTCTTGTATGATTTAGTATATCACAAGCTCCTATTCATTAATATAGCTATATGAACAACTCCATGCAATGAAATACACAATCAAAAAACCCCGTCTATTCATAGAGGTGTATATTTACGCAAGGTTGCAAGTGTCAACAATTTCAATCTTGATGCCGTTAACGACAATGCCCGCCGATGGCGGGCATTGTGAGGTCAATGTGGACAGCGGGGAGAAGCGCGGCGCTTAAGCCCACCCATCGTCGCTACCGCCGAAATCGTCGTCGTAGCTTTCCTCTTCGTCCTGGCTGGCGTTCTGGTAGAGCGAATCCGTAATGCCGGCATGTCCCGTCTCGCCACCTTGGGTTTCCTTCGCCCCCCCAAGATCAGCGAGGCCCGGCTTGTCCAGAGCGGACTGGAGGGACTGACCGGCGCCGCCGAAGGCGTGCGACAAAGCATTGGCGATCATCATGCCGCCCGCAACGCCCGCCGCGGTGCCCAGCGCGGACTGAAGAAAACCGCCTCCAACCGGGGGCCGCATCGCGCCACCCCATGGGCCGCCCTGCTGCGAGCCATACTCCGCTTGAGCCTGCGGCCTGCCCCACGGCGAGGCCTGGGGCACGGATTGCCGATAAGCCGGCTCGGGCGCACGCTGCGCGCCGCCGCCGAACAAGCCCGACAGGAAGCCGCCCTGCTGCTGCGGCCGAGCCTGTGCCTCATCGAGCGCAGCACGAAGTTGCTCGTTTTCCGCCGTCAGGTTTCCAAGGGCCTGTTCCTGCACATAAACCGCCTGCGCGAGGGCATAGGTCGCATAAGGCTGCTGGCGCACCTTGTCGGCGATGAACCGCTCGGCCTCCGGATCGCGGGGCTGGTTCGCTACCTGCTCGAGACGCCGGAAAATATCGGCGATGACCTCGCGCTCCTGATCGTTCATGGCGCAATCTCCTTTGAAATCCGGCCGCCCCTCAAGATGGGAATGGCGGAGGCGATTGCCAGGGGGCGGCGGCTCCGGCCTTACCTGTTTTGTTTGTTACAACGTTCGGGTATGAAGACGCCCTCCCGCCGAGGTCTGCCGCGATATGCCCGATCCTGATATTCTCATAGCCGTCATGCTGGTGCTTGCCCTGCTTGGCTATGTCCTGTTCGTCAACCGCCGCCGCCAGCATTATTCGGGGCAGTTCGTGCTGGATGTCCCCATCGAGGAAGCGTGGGAGCTTTTGAGCATGACGCCGGGGCGCCCCAAGCAGTGGATCCCGACGCTTCTTTCGACCGAATGGAGCAATGAGTACGAGAAGGAAGCCGTTTCGCGCTTTGAAAGCGGCCATGAATGCTACTCCCGCCTCATCGCCTCCGAAGCGCCGATGCGTGAGGAGTGTGTTGCCGTCTATCGCTGGAGGGGAGCCTCAAAGCCGGGCGATCTTCTTTACACGCGCCTTTTCCTGCAGCCCGTACCGGAAGGCACGCAAGTCCAACTGTCCTACACGGTCGAGCGCGCCGACATTGCGACGGGCTTCATTCCGCGCCTGAACTATCCCATGCTTGTGGGAAGTGTAGCGCGCCTCGTGCGCGGCTACCTCGCCAGGGAACGCGGGAACACAAAGCCCGGCGCCAATGCATCAAAGACCGGCGACCAGAAGCGCGATCTTCTCAAGCAGGTCATTCTCGCGGCTCTCTCTCTTGCGGCCATGACCTACCTGCTCGGCTTCAGCATCGGCCTTGCCGTGCTGGGTACGATCATCGTGCATGAGTATGGACATGTGTGGGCGCTGCGGCGGCATGGGCACCAGGCCCGCTTTTATCTCATCCCCTTTTTCGGAGGCATCGCCATCGGCAACCGCAGCTATGTCTCGGATGCCGAGGCTTCGGAGGTGATCTTGATGGGGCCTGCCTTCGGATTGCTCCCTCCCCTCGCCTGCCTTGGTGTTTTCGCTGCAACAGACGACGCCCTGTGGCTGAGTGCCGGCTTCGTTTCCCTTTTCGTCAACATGTTCAATCTCCTCCCCGTGCCTCCTCTCGATGGCGGGCGGCTCGTTCAGACTCTGCTGAAGCCGCTCGGGGACAAGGCGTGGTTCGGCGTGTCAGGACTGTTGATCCTGGGCGGCGCGGCGCTCGCACTGTACATGCGCTCGCAATCGTTCCTGGTCATTGTCATCATGGCAGCCGTTGCCTGGAGCGCGGCTCCAAAGCGGCCGCCTGCGATGAAAGTAATGACCCTTTCAGGCAACGCCGCTGCCCTTGCTTCCTACATCGCGTTGATCGCTTTGCATGCAGGCGCGGTCTGGTGGTGCGATCAGGTTCTCGATGGTCGTCTTCTTCGTCAGTTCGGGCTGACATGAGCCTGTGCGCCAGCTCATGCGCCGATGTTAGGGACAATCAAGAAGTCCGCAACCTGACGAGGTTGAGCAGCGTTTGCGGGGCTATGGCCTCCAGCGCTGAGAGATCGTGCCACGCGGCTCCTTGTACCTCAGCGAAATCAGGGCGCATCGCGGATGCCTCGTCGGCCCGCACGATGTAACGAAAATCGTGATGGACATGCTCCGGCTCGCCCTTCGCGGGGCGCGCGGGGATGACGTGAGAGTCGACATCGACCGGAAGCTGCGATGCCGCATGCCACGGATCGACTCTCAAACCCTTAAGCCCCGTTTCCTCCAGCGCCTCACGCAACGCGGATGCGCTCAACGTTTCCGGCACTTCGTAATGTCCGCCGGGTTGAAGCCAGCGGTTCAGGGAACGGTGATGGATGAGAAGCGTCTTCGTCCCGGTTTCATTCAAGATAATGGCCGACGTGGTGACATGCCCGGGATAGGTCTTGCGTGAATGCAGATCGTCTCCCTGCGCGAGCTGTCGGCGCAGGAGAGAATGAACCTCCGCATCGATGCGGAAAGCCTGCGCATACCCGTCGAGCGTCGATTGCAGCTGCGCGCGGAACGTCGCCGGGTCGAAAAGCGCCGAAGTCGAAGTCACAGAAAATCCCTTAACGCCGCAGAAACAGGCCGGCACGCCCCAACGAAAAAGCCCCGCTCGCGGCGGGGCTCTTGGGTTCGGCTTATTCCTTGTCCGAAGACTTGATCCGCCGCACGTTGGAATCCGCCTCTTCTTCTTCGATCAAGGAGCCATCGTCCTCCGTCGCATCGAGGCGGGTGTTCTTGCGCAGCGTGACGTACTTCTTCTGAATCTTCACGCGGCTCTCGCGGGAGATTTCAAGCGCGCCCTGAATGAGCGAGCGTTCCGCCTTCTCGTTCTGCAACTCTTCCGTCAGGCGGCGGTTGGCGGATTCGAGGGTGTTGCGCTCCTGCTCGAAGCGCTTGGTCATCTGGTCGCTGCGCTCGGACAGGTTCGAGAGCTTGTTGTCGGAGCTTTCGATCTGGAAGTCCTTGGCCGCGATGGCCTTGTTGAGCATCTCGACGCGCTCCTGCAGCTCGA
The DNA here is from genome assembly GCF_003290125.1 of Microvirga flavescens. Classification (GTDB taxonomy): domain Bacteria; phylum Pseudomonadota; class Alphaproteobacteria; order Rhizobiales; family Beijerinckiaceae; genus Microvirga; species Microvirga flavescens. The sequence goes on from NZ_QMKH01000005.1 coordinate 56,629, forward strand.
TGCGCGAACGCTGCAGCTCGTTGACCATGGCGACCTGACGCTCGACTTCCTGCTGCGTCGCTTCGAGGCGGCGCTCCACCGTGTTCTTCTCGATGGTGGTCTCTTTCAGACCACGCTCGACGGAACGCAGGGCCTCGTTCTTGTCGCGGAGCTGATCGCGGGTATGAGCCAGGATCTTGTCAGTCGCGGCAAGGCGCGAGTTCAGGCCTTCGATCTTCATGTCGAGGGCCGAGATATCGGTCTGGTGAGCCGAGCGCTCGGAATCGAGCTGCGTCTCGAGGCGCTGGCGCGTGACCTGCTCGCCCATGAGCTTCGTCTCGAGCTCGGAGGCGCGGGCACGGGTGCTCTCGAGCTGAGTTTCCGACTCGCTGTAACGGTTGGAAAGGCTCGACAGGCGATAGTTCTGCTCCTCGGCGACTTTCTGCAGGCGCTTGACCTCGTGGTCGAGCAGGCTGCTGCGCTCGCGAACCTCGATCAACTCGCGCTCGGCGCGGGCGACCGTCTGGTCCGCCTCCTGCGCTTCAAGCCGCAGGGCCTGGTTTTCTTCCGTAATGGTGCGGGCGCGTTCGGTCTCGATGAGAAGCTGGTTCTCGAGGTCGGCGCCGATCGCTTCCTTGTCCTTCACGGACAGGCGCAGATCCTCGATGGCGGATTCCTGCTCGCGCACCTTGGCCTCGGCCTTGCGGAGCTGCGAGACGGTCGCCGACAGATCGTCCGTCATGCGGGCATGAGACGTCGTGAGTTCGGAGACCTCGCGGCGCAGGCTGACCGTGTTGTCCGTCTCCTGCCGCAGGACCGCCTCGGTCTCGAGCAGGCGGGACTGCAATTGCGGGTAGCTCGTGATCAGGTCGAAGATCGGCTCGGTGAGAAGCGCGAAGTCCTCCTTGAGGCTGCGGATTTCTTCCAGCCGGTCGCTCAGGTTCGAGAAGCGGACGCGGATCAGCTCGTTCTTCTGGCCGATGCTGTCGAGTGCGCCGTCCGGACGCGCGAGTGCGGGCTCGGCCTTTTCCTGAACGGCAACGGCGGCGTTGGACGCGACGCCCTGGTCCGGCGCAATGGTCGCACCGCCCTCCTCGGGCTTCTTGCCGAAACGGTTTTTGAAAGACGTCCAACCGGATGTCATAGGCTCCGCCCCTTGGCGCATGAAAATTGAAACTTTGGGTTCCCTTTTAGCCGAGAGCGGGGCTTTGGGGAAACAAAATTTCCTTAAGCCGCAATGTCGCAGGCTTACTCGGCAGCTATGGTTAACGCGGCCGGGAAGCGGCTTGAAAATCCTTTTTCTTCAAGAGCTTCCGGCAGGGGGCCGCCGGTCGCCCAGTCCAGAAGCTCGACCGTATGGACGATGGGAAGGCCGGTTCCTTTACCGATCTGGGTCATGCAGCCGATGTTGCCGGTGGCGATCAGGTCGGGCTGGACCCGCTCGATATTGGCGACCTTCCGTTCCCGCAGCTTCTCGGCAATCTCCGGCTGGAGCAGATTGTAGGTCCCCGCCGAGCCGCAGCAGATGTGCCCTTCGGGAACGTCCTTCACCACAAAACCTGCCTGTTTGAGGAGGGTCTTGGGTTCGGTGCGGATTTGCTGCCCGTGCTGCATGGAGCAGGCTGAGTGATAGGCGACGACAAGGTCCGCCTCGCGCACGGGAGCCATCAGCTTGAGGGTGGAGACGTATTCCGTGATGTCCTTGGCGAGGGCAGACACCCGCGCGGCCTTCTCCGCGTAGTTCGGGTCCTCCCGGAACATGAAGCCGTAATCCTTGATCGTCGTGCCGCAGCCGGAGGCGGTGATGATGATGGCGTCCAGCCCTTCCCCATCCATCTCGGCGATCCAGGCGTCGATGTTGCGCTTGGCGAAAGAGTGGCTCTCCTCGTCGCGGCCCATGTGATGAACGAGCGCCCCGCAGCACCCCTCGCCTTTAGGCTGCACCACCTCGATTCCATGCCGGTTGAGAAGGCGGATAGCGGCCTCGTTGAAGCCGGGCTTCAGCACCGGCTGGGCGCAGCCGGAAAGAATGGCGACGCGGCCCCGGCGGGAGCCTTGCGCTTTGAAAGTTCCCGGCGCGTCATGAGCCGAGCGGGAAGGAACGCGCGAGGGCGCGAGGTCGACCATCGCCTGCAGCCGCCGCCCGAACAGAGGCAGCGCGCCGAGCGCGCCCTTGAAGGGCTTTGCCAACAAGGCAAGGGCAATCGCGAAGCGGAAGCGGTTCGGATAAGGCAGGATCTGCGCCAGAACCCCACGCAGCAGGCGATCGTGCCAAGGGCGCGCGTAGGTCTGCTCGATATAGGCGCGCGCGTGGTCGACGAGGTGCATGTAGTGCACGCCCGAGGGACAGGTCGTCATGCAGGACAGGCAGGAGAGGCAACGGTCGATGTGCTTGACCACTTCCGGCGTCGCGGGCTTTCCGCCCTCCAGCATGTCCTTGATGAGGTAGATGCGCCCGCGCGGTGAATCGAGTTCGTCGCCAAGCAGCAGATAGGTCGGGCAGGTCGCCGTGCAGAAGCCGCAATGGACGCAGGTGCGGAGAATTTTCTCCGAACTCGCCATCGTGGCGTCCTTTAATTGATCGGGCGTGAAATTGGTCTGCATGGGCCGTTCAGCCTCCCGCCTGCCACCGGTTGATCGCCTCGACCGGGTGAAGCAGCATGATGATGTTGAGAAGGAGATTATCGCGGATCGCATAAGCAACCCCGACCTCCATCACGATAATGGTGAGCACGGTGAGCCAGACGGGCCAGAGCCACGCCAGCCAGAAGCCGAGCATCATCGCAAAGATGTCGGACACCGAGTTGATGACGCTGTCGCCGAAATAATCCAGCGCAATGTTCGTCGCGCGATAACGCTCGATCACCGTGTTGGTGTTCTCGGCAAGCTCCCACGCGCATTCGATTCCGACCGCGAGCAGAAATGCAATGCCGAGCGGCAGCGGACGCCCCGTCACACGCCCGAGCAGCCATGCGCCGGCGTAGAACAGGAAGCCGTGGATGACATGCGAGAACGTGTACCAGTCGGTGAGGTGCTGGGAATTCTCGGAACTCTTTACCACGCCGTGCCAGAGCTTGACCTCACCGCATTTGCAGATCGGCACGCGGCCCATCGAGAGAAGGATAAACGCGGTGAGCGCGACGAAGCCAAGTGCGATAGCGCCAAAGATCGCAATCCACTTCCAATCGTACTTGCCTTGTGCCTTCACAGCGACAGCAGCACCCGCCATGTCAGATCCCCGCATACATGCGGCCGGGATTGAGAATCCCCGCAGGATCGAACGATGTCTTGATGCCGCGCGAGAGCGCCATCACGGCATCGCTCTGCGGCTCCAGCACATCGATGCTCGCGCGGAGCGCTTCCGGCGCTTTCACGAGCGTCGCGTGCCCACCGAATTCCCGCGTCGCCTCGCGGATGATCGCGGCGCCCGCATCGCCGCTCGCAGGCGTCGAGATCCAGACGAGGCCGCCGCCCCAATCGTAGAACCAGCGCGCATCGCGTGCCTTGGCGAGATGGGCAGCGACATCCGGTCCACGCGTCGGCCCGCTCGAAACGCGCCAGATCGCGCGCTCGTCATGATCGCCAAGGACCGTCGCATCGCGCACGGAGGCCCACAGGGCTTCAGCCGCTTTGCCTTCCAGAATATCCCCAGTACCGAAGCGTTTGAGCAGACGCCGCATTTCGGTGAGGCGGTAATCGACCGAAACCGAAAAACCTTCGAGGCGGATCAACGTGCGCGCGCCCTGCAGATCGGGGGCCGGAAGATGCGCCGCGCCGGTCACGTCGAAAGGCGATCCGAGCGCGCTCGACATAGCGTCGATGGCGTGCCTGTCATCGAGCCCGCGCAGCACGAGCGTCGCCATGCGCTCATGCTTCGGCAGAACCTTGAAGGTCACTTCCGTGAGAACGCCGAGCGTGCCCCAGGAGTTCGCCATCAGCTTCACGAGATCGAGCCCCGTGACGTTCTTCATGACACGCCCGCCGGATTTCACGACCTCGCCGCGCCCGTTGACGAAACGCACGCCGATCAGGCTGTCGCGCGCCGCGCCTGCCATGATGCGCCGCGGCCCGGAAAGGTTGAGAGCGGCGACCGCGCCAATCGTCGGCTCTCCTCCGACACCAAGCAGCGGACCATAGTCCATCGGTTCGAAGGACAATTCCTGTCCGTTCTGGGCAAGCGCCGCGACGACTTCGGAGACAGGCGCGCCGCTGCGGGCCGAGATGACGAGTTCAGCCGGTTCATAAAGCGTGATGCCGGTAAGGCCCGCCGTGGACAGGCTCGCATCTGTCGTGATCGGGCGTCCAAGCGCCGCCTTGGTGTTCCTGCCGAAAACACTGAGCGTCGTTTTCTTGCCGAACGCATCGGCAATGATGGTCGCCGCGTCGTTTTCGTCGCGAGGAGTAAAGATCGTCACGCCGCAAGCCTCCCCTGAAGGGGAAACACTTTCGCAGGATTGAGCAGCCACAGCGGATCGAACACGCCGCGCACGCGCATCTGCTGCACGAGGTCGGCCTCGTTGAACTGGAAGGTCATCAGGTCCCGTTTCTCGATGCCCACGCCGTGCTCGCCGGTGAGGCAGCCGCCGACCTCGACGCAAAGCTTGAGGATTTCCTCGCCGACGATCTCGGCCTTCTCCATCTCGCCCGGTTTCGAGGTGTCGAACATCACGAGCGGATGCAGGTTTCCATCGCCCGCATGGAACACGTTGGCGACGCCGAGCCCATGCGCCTTGGCGATCTCATCGATACGCTTGAGCACCTGCGGCAACTGGCCGGTCGGGATCGTGCCATCCATGCAGATGTAATCCGCCACGCGGCCCGTCGCGCCAAAGGCGGACTTGCGCCCCTTCCAGATCGCGGCGCTTTCCGCTTCCGATTGCGAGACCTTGACGGTCTTTGGCTTGAAGGGCTCTGCGATGGCGACGATGCGGCGGAGCATGTCGTCGATTTCGGCGTCCGATCCCTCAACCTCCACGATCAGCATGGCCTCCACGTCGAGCGGATAGCCCGCATGGGCGAAGGCTTCACAGATCTTGATTGCGGGGCGGTCCATGTACTCCAGCGCGACGGGAATGATGCCCGCGCCGATGATGGCGGCGACGCAGGCCCCGGCATCCTCCACGCTGTCGAAACCGAGAAGCGCGGGGCGCGCTCCTTCCGCCGCGCGTAAAATTCGCACCACCGCCTCGGTCACGATGCCGAGCTGCCCTTCCGAGCCGGTGATGAGGCCAAGAAGATCGTAGCCTGCACTGTCGAGGTGTTCCCCTCCGAGAGTCACCACCGTGCCGTCGAGCAGCACCATCGTCACGCCGAGCAGGTTGTTGGTCGTCACCCCATACTTGAGGCAATGCGCGCCGCCGGAATTCATGGCGATGTTGCCGGCAATGGTGCAGGCCAACTGGCTCGACGGGTCGGGGGCATAGAAGAAGCCCTCATAGGCGACCGCCTGGCTGATGGCGAGATTGGTGATGCCGGCTTCGACCCGGGCCGTGCGGTTGGCGAAATCGATATGCAGCACCCGGTTCATCTTGGCGATGCCGAGCACGATGGCATCCTGCTGCGGAATGGCCCCCCCGCACAGAGAGGTGCCCGCCCCGCGCGGCACGACCTTGACGCCGTTCTCATGGCAAAACCGCATCACGGCCGAGACTTCCGCCGTGGTGGAAGGCAGCACAACGGCAAGCGGCATCTGGCGATAGGCCGTCAGCCCGTCCGTCTCGAAGGCCCGGCGCTCGTCCTCAGTGACGATCAGCGCTTCCGGAGCGACAAGCCGGGCAAGGCCGGCCAGGATTTCCTCGCGGCGCGCAAGAATGGCCTGATCCGGCTGCGGAAATGCGATTCCCATGACGTCTCCTTAAGGCCCGGCCCGGCTCTTTTCCCGCGCCCGCCTCTCCGACGGAGGTTCTAGCGCCTTCGCGTTGGCTTTTCCAACACTGTGGAATATCTCTAAGATAGTTTCTTCATCCAGCTTTCAGGAGCCTAGTATCATGCGTCTTTTCCTCCTTTCAGCCGCCCTCGTTCTGGCAGGCTTGGGATCTGCCCAGGCGCAGGACGCAGAGGCCGGCGAGAAGGTCTTCACTCAATGCAAGGCCTGTCACCAGATCGGCGAAGGGGCCAAGAACGCCGTCGGCCCGGTGCTCAACGGGATCATCGGTCGGCCCGCCGGGACTTATGAGAACTATACTTATTCCGACGCCAACAAGAACTCCCATTTGACCTGGGACGAGGCGACCTTCCGCGAATACATCCAGGACCCGCGCAAGAAGATTCCTGGGACGAAGATGATCTATGCCGGGATCAAGGACGAGAAGAAGGTCAACGATCTCCTCGCCTATCTCAAGCAGTTCGATGCCTCCGGCAAGAAAGCTCCATAAAAGCACGGCGAACCCTCCGCGACAGCCAGGAACTTCAAGAGTGACACAGGACTCGACCTCAAAGTCTCGGCAAGAACCCAGAGACCTCCGCATCGGCCTTTTCGTGACCTGCCTGGTCGATCTGATGCGGCCCTCCATCGGCTTTGCTGCCGTGAAACTGCTTGAGGATGCCGGCTGCCGCGTCGAGGCGCCGTCGCAGACCTGTTGCGGACAGCCAGCTTTCAATTCCGGGGACCGTGCCACGACGCGGGCCATTGCGGAACAGGTGATCGAGGCCTTTCGTGGCTACGATTATGTGGTCGCGCCCTCGGGCTCCTGCGCGGGGATGATCAAAGCCCATTATCCGGAACTCTTCGACGACGATCCGAACTGGCGTCCCAAGGCCGAGGAGCTTGCCGCCCGCACCTATGAGCTGACGAGCTTCCTCGTCGATGTTCTCGGCGTCACGAAGGTGGGCGCTGCTTTCGAGGGCGAGGTCACCTATCACGACTCCTGCTCTGGCTTGCGCGAGCTTGGCGTCAAGAGCCAGCCGCGCACGCTTCTCTCATCCGTGCAGGGGCTCACACTTGTCGAGATGACCGACAGCGATGTCTGCTGCGGGTTCGGCGGAACCTTCGCCGTGAAGTACGGCGACATTTCCGCGGCCATCGTCGAGGCGAAGGAAAAGAACATCGAGGCGACCGGCGCGCCGACTCTTCTCGCCGGCGATCTCGGCTGCCTGATGAACATGGCGGGCAAGCTCACCCGCGACGGCAAGCCTGTCGCCGTGCGTCATGTGGCCGAAGTGCTCGCCGGCATGACGGACGAGCCGCCTATCGGCGCGGCGAAGCCGCAAGCTGCGACATGAGGACGATCCGATGAGCGTTCATTCCACGTCCCCGCAATTCAAGGAGAACGCCGCGCGCGCCTTAAGCGACACGCAACTTCAGCGCGCCTTGGGCAACGTGAAGCAGGGCTTTATCGACAAGCGCCGCAAGGCCGTCGAGAACCTGCCCGAGTTCGAGGCGTTGCGCGATTCCGCGCGGGACATCAAGAACCACACCCTTCGCCATCTCGATCTTTATCTCGAAGCCTATGAGGCGAAGGTGAAGGCCTCCGGCGGGCAGGTGCACTTTGCCCGCGATGCCGAGGAAGCGCGCGCCATCGTCCTCTCCCTCTGCCGCGAGGCGAACGCACGTACCGTCACCAAGGGCAAGTCGATGATCGCCGAGGAAATCGGCATCAACGAGCATCTGGAAGCGAACGGCGTCACACCCATCGAGACCGATCTCGGCGAGTACATCATCCAGCTCCGGCACGAATTGCCGAGCCACATCATCGCGCCGGCGGTGCATCTCAACGCAAGCCAAGTGGAGCAGGACTTCCGCCGCGTTCACAAGGACCTCGATCCGAACCGCGATCTTTCCCAACCCGTGCAGCTTCTCACCGAAGCGCGCACGGTGCTGCGCGAGCGTTTCCTCGCGGCGGATGTCGGCATCACGGGCGCGAACTTTCTCGTCGCGGAAACCGGCACCTCCGTCATCGTGACGAACGAAGGCAACGGCGATCTCACGCAGATCCTGCCGAAGACTCACATCGTTCTGGCCTCCATCGAAAAGGTAGTGCCGACGCTTGAGGACGTGAGCCAGATCCTGCGTGTGCTCGCGCGCTCGGCGACGGGTCAGGAAATGTCGGTCTACACCACGTTCTCGACTGGCCCGCGCCGCTCCAGCGATGCGGACGGGCCTGAGAATTATCACGTCGTCCTCATCGACAATGGCCGCTCCGCCATGCTCGGCACGAGCTTCGAGGAGATGCTGCGCTGCATCCGCTGCGGCGCGTGCATGAACCATTGCCCGATCTATCACGCCGTCGGCGGACACGCTTATGGCTGGGTGTATCCCGGCCCGATGGGCGCGGTGTTAACGCCGTCCCTGATCGGCGTCGATCAGGCCGGGCATCTGCCCAACGCCTCCACTTTCTGCGGGCGTTGCGAGAGCGTGTGCCCGGTTCGCATTCCGCTGCCCAAGCTCATGCGCCATTGGCGCGACCGCGAGTTCGAGCACCATCTGTCGCCGGCGACATTTCGTTCGGGCCTCGCGTTCTGGGGCTTCTTCGCAAAGCGCCCCGCGCTCTACCGCCTCGTCACCCGCGCCGCGATGGCAAGCCTGGGATGGGCGGGTCGCAGCAAGGGCCGCTTCAACTGGCTCCCTCTCGCGAAGGGATGGACCAAGAGCCGTGACTTCCCGGCGCCGCAGGGCGAAACGTTCCAGGCGCGCTGGAAGCGCGAGCGCGGCAACAATGCGTAAGAGGATGGCAGCATGAGCGCCCGCGACGACATTCTCAGCAACATCCGCCGCTCGCTCGGTGTAACAGGCCGCGAGACGATCCGCACGCAGATCGCGGAAGAACGCCTCGAGCGCGCGCCGAAGGGGCTCATCCCCGCACGCGGGCAGGTCTCCGGCGAGGAGCGGATCGCGCTGTTCAAGGCGCAGGTTGAAAGCTCGCTTGCCACGGTGACGGAAGTTTCCTCGCCCGCCGACGTGCCGCAATCCGTCGCGTCCTTTTTGCGCGATCACAACCTGCCCGCCACCTTGCGCATGGGCGCGGACTTGCGCCTGAAGGCGATGCCCTGGGGAGAAACCTCGCTCGAAATCTCGCACGGGCCGAGTGCCGGCAAAGACCTCAACGCCGTCAGCCATGCTTATGGCGGTGTTGCCGAAACCGGTTCGCTCGTGATGATCTCGGGGCCAGAAAACCCCTCGACGCTGAACTTCCTCCCCGACAACCACATCATCGTGGTGTCCGCCAAGGACATCGCAGGGGATTATGAGGCCGTCTGGTCGAAGGTTCGCTTCACCTTCGGCAAGGGCAGCATGCCACGCACGGTGAACTGGATCACCGGCCCCTCACGTTCGGGCGACATCGAGCAGACCCTGCTGCTGGGCGCGCACGGTCCGCGCCGGGTGCATGTCGTCATCGTACGCGACTAGCCTGATCGCCAAAAATGTCCTCGAACTTCATCTTTCGCACCATCCGCTGGTCCGCGTGGGAAAGCGCCGAGGCCGGGATGGAGCATGTCGACGTTTCTCCGGCGGATGGCGGCATCGATTTTGCGGGTGTCGTGATCGGCCGGAAGGATGAGACGAAATTCGCCCTCGCCTATCGCCTGCGCGTCGATTCCGAGTGGCGCCTGCGCGAAGCGCGCCTCAAGACGACGTCCGGCCATCGCCTGCACCTTGAAAGCAATGGCAAGGGAACATGGCATGTGAACGGTGCGGAACGGGCGGACCTTCAAGGCTGCATCGACATCGATATCGAAGCCTCGCCCCTCACCAACACATTGCCGATCCGCCGGCTCGGCCTGCAAGCGGGGGACAGCAGCGAGGTCCGCCTCTGCTACGTCACGGTGCCGGAACTCAGCGTCTCCCTCGCGCATCAGCGTTACACCGCGCTCGGCGAAAGGGCCTACCGCTTCCAGTCCCTGACAAGCGGCTTTACCGCCGACCTTCCCGTTGATGAGGACGGTTTCGTGCTCGACTATCCGGGCCTGTTCAAGCGGCTGCCCTGACATTCCCTCACAGGCGGTCATGCCAGCGCGACATCGGGGCGCAGCAGCGGTGGCTTGGCCAAAGACAAGAAGCACATTAAGTCTATGAAAAGGCTACTGTTTTTAACACTTCTAAACTATCCCGATGATTGTCTGCTCCTGCAACGTCCTCTCGGACGGCGATGTCAAAGCCTGTCTGAACCCTGGTCCCGATTGCCCACGCACGCCGGCCCAGGTCTACCGATGCCTGGGCTGCAGTCCGCAATGCGGACGTTGCGTGCGGACGATCCGCGCGCTCATGGATGAAGCCCTCAATGCGGCCTCAGCGGAACAGCCGAGCCTGTGCACGCGCGGCTGCTGCAAACTCACGAGCGACGCCGCCTGATACGATAAAGCATCTTGTCCGGCGAGGAGCTGTCCTGGATAATGCCGCCGCTTAAGGACGATGGACAAAAGAGGCAGCGATGAAGGGCGACCCGAAGGTTATCGATTATCTGAACCTGGGGCTTCGCAGCGAGCTGACGGCCGTCAACCAATACTGGCTGCATTTCCGCGTTCTCGACAATTGGGGCTACAAGGATCTCGCGAAGGCGTGGCGCAAGGAATCCATCGAGGAGATGCACCACGCAGATCGCTTCATCGAGCGCATTCTGTTTCTCGACGGCTTCGCCAATCTGCAGGTGCTCGATCCCTTGCGCATTGGCCAGACGGTGAAAGAGATTCTCGAATGCGACCTCGCCGCCGAATATGACGCGCGCACGCTTTATCTTGAAGCCGCCCAATACTGCGAGAGCGTCGGCGACCGTGTTTCAAAGAACCTCTTCGAGGAACTGATGGCCGATGAAGAAGGCCACATCGACTTTCTGGAAACGCAGCTCAACCTCATCGAGCAGCTCGGCGTCCAGCTCTACGCGCAGAAACATGTCGGCGGCGTGAAGGACGACCAATAAGGTCGCCGCCACGCGGCAGGCCCTCCAGTATCAATCACCGCACCCGAAAGAGATCCCATGCGCACCGCATTCCCCCTTGCGTGGCTGAAGCCCGGTCTTCTGACTCTTGCGGGACTCTTTCTGCTGACAGCGCCGGCATTCGCGGCAGAGCCGAGCGCCAAGCAATTTCTTGCTTCAATCTACAAGGCCTATTCAGGCGACAATGCCAACGGCCTCGACTGGCGTTCGCCTAAAGCGTCACGCTACTTCGATCAGAGCCTTGCACAGCTCATTCTGAAAGACATACGCGAATCCGACGGTGAAGTCGGGCGCATCGATTTCGATCCCTTCGTCGGCGGGCAGGATTTCGAGATTTCGAAACTTGACATCGCCGTGACGGAGAACGGCCTCGAGCGGGCTGAGGTCATCGCGGCGTTCAATAATTTCGGTGCGCCGATGAAGATCACCTACCAGCTTGCAAAGACAGCCAAAGGCTGGCGTATCTCCGATATCGCCTGGAAAGCAGATAAGGCGGAGGATGTCTCCGCCGAATCCTTTCGCTCGCTTTTGACGAAGCCGCTCCCTTAGAGGCCGATCCAGACTCTATGATGGCTGCAGCGCCGTCTCATCGATGGCCGAGATTGGCAGCGTCACGATGAGAAGATCGTGGTCGTTGGGATCGTTGCGGATCGCAAAGCCGAGTTTGCGGCACATGTCGAGCATGGCGGTGTTTTCACGCAGCACCTGCCCTTCCACCTCATGCAACCCTTCCACCTTCGCCCACTCGATCATGAGGCGCATCAGCTCCCAGCCGAGGCCGATGCCCTTGAGATCGGAACGCAGGAGAATGGCGTATTCGCCCGTCTCGTGATTGGCGTCGGCAAGAAGGCGCACCGCGCCCATCATGTCGCCGGTGGCGTTGTCGAAGGCGACGAAGGCGATGGCGCGGGCGTAATCGATCTGCGTGAGACGCGCCAGGAAGGCGTGGTTGAAATCGCGCACGGGCGCGAAGAAGCGCAGGCGCAAATCCTCCGGCGTGATCTGCTGGAAGAACCGCAGGAACTCACCCTCATCCTCCGGGCGCACCGGACGCACGAAGATGCGCCGCCCGTCGCGCAACGAGAAGCGGCGTTCCCACTCCTTGGGATAAGACCGCACCGCGAAGCGCGGATGCCCCTTTCGTTCGTTGGGCGCAAGCGGAGCCACTACAGCGTGGGCGTCGACGGCAATCACACCGTCCTGGTCTGCCAGAAGCGGGTTGATATCGAGTTCGCGAATTTCGGGAATGTCGGCGGCGAGCTGCGCGAGCTTTACAAGAACGAGCGCCACCGCCGTCTCGTCAGCCGCAGGCACATCGCGATAAGCTTTCAGGATGCGCGAGACGCGCGTTCGCGCAATCAGGTCGTCCGCCAGTTTCAAGTCAAGCGGCGGCAACGCGAGCGCCTTGTCGTTGATGACTTCGACGGCGGTGCCGCCGCGCCCGAACACGATGACGGAACCGAAGGACGGATCATCGGCGAGACCGGCAATGAGTTCGCGCGCTTTGGGACGCCGGATCATCGGCTGCACGATCATGCCCGTAACCCGCGCATCCGGGCGAAGGCGCGCAGCGCGATCGAGAATGTCTGACGCCGCGCTCATCACCGCCGCTTCCGTCGTGAGATCGAGCTTGACGCCTCCGATATCCGTCTTGTGCAGAATGTCCGGTGAGAGAATCTTGAGAGCGACCGCTCCCGCCTCGGCCAGAATGGGACGGGCGGCCTCGACGGCCTCTTCCGCCGTTTTCGCAAGCGTGAGTGATGCAAAGGGAACGTCGTAGGCGCTGAGAAGTGTGTTGATCTCAAGAGGGTCTAGCCACGTTCGCCCCTCGGCAATGGCCTTCTCGACGACCGCCCGCGCGCCCACCACATCGGGCGCGAAATCGTGGGGCAGGTCGTCGGGCGTTTCCATCAGTTCGCTCTGCGCATCGCGGTAACGGACGAGTTGCAGGAAGCCGCGCACGGCATCAGCCTCGGTGGTGTAGTGCGGAATCTGTGCCGCTTCGAAAATGCGCGAGGAGGCTTCATCCTCGCTCAGCCATGCGGTGAAGACCGGCTTCTTGCGATAGCTCTTCGCGCGATCTTTCTTGACGACATCCGCAATCGCTTCCGCTGCCTGCGATGCTCCGGCCAGCGCCATCGGCACGTTGAGAACGAGAATGGCATCGTTCTCCGGGTCCGCCAGCAGTGCCTCGAGCGCGTGTGCGAAGCGTGCGGCATCCGCATCGCCCACGATGTCGACAGGGTTCGCGTGCGACCACGATGCGGGGAGGATCGCATCGAGTTTCGTCATCGTCTCGTCGGAAATCTCGGCAAGGCGGCCGCCGAGATCAATGAGACGGTCGACTGCGAGAACGCCGATGCCGCCGCCATTGGTGAGAATGGCGAGGCGATTGCCGGGAAACGGCTTCTGCCGCCCGAGCGTTTCGGCGGCAGCGAAAAGCTGGTCGAGATCGAGCACGCGCAGCAACCCGGCGCGGCGGAAGGCGGCGTCATAAACCGCATCTTCTCCCGCAAGCGCGCCGGTATGCGTGGCAGCAGCCTTCGCGCCAAGCGCATGGCGGCCGGATTTTATGACGACGACCGGCTTGGTGCGTGCGGCGGCTCGCGCGGCGGACATGAACTTTCGCGCATCCGTAATGGACTCGATGTAGAGAAGGATCGCGCGTGTCGCCGAGTCGGCCGCGAAGTAGTCCATGCAATCGCTGAAGTCCACGTCGACCTTGTCGCCGAGCGACACCATCGCCGAAAAGCCGATGCGGCGATGTCCCGCCCATTCGACGATAGCCCCTGCGACCGTGCCCGATTGCGAGATCAACGCAAGATCGCCGGCCTTCACGCTGCGCGAGGCAAAGCTCGCATTCAACCGTGCGCGCGGAGCGATCACGCCGATGCAATTGGGGCCGAGCAGGCGCATGCCATACTTGCGGGCGGCGATGCGGGCGCGATCCGCGAGGCTGCCGGGGCCATAGCTCATGCCTGCGGTTGCGACGATGGCGGCGGCAGCTCCCGTGCGGCCCGCCTCATCCACGAGATCGGGCACCTTTTCCGGCGGAACGGCGATGATGACGAGATCCGGCACCTCCGGCAGGCGCGAGACTTTCTCAAAGCACGGCTTGCCGTCGATCTCCTTGTGGCGCGGATTGACCGGATAGATCGCGCCCTCGAAGCCGCCCTCCCGAAGGTTGCGCAGGAAGGTCAGCCCGACGGAACCCTCGCGCGGGCTCGCGCCGATGACGGCGACCGAGCGCGGAGACAAAAGCTTATCGAGACGATAGGTCGACATGGGGTTCCTTCGGTGTCGTGCGCAAATTCGAGCACAAACACAGCAAAGGTCAAACTCCTAAAGATTGATCATGAATACGATCAATCTTTAGATTCTTTATATTTGCCGCATGATCCGGGCGAACAACCGGTTTCCACTTGTTCTGATCATGCTTTGTCATTCCGCCAGCACGCGGGTGGGCGGGAAGATCACTTCGACCAGAGTGCCTTCGTTCGGGTTGCTGGAAATCTGCAGCGCACCGCGATTGGCTTCCACCAGCGCCTTGGTCAGCGGCAGACCGAGGCCCGTTCCGCCGCGGCTGTGCGCCGTCGCGATCTGGCGGAAGGGTTCAAGGGCGGCTTCGATCTCGGCATCGGTCATGCCGATACCCGTATCGCGCACACGGAAGGCGACCTCGCCGCGATCCGTCAACGCCGTGGAGAGGATCACCTGCCCGCCCGCATCGGTGAACTTGATCGCGTTCGACACGAGGTTGAGAACGATCTGCCGGAGAGAGCGTTCGTCCGCGACGACGGCGGGAAGTTTTGGCGCAAAGCTCGTGCGTATGACGATACGATCGCGCGCCGCCTGCGGCTGGAACATCGCGCAGCAGGAGGAAACCAGATCGTTGAGGTTGACGCTCGTAAACGACAAATCCATGCGCCCCGCCTCGATCTTCGCGAGATCGAGGAGATCGTTGACGAGCGAGATGACATGCGCGCCGGACGCGTGAACGTCCTTGAGGTAATCCTTGTAACGCTCGTTGCCGATGGAACCGAAGCGCTCTTCCAGCATCACCTCGGCAAAGCCGATAATGGCGTTGAGCGGCGTGCGGATTTCATGGCTGATCTTCGCGAGAAGATCTGACTTCTGCGCGGAGCCTTCCTCGGCGTTGCGCTTGGCGGCGACGAGTTCGCCTTCCGCCTTCTTGAAGGCGGTGATGTCTCGCAGGACGGCACAAAATTTGCGGTTCGGGCCGTCATGGATGTGACCCATTGTCATGAAGAGCGGAATGGTTCCGCCCTGGCGCACGCGGCCCAGCACCTCGCGCCCGTCATTGAGAAGGCTTGCGACACCGGAGGTGCGTAGGCCCTCAAGATAGTCGAGCGCGACGATGTGGCTTTCGGGCGCGAGCAGAACCGTGATGGCATCACCCACCACCTCGCGTTGGTCGTAGCCGAACAGAGCCTCCGCCGAGCGGTTCATGGAGAGAATGCGGCCCGTCTCGTCGAGAGCGATCACGCCGTCCGTCGCCGTGTCGAGGATCGATTCAAGCTCGCGAACACGCGCGTCCTTGACCTGCAGATCCATTTCCGCCGCGCGCAGGCGCTGCGGCGCATCCGGCTCGGCAATGCGGCGAACGAGCAGAAGGTTCGCAGGCTTGCCCTGCCATTCAACCGGCGTCACGCGGACATCGACGGCGATGCTTTCATTGTGACGGTTGGAGAGAGAAAGCGGCGCACCCTCCTCCTTCGCCTGCAATTGCGCGGCTCCGCCTTTGAACAAGCGGGAGAACCCGCCTGCGGCGACGAGTTCATCAGCATCGGCGAAGCCCGCGATTTCGAGGAGCGCGCGATTGGCAAACAGCAGCTCATCATCACGATGCACCAGAATGCCGCTGGGCAGACGGTCGAGAACCGGATCGACCAGCGGCGGACGCGGCGCGGGTGCCTCTTCCGGCTGCGCAGCTTCCGGCGCTGGCGCTTGCGGAGCCTCGGCGACCGGCGCCGGTGGCGGGGCGGCTGGCTCCGGCGCACGCTCCTCCCCGATGCGCGCGCCAAGGGAGCGGGCAATCTCGCGGAATGCATTGCGCTCGGCATTCGACAGGCCGCTCGCCTCGGGCTGCGGGCGGTTCGGCGCCGGCGGCACCACGGACGTACCCGACGCACGCGCACCGGATGTCGTTTCAGGAATGGCGTTGTCGGTCAGGGAGGCGGCGACCTGCTGTTGCAGGATGGCGAACCAGTTGTCCTCCTCCGGCTCGGATGGAGGCGGCTCCTCGATCTCGGCCTCAACGGCCTGCGGTTCCGGAACAGGCGGCACCGCTTCAGGCTCGCTCCGCACGGGCGCGCCCTGCCGCTCACGCGCCGCACCCGGATGCAGCACGCCGAAACCGCGAAAACCGATGAGGGTCTTGTCCGCGCCGAAGACAGGCATTCCGGCCCAATCGACGGGGATCTGCGATGTGCCGTTATCGGCGGCCCAGAAGATCGAGCGTCCGCTCCAGGTTTCGTGCCGGGCAAGGAGGGAGGCGATTACGCCCTCGGGGTCCTCGACAACGGATCGCGAAACCTCGCCCCAGGTCTGCCCCAGAACGTCTCCCGCCATGGGGCCGACGACCTCGGCCAGCTCCGGCGAAACATGGATGAAGCGCGTTTCAGCATCGGCCTGCCAGACGAAGCGGATCTTCTCCTGCCGCCGTACGGGTGCAGGGGCAACTTCCCTGACGGGGGCAACTGGCGGCGGCGCGACCTCGGCTTCGCGCGGAGCCTCGAGCCCCTTCGGCGGCGCACCGATAATCGCCGTGACAAGCACGGGTTCACCGCCTTCTGATGTCGCCATCCGGCAGGCGCAGGTGATCGGCGGGGCAAGGCGATCAGGATCGAGCCAAAGGCGCTCGAGCCGCATGCCCTGGCTCGGGGCAAGGCCGGAGGCAAGAGCTTTAAGTCTCTCGCGCGCCTTCAGGGAGGGATCGACCCGCCCTGCGGCATCGGCAAGCGCATTGCGCAGCCCCGCGGCCACGTTCGATGCCCACAGGATGCGCTCCGCCAAAACGTCCCAGACCAGAATGCCGGGATTCGCCTTCGCCAAGGTCGCAAATGCGGGATCGGCGGAAAGCCGCGCGATCATGCTCTCATATCGGTTCGGACTATCCGTCATGAACGGCTCCGCCCCCACCTGCCTCACAATTAAAACTTTCAGAGGTTTTAGACCATTCTTGGCCCGCGCGCCTGTCCAGACGGCATCTCTGCCATATTTACCGCTTGCTAAGGTTAATCGAAAGGCCAAGCCTTGAATTTTTGCATTGCACAATCAAATATTGCAATGCACAATATGCTTACGCTGCAAGGAGAGTTCCATGTCCGAGAAGACCAAAAGCTACGAGATCCCCACCGAGATGCGCGACTTTGCGGAAAAGAGCGTCGAACAAGCCCGCAAGGCGATCGACGGGTTTCTTGGAGCCGCCCAGAAGACGGCGGAGACGTTCGAAGGTTCCGCCAGCACCGTCCAGAGCAGCGCGAAGGACGTGACGCAAAAGACCTTCGCCTACGCCGAGCAGAACATCGCGGCGGCGTTCGATCTCGCCCAGAAGCTCGTCCGCTCCAAGGACATCAATGAGGCCGCCCAGCATCAGGCCGAGTTCGTCCGCACCCAGCTCGAAGCCATGCAGACGCAGGTGAAGGAACTCGGGGCCATGGCGCAATCCGCCATCAAGCAAGCCACCAAGAAATAAGCGAAAGCCTCCGTCTTCAGCCAGGAGAGGATCATGGCCGAAACCAAAAAGCCTAGCCTAAGCCCGAAGGCGCCTATCGCCGCCAAGGCGAGCCCGCTCAAGAGCGCCCTGCCCCCGGAACCGGTCACCGTCTCCACGGCGGCCCCTGTCGCCCAGAAGCCGGTAGCCGTGGAGCCGGCCCCTCCTGTTCCTCTCCCGCTCAAGCCGAAGCCTGCTCCGAAGGCGGCAGCCAAGACGAAGATTGTCGCGAAGGAGGCCAAGCCCAAAGCGAAGACCGAAGAACCTCTCGCCAAGCCCTCCAAGCTCGCCAAGTCCTCCAAGGCAGCACCGAAAGTCGCCGCCGCCCACAAACCCGCCATCGAGCAATCCGGCGAGGCCCTGCGCCTCGCCCTGAAGGAAGCCGCAAACGCGACCACGAGCGGCGCCCTTGCCGTGAACGACAAGGTGCTCGCCGCGTTTCGTGCTCAGAACGAGGCAGCTTTCGATCTGTGGCGCTCCACCCTGAGCGCGCCCTCCGTCTCGGAAGCTCTTCGCGTCCAGGCGGGCGGTGTCCGGCATGTCTATGAGACGGCGGCCACGCACTGGAAGGATGTCGCGGAAACCGCGAAGACCTGGCTCGACCATAGCGTCCGCCCCATCCAGTCCATCTGGACGGACCGCTTCCGCTAGAGCTTGTTGAAAAGAGCGGCTACCGGGTCCGCAGCAGCGTGGCCCGGTAGTGCTCCCTGACTACCGCGAGCGGAGCCCCCGCGCCATCCCGCAGCAATGCCCGGTGCTCGAGGATCACGTCCGGCAGGGCCTTTTCATCCGGAGAAAAGCAGATCCGCGACAGGATCGTCTCGCGCGTCGGCTTGAGCGCCTTGACGACGGTCCCGAAGGGCGTCTCCGTCTCCGCCAGTGCTGCCCTCATGTCGGCGGTGAGGCGCTGGGGGAGAAACCAGTTCTCCGCGTCCGACAGCACCACCCCTCCCCGCATCAGACGCACCTTCCGGTAGGAGCGCGGCTCCGCCCCGACGCCGAGCCATTCATCGGCGAACATTTCATCGTCGGCGGACGGAATGCGACTGGAGCATCGCGCGATCACCGCACCTTCACCAATTCCGAACTCCTCGCACCAGGCCTGCAGGACGGCGGTCGCGCTCGCCGCCGCGAGAAGCCTCGCGTCGAGTTTTTCGGCAAGACGATGAGCCTGGGCGATTTCGTTCGGCACTATGGTTTTGATTTCCAGTATCTGCTGCTGTGCGCAAGCACGCCTGCAGCGCGTATAGCGCCACGCGGAGCCGCGCAAGATGCCAGTGCCCACGAAGGGACAAGAGGCCCAAAAGAAAAGGCCCTGCCTTTTCGGGCAGGGCCAAGTGTCCTCGTTGCTTGCTTTCAGTTCGTGGGCTGAACAAGCGCGCGGATAGACGCACGGCCAGGACGGCAATGCAACTTTATCCGATGGGTTATGGTAAACGGCTCGTTAAGTATTCATACTTCGTAAAGCACGAGTCCGAGAGAGATAAACTTACGCATTGTGTTATTTTGTTCGCGAACTTAAGTATCCGATCGCAGCGGGCAGACAACTGCCTCGTGAAATTCAATATCAAGTACGGAAGAATCGTTATGCGTACCTCCCTTCTCGGATTGCTCGCCGGCACCGCCGCCATCGTCATTGCCGCTTCCTCGGCCAACGCCGCCGACCTCCCGTCGCGCCGCGCTCCGGCTCCGGTGTACAACGCCGTCCCGGCCTTCACCTGGACCGGCTTCTACGCCGGCTTGAACGCTGGTTACGGCTGGAACGCCGGCACGAGCCGTCATTACGACCCGGCCTTCGGTTATGTCGGCAGCGGCAAGACCGGCGGCTTCACGGGCGGCGGCCAGGTTGGCTACAACTACCAGATCGGCATGTTCGTGATCGGCGCCGAGACGGACCTGCAGTACGCTTCGGTCGGCAACAAGGGCGGCTACTACGGCCCGATCTACTACCGCGGTGACTCGAACGGCTACTTCGGCACCATCCGCGCCCGCGCCGGCGTCGCCTTCGACCGCGCCCTCGTTTACGGCACCGGCGGTTTCGCTTACGGCGACATTGGCGGCAACTCGAGCTCCGATGCGCTCCTCGGCTATCGCCGCAACCGCGACGCCAATGGCGGCTACACCCTCGGCGCTGGCGTCGAATACGCCTTCACCAACAACGTCACCGCCAAGGTCGAAGGCCTCTACGTGAACCTCGACACCAAGAGCAACTATGCTCTCGGCGGCGTGTACTCGGGCCGTCGCGATGCCGAATTCGGCGTCGTGCGCGCTGGCCTGAACTACAAGTTCGACTAATAGCCTCCTTCGAGACCCTATCGAGAAAGGCCCGGTGTTTCGCACCGGGCCTTTTCTTGTTTCTGCGATCAGACCGCGCCGTCGCCAGCGCTTCCCGGCACCGCGGCCCATGCTGGATAGAGACAAAACAACCTAAAGTAGAATTAAACTGAAAGACGGCTACTGCTAGATGATAGGCTCATCCAGCCCGAAGGACCCGCACGTGATGAAACTGGCCCTTGCAGCACTTCTCTCGCTTCTCACCCTGTCGCAGGCCTTAGCGCACGGGGGAGGGCTGGACAGGAATGGATGTCACACAAACCGGAAAACCGGTGACCGTCATTGCCATCGCTAGGCGGGCTGTGCGGCCCCAAGACTTACTTAGCCACCGGCCTTGCCGCCCAAAAAGAAACGCCGGGCACTGGCCCGGCGTTCTGAAATCTTAAATCCGTTAGCCTTCCGAACGCGGCGGGGCGCTCGGGGAAGCCGGGCGGCGGGGGCCGCCGGCGAAGCGGGGCTTCGGCTTGGGTGCGGCGATCAGGCCCTCGCGAATGGCCTGCTTGCGGGCCTGCTTGCGGGCACGGCGGACAGCCTCGCCCTTCTCGCGAGCGCGCTTTTCCGAGGGCTTCTCATA
The DNA here is from genome assembly GCF_003290125.1 of Microvirga flavescens. Classification (GTDB taxonomy): domain Bacteria; phylum Pseudomonadota; class Alphaproteobacteria; order Rhizobiales; family Beijerinckiaceae; genus Microvirga; species Microvirga flavescens. The sequence goes on from NZ_QMKH01000005.1 coordinate 77,123, forward strand.
AGACTTCCGCTGCTTCATCTCACGGAAAACGCCTTCGCGCTGCATCTTCTTCTTGAGAACCCTGAGCGCCTGCTCAACATTGTTGTCGCGAACGAGTACCTGCAAAATATGTCCTTACCGAATGATAGGCCGCGCACCGTCCGCACCTGATGCGAATGGCCGAAACGGCGTGTTACACCACAGAGTCTTCATGAATGGAGAGGGATTATAGCACATCCCGCAAACTTTGCACCTGTGGCCTTGGGGGCTTTTCGTCACCGGCGAGGCAGCCCATCCGCACCATCAGCGTGAAGCGGCATCCCTGATTTGAAAAAATTCTTCAGCGCACGCGGCGGACGCTCGTGATGTGGCCTTCGGGGAGTTGACCGGCCTCCTGCTGCTCCTTCGCAATCGCAAGAACGAGATAGTCTTCGCTTGGGCCCCCATGGTTCGGCACCACGAAATACGCCGTGCGCCCGTCATCGAAGCTGACGGCGAACATGACGGACTTGGCGGGAGTGGCCTTTCTGAAAGCGAACATGACTATTCTCCAATGGCGCCCATGAGACGCAGTTTCTCGCAGATCTTGCGAATGGAAGAGGGCCGCACCCGAAAGACGCGGCCCCCCGTACGAAAGCGCAGCGTACCGCCGCGCAAAAGGTGGCCTTATTCGGCCTGAATGTTGCCGACGGCGACCTTGCCGGTGCGACGGTCTTCCTGCGTGTCGAACGAGACCTTCTGGCCCTCGCGAAGGCTGCGGATGCCGGCGCGCTCCAGAGCGGTGGCGTGGACGAACACGTCCTTCTCGCCGTTGTCAGGCTGAATGAAGCCGTAACCCTTGGTCTCGTTGTAGAATTTCACGGTGCCCGTAATCATCGGGTAGTCCTTTCACTGCATCGCATGCACGTTGAAGCGGACCCGCAACGCGCGAGCCCGCAGGAAATGTCGAAGTTGGAAGAGAAGTCAGCACGTGCGCCTTCAAGTCAGCGAAAGGCGTAGCGGCCCAGTTGTCCGGCCAAAGTCGATGGAGGTTATATAGACGGAAAGTCGGGCAAATCCAAGGCAAAGATAGAGATGCCGCCCCTCCCGGCTATGCCGCCGGTGATTTCGCCGGAATACTGTGGTCTCCTCCCCTGTTTCTCAAGTGAAGAGCCTTTCGAACAGCTCGAAAAGCTCTTCACTTTATAAGTACTTCGCCCTGAGAGCGACCTATTGATCAGGTTTGTTGAAAGCCAGTTCTGCCTCCGTCATGAAAGATGCCCCTTCGCTCGCCGCATTTTCCCGGCTTGTTTGGAGTTGGTTGAGCGCGCCGCCCGACGCCGTGAACAGCACGTCGACCCAATAGTTCGTCGCCTGATAGGCATTGGCCGGGAACGAACCGGACGCTCCATAGGCGTAGACGCCGTTTCCGCCCGCAGAGGCGCTCGATGGCGCGCTGAGCGGGCCATTCGTGATCGCTGCCGTGAAATAGTTGGGTGTCGCGGCGTAGTGGCCATTGCTGTGATAGGAAACCACATAGGTTGTTCCGGGCGTCAGCGTGACGGGGCTCGCGAGCAAAGCCGTCTGCCATCCGCTCACCGTCTCATTCGCAAAGGTCGCGGTCGCGAGAAGCGTTCCGTTCTCCGCCCACAGGTGGCCCTGATGCGTGCCTATATCACCGGTGCCTTTGTAGAACCTGATACCGATGACCGTTCCCGCGGCAGATGCCTGGAACTTCATCCCGAGCTCAACTGCGCTGACATCAGGATCGGACAAGATCGCCGGCGTCGCCGAGGGTGAGAACAGGCTGGCGGAAACCGGAATGACGGTGATGCCGACATTCGCCGAGGAGGTGCCGCCACGGCCATCGCTGATGGTGTAGGTAAAACCGGCCTGCCCGAGATACCCCGTCGCTGGCGTGAACGTGACAATGTTCGAGACGTTGTTGAACACGACCGAACCATGGGTGGGCGCGCTGACGCTCGTGACGACCAAGGGATCACCGTCAGGATCGGTATCGTTGGCAAGGAGCATTGCCGCGGCAATCGTGAGAGGCTGATCCTGGGTCGTGATGAAGCCGGTGTCGTTGTTGGCCGTCGGCGGCTGATTGGCCCCGGCACCGGAAGGCGCGAACAGCACATCGACCCAATAATTCGCAGCCTGATAGGAATTGGTCGGGAACGTGCTGGACGATCCGTAGACATAGACGCCATTGCCGCCTGCGGAGGCGCTGGAGGGCGCGGTCACAGAACCATTCGTGATCGCGGTCGTGAAATAGTTTGCAGTGTTCGCATAATAGCCCGCGCTCGCGAAGTACGAGACGACATATGTCGTACCAGGCGAGACCGATATGGGCGTGGAGAACAACCCCATCTGCCATCCGTTCACCGTCTCGCCGGTAAACGTCACCGTTCCTAACAGCGTACCCGTGCTCGACCAGAGAGAGCCGGTTTGAATGCCTGGGTTCCCTCCCCTGTAGAAACGGATGCCGGCGATTGCCCCCGCAATCGACACCTGGAATTTCATGCCGACTTCGACCGGGTTGTCCAAAACCGTGGGCCTGTCGGGTATCGCCGTGGTGGGGAACAAGGATGTCAGACTGGAACCGGAGACTGTGACAGTCAGCCCTGCTCCCGGAACCTCGATATTGACGCTGTCGTCCACGGCCCTTGTCTTGATCGTGAAGGTGCCGGACGTCAGCGGTGTCCAGGTATAGCTCCAGTTGGCTCGGCCTGTCGCTCGATGCCAGGTTACGCCGGAATCCGTCGACACATCGACGGCAGCAACGACACCGCCTCCAGTATCGGAAGCCGTGCCGGTGATCGTGACCGCCTGGCCCACGGCGAACGAGGAACCGGCGCTTGGAGATGTGATTGTCGAGACCGGCTTTATGGTATCCGTCGATTGCGTTGCCGCAACGAGCCCCGCTTCAAGGGTGGCGGGTTGAACGCCCATGTCGGCGAACAGGTTGACCATGGCCTGTTTGACGTTGGCATCCACAGGGGCCGGCTCGAGATCGTGATTGTCGTCGAGCCCCCAGGCCCAATAGACCGTTCCAGCGCCGAACACCAAGGCGCCGCTCGCGGCGCGATACAATGTCAGGTGATGGGTCGCGGTCCCGTTGCCGACCGTATTGCCGAAATCGAGCAGATACTCAGCGACCGGTATCGTCGTCGCGGAAAGCATGATGAGCCCCGCCGGTCTGAAGCCGTTATCGGGCGACTCGTCCCACTCGTAGCCAAGATAGCCCAAAGGCAAAGTCACCGACTGCCCCGGCTGCAGACTGGCGATGCTCGTATTGCGCCAGAATCGTAAGTTGGCGAATTCGGAACCGATAGTGAGTACATCGCGACGATAGGAATCGACCTGAAAGATGGTTCCCGTGAGCGCGTTCTCCGGCTGGCCGGCTCCTTGCGCATTCGGCGACAGGTATCGGGGATCGCGGAAAGTTCCCGTCCACTGGTTGCTCGGATCGATGTCGCCGTTCGCCCAGGTTTCCTTATAGCAGATCAGCGTGCGGTAAGGCGTGTTATCGGCGCTGAAGCTCGGCGCCCATCTGGTTCTCCAATAAACCTCGTTGCCGCTCCAGAACGCGAGATGCACACCCGCATCGCGCGCTGCTTCGACATTGGCGCGTTGCGGGCCTGACCAATATTCGTCGTGGCCGACCGACAGGAAGATCTTGTGGTTAGTCAGCAAGCTGCCGAAGCGATCGGTATCCACGCCGGCCATGTACGACACGTCATAGCCGTTCCTTTCGAGCCACATGAGCGCCGGAAACTCGACGCTGAAAATGAAATCCTGGGGGCCGGACAGAAGACCGCCGCCGCGCGTCGTAATCGGGCGATTGTAGCTGACCGCGAAGGCGCGCCCTCCCCCGGGGTAGCCGGTTCCGGGGCCGTTTCCGCCGTAAAAATTCGCCCCGCCCCAGGGATTGTAGGCATGCCATGTGGTGTCGGACGTCTGGAAGATGATGTCGCTGGTGCTGCTGTCATCGCGAACGATGAACGGGATGTGATTTGCACCGGGTACAGCGTCCTGCCGAACGAGCTTGGCGATGTATATGCCCGACACCTGATCCGCTGGAATGTCCCAGAACGTCGACACGGCCCAGTTGCCGGCATCCATCGCGCCCGTGGCGCTGTCTGGCTGCGGGATCGGTTGTGTCTGGAGGCCCGTGTGCAGGAGCGTCGTGATTTTTCGGGCGCCGAGGCCGCCATAATAACCGAGGCGGTAAATATCGACCCGATAGTCGGTCGAGTCCGTATTGATCTTGAAGTTGACCCTTTGCCCGCGATTAATGCTGATCTCGGTGGCGAATCCCTCGATGTTCGCATCTCCCGCCCCCTCGATCCCCCATTCGTTCACCGAGTTTCCGAGTTTCTGGTTTTCGATGACGATCGGATTCGAGGCCGTCGCTACGGCAAGGGCCTGCAACCTCGCTTGCGGGCTGGCCGTGGTTATCGGCCCCTGGAGAATGCCGGGACCTATCGGAGTGGTATCTTCCCCGGCTCGAGGAACTTCCGGCCCACCACCGGGAAGGATTGAAGCAGGGGCGGCTATAGAAGACGCAATGTTATCTGCAGGGATCTCCCCCTGACCATAAGGTTGTTTGGGATTGAAAGAAGAATCCTTGAAAGATGAGGACCCTTTCAAAAACTGAAGTCGGCTTAGTAAATTGTGGGCAAATCGATAGAACGACAAACGCATTGCAGCCTCCTTAGGCAGAAGGGAAAGCTAATCGTCTAGCTTTCTAGCGTCTCATATCGGCCGCGTTCGTGGAATAAGGTCCCAATGCCCAAGCATGACCTTTGGTAATCTATCCACAACTATTAGTGGAGCGAAAGCCGAGCGATATCCGGAGGGTGCGCACACCTCTGCCCAAGCAGCGATCACCGGACACGCGCGAGTGGTCCTGGATCAATAAGCTCGCGACACGCTCTATTTCGCGCGCCGGTATTTGGAAGATGGAGAGGAGAAGCGCAGGGATTCTGCAAAACGGGCCAAACAAAGGAGGCGCTTGGATGGCCCCAAACCCTTACGGCGTAAATGGTACAGCCGCCCCGGCTCGAACGGGGGACCCCCAGATCCACAATCTGGTGCTCTAACCAACTGAGCTACGGCTGCACGCCGGGCAGGGTGTAATCGCCTGTGCGATCAATTTCAAGGCTTGTTTATCGTCTCGTATCCTCAAAAGCGAACGGCGGGCCGGGCGGCCCGCCGTTCCTGAGGAAAAGGCTGGAAAAGCCTTATTCCGCCGTGGCTCCGGCGGCCTTGAGAACCGGGGTCCAGCGGGCGACCTCGCTCTCGACGAGCTTCTGCAGGGACTCCGGCGTGCGCTCGGCCTTCACCGGAATCACACCGCCAAGGTCGAGGAGGCGCTTGCGGGTGCCCTCGTCGTCGAGCGCCTTCACGAGGGCGTCGTTGAGCTTGGCCACGATCTCGGGCGAGGTGCCCTTGGGCGCGAAGGCGGCGTTCCAGGCGCTGACCTCGAAACCGTCGAGGCCGGCTTCCTTCGTGGTCGGCACGTTCGGCAGGGCGGGCGAGCGCTCGGGGGTCGCGATGGCGAAAGCCTTGATGTTGCCGCCCAGGATCTGCGGGGCGACGTTGACGATCTGGTCGGTCATGTAATCGACCGTGTTGGCCATCAGGTCGTTGAGAGCCGGGCCGGTGCCGCGATAGGCAACCATCGTGGGCTTCGCCTTGATGACCGAGTTGAAGAAGATGCCGGTCATGTGGGAGACGGAGCCCACGCCCGCATGGGCCATGTTCACCTTCTCGCCGTTGGCCTTCATGTAATCGAGGAAGCCCTTGAGGTCGTTCGCCGGGAAGTCCTTCTTGGCGACGATCACGATGGGGGTTCCCGCCGCGAGCCCGATAGGCGCGAAGTCCTTGGTCGGATCGTACTTCAGGTTGGGATAGAGCGCCGGGGCCGCGCCGTGGGTGCCCATGTGGCCCATCATGATGGTGTAGCCGTCGGGTTGGGCCTGCGCCGCGCGGGTGATGCCGGTGGTGCCGCCCGCGCCCGCCACGTTCTCGATGACGATCTGCTGGCCGAGAGTGCGGGACATGTGATCGCCGACGATGCGGGCGACGACGTCCGTCGGGCCGCCCGCCGCGAAGGGTACGATCATGGTGATCGGGCGCTGCGGATACGCGCCTTGTGCCTGAGCGCCCGTTGCGGCGAGGCCGAGGCCGGCGGCGAGTGCGATTGCTAGCTTCTTCATGGTTCTCTCCCTGGAAAATTCGTTACGCTTGCGCTCTCCGACGATGCGGCGAGTTACTCCGTGAAGACCTCGTCCCTGCCCTTCCGCACGGACGGCAGAAGCGCAAGCACGAGCAGGACGATGGCGACGGCGAGCAGACCCGCGCTGACGGGCCGCTCGATGAAGGTGGAGAGCGAACCGCGCGAGAGGATGAGCGCGCGGCGCAGGTTCTCCTCCATCAGCTTGCCGAGCACGAAGCCGAGCAGCATCGGCGCAGGCTCGAAGCCGAGCGTGATGAGAAGGTAGCCGACGAGGCCGAAGAGGCCGATGAACACCACGTCCGTCGGCAGCGAATTGATGGAGTAGATGCCGATGCAGCAGAACATCAGGATCGCCGGGAACATCAGGCGGTAAGGCACCTTCAGGAGACGCACCCACATGCCGATGAGCGGCAGGTTGATGATCAGCAGCATGAGGTTGCCGACCCACATGGAAGCGATCATACCCCAGAACAGGTTGGGGTTGCGCGTCATTACCTGCGGGCCCGGCACGATGCCGTGAATCGTCATGGCTCCGACCATCAGCGCCATCACGGCATTCGGTGGAATGCCGAGGGTGAGAAGCGGGATGAAGGACGTCTGCGCGCCGGCGTTGTTCGCGGATTCAGGGCCCGCCACGCCCTCGATGGCGCCGCGCCCGAAGCGGCTCGGGTCCTTCGCGAGTTTCTTTTCCACCGTATAGGAAGCAAACGGCCCGAGCACCGCGCCGTTGCCGGGCAGGATGCCGAGGATCGAGCCGATCACGGTGCCGCGAAGAACCGAAGCATAGGACTGCTTGAAGTCGTCCCGGTTCGGCAGAAGGCGGCCGATGGCCTGGCGCACCACGTCGCGGGTCTCGGTCTGGTCGAGATTGCGCAGAATTTCGGCAATGCCGAAAATGCCCATCGCGAGGACAGCGAAATCGATGCCATCGGAGAGGAACGGCAGACCGAAGGTCATGCGCTCTTCACCGGTTTCGAGATCGGTGCCGACGGTCGAGAGCAGCACGCCCACGAGGATCATCGCCACCGCTTTCAGGATCGAACCGCGCGCGAGCACGACCGCGAAGACGAGACCCATGACCATCAGCGAGAAATACTCAGCTGGGCCGAAGATCAACGCGAGCCTGGTGAGCGGCGCACCGAGCGCCGCGATGACCAATGTCGCGACCGTACCGGCGAAGAACGAGCCGATGGCGGCAATACCGAGCGCCACGCCCGCGCGCCCCTGCCGCGCCATCTGGTGGCCGTCGAGGGTCGTCACCACCGACGTCGCTTCACCGGGAATGTTGACGAGGATCGCCGTGGTCGAACCGCCATACTGCGCGCCGTAATAGATGCCTGCGAGCATGATGAGCGCGCCCACCGGATCGAGCCCGAAGGTGATCGGCAAAAGCATGGCGATGGTGGCGATGGGGCCGACGCCGGGCAGAACGCCGATCAGCGTGCCGACAAGGCAGCCGAGGAATGCGAGGCCGAGATTCTGCAGCGACAGCGCGACGCCGAAACCAAGGCTTAAGTTTGAAACCAGATCGCTCATCAGCCCTGCTCCGTCTCGATGGCCACATCGACCTTCGTGGTGTGCCGGCGGCGGCCGGTGAGAAACATGATAAGCGCCGCAGCGGCCATGATGGCCGAGCAGGCGCGCAGAATGTCCTTCTGCGACCAGCCTGCGGGAAAGAGCCCCGTGAGCGCCTGCGGGAAAACCGGGATCGGCAGGTTCAGCATGTCGCCGAAGAGCAGCATGCAGAACGGCGTGAGGCTCAAGGAGAGAATGACGAGTTCACGCAGGCGCGCCTCGGGCGTAGCGCAGCCTCCGATCAAGATAGCCAGGGGCCCGGCGACGATCATGCCGAGGCCAGGCAGCGAAAATCCCCCAAGGCTCAAGGGGCGGATGGTCGCCGCGAATGCGAGGATGGCCAGAATGATGAAGACCGGACCGCGCAGGCTCCACCGCTCGAGCGCTGCTCCGTGCTTGAGGAGGCCGTTGACCAGAAGCGCCACGCCGCAAAGGCCGACGCCGATGGACAGCCAGTCCGGCAGCATGGCCGGCCCCATTGCGCTGAGGCGCCCCTGCGGCAGGCCCCGCATCAGCCACAGGCCGAGCGCCGCCAGCAGAAGCAGGAAGATGCCGCCCGCGAAATCCTGCGCACCTCGGACGAAGCCGCGCCGCTCCTGTTCTTTGGGGCGCTCATGCGAATGAGACATCGGCATCCTCCCGACCGGCGCGTGGACCACGCCTTGTTGCAACCGTAAAAATTGTGCCCAAGCTGTCGCCCGGGATCAATCAACCGGCTCGCGTTTTCAAGGGAGGTTGAGGAAAAACATAGGCTTAGCGACTAAGACCTTTGTCCAATCCCGGTCTTTTTTGTGCCTTATCCAAGGGAAATCCCGATTTCACGGTTGAATCCGCGAAACCGATGTATACCTAAGCAGCCGCATCGCCCGATCCCACCTGAATGCCAAGGCAAGACTGATGGACTATATTCTCTCGACGACGTTCCTCGTCTCGCTGCTTCAGGTCGTCTGGATCGACATTCTGCTCTCGGGCGACAATGCGGTCGTCATCGCGATGGCCTGCCGCTCGCTGCCGCAGAACCAGCGCAAGCTCGGCATCATGCTGGGCGCGGGCACGGCGGTCGCCCTGCGCATCGTTTTCGCGCTGATCATCTCCTACCTTCTCGGCGTTCCTTACCTGCGCATCATCGGCGGCCTTCTGCTGTTCTGGATCGCGCTGAAGCTGATCGGCGGCGAAGAGGAGGAAGGGCACGAAGTGAAGGCCAGCGACAGCCTGTGGAAGGCCGTGCGCACCATCGCCATCGCCGACGCCGTGATGAGCCTCGACAACGTGGTGGCCATCGCCGCCGCCTCGCGCGGACACCCGGAACTCTTCATTTTCGGTCTTCTGCTCTCGATCCCGCTCATCATGGCCGGCGCCTCGGTCATCACGAATCTTCTGACGCGGTTCCCCCTCCTCGTGTGGGCGGGTGCTGCTCTCCTCGGCTACATCGCCGCCGAGATGATCGTGACGGACCCGGTGGTGCTTGGCTGGCTCTCCGGCAACTTCCCGCAATTCGTGATGCCGGATCCCGGTCATCCGCCGCTCGACCTGAAGCCCGTTCCGCAGGTGCTCTACAGCGCCGCCGTCATCGGCGCGGCCCTGGTCATCGTCGGCGGGTGGGTTCTCTCGCGCAAGGGCAAGGAAGGCGCCAGCGCCTGACCGCCCGCGCGAAAGTATGAGCGCGGACATCGTTGACGGAAAGGGTGCGGATCGGCAGAAAGCCGTCATGTCCGCACCCTCCCGAAGTCACTTCACACTCGCCGGCTGCCGCCTTGGGGCGAAGATGGCCCTGCCCGTCTTTCCGGGCTACATCGTCTTCGCAATGGCCTTCGGCACCGCCGCCTCGCAGAAGGGGCTGCCTCTGACGCAGGCAATGGGCCTCAGCGGCTTCGTCTATGCCGGAGCCTCGCAGATGGTCTCCCTCGGCATGTGGCAGGTGTCGTGGACGCTCAGCACGCTTTTGACGCTCATGGCGGTCACGGCGGTGGTGAATGCGCGCATGATCCTCCTCGGCGCGGCGCTGCAGCCCTGGCTCGCGAAGGAGCCTCTCTGGCGTTCGGCTATCAATCTCTTTCTCGTCACGGAAGCCACCTGGCTCATCGGCACGCACTATCACCAGGAAGGCGGCCGCGATGTCGGCGTTCTGTTCGGGCTGAGCGTGCTTTTGTGGATCGTGTGGTTCGTGGCGACTGTCGCCGGCTATTTCGCCGGAGCACTCGTGCCCGCGCCCGAGCGTTTCGGGCTCGATCTCGTGATGCCGGTGTTCTTCGGCTCCATGCTGGTGCCGCTCTGGAAGGGCGCAAAGCCCGCCCTGCCCTGGCTGGTTGCGGGCGCCGTCGCCCTTCTCGTCCATGCCTTCGTGCCGGGCTATCTTTACCTCATTCTCGGCGCTGTCTCCGGCGTCATCGCGGGGATGCTGATCGAATGAGCGGCGTGGAACAATTCATCGCGGGTCCCTGGGGCGGCACGATCGCCATCGCAGCCATGACGGTCGCGACTTTCCTGTGCCGCATCGCGGGGGCGCTCGTGATGACGCGCGTGACGATCACGCCCCGGATCGAGCGAGGTCTGCGCGCCCTGCCCGGCTCCATCATTCTTGCAACGATCCTGCCGATCCTCATCGACAAGGGGCCGACCGCGTTCATCGGCATCGCGGCGACGATCATCGTCATGGCGTTCACCCGCAAGGAGCTCGCGGGCCTCGCCGCCGGCCTTGGCACGCTGACGATTCTCAGAGCACTAGGTTTCTAAAGCGGGCGCCAGCCGCTGCTTGATGCGTCCAGCGAGGCCGTCGCGCACCTGGCGATAGGCCTCGAGCATCTGCTCGCGCGAGCCTTGCACGAGTGTCGGATCGGGCGTCGGCCAGTATTCGACATCCGCCGCGAGCGTGCGCGTCAGCTCGAGAGCAGCGTGGTGCGCTTCCGGTGAGAGGGAGATGATGAGGTCGAAGTTGAGCCCCTCCCACTCCTCCAGTTCTTCAAGTGTGCGCGGCTTGTGCTTCGAGGCATCGATGCCGATCTCGTCGAGCACCTGAACCGCGAACGGATCTGTTTCGCTTTTGCGCACGCCCGCCGACTGCACATAGAACGACTTGCCGAAGTAGTAACGCGCGATGGCTTCGGCCATAGGGGAGCGAACCGCGTTCATGGCGCATACGAACAGCACCGAATGTATCTTTTTCGGGCTCTGCGCTACGTCCAAGCGTCAACCCCGCCAGTGCAATGCGAAGATGAGCGTGAAGATGCGACGGGCCGTGTCGAAATCGACAACGATCTTGCCTTCAAGACGCTTCATCAGAAGATCCGCCGCCTCGTTGTGCAGGCCGCGCCGCCCCATGTCGATGGCCTCGATCTGCGAGGGTGAGCCGGAGCGGATGGCCTTGTAGTAGCTGTCGCAGATCATCTCGTAATCGCGGATCACCCTGCGAAGCGGCGTGAGCGACAGATGATGCGTGACGAGCGTTTCGCCGCCTTGCGTGCGCACCTCGAAGCAAAGCCGCTTCTCGATCAGCGCGATATGCAGCGCATAAGGCCCGCCTTCATAGTTCGGCAGCGCGAAGGAGTTCTCTTCGATGATGTCGTAAATGGCGATGGCGCGCTCATGCTCCTGGTCGGGATTGCCGCGACCGATGGAGCCCTCATCGAGCGTGACGGCGACAAGACGGCACCGTTCCTTTCCTCCGCTCGCCATCCCCGCTCCCATCCGTCACATGTTCAGGCGGATCGCCACGGATCGCGCATGACCTTCGAGACCCTCCGAACGCCCCAGCGCGATGGCGGCGGGGCCGATCGCGCGCAGCGCATTCGCATCGCATTTCAGGATCGAGGTTCGCTTCATGAAGTCAAGCACGCCGAGGCCGGACGAGAACCGTGCGGAACGCGCGGTCGGCAGAACATGGTTCGGGCCGCCGACATAATCGCCGATGGCTTCCGGCGTATGGCTACCGAGAAAGATCGCGCCCGCATTGCGGACCTTTGCGGCAAGAGCCTCCGCGTTCTCGGTTTCGATCTCGAGATGCTCCGGCGCGAGGCGATCGATGAGGGAAATCGCATCGTCCAGTTTTTCAACCAGAATGATCGCGCCATAATCGCGCCAGCTCGCACCGGCGATCTCGGCCTTCGGCAGCGTCGTGAGCTGGCGCGCCACGGCTTTCTCAACCGCGTCGGCAAGGCTCGCGCTATCCGTGATCAGGATCGCCTGCGCCACCGGATCGTGCTCGGCCTGCGCCAGAAGATCGGCGGCGATCCAATCGGGATTCGCATGACGATCAGCAACGACGAGCACTTCGGAGGGCCCGGCGATCATGTCGATGCCGACCTGCCCGAACACCCGGCGCTTGGCGGCGGCCACATAGGCGTTGCCGGGGCCGACGATCTTGGCCACCGACTGCACGACCTCAGTACCATAGGCGAGAGCGGCGACGGCCTGCGCGCCGCCAACGCGCACGATCTCATCGACACCGGCCAGCCGCGCGGCGACGAGCACGAGCGGGTTCGTCTCGCCGCGCGGGGTCGGCACCGCCATCGCGATGCGCGGCACGCCAGCGACCTTCGCCGGAACCGCATTCATGAGAACGGAAGAGGGATAGCTCGCCCGTCCGCCCGGCACGTAGATGCCGACCGATTCAAGCGCCGTCCAGCGCCAGCCGAGCGTGACGCCGAGCGCGTCCGTGGTGAGGGAATCCTGCGGGCGCTGGGCGCGGTGATAGACCTCGATGCGCTCCTTCGCGAGCCGGAGAGCATCAAGCTCCTCCTTCGCGCATTGCGCCTCGGCGGCGTCGATCTCCTCATCAGAGATGCGCAGGGTCTGCGGCGTCAAATCGAGAGCGTCGAAGCGGCGCGTGTAATCGATGAGGGCCTCATCGCCCCGCGCGACCACATCCTCGATGATTGTGCGGACCGCCTGGTCCACGTCCTCCGACACTTCGCGCTTGGCCGACAGAAGATCCGCGAAGGCTTTCGGGAACCCGGCGTCCCGGGCATCGAGCCGCTGCGCCATCAGGAGCGCTCCGCCGATGTGTCGCCGTGCGAGGGGCGGCTCTCGGCCGCCCAGACGGGGCCCATGTCCTTCATCTGCATCTCGATGCACTCCACATCGACCTGAATCGCACCGCCATCGGCGAAAATCAAAGTCGCGGTTCCGGATGGCGTATCCTTCTCCTCGAAGGAGATGGCAAGAAGATTGAGCACCGCATCCTGGTTTCTGGGGTCGATGCCGCGCAGGCGCACGGCCTTTACGCGCTCGAAATGCAGGCCCGCGAGGCGGCGCTGCGGCGGGGCCTTCGAGCCCTCCTCCCAGGCGAACCGCTTGGCGAGAACAGCAAAGCGCCGCTCGCCGGGAAGGTAGGCCATATCGCCGACGCGGATGAGGGCATCCTGAAGATAGGCCGAGACGACCGTGAGATCTTCCGGATCGAGAGCGACGAGTTTCAAGAGATCCATCGGGCGGCAACCTCTTCTTGAGCTTTGAGAGCTACCTAGAGACGGCTTGCGGCTAGCGCAACCTTTGCGCTCACGGAAGGTTCACCTTTCAAACCGCATCATGGCTACGTCTGGAGAAAAAAGTCGATGAAACACCTCGCCCTGGCCCTCTTCGCCCTCGTGGCGCTCGCGGGCCCGAGCTTTGCTCAATACTACGATCCCTATTACGGCCCCGGCCCCGGCTGGAACCGCCCGCCTCCGCCACCGCCCGGCTGGAGGCCGCCTCCCCCGCCTCAACCCGGATGGGGACCGCCGCCCGGTCAACGCTGGAGGCAGCAGCAGCAGCGCCGTCAGATGGGTAATGTGTGCGTCACCTCGCGCGGAAGCTGCGAATATCCGCAATATTTCCCGCGCAACACGCCCTGCCGCTGCGACATCCCCGGCTTCGGCACGAAGCGTGGCGCGATCGGCTATTGATCCTGAAAAAGATCGGAGGCGTTGGAGCCTCCGATCTCTTTATCCCTTGATGCGCTCGATCTCGGCCCCGCAGCGCACGAGCTTGGCCTCGAGCGCCTCGAAGCCCCGGTCCAGATGGTAGACCCGGTTGATCGTGGTTTCGCCCTCGGCGGCAAGGCCCGCGATGACCAGCGACACCGACGCGCGAAGGTCTGTCGCCATGACCGGCGCACCCTTGAGAGTCGGAACACCCTCCACATAGGCGCTGTCGCCGTCGAGGCGGATCTTCGCGCCGAGGCGGGCCAGCTCCTGCACATGCATGAACCGGTTCTCGAAAATCGTCTCGCGGATGCGCGAGGTACCGCTGGCCTTGGTCATCAGGGCCATGAACTGCGCCTGCAAGTCGGTCGGGAAGCCGGGGAACGGGTCCGTCGTCATATCCACGGCCTTGATGCCGTTGCCGTTGCGGCGGACGCGGATCGAGTTGTCCGTAGAGGTGATTTCCGCCCCGGCTTGTTTCAGCACGTCGAGGGCGAATGCCAAAAGTTCGGGCCGGGTATTCTCCAGCGTGACATCGCCCCCCGTCATGGCGACCGCCATCGCGTAGGTGCCTGTCTCGATCCGGTCGGGCAGGACGTCGTGGGACGCGCCGTGCAGGCGCTCCACGCCCTCCACGACGATCTCGCTCTCGCCCGCGCCGCGGATCTTCGCGCCCATCTTGATGAGGCAATCAGCAAGATCCACCACCTCCGGCTCGCGGGCGGCGTTCTTGATGACGGTCGTGCCCTTGGCAAGGGTCGCCGCCATGAGCGCCACATGGGTGCCGCCGACGGTCACCTTCGGGAACTCAATGGTCGCGCCGGTGAGCCCCTTGGGAGCCTTTGCAACCACATAGCCGCCGTCGATTTCGATCTCCGCACCGAGCTTTTCCAGCGCCATGATGAGAAGATCGACCGGCCGCGTGCCGATGGCGCAGCCGCCGGGCATCGACACCCGCGCCTCGCCGAGGCGGGCAACGAGGGGGGCGATGACCCAGAAACTCGCCCGCATGGTCGAGACCAGCTCATAAGGCGCGCAGGTATCAATGACCGAGCGGGCGGTGAGGCGGATGGTCTGCCCCGTCTCCGAGGTTTCGCCCGGACGGCGGCCCGCGATCATGTGATCGACGCCGAAATTGCTCAAAATCCGCAGGAGCGAGGAAATGTCGGCAAGGCGCGGCACGTTGCCGAGCTCCAGCGTTTCCTCGGTGAGCAGACTCGCGATCATCAGGGGCAGCGCCGCGTTCTTGGCGCCGGAGATCGGAATCGTGCCGTTGAGAGGCGCCCCACCACGAATGCGAATGCGATCCATGAAATGTCCCTTGCAGCAATGGGCCGCGTGCGGCCTCATGAAATAAAAGTCACGCAGGCTTGTCGTCCGTCCGCTTCGGCTCCGGCCCGTCCGCAGCCTCCGGCTTCACGGCCTGCCGGCCACGAGCTTGAGCCTTGCGACGCTTAAGATTCTCTTTCAAAGCCGCCTTCAGGCGGTCGGCTTTTTCTTGCGATTTTCCGTCAGACATGTTTCACGCGACCCATCGTCGCCTTTTCAGATAAAGGCTTCGCAAACGGGCCTCAACCCGCTTAATCAGTGTCGCAGGCTTTGACCGAGATCAATGCCGATCCTGGCGCGGCTCCCTATTTTCCCGGGGCGTTGCGTTACCGCATCCGGTGAGATGATGGACTATCAAGACTTCTTTGCCTCCGCTCTCGATCGCCTCAAGGAAGAAAGGCGTTATCGCGTTTTTGCCGATATCGAGAGGCAGGCAGGCCGCTTTCCTTCCGCGACCTGGCACAGCCCTCAAGGCCCCCGCGACATCACCGTGTGGTGCTCCAACGATTACCTCGGCATGGGGCAGAACAAAGGCGTGATGCGGGCGATGGTCGAAACCGCCTGGCGCGCCGGCACGGGCGCGGGCGGCACCCGCAACATTTCCGGCAACAGCCACCCCATCGTGGAGCTGGAGGCCGAGCTGGCCGACCTTCACGGCAAGGAGGCGGGCCTCGTCTTCACCTCCGGCTACGTCTCGAATCAGACCGGCATCGCGACCATCGCGAAGCTCATTCCGAACTGCCTCATTCTCTCGGACGCCCTCAACCACAATTCCATGATCGAGGGCGTGCGCCAGTCCGGCTGCGAGAAGACGATTTTCCGCCACAACGACCTCGCCCACCTCGAAGAGCTGCTTCAGACCGCCGGCGACAGGCCGAAGCTCATCGTTTTCGAGAGCGTCTATTCGATGGATGGGGATGTTTCCCCAATCCATGCGATCTGCGACCTCGCCGAGCGCTACAACGCCATGACCTATCTGGACGAGGTCCACGCGGTCGGCATGTACGGCCCGCGCGGCGGCGGCATCGCCGAGCGCGAGGAGGCGATGCACCGGGTCGACGTGATCGAGGGCACGCTGGGCAAGGCTTTCGGCGTCATGGGCGGCTATATCACGGCCTCCCGCGCCGTCATCGATGCCGTGCGCAGCTTCGCGCCTGGCTTCATCTTCACCACCGCCCTGCCCCCGGCGGTCGCGGCCGCCGCCACCGCCTCGGTGCGCCATCTCAAGGCATCTTCCGAGGAGCGCACCCGGCAGCACCTCCAGGTCGCCCGCACCAAGGCGGCGCTGGCCCGCGCCGGCCTGCCGGTGCTCGCGACCGAAACCCATATCGTTCCGGTGATGGTGGGCAATGCGGAGGCCTGCAAGGCCGCGTCCGACCGGCTTCTGGACGTCCACGGCATCTACATCCAGCCGATCAACTACCCCACGGTGCCGCGCGGCACCGAGCGCCTGCGGATCACCCCCACCCCACTCCACTCGGAGGCGCATATCGCCGCGCTCACCAAGGCGCTGGTGGAGGTGTGGACTACGCTCAAGCTTCCCTTGAATCCGCAACGGCAAGCCGAATCGGACGCAGGGACACAAGCCGCCTGACCGGGAAACGGGGGCTTGGGACCCCCTTTCGGCCCCAAGCCACGAAACACCCAATATTTTTCACTTTCAAACTTGCGCCGGCCGCCACCCTGTGGCACTAACCGGCCCGCTTCGAAACAAAGCGCGCTGCCGTAGCTCAGTGGTAGAGCACTCCCTTGGTAAGGGAGAGGTCGAGAGTTCAATCCTCTCTGGCAGCACCATTTTTCTTTGGAAAGTAAGAATTTTAGCGGCCCGTGAACGCGCATAGCCGCGCCTCTCTGCCGAGCGCCTGTCCGCCCCAATAAGCTTGCCTCTGCCCGTATCGCCACCGGCACTCCAAATCCATAAAAGCATGGATTTCATCCTCGCCGACGCCGATCCGATGGCCGGTGTGCGGAAGGTCGATATCGTCGAGACGCTTCGCCCCTGAATGAGGCGGCGCACAGACGCGAAATCATCCGCGATTGTTACGGTGATCATGCCATCACCACTGGGCGAGTCGAGGCGCTGGCCTTCACAACTACGCTAGGGATTTGCTACTTAGATGCCGCAATTTTAGGTGGCGACCCTCAATGCTTCAGAAAATCCGGTCCCTCTTTACGAAGCCAGAAGGGATCTCTGTGGGCGACCTTCGGGCGCATCGTTGGCATACTGAAGAGCCCTCCAGGTCCTTCAACCCCAATGTTCCGACCATGTTGAGCGAATATGAGCGCCGGATGCTCCATTGGTTCGCATCTCGCGCCTATACGGGGCGAGGTGATATCGCCGATCTCGGATGTTTCCTTGGCGGTTCGACAGTGTCACTGGCTCAGGGCCTTGCCGATAATCCTCGCGGCCCCTTCGGGCGAAGGATCATCCATTCGTTCGATATGTTCGTCTGCCCTCAGGACCCGTATACCGAAGACCTTATTGGAGACACGAAGCGCCCGGGCGATTCCGTCCTCGATCTCTATGAAGCGAACGTCGGCCAACATAGTCATCTCGTCAGAACTTACGCTGGTGACCTCCTAGAGCAGAAGTACGAGGGACGCGATCTCGAGATCCTCTTCATTGACGTCGCAAAAACCGTAGACCTCAACGACTTCATCCTCGACAACTTCCTCTCACGAACCCTAAAGAGCGGAGCGATTGTCATCCATCAGGATTACAATCATGCATGGCTTCCTTGGGTCCACTGGACTGCGAACGCCTTGCGGCCATACTCCGACTTCATCTGCGATCAGGAGGGGTCGCGAGTGCAGTTCCTTCGAGAGCGCCCGCCGCGCCACGTCCTCAAGCAATGTCGCTCCGATGGTATGAGCTTTGAAGACCGGTGCGCCGTTCTCGCCGATGAGATCGCCCGAAATGAGAACCGCTATTCGGCGGCCTTGGTTGCGATGGGCCTCGCCTGGTTCACCTTCCTTCACAAGGGGGCATCTGCTGGCCTGGATCTCCTTAACCCCGACCAGCAGCCGCTTTTGCGCGAACCGTGGATCCCCGATCAGGTTGCCGAGATGCGCAAGTGGATGACGACCTGGAAGGATATTCACGGATACAACCGATACCATGAGACGTTCTTCAGCCCCGTTGGCGCTGAAGGTCGATATCTCGCAGGGTAATCAGATCTCCTCAAAGGCAACATCAACTGCCATCGGAGTCGATGGCGGCCAGAACGCCAGCTTCCTTTGCGAAGCAGGCCTGAACGTGTGAGGCGACCGCCATCGCTAGTGCCGTGATAGCGTCCTTACCGAGATCGACAAACCCGGTCGCTACCTTGAACTTCACGTTAGGAAACGCCGAGAGATCAATCCTCTCTGGCACACCATTTCCTGAAAATCAGCTTCTTCCCGGTCTTTGAGAAAACTGGCCCGTTTACCCGGCTGCGTTTTGACGCGCCTTAGAGGACACCCACCCGCTCAAAGAGAGCCGTGCCCCAGACGAGTCCCGCGATCACGAGGGCGCAGAAGACGGCAGCGGAGCCGAAGTCCTTCACGCGGCCGATGGCGGGGTGGTGGTCGGGGTTGACGTGGTCGCAGAGCTTTTCGACCGCGGTGTTGAGGAATTCGGCAACGAGGAGCAGGAGGATCGTGCTCACGAGCGCCACCCGGACCCAGGCCGTCGTCCCAATCAGGAACGAGAGGGGGACGGCAATGGCGAGCAGGATGAACTCCTGCCTCACGGCCCGTTCCGTGGCGGCGGCGACACGGATCCCGCGCCAGGAATTCAGAAAGGCAGCCCAGATCTCGTTCATCGTCACATCCCGTGTGGTCTGGCGCGCAATACAATCCGCATGCGTTTGGGGCAACCCCGCCCTCAACAGGGCCATGACCGCGCAGCCAACCGGCAATGGCGAAAGACAGCCCCGTGCGCCAGGGCACTTCCCTTCTTTCGTAAAGAACTAGGCTTCAAGCTCCCTCAAGCCGGGACGGATGATCATGAGCTCGAAATATTCAGCCTTTCGCGCCAGCTACAGCGCCAGCCGATCGGGCAGGCCGGATTCGGAGATCGATAATCGCCTGCTCGTCGCCACCGCGCTCATTCTCGCGGGGCTCTCCCTCGGGATTTTTACCTGGCTCAGTTCTGACCAATTTCTGATAGCGATCCACTAGCTGACCCGGGCAACACCCGGTTTCCACTTGTTCTGATCATGCCCTAGCGGGAGCGGAACTCCCGCGCGTAATCCGCAATCTGGTAGGACCAGTAGGTCAGTTGCGCGGCAGCGCGGCCGAAGGGGCCGCCGCTCCACGTAAGGCCGAAGGGTTCGAACAGGCGATAACGGTCGCTTTCCCCCAGAATTCCCTCGGCGATCACCGTTCCGCCGATGGTGGTGGTGTTCGTGCCGTGCCCGCCGAAGGCCGTGCAGTACCACACCCCCGGCGTGAGCTGCCCGATCTGCGGCATGAGATGCCGCGCGTAGGACATGAGACCCGACCAGGCGACTTCCGTCTTCAACCCGGCGAGCTGCGGGTAAGTCGTCTTCATCTCGTGCTCAAGAAGGGCGGCGATGTCGCGCGGATCCGTCGTGCGGGTCGTGATACGCCCGCCCCAGAGAATGCGTTTTCCACCATCGACGGTGCGGTAATAATCCCCGGCCCTGCGATCATCGAGCACGGCGGCGGAAGTGCCGATAGCCGATTGCACGAGATCCGGCGCTTCCTCCGTCAGCAGCACATACGTGGCGATGGGAAGGTAGGAGCGCTTCAACGCAGGCAGAACGCCGCCCGTGTAGCCGCCCGTCGCGAACAGGACATGCTCGGCCTCAACTTCCGCCTGCGCCGTTCTGATGCACTTTTTCGGAGCGTCGAGATCGACGGAGATCACAGGCGATCCCTCGAAGATCTTCACGCCCAGGCGCGCGGCTTCACGGGCAAGGCCCTGCGTGTAATTGAGAGGGTGAAAGTGGAATGCGTCTTCGTCGAGAAGAGCCTCATGATACTTGGGCGAACGCAGAATGCCGCGGATTTCCTCGCGCGGCAGGTGGCGCTGCTTGAGGCCGAATTCGCGCTCCATGCGCTCGCGCGCTTTCCACAAGGCATCGCCGGGATTGTAGCGCACGGCCTTGATGATGCCCGGCACGGGGGCCGCGTCGTCAAGCCTGAGGTCGGCGATGTTGGCGCGGATGAGCTCGACACCTTCCATCGACAGGCGAAAGAGATCCTTCGCCCTCGCCTTCCCCGCCATGCGCTCGATGGCGGACAACGACGTGGCGTAGCCCGCCGAGACGAAACCGCCATTGCGGCCGGAAGCACCCCAGGCGATGCGCTGCGCTTCAAGAAGAACAACCGACCGGCCTGCCCGCACCAGATTGAGCGCCGCCGTCACGCCAGCGAATCCACCGCCGACGATGCACACATCCGCCGCCATGCGCCCCTGCGCGGCAGGATAGTTCTCCGCACCGCTAAGTGTACGCTTGTAGAAAGTATCGATGTAAGTCGCGGTCATGGCGCCCGATGGATGTTGACGTGTTACAGGCAGGATTGGCGCGCCTTGCACACTCCCGTCAAGAGCGCTTTTCCTCTTCGCGCAGAGTGGCGCGGCACCGTTCCAGGTAAATCCTGAACAGAAGATCGTCGGGCGCGCTCTCGATCAGGGCATCGAGCTGCGCGGCGGCTTTCTCCAGATCGCCGGAATCGTAGCTCGCACACGCTGCCTCCCATGCCTTCAAGGTGCGCAGGCGTTCATCGGAAGGCTGAAGCTCCGGCTCGCCCTCATGCGCTACGCCGAGAAGCTCGAATACGGCCATCGCCTTGTGTGCGCCTTCCGGCACGACGTTGTCGACGAAGCGGAACACATAGTGTTCGCCCGCAGCGGCGCGCACCGTCTCGCTCACCAGGATGATGGTGCCGTATCGCTTGTTCAGCTTCTCCAGCCGGGACGCCATGTTCACCGTGTGACCGAGCGCCGTGTAGTTCACGCGGTCGACGGAACCGACATTACCGACGACCGCCTCTCCCGTATGAAGGCCGAAGCGCGTCCGCATGGGCAGGCTTCCTTCGGCGATGAACTGCTCGTTCAACCGGTCAAGCCTGCGGGCTGCGCGAAGCGCGCCGAGGCACCCGAGGGACACATGGTCCTCTCGTTCCTCAGGCGCGTTCCAGAACGCCATGATGCTGTCGCCGATGTATTTGTCGATGGTCGCGCCCGAGCGCAAAAGCTCACTGCCGACATCGCTGAAGTAGCGCGATGTCCGCATCATCACATCCTCGGGATCGAGCTCTTCCGCAAGCGTCGTAAACCCGGCGATGTCCGAGAACAGAACGGTGATCGGCTGGCGCTTGCCACCAAGTTCGGACGAGAACGTGCGCCCGATGATGCCCTGCACCAATGCGCGCGGGACATAGCGCATGAACGTGCTCAGCGCGAGTTCAAGCGTGTCGATGGCGCGCCTCAGTTGCTGAATTTCGAAGACGCGCGGCTGCGGCCTTGCGGGATGGCCGAACTCGAAACGCATGATCCGGCGAATGTCCTCCGCCGCGACCTGGAGCGGCCTTGAAAGCCGCCGCGCCGTGAGAACGACGACGAGAAGGGCAAGCGCGACGGAAGCCGCGCTGATGAGAAGAAGTTGCGAGCGCAGCTGCTCGGCGGGCCCCAGCAACGTTTCATAAGGAACGGCAAGACTGATGAAGAGATTGCCGAAACCATCGCCCACACGCTCCGTGCGGCCGAAGTAATTCTGGTCACCGACATCGAACGAAACGTTCTCTACACGCCCGCCGAGTCCCTGGAAATTGGCATACATGCTGCGCAGGAGCGGCGCATTAAGATCCGTGACCTTGAGCAGCCTCGCCTCTTTGTCGGCCTGCAGGATCTGCCGATAGGAATTACCGTGCGGGTGAGCGATCAACGTGCCCGTGTCGTCGAAGATCAACAACTCCAACTCGGGCGGAAAGCGGAGCCTTTCGAGATATTGATCGAGACTTGCCAGAGTCATGTCGATGCCGAACACCGCATCGTCCCTCTGCTCGGCCCGGTGCGCCATCGTAATGCCGGCTTCCGGCACACTGGCGAACCGGTAGGGTGGTGTCACGATTGATCCGTCGCTTGCCACGCTCGGCTCGTACCAGGGGCGCTGGCGCGGGTCGAATGTCGTGGGCTGGGGCGGAATGCGCTGCAATTCGTGCCCCGTTCTGTCGACCACGATCCAGCGCGCGATTGCTCCTGCTGGTTGTTGCTCGACGAGCTTATAGGCGTAGGCGGCGCCTGCTACGGGCTTTCCGATCTCGGGCGGAATGCCCCCTGAAAGGCTTTGCACCAAGACATGCGACCCATCCCCACGCCCGACGAAAAGACCCACCGCTGCGGGCAAGGACCTTTCGAGGTCGGTGAGAATGGTGAGAAGCCGCGGCGCCAGAGCGTCGAGAGGCTGGTTCGGATCGACGGTCAGCGAAATGGTGTCCAAAACCGAACCCGCGATGCGGAAGCCGCCGGAAACCTCTCCCCTGACATTGTCCACGATCCGGCGGAAGTCTTCCTCCGCATCCCGCAATGTCAGCTTCGTCAGCTGCGCATGGTTGAACCCGATCAGACTGCCGGAAATCGCAAGAACGATGACGGTGAAGACAATCGCAACGACAGCCTGCAGGCTCCAGAGCCGGCCCGAGCCGTCACTTTGCTTCACGACACACCCCCGTGCGGGCCATGGCGAAGAAAGGCGTTCTGCTCAAGGCAATCGGAGGCATCTCCAATATCCAAGCCGTTACATCGAAAAAGGGGCGCGAGGTCTGGCCACGCGCGCCCATCAATAACATGCCCGCAAGAGGCCGCAAAATTCCGGGCTCTCAGCCTCAGGTCGCCGAGATCTGCCCGCCATCGACCCGCAGGATCGAGCCCGTCATGAAGGAGGCCTTGTCGCTGGCGAGGAACACGGCGGCGGCGGCGAACTCGTCGATGTCACCATAGCGGCCCGCCGGAATGGCTGCGAGAGCCGCCGCCTGAACCTCGGCAATATCCCGTTTCGTGCGTTCCGCATTGGCGGCGTCGAGCTGCTTGAGCCTGTCCGTCGCGATGCGCCCCGGGGCGATGGCATTGACGGTCACGCCCGAGGACGCGACTTCCGACGCGAGGGTCTTGCCCCACCCGACGAGAGCGGGGCGGATGGCGTTGGAAATGGCAAGGTTCGGAATGGGCTGGATGACCCCGGATGAGATCACCGAAATGATGCGGCCGAACTTGCGCTCGATCATGCCGGGCAGGAGATGATCCGCCAAGCGCACGAGATTGACGAACATGGCCTCGAACGACGTGCGCCACTGCTCGGATGATACGCCTTGCGCCTTGCTGGGCGGCGGTCCGCCGCTGTTGAGAACGAGAATGTCGATTCCACCCAGCCCTGTCATCGCATCTGCTGCAAGCGCATCCACATCCGCCGATTTGCCGGTGTCGCAGGCATAGGCGAGCGCGTTGTGGCCAATCTTGTCGGCGGCGGCCTTCGAGCCCTCGAGCGTCCGACTGGCGACTGCCACGCGCGCGCCTTCTTCCGCCAGTCCGCGCGCAATGCCGAAGCCCAAGCCCTTGCTCGCGCCCAAGACGAGGGCGCGCCGTCCTTCCAGACCTGTTTTCATGCCAAAGGCTCCTTACTCGTTTCGCAATTCGCGCCGACATCCGTATCGACGTTCGTGGCGGGATACTATTTCGCACTTCATCGTCCAGGCAATAGAACCCCCACAGTATATGCGTCAGGCTATTCGATCCTCACCAGAACGCTATCCGTTGCGCCTCGGGCGTCGATGACGGAGAGTCTCAGAAAGCCGGCCCCTTCCGGCTGCCATGCGGCTTCACGGCGAAGAACGGCCATCACCACAGGTGCGCCATCGACCATCCAGGTCAGAGGCGGCACGCCGCCGGAGGCTTTCAACTGAAGCGCGTTTCGCTCTTCGCTCACTCGCGAGAGTCCAAGATCGACGCGCGAACCATCCAGTGGAAAGGCGATCTTGAGAGGCGCCTGAACCGTCGAGGCGATTGTCTTCGGCACGTCCTGACGCACATGGCGCAAGGGCGGTGGGAGGGCCGCAGTGGAGGCCTGAAGCGCGAAAGGCGGAACGGCGAGGGCTTCCGGCTCCTGCCCCAACCTACCATAGGCATCGAACAGAATGGGCGCGGCCACGAGACGCCCGACGAGTCCCGGCACGGCGCTGCCATCCGGGCGGCCGACCCACACGCCGATGGTGAAGTGTTTGTCGTACCCCACCGCCCAGGCATCGCGGTAGCCATAGGACGTGCCGGTCTTGAAGGCGAGGCGCCCGGCGAGCGCGTTCTCCGGTGGAGGTGCGCCGCGCAGGATATCGAAGATGTACCAGGCCGCGACAGGATCGGCGATGCGCCGCTCGGCGGCATCGGACGCGCGCTCACCTAAATTGCGCACGAGGGTCGGCATGGAGCCGCCCCGTGCAAGCCCCGCGTAAAGGCGCGTGAGATCGGTGAGCGTGATGCCAAGGCCGCCGAGGCCGATGGCAAGGCCGGGCGCGGCCTCCTTCGGCATCGCGATTGCCGTATCGGCCTCCCGCAGCCGCGCGAGAAGGCGAGCGGGCCCGACACCGTTGAGAAGTTCGACCGCCGGCAGGTTGAGGGAAAGCTGCAAGGCCTTGCGCGCCGTGACGGTGCCCTGAAAGGCGAGATCGAAATTCTCCGGCTGATACGCGCCATAACGCGAGGGCCTGTCGTCCACGAGCGTTTCGGGATGAGCAAGCCCGCTCTCGAAGGCCAGCGCGTAGATGAAAGGCTTGAGCGCCGACCCCGGCGAGCGCATGGCCTGCGTCATGTCGATGGCGCCCGCGCGCTCCCTGTTCATGGGATCGGGGCTGCCCACCTGCGCGCGCACTTCGCCGGTGGCGTTGTCGATGACGAGAATGGCGAGCGAGATCTTGGGACCGATGCGCTCGGCGCGCTCCCGCGCGAGTTGCTCAAGACTCGCCTGCAGCCGTCCATCGATGGCAAGGCGTTGAATGGTTTCGGAAGGGCGCCTCAAAGCCGCCTGCTCTGCCGCGTGGGCGGCCAGCATCGGAAAGGCATGACGAGCCTTGGGAACGCGCTCCGCCCTGGCGACTTCCGCCTCCGCGGCCGTAATCACGCCGCGCTCGCGGGCGCGCTCGAGCACGCGGTCGCGCGCTTTGCGCGCAGCTTCAGGAAAGCGGTCAGGGCGTCTCGTTTCCGGCGATTGCGGCAACGCGACGAGTAATGCCGCTTCGGCAAAGGTCAGGCGCTTCGGTTCACGGTCGAAATAGGAAAGGCTCGCCGCGCGAACGCCTTCGAGATTTCCGCCATAAGGGGCAAGCGTGAGGTAAAGACGCAGGATCTCATCTTTCGAGAAACGGCGCTCCAGCTGCACGGCGCGCACGGCCTGCCGCAGCTTCGCAGAAAGCGTGCGCTCCTCCCGCGGTTCGAGAAGGCGCGCCACCTGCATCGTCAGGGTCGATGCGCCGGACACTACTTGCCGATGGGTGACGAGTTGCGCCGCCGCGCGCAAAAAGGCCAGGGCATCGATGCCGGAATGATGCTCGAACCGGGCATCCTCATAAGCCTTGAGTATGGCGAGATAGCGCGGGTCCACATCGTCCGTCTCGATGGGCAAACGCCATCGCCCCTCGCCCGTCACGAAGGGCCGCAGGAGTTTTCCGCTGCGGTCGAGAACAACCGTCGAGCGCGTTTCGGTAAGAGTGACGTCCAGAGGTCCCAAACCATCGACGAAGCGCCACAGCGCGACAGCGGGAACAAGAACGGCGCATACGGCGAGGGCTGCGAGAACGCGGCGTCGCGCGCCTGTGCCGCGCGTGCCCATCACGGCCTTGCCGCCGTCACCTCGGCCTCGCCATAGGCGGTGCGGCCGTAGCGCTCAGGCCGATACATGTCTTCCACCTGCGCCGGTGGATGCACATAGCGCCCCGGCGAGACCGCGCGCACCATGTAGGCCACGGTGAAGAACGCCGGTTGGCTCGGCTCGCGGTCGTAAGCAGCTACGAAACGGTCGTCGCGGTATTCCGTGTGCGCGGGTTCCACATCCCGCTTGAGCCAGGAGAGGCCGGCGACACTGTCGCTGTCGACGAGTTTCGGGTTGTCGATCTCGAAGCCCGCGGGAAGGCGATCGACGAGAAGAACACGCGCCTGCCGCGCCTGCGCCTCCGTGACTTTCAGAACGACCACCATGCGCTCGTTCTGCTTCACTTGAGACGGCTGCATCTGCGTGCCATCGAGCTTGTAATAGCTGCGCTCGATCGTGTAGCCGCGCGACACCGCAGGCTCCGGTTCGATGGCATTGCCCGTGACGGTGATGACAGCTTGAACGGGTTCCTGCCCCGCATTGACGATGGTGACGGCGCCGCGCTGCAAGGCGGCATCGCGATAGGAGCGATAGAGCGCGCCCTTATGCGCCGCGCCATCCACGGTGAGCGCCATCGCATCGGCCTGCCGCGCAACGGCCTGCGCGGCGAGAACCAGCCACGCCTCTTCCTGCGTGCTCGTGCGGCGCGTTCCGCGCTCCGCATCGATGACCTGTGCCACCGGTTGAATGACGGCGGGCACGTTGTCCGTCTCGTAGGCCAGCGTGAGAAGGCCGGCGCCGTCACGCAGGCGAGAACCATAATCGGCGCGGAAATTGCCGGTATCGCGGTCGCCCTTCAGGCGATCCACGGCCGACGTAAAGATCTTCTGCGCGCGGCCTCGGTCGCCGAGAAGCGCCAGCGCGGCGGCGATCTGCCCGCGCGCCAGAGGCGATTTGAAGTCGTCGATCTTGGTGTCCGCGAGATAGCGCAAGTCGCCCATGACAGGACGCCCGTTACGGGCGAGCACATATGCCGCATAGGCAAGGCTCTCCGCGTTTTCTCCGATCTGCGTGGTGTTCGCGACGAAGTTGCGCAGCCGGTCGAGGGCGATGTTGAACGCAACCGGCGGCACGGCAAAGCCGCGCTCACGGGCGCGCGTCAGGAAGTCGGTCGCATAGGCATCGAGCCACATATCGTCACCGCCGACCGACCACAGGCCGAACGATCCGTTGGACGACTGACGCGCGAGGATTCTTTCGATGGCTCCGCGCACGCGCTCGTCGGCCTTGTCATCCAGCGAAAGGCTTTCCTCCTCCGCGAGCTTGTTGACATAAAGAAGCGGCAGAGCGCGGCTCACGGTCTGCTCCGTGCAGCCATACGGATAACGGTCGAGCGAGTGCAGCAGCCCCGGCACGTCGAGACTGGCGAGGGGCGAGACGGAAATGGACACCGCTCCGGTGCCATTGAGGATGTCGCTCACGAGATCGCTCGACAGGGAAAGGCTCGCACCCGGCTCTAGCGGGCGGATCGTGCGGCGCGCGAGAGCTCCGGTCCCCGGCTGAACCGCCACCTTGAAGCTCTGCGCCACTTCCAGATCAGGCCCTCGCAAGATCGCCTCGACCTGAGCGAGGCCCCCTCCTCCCGCCGTGACGGGAATTGCGATGCTGCCCTTCGCTTTCGCATCGAGCCTGATGGTGGAACGCAGCGCATCGGCAGGAACGACGATGGGGCCGCGGATATCGAGATCCACCGTGTAGTTTCCGGCGGGCCCCTCCACATTGTCGAGCTGCACGAAGAACCGCGAACGATCGCCGACGGAAAGGAAGCGCGGGAGCGTTCCCGTCAGCACGACCGGATCGCGGATGATGACATCGGCGGACGCGCTGCCGACGCGGTCCTTCGTCCAGGCCACCGCCATGACGCGCGCGGTGCCGTTGAAAGCCGGAATGTCGAATTCGATATTGGCGCTGCCATCGGCCTCCACCTTCACCACGCCGGAATAGCGCGCGAGGGGCTCCTGTGTCGGGGGAATGCCGTCGAGGGCTTTGGGCTCCATGTCGCCGCCGGAGCGGATTGCGCCGCGCGTGCCCTGCATGCCGTCGATGAGATAGGCATAAAGATCGCGGATCTCGGACGAGAGCTGTTTCTGCCCGAAGAAGTATGAGGCTGGGTTCGGCGCTTCGTAGCGGGTGAGGTTGAGAATGCCGACATCGACCGCCGCCACCGTGATGCGCGCTTCTTCGCCCGCTTTCAACCCCGCGACCTTCACCGGAAGTTTCAGCGTGCCGCGCGGCCTGATCTTGTCCGGCGCGTTGAGATTCACCTCGAGAGCACGCGCATCGCGATCAATCTCGAACCATGCGGTTCCGAGCGCGCGGCCCGGCATGCGCTTCGCCGCCTGATCGAGCGGGCGATGGGCAAGCGCGACGAGATAAGCGCCCGGACCCCATTCGGCGCGCACAGGAACGCTCACATCCGTTCCGGATGCCGCGACATCGACGACGCGGATATCATGAACCTTGTCGCTCACCACAGCCAATGTCGCCTTGCCGGCAAAGCGCGGGTTGAGCCGCACCTGCATGGTGTCGCCGGCGCGATAGCTCGCCTTGTCGAGCGTCATGTCGAGAAGATCCGGACGCGTCGCCGTTGCCGCGCCGGACCAGCCGACCGTGAAGGAAACGCTCGTCTGGGCGGTATCGCTCAACCCCGGCGCATTCACATCGAGCCGGTAGCTGCCCCAGTCCACCGGGGCGGAAATGCGCGACGGCGCGTCCGCTTTCACATCGAGCGTAGCGCTCGCCACGCGCCGTGTGTTTTTCACCGGCTCGTAGCTCCAGCGCCCGTCGGAATTGTACCATTGATAGCGCTGCTCGATCTTGACGAGGCTCCAGGTTACGCCTGCTTTCGCAAGCCGTTTCCCGTCAGGATCGGCAATGACCACATCGAAGGTCGCGTTCGCACCCTCGGCAAGATTGTCGAAGGTCTTGCGCACGCCGACGACCGGGCCTTTCGGCAGGATCGGCAATGTGACGCTGCGCTCCACCGCGCGCCCACCGGGTTCGGCAACGCGCAAGGTGATGCGCGCCGCCGTCGGACGTGGCGCGGCGACGTCCTGGATCGGGATCTGCAGGCTCGCACGGCCTTGCGCATCCGTCGTCGCGGGTTCTTCGATTTCGACGGAGGACGCCTCGATGCTCTCATCGTCGAGACCAATGGAAAAACCATCGAGCCCCTTGATGCCGCTGTTCTGCGCTTCGACAACGGCAACCTCGCCGGTGACATCGAGCCCCGAACCCGGCGCGCCATAGAGATAGCGTGCCGAAAGATCGATGGGCGCAGGCTGGCCGGGATGCAGTGCCTCGATCTTCGGCGTCAGGTTCACCTCCAGCCGTTCGGGCACATAATCTTCAACGAGGAAGCTCGCTTCGCCGACAGCGGAGCCCTTCGGGTCCGTATAGGCCGAAACCCGCCACGTGCCGCGCATGGAGCCGGGGAGGATCGGCAGCGAGAAGGCGCGCCCGCCAAGCCCCTGATCCTCCACCGAGACGCGACGATATTCGACGCCATCCGGGCGATGGAAGACAAGGGTGAGTGGCACGCCCGGCACGGCAACGCCCTTCGCATCGCGCAGCAGGGCCGTCAGCGCCACCGTCTCGCCCGTGCGATAGACACCGCGTTCCGTGTAAAGATAGGCATCGACGGCGCTCGTGATCTCGCGGCCTTTGACGCCGCGATCCGTCAAGTCGAACGCCGCCGAACCCAAATCGAGGAAGCCGTAATCCGCACTCGCCGTCGCAACGACAAGCCCCGGCGCGAGACCACCCTCGCCGCGCGCAAGGCCAGGATCGAACACCGCGACACCGCTCTTGTCGGTTTTCTTCGTCGCGAGAATTTCGTTGTTGCGCGCGACAAGGCGGATCTCGACATCGGCCAGCGGATCGGCACTGGCAAGCGAGCGCACGAAAACCTGCACGCCGCCGCGACCGGTAAAGGCCGTCAGGCCGAGATCGGACACGACGAACCATTGCGTGGAAACGCTGTCGTAATAGTTATCGTCGTAACCCAAAACCGTATCGCTTGCGGGGCCGGTGTAAGGCCGCGCTGTCATCACATAGACACCAGGCTCGAGCTTTCCGGCGGCTTCGAGAACAGGGAAGGCAGTGACCACATCGCGATTGAGATCGGATGCCGTGTCGAGCGTGCCGCTCCAGATCTTGAAGCCCTTCTCCGTAGCGATCTGGCGAGCGGAATAGCGCGAGAGCTGCGAGAGAAAGTCGTCGGAGCGGATCGTCGGCAGAAGGCTGCGATCGCCGATGCGGTAGACCTCGACATCCACCTTGGCGGTGTTCACGGAGACGACCGGAATGCCCTCCTGCCCCGTGCTGGGGAGCACATAATTGCGCCCGGTAAAGCGCGCCTGCGGTGAGCGGTCCCGCACGTAGATTTCGTAATCCGCCGCCTTGAGCAACGTTTCCCCGACCGCTGACGGAAGTCCCTGACGCAGAACGATGGAATAGCGCTCGCTGTGCTTGAGCCCATCGACGCAAAGCTGTCGATCCTCGGCGGAAACGGCGGTGCCGGAATTCGAGGACATCGTCACGAAGGGCGTGAAATCGACCTTGCCCGCCGCGAGCGGATCCGAGAACTGGAAGCACACGCGCGGCGCGGCGGCATCGGAATCCACCTTGAAGCCCGTGACACGGAAGCCGTGCTCGGCGCGCAGGGTTTCATAAGTGTCGCGAACGGCGGGATCGTCCTTGAGCTTGAGGCTCGCGGCATAGGCGTTGAGCGAAGGCCGCCACGCCTCCTGTGCGGCATAGACCTCTCCGAGCAGCGCCAGCGCCGCCGCCTCGTTGGCGGGCGTCGTCGCGCGCTGATAGGCGGCATAAGCGCCGGCGGTCATCATCTCCCGCAGCTTGTAGCGCTCGCTCCAATCCTTCGGCTCTATCGCCAGGGCCGCCTTGACGAAGCCAATCCAGTTTGCCCAATCGGAAGGGGTTGCACCGACGGCAGCCATGTAGGCCTTCATGGCGTTGCGTGCTTGACCTGCAGAGAGGTTCGCACTCCCTTCAGCCCGCAGCTGAGCAGCGCTGCGGCCCGCGATGGCCTGGGAATTCTCTGTCTTGAAGGCCTGCTCCAGGCGAACCACCTGGCTTGCCAGGTCCTCACGCACAAAGGCTTTCTGCGCCTGGGCTTGCGCGGACAGATCCGCTGAGAGGATCCCCAGAGCGAGAAGGGCCACACTCAAAAAATGACGGATCATCGGTCTCACCAAAACTGCGACAGTGGTCATCTCATCTATCACCGCACAGTCGGAGCACCAAGGCAACGGACCCTTTTGAGACCGCCCGCTATTTCGTAACGGGCCCCGTCTGTGGCTGTGCGTTCTTCAGGGGACGCAATCCCCATTCGAAGAATGGCGCATCGAGCTCCGCAATCTTACGGTTCATCTCGTCGACAACGGTCTTTACCTCGACACTCAAGGCACGGTCCTTGACGTCCCGCTCGGCGATGAGGGCACCCATGGCCTTGTTGACATTGACACCGCCACCGTAGGGGATCGCGTCCATGCGCTTCTTGATGTCGGCACAGACGACGCCGAACTTCGCATTGAGAGCCTTGATCGCCTCGCCAGCGTCGCGGATAAGCTTGTCCACGGGAGCGCTCACCGCCGGCGGAGAACCGGCGGGATAGGTGATTTTGTAGTATTTTCCGCTGGTCATCAGGGCGCTTCGCGCATCGTTCACGGCGGCAATTCCATTTACCTGGGACTTGCTGTCGAGGAAGATGGACGGAGTGCTCACATAGTCCTTCACGCCTTTGAGGCGGCAACCCTTCTCGGCCTGAAAGATCTCGCGCGTCACATCGGCAATCGTTATGCCGCGTGCAACGCCGAGTTTGATCGCCGCTTCACTGAAAGCCTCAAAGGGCTTGTCGATTTGTCGCTCGATATCCTCGCGAGCAGCTTGAGCTTTCTCATAGGCACCGTCGTCGCCATCATCGGCATCGTCCGCCTCCGCCGGCACTTGGCCCTGCGGGCCGCCGGCACCAGCCTTTGCGCGCGCCTGAACGGTCGCATTCACAATGGCCTTCACATCGGCTTCTGACGCGGTTGAGATGACCTCCTCGTACTGCTTCTTCACCATCGGCCACATGCCTCCAAAGGCCGTCTGCAATTGCTGCAGCGCTTCCTTCTGGTAAGGCTTGAGCTCCGCCGAGACGCCGTAGCCGGCGACTGCAAGCGCCATTGTCGTGCCAAGCATCAGCGCCCTGAAGGAAATCACTCGTTTCATTTTTCTCTCTTCCTTGCCTTTGCTTGCCATGCGGGACCATTAGCGATCCGATGGATTCATATTATCCAATATAACATATCACAATGAGTTGGAAACGAACCAGGACGGGAGCGTGCGGCCTTCACTCCTCCGCAGGTTCTTCGCCAAGAGCCCCGCGATGGGCCTTGTCGAGCTCCTCGCTGTAACGGCGCAACAGGTGGCTTTCCGTCAACAGGCCCACAACCTTGCGGCTGAGGCGATTATCGACAACCGCCAGCTCTTCGCTCTGCGTTTGGTCGAAGATGCTCGCGGCATGTTTCACGTTCATGGCCGGAAGCAGCATGTCGTCCTTGTAACGTAGGATGGAGGCGATGTTCGCTTTCGCATCCGCCTCCGGCGCGAAGGCCTCGGGCACCAGGACGATGCCCGCGTAACGCTCGGATTCATCGACAGCGACGACCCGCTGCGCGGAGCCGAGGGGATAACGCTTGCGGAATTCGGCAAGAGAGAGCGACACCGGAACGGTCTTCACGTCGCCGCGCATCATGCGGCCCACGGTGAGGGAGCGCAGCCACCCCACATCCTGTGCACTGCGGATGGTTTCTCCCCGCACATGCATGCGCCAGGTGGAGAAGGAATAGCCGAAGGTCTGGCGCACGAAGATGGCGGCCATGATCGAAGCGGTGAGCACAATGCCGCTGATGGTGAGATCGCCCGTCGCCTCAAGGGCAAGGAACGTCACGGTCAGCGGCCCGCCGACGATGCCGACCGCGAGCGAGGCCATGCCCACGACGGCGGACACGGTGAGGTCGACCGCGAGCGGCATGACCGGGTTCATCGCGATGGCGAAGATCTTGCCGAGCAGGACCCCCAGGAACAGGGAGGCGAAGAAGAGGCCGCCGCGAAAGCCCGAGCCGAGGGACAAGGCTGCCGCCACGACCTTCGCGCCGAACAGAAGACCGAGGGCCGCAAGCGTCGATCCGCCTTCGAGTTCCACATGCAACGCACCGTGCCCGGCGGAAAGCACCTGTGGCACGAACAGCGCGATTGCGCCCACGGCGAGACCACCGAGCGCGGGACGGATGACGGGCGGGCAGCGCGTTGTCGCAAAACCTCTCTCAACCAGCGTGACGAGACGCATGATGCCCACCGACATAATGCCGGCGACGAGGCCGAGAATGAGGAACGGAAAGTAGTCGGCAGCGGAAAGATTGGGGATCGGCGGCACCTCGATCATGTTCGGCGCGGTGCCGAGGAGGCGCGTGACGAGCATGGCGGCAAGCGCGGATGCCATCACCGGCGCGACGGTCGCGATGGAATAGACGCCGATGATCAGCTCGAAGCCGTAGAAAGCCCCCGTGAAGGGCGCATTGAAGGCTGCGGAAATCGCACCCGCCGCGCCGCAGCCGACAAGCACACGCACATCGTTGCGGCGCAGGTTGAGCAGGCGCGCCAGGCGGGAGGCGATGCCCGAGCCCATTTGCGTGTAGCCGGCTTCCATGCCGACCGACGCGCCGAACCCGTTGGAGAGAATCGTCTGACCGGCGACGATGAGGCTGTCGCTGAGCGAGAGCCTCCCGCCATGCAGCGCATTGGCTTCGATGGGGTCGACAAGATGGCTCGTGCGAAAGCGCGCGATGAGCCACGCGCTCAACCCCACGAGAAGCCCACCAACGGCAGGGATAAGCGCCTGTTCCCGGGTGATCTCGCCGATCGCGCTCAGGCGATCCATCAGCCCCACATCGTAGAGGATGCTGTGGAGGAGTTGCGTGAGAAAGCCCATCGCGCTGACCGCAAGGCCCGCCAACACCCCGATAAGTGCCGCAAGAACGACAAAGGCCGCCTCGCGCCGGCGAACGACGATCTGAAGGCGCGGAAGGCGGGGAAGGTGCGGCATGCGCATTGCGGACGCTGACCCGGATCGAGACATCGGATGATTGCCGGTGATGTGTCACGGGCTCTTGCGGGTGTCAAAGCCATTACAAGGCTTGTTGGGGCCGAAAAGTCCTGGCATCACGGCTTGGAGTTTGGGAGAGTGGCGAAAACCGGGAGAGCCCGATGAGCGCCATCAGCAAGCACACCCTTTCCGTTCCCCTCGCGATTGTGTCGGCCCTGTGCCTTTCAGGACCGTCCTCTCGCGCTTTAGCCCAAGGCGCCCCCCCTGCGACCCGCGCGGCCGCGGCCCCACTCATCGAGGCTGCTCGCGCAGCGTTCGAGGCCCTGCCGGAAGCCGACCGCAAGGCCATTCAGGAAGCGCTGATCTGGACCGGCGACTACAGCGGCGCGGCGGATGGAACCTTTGGCCGAGGCACCTTCGATGCTCTTGCGGTCTACCAGCAGCGTGGCAACACGGTTCCGAATGGAATCTTGACGCCATCGGCCCGAACTTCCCTGCTGGCGGCAGCGCAGCAGGCCCGCACGATTGCCGGGTTCTCCGTCATTGACGACCCGAAAAGCGGCGTGCGGATCGGTGTTCCCGCGCAAGTTCTTCCAAAGCAGGATGTGAACGCCAATGGCGGCAGCCGCTGGCAAAGCGCCGACGGCAAGATCACCCTCGACACCCGCATCGCGCCACCGGACCAGACCTTGCAATCGCTCTACGAGCGCAACCTCGCGATCCAGACGCCAGGCCGCGTCCTTAGCTACAAGGTGTTACGGCCCGACTTCTTCGTCATCGCCGGGGAAACCCCGACGGGGAAATTCTACACGCGCTACGCCGCCAGCCCCTCCGGCATCCGCGCGTTCTCCATCGGCTACGACAAGACGCTTGCACCGAAGGTGGATCGGCTCGTGGTCGCCATCGCGAATTCGTTCACGCCCTTCCCGATGACCTCCCCCGCAACCGCATCAAGCGCAACGCCTGCTCCCACGCCTACGGCACAAGGCAAGAGCGTGGCTGCGAACAACGGCAGCCTCATCGGCACCGGCATCGCGATCGGACCACGGCAGGTGCTCACCGCCGCGCCCCTCGCCTCCTGCAAGGATCCGCGCGCGGGAGGCCTCAAGCCGCAGCAGGTTGCCGGCAATGGTCCGTGGGTGCTGACCTTCGCCGAAAATCTCAAGGCCACACCGGCCAGTCTCTCTGCGGGGAGCACAATGGCGGGTGCTTCTCTCCTCGTCGTTTCCTTCGCTTCGGACAATGGACAGATCAGCCTGAACGCCACCCCGGCGAGCGCCCTGGACGAGGCCTCACTCGCGGCCCCCCTTCAACCAGGTGCGAGCGGTGCTCCGGTGCTCGATCCTTCCGGTTCACTCATCGGCCTCGTCGGCAATGTCTCCAGCGATGGGCGCAGGATCGCCGGCATCATGCCTGTCGCGCGCTACCCGATGCTTCTCCCCGCAAAATTTACCGATGTCGCGCCAACGCTTGCGGCGAAAGCGGCCGAGCCGGCGACGCAAAAGCGCGCCGCCGATCTCGCCGCGGGCATCGCCCCCGCGCTCGTTCCCATCCAATGCGCACCCTAGAGCACGGGCTCCGGCTCGTTCACCCGCGCGAATTCGAGGCCCTGATGATCGCATAGACGCCGATAGAGGCCGTCCTTGCGATAGAGGCTAGCGTGCGTTCCCTCCTCGACGATGCTGCCGTTATCGAAGACCAGGATGCGGTCGAGCGCACGCACGGTCGAGAGCCGATGCGCGATGACGATGGAGGTGCGGCCTTCCATCAGACGCTCCATCGCCTCCTGAATCAGCGTCTCGGATTCCGAGTCGAGCGCCGATGTCGCCTCGTCGAGAATGAGCACGGGTGCATCCGCCAGGAACGCGCGCGCAATCGCTACGCGCTGCCGCTCGCCGCCGGAGAGCTTGACGCCCCGCTCGCCCACCAGCGTCGCATAGCCCTTCGGCAGACGCATGATGAAGTCGTGCGCGTTGGCGAGTTCTGCCGCGCGCATGATCTCTGCCATCGACGCGCCGGGGCGGCCATAGGCAATGTTGTCGGCGAGCGTGCGATGGAACAGCACCGGCTCCTGTTGCACAATGGCGATCTGCGACCGCAGGGACGATTGCCGCGCCTCGGCGATGTTCTGCCCATCAATGAGAATGCGCCCGCCCGTCACATCGTAAAGACGCTGGATGAGCTTGACGAGCGTCGTCTTGCCGGAGCCCGAAGGACCGACGAGCCCCACGCGCTCGCCCGCTCGGACGGTAAGCGAAAGATCATCATAAAGCGCGCTTGTGTGCCCCGCGTAGTGGAAGCGCACGCGCTCGAACCTAATCTCGCCCTCACCGATGCGGATCGGTTGCGCATCGTGACGATCCGCAACGTCCACCGGCTCGCGATTCATCGCGACCAGTTCCTCCATGTCGTTCACGGAGCGGCGCATGTTGTTGATGTGCATGCCGACATCGCGCAGATACCCGTGAATGACGAAATAGGTCGTCAGCACATAGGTGAGATCGCCCGGCGTCGCGCGGCCATGCCACCAGAGCCACAGGGCCGTGCCGACAATCGCCGCGCGGATGAGAACGAGCGCAACGATCTGGAGCGTTCCATTTTGGGTGCCGCGCCGCCACAGGCGACGTGTGCGCCGCCGCCACCTGGTCAGGACATGCAGCAGGCGCTCATCTTCTCGCACCTCCGCGCCAAATGCCTTCACGACCGCGTTGCAGCTCATGGCGTCCGCGAGCGTTCCGCCGACCCGGGTGTCCCATGCGTTGGAAAGCCGCGCGGCTGGCGCAACGTAGAGCGTCGAGACCAGGGCGATCATGACGATGTAGACGACACTTCCCAACCCAACGACAAGCCCCATCACGGGCCAGTGCAGGCCAAGCAGAACCATCGAACCCGCCAGCACGACGAGGGACGGCAGAAGCGCGAGCAGGATCGTGTCGTGCAGGAGATCGAGCGCCCACATGCCGCGCGTGATCTTGCGCACGGTCGAGCCGGCAAAACTGTTGGCATGCCAATCGGTGGAGAACCGCTGCACCCGCGCGAAAGCTTCCTGAGCGACTTCGGCCATGACGCGCAAGGAGAGCTCGATGATGGTGTTGAACGCGATGTGGCGGACCGTCACCATGCCAAGGCCGAGTGCCGTCATCGCCGCGAAGGCGACAAGCGCCGCATGAAGAGCGGCTTCACGATCCGCTCCCCCATTCGCGATGGCGTCGACGAGTCGCCCAGCGAACAGCGGCATGAACACATCGGCCAGCGTCGATGCCATCATCGCGAGCGAAATGGTAGCGACATAGCCCGGATAACCGCGCCAATGCCGGAACATGAAAGCGAGAACGGCGCGGGTTGAATCCACGCCTTTTGTCTTGCGCGTCATAACGTGCACAAGGCGCGCCGGGCACGCCTCTCCTGAACTTGAGGGAGCGCGCAACCCGGCAAACATGCCGCCAATGGCGCCCGATGATTGATGAAATTAGAAAAGCCGTCTTTTAGGACAGGCGGGGCCTGAGGGCCTTCGCGGGTGAGTTCAAAACTAGCGTTTGAACATGCCGGGAGGCGCTGTGCGCAAGCGTGCGTATACCATGCAATCCTCCCTCTTCGCGTTAAAACCGGAGGAAGTCATACCTAATTCTTCGCGACCTTGCAACTACCAGCATCGGCAGCGCGCATCACACTCTCTCAAGCGCGCGGTGCGGCAGCGCGGGAAGCGTGACATGAATGGCATCGCCCGGCCTGACCTCGCCATCCGCGAGCACGATTCCCATCACGCCGGCCTTGCGGACAAGATTGCCTTGCGCGTCTCGGTCGAGCACCGCCGCCATCAAGCCCTTCTGGAAACGGTCAAGCTGGGCACACGGATTGCGAAGGCCCGTGATTTCGACAACGGCGTGATCGCCGAGATGCAAACGCGCGCCTCTCGGCAACGCAAGAAGGTCGATGCCGCGCGTCGTGACGTTCTCCCCCATCGCGCCCGCCGCCACTGCGAAACCAGCTCGTGCCAGCTCTTCGTGAAGCTCGGCATGGATGAGATGCACCTGCCGCAGGTTAGGCTGCGTCGGATCCTGCGCGACCCGCGAGCGATGTTTGACGGTCTCGCCGAGGTGAGCATCCCCCTCGACCCCGAGCCCTGCGATGAGACGAATCGAGATCTCGTTCGGTTTGCTGAAGGAATGGACCGGGCTGAGGCTCACCGCCGTGACGATCGCGCTCATGAGCACTTACGCGTCGGCAAGCAGCGCGGAGGTCACATGCGCCGGCAGGCTGCGAATGAGTTCGGCAAGGGCAGGCTCCAGCACCTGATGGGCGGCATCCTCCACATCGAACCATTGCTGGTCGCGCTGGCCCTTTTCGCGCCATGTCTTGAGCTGCTTCGAGACTTCGAGGGGATACACATCGACCCGGCACAGATCGAAATGATCGGCCCGCCGCTTCCAGTACTCGTAATATCCAAGCGGCTTGTGCTTGATCGAACCCTTGACGCCCGCCTCCTCCACAGCCTCCTGCGCCGCGGCCTTGTAAGGCTTCTTGCCCTTGATCGGCCAACCCTTCGGAATGAGCCAGCGCTTTGTCTCCCGCGACGTCACAAGCAGCACCTCGACCCTGCCGTCCGTTACGCGAAACGGTAGCGCCGCCACTTGCGGGATCTCGCTCTTGGGGGCTGTCTTTTGAGCTTTGGGCATTCTGTGGGTTGAGGAATATTGCTGAGGTTGGGAAAAACGGCTTAGTAAAGCCGGCTAACCAAAGAATCAGATTATTGGCGCCTTGAAAACCTCTTCTTTGCAGCGGTTCAGGTCAGCCACCTAATCTACGTGGGAAATGTGACTGTTTGACAACGACTTAACGCTTTCTCACGTCAAACAAGGGGGAGGATATGGCGGTGGATGGACTGGAATTGAGATTTGCGGCGGCTGCGGCGATCGCCCGCGAGGCGGGCGTGCTGGCCCGGCGGCGCTTTCTGGAGCGGCCACGCTCGCAACGCCCCGACTTCAAAGGGCATCAAGACTTTCTGACAGCCACCGATGCGGAAGTAGAGAACCTGATTCGTCGCCGCATCGCGGAAACTGTCCCGGAAGATTCTTTCTTCGGCGAGGAGGGCGGTGGAACCTTCGGACGCGACGTGTGGGTGGTGGACCCCATCGACGGCACCGCGAATTTCGCAAGAGGCATCCCGCATTTCGCGATCTCCATCGCGTTCGTTCGCGACAACCGCGTCGAGATCGGCGCGGTCTACAACGTCATGATGGATGAGCTCTATCTCGCCATGCGCGGACGGGGCGCGACGCTGAACGGGGAGGCGATCCGCGTCAGCGGGCTGTCCGAAATCCGTCAGGCGACGGTGGAAGCCGGCTGGTCGTCACGACTGCCGGTCGAGCCTTACATTACGCTCGTCGATCGCTTGAAGAACACCGGCGTCAATGTCCGCCGCGCGGGCTCGGGAACACTCGGCCTCGCCTATGTGGCCGACGGCAGGATCGACGCCTATTGCGAACTGCACATCAATTCCTGGGACGTCCTGGCGGGCCTTCTCATCATCGAGGAGGCCGGCGGCTGGACCAACAATTTCCTTGCCAAGGACGGATTGCGGAAGGGCAATCCCGTGCTCGCCTGCACGCCCGAACTCGCGCCCGCCATCTCGGCGGCAACGCAGATCGGGAAGGAGCCCTGACCTATTCACAGATCACGGGCGTGGCCTTTCATCCTAAAGGCGACGCTCAAAGCGCTTGACCTGCCGGGCTATTGCATAGAACTTAGCCGGCCAACAAGAATAACAATCTCAAAAGATCTATGGGAGGATCATTGATGAAACTTCGGAAGAAACTTGTCGCCGCGAGCATGTTCGCGGGTGCCGTCACCGCTCTCTCCTTCGCATCGGCGGGCGCGGCGCAGGCACAGGGCGCGCTCGTCATGTATTGCGGCGTGCAGGAAGAATGGTGCCGCGGCATGGTCAACGCCTTCGAGCGTGAGACAGGCATCAAGGTTTCGATGACCCGCAAGAGCGCGGGCGAAGTGTTTGCGCAGGTGAAGGCCGAAGCGGCCAATCCCCGCGCCGACATCTGGTGGGGCGGCACGGGCGATCCGCACATGCAGGCCGCCGAAGAAGGCCTGACCGTCGAGTACAAGTCGCCGAAGATGGGCGAGTTGCAGGATTGGGCGGTGCGCCAGTGGGAGCAGTCCAAGGGCCGCACGGTCGGCATCTATTCGGGCGCGCTGGGCTTCGGCTACAACACGGAACTCGTGAAGTCGAAGGGCATTCCGGAACCCAAGTGCTGGGCCGACCTTCTCAATGCCAAGCTGAAGGATGAGGTGCAGGTCGCCGATCCGAACTCCTCCGGCACGGCCTATACGCTGCTTGCAACCATCATTCAGTTGATGGGCGAGGAGAAGGGCTTCGATTATCTCAAGTCCCTGCACAAGAACATCAATCAATACACCAAGTCGGGCGCGGCTCCCGCCAAGGCCATGGCTTTGGGCGAGACCACCGTCGGCATCGCCTTCATGCACGACATCGTGACGATGGTCGTCGACAAGGCCCCGATCAAGGTTGTCGCGCCTTGCGAAGGCACCGGCTACGAGATCGGCTCCATGTCGATCATCAAGGGTGCGAAGAACCTCGAGAACGCGCAGAAGTTCTACGACTGGGCTCTCACGCCCGCCGCGCAGAAGATCGGCGCCGAGACGAAGTCCTATCAGGTGCCATCGAACAAGGCGACGCCGGTTCCGCCGGAAGCGCCGAAGCTCGCCGACATCAAGCTGATCAACTTCGATTTCGCGAAGTACGGCTCGTCCGAAGAGCGCAAGCGTCTTCTGTCCAAGTGGGACAACGAAGTGAAGAACCTGCCGAAGTAGGCTTTTCGCGACGCTTCTTTCCCGGCGGAGCGTGCCTTTCGCTCCGCCGGTTCAATTTTCAGAACATGCAAACGCCGGGACGCCGCGCCTTTCTTGATGGCGGCTATCGTCTCGGGTCTTCGTGAGTACGCATATGTCTCGGGCAACCCTTGGCTGGATCGTCCTCGGCTGGATCGGTTACGCGCTCCTGCCCTGGTACGGTTTCGATAATACGGCGACGCCAACGCTCTCCGACTATCTCGCCGGCCATTCCGGCCTTGTGCTCGGGCTGAAGGGAGCCTGGTGGCTCCTGCCTGTTCTCGCGCCTCTCCTGATCGCCCTGCGCCCCGTTGCCGGCGGCTCCGGCAAGACAGATGCCAACTGGATGATCGGAGCCGGCCTTCTGGGGCTCGCCCTTATTCTCCTCCAAGGTTTCACCATCGGGCTCAACGGCTGGACGCTCGACATCCTCAAGAGCCTCTTCGGCGCTCCGGGCCCGAAGCAGGGCGGCATGGGTTATGGCGCGACGCTGACCTCGACGGCGTTCCTGCTCGTTCTCTGCCACGGCTTTGCAGCGCGCGGCTGGTGCCGTGGCGATGCCTTCGTCACCTCGTCCATCGGCATCATCATCGCGC
The DNA here is from genome assembly GCF_003290125.1 of Microvirga flavescens. GTDB lineage: Bacteria > Pseudomonadota > Alphaproteobacteria > Rhizobiales > Beijerinckiaceae > Microvirga > Microvirga flavescens. The sequence continues at coordinate 118,561 of NZ_QMKH01000005.1, forward strand.
TCATCATCGTCTTCGTCTTCTTTCCGGTCTCGACGATTCTTGCGAGCGCCTTCGCCGACAACAGCGGCAACTTCGCGCCGCTCGAATTCTTCGCGAAGTTCATCGACCGTTCGGTCTGGGGGCTCGATTGCCTCACGGGCGACCTGCGCTGCGGCGTTGCGTGGAACACGCTTTTCCTCGGCCTGCTCGTCGCTTTCGGCACCACCCTTCTCGGTCTTGCCTTCGCACTCATCGCAACCCGCACGGGCTTCAAGTTCAAGGGCACCTTGCGCGTCATGAGCGTTCTGCCGATCATCACGCCGCCTTTCGTGATCGGCCTTGCGCTCATCCTGCTGTTCGGCCGCTCAGGCGCGATGTCGAGCCTTCTCTACGAATGGTTCGGCATTCCGCGCTCGCGCTGGATCTATGGGCTTCCCGGCGTCTTCATCGCGCAGTTGCTGGCCTTCACGCCCATCGCGTTCCTCGTTCTCATCGGCGTGGTGCAGGGCATCAGCCCGACGCTGGAGGAAGCTTCGCAAACCCTGCGCGCCAAGAGCTGGACGACCTTCGTCACCGTCACGCTGCCCCTGATGCGTCCCGGCCTCGCCAACGCCTTCCTCCTCGGCTTCGTGGAAAGCCTCGCCGATTTCGGCAACCCGCTGGTTCTCGGCGGCAATTATGAAGTTCTTTCCACCAAGATTTTCTTCGCCGTCGTGGGTGCGCAACAGGATCAGGGGCGCGCCGCCGTGCTCTCCATCGTCCTCCTCGCCTTCACCCTCGGCGCGTTCTGGCTGCAGCATGCGTGGCTCGGCAAGAAGGTTTATACGACCGTTACCGGCAAGGGCGATGCGGGCATTCCGTTGCCGCTGCCGCGCCGTGTCGCCTTCGCCTCCTACGCGACGGCGATTCCGTGGGCCATCTTCACGCTGTCGGTCTACGTCATCATCGCCATCGGCGGCTTCGTGCGCTCGATGGGCCGCGATTACACGCCAACGCTTGATCACTTCCTCACCGCATTCCGCGTTGAGCGCGCCGATTGGGGCTTCTACTTCTCCGGTTCGGCGTGGAACTCGTTCTTCGCCACGGTGAAGGTCGCGGCCTTCTCGGCTCCGTTGACGGCGGCCATCGGACTTCTCACCGCGTATCTGTTGACGCGCCAGCGCTTCTCCGGTCAACGCGCCTTCGAGTTCGGCACATTGCTCTCCTTCGCCATCCCCGGCACCGTCGTCGGTGTGTCCTACATCCTCGCCTTCAACGTCCCGCCGATCGAGATCACCGGAACGGGCTTCGTCCTCGTGATGTGCTTCGTGTTCCGCAACATGCCGGTGGGTGTACGCTCGGGCATCGCCACCTTGAGCCAGATCGACAAGAGCCTCGACGAAGCCTCGCTGACGCTCGGCGCGGGCTCGGCCACGACCATGCGCCGCGTGGTGCTGCCATTGTTGCGGCCTGCCATCGTCGCCTCGCTCGTCTATTCCTTCGTGCGAGCGATGACGGCGGTCAGCGCCGTGATCTTCCTCGTCACTGCCGAATACAACATGGCCACGACCTACATTGTCGGCCGCGTCGAAGCCGGCGAGTTCGGCCTCGCCATCGCCTATTCCACCGTGCTCATTCTCGTCATGCTGGTCGCCATTACAGGCATTCAGCTGGCCGTCGGCGAACGCCGTCTCGGCCGCCGCAGCGCAAGCACCAATTCAAACCCCATCGCCGTTCAAGCAGCGCCATGAACCAGATGTCATCTTCCTCCTCGCTCCTCCGTTCCTCCGCATCCAAGAAGCAGGCGGCCTCGGTCGAATTCCGCAACGTGACGAAGCGCTATGGCGACGTCACGGCGGTCGATTCCGTCAACTTCACCATCGAACCGGGAACGCTCGTCACGCTGCTCGGCCCCTCGGGCTGCGGCAAGACGACGACGCTGCGCATGATCGCCGGTCTTGAAATGGCGAGCGAAGGCCAGATCCTCATCGGCGACCGTGACGTCACACGGCTCTCCGCCGCGGACCGCGATGTCAGCATGGTGTTCCAGTCCTACGCGCTGTTTCCGCACATGTCGGTTCTGGAAAACGTCGCCTACGGCCCCTCCGTGCAGGGCGTGCCAAAGAAGCAGGCTGAAGCGATGGCCATCGAGAAGCTCGGCCTCGTCGGCCTTGCGGGCCTTGAGCGCCGCGCGCCGTCGGAACTCTCCGGTGGCCAGCAACAGCGCGTCGCCGTGGCGCGCGCACTCGTTCTCGAGCCGCAGGTTCTTTTGTTCGACGAGCCGCTCTCGAACCTCGACGCCAAGCTGCGCCGTCGCGTTCGCGAAGACATTCGTGAATTGCAGCAGAGCCTCAACCTCACCGTGGCCTACGTGACGCACGATCAGGAAGAGGCGCTCGCCGTTTCCGACCGCATCATCGTGATGTCCAACGCGCGCATCGCGCAGACGGGCACGCCGCGCGAACTCTACGAGGAACCCGCCGATCTGTTCGTGGCCGACTTCATCGGCGATGCCAACATCATCGAAGGCTCTCTTGTCGAAGTGAACGGCGCAGAGGCCACGGTGAAGATCGACACCCTGAACCTGCGCCTTCCTCATCGCGGCGTAAAGCCTGGCCCGGTGAAGCTCGCGGTTCGCCCGGACGCGATCGCTCTCGACGAGCAGGCCGCGCAAGGCCCCGCCATCGCCGGGCGCATCAAGAAGGCGTCCTATCTCGGCACGCAGATCGAATACGATGTCGAGACCGCCATCGGCAATCTGTTCGTGGTGCAATATGGCCGCAAGGAGCCGATCGAGACCGGAAAGTCCGTCTCCGTGTCGCTCTCGTCCCAGCGCGGCGTCGCCATTATCCCCGGGGCCTGACGCTCCGGCGAGTGCATGGCTGCTCTTCAACCCGTCGACGCGAACTTTGTTTGACGTCGGCGGGTTTTTCGTTTTTCAAGACCATCGGTTGAGTGCCGGTAACGGCGACGAGGCGAGACGATGCTCAAGGCCCTGATCTTCGATATGGACGGTACGCTGGTGCACAGCGATCCGGTTCACCTGCGCGCTTTTGCCGAGGTTCTCGCACCGGAAGGCGTTGCGGTGAACGATGAGATCTATCGCTCCAAGATCATCGGCAACACCAACCCCTCGATCTTCGCCTCGCTCCTGCCTCACCGCACAGTGGCGGAACATGAGGAATTCGCAGATCGCAAGGAGGCCGCTTTCCGCCGTCTCGCTTCCGATCTCGAGCCGCTGGACGGGCTGATCGATCTGCTCGATTGGGCAGAGCAGCGCGCAATCAAAGTCGCGCTCGTCACCAACGCTCCGCTTTTGAACGCCGAGCACATGCTCGATATGCTGGATGTCTCCCACCGGTTCGGCGTGAAAGTGACTATCGAGCAGGTGGTGCGCGGCAAGCCAGATCCCCTGCCCTATCTCACCGCGCTCGAGCGGCTCGGCCTTGCGCCCGAGCAGGCCATCGCCTTCGAGGACTCGCCCTCCGGCATGAGAGCCGCCAAGGGCGCGGGCCTCTTTTCCTTCGGCGTGCTCACAGGCCTGACCGCCGAGGAGATGAATGCAGTCGGCGCCGACCACACCATCCATACGTTCCGGGACAAGGCGCTTTGGGACGTTCTGGAGCGTCGCCTCGCCGCCATGTGATGCTCCTTACGCCGCGTCGGAAGCTGGCGAACTCTCACCTTCATCGAAACGACGGCGGGCCTCCAAAATCTCTTCCCGATTCTCGATGGCCCACTCCCCCAGCTCGCGCACAGTCTTGAGCAGGGAGCAACCCAGCCCTGTGAGAGCGTAATCCACACGGGGCGGAATGGTCGGGAAAACCGTCCTCGTGACGAGCCCGTCGCGCTCCAGTCCCCGCAGGGTCAGGGTCAGCATGCGCTGGGAAACGCCCTCGACCATGCGCCGCAACTCGTTGAAACGCTTGGGCCCGCCGCCAAGCCGCATCACGACCTGGACGGTCCACTTGTCGCCGACGCGCGAGAGGATTTCAGTCACGGTACGGCAGCGGTCGGGAACATGAATGTTACTGGGTGACAACAAAGTACCTCCTTGCGGTTCGCCCGGAAAGTTACCTAATGAGCCTCGGTTACAAAGCAGAACCTAGGACATAGGTTCCTCGCAGGCAAACTCAGGAGACATGATGTCGCTCAAGCTGCACACCATCATCGCCAGCACGCGCCCCGGCCGCATCGGCCCGGGCATCGCGAAATGGTTCAACGATTATGCCGGCGAGCACGGCAAGTTCGAGCCGGTGCTGGTGGATCTCGCCGATTTCAATCTGCCGATCCTCGATGAGCCCAACCACCCCCGCCTGCAGCAATACACCAAGGATCACACCAAGGCCTGGTCCGAGAGTGTGAAGGCGGCCGATGCTTTCGTGTTCGTGACGCCGGAGTACAACTACGGCCCGCCGCCCTCGCTCGTGAATGCGCTGAACTACCTGGTCCGCGAATGGGGTTACGCTCCTGCCGGCTTTGTCGGCTATGGCGGCATTTCGGGCGGTTTGCGTGCCGTGCAGGCCACCAAGTCCTTGGTCACCACCCTCAAGATGATGCCGATTCCGGAGGCGGTGCCGCTGCCGATGGTGTTCGGCCATCTCGATGAGGACAAGAGCTTCAAGGCGGAGGAGATTCACCGCACGTCAGCCAAGGTGATGCTCGACGAGCTCTACAAGTGGGCCGAGGTGCTCAAGCCCCTGCGCGCCGGCGCACGCTGAGGCGGCAGGCTAGACGCCTCGAACTTCTCACTCCCGCCCCTCAAGAGCGTCTTTGCGGTTCTTTCGAGCCGCGAGGCGCTCTAAGCTTATGGCGGGAATGGGGAGATCGGGCATGGCAGCCCGTTTCAGGCCGAGGTCGGCTTCGCGAGTCTCGGATTTTCAGTCGTCGGCTTCCTCGCCGTCAAGGACAACGCCGACATGCGCCTCGCAGCGCTCATAGGACCGGCGTGCTTTCTCTTGGGCGCGGCCGCAGGTCATGTGGCGCAGATGATTACCGCCCACAATTTCGCGCCGGGTAATGCCGGGGCAATCTTCTACACCGACATCCTCATCCCGCTGATCGGGTTGCTGCTATGGATCGCGCGACATGGCGAACGGTACGCACCCCGCACAATCCAGAGCATGGACAAGTAGAGACGGGTTGTACCCCCGGATCACCGGCAAGCGAAGAAATCGAGGGGCTGATCGCGTCATGAAAGGACGCGATCAGCCTCCAGGCACGCTTTCCCCGTCCCAGAGCGAGGCCACGGCCCGCGTTTCCAGTCATGGCTGCGCGCTTGACGGCATCCTATCCAGGGGGATAGCATAAAGTATGTCTGAAAAGCATACGCATCAAAGCCATCCTGACATCGCCAAACGGCTAAAGCGGGCGGAAGGGCACCTTCGCAGCGTCGTCGCGATGATCGAATCCGGGCGCCCCTGTCTCGACATTGCGCAGCAGCTCCATGCTGTCGAAAAGGCTATCGGGCAGGCGAAGAAAACCCTGATCCAGGATCATCTGGATCACTGCCTTGAGAACACGATCGGCCAGTTGCCGCGCAACCAGCGCCACTCGATCGACGAGTTCAAGGCCATCACTAAATATCTTTAGGCCGTTCAATTCGGGATTAAGCCGATGGTACCGTTCACCGAACTGCTGCAGCAGGGCACCGCCCATGCATGGCTGTTCATTCCAAGCGCCATTGCCCTTGGCGCTCTCCACGGACTGGAGCCGGGGCATTCGAAGACCCTGATGGCCGCCTTCATCGTCGCGGTGCGCGGGACACTCTGGCAGGCAATCCTGCTCGGGCTCGCGGCGACGGCGTCCCACACGCTGGTCGTCTGGGGCATCGCCCTTGGGGGACTGTATCTCTGGCGGGACATGAATGCGGAAACTACGGAGCCCTATTTCCAGCTCGCGTCCGCCGTGGCCATCATCGGCATCGCGATCTGGATGATCTGGCGGACATGGCGCGACCGGCGCTTCGCTGATGCGATGGGCGGCCATCACCATCATCATGATCACGACCATCATCACGATGATGTCCGGCACATCGATACGGGCCACGGAGTCCTTTCGCTCGAAATTTTCGAAAAGGACGTTCCGCCGCGCTGGCGCATCCGCGCCCTAAGCGGTCGCGCATGGTCTTCGGCGAATGTGGCATTGGAGACCGAGCGTCCGGATGGCCGACGCCAGACCTTCGCCTTTGCACAAAAGGACGGCTATCTCGAATCCGTCGATGAAATTCCCGAGCCGCACGAACTCATGGCGCGGTTAAAGCTTTCTCATGGCGACCACTCGCATGATTACGACGTGTCTTTCGTGGAAGGGCAAGGCCACGATCCGATGCATGAGGAAGTCGAAGGCCTGGCTCTGGCGACGGACGGCTATCAGGACGCGCACGAGCTTGCCCACGCCAACGACATTCGCCGCCGCTTCGCGGGCCGCAGCGTGACGACGTGGCAGATCGTACTCTTCGGCCTTACCGGCGGCCTCATCCCCTGCCCTGCCGCCATCACCATCCTGCTGATCTGTCTGCAATTGAAGGAAGTCGCATTGGGCGCGACGCTTGTGCTGGGTTTCAGCATCGGACTTGCGATCACGCTCGTCTCGGTTGGCGCAGCCGCGGCGCTGAGCGTTCGCCATGCTTCGCAGCATTGGTCCTGGTTCAACACCGTCGCGCAGCGTGCGCCTTACCTGTCGGGCGCGCTCATTATTCTGGTCGGGATCTATGTCGGCCTGCATGGCTGGTGGGGCCTGCAGGTGGGGTAGGCCCGCGCCTCAAATCCTGAAAACAAAAACGGCGGGATCAGATCCCGCCGTTTTTGCATCAAACAATCGTGCGCTCTTACAGCACGCCTGCCAGCGCGTTCTCGAAGAGCTTGCGCGCGCTTTCCTTGGTGACCGGCACCGGATTTCCGCCGGCGGTCGGATCGTTGGGAGCCATCTCCGACATTTCGTCGAAGCGGGCGCTGTCGACCTTCAGGCCTGCGAGCGTGTGCGGGATGCCGAGATCCTTGCGCAGTTGCAACACCCAGTCGAGGAACGCCTGGAATGTCGGCTGCAGGCCGAGATAAGCGGAAAGACGCTCGATCTTCTTCTCGATGGCCGCGCGATTATAGATCAGCACATACGGCATGAAGACTGCGTTGGTGAGGCCGTGATGGGTATCGTAGAGCGCGCCTGTCGGGTGGGAGAGCGCGTGGATCGCACCCAAGCCCTTCTGGAACGCGGTCGCGCCCATCGCGGCGGCGGACATCATGTTGGCGCGAGCCTCGATATCCTTGCCGTCCTTGTAAGCACGCGGGAGGTATTCCTTCACGAGCCGAATGCCTTCCACCGCGATGCCGTCCGCCATCGGGTGATAGCCCGGTGCGCAATAGGCTTCGATGCAGTGCGCGAGCGCATCGAGACCCGTACCCGCTGTGATGTGAGGCGGCATGCCGACGGTGAGTTCCGGATCGCAGATGACGATCTTCGGCATCATGAGCGGATGGAAGATCACCTTCTTGGTGTGGGTCGCTTCCTGCGTGATGACGCCGGCGCGGCCAACCTCCGAGCCCGTGCCCGCCGTGGTCGGCACGGCGATGATCGGCGCGATGCCCTTGGGGTCCGCGCGGGTCCACCAATCGCCGATATCCTCGAAGTCCCACATCGGGCGCGTCTGGCCCTTCATGAAGGCGATGACCTTGCCGGCATCGAGCGCCGAGCCGCCACCGAAAGCGACGACGCCGTCATGGCCGCCCGCCTTCAAGGCTTCGAGGCCCTTATAAACATTTGTCTCGACCGGGTTCGGCTTGATGTCGGAGAAGATGCCGACCTTGAGGCCAGCGGCCCTCAGGGCCTCGAACGCGTTCTTCGTCATCGGCTGCGTGGCGAGGAACGGATCGGTGACGATGAGCGGCGCGCTCATGCCGACCGACTTGCAAGCCTCGGCGAGTTCCGAAATACGGCCTGCGCCGAAGCGGACGGCTGTGGGATAATTCCAGTTGGAGCGGGGAGAAGCGGTCATATCGTTCAAACTCAGATCTGACGGAGGTGGAAGGATTTCGGACGGGTGAGGGATTCGTAGGCGAGCTTCGAGAGGCTTGCGCCGCGGCCCGTATCCTTCACGCCGGTCCAGGCGAGAGCAGGATCGAGATAGTCGCAGCGGTTCATGAACACGGTGCCGGTTTCAAGCTTGTCGCCGATGGCTTCCGCCGCTTCGATATCGGACGTCCAGATCGCAGCAGAGAGGCCATAAGGCGAGTCGTTCATGAGGCGGATCGCCTCTTCGTCGTTCTTCACCTTCATGATGCCGACGGTGGGGCCGAAGCTCTCTTCGCGCATGACGCTCATGGAGTGATCCACATTCGTCAGAACTTGCGGCGCGAGATAGGCGGTGTTGCCGACATCAGCCGCAAAGCGCTTGGCGTCGATATGCGCCTTCGCCCCCTTGGCCACCGCTTCCGCGTTCTGCTGACGCACGAGATCGGCGAAGCGCTTGTGCGCCATCGGGCCGAGTGTCGTCGCCTCATCCAGCGGGTTGCCGAGAACGTACTTGTTCACGAGACCGACAGCGCCTTCGACGAAGCGATCGTAGTGGCTCTCATGCACATAGATGCGCTCGATGCCGCAGCAGCATTGTCCCGAGTTGAAGAACGCGCCGTCGACGAGATTTTCGATGGCGTTCTCGATATTGGCATCGGCCCGCACATAAGCCGGGTCCTTGCCACCAAGCTCGAGTCCGAGCGACGTGAACGAGCCCGCCGCCGCGCGCTCGATGGCCTTGCCGCCGGAGACCGAACCCGTGAAGTTGCAGTGATCGACAAGACCTTCGCCGAGGATGCGGCTTGTCTGATCGTGGCTGAGAACAAGGTTCTGGAACAAGCCTTTCGGGAGGCCGGCGCGATCTGCCGCCATCTGGAAACGCTCGCCGGCGAGAATGGTCTGCGAGGCGTGCTTGAGCAGCACCGCGTTTCCGGCCATGAGCGCGGGCGCGATGGTGTTGATGGCAGTCAGATACGGATAGTTCCACGGCGCGACAACCAGCACGAGACCGACCGGCTCGCGCTTTATCATGCGACGGAAGCCGTCCTTCGGATCAGCGGCGGGAATGTCTTTGAGGCTTTCCTCCGCGATGCGCACCATGTAGCGCGCGCGCTCCTCGACGCCCCGGAACTCGCCGCCATAACGGACCGGGCGGCCCATCTGCTGCGCGATTTCCGGCACCACCTCCTGGTTCATGGCGACCAGCGCGTCGAGCATGGCGAGCACCTTCGCCGCGCGCTCGGCCAGCGGAACGTGACGCCACTTTCCTTGCGCCTCGCGCGCCGCCGAAAGAGCCGCGCCGATGGCGGCTTCGGACATGATGGGACGGCGGACAAGTTCGCGCCCGTCGATGGGGGAAGTACAGACGATATCGGTCTCGGCCATGATGCTCTCTTGAAAGGCTAAGGCCCCGCGTGGGGACCTAGCGTCTCCTCTTGAAGTGCCGCAAAAGCCGGAGGGGCGGAGGCCGCCTCTCCGGAATTCCGCTCTTAGATGATCTCGAAGTAACGGGCGAGTTGCCAGTCGGTGATGGCCTTGCGGGCCTCTCGTTCTTCCCATTCGCGCGTTGCGGCGTAATGGTCAACGAAGGTTTCGCCGAAAAGCTGGCGCGCAGGCTTGGAGGCCTTCAGGCGTTCCGCCGCCTCGCCGAGCGAGCGCGGCAGCGCGCGCTTCTTCGGATGCTTGACGGCATAGGCGTTGCCCTGCACGGGCTCACCCGGATCGACCTTGTTCTCGATGCCCCACAGGCCAGAGCCGATAGCAGCTGCCAGCGCGATGTAGGGATTGATGTCAGCCGCCGCAACGCGGTACTCGACGCGCTGCGATTTCTCCGAGCCCGGGATGACGCGAAGCGCGGTGGTGCGGTTTTCAACGCCCCAGGCGGAATCGGTCGGCGCCCAATAGCCCGGAATGAGGCGCGTGTAGCTGTTCACCGTGCAGGCGACCATCGCAAGGAGCTCGGGCATCAGTTGCTGCTGACCGCCGACGAACCAGCGCATGGTGTCCGACATGTTGTGCGGCTTCTTGGGATCGTAGAAAGCACCCTTGCCAGTCTTGATCTCTTTCAGCGAAGCATGCAAATGGCCCGACTGGCCGGGCCAGTCGCGCGACCATTTCGCCATGAACGTCGCCATGAGGCCACGGCGTTGGGCGAGGATCTTCGTATAGGTCTTGAACAACGCGGCCTTGTCGGCGGCTTTCAGCGCATCGTCCACGCGAATCGCGGCTTCGAGAACGCCGGGTCCGGTTTCGGTGTGCAGGCCTTCGATCTCGAAATCCATCTTCGTGCCGAGATCGAGCAGGTCGTGATAGAACTCCGAATGCACGCCCGAGCGCAGCACCGAATAACCGAAGAAGCCCGGCGTGAGATTTTTCAAGTCGCGGTAATTCTTCTCGCGCACGGAGTGCGGCGTTTCCTCGAACACGAAGAACTCGAATTCCGCCGCCGCTGACACGGCATAGCCCATGTCCTCGGCCTTCTTCAAAACGCGGCGCAGCACACCGCGCGGACAAGCCGCCTCGGCATAGCCATCAAACTCAGCAAGGAAGAACGGCAGGTCGTCCTCGAAGGGGATGAGGCGCATCGTTTCCGGCAGGATGCGAGCGGTCGCATCGGGATAGGCGGTGTGCCAGCCGGTGAGCGTCGTGTTGTCGTAAAGCTGATCGTTCGAATCCCAGCCGAGCACGACATCGCACATGCCGAAGCCGTTCTGGAGGGCGGATTCGAACTTGTCGCGCGCCATATATTTGCCGCGCATGATGCCGTCGACATCGACGATGCCGATCTTCACGAAAGGAAGGTTACGACTGCGCACATAGGCTGCAGCATCGGCTGCCGTCTTGATTTTGGGGGTGTCCATACGAAATGTTGGGGCGTTCATGCCGAGAACCTAACGGGAAAGAAAAGGGAGGGGAGCGCACGAATGCGCTCCCCGTTCGATCAATGGGTCTTGTAGTCGCCCTCGCCCTTGGTGAGGGCGAATTCCTCTTCCGGCGAGAGGATGAGCTTGTGGCGCCCCCACACGAGGAAGTAAGCCATCATGATCGCATAGTAGATCGCGACGCCGAGAACGCCGTTCTGGAACACGGGATCCGTGAACTGGAAGTAGAGCGTGATGGCAGCGATGATCATGCACACGACCGCGCCTGCGTTTCCAAACGGGCTCTTGTAGGGCCGGTGGATATGCGGGAACTTCTTCTTCAGGGTGATGTAGGACATGCCCTGCATGAAGTAGGCCAGCATTGCGCCTGCGACCGCCATGTTGAGCAGCGTTCCGCCAATGACGTTGGCACCAGCTTCGGCTCCGACCGAGAACCAGATGATCAGCATCACGAGAAGTCCGATCACCGCGCCCGCGATCAGCGCCACGTGCGGCGTCTTGCGGCTGCCGTGCGTGATAGAGAGGAAGCGCGGGAAATAACCCGCCCGCGAGAGCGAGTAGATCTGCCGGCCAAAGGCGAAGATGATCGTGTGGAACGAGGCGATCAAGCCGATCACCGCGACGGCGGCAAGGATCTTCGCGATGTCCGCACCGAAGATGGTACGGAAACCATCGAGCAGAGGCTCACCGGATTTGGCAAGGCCCGCAGCGCCCGGCGCGATGCTCGTGTTCAGGAAGGTCACGAGGAAGGCCGAGACGATGAGCGTCATGATGCCGAGGATGATGCCCTTCGGCATGTCCTTCTGCGGATCATGCGACTCTTCCGCCGCCAGCGGCAATTGCTCGATGGCGAGGAACAGCCAGACCGCGAACGGCATGGTCATGAAGATGCCCTTGATGCCAAGCGGCAGGAAAGGCCCATTGCCATTGGCGAGTTCTGCGCCGTCAGCGCCGATGTTCAACGCCCAGTGCGCGAAATCGAGCTTTCCGGAGAACAGAACCGAAAGGTAGAAGATCACAAGAACGGCAAGCGCCATCACCGTGACCGTCACCGTGACCTTGAACGAGAGCTCGACGCCCACGATGTTCAGTCCCACAAACAGCGCGTAGGACAAAACCCAATAAACCGGCTGGAACTCAGGCGCCGTTCCGAAGATGGCGGAGAGATACGAGCTGATGAAGAACACGATGACGGCTGGGGTCAGCACGAATTCGATGTTCTCGGCGATGCCCGTAATGTATCCCGCCCAGGGGCCCATCGCCGTACGGGCGAAGGAATAGGCGCCACCCGTATGCGGAAGCGCCGGAGACATCTCGGCAAGCGAGAATGTCAGGCCCAGATACATCGTCGCGATGATGATCGTCGCGAAAAACATCGAGCCGTAACCTTGCGCGAGGCCGAGATTCCAGCCTGAATAATGGCCTGAAATCACCGCACCGACACCGAGCGCCCAGAGCGACCACACGCGAGCGTAGCGCTTGAGCTTGCGGGCCTCGAAATAACTATCGTCGACTTTCGTGTAGGTGATGCCGGCGGAGCCTTGCGCCCCTCCGGAACTCTGCGCTCCCGCGCTTCCTTGACCGACTGACATTCTCTTCCCTCCAAGAAGATTGTTGCCCTCTGTAGTCCATGGCGGTCCGCGCCATGGTTGTCGTCACGCGCCCGGAAGTCCCTCCCTCAGCAAAGGCGCGAGACGATCAGCCCACGACGCCTGCCCGTCTTCCATGCGGATGAGGTCGTTGCGGATTTCGATCATGAGCGGGGCAAGGCCGCGCCGCTCGGCATGGCGTTCGAGCGTATGGAACACTCTGTCCGCCGGTGAATAAGGCTCGTTCATGCCAACGGTCAGCGCGGCATCGCGCTTCAACCCGGCTTCCACATGGCGCGCATAGCGCGCATCGTCATTGAAGATCAGGCCGATTTCCCACGGGCGCGGGACGCCCTTGTAGACGGGCGTGAAGGAATGAATCGAGACAACGGCACGCAGAGCGCCCGCCGCCTTACGCGCCTCGGCGAAGCGATCCACCGCATCGTGAAACGGCCTGTAGACCTCGTTCGCACGGCGCGCCCGCTCCTCGGCGGAGAGATTGAGATTACCCGGCACCTCAGTGCGCTCGCTCAACATCGTGATTGAGTCAGGCGCGGACGGATCGCGGTTGAGATCGAGGACGAGGCGGGAAACCGTGGCATGGATGAGGGGCGCATCGAGCAGGCGGGACAGGCCCATCGCCACCCCGAGCGCGCCGGGGTCCCAGGCGATGTGGCTTTCAAGCTCCTGCGGCCCGAGGCCAAGCGTGCCGTATCGTGCGGGCAAATGTTTGGAGGCGTGCTCGCAAATCAGCAGGATGGGAGAACGCCCCTCCGCATTCTCGAGGCGGGCAACAGGTTCATCCCCCTGAGACACAGCTCCACCCACGGAGCTGGTCCGGCTCGCATGCGTCATGCGGTCCTCCGTTTGCCTGCCCCTTGGGCAAGCTGTCCCCTGATTGAACGTTTGGTACGTTCGTTATCGTTTTTATTGTTTTGAAATTTTTGATACAGCTTTTGAAGCCCGTCAAGGACATCTGTGGACAAGCACTTGGAATGCCCGACCTCGCCTCTCTCCCGCCCGTCGACCCGCCCAGCCTCGCGGATCGCATCCGCCACGAAATGGAGTACTTCACGCCGAGTGAGAAGCGGGCGGCCCATGTCCTCCTGAGCCATTATCCGTTCGCGGGCCTTGAGACGGTGGCCGAATTCGCGGCGCGGGCCGGCATCTCGGCCCCGTCCGTCCTGCGCTTCGTCACCCGTCTCGGCTTCAGCGGCTTTCCGGATTTTCAGAAGCATCTGCGGGAGGAACTGGAGGCGCAGCTCCTCTCCCCCCTCGCCAAGGCGGGCCCCCTCGACAACGGGCAGGCGGCCCCCGCCCTTGCCGCCTTCGCGGAGGCGACCATCGCGAACCTGCGCGCGACGGTGGAGAACATCGCGCCCGCCGAGTTCAACGCCGTAGTGACTCTTTTGAGCGATCAACGCCGCACCATTCACTTCACCGGTGGACGCTTCACGGGCGCACTCGCGCGATATGCGGAAAGTCATCTGCGCATCGTGCGCAGCCACGTTCACGCCATCGACAGCCAGCCGGCCCTCTGGCGCGACAGAATGATCGAGATCGGCCGCAAGGACGTGCTCGTCGTGTTCGACATCCGGCGCTACCAGGACGATAGCGTTCTGCTAGCGGAAACCGCGGCGAAGCAGGGCGCGACCGTCGTCCTCGTCACCGATCCGTGGCTCTCACCCATCGCGCGCGTCGCGCGGCATGTTCTGCCCGCCCACGTCACGGCCCCATCGAACTGGGATTCATCGGCAGGCCTAATGCTCTTGACCGAAGCGCTCATCGGGGCGGTGACGAAGCGTCTTTGGGAGACGGCGAAACCGCGCATGGAAGCCGTGGAACGCCTGCGCCGGAGCGAATAATTTTCAGGCCTCCGGCTTGGGCTGTAGCCAGGTCAACACCACCGGCAGCGCAAAGCCGATGCCGATGAAGCGGACGAAGTGGTGAATGCCGACATAGAGCGGATCGAGCCCCAGCATCAGGGCGAGTACGGTCATCGCTTCAAGCCCGCCCGGCGCGAAGGCGATCATCGCGTTGGCGAAACTCACACCCGCGAGTTGGCTCGCGAGAACAGCGAACGCTACGGCGATACTCATCCCGATGGTGAATGAGCCGATGCCGGCGAAGATGGAGCGGCGAACCGTCGCGAAATCGAGATCGCGAAAACGATCCGCGATGAAGGCCCCCATCAGGATCAGGCCGCCGGTCGCGATCACCGGCGGAATGACGCCCGACACGGATCCCGTTGCATGGCAGAGCGTGCTGACGAGCGCGGCGCCGAGAAGGATCGGCGCGGCGATGCCGAGGCGCTTGAAGAGAAGGCCGGTTGCGACGCTGGCCAGAAGCATGATCGCCATGCCGCCCGCCGGCATGATCTCCTGTCCTTGTCCCAGCAGACCGGATGTAAGCGCGCCACCGCCCGTCATCACGACGACGCCGGGCAGGAGCGCGATCAGAATAAAGAGACGCAGGTTCTGAACGATGGCGATGGGAGCGACGGCGGCGTTGCGGTCGATGGCGATGGCCATCACCGTCGAGAGCGCACCGGGGGCGGAGGCAAGAACGGCATCGCCCTTGCGCCAGCCGGAGATGCGCGTGAGCCAGAATGCGGATGCCGCGCTGATCGCCACGACGCCGATGACCAGGAGAACGAGGCTCAGCGGATAGCGCCCCACGGCGGCGATGGCGGCGGGCGTCACCGCCGCACCCATCGAAGCGCCTGAGGTGAGCATCGCGAGGTCGGCCAGAGAGCGCGGCATCGGCTTCGACCAGCCGGCGAGGCTCCACAGGATGACGGCGACGGTCGACCCTGAGAGCCATGCTCCGGGTACGCCGAGAACGTGAAAGATCAGCCCACCGAGGCTGGCAATGAGAATCTGGGCAAGGTGGATCAGGACGGTTTGCATGCGCGGACGAAAGAACTCCCGTTCCTCAATGGCGTCGGCGGGCTCATGCGTCAAATGCCCGCCGCGCACACAAGCCATGCGGGAGAGAACTACCCGGCGATCTTCGGCAGGGCTGCGGAAATGCGGCGCACCGCCTCCTTCAGGTCTTCGGACTTGCGAGCATAGCAGATCCGTAAGTACCCCTCGCCGCCGAAAGCCGAGCCCGGCGCGAGGCCGACATTCGCCTCGTCGATGAGGCGGATCGCGATCTCCTGCGAGGTCTTGCCGTCTTTGACTTTCGGAAAGGCGTAGAACGCACCGGAGGGCGGCGGCAATTCCACGAGCCCGGTTTCGGCGAGCTTCATGATGATCTCGCGGCCTTCCCTTGCACGGGCAATCTGGTGCGCGACGAAGCTCTCGCCCTGCTCCAGCGCCGCGACGCCGCCGCGCTGGATGAAGACCGGCGTGCCGGAGGTCTGGTACTGAATGAGGTTCTCGACGACCTGCCCGAGGGCCGGGGGCGCTTCGATCCAGCCGAGACGCCAGCCGGTCATGGCCCAGTTCTTGGAGAAAGTCTGGATGAAGAGAACGCGGTCTTCCGGCTGCATCACATCGCGAAAGGACGGCGCGCGGCCATCCACCGCCAACGCCTCATCGTAAACGAAGCGGCCATAGATCTCGTCGGCGATGATCCACAGGCCATGCTTGCGCGCAAGCTCAAGGGCACCCCGCAATTCGTCATGGGTTGCCACCCAGCCGGTCGGGTTGGAGGGCGAGTTGATGACGATGGCCTTCGTGCGCGGGGTGATCGCAGCCTCGAGGCGCTGCGCGTCGAGGAACCAGCCCTTGGCGGAATAGGTCATCGGCACGCCGACAGCCTGCGCGCCCGCGATGGTGAGAGCGCCGATAAAGTTCGGCCAGACCGGCGTCGGCACCAGAACCTCGTCCCCGTTGCCCGCGAGCATGCGCACGGCGATCTGCAAGGCGGGCATGCCGCCCGAGGTGACGAAGAACCGCTCCGGGTCGGCAGGCTTGCCGTAAACACGCTCATGATAGCGCGCGATGGCCTGCCGCAGATCGGGAATGCCACGCTGGTAGGTGTAGAAAGTCTCACCAGCCGCGAGCGAGCGGGTCGCGGCCTCGTTGATGAAGGATGGAGTCGGCAGGTCGCCCTCGCCCACCCAGAGCGGGATCAGCCCTTCGCGGTTGCGGCCGTAATTGAACACATCGACGATGCCGCTCGTCGGCGCGCGCTCCGCCTCGGGGCGAAGGTTGAAGACGGAGGGAATCGAAACGGACGCGTTCATGAATGGCACTCCTCGGCAGGCGAACAGGCATGGCGCGTTCGCCCGGACAAGGCAAGCCTTAGAGTATTCTCATGACAACGTTCAAAGGGACCGATCGAATCCGGTGATGGATCAGGCCGCGCCCTTGTCCTTCAGGATGTCGCGGATCTCGGTGAGAAGCTTCACATCGGCCGCGGCCTCGGGCGCTTCCTTGGCCTTCTCGGCCTTCTGAAGCTTGTTCATGCCCTTCACGACCATGAAGAGAACCCACGCCACGATGATGAAGTTGATGGCGATGGTGATGAAGTTGCCGAATGCCAGCACGGCACCCTGCTTCCTCGCCTCTGCGAGGGAGGCTGCCGTCACTTCCTTGGACAGGGGCAGGAAGTAGTTCGAGAAGTCGAGGCCACCCGTCACCGCGCCGATGACCGGCATGAAAATATCGCCGACGATCGAGTCCACGATCCGGCTGAAGGCAGCGCCGATGATCACGCCGATGGCGAGATCGACCACGTTTCCACGCAAGGCGAATTTCTTGAATTCTTCCAACACGACCCTTCTCCTCGTCAGCCGAAGTCCCAATAGGAACTTTAGCATCTAGGCAGCGAGGCGGGCTAGTCGAGAAAGGCCGCCGCCGTGGGGGCACGAGAGGCGGCGGCCTGTTCGTCAGGGCTGCGCGCTGGCGAGGAGGTCCTGCAGATCCAGGCGCTCGGTCACCATTTGCAGCGTTCCGTCCGGCGTGCGGGGCCACTGGGCCTCGGGGCGGTCCCAGTAGAGCTCGACGCCGTTGCGGTCCGGATCGCTCAGGTAAAGCGCCTCGCTCACCCCGTGGTCGCTGGCGCCCTCGAGGGGAACGCCCGCTTCGACGAGGCGGCGCAGCGCATCGGCCAGTTCAGCCCGGGTCGGGTAGAGAATGGCCGTGTGGTAGAGGCCGGTCGTCCCGCGCGGGGGCGGCGAGCCGCCTTTGCTCTCCCAGGTGTTGAGGCCGATATGGTGATGGTAGCCTCCCGCCGAGATGAAGGCGGCCTGCGAGCCGTAGCGCTGCATGAGCTGAAAGCCCAGGACACCGCAATAGAAGGCAAGCGAGCGATCGAGGTCGGCCACCTTCAGATGAACGTGGCCGATCCGCACGCCTGCCCCGATAGGACGAGCCGGCGTGTAGGCGGACTCGCTCAAGGGGGAAATGGCTGCTGACATGGTTTTGGTCCTGTTTTTAAGCCCGCACGGGCTCGGAGCGAAGCGCATAAGCGCCGCCGCCGAGAAGAGCCTGGACGAGAAGCGCAACGGCCCAGAACGCCGGATATTCCCAGCCGCCGTTGGCATTCGAGAAGAAGAACCCGGCAGAGCCGTGCACGGTGAAGATGGCGCCGAGCAGGATCGGGATCAACACGATGGATGCGATGCGGGTGTAGAAGCCGAGGATCAGGGCAATGGCGCCGACGACTTCGACGAGGATGGTGAGATAGGCAAGCGCCGGAGGCAGGCCGAGGCTGCCGAAGAACTGCGCCGTGCCGGCGGGGGTGAAGACGAAGACCTTCAGGCCCGCATGGGCGAGGAAGAGAATGCCGAGCGTGATGCGAAGCACGAGGGCGGCGAAGGGAGCGGTACGGTTGTCGATCATTGGGATCTCCTGAAATAACGTGTCCGCTTCCATATGGACTCATACCGGTGATAGGATAAATGCCGTTCGAAGAATATAAGCTCACACCAGGAGAGTGAATTGCTTGATCGGGTCGCCAGCATGCAGGTGTTCGCCCGGGTGGCGGCGCTGGGCAATTTCTCGGCGGCGGCGCGAGCGCTCGACCTGTCTCAGACGATGGTGACCAAGCATGTTTCGGCCCTCGAGGACCGGTTGGGCGTCAAGCTCCTCAACCGCTCGACCCGGGGCATGACGTTGACCGAGGCGGGAAAAAGCTATCTCGCCGCCTGCGAGCGTATTCTCGCCGAGATCGAGGAAGCGGAGGCTTCCGCCAGCCTCGACCGCGTGGAGCCGCGCGGCACGCTCAAGCTCAACGTGCCCCTGGCTTTCGGCATTCGCGAAATCGCGCCGGCCCTGGCCGAGTTCAGCCGCCTGCACCCGGCGGTGACGGTCGATCTCGGCCTGACCGACCGTTATGTGGACCTGATCGAGGAAGGCTGGGATCTCGCGATCCGCATCGGCCGCCTGAAGGATTCCGGCCTCGTGGCGCGCCGCATCGCTCCCTGCCGGGTCGTGGTCTGCGCGGCCCCGTCCTACCTGTTCACGCACGGCAGGCCGCGCACGGTGGCGGACCTGCAGCATCACAATTGCCTCGGCTACACCCTGCCGAGTGTCTTGGGCGCGAACCGCTGGGCCTTCGGCCTGAATGGCGAAACCATCGTTCCGGTTTCGGGCAACCTGCGTGCCAACAACGGCGATGCCCTCCTCGCCGCGGCGTTGGCCGGCCAGGGGCTGATCTACCAGCCGACCTTCATAGTCGGCGACAGCCTGCGCAGCGGCACGCTGGAGCGGATCGACCTCGACCTGCCGGTCCAGGAATTTGGCGTCCATGCCGTCCTGCCCTCCGGACGCCAGGCACCCGCCAAGGTGCGTGCCTTCGTGGAATTCCTGGCCAGGCGCTTTGCGCCGGAACCCGCCTGGGACAAGGGCATCTGAGTCCCTTTATTTGTCGCACGATCCGAGCGAACAACCGGTGTCCACTTGTTCTGATCACGCCCCCTTATTTGTCGCATGATCCGAGCGAACAACCGGTGTCCACTTGTTCTGATCATGCTCTAGCAGCGCGGCAACATCGTCCGCCGCGCAAAGTAGCCTTCCGCCCCTTAAGCCGCTAATCTCACAGGGTTTCTTCGCAAGGATCGTCACATGGTCGCCAGTTGGGCGGTTATCCTCTTGGCCCTCGCCTATCTCTGCCTGCTCTTCTCGGTCGCCCATTGGGGCGATTCCTACGGGCGGCGGATCGTACGAGGACGGGCGCGCTCGACCATCGGGGCTCTGTCGCTTGCGGTCTATTGCACCTCGTGGACCTTTTTCGGATCCGTCGGGCTTGCAAGCTCCTCCGGGCTCGACTTCTTGACGATCTATATCGGCCCGATCCTCGTCATCGGCCTCGGGCATCTTCTTGTCGCGCGCATCGTGCGTGTCGCCAAGGCGCAGAACATTTCCTCCATCGCGGATTTCGTGGCCGCCCGCTACGGCAAGAGCGAGCGCGTCGCGGCCATCGTCTCGCTGATCGCGCTGATCGGCTCCGTGCCGTACATCGCTTTGCAGTTGAAGGCCGTCGCCTCGTCCCTCGACGTGTTCCTGACGGCGGCAAGCGGCACGACCTCCCACACCATTCCGGGCTTTGGCGATCTCGCGCTCGTGGTCGCGCTGGTGCTTGCCGGTTTCGCCGTGGCCTTCGGCACGCGCCACACGGATGCGACGGAACACCAGGACGGCCTGGTGCTCGCCATCTCGCTCGAATCCGTCATCAAGCTCATCGCCTTCCTCGTCGTCGGCTTCTATGTCACCTACATAATGTTCGATGGCTTCGACGACATCGTCGCGCAGATCACCGCGAAGGGCCTCAACCCGAGCATGGTCGATAGAACGTCGGGCTTCGGCAGCTATGTGACGCTGATCCTGCTTTCGACCTGCGCCTCCATTCTGCTGCCGCGTCAGTTCCACATGACGGTGGTCGAGAACCGTTCCATTGCGGACCTGAAGCGCGCGGCGTGGCTCTTTCCCGTCTATCTTCTCCTCATCAATCTCTTCGTCATTCCCATCGCGCTTGCAGGCATGGCGGTGTTTCCGCAAGGCGCTATCGACCGCGACATGACCGTGCTCGCGCTGCCCCTGTTCGACAAGGCGGGCAGCATGGCGCTGCTCGCCTTCCTTGGCGGTTTCTCTGCGGCAACGGCAATGGTCATCGTCGATTCGGTTGCCATCGCCATCATGATTTCGAATCATCTCGTGATGCCGATCGTGCTGCGACGGCGCGCTTTTTCCGATGTCGATCCCGGTGGATTCGTGCTCGGCGTGAGGCGCGTGTCCATCGTTCTCGTGATCCTGCTCGCCTATTTCTATTATCGCGCGTCCGGCGACGCGGCGCTCGCCTCCATCGGCCTTCTCTCCTTCGCCGCCGTGGCGCAGATCGCACCGGCCTTTCTCGGCGGGCTGATCTGGTCGCGCGGGACCGCGATGGGCGCGTGCGCCGGCCTTATCGTGGGCTTCCTCACCTGGGCCTATACGCTTCTTCTGCCGAGCCTCGTGTGGGACGGCGTGTTCTGGTCGGATGTCGTGGTCACGGGGCCGTTCGGCATTCTCGCGCTCAAGCCGACCGCGCTCTTCGGCGTCGATCTTCCGCAGCTCACGCACGGCGTCGTCTGGAGCCTTACCCTCAACATCCTGACCTATATCGGCGTATCGTTCTGGCGTCAGGCGACGCCGCTCGAGCGCATTCAGGCGAAGGTTTTCGTTGGCGAGCCGGATGTTTCCACCGCGCCGAGCTTCCGCCTGTTCCGCGCCAGCGTCACCGTCGACGAGTTACGCGCCACCGTCGCGCGCTACCTCGGTGACGAGCGCGCGACAAAGTCCTTCGCAGGGTTCGCCCACAGCCGTGGGCAGCCACTGGAAGGGCGCGCGGAGGCGGATTTCCATCTCCTGCGCTATGCCGAGCATCTCCTCGCCTCGGCCATCGGCACAGCCTCCTCGCGCCTTGCTCTCTCGCTCCTGCTGCGCCGTCGCACGGTTTCAACGAAGGATGCGTTGAAACTTCTGGACGACGCTTCCGCCGCTATCCAGCAGAGCCGCGACCTCCTGCAACACGCCATCAACTACGCAAAACAAGGCATCACCGTGCTCGACCGCGATTTGCGTTTGCTCGCGTGGAACCAGGCCTTTGTCGATCTCTACGACCTGCCGCCGAACCTCGTGCGCGTCGGCGTCGGCATGGACAGCATCATCCGCTTCAACGCGCAGCGCGGGTCCTATGGTCCGGGTTCCTATGACAGGCACATCGCATCTCGCATCCACTCCTTCCTGCACGATCTCGAACCAGTGCGACTGAAGCTCTATCCGTCCGAGATCGTGATCGAGATCCGCTCCAACCAGCTTCCCGACGGCGGCCTTGTCACGACCTATACCGACGTCACCGAAACCGTCGCGGCGGAAGAGGAAAGCCGCCGCGCCAACGAGACGCTGGAACAGCGCGTCAAGGAACGCACGGAAGAACTGACGCGCCTCAACGAGGCCCTGTTGAGCGCGAAGGCCGAGGCGGAAGAAGCGAACCTGTCCAAGACGCGCTTCCTCGCCGCCGCGAGCCACGACATCCTGCAACCGCTCAATGCCGCAAGGCTCTACGCCACATCGCTCGTCGAACGCGACAAGGAAGCGGGAGACGTGGCGCTTGCAGAAAACATCGACGCTTCGCTCGATGCGGTGGAAGAGATTCTCACTGCGCTTCTCGACATCTCACGCCTCGACACGGGAGCGATGAAGCCGCAATGGTCGAGCTTCCGCATCGACGAGCTGTTCCGCCAGCTGCAGCGCGAGTTCGGCCCCGTCGCGCGGGAGAAGGGACTGGAGCTGACCTTCGTTCCTTCCTCGCTCACCGTGCGCTCCGACCGCAGGCTGCTGCGCCGCATTCTGCAGAACCTTGTCTCCAACGCCATCAAGTACACGCCGGAAGGCCGTGTGCTCGTCGGTGGGCGGCGGCGTGGCGGGCGCCTGATTTTGGAAGTGTGGGATACGGGCCTAGGCATTCCGCCCTCCAAGCAACGCATCGTCTTCCGCGAATTCCAGCGCCTGGATCAGGGTGCGAAGGCCGCGCGCGGCCTCGGCCTCGGCCTTTCCATTGTCGAGCGCGTCTGCCGCGTGCTGGGTCATCATCTCTCATTGCAATCAACAGCCGGGCGCGGCTCGGTCTTCCGGCTCGACGTCCCCATCGTCGCCGCTCTTCCCGCCTCCGCCGCCGCGCCCGAACCGCCGAAAGCGCCTGTCACACAGCTTTCAGGCTTGCGGATTCTTGCCATCGACAACGAGCCTGCGATCCTCGAAGGCATGCGCCTTCTTCTCACCGGCTGGGGTTGCGAGGTCTGGACGGCTTCGGATCTCGAGGGCGCGCAAAAGATCATCAGGGATCACAAGGAGGGCCCGGAGGCCTTCATCGCGGATTATCACCTCGACGAAGGCGACGGACTGGAAGCCATCAAGGCCCTGCGCTGGAAAACACAAGTCGACACGCCCGCCGTCCTCGTCACCGCCGACCGGACACCTGCGGTGCGGGACGCCGCGGCGGAGATGAATGTCCATATTCTCAACAAGCCACTGAAGCCCGCAGCACTCCGCGCGCTCCTCACGCAGTGGCGTGCGACACGGGTCGCCGCCGAATAAAGCATGATCAGAACAAGTGGACACCGGTTGTTCGCCCGGATCATGCGCCAATAACAGAGACTGGAGTCTGATTGTGTTTCAAAGAGACACGATCAGACTCTAAGCTGCGGCCTCCTTTTTGACGGCATCAGATGCTCGAGGAAAATGGCGCGCGGCCGCTCTTCAAGGCATCGTCGAGCAGGTCAAGACGATCCTGCCCCCAGAACACCTCTCCGTCGAGCACGTAGGACGGCGAGCCGAACACATCGTTCGCCACGGCGTTCTCGAGGTTCAGGGCGTAGATCGCTTCGGTCGCGCTTCCTGTCGCGACATCCATCAGCGATGCTGAATCAAGACCTGCTGCTTCCGCGAGCTCCGCAATGACGAGAGGATTGGCGAGATCGCGATCCTCCTCCCAGATGCCGGCGAAGGCCCGGCGCAGGAACGGGTCGGGGTCCTTGCCGGCAGCTCCAATGGCGATCACGAAGCGATCCACGAGATTGACGTCGAACGGCCAGTATTTCGGCTTGGGGTTGAACGACAGGCCACGCTTGTCGCGCCAGCGTTGAAGCTCCACCATCCGGTAACGCTGGCGCACCGGATGGCGCTGGGCCAGCGGCAAGCCGCCGGTTTCCGAAAACACCCGGCCCAGAAAGACGGGCTTGTAGTTCACCTCGATCCCGTGCCGCCGCACGATATCCATGAACGGCACATGGCCGATATAGGCCCAGGGGCTGACGAAGGAGAAGTAGTAGTCGATGGTGCGGGGCATGGCGGCGCCGTTCGTTTTCTTGTCGGAACCACAGGCTACAATGTGCCACGAAACGATCAAGTCGTCTTCTTCATCGCCTCCTCGGCGGCCAAAAACGCCGTGATTTCCGCCCCGGGCTGAGGCTGATGGGCCTGAATGCCCAGATCGGCAAACATGCGCTCGACAGAAACGAAGCTTTTGGCCTTGCGGTCATAAAGCCCCACGCGGACCAGGGCGGTGGCGGAGACGATAGGGCTTCCATCTTTTGCTACGGTGACGAGTCGATGCTCCATCATCACCCAGCTATCGGCCCAGCTCACGATGCGGGTTTCGAGTGTGAAGGGTTGGAAGAGCTTCAACTCCCGCCGGAACCTGATCTGTCCCGCGCTGACGACGGGCACCCACCCGTGTTTCAGAATTTTCCGCCACAGCCCGGAGCGGATCATGATGTCCGCGCGTCCGAGATCCATAAGGGTCCAGTAACGCCCGTTGTTCATGTGGAGCGACGTGTCGAGATCGTGCGGCCATACGCGGAAGCCGAGCCGCGACACATCGCTCACTGGATCGAGCCTTGGCCTGAAAAGCGATGCAATGAAAAGATGAAGAACGCGCAGCCAGAGATTCATGTCACTTCCACAGCGCAGCCTTGCGCGCTGCCTTATGGAAAACCCGGAGGAGAACTCCGGGTTTTCATCATTGTCGAATGTTCACGCCGCCTTCCGGGCCTCAGCACGTCCGTAAAACGTGCCACCGCTTGCGGCCATGTCGATGAGGATCTTCGGCGGGGCGAAGCGGTCGCCATGCTTGGCCTGCAACGACTTGCACAGCTCGACGAAAACCTTCGCGCCCATGAAGTCGATGTAGGACAGAGCGCCGCCCGTGAACGGCGCGAAGCCGAACCCGAGGATGGAGCCGACATCCGCCTCGCGCGGATCGGTGATGACCCCTTCCTCCACCGTGCGCGCGGCTTCCAATGCCTGCGTCACGAGAAGGCGTGCTTTAAGCTCCTGCATGTCGATGGTCTCCGCATCGAGGTGTTTCGGCTGCAAGTCCATCAAGCTCGGCCAAAGATGCTTCGGCCCGCTCTCGGGGTAATCGTAGAAGCCTTTCCGGTTCTTGCGACCGAGACGGCCTTCCTGCTCCACGAGGCGCGTCAACAGCGCCTCCTGCTGCGGGATGATCGCGGCTTCGCCCAGTTGCGCCTTAGTGGCCTTGAGGATCTTCAGGCCGAGATCGACGCCGACCTCGTCGTTGAGGGAGAGCGGGCCGACGGGCATGCCCGCCTGCTTGCCCGCGTTCTCGATCATCGCCGGCGGCACGCCCTCCGTGAGCATCAGATGACCTTCGAGGATATAGGCCAGAACGCAGCGATTGGCGAAGAACCCGCGCGAGTCGTTGACGACGATGGGCGTCTTCTTGATGAGGCGCACATAATCGAGCGCGGCGGCGAGCGCCTTGTCGCCCGTCTTCTTGCCGAGAATGACCTCCACCAGCATCATCTTCTCCACGGGTGAGAAGAAGTGAATGCCGATGAATTCATCAGGACGCTTCGAGGATTGCGCGAGGCCAGAGATCGGTAGCGTCGATGTATTGGACGCGAAGATGCAATCGGGCCTGATCGCGGCCTCCACCTTCGCAATCACCTCGGCCTTGACCTTGGGATCCTCGAACACGGCCTCGATGACGAGATCGCAATCGCTCAAGTCATTATAATCCGCACTCGCCTTGATGCGCGCGAGAAGCGCATCGCGATCCGCCGTCTTGGCGCGGCCCTTCATGATCTGGTCCGTCATGAGCTTGTGCGAATGCGCCTTGCCTTTCTCGGCGGCTTCCACATCGCGATCGATCAGCACGACATCGAGCCCAGCATTGGCGGTGACATAAGCAACGCTCGCGCCCATGAAGCCCGCGCCGACGACGCCGATCTTCTTGAGATTCGTCGGCGGCGCGTCCTTCGGACGGCGCGCGCCCTTGTTCAGCTCCTGCATGGAAACGAACAACGTGCGGATCATCGCCGCCGCTTCCTTGGAGCGCAGGATCTTGGCGAACCAGCGTGATTCCACCTTCAACGCCTGGTCCATCGGTAATTGCAGCCCCTGATAGACCGCCTCGAGAATGGCATAGGCCGCCGGGTAGTTGCCTTGCGTCTCACGGCGATAGATGGCGTTCGCCGCAGGCCAGATCTGCATGCCCGCCGCCGAATATACCTTGTTGGAGGGTAGCTTGAAATTCTTGTTGTCCCACGCCGCTTCCGCCGAGCCGCCGCCCTTGATCCACTCCTTGGCGATGGCGACGATCTCGTTACGCGGCGCAACCGCGTGCGCAAGGCCCATATTGCGGGCCATGAGCGAGCGAAGCTGCTCGCCCTTGAACAGCATCTGCAGGGCATCGCCCGTTTGCATCAGACGCGCCACGCGCTGCGTGCCGCCCGCACCGGGGAAAAGGCCGACCTTGATCTCGGGCAAGCCGACGCGGGTTGAATCCGCATCCGAGAGAACGCGGAAATGGCACGAGAGCGCCAGTTCGAACGCGCCTCCGAGACACACGCCGTTCACGGCGGCGGCAAACGGCTTGCCGCAGGTTTCCAGACGGCGATAGAGCAGCGAGAGCTTGCGCGATTCCTCGAAGAAGAAGCTCATCGCCTCCTCCTCGCCCTTCTCCTTGGCGAGCTTGGCATATTGCGCGCCGAGCCCTTGCAGCATGTTGAGATCCGCACCGCCCGAGAAGGTCTCCTTGCCGGACGTGATGACGCAGCCCTTGATCGCGGCATCGCCCGCGACCTTCTCGACGATCTGCGACAGCTCCTCCATCACCTCGGGCGTGATGACGTTCATGGAACGATCCGGCATATCCCAAGTCGCGAGCGCGATGCCGTCAGCATCGACCTCGAAACGGAAATTGGTGAATGTCGTCATGATGTCCTCCCGTTCCGCTCTCAAACACGCTCGATAATCGCCGCCGTGCCCATGCCCGCGGCAACGCACAGGGTAATCAAGGCCGTCCGCTTGCCCGTGCGCTCCAGTTCATCGAGCGCGGTTCCCAGAAGCATGCCGCCGGTGGCTCCGAGCGGGTGGCCCATCGCAATGGCGCCGCCATTCACGTTGACCTTCGCGGGGTCGAGTTCCAGCGCCTGCAGATAGCGCAACACGACGGCGGAGAAGGCCTCGTTGATCTCGAAGAGATCAATGTCCTTCGTCGTCATGCCGGCTTTCTTCAAAACGAGTTGCGACACTTCCACGGGACCCGTCAGCATGAGGGCGAGATCGGAACCGAGCGATGCGAAAGCCTTGAGGCGCGCGCGCGGCTTCAGCCCCGCCTTCGCGCCGCCTTCCTTGGAGCCGACGAGCACAGCGGAAGCACCATCGACGATGCCGGATGAATTGCCCGCGTGATGCACATGATTAACGGCCTCGACATCCGGATGCGCGTATGTCGCCACAGCATCGAAGCCACCCATCTCGCCCATCTGCGTGAAGGACGCTTTCAGTTGGCCGAGGGACTGCATGTCGGTGGAGGGGCGCATATGCTCGTCCCTGGCAAGCAGGGTCAGCCCGTTGATGTCCTTCACCGGAACAATCGACTTCTTGAACCTTCCCTCGTCCCAGGCCTTCGCCGCGCGCTTTTGCGACTCGACCGCATAGGCGTCCACATCGTCGCGGGAGAAGCCATACTTCGTGGCAATCAGATCCGCCGAGATACCTTGTGGCAGGAAGTAACTGGCAATCGCGATGCCGGGATCGACCGGCCATGCGCCACCCGATGCGCCCATGCCGACGCGGCTCATGGATTCGACGCCGCCGCCGATGGCAAGGTCCTTCATGCCCGCCATCACCTGCGATGCGGCAAGAGCCACGGCATCGAGACCGGAGGCGCAGAAGCGGTTGATCTGCACGCCCGGAACTTCCTTGCCGAAGCCTGCCTTCAGCACCGCCGCGCGCGCAATGTCGCCGCCCGCCTCGCCAACAGGATCGACGTTGCCGAGAACCACATCCTCGACAAGCTTCGGATCGAGATGGTTGCGTTCGCGGATCGCGTCGAGCGTCGTCACGGCAAGATCGACGGTGGGCACTTCGTGCAGCGAGCCATCCGGCTTGCCGCGCCCGCGCGGCGTGCGCACGGCATCATAAATAAAGGCATCGACCATAGGGGCCTCCCGGTCATGTTGTCATTCCGGACGCGAAACGCGACCCGGAATCGTTATCAGAATTCGGCGTATGCTCGTCGTGCGATCCCGGCTCTTCGCTCCAGCCGGGATGATACCTGTCAATCAGAAAGCGTCCACCGGCAGCGCCATCGTCGATTGCGAGCCCGACGAAATGCGCGCGAGGCGCGTTGCGGTCTCGGGCATGAGGCGATCCATGTAGAAACGGCCCGTCAGCAACTTCGCGTCCATCTTTTCGGCAGCGCCATTGCCTTGCGCCTTCTTCGCCTGCGCGGCCTTCACCATCAGGCCCCACATGTAACCCATGACCACCGTCCCGAAGAGATGCATGTAATCGGTCGCGCCCGCGCCCGCATTATCGGGATTGGCCATCGCGTTCTGCATGAACCACATGGTGGCCTGCTGCAGATCGGCAAGCCCCTTCTGCAACGGCCCGACGAAGGCCTTGAGTTCTTCATCACCGGCATTCTCCTGACAGAATGCACCGACCTCGTTGAAGAAGGCCATGACGGCGCGCCCGCCGTCCTTGGCGAGCTTTCGCCCGACAAGGTCCATCGCCTGAATGCCGTTCGCACCCTCATAGATCATGGTGATGCGGGCATCGCGCACGAACTGCGACATGCCCCATTCTTCGATGTAGCCGTGACCGCCGAACATCTGCTGCGCCTTGACAGCGTTGTCGAAGCCGAGATCGGTCAGAACGCCCTTCACCACAGGGGTCAAAAGGCCCATGTGATCGTCCGCGGCTTGGCGCTCCGCAGGATCGGACGAACGATGCGCGATGTCGCTCTTGAGCGCCGTCCAGAGCACAAGTGCGCGCGCAGCCTCGTTGATTGCTTTGATCGACAGAAGCGTGCGGCGCACATCGGGGTGGACGATGATAGGATCGGCGGGCTTGTCCGGGAATTTCGGCCCGGTCAGCGCGCGCCCCTGAAGACGGTCCTTCGCATAAGACACGGCGTTCTGATAGGCGACCTCGGACTGCGCCAAACCCTGAACGCCGACGGCGAGACGCGCCTCGTTCATCATCACGAACATGGCGTTGAGGCCGCGGTTGGCCTCTCCGAGCAGCCAACCCTTCGCGCCGTCGTAGTTCATCACGCAGGTGGCATTGCCGTGAATGCCCATCTTGTGTTCGAGCGAGCCGCAGGAGACCCCGTTGCCGGCACCGGGCGTACCATCCTCCTTCACAATGAATTTCGGCACGATGAAGAGCGAGATACCCTTGGTGCCCGCGGGCGCGCCTTCGATGCGCGCGAGCACCAGATGCACAATGTTTTCCGCCATGTCGTGCTCGCCGGCGGAAATGAAGATCTTGGTGCCGGTGATGGCATAGGAGCCATCGCCATTGGGCACGGCCTTGGTTTTAAGGAGGCCCAGATCCGTGCCGCAATGCGGCTCGGTAAGATTCATGGTGCCGGTCCAGACTCCCTCCACCATCTTCGGCACGTACAGATGTTTCTGTTCCGCCGTGCCGTGCACGAGCAGCGCCGCGATGGCGCCCTGCGTCAGCCCCGGATACATCCCGAGCGCCAGGTTGGAGGAGGAGACGAACTCCTGCATGACGATGCTGAGCAAGGTGGGCAGCCCCTGGCCGCCGAACTCCTCGGGGACGGACAGTCCCATCCAGCCGCCCTGCGCGTAGGCCTCGTAGGCTTCCTTGAAGCCCTTAGGCGTCGTCACGGAGCCGTCCGCGTTGCGGGTGCAGCCTTCCTGATCGCCACTCAGGTTCAAGGGAGCGAAGATCTCCTCGCAGAGCTTTGCGCCCTCGCCCAGAATGGCCTCCACCGTGTCGGGCGTCGCATCGGCAAATCCCGGCAGGTTGTTGTGGCGGGCGATGGGAAAGACATCACCCAAGAGGAACAGGACGTCTTCGACGGGGGCCTTGTAGACCGGCATAGGGGCTCCTCCCAGATCACGGGTGCGGCCGTCATTCTTCAAGAGAACGATCTTGAAGCGGACTTCTCGCCGCAGATAGTTCACATATAAACCATCTAGTCGACCAAGAAAAGAGGTCCCGCCCTGACGAAGGGTTACATGGCGCAGATTCTACGGAAGGCGAACGCCCTGACAGCGCAACCGGCGGGCATCGGACCCTGAATTGGGAGCCGCGTTTCCTGCTGGTTCAAAGAAAAACGGGCATCGGGCGGTCCCGCAAGGCATGAAAAAAGGTGGCGCCAGAGACTGACGCCACCTCAATATTTACTTACGCATGAAAACAGGCGCCCCCCAGCGCCTGTCTCTTACGCCGCTGCGACGAAGCTCGCGCGACGGGCCTTGAGCTCAGCCAGGGCCTGTTCGATCTCGACCTTCTGCTGCTCGAGATGCTCGATCTGGTCTTCGATCTGGTCCAGCGAGAGCTTGAGATTAGCCGCCGCAGCGCCACCCTCCAGGCGTTCCTCCGCCAGCATGGCGCGGATCTCGGTCAGGGTGAAGCCGAGTTGTTTGCCCTTCAGGATCACGGCCAGACGGTCTCGATCGCGCGCGTCGTAGATACGGGCAAGGCCCTCACGACGCGGCGAAAGGAGGCCGCGATCTTCGTAGAAACGCAATGTACGAAGCGTCACTCCAAATTCGCGAGCGAGATCGCCAATCGTAAAAGAATTCGTCGCTTCAGGCAGTTTGATGCCCGAATTTGTCACTTGATCAAGCTTATAGGTGGTCATGTTGCCCCACGTTATTGTTCGAGGCCGCCGTCCCTCCAGATCAGGGGCCCAAAGTAATGCAATGCTAGAACATTCACTTTACTAATCCAAGTGCGAAAAGGCACAGACCTCACGCAGAGGTAGAAATAATGACAAAATTTGTGGGAGACCGACTTTCAACCGCCCCCCTAACCCAGGGGCATGCTCCTAACCTCCTCTGCTTAACGGCTTTTTTACCATGTTCGCCGGACGGTAAGGCGTCGGCAGAGGTCTGACGAAGCGGACTGATTCGCCTCGTCGGACCAGCGGGCCGTCCCGGAAGGGCTTTTTCTTCGGCCCGGCCGGTGTTCTCCAAGTACCGAGTCGGCAGGCGCCATGAGACGAAACGCGAACCCTGAGGGTCTGGATCTGGATACCCGGAGCGCTGCCGAGGCGGCAGCACGGCGCGCCGGCCTGAGCCTTGAAGAATGGGTCGCCGCGCTGACCGCGAGCGAAAGGCGGGAGGCATCGCCTCCCGCGCGCAAGCGGATCGGCGAGATCGACGCCATCATCGCGCGCATGGGGCGGGCGCCCTCCGACCACGACATCGACGCGCAGCATGAGCGGGCCGAGGCCGAAGAACGGGCCGCCCGCACGGCAGTCGCGCTTGAATCGATGGCGGTCTGGATCGAGCAGGCCGAGGAGCGCCTGAACGAAGCGGCGCGCAACTCCGCCGATCACCAAGACCGGCTGGCGACAGTATTGTCCCAAGCATTGACGACGCTCAAGGACAGGCTCGACGCCGTCGAGCGCCAGGTCGTCGCGGAACGGATGCCCGCACCACCGACCCGCATCGAATTTCCCATCAATGAGGCCGTGGCGGCGCTCGCGCCCCTGTCCGACACACTGACAGGCCTGCGCATGGATATGGGGCGGCTCGCGGAGCGCCTCGAACATCCGCTCGACATCGCTCCCTCTCCCACCATCGAGGCGATCCGCACGGACCTTGAACGGCTGCAAGGCAGCGTCGGCTCGCTCGCGAGCCGCGATGAAATCGCGAAGCTCGATCATTCCATTCGTCATCTTGCCGGCAACCTCGCGAGCGGCAATAGCCATGACATGCTGACGTTGGCGCGCTCGGTCGCCGATCTCGAGCGCCAATTGCAGCATATGATGGAAAGCCTCTCCGACACCGTCCATCGCCGCATTTCTTCCGAGCTCGATACCCTGTCGCAACGTATCGACAAGGCGGCGGAAACCGGCGTCGATCGCAGTGTCATCGAATTCCTGAGCAGCCAGATCATCGACATGCGTCAGGATCTGTCGCAACGGGCTGAGCCGCAGCAGCTGGAAAAGCTTTCCGGCGACGTCACGGCCCTCGCCCAGCAAGTGACGGAGCTGCGTCTCAATCAGGTCGGCCGCCACGACTTCGCGGCGCTTAAAACATCGCTGGAAGACATCTGCACCGCTCTCGACAAGACGCTCGTTCTCCAGGCGAGTAACGACGTGCCGGCCCGGCTCGACAGCCTGAGCGAGCGCGTCGATCTTCTCGTCAACAGGCCCGAACCGGAGCCGCTCAATCTCACGCCGGTCGCGCGCCAGCTCGCGCTACTTACGGAACGCATGGGCGAGATCAACGATAATCGCGCCCGGCATTCGGACGCATTGATGACGTTGATCGAGCGCCTGTCGGCGGATGTGCAGGCCGTCGCGGAACGCCCGGAGCCATCGCACGAGCCCTTGCTCGAACGTTTCGGTCAATTGGAAAACGAGTTGCGCCAGGTCGGCAGGCAGATCGAGAGCCAGATTGAGAGCCGAACTGGCGGGCCCCTCGACACATCCGTCATCGAGGACATGCTTCGCACCATCGGCGAGAAGCTGGATCGCGCACCCGCGCCCGCTCTCGACGCCATTGAACAGCGTCTTGTGGTGTTGGCCGAGCAACTGGCGGAGAGCCGCGATGCAACCCCGCCGGTCAATGCCGGCGCGAGCCTCAAAGACCTGCAGGAAGAAGCTTCGCTCATCGCCGAGCGCGCCGCCGAGCGCGTTCTGAGAGGAGCGCCGCCTGCCGTCACAGAAAGCGACATCGACGCCTTGAAGCAGGGTTTCGTCGAATTGAAGGCGCTCCACACCCGCGCCGACAAGAAGACGCAACAGACTTTGCGTGCCGTGTATGATGCCCTCGAAACTCTCGTCGGACGAGGCATCCCCCAGACGAATTCCGTAGCCGTTTCGCACCATGCCGGCATCACCGAAGGAATGCCCTCCGCAGATCGCCTTGAAGCGGCCGTTCGCCGCCTGCATGCAGCAACGCTGTCGCAAATCGAGGATGTTACTGCGACGCGGCTCCCGCAAGCGTCGGTTTCCACAACTGAAACGGAAGAGACGCAGCCTGACACTGAGTCGAACGAAATGCAGGACCTGACCTCCGCGACGTTCCCGGCGGAAGCCGATCTCGGCAATGTGCGATCAAGCTTCATCGCGGCAGCGCGACGCGCCTCTCAGCAGGAGGCCACGAAAGCGAGCGAGACGCCTAGCGATATTACTGCCCCAATTGTCGAGATCTCGCTGGTCGATCTTGATGGCGATTTTAACGACAAAACTGGCGAGGAGAGTCTTGGCCCAGCAATAGCAGGCCCGAGCCTCATCCAGCGCCTGCGCCGGACACTTGATAATCATAAACGTCCTCTGCTTCTCGGTCTGGCGTTTCTGGTTCTTGCAACGGGAAGCTTCCAGATCGTGTCGAGCGTTCTCGATCCCGATCCGCAAACCCTTGCTGCCCTCGAAGGCAAGCCCGCCAAGTCGGCGCGTGTCGCTCACGAGCCCGCAACAGTGGGAAGCATCAATCCGGCACCCGTCGCGACAGTCGCGGACGAGGGTGAGGTCGCGCAGTCTGCGGCGCTCGACACAACGGCAACCCCGAAAGGGTTCTTCATCGACCCGTCGTCCCTCGGCGAAATTCCTGCCGGTACGCCCGTTGTTCTGAAAGAGGCCGTGTTGGGCGGCGATGCAACCGCCGTCTATGAACTCGCCACGCGCCTCGCGGAAGGGCGAGGCGTCGATCAGGATTCAACGCTTGCGGCGCGCCTTTTCGAACGCGCGGCGCAGGCAGGTCTCGCACCGGCTCAGGAGCGGCTCGCGATGGCCTACGAGAAGGGCTTCGGCCTGACACGCGACGTGAAAGCGGCGGCCGCCTGGTACGAGCGCGCGGCGCTCGGTGGCAACACTCGCGCCATGCATAACTTCGCGACGCTTCTTGCCGCCGGCATCAGTGGCAAGCCGGATTATGCCGCGGCCCTGCCCTGGTATGTGGAGGCGGCGGAAGCGGGCCTGCGAGACAGTCAGTTCAACCTCGGCGTGATGTATGCGCGTGGCGCCACGGGCCGGCAGGACCTGGTGCAGGCCTACAAATGGTTTGCCCTCGCTGCGAACCAGGGCGATGCCGACGCTGCGAAAAAGCGGGATGAGGTTGCGGCCAAGATGAGCGCCGGCGATGCGGTTGCAGCCAAGGCTCTCGTCGAACGCTGGCGCCCGCGCGCCACCGACAGCCAGGCGAACGAACTCAATCCGCCGGTCAAGGGCCGCACCGCCGCGCTCGACCAGAAGCCCGAAGGCCGCACCTGAGAGCAAACGCCGGCGACATAGTCAGCCGGCGTTCACGCGAATGTTGGATAATGCCGTGACGATCCGCTGTTCTCCAGACGGCGTGGAAGCCAGTGGGGACGGCTACCGCATCGTGCATTTTAAAGGGAGCATGATAATGTTTAAACGAAACGGGATCATGCTCTGAAGCGAGGCTGCACCGGCTATAGGGGAACCGGGGTGCAAATCTATCTGCCTATCGCGGAAATGTCGGTGAGCGTGCTCATGATCCTGGGCCTGGGCGCGGCCGTCGGCTTCATCTCCGGGCTCTTCGGAATCGGCGGCGGTTTCCTGATGACGCCGCTCCTGATTTTTCTCGGCATTCCCCCAGCCGTCGCCGTCGCGACCCAGTCGGCGCAGATCGTGGCATCCTCCACGACATCGGTTTTGAGCGCGCTGCGGCGCAACGCGCTCGATCTGCGCCTTGGCGGAATGCTGGTGGCGGGCGGCTTTGTCGGCTCGACGCTGGGCGTCTGGTTCTTCGCCGCCGCGCGGCGCGCGGGCCAGCTCGATCTCGTGATCGTCGTGTCCTATGTCACCCTTTTCAGCGTCGTCGGCAGCCTGATGATGAAGGAGAGCATCAGCGAGTTCTGGATGAAGCGGCGTGGCGGAACACCGCTGCCTCCCCGACAGGGCGGCCAGCACGCGCCTTATCTTCTGTGGCCGCTGCGCATGCGCTTTCCACGCTCGCAGCTCTATGTCAGCGTCATCCCGATCCTTGGCCTTTCTCTCTTCGTGGGCTTTGCCGGCGCGCTTCTCGGCATCGGCGGCGGGTTCATCATGGTGCCCGCCCTTCTCTATATCTTCCGCATTCCGACCTCCGTGGTCGTCGGAACGTCGCAATTCCAGATCGTCTGCACCACGCTCGTTGCTCTGGTGCTGCACGCGGTCGCTAACCAGGCGGTCGACATCGTGCTTGCGATTCTTTTGATCGTCGGTGGCGTCTTCGGCGCGCAGTTCGGCGCGCGGGCGGGCAGAAACCTGCGCGCGGAATTGTTCCGCTTTCTTCTCGCAATACTCCTGCTCGCGGTGGGCCTGCGCTTCGCGCTTGAACTCGTCATGCGCCCGAACGAACCGTTCTCCATCACCATACAGGAGACACGGACATGAGAATGGCGCTCGCGCTTCTCCTGTTCTTTTCTCCGGCTGCCGCGCTCGCAGAGGCCTTGATTACGACCCTGTCGAGCCATCGGGTTCTCATTACCTCCAACTACACCGGCACCTCCATCGCCGTCTTCGGCGCGGTCGAGCGCGATGCGCAGACTGTTGCCCGCGCAACAGGTTACGACGTCGTTGTCACCGTGCGCGGTCCGCGACAATCCATCGTCGTACGTGAGAAGGAGAGGCGCGGCCTCGTCTGGCTCAATCGCGAACAGCAAAAGTTCCCCGATGCTCCCTCTTACTTAAGCGTCTTCACATCTCGCCCTCTCGATGAAATCGCCTCGGAGCCAGCGAGATTGCGGCAAAAGATCGGGGTGAATGCAATTGTCCATGCCGCCGATTTCACCAACGACCGCGGCACCGCGGACGAACCGTTTCGCGAGGCGCTCTATCGCCTCAAGTCCCGCGATGGGCTCTATTTCGAGAAGGAACGCGGCGTCACTTTCCTCACACCCAACATTTTCACCGCCCAGGTTCCCGTCCCCGCCTCTGCTCCGACCGGAACCTACGATGTGGAGGTGGCCCTTCTCGCCGAAACGGTGGTGCTGGCGCGCAGCCACACGAATTTCGAGCTGGTCAAGATCGGCTTCGAGCAACAGGTCGGCGAAGCGGCACGGGACGCTTCGCTCACTTATGGTCTTGCAACGGCACTCATCGCTCTCGGCTTCGGCTGGCTGGCAAGCACGATCTTCAGGCGCGACTGACCACCTCAGTCGCCGCAGAGCATTCCACGCGCAATCGCAAAAATCCGCTCGGACCCGATGAGATGCGCCGTGAAGCTATTGGGAAAGAGCGGCTCGAACGCCGCATCGCAGGCGTTCAGGCCTCCCGCATAAGCCCCAAGCGCTGGCATGATGCAGCGCGTCCCATCGGTAAGAAAACAGCGCCGACGAGTCGAGCGGCCACGCATGACGACCTTTCCGACGGGATGAAGATGGCCGGCGACTTCGCTTTGCGTCCCCTCCTCCGGCTCATGGCGCAACGTGAGCGGGCCGAGCGTCATCGTCTCGACAACCTCGCCGCCAATGTTGGCGGGAAGCGTGTGATCGTGATTGCCCGTCACCCAGATCCAGTCGCGCCCTGCTTGCACGGCGGCGAGCGTCGCGCGCTCCTCTTCGCCCAACCGATCCGGCCCTCCGACATCGTGAAAGCTGTCACCGAGCGCGATCACCGC
The DNA here is from genome assembly GCF_003290125.1 of Microvirga flavescens. Lineage (GTDB taxonomy): Bacteria > Pseudomonadota > Alphaproteobacteria > Rhizobiales > Beijerinckiaceae > Microvirga > Microvirga flavescens. The sequence goes on from NZ_QMKH01000005.1 coordinate 155,022, forward strand.
GCGGGGCGAAAAGCGTGAGACGGCCTGCCTCAGAGCTTTCAAGGTCTCGCGAGTGTCATAGGGCGGCAGCATCATGCCGCGCCGTGCGAAGGAAGAGCCTTTCTCGAAATGCAGATCGGCGACCAGCAGCACGTTCTCATCGGCAAGGAATAGCGCGCCCGAGAGATCGAGCACCGCCGCGAGACCGGACAGGGCGATCTCGCTCGTCGTCTGCTTCATCTTGAGCAATGCCGTCACGCCAAGGCCTCGTCGAGAAGCGCCGCTTCCGCCTCTGCCAGAATATCGTCCGCGCCCTCGCCCTGGATGCGCTCGCGGCCGATCTCCAGCATCACGGAGACGCTCAAAGGAGAAACCCGGTCGAGCGGCTTGTGAATGATTCGCCCCCGGATACGCTTGAGCATCATACCAAGCCGCTTCACGTCCAGAAGCCCCGTTGCCGCATCCGCCCGCGCGGCACGTAGCAGCACATGGTCGGGCTCGTGCTTTCGCAGCACGTCATAGACGAGATCGGTGGAGATCGTCACCTGCCGCCCGGTTTTTTCCTGGCCGGGAAAGCGGCGCTCGATCATTCCCGCAATCACCGCGCATTGGCGGAAGGTGCGCTTCATGAGCGATGATTCCGCAAGCCAGTCCTCAAGATCGTCCCCCAGCATGTCCTCCGCGAAAAGAGTGTCGATGAAGCCGGGATCGCGCGCCTGTTTGGCGGCGATGTCGTTCATGCCCCAGATCGCGAGGCCGTAATCGTTGGCGACGAAGCCAAGGGGTTTTTGCCGCGCGCGTTCGAGGCGACGGGTGAGGAGCATCCCGAGCGTCTGGTGCGCCAACCGCCCCTCGAAGGGAAAACACGTCATGTAGTAGCGCCCGCCGCGCGGAAAGGTTTCGACCAGAAGATCGCGCGGCCCCGGAACGATGGAGCGGCGGCGCTGCGCGAGAAGATAATCCGCAAGCTGCGGCGGCAGACGGTCCCACTCGAAGGGATCGGCCAATATCTCGCGCACCCGCGCGGCGAGGAAGGTGGAGAGCGGAAACTTGCCGCCCGCATAGGATGGAATTTTCGGATCGCTGCCGCTCGCCCGTGTGGCCAAAACCTCATCCTCGTGAAAGCCCTCGAAACGCAGCACCTCTCCGGCAAAGAGGAACGTGTCGCCCGGCGTCATGGTCTCCGCGAAATATTCCTCGATCTCACCGAGAACTTTTCCACGCGGCAGAACGGAGCCCGGCCTCGCGCGCGACGTTCGCCCAAGTCGCACCTTGATCATGGTGGATTCGACGATGGTGCCGACATTGAGCCTGTATTGCTGCGCGATACGCGCGTCGCGCACGCGCCACAGGCCATCCTTTCCCTTCACGATCTTGGCGAAGCGCTCATAGGCACGAAGGGCGTACCCGCCCGTGGCGACGAAGGCGACGCTGGCCTCGAAATCCTCCCACGACAAGTCGGCATAGGGCGCCGCGGCGCGGACTTCTTCATAAAGCTCTTCCAGCCGAAACGGTTCGGCGCAGGCCATGCCGAGAATGTGCTGGCACAATACGTCGAGTGCGCCGATGCGCGCGTCGGGCGTATCCTGCGCTGCCTCGTGCACGGCATCGAGTGCCGCGCGACATTCGAGAATCTCAAAGCGGTTCGCGGGAACGAGATAGGCCTTCGATGGCTCGTCCATGCGGTGGTTGGAGCGCCCGATGCGCTGCATGATGCGCGATGCGCCCTTCGGCGCGCCGACATTCACCACAAGATCGACATCGCCCCAGTCGATGCCGAGATCGAGCGTCGCGGTGCAGACAACCGCGCGCAGCTTTCCCGCAACCATCGCCTCCTCGACACGACGGCGCTGCGACACGTCGAGGGATCCATGGTGAAGGGCGATGGCAAGCCCATCCTCATTGAGATCCCACAATGCCTGAAAGGTGTACTCGGCCTGCAGGCGCGTGTTCACGAAAACAAGCGTCGTCTTGTGCTTAGCGATCAAATCATAGATCGCGGGCATGGATGCCGCAGCGGTGTGGCCGGAGAGCGGCAACGGCTCGTCCAGTTCCAACATGCGGATATCGGGCTCAGCGCTGCCCGCGACGACGACGAGATCGGCGAGATTTCTCTCCACCGAGGGTTTCGCCACCAGATATCGTCGCAAATCGTCCGGCTCGCGCACCGTCGCCGACAAGCCCACCGCCGTCAGTTCCGGTGCGAGCGCGTAGAGCCTTGCAAGGCCAAGCGAAAGAAGGTCGCCGCGCTTGGAGGTGACGAGCGAATGCAGTTCGTCCAGCACCACGCGGCGCAGATTCTTGAACAGCTCACGCGCATCGCGGTGCGCGAGGAGAAGCGCAAGCTGCTCGGGTGTCGTGAGCAGAATGTCAGGCGGATGCTCGATCTGCCGGGCGCGCTTGTGGGCAGGCGTATCGCCCGTTCGCGTCTCGATGCGGATCGGCAGTTCCATCTCCCGCACCGGCGTTTCAAGGTTGCGGGCGATATCGACCGCGAGCGCCTTCAGCGGCGAAATGTAGAGCGTGTGAAGCACGCGCTTCCTGCCACGCGGCGGCGAGTCTCGCTCGGCCAGCTCCACAAGGCTCGGCAGAAACCCCGCGAGCGTCTTGCCCGCGCCTGTCGGCGCGACGAGCAGCGCGGACAGGCCCGCCTTCGCCTTGGCGAGCAAATCGAGCTGATGGCGGCGCGGCTGCCAGCCCCGGCTATCGAACCAGCGCCGAAACCGTTCGGGCAAGGGGGAGGAAGATTTCTTCGGCATGGACCCCAACATATATAGGCCCTCAAAAGCCGCCCGTCATGCACGCCCTGGGGGCTTGCGGAAAATGGTCGCTTCCCCGCTTGCTATTTTGCCGGCTTCGGTTTCAGCTTGCGCGACGCCAATCGCCAGAAAGAAAAGAAACCATGTCGCAGACGCCCTCCCTCTCGTCCCTCACCAATGCCGTCGCCATCGTTACGGGCGGCACCCAGGGCCTTGGCGAAACCATCGCCCGCACGCTGGCCGAACGCGGCGCGAAGGGCCTCGTGATCTGCGGCCGCAATGCCGAGCGTGGGGAGGCCGTGGCGCGGGAGATCACGGCGCAAGGCTGCCGCACGGAATTCGTGCAAGCGGACCTCGCGAATGTCGACGACGTGCGCCAGGTGACGGCGCGGGCCGACAGCGTGTTCGGCAAGGTCGATATTCTCGTGAACGCGGCGGGCATGACGGACCGTGGCACGATCTTCGACACGAGCCCGGAGCTGTTCGACCGCATGTTCGCGGTGAACGTGCGCGCGCCATTCTTTCTCATGCAGGACGCGGCCACGATCATGCGCCGGGAGAAGATTCAGGGCACGATTGTCAACATCCTGTCCATGTCCGCCCATGGCGGCCAGCCGTTCATCTCGGCTTATTGCGGCTCGAAGGGCGCTCTCGCGACTCTGACCAAGAACGCCGCCTTCAGCCTCATGCCCTGGCGCATTCGTGTGAACGGGCTCAACATCGGCTGGATGAGCACGCCCGGCGAGGACAGGATCATGCGCACCTATCACGGCGCGCAGGATGGCTGGCTTGAGAAGGCCGCGAAGGAGCAGCCCTTCGGACGCCTGCTCGATCCGGCGGAAGTCGCGCGCGCGGTCGGCTACCTCGCAAGCGCCGAATCCGGCCTGATGACCGGATCGATCATCGATTTCGATCAATCGGTTTTGGGCTGCTACGAGGCCGCGCCGCACCCCTCGACGCCTGCGCAGGTCTAAACCCGCTCCAGCACCAGAAGGAGGCCGGGAACCGGCTCGCCCCGGTCCTCCCGGCTCGAAACCTCTTCGCAGAGTGTGACGGTGAAGCCTGCCGCTTCGGCTAGCCCGCGCAGATAGGCTTCGCTGTGGGCATAGCGCGCATCGCTTCCAAGGATGAAGCCTTCGCCCTTGTAAGCCTGCACCGTGAAGGCGAAGAGGCCCGAGCTTTTGAGAACGCGATGCGCCTCGCGAAAGGCGACCTCGAGCGCGCCCATGTAGACGAACACATCCGCCGCAACGACGAGCCCAGCTTCAGCCTTTGCCCGGGTTTGAAGAAAAGCAACAAGTTCGGCCTCATGCAGGGCCGCATAAAGCCCCGCGCGCCGCGCCATCTCCAGCATGCGCGGCGAGAGGTCGACGCCCTCGATGGAGCCGCACACTCCCTCGAGCGCCCGAGCCATCAGGCCGGTGCCGCAGCCAAGATCGAGAACATGCGCGAAGGTCAAGGGCCGGCCCAGAGCGGCGCAGACACGCTTCAAGGCGTCCGCGATGAGTTCCGGGCCGCGATAGGCGAGGCTTTTGGTGAGGTGCGTATCGAATTTCGGCGCGTATTCGTCAAACAGCGCGCGCACATAGCCGTCAGTGATCGCCTCTTCCAGCGGCAGAGCCCCGAGCCTCGCGAGATCGAGCCGGACGCCCAACGAATCTTCAGGCTCCAGGCTTAAGGCCTGCCGCAGGGCCTCAATGGCTCCCTCCTGCTCACCAAGGGCGGCACTCGCACGGCCAAGCAAGGCATGCGCGGCGGCAAAGCGCGGCGCAATCTCCAGCACCTGCCGCGCCAGATCGGCGGCAGCCTCGAAGTCCTTCTCGTCGAAGGCGGCACGGGCATATTCATAGCGGCGGTCGGCCAGAAGATCGCCGGAGGAACGCAAGGTCGAAGATAAAGACATGACTTTTGCATGAAAGACGAAAGACACGCTGTCAACGGGCGTGCCCGCAGGCAGATCGCGGACAAGGCTGAAAAGCCCGCCTGATTTCCTATATCTTGAACGCTATGGCTCTGCGCTCCACCGACATCCTGACCCAGACCCCGCAGGGGCTTTATTGCCCTCTCGGCGATTTTCACATCGATCCGGTCCGCCCCGTCACGCGCGCGCTGATCACGCACGGCCATTCGGACCACGCCCGTGCCGGCCACGCCGCCGTTCTGGCGACGCGGGAGACGCTGCGCATCATGGCCGTGCGTTACGGCGAGGATTTCGCCGACACGACGGAAGAGGTGGAGCTTGGCGAGCCGATGCGCATCGGCAGCGTCTCGGTGCGCTTTGCCCCCGCCGGTCATGTGCTCGGCTCGGCGCAGATCGTCATTGAGGCAGGCGGCACACGCGTCGTCGTCTCCGGCGACTACAAGCGCACGGAGGACCCGACCTGCACACCTTTCGAGGTCGTCCCCTGCGATGTCTTCATCACGGAGGCGACATTCGGCCTGCCGGTCTTCCGACACCCACCAGCGCGCGAGGAAGTGCGCAAGCTCCTGAACTCCGTCTCGCTCTTTTCCGAGCGCACGCACATGGTGGGAGCCTATCCACTCGGCAAGGCGCAGCATGTCATCGCGCTGCTTCGGGAGGAAGGCTACGACGCGCCGATCTATCTTCACGGCGCGATGGAACGATTGACCTATCTCTACAAGAGCGAGGGCGTTTCGCTTGGCGAAACGCCGCTCGTCGGCGATCTGCCGCGTACGGAATTTGCGGGCGCCATCGTGTTGTGTCCACCGTCCTCCCTTCAGGATCGCTGGTCAAGGCGATTTCCCGATCCTGTTTCCGCCTTCGCCTCAGGCTGGATGCGCGTGCGCGCCCGCGCGCGCCAGAAAGGCGTGGAGCTTCCTCTCGTGATCTCGGACCACGCGGATTGGGACGATCTCTGCCGCACCATCCGCGAAACGGGCGCGGGCGAAGTCTGGGTCACGCACGGACAGGAGGATGCGCTGGTGCATTGGTGCCTGCAGCAAGGCATCAAGGCGCGCCCTCTGCACATGCTCGGTTATGGCGATGAAGGAGAGGCGGAGGATACGGCGCAGGCTGCCGAAACAAGCGAGGCGGGCGCATCATGAACCGCTTCGCCGCCCTCCTCGACCGTCTCGCCTACGAACCGCGCCGCAACGCCAAACTGCGACTGCTCGTCGATTACTTCCGCCACACGCCCGATCCCGATCGTGGCTACGCGCTTGCCGCGATGACCGATGCGCTGATGTTCCAGGGGGCCAAGCCCGGCCTGATCCGGGGGCTGGTGGAAGAGCGGGTCGATCCGGTGTTGTTTCGCATGTCCTATCATTATGTGGGCGACCTTGCCGAAACGACGGCGCTGATCTGGCCCGCACCGCAAGAAGTTTCATCCACGCCCGACGCGCCGCCCCGACCCGGCCACAACAATCCGCCCACGCATGTGCCGACGCTTGGCGAAGTCGTTGAGGCGTTGTCCAGCACCGGCAAGAGCGAACTGCCCGCGCGCATCGCAGGCTGGCTCGACGCACTGGATGAAACAGGGCGCTGGGCGCTGCTCAAGCTCATCACGCGCGAATTGCGCGTCGGCGTTTCGGCGCGGCTTGCGAAGACCGCCGTCGCGCAACTCGGCGGAGTCGATGCGGATGAAGTCGAGCTTCTGTGGCATGGCCTCGAAGCGCCCTATGAAAACCTGTTCGCCTGGGTGGAAGGGCGCGGCCCAAAACCTGAATCGAAAAACCCCGCGCCGTTTCGCCCGCCGATGCTCGCTCACCCCATCGAGGATGAGGATTTCGGGAAATTCACCGCCACCGACTTCGTCGCCGAATGGAAATGGGACGGCATTCGCCTGCAGGCCGCGGCGGGTCGCGCGCCCGACGGGCGCATGGTGCGGCGGATCTACTCGCGCACGGGCGATGATGTCTCGCGTGCCTTTCCCGATCTCGTCGAGGCTCTCGATTTCGATGGCGCGCTCGATGGCGAACTCCTGATCGTGCGCGACGGCCTCGTGCAAAGTTTCAACGTTTTGCAGCAGCGCCTGAACCGCAAGAGCGTGACCGCAAAATTGCTGACGGAGTTTCCCGCGCATTTCCGCGTCTACGATCTTCTCGCCGAAGGCGGAGAGGACTTACGCGATCTTCCCTTCCTCCAACGCCGTCAACGGCTCGAAGTACTCGTCAGCCGCATCGCGCATCCACGCATCGATCTCTCCCCGATGGTTTCCTTTGCTTCGTGGGAGGCTCTTGCCGCCGCGCGTGCAAATCCGGCCTCGGTCGGCGCAGGTCCCGATGCCGAGGCCATCGAGGGCTGCATGATCAAGCGGGCCGACAGCCCCTATCTACCAGGGCGGCCCAAAGGATATTGGTACAAGTGGAAGCGCGATCCCTATCTCGTCGATGCGGTGATGATGTATGGGCAGCGCGGTCACGGGAAACGTTCGTCGTTCTATTCCGATTACACCTTCGGCGTCTGGCGCACGGGGCCTGAAGGCGACGAGTTGGTCCCCGTCGGCAAGGCTTATCACGGCTTCACGGATGAGGAGCTGGCGCAGCTCGACCGCTATGTCCGCAACCACACGGTCAACCGCTTCGGCCCCGTGCGCGAGGTGGAATACGGTAAGGATCGCGGGCTCGTTCTCGAAGTGGCGTTCGAGGGGCTGCAGCGTTCGACGCGCCACAAGTCGGGGGTCGCGATGCGCTTTCCGCGCATCAACCGCATCCGCTGGGACAAGCCCGCCGCCGAGGCGGACCGCATCGAAACACTGGAAAGAATTCTAGCGAGGGGCGAAGAGGAAACCTATCCGCTGGAGGACCGCGAGACATGAAACCGCTCGACATCGAACCCCTGACCGAGGGCAGCGTGACCCAGCAGGCATCCGGACGGCTCGTGGTCGAAACCAGCGGGCAGGGTTTCACCGATCTCACGGAGGCAGCCTCGCGCTGGGTCTTTTCGACCGGAATCCTGCACGGCCTGCTCACGGTGTTCTGCCGCCATACCTCGGCCTCGCTCCTCATTCAGGAAAACGCCGATCCGGACGTGCGGGCCGATCTTCTGACCGCCCTCGACCGCCTTGCGCCACGAGAGGTGGGATATCTCCACACAACCGAAGGCCCGGACGACATGCCGGCCCATATCCGGGCCATGATGACCGCCACCAGCCTGAGCATCCCCGTTCTCGAAGGCCAGATGGCCTTAGGCTCCTGGCAGGGGCTTTATCTTGTCGAACACCGCGATCGGCCTCATAATCGCGAAGTCGTTTTTTACCTGATCGGAGCCTAACCCTGCGGAAAGACTTGCGCTTTTTCCGTGGAATGGTCATGGCTAAAGTCCCCTGCTTGCCATCGGGTGCAGGTTGCGGGTAAGCCTCAGGAGGCTGCGTGGGAGAAGACAGGGTGCAGGGTCAAAACACCACGATCGTGATCGCGGACGACCATCCGCTGTTTCGCGGCGCATTGAGGCAGGCGATCGGTTCGGTCCTGTCCAAGGCGCGCGTGATCGAGTCGAGCGGGATGGAGGAGTTGGGCGCGCTCCTTAGCACCGCACGGGATGTCGATCTCATTCTCCTCGATCTGACTATGCCCGGCGTCCAGGGTTTTTCCGGCCTTCTTTCGCTGCGCGCGCAATATCCTGAAATTCCGGTGGTGATTGTCTCGGCCAACGAGGAAGCGACCGTGATCCGCCGTGCGATGGAATTCGGCGCATTCGGTTTCATTCCGAAATCCGTCAATGTGGACAGCATCGGCAGCGCCATCGAGGCGGTTCTGGCCGGCGACACCTGGACTCCGCCCGATGTCGACCTGACGGCGGCGGAGGACAAGGAAACCGCCGACCTCGTCCGCCGTCTCGGAACCCTCACCCCGCAGCAGGTGCGGGTGCTCGCCATGCTCTCCGAGGGCCTGCTCAACAAGCAGATCGCCTACGAGCTCGGCGTGTCGGAAGCCACGGTGAAGGCCCACGTTTCGGCCATTCTCGACAAGCTCGGCGTCGACAGCCGCACCCAGGCCGTGATCGCGGCCTCCAAGATCGGCGTGACCCAGCGCCCCTCCCCGGCCAGCGCCGAGTGAACGAAAGGCGCGCCGAACGGGCACGCCCTCCACTCTTTCAGTCTCAGAGCTTTTCGATGAACGCGTCGATCCGCGACAATGCGGCTTCCGAAAGCGCGCTGTCGAAGCGGATGAAGACGTGCGAGCCGCCCGGCCAGACGGCGAGATCCGCCGCATTGCCCTCCCGCGCCCAGCGCGCCGCCATGAACAGCGTGTCGTCGATCAGAAGATCCCGCGTGCCGACCGAGAACAGGGCCGGCGGCAGGCCGGTGAGATCGGCATAAAGCGGGGAGATATCCGGATCGCGACGGTCGGCATCCGGACCGCAGAAATTGTCCGTGAACATGCGGATGTCGCGGGTGTTGAGGATCAGCTTCTCGGCGCCCCAACGAACCACGCTCGGCGTCATTGAGAGATCGTAGCACCCGGCGAAAAGGTTCGCGCCCCGGAAGGGCTTGAGGCCGTGCTTGTCCCGCAGGCGCAGGATCGTCACCGCCGAGAGATGTGCGCCCGCCGATTCGCCCCCGATGAACAGGCGGTCCGTGCCGAACCGCCCCTGCGCCTCGCGCAGGAACCAGAGGGCCGCGGCCTCGCAATCGTCCGGTCCGGCCGGATAGGGATTTTCCGGCGCCAGCCGGTACTCGACCGACACCACCGCAAGGCCGGAGCGTTCCGCCAAACGGTCGAGCCAGGGGTCCTGCTCGTCCGCGGTGCCGAAGGTCCAGCCGCCGCCGTGGACATGGAAATAGGCCCCGCGCGGGTTCTCGGGGGCAATGATCCGCAAGGAAATCGGCCCGCGCGGCCCATCGATGGTCTCGACCTTTGCCCGCTTGCTCAGCGGCATCGGCGGGAAGGGGCCCAGCCCCTGGGCGCGGCGCTCGCGCACGACGGCGGGCGGAATGGACCACTGGTCCGGCAGGCCCTTCAACCGCTCGATGATATAGGCGTTCTGCGCCTTGATTTCCTCGCTGATAGCGGCGGGGTCGAAGAGAGTATGATCGATCATGGGAAGGTACGGGTTGCGTTCGTTTCCTGTGCTTGCGATGAAGCATGCGCGGGCGCTCCGGTCCAGAGCGCTTTTGGGAGGAGTGAGGCGATGTCCAACATGAACCGGTTTCTCGGCGGCTCGCCGGCCTCCGTCCTTGCCAAGCTGATCTTTCTCTCCCTCCTCGTCGGGGCCTTCATGGCCTTCCTAAACGTTACGCCCCTCGGGCTGATCGAAGGCCTGTTCGACTGGATCCAGGCGGTTCTGAACGTGAGCCTCGACACGGTGAAGGAGGTTGGCCGCTGGATACTGTATGGCGCGATCATCGTCGTGCCGCTCTGGTTTTTCGTGCGCCTTTTCGACAGGGGCCGCTGATCATGGACGGTTCGGCTTCTATGCGCATCGAAGTCTCTCATAAGCGGGTGCTCGCCCTCGCCCTGCCGATGACGCTCTCGCATGTGACGACGCCGCTGCTCGGCCTCGTCGACGCGACAGTGATCGGGCGGCTCGGCGAAGCGCATCTTTTGGGAGCGGTCGCGCTCGGCGCGGTGGTGTTCGACTTCGTGTTCTGGAGCTTCGGCTCCCTTCGCATGGCCACCGCCGGCCTGACCGCGCAGGCGGTCGGCGCTGGCAATCGCCACGAGATTGACACCACCCTTGCACGGGCGCTCGTCGTCGCCATCGTCGCCGGGCTCATCCTCATCGCCCTGCAATGGCCCATCGGCATGGCCACGTTTTCGCTCGCGGGAGCAAGCGAAAACGTCACGAGCGCGCTCTCCATCTATTTCTTCCTGCGTATTTGGGCGGCGCCCTTCACACTCGCGAACTATGTCATCCTCGGCTCGACACTGGGGCGCGGGAGAACCGATCTCGGGCTGCTTTTGCAGGTGGCCATCAATGTCGCCAATATTATCCTGACATCTGTCCTTGTTCTCGTCTTCGAGTTCGGCGTCGCGGGCGCTGCCATCGGCACGGCGCTCGCTGAGGTCATCGGCGTGGGGCTCGGCATTGTCGTGCTGCGCCGCATCGGCTCCAACCCGTTCGCCGTTGCGCGCAGCGAGGTTCTGAACCGGGCCGCGATGTTCCAGACGCTCGCGATCAATCGCGACATCATGATCCGCAACGTCGCGCTCATTCTCGCGTTCTCGATCTTCACCGCGCTCGGCGCGCGCGCAGGAGATGTAACGCTTGCGGCGAACGCGGTTCTCTACAACCTCTTCCTCATCGGCGGTTATTTCCTCGACGGCTTCGCCACGGCGGCGGAAACGCTGTGCGGGCAAAGCCTCGGTGCGCGCGACGAGCGCAGCTTCCGGCGGGCGGTGTCCTTGAGCCTTGGCTGGTGCTTCGGCTTCGGCCTTGCGGCGTCCGCAATCTTCCTCGTCGGCGGCGACTGGTTCATCGATTTCGTGACCACCAATCCCGATGTGCGTGCCTACGCCAAGCAATACCTGATCTTTGCCGCCGCCACGCCGTTCGTCGGCGCATTCGCCTTCGCGTATGATGGGATCTATGCCGGAGCGACATGGACGCAGGCGATGCGCAATCTCATGCTGATCGCTCTTGCGGCCTACAGCCTCGTTCTTTTGTCCGTCGGCAGCCTTGGCAATGCAGGGCTCTGGATCGCGCTTCTCGCCTTCCTCGGCACGAGAGGAATCGGACAAGCCTTGCTGAGCCAACGGCTGACGCGGCAGGCCTTCGGCGCTTCACGCACGCCCGCCATGGCCGCCTAAGCGACGACCTGCTCCCGATCGACGAGGCGGGTCGCTTCACGGGCGGCGACCGGCCTGCCGAAATGATAGCCTTGCCCGAACTGGCACCCCAGTTCACTTAACAGGGCGAAATCGCTCTCATCCTCGACGCCCTCGGCCACCGTCGCGAGACTTAACGTGTGGCCGAGATTGATGATTGCCCCGAGGATTTTCTTTTTCTCATCGTCGCCGCGCAGTTCCTGAATGAAGGAACGGTCGATCTTGATCGCGTCGAAGGACAATTCGCGTAAGTGATAGAGGCTTGAATAGCCGATGCCGAAATCGTCGAGCTCGATCCGCACCCCTTCGCGCTTGAGCACGCCCAGGATCTCCCGCGCCATATCGAGATCCCGCACCAGCGCGGCCTCCGTGATCTCGATGATCAGGCGCCTCGGATCGAACCCCGTCTCGCGCAGGACAGCGAGAATGGCATAGGGCAGATCACGCTCCTCGAGCTGGCAGGGGGCGATGTTCAGGGAGAGCGTCAGCCCGATGGGCCACGCGTTCGAATCCTCACAGGCCTGCCGCAGCAGGCGATAGGACAGCTCCGAAATCTGGCTCGTGTCCTCAGCGACCGGAACGAACTCCGCCGGCATGCGAAGGCCTTTCGTCGGATGCTCCCAGCGGGCGAGAATCTCGAAACCGCAGACCTCGCCGGTTTTGAGGGAGACAAGCGGCTGATAGTGAGGCCTGATGTGGTTCGCGGCAATCGCGGCCTTCAACTCCCGCTCGGTGATGGCGCGGGACTTCAATTCCTCGTCCATGCCTTCTTCGAAGAAGCTATATTTGCCACGCCCTTCCTTCTTGGCGCGCTTCATCGCGAGAGCCGCTGCGTGCAGCAGCGCATTGGGATCACAACCGTCGCCGGGGCACATCGCAATTCCGACAGCAGCGCCGACCCTGATTTCGGCATCGCCGAGCACGACAGGTTGATTGACGATGTTGATCGCACGCTGGGCTACGCGGACGGGAATGTCCTCATCGAAATTGACGGCAATCACCAGCGCGAACTCGTCGCCGCCGACGCGGGCAAGCCCATCGCCCACGCGCAGGACACGGCGCAACCGCGCCGCCGTCTCGGACAACACCTTGTCTCCCGCCGCGTGGCCGTAAAGTTCGTTGATCGTCTTGAGACGGTCGAGGTCGATCAGAAGAACGGCGCTGGACGAGCCGTAGGTCTTGATCCGTTGTATCGTGGATGCGACGTCCTCGATGAACCTGCTCCGGTTGGGCAGGCCGGTCAGCGGATCATGCCGCGCGATGGCCTTTGCGTGCCGCTCTGCCTCGACTCGGCGGCTGATTTCGGCGCGCAACCGGACAGAGCGGCGAACGCCGATGAAGGCCAGCGCGACGCAGGCGGCAATCGACCCAAGATACAGCTTGTCGATGTAAAGATCCTGATGCTCGCGCGCGAGCAGGTACACGCGCACGAGAAAGCCCGTCTTCAATTCGAGCACGACGACGCCCAGCGTTATCAACGCTGCAAGAAGCCATTCAAATCGCTCTTTGTCCGCCCTGAGGCGGTTGAGCAACCTGCCTGCCAGCATCATCCATCCTCATGCGGGAAATGTACGTTCGCTGCAACCGGACGATGGCTGTCACAATCCGGCGCATTTGACCCAAGCTTAAGCGCTCTTTGTTCAGAGCACAGGCCTCTCTAGTCAAGTACCCACAAAGGTGAGGTTGCTTGTTGCGCCTCCCTCAAGAGAACGAAATCAGGCCTGCTGCGACAACTCTCGTGCGTCGCTTCCCACAAGTGCGCTCAAGGATCGTCCCGACTGGCGAACGCGATCGCGCAGGCCATCCTTGATCGTCTCGATCAACCCCGGCCCCTGATAGACCAGCGCGGAATAAAGCTGGATGAGCATGGCGCCGGCGCGGATCTTCGTGAAGGCTGTTTCGGCCGAGTCGATGCCGCCGACACCGATGAGTGGAACTTTGTTCTCCACGCGCAGGAATGTTTGCGCAAGAAGCCGCGTCGAGGGCGAAAAGAGAGGTTTCCCGGAAAGCCCGCCCGTCTCGCCGGCAAGAGTCTTTTCTTTGAGGCTCTCCGGCCGCGCGACAGTCGTGTTGGAAACGACGAGCGCATCGACGCCGCGCTTGAGAACCGTGGCGACGATAGCGTCGAGCGTATCGAGCGAAATGTCCGGCGCGATCTTCAGGAGAATGGCTGTCCTGGGCGAGTGCCCTGCATCCGCCTTCTCTCGCGCTTCCACGCAGCGCGCCAACAGATCATCGAGAAATGCCTCGCCCTGAAGATCCCGCAACCCCGGCGTGTTCGGTGAGGAAACGTTGATCGTCAGGAAATCGGCCAAACCGCACAGGCGCTCGACGCAACGCACATAATCGGCGATCCTGTCCGCGCTCTCCTTGTTCGCGCCGATGTTCACGCCGACGATTCCGGGGCGTCCCCGGCGGCGCACAAGGCGCTCGCGCACAACTTCCAGTCCATCGCTGTTGAGGCCGAATCGGTTGATGATTGCCTCGTCACGTTCGAGGCGGAACACGCGCGGGCGCGGATTGCCTGCTTGCGCCTTCGGCGTCACACCACCGATTTCCACGAACCCGAAGCCGAGGGAGAGAAGCTGATCCGGCACCTCGCCTTGCTTGTCATAGCCCGCCGCCAATCCAACCGGATTCGGGAAGCGCCGTCCGAGCACATCCACAGCGAGAACCGGGTCGTCCTTCGCACCACCTTTGATCGGCATCAGGGACAGTGCCTTGATCGTGGCGCGATGGGCCGTCTCGGGATCGAGCGCATGCAAAAGCGGCTTCGCGAGGGGATAGAGAGCGCCGATCCTCATGTCAGCTCCGGAAAAACATGCCGTCCATCGCCCCCCAAGGGTAGCGGTCTGACCCACACGACGGAAGCCATCGAAAGGACACAATAAAGATGCGGAAACAGCGCGCCGCCGCGGGACGGCTCATATTTGAGAGCCCCGCCCAACGTGTCCGCCTCGACCGCCACGAGAAGGAGATCGGACTGTCCGGCGAAATGCCGTTCCGCCGTCTCGCGCACCTGCTCTGCTGTCGAGAAATGAATATAGCCGTCTTGAAGGTCGATAGGCGCGCCAGTGAAGGAACCATCCTTCTCGGCCTGCCGCCAAAGGACTTCGGGAGAGATTTTGTAAATCAGTGCCATGTGTCTTGAGTAACTGGGCCGAAGGTTGTGGGCAACCCGGACATGGACGAGTTGTCGCGTGCGTCGGACGGTTGAAGCCCTGACAATCGGCCTTAATTTCCTAGGGAAAGGTTCGGATCTTATGTTCTGCTGTCGAGGAGGTTCAAGCCATGCTTTCTCATGACCGTGTCTGGGCTGCCATCGATGCCCTGGCTGCGCGCCATGGCATGACTGCCTCGGGCCTCGCCCGCAAGGCGGGGCTGGATGCCACGAGCTTCAACAAATCGAAGCGAACAAGCCCTGAGGGCCGCGACCGTTGGCCGTCGACGGAATCGATCTCCAAGATCCTGCACGCCACCGGCGCGAGCCTTGAGGATTTCATTCGCCTCGTCGAACCGGGCGGGGCAACGCGCGGAGCCTTTCTGCCGCTCACCAAGCTCGAGCTGGCCGCGAAGGGTGATCTGTTTACCGAGGACGGGCTCCCGAAAAACGGGCCTGCCTGGGAGGAGATCAACTTTCCCGGCTTTGCTGGAGACAACGTTTTCGCGCTCGAAGTCTCCGGCGACTCCTTCGGCCCGCTCTTTCGCGACGGCGACATCATCATCGTCTCGCCCACCGCCAGCATGCGCAAGGGCGACCGCGTGATCGTGCGCACCAAGGCCGGGGAGATCATCGCGAAGGAGCTGCGGCGCCGCACTCCTAAGACACTCGAGCTTGCGTCCCTCGGCTCTGGGCAGGAAGAAACGCCCCTGCCGCTCGAAGACGTTTCCTGGGTCGCGCGCGTGATGTGGAGCCGACACTAACCTCGACGAGCGCGCATAAAAAAGAAGGCGAAGCAGAGCCCGCTTCGCCTTCCCCTTAGCTTGCCCCTTAAGCTTGATTTCAGAACGCCGGCTTCAAGCCGCGCGTCCGGCCTCCCGCTGGCGCAGGAACTCCTCATGCTCGCGCACGAGGCCACCGGCAATCGCCTTCTCGATCAGCGCGCGCGTTTCCTTCACGCCATAAAGCGCGACGAAGGAGCCGAAGCGCGGGCCGCGCGGCTCGCCGAGCAGCACCTGATAGATCGTGTTGAACCACTCGATGGAAACGCCAGGGCGCTCGGGCGTCGCGCCCTTGGCCTTGAAGTCCTGATAGCGTGGTTCGGCGCGGCCGACGTTGTAGATCTCGTCCTGGATCGCTTCCGCCGTCGCCGGCTGCTCGCCGCGTTCGAAGGGTGAGAGTGCCTCGCTGAGCTTGCGAAGGGACGCCGCCTCCACCTCGTCCGGCAGACGATAGGTCTTCTGCGGCTTCACGAAATCCTCGAAGTAGCGCACGGCGCGCTTCACAAGGCTGTCGAGGCGAGGATGCGTCTGCGGCGAGACGCCGGGCGCGTAGCGGCGGATGAAGCCCCACAGCATGGCCGGATCTTCCGAGTTCGCCACCGCCACGAGGTTGAGCAGCATGGAGAACGAAATCGTCGTGCCGCCCTGCCCACCGCTTGAGGCAACCAGCTCCGGCGCTGGCGGCTCGCCCGTATGCAGATGCCAGACCGGATTGGCGAGCTGCGTCTTGATATCCTGCGCGGGATATTTTTCGAGGAACGTCAGATAGTCGTCGACCTGACGCGGGATCACGTCGAAGTGAAGCTTCTTGGCTTCGCGCGGCTTGTTGTACATGAACAGCGCGAGGCTGTCCGACGTGCCGTAGGTCAGCCACTCGTCGATGGTCAGGCCATTGCCCTTCGACTTCGAGATCTTCTGTCCCTTCTCGTCGAGGAAGAGTTCGTAATTGAACCCTTCCGGCGGCAGGCCGCCGAGCGCCTTGGCGATCTCGCCGGAGAGCTTGACCGAGTCGATCAGGTCCTTGCCCGCCATTTCATAATCGACGCCGAGCGCGACCCAGCGCATCGCCCAATCGGGCTTCCATTGCAGCTTGGCATGGCCACCCGTCACGGGCGTCTCGAAACGTTCGCCGGTTTCCGGATCGCGCCAGACGATGGTGCCCGCATCCACGTTACGCTCGTCGATCGGCACCTGCATGACGATGCCGGTTTTCGGATGGATCGGCAGGAAGGGCGAATAGCTCTGCTGACGCTCCTCGCGCAGCGAGGGAAGCATGATCGCCATCACGGCGTCATAGCGTTCGAGCACGGTCAGCAGGGCCTTGTCGAAGAGGCCCGCCTTGTAGCTGGCGGTCGCCGACATGAACTCGTAATCGAACCCGAAGGCGTCGAGAAACTCGCGCAGGCGCGCATTGTTGTGGTGCGCGAAGCTCTCATATTGCCCGAACGGGTCCGGCACCTGGGTCAGCGGCTTGCCGAGAGCGGCGGCCAGGAGTTCCTTGTTCGGCACATTGTCCGGCACCTTGCGCAACCCATCCATGTCGTCAGAGAACGCGACGAGGCGGGTCGGGATGGTGTCGTTGGTCAGAACCCGGAAGGCATGGCGCACCATGCTGGTGCGCGCCACCTCGCCGAAGGTGCCGATATGCGGCAGACCCGAGGGGCCGTAGCCGGTTTCGAACAGCACCTCTTTTTTCCCCGTTTTCTTCAGTCGCTCGACAAGTTTGCGCGCTTCCTCAAACGGCCACGCGGTGGCGATCTGGGCGGCTTCGACGAGGGCTGGATCGAGGATAAGAGGCTTGGACATGATACCTGACATGTTGATGAAGCCCGGCACACTAGAAAGCGAGCCCGTCAGGGTCAATGCGGCGCAAACGGTTTCGCACGCCCCTACCCTTTCGGCAGGGGCGTCTTGCACTGCCGCCCTGACTCCGGCCTAGAACAGGCTTACGGGAAAGAAGCGCAGATAAAGTTCGGCATATTTGCCCTCCTTCCAGAGCTGCTGGAGGGCATAGTCGAGAGCCCGGCGAAGAATTTCGTCATCCTTGCGGACGATGAAACCCATCCCCTCCCCGAAGAACCGGCTTTCCAGATAGGGGCCGCCCGCAAAGCCGCAGCACCCGGCGGCGTCCGCCCCGCCGACCCAGAGGGCGAGGTTCAAGCCGTCCGCGAAGAGGTAATCGACCCCGCCCGACTTCAGGGCCGCCTGCGCCCCCGCGAGATCCTCGAACGGTGTCAGCGCCGCGCCCGGGAAAAAGGCTTTGGCGAAGGCCTCGTGCGCGGTCCCGGCGACGATGCCGACCTTCTTTCCAGCCAGGTCCTTCGTCTGAGGTTCGGGCAGATTCCGGTCGAGCCTTACCGCGAAACGGGCCGGCACCTTGAAATAGGGGGTGGTGACCGCAAACCGCTCCCGCAGCTTCGCGGTCGTCGGGATGGCGGCGGCGACCACATCGCCCTGCCTGTCAGCCAGCGCGTCAAGCAGCATGTCGAAGCGGCGCACCTGGATGGTGCAGGTCAGGTTCAGCCTTTCGCAGGCGGCCCGCGCCAGCTCCACCGAGAATCCGGTGGGATTGCCGTCGAGCCCCGGGAACGCGAGGGGCGGAAATTCGTCGTCGATCAGAAAGCGAATGGTTCGGAAACCGGTCAGATCCGGCCGCTCCGGTGCTGCCCGCGGGTCCCAGAAATTGGGAATGGCCACGCCTTGACCGGGGATGCCTTGAGCCCAGGCCAACCCCGGCAACAGGGCAAATATCACTGCGTGCAGCATACGCTTGATCTTGCAACCGAAGCGCACACGCAATGTAATGACATTCGAATCGGTCAACCGCATCGGTCGTCGCCGCTTCCCTTCAGCCTGTTGGAGCTTTTCTTGTTCGTGAGGAGTGGTCAAGCCAAAGAGATCCCGGCGTCGGCGTTTAGTTCGCTTCCATTGCCGACGGAAATCGGGTTTCTCGCCGCTCACGGCGTTCCCTCGGGCCTTCTGCAGGATGCCGCAACGATAGCGGCCATTACGGGGGTGAGCGCCGACCGGGTGCTCATCGCTCATGGGCTCGTGACCGAGGAAGCCTTCTATCGCGCCCTGGCGCATGAGCTTGGCGTTCCCTTCATTTCCCATCCGAAGGTTTCGCCAAAGGCCAGCTACCCTCACAGCATTCTCAGCGGAATCGTGCCTCTTGCGCAGGTCGCCCCCGCTTACGCACTCACGCCTCGCGGAAGCCAGATCGCACAATTGCTTCACATGCGACCCTCTCGGGGACGCCCCATCGCGCTCACGACCTCTTCAGCCCTCATGCGCGCTGTGTTCGCGATCCAGAGGAAGGGCATAGCTCATCAAGCCGCCCACGGCCTTTCCGCCCGATATGCGCATCTTTCAAACCATGTCGACATAGGGGCCCCTCAAATCGCGCTGTTGAGCCTTGCCGCCTTTGCGGTTTCTTTCACGCTGGTTGCGGCTTCTGAACGTGCGGTGATGGCTCTGGCCTCTCTCATGAGCCCGCTCTTTTTCGGAAACGTGACACTGCGACTGGCCGCGGCCTTTCTCCCTTCCTCCACGTCCTCCTCTCTTCTGGAGCATGCGGTTCCTGATGCGCAGCTCCCGACCTACACCGTCATCGCCGCTCTCTATCGTGAGGAATGTGTCGCCCCGCGTCTGGTCTCAGCCTTGAGTCGTCTCGACTACCCTCCTGAAAAACTCGATATCAAGCTCGTGCTCGAGGAGGACGACGCGCAGACCAGAGCGGTTCTGGAAGCCCTGGACCTTCCGGGCTTCATGGAGGTCATCATTGCGCCGCCGGGAGCCCCGCGCACCAAGCCGCGCGCCCTGAACGTCGCCTTGCCGCTCGCGCGCGGCGCGCTGACGGTTCTCTACGACGCGGAGGACGTGCCGGAGCCCAACCAGCTGCGCCTCGCTGCTGCTGCCTTTGCACGCGCATCGGCAGAGACCGCGTGCTTTCAGGCGCACCTCACCATCGACAACACGAAGGACAACTGGCTCACACGCCTTTTCACGCTGGAATATGCGATCCTGTTCGATGTCATCAATCCGGGCCTCGTCGAGGTCGGATGCCCGATCCCGCTCGGCGGCACCTCGAACCATTTCAGGACCGAGGCGCTTCGCAAGGTCGGCGGCTGGGACGCCTGGAATGTCACGGAGGATGCCGATCTCGGCATTCGCCTCGCTCGCTTCGGGATGCGCGTCGGCGATCTTCCCTCCTCCACATTGGAGGAAGCGCCGAGCACCCTCTCTGCCTGGATGCTGCAGAGAACGCGCTGGATGAAGGGCTTCATCCAGACATGCTACTGCCACTCGCGCAATCCTTGGCGGATCTTTCGAGAGCTTGGTCCGTGGCGGTTCATCGGCACCCTGATCGTCTCCGCCGGCACCGTTGTCACCGCATTCGGCTATCCGTTGTTCATGGCCCTCGCTCTCAACGCGTGGCTCAACGATCCCGGCGTCTATTCCGATACGATCTGGATTGCCGCGCTGGAAGCATGGAGCTCCACGCTGTTCCTGGTTGGCCTGATGGCTATAG
Organism: Microvirga flavescens; assembly: GCF_003290125.1. GTDB lineage: Bacteria > Pseudomonadota > Alphaproteobacteria > Rhizobiales > Beijerinckiaceae > Microvirga > Microvirga flavescens. The sequence continues at coordinate 174,963 of NZ_QMKH01000005.1, forward strand.
CGATCCCCGCGCTGGTCGCTATCAAGCGGCGCAGGCTGTGGGGGCTGTTGCCGTGGGTGCCCCTGCTGCCGGTCTATTATCTCTTCATCAGCCTGGCGGCATGGCGCAGCCTGTGGGAGCTGGTCAGTGCGCCCTTTCAGTGGAACAAGACCCGCCACGGCCTGGCGCGGACCTCTCGCAGCGGCCTGCTATGAAACCTGAGCCGTCAGAAGCACCAGGCCAACCCGGCCAGGATCATGTCGTTGAAAACAGCTCCGCCATAGCGCGCCCAGAGAAGCGCCCCCGCTGCCACGACGCAAAGGATAGCGGCGGCAAACAACGCGCGCCCGGCAATTCGCGTCTGGATATCGGAACGGCTCGCGCTCATGGTTCTCTCTTTCAGGTCGCCATCATAGCAAGGGGCGGGTTTGCCTCCAAGAGGAACGTCTGACACCATAGGCGGCCTGTCTGGAGGAAGCTTATGGACACGCAGGGTTTCCGGCTCACTCATCTCGCTCACGGCGGAGGCTGCGGATGCAAGCTCGCCCCGTCCGTCCTGCAGCAGCTTCTTTCCGAACAGCCTGCGGCCAGCCCCTATCGCCAGCTTCTGGTCGGCACGGAGACAGCGGACGATGCCGCCGTGTGGCAGCTTGACGATGACACCTGCATCATCGCGACGACGGATTTCTTCATGCCGATGGTGGACGACCCACGCGACTTCGGACGCATCGCCGCCACCAACGCTATTTCGGACGTCTATGCGATGGGCGGGCGGCCGATCATGGCGCTGGCGATCCTCGGAATGCCGCTCGGCAAAATCGCTCCCGAAGTCGTGCGGGAAATCCTGAAGGGTGGCGCTTCGATCTGCGCTGAAGCAGGCATTCCGGTCGCCGGCGGTCATTCCATCGACTGCCCGGAACCCGTCTATGGGCTTGCCGTCATCGGCACTGGAAAGCCAAGCGAGATCCGCCGCAACAGCGGCGCGAAGGCAGGCGATGCGCTCATCCTCACGAAAGCACTCGGCGTCGGTATCTATTCCGCTGCGTTCAAGAAGGACGCTCTATCCGCAGAAGCCTATGCGGAGATGATCGCGTCCGTCACGCTGCTCAATAAGGTCGGCGCCATGCTTGCCCGTGGCTCCGACGTGCACGCCATCACCGACGTCACGGGCTTCGGCATTCTCGGGCACGGCCTCGAAATGGCACGCGGGTCGGGCCTCGCGCTCACCATCAACCTGAACGACCTGCCGCTTCTTCGCGAAGCGAGCGCGCTGGCGGAGAAGGGCTACATCACCGGCGCGTCGAACCGGAACTGGGACAGTTATGGCGAGAGCGTCACCCTCCCGCCGCATCTCGATCTGTGGCAACGTCAGCTTCTCACCGATCCGCAGACATCGGGCGGCCTTCTCGTCGCCTGCGCGCCCGAACGTGCGCAGGACATTCTCCAAACCATTCTTGACGCAGGCTATCCTTCCGCTCGCATCGTCGGCCACGCGGAAAGCGGAACGCCTTCGATCACCGTCGTCTGAAACTTTCAGGAACCCTCTTCCTGCCCGTACGTTCCCTCGCCATTGTGCAAAAGAGGGATGGACGTAATGCGCGGCATGATTGCTCTCACCCTTCTCACCGGCTTGTCGGCGCCGTGCTGGGCGCAATCTCCCGTGAAGACGTGTGACAACAACGCCCCACCGTCTGGAGCCGCGACAGCGCCTGATCCGAAAAGCCCCGCTTCCGGCACATCGCCGGGGACTGCGGGTTCGACAGGCTGGACGGGCGGCACCGGCGGTTCCTTTATCGGCACCACGCCGAAAGGGCCGACAGAGCAATCGCCGACGGAGCACCCTCCAACCGCGAGCGGCCTCGACCCGATGAACCCCGCGACGCCTGACCCGAAATGCTAGTTCGCGCCCTTGAGCGAACGAGATGGCGGAAGAGAGTGGGAGTCGAACCCACCGAGGACCGGCTCGCGGCCCCACCCGGATTTGAAGTCCGGACGCCCCACCGGGGACGCTTCTCCTCCCTGCTCCTCCGGCGCTGACCTGAAGAGGTCGAGCCGGTGCCTGTTGATGCGCCGAAGATCGCCGCGGCGCAAGGTGACGCCGTGACGGTCGAAGAATTCGAGAATCTGAATGGCGACCTTGCGCCCGTTCTCGACCCTGTCACGGAACTGCGCCGCCGTGAATTGCCCATCGCCTGCCTGAGCTGAAAGATCCTGAACGATCCCGACCATTTCCGCCACGGTGTCGCGCAGGAAAAAGTGATCATGCGCCACCTCGTCGAGTTTCCCCAGCCGGCCGACGAGCTTGCACATGGCGCGGATCTTCGTCTCTGGCTCGTTCAAAAGCCCTGCGACATCACGCACGCGCGGTGGGCGGAAACGTTCGGAGCCGGAAAAAAGCGGGCTGATCGCATGCCAGAGCCGCTCCTCTTCATCACTCAGGCGTACTTCGTGCCCCGGCAGCCGCACCCATGATCCATCGATGGCGATCCGCCCTTCCTGCACGAGGACGTGAAGCGCGGCGCGAAACGCCACGACAGGAAGGCGGGGCTCGATTTGCATTCGCAATCGCTCGAACCCCATGCCCTGAAGATCGGGGTTCTCTGCGTGATATTTCTCCAAGATCGCGAGGAGATCGCTCGCAAACGCGGCCCAGGTTTTATCACTGAGCGCAATGGTGGAGGCCCCTGCCGGTATGCGCACGAAGCCAAGCCGATCTGCCAGAGCCGCCATATCCTCAAGCGACACGGCGCGGTCGCGCGCGAAAGCCGAGAGATCGAAAAAATGCGGCAGCGTTTCTCCAAGCGCGACCATCGCCTCTGCCGGATCGTCATGGGCCAGAGCCTCGAGCTGCGCGCGCCGTTCAGGCCCACGCCTGTGGCGAGAAGGCGCGCGCAGATCGATAAAGCGTCCGCCGCCGATAGTGCGCTGAGCCGATGTATCGCGCAGGATGAAAGCATCCCGCGCGGCGGCAGCGATGGGCTTATCGAGAACGAGCTGCACGAGCGCCTCGTGACCGGGCTTGATCGGCGTATCGTCCAACAAAACGATGCGCGCGCCGACCTCTGTTGCAGCGTGGTGCAAACGCACGGGCAACCATTGCCCAATGGGTTTCGTCTCGCTCGGCAGGATGCGCAGGCGCGCGTCGATGCGATCCGTCGGCGCATGAATTTTCGGATCGAGAACTACATCGCCGCGCGCAATCACATCCTTGGCGATCCCTTCTCCTGCGAGGTTGAGAGCGCAACGTTCGCCAGCGACACCGCTCTCGGCAGGGCGGTTTTGCGCATGGATCGAGCGTACGCGCGCGGAAAGCCCTGACGGGCTGATGACGACGCGCTCACCAACCGAAACGCCTCCGGAAAGAACGGTCCCTGTCACGACAGTTCCTGTGCCCGCCAGCGTGAAGCACCTGTCGACCGCGAGGCGAAATAGGCCCGACGCATCGTTTTTTTCCTGCAAGGCCGCCGCTTCGCGCAGATACGCCTTGAGCATATCGATGCCTTCACCGGTCACGACCGAGACAGGCATAATGGGAATGCCCGCAAGCCTCGTGCCGGCAAGGACCTTGCGGATCTGCGCAACCGCTTCCTCACGCTGTTCCGCGCTTGCAAGATCGGCCTTCGTCAAGGCGACGACGCCATGCTCGATGCCGAGAAGATCGATGATGGCGAGGTGTTCCCGCGTCTGGGGCTTCACCGCATCGTCGGCGGCGACCACAAGCAGAACGAAATCGATTCCGCTCGCCCCCGCGACCATCGTGTGCACGAAGCGCTCATGTCCTGGAACGTCGACAAAGCCGATCACCTGCCCATCGCCCTGCGGCCAATAGGCGAAGCCGAGATCGATGGTGATGCCGCGCGCCTTCTCTTCCTTGAGCCGGTCCGCGTCGATACCGGTCAGCGCTTTGACGAGCGAGGTCTTACCGTGATCGATATGCCCCGCCGTGCCGACGATCATACCGAACGTCCGTGTTGAAAAGCGGCGATATTCTCGACGAATCCCTCTTCGTCTGCGAGGCATCGCAGGTCGAGAACAAGCGCACCGCCGGTCACATGTCCGATGACGGGGCGCGGCAAGGCCCGCAGTGCCGCGCTTAAAAGTTCAAGCGCCTTGCCGCCGCCTTCCGGCGTCAGCGAGAGTCCCGCGCTCGGAATCGTCTCGAGCGGCAGAGCCCCGGAGCCGATCTGACTGCGGCACGACGTGACCTCCACGGACACGCCTTTTCCGAGCGCGCCGGTGATGGCCGGAGCAAGCCGCTCTGCCTGCCGCGCGATATCCTCAGCAGGACGCGCCAGAAAGCGCAGCGTCGGCAGGCGCGCCGCCAGACGGTCAGGATCGCGATAGAGCTTGAGAGTCGCCTCGCAGGCGGCAAGTCGGATCTTGTCCACCCGCAGGGCGCGCTTCATCGGGTTGCGATTGATCGCGGCGATCAGGTCTTTACGCCCAACGATGAACCCCGCCTGCGGGCCGCCGAGCAGCTTGTCGCCGGAGAAGGTCACGAGGTCCGCGCCTTCCTCCACCGCCTCGCGCACCGTTGGCTCCTTCGACAACCCATAGCACGAGAGATCGACCAGCGTGCCGGAGCCGAGATCATTGACGAGCGGCACGCCATGCTCGCGCGCAATGCGGGCAAGTTCGGGCGCGTCAACCTCGGCGGTGAACCCTTCGATGCGATAATTGGACGTATGGACCTTCAGCACGAGCCCTGTCTGCGCACTGAAAGCGGCGCGATAGTCCTTCGCATGTGTCCGGTTTGTCGTGCCGACTTCGACGAGCCGCGCACCCGCGCGCGCCATGATCTCGGGCATGCGGAACGCGCCGCCGATTTCGATCAGCTCGCCCCGCGAGACGATGGCGTCCTTGTCCTGAGAGAGCGTGTTGAGGACAAGCAGGACCGCCGCCGCGTTGTTGTTGACGATGGTCGCGTCCTCCGCGCCGGTCGATTCGCACACGAGTGCGCGGACATGATCGTCCCGCTCGCCGCGCCGCCCGTCGTCGAGGTCGAATTCGAGGGAGACGGCATTGCGCATTGCCGCCACCGCCGCCTCGACCGCCTCCTCCGCTAAAATCGCACGGCCGAGATTGGTGTGCAGCACCGTTCCCGTGAGATTGAACAACGACTTCAGGGACGAGCCACGTCGCGCCTCGAGCAACGACAGGACGGAAGCGGCGATGGTGCTTTCGTCGGCAGCGTCGCCGCCAGCACGCAATGCGTCACGGAGAGAGGCGAGCGTTTCCCGCACAGCAAGAGTCGTCTCCGCCCGACCATGATGCCCGATGGCCGTCTCTACGGCGGGATAGCGAAGCACCTGATCGACGGACGGAAGTTTGCGCAAGGATGAGAGTGCCGCATCCGCCATTGCTCACGCCCCTAGAAGGAACGGATTGAAGCTGCCGCGCCGGTATTCGCTCTCGCGCATGAGAAGATCGAGGCCGAAGCTCGCAATGTCGTCCGCGACAGGATCGAGCGCGGCATCCTTCTGCTGGTAGAGGATCTTCACATAGCCGTGGCACGCATCGCAGCATTCCGCCTTGATGGTGCCGGGGCCACCCTCGATCTCCTTGTAGCCGACGCCTTTCGTGGAGCTGCAAAGCACGCATTTGACCCGTACCACGTTCCACAACGTGCCGCACAGCGAGCAGGCGCAATAGCGCGCTCCTTCAGCACCCATCCAGCCGACGACGAGGGAGGAGACAGGCGGGCCACCGCATGAGGGGCACGCGCCATCGCCGACACGCGCGAGCTTTCCCGCATCGAACCGCGCCGCGAGGCGCGCGAAATGAACCTGCAATCCTGCCGCGACATAAGCATGTTCGGCGATAGCATCGGCGGGAATGGAATCGGCCAGAACACCACGAACCATCGCGGTGATTTTTTCCACCGACGCATCCTTCACGCGCTTGAGCGCGGCCTGCGCCTCCTCCGGCTTGACGAGAGAGGACGCAGCGTCAAAGAGGCGGTTCAGCGTTTCCTCGACCGTCGTATCGATCTCGAAACGGTTGCGGTCCAGCGGCGGCATGCCGAATTCCCGCGCGCGGTCGAGGGCGTCGGCGGGCGGCAAATCCGGTTCCGCCAGCCCCTCCTGAATGCGGTGCTGCGCATCGGCCAGCCCGGCGATGAAACGCAGATAGGGGGCAAGGTCGCTCGTTCGCGCCAGGGCCTCCAGCCGCTGACGCCGCGCCGCGAACAGCGCGCGCGGATCGGGGAGACGCGCGAAGGGCGGGGCCGGAACGCGGCCGATGGAAGCGGGGTTTGGCTCAAGGGAGCTTGGATTCGTCATGGATCCTCACGAACCGCACGGGTTACGTGTCGAGCGCCTTATTCGGCAGGCGCCGTCGGTTTCTTGAACTTATGCCGTTCGGCCAGTTCCTTCAACCAGAGGCGATGATGCCGCCAGGCCCAGCCGCCCGTGACCGAGCCGCGCGTCATGGCGTTGATGGTGCCACGCACCCAGATCGCCGCATAAACATGGACGATCCACACGCAGATGATGACCACCGCCGCGAGCGAGTGCGCCAGCACGGCCACGCGTTTTTGCGGAATGGTGGCCCAGGCGTAGAAGTACTGGTCCCAGATGAGAATGCCGGTGCCGATGAGAATGACGATGAGGGTCGTCATGCTCCAGAAAATGAACTTCTGCCCGGCATTGTATTTTCCGACCTCCGGCATCTTTTCCTCATGGCCGGCGAGCAGATCGTTGGCATGCGCCAGCCATTCGGCATCGACGCGCTTTGGCAGATTGGCCCGCCAGAAGCGGAAGAAGAGGCCGGCGAAGCTGAAGAAGAGAACGACGCCGATCCACGGATGAAGAGCGCGGGTGTTCTGTCCACCTCCGAAAAGGCCGGTGAGGAAGAACAGGGACGGATGGAACAACGCGAGACCCGACAGCGCAAGCAGGATCAGGCATGCCGCCGTGATCCAGTGATTGATCCGCGCGCCCTTCTTGTAGCGATCGACCACGACCGGCTTGCCCGGGCGGATCGCATCTCCCGTTTCGATATCGTCCGGTTCCATCAGGCGTTATCCTTCACCAGGTTCTCGGCCTTCTCCTCATCCTCGCGCGTCACGCGGTTGGGTCCGACGAACGCGGAGTGGAGAATGCCGGCGGCGGCGGCCAGGCCCATCGCGGCGAAGCCGACATACTTCGCCATGCCCTTCCACGCGTTGACGACGGGGCTGATCCTCGGATCGCGCGGCAGGTTGGCGTAGATCTCCGGCTGGTCGTTGTGGTGCAGCACATACATCACGTGCGTGCCGCCGACGCCCTGCGGATCGTAGAGGCCCGCATTGTCATAACCGCGCGACTTGAGGTCCTTGATGCGGCTGTCGGCCAACTTGTTCATGTCCTCCTTCGTGCCGAAGGAAATGGCATGGGTGGGGCAGGCCTTGGCGCAGGCCGGTCCTTGGCCGACCGCCACGCGGTCCGAGCACAGGGTGCACTTGTAGGCCTTGTGATCGACCTTCGAGATGCGCGGAATGTCGAACGGGCAGCCCTTCACGCAGTAGCCGCAGCCGATGCAGTTCTCGTGCACGAAGTCCACGATGCCGTTGGAATATTGCACGATGGCCCCGGGCGCTGGGCAGGCCTTGAGGCAACCCGGATCCTCGCAATGCATGCAGCCATCCTTGCGGATCAGCCATTCGAGGTTTCCGGTCTGCGGGTTGTCCCACTCCGTGAACCGCATGAGCGTGAACATCTCGGGCGTGAGGTCGTGCGGGTTTTCGTACACACCGACATTCGTCTCGATCGCCGGGCTCGTATCGTTCCACTCGATGCAGGCCGATTGGCAGGCCTTGCAGCCGATGCATTTCGACACGTCGATGAGTTTCGCCACCGGCTCCAGCTGGCGCGCCGGTGGCGGAATGGTGGAGGCGGAGCGGCGAACGAGATCCCTCTCGGAGAGGTTCGAGACCACGTTCGAAACCGGAGGATTGCTTTGGGCGGTGTGCGGACTCGGCTCCATCGCTTTCCTCCTTTAAGACGTCACCGGCCCGGTGGTGGGCTCGATGTTGACGAGGAACGCCTTGTACTCAGGCGTCTCGATATTGGCGTCACCGACAAACGGCGTGAGCGAGTTGGGGCCCCAGCCCTTTCGCGCCGCGCCCATGAAGCCCCAGTGCAGCGGAATGCCGACCACATGGACGAGCTTGCCGTCGCACATCAAAGGCTTGATGCGCTTTGTCACCACGGCCTTGGCCTTCACCTCGCCTCGCTTCGACCACACGCGCACCCATGAGCCGGGCGTAATGCCCTTTTCCTTGGCGAGCTGTTCCGAAATCTCGACGAAGAATTCCGGCTGCAGAACCGCGTTCACCCTGTTGTGCTTGGTCCAGTAATGGAAGTGCTCGGTGAGCCGGTAGGACGTCGCCGCGTAAGGGAACTCCTCCGACGTCGCGAACTGCTTCAAATCGTCCTGGAACACGCGCGCCGCCGGGTTGCCGCGGATCTTCGGCGCAATCACGTTGGCGATGGGCGCTTCGAACGGCTCGTAATGGACCGGGAACGGTCCTTCGCGCATGAGGCCGCGCGCGAAGAGCCGCGCCGTGCCTTCCTGGTTCATGATGAACGGGCCGACCACGTCCGGCTTCGCATTGGGCGCGATGTCCGGCACGTCGTATCCCGACCATTTCGTGCCGTCCCACGCGATGAGCTTGCGCGTGGGATCCCACGGCTTGCCCTGTACATCCGCCGAGGCACGATTGTAGAGGATGCGCCGGTTGAGCGGCCACGCGAAGGTCCAGTTCGGATAAGCGCCCGTGTCGTCCGGGTCCGAATTGTCGCGGCGGGCCATGTTGTTGCCCGCCTCGTTGAAACACCCGGAATAGATCCAGCAGCCACAGGCCGTCGAACCGTCGTCCCGCAGGACGGAGAAGTTCACGACCTGCTTGCCCTTCTCCAGCACCACCTTGCTCGGGTCAGCAGGATCGTAGAGCGTCTCGACGGCGTAGCCGTTCATCTCCTTCGCCAATTCCTCCGCCGTGGGCTCATCTGGGTCGGCATAGTTCCAGGTGAGGCCAAGGATCGGATCGGGAAACGGTCCGCCCTCCTTTTCATAGAGCGCGCGCAGACGCCGATGGATCTGCGCCATGATCCAGTTGTCGCGTTTGGCCTCGCCCGGCGGCGTGCCACCGGCCCAGTGCCATTGCAGCCAGCGGCCGGAATTGGTGAGCGCGCCGAAATCTTCTGCAAAGCAGGTCGAGGGAAGCTGAATCACCTCGGTCTTGATGGAGGCGGTATCGACATTGTTGTAGACGCCGTGGTTCTCCCAGAAGCGCGACGTTTCCGTGTCGAGCGGATCCATCGTCACGAGCCATTTCAGTTTGGAGAGCGACTCCGTGATCTTCTGGCGGTTGGGGAAGGCGAGAAGCGGGTTGAAGCCCTGGCAGAAATAGCCGTTCACCTTGCCCTGGTGCATCAGCTCGAAAGTGCGCAGCACGTCGTAGGCCGGCACGTCGAGCTTCGGCAGGTAGTGATAGGCAAAATCGTTCTGCGCGGTGGCCGCATCTCCCCACATCGCCTTCTGGAAGCTGACGAAGAACTTCTTGTAGTTCTGCCAGTAGCTCGTCTGGTTCGGGCGCAGCGGCTTGAAGGCCCGGCTCGACATATAGGTCGCGAAATCGGCTTCCTTCTCCACCGGGATGTTCATGTATCCCGGCAAGAGGTTCGACATCAGGCCGACATCCGTGAGGCCCTGGATGTTCGAGTGCCCGCGCAGCGCATTCATGCCGCCGCCGCGCACGCCGATATTGCCGAGGATGAGCTGCAGCATCGCCATGCAGCGGATGTTCTGCGATCCCTTGGAGTGCTGCGTCCAGCCGAGCGCGTACATCGACGTCATGGTCTTCGTCGGCGTCGAGCATTCGGCAATCATCTGCGCCACCTTCAGGAACTTGTCCTTGGGCGTGCCGCAGATGCGCTCCACCATTTCGGGCGTGTAGGTCGCCACATGCGCCTTGAGCATGTTCCAGACGCAGCGCGGATTTTGCAGCGTCTCGTCGACGACGGCAAAGCCGTCCGGCCCGATCTGGTAATCCCAGGTCGAGCGATCATAGTCGCGCTTGTTTTCGTCATAGCCCGTGAACAGGCCGTCCTGATAGGCAAAGCCGTCCTTCACGACATAGGTCGCGTTGGTGAAGGCCTTCACGTATTCCCACTGCACCTTGTCGTTCAGCATGCAGTAGTTGATGACGCCGAGCAGGAACGCGATATCCGTGCCCTGCCGGATCGGCGCATAGAAATCGGACACGGAGGCCGAGCGCGTGTAGCGCGGATCGACGACGATCAGCTTCGCGCCACGATTAGCCTTCGCTTCCGTTACCCACTTGAAGCCGCATGGGTGCGCTTCGGCGGCGTTGCCGCCCATGATCACGACGAGATCCGTGTTCCGAATATCGGTCCACGAGTTGGTCATCGCGCCACGGCCAAATGTTGGGCCCAAACTGGACACCGTGGGGCCGTGTCAGACGCGCGCCTGATTATCGAATGCGACGATCCCTGTGCTGCGGACGACCTTATAGGTCAGATACGCGGTTTCGTTGGTGGTGGCGGAAGCGGCGAGAAAGCCGACCGTCGTCCACCGGTTGACCGGCACCCCGGCATTGTTGGCGGCGATGAAGTTCGCGTCGCGGTCATCCTTCATCAGGCGCGCGATCCTGTCGAGCGCCTGATCCCAGGAGATGCGTTCGAACTTGTCCGAGCCGGGCTTGCGGAGCATCGGATATTTCAGCCGGGTCTCGGCCTTCACAAAATCCTTGAGCGCCGCGCCCTTCGGGCAAAGCGTGCCGCGATTGGTGGGATGGTCGGCATCGCCCTCGATATGGACGATCTCCGCGTTCTCGCCTTTGCGCAGATCGCCCTTGGAATACATGATGATGCCGCAGGCGACGGAGCAATACGGACAGGTGTTGCGCGTCTCCATCGTATTGACGAGTTTGAAGGGCCTGATCGCTGCGGCTTGCGCCGCTTCAAGATCACCGAAGCCAAAAGCTCCGAGTGAGGTCCCCGCAACACCCACGCCGGCAACTTTCAGGAAGCCGCGCCGTGAGAGTTCCATGTTCATGGCAACCCTCCTTCAGTTTCTGCACTGCAGCATCTATCGACCTGAATTTAGGGTAATTTTGGGAAGTTCCAGTGTCAAACAGGAAGCTGACCTCAAAGACCCCATCTCCTTGACGGAGAACAGGACCGCCACAGAATGAAGGCGTGTCCTTGACAACCGCTCCCGCGTCGCGGGGCTTGCACACAAGCGTCATGAAGCGCGCGCGGCATCCGCGGTCGCGGCTTTGTGACGGCGGTCTGACGCGCTTCAGCCATCTGCCTGCGAGCCATGAGCCACACCTCGTCATGGCCGACAAGGCCTGCTCTGATCTTGCCCTGACACGGGAGCCCTCCTCATGAAGACCCGCCGCGACATCCTGATGACCGGCGCCGTTCTCTCGGCGTCGCTGGCTTTGCCGAAAGGCGTCCTTGCCGATCCTGACATCGCCGGAGGCTGGCGATCCTTCGAGGTCGTGACGAGCCTCGACGTCGCCGAGCCCGCCGGTCGCACACAGGCCTGGATTCCGTTGACGGGATTCTCCGCGCCGGATTGGGCGCTCCCGCAAGGCGACATCTGGCAGACGAATGCCGCATCGACGGCCGTCGTCGAGGATCCCGTCTATCGCGCAAAGATGCTTCATGTGGTCTGGGGAGAGGGAACAACTTCTCCCTCCATCGTCGTGAGAAGCCGCTTCGCCACGCGCGAGCGCGCCGTCGATCTGTCAAAGCAGGGACAGGCGGAGGCCTTGAGCGATGACGAGAGACGCCTCTACCTCATGCCGACCGCTCTCATTCCCACAGACGGCGCGGTGAAGGCGCTTTCGGACAGGATCACGGCGGGAGCGGACGGCGAAATCGCCAAGGTTCGCGCCATCTATGAGTGGATGATCGAGAACACCTTCCGGCGCGCCGCCACGCGCGGCTGCGGCGAGGGCGACGTGGCCGCCATGCTGAAGGCCAACGATTTCGGCGGCAAGTGCGCCGACCTCAACGGCCTCTTCGTCGGCCTCGTGCGCGCGGCGGGCATTCCGGCGCGCGATATTTACGGCGTGCGCGTCGCACCATCGAAACTGGGTTACAAGAGTCTCGGCGCAAACTCGCCGACCATCACCAAGGCGCAGCACTGCCGCGCCGAAGTCTATCTCTCCAGTCACGGATGGGTGCCGATGGACCCCGCCGACGTGCGCAAGGTGATGCTGGAGGAAACGCCCGAAGGCCTGCCGCTCGACTCGCCGAGGGTCATCGCCATGAGAAAGATCCTGTTTGGCGCATGGGATGGGAACTGGCTGCCCTACAACACGGCGCACGATCTCGCCCTTCCCGGATCGCAAGGTCCCGCCATCGGCTTCCTGATGTATCCGCAGGTGGAAACGGCGGCAGGCCGCCTCGATTGCCTGACGCCGGACACCGTGAAGTACACGATCACCGCAAGCGAAGTGAGCATCTGACCGCGCAATTGAGCGGGCGGCCTGCGGCGTGTAAGCTTTCACGAAGATGCCGGAGGAGATTGCCGCTGCGCGCCGCGAAGGATGTTCCCACAATCGTCGTGCCTTTCGGGGATGGCGACGCCTCGCCCGCAAGCCGTGCCGTGCCGGTCGAGACGCCGGTCAACCTCATCTATGCGGGGCTGCCCTTCGCGGTGATGATGGCGACGCCGTCGGACCTCGAGGATTTCGCCTACGGCTTCAGCCTCACCGAAGGCATCATCGAACAAGCCGCCGACATCCGCGCCGTGCGCGTGGCCGAGGTGGAAAAGGGCCTTCACCTCGACATCGACCTCGTCTCCGAGCGCCTGCAAATGCATCTCTCACGTCGTCGCGCTCTTGCGGGCCGCACCGGTTGCGGCCTGTGCGGTATCGACGATCTCGAAGCCCTGCCGAAAGCGCGCGCGCCTTCGCATGCGGCTCCCGCCATCGCCGCCGCCGCCATCGCCCGCGCCCTCGATGCGCTGGAGCGCGCGCAGCCCCTCAACCGGGAAACCCGCGCCGTCCATGCCGCCGCCTGGGCCGATCTCGAAGGAAACCTCCTCGCCGTGCGCGAGGATGTGGGCCGCCACAACGCCCTCGACAAATTGATCGGCGCGCTCCTGCGTGACGGCACAAGCCCTGCTCAGGGCTTCGTCATCGTCACAAGCCGCTGCTCTTTCGAACTCGTGGAGAAAGTCGCGGCCTTCGGCGCACGAACCCTCGTCGCCATTTCCGCCCCGACCTCGCTCGCGCTCGACCGTGCCCGCGATCACGACATGACCCTCATCGGCATCGCACGGCGCGATACGATGACGGTGTTTCATGGGCGGGAGAGGATCCGCACGGAGAGCGCCGCCAAGGTGTGAGGCGGGAACAAGGCTATGATAATCAGGGCAAGCTTTTAGCACGCACTCCCGTCCACGCTTGCTCCGGCCATCGGGCTACGGACAGGATGAAATCTTAAATCGACCCCAGAATTTTCTTTCAGGATGCGGGCCCCAATATTCGTAGGTATAAGAAATTCCCTGGCTTATGGATTTGACCATGCTAGAGGCGCAGACCTGTTTCTTCACTAGCGCTTCGATGGCGTCGATATTTTTTACCTCGTACTCAGCCCCAATCTCGTTGACGTAAGTCATATTCAGGCCTTCGACCTGCACATCGACTAGGGTCGTCGCATCATCAAGCTTCTTCGGAAGAGTGGTCTTCATGTTGTCCCGTGCCTGCTGGAGGCCACGGTTCGAAGCGGTCTCTTTCTCCGCTTGAGTAGACACATTCAAGTATCTGACACCTTCTTTGGCGAGGACGTAGCAAACTGCAAAAGCGATCAGCGACACAGCGGCGTATAGCCACTTCATCTGCGGAAATTTTGTTTCACCAGAAGCCGTCGCAGGGGCGATAACTGGCTTAACCGCCGATACGACTTCCCTGTAAAATCTGTTCCACTGCCAAAAAGAAAAGCCCAAAACGGCGAGTTGCGGGAGAACGTAGTTAGCGAATGCTTCCCTGAACACGGGCTCCCCGCCATCGGCCATCCCGAACCCACCAAGTATGGTCGCAATGAACAGCAATAACCCATTGGCAGTGAGGATACCGGGAACGTCAGAATTCCATCTCTTCAATGTCCTCATCAGCAACTGTGTGACGAGACCCAAGATCATCAAGCCGCCGAAGAACTGTCCTACCGCGTACATCCACTGGCCCCCGCCATTTTACATAGCTTAGCTTATGCTGAGCACTGATGGAATTCACGGCTGTCGGGATACCCAACTTTGTGGGCCGCCTCGGTTTAATAGAATCAACAGTTGCGCAATAGCGGCTTTTAGCTCGGCTTTCGCGATCTACTCTAACGAGATTGGAGCGGGCGATGGGAATCGAACCCACGACATTCAGCTTGGGAAGCTGACGTTCTACCTCTGAACTACACCCGCGTCGTCTCTGGTGTACACCGTTTCAGGGGGAGGACGTCAAGCCCGGAAGGGCGAGGCTCTCACAGCAACGGTCCTTCTCGGCGGCGGTCAGTAGATTTCCCATAATCCCGGCGTCGCCAGTTCGATGGCGTGGCCGTCAGGGTCGCGGAAATAGAGGCTTGTGCCGCCCCTCGGCCAGGTGACGCGGCTCTCGATGGCAATGCCGTACTTGGCCAGGGCCGCCTCCCAGGCGGAAAGATCCTGTGCGCTTATGGCGAAGGCCATGTGGAGGGGCCCGGCCCCATCATGGGGCGGAATGACCCCACCCGGCATCGGCATGGCCTTCGCGGAGCCGCCGCGCTTGAAGAGCAGGAGGACATTGCGGCCATTCACGTCGAAGGCGCAGAAGCGGCTGTCCGCCCGCAGCACCCTCAGTTCCAGCACCGTCTCATAGAAAGTCTTGGCGCGTGCGAGATCGTCCACATAGAGGGCGGTTTCGAGAACGGCTTGCAGCTTCGGCATTATACCCCCTTGCCCGTTCAGACTCCGGCGCCACCCTCCCCGCTGGCGGGCAACGCCCGGAGCGTCCGGGCATTCCTTCGGATGAGGTTATGGAGCCGGTTCCCATGCCGTTCAATATCGACCCACTCACCGCCCTCGGCGTCGTTCTGGCGACAGCGACGACGGATGCGGCTTATGTGTTCTTCAACGCCGCCGTCGTCGCGCGGCACCGGGTGCGGGCGGCCAATTGGAGCGGGATCTGGTATCTGCTCTCGGCCTTCGCCGTCATCAGCTACACGGAGCACGCGGTCTACGTCGCCTTCGCCGCCCTCGGCTCCTGGATCGGAGCCTTTCTGTCGGTGACATGGCTCGTGCGCAGGCCGCACCCGCACGGATGAGCCTTCACGCGGCGATGAGGCCGATTACCTGAAGTGCTTCGAGAGCTTCAGCCCTTGTGCCTGATAGTTCGACCCTGCGCCGGAGCCGTAGAGCATCTTCGGGCGTTCGGCCATGCGCTCATAGACGAGACGGCCGACGATCTGGCCGTCTTCGAGGATGAAGGGCACATCGCGGGAGCGCACTTCGAGCACCGCGCGCGCACCCTCGCCGCCCGCCGCCTCATGGCCGAAGCCGGGATCGAAAAAGCCTGCGTAGTGAACGCGGAACTCGCCGACGAGGGGATCGAAAGGCACCATCTCGGCCGCGAAATCCGGCGGCACACGCACAGCCTCCTTGGAGGCGAGAATGTAGAACTGGCCGGGGTCGAGAATGAGCGTGCGGCTCTCATCCGCATAAAGCGGCTCCCAGAAATCCGCGACACGGCAGGAGCCGGGCTTGTCCACGTCGACCAGCCCCGTATGGCGCTTGGCGCGATAGCCGACGAGCTTGTCGGGGCCGAACCCCTCAAGATCGACGCTGACCGCGACGCCGTCCTGAATGGAGGGCTCGGCGGAGGTCACGACCGGGTCCCGCCGGTGAAGCGCGAGAAGCTCCTCGTCGCTCAGGCGGGCAGCCCCCTTGCGCAGGCGCAGTTGGGACAGGCGGGTGCCGGTGCGCACCAGAACGGGGAAGGTGCGCGGCGAAATTTCGGCGTAGAGCGGGCCGTGATAGCCCGCGCCGATGGTGTCGAATTCCTGCGCGCGGTCGGTGATGACACGGGTGAAAACGTCGATCCGGCCCGTCGAGCTCTTGGGGTTGGCGGCGGCCGAAAGATCCGCCGGCAGGGCAAGGCTTTCCTGCAGCTCGGCGATATAGACGCTGCCGGTTTCCAGAATGGCGCCCGCCGTCAGGTCGATCTCGTGAAAGCTCAGATGCTCAAGCCTGTCGCGCACGTCCCGTCCCGGACCCGGCAGGAAGCTCGCGCGGACCCGGTAGGCGCGCCGCCCGAGGCGCAGGTCCAGGCTCGCTGGCTGGATCTGGTCGGAGGCGAAAGGCGCATCCGTTTTGATTACGCCTGCTTCCGCGAGGCGCGCGATGGCGTCAGCCGATTGGATACCGTCCTGCAACGCAACCATGTCTTTTCCCGCGCTTGTTCCCTTTCCCTAGCTTAAATCCGGCTATGGGGCCAAGGGGCATGGCCCCTGTTCTCCCCATGCGGTTCTCCGGACGCTTCAGGGCAGCAGCGCCGGTTCGCCGCACCGCGCCGATCCGCCCCTCTTCGCCTCGATTGACGGCAAAACCTCATCGCCGTACCACAGTGGCCCCGGGCTCCACCCGTGAGAGGTTCGATGTACAAGGCCATAACCCGCGGTATCAGCGTGATGGTGACCCCACGCTTCATGCCGGAGGAATCCTCCCCGGAGGAAGGCCGCTACTTCTTTGCCTACACGGTGGAGATCATCAACACGGGCCTCGAGCGCGTACAGTTGCGGTCGCGGTACTGGAAGATCATCGATCAGTATGGCCGCATCCAGGAAGTGCGCGGCGCGGGCGTCGTGGGCGAGCAGCCCGTGCTCGGCCCCGGCGAGAGCTATAACTACACGAGCGGTTGCCCCCTCCCGACGCCAAGCGGCACCATGCAGGGCAGCTATGTCATGGAGACAAGCTCAGGCGAGAGCTTCAACGCCGAAATCCCGGCCTTTTCCCTCGACAGCCCGCACATCAAAAAAACCGTTCACTAGAGACTGATCGTGTCTCTTTGAAACACACTCAGCCTCTCGATTCCTTTATTGCCGCATGATCCGGGCGAACAACCGGTTTCCACTTGTTCTGATCATGCTCTAAGCTCGTGATCGGCTTTTCCCGGCAATCGGAGAGGCCCGACAGCGCCAAGCCGTCGAGCCTGTTTTATCGGGCTTGCGTCCGACCTTATATAACGAAGAACTTGTCGGCCTTGAGCTTGAGGTTCTTGCTCAAAGTTGCGATCTGCACCGCCGCACCGGAGCCGGAGCCATCCGCATCGTAGAGCAGCGCGCCCGTCTTCTTGTTGTAGATCACCCGGTCGTCCGCATCGTGCGCTGCGGCTCCAGTCCAGAACATTTTCGAGCTGAGTTTGATCGGCTTCGTGGGCGAGCCCTTACCCAGCTTCGACATGTACTTGTTGTCGAGATGGATCACGTCCTCTTTGACTGCAAAGTCGAGGATCGTGTCGATATTCGTTTTGCTCAGTTTCGTGTTGAAAACGAAGATGTCCCTGCCTTCACCACCCTTCAGGGTGTCCTTGCCGAGACCGCCGGAGATTTTATTGTTCCCCGAATTGCCGGTGATGGTGTTGGCCAGGCTGTTGCCGGTGAGCACAAGTGCATCGGATCCGATGGCGGTCAGGTTTTCGATGTAGCTTCCAAGCGTCCAATCAACTGACGTGACGATCTTGTCCGTCCCGCCGTCCGACGTCTCGATGCATTTATCGAGCGCCGTGTCGACGTGATACGTCGTATTGTTCTTCGACCAGAAGTCGACACCGCCAACCATGGTATCGGCCCCGGTGCCGCCATTGAGGACATCGTTGCCGCCGTTGCCTTCGAGGTAATCGTCGCCGCCAAGCCCCGAAAGGCTATCGTCGTTTGATGTGCCCCTATAATCATCGCTGCCGGCAGTGCCGGTGACATTCACGCCTGCAGATCGGGCGTCGAACACCTTCGTCTTCACCGCAAAGGTAGAGCCGGACGCTTCGAGCCAACTGATGACGTGACGGCCATCCCGCAACATCGCAATGGTGGGGTCGATCTGATGGCCGGTTGAGGATGCATTGATCAGATCCGCTGACATGTCCGCGGAGGAGTTGCGCACCGAACCGACATAGATATCGGCATCGCTCGCTGTTCCGTGAGTTGCGGCGTAAGCGTATCCGCCGCCGGAGAGAGCCATGACGACGGGATTGGCGAACACCTGACCCGCCGACAGTGGATCAAAGTGCGATGCGCCGCCCCAGGGGGTGCCCATAAGATAGGTCTGGAAAATGACACTCTGCTGTCCGCCCAGAACCCCCTCCCAAGCCACCACGTATTTACCGTCGGAGAGGCCCGTGACGGTGGGATGCGACGGCGTCGGCTCATTGCGTACGGCCAACACTTTCGACATCAAAATCACGCCGTCGGCGCCCTGCATCACGCCAGCGATTTCGTATCCACCGCTCTCGGCGGCAATGGAAGCCACCGTAATGACCGCGCCGGAGCTCAGCACAGCAACGGAAGGGTTGAAGCCCTCATCCATCAAGACAGTCGCTGAGGATTGGTCTCCGGCAGCATTGACATCGACCCTCGTAACCTTCGGGCCGTCATTCGCAATGACGGAAAACCCGCCGTATTGGTCCGCAACCACATTCGGCGACGTCCGGTTCGCAGCGCTCGGCCCGATCTCGAAGATGTCCGACGCCGACGCCGTGTCAGAACCGAAGACGCGCCCCTTGATCGTATGCTTGCCCGCGGTGCTCGTCTCTTCCCAAATGACGACGAGGCGGCCGTCGCTCAATTCGGTCGCCGAAAGATGTGAGCGCGTCACCCCTGCGCTGGCGGCGATGGAAAAGACCGCGCCTTTCGCCGAGGTCCGTGCATTCGTGACCTGGCCTTCGATGGCGCTTGAATCGGCGCCAACCGTCCAGATCGAGAGATAGGCCCCATTGGCAAGGGCGATGAGGGTGCTGTCAGGTTGCGTGGTCATAAGGGATTTCATCCATGTAATATTGTCCCGCTACAGCAAGAGCGGCCGTCCTGCAACTATCGGTAGGATACCTCTTCCCCAGAGCGCGCATTCGCCCTCTGAAAATTGACGCTGGCGCAGCGGGCTATTACCACCATCGACAGCCCGGTCCGGGGGATCGGGTGCCACGATCAGAGGATCCCATGTCTCCCAACGGCCAGCGGCTGACGCCGCTTGAAATGCTGGCGAAGCTTGTCTCGTTCGATACCGAGAGCTCCAAATCCAACCTCGCCCTGATCGCCTTCGTTGAGGAGTATTTGCGGAGCTGGAACGTGCCCTTCATTCGCGTGCCGAATGAAACCGGCGACAAGGCGGCGCTTTATGCCACCGTCGGCCCGCAGGATCGCGGCGGCGTCGTGCTCTCGGGTCATACCGACGTGGTGCCGGTGACGGGTCAGGCGTGGACCTCAGATCCCTACACATTGCGCGTCGAGGACGGGCGCGCCTATGGCCGTGGCGCGGTCGACATGAAGGCGTTCGACGCTCTGGCGCTGGCGCTCATTCCGGAATTCCAAACAGCGGGCCTGACGACGCCGATCCACATCATGCTCTCCTACGACGAGGAGACGACGTGCCTCGGCGTGATCGACACCATCCGCAAGCTCGGGCACGAGCTTCCGTTGCCGAAGGCCGCCATTGTCGGCGAGCCGACGGAATTGACCGTCGTCGACGCGCACAAGAGCGTCGTGACCTTCACGACGACCGTGCACGGGCACGAGGCGCATTCCTCAAAGCCCTATCTCGGCGCCAGCGCGGTGATGACGGCGGCGGAACTCATCTGCGAACTCAACCGCATCGGCGACGAGATGATGGAGCGCGGCGATCCGAGCGGGCGTTTCGATCCGCCCTACACTACCGTTCATGTCGGCGCGATCTCCGGCGGAACGGCGCGGAACATCATCTCGAAGTCATGCTCGTTCCTGTGGGAGTTCCGTGGCCTGCCGAGCCTCGACCCGCAGGAGATCCCAACGCGCCTCGAACGTTTCGCGCAAGACGTGGCGCTCAAGCGGCTCAACCGCTTCGGTGATTTCGGACGCATCGAGACGCAGCTTGAAGCCGCCGTACCGGGTCTTGCCCCGCAGCCCGGTTCCGCAGCCGAAACGCTGGCCTTACGCCTTGCCGGGCGCAACGAAACGCACACCGTGCCGTTCGGCACGGAAGCGGGACATTATCAGGCTGCCGGAATTCCGACGGTGGTTTGCGGCCCCGGCTCCATCAACCAGGCGCACCAGCCGGACGAATACATCACCCTTGCGCAGTTTGAGGCGGGCGCCGCCTTCATGCGCCGTCTCGCCGCTACTTGCGTGTGATGAATGGCTTCAGCGCATATCGAGGTACGCGCTGAAATCATCAGGCGTTATCGCCGTCGTCTGATCCAGTGCTCGCGATCTCCGCTTCCACCTCGGTGGGATCGAGATCGTAGAAACGCGAACAGAATTCGCAGGTGACACCGATGCGGCCGTTGTCGCCGACCATGTCGTGACGATCCTGCGCGGAGAAGCGGCGCATCATGCCCATGATGCGCTCGTGCGAGCAGCGGCATTCTTCATGCACGCGCAACCCATCGAAGGCGCTCACGCCGCGCTCATGGAAGAGGCGGTAGAGAAGCCGCTCGCTCGACACCGTCGGGTCGATCAATTCGTGATCCTCGACGGTCTGGATGAGGGACTTCGCCTCGACCCAGGCATCGTCCTCCATCGCCGAAGGGTCCAACAATGTGTGGCCTTCGGGCGCGTCGCCGGGCGGCAATTCGGCCTGCCGCATCCGCTCCGGTGAATTCGGCAGAAACTGGATCATGATGCCGCCGGCGCGATAGGTGCGGCGGCCTTCCTCGACCTGCTCGGCGACGGCGAGGCGAACGCGCGTCGGAATCTGCTCCGACTGGCGGAAATACTGGTGCGCGGCTTCCTCGAAGCCCTGACCTTCCAACGCGACGACACCCTGATAACGGCTCGCCGCGGAGCCCTGATCGATGGTCATTGCAAGATAGCCGGAACCGATCAGATCGGCGGTCTTGAACGTGCCCTCTCCCAACGCTTCGATCTTCGCACGATCGAACTGCGCGGTGGCGCGCACGCGGTCCGGCGCATCGAAATCGACGACGATCATTTCGATGGGACCATCGGTCTTGGTCTGGAGCTGGAAGCGCCCCTCGAACTTCAGCGACGAGCCCAAAAGCACCGTGAGCGCTGTCGCCTCACCAAGCGCGCGGGACACTGCATCGGGATAGCCGTGGCGCGTCAGGATAGTGTCGATGGACGCACCGAGCCGCACGACGCGACCGCGCACGTCGAGCGGCTCCACCGCGAAGGGTAGAACGAAATCGTCATTTCCTTCGAAAGGCGCGGAATTCATGCTCCGGTTGCTCCAAGGCACCAGGCGAGAATGCCCTTCTGCGCGTGCAGCCTGTTCTCGGCCTCATCGAAGACGACCGATTGCGGACCGTCCATGACTTCATCGGTCACTTCCTCGCCGCGATGCGCGGGCAAGCAGTGCATGAAGATCGCATCCTTAGCGGCGACGCTCATGAGCTTGCGGTTGACCTGATAGGGCTTAAGCAGGTTGTGGCGGCGATATTCGTCCTCGTCGCCCATCGAGACCCAGCAATCCGTGACGATGGCATCAGCACCCTCGGCGGCCGCGAAGGCATCCGTCGTCACGTTGATCTTCGCGCCTTCCTTCGCCGCCCAGTCGAGCAGCTCCTTCTGCGGCGCCAGCTCCGGCGGAGCGGCGATGTTGATCTGGAAGTCGAGACGCGCCGCCGCGTGAACCCACGAGGCCAGAACGTTGTTCGCATCACCGGACCACGCGATGGTGCGTCCCTTGATGGAGCCGCGATGCTCCTCGAAGGTCATGACATCGGCCATGATCTGGCAAGGATGCGTCGATTTCGTCAATCCGTTGATGACCGGGATCGACGCGGCGGAGGCCAGCTCTGTCACCATCGCGTGGTCGAGCGTGCGGATCATGATCGCATCCACGAAGCGCGAGAGAACGCGCGCGGTGTCCCCGATGGTTTCGCCGCGCCCGAGCTGCATTTCTTTGCCGGTCAGCATCAGCGTCTCGCCGCCGAGTTCGCGCATGCCCACATCGAAGGAGACGCGCGTGCGCGTCGAGGGCTTGTCGAACACCATCGCCAGAACCTTGCCCGCGAGCGGACGCTCCTTCGGCGGCTCGCCCTTGCGGCGCTTCGCCTTGATGGCGGAGCCGACGTTCAGGAGATGGCGGATTTCTTCGCCCGTGAAATCGCACAGGTCGAGAAAGTGACGGACGTTCTGGGTAGTCATTCTGCTGCTCCCCGCTGCGCAGCGGCTTTCAGTTCAGTTTCAATGGATGTGCAGGCCGCGTCCATGCGCTCGAAAGCCTCCGCAACCTCGGCCTCGGAAATGATGAGAGGCGGCAGAAGGCGCGTGACGTTGTCGCCGGCGGCGATGACGATCAGCTTTTCCTTGCGCGCGGCGGCGATGAACTCGGTGTTCGGAACATGCGTGCGTAGGCCCATCATCAACCCTTGACCGCGCACTTCGGCGATGACGGCGGGGTGGCGATCCTTCAACTCCGCGAGGCGCTGCTTGAGCAGAAGGCCGACCTTTTGCACATGCTCGAGGAAGCCGGGTTCGAGGATCACGTCGAGCACGGCATTGCCCACGGCCATCGCGAGCGGATTGCCGCCGAACGTGGTGCCGTGGGAGCCGACCGTCATGCCGGAAGCCGCGCGCGCGGTGGCAAGGCAGGCACCCATCGGAAACCCGCCGCCGATGCCTTTGGCGACGCTCATGATATCCGGCGTCACGCCGGACCATTCATAGGCAAAGAGCTTGCCGGTGCGCCCGACGCCGGTCTGGATCTCGTCGAAGATCAGGAGAAGGTCGTGCTGGTCGCACAGGCTGCGCAGCTCGCGCAGGAACGCGCCCGGCACCAGACGAACGCCGCCCTCGCCCTGGATCGGCTCGATCATCAGCGCGGCGGTCTCGGGGCCGATGGCTTTTTTCAGGGCTTCGATATCGCCGAAGGGCACCTGATCGAAACCTTCGACCTTCGGCCCGAAGCCTTCGAGATACTTGGCCTGCCCACCGGCGGCAATTGTGGCGAGAGTGCGGCCGTGGAAGGCCCCCTCGAAGGTTATCACCCGGAAACGCTCAGGCTTGCCGTTGGCGGCGTGGTACTTGCGCGCCATCTTGATGGCCGCCTCGTTGGCCTCCGCGCCGGAATTGCTGAAAAAGACCACGTCGGCGAAGGTGTTCTCCACAAGGCGCTGAGCCAGCCGCTCACCCTCCGGGATCTGATAGAGATTGGAGGTGTGCCAGATCTTGCCCGCCTGATCGGTCAAGGCCTTGATGAGGTGCGGATTGGCGTGCCCCAAGGCGTTGACGGCGATGCCGGCCCCGAAATCGAGATATCGCTGCCCATCTCGGCCAAAGAGCCAGGCTCCCTCTCCCTTTTCAAAGGACAGTTCGGCGCGAGCGTAGGTCGGCAACAGGGGCGATTTCACGGGTTTGTCTCCGCTTGAGAGGCCCCAAAGTCGCACCCCGGGGCCCGAAAAAGAAAGCGCCGCCCAACCGGGGCGGCACGATAAGGGATTCTAACGAGGCTGAACCCCTTGTCAATTCAAGAGAAATGAACTCACTGATCACGCTGGCGATATGGACCGTGACGAGTTCCCTGGGGAAAACGGAGCGGGAGGACGCACGTCTCTTGCACCCGCCTCCGACGATCTTGTAACTTCCACCCCGTCGCGTACGGACATTCGTGCGGCGGCTTTACCCTCAGGAGCGACCTTCGTGGCGCGGTCGGACGCATTCGTCCGCGACAGCTGGCCGATTCAATGTTCGGGCGAAAGCGGCCCCGATTGGAGAGTTGAAAATGATTGATGCGGGCGGAACATGGACCGACGAGCGGGTCGAGCAGCTTAAAAAGCTGTGGTCGGACGGCTTGAGCGCGAGCCAGATCGCTGCCGAACTCGGCAACGTCACCCGCAACGCCGTGATCGGCAAGGTTCATCGCCTCGGCCTCTCAGGCCGTACCAAGACCGCGAAGCCCGCGACGAATGGTGCGACGGCCCGTCCGCGCAAGACGACGCGCGCGCCGAGCGCGCCGACGCCGATTGCCGCTCCCGTGCGCAGCAATGTCGTCATCGCTCCCATCGCGACCGTCGTTTCCGCATCACCCGAGATCGAGCTGCCCGTCATGGACGACGATGTCGGATTGCCGACCTCCGAGCGCGTGACGATCATGGAGCTGCGCGAGTCCATGTGCCGCTGGCCGATGGGCGACCCGACGAAGCCGGAATTCCGTTTCTGCGGCGCCCGCTCCAACCCGGGCGTCCCCTATTGCACGCATCACGCCCAGATCGCCTATCAGCCGGTGATCGACCGCCGCCGCGACAAGAAGATCGCGCGCGCCTGAGGCGCAAGAAAACATCCTTTGAACGAAAAGGGCGTCGGATGATCTCCGACGCCCTTTTCGTTTGCTATGTCTTTGCGAGAACGTAGTCTAACCCACAGCAGCTTCGCCGCGGGCAAAGATCTCGTCGAAGGAATAGCCCGCGCCGCGCACGGTGCGGATCGGGTCGGGCTTGCCCGGCTCGTTGAGGGCCTTGCGCAAGCGCCCCACATGAACGTCCACGGTCCGCTCGTCGATATAGACGTCGTGCCCCCACACCGCGTTCAGGAGCTGCTCGCGGCTGAACACGCGGCCGGGGCTTTGCATGAGGAATTCCAGAAGCCTGAATTCCGTCGGCCCGAGATGGATCTCGTTCGGCCCGCGCCGCACCCGGCGCGTTTCGCGGTCGAGTTCCACATCGCCCGCGATGAGCAGGGTCGCGATGTGAGCAGGCTTCGTGCGGCGCAGGAGAGCGCGGACGCGCGCCAACAGCTCCGGCACCGAGAATGGCTTGACGATGTAGTCGTCGGCGCCGGTCGCGAGGCCGCGCACGCGGTCCCCCTCCTCGCCGCGCGCGGTGAGCATGATGACAGGGAGCCGCTCGGTCTCCGCGCGCACGCGAATGCGGCGGCACAACTCGATGCCCGACAGGCCGGGAAGCATCCAGTCGAGCAGCACGAGATCCGGCACCTGCTCGCGCAGGCGGATCTCGGCTTCATCGCCGCGATTGACGCTATCGACCTCGTAGCCCTCGGCCTCGAGGTTGTAGCGCAGGAGAAGGGTCAGCGGCTCCTCGTCCTCGACAATGAGAATGCGCGGTCCCATGCCCTATGCTCCCGTCGCGATGGCTGTCGCGTCGATGGAACGGTCGTTCTTGGGCCGGTCGATGGCCAGCGTCTCGCCGGTGACGAGGTAGTGAATGGTCTCGGCGATGTTGGTGGTGTGGTCGCCGATGCGCTCGATGTTCTTGGCGCAGAAGAGAAGATGCGTGCAGTACGAAATGTTGCGCGGATCTTCCATCATGTACGTCAGAAGCTCGCGGAAGAGCGAGGTGTAGAGCGCATCGATCGCGCCGTCGCGCTTCCACACGTCGAGCGCCCGCTCGGTGTCGCGCGCGGCGTAGGCGTCGAGCACGTCCTTCAACTGACCGAGCACGAGATCGCTCATGTGCTGGAGGCCGACGACGATCTTCTGCGGCTGGAACTGCCCTGCAATCGCCAGGGCACGCTTGGCGATGTTCTTGGCAAGATCCCCGATGCGCTCCACATCGCCCGAGACGCGGATGGCCGAAATCGTCTCGCGAAGGTCGATGGCGAGCGGCTGGCGGCGGGCGATGGTGCTGATCGCGCTCTCTTCCACCTCGCGCTGCAGAAGGTCGAGCCGCGCGTCGGCAGCGATGACGGCCTGCGCCAGAGGAACATCGCTGCGCACCAGCGCCGCGATGGCATCGATCAGCATCTTCTCGGCGATGCCGCCCATTTCGGATATGCGACGACGAAGATCCTGAAGATCGGTGTCGTAGGAGCTGACGATATGCTCCGCCATGAGGAGGCCTCCCGTTTAACGCTGCGATCAGCCGAAGCGACCGGTGATATAGTCCTGGGTCTGTTTCTGGTTCGGGGTCATGAACATCTTGTTCGTGGGCCCGAATTCGATCAGCTCGCCCAGATACATGAAGGCGGTGAATTGCGAAATACGCGCCGCCTGTTGCATATTGTGCGTGACGATCACGATGGTGAATTCTGTCCGCAGCTGCTCGATCAATTCCTCGATCTTGCCCGTGGAGATCGGATCGAGAGCCGAAGTCGGCTCGTCGAGCAGGATCACCTCGGGCTTCTGCGCGATGGTGCGCGCGATGCAAAGGCGCTGCTGCTGACCCCCGGAAAGGCCCATGCCCGATTGGCGTAGCTTGTCCTTGACCTCGTCCCACAGGGCCGCCTTGCGAAGAGCTTCCTCCACGCGGACGTCGAGATCCGCCTTTCCAAGCTTCTCGTAGAGGCGGATGCCGAAGGAGATGTTGTCGTAGATCGACATGGGAAACGGCGTCGGCTTCTGGAACACCATGCCGACGCGGGCACGCAGCTCGTTCACGTCGATGCTGTTGGAGAGGATATTCTGCCCGTCGAGCAGGATTTGTCCGTCCGCGCGTTGCTCGGGGTAAAGGCTGTAGATGCGGTTGAAGGTGCGCAGCAATGTCGACTTGCCGCAACCGGACGGACCGATGAGCGCCGTGACCTGCCGGTCATGGAAATCGAGCGAGATGTCCTTCAACGACCGGAAGTCGCTGTAGTAGAAATTCAGGTTCTTGACGGCGATCCGCACCGGAGAGGCGATATCGGCAGGTATCTGTCCGATAGCGGAGCTCGCGCTGACAGCGACGGGGTTCATCGGGCTTTATCCTTTTTCAGGAAGAGGCGCGCCACGACAGACAGCGCCAGGATCGACAACGTGATGACGAGAGCGCCCGCCCAGGCGAGCTGCCGCCAGTTCTCATAAGGGGAGAGCGCAAACTGGTAGATCATCACCGGCAGGTTCGCGACGCCGCCCATCAGGTTCGGCTTGAACCAGAAGTTATTGTTGAGCGCGGTAAAGAGCAGCGGTGCCGTCTCGCCGGCGATGCGCGCGGTGGCGAGCAGCACGCCCGTCACCATACCGGCGCGCGCCGCGCGCCAGGTTATGGCGCGGATCACCGTCGACATGGGCGCGCCGAGAGCGGCCCCTGCCTCGCGCAGCGATCCGGGCACGAGGCGCAGCATGTCCTCCGTCGTGCGCACGATCACCGGCACGGCGATGATGGCAAGCGCCACGCCGCCCGCCCATCCGGAATAGCCGCCCATCGGCCGCACCATGAGGGTGTAGACGAAAAGGCCGATCAGGATCGAAGGCGCCGCGAGCAGGATATCGTTGATGAAGCGAATGACTTCCGCGAGCTTCGAGCCCTTGCCGTATTCCGCGAGATATGTGCCCGCCATGACGCCGATGGGCGTCGCCACGGCGATGCCGAGGAAGGTGAGAATGAGGCTGCCCACCAGCGCATTGGCGATGCCGCCGCCCTTGGTGCCGGGACCCGGTGTCGTCGCGACGAAGATCGAAGGCGAGAGTGCGGTGATGCCCTCATAAAGAAGCATCAGGAGAATCCAGCCGAGCACGAAAGCGCCGAGCGCCGTGAACAGCGTGCAGATGATGCGCAGCACGCGGTCCGCCACATAGCGCCCGCGTCGCACCCGGCCCCAGGGGGCCGGTGTCGTCTGAACGCTTTGCGAAGCGGCATTCATCGGCACTCTCCTCAACGGGTCTTCACGCGCGCGACGAGAAGCCGCGCGAGCACGAGAACGGCGAACGTCACGAGGAACAGAATGCAGCCCAGGGCCATCAGCGCGTTGAGCTGGAGGCCGATGGCCTCGTTAAACTCGTTGGCGATGCGCGATGCGATGGTCGAGCCCGGATCGAACAGGGAAGCCGACAGGCGGTTGGCATTGCCGATGACGAAGGTGACCGCCATCGTCTCGCCGAGGGCGCGGC
This sequence comes from Microvirga flavescens, assembly GCF_003290125.1. Taxonomy (GTDB): domain Bacteria; phylum Pseudomonadota; class Alphaproteobacteria; order Rhizobiales; family Beijerinckiaceae; genus Microvirga; species Microvirga flavescens. The sequence continues at coordinate 202,899 of NZ_QMKH01000005.1, forward strand.
CAAGTCCGAGCATGACCGCGCCGATGATGCTCACGCCCGCCTGCGGCACGAGCACATGGCGCACGACCTCCCAGGTGGTGCAACCGATGCCATAGGCGCTCTCACGCAGGATCGTCGGAATCTGATCGAGAATATCGCGCGTTACTGACGCGATGAACGGGATGATCATGATGGCGAGGATGATGCCGGCGGTCAGCACGCCGACGCCCGAGGGCACGCGCGAATAGAGAATGGTGCCGAAGACCGGAAGCCCTTCGACGATCTTCGAGACCGGGATCTGGACGAACTTTGCAAAGAGCGGCGCGAAGACGAAGAGACCCCACATGCCGTAGATGATGCTGGGGACGGCAGCGAGAAGCTCAATGGTGGTCGAAACCGGGCGGCGCAGCCATGCTGGACAGAGCTGGGTGAGGAAGATCGCGATGCCGATGGAAATCGGAACGCCGATCACGAGCGCGATCACAGCCGTGGTGAGCGTGCCGATGATGGCGACGAGAGCGCCATACTGATCCCTCTGCACATCCCAGACGCTGGAGGTGATGAAGCTGGGGCCGAACTCGATGAGCGCGGGAAGGCCGCCATGGATCATCGATCCGATGATGCCCGCGAGGACGATGAGGACGAGAAGGGCCGAGCCCAGGCTCGCGAGGCGAAAGATCTTATCGAAACCAGACTGGTTCGAGCGGCGCGAGGGACGATCCATGCTCATCATGAACTGCTTCTGAGAGACAGCCACCATCGCCGATCACTCCCGTGGGATCTAGAGCATGGTTGGGCCACGAAAAGGCAGCGCCGTCCATGCAAAGCCGATACGCTTTTGAGAAGGCGCGGCCCCGAGAGGAGCCGCGCCCTTTCTCAAATTACTTCTTGAAGACCGGCTGACCCGCCTTGTCCTTGATCTCGGCCCAGCTGGCGCGGACCTGATCCTTCACGGCGGCGGGAAGCGGCACGTAGTCGAGCTCGACCGCCTGATTGTCACCCTTGTTGAAGGCCCAGTTGAAGAACTTCAGGGCCTCGGCCACCTGCTCCGGCTTCTCCGGGTTCTTGTAGACGAGGATGAAGGTCGGAGCCGTGATCGGCCAGGCATCGTCGCCCGCCTGGTTGGTGAGCGAGATGCCAAAGCCCGGGGCGGCCTTCCAGTCGGCGCCGGCGGCGGCAGCCTGGAACGTCTTGGACTCAGGAGAAACGAACTTGCCGTTCTTGTTCTTGAGCTGCGCATAAGGAATGGCGTTCTGCTTGGCGTAGGCGTATTCCACGTAGCCGATGGAGTTCGGCACCTGCTTCACGAGCGCGGCAACGCCCTCGTTGCCCTTGCCGCCCTGACCCGCCGGCCACTGCACCGAAGCGCCAACGCCGGGGCCGGCCTTCCAGGCATCGGAAACCTGCGACAGATAGGTCGTGAACACGCTGGTGGTGCCCGATCCGTCGGAGCGGTAGACCGGGGTGATCGTCGCGTCGGAGAGCTTCACACCCGCGTTGATCTGCGCGATCTTCGGGTCGTTCCACTTGGTGATCTTGCCGTTGTAGATGTCGGCGAGAACGTCGCCCGTCAGCTTGAGCTGGCCGGAAGTCACGCCATCGATGTTATAAACAGCGACGACGCCGCCCATGACCGTCGGAAACTGGACGAAACCATCTTTCTCGAGCTCTTCGCCCTTGAGCGGAGCATCGGTGGCGCCGAAATCGACCGTCTTGGCGCGGATCTGGCGAATGCCGCCGCTCGAACCGATGGACTGGTAGTTGAGACGATTTTCCGTCTCTTTCTGATAGGCTTCAGCCCACTTTGCGTAGATCGGGAACGGGAAGGTCGCACCGGCACCGGTGATTTCGGCGGCTTTGAGCGGGCTCGACAGCGAGGCGACGGCCAGACCGGCCACCAATGCATAGGACATGAATTTCACGGAACGTCTCCCTTTATCATCAAACAGACGCGGCAGGCAGTCCGGGACCGCTGTGGTTAGGCATGCCGCTCCGGTGAGGAGCGCTAAACCCTTGCCATGTCGGGTCTACGACGGTTGGATGACACTTGGATGACAACAGCGCGGACCCAAGATTGGTTCGGCGTTATTGAACCCCGCGAACCATTGATTTATCCTCTTTTCAAAGGTTCTCACAGGGAGATCGGCCGGACGTTGTCGAAGCTCGTACAGGTTGCAAGTGGCATCATATCAATGTCTCCCCTCTTCCCCTGACTCGCTGTCAAAATGAATCTTCCCATTCAAACAACCGAAACTGCGTACTTTCCGAGCGACGGCGGCGAGTTTGGGGCGCTGATCCGATCCTTCGATTGGTCCAAGACAAGCCTGGGCGCCATCGAGAGCTGGCCTCAAAGCCTACGCTTAATCGTCGAATTCATGCTGGACTCTCCCGCCCCAATCGCCGTGCTCTGGGGTGCGGACGGCTCCATGATCTACAATCACGCCTATTCGGTCGTGGCGGGCAAACGGCATCCCGAACTCCTCGGCAAATCGGTGGTGGAAGGGTGGCCTGAACTGGCTTCTTTCAACCGCAATGTCATGAATGTCGGTCTGACGGGTGGAGCGCTCTCTTACCGAGATCACCATCTCGTTCTCTACCGCAATGGCGTCGCTGAGGACGTTTGGATGGATCTGAACTTCAGCCCCATTCGGGATGACGAAGGAATACCCCGAGGCGTACTCGCCATCGTAACCGAAGCCCGCGCCGAAACCGATGCGCTGGAAGCCAGGTTCGAAGAGCGCACCCGGGAGCGCGATACGTTGTGGCGCGTATCGCGTGATCTTTTCTGCGTTTTCGATGAGAACAGCATCTACCTAAGCGTCAATCCGGCATGGACAGAGGTTCTCGGGTATGAACCGGAAGAACTTCTCGGCCTTTCTTATCTGAACCTTTCCCATCCTGACGATGTGCCGAGACTCATCAAAGCCTTCGATGTTCTCGTGCATGATGGTATCGTCTATATCGATCTGCGCGTCCGTCATAAAAACGGATCTTATCGCGAGTTCAGTTGGACCACCATTGCGGAAGGTGGTTTGTTTTACGCGTATGGTCGCGACATCACCGTTCGCAAGGAGCTTGAAGAGCAGCTTCGCCAGTCGCAGAAGATGGAAGCGATCGGGCAACTGACTGGTGGGATCGCACACGACTTCAACAATCTTCTGACAGGCATCATTGGCTCCCTGGAGCTGATGGAAACCCGCATGTCGCAAGGGCGACTCGAAAATATCGAGCGGTATATTTCAGCAGCCATGTCTTCGGCCAATCGCGCCGCTTCCTTGACGCATCGTCTGCTTGCATTCGCGCGCCGGCAGCCACTCGCTCCGAAACCGGTAGATTTGAGCCAGCTCGTCGCATCGATGGAAGATCTCGTGCGACGCACGACAGGCGAGACCATTGAAGTCGAGCTCGCTTGTGCGGAAGACCTGTGGCTGACGCTGTGTGACCCCAACCAGCTTGAGAATGCGCTTCTCAACCTTGTCATCAACGCGCGGGACGCCATGTCCGACGGCGGCAAGCTTACCATTAGCACCGCCAATACGGTTCTCAACAGCAGTTTCATCTCAACCCACCGCGACAGAGCACAGGGCGAGTATGTCACGCTTTGCGTCTCCGATACGGGAACAGGCATGCCTCCGGAAACGGTGGCGCGCGCATTCGATCCGTTCTTCACCACGAAACCGATAGGCCAAGGCACGGGCCTCGGGCTTTCGATGGTCTATGGCTTCGCCAAGCAATCGGAAGGACAGGTCATCATCAATTCCGAAGTCGGCGAAGGAACATCGGTCCGCATTTTCCTCCCGCGTTACCAGGGTGCAGCCGAAACAGTGCAAATGCCCGTGACGGAGCTTCCGACCCCGAAGATCGAGCACGATGAGATCGTTCTTGTCGTTGAGGACGAGCCAGTGGTGCGCGCGCTTATCGTCGACGTTCTTCAGGATCTCGGCTACCGCGCCCTGCAGGCGCCGGACGGCCCATCCGGGCTGAAGCTCCTCGAGAGCGCAAGCCGTATCGATCTACTCGTCACCGATATCGGCCTGCCAGGCATGAACGGGCGACAACTTGCGGACCATGCGCGCAAGCAGCGCCCAGGTCTGAAGATCCTGTTCATCACAGGCTATGCCGAGAACGCCGCCATCGCCTCCGGATTCCTCGAGCCTGGCATGGAGATGATTACGAAGCCGTTCCCGATCGAGGCCATCGCTTCGCGCATTCGCGAGATGATCGAGCGCGGGTGAGCGCTCATGCCGCGGGCGGCGCCACCTGCGGCAGCTGCACCTTGAAGAGAGCCCCCTGCCCGACTTCGCTCTCGATGGTCAATTGCCCGCGATGGCGATTGACGATGTGCTTGACGATGGCGAGGCCAAGCCCTGTTCCGCCCTTCTGGCGGCTTTGCACTACATCGGCGCGATAGAAGCGTTCCGTCAGCCTCGGCAGATGCTCCGGGGCGATGCCCGGGCCGTAATCCCTGACGGAAAACTCAACCTGCGAACGCTCGGCATTCTCTTTGAGAAGAACATCGACGCGGCCGCCGCTCTCGCCGTACTTCACGGCGTTCTCGATCAGATTTTCCGTCACGCGGAGAAGCTCATCCCGATCTCCCAGAACAATGACTGGTTCGGGCGGCAGGTCTGCCGCAATCACCACGCCGCTCTCTTTCGCGATGGGGGAGAGCGTGTCGATCATATGTGTGACGATGGAGCGAAGATCGACGGCGGCGCTCGGCGGCACGTGGGCACGCAGCTCGATTCGGGAAAGTGACAACAGATCATCGATCAGGCGCGTCATGCGTTGGGCCTGCTCGCGCATGACCTCGAGAAACCGGTCGCGCGCGGCGGGATCGTTTCGCGCCGGTCCCTGCAAGGTTTCGATGAAGCCGAGCAGCGATGCCAATGGCGTGCGCAATTCGTGGCTCGCGTTGGCGACGAAATCGACGCGCATGTGTTCGAGCCGCCGCGCGGATGTCAGATCGCGAAAGAAGAGGACGACGCCGAGGCGCGTGTCGGCCTGCTGCGCATCGTCCTGCAACGGGCTTGCATGCACCTCGAAGGCCCGCTCAGCGGGAACGCGCTCCGAATACTCGGTCTTCAAGGGCTCGCCCGTTTCGAGAACGGTGTCGATAGCACCCAAGACATCAGGACTGCGCAACGCAAAGGAGAGCGGCTGCATGGTCCGCAGGCCCGGAAGCAGCGCCTTGGCCGCCTCGTTTCCTTCGATGACGATAGCGCGGCGATCGACCAGGATCACCGGATCGGGAATGTGGGAGAGCAAGGTGTCGGCCACCCCGAAATGCCCGGCGCCATCGTTGTAGCGATGAGCAGTGTGATCGCCCTGTCGCAAGACGCCTTCCACGACAACGATGAGAACCAGGGCGCCCAATGCAGCAAGCGCGATCCAGAGGATGTCGGGACCCCGCCACACCATGGCCCCGCCAACGAGAATGCCGGTGATCACCGCTCCACGGATCGCCGCTCCGAGGCCGGAGCGCCGTGCCGACCTGTCTGGAGGAAGGAATGCGAAAGGAGCGATCATGGCGGAAACGAAACTCGGTTGGACACGGCCCGCCGAAAGATCACGCGGCGCGGAACCGTTCGGCGTTCTTAATCTCGGCGAAAGCACGCCCGGAAGGCGGCCTCCTGAAGAAGAAGTTATTATAACCTAACCGCATGAAGGATCGATGTCGTCAGGTTCGAGGGACTTTTGCGCGGCCCGCAATCGGTTGCGAATTTCATATGCTCCGAGCAGCGCGAGGGCCGCCACGAAAGGCACGAGATAGTAACAGAGTCGATAGAGCAGCAGCGCCCCCAGCACCGGCTCGCGCGGGTATTGCGAGAGGGCGAGCAGGATCGTCGCTTCGAATACGCCAAGCCCACCGGGAGCATGGCTTGCCACGCCGAACATCACGGCAAAGATGTAGACTGCGAGGAAGGTCTCGAAGCTGAGATTATGCCCTCCCGGCAGCAGCACGAAGAGGACACCGGCGCCCGCGCAGACATCGCCTGCTCCGATCAGCATCTGTGCGGCGGACAGCCGGAAGCCCGGCAGCTCCAACCGCCAGCCTTGAATGCGAACGATGCGCCTTTGCAACGAGACCCAGGCCAGATAGGCAACCACCAGCCCGCCCGAAACAAGGCCGATCAACTGGTTGAAACGGGTATTGGAATAATAGACGAGATTGGCAACGTCATCCGCACTGCCGATCATGCTCCAGGCGAGAATGAGCGCCATGCCGAGCCAGAAGGTCACGCCGGCGATAACCGTCAAGCTCGCGATCCGCCCCGGCCCGACGCCCTTCGCCCCGTAGATCCAGTACCGGACAGTCCCCGCCGTCAACAGCGGGAAGCCCAAGGTGAAACTGACGGCATAACTGGTGAAGGAGGCGAGTGCGGTCGTGCGGTACGGCACGTTCAACTTCAACTGCCTGAGCGCCAGAGCATCGTAACAGGTGAGAAGGCTGTAACTGACCATCGTCAGGAGGATGGCGAGCCCGATCTGGCGGGCGCTGGCCGCCGTGAAGGCCGAGCGCAATTCCGCCACGTCCATGCCTGAAACGATATGCCAGAGCACGACGACCGACACGGCGAAGATCACAAGGCTGGCGGCGGTGCCCACCCATGCAAAGCGGCGGCGCGCACGCAAGGCGTGGCCGTCAGCGGTCTCGGCGTCCTTCAGAGGAACCGGATTGGGACTCGTGTCGTTCATGCGAAAGAAAAGCTACCTTGTTCGACCTGTCCGGCTCCAACGCCTGCCCGCATCTAAGGACTCCCGGACCGATCCGCCAGAGGCCAGCACCCAATACAACCCTCCATAGGCAAGAACCACCGTTTGACTAGGGAAAGTCACAGGTTAAAGTTGTATTTGTAGCGCTTCCTGGTCGAATTGTCCGGATCTCCTCCCGAGGCATGGGACCGAGAACCTTGAGGTCGTGCGTGGCAGTTACAGAGAACGACACCCGATTTTCTCACTTCGCGGACAGCTTGCCGCAGATCGTTTGGATGAGCGATCTGTACGGATCCTATACTTTTCTCAATCGGAAATGGGCCGAGTTCACGGGCCTCGACGAGCGCGATGCGCTTGGCATGAAGTGGATCCACGCCGTTCATCCGGATGAGGCGCAATCCGTCCTGAAAGCCTGGAAGCAGGCTGTGGCCTCGGGCGCTCAATACGAGGCGGAACTTCGTCTCAGGTCTTCGAAGGGTTCGTATTCCTGGTTCCTCTGCCGCGCCCTTCCCGAGCGGGACGCCGCGGGTGGCATCGTCGGCTGGTCCGGCACCTATACCGACATCGAAGCACAGAAAAGAACCGAGGAAACCCTTCGCCGGACCGGTGAGCAGCATCGCCTGGCCCTCGAGGCAGCGGAGCTCGGCACCTGGAGCATCAACATCGGAACCCGCACCGTGACCTGGGATGCGCAAGCCTGCCGGCTTTTCGGCGCGCCGTCCGACAGCCTCCTCGGCATTCTCGTCGATAGCACCTACGACAACATTCACCCCGACGACCGCGCGCGGGTGCGAAGCCGCGTTGCATCCGCGCAGTCTCCAGGGTCCGATGGGCATTATTGCGAGGAGTTCCGCATCATAAAACCGGACGGCACCACGCGTTGGATCCGCTCGGACGGGCATGTGACGTTTGCCGGAGAGGGCGCGAACCGCCATGCCGTCACCATGTCGGGCATCTGCGTCGATGCCACCGAGCGGCGCGCAGCGCAGGAGGCCCAGCAGCTTCTGACCCGCGAATTGACGCATCGGGTCAAGAACCTCTTCGCCATTACCAGCGGCCTTGTTTCGATGACGGCGCGCACCGCACGGGACCCGCAGCAGATGGCAGACGCCCTGCGCGGGCGGCTCGCGGCCCTGTCGCGGGCCCATGAGATTGTCCGCCCACCCCTCGGCCCGGAATACGGACCGCCCCGCACGGCGACCAGCTTCGCGCGGCTGATCGAGGCAATCGTTGCACCATACAAACAGGAGGGCGGCGACCGCATCGTCGTCGGGGGACCCGAGGTCGAGGTCGCAGGTAACGCGATCACGAGCCTCGCCCTCGTGTTGCACGAATTGACGACCAATGCCGCGAAGTATGGTTGCCTTTCGACGCCAACCGGCAGGCTCTCTGTGAGATGGGACGTCGCGAACGATACGGTCTCCCTGCTCTGGACGGAAACGCATGGCCCCGGCGTGACGGCTCCCCCCTCTTTCGAAGGTTTCGGCCATCATCTTGCGCAGCGGAGCATCGGCGGACAACTGGGCGGCACCCTCGAACATGATTGGCGCCCGGAGGGTCTTGTCGTGCGCATGACCTTGCCGCTCGCCCGCCTTTCCCATAAAGCGCCGTGACCTGTTCGAGGATCGGAGCTTTTTGAGACATGGCCAGTCACAGCATCGCGCCATCCTCACGCCGTGTGCTGGTGCTGGGAGGCGCCCGTTCCGGCAAGAGCCGGATCGCCCAGGAGCTGGCGGAGAAGAGCGGTCTCGAGCTGCTTTATGTGGCGACGGCTCAGGCATGGGATGACGAGATGCGCGAGCGCATCGCCCATCACCGCACCACGCGCGACGAGAGGTGGTCGACGCATGAAGAGCCTCTTCATCTCGCGGATGCCTTACGCCTGCAGACACGCGCATCGCGCGTCGTCCTCGTCGATTGCCTGACCCTCTGGCTGTCCAACGTCATGCTGGCGGCGCATGACCTCGACGCCGTTCTGTCGGACCTTGAGGCCGCTGTCACCGCCGCATCCGGGCCCCTGATCCTCGTCTCGAATGAGGTCGGCCAGGGGATCGTTCCCGATACGGAACTGGGGCGCACCTTTCGGGATGCGCAAGGCCGCCTCAACCAGCGCATGGCCGCCCTTTGCGAAACGGTGATCCTTGCCGCTGCCGGCTGCCCGCTGGTCATTAAGCCAACGCCCGCGCTGAACGTGCCCTTGGCGTGAGCGCGCCGCGATAGAGCATGATCAGAACAAGTGGGAACCGGTTGTTCGCCCGGATCATGCGATCTCAAGAATAAGAATTAGACTTTGATCGGTTCAATTTGAAACGATCAAAGTCTAGAGACGCTCGTCAGTGGACCTTCGCCCTGATTTCCCGTCCCAGGGCTTCGATGGTGGCGGGTGTCGATGGGCCGCCGCAGATCGGAAGGTTGCCTGCAATGGCAAGGCGTTTTCCCGCAGGTACGGCTTTCGTCAAAGCAGGATGGATGAACAGCGCAGAGCCGTTATCGACGGCGCGGCTCAGCCCTTCATCCACGAAAATGTAGTCCGGCGGAACGGAGACGATGTTTTCGAGCCGCGTCATGCCGCCCTGCTGCAGGCCGATCTTCTCCTGATGCAGTTTGAACCCCATGTGACGCAGGATTTCGCCCATGAGGGAATCGGTCGCCGGCACCCAACCACCGCGATAATAAACCAGCACGCTACGCCCTGAAGGCACGATGTCCTTTGTTCGCGCCAGCGCCGCGTCGATCTCGGCAATCAGTTTCTCACCTCGCTCGGGGTGGCCGACGCGCCGCGCGAGTTCACGGACCTGCTCGCGCCCATGTTCGAGGTTTCGCCAGGGATCGAGTGTCAGCACCTCGAAGCCCTGGCGCCGGAGAAGCTCCGTCGCCGCCTGTTGGCCGAACGGCCCCGCAAGAACGAGGTCCGCCTTGCTGAAGAGAACGGCCTCCGCCGTTCCGGAATTCAAGGGGATGTTGCCGACCCGATCAGCAAAAAAAGAGATCGAGCGATCTTTCGCGAGGCGGCTCAGGGATACGATCTGCTCCCGGTCCGCCAGAGCCAGAAGCAATTGGTCGGTGCAGAGATTGATCGAGGCTATCCTTTGCGGGCGCGCCTCAGCCAAGGCCGCGCCGAACCCTGGAGCCAGCATGGCGAGAAGAAGCCCTGCAAGGAACCTTTGGATAGGGAGTTGCAGCATCGAAGAGGAGCCTCTAAGGAAACGCCATTGACGTTGGTGCCCCGATGAACGGGGTGAAACGGGAACACGGTGCGGATGTTTCATCCAATTCCGTGGCTGCCCCCGCAACTGTAAGCGGCGAGCGGCGATCCTTCATGCCACTGATGCTCCAAGCGCGGCAAGCGCAAGAGCATACGGGAAGGCGGATCGCCGCAATGACCCGCGAGCCAGGAGACCGGCCTGCGTCGCCATTCACGCCATGTTCCGCCGGCGGGGCGGACAGGAGATCTCTATGTTCAAGTCTTCGGCTCGCGCTCTCGCAGCGGGCGTTTCCCTGTGGGCCATCCAGTCCGGCATCGCCCACGCCCAATCCGGCAATTCCCAAAATCAACCCGCAACGCTCGATGAAATCGTCGTGACGGCAACGCGCACGCCTATCGACATCACCAAGTCGGGCAGCGCCATCTCCGTGATCACGGCGGAGGAGATCGCAAAGGAATCGCCGCGAAGCATCACCGAGGTGCTGCGCCGCGTGCCCGGCCTTTCGATAACGGAGACCGGCGGCGCCGGCGGTGTGACGACCGTTCGCATTCGCGGCGCGGAAGCGCGCCACACCCTCGTTCTCATCGACGGCGTGCGCGTGAACGATCCCTCCACCGCTGCGGGTGAATTCGACTTCGCCAATCTCGTCGCGACCGATATCGAGCGCATCGAGGTTCTGCGCGGGCCGCAATCCGCCCTTTATGGATCGGACGCCATCGGCGGCGTCATCAATGTCATCACCCGCAAGGGTGAAGGCGCGCCGCGCTTCACGTTAAGCGCGGAGGGAGGCTCCTACGGCACCAAGGCGGCAAGGGCTGCTGTCTCCGGCAGCACGGAGCGCCTCTCCTATGCCTTCTCGCTGACCGGCTTCGATACGGCGGGCTTCTCGCGCTACGGCTATCGCATCGGACGCATCGAAAACACCCGCCTCTGGCCGCTCGAGTCGGACAGCGCCCAGCGCCTCGGCGCATCGGGCCGCGTCGGCATCAAACTGACACCGGATGTCGAGCTCGAGTTCGGCGGTTATGCGAGCTACAACGGCGCGCAATACGACGCAGCGTTCGGTGACTTTCCCGACACGCCCTCGCAATCGCAGCAGCGGCTGTTCGAGGGTCATTCCCGCCTCACGGCCTATGCGTTCGACCGCGCCCTGCGGAACACGTTTACGGTGTCGGGTTCCCGCACCAACCGCAATTACCGCGACGTGAGCTATTTCGGCTTTCCGCTTTCAACGTCCTGGATGCGGAGCGGCTACACCGGCGACAGCATCGCGGCGGAATATCAGGGCGATCTCAATCTCAACACCTTCGGCCTTTTGACCTTCGGCGCGAAGATCGAACGCGACAGCCTCGTCTCGACCTCACGCGATGTTGTGCCGTTTCCGACACCGACCACGGAGACAAACGACGTCGCGCAGACGACGCGCTCGCTCTTCGCCCAACATCAGATCACGGTTTTCGAGAACCTGCGGCTCACCTTCGGCGGGCGGCTGGATGATATCGAGAACGGCGACAGCTTCGCCACCTGGCGCACCACGGCGGCCTATGATGTCGCCAACACCGGCATGACGTTGCGCGCGAGCCTCGGCACGGGCGCGAAGGCGCCGAGCCTGTTCCAGCAGTTCGACCCCAGCTACGGCACGCCGAACCTCGAGGCCGAGCGCTCGGTCGGCTTCGACATCGGCGTCGATCAGCGTTTGATGAACGATCGGCTGACGCTCTCGGCGACCTTCTTCGCCAACCGTTTCCGCAACCTCATCGACTTCGCGTTCGATCCCGATACCTGCGCGCCGAACCAGGCCTTCGGCTGCTACCTCAACATCGCCCGCGCGCGCAGCACAGGTGTCGAGCTGTCGGCGGACATGGACATCGTGCCCTCCTTCCTTCGCATGAAGGCCGTTTACACTCACACAGACGCCTTCGACCGTGAAACCGATCAACGCCTTGCGCGCCGGCCCGCGGATGAGGGACGCCTCGGCCTGATCTTCACGCCGGCACAAGGGCTTTCCATCGAGCCGGCCATCATTTTCGTCGGCACGCGCTATTCGACGACGGGCCAGCAGGACAAGCTGCAGGCTTACGCGCGCTTCGATGTCTATGCCGACTACAAGATCAACGAGACGTTCAGCCTCTATGCGCGCGCCGAAAACCTGACGGATACCCGTTATCAGGATGTCTACAATTACGGCACGACAGGCCGCGCCTTCCATGCGGGCCTGCGCGCCACCTGGTAAACCGGCCTCACAGAACTTTTAAAGGCGTCGCGGATACCGAAATATCCGCGGCGCCTTTTTTCGTTTTGGGGCAGATTTGCCGCGCGGCGCAACGCCTCACGTCGATGGGTGGCGGTTCGTCGCAACAGCACCTTTGCCATAGTTTCACACCCAAACCGGCCCATTCTGGACACATCCCGCCTCCAGGAAATCCCCCGAGTTGAAATCAAAACGGACCGCACACCCGCTTCGCGGCGACGCGGCCACCCTTGGGGATTCTTCCGCATGACTGTCGAACTGACGGCGTCTCACGACGCTTGCCAGGCCTCAGCCTATGCCGCATCGAACGGCACCGCTCTCTGGCTCCAAGCGCGTTTTCCGAAACGGCAGCACTCTCTCTCCCATCATCAAACACTCCTTCGGTTGACCGCGAGCATCGGCGTCAGCGTCATACTGACTTTCGCGACCGCTTCGTCCGCGAAAGCGCCTGCATCCCTCTTTCAGGAGAATGGCGGCGACATCGAAACCGTCGACGACACTTTTACAGCAGCACGTATCGCCCTGCGCGGCGGAATGGCTCTTGCTGAACTCACCGCGAGAGCGGTCTCAATCGAACCCGCATCGGTTCACCTGGTGAAAGAACCCGATCCGCTGCAGAGCATCGCTCCTCCCACGCCCGCCGAAAACGATGGCCTGCAAATGCAGATTATCCGCTCGAAAGCCCCGAACGGCATCGAGCGGACATCCTCCACCGATGCGGTATCGCGCGACGGGGAAACCTGCATTCAGTTCGAGGGGCGCTGTGTGCCGCGCTGGCTCGTGGATACGATTACCCGCGCCGCCGACAAAGTCGGTGTCGACCCTGTTTACATGATGGCGCTCGCCGACAAGGAATCGAGCTTCATCCCCACCGCGAAGGCTGGAACATCATCAGCCACGGGGTTGTTTCAGTTCATCTCCTCCACATGGCTTCAGGCCATTCGCGAATTCGGCCCTGCGCACGGACTGACGTTGCAGGCCGGCGCGATTCAACCCGCCGACGGCCAGCTTGCGATCGAGGACGATGCGATGCGCGAGCACATTCTCGGATTGCGCAAGAACGCCTATATCGCCGCGCTCATGGCTGCAGAGATGACCAAGCGCGATCGCACCCTGATCGAAAGCAGGCTCGGTCGCCCCATCACTCGCTCGGAATTCTACTTTGCGCATTTCTTTGGCGTGGACAGCGCGAGCCGCTTCATGCGCCTCGTGGACAACAAGCCGAAGCAGAGCGCGCCGCGCGTGTTCCCAGCCGCCGCGAAAGCCAACCGCACGCTGTTCTTCAAGAAGGCCGGACGCAAGACGCGTCAGCTGACGCTCGCCGAAGTCTACGACAAGATCGACGGAATGATCGACAGAAAGCTCGATGTCTACGAAGACGTGACATCACTCGCCCGGGAGCAAGAGCGGACGGTGGCCTCCGACATCTAGAGTGCGATACTAAAAACGAGGGCTTGCCTGCCGGATTCGTATGATCATTCGGCTTTGGCCTCTTCCGGCTTCTTCTCCTCCGCATCGGCATCCGGCTGACTTTCCGCGCGCGTGCTCAGACCCGCCGTCGCGGGACTGATCGGAGCGATATCGACGAAACCGCCCTTCCGTGCCGGACGGCTTTGAATGCGAATGCGGATCGCGATGAAGACCGTCAGGATGGACATGACGACGGCGGAGTAAATAAAGAGCCCGCCCGGACCGAGCCGATCCATCGCGAACGCGCCGAGAAGCGGACCGATGGTCACGCCCGCCGCCCAGGAGAACAGGAGGCTGCTCACCGTCGAAATGATCTGATCCGGCTCCACAAGATCGCAGGCATGGGCCGCGCAGACGGAGTAGATGCAGAGCGCGAGGCCACCCCAGGCCGCGAAGGTGAAGATGATCAGGCCGGGCGGCGCATAGATGCTGGCGAAAAGAATGAGCAGCGAGAGCAGCGTGGTGCCCGCGGCCAGTCCGCCGATCACGTAACGCCGGTCGAAGCGGTCGGAAATCCAGCCCATCGGCCACTGCAGCAACAGGCTGCCGGCCTGCAACGCGAAGAGAAGCGCCGCGGCCTGGTCCTGACTGAGGCCGATGCTCGTGCCGAAGACCGGCGTGATGGCGATCACCGGGCCGTTGGCGAGGCCGACGACGAAGGCGCCGACGATGGCGGACGGCGCAACGGCGAAAAGCCCCTTGATCTTGACCTTGACGCCAAGCGGTGGAGGCGGCTCCTCGGTGCGCGTTGCGGAAATAGGCAGGAGCGACAGGCACATCATGGCGGCGACCATCATGAACAGGCCATCGCTCCGGATGTCACCAAGGCCGATGCCGAGCGGCGACAGCATCAGGGCGATCTTCGTCGCAACCATGTAGATCGACAACGTACGCCCGCGATGGCTGCTGGTTGCGCGCGCGCTGATCCAGCCATCCGTGACAGTAAAGATGCAGGCGAGCGTCGCGCCATTGAGCATTCGTAAGACAACCCACGCGCCGGTCGAGTTCGCCTGCGTCATCGCGAGAATGAGAACCGCGGCCAGTGCGGCAAGGCTGGCAAAGGCCCGGATGTAGCCGATGCGCCGGATGAATGCGGGAGCCACGAAGCAGCCGGTCGAAAACCCGAGACCGTAGCCCGCCGCCACAAGGCCGATGGACGAAATGGACAAGCCCTCCGCCTGCATGCGCAGCGGCAGCAGCGCCTGCAGAAGGCCATTTCCCGCCTGCAGCAACGTCGTTGCGACGGTAATCGTCCAGATAAGGGAGAGAGATGAGCCCAAGATGGAATACGAAGAAAGAATCGTCGGGAGCGCCGGTCCCGATCATAGAGACGGCAGATAGCCAGATAGATCAAGAGCCGCGGCGAGGCCCGCGGCTCTTTTCAGGTTGATGGCAGAAACGAACGGAAAATCGTGGGTCGCACGGTTAAGGCGCGCAGTCGCGCCATGCTTTCCTGTCGGCGGAACCACGCGAGAAGCTTGAGAACAGATAATACCCGTTGAAGCGCACCCCGGTTTCGGCGGCCTTGGAATCGAAGCCGAACGGCACGCCGCGCATGGAATCGACGCGGCCTTCGAAAGCCCAGTGAGGCTCGGCCAGGAACCGAGGCACCGTGCGCGCCTCGGGCACGGCGCAAACCAGACCGTCAGGCCATTTGCTTCGGAAAAGGTTGTAGGAATCCATGACACTTCTCCCTGGCTATTCTTCTTATACGAAAGAACTAGAGGCAACACATGGCAAGAGTGTGACCCCGCAGCGCAAAGGTTGAGGCGGGATGGCGCAGGGGCGGCTCTCCTGATTAGGATAATGCGCCAGCCGGTTCAGGCTTGCCGAAATCATTTACATGAGGGTCCGCCAAGATGAGCATTCAGCAATCCGGAACGAGCCCATTGTGGCTCAGTCTCATGACAATCTTTTGTCTGTCCGCGCCCCAGGCGTCGGCGCAGACCCTCGCCCCCGCGCCGGAAGCGCCGACGGGGCGAACGACCAAGCCTTTCGTCACGACGACGCAGGACATGGTGGCCGCCGCCAATCCTCTCGCGGCGCAGGCCGGGCGCGAGATCCTCGCCGCCGGCGGCAGCGCCGCCGATGCGGCCGTGGCAGTGCAACTCGTGCTCAACCTTGTCGAACCGCAAAGCTCCGGCATCGGCGGCGGCGCGTTCATGGTGTTCTGGGACGGCACGACCATGACGACCCTCGACGGACGTGAGAAGGCTCCGGCTGCGGCCAAGCCTGAGCGCTTTCTCGGGCAAGACGGCAAGCCGATGAAGTTCTACGACGCCGTCGTCGGCGGACGCTCGGTCGGTGTTCCCGGAACGGTGAGGCTTCTGGAGGCTGCGCACAAGCGCTGGGGCAAGTTGCCGTGGAAGCAGGTGATCGAGCCCGCCGCGCGCCTTGCCGAAGAAGGCTTCACCATCTCGCCGCGCCTCAACGGGCTTCTGACCCAGGAGAAATATCTCCAGAACGACCCGACGGCCCGCGCCTATTTCTATGATGCCGACGGCAAGCCCAAGGCTGTCGGCACCGTTCTCCAGAACCCGGCCTTCGCGCGCACGCTGCGGACGCTCGCCGAGAACGGCGCGGATGCATTCTACTCCGGCGAGATCGCCGGCGACATCGTGACGACCGTCACCGGACACGCCACCAACCCGGGCGACATCACGCTGGAGGATCTCAAGGCCTACAAGGTCGAGGAACGCCCTGCGGTCTGCGGCCCCTACCGCACCTATAAGATCTGCGGCATGGGCCCGCCGAGCTCCGGGCAGATTGCGGTGCAGCAGATCCTCGGCATTATCGAGGGCCAGGACATGGCATCCCTGAAGCCGGGCCCCGAAGCCGCGCATTGGATCGCGGAAGCCGGTCGCCTCGCCTTCGCCGATCGCGCGCTCTATGTCGCCGATCCGGATTTCCTGAGCGTGCCGACCAAGGGCCTGACCGATGGCGGGTACATCAAGAGCCGCGCCGCCCTCATCGACCCTGCAAAGTCGATGGGTAAAGCCAAGCCTGGCGACCCGCCCTTCCAGAAAACCTTCCTCTGGGGCGCGTCCGACGGCATCGAATTCGGCACGAGCCACATGTCGATCGTCGACAGGAACGGCAACGCCGTGTCCATGACGACGACCATCGAGGACGGGTTCGGCGCACGGCTCATGACGAAGAGCGGATTTTTGCTCAACAACGAGCTGACCGACTTCTCCTTCGCGCCGCTGGAGGACGGCAAGCCCGTGGCGAACCGGGTCGAGGCTGGCAAACGCCCCCGCAGCTCCATGGCCCCGACCATCGTGCTCGACGGCAACGGCAAGCTTTACGCGGTGGTCGGCTCTCCGGGCGGCAGCCTCATCATCAACTACGTGGCCAAGACGCTGGTCGGCCTTCTGGACTGGAAGCTCGATCCGCAGGTCGCCGTCGATCTGCCGAATTTCGGCAGCCGCAACGGCCCGACGGAGCTTGAGGCTGGAACCGAAGCGGAGGCCTGGAAAGCGGGGCTTGAAGCGAAGGGCCACGAGGTCAAGCTGATCGACCAGAATTCCGGCATCCACGCCATCGTCGTCACCCCGGGCGGGCTCATCGGCGGCGCGGATAGCCGCCGCGAAGGGGTTGCCATCGGCAACTAAGACGAGCATCAAGCAATCCCCGTGGCAGCACGGGGATTGTTTCCAGAGGCCGATCCACGATCAGCCTCTGTTTCCTTTATTTGCCGCATGATCCGGGCGAACAACCGGTGCCCACTTGTTCTGATCATGCTTTGGGGAACTATCGAGAGATGTCGAAAAGATTTCTGGTCACGGGTGGCGCGGGTTTCATCGGTTCCGCCGTCGCGCGCATGCTGGTTCGCGAGACGCCCCATCAGGTGCTGGTGGTGGACAAGCTCACCTATGCCGGCAACCTCGACTCCCTGAAGCCGGTCGCCAACAGCCCGCGCTACAGGTTCGAGCAGGCGGACGTCGCCGATCTCGACCGCATGCGCGCGCTGGTCGAGGCCTATGAGCCCGATGTGGTGATGCATCTTGCAGCGGAAAGCCATGTGGACCGCTCCATCGACGGGCCGGGTGAATTCGTCCAGACCAACGTCGTCGGCACCTTCGCGCTGCTTCAGGCCGCCCTCGGCTACTGGCGGGGCCTCTCGCCGGAGCGGCAGGCCGCCTTCCGCTTTCACCACATTTCGACGGATGAAGTATTCGGCTCGCTTGGGGAGGAAGGCTTCTTCCACGAGGAATATCCCTATCAGCCGACCTCGCCCTATTCCGCCTCCAAGGCGGCGTCCGATCATTTCGTGCGGGCCTGGCATCACACTTACGGATTGCCGACCGTCGTCACCAATTGTTCGAACAATTACGGGCCCTATCACTTCCCGGAAAAGCTCATTCCGCTGATCATCCTCAACGCCCTCGAGGGGAAGCCCCTGCCCGTCTACGGCAAGGGCGAGAACGTGCGCGACTGGCTTTTCGTGGACGACCACGCGCGCGCCCTGATCCTCGCGGCGGAATGCGGCGAGCCCGGCGCGACCTATGCCATCGGCGGGCATAACGAGCGCAAGAACATCGATGTGGTGCGCGGGATCTGCGCCCTCATCGACGAACTCGCCCCCAATGCCGCCATCGGCCCGCGCGAGGCCCTGATCTCGTTCGTGACGGACCGGCCCGGGCACGACCTGCGCTATGCCATCGACGCCTCGAAGATCGAGCGGGAACTCGGCTGGCGGCCTGCGGAAACCTTCGAGACGGGGCTGCGCAAGACCGTGGAATGGTACCTTGAAAACCGTGACTGGTGGGAGCGGGTGCGCTCCGGCGTTTACCGCGGCGAGCGGCTTGGGATTGTGGCCTAGGCGCGATCTATGGCAGTGAGAGGCTATATTCTCACGTTCGATAAAAGAGGTTTGAAGGCGTGATTGAGGTCGAACCGACTGCGCTGCCCGAGGTCAAGCTGATCCGCACCAAGGCGTTTGCGGATTCGCGCGGGTTCTTCACCGAGACCTATAACCGGCAGGCCTTCGCCGCCGCCGGGATCATGGACGACTTCGTCCAGGACAACTTCTCCCTCTCGGTGGAACCGGGTACGGTTCGCGGGCTGCATTTCCAATCCGCCCCCTTCGAACTCGCCAAGCTGATGCGGGTGGGGCGCGGACGCATTCTCGATGTCGCCGTGGACCTGCGCCGCTCCTCGCCGACCTATGGCCGCCATGTGGCCGTGGAGCTTTCCGCCGAGAACCGGCTGCAGCTGCTCGTGCCCATCGGCTTCGCGCACGGGTTCTGCACCCTCGAGCCGAATTGCGAGGTTCACTACAAGGTCACCGCGCATTATTCCCCCGCGCACGACCTTGGTCTCGCCTGGGACGATCCTGCGCTCGGCATCGACTGGCCGGTTTCACCCGAGCGCGCCGTGTTGTCGGACAAGGACACGAAGCATCCGCGCCTTGCCGATCTTCCGGCTTACTTTCCATGAGCTGAGGCGATGCGCATTCTCGTCACCGGAACGGAAGGCCAGGTCGCCCGCGCAATGCGGGAGCGGGGAGCTTTTCACGGCGTGGACGTGATCCCCGTCGGACGCCCCACCATCGACCTCGCTTCTCCCTCTGGCCTTGAAGACACGTTGATGGAGCTGGGCGGCGACGTGATCGTCAACGCCGCGGCTTACACCGCAGTCGATCAGGCAGAGACAGAAGCCGAGCTGGCACAAGCGATCAACGGCATCGGCGCGGGCGCGCTGGCGGGCGCCGCCGCCGCCATGAACATCCCCGTCATCCAGATCTCGACCGATTACGTGTTCGACGGCACGAAGGACGCGCCCTATCGCGAGGACGATCCCGTGAGCCCGCTCGGCGCTTACGGGCTGTCAAAGCTCATGGGCGAGGAAGCCGTGGCGGAGGAAACGCCGAACCATGTCATCCTGCGCACAGCGTGGGTCTACAGCCCCTTCGGCAAGAACTTCGTGAAGACAATGCTGCGGCTCGCGGAAGGCCGTGACGAAGTCGCGGTCGTCGGCGACCAGCGCGGCGCACCGACCAACGCGCTCGACATCGCCGACGGCATCATCGCCGTCGCGCGCAATCTCACCGCCTATCCCAAAGAGCGCGAGATGCGCGGCATCTTTCACATGACGGGCACGGGCACTGCCTCGTGGGCGCAATTCGCGGCGGCGATCTTCGAATGCTCCGCCGCGTTCGGCGGACCCACGGCACGCGTGCGGCCCATCACGACGACGGAATATCCGACACCGGCGAAACGCCCGGCCAATTCCGTGCTCGATTGCACGAAGATAGGCAGCATCCACGGCGTCACCCTGCCATCCTGGCGCATGTCTCTCGAGCCTTGCGTCAAACGTATTCTCGAAGAGGCTCGGGAGAGAGCATCATGAAGGGCATCATTCTCGCCGGAGGTTCCGGCACGCGGCTGCATCCGATGACCTATGTCACGTCGAAGCAGCTTCTGCCGATCTACGACAAGCCGATGATCTATTACCCGCTCACCACGCTGATGCTGGCGGGCGTGCGCGACATCCTCATCATCTCGACTCCCGCCGACCTGCCGAAGTTCCAGCAACTGCTTGGCACGGGCGAGCGCTGGGGCCTGCGGCTGTCTTACGCGGAACAGCCCAAGCCCGAAGGCCTCGCGCAGGCCTACATCATCGGCGCGGATTTCGTGCGCGGCGGTCCTTCCGTTCTCATTCTCGGCGACAACGTCTTCTTCGGTCACGGCCTGCCGGACCTGATGCGCGCAGCGCGCGGCGTCACAAACGGCGCGACGGTTTTCGCCTACCACGTCACCGATCCTGAACGTTACGGCGTCGTCGATTTCGATGGGAACGACACCGCGATCTCCATCGAGGAAAAGCCCGCGAAGCCCAGATCGAACTGGGCAGTGACGGGGCTTTATTTCTACGACGAGCAGGTGATCGACATCGCCGCCAACCTCAAGCCTTCAGCGCGCGGCGAGTTGGAAATTTCCGACGTGAACCGGGCCTATCTCGAGCGCGGCCAGCTGCAAGTGCAGCGCATGGGGCGCGGCTTCGCCTGGCTCGACACCGGAACGCCGGACAGCCTTGTCGAGGCGGCGGAATTCGTCCGCACTCTCGAAAAGCGGCAGGGCTTCCGCATCGCCTGCCCGGAGGAGATCGCCTTCACGCTGGGCTGGATCGACCGGAACCAGTTGATCGCGCTCGGAACGGAATTGGCCAAGAGCAGCTACGGCCAATACCTCCTCAAGGTCGCGGAAAACCGCTAGGGAAAGAGCTGGCGCGAGGGCCGGCGGAACCATCTTCCACGGATGGCTCAAAAAAGTGTTGTTCTTTTTATAGAACGACACTAAACAAGAATTTATGACCTCGTCCTCGCAATACCACCTTGAAACGCGCCTCGTTCATGATGGGACGCTCCGCACCCCGTTCGGCGAAACCTCCGAAGCGCTGTTTCTGACGCAGGGCTTCATCTACGACACGGCGGAGAGCGCCGAGTCCCGGTTCCGCAACGAAGAGCCCGGCTTCAGCTACACGCGCTATTCGAACCCCACCATCGCCATGTTCGAGGACCGCATGGCCTCGTTCGAAGGAGCGGAAGCGGCCAGAGCAACCGCCACCGGCATGGCGGCAGTGACGGCGGCGATGGTCAGCCAGGTTCAGGCGGGCGATCATGTGGTCGCCGCGCGCGCCCTGTTCGGTTCCTGCCGCTGGGTGGTCGAGGATTTCCTGCCGAAATTCGGCGTCACCTGCACGCTGGTCGACGGCACGAAGATCGAGGAATGGCGAAAGGCCGTGCGGCCTAACACGAAGGCCTTCCTGCTGGAATCGCCCTCCAATCCAAGCCTGGAGATCATCGACATCGCAGCCGTTGCCGAAGTGGCCCACGCCGCTGGCGCGACGCTCACCGTCGACAACGTGTTCGCGACCCCGCTTCTGCAAAAGCCCCTCGAACTCGGCGCGGATTGCGTCGTCTATTCGGCAACGAAGCACATCGACGGTCAGGGACGATGTCTGGGCGGCATCATCCTCTCGTCCACGAAATTCATCGAAGAGATCGTCCAGCCGTTCCTGCGGATGACGGGCCCCTCGATCTCCCCCTTCAACGCCTGGGTTCTCCTGAAGGGTTTAGAGACCCTCCCCTTGCGCGTTGAGCGCCAGACCGAGAACGCGGGCTTCCTCGCCGACGCCCTGACCGGTCACGCCAAGCTCAACCGCCTGACCTATCCCGGCCGCCCCGACCACCCGCAGGCAGACATCATCGCCCGCCAGATGCGCGGCGGCTCGACCATGATCGCCCTCGACGTGAAGGGCGGCAAGGAAGGCGCGTTCCGCTTCATGAACGCCCTCAAGCTGATCCGCATCTCCAACAACCTCGGCGACGCCAAAAGCCTCGTGACCCACCCCGCCACGACAACCCACCAACGCTTCGCCCCGGAACTACGCGCCGAAATGGGCATCCTCGACGGCCTTGTGCGGCTGTCGGTGGGACTGGAGCATCGGGAGGATTTGTTGCGGGATATTGAGACAGCGCTGGCGAAGGTTTGATTGGCAGGCGACAGCAAGGACAGAGCCACGACTCGCAGCGCGCCTCTTTAGCTTTGCGACAGAACGCCGGTGGCTAACCCTGTTGGCTAACCACTCTCCAAACCATTGATATGTGAAAAGCTTGGCGCTCCCTAGGGGACTCGAACCCCTGTTTTCGCCGTGAGAGGGCGACGTCCTAGACCGCTAGACGAAGGGAGCTAGCAAGAGGAAGGTGGCTCGTATAACGAGCTTGTCTGACGGCTTCAAGGCCTTTGCGAAAAAAAGCGACGCGGACAGGCAAAAAAGAGGTTTTTCTTTGAGCGGCGAGACACGGGAATGGATTGTCGAGGAGCATGCGGCGCCTGAGCGGCTGGACCGCGTGCTCGCGCATGCCTGGAGCGACCTCTCGCGCAGCCGCCTGCAGGCGCTGATCCGCGAGGGACACGCCCTTGTGGACGGGCAGATTGTCATCGATACCAGCCGCAAGGTCGCTGCAGGGGCGCATATCGCCCTGTCCGTGCCGCCGCCCGCGCCGGCCGAGCCTGTGGCTCAAGCCATGTCCCTCACCGTCGTTTACGAGGACGAGGACCTGATCGTCATCGACAAACCCGCCGGGCTCGTGGTGCATCCGGCGGCGGGGCATGAATCGGGCACGCTGGTCAACGCCCTCATCGCCCATTGCGGGGAAAGCCTTTCCGGCATCGGCGGCGTCAAGCGCCCCGGCATCGTGCACCGCCTCGACAAGGACACCTCCGGCCTTCTCGTCGTCGCCAAGAACGACAGGGCTCATCAGGGCCTGGCTGAGCAATTCGCCGATCACGGCCGCACGGGGCCACTGGAGCGCGCCTATCTCGCCCTCGTCTGGGGCACCCTTGAGCGCCAGCACGGCACGGTGGAGGCGGCGCTGGCGCGCAGCACGCACAACCGCGAGAAAATGGCGGTGGTGTCCGAAGAGCGCGGACGCTACGCGATCACGCATTACCGGATCGAGGAGCCGCTTCCGGCCTTGGCCCCCACCGCAACGCTCGTGCGCTGCGAGTTGGAGACGGGGCGCACGCACCAGATCCGTGTGCACATGGCGCATATCGGCCATCCGCTCCTCGGAGACCTTGTCTACGGCTCCGGCTTCAAGACGAAAGCCAATCGCCTTTCACAAGCGCAGCAGGACGCTCTCGCGGCCCTTGGCCGTCAGGCTCTCCATGCGACGGTGCTTGGTTTTGAACACCCGAGAACCGGGGAATTCCTGCAGTTTGAAAGCCCCCTCCCCGCCGACATGGCGGCCTTGCTCGAAGCCTTGCGCAAGGCCGGTTAGGCGGCACGGCGCCGCATCGGCATGGGGGGGGCGGGACCGGGAGCGCGCCATGCGCGTTGTCCTCGTTCACACGCTCGTGCAGCGGATGCCTCTATTCGGCCAAGGTCTCCGTGCTTATATAGGGAGATCGACGGTCGGCCATTTTTCAGGAGGCCGTCTCTCGGCTTGCCTCTCAGGAGGGAGCCCAAGGAGGATATAGAATATGGCTTCAGCGCTTCCCGTTCTCGCCAATGAAGGGGGCCTTTCGCGCTATCTCGACGAAATCCGTCGCTTCCCCATGCTCGAACCGCGTGAGGAATACATGCTCGCCAAAAGCTGGCGTGAGCATGGCGACCGTGAGGCGGCGCACAAGCTCGTCACATCCCATTTGCGCCTCGTCGCGAAAATCGCGATGGGCTATCGCGGCTACGGCCTCCCCATCGGGGAAGTGGTCTCGGAGGGCAATGTCGGCCTCATGCAGGCCGTCAAGCGCTTCGAACCCGAGAAAGGCTTCCGCCTTGCCACTTATGCGATGTGGTGGATCAAGGCCGCGATTCAAGAGTACATTCTGCGGTCCTGGTCCCTCGTCAAAATGGGCACCACGGCCAACCAGAAAAAACTGTTTTTCAATCTCCGCAAGGCGAAGAGCCGCATCTCGGCCTTCGAGGACGGCGACCTGCGCCCCGATCAGGTGGAGCAGATCGCGACCCAGCTCGGCGTGAACGAGCAGGACGTGGTGGAGATGAACCGCCGCCTCGGCGGCGACACCTCGCTCAACGCGCCCCTGCGCGAGGAAGGCGAAGGCGAGTGGCAGGATTGGCTTGTCGATGACAGCGCCAGCCAGGAGCAATTGCTCGTGGCCGAGGAGGAAGGCCAGAACCGCCTCTCCGCTCTGCGCAACGCGCTGTCCGTGCTCAACCCGCGCGAACGGCGCATCTTCGAGGCGCGCCGCCTCGCGGAAGATCCGATGACGCTCGAGGACCTTTCCACCGAATTTGGCGTCTCGCGCGAGCGCGTGCGCCAGATCGAGGTGCGCGCCTTCGAGAAGGTGCAGGAAGCCGTGAAGAAAAACCTCGCCCGGATCGAGAGCACGGCTGAGGCCTAAAGCTTTCTGACGACAGACCAAACGACATTAAAAAAGCCGCGGCATCGACCGCGGCTTTTTCGTAAAAGCATGACGCCTGCTGATCAGGCTACTGCCACTGGCGGAAGGCGTTGTTGACCACCTGCTCGCCGGAAGCGCCCTTCTCGAAGCTCAGGATCGCACGCTGGCCCGAGGCCATGCGCACCGGCAGATCGATCCAGTTGCGGTGGATGAACATTTCCACATTGCGCTCGATGTCCCCGGAGAGGTTCGAGAGGCCGATGAGGAAGATGT
Organism: Microvirga flavescens; assembly: GCF_003290125.1. Classification (GTDB taxonomy): domain Bacteria; phylum Pseudomonadota; class Alphaproteobacteria; order Rhizobiales; family Beijerinckiaceae; genus Microvirga; species Microvirga flavescens. The sequence goes on from NZ_QMKH01000005.1 coordinate 227,669, forward strand.
TTTCGCGCACGGGCACGGGCAGACCAGCGAGAGGCGTGCCGCGCGCGGCTTCCTCGTTCTTGAACTGGAGCAGGCCGATATCGCGGATGACCCGGCTGGTGTCTCCGGCGCGGGTCGTGAACAACAGCTCGACCGTATGCGATGCCGGCAGCGTCGCATCGGTGTTGCGGCGGATCGTCATGTTCAGGTTGATGCCGGCGTCCGGGATCTCGATGGCGGCGCGAACCGCGGTTTCAAGCGGCTGGCCCTGCCCTCCGCTGACATTCTCAAGACGCCAGACCACCTTGCCGACCTGCGCCTTCGGCGTCTGCGGGTTGGAGGGATCCTCCTCGTAGAACACCGCGCGCTGGGCCACCCCAAGATCGGGCTTGGGCTGGCTGGCCTGAACGGGAGTCGACTGGCCGCCGACACGCTCGTTGAACTTGCCGGCCTCCTGAGCGGGACGCTGCGCGGGCGTCTCGGCCACCGGAGGCTGAGCGGGCAGGCTTTCAGGCGTATCGCGCAGGACCCAGGCCGCCACCGCAATCGCCACGATGACAAGGGCAATGACGGCGCCGAGCACGATTGTGCGGGTGTTCCCACTGGAGCTGGCCAGAGCCGAGCGGCTATCGACACGGGGACGAGCCACGGCAATGGGCTCTTCCGGCGGGGGCGCAAGCTCCTCATCGAGCGGCACGGGCTCGAAGGCGCTCTGCGAGGAAAGAGCCTTGCTCTCAAAATCCCCGAGCCCCGCAAAATCCGGCTCGGGAGCCGGCGGCGGCGGCGGGGCGTAGGACGCCTCGATCCGGGCAATCGCATCATCCAGAGACACGCTCTCGGCCTCGATATCCGCCTCGGAGAGAGGCGGATCGAGAGAGCGCAATTGGCCAAGCAGAGCCGTCCGCGCGCGCTCGTAAACGGCGCGGCGCATTTCGGGCGAACGGTCGGCCAGGCCTTCGACGGCCCGGGCAATCAGTGGGTAATAATCAGCCATTGTTTCTTGGGATGACCCGGAGAGGCCCCCGCCGTCAACCCTCAAACGGGTTCCTGACGAGGATTGTGTCCTCTCTTTCAGGCGATGTGGACAAGACTGAGACGGGCGCGCCGATCAATTCCTCGATCCGCCGGACATACTTGATTGCCTGCGCCGGAAGCTCGGCCCAGGAGCGCGCCCCCGCGGTCGAACCGCTCCAGCCTTCCATTTCCTCATAGATCGGCTCGACTTTGGCCTGCGCGCCCTGGCTCGCCGGGAAATAATCGAGGGTTTCACCGTCGAGCCGGTAGCCGACGCCGATCTTGATCGTCTTGAAGCCGTCGAGAATGTCGAGCTTGGTCAGGGCGATGCCGTCGATGCCCGAGGTCCGGACAGTTTGCCGCACGAGCGTGGCGTCGAACCAGCCGCAGCGACGCTTGCGGCCCGTGACGACGCCGAACTCCTTGCCCTTCTGGCCGATCAGCTCGCCGGTTTCGTCAAACAGCTCCGTCGGGAAGGGGCCCTCGCCGACGCGGGTGGTGTAGGCCTTGGCGATGCCGAGCACATAGCCCACCGCGCCCGGGCCAAGGCCCGAACCCGTCGCCGCCTGTCCGGCCACGGTGTTGGAGGACGTGACGAAGGGATAGGTGCCGTGATCCACATCGAGCAACGCGCCCTGCGCGCCCTCGAAGAGAATGCGCTTGCCGGCGCGGCGCTCTTCATCGAGCAGGCGCCACACGGCATCCATGTAAGGCAGCACCTTCGGCGCGACGGAGGCGAGCTCGTCGTAGATCTCCTTCGCCTTGAATTCCTCGAGGCCAAAGCCGCGACGAAGGGCGTTGTGGTGCGTGAGCAGACGCTCGATCTTGTCGGGCAGCGACGAGAGATCGGCGAGATCCATGAGGCGGATGGCGCGGCGGCCAGCCTTGTCCTCGTAAGCGGGGCCGATGCCGCGCTTGGTGGTGCCGATCTTGGTGCCGGCCGCACCGCTCTCGCGCAAGGCGTCGAGTTCGCGATGGATCGAGAGGATGAGCGCGGCGTTCTCGGCCACGCGCAGGTTGTCGCGGGTGATGGAAACGCCCTGCTCCTTCAGGCGATCGACCTCGGTCGCGAGCGCATGAGGGTCGAGAACGACGCCGTTGCCGATGACGGAGAGCTTGCCGGGGCGCACGACGCCGGAAGGCAGGAGCGAGAGCTTGTAGACCGCGCCGTTGATGACGAGGGTATGGCCCGCATTGTGCCCGCCCTGGAACCGCACGACCGTATCCGCCTGTTCGGACAACCAATCGACGATCTTGCCCTTGCCCTCGTCGCCCCACTGGGCGCCTACGACAACCACATTCGCCATCGTTCAAAGCCTCACAATAAAAAACCCCGGCGCAAGGCCAGGGTTGGGATTGGGGTTAAAAACCTTGCAAAGTCTCTTGGTCGATCACGGGCGCGAGGTCAAGCCGGAATGCGCCTCGATCCCGCGATCCTGTGACCCGGGCGGCCGAACCACGCTTCTTTCATGCCGATATGCAAAAGAAAGCCAGGCAACAGTTTTCCGGGGAGCTCCCTCAGATCACGATGAAGTCTGCAGCTGTCAGGTTGAGGTTTGCCTTCACTTTGGCGAACTCGATGGCCTTCTTGGATCCCGAGCCATCCGGATCATACGACAAGATGCCCTTCTCCTTGTCGTAGACGATATAGTCGTTCCGATCCTTGGCCTTGTCGCCGATGGTGAAGTACGCCTTGTCCAGCTTGCCTGTCTTCTTCAGCTTGGTGAAGATCGCGTTCTCCAGGTGGATCTTGTCTTCCCGCGGCTTGAAGTCACTGATCGTGTCAAAATTCACCTTACGGTCCGTTTTGTGCGTACCGAGTTTCGATGCGAAGACGAATACGTCCTTGCCCTTGCCGCCGATGAGCACGTCGTTGCCGTAGCCGCCAGAAAGCGTGTCCTTGCCGAGCCCGCCATCGAGCCGGTCCTTGCCGTCCGCACCGGTGATCGCATTGGCCGCCGCATTGCCGGTGAGGCGAAGCGCGCCGGAGCCGGAGCCGATGAGGTTTTCCAACTCGGCACTGAGTGCATAGCTAATGGAGGAAACGACCGTGTCGGTGCCGCCACCGGCGAGTTCGGTGATCTGATCGGCTGGGGCGTCGACGTGGTAAGTATCGTTGCCGAGCCCTCCGATCATCGCGTCGATGCCGGCACCGCCATTAAGAACGTCATCGCCAGCCTCGCCCACGAGCTTGTCGTTACCGTCAGCACCGTTCATGGTGTCATTGAAAGCGGTGCCATAGTACTCGTCGTTCCTGCTGGTGCCGGGAAGCGAGATCGCAGCCGTACGGCCATCTACGATCTGACCATATAAATTGATATCATTCTCACTATCGACCGAAGCCGACGTCACAACAACACGGCCATCGGCCAAGGTCGAAATGTTAATGAGCTCAGAGATTTCAAAAGGAATTTGACTGACCTTCGTATCGGTACTGGTTTTGTTGCCATTGGCATCAAAGAAAGACACCCCGACATCGTATATGCTGCCACTTGAGGGGTCGGTCATCGTCGACCAAAATGCGACAGCAAATCCGCCAGTTGGCAGTGGCGCTACGCTGTAAATGCCTTGATAGGAGGCATCGGAGCCCTTTACGCTGAACTCCCCGCCAGATTTGGTTCCATCGGCATTGTAGATCTGCGCACGGTTAGAACTAATGAGATCAGGCGATCCCTCGTCAGGTAAAAGAGAATACCAGATAACGATGAAGCGGCCATCGGAGAGCTTCGTCGTTATCGGCGCGAGAGATCGGATCCCTGGGCTGGAAACAAGAAACTCTGCTGATGCATCACGCCCATCGGTGTAAATGGTTCTACCTAGAACTCTATCGAACCCACTATTATGGGACTGATAAAATACCGTGTACCCATTCTCTGATGCAATCACTGCTGGGTTAGTTTGGGTACCCGTCGTTTCTAAATTGACTAGAACTTCTGCTCCAGAATGGATGCCTTGAGCATCGAAAACTTGGGCTCTAATACCATCGCTCTGGAAGCCGATGACGAAACCACCATTGGCTAGAGCGGCAATCGACGGATTCCGTTGTACGCCATCCTGCTTGGTACTGTTGACCAGAAAATCTGCATCGCCATTTGCTGCTCCGGTCCGATTGAAGGCAGTTCCATCAGCGTTGAAAATACGAGCACGAATTCCTGGACCAGATTCACCGTCCATTTTACTATAATCTGTCCAAGCCACCACGAAGCGTCCATCGCTGAGTACCGCGATGTCCGGTTCAACTTGGCCATCCTCAATAGTAGTGTTGACAACAAACTCGCCGCCTCTTTTGCTGCCGTTAGCATTGAATAGCTGGCCGCGAATGGAGTATCCCGACGTATCCGCGCCTGTCCCACTTCTAGCAGTCCAAACGGCAATGAAAGAGCCATCGGCCAGGGCTACGGTTTTCATTTCATCTTGATTGCCTGTCGCCGTACTAATCTCGAACGGATTGCCCCAAGGTGCCGGTGTGGTCATAGTCTTCCCTTGCGTAAGGTTTATTGCTGAATCTTAACAATATAACGTAAAATCCATAACCGGCCGGGGACGGCATGACAAGTTTCCTTGGCCCTTCTGAAGCAGGCTTTGCCATCGCCGGCTGGATATCCCTGAAGAGCGAGCGGAAATATCTTCACGGGCCTTGTGGTCGGCGAGGGTGAACAATCCAGAGGCGCGAGGAGAGGTCCAGCTCGATGCTATGGCGCGAGGTCAAGCCGGAATGCGCCTCGATCCCGCGATCCTGTGACCCGGGCGAGAATGTGATTCAGGAAGTCGGCCGCGGAACCCTGCTTTCATGAGCAAGCCATAGCGGCAACAGCTTTCCCGGAGCCCCCTCAGATCACGATGAAGTCTGCAGTTGTCAGGTTGAGGTTTGCCTTCACTTTGGCGAACTCGATGGCCTTCTTGGATCCCGAGCCATCCGGATCATACGACAAGATGCCCTTCTCTTTGTCGTAAACGATATAGTCGTTCCGATCCGTGGCCTTGTCGCCGATGGTGAAGTACGCCTTGTCCAGCTTGCCCGTCTTCTTCAGCTTGGTGAAGATCGCGTTCTCCAGGTGGATCTTGTCTTCCCGCGGCTTGAAGTCACTGATCGTGTCGAAATTCACCTTGCGGTCCGTTTTGTGCGTGCCGAGTTTCGATGCGAAGACGAATACATCCTTGCCCTTGCCGCCGATGAGCACGTCGTTGCCGTAGCCTCCGCTCAGCGTATCGTTGCCAAGCCCGCCGTCGAGCCTGTCGCGGCCCTCGCCTCCGACGAACCTGTCATTGCCGCCAAGGCCGTAGAAGGTATCCGCTCCAGCGCCTCCCCACAGCACATCGTTACCGTTGCTGCCAGTGATCTTCTCCGGAGACAGGTCCGTCACGTCGATCGTGAAGGTCTTCTCCTCGCTCAAGCCGTCCCGGTCCGTCACGCGCACCTTGATGGTGTGAGACATAGCCTGTTCGTAATCGAGCCTCAGCCCATCGGCGACGACGACCTTGTCTCCCTGGAGGGAGAAACGGCCTCCGGCATCGTCGATCAGAACATACGTGAGCGTATCGCCCGCGATCGCATCCGTGTTCTTGGCGGACATCGTACCGGCGAGAGTGCCGTTAGCAGCAGCTTCCACGACTGCCGCCGCGCTCAAGGCGAGATCGCTCGGTGCTTCGTTCATCTTGAAGCGCTGCTGATAGATCTCCCTGACGCCGGACTGATCGGACTGCCACGCGACGACCCAGCTCCCATCGCTCAGGGCCGTAACGACGGGCCAAATCTCATTGCCGGATGTATCGGTATTGACCAGCATTTCCGCGTCGGATGCCGCCCGTCCGAACTTGTCGAACGCCTTCTGATAGATGCCGTAACCGTGCGCATCGCTCGCGGACCAGGTGACAACCCACCCGCCATCCGCCAAGTCCGTAACGTTTTGTACGAAGGAAGCGCCGCCTCCAGAGACGACTGTCTCGACATCGGCAGCCTCACCGTCCTTGTCGAAGCGCATCTGGCGAATGCCGCCATTGTCGTTCCAGGTGACGATCCAACCGCCATCGCTCAAGCCGGTTATGCTTGGTAATTGCCCAGAGGCGGAGATGACGACATCATCGGAGACGGGTTTGCCATCCGCATCGAAACGTCTTTGGTAAATGGCAGAAACATCCTGCCAGGTGACAACCCAGCCGCCGTCGGCGAGAGCCGCGACCTGTTGATTGCCTTGCATTCCAAGCGTCTTCTGCGTGATGAGTCGGTCTCCGTCCAGAGGCGTGCCTTTGCTGTCGAAAACTCGTTGATAAATGTCCAAATCTCCGCCCGAACTGCGGGAATCCCATGTGACGACCCAGCCGCCATTCGGAAGCATGCAGACCTCAGGTTCATTGACAGACCCGGTTCCCGTGTTGACGCGGATCGCGCCGGTGACGGGTTTTCCGCCGTCATCGAAGCGCTTTTGAAAGATCCCGGTGCCGTCAGCCCAAAAAGCGACCCATCCGCCATCCGGCAATGCCACAAGAGACGGGCTGATGCCGTATTCGCCGTCTTCAAGCACGGTTATGGGGCCGCCGACCGGCTGGCCATCCTGACCGTATCTCTGGCTGAGAACATCTTCACCGCCTGCAATCTCTCGACGCCAGACGAGCAGCCAGCCGCCATCCGCCAAGGCGGTGATGGCCGGTCTGTATTCACCCCCTGTGCCGCCGAGCGGGGAAACCATCGTCTCCACACCAACCCTGTAGACATTTGCGCTCATCACCCGCTCCCCGCCTGAATATATACTTAGTAACGTGCGGCGAGCCGATTTTAAACCGGCCTGGAGCGGCCGATGATACGGGGATCAAGACGAGGTTTGCCCGCTTCGCCTCGCCCACGGATTCGATGCGTCAAAGGGCAAGCGGGATTGTCCTCGGCGCCGTGCGGCGCCCGAGGGTGAGCCGGGTGCGAAGAGCCCCGCTTAAGCCCGGCCCTTGACGCTTTTTTCTGGCTTCACCCGGTTTTCGATGAAGTTGCGGATCTCCCGGGTGCGGCGCTCCGGCAGAAGCACCTCCTCGTCGAGCCCGTGCCGCCAGGAGAGATCGAGCCGCGACGGCTCGGCATGCAGGGCCTTGAGCTCGGCGACGTAAGAATGCGCTTCCGCCTCATCCCGGCAGAAGCCTTCATCGATCAGGATCCGGGTGCGGCGGCCGAGAATGACCGCGAGTTCGCCGATGCTGAATTCCGGGTGATACTGCACGCCCCAGAAGGTGCCGCCGTTCATGGTGATTTCCGCCGCCTGCACCTGCGAGACCGCGTTGGTCGAAAGAACGGTGGTCTCGCCGGGCGGGGTCGTCACCATGTCGAGGTGGATCGCGGGAGCATCATAAGAAGCCGGACGACCAGCAAGCAGCGGATGGCTGCGCCCCGCCTCGGTCGGCGTCAGGCGGCGGGCAAAGCCGATTTCGCGTCCCACCGGATTTTTCTGCACGTCGCCCCCGGCGGCAACCGCGGCGACCTGCAGGCCCCAGCAGGAACCGAAGGAGGGCGTGCGCGAGGCATAGACCGCGCGCATCAGGTCGATCTGGCGCAGAATATCGGGGGTGGCGTCGTAGATGTTGAGGTGCGAACCCGTCAGCACGATGCCGTCATAGGATTCGAGCCCCGACGCATCGGGAAGGTTCGCGCCCTCGTCAGCCGGAAAGGCGAGATCGCAGACGATGTCGGCTTCGACATCCTGCAACACGGCAGCATAGGATTCCGAAGGCATGAGTCCATACGCATCCTTGTGGGCCTGCCTTGCACCACGCGTATTGCCCTCGATAACAAGAAACCGTAAGGCCATGAACCCTTCGATGCCTCCATTTTGGGCATCGGTTTACCCGAACGGCGCGCGGGTGCAAGAGCGCTGAGGTTCTAAGGCCCATGTCTATGCTGCGCGCGCTCTGGCAATGGTTCAACGGCCAAGCGTATCTGTTGCTTGCCACCACCACCCTGTTCTGGGGTGGCAACGGCGTCGCCGGGCGTCTCGCGGTCGGCGAAATTTCGCCGATGGTCCTCGTCGCGCTGCGCTGGATAATCGTCGTCGCGATCATGCTGCCGCTGGTGGGCCGCCAGGTGACTGAGGCCTGGCCGAAGCTGAAAGCGAAGGGTTGGCTGATCGTCGCGATGGGCACATGCGGCTTCACCGCTTTCAACGCCCTGTTCTACGGCGCAGCGCATTACACGAGCGCGGTCAATCTCACGATCTTTCAGGGCGCAATTCCGGTTCTCGTGCTGATCGGCGCGGTGCTCTTCTTCCGCAGCCGTGTCGGCCCGCTCCAGATTCTCGGCATGGCCGTCACGATCGTCGGCGTCATTGTTGTGTCCGTTCGCGGCGATCTTGCCGTGCTGCGCGCGCTCGGCATCAATTTCGGCGACGGGCTGATGCTGATCGCCTGCGTGTTCTATGCCGGCTACACCCTCGGCCTGCGCCAGCGCCCCGCCGTGCCGGGGCTCGTGTTCTTCGCCGGCCTTGCCATTGTCGCGTTTCTCACGTCGCTGCCGCTCGTGGCGGCGGAAATAGCCAGCGGAAAGGCACAATGGCCGACGCTGACCGGATGGGCCGTGCTGCTCTATGTGGCGCTGTTCCCCTCACTCCTTTCGCAGATCTTCTTCATTCGCGGCGTCGAACTCATCGGCCCGGCGCGGGCGGGATTGTTCGTCAATCTCGTGCCGGTCTTCGGCGCGCTTCTCGCGGTCGTCCTGCTCGGCGAACCCTTTGCGATCTATCACGCCATCGGCCTCGTCATGGTGCTCGGCGGTATCTGGCTGGCGGAACGGCGCGCGTAACAAGGCGCATGGAAAAAGCCCTGCCACGGGAGTGACAGGGCTTTCGCATTTTCTCTCAAAGAGCGGCGTTTCAGAACCGCACAGCGCGGGCGCGCTTGACCTGCGGGATCTCTTCGATCTTGCGCAGGAGCTCATCCGTCACCGGCTGATCAACGGAAACGAAGCAGATCGCGTCCCCACCCGGCTTGTCGCGGCCGAGCGCGAAGGTCGCGACGTTGACGCCGGACGTACCGAGGAGCGTGCCGAAATTGCCGATGAAGCCCGGCTTGTCGGCGTTACGCACGTAGATCATGTGCGGCGCGAATTCGGCATCGACCGCGATGTCGCGAATTTCCGTGACGCGCGGCTTGCCGTCCTGGAACACGGTGCCGCCCGCATGGCGCGCGTAATCTTCCGCCTCGACGATGACGCGGATGAAGCTTTCATAATCACGCGCGCCGCTCTCGCGCTTGACCTCTTCCACCGTGATGCCGCGCTCGCGGGCGATGACGGGAGCCGACACCATGTTGATGTCCTGCAGGAAGGGGCGTAGCGCGCCGGTGACGGCGGCGGAGGTGAGCGCACGGGTGTTCATCTCGGCCACATCGCCTTCGTATTCGATGCGGATGCCCTTGATCGGCGCTTCCGTGAGCTGGCCGAGGAACGAGCCGAGCTTTTCGGCGAGCGTGACGAACGGCTTCAGGCGCGGCGCTTCTTCCGCCGAGATCGAAGGGAAGTTCACCGCGTTCTGGATCGCGCCCTGCAAAAGGTAATCCGACATCTGCTCGGCGACCTGCAAAGCCACGTTCTCCTGCGCTTCCGTCGTGGCCGCGCCGAGATGCGGCGTGCAGACCACGTTCGGATGGCCGAAGAGCGGGTTCTCCGTCGCGGGCTCCACCGTGAACACATCGAAGGCCGCACCGGCGACATGGCCGGAATCGAGCGCCGCGCGCAAGGCGGCTTCATCGACAAGGCCACCGCGCGCGCAGTTGATGATGCGCACGCCCTTCCTCGTCTTGGCGATGTTTTCCGCCGAGAGAATGTTCTTCGTCTTCTCCGTCAGCGGCACGTGCAGCGTGATGATATCGGCGCGGCGCAGAAGATCCTCGAGCTCGACCTTTTCCACGCCGAGTTCAATCGCGCGCTCGGGCGACAGGAAGGGATCGTAAGCGATGACCTTCATGCGAAGGCCGATGCCGCGATCGGCGACGATGGAGCCGATATTGCCACAACCGATGACGCCGAGAACCTTAGCCGTCAGTTCGACACCCATGAAGCGGTTCTTCTCCCACTTGCCGGCTTGCGTCGAAGCATCGGCCTGCGGGATCTGGCGCGCGAGGGCGAACATCATCGCAATCGCATGTTCGGCGGTGGTGATCGAATTGCCGAACGGCGTGTTCATCACAATCACGCCCTTCGCCGTGGCGGCGGGGATCTCGACATTGTCGACGCCGATGCCGGCGCGGCCGATCACCTTGAGGTTTTTGGCCTGCTCGAGAATCTTCGCCGTCACCTTCGTGGCGGAGCGGATGGCAAGGCCATCATAGTTGCCGATGATGGCAGCGAGCTTGTCCTTGTCCTTGCCGAGATCCGGCTGGAAATCGACCTCGACGCCGCGATCCTTGAAGATCTGCACGGCGGCGGGCGAAAGAGCATCCGAAATGAGAACGCGAGGTTTGGTCATGGGGCACCTTGTGATCTCCCTCTTCCCTCTGCTGGAGAGAAGCCTCGCGCAGCGAGGTCGGGAGTGGGGCTGAAAATCGTTGGAGTGCGATGAAAGGGGCGGCGTCGTATTCGAGAGCGCCCCTCTCGCGGTCGGCCTTCGCCGATCAGCCTCTCCCGCGATGGGGAGAGGGCTTTAATCACGCCGCTTTCGCGAGCTTCGCCTTTTCCTGCGCGAAGGCCCAATCGAGCCAGGGCGTCAGGGCTTGAAGGTCGGAGGTCTCGACGGTCGCACCGCACCAGATGCGAAGGCCGGGAGGCGCATCGCGATACGCGCCGATGTCGAGGGCGACGCCTTCCTTGTCGAGCGCGGCGGTGATGCCCTTGGCGACCTGCGCCACGGCTTCCGGGCCCTTGGCGACAACCTCGGAATCGGACACCACGAGACAGACGCTGGTGTTGGAAGCGTTCGCCGCATCCTTCGCGAGATTGGCGATCCACGGGGTCTTCGCGACCCAGTCGAGAACGACCTTCGCGTTGGCGTCGGCCTTTGCGCGCAGGCCTTTAAGACCGCCGATGGACTTCGCCCATTCGAGCGCGTCGATATAATCCTCAACCGCCAGCATGGACGGCGTGTTGATGGTCTCGCCTTCGAAGATGCCTTCGATGAGCTTGCCGCCCTTGGTCATGCGGAAGATCTTCGGCAGCGGCCAGGCGGGCTTGTAAGTCTCGAGACGCTCCACCGCGCGGGGCGAGAGAATGAGCATGCCGTGAGCCGCCTCACCGCCGAGCACTTTCTGCCAGGAGAAGGTGACGACATCGAGCTTGGCGAAATCGAGGTTCTGCGCGAAGGCCGCCGAGGTGGCATCGCAAATCGTCAGGCCTTCACGGTCGGCCGCGATCCAGTCCGCATTGGGAACGCGCACGCCGGAGGTCGTGCCGTTCCAGGTGAAGACGACGTCGCGGGTCTTGGTGTCCACCTTCGCAAGATCCGGGAGTTCGCCATAAGGAGCCGTGATGACGCGGGCATCGTCGAGCTTGAGCTGCTTGACGACATCGGTGACCCATCCTTCACCGAAGCTCTCCCAGGCCAGCATTTCCACCGGGCGTACGCCGAGCAGCGACCACAGCACCATTTCAACCGCGCCAGTATCGGAGGCGGGCACGATGCCGATACGGTAATCGGCCGGCACCTCCAGCACCTCGCGGGTGAGGTCGATGGCGAGCTTCAGGCGCTCCTTACCGAGCTTGGCGCGATGCGAACGGCCAAGGCTTTCGGTCTTGAGATTTTGCAGGGTCCATCCGGGGCGCTTCGCGCAGGGGCCGGACGAGAAAAAGGGCGCGCGAGGGCGCGCGACAGGCATATTCGTCATGTGATCCATCCTTACAGATGGGCGCCTCTCGGTGGGGAGAGGTGTCCCGCTGATGGGTATGACGGAGCGGCAATCGCGGGTCAAGGAAAATTGCGTCCGCGAGCAAGATTACGAAATCGTAATACAAAAGCTCGTGTGTTCTTGATTATAGGCCATAAAGGTTGGCACGAGTTGTGCTAGCAACTTTCCGAAATTTCGGATCTTGAGGAACGAGCATGCGTTTGTCCGGTCAACTTGCCGTCATTGCCGCGCTGGGTATCGCGGGGCTTGGCGGTTGGTATGCCTATCAAGGCTTTTTCGGCAAAGCCGAGAACCAGACCGCGGCATCTCCACGCGGTCGGGGCGCAGCGGGGCCCGCAAGCGTGGAAGTCGATACGGTCAAGACAGGGCGAATCGTCGAAATCCGGGAAGCCGTCGGCACGCTGCGTGCCTATGAATCGATCACCGTGACTGCGAAAACCGCAGGCGTCATCGACAAGATCGGCTTCGAGGAAGGCCAGAAGGTAAAGGCAGGCGACATGCTGGTGCAGCTCGACGCCGCCGAGCGCCGCGCCGATATCGAACAGACCACCGCCGAGGCCAACCGCGCCGTCGCGCTCCGTAACGAGGTCGCCATCAAGCTTGAGCGCGCCCAGACCCTGCGCCGCAGCGGCGCTGGCACGGAAGCGCAGGTCGAAGATCTGACGGCTCAGGTGAAGTCCCTCGAAGGCGCCATCGCCGCCGCCCAGGCGCAGCGCAAGGCCGCCGAGGCACGGCTGGAGGACCTGACGATCCGCGCGCCCTTCGCGGGCCGGGTCGGCACCCGCTCGGTTTCACTCGGCGCCTATATCTCGCCGGGCACGCGAATCACGACCCTCGACGATCTCTCGAAGGTCCGCCTCGATTTCTCCGTGCCGGAAAACATCCTCGGCCGTCTCAAGCCGGGCCAGACGGTCAACGCCGCTTCCGCCGCCTATCAGGGCCGGGTGTTCAAGGGCACGGTGTCCACCATCGATCCGCGCGTCGATGCCGTAACCCGCTCGGTGCGCCTGACCGCTGAATTCGACAATCCCGACGAGGCGCTCAAGCCCGGCATGTTCCTCACCGTCGCCCTTGAGGTCCAGGCGAAGGACGATGCTGTTCTCGTGCCCGAAGAGGCCGTGGTCAGCGAAGGCCTTCGCCACATCGTCTATCCGGTGAAGGACAACAAGGTCGAACGCCGCGTCATACGCATCGGCCAGCGCCAGAACGGCAAGGTGGAGGTGCTGGACGGGCTCAAGACCGGCGAAACCATCGTCGTGCTCGGCGTGCAGCGCGTGCGCCCGGGCGGAGAAGTGATTGCACGCCCGCTCGGCTCGGGCACTCCAGCAGCGCCCACCAGCGCGCCGAAATCCGCTTCGCAGCCCTCGCGCAGCTCCGTGAGCTCGCCGCAGGCCATCGGCACCGCGAACGCGGCTGAACAGAAATAAGGGACGAGAGGCATGGCGCGCATCATGCCTCTCCTGCTCACCTTCGGCTCGCCGAGGATGACACGAACGTCGCATTAATCGAATTCGCCGAACTGGAGCGAACAGCGCCATGCAGGTCTCAGACCTCTTCATCCGCCGCCCCGTTTTCGCTGTCGTCGTCAGCCTGCTGCTGATCGTCGGCGGCCTTGCGTCGCTCAACAATCTTCCCGTCCGCGAATATCCGCAGGTAGATCGTCCCGTCGTCTCGGTCTCGACGGTTTATCGCGGCGCATCGAACGAAGTGATCGAGAGCCGCGTGACGGAGGTCATCGAGGGCGCGGTCGCGGGCATCGAGGGCATTCGCCAGATCACGTCGCAAAGCCAGAACGACCGCTCCTCCGTCTCCATCGAATTCAACGTGGAGCGTGATCCGGAGGCGGCAACATCGGACGTGCGCGATGCTGTCTCCCGCGTCGCCGGTCGCCTGCCCGATGGTGCCGACACGCCCGTGGTGCGCAAGGTCGACGCGAACGCGCAGGCGATCATGTGGGTCGGCGTCACCTCCTCCACGCTCGACGCGCTCGAACTCAGCGACTTCCTCAAGCGCGTCTACGTGGACCGCCTTTCCACCATTCCCGGCGTCGCCAATGTCAATCTCAGCGGCGAGCGGCGCTTTGCCATGCGCGTGTGGATCGACCGTCCCGCTCTCGCCGCGCGCGGCCTCACGGTGCAGGACGTGGAAACCGCGATCAAGCGGCAGAACGTCGAGCTTCCCGGCGGGCGAGTCGAATCCGCGCAGCGCGAATTCACGGTCAAGACGGATTCCCGCCTCGCCACTCCTGAGCAATTCCAGCAGGTGATCGTCAGCAACAAGAACGGCTATCTCGTGCGCCTGGGCGAGGTCGCGCGTGTGGAAGTGGGAGCAGAGGACACCCGCTTCGAGTTCTACCAATCGGGCGAAACCGCAATCGGCCTCGGCGTCGTGCGACAGGCCACCGCCAATACGCTCTCGGTGGCGGACAACGTGCGCGCGGAACTGGACAATCTGAAGAGCGCCCTGCCCCCCGGAACGACAGCGCAGGTTCTCTATGACGAGAGCCAGTTCATCCGCGCTTCCATCGACGGCGTGCTGCACACGCTGGTCGAAGGCATCATCCTCGTCATTCTCGTGATCCTGCTCTTCCTGCGCGACTGGCGCTCGACCATCGTCGCGATGGTGGCGATCCCGGTTTCGATCATCGCCGCCTTCATGGTGATGAGCTTCTTCAACGCTTCCATCAATGTGCTGACGCTGCTCGCCATCGTGCTCGCCATCGGCATCGTGGTCGATGACGCCATCGTCGAGATCGAGAACGTGCATCGCCGCATCGAGGAAGGGCAACCGCCGCTTCTCGCCTCGTTCGACGGCGCGCGCGAAATCGGCTTCGCGGTCATCGCCACAACCGCGACGCTCATGGCGGTGTTCGTGCCCCTCGCTTTCATGACCGGCAACACGGGCAAGCTGTTCCGCGAATTCGCCATCACGCTCGCCGCGTCGATCTTCTTCTCCGGCGTCGTGGCGCGCACGCTGACCCCGATGCTCTGCTCCAAGCTCATGGTGCCGGCGCATGGCCGCATCCAGACGATGACAGAGCCTCTCTTCACCAAGATGAACGATGGCTATCGCTGGCTTCTGTCGCGAGCCCTGCGCGCGCCCGTCCTCATCCTGGCCATCGGCTTCGGAGTTTCGCTCGCCGCGTACGGTCTGTTCCAGATGGTGCCGAAGGAATTCTCGCCCACCGAGGATCGGGGCGCCATCATCGTCAGGCTGCAGGCGCCGGAAGGCGCGAGCCTCGACTACACCCGCGACCGGGTGAAGGAAGTCGAGCGCGCGCTCATGCCGTTGCAGCAGGAGGGCATCGTGTCCTCCATGCTGAGCCAGGTGGCTCCGGGGTTCGCACGGCCTTCGCCGGTGAACGAAGGCATCGTGATCGTCCGTCTCGTGCCGTGGGAGGACCGCACCGTCAGCCAGCAGGATCTGGTCCGCCAGATGACGCCGAAGGTGTCGAACTTTCCAGGCGCGCGCGTGTCCATCGTCAACCCGCCCTCCTTCGGCGGCGCGGGCGGGTTCGGGCAGCCGATCCAGTTCGTTCTCGGCGGTCCCGACTACGAGACCATCCGCGGCTGGCGTGACATCGTCATGCAGAAGGCCCAGGAGACCGGCCGCTTCGTGAACATCGATTCCAACTATCGCGAGTCGCAACCCGATATCAGAGTGCAGATCGACCGCCACCGCGCCGCCGATCTCGGCGTCTCGGTCGAGGACATCGGGCGCACCCTCGAATTGATGTTCGGCGAGAGCGAGGTATCCACCTTCGTCAGCCGGGGTGACGAGTACCCCGTCATCATGCGCGCAAGGGCCGAGGACAGGGCGAGCCCCAACGACCTGACCAACACCTTCATCCGTGCGGCCAACGGTGATCTTGTTCCGCTCTCCTCGTTCGTCTCCCTCTCGGAATCGGCCGCGCCGCAGGCTCTCAACAGGTTCGATCGCCTGCGTTCGATCACGATCCAGTCTTCGCTTGCTCCCGGAACCTCCATTGGCGAAGGCCTCGAGATCCTGCAGCAGATCGTGCGCGACAACCTGCCGCCAGAGGTGCGCATCGGTTACACCGGCCAATCGAAGGACTTCCTGGATTCGACCGGCGCGATCTACATCACCTTCGCGATGGCGCTGCTCGTGGTGTTCCTCGTGCTCGCGGCGCAGTTCGAAAGCTGGATCAACCCGTTCATCATCATGCTCACGGTGCCGCTCGCCGTCACCGGCGGATTGCTAGCCCTCGTCCTGACGGGGCAGACGCTCAACATCTACAGCCAGATCGGCATGATCCTGCTCATTGGCCTCATGACGAAGAACGGCATTCTGATCGTCGAATTCTCGAACCAGCTGCGTGAGCAGGGACTCTCGGTGCGCGATGCGGTGATCGAAGCGTCCGTGCTGCGTCTTCGCCCGATCCTGATGACCTCCATCGCCATGATCGGCGGCGCGATTCCGCTCGCCTGGTCCACCGGCGCGGGCGCTGAAGCGCGCAGCGCCATCGGTTCCGTGATTGTCGGCGGCGTCACCGTCTCGACGCTCCTGACCGTTGTCGTGATCCCGGCAATCTATCTGCTGCTCGGCGGCTTCACCAAGCCATCGACCTATGTCAGCGAATTGCTCGACAAGCTGCGCGCTGAAACAGGCTCGACGCCGCATGGCGAACGCGCGCCGCCCCGCCAACCGGCGGAGTAACGTGCGAGATCTTCTATCGATAACCCGCCTCGAAATGTGAGGCGGCCATCAATATCCTTGGTCGGTCACTAACCACGAGATCATCAGGTAGGTCGGCGACATTTCTTAGTGAATCCATTGGAACATTAGGACCAAGTTCGACCCAATGGACCAAAGAAAGCTCTCGCCCGCGAGCAATCTGATCGTAGACGTTTCCAACAAAGACAGGCTCGCTCAGTATCGGGATGCCGTTCAGCTCCTTGCTGACGAGGCGATCATAGGTTGCCTTCAGATTTTCGTCGCTTGCGAGGATGACGGTTCCTGCAACATTGAGCATAGATGGATAAACCGTTCCATCCGGCTCTCTTCGCGAGAGCAGTACCAATGTCTGACCACCCCTCCTTAGTAGCGGGACGACGACGAACGTGACAGTCACCATGAGGCGCGCGATGGCATGAAAGACTGGGCTTGGTAGGAAACCTGGCTCCAGTGCATTCAAGCGCTCGCAAACTTCGGTTAGATCGTGTGGCGCATCCATCCGAGTTTTCGTTCGATCAATTGAAGACGTAACGCGCACCAATGCGCAGCTCATGCCCATCGATGTCGCTGGCGCGGATTGCAGGGGCGTTGTCGCCATAGCGCGAGCGGGCATCCCCGAGGCGCGTGTAGCGATAGCCGAGATCGATCTTGATGCTGTGCGTGATGTCGAAGGCGACGCCCGCCATCAGTGCCCAGATGAAAGAGGTGTCGGTGCGCGCGTTAAGCAGGGATATACCGGTGAAGGCTCCGTCTGCCCCGTAAAGCGCCCGCTCGGAGGCCTCGATGCGGTTGCGGCTGAAGCCGATGCCCGCGCCGATGTAAGGCGTGATGCCCGCTGCAACAGGCAGATCGACATAGGCGTTCGCCATGACGGTCGTCGCGTAAAAATCCGCGCGGTCGACAGCGGTTGAACCCGCACCGAAGCGCGTTCCTTTGTAGGAGGCCTCGAACCTCTGATCGACAGCGACCTCAGCGCGGAACCACGGGCTGAACTGATAGCCGACGCCAAGACCGGCGGAGATGTTCCGGTCGAAGCGGGCGTGACTCACAGACGGCACGCCGCCGAAGCCATAGGTGCGCTGCTTGTGGGGTATCGATTGGGCGAGCGCGCCGATATCTCCGCGCAGGTACCAGCCCGAGCCGATCTCATCCTCGGCCTCATCGAGAACCGGGGCGGGCGGCAGGTCGGCGGCCAAGGCATAAGCGCCGACGAGATTGATCGTCAGACCGGCAAGAATGAGCTTCATCGAGCGCACGAAAAACAACTCCACATCGACAGGCCGCGCGCCCATGAGAGCCGCGTGGCCTGTTACTATGGAGCGAAGTGCTTAAAGGCTGCTTAACCTTAACGGAGGGTTGGCGACGCTGATGGGTGCGCATCGCCCTCGCCGCAAAACAAAAGCGCGGCCCTTGAGGCCGCGCCATCATTGTTCCGGTCGGGCCTGCCTTACGCCGCCGCGCGGGTCAGGGCCTCGACCACGTCATCGACGACTCGCAGAACGAGATCGTGATCGTCCCCCTCCGCCATGACGCGGATGACCGGCTCGGTGCCGGATGGGCGAATGACGAGGCGACCTTGCTTACCGAGGCGCTCGCGCGCGGCGTCGATGGCGCTGACGACGGAATCGTTGGTCAACGGCTGGCCGGACTTGTAGCGCACGTTCTTGAGGATCTGCGGCAGCGGCTCGAAGCAATGGCAGACTTCCGACACCGGTTTGTCGAGGCGCTTGACCACGGAGAGAAGCTGCAGGGCCGCAATCAGCCCGTCCCCGGTCGTAGCGTAGTCGGACATGATGATATGGCCGGATTGCTCGCCGCCGAGGTTGAAACCGTGGTTGCGCATGTGTTCGAGAACGTAACGGTCACCAACAGAGGTGCGCACGAGATCGAGTCCCATGCCACCCAGGAAGCGCTCAAGGCCGAGATTGGACATGACGGTCGCGACGATGCCCGACTGGCTCAGCAGGCCGTCCTCATGCCAGGCGCGTGCGACGACGGCCATGAGCTGATCGCCATCCACCACCTGGCCCTTCTCATCGACGATGATGAGGCGATCGGCATCGCCATCGAGCGCGATGCCCACATCCGCGCGGGTCTCGCGCACCTTCTGCACCAGCGCATCTGGCGCAGTGGAGCCGACCTTGCGGTTGATGTTGAAGCCGTCCGGCTCGACGCCGATGGAAATGACTTCCGCCCCCAGCTCCCACAGCGTCTCGGGAGCGGCCTTGTAGGCCGCGCCGTTGGCGCAATCAACGACGATGCGCATGCCTTCGAGATCGACATGACGCGGCAGGGTGCGCTTTGCGAATTCGATATAGCGGGCGACGGCGCCCTCGATGCGCCGTGCGCGACCGATGGCGGCGGGAGAGGCGAGACGAGAAGTGAGATCCTCGTCGAGAAGGGTCTCGATCTCGTGCTCGACTTCGTCCGAGAGCTTGAAGCCATCGGGGCCGAACAGCTTGATGCCGTTGTCCTCATAAGCGTTGTGGGAGGCAGAGATCATGACGCCGAGATCGGCGCGCATGGAGCGGGTGAGCATGGCGACCGCCGGCGTCGGCATCGGGCCGAGCAGCAGCACGTCCATGCCGACTGAGGTGAAGCCGGCCACCAGCGCGTATTCGATCATGTAGCCGGAGAGCCGCGTGTCCTTGCCGATCACCACCCGGTGGCGGTATTCGCCGCGCTGGAACAAAAGCCCCGCCGCCTGCCCGACCTTCAGCGCCAGTTCCGGCGTGATGACCCCATTGGCGCGGCCGCGAATGCCGTCAGTTCCAAAGTATTTACGCACGTTGCTCTTCTCCGGGCTCGGTTGCGCCTTCGCGCCGTTCAAGTGTTTCAAAGCAATCTCCATGACTCCGGTCAAGGATCCGGCCGGCATTCCCCCATCACAAGTGATGAGCAAATATTACAACGAAGAAGCGAGGCCGTTGTGCCAAGGCATTCTTTGACGGGAGGTAAACAAAACGCCCGCCTGGTGGGGCGGGCGTTCGGTTTCATGGGGTTATTGATACGATATTACGCTTGCGGCTGTGGTTCCATTCCGCCATCCGTCTCGCGCGGGCGGCTGCGCCCGGCGGAAGGAACCGGGGAGCCGCGGGTCGGGTTCACGGGCTCGCCCGTGTCGCGGATTGGCGGCTGGCCGTCGATGAGGTTCTTGATCTCGTCGCCGGTCAGGGTCTCGTATTCGAGCAGGCCCTTGGCCAGCGCCTCGAGGTCACCCCGGCGCTCGGTGAGGATGCGGCGAGCGTCTTCGAGGCCGCCTTCCACGAGGCGGCGGACTTCCGAGTCGATCTTCTGCGCGGTCGCTTCCGAGACGTTCTGCTGGCGGCCCATCTGCATGCCGAGGAAAACCTCGTCCTGGTTCTCGCCATAGGCCACGGTGCCGAGTTCGGGCGAGAAGCCCCACTTGGTCACCATCATCCGGGCAAGGCGCGTCGCCTGCTCGATGTCGGATTGCGCGCCAGAGGTCACCTTCTCCTTGCCGAAGATCATCTCTTCCGCGATGCGCCCGCCCATCATGATGGCGAGGCGCGAGGTCATCTGCTCGTAGGACATCGAGAGCTTGTCGCGCTCCGGCAGCTGCATGACCATGCCGAGCGCGCGGCCACGCGGAATGATGGTGGCCTTGTGCACAGGGTCCGTCGCCGGAACGTTGAGGGCGACGACCGCGTGACCGGCCTCGTGATAGGCGGTCAGGCGCTTTTCGTCGTCGGTCATGACGAGGGTGCGGCGCTCCGCGCCCATCATCACCTTGTCCTTCGCGTCCTCGAACTCGTTCATCGTCACGATACGCTTGCCGCGGCGGGCCGCGAGCAGGGCCGCCTCGTTGACGAGGTTCATGAGGTCCGCGCCCGAGAAGCCGGGGGTGCCGCGCGCGATCACCTTCAGGTCCACATCCGGAGCGAGCGGAACCTTGCGCACATGCACCTTCAGAATCCTCTCGCGGCCGACCACGTCCGGGTTCGGCACGACGATCTGACGATCGAAGCGGCCCGGGCGCAGAAGCGCCGGATCGAGCACGTCGGGGCGGTTCGTGGCGGCAATGATGATGATGCCTTCATTGGCCTCGAAGCCGTCCATCTCCACCAGCAACTGGTTAAGGGTCTGCTCGCGCTCGTCGTTGCCGCCGCCAAGGCCGGCGCCGCGATGGCGGCCGACCGCGTCGATCTCGTCGATGAAGATGATGCACGGCGCATTCTTCTTCGCCTGCTCGAACATGTCGCGCACGCGGCTCGCGCCGACGCCCACGAACATCTCGACGAAATCCGAGCCCGAGATGGTGAAGAACGGAACGTTCGCCTCGCCCGCAACGGCGCGCGCGGTCAGCGTCTTACCCGTGCCGGGAGGGCCGACGAGCAGAACGCCGCGGGGAATGCGTCCGCCGAGGCGCTGGAACTTCTGCGGATCGCGCAGGAACTCGACGATCTCCTGCAGATCCTCCTTGGCCTCGTCCACGCCCGCGACATCGTCGAAGGTCACGCGGCCATGCGCCTCGGTGAGAAGCTTGGCCTTGGACTTGCCGAAACCCATGGCTCTGCCCGCGCCGTTCTGCATCTGGCGCGACAGGAAGACCCAGGCGCCGATGAAGAGCGCGATGGGCAGAATGTTCATGAGAACCGCGATGAACCACGGCGTCGAATCCGACTGCGGACGGGCCGTGATCTGCACGCCCTTCTGCTGCAGCTTGGAGACCAGCATCGGGTCGCTCGGCGCATAGGTCGTGAAGGTCCGCCCATCGGTATACGTGCCGCTGATCTCCGGTCCGGAGATGATGACGTTCGTGATGCGTCCGGCATCTGCGTCGGCAAGCAGCTGGCTATAGGCAATGTCGCCGCCTCCACCCCGGTGGCCCGGGCTCTGGAAGAGCGTCACGAGCGCCAGCACGAGAAGGAAGATGACAACCCACAAGGCGAAATTGCGGAAATTCGGATTCATCGGATCAGGTCTGCCCCAGGGCGAGATAATGCGGGAGGAATAGTTCCCCACGCTGCTGTGTTCAATGTAGGCACGCGTTTCTTCCTTGCCAAGGGAATGCGGCAGGGGTGCGGCACGAACGGGTGCGTTTGGCCAAAGATTTGGCGAAGAAGGTTTATTTTGGCGGCTTAGCCCTTGTCGGGCCGCCCGCGCCGGCGCGGCGGCTCCGGGGCAATCGTAAGCCGCCCGCGCCTGTCGAGGGCAAGGACCGCGCCGGCGACCGTCAGGCGAAGCGCCCTTCCCTCCGCAATGGCCCCGCGCAAGCGCTCAAGGCAGGCTTCAAGCCGCTCCAGGCGGTGAAAATCCGGTTCCAGCCCGGCCTTCGACAACAGGAGCATCAGCACCCGCAGGGCGATTTCGAAGGGCTCTTCGCCGAGAACGGCGGCGGCAAAAGCGCGCTCCTCCTGCGACCATCCGCGCAAGAAGGCCTCCCGCGCCTTGGTGTCGAGGGCCTCCTCCGCCCTTCCCGCCCGCGCGGCGAGGCGGGCGAGCCGCTCGGCGGTCAGCCCCTCCTTCGCGAGGTCCGGCAGCACCTTGCGCCAGCGCACCCGCGCAAAGCGTTCATTGGCGTTGGAGGGGTCGATGATGAAGGCCCACCCTTCCTTCTGGCACCGCACGACGAGGTCGGCCTTGCCGATGTCGAGAAGCGGGCGCACCAGATGCAGGCCGTCAAGGTCTCGCGCTGCCCGCATTCCGGCAAGCCCCGCAAGGCCGGAGCCCCTGGCCATGCGCATCAGCACCGTCTCCGCCTGATCGTCCAACGTGTGGGCGGTGGCGATGTGCGATGCACCAACGCGGCGGGCATGGTTTGCCAGAAGCTCGTATCGAGCCTCCCGCGCCGCTTCCTGCACGCCGGTTTCAGGTTTCTTTCCCCGCCATTCGAGAACAGCGCCGGGAAAGCCCAGCAACTCGGCCTCGCGGACGACGAAGGCGGCTTCCTTCGCCGATTCAGGCCGCAGGCCATGATCGACAGTCGCGACGAAAACCGGCGGACGTGAAGGAGAATTCCAGTGAGCGAGAAGATGCATCAGCGCGATAGAATCCGGCCCGCCCGACACGGCGACGACAACGCCCGTCGCGTTGAGGAATGGCGAAAAAAGTGCGTTCAGGCTTTCGTCCGACAGGGGGTGAGGCGTCGCACTCATGGTCGGCCCCGGCCCGAGATCAGGAGCACTTCACGCGTTTCTGCTCGCGTGCCGAACCTTCACGCACCGACGCCGGCGCTTGCGGATATTTGCGGTCGAGCTCCGTGAATACCGCGCAGGCGCGATCCTTCGCGCCGATCGCGTTCAGGGTGACGCCGAGCTTCAAAAGAGCCTCAGGCGCTTTCGCGGCATTGGGATGGTCGGCGGAAACGTTCAGGAATTGCTCGGCCGCCTCCCGGTGGCGTCCGCGCTGGAAATAGCTCTCACCGAGCCAGAAGGTGGCATCCGGCACCAGCTTGTCGCGGGGGTTGGATTGCAGGAAGCGGCGAAATCCCATCTCCGCCTGCTCGTACTGGCGCTGCGTCAGGTAGCTGTATGCCGTCTCGTATTCGGACCGCGGGTCGCCGCTGCTCGCAGCGGCCACGCTCGGTCCTTGGCGCGACGGGGGCGTAGCGGCAGGGGCAGTTGCGGGAGATGTCGCAGGAAGAGGCGCGGCGGCATGGCCCGCCTGACTGAGATCGAGCGGGCGGCTGCCGGGCGGCGCGGCCTCATCCTGCTCGATCAGATCGCCGATCCCGGCGAGCTGGCCGCCGGGAAGCGCCATCGGGCCCGGAGCCTCCGTGGAGGCCAGAGGCGTGGAGGGGGGCGTCGTCCCCAACGGAAGCGGCGCGCCGGGAGCCTCCGCCACCGCGCCAGGCTCATAGGCATCGCCCCGGCGCTGCGGTTGGGCCGGAGGCTGGCCGGGCCGCGTCGGCGTCGTGGTGGAAGGAGCGGGCTTCGAGCCGCCGCGGTTTTCCTGGAAGCGGAATTCCACATCCTCCTGGAACTTGCGCAGTTGCTCCTTGAGCTGGCGGTTTTCGTATTGGAGCTGCTCGACCTGCCCCGACATTTGACGGAACTGGTTTTCGAGCCGGTTGAGGCGGACGATGGCATCCGCCGCGTCCTGCGCGAAGGCAGGGGCGGACAATGTCGCAAGGGCGAAGAAGACAATCAGGCGGCGCAGCATGGGATGAGTACCGAAGGGGTCATTAAACGACCGTGCCGATAACACAAAAGCGCCGCCACGGCGAGAATGTGGCGGCGCTCGGTTCACGAACAGATTCCGATTTGACAGGCTTACGAGCCGGCGCGGGTATCCAGCACCGTCACCGCGCGGCGGTTCTGAGACCAGCACGAGATGTCGTTGCAGACCGCGACTGGACGCTCCTTGCCGTAGGACACGGTGCGGACGCGCGAGGCCTGGATGCCGCGCGAGACGAGATAGTCATGCACGGCCTGGGCGCGGCGGGCGCTGAGCGAGAAGTTATACTCGCGAGTGCCGCGTTCGTCCGCATGGCCTTCGACGACGAAGCTGTAGTTGGCATAGCGGCTGAGCCACTGGGCCTGCTTGTCGAGGGTGGCGACGGCGGTGGGGGTCAGGTCGGTCGCATCGGTCTCGAAGAACACGCGATCGCCAACATTGACGATGAAGTCCTGCGCGCTGCCGGGCGTGCCCGCACCACCGGCTCCGTAGCCCCCGGCCCCATCGGCCATTCCATCTTTGTTGGACGAACACGCCGCCGCCCCGAGGGCGAGGACGATCGCAGCGGCGAATTTGACGGCGCGCAACGTCATCATGGCACAATACTCCTTACACATACGTCTGCCGAACGTTGTGTTTTCTATAGCGGGTCGATGGTTAAGGGAGGGTTCCGTCAACCTTGATGAGGGGTTGCGAAAAAGGGTGAATCGCACCCCGATCGCAAAACTTGAGCGTAAGGTTAATCGGCAGTGAATAAGGCAAAGAGGTGGCGGAATATGCTTTTTTCCCCAACCGCTTGAGCGGCGGTGAACGGGAAGGAACGTCACGGCACTGCACGAGTGCCGAACCTAGAGGGATGGCGCGAAATCGGCCCTCGTGCGTTATTGCAGCATGACCGAGACACACACCTGGTTCGCGCCCTTCGCGCCCCAAGAGCCTACCGCCCCGGAGGATCCCCGGCTGGAGAGAGCTTTCGCGCGCATTGCCGACAGCGACCTGCGCGCCGGAAACAAGGTCTCGCTCCTGCGCAACGCGGAAGAGAACTACCCGGCCTGGCTCGACGCCTTGCGCAAGGCCGAGCGGGTCATCCATTTCGAGAACTACATCATCGCCGACGACAAGACCGGCCGGGACTTCGCCGCCATTCTGAAAGAGCGTGCGCGCGCAGGCGTTCGCGTGCGTGTTCTTTACGATTGGCTCGGCTCCTACACCCGCGCCTCGCGCCGCTTCTGGCATGACCTGCGCGAGGCGGGCATCGAAGTGCGCGTCTTCAACCCGCTGCGATTGACGAACCCGTTTTTCCTGCGCCGCAACCACCGCAAGCTGATTACCGTCGATGGGCGCATCGGCTTCGTCTCCGGCCTTTGCGTTTCGGATAGCTGGCAGGGCAATTCGCACGCCGACCCGTGGCGTGACACCGGCCTTTCCCTCGAAGGCCCTGTCGTGGCGGATCTCGATGCAGCCTTCGCCGATAGCTGGGCCTTCGCAGGGCCGCCGCTCAAACGCGAGGAATGCGCGGCGGCAAGCGACATCCCCGCAGCCGGCACGACGAATGCGCGCGTGATCTGCGGGCAGCCGGGCATGTTCCGCGCCTATCGCGTCGATCAGTTCATCGCGGCGACCGCGAAGCGCAACATCTGGATCGCCGACGCCTATCTCGTGCCGACAACGGCTTACGTGCAGGCGCTCGGCGAAGCAGCGCAGGATGGCGTTGATGTGCGCCTCCTCGTGCCGGGCTCGACGGACTCGCCCCTGCTGCAGCCTTTCGTGCGCGCAGGCTATCGCTCGCTCATCGAGGCGGGCGTGCGGGTGTTCGAATGGAACGGCGCGATGCTGCATGCAAAGAGCGCGGTCGTGGACGGACACTGGGCCAGAGTCGGCTCGACCAACCTCAACATCGCAAGCTGGGCGACCAACTGGGAGCTCGACGTGGTGGTGGAGGACAAGACCATCGCCGAGGCGATGGAGGCGATGTACCTGGAGGATCTCAAGCAGGCCACCGAAGTCGTCCCCGGATCGGTCACCCGCCGCCGTCAGGAACGCAACGCGCTGTCGCGTCGCTCCGGTCGCGCGCGGCGCGGCGCTGTCGGCCGTCTCGCCGCCGGGGCCGTCGCCCTTGGTTCCAGCATCGGGCGCGATTCAGGAGGCTTGCGCTCGCTCACGGCGACAGAGGCCGGCAGCGTCGCCACCATCGGCGCGATGCTCCTCGCTCTCGCCGCACTGGTCATCGTGTTTCCTCCGCTCATCATTCTGCCTGTCACGCTCCTGCTCGGCTGGTTCGGGGCGGCGCTGCTGATCCGCTCCTTACGTCTCAGGCAGCGTATCCGCATCATGCGGCACAGGTGGGAGCGGCGGAACGCTGGACGGAGTCAAAATTCCTCACGGATGTGATGAAACTCCGGGCCAAGCTTGAGCGTTGAATATTTGCCGGCGGGCGGCGGGATTACGCTCGCCCTTCAACGGGAGATGACCATGACAAGCAGCGGAGCTTCGAGTTCCTTCCAACCTTTCGACCAGGCCAGGGCGATGAGTGCGATCCTGGCCGAGAACTGGTGGGCCATCGCACTGAGAGGCGTCTTTGCCATATTGTTTGCGCTGATCGCCTTTTTCCTGCCCGGCGCGACTATTCTTTCCCTTGTCCTGTTCTTCTCGGCCTACATGCTGGTGGACGGCGTGTTCGGCATCGTCTCCGGCGTGCGCGCCGCACGGCAGGGGCAGCGCTGGGGCCTTCTGGTGCTCGGCGGCATCGTCGACATTCTCGTCGGCATCATCGCCTTCTCATGGCCGGGGCTGACGGTTCTGTTCTTCATCACGCTGATGGGCGTGTGGTCGCTCGTCACCGGCGTGCTCATGGTCATTGCCGCCTTCAAGCTTCATGCCGAGTACGGCAAGGGCTGGCTGATCTTCAGCGGCATCGTGTCGGTTCTGTTCGGCATCGCGCTTCTGATCTCGCCGCTCATCGGCGCGGTGGTGCTGACCTGGTGGCTCGGCGCTTATGCGATGGTGTTCGGCATCTCGCTCATCGCCCTCGCCTTCAAGCTCAGGAGCCGGAAGACGGCGTGACGGAAAACATGACGCTCAAAATGAAACGGGGCGCTTGAGCGCCCCGTTTTTCATTGCCGCGTTTCGCTGAGCAGCGGAGACCATGTCGGGTCCGACGCGAAGGACGGCGTCGGCATCGGCAGCTCCACGCGGCCGGTGATGTCGACCATATAGAGCTTGCCGCCCGCCTGCCCGCCCGGATCGCGGAAGAACACGATGTACTGGCCGTTTGGCGCCCAGGTCGGGCTCTCGTTGTGGAAGCCTTCCGTGAGGATGCGCTCTCCCGAGCCATCCGGCTTCATGATGCCGATGGAGAAGCCGCCCGCGCGGCGCTTGGTGAAGGCAATGTAGTCGCCGCGCGGCGACCAGGCGGGCTGCGAGTAGGAGCCGTCGCCGAACGAGATGCGGCGCTGGTTCGAGCCATCCGCATTCATGGCGTAGATCTGCTGCTGCCCGCCGCGGTCGCTCTCGAACACGATCTCGCGTCCATCCGGCGAGAAGGACGGCGAGGTGTCGATGGCGGAGGTCGAGGTCAGGCGCGTGGTGGCCTGCGAGCCGAGGTTCATCATAAAGATGTTGGCGTTTCCGCCCTGCTGCAGGCTCATGACGATGCGCTGGCCATCGGGGGAGAAGCGCGGACTCGATGTCATGTCCGGGAAATTGCCGACGACTTGGCGCGAGCCGGTTTCGAGATTGATGACCTGCACGCGCGGCTGCTGGCCTTCGGCCTGCGACATGTAGGTGATGTCCTGCGTCGCGGGCGAATAGCGCGGCGTCACGACGAGCGTATCGCCTTGCGTGAGGAAGCGAACGTTCGCACCGTCCTGATCCATGATGGCAAGGCGCTTGCGGCGGTTTTCCTTCGGGCCGGATTCATCCACGAACACGATGCGCGTGTCGAAGAAGCCACCGAAGCCCGTGATCTTGGTATAGACCGCAT
The DNA here is from genome assembly GCF_003290125.1 of Microvirga flavescens. Lineage (GTDB taxonomy): Bacteria > Pseudomonadota > Alphaproteobacteria > Rhizobiales > Beijerinckiaceae > Microvirga > Microvirga flavescens. The sequence goes on from NZ_QMKH01000005.1 coordinate 255,288, forward strand.
CGGAAATGATGTGGCCGACGCGGCGCCAGAAATTCGGATCGGTGACATATTGCTGGCCGGTGAGCTGCTGGCCGGAATCGACATCCCACAAGCGGAATTCGGCCTTCAGACGGCCCGACGGATCGCGCGTCACGCGCCCCGTCACGAGCGCCTGCGCCCCCGCCATCTTCCACGCATCGAAACGCGGCATCGCATCGAACGACGGGCGCTCCGGAAAGCGCGACTTGTCGAGCGGCGCGAAGTAGCCGGAGCGCTGCAGGTTGTTGGAGATGATGCCGGACACACGTTGCCCGAGATCGCCCTCGCCCGCGAAGTCCGCAATGGCGATGGGCATGGGCTGGAACTGTCCGCCGGGGCCGATCCTCAGCGTGATCTGGGCATAGGACGGGGACGCAAAGACGACTAGACCAGCTAACAGACTGGCAGCAAGCGTCAACGCACAGGTGGCGAAGCGTTTTAACATGGTCACATCCATAAGATGATTAAAGCGGGATGCATCATCAGACATCGGGGCTGAAATCCCAGCGCCAATACTTCCATTCGGAATAGAACGGAGCGAATTTTGGGGGAATGTTGTAGGGCGCACAGCGGCGTATGGCGCGCATGGCACCATCCGCAGCCGCCTTCTCCATCGGACTAGATCCGGAACTGTAAACCTTCGGCTCCGCCGAGAGCGACCCGTCCTCACGGAACCACACATCGATCACAGGAAATGTGAATGCCCCGGCAGTCGCAGCAACCGATTGCGAATAGCATTTGTTGATCTGCTCTTTCAGGACACCGCGAAGAGCATCGATCATGCTCGGACTCAACTTCGCCGCCGATCCTGTCTGCGTGCCGAGCGAGGCGACCTTGTTCACCTCTGATCCGGTCGCGCCGGTCGACTGGTGCTTTTCCTTGTTCTGCAGAAGCTGCTTGATGTCGCCGAAGTCGAGCTTCTTGGCGGCCTCTGCTTCTTTACGCGCCTTCGCCTCGGCATCCGCCTTGGCTTTCGCGTCGGCGAGTTTCTTGGCTTCCGCGTCGGCCTTGGCTTTTGCCTCCGCTTCGGCCTTCGCCTTGGCGTCAGCTTCCGCTTTGGCCTTCGCCTTCGCCTCGGCTTCAGCCTTGGCCTTCGCTTCCGCCGCCTTTTGCTGTGCGATGGCTTCGGCCTCGGCCTTCTCCGCTTGCAGGCGCAACTCCTCGACCTTCGGGTCGACTTGCGGCTTTGCGGGCGGGGGCGGCGGAGGCGGTGCGCTCGCGGAGGCTTCTTCCTTGTCCGCGACCTTCACGTCCTCGGGGCGCTTCGGCGGAGACGGCGCATCGCGCTTGTCCTCGCCGGGGTCCTTCTGCTCGGCCTTGTCGGCGACACGGTCGGCGCGGGGCTTGGGCGTCGGCTGCACCTGCTTTGCCGTCGTCTCGCCCTTGGTGATCTGCGAGACCGTGTTGTCGGTGAACACCTCGACGGGGATGCCTTCCTGCGCCTCGGGAAAAGTATTCGCGGTCAGCGTGAACATGGCAGCCGCCAGCAGCGTCACATGCGCAACGCCGGAAACCCAGAAACCGGGTTCGGAGGGGTTGAATTTGAGCTTCAACGCCACGGCTTTGTGCCCTGCCCCTTCTTACCGCTGATCCGGTTCCGTCACGAGCGCGACGCGCGTGTAACCGGCCGTCGAGACGATCGACATCACCTGCGCCACGCGGCCGTAGTCGACCTTCTTGTCCGCGCGGATGAACACGCGCTCCTCGAAGCCCTTCTTCGACACTTCCGCGAGCTTGCCGACGATCGCCTGATCCTGCAGCTCTGCCTCATCGAGGAAGACCTGTCCGGTTGCCTTGATGGAGAGCGTCACGGGCTTGGCGTCGGAGTTCAGCGGCGCGGCCTTCGTCTGCGGCAAATCGAGCGGAACGCCCGCCGACATCATGGGCGCGGCCACCATGAAGATGATGAGCAACACCAATGTGACGTCGATGAACGGCGTCATGTTGATTTCGTTGATCGCGCCGCCGCGACGCGCGCGCCGCCGCCGACGCCCGCCTCCCGAAGCCATGCCTGCCGTGGATGCCATCGCCGTCTACCTTCAAGCCGCGAGCGCGATGCGCTCGTCGATCTGGCGCGAGAGGATCGCGGAGAACTCGTCGGCAAAACCTTCAAGCCGCGACTGCAGCTTACCCACCTGGTTGTGCAGCTTGTTGTAGGCGAGCACCGCAGGAATGGCCGCGAAGAGGCCGATGGCGGTAGCGAACAGCGCCTCCGCGATGCCGGGCGCGACCACCGCGAGGCTGGTGTTCTTCGAGGCGGCAATGGAGGTGAAGGAATTCATGATGCCGACCACCGTGCCGAAAAGGCCGATGTAAGGGCCGGCGGAACCGATCGAGGCGAGAACGGTGAGGCGCGATTCAAGACGCTCCACCTCGCGCTGGATCGTCACGTCGAGCACCTTGTCGATGCGTTGCGACAGGCTCTGGAACGAGCGGCCGGAGCCTTCGAAGGAGCGCTTCCATTCACGCATCGCGGCAAGGAACACGGCGGCAAGGCCGCTCGGGTTGCGGCCCTGCAGCGAGCGATAAAGCTCCTCCAGCGATTGGCCGGACCAGAACACCTCCTCGAAGCGGTCCATCGCCCGCTTGGTGCGCCCGAAAAGCAGCGTCTTGTCGATGATGATGGCCCAGCACCAGACGGATGCCGCAAGAAGCCCGATCATCACGAGCTTGACGATGAAGTGCGCCTGCCAGAACAGCCCGAACAGGGACATGTCGTGCACGACGGGGGCGGCCTGGGCGACGTCAGCCGGGTTCATAATCTCGTCCTCGTTTTCAGGCCGCGTCAAACGGCCCCGCTTGTCTCGGGCGCGATCTTTTCGGAAAACGGGCACCGCTTATCCGGATCAGGCCCTCGGGAAAACCTTGTGCTTATCCGTGCTCGTTCGCCCTCGAATCTGTCGAAAATAAGGGCGTTCGGGCCCGGCGCGCAGATCCGCCCGGTCTGTTACCTGTTAAGCACAGAGTAAGGTTAAAGCTTGGTTTAAGGCGGGCCTTCGAGATAGGAAGGCGCCTCCGGAATCAGTCGGAGTTGTCCGTTTGGGGCGCTTCGGGCCGGCAAATCAAAGAAACTTTGTTTCAATAACGTTTGAAAATTGGAAGGGCAGAACAATGGATATCGACCCCTGCGAAATCGTGCAGAAGCAACTCGACGCCTATAACACGCGCGACATTGAGGCCTTCATGTCCCACTGGGCCGAGGATGCGCAGTATTTCGGCTTCCCTTCGGATCTTCTTGCAAATGGCGCAGCCCAGATCCGCGAACGCCACATGGCGCGGTTCCAGGAGCCGAACCTGTTCGGCCAGCTCGTCAAGCGCCTCGCCGTGGGCAACATCGTCGTCGATCAGGAAGTGGTGACCCGCACCTTCCCGGAAGGCCCCGGACGCGTTGACGTCCTGGCGATCTACGAGGTCGAGGGCGACAAGATCACCAGGGCCTGGTTCAAGATCGGCACGCCCGTGCTCGACAGGGCGATAGCGGCCTGATCCTGCATCGGGGAGCCCGACGGCTCCCCCTTTGCCTATTCCTCCAAGGGCGTCAACGCGGCGCGCAGCTCATCGGGAATGCGCACCGCGCGCCCGCCACGCACGGCGGCGACCATCACGTCCGCCGCGACGAGCACCTCCTCGCCCCGGCGCACTTCCTGCGCCAGCGTCATCGAGGCCCCGCGCATCTCTTTCGGGAACGTGACAATGGTGAGCACGTCATCCATCAGCGCCGCGCCGCGAAAATCGATAGTCATCTTGCGCACGACGAAGGCCAGCCCGCCCATCTCGGCATGCAGATCCGACTGCGCGACTTCAACCGCCCGCAACAGCTCCGTGCGCCCGCGCTCCATGAAGCGCAGGTAACTCGCATGATAAACGCGCGCGGAAAAATCCGTGTCCTCGTAATAGACGCGGATCGGCAGGTGATGTGCGCCGTCGTGCATGTGACCTGAGAGATGGGGCCAGGATGTCTCATTCATCGGTGACTTCTCTCTCATGGAGAAACGCTGATCTTGAATATGTTTTCTACAGACGGGCTGGAATAGGAGATCCCGACGGTATCGGAACCCGACCATCCCTTGGGAGCCGCATACACATATTGCCAGCGCGCCTTCCTCGGATTCCTCCCGTTCGACAACTCGTGTTTCAATCGGTCATAACGACCTCTGTTGAGGCTCGTCTTTTCACCTGACCGGAAATGGACCGCATCTTGTCCATCTCCAGGAACAGCGCATTTTTCGCCTGACTTAAGGCGGACATCGAAGGTCACGATCTTGTCCGTCGAGTGCTCCGGATTGTAGGAGATTATGCATGCCAAAGAGACGGAGGGCGTAAGCACGGCTATGAGCACAAGCAGAAAGTTGAACGACTTCATCTGCCTATAATGCTCACGCATCCTCATCCCCGTTGAACAGCCCGAACTGCGCGGTGGCCTCGCGCGTAGGCTCCGCCATGCCGAGATGCTTGAAGGCATGCGGCGTGAGGATACGGCCGCGCGGAGTACGCTGCACGAAGCCTTTCTGGATGAGATAAGGCTCGATGATGTCCTCGATGGCGTCGCGTGGCTCGGAGAGCGCTGCCGCGATGGTCTCGATGCCCACGGGTCCGCCGCCGAAGGACGTGGCGATCATGGTGAGATATTTGCGGTCCATGAGGTCGAGGCCGATGGGGTCCACATCGAGCAGGCGCAGCGAACGGTCGGCGAGTTCGCGCGACACGACATCGGCCCCCTCGACGATGGCGAAGTCGCGCACGCGGCGCAGCAGGCGGCCCGCGATGCGCGGCGTTCCGCGCGCGCGGCGGGCGATTTCGTTCGCACCTTCCTCGCTCATGTTGAGCCCCATCACGCGCGCGCCACGCCGCACGATGAGTTCGAGTTCTTCCACCGTGTAGAATTCGAGGCGGATCGGAATGCCGAAACGGTCGCGCAACGGCGTGGTGAGAAGGCCCGCGCGTGTCGTCGCGCCAACAAGCGTGAATTTCGGCAGTTCGATCTTCACCGAGCGTGCGGCGGGGCCTTCGCCGATGATGAGATCGAGCTGGTAATCCTCCATCGCGGGATAGAGGATTTCCTCCACCGCCGGATTGAGGCGGTGGATCTCGTCGATGAAGAGCACGTCGCGCTCTTCGAGGTTCGTGAGCTGCGCGGCAAGATCACCCGCCTTCGCGATCACCGGACCGGACGTCGAGCGAAAGTTCACGCCGAGTTCACGCGCCACGATCTGCGCCAGCGTCGTCTTGCCGAGACCGGGCGGGCCGACGAACAGCACGTGATCAAGCGCATCGCCTCGCGCCTTCGCGGCGTTGATGAACACCTGGAGATTGGCGCGCGCGGCCTTCTGGCCCGTGAAATCGTCAAGCGACAACGGCCGGATCGACGCATCGACATCGTCCTCGCGCTTTTCAGGGCTGATCAGGCGGCGGGAATCGGTCAAGAGGGGCTTACCTTCCAAAGACTTCATAGAGGCGGCGGTACACTAATACGCCATTCTTAATGAGATCAGAACAGGAACGTCGATGGGTCACGGGGTTTGCCCCATACGGTTGGTCCAGCATCGGCTCAGATACCAGCAGACGAGGGTCGGGATGAGGCATGTGATCAGATAGACAAAAACGGTTGTCCCTCTAACAGAAAGTGCGCCCGATATGTCGAGAACTGCAACGTAGATGAAGCCAATTGCCATTCCGGTCAGGCTAACCCAAACCCATTGATGCTTAAGCTCTCTGATTTGAAGCTGGCGAACGGCAAGTGCTGCAACAAGTGCAGGGGCTATTCCGAAGAGGTGCGCAAAGGGTAAGCCTACCAGAACCCCAACCATTATTGGCTCAAGAAGGGGATCTCCACCGACTAAAGCGACAGCTGTAAGGAAGCTCGCTAATCCGATCAGCGGGCCGAGACTTGCGAAGATAAGCCAATGCATCGGCTTAACGCGCCAGTTCCCTCAAGCCCAGCCTGATCAAGGTCTTCGCCTCTGCCTCGTCGCCGGCCTGCTTCATGGCGGCGGCCACCGCTGCCGAGGCCTGGACCTGGGGATAGCCGAGATTGACCAGCGCCGAGATGGCATCCGCCACGGGCGCGGGAGCGCTTCGGTCGTCAATCGAATCCGTGAGGCGAATAAGCGCCGGATCGACACCTGCGAAGGCGGGAACCTTGTCCTTCAATTCGGAGACGATGCGCTGGGCGAGCTTTGGCCCGACGCCGGGGCCGCGCGCCACCGCCGCCTTGTCGCCCGTGGCGATGGCGGTTCCGATGTTCGCGGGGTCGAGTACCGAGAGAATGCCGAGCGCGACCTTCGCACCGACGCCCTGCACGCTCTGGAGCAGGCGGAACCATTCGCGCTCCGCGTCCGAGCGGAAGCCGAACAGGCGGATCATGTCTTCGCGGACATGCGTTTCGATGGAAAGCACCGCCGCCTCGCCGGTGGACGGAAGGTGCTGGAGCGTGCGCGAGGAGCAATGGACCACATAGCCGACGCCATGCACGTCGAGGATCACGAAATCCTCACCGTAGGAATCGATGACGCCTTTGAGTTTGCCGATCACGTTCGTCTTTACTCCTGGTGGTCATCCCGGGGCTGCGGAGCAGAACCCGGGATCGTCAGACGAGTGAGGCGCCCCTCTCGTCAGGCGATCCCGGATCGGCTTTGCCGTCCGGGATGACGTTTGTGGCTGTGTAACAAATTAAAGGCTCGCCGCCAAAGCGCGCGCTTTTCGGTGGTGGGCGTGGGCGATGGCGATGGCGAGCGCGTCGGCGGCGTCGGCTTTCTTGAAGTCGGCCTTGGGCAGCAGGATCTTCACCATGGCCTGGACCTGCGCCTTCTCGGCGTGGCCTGCGCCGACCACGGTCTTTTTCACCTGGTTCGCGCCGTATTCCGCCACCGGCAAGTTATGCAAGGCGGGCACCAGCAGCGACATGGCGCGGGCCTGACCGAGCTTGAGGGTCGCCTGCGCGTCCTTGTTGACGAAGGTCTCTTCCACCGCAACCTCATCGGGCGTCCAGGCGCGGACCACCTCGGTGAGGCAGTCATGGAGCTGTTTCAAGCGCAGCGCGAGGTCGAGATCGCCGTCCGACGTCACGACCCCACAAGCCACATAAGAGAGCTTCGTCCCCTCCAAGGTAATGATGCCCCAGCCTGTATTGCGCAGGCCGGGATCAAGGCCGAGGATGCGGACGCGCTCGCTCACGTTCAGCCCGCCATCTTCTGCATGAGCGCGTCTGACAGCTCGAAATTGCCGTAGACGTTCTGCACGTCGTCGTGCTCCTCGAGGGATTCCATGAGCTTGAGCAGTTTCTCGCCCGTCTCGTCATCGACGGCGACCGGGGTCTGCGGCTTCCAGACGAGCTTGGAGGCCTTGGGCTCGCCGAACTTCTCTTCGAGAGCCTTCGTCACCTCGTTCAGCGAGGTCTGCTCGCAATAGATCTCATGGCCGAGTTCGGAGGAAACGACATCTTCCGCGCCGGCATCGATGGCGCCGTCAAGCACCGCATCGGCATTGCCGGCCTCAGGACCGAACTCGACCAGGCCGACCCGGTCGAACATGAAGGACACGGCGCCGGTTTCCGCGAGGTTGCCGCCGCTCTTGGTGAAGTAGGAGCGGATGTCGGAGGCCGTGCGGTTACGGTTGTCGGTCATCGCTTCGACGATGATGGCCGCGCCGCCAGGGCCGTAGCCCTCGTAGCGGATTTCCTCGTAGTTCTCGCCGTCGTTGCCCGCCGCCTTGTTGATGGCGCGCTGGATATTGTCCTTGGGCATGTTCTCCGCGCGGGCCGCGAGGATGGCGGCGCGCAGGCGCGGGTTCATGTTGGGATCGGGCATGCCCATCTTGGCGGCCACGGTGATTTCGCGCGCAAGCTTGGAGAAAACCTTGGAGCGCACCGCATCCACTTTACCCTTGCGGTGCATAATGTTCTTAAACTGGGAATGTCCGGCCATGGGGCCTCCGCGTTCGCGACCGAGGGCGTTCAAGGGCCCGTCAGGCCGCGGATGTTGACGATATGCGGCTTATAAAACGGTGTTGCGCCAAAGGAAAAGCCCCCCGCGCGACTTCGCCCCGTTCTAAATCCCGAACCAGCTCGAAAGGCCCGCCCGGATCAGGTGATACGAGGCCCCCAGCACCGTGGCCGTGTAGGCAAGGCCGGCAAGGCCGATGAGATAGCCCAAAATCAGCAGGTACCCGTCCTCCTCCATGATGGCGATGGAGGCGATGACGAGGGCGATGGACGGCGGGAAATTGGTGCCTGGAAAGGGAATGAGCACCGAGACCGCGACGAGGAAGGCGAACAGCCCCGCCACCCTGTCGCCGACCACGTTGAAGAGCGGGAGGAGGCGCGGACTGCAGAAGCTTTCGAGCTTTTGCAGCTTGGGCTCCGCCGCATCGATGATTTTTTTGAACTTCGGCACGGAAACCGAGCGGTTCATGATGAACCCCGGCAGCCAGGGCCGTTGATGGCCGAGCATCATCTGGATGCCGAAGATCAGGACCGGAGTGCCCACGATGCCCGCGATGCCGGGCGGGGCCGGCACGCAGTTCGGCAGGCTGAAGAGGATGAGGACAAAGCCGAAGGCCCGCTCGCCGAAGGCGTCGATGATCTGCCCGATGGTGATCGAGTCCCCCTCGGCATTGTCGATCACCGCCCGCAGGACCTTCGACGCGCTCTTGTGCTCCAGGGCGGCGCGGCGGCCATCGCCGTGCGGCTCGCCCTCCGGTGCTTCTTGAAAATTCACGACGCCTCTCCGTTCGCGCTCTCAAATGGCGACGGGGAGTACCGCCGCCAAGGGGAAACAGGCGGAAGACAGGCGCTTACTCCCAGAAGCGGGGCAGGCTCTCCTCGAGATGCGGGCCGAGCCGCACCGCCGCCACGCGCACGGCAAGCCCGGTGCGATCGTCCGTTTCTACCGCGATGCCGGACAAAGTCCCCTCCCCGAGCCCGGGTTCCATGCGCGGCCCCGGCGTCTTTTGCAGGAAACGGCGGATCGACTCTTCCTTCTGCATGCCGAGCACGGTGTCGTAATCCCCGCACATGCCCGCATCGGACATATAGGCCGTGCCGCCGGCAAGGACCCGATGATCGGCGGTCGGCACATGGGTATGGGTACCGACGACGAGGCTCACGCGCCCGTCGAGATAGTGGCCCATCGCCTCTTTCTCGCTGGTGGCCTCAGCGTGAACGTCGACGATGATCGCATCCGCGACCTGTGCCAGCGGGCAGGCCTCGACCTCCCGGTCCACGGCGGCGAAGGGATCGTCGAGGGCATCCATGTAAAGGCGACCCATCACGTTGATGACGAGGACGCGCTTGCCGGTAGCGGTCTCGATAAGGTTCGCGCCGCGCCCGGGTGTGCCCGCCGGAAAGTTCACGGGCCGGAGCAGGCGCTGCTGACGTTCGATGAAGACAAGGGTTTCGCGCTGATCCCAGCTGTGGTTGCCGAGCGTCACTGCGTCGGCCCCGGCGTTCAAAACCTCGTCGCAGATCGCCTCCGTGATGCCGAAACCGCCCGCCGCGTTCTCGCCGTTGATGACGACGCAATCGAGCTGCCAGCGCTCGCGCAAGGCGGGCAGGCGTTCGATCACCGCATTGCGGCCAGGGCGTCCGACGATGTCGCCGAGGAAAAGAAGGCGCATGGGAAAATCCTTGAATCAGGCGATTTTCGGCGATCCTGGGCGGATCGTCTCGTTTTCGGTGACAATGATGTCGAGCGAGCGGTCATGGTCCTCGGCGGGAACTTGCGCAATTCCCTGCGCCCCGAAGGCCAAACCGATGGTGAGGAGCGGGTGATGGCCTTCCAGCATGGCGATGGCGCGGTCGTAATAGCCTTTGCCGTAACCGATGCGCCCGCCTGTGTGGTCGAAGGCGGCGAGCGGCATAAGGAGCACTGTCGGAAAAACCTCCGGCGCGTCGGGGCCGGGCTCGTGAACGCCGAAGCTGCCGCTCATCAGGACGTCGCCGGGACGCCACAGGCGGAAGCTCAGATGCGGATGGACCATCTGCGGCAGGGCGACCTCCTGCCCGCGCGCGATGAGCCCTTCGATGAGAGGGCGAGGGTCGACCTCGCTGCGGATCGGCCAGTAGGCCCCGACAGGATTGAGGCCCTGCAATTCGGGAAGGGCGAGAGCCCGCTCGGCGATGCGGTGGGAAGCCTCCTGCCGAAAGGCGTCGTCCAGCCCGTCGCGGCGGGCGAGAGCCTCGCGGCGAAGCTGTTCTTTCGTCTCGGCAAGAGAGGGAGAAGTCATCGGGAATAAGCGCGGAGCCACAAAAGCCGTCGGAGATGCGATCCCGGGAACCTACATAAGTAGGTGGGCGCCGTGTGTCCCGGTCCACGGACCAGGCAGGGACAGCTCCCTAAGGATCGTTAAGGCCCCGGGGAATTGTACTCCTAACGCGCCCCGCAGCCCCGCTTTGCCTATGTAGTGACGATACCGACCGGGGGAAAGGGGAAAGTTGAAGGGCGAGGCCCCGAACCGACGGCGCTACCCCTGCCCCGGCGCGTTGAGGCTCTTCGCCAGCCGCTCGATACGCTCCGCCGCCTTGCCGATGCCTTCCGCGAGGCGGGCCTCGATGAACTGGGAGCGCTCGTCGCCCGCATTGGCAAGGGACTTGAGCTGCGAGAGTTCGGCTTCGACCGCCGCCAGCTTCTTTCTGGTCTCGGCCATCTCATCCGCGATGGTAATGGCAGCCATGACGTGGAGGCGCATGTCGCCGATCTCGCCGAAAGCGGCCCGCATTTCCTCGATCTTGGCGTCGAGTGAAGCGGCAAGCCCTTCGAGGTGCCGCTCTTCCCCGTCGGCACAGGCGATCCGGTAGGAGCGCCCGGCAATCGTCACGTTGACCTGTGCCATCAGCCTTCCTCCATCTCGAATTCGCCGGCGCGGGCGAGGACGCCCTGAATGGCGCCCAGCGCCTGGCGAACGCGCTGGCTGATATCGTCGGTCGCGGCCTCGTAGCGATTCAGGCTGGTCAGCGCGCCGTCGAGTTCCACCGCGAGGCGGGCCCGGTCGTCCTGCATGATCTGGAGCTCGGTCTCCAGGTCCCCCCGTCGCTTTTCGGCATCGAGACGACGCACGACGGAGGCCTCGAGGAGGCCAATGGCGCTCTCGAGCCGCTTCAATGCATCGTCAAGGGTGGGGGTCATCGTGCCTCCGGGAATCGGTCAACGAGACTAGGGCGCTCGGCGGCGACCGGCAACGGTCTCGCATCGAAGCTCTGTGGCGGGACTACCTCAAGCCTTTGACTCGCCCTTGCCGCGTGTTAAGGAGCGCACGCCTTTTCCCGACACGCGCGGCTCCCAAAGGGCCGCCCTCAAGACTTGTGGATCAAGAGCCGTGCCTGACACCGTCCCCGCCGCTCGCGTCACCCACTCCGATCTGGCGAACGCTGTGCGCGTCCTTGCGATGGACGCCGTGGAGCAAGCCAAGTCGGGCCATCCCGGCCTGCCGATGGGCGCCGCGGACATCGCCACGGTGCTGTTTACGAAGTTCCTGAAGTACGACGCCACCGACACGGCCTGGCCGGATCGCGATCGGTTCGTGCTTTCCGCCGGCCACGGCTCGATGCTGCTCTATGCCCTGCTCCATCTGACGGGCGTGAAGGGCATGACCATCGAGGAGCTGAAGCGCTTCCGCCAGCTCGATTCGAAGACCCCGGGCCACCCGGAAAACTTCATGACCCCCGGCGTCGAGACGACCACCGGCCCCCTCGGCCAAGGCCTCGCCACCGCCGTCGGCATGGCGCTCGCCGAGCGGATGATGAACGCGCAATACGGTGACGATCTCGTCGATCACCGCACCTATGTGCTCGCCTCCGACGGCGACCTGATGGAAGGCATCAGCCAGGAATCCATCGCCCTCGCCGGCCACCTCAAGCTCAACCGCCTCATCGTGCTCTTCGACGATAACGGCATCTCCATCGACGGCCCGCTCTCGATTGCCGACTCGGTCGATCAGGTGAAGCGCTTCCAGGCCGCCGGCTGGAACGCGGTGCGTGTGGATGGTCACGATCCCAAAGCCATTGGGCGCGCCATTGCCCGCGCCCAGAAGTCGGACAAGCCGACCCTGATCGCGTGCAAGACCGTCATCGGCTTCGGTGCACCCAAGCGTGCCGGCACCTCGAAAGCCCACGGCGAGCCGCTCGGCGCCGAGGAACTGGCGGGCGCGAAGGCCGCTCTCGGCTGGACCTCCGCTCCCTTCGAGATTCCGGAAGCGATCAAGGCCGCCTGGGCGAAGGCGGGCAAGAAGAGCCGCCGTCACAACCGTGCCTGGAAGGAGCGCCTGAAGGCGCTTGCACCCGAGAAACGGGCCGAGTTCGAGCGCCGCGTCAAGGGCGTGCGCCCGAAGGGTCTCGACGAGGCCGTGACGAAGTTGAAGGCCCGCCTCTTCGCCGAGCCGCAGAACGTCGCGACCCGTAAAGCGAGCGAGATCGCGCTGGAGGTCGTCACCGAGGCCGTGCCGGAGCTCGTTCTCGGCTCCGCGGATCTGACGCCCTCCAACAACACCAAGACCAAGAACCTCACCGCCATCTCCCCGGGTTCCTACGCGGGTCGTTACATCCATTACGGCATCCGCGAGCACGGCATGGCGGCGGCCATGAACGGCATCGCGCTGCACGGCGGCCTGGTCCCGGCGGGCGCGACCTTCCTGGTCTTTGCCGACTATGCCCGCCCCGCCATGCGCATCGCAGCGCTCGCCGGCATTCCGGCGGTTTATGTCATGACGCATGACTCGATCGGCCTTGGCGAGGACGGTCCGACCCACCAGCCGGTGGAGCAGCTGGCTTCGCTGCGTTCGATGCCGAACATGCGCGTGTTCCGCCCGGCGGACGCCGTCGAGACCGCCGAGTGCTGGCAGCTGGCTCTCGAACGCACGGACGGCCCGACGCTTCTCGCGCTGACCCGCCAGAACCTGCCGCAGGTCCGTAAAGAGTCGACCGGCAACCTTTCGGCAGCCGGCGCTTATGAACTCTCGCCGTCCGAGGGCAAGGCCCAGGCCACCATCTTCGCCTCCGGCAGCGAGGTCGAAATCGCCCTCGCCGCGCAGAAGATCCTGGCCGAGCAGGGTTTCCCGGCCCGCGTCGTCTCGGTGCCGTCCCTCGAACTCTTCCTCGCCCAGCCCGAGAAGGTGAAGACGAAGGTCATCGGGGACGCCAAGATCAAGGTGGCGGTGGAAGCCGCCGTGCGCTTTGGCTGGGACGGCATCATCGGCGCGGACGGCATTTTCGTCGGCATGAGCAGCTTCGGCGCGAGCGCGCCCTATAAGGATCTCTACAAGCACTTCGGCATCACGCCCGAGGCCGTCGCCGAGAAGATCCTGAGAACCCACAATCTTTAATCGCCTGCAGCATCAGGCAAGCATATCTCAAGGGAGCAACGACAATGACTGTGAAGGTCGCGATCAACGGGTTTGGACGGATCGGGCGCAACATCCTGCGCGCCATCGTGGAGAGCGGCCGGAAGGACATTCAGGTCGTCGCCATCAACGATCTCGGCCCGGTCGAGACGAATGCGCACCTCCTGCGCTTCGACTCGGTTCATGGCCGCTTCCCGGCGGAAGTGAAGGTCGATGGCGATTCCATCGTCATCAACGGCCAGAAGATCAAGGTTACCGCGGTCAAGGATCCGGCGATGCTGCCGCACAAGGAACTCGGCGTCGATATCGCCCTCGAGTGCACGGGCATCTTCACTTCGCGCGACAAGGCTGCCGCGCACCTCACCGCCGGCGCGAAGCGCGTGATCGTCTCGGCCCCCGCCGATGGCGCCGACCTCACGGTCGTCTACGGCGTGAACCATGACAAGCTGACGAAGGACCACATCGTCATCTCCAACGCCTCGTGCACCACGAACTGCCTCGCGCCCGTGGCGAAGGTGCTGAACGACGCGGTCGGCATCGAGAAGGGCTTCATGACGACGGTGCACTCCTACACCAACGATCAGCCCTCCCTCGACCAGATGCACAAGGACCTCTACCGCGCCCGCGCGGCGGCCCTGTCCATGATCCCGACCTCGACCGGCGCCGCGAAGGCCGTCGGCCTCGTGCTGCCGGAGCTCAATGGCAAGCTTGACGGTGTCTCGATCCGCGTTCCCACCCCGAACGTGTCGGTGATCGACTTCAAGTTCATCGCCAAGAAGGCGACGACGGTTCAGGAGATCAACGAGGCGATCAAGCGCGCCGCGTCTCAGGAGCTGAAGGGCGTTCTCGCCGTCACCGACCAGCCGAACGTGTCCATCGACTTCAACCACGACCCGGCCTCGTCCACGTTCCATCTCGACCAGACCAAGGTCATGGACGGCACGTTCGTGCGCGTCATGTCCTGGTACGATAACGAGTGGGGCTTCTCGAACCGCATGGCGGACACCGCCGTTGCGCTGGCGAAGTTGATCTAAGGGACGCTTTCGATGACCGCCTTCCGCACGCTCGATCAAGCCAACCTCAAGGGCAAGCGCGTTCTCGTCCGTGTGGACCTCAATGTCCCGATGGACAACGGCAAGGTGACGGACGCCACGCGCATCGAGCGCGTGCTCCCCACCATCCGGGAAATCGCCGAGAAAGGCGGGAAGGTCATCCTTCTCGCCCATTTCGGACGCCCGAAGGGCCGCGATCCGAAGGAGAGCCTCAAGCCTGTGGCCGAGGCGGTCGCAAAGCATCTGAAAAAGGCCGTCGCCTTCGCCGATGACTGCATCGGCGAGGTCGCCGCCAAAGCCGTCGCCGCCCTGAAGGACGGCGACGTGCTCCTCCTCGAAAACACCCGCTTCCATGCGGGCGAGGAGAAGAACGACAAGGATTTCGTCGCGGAGCTCGCAAAGCTCGGCGACATTTATGTCAACGACGCTTTCTCGGCGGCGCACCGCGCCCACGCCTCGACCGAGGGCCTTGCCCGCGTGCTGCCGTCTTTCGCGGGCCGCACCATGCAGGCCGAGCTCGACGCGCTGACCAAGGGCCTCGAGGCTCCGGCCCGCCCGGTCGTCGCCATCGTCGGCGGCGCGAAGGTTTCGAGCAAGATCGATCTTCTCGAAAACCTCGTCGCCAAGGTCGATGCCCTCGTCATCGGCGGCGGCATGGCGAACACCTTTATCCACGCAAGCGGCCTGAATGTCGGCAAGTCGCTGGCGGAGAAAGACCTCGCGGCGACGGCACTTCGCATCATCGAAAAGGCGCGCGAAGCGAACTGCGCAATCATCCTTCCGGTGGACGGCGTGTGCGCGAAAGAATTCAAGGCCCATGCCGAGAACCACACCTACGGCATCGACGCGATCCCCGACGACCAGATGATCCTCGATGTCGGCTCGCAATCGGTCGAGCGCATCAATTCCGCGATCAGCGACGCCAAGACGCTGGTGTGGAACGGCCCGCTCGGAGCCTTCGAGATCGCGCCCTTCGATCAAGGCACGGTCGCGGCGGCCCGCCATGCGGCGGCGCGCACCAAGGCCGGCAAGCTCGTCTCGGTGGCGGGCGGCGGCGACACGGTGGCCGCCCTCAACCATGCGGGCGTGGCCGACGATTTCTCATACGTCTCGACCGCGGGCGGCGCATTCCTCGAATGGCTCGAGGGCAAGGCGCTCCCGGGCGTTGAGGCTTTGAGAGTTTAAGGTCCGGTTCAGCTTCGGCGGATTTAAAGAACGATCAGGAGGAACATCATGGCTCGCATCACTCTTCGACAGCTTCTCGATCACGCCGCCGAGCAGGGCTACGGCGTCCCGGCCTTCAACATCAACAACATGGAGCAGGCGCTCGCGATCATGGTCGCGGCCAACGAGGTCGATGCGCCGGTGATCATCCAGGCGAGCCGTGGCGCGCGTTCCTACGCCAACGACATCATGCTCAAGCACATGATGGACGCGGTCACCGAGATCTATCCGCATATCCCGGTCTGCGTGCATCTCGACCACGGCAACGAGCCCGCGACCTGCATGACGGCGATCCAGGCCGGCTTCACCTCGGTGATGATGGACGGCTCGCTCAAGGCCGACGGCAAGACCCCCGGCGATTGGGACTACAATGTCGGCGTCACCCGGAAGGTGGTCGAGATGGCCCATCTCGGCGGCATCTCGGTGGAAGGCGAACTCGGCGTTCTCGGCTCGCTGGAAAGCGGCATGGGCGAGGCCGAGGACGGCCACGGCGCCGAGGGCAAGCTCAGCCACGACCAGCTTCTCACCAATCCCGAAGAAGCCGTGAAGTTCGTCGCCGAGACCAAGGTCGATGCGCTCGCCATCGCCATGGGCACCTCGCACGGGGCCTACAAGTTCACCCGCAAGCCCGATGGCGCGATCCTCGCGATGAATGTCATCGAAGAGATCCACCGCCTTCTGCCGAACACTCACCTCGTGATGCACGGCTCGTCCTCGGTGCCGCAGGATTTGCAGGACATCATCAACCAGTACGGCGGCAAGATGCCCCAAACCTGGGGCGTGCCGGTGGAGGAGATCCAGCGCGGCATCAAGAACGGCGTGCGCAAGATCAACATCGACACCGATAACCGCATGGCGATGACGGGCCAGATCCGCAAGGTTCTCTCCGAGAACCCCGGCGAGTTCGACCCGCGCAAGTACCTGAAGCCCGCGATGGACGCGATGACGAAGCTCTGCAAGCTGCGCCTCGAGGAGTTCAACACCGCCGGCCAGGCCTCCAAGATCAAGCGCGTGTTCACCACGGCGGAAATGGCCAAGCGCTACGCTTCCGGCGAGCTCGATCCGAAGTTCGGCGCGGCCCGCAAGGCGGCCGAGTAAGCAAGATCAGGCTTTCGCCTTAATCGTCACCGAGAAACGGGGCCTCGCAAGACGGCCCCGTTTTCGTTATGGCTACCCGGACAGACCTTTTTCACGCGCCCAAAAGAGATCATGGCTGAAACCGCCGCCCGCCTTTACCTCATCACCCCTGTCCTCGACGACGAATCCTTTGCGCCGCGCCTCAAGGAGGCCTGCGCTGCTGGGGAAGTCTCGGCCGTGCTCCTGCACCTTGCCCCCGCCGACGAGCGCACGCTCATCAACCGCGTGAAGGCGCTGGCCCCCGCCGCTCAGGAAGCGGGCGCGGCGGTCATGGTTGCCGTGCAAGGAGAGGTGGACCTTGCGACCATCGCTGCGCGCGGCGGGGCCGACGGGGTCCACGCTCCGGGCAATCTCGCCCTCGTCAAGGACTTGCGCGGGCGCCTCAAGAGCGAGCGCTCCCTCGGCGTCGGCAACATCCGCTCGAAGGACGACGCCATGTCTTTCGGCGAGGCCGGGGCCGATTACCTGATGTTCGGCGAGCCCCGCGCGGATGGCTCCGTGCCGACCCTCGAGAGCGTGGCCGAGCGCGCCGCATGGTGGGCCGAGATCTTCGAGACGCCCTGCGTGGCTTATGCGCCGAGCCTTAAGGACATCGCGGCGCTTGCCGCCACCAACGCCGAATTCGTCGCGCTTGGCGATGCCGTCTGGAACCACCCGGAAGGTCCGGCGAAGGCTGTCAAGCAGGCGCTCGACATTCTCGCAGCGGAGGCGACCCCGTGAGGATCGGACGCTTCGGCCTCGTCCCGGCTCTCCTCCTCGCCTCGACGCTGGCAGCCACGGCCGCGCCAACGCCGGACGATGCCTATGCCGCCTATCAGGCCGGGCTTTATCTCAGAGCCATGCGGGAAGCGACGGCGCGGCTTGACAAGAACCGCAACGACGCGCCCGCCATGACGCTGATCGGAGAACTCTTCAATCAGGGCCTCGGCGTGCCGATGAACCCGGTCAAGGCCGCCGAGTGGTACAAGCTCGCGGCCAAGCAAGGCGACCCGAACGCCCTTTCGACCCTCGGGCTCATGGCCCTCGAAGGCCGAGGCATGGAGAAGAACCCGGTGCAGGGCAAGGCGTGGCTGGAAGAGGCCGCCGCCAAGGGCGAGCCGCGCGCCTCCTACAATCTCGGCCTTCTCTACATGTCGACCGGCGACAATGCCGACCTGAAGCGCGCCGTCGGCTTCCTGAAAACCGCCTCGGGGGCGGAAATCGGAGACGCGCAACACGCCCTCGGCGTTCTCTACCTCACCGGCAAGGGCGTCGAGAAAAGCAGCGCAGAGGCCGCGCGCCTGTTCGAGCGTGCCGCCAGGAACGGCAGCCTCGCGGGCGAAGTCGAGTATGCGATCCTGCTCTTCAACGGCGACGGCGTGAAGGCCAACGAGACGGAGGCCGCCACGCATTTCCGCCGCGCCGCCGCCCGCGGCAACGCCATCGCGCAGAACCGCCTGGCCCGCATGCTGGTCGCCGGACGCGGCGTCCAGGCCAACAGGATCGACGCCGCCGCCTGGCACCTGCTCGCGGCCTCTCAGGGCCTCACCGATTCCTGGCTCGACGGCGCCCTCAAGGATCTTTCCCCCGAAGACCGCGCGAAAGCCGCGAAGCTCGCGGCCGAACGGTCGAGCCTGTTCTAGGGGCAAAGCCCACCCCATGCGGGGAGGAACGGCGCGGCGCGCATGACGTGACGCTTGACGTTCCCCGCCCCGCGTGGTCATCACGCAAAAGCTCTTTCTCTTCGCCAAATTTTTCAGGACCGCCCGATGATCCGCTCGCCCTTGATGACCGTGATGACCGATGCCGTGATGAAGGCATCCCGCTCCCTCAAGCGCGATTTCGGCGAGGTCGAGAACCTGCAGGTGTCCCGCAAGGGGCCCGGCGATTTCGTTTCGGCGGCGGACAAGAAGGCGGAGAACGTGCTGCGCGAGGCGCTTGAGAAGGCCCGCCCCGGCTACGGCTTCGTGATGGAGGAGAGCGGCGTCGTCGAAGGCTCCGACCCCAGCCATCGCTGGCATATCGATCCCCTCGACGGCACCACGAACTTCCTCCACGGCCTGCCGCATTTTGCCATCTCCGTCGGCCTCGAGCGCGACGGGCAGATCGTCGCCGGCGTGATCTACGATCCGGCCAAGGATGAGCTGTTCATCGCGGAAAAGGGCAAGGGCGCGTTCCTCAACAACCGCCGCATCCGCGTTGCCGCCCGTAACGCCATGGACGATGCCGTGGTCGGCTGCGGCCTGCCCCATATCGGCAAGGGCGACCACGCGCTGTTCCTGCGCGAGGCGGCGAGCGTCATGGCCCATGTGGGCGGCTCGCGCCGCTGGGGCGCGGCGGCGCTCGATCTCGCCTATGTGGCCTGCGGACGCCTCGACATCTATTGGGAGCGCGGCCTGAATTCCTGGGACATCGCGGCGGGCATTGTGATCCTGCGGGAGGCCGGTGGCTTCATCTCCGACGTGGATGGCGGCAGCGACCCCATCGCCACGGGCACCATTGCCTGCGGCAACGAAACCCTGCACCGCGAACTGCTCAGGCTTCTGAAAAAGGCGCGGGCCGCCTAAACCAGCGGCCCCGCGATAATCCTGTTCGCTAGCGCGTGGAAACGCGCGGCCACGGCTTGATCCGTCGCAACGGCGCGGTCACACTGTATCCCAGCCCGTTTGGGTGCTTTTTTGAAAACCGTCATTCGGTTTTCGGCAAAGCGCGCCTAAAACAAAGAGAGCGAGCGAGTGCGACGGCTTTTCGCCGCACAGCCGCTCCAGAGGACGAGTGCGCCGGAGATGGAATCCCAACCCCTTACACCGCCACGCATCTACCTGATCCGCATGGCGGTCTTCCTGATCCTCGCCGGGTTCATCGCCTTCATTCTCTACAAGCAGATCTGGGCGGCCTTTCTCGCGAACCCGGGTCTCAACGCGGTGATCGTGAGCGTCATGATCATCGGCATCCTGCTCGCCATCCGGCAGGTCTGGCGGCTTTTTCCGGAGGTGCGGTGGGTCAACACGTTGAGCCGCGCCGAGGAAGGGCTCGCCCTGCCTGAATCGCCGACGCTGCTCGCGCCGATGGCGGCGCTCATCAGCAACCGCACCAGCCGCTCGATCCTTTCCGTCACCGCGACCCGCTCGCTGCTCGACTCCGTCGGCGCGCGCCTCGATGAGAGCCGCGAGATCGTGCGCTATCTCGCCGGCCTCCTGATCTTCCTCGGCCTTCTCGGCACGTTCTGGGGCCTGATCGAGACCGTGGGTTCGGTCGGCCAGATCATCGGCTCGCTGAAAACCGGGCAGGACGCGACAGTTCTTTTCGACGAATTGAAGACTTCCCTCGCCGGCCCGCTGCAGGGCATGGGCCTGTCCTTCTCCGCCTCGCTGTTCGGCCTTGCCGGTTCGCTCGTTCTCGGCTTCCTCGATCTTCAGGCGGGGCAGGCGCAAAGCCGCTTCTATACCGAGCTCGAGGATTGGCTCGCCGCCTCCACGATGGATACGGGTCTCGACCAGACGGCCCGCCCGCAATCGAGCCACGAACTCGCGATCGCGCTCAACCGCCTGACCGCCGCCGTCAATGACGGCGCGGGCGGCAGGGCTTCGACCCAGGCGATGGCCAATCTCGCCGAGGGTGTTCAGGGCCTTGTCCAGCACATGCGCGCCGAGCAGCAGATGATCCGCGACTGGGTCGAGGCCCAGGCGGCCCGCGAGAAGGACCTGAAGCAGATCCTGGATCGCCTGACCCGTGAAAGGCTGCCCTGATGGCAGGGGTGAGCGGCGGCGGCCGGCGTCGGGGCCGCCATAGCGAGATCAATTACTGGCCGGGCTTCGTGGATGCTTTGTCCACGCTGCTCCTGTCCATCGTGTTCCTGATCTCGATCTTCATGCTCGGGCAGTTCTTCCTCAGCCGCGAATTGTCGAACCGGGATACGGTGCTCGATCGGCTGAACCGCCAGATCTCCGACCTCACCGACCTTCTGGCGCTGGAGCGCTCGAACCGCCGCAGCGCAGAGGAAAACGTCAACAGCCTGCAGACGACCTTGCGCCAGATGGAATCCGAGCGCGCGCGCCTGCAAGGCGTGATCGACAGCGGCACGGCCTCGCAGGGGCGCGCCGACCAGTTGAACAGTGCCCTTGAATCCGAGCGTCAGGAAAAGGGCCGGGCGCTGAGCCAGGTCGAACTCTTGAACCAGCAGATCGCCGCCATGCGCCGCCAGCTCGCCGCGTTGGAAGAGGCGCTTGAGGCCTCCGAAGCCCGCGACAAGGACAGCCAGGCCCGCATCGCCGATCTCGGCAGCCGCCTGAATGTCGCGCTGGCGCAGCGGGTGCAGGAACTTGCGCGCTTCCGTTCCGATTTCTTCGGCCGCCTGCGCCAGATCCTCGGCACCCGGCAGGACGTTCGCATCGTCGGCGACCGCTTCGTCTTCCAGTCGGAGGTTCTCTTCCCGGCGGGTCAGGCCACGCTGCGGCCGGAAGCCGAAGGTGAGATCGACCGTATCGCCTCGGCCCTCGTGGAATTGGAAAAGCAGATTCCGCCGGATATTCCGTGGGTCATCCGTGTCGATGGCCACACCGATGCACGCCCCATCGCGACCCCGCAATTCCCCTCGAACTGGGCGCTGTCCGCAGCGCGTGCCATCGCCGTGGTGCAAGCCTTCGTCGCGCGCGGCGTCTCGCCCCAGCATCTCGTTGCCGCCGGCTTCGGCGAGTTCCAGCCCATCGATCTCGGCACGACGGAAGAGGCCTACGCCAAGAACCGCCGCATCGAATTGAAGCTGACCGAGCGCTGAGCCCGATCCCCTGCCTCCAACCTCATCCTGAGGAGCGGCGAAGCCGCGTCTCGAAGGAGGGTCCAGCGCGCAATGGAGACGCCTCGCCCTTCGAGACGGCGCTTATGCGCCTCCTCAGGATGAGGCTGTGGGGCAGGTATTTTACCGCGCCCCCTTCCGCATCGGCGATGCTGGACCGGCTGTGGCCGCTTACTCCGCCGCCACGCGCCCTTCCGCATCGGTGAACTGGAGCCGCGCGAGGCGCGCATAGAGGCCGCCGTTGGCGAAGAGGGTGTCGTGGGTCCCCTCCTCCACGATCCGCCCCTGATCCATCACCAGAATCCGGTCCGCGGAGCGGATCGTTGCCAAACGGTGGGCGATGACGAGGGTGGTGCGGCCTTCCATGAGACGGTCGAAGGCCTCCTGCACCTTGCGCTCGCTTTCCGCATCGAGGGCCGAGGTCGCCTCATCGAGAAGAAGGATCGGCGCATCTTTCAGGATGGCGCGGGCGATGGCGATCCGCTGGCGCTGCCCGCCGGAGAGCGTGACGCCGCGCTCGCCGATGACCGTGCGATAGCCTTCCGGCATGGCGCTGATGAACCCGTCGGCGGAGGCAAGCGTCGCGGCATGGCGCACCTCCTCCTCGCTCGCCTCGGGGCGGCCATAGCGGATGTTCTCAAGAACGGTCGTCGCGAAGATCGTCGGCTCCTGCGGCACCAGGGCAAGGCGCTGGCGCAACGCGGCGGGATCGATCTCCGACACCGGCACCCCATCCACCAGAATGCGGCCCGCCTCCGGATCGTAGAAGCGCAGGAGAAGCTGGAAAACCGTGCTCTTGCCGGCCCCGGAAGAGCCAACGAGCGCCACCCGTTCGCCGGGGGCGACGTTGAGGCTGAGATCCGAGAGCGCCCGCAGCTCGGGGCGTGTCGGATAGGAAAAGCTCACATTCTCGAAGGTGATCGTACCGAGCGGGGGCTTCGGCAGGGGCTTCGGGTTTTCAGGCGCGGCAATGGCGGGTTTCGCGGCAAGGATTTCGCCAAGCCTCTCGGCCGCCCCGGCGGCCTGCGCCAGTTCGCCATAGACCTCCGAGAGCTGGCCGAGGGAGCTGGCGACGAAAACCGCGTAGAGCAGGAACTGCGAAAGGGTGCCGGCGGTCATGGTGCCGGCGAGCACGTCCTGCGCCCCATACCAGAGCACGCCGATGACGCTGGCCGAAACCAGGAAGATTCCGCCCCCGGTCAGGTAGGCGCGCATGGTGGTGGAAAGGCGCGCCGCCTCGAAGGCCTCCTCCGCCGCGCCTGCGAAATGGGAGGCTGTCGCCCCTTCCATGCCGAAGGCCTGCATGGTGCGCACCGCGCCGACCGCCTCGGCGGCATAGGCGGAAGCATCCGCCAGCCTGTCCTGTGCCGCCCGCGAGCGCTTGCGAACCGCGCGGCCCGACATGATGAGAGGGAGCACGATCACCGGAATGGCGAAGAGAACGAGGCCGGACAGCTTGGGGCTCGTCTTCACCATCATCACGGCAGCGCCGATGAACAGGAAGATGTTGCGGAGCGCAATCGAGATGCTGACCCCGAAGGCCGCCTTGACCTGGGTGGTGTCGGCGGTGAGGCGCGAGACGAGTTCGCCGCTCTTGGATTGATCGAAAAAGGCCGGATCGAGGCTTGTCAGGTGTCGAAATACGGCGGCCCTGAGATCCGCCACCACCCGCTCGCCGAGCGTGATGACACAGTAATAGCGAAACGCGCTGGCAAGGGCGAGAACGCCGATGACGACGAACATCACGCCGAAATAGGCATCGATGAAGGCCCTTCCCGTCTCCGAGAAGCCGAAATCGATGATCCGGCGCGCGGCATTGGGAATGACGAGAGTCGCGCCGGAAGCCACGGTGAGCGCGGCAAGCGCTGCGACAATCCGGCCTTTATAGGCCAGAGCGTAGGGAATCAGGGGCTTCAGCGCGCTCAAGGGCGCCTTGGCGCGGGGTCCGGTGTTTTGCTCGGCCATTCTTCTTCAAGACTCGGATTATGCGACGCCGGAGCTTTAGAGCATGATCAGAGCAAGTGGAAACCGGTTGCTCGCCCGCATCATGCGGCAATAAAGGGATCTGGAGTCTGATTATGTTTCAAAGAGACACAATCAGACCCTAGCATCTTCAACCCGGCTTGTTTCAAGGGTGCAAGTGCGCTATAGGCGCGCGTTATTCAAGGTTCACGCTCGATCAATGGGCTGCGGGCCGCCGCTAAAAGGCAGGCCGCGAGAGGATATGGCAATGGCACGCAACAGCGAACTCGAACATCCCGACTACCACTTCATCAAGGTGGTCATGACCAACGGCACCGAGTTCACGACCCGGTCGACCTACGGCAAAGAGGGCGACACGCTCAACCTCGACATCGACCCGAACACCCACCCGGCCTGGACCGGCGGCCAGCAGCAGCTGCTCGACCGTGGCGGCCGTCTGTCGCGCTTCAACTCGAAGTTCGGCAACCTGGGCATCGGCGGCGCGAAGTAAGTTCTTCGCCACCGGCAGAAACAAGAAAGCCCCGCTTCGGCGGGGCTTTTCTTTTGTCCTGTCGCTCTTTTGGACCTTCAGGCCTCGGCGCCAAACGCCTGCAGGAGCATCCGCTGCTGGGCGGCGACGGGGTTCTCCTTCGGGGGCGCGGTCTGCGCTTCGGATTCCGAGATCAACTGTTCGAGATGCATGATGCGGGCATGAAGCCGCGTCGCCAGGCCGATCAGATCGCGCAGGCGGCGCGGCAGCGCCTCGTAGTCATCGATCGTGGCGACGGAAGCTTGGGAGTTGAGCCGGACGCGGTTCTTCTCGAGCCGGGCCTGATCGGCGGAGATCTCCCCCTCGCCGACGGCCCGCTGCACGAGAAGCCAGGAAGCGATCTGCATCAGCCGCGTCGTCAGGCGCATGCTCTCGCTGGCATAGGCCACAGTCACCTGGCGCTGCAGATGGCGCGATTCCTCACGCCCTGGCCCGTCGAGATAGGCCGCCGTCTCTTCGACAAGCTCCATGCCCTCCTGAAAAAGGGCCTTGAACGCATCCGACTGCACGAAGGTGCGGCCGAACGGAACCGGATCGGTCTCAAGCTTGATAACGTCGAGGTCGCTCAACGCCTGTCTCCACAATCGTCTGAAACCCGCCTTCGGTCGGGCCGGGCGGGCTGATGTTGGGAGGGACTATAGAGCGGCTTTTCGGCGCGCGCTTCGCTAACCCTTTCTTAAGGTTAAGCCGAGCGCAGGCGCACAAAAATTGAGCCACCTCACGGTGGCTCGAAGTCAAAAACAGGGATGCGTCAAAACAAAGAGTGGGTAGAAGCCACTCGACATCCAGCGCTGCTGGATGAGACAACTATCAATTGTAAGCGTTAAAATTTGGTTAATGCCTTTGATTTCTGGAAAACTCGGCCGTTTCAGCCCGAGCCGAGATTGAAGAAGGCGCTGGCCGCCGCGCGGGATTTCTCCTTGCCGTTGCGTGCCTCCTTCAGCCGGTGGATTTCCTGTTCGAGCGCGGCGACGCGCTCGTCGATCTCCTCGAGGGAGAGCATCGAGAGGTCCTGACCCAACTCGAAAGCGTTGACCTTCCGACGAGGCTCGTCGGCAAAGGGATCGAAAACCATGGCATCCTCCTCCTCAACCGCATTAAAGGTTAGTGCGAGAGGTCCCGCTTGCCAACGGCGATCGAGGGGGCAGTCCCGATGCGGACCTTCGGAGGATTTTGAACATGACCATGATCCCCACCACCATGCGCGGCGTCATCGCGAAAGGCAGCGGCGGCCCCGAGGTGCTCACCATCGTCGAGCGCCCGGTCCCCGAGCCGAAAGAGAGGGAGATCCTGATCCGCGTCGAGGCCGCCGGCGTGAACCGCCCGGACGTGATCCAGCGGCAAGGCGGCTACCCGCCCCCGCCCGGCGCATCGGATATTCTTGGCCTTGAAGTCGCAGGCGTTGTCGTGGCGGCGGGGCCGAACCTGCCGCGCTTCTTTCCCGGCGCGCCGGTGATGGCACTCGTTCCGGGCGGCGGCTATGCGGAATATGCGCTCGCCCACGCCTCGAACGCACTGCCCATTCCGGACGGGCTTTCCATGACGGAAGCGGCGGCGATCCCGGAAACCTATTTCACCGTCTGGTCGAATGTTTTCGAGCGGGGACGCCTGCAGCCGGGCGAGACTTTCCTCGTCCACGGCGGCACGTCGGGCATCGGCACCACGGCGATCCAGCTCGCCAAGGCCTTCGGCGCGAAGGTCATCGCGACGGCCGGGAGCGCGGCCAAGTGCGATGCCTGCACCCGGCTCGGGGCGGATCTGGCGATCAACTACCGCGAGGCGGACTTCGTCAAAGCCGTCAAGGAGGCGACGGAGGGCCGGGGCGCGGACGTCATTCTCGACATGGTCGGGGGCGACTACATCCCCCGCAATTACGAGGCGGCGGCGCAGGACGGGCGCATCGTGCAGATCGCCTTTCTGCAGGGGAGCAAGGTGGAGGTCGATTTCCGCCGCCTGATGCTCAAGCGTCTGACCCATACAGGCTCGACCCTGCGCTCCCGCCCCGTCGCGGAAAAGGCGGCCATCGCCGAGGCGCTGGAGGCGCATGTCTGGCCGCTTCTCGGCGAGGGCCGCTGCCGCCCGGTGATGGACTCGTCCTTCCCGCTCGAGAACGTGCGCGAAGCCCATGCCCGCATGGATGGCGGCCAGCATGTGGGCAAGATCGTGCTGACGGTGTGAGGGGAAACCCCGACAAAAGCGGGATCTTCGGGGCGGGGAGCGCTTAAAATTTGCAACCGCGCCGCGCTTTACGTATATTAGCCCTGTTTCCCTCACATCGTGAGCAGAGATGCTTCGGCCCCGGCCGGGACGGAGCGCAAGAGAGTTTTGCCGTGCGGCGCCCTTGAAGAGCGCCCGGCTTGAAGGAGGTAGCTTATGTCCCAGGGACCGCTGATGCCGAAGGCGACGGCCGTTTGGCTCGTCGAGAACACCTCGCTGTCGTTCGAGCAGATCGCCGATTTCTGCAAGCTCCACCCGCTCGAGGTGAAGGGCATTGCCGATGGCGAAGTCGCGACCGGGATCAAGGGCCTCGACCCGATCACCACGAACCAGCTCACCCGCGATGAAATCGAGAAGGCGCAGGCCAATCCCGATTACCGCCTGCGCATGGCCGAGACCAAGGTGAAGCTGCCGGAGATGAAGCGCACCCGCAAAGGCCCGCGCTACACCCCCGTTTCCCGCCGCCATGACCGCCCGAACGCCATTCTCTGGCTCGTGCGCAACCATCCCGAATTGAAGGATGCGCAGATCATGCGGCTCGTGGGCACCACCAAGTCCACCATTCAGCAGGTTCGCGACCGCACTCACTGGAATTCCGCGACGCTCTCGCCGATGGACCCGGTGACGCTTGGCCTGTGCTCGCAGATCGATCTCGATTTCGAAGTGCAGCGCGCCGCCAAGGACCGTCCGCAGGTCGAGCCGCACGAGGCCGGCGGAACGCTTCTCCCCGCCGAAGTTTCGACCGCGCCGGAAGAGACGCACGAGCCTTTCGCCGACATGAGCAAGCCGAAGCCGGCGGAAGAGGAAAAGATCGACGTGCATTCGGTCTTCGCCAAGCTCAAGCAGCTCAAGCGTTCGGATGACGAGGACGACGAGTAAGTCGAGCCGTTTCCAAAACGACAAAAGGCCCGGATCACTCCGGGCCTTTTTTGTTATCCGTTACCGAACTCAATCCTGCCGCTTGGATTCACGCTTGCGGGCCTTGAGCGGCCTTTCTCGGTTCTTCTCGAACGTGGCCTTTGCATCGACGGCCTCGCACCGCGCGGAACCGCGCGCGTTCTTTAAGGCGGCATGCTGCCGGGCCTCCTCATCCGACGTGAGAACTTGCGCCAGAAGCGTCTCGAACCGCGCTTGAGGATCCTCCTTCGACGGCTTCGTCATTCTTCCCTGCGCCTCTCTCAGTTCACCAGACCCCGGCTCTTCAGGATCTCACCAATCTCCTCCAGAATGCCGGGATCGTCGATGGTGGCGGGCATGGTCCAGCTATCGCCGTCCGCGATCTTCTTCATGGTGCCGCGCAGGATCTTGCCGGAGCGGGTCTTCGGCAGGCGCCCGACGGTGATGGCGATCTTGAAGGCCGCCACGGGGCCGATCTTCTCGCGCACGAGGCCGACGAGTTGTTTTTCGATCACGTCGGGCGTCTGCTGGACGCCGGATTTCAGCACCACGAAACCGCAGGGCACCTCGCCCTTCAACTCATCCTTCACGCCGATCACAGCGCATTCGGCAACGCACGGGTGGGAGGCCAGCACCTCCTCCATGCCGCCGGTGGAGAGGCGATGGCCGGCCACGTTGATGATGTCGTCCGTGCGGCCCATCACCCACACATAGCCGTCGCTGTCGATGAACCCGGCATCGGACGTGTTGTAGTAACCGGGATAGGTGGCGAGATAGGATTCCTTGAACCGCTCGTCCGCCTGCCACAACGTCGGCAGGCAGCCGGGAGGCAGCGGCAGCTTGATGACGATGGTGCCCATCGTCCCCGCGCCGACGGATTTTCCGCCCTCGTCCAGAACGTCGAGGACATAGCCCGGCATCGCCACCGTGGGCGAGCCGTGTTTGACGGGAAGCGCGCCGAGGCCCATCGGGTTGCCCGCGACAGGCCAGCCGGTTTCCGTCTGCCACCAATGGTCGATCACCGGCAGCTTGAGGATGTCCTCGGCCCATTGCACCGTGTCGGGATCGGCGCGCTCGCCCGCGAGGAAAAACGCGCGTAAGGACGACACGTCGTATTTCTTGAGAAGTTCGGCCTGCGGATCTTCCTTCTTGATCGCGCGGAAGGCGGTGGGCGCAGTGAACAACGTCACGACCTTGTGCTCGGCGATCACGCGCCAGAAAGCGCCTGCATCCGGTGTGCCGACCGGCTTGCCCTCATAGAGAACCGCCGCGCAGCCGTGGAGCAGCGGCGCATAGACGATGTAGGAATGGCCCACCACCCAGCCGACGTCGGACGCCGCCCAGAACACTTCGCCGGGCTTCACGCCGTAGAAGTTGCTCATGGTCCATTTGAGCGCGACCATGTAGCCGCCGTTGTCGCGCACCACGCCCTTCGGCTTGCCGGTGGTGCCGGAGGTGTAGAGCACGTAAAGCGGATCGGTCGCGGCGACGGAAACGCACTCGGCCTTCCTGCCCGCCACTTTCGCCTTTGTCGTTTCCTGCGCCCAATCGCGATCGCGTCCGGCAAGCAGCGAGCCCTCGAGTTGCGGGCGCTGATAGACGAGGCAGGTTTCTGGCTTCGAGGCGGAAAGCTCGATCGCCTCATCGAGAAGCGGCTTGTAGGCCACGATCTTCGCGCCCTCGATGCCACAGGATGCGGAGAGGATGGCCTTGGGCTTTGCATCGTCGATGCGGGTCGCAAGCTCCTTCGCGGCAAAACCACCGAACACCACGGAGTGGATCGCGCCAAGGCGCGCGCAGGCGAGCATGGCGAAGACCGCCTCGGGGATCATCGGCATGTAGACGATGACACGGTCGCCTTTCTTCACGCCCATGTCCTGCAAAACGGCGGCGAGCGTCGCCACTTCGTCCTGCAACTGCGCGTAGGAAATACGGCGCTGCGCATTCGCGACCGGACTGTCGTAAATGATGGCGGCCTGATCGCCGCGCGTTGCGACATGCCGGTCGACGGCGTTGTAGCAGGTGTTGCACTCGGCACCCACGAACCAGCGGCCATAAGCCCCCGCCTGCGGATCGAAGATCCTGTCGGCGGGCTTGTACCAATCGATCTCTTTGGCCGCCTCGCGCCAGAATCCTTCCGGATCGCGCTTCCAGCCTTCATAGACGTCATGGTAGCGACTGCGGGTGTTTGTCATGGCGTTACCCTTTAGAGTCCGATCATGTCTCGTTGAAACACGATCAGACTCCAGCCTCCTTTATTTGCCGCATGATCCGGGCGAACAACTGGTGTCCGCTTGTTCTGATCATGCTCTAGCCTTCAAGCCGCATGGGACAGGTCTGTTCCGTTGTGGTAGCAGGCGGGCGCGCTGCGGTCAGCGCGACTTTCGGCGAGTGCTTTGATGATTACCGACCCTCTCTTTTATGCCGCCGCCGTGCCGGCCGTCGTTCTGATGGGCATGGCAAAGGGCGGCTTCTCGGGGCTCGGGCTTCTCTCCCTGCCGCTCATGGCGCTCGTCGTCTCGCCGGTGCAATCCGCCGCCATCATGCTGCCGATCCTGATGGTGCAGGACGTCGTGACGGTGTGGGCCTACCGGAAAACCTGGGACCTCCGGAACATCCTGATCCTCCTGCCGAGCGGCATTGTCGGCATCGTCACCGCCTATCTTCTCGCGGCGAAAGTATCCGACGCGGCGGTGACGCTTGCGGTCGGCGTCATCTCGGTTGCATTCGCGATCCGGCGGCTCGTGCTGGAGCGCCGTGTGAAGAATCCTCAAGCAACGCGGGCGGATGTTCCACGCGGCCTCTTCTGGGGTTGGATCACGGGCTTCACGAGCATGATCGCCCATGCGGGCGGCCCGCCCTTCCAGATCTATGTGATGCCGCAGCGCTTGCCACGCGACGTTTTCGTGGGCACGGGCGCAGTGTATTTCGCGCTCAACAACTGGATCAAGGTGCCGCCCTACATGGCGCTGGGCCAGTTCACCACCGAGAACCTCGCGACAGCCGGCGTGCTTTTCCCCGTCGCGATCGCCTCCACCTGGGCGGGCGTACGACTGGTGCGGCGCGTTTCGGGAGAGCGCTTCTATACCATCGTCTATGTGCTTCTCGTGCTTGTCGGCACCAAACTCATCGTGGACGGCGTGCGGGCCCTGATCTGACCCAATAAAAAAGCCGCCACTCGAAGCGACGGCTCGGGCAGTTTTTTATGGAATGCGCTTAGTGCACCATCGGCTGCGCGTTCTTCAGCTTGGAAATCTGATCCTTGAGCTGAAGCTTCTTCCGCTTGAGTTCGGCCAGTGTAACGTCATCTGTCGACGGGTGGTTCTGGGCGTCCTCGATCTGACGCTCCAGCGTCCGATGCTTACGCTCCAGCTCCGTCAGATGATTCAGCAAAGGCATATCGGTCCCTCCTGTTCGTTATCCGACAAAACAAATCTGACACAAGGAACATGGCGAGTCGAAGGCAATCGTCGCTGCAGTGCGCAAATGGGAAAACACGCTCCAGCGGCTTGCCCTCCAGGGACACGCGGAGCATACTTCGCTCCGTTGAGCGGCGGCCTGACAGGGTCCGTCGCCTTTTGACGTGCAAGGTTTCCAATCGATGCCGAACAGGGCTGAACTCGACGATCAACTCGCCCGCCTGAAGCAGGAGCATCGCGATCTGGACAACGCCATCGACGCGTTGGAGCACATCATCACCGGCGATCAGTTACAGGTGCAGCGCCTCAAGAAGCGCAAGCTCGTCCTCAAGGACCAGATCATCCGCCTGGAAGACCAGCTCACTCCCGACATCATCGCCTGAAGGCGGATCGCGCGGTTATTCGTCCCCGCAGCCTTGCTTGCCCGCCAAGGCTTCGCTATGCCCCGTTGGGTCACAAGGCCGATCCGGAGACGCAAGCATGGCTGGAATCCCCGTCGCCATCATCATGGGCAGTCAGTCCGACTGGGCCACCATGCAGCACGCGGCTGAAACGCTCGAGGCGCTCGACATCGCCTACGATGCGCGCATCGTCTCGGCCCATCGTACGCCCGACCGCCTCGTGGCCTTCGCCAAGGGTGCGAAGGACGAGGGTTTCCAGGTCGTCATCGCGGGCGCGGGCGGCGCCGCCCATCTGCCGGGCATGACCGCCGCCATGACCCCCCTCCCCGTTTTCGGCGTGCCCGTCGAGTCCAAGGCCCTGTCGGGGCAGGACAGCCTTCTCTCCATCGTGCAGATGCCCGCCGGCATCCCGGTCGGCACGCTCGCCATCGGCAAGGCGGGAGCCGTCAACGCGGCTCTCCTTGCCGCCTCGGTGCTGGCGCTCCACGATAAGGCCCTGGCGAAGCGGCTCG
Organism: Microvirga flavescens; assembly: GCF_003290125.1. GTDB lineage: Bacteria > Pseudomonadota > Alphaproteobacteria > Rhizobiales > Beijerinckiaceae > Microvirga > Microvirga flavescens. Next base: position 286,780 of record NZ_QMKH01000005.1, read on the forward strand.
ACGCCTGGCGGCAGCGCCAGAGCGAAAGCGTCGCCGAGCGTCCCTCCAGGGAGCCTTGAGACCATGATCCGCCCCGGCAGCACCCTTGGCATTCTCGGCGGTGGCCAGCTCGGCCGGATGATCGCGATCGCAGCCGCCGAGCTCGGCCTGCGCACCCATATCTACGCCCCCGAAGAGAACAGCCCCGCCTTCGACGTGGCTGCGGCGCACACCATCGCGTCCTACGAGGACGAGGCCGCCCTGGTGCGCTTCGCCAAGGCGGTCGATGTCATCACGTATGAATTCGAGAACGTGCCGAGCGCCACCGCCGATACCTTAAGTGCGCACGCCCTGCTTGCCCCCAACGCGCAGGCGCTGGCGGTTTCGCAGGACCGTTTTCTGGAAAAAAGCTTCGTATCGGGCCTTGGCATCGAGACAGCCCCTTTCGCGCCGGTGGCCGACGAGGCCGAGCTTGCCGAGGCCATTGCCGCCATCGGACGCCCCTCGGTGCTCAAGACCCGGCGTTTCGGCTACGACGGCAAGGGGCAGACCATCATCCGCCCCGGCGACGATCCGGCGGTCGCCTTCGAGGCCATCGGCCGCTCGCCGGCGATTCTGGAAGGTTTCGTCGCCTTCGAGCGGGAGGTTTCCGTCGTCGCCGCGCGGGGCAAGGATGGCGATTTTGCCGCCTATGACCTGTGCGAGAACGAGCACCGCGCCCACATCCTCGACACCACTCGCGTTCCCGCCGATGTGAAGCCCGGAACGGGGGAGCAGGCCATCCTCATCGCCCGCAAGATCGCCGATGCTCTCGACTATGTAGGTGTTCTGGCGGTCGAGCTGTTTCTCGTGCGGGAGAACGGGCAGGAGCGCCTCGTCGTCAACGAGATCGCCCCTCGGGTGCACAATTCCGGCCACTGGACCCTCGGCGGGGCCGAGACCTCGCAGTTCGAGCAGCATGTGCGAGCCGTCTGCGGCTGGCCCTTGGGCGCGACCGGCAGGCTCGGGCGGGTGGAAATGCAGAATCTCATCGGCAGCGACGTGGACGAGTGGGAGCGGATTCTCGCGGAACCCGGCGCACATCTGCACCTCTACGGCAAGGCCGAGGCCCGGCCGGGCCGCAAGATGGGCCACGTCACGCGGATTTTTGCAGAGAAGCCCTGAACCTTCGTCCGGCTTGGCCGTTTATCGGAGCGGGACGGCTTTTTTCGGCAAAGAAACTCTGGACACCCAAGGTTTCCTTTGCTAACGAAACCGCCCAGACGAGGTGCGCATGGCGCGCCTCCTTTGTTTTTGAATCAAACGACCCTGCGCAACACGAGGATTTCGCGTGCAGATTCTTGTCCGTGATAACAACGTCGATCAGGCGCTCCGCGCCCTGAAGAAGAAGATGCAGCGCGAAGGTATCTTCCGCGAGATGAAGCTTCGCGGCCACTTCGAGAAGCCTTCCGAGAAGAAGGCTCGCGAGAAGGCCGAAGCAGTCCGCCGCGCCCGCAAGCTGGTTCGCAAGCGCCTGCAGCGCGAAGGCCTCCTGCCTTCCAAGCCGCGCGCCGTGTCGACCCGTCCGGGACAGCCGCGCTCGGCTGAAGCCCGCTAAGGGCTCCAACCCCTTTAAGGGGTTCGGATTTTGAGTTTCCAGTCGGCGCCTTTCTGCGAAAGCGGGAGGCGCCGATTGCATTTGGAGAGCTGGCCTCCCTCCCCACAGCGTCGCGTTCCAGCATTCTGTATCCGTTAAGTTTTTTGCTGCAAAAGGCTTATTCTTCCTCATTCATCTGGAGATCCAAGGTGTTCGCCCCTTCGATTCGCCCCCTCAAGCCGCTCGCCCTCATTCTTCTCACCGCCGCTCTCGCGGCCTGTGACACCACGAGTGGCGGCATGACCCGGCGCATCGCGGTCGTGGAAGAGGACACGCAGGGCACCTCGGGGGTCAACATCTCGTCCTTGAGCGAGGTCATCGAGCGCAACCCCAACGATCCCGGCGCTTACAACACGCGCGGCGCGGCCTATGCCCGCGTCGGCCGCTACAGCGACGCGATCAGCGATTTCTCGAAGGCCGTCCAGTTCGATCCCAACTATGCCCCGGCCTACACCAACCGGGCGCTGGCCCTGCGCCAGACCGGACGCAACGATCAGGCCCTTGGCGACTTCACCCGCGCCATCCAGGCGGACCCGAATTACGGCCCGGCCTATATCGGGCGCGGCAACCTCTACCGCTCGCAGAATCAGTATCAGGACGCCCTGAACGATCTTTCCATCGCGATCCGCCTGCTGCCCGAATCGGCCGAGGCGGTCCATGCCCGTGGCCTGCTCTACCAGCGCCAGGGCATGCATCAGCAGGCCATCCTCGACTTCGACGCCACCATCGACCGCAACCCCTTCGTCGGCGCTCCTTACGCCGCGCGCGGGCAGAGCCTGATCGCCACGAACCAGTTCGAAAAGGCCATCGAGGATTTCAACGCGGCGCTGAACGTGAACAACCGCGACGCGGATTCCTGGGCCTGGCGCGGCGTCGCCTACGAGAAGATGGGCAACAAGCAGGCCGCCATCGAGAGCTTCCAGCGCGCGCTGTCCATCGACAACGGCAACAGCGTCGCCCGGCAAGGGCAGAGCCGCCTTTAAGGCTTGAAGACCGGAACCGGCGATGCGCAGCATACGTGACATCGCCGGCTTTCTCGCCTCGTTGCCGCAATGGATCGAGGCTCTTCGCCATGTCGAAAGTCTCGGCCTACCCGATTGCTGGATCGGCGCTGGCTTCATCCGCAACGCGGTCTGGGATGCGCTGCATGGGCGCGAGCCGGATTTCGCAAGTTTAAGCGACATCGACGTCGCCTATTTCGACCCCACTGACATAAGCGAGCATCGAGACATCGCGTTGGAGCAGCGCCTGCACGCGCTGAGCCCTCGGCCCAATTGGCAGGTCAGAAACCAGGCCCGCATGCACAGCCGCAACGGCGATGCGCCTTATCGCGACACGTCTCACGCCATCGCCCATTGGCCTGAGACGGCGACGGCCATAGCGGCGCGCCTGAATGACGGAGACGTCGAGCTGATCGCTCCTCACGGCATCGAGGACCTTCTCGGCCTCGTGGTGCGGCCGACACCCGCCTTCGCCCTCAAGCCCGATCTTTATCGAAAGCGGATTGCCGGCAAGGACTGGGGCGCCCGCTGGCCGCGCCTGTCTTTCATAGATCCTTGATCAGCACCGAGACGTAAGGCTCGAAACCGAAATCGCGATAGGTGCGCGCGGCCCGCTCATTGGCAACGAGCACGCCGATCATCAGGCGCTGGAGCCCGGCCTTGCGCGTCAGGCGCTCGGCTTCGTTGAGCAGCATCTGGCCGATGCCGCGCCCGCGCCAATCCTCATGGACGATGAGATCGGTCACCGTGCCGTGGAGGCGCACATCGTCGGTGATGTAGGCGGCGTCGCGATCGACGCAAAAGCCCATCGCGCCGACAATCCGGCCATCGGCTTCCGCCAGGACGATACGCCCTTCCCTGCCCGAAAGGCGGCGCAGGAGTTCGTCGTAATAGGCCTCCGCGCCCTCGTAGTCGCGGGAGCGGTCATGGGTCAGGTCGGCCTCGAACACGTTCAGCTTGTGAATGAGTTCGATGATCGCACTGCGATCCGCGAGTATCGCCGTCCGTAAGCCGATTTCCGCCATCCGTCATCTCTCAAGCAAAAAGGCCGGTCGTGACCGGCCTTCTGAACATAATACCGATGAGCGAAACGGTCAGTCGATATTCTTCAAAATCTCGTCGACCATTTTCTTGGCATCGCCGAAGAGCATCATGGTGTTGTCCTTGAAGAACAGCTCGTTCTCGACGCCCGCATAGCCGGAGCCCATGCCGCGCTTGATGAACAGCACCGTCTTGGCCTTCTCCACATCGAGAATCGGCATGCCGAAGATCGGCGAGGAGGGGTCGGTCTTGGCCGCCGGGTTCGTCACGTCGTTGGCGCCGATGACGAAGGCGACATCGGCCTGCGGGAATTCGCCGTTGATGTCCTCGAGCTCGAACACCTCGTCGTAAGGCACGTTCGCTTCGGCGAGCAGCACGTTCATGTGGCCCGGCATGCGGCCCGCCACCGGGTGGATGGCGTACTTCACCTCGACGCCCTCGGCCTTCAGCTGATCCGCCATCTCGCGAAGGGCGTGCTGGGCCTGCGCCACCGCCATGCCGTAGCCCGGCACGATGATGACCTTGGAGGCGTTCTTCATGATGAAGGCGGCATCGTCCGCCGAGCCTTGCTTCACGGGGCGCGTTTCAGCCGCGCCCGCCGCCGCACCGGCCGTCTCGCCGCCGAAGCCGCCGAGGATGACCGAGAAGAACGAGCGGTTCATGCCCTTGCACATGATGTAGGACAGGATCGCACCCGACGAGCCGACCAGCGCGCCGGTGATGATCAGCGCGAGATTGCCGAGGGTGAAGCCGATGCCCGCCGCCGCCCATCCCGAATAGGAGTTGAGCATCGACACCACCACCGGCATGTCCGCACCGCCGATGGGGATGATGAGCGTCACGCCGAGGACGAAGGACACAAGCACGATGAGCCAGAACGCGGCATGGCTCTCGGTGCGGATGAAGATCACCAGCAGCACAAACAGCAGCACGCCAAGCGCGATGTTGAGAAGGTGGCGCTGCGGCAGCATGATCGGCTTGCCGGACATGCGCCCATCGAGCTTCAAGAAGGCGATGACCGAGCCGGTGAAGGTAATCGCGCCGATGGCGACGCCGAGCGCCATCTCGAACAGCGAACTGCCGTGGATCGAACCCTCCGCGCCGATGCCGAAAGCCTGCGGCGCATAAAGCGCGCCTGCCGCCACCAGCACTGCCGTGAGGCCGACAAGAGAGTGGAACGCAGCGACGAGCTGCGGCATCGCCGTCATCGGCACCTTGCGCGCCGCCACCGCACCGATGCCGCCGCCGATTCCAAGGCCGAGGATCACCAGCGCCCAGCCGCCGAACCCGTCAGGCGGCTGCACGAAGAGGGTCGTGACAATGGCGATGCCCATGCCCGCCATGCCGAGCATGTTGCCCCGCCGCGACGTGGTCGGATGCGAAAGGCCGCGCAGGGCCAGGATGAAGAGGACGCCGGAGACGAGATAGAGGATCGAGGCGAGATTGGCCGACATCGTCTCAACCCTTCTTGCGGTACATGGCGAGCATGCGCTGGGTCACCAGGAAGCCGCCGAAGATGTTGATGGACGCCAAAACGAGGCCGATGAAGCCGAGCGTCCGCGCCCAGACCGGCCCGTCGCCGAGGGCCGGCGCCACATTGACGCCGACGGCGAGAAGCGCGCCGACCACGATCACAGAGGAGATCGCGTTCGTCACCGACATCAGCGGCGTGTGGAGCGCCGGCGTCACCGACCACACCACGTAGTACCCGACGAAGATCGCCAGGACGAAGATGGCGAGACGGAACACCGTGGGGTCGACCGCGCCGTGGGTCGCGGTGGAGGCCGCGAGCGCGACCTGATCGGCGATGGCCTGCGCGGCTTCCGCTGCGCGCTGGGCAACGGCTGCTGCGGCCTTCGATTGCTCGACTGCCTGTTCGGGTGTGAGTGCCATGCTTTCCCCCTGCCTCAAGTCGTCGGCTGAAATGCGGAATGGACGATGGCGCCGTCGCGGGTCAGGCATGTTGCCTTCACGAGTTCATCGTCCCACTTCACGGCGAGCGCCTTCGTTTCCTTGTCGACCAAGGTTTCGACGAAGGCATAGAGATTCTTGGCGTAGAGGCTGGAGGCCGTCGCGGCGAGGCGGCCCGGCACGTTGAGATGCCCGACGATCTTCACGCCGTTATGCTCCGCCACTTCACCGGGCTTGGAAAGTTCGCAATTGCCGCCGCGCTCGACAGCGAGATCGACCACCACTGAACCCGGCTTCATGCTCTCCACCATATCCCGCGTCACAAGCTTCGGCGCGGGACGGCCCGGGATCAGCGCCGTGGTGATGACGATGTCCTGCTTGGCGATGTGCGAGGCAACGAGCGCGGCCTGCTTGGCGCGATATTCCGCCGACATCTCCTTGGCGTAGCCGCCCGCCGTCTCTGCCTGCTTGAACTCTTCGTCCTCGACCGCGATGAACTTGGCGCCCAGGCTCTCCACCTGTTCCTTGGCGGCGGGGCGCACGTCCGTTGCCGTCACCACCGCGCCAAGACGGCGCGCCGTGGCGATGGCCTGCAGGCCCGCAACGCCCGCGCCCATGATGAAGACGCGCGCCGCCGGCACCGTGCCCGCCGCCGTCATCATCATCGGCATGGCCCGGCCATATTCCGCCGTGGCGTCAATCACCGCGCGGTAGCCGGCAAGGTTCGCCTGCGAGGACAACACGTCCATCACCTGCGCGCGGGTGATGCGCGGCATCAATTCCATGGAAAAAGCGGCGACCTTGGCCTCGGCCAGCGCTTTGAGCGCAGCATCCTGGCCATAAGGATCCATGATCGCGATCACCAGCGCGCCGGGCTTGATGACCTTTAGTTCCGCCTCGGTCGGGCGGCGGACCTTGAGGACGACATCAGCATCCTTGCCGGCGCTCTTCGCGTCCTTCGCGATGCTCGCGCCGGCGGCCTCGAATTCCGCATCGGGAACCCCGGCCCGAACGCCGGCGCCCGCTTGCACGACAATGTCGGCACCAAGGGATTTGTATTTTTTGACGGTCTCGGGCGTTGCGGCGACCCGTGGCTCCACGGCATCGGTTTCGGAGAGAACGGCTATCAGCATGCACACCCCCGCGCTCGGCGCCCGTCAGACGCCTCGAATTTTAGAGCATGATCAGTGGGCACCGGTTGTTCGCCCGGATCATGCGGCAGTCTAGAAAACGAAAGGCTGAGCGTGTTTCAAGAGACGCAATCAGCCTCTCGTCTGAAGCTACATATTTGAGGCTCGCTCAAGGGGCAGCCGCGGCTCGAACCGTGACCATCCCCTAATTTGTTGATTTATAACGGTCTTCCGAAAGAGCAACCCTGCCGTTGCAGGGCGTACTCTTAGTAGAAGACGAGAGCCAGGAGCAGCAGAACCGCGACGGCCAGGGGCGCGCGGATGCCGATGGCGGAAGACTTGGCGCCGGCAGCGCCGGCCACGAGCGAAAGGGCGACGCCGACGATCGCGGTCAGCCAGCCATGCTTCACGCCGCCGACAGCAAGCGCCAGCACCCAGCAGATAACGACGGCCGTCCCGATTTCGGCAAAGGTCACGAAGCCCCGATAGGTTGCCTCATGAGCCGCCTCGTCCATCGCGGGGTGGTATTCCGTGTCCGTCACCTGATTGGTCGCCATTGTCATGCCCTGAGTTCAGCATTCGATATTGATGCTGCGTTTACCGCATGGATCGGCCCGCCGCAATCTTCGAATGGAGCAAGCTCCCGAAAATGCCGCCTGTAAGGCCTTTAGCAACCGCCGCGGCGTCAGCCCCGGCGCTAGGCCCCTGCGGGCGCCGGAATGCCAAGGAACTCCCGCCATTGCGGCAGGCAAGCAGTGGCATAATCATACTTTTCGACGGCAAGGGCACGAGCAGCCCGGGCCATCTCCGCCGAACGCTCCTTTTCGACGATGGTCTCGCGCACCCGCGCAGCCAGCGCCTTCTCGTCGAAGAACGGGAAGAGCCGACCGTTGACGCCGTCCTGGATGACCTCGCGAACCGGATCCGTATCGGAGGCGACGATCCGGCATTCAAGCGCCATGGATTCGATCAACGACCAGGACAGCACGAAGGGATAGGTCATGTAGATATGGGCCGAGGAAACCTGGAGCACCCGCACGAATTGCTCGTAGGGCAGGCTGCCGACGAAATGAACGCGGGACCAGTCGACCGGCCGCTCGATCTTGGAGCGGAACACGTCGAACCAGCTCTGGCCGTTCGGGGCCGAGCCCGAATAGCTCGTTCCCTTGCCGCCAATGATCACGACCTGAAGTTCGGGATCGATGTCGAGCATATAGGGCAGGCTTCGGAAGACGATGTGCGCGCCGCGCATCGGCTCGATGTTGCGGGTCACGAACGTGACGACGGGCTTGTCGCGGGTCAGCATCGGCCCGTTTTTCGCGCCGATGCGGATTTTCACGTCAGGACTGGCAACCAGCTTCTGCGTATCGATCCCGTCGTGAATGACCTCGACTCTGTCGTGCAGGTATTCCGGGAAGGTGTTGCGCTGGTAAACGGTGGGAGCGACGGCGACGTCAGCCGCATCGAGCGCGCCGAGCTGCATGGAGTTCTTCAGCCGCAGACGCCAGATGACTTCTTCGCTCGTCACCGGATACTCCGGATCGAAATCGCAATCCTGCCCCTTGGCCCGGTAGTAATATTCGAAATAGGCGACGTGCTTCGCGTTCGGCCAGATGTCCTTGAGGAAAAGGTTCTCGCCCCAGCCCGTGTTGACGACGACCACATCCGGCTGGAGGCCCTGATCGGCCAGCTTGCGTGCCAGATGGGCAACGCCGTAGGCGCGCCGCAACCGAGGGACGACAGGGGAATAGCGGTTCTGGAACGGGGCGTCCTCCGGCCCGGCCACCGGGTTGTAATTATAGACCTTCACACCGGGGATGGGGGATCGCTTCGCCGTGTCGGTCATGCACAGGCCGATGACCTCGTGACCCTCGGCTGCGAAACTCCGCGCAAGGCGCTGGAACTGACCCGGAAAATTCTGGTGAACGAAAACGATCTTCATCGGCATACCCCTTACCAACCGTAACTACGGTGTTCGGGCGGCGAATGCAACCTCATAACGTTGAGACGAGAAGGCCGCAGGCTCCGAGCGCCTGCGCCTGCCTCGCCGCAAGGCCTTCGACCAAAAAAGCCTCGATCTCGTCCTCGAAGAGGCGGTGATAATTCAATTCCGCGCGCAGATGCAGGAAGACGGCTCCCAGCCCGACGGCAGCGCGGTCCATGAAGACGAATTCGCGCGGCACGGTGACCGGGCCTTTTTCTTTCAGCGCCTTGTGAACCTGAAAAGCCTGGCGACGGCCATATTCTCCGGGCGCGACGCCATCCGCCACCGTGCGGACCCGATCGTCCAGCAGCGGGCCATAGATGAACCCCGCCCAGATATTGAGAATGTCGATCAGGTCATGGGACAGGTTCTTGAAGCCCCATGTCTCGTAAGCGTGAACGACGCGCGCGCGGTCGTTCTGTTGCAGGCCGCGATAAAGATCGACCACGCCGCCAACGAACTTGGGATCGAAAATACGGATGCAGCCGTAATCGAGCAGGTTGATCCCCCGCGCCTCGCCGCCTTCCGAAAACACGGTGTAGTTTCCAAGATGCGGATCGCCGTGGATCACGCCCGCATGGCTGAAGGGATGCCACCAGGCCTTGAACATGGCGACGGCGAGGCGATTGCGGATGGCTGCGTCGGCGCTCACGAAGTTGAGGATCCTCTCCCCTTCGAGCCAGCTCAAGGTGAGCAGGCGGCGCGTCGAGAGATCGGGGTGAACCTGCGGCACGCGAACCTCGCCGATGCCTTCGAGCAGGTGCGCATAGAGCGCGGCGTGCTTCGCTTCACGTTCGTAGTCGAGTTCCTCGCGAACACGCTCGCCGATCTCCTGAGCGATCTCGCTCGTGTCGATGACAGGATCGAGACGACGATGAAGCGCCAGCGCGATGTCGAGTTGCTTCAGATCCGCTTCGACGGCGGACTGCATGTCGGGATATTGCAGTTTGCAGGCGAGCGCCTCGCCCTGTTTCGATGTCGCCCGATGCACCTGGCCCAAGGACGCTGCCGCCGCGGGGTGAGGATCGAAGGAGCCGAAGCGGCTGCGCCAATCCGGCCCAAGCTCCGCCTGCATCCGCCGCATCACGAAAGCCGCGCCCATCGGCGGGGCTTCGCTTTGCAGCTTCTGGAGTTCTGCGGCATATTCGGGCGGTAGAAGATCCGGAATGGTGGCGAGAAGCTGCGCCACCTTCATGATCGGGCCTTTCAACCCGCCGAGAGCCTGAGCGAGCGCGATGGCGTTGGCTGCAGTGCTCTCGCCGCCGAAGATGCGGGCTCCCGCCATGCGCGCCGCGACGCCGCTCATGTTCGCGCCAACGCGGGCATAGCGCGCGGCGCGGGCGGAAAAGCGGTTCGCTTCGCGGTCGCGCTCTGGCATGGGCTCTACGCCGCCTTCTCCATCTCTTCGAGTTCGGCGATCAGACGCTCGATCATCGACAGGCCGATCTGCCAGAACGCGGGATCGCTGGCATTGAGGCCGAAGGGTGCGAGAAGTTCGGAGTAGTGCTTCGTTCCACCGGCTGAAAGCAGTGCGAAGTAGCGGTCGACGAAGCCCTCGCTCGAACGTTCGTAAATGCCGTAGAGCGAATTCACGAGGCAATCGCCGAAAGCGTACGCGTAGACGTAGAACGGCGAATGGATGAAGTGCGGGATATAGGCCCAGAAGGTTTCATAACCGGGGCCGAGGCGGATCGCGCGGCCGAGGCTCTCTGCCTGCACCGACATCCACAGATCGCACAATTGATCGGCGGTGAGTTCGCCGTTTCGCCGCTCCACATGAACCTTGCGCTCGAAGGAGTAGAACGCGATCTGGCGCACGACGGTGTTGAGCATGTCCTCAACCTTCGCCGCCAGCATCGCCTTGCGCTGCACCTTGTCGGCGGTCTGGTCGAGCAGGCGGCGGAAGGTGAGCATTTCACCGAAGACGCTCGCCGTTTCGGCAAGCGTCAGCGGCGTCGGCGCCATGAGTGCGCCGTTGGGCGCGGCGAGAACCTGATGAACGCCGTGGCCCAGTTCATGCGCAAGCGTCATCACATCGCGCGGCTTGCCCTGATAGTTCAGGAGAACATAAGGATGCGCTGACGGAACCGTCGGATGCGCGAAAGCGCCCGGCGCTTTTCCGGGACGCGTCGGTGCGTCGATCCACTTTTCATCGAAGAAACGTTCCGCGATCTGCGCCATGCGCGGCGAGAAGGCGGAATAAGCGCCAAGCACCGTCTCGCGCGCCTCGTTCCAGGTGATGGTGCGTTGCTCCACCTTCGGCAGGGGCGCATTGCGATCCCAGTAATCCAGCGCGTCCTTGCCGAACCACTTCGCCTTCAGCGCGTAATAGCGATGCGAGAGGCGCGGATAGGCCTCGCGCACAGCGGACACCATTGCCTCGACAACCTCGCGCTCGACGCGGTTGGCGAGGTGACGGGAATCCGCCACGTCCTCGAAGCCGCGCCAGCGGTCGGAGATTTCCTTGTCCTTCGCGAGTGTATTGGTAATCAGCGTGAAGGTGCGCAGATTCGCCTTGAAGACCTTGCCCAACGCTTCGGCGGCATCCTTGCGGACGCTGCCATCCGTATCCTGCAGCTTGTTCAGGGTCGGCTCGATGGCAAGCTCCTCGCCCCGCACGTTGAAGCGCAAAGCGGCGATGGTCTCATCGAACAAGCGGTTCCAGGCGGAACGGCCTGTCACCGATTTCTCGTGGAACAGCTTCTCGATGCTATCTTCGAGCTGATACGGCTTGTCCTTGCGCAGGTCCTCGATCCACGGGCGGAAATGGGCGAGCGGCGCGTTGCTCATGGCCTTGTCCATCACCGCATCGTCGATGCGGTTCAGTTCGAGGCCGAAGAACAGCAACTCGCTCGACGCCGCCGTCAGCCGCTCTTGCGTGTCGCCATAGAACTTCGCCCGCACCGGATCTGTCGTATCGCCGGAATAGACGAGCCCGGCATAGGACATGAGCCGTCCTAAAAGATCCTCGACCCTCTCGTAGCGGCGCACCGCCTCGCTGAGGCGCAAGGAGGCATCCGCCGCCTGGGCCAGTTCCGCCAGCTTGCCACGATAGGTTTCGGCGATGGCCTGGCACTCCGCCTCCGCCTTGATCATGTCCGCCTTGAAGGCCTCGCTGTCGATGCCGGGATAAAGATGGGAGAGATCCCACTCCGGAAGCGAACCGAAATCGGCATCAGTGGCGGCGCTTGCGATAGCAGACTGGTGAACCATGAGGGCATCCTGAAAAGTAGGCATTTTGTCCGAAAACGTTCGAGAAGGCTGCCCGGAATATTGGATGCCGGGCGCATCCGATCAACCCATCGCACTGAAAAGGTTGGTGCGCCGTTAACGGCGGGTTTACCATTTTTTCAGGCGGTGCCGGAACCCTTGAAGGAACGAATTCCGCGCCTGAAATTTACGCTCCGCTCTTTACAAAAAGTTGAAGGAATTGGGCTAGGAATCGGGTACCGCCGGCATGGCCGCCTGAGCATTTCGCGCATTTAAGTTTGTACGAGGATCGTCCCTCGCAGAAACCCCTTTTGCGTTTCGCTGACTTCGGGCGGGCGCAAAAAAGGGAATGGAGCGAGAGAGATGCGGAATCTGCGCAGGACCATTGGCTGTCTGGGTCTGGCCGGATCGGTGTCGTTATACGCGGTTGCCGCCGCAGCTCTTGAAACGGCGGAAGGCGGACCGCACCCGCAAAACGCATCCGAAATCATTCTCGCTCTGCCGGTTGAGACCGCCTCCCCCGTCTTCGACGACCTGATCCCTGCCCCGCCCACTCCCGCGCCCGTCGCGATCTCGGAGGAAGACGCCCGGCCGCTTCAGGCCTCGGTCGATATCCCCACGCCCGCCGCCGTCACCTTCACGCAAGGTGACGTCCTGCGCGGCGCGATCATGGACCGGCTGGCGAATGATACCGCCATGCGCGAGCTTCGGTTGAACGCCAAGGACCGCGAGGCGCTGACGGCCTTCTATACCGCTGCCGCCCAGCCCACCCTCTGGTCGCGGGACGGTGCCTTTCTGCCGGCAGCGCAAGGCGTTGCCGCGATCTTGCGCGACGCTGGCAACGATGGCCTCGACCCGGCAGACTATCCTTTACCCTCCCTGTCGCTGGCGAAGGACGCTCCTCCCGCCGCGTGGGCGGAGGCCGACCTGAAGCTCAGCGTCGCGGCGATCCGCTATGCCCGCGATGCGCGCGGCGGGCGCATCGACCCCGCCCGCCTTTCCAATCTTATTGCGCCGACGCTCGATCTTCCCGCCATCGAGGCGATCTTGAGCGCCCTCGTCTCCACGCCCGATGCCGGTGTGGCGCTTGCCGATTTCAATCCACCGCATGAGGGCTACCGCGCCCTCAAGGCGAAACTGGCGCAGTTGCGCGAGAACAACGTGCCCCGCCCCGTCGTGCATGTTCCCAAGGGGCCGACGCTGCGGCTCGGCATGCGCGATCCGCGCGTGCCGCTGATCCGCGCCCGCTTCAACCTGGGCCCCTCGTCCGGTGACGAGACCGCCTATGACCACACGGTCGTCTCCGCCGTCTCCGCCTTCCAGAAGGAGAAGGGGTTGCCGACCAGCGGCGACCTCACGGCGCAGACCGTCGCCGCGCTCGACCCCGGCACCTCGGCGGCGCGGCTCGAAGGCGATCTCATCGCCAACATGGAGCGCTGGCGCTGGCTGCCTCGCGATCTCGGTACGCGGCACATCTTCGTCAACGTGCCCGAGTACCGCCTGCGCTTCGTGCAGGATAAGGACGTCATTCACGAGACGCGGGTGATCGTCGGCAAGAAGGAGAGCCAGACGCCGATTTTCTCCGATGAGATGAAGTATCTCGTCGTGAACCCGTCCTGGACCGTGCCGCCCTCGATCATGAAGAAAGAGTTTCTGCCCGCACTTGCCAGCGATCCGACCTATGCCGCGCGGAAGGGCTACAAGGTCATCCGCAACGGCAACCGGATCTCGGTGCAGCAGCCGCCCGGCGAGCGCAACGCGCTGGGCTACGTGAAATTCATGTTCCCCAACCAATACGCCGTTTACCTGCACGACACCCCGAACAGAAAGCTGTTCTCGGCGCAGGACCGCGCCTTCAGCCACGGCTGCGTGCGTGTCGACCAGCCTTTCCAGCTGGCGCAAGAGGTCCTGGAAAGCCAGGGCTGGAACGAGCAGAAGCTGCGTGGCCTGATCGGCAAGGGCGAGCGCTATATCCACCTGCGCGAGCCGCTGCCGGTCCACCTGACCTATTTCACGCTCTCCTCCGACGAGACCGGCGAAATGAAGACCTTCGAGGATCTCTATGGCCTCAACCGCAAGGTCCGGGCCGCCCTGGGGCTCGACGGGTGACCTAATTCACCGGCCTGAATTTTTTTCGTCAGGCTTAACGTGGAAGTAACCGTCTTCGGCAAATCTCCCTTCACTATAAGGGAAGCCGCTCCCCCTCCTTGCGGCGCGTAAAAGACGAGTATCACAGTGAGAGTCATGCGTTCGGGCCGCAAGGCGGCCGCGTCGAACTTCGCGCGCCGGACTGGAATCGGCCTTGTCGCGCTGGCTGCCCTCCTCATCGGCGGCACGCGGGGCACTCAGGATGCCATCGCCAACGGCGACACGCGGACCCTGACCTTCTATCACAACAACACCAAGGAAACGGTGACCGTCACGTTCCGGCGCAACGGCCAGTACGATTCTTCCGGTCTCGAGCAACTGAACTGGTTCCTGCGCGACTGGCGCCGCGACGAGCCGACCCGTATGGACCCACGCCTCTTCGATACGGTGTGGGAGGTTTATCGGGAAGTCGGCGCGGGCTCGCCGGTCCATGTCAATTCGGGCTACCGCTCGCCGAACACCAACGCGATGCTGCGCCGTCGCTCCAGCGCCGTGGCGAAGAACAGCCAGCACATGCTCGGCAAGGCGATGGATTTCTACATCCCCGACGCCTCGACGGAGCGCCTTCGCGCCATCGGCATGCGCCTGCAAAACGGCGGCGTCGGTTATTACCCCAACGCCTATACGCCTTTCGTTCACCTCGACGTCGGCAGCGTGCGCGCCTGGCCGCGCATGACGCGCGACCAGCTCGCCCGCATCTTCCCCGATGGCAAAACCGTGCACATTCCCGCCGATGGCACGCCGATGGCGCGCTACGAGGAAGCACGCGCCGAAGTGCTCGCCAAGGGCGGCGCGGTCGCGGGCTACACCGCCTATGCTGAAGCGGAAGAGGGAGGCGGCGCTGCCGCACCGTCCCGGCGCAGGAGCCTGTGGGCGACGCTCTTCGGCGGCAGCGACGAGGATGAGGATGCGGAAGAAATCCGCACTGCTTCCCGCCCAGGCCGCGCGATTATCGCGAGCCGCAATACGCCGGACAGAAACGCTTACGCGAGCGACTCGGCTACGTCTGTCCTGATGGCCTACAACAACGGGTCCTCGGTTCCGCAACAGCCGGCACCTCGCGCCGCTCCGGTGCAGGTGGCGAGGCAGGAACCGGATGAGCAGGCGATCCGTAGCGCCGCCGCCGCCTTACGTGACGATCCGATCTCACCGCCGCCGCTCCCGCCTGTCGCTCCGACACGGATTGCGGGACTGCCGAGCACGATCGACACGCCAACCGGACCGACGCTCGCCTGGCAGCAGGGAGCCTCGGGCCAAAATGGCGCGGACATGAAAATCGGCCGCGAGAACACCTTCGCGCCGATGCCGCCTCGCCGGCCTGACGACAACGCGGCGCCGTCCACGACCGTTCTTGCTTATGCGCCGATGCCGCCGGTTCGCCCGAGCACGCTCGCCGCGACGAACCCGATCCCCGGCCTGCCCGACGCGCGCGGCACTGTCGATGTCACGACGACGGCATCGATCAATCATCCGCTGCCGCCGCCGCGCCCTGGCGCGCGCGCCATCGCCGTCGCCGCCGCAGGGCCGGTCGAGCTTCCTGCCAAACCGAACTCCGCGGCAAAGGACAAGGCCGCACCAGCACCGAGTCCACTGGCGGCAAATGCGGCTCTGCATATGAGCTTCTCGTCGAAGCCGATGGGGGATCTCGCGACGAACAAGTTCAGCGGCCCCTCGGTCAAGCCGCTTCCGGTTCTTCGTTAGGCATCGGTTCTAGCTCCAGGCATATTGAAAGGGCGGGCTCAACCCCGCCCTTTTCTTTGCCTTGAATCGTCTGCGTTGATCACTGCGCAAAAGAAAAAAGACGCCGCTTCATGAAAAGGGCGTCTTTCAAGCAGCCTCCTTCGAGGGAGCCTTTCTCTCAGCGCAATGCCGCCAATCTCGGCGATGCCGGCTCGACGGCCTGCCGCGAGACTTTCTCGTAAAGGCCGCGATTGACCGCATCGGGTGACAGGTCTTCCGTGAGACCGATCACCGTCTCGGCGGCTCCAAGCAACAACGCGCCATCCGCCGGCAGCGCATTGGCAAGACGCTTGAGGACATCCGTTTTCGTTGGCCTGTCGAAATAGATCAGCACATTGCGGCAATAGATGATGTCGAAAGTGCCGAGCTGTCCGAATTCCTTGATGAGGTTGAGCGGCTTGAAATCCACCATCGAGCGGATCTGCGGAGCGATCTGCCACTGGTCGCCGACGCGGGTGAAGTATTTCAGGAGCAGCTGAATAGGCAAACCGCGCTGAACTTCGAACTGGTTATAAAGACCGGCCTTCGCCTTCTCCAAAACTTCAGTCGAAATGTCAGTGGCGACGATCTCCACGCGCCAGCCCGCAAGGCGGGACGCCGCTTCGCTCAACAGCATCGCGAGCGAGTAGGGTTCCTGCCCGGTCGAGGCGGCCGCGCACCAGATGCGCAGGCGGCGCGTGGTGGCTCGCGCAGTCAGATAGCGCGGCAGCAGAACATTCTGAAAGAGATCAAACGGCGACTTGTCGCGAAAGAAAAAGGTCTCGTTCGTCGTCATCGCCTCGACGACGGATTTTTCGAGATCGGGATCCCTTCCCGCTTTCAGGCCCGCGATCAACTCGGACAATGTCTCGACATGAAAGGTCTTACACACAGGCGCGAGCCTGCTCTCGACCAGGTAGCGCTTTTCAGGCGTCAGGGCGAGACCCGAGCGGGTCTTGAGAAAAGCGCAGAGAAAATCGAGATCGAGTTCGGTCATGAGGAGGAACCGGTGATGTAGCCCTTCAAAGCGGGGCCGATGGCGTCGAGAGGCAGAACATCATGAGCAAGGCCGGCCTTAGCGATGCTGCCCGGCATGCCCCAGACGGTGCTGGTGGCTTCGTCCTGAGCCAGAACGGTGGCTCCGGCCTTCACGAGGGCGCGCGCACCTTGCGTGCCGTCCGCTCCCATCCCCGTCAGCACGACGGCGAGCGCCGCCTTGCCGAGCACCGCCGCCGCATCGCGAAACAACACGTCCACGGCAGGGCGGCAGAAGTTGACCGGCGGCGTGTCGTCGAGGCGGATCACGGGCACATCACTTCCCGTCCGCGAGAGCCCCATGTGACGGCCTCCCGGTGCGATGAAGATCGTTCCCGGCGAAAGCGGCTCACCATGCGTGGGCTCGCAGGCCCGCAGGCCGAATTGCGTCTGCAGGTGCTCGGCAAAAACGGCGGTGAACATCGGGGGCATGTGCTGCACCACGAGAATGGGCACGCGCCGCAGCGCCGAGCCGAGGCCGCCCAGCACTTCCTCAACCGCGCGCGGGCCGCCCGTCGATGCGCCGATCAGCAGGCACTCGGGGCGCGTTGCGATGGGCTTAATTGATGGCCGCGCAACAACGGCGGCAGGAGCCACGCGCACCGGGCGAGCTCGCGATCCGGCATGGATCGTCAGCTTCTCGATGAGATCCCGGCGGAAGTCGGCGGATGCACTCACCTGGTGGCGCCCGTCGGGTTTCGCCAGATAATCGGCGGCCCCCATCGAAAGGCACTTCAGGGAAATTTCCGCATTGCGCTGCGTGAGCGTGGAAACCACGATGACCCGCATCCCGGGCTTCTGCTTGAGGAGGAGCGGCAGCGCCGCGACGCCGTCCATCTCCGGCATCTCGAGATCGAGCAGCACGATATCAGGCTGGAACCGCTCCACCGCCTCAACGGCAATCCGCCCATTGGCGGCGGTGGTGACGACGTCGAATTTTCCAACCTCGGCGATCCAGCGCGCGACGAGGCCGCGAATGACAACGCTGTCGTCAACGACCATGACGCGGGTCTTTGGCGGCTCTGCGGAGGTCACGGAGGAAAGAGGCTCGGCTGTCATCGGTGTGTCTTGGCGTTGGAGGGAGATTCAAAATCGAGAGGCAGAGTTTCAGGCGAGGCCGACTTCCTGAAACTTCGCGATCAGAATGTCCTTGTCGAAAGGCTTCATGATGTACTCGTTGGCACCCGCATCGAGTGCGCGCGAGATGAAGGCGATGTCGTTCTCCGTCGTGCAGAACACCACCTTCGGTTCGACGCCGCCGGGAAGTTGCCGCAACCGCCCGAGAAATTCGTAGCCGTCCATCACCGGCATGTTCCAGTCGAGGAGCACAGCATCGGGCATCTCGGATCGGCAGGCCGACAACCCTTTCTCGCCGTTCTCGGCCTCCGAGACGCGGAATGACATCTCCTCCAGAATACGGCGGGCGACTTTCCGGATGACGGTGGAATCATCAACAATCAGGCAATGCTTCACTGGCGTGCACTCCGTGAGAGAAGATCAGGCGGCCTGTGCTTCAGCCCCGAAGGCGAGCACGGCATCGACGTCGAGAATGATAAGAAGCTTTCCGTCAAGCTGGTGGACTCCTTGCGAGAGCGTGGCCCATTCCGGGTCCATGTGAACCGGGTTCGGCTGCAGGGCGTCGGGATCGAGCTTGAGCACTTCGCCGACTTCATCCACGAGCAGGCCGAAAGCTTCGCCCCGGTGCTCGAGCCCCACCGCCATGCGCCGCTCGACCGTTTCGAGATCGGGCAATCCAAGACGCCGGCGCAGCGAGACGGCGGTGACGACACGCCCGCGCAGATTCAGCAGCCCGGCGATCTCGCGCGAGGCCAGCGGCACGGCGGTGATCTCACTGGCCACGAACACGTCATGTACGCGCTCGATGGGCAGGGCGAGCATCTGGCCCGCAACCGTGACGGTGGGATATTCACGATAGTCGGCGAAGGCTCTCGCCTTCTCCGCACCGACGATCCGGTTGTGCGCGTTGTCGTGTTTCATGGCTCAAGCGGCCTTGACGCCGGAAAGGAAGCCATCGACCTCCTGGCCGAGGGTTGAGGAGTGGCGGGCGAGTTCCTGGGCGGCGCCGAGGACCTGGGAGGCGGCGGCACCGGTTTCGCCCGCGCCCTGGCGGACATCGCCGATGTTGCCGGTGACCATCTCCGTGCCGCGCGCGGCCTCCTGCACGTTGCGCGCGATCTCCGCCGTCGCCGCGCCCTGCTCCTCCATCGCCGCCGCGATCGACACCGAGATCTGCGACATCTCCGTGATCGTCTTGGCGATCTCGTGGATCGCCCGCACCGCCTCGTCCGTCGCCTGCTGCACCGAGCCGATCTGTGCCGAGATCTCGTCCGTCGCCTTCGAGGTCTGG
>NZ_QMKH01000006.1 GCF_003290125.1 Microvirga flavescens
CCAAGGAAGAGGGCGGCCGTCATACGCCGTTCTTCACGAACTACCGTCCGCAGTTCTACTTCCGTACGACGGACGTGACGGGCGTGGTGACGCTTCCCGAGGGCACCGAGATGGTGATGCCGGGCGACAACATCGCCATGGAAGTTCAGCTGATCGTTCCGATCGCCATGGAAGAGAAGCTCCGCTTCGCTATCCGTGAAGGTGGCCGCACCGTCGGCGCCGGCGTCGTCGCAGCGGTTATGGATTAATTTTGAAGAGGGGCAGGGCCGGCTCCACCGGCCCGTCCTTCCTCGTTGAACGGGGCAACCCATGAACGGTCAGAATATTCGCATTCGCCTTAAGGCGTTCGACCATCGGATCCTCGACGCATCGACACGCGAAATCGTGTCGACCGCGAAGCGGACCGGCGCCCAGGTGCGCGGGCCCATCCCGCTGCCGACGCGCATTGAGCGCTTTACGGTTCTTCGCTCGCCTCACATCGACAAGAAGTCGCGTGAGCAGTTCGAGATGCGCACTCACAAGCGCGTTCTCGATATCGTGGACCCCACTCCCCAAACCGTGGACGCGCTGATGAAGCTCGACCTCGCCGCGGGCGTGGACGTGGAAATCAAGCTCTAAGCCCCGCGGTTTTGAGCAAACGGTAGACACGTCGAGAGGATAGGCACATGCGCTCAGGCGTCATTGCACAGAAACTCGGGATGACCCGCATCTTCACGGATGCCGGTGAACATGTCCCGGTCACGGTTCTTAAGGTCGACCAGTGCCAGGTGGTCGCCCATCGGACCAAGGAAAAGAATGGCTACACCGCGCTGCAGGTCGGCGTCGGCAAGGCCAAGGTCAAGAACGTTTCGAAGGCCGAGCGCGGGCGTTTCGCCGTCGCCAAGGTCGAGCCGAAGCAGAAGCTCGCGGAATTCCGCGTCTCCGAGGATGCTGTCATCCCCGTGGGCGCCGAGATTACCGCGGACCACTTCGTCGCCGGTCAGTTCGTCGATGTGACGGGCACCACGACGGGTAAGGGCTTCGCCGGCGGTATGAAGCGCTGGAACTTCGGCGGTCTGCGCGCCTCGCACGGCGTGTCGGTCTCACACCGCTCCATCGGTTCGACCGGTGGCCGCCAGGATCCGGGCAAGACCTTCAAGAACAAGAAGATGCCGGGTCACCTCGGTGTCGAGCGCGTCACCACGCAGAACCTGCGTGTTGTCTCGACCGACGTCGAGCGCGGTCTGATCCTCGTCGAAGGCGCCGTCCCCGGCGTTGCCGGCGGCTGGATCTACGTCCGTGACGCGGTGAAGCGGAAGCTGCCGAAGGATGTGCCGATGCCCGGCAAGTTCCGCTCGGCCGCCAACGATGCTGCGCCGGCTGCTGCCGCCCAAGCTTCTGAGGAGAATGCGTGATGAAGCTCGATGTCACCACGCTCGAGGGCAAGAAGTCCGGTTCGGTTGAGCTCGACGAGGCCATTTTCGGTCTCGAGCCCCGCGCCGACCTGCTCGCCCGTTGCGTCCGTTGGCAGCTCGCCAAGCGTCAGGCTGGCACGCATGCCGTGAAGAACCGTTCGGCGATCGATCGCACGACCAAAAAGGTCTACAAGCAGAAGGGCACCGGCGGCGCTCGCCACGGCGCTGCGAGCGCTCCCCAGTTCCGGGGCGGTGGTCGCGCGTTCGGCCCGGTTGTTCGCAGCCACGCTCACGATCTTCCCAAGAAGGTCCGTGCGCTCGCTCTGAAGCACGCGCTTTCGACCAAGGCCAAGGGCGCTTCGCTCATCGTCGTCGACGATGTGAAGCTCTCCGAGCCAAAGACGAAGGCTCTCGTCGAGCATTTCGGCAAGCTGGGTCTGGGCAACGCCCTGATCATCGGCGGCGCCGAGATCGAGACGAATTTCGAGCGCGCCGCTCGCAACATTCCGAACATCGACGTCCTGCCGGTGCAGGGCATCAACGTCTATGACATTCTCCGTCGCGAGAAGCTCGTTCTCACGAAGGCGGCTGTCGATGCGCTGGAGGCGCGCTTCAAATGAGCCTGGACCCGCGCCATTACGATGTGATCGTAAGCCCGGTCATCACCGAGAAGGCTACGACCCTGTCCGAACACAACAAGGTCGTCTTCAAGGTGTCGCCGGATGCGACGAAGCCGCAGATCAAGGAAGCGGTGGAGAAGCTGTTCGATGTCAAGGTGAAGAGCGTCAACACGCTCGTCACCAAAGGCAAAGTGAAGATGTTCCGCGGCACCCGTGGCCAGCGGTCGGACGTGAAGAAGGCGGTCGTGACCCTCGAAGAGGGCCAGACCATCGACGTCACGACGGGCCTCTGATCGATTGAGAGAGTGATCCGATGGCATTGAAGACATTCAAACCGATCACCCCCGGCCTGCGCCAGCTGGTGATCGTCGACCGCAGCGAGCTCTACAAGGGCAAGCCGGTCAAGTCGCTGACCGAGGGCAAGAAGTCCTCGGGCGGCCGTAACAACCTGGGTCGCGTCACCGTCCGCTTCCGTGGCGGTGGTCATAAGCGCACCCTGCGCCTGGTCGACTTCAAGCGTCGTGGCCGTATGGGCGATGTGGCGACCGTGGAGCGGATCGAGTACGATCCGAACCGCACCGCCTTCATCGCGCTGATCCGCTACGCCGATGGCGCGCTCTCCTACATCCTGGCCCCGCAGCGTCTGGCTGTCGGCGATCAGGTGTCGGCCGGCGAGCAGGTCGACATCAAGCCCGGCAACGCGATGCCCATCGGCAACATGCCGGTCGGCACCATCATCCACAATGTGGAGCTGAAGATCGGCCGTGGCGGCGCTATCGCCCGCTCCGCCGGTACCTACGCCCAGATCGTGGGCCGCGACCAGGGTTACGTGACGGTTCGTCTGAACTCCGGCGAGCAGCGTCTGGTCCATGGCCAGTGCTTCGCCACAGTCGGCGCCGTGTCGAACCCGGACCACATGAACATTTCGATCGGTAAGGCCGGTCGTAATCGCTGGCTCGGCAAGCGTCCGCATAACCGCGGCGTCACCATGAACCCGATCGACCACCCGCACGGTGGTGGTGAGGGTCGTACTTCGGGCGGCCGCCATCCGGTGACCCCGTGGGGTATTCCGACCAAGGGCAAGAAAACCCGTTCGAACAAGCGGACCGACAAGTTCATCGTGTCGAGCCGCCACGCACGGAAGAAGAAGGGCTAAGAGGCACGTCATGGCACGTTCGCTTTGGAAGGGTCCGTTCGTCGACGGCTACCTCCTCAAGAAGGCCGAGGCTGCCCGTGGGTCGGGCCGCGCAGAGGTCATCAAGATCTGGAGCCGCCGCTCCACGATCCTCCCGCAGTTCGTGGGCCTCACGTTTGGGGTCTACAACGGTCAGAAGCACATTCCCGTCTACGTGAGCGAGGAAATGGTGGGTCACAAGTTCGGCGAGTTCTCGCCGACCCGCACCTTCCACGGCCACGCGGCGGACAAGAAGGCGAAGAGGAAGTAAGATGGGTAAGGCCGCTACTCCTCGCGCGCTGGGTGACAACGAGGCGAAAGCCGTTGCCCGCATGCTGCGCGTCAGTCCCCAGAAGCTCAATCTCGTCGCGGGCTTGATCCGCGGCAAGAAGGTTTCGACCGCTCTGGCCGATCTGGAATTCTCGCGCAAGCGCATTGCGGTCGATGTCCGCAAGTGCCTGCAGAGCGCCATCGCCAACGCCGAGAACAACCACAATCTCGATGTGGACGATCTCGTCGTCAGCCAGGCTTTCGTCGGCAAGGCGCTGGTTATGAAGCGCTTCCACGCCCGCGCTCGCGGCCGTGGCGCCCGCATCATGAAGCCCTTCTCGAACCTCACGATCGTGGTTCGCGAAGTCGCCGCCGAACAGGCATAAAGGAGAACCAGATGGGTCAGAAAATTAACCCGATCGGTCTTCGGCTCGGCATCAACCGGACCTGGGACTCGCGCTGGTTCGCCGGCAAGGGCGAGTACGCCAAGCTGATGCATGAGGACATGGCGATCCGCGAAGCTCTTATGAAGATGCTGAAGCAGGCCGCCGTTTCGAAGATCGTGATCGAGCGTCCGCACAAGAAGTGCCGCGTCACCATTCACTCGGGTCGTCCGGGCGTGGTCATCGGCAAGAAGGGCGCGGACATCGAGAAGCTGCGTAAGCTCGTCTCGAAGATGACCGACGCGGATGTCGCGATCAACATCGTCGAAGTCCGCAAGCCGGAAGTCGACGCGACGCTGGTGGCCGACTCGATCGCCCAGCAGCTCGAGCGCCGTGTCGCTTTCCGCCGCGCCATGAAGCGCGCCGTTCAGTCGGCGATGCGTCTGGGCGCCGAAGGCATCCGCATCAACTGCTCCGGCCGTCTCGGCGGGGCTGAGATCGCGCGCCTGGAATGGTATCGTGAAGGTCGCGTTCCGCTGCACACGCTGCGTGCGGATGTCGATTACGGCACAGCGACCGCTTTCACCACCTATGGCACTTGCGGCATCAAGGTCTGGATCTTCAAGGGCGAAATCCTTGAGCACGACCCGATGGCGCAGGACAAGCGCATGAACGACGAGGGAGGCCGCTCGGGTGGCCGCCGCGAGCAAGCGGCGTAACCGAGGGGTCAGGAGAGGTTTGCCATGTTGCAACCGAAGAAAACAAAGTTCCGTAAGCAGTTCAAAGGCCGGATTTCCGGTACTGCGAAGGGCGGCACGGACCTCAACTTCGGCCAGTTCGGCCTGAAGGCGATGGAACCCGAGCGTGTCAATGCTCGTCAGATCGAGGCGGCTCGTCGTGCGATCACCCGCGCCATGAAGCGCGCTGGTCGTGTGTGGATCCGTATTTTCCCGGACGTGCCGGTGTCGTCGAAGCCGACCGAAGTGCGTATGGGTAAGGGTAAAGGCGCTCCCGAATTCTGGGCAGCCCGCGTCAAGCCGGGCCGCATCATGTTCGAGATCGACGGCGTGCCGGAGGATATCGCTCGCGAGGCTCTCCGCCTCGGCGCCGCGAAGCTTCCGATCAAGACGCGCTTCATCCAGCGCATTGCCGAGTGAGGAGGGGATTATGAAGTCTAAACAGAGATTCTCCGACCTCAAGGCGATGTCGAACGATCAGCTGCAGGACGAGTTGCTGAAGCTCAAGAAGGAGCAGTTCAACCTTCGCTTCCAGCGCGCGACCAACCAGCTCGAGAACACCGGACGTGTCCGTGAGGTCCGCAAGGATGTCGCCCGCGTCAAGACGCTGCAGCGCCAGAAGTCGGCGACGGCGAAGGCTTAAAGGGGATCAAAATGCCGAAGCGCGTTTTGCAAGGCGTCGTTATCAGCGATAAGCAGGATAAGACGGTCGTTGTGAAGGTGGAGCGCCGTTTCACGCACCCGGTCATGAAGAAGACCGTGCGTCGGACGAAGCACTACCACGCTCATGACGAGAATAACACGGCGAAGGTCGGCGATACGGTCTCCATCGAGGAGTCCAAGCCGATCTCCAAACTCAAGACCTGGGTGCTCGTCAACCAAGCGAAGGCCTAAAAGGTTTCCGCTAGGGCTTGTCTCTCGAGGGTGGCTCGTGTATACGGCCGCCCTCTCGACAATTATGAAGGGCAGGGGACATCAGATCCCCGTCAGGCGTAGTCCGGGAAGGCAATCCTGCCTTGGTCCGGAAACCTGTCTGAAACAAAGGAAAGGATCAAAGCCATGATCCAGATGCAGACGAATCTAGACGTTGCCGACAATTCCGGCGCGCGTCGCGTGATGTGCATCAAGGTTCTCGGTGGTTCGAAGCGCAAGTACGCTTCTGTCGGCGATATCATCGTCGTTTCCGTCAAAGAAGCCATTCCGCGTGGCCGCGTGAAGAAGGGCGACGTCATGAAGGCGGTCGTCGTTCGCACCGCCAAGGACATCCGTCGCGTCGACGGCTCCGTGATTCGCTTCGACCGCAACGCTGCCGTTCTGATCAACAATCAGAAGGAGCCGGTGGGCACCCGTATTTTCGGGCCCGTTCCGCGCGAGCTGCGTGCCAAGAACCACATGAAGATTATTTCCCTGGCGCCGGAGGTGCTCTAATGGCCGCTAAGATCAAGAAGGGCGACAAGGTCGTCGTTCTGACCGGTCGCGATAAGGGCAAGACCGGCGAAGTCGTTCAGGTTCTGCCGAAGGAAGAGCGTGCGCTCGTCCGTGGCGTGAACCTCGTCAAGCGTCACCAGCGGCAGACTGCCGCCCAGGAAGGCGGGATCATCTCGAAAGAGGCTCCGATCCACCTGTCGAACCTGGCTTATTCGGACCCCAAGGACGGCAAGCCGACCCGGGTTGGTTTCAAGGTTCTCGACGACGGCCGCAAGGTCCGCGTCGCCAAGCGTTCTGGGGAGCTGATCGATGGCTAAGGTGGACGTTTACACCCCGCGCCTGAAGAAGCACTACGAGGAAGTGGTGCGTCCGGCGCTCATCAAGGAATTCGGCTACAAGAACCCCATGGAAGTTCCGACGATCACCAAGATCGTCCTGAACATGGGCGTTGGCGAGTCGACTGCGGATTCGAAGAAGGCGAACGTCGCCGCTTCGGAGCTCGCGCTCATCGCCGGCCAAAAGCCGGTGATCACGAAGGCCCGTAAGGCTATTTCGCAGTTCAAGGTTCGCGAAGGCATGCCGATCGGCGCCAAGGTCACGCTGCGCAAGGCTCGCATGTACGAGTTCATCGACCGCCTCGTGACCATCGCTCTGCCCCGCGTCCGCGACTTCCGCGGCCTGAACCCCAAGTCGTTCGACGGCCGTGGCAACTATGCCCTCGGTATCAAGGAGCACCTGGTGTTCCCTGAGATCAGCTACGACAAGGTCGAGCAGGTGTGGGGCATGGACGTGGTTGTCGCCACTACGGCGAAAACCGACGACGAAGCCCGTGCGCTCCTGCGTCACTTCAACTTCCCGTTCCGGCAGTGAGGACAGACGTCCTCATACGCGGACACTGGAGAAAATCGAATGGCTAAGAAAAGCTCTATTGAGAAGAACAATCGCCGTCGCAAGCTCGTGAAGAAGTTCTCGGGCAAGCGTGAGCGGCTTCTGGCTGTCGCCAACGACGAGTCGAAGTCCATGGAGGAGCGCTTCGCTGCGCGCCTCAAGCTGGCTGAACTGCCGCGCAATGCGAATCCGACCCGGATCCGCAACCGTTGCGAGGTCACGGGCCGTCCGCGCGCTTACTACCGTAAGCTCGGCATGTCCCGCATCGCGCTCCGTGAATTGGGCTCCAAGGGCCTGATCCCCGGCCTCGTGAAGTCCAGCTGGTAAGGGAGGGCTCCGTATGATCAACGATCCGTTGGGCGATATGCTCACCCGTATCCGTAACGCGCAGATGCGCCGTCGCGGAACTGTCACGACCCCTGGTTCGAAGCTTCGTGCTCGTGTCCTCGACGTTCTGAAGTCCGAGGGTTACATCCGCGATTACTCGCAGACCGAGTTCGGCAATGGCCGCACCGAGTTCTCGATCGAACTCAAGTACTACGACAACCAGCCTGTGATCCGCACCATCGAGCGCGTGTCCAAGCCCGGCCGTCGTGTGTACACGTCCGTTGACACCATGCCGCGCGTGGCCGACGGCCTTGGCATCACCATCATCTCGACCCCTCAGGGCGTGATGGCCGATCACGAGGCCCGTGAGAAGAACGTCGGCGGCGAAGTGCTCTGCAAGGTCTTCTAAGACCGGTAGCAGCACAGAACCACGGGAGATTGAGAATGTCTCGAGTAGGCAAAAAGCCGGTTCCGGTTCCGTCGGGTGTGACGGCGACTGTCGACGGCCAGACGGTGAAGGTTAAGGGTACGAAGGGCGAGCTCTCGTTCGTCGTTCCCGAGGAAGTGAAGGTTGTTCTTGAGAATGGCGCCGTGTCGGTGAATCCGCGCGACACCTCCAAGACGGCCCGTGCGAAGTGGGGCATGTCCCGCGCTCAGGTGGCGAACCTGGTCGAGGGCGTCTCCAAGGGCTTCGAGAAGCGTCTTGAGATCAACGGCGTCGGCTACAAGGCCGCTGTCGCTGGCAAGGTGCTGAAGCTCTCGCTGGGCTACAGCCACGATATCGACTACGAAATCCCGGCGGGTGTCACGATTGCGACGCCGAAGCCGACGGAAGTCGTGGTTTCCGGTATCGACAAGCAAAAGGTCGGACAGACCGCCGCCGAGATCCGCGAGTATCGCGGTCCGGAGCCCTACAAGGGCAAGGGCGTCAAGTATTCCGACGAATTCATCTTCCGCAAGGAAGGCAAGAAGAAGTAAGGACGACGCATCATGGCTGATAAGAAAGGCGCTGAAGATCGCCGCAAGGCTCGTGTGCGCCGTGCGATCAAGCAAGCAGCGAACGGACGCCCGCGGTTGTCGGTTTTCCGTTCTTCCAAGCAGATCTACGCCCAGGTCATCGACGACGTGCGCGGTCATACCGTCGCTTCGGCATCGACCCTCGAAAAGGATCTCAAAGGCAAGCTCAAGACCGGCGCGACCGTTGACGCGGCCAAGGCGGTTGGAAAGCTCGTCGCCGAGCGCGCGGCGAAGGCCGGCGTGAAGCAGGTCGTTTTCGATCGTTCCGGTTACCTGTTCCACGGTCGCGTGAAGGCTCTGGCCGACGCGGCTCGTGAGGGCGGTCTCGATTTCTAAACGGCGGGTATAGAAAACCCCTGAAGCGAGCGGGCCCGCCGCCCGCGCAAGTGAGAGGTCTCATGGCAAGAGAACCAAGAGAACGCGCTGATCGCGAAGAACGCGACAGCGAATTCGTCGATCGGTTGGTCCACATCAACCGCGTCGCGAAGGTCGTGAAGGGTGGTCGTCGCTTCGGCTTCGCCGCTCTCGTCGTCGTCGGCGACCAGAAGGGTCGCGTCGGCTTCGGTCACGGCAAGGCCCGCGAAGTTCCGGAAGCGATCCGCAAGGCGACCGATGCCGCCAAGCGCTCGATGATCCGCGTCGCGCTCCGCGAAGGCCGCACCCTGCACCATGACGTCCACGGTCGTCACGGCGCCGGCAAGGTCATCCTTCGCGCTGCCCCGCAGGGTACCGGCATCATCGCCGGCGGCCCGATGCGCGCCGTCTTCGAAACGGTCGGCATGCAGGACGTCGTCGCCAAGTCGCTCGGCTCGTCGAACCCGTACAACCTCGTCCGCGCGACTTTCGACGCGCTCAAGAACGAGGATAGCCCGCGTTCGGTCGCCGCTCGTCGCGGCCTGAAGGTTTCGGCCCTGCAGTCCCGTCGTCGTGACGCGGGCGAAGGCGAAGCCGCTGGCTCTGAAGCGTAAGGGAGGCTGTCATCATGGCAAAGAAGCCTGCCGCCGCTTCGGCGCAAACAGTCACCGTTGAGCAGATCGGCTCGCCGATCCGCCGCGAGGGTAAGCAGCGCCAGACGCTGATCGGCCTCAAGCTCAACAAGCTCCATCGGACCTCGACCCTTGTCGATACGCCCTCCGTGCGTGGGATGATCGAGAAGGTCAAGCACCTCGTGCGCGTTGTCGACGGGCAGTGAGGAGAGCGTCATGAAACTGAATGAAATTCGTGACAACGAAGGCGCCTCGAAGAACCGCATGCGTGTCGGCCGTGGTATCGGCTCCGGCAAGGGCAAGACCGGTGGTCGTGGCGTGAAGGGTCAGACGTCCCGTACGGGCGTCGCCATCAAGGGCTTCGAAGGCGGTCAGATGCCGTTGCATCGTCGCCTGCCGAAGCGCGGCTTCAACAAGCCGAACGCGATCGATCTGAATGAGGTCAATGTCGGCCGCATTCAGCAGGCCATCGAGGCCGGCAAGCTCGACAAGGCTGCTCCCGTGACCATCGAGTCACTGGTGGCTGCCGGTGTCGTGTCCAAGCCGCGCGACGGAGTGAAGATCCTGGGCGTCGGCGAGCTCAAGGCGAAGCTTGCTTTCCAGGTTGCCGGTGCGTCCAAGTCGGCCGTCCAGGCGATCGAGAAGGCTGGTGGTTCGGTGACCCTTCTGGGCGCCGTTGCGCAGGCGTGATCCAGCGCCCACATTAAGCAAGATCCAAGCGGCGGCCCGCGTATGATCGCGCGGCCGCCGTTTGCGTGTGCATCACGCAGAAATGACATTTTCCGCAGGAACCTTCGGGTTCGTGCTGGGGACATGCGGTAAAAGATTTTTTGGGCTCCGGTCGATTCTGCGATCGAACCGCGCTCCAAGAGATATCGGGGACGAGACGATGGCTTCAGCAGCCGAGCAACTGGCGGCAAACATCAACTTCGGCGCTCTCGCCAAAGCCGAGGAGTTGAAGAAGCGCATTTGGTTTACCCTTGGCGCTCTCCTCGTTTACCGGCTGGGCACCTATATCCCGCTGCCGGGCATCAATCCCGAAGCGCTGCGCCAGAGCTTCCAGAACGCCAGCGGCGGCGTGCTCGGCCTGTTCAACATGTTCTCGGGCGGCGCGGTTGAGCGCATGGCGATCTTCGCCCTCAACATCATGCCCTACATCTCGGCATCGATCATCGTGCAGCTGCTGACTTCGGTACTGCCGACCCTCGAAGCCTTGAAGAAGGAAGGCGAGGCGGGCCGCAAGATCCTCAACCAGTACACCCGCTATCTCACCGTTCTCCTCGCGCTGTTCCAATCCTGGGGCATTGCGGTCGGTCTGCAGAGTTCCGGCGGCATCGTCGCCAATCCCGGGCCGTTCTTCCTGATTTCGACGGTCATCACCCTGACCGGCGGCACCATGTTCCTGATGTGGCTCGGCGAGCAGATCACCTCGCGCGGCATTGGTAACGGCACGTCGCTCATCATCTTCGCCGGCATTGTCGCGAACCTCCCCCATGCGATTGCGGGCACGCTGGAGCTTGGCCGCCAGGGGGCGATCTCCACCGGCCTGATCCTCGGCGTCATCGTGATGGCGGTGGCCATCATCTATTTCGTGGTGTTCATGGAGCGCGCCCAGCGCCGCCTGCTCATCAACTATCCGAAGCGCCAGGTCGGCAACCGCATGTACGAGGGGCAGACCTCGTTCCTGCCGCTCAAGCTCAATACCTCGGGCGTCATTCCGCCGATCTTCGCATCCTCGTTGCTGCTTCTGCCTGCGACCATCGCGAGCTTCCAGACAGCCTCGGACGGCACGGGCATCATCTCGATGCTGACGACCTATCTCGGTCATGGACGTCCGGCCTATATGGTCTTCTACGCGGCCCTGATCATCTTCTTCGCGTTCTTCTACACGGCCATCGTGTTCAATCCGCAGGAGACCGCCGACAATCTCAAGAAGCAGGGCGGCTTCATTCCGGGCATTCGCCCAGGTGAGCGCACGGCGGATTACATCGATACGGTCCTGACCCGCATCACTGTGCTCGGCGCGGCCTATCTCGTCATCATCTGCCTCATTCCGGAACTTCTCGTTTCGTATGCGGCGCTGCCCTTCTACTTTGGCGGCACTTCTCTTCTGATTGTGGTTTCCGTTACGATGGACACCGTGGCGCAAGTTCACGGACATCTGCTGGCCCACCAGTATGAGGGGCTCGTGAAGAAGGCGAAGCTCAAGGGAAGCCGCCGCCGCTAATCTTTCCCCCGCGGTTCTCTCCGCGGGTGGCTATTCTCGACGAAGCAGGGGGGCTCGATGAGAATCATACTGTTGGGACCGCCGGGCGCCGGAAAAGGCACCCAGGCCGCGCGGCTGGTTGAGCGTCTGGGCATTCCCCAGCTCTCGACCGGCGACATGCTTCGCGCTGCTGTCGCTGCCGGCACGCCGGTCGGTCTCAAGGCCAAGGCGATCATGGACCGGGGCGACCTGGTTTCGGATGAAGTCGTGCTTGGCATCGTCGCGGATCGCATCGAGGAAGCCGACGCCCAGAAGGGCTTCATCCTCGACGGGTTCCCGCGCACGGTCGCGCAGGCCGAAGGGCTCGACAAGATGCTCGCCGGCAAGGGCCTGAAGCTCGACGCCGTGATCGAGTTCAAGGTCGATCACGAGGCTCTCGTGGACCGCATCGTCAAGCGCGCGAAGGAAACCGAGGCCCGTGGCGAGGCCGTCCGCAAGGACGACAACCCGGACGTCTTCAAGACCCGCCTCGAGGCCTACAAGGCCCAGACCGCGCCGCTCTCGAGCTATTACGCGTCCAAGGGCGACCTGAAGACCGTTGACGGCATGAAGGCCATCGACGAGGTGACGGAAGCGATCAAGGGCATCCTGGGGCGCTGATCTGCGAATTGGTTTGGCGGAAACGTTATCCGTCAAACTGTCTGTCGTGTTCCGTGGGTATGTCCAGGGCTTCGTGTAAGGTGACTGGAAGCGGTCCGTTCGGGTCTAGCTCTGACACTAAGCGCTTGACGCCCCGGTGTTCATCCGTTAAGGAACCCGCTCTCGCACAGGAACACGCGACGGGAGGGCTCCGTGAGGGGCCGCTCCCGATTGTTGTGTTTTCAATAATCCCGCGCAAGGGCCGGCCTCCACCGGACGCGCGATAACCCTCATCGGGGCTTTAAATCCCGATCACATGGAGACGGCAATGGCCCGTATTGCAGGCGTTAATATTCCGACCAACAAGCGCGTCGTCATCGCGCTTCAGTACATCCACGGCATTGGCCCCAAGAAGGCCCAGGAAATCATCGAGAAGGTGAACATTCCGGCCGAGCGTCGTGTGAATCAGCTCACCGACGCGGAAGTGCTGCAGATCCGTGAGACCATCGACCGCGACTATATGGTGGAAGGTGATCTGCGCCGCGACGTTTCCATGAACATCAAGCGTCTCATGGACCTCGCTGCTTACCGTGGTCTTCGCCATCGCCGCAGCCTGCCGGTTCGCGGTCAGCGCACGCACACCAATGCGCGCACCCGCAAGGGCAAGTCAAAGCCGATCGCCGGCAAGAAGAAGTGACCGTAGGGCGGGTTTCCCGCCCAAGGTCATCCCCGGCCTGACCCGGGGATCTCACGCCGCGTATGGCGCAGTTTGAATACGATGGCCGGGACGAGCCCGGCCATGACGACTAAGTGAAACTCCCGAGCGCCTGGCATGACGGGCGCGTTTGAAGGACTAGAAGAATGGCTAAAGAAGCTACTCGCGTCCGCCGCCGCGAACGCAAGAACATCGTGTCGGGCGTCGCTCACGTGAACGCCTCGTTCAACAACACGATGATCACCATCACCGACGCCCAGGGCAACACGATCTCTTGGTCGTCCGCCGGCGCGATGGGCTTCAAGGGTTCGCGCAAGTCGACCCCGTATGCGGCTCAGGTCGCGGCTGAAGACGCCGCCCGCAAGGCTGCCGAGCACGGCATGCGCACCCTCGAGGTCGAGGTGTCCGGTCCGGGTTCGGGCCGTGAGTCGGCTCTCCGCGCGCTTCAGGCGGCCGGTTTCACCGTCACCTCGATCCGTGACGTGACGCCGATCCCGCACAACGGCTGTCGCCCGCGCAAGCGCCGCCGCGTCTAAGATCGTCCGGCGCGCGGGTTCGCCCCGCGTGCTTTCCGGTTTGCAGGGTGGGGCGCACCCACCTTCATTCCGTACCTCAAGAGGTGTGGCTGTGATCCAAAAGAACTGGCAAGAGCTGATTAAGCCGAACAAGCTCGAAGTGTCTCCGGGAGACGATCCGAAGCGCGTCGCGACGGTCGTTGCCGAGCCGCTTGAGCGCGGTTTCGGTACGACGCTCGGCAATGCGCTGCGCCGCGTCCTCCTGTCTTCGCTGCAGGGCGCTGCCGTGACGTCGATCCATATCGACGGCGTGCTGCATGAATTCTCGTCGATCCCGGGCGTCCGCGAGGACGTGACGGACATCGTCCTCAACGTGAAGACTATCGCCATCAAGATGCAGGGCGAGGGCCCGAAGCGCATGACGCTTCGCAAGACCGGCCCCGGCGCTGTCACCGCTGGCGACATCAACACCATTGGCGACGTTCAGATCCTGAACCCCGATCTCGTGCTCTGCACCCTCGACGAGGGCGCGGAAATCCGCATGGAGTTCACGGTCAACACCGGCAAGGGCTACGTGCCGTCCGAGCGCAACCGCGCTGAGGATGCGCCCATCGGCCTCATCCCGGTCGACTCGCTCTACAGCCCGGTCAAGAAGGTGTCTTACCGCATCGAGAACACCCGCGAGGGCCAGATTCTCGATTACGACAAGCTCACCATGACCGTGGAGACCAACGGTTCCGTGACCCCGGAAGATGCAGTGGCCTATGCCGCCCGCATCCTTCAGGATCAGCTCCAGGTCTTCGTGAACTTCGAAGAGCCCCGCAAGGAAGAGACCGCTGCCGCTGCTCCGCAGCTGCCGTTCAACCCCGCGCTGCTCAAGAAGGTGGACGAGCTCGAGCTGTCGGTCCGCTCGGCGAACTGCCTCAAGAACGACAACATCGTCTATATCGGCGACCTCATCCAGAAGTCCGAGGCGGAAATGCTCCGCACCCCGAACTTCGGCCGCAAGTCGCTGAACGAGATCAAGGAAGTGCTCGCTTCCATGGGCCTGCACCTCGGCATGGAAGTGCCGGGCTGGCCGCCGGAGAACATCGAAGAGCTCGCAAAGCGCTTCGAGGAGCACTACTAAGACCCATTCCCGCCGCAGCCTTCCGGGCGCGGCGGGAGTTTCATTCGACCGGTTCGCCGCCTTTCGGCGAGCTTGAGTAAGAAGGACGGCCGTCCCTTGGCACGGCGGCCGCAAAATCAAGGAGAGAGCCATGCGTCACGGTTTTCGTGGTCGTCGTTTCAACCGTTCGTCCGAGCATCGCAAGGCGATGTTCGCCAACATGTCCGCCGCGCTGATCAAGCACGAGCAGATCGTCACCACGCTCCCGAAGGCGAAGGATCTTCGCCCGGTCGTCGAGAAGCTGGTCACGCTCGCCAAGCGCGGTGACCTCAACTCCCGCCGTCTGGCCATGGCGCAGCTCCGCGACGCCGCGATGGTCAAGAAGCTCTTCGACGTGCTCGGCCCGCGCTACAAGGAGCGTTCCGGTGGCTACACCCGCGTCCTGAAGGCCGGCTTCCGCTTCGGCGACAACGCCGCGATGGCCGTGATCGAGTTCGTGGACCGCGACGTCGATGCGCGCGGCCAGGATTCGGGCCCGACCCAGAAGGAAGAGATCATCGAAGCTGCTGAGTAAGCGGTTTTCGAGACGAAGCTTCATCAAGGGCGGCCTTCAGGCCGCCCTTTTTGTTTGCCTCGATAGTGAAATGCAGGCTGCCACAAGCCGCCTTTGCCTTTGAATACGGCCCGTTTTATCCAAGACCGCAAAATGGATATGGATTCGTGATGTTCGGTAAGTTCTCTCGCGCGCCCTTGACCGCTCTTGTCATTGCCGTTGCAACCATCACCTCGGTCGACGCGCAAACCCGCGCCGTCCCGGAAACCAAGGCCCAGGTTCAGCTTTCCTTCGCGCCCATCGTGAAGGAGAGCGCGCCTGCGGTGGTGAACGTTTATGCGACGCGTAACGAGCGGCGGCAGCAGAACGCCTACATGGAAGAGTTCTTCCGGCGCTACTTCGGCGACGGGGGCGGGCAGGGCGTGCCGCCGGGGCGTCAGCAAAGCTCCCTCGGTTCCGGCGTCATCGTCGATCAGGGTGGCCTTGTGGTGACGAACAACCACGTCATCGAGAACATGACGGACGTGAAGGTCGCGTTGGCCGACAAGCGGGAATTCGAGGCCGAAATCGTGCTGCGCGACTCGCGCACGGATCTCGCCGTGCTCAAGCTCAAGAACGCCTCGAACCTGCAGGTGTTGCCACTCGGCGATTCCGATGCGCTGGAGGTCGGCGACCTCGTGCTCGCCATTGGCAATCCCTTCGGCGTGGGGCAGACGGTGACGCAAGGCATCGTCTCCGCGCTCGCGCGCACGCAGGTCGGCGTGTCCGACTACCAGTTCTTTATCCAGACCGATGCCGCCATCAATCCGGGCAATTCCGGCGGTGCGCTGGTGGACATGAAGGGCCGCCTGATCGGCATCAACACGGCGATCTTCTCCCGCTCCGGCGGCAGCATCGGCATCGGTTTCGCCATCCCCTCGCGCATGGTGAAGGCGGTGGTGGATTCAGCGCGCGGCGGCTCGCGGGTCGTGAAGCGTCCGTGGCTCGGGGCGCAGCTTCAGGCCGTGGACGGAGAAATCGGCACGAGCCTCGGGCTCGACCGGCCGACCGGCGTTCTGGTGTCTTCCGTCTATGAGAAGAGCCCTGCCTCCGAGGCCGGGATCAAGCGGGGCGATGTCATCACCGCCGTCGACGGGCAGCCCGTCGATAGCCCGGACGCCTTCGGCTATCGCTTCACGTTGAAGGGTCTCGACGGCCAGACGCCGATCACGCTGCTGCGCGGCGGCAAGGAGACGATTGTTCATGTCAAGCTGATCCCGCCGCCGGAGACGCGCCCGCGCAATCCGCTGCAAGTCCGCACGCGCTCTCCCTTTACCGGCGCGACGCTGGTGAACTTGTCCCCCGCCGTTGCCGACGAGTTGCAGATTGACGTTTCGCAGGAGGGCGTCGTCGTGGCAGATTTGGAGGAGACGGGCGTGGCGGCTCGCGTCGGGTTCCAGAAGGGGGACCTCATCCTCGCGATCAACGATCAGAAGATCGTCGAGACCAAGGATATCGAGCGGCTGCTGCAGCGAGGAGAACGCTATTGGGAGATCACGATCAACCGGCGCGGGCGGGTCTTCACGACCATGCTCGGGGGCTAAACGGCTGGGCGATCTCGCACAGCCTTTCCCCGGGGGAGGTTGAGATCGTCTATGGCTGGCTGTCCGAGGAGAGCTACTGGGCGAAGGGCCTGCCGCGCGCGGTCTTCGACAAGGCCATCGCCAATTCGTGGCTCTTCGCCATGCGTGATGAAGAGGGGCGCCTTTGCGGCTTTGCCCGCCTCATCACCGACAAGGCGACCTTCGCGTACCTTTGCGATGTCTTCGTCAGCGCCGATGTGCGCGGGCAAGGGGCGGGTCAGTTCCTGATCCGCTTCATCATCGATCATCCGGACTTGCAGAACCTTCGGCGGACGGTGTTGGCGACCCGCGATGCGCATGAATTTTACGCGCGCTTCGGCTTCACGTCTTTGACGAACCCGCAGATTTTCATGCAGCGTCACGATCCGGACGTTTATGCACGGTTGAACGCGGTATCATGAGCGATCTTTTCTCTTCCGCCGGTCTCGACAAGGGAGCGCCGCGTCCGCTGGCGGACCGCATGCGTCCGCAGAAACTGTCGGACGTCGTGGGGCAGGATCATCTTGTCGGGACGGATGGAATC
This sequence comes from Microvirga flavescens, assembly GCF_003290125.1. Taxonomy (GTDB): domain Bacteria; phylum Pseudomonadota; class Alphaproteobacteria; order Rhizobiales; family Beijerinckiaceae; genus Microvirga; species Microvirga flavescens. The sequence continues at coordinate 17,106 of NZ_QMKH01000006.1, forward strand.
CTGACCCGTCTAATCGCCTCAGGCTCTCTCGGCTCGTTGGTTTTCTGGGGGCCGCCCGGAACCGGCAAGACGACGGTCGCGCGCCTGCTCGCCCATGAGACGGATCTCTATTTCGAGCAGATCTCCGCGATTTTTTCCGGTGTCGCTGACCTCAAGAAAGTCTTCGAGGCCGCGCGCTTTCGCCGCTCAACAGGGCAGGGCACGCTGCTCTTCGTGGACGAGATCCATCGCTTCAACCGCGCGCAGCTCGATGCGTTCCTGCCCGTTATGGAAGACGGCACCATCACGCTGGTCGGCGCGACGACGGAAAATCCGTCCTTCGAATTGAATGCGGCGCTGCTTTCCCGCGCGCGCGTTCTGATCTTCAAGTCGCTCGACGAGGACGCCATCGGCAAGATCCTTCGCCATGCGGAGGATATCACCGGTCAGTCGCTACCGCTTGACGATGAAGCGCGCGAGTCGCTGGTCCGCATGGCCGATGGGGATGGGCGCGCCGCGCTCACGCTCGCGGAAGAGCTCTGGCGCTCCGCCAAGCCCGGCGAAGTCTTCGATGCCGCGCAGTTGCAGGAGATCATCCAGCGCCGCGCGCCGATCTACGACAAGGGGCAGGAGGGGCACTACAACCTCATCTCCGCCCTGCACAAGACCGTGCGCGGGTCCGACCCGAATGCGGCGCTCTATTACCTCGCGCGGATGCTCGATGCGGGCGAGGACCGGTTGTTCATTGCACGCCGCCTCGTGCGCATGGCGGTGGAGGATATTGGTCTTGCCGATCCGCAGGCGCTCGTCGTTGCCAACGCAGCGAAGGATGCTTTCGAGTTTCTCGGCTCGCCCGAGGGCGAACTCGCGCTCGCGCAGGCGGCGGTCTATCTCGCGACGGCGCCGAAGTCGAACGCGGTTTACACTGCCTATAAAGCCGCCATGCAGACGGCCAAGGAGCATGGCTCCCTCATGCCGCCGATGACCATTCTCAACGCACCGACGAAGCTGATGAAGAACATCGGCTACGGCGCGACCTATCGTTACGACCACGACGAACCGGATGCGTTTTCGGGGCAGGATTACTGGCCGGAGAAGCTCGGACGCCAGACCTTCTACGAGCCGGTGGACCGGGGCTTCGAGCGCGACGTGAAGAAGCGCCTGGAATGGTGGGAGAAGCTTCGCCGCGAACGGCGCGGTTGAGCTCGGGCCGAAGCTCATTGTTGGAGCTATAAAGTTTCACTATAGCTTCCCTGCAGAGGGAGCATGCCAATGAGGTTGTTGTCGAAAAGCTGCGCGGTCATTGCCGCCATCGGTCTGTTCATCGCCGCGAGCAGCGAAGGGCAGGCTCAGGGAGCGCAACCCAAAGCCGCAGGGGCGGAGCCGTGGGCGAAGCTCGTCGATGGGCTGGAGAGCCAGCACCCGGCTGAATATTACATCCGCGCCAAGAGCCTGTTTCAGGCCGGGCGGAAGGACGATGCCGTGTTCCTGTTCTATCTCGGGCAGTTGAGATACCGGCTCTATCTCATCGCCAATCCCAATTTGCCGAAAGATCGCGACTCCGCGTTGTTTTCGTCTTTGTCCGAGACAGTCGGGCGTCCGATCAACGAATACGCCTTCGGCGACATCCCGGCTCTCGCGCGCACCATCCAGGCGGTCCTCGCATTCGATGAGGCCCGGCCCGACCCGTTCACGGCGCAGTCCGCCACACCCAAGCAGAGGCAGGATACTCGTACGGGGCTCTCGGAGATGCGCAGCACCCTCCTGGCCCAGGCTGATGCGATCCGCGCCCAGCGTACGAAGAACGGGCTTCCAAACCGCGACTGAACCATTATGGCTGGGACAAGTCCGGTCCGGCCGGCTGGTAAAAGGCAGGGTGCCGTCAGGATGCAGAACTTTCTCATCGTCTTCATCGGGGCCGGAATCGGCGGCGCGTTGCGCCATGCGGTCAATGTCGGCTGCGCGCGCTATTGCGGCATCGCGTTTCCGTGGGGGACGCTGGCCGTCAACGTCGTCGGCTCCTTCGTCATGGGCACTATCGTCGGGTGGCTGGCCTTCAAGGCCGGAGAGGGATGGAGCCAGCACTTAAGGCTTTTCCTGACTACCGGTATCCTCGGCGGCTTCACCACCTTTTCGGCCTTTTCGCTGGATGCGGTGCTCATCTGGGAACGCGGGGAGGCGGGGCTTGCGGCGGTCTATGTGCTCGGCTCCGTCGTGCTTTCCCTCGCCGGATTGGTGACCGGGCTCGGCCTCGTTCGCACACTCGCCGCATAGAGCTTCATTGCCGCCCGCGCGGCTCTCTGTTACCGACATTTCCATGAGACAGAACGGTTCAGGAAAAAACGGATCTCGGGGCGGACGCGCCTCCGCGCGGCAGGGGTTCCGGTCGAAGGAAGACAGGCCCGAGCGGAAGAAGGCGCCTGCAAAGCCGCGCGCCGCCAAGGAAAGCTTTGCCAAGGGCTCCCCTACCAAGGGTTCCCCGGCCCCGGGGGCTCCCAAGGGCTCCCTCCCCAAGAGTTCCGCCCCTGCGCGGCCCGCGACCTTGCGCGACAGGCCGCGCACGGAGGTCGCGCCGAAGCCGACGCGTGCCCAGGTCAAGGCTGAGGCGCAGGAGACGCTGGCGACCGGCGTACAGACCCTCGTGGTCGTGTCGGACGAGGCGGATATGCGGGTCGACCGCTTCCTCGTCGCGCGCTTTCCGCAGCTTGCCTTCACTCATATCCAGCGCATCGTCCGCAAGGGTGAATTGCGGATCGACGGCAAACGCGCCAAGCCCAACGATCGGCTTCAGCCTGGCCAGAAGGTTCGCGTTCCGCCGTTGAAACTGGAACCGGCGAAGCTCGTCGCGCGCTCGACGGTCAAGGACCAGAGCGACCGGGAGTTTCTCAAGTCCATCACGCTCTATGAGGACAAGGACGTTCTCGTCATCAACAAGCCGATGGGGCTTGCGGTGCAGGGCGGCTCGGGCACCACGCGCCATGTGGACGGACTGCTTGAGTGCATGCGCGATGCGGAAGGGCAGAAGCCGCGCCTCGTGCACCGGCTCGACAAGGACACGGCGGGCTGCCTCGTCATCGCCAAGACGCGCTTTGCCGCGTCTACGCTCGCCAAGTCCTTCCGCTCGCGCACGACGCGCAAGATCTATTGGGCGCTCGTCGCCGGCGTGCCGCGCGTGCGGCAGGGGCGCATCTCGACCTATCTCGCCAAGGAAGAAGGCGGGGAGGGCGATTCCCGCATGAAGGTGGCGCGCCACGGGGATGAGGGGGCAAGCCACGCGCTGACCTACTACGCCATCGTCGACACGGCGGCGCACAAGCTCGCCTGGCTGTCGCTGAAGCCGGTGACCGGGCGCACGCACCAACTGCGCGCCCACACAGCGCATATCGGCCACCCTATCGTCGGCGATCCGAAATATTTCGACATCGAGAATTGGGAACTGCCCGGCGGCATCCAGAACAAGCTGCACCTTCTGGCGCGCCGCATCGTGATCGCACATCCGCGCACGGGCAAGCCCATCGACATCACCGCACCGCTGCCGCCGCACATGCAGCAGAGCTTCAATCTGCTCGGCTTCGACGCCTCGCAATACGACCCGATCATCGACTCGCCCGAAGATTGACCCATGCTCAAGATCGAACCCGTCACGCTCGCCAATGATCGCCTGATCCTGAAACCCATGACGCTGGCGGACGTCCCCGCCCTCGCAGAGGCGGTGCAGGACGGGTCGTTGTGGGAGAAGAAGACCACCATCACGCCGCCGCCGGGAGGCATGGAGGCGTTCGTGATGAAGGCGCTCGACCTGCAGACGGCAGGTAGCGCACTTCCCTTCGTGATCGTGGCGCGTGAGGCGGACAAGGTCGTCGGCTCCACGCGCTACATGAATATCGACGCGGTGAACCATCGCGTTGAAATCGGCACGACCTGGGTCTCGAAATCCTGGCAGCGCAGCTTCGTCAACACGAACGCGAAGTACCTGCTGCTGCGCCACGCCTTCGAAGTTCTCGGCTGCAATGTGGTGGAACTGCGCACGCACCGCCTCAACGATCAATCACGCGCCGCCATAGAACGCCTTGGCGCGAAGCTCGATGGCATCCTGCGCTCCCACATGATCATGCCCGACGGGCACATTCGCGACACGGCGGTCTACAGCATTCTCAAAGAGGAGTGGCCCGAGGTGAAGGCGGGGCTTGAGGCGCGGTTGGCGGCCTATGCTGCGGCTGCTCGATGAAGCTCGTTCTCTTCGATCTCGACGGCACGCTGGTCGATAGCCAGAACATCATCGTCGCGTCGCAGCACGCCGCTTTCACGGCTTTCGGCATCGCGCCTCCGAGCCGCGACCGAGCCTTGTCCGTCGTCGGCCTGTCCCTGCCGAAGCTTTTTGAGACTCTGGCAGGCCCCGATGCGCCGATTGACGGATTGGTCGCGGCCTACAAGGACGCTTTCGGAGTCTTGCGGGCGGATCCCACCAACAGCGAACCGTTGTTCCCCGGCGTTGAGGAGACCCTTGAAGCCTTGCAGGTGCGGGATGACGTGCTCCTCGGCATCGCCACCGGCAAGAGTCGCCGCGGCGTGGCGTATTTCCTCGAGCGGCATGGCTGGGAGCGCACGTTCTCGACCATCCAGACCGCCGATGACGCGCCTTCGAAGCCACATCCGGCGATGATCCATCAGGCAATGGCGGAGGTCGGCATCGAGGCGGCGGATACGACGATGATCGGGGATTCCAGCTTCGACATGGCGATGGCCTGCGCGGCGGGCGTCCATTCCATTGGCGTCTCCTGGGGCTTCCAGCCCGTCTCGGCTTTGCAGGAGGCCGGCGCGGGCATGATCGTCGATTCTTATGCGGAGCTGAGGCCCGCCCTGAACAAAATTCTCGGGTTCCCCTCGCATCTCGCGACAGAGCGCCTATCTGCGACCCCATGAACGATACACAAGACTGGTTTCCCTCGGCGCAGGAGCCGAACCCCATGCGCGCCGCCCAGACGGGTATGAAGCCGAGCTTGCCCAAGCGCTTCTACAAGCAGGCGGACGTGACGGAGAAGGACGGCGCTTTTCTCCTGACGCTGGATGGCCGCACCGCCCGCACGCCCGGCCGGCAGCCGCTCGCCGTGCCCGCGCGACCGCTGGCCGAGGCCCTGGCCCGGGAATGGGCCGGGCAGGGGGATGAGATCGATCCCGGCACGATGCCGCTCACGCGGATCGTCAATTCCGCCATCGACGGTGTCGCCGCACGGCAGGCCGAGGTTGTGGACGACCTCGTTCGCTATGCCGGTTCAGATCTCATCTGCTACAGGGCGGGCGATCCGGAGCGCCTCGCGGAGGCGCAGGCCGAAGCCTGGGACCCCATTCTGGCCTGGGTCCAGAGCACCCACGGTGCCCGGTTCGCCCTCTCGCAAGGCGTGACGCACGTCACACAATCTGACGAAACGCTTCAGGCGATCCGCGCCGCTGTGGAAGAGATCACATCACCCTTCGCCATCGCGGCCCTGCACGTCATGACGACGCTGTCAGGCTCTGTTCTGATTACGCTGGCCCACGCCGCGGGCGAGATCGATGCCGGGAAGGCCTGGGAGGCCGCCCATGTGGACGAGCGCTTTCAGGAGCGCATCTGGGGTGAGGATTACGAGGCGATGGAACGGCGCAAGCTGCGCGAGGCGGATTTCAGGGCTGCCTCGCAGGTCTATCACCTGGCGCGATAGAGAGCCGTCTGCGCGGAAAGGCGGGCTGCCCTGCTATAGTGGGATTTCTGAGGGCGATTGTGTGTGTTAAGCCGGGGCACATTCGTCCCGTGGTGCTGGAAAATCCTCATGAAAGATATTCTCGAACGTCTTGAAGAGCGTCGGGCTCAGGCCCGGCTTGGCGGAGGCGAGAAGCGCATCGCGGCGCAGCACGGGCGCGGCAAGCTCACGGCCCGCGAGCGGCTGGAGTTGCTGCTCGACCAGAATTCGTTCGAGGAATTCGACATGTTCGTCGAGCACCGCTCGACGGATTTCGGCATGGAGAAGTCCAAGATCCCCGGCGACGGCGTGGTCACCGGCTGGGGCACCATCAACGGCCGCACGGTGTTTGTCTTCGCCAAGGACTTCACGGTCTTCGGCGGCTCGCTCTCCGAGGCTCACGCGCAGAAAATCATCAAGATCCAGGACATGGCGCTGAAGATGCGCGCTCCCATCATCGGTCTGTTCGATGCGGGTGGCGCGCGCATTCAGGAAGGCGTGGCCGCGCTCGGCGGCTATGGCGAAGTGTTCAAGCGCAATGTCATCGCCTCCGGCGTCATTCCGCAGATCTCGGTCATCATGGGACCGTGCGCGGGCGGCGACGTTTATTCGCCCGCGATGACCGATTTCATCTTCATGGTGCGCGACCGTTCCTACATGTTCGTCACCGGTCCCGAGGTGGTGAAGACAGTCACCAACGAGACCGTGACCTCGGAAGAGCTCGGCGGCGCGAAGGTCCACACCACCAAGTCCTCCGTAGCGGACGGCGCGTATGACAACGATGTCGAGGCGCTGCTCCAGATCCGCCGCCTCATGGACTTCCTCCCGTCGAACAATCTCGACGGCGTGCCGGAAATCCCGAGCTTCGACGATCCGAACCGGGTCGACGAGAGCCTCGACACGTTGGTCCCGGACAATCCCAACAAGCCCTACGACATGAAGGAGCTGATCCTGAAGGTCGTGGACGAGGGGGATTTCTTCGAGATCCAGGAAGCCTTCGCCAGGAACATCATCACCGGCTTTGCCCGCATCGAGGGCCGCAGCGTCGGCATCGTGGCGAACCAGCCGATGGTGCTGGCGGGCGTGCTCGACTCGGACGCCTCCCGCAAGGCGGCGCGCTTCATCCGCTTCTGCGACGCCTTCAACATTCCCGTCGTCACCTTCGAGGACGTGCCGGGCTTCCTGCCGGGAACGTCGCAGGAATATGGCGGCCTCATCAAGCATGGCGCGAAGCTGCTCTTCGCCTATTCGGAAGCCACCGTGCCGCTGGTGACCGTCATCACCCGCAAGGCCTTCGGCGGCGCTTACGACGTGATGGCCTCAAAGCATGTCGGCGGCGATGTGAACTACGCCTGGCCCACCGCGCAGATCGCGGTGATGGGCGCGAAGGGCGCGGTGGAGATCATCTTCCGGCAGGACATGGACGATCCGGACAAGATCGCCGCCCGCACCAAGGAATACGAAGACCGCTTCATGTCGCCGTTCGTGGCGGCCGAGCGCGGCTATATTGACGAAGTCATCATGCCGCATTCGACCCGGAGGCGCATCGCGCGGGCCTTGGCGATGCTGCGCGCCAAGGACGTCGAGCGGCCGTGGAAGAAGCACGACAATATTCCGTTGTAGGAGGGAGCTTGAACCTAGGGTCTTTAATGCGCTCGGGCTTGCCCTGCTCAGTGGCAGGCGCCCTTCTCATTGCCCTGGGCTCCTTAGGCGCTGTCGACGCTGAAACGATCTCGATTGATGGAGGGGACTATAATTTTGAGAGACTCTCTATAGAAGAGGTCGCTCATAGGATCCCCTCCTTCAATCGAGACATGGAGACCCGGAAGATTCCGGGCCGGATCGTGCAGTGCATTTCCGGACTGGATCTCCCGGTCGGCACGGGCAATCACAGCGTCGGTTCCTATTGCCTCCTGCAGACAGAAAAAGGACTGTTTCCCGTTCAGGTCTGTAGTGACGACTTAGTAGGGCATTTCGCGCTTGAGGCCGTCGATTTGATTGCGGCGAGCACGACAAACCTGGCCAGTTTCATCCGTAAAAACTGCTACGGAGGATGAGTTACGTTCTGGCGATCCACGTAGCTGCGAGCGTGACATCCTGCTGTGAAAGTCCATGGCCTGTAGGCAGGCTTATATGCTCAACCTCAGCCTTGGACGTCGATAGGGATGTAGCCAGCCGCGCCGCATTCTCCGCCGGAATGATCGGGTCCATTGAGCCAGACAGGATCAGTATGCGCTTGCCTGTCAGGTCGAAGGCCGGAGCCTCCTTCAGCGGCACCATCGCGCGCAGCAGCACCGCGCCTGCCAGTGCCTCCGGGCGCAGCATCAGCATGGCGGCGGCGATGTTCGCGCCGTTGGAGAAGCCGAGGGCGATAGGCGCTTCGATGCCGTAGGCCTCCCGGGCCTCAGTGACGAAGTCCGCGAGTTCATGCGCGCGCTGCTTCACGTCCGCTTCGTCGAAAACGCCTTCCGCCAGCCTGCGGAAGAAGCGCGGCATGCCGTTCTCCAGCACCTTGCCGCGCGGCGAGAGCAGGGCGGCTCCTGGCGCGACGGTCTGGCCGAGGGGAATGAGGTCGTTCTCATCCCCGCCCGTGCCGTGCAGCAGCAGAAGCGGCGCGCGGCCCGGCGCTGAGGCGGGGATGAAACGGTGCGTGTAGGACAAGGTTGCCATAGCGGATAACTCTCAAGCCAATGCGGGCAGAACAGGTTCGATCTCGCGCCGACGCGGTTCGAGGAACGAGGGAAGTTTGAGGGCGGTGCCGAGCGCCTCTTCGCTTTCGTCAATCGCGAAGCCCGGAATGTCGGTGGCGATCTCGAACAGAACGCCGCCGGGTTCGCGGAAATAGACGGAGCGGAAGTAGTTACGGTCCCGCTGCTCGGTGGTAGCGATGCCGTGCCTCTCGGCAAGCTTCTTCACCATCGCCGCCTCCGCCGCGTCATCGGCTGCGCGGAAGGCGATGTGATGGATCGAGCCGCCGCCGAGCCGTCCCGGCAGGAAGCCGCCCGCTTCGCGCAGGTCCACCGTTCCGCCCGTCGACGCATCGGTCTGGTAGCGGACGAGGGAGCCTTCGCGGGCGATCTCCCTGAAGCCTAAGACGTCCGTGAGGATCGCACCCGTCGGGCCCGCCTCAGGCACGAGAAGGGTGACGCCAAAGAAGCCGCGGATCGCGTGCTCAGCCGGAACTTCGCCCGCCTCCCAGGAGGCCGGCTCGCCCTCGATGCCCGGAATGCCGACAAGGGCGAGGCTCGTGCCGTCCGGATCCTTGAAGGTCAGGACGCTCTGGCCGAAACGCTTTTCGGGCGTGCCATGCTCGATACCCTTTTCGAGGAGACGATGCGCCCAGTAGCCGATGGAGGCTTCCGGCACGCGGAAGGCGGTTTCCTGTGTCGAGCCGATGCCCGCGCGTCCCGGCGCCACATGCTCCCAAGGGAAGAAGGTCAGGATGGTGCCCGGCGCGCCGGAACGGTCGCCGTAATAGAAATGATAGGTCGTCGGATCGTCGAAGTTGACGGTCTTCTTGACGAGCCGCAGGCCGAGCGTCTGCGTGTAGAACGCGATGTTGCGGCGCGCGGGGCCGGCGATGCCCGTGATGTGGTGGATTCCGTTGGTCGCCATGACCTGTTCTCCCTTTGTGTAAGCCATTGTCTGGCAGATAAGCGCAGGGCGGGCGAGACGTAGGCTGGAAAGGGTGTGTTTGCGCGAACGCAAGGTGTCTCGCGATGGTCGCCGCTAAAGCTTGCCGATATGCGGAAAGGTTTCGGCAACCAAAGACACTCAACATTGCTTAACCTGAACGGCGATTCAGAATTTGCCATTAACTTTTTGGGCTCCTCCCGCGTGTGAAGGTTTCTCCCACGCAAGAGAAAGACCGGGCTTTTGAAAAAGGCCGGGGAGGGCTGGGTTAAATGATCAGGCAAGAGCTTCGGGACTTCGTTGAAGACGTGACCGGACAGGGCTTCATCTCGCCGGATCATGTGCAGTCTCTGCGGACCTGCGTGCTCGGAAGCGGCGTTGCGAGCCGCCGCGAGATCGAGGCTCTTCTTCTGCTGCACCGCACCATCGAAGCCCATGAAAGCTGGTGCGAGACGCTGAGCGCGCTCGTCGTCGATTTCGTGGTCTGGCGCTCCGGCGCCAAGGGCGTGGTGACGAATGAGGATGCCATGTGGCTGACCACCACCCTCGAAGTCAGCGGCCATTCCCCCGTGGCCATGATCATCGCCTACGGCATTCTCGACCAGGCGAGCCATGTGGACGCGGCCCTGCTCGACTTCATCATGCGGGGGCGTCAGCAGGCGCGGGCGCAGAGCCTTGCCGCATGAGCGGGCCTGTTAAGCGAATTGCCTAGGGGGTTTTGCTTCCCGAACGTGCCGAGGTGAAGTAACGAAGAGGGACTTCATTTCGACCTGTCGCGTTCGAGGGCTCATGTTCGAGAAGATTTTGATCGCCAATCGAGGCGAGATCGCGTGCCGCGTCATCAAGACCGCGCGGCTGATGGGTATCAAGACGGTCGCCGTTTATTCCGATGCGGACCGCGATGCGCTCCATGTGGCGATGGCGGACGAGGCCGTGCATATCGGCCCGGCACCCGCCGCCGAGTCCTATCTGATCATCGACAAGATCATCGACGCCTGCAAGAAAACCGGCGCTCAGGCGGTGCATCCGGGTTACGGCTTCCTCTCCGAGCGTGAGGCTTTTCCGAAGGCGCTGGCCGCGGCGGGGATCGTCTTCATCGGTCCCAATCCCGGCGCGATTGCCGCGATGGGCGACAAGATCGAGTCCAAGAAGGCGGCAGCCGCCGCCAAGGTCTCGACGGTGCCGGGGTATCTCGGCGTGATCGAAGGGCCGGAGCAGGCCGTCATCATCGCCAACGAGATCGGCTATCCGGTGATGATCAAGGCTTCCGCCGGAGGTGGCGGCAAGGGCATGCGCATCGCTTATTCCGCCGATGAGGTCGCGGAAGGTTTCGCCCGCGCAAAGTCGGAGGCGGCGTCCTCCTTCGGAGACGACCGCGTCTTCATCGAGAAGTTCATCACCGATCCGCGCCACATCGAGATTCAGGTGCTCGGCGACAAGCACGGCAACGTGATCTATCTCGGCGAGCGCGAATGCTCGATCCAGCGCCGCAACCAAAAGGTCATCGAGGAAGCGCCGTCACCGCTGCTCGACGAGGCGACCCGCAAGCTCATGGGCGAGCAGGCCGTCGCGCTGGCGAAGGCTGTGGGCTACGACAGCGCCGGCACGGTGGAGTTCGTGGCGGGACAGGACAAGTCCTTCTACTTCCTCGAAATGAATACCCGCTTGCAGGTGGAGCATCCGGTGACGGAGATGATCACCGGCATCGACCTCGTGGAGCAGATGATCCGCGTCGCGGCGGGCGAGAAGCTCAAGCTCACTCAGGCCGACGTGAAGCTCAACGGCTGGGCGGTGGAAAGCCGCATCTACGCCGAAGACCCGGTGCGCAACTTCCTGCCCTCGACCGGCCGCCTCGTCACCTACCGCCCGCCGGAGGAGGACGAGAGCGACGGCGTCACCGTGCGCAATGACACGGGTGTCTATGAAGGCGGCGAGATCTCGATCTACTACGATCCGATGATCGCCAAGCTCGTGACCCATGCGCCGACCCGCCAGGAGGCCATCGAGGCGCAGGCGACGGCGCTCGATGCCTTCGCCATCGACGGCATCCGCCACAACATTCCCTTCCTCTCCGCGCTGATGCAGCACCGCCGCTGGCAGGGCGGCAAGCTCTCCACCGGCTTCATCGCCGAGGAATTTCCGGAGGGCTTCAAGATCCCCGCACCGACGGGCGAGATCGCGCGCCGCATGGTCGCCGTCGCGGCGGCCATCGACCACCTGCAGAACGAGCGCAAGCGCCACATCTCGGGCCAGATGCGCCCGATTTCCTCCGTGCAGTTCGACCGCAACCGCGTCGTGATGCTCGGCAAGGAGCGCTACGAGGTGCTGGTGGAGGACGTGGAAGGCGGCATCGCCATCGTGATCGATGGGGAGGCCTGGCCGATCATCTCCGGCTGGCATCCGGGCGAACCGGTCTGGACCGGGGCCGTGGGTGGGCAGGACGTCGCGATGCAGGTGCGTCCGCTTCTCAACGGCTTCACGCTGGCCCATGCGGGCACGTCCGCCGAGGTGCGGGTCTATACCCGCCGCGAGGCGGATCTCGCCGCCCTGATGCCGGAGAAGGTCGTCGCCGATACCGGCAAGGTGCTGCTCTGCCCGATGCCCGGCCTCGTGAAGGCGATCAATGTCAAGCAGGGGCAGGAGATCAAGGCGGGCGAGCCGCTCTGCATGGTCGAGGCCATGAAGATGGAGAACGTGCTGCGCGCCGAGCGCGACGGTGTCGTTTCCAAGATCCTCGCCAAGGAGGGCGACAGCCTCGCCGTCGATGCGGTGATCATGGAATTCGCTTAAAAGTCCGATGCCGCTCTACTTCGCCTACGGCTCCAACATGGATGTTGCCGCGATGGCCCAGCGCTGCCCGGCCTCGAAGGTCATCGGCACCGCGCGGCTGATGCGGCATCGATTCTTCATCTCCACTGACGGCTACGCATCCGTCATGCGCGATCCGAGCCGAACGGTGTGGGGGCTCCGGTGGGATCTCGCACTCGCCGATGTGCGCGCGCTCGACCGCTACGAGGATCTCGCCAGCGGGCTCTACAGCAAGATCGAGCAGCCGGTGGTGAGCGAACGCGGCGCGCGGCGGGCGATCATCTATATCGGCCGAAGCGTGAAACCGGGGACGCCGAAGCCTGGTTACATGGAAGGCGTCATGGCGGCGGCGCGGGAGGTGGGACTGCCGGAGGATTACCTGCGCAGCCTCGAACCGTGGCTCCCCAAAACGCCCTCCAGCGCGCCTGCCAAGCAGGAGCAGCCTCGGATTCGCCCGCTTTGGAGCGCTCCCTCAAGCTCGGTTGGAAAGCCGAAGGGATCCTGAGCATGACCCGCACTGTCCGTGCTGTCGTTCATGGCCGCGTTCAGGGTGTGGGATACCGCGCCTGGACGCACCATCAGGCCGAATTGAGAGGTCTCAAGGGCTGGGTACGCAACCGCCGCGACGGAACGGTGGAGGCAGTCTTCTCCGGCCCTGACGATGTGGTGGGCGCGATGCTCGAAGTCTGCCGCGAGGGGCCGCGCAGCTCGGCGGTCGAGCATGTCGAAACTGGCCCTGCTGAGACTGACGGCTTGTCTGACGCGTTCGAGGTGCGCGCAACCGTCTGACGCGATTGAGGGCCTTCCCAAAACCCGGCATGATGCACGGCGACTCAACTGGAGGCGCTTGTGCTGGGTTTCTCGCTCGTCGATTGGGCGGCAGTTATCTTCTTTCTTCTGGCGTGGTTCGGCTATTACGTCGCCGTGGAGATGACGCACGCGGGCAGGCGCAGCCTGAACCGCACCATGGACCGCTATCGCTATGAGTGGATGGAGCAGCTGGTTGTTCGCGAGAACCGCATCGTGGACACCACGATCATGGCGTCGCTCATGAACGGCACGGCGTTCTTTGCCTCGACCTCGCTCATCGCGGTGGGTGGCGCGCTGACGTTGCTGCGTTCCGCCGATTCCGTTCTGCCGATCTTTTCCGATCTGCCCTTCGGCGAGCCGCCGACGCGATTGATGTGGGAGATCAAGGTGATCGGGCTCACCATCATCTTCGTCTATGCGTTCTTCAAGTTCGCCTGGGCCTATCGCCTGTTCAACTACATGGCGATCATCGTCGGCGCGGTGCCGGTGCTGAAACAGGACAACAAGGAGAAGGCGCTTGTCGTCGCACGGCAGGCGGCAGCCATGAATGCGGTCGCGGGCAAGCATTTCAACCGTGGACAGCGTGCTTTCTTCTTCTCACTCGCCTATCTCGGCTGGTTCCTGAGCGTCTATGTGTTCGTGGTGGGGACGGCGGCGGTTCTCTTTGTCATGTGGCGGCGGCAATTCGCCTCCGAGGCGCGCGCCGCCGCTTTGGGAGCGGACTGATGGCGAGCGTCGAGGAACTGGAAGAAACCATGCTGGCGCTGGTGACAAAGCGCGGCGCAGGCAAAAACGTCGATCCGACCGAAGTGGCGCGCGCCCTCGGCGGCGATCATCCCGATGGCTGGGGCCCGTTGATGCAGCCCCTGCGGCAGGCGGCGATCCGCCTGATGAAGCAGGGCAAGATCGTCATTTTGCGAAAAGGCCGCCCCGTCGATCCGGACAATTTCAAGGGGATCTACCGGCTTGCCCTGCCGGATGCCTCTCACGGTGCAGGAAATAGCTCCGAGGAGTGACCGGCGAGGCGATAGGCGATGAGCCCCGCCCATTCTTTCGCCGTCACATCAAGGCGGCGCAGACCGTCCGACACGAAAGCGAAGGGCTTGTTCACGCCGGAATCCGCGCTGGTGCGGTAATCGACGGAGTAGGGTGTTACTACAAAGCCAGTTTGACGGAACACGCCGACCGCGCGCGGCATGTGCCACGCGGAGGTCACGAGCAGCCAACGCTCTCCGGGCTTCTGCTCGACGAGCCGGCGCGAGAACACGGCGTTCTCCACTGTCGTCCGTGACTGGTCTTCCACGATGAGACGCCTGCCGTCGATGCCGACACGCTTGAAGAATTCGGCGATGATCGGAGCCTCCGCCGCGCCGTCTCCAAACACGGTGCCGCCGCCGCCAGAGATGAGAATGCGCGTATTCGGATAGCGCTTCGCGAGTTCGATCGTCTCGAGCACGCGCTCAGCGGATTCATTCGCGACGATCTGCCCGCGCGAGGACGATTCACGCGCTTCGACAGCGCCGCCAAGGAGAATGATGCCATCAACCGGCTTGCCGTCATCCTTGAAAGGAGGAAAGCGTTCTTCCAGCGGGAGAATGATGTAGTTGGCGACAGGCAAAAGCCCGAGTGCCAGCGTCGCGACGGTCGCGGCGAGAGCAAGAGCCAGTCCCGTTCTCCGCAGGCGCGTTGCCACAGTGAGAACGAGCCCCAGCAGAATAAGGCTGACGAGCAGGTTTGAGGGCGTGGTGAAGAACCACGCGATCTTGGAGGCGTAGTAGAACATCGGCCGATTATCCCTTCGGGCTTTTTATTACCTCATCCTTCGAGACGCCGCTTCAGCGGCTCCTCAGAATGAGGGTGGAGGCTTGGTTTCAGCCTTTTGATTCAGCCTCGTAGCGCGCCTTGGTTTCCGCGTTCGGCGGATAAAGGCCGGGGAGGGGGACGCCCTTTTCGATCTCGCGCATGATCCACAATTCGAGCCTCTCCTGCTCGACGCCCGCCTTTGCGACTTCTTCGACAAGAGCCGACGGGATCAACACCGCGCCGTCGCCATCCGCCACGATCACGTCATTAGGATAAACCGCGACACCGCCGCAGCCGATTGGCTCCTGCCAGCCGACGAAAGTGAGGCCCGCGACGGAAGCCGGAGCGGCGACCCCGGAGCACCAGACCGGCAGGCCAGTGCCCTCGACGCCTGCGCCGTCGCGCATCACGCCGTCGGTGACGAGGGCCGCTACGCCGCGCTTTTGCATGCGCGCGGCGAGAATGTCTCCGAAGATGCCGGCATCTGTCACACCCATCGAGTCGACCACCGCGATGCAGCCTTCCGGCATGTCCTCGATGGCCGCCCGCGTGGAGCGGGGAGACGACCACGATTCAGGCGTCGCCAGATCCTCGCGCGCGGGCACGAAGCGCAGTGTGAAAGCCCGCCCGACGATGCGCTCATTCGCATTGAAGCGGGGTATCGGCCCCTTCATCCAGCAACGCCGGATGCCTTTCTTCAAAAGGACGGTGGTGAGCGTCGCGGTCGAAATCGCCCGCAGGGCATCGGCGAGGGCTTTGTCGAGGGTCATTGGCATACTCCTGATGAGCGGAGGGCGCGCGACCTATCGTAGGCGCACTTCCCATCCGCGATCAATGATAGAGGCGGACACCCTCATGCCGTCTTCTCGAACAGCTCCCGCCCGATCAGCATGCGCCGGATCTCGCTCGTTCCCGCGCCGATCTCGTAGAGCTTCGCATCGCGCAGGAGACGCCCGGTCGGGTAGTCGTTGATGTAGCCGTTGCCCCCGAGAAGCTGGATCGCGTCGAGCGCGCATTGCGTCGCCTTCTCGGCGGCGTAGAGGATCGCGCCCGCCGCATCCTCGCGGGTCGTCTCGTGGCGGTCGCAGGATCTTGCAACGGCGTAGACATAGGCTCTGCACGCATTCATCGTCACGTACATGTCCGCGACCTTGCCCTGTACGAGCTGGAACTGGCCGATGGGCTGGCCGAACTGCTTGCGCTCGTGGACGTAAGGCAGAACGATGTCCATGCAGGCCTGCATGATGCCGAGCGGGCCGGCTGCGAGCACCGCGCGCTCGTAGTCGAGGCCGGACATCAGCACGTTCACGCCCTTGCCGACATGGCCGAGCACGTTGTCCTCCGGCACCTCGCAATCCTCAAACACGAGTTCGCACGTATCGGAGCCGCGCATGCCGAGCTTGTCGAGCTTCTGGTGTGTCGAGAATCCCTTGAAGCCTTTCTCGATGATGAAGGCTGTCATGCCGCGCGCGCCTGCCTCGGGGTCGGTCTTGGCGTAGACGACCAGCGTTTCGGCGATGGGGCCGTTGGTGATCCACATCTTGTTGCCGTTCAGCACATAGCGGTCGCCGCGCTTTTCGGCGCGGGTGCGCATGGAAACCACGTCGGAGCCCGAGCCCGGTTCGGACATGGCAAGCGCGCCGACATGCTCGCCGGAAATGAGCTTCGGCAAGTAGCGGCGCTTCTGCGCCTCATTACCGTTGCGACGGATCTGGTTGACGCACAGGTTGGAGTGCGCGCCGTAGGACAGGCCCACGGAAGCCGAGGCGCGGGAGATTTCCTCCATCGCGATGACGTGTTCGAGATAACCGAGCCCCGCGCCGCCGAACTCTTCCTCGACGGTGATGCCGTGAAGCCCGATCTCGCCCATTTGCGGCCACAGATCGCGCGGGAACTGATTGGTGCGGTCGATCTCTTCCGCGCGGGGCGCGATCTTCTCTTTCGCGAAATCACTCACGACCTCACGAATGGCGTCGGCGGTTTCGCCAAGGTCGAAATTCAGCTGGTGAGCACTGTTCCGGGTCATCGTTCCTCCAACCCCGCTCGTCGATCCCCAAGGCGGACAACCGCGGCGGGCGCTTGTTCTTTGCGAGAAAACATTTTGGTCAGCAGAACTGCCATTTTCAAGCAGGGAAAGGACGAAAAGGCGGACGACCTCTTGGTGCAGGCAACAAAAAAGCTCCCTCCTTGCGGGGAGGGAGCTTCGGAAAGCGTTTCAGTTCAGGCGCTTGCCGGATTATTCGTCCTCGGACGAGGCCGTCATCGTGCCGGTGTCGATGGGGCGGCAGATGCCGAGGGGATTGAGGCGGCGATGGTCGCGCGGGTCGCAGGCGCTGGCGACGAACATGTTCCACTGGTTCTCGGTGCCGTAGAACGTGTTGCGGTCCACATTACCCGCGACGCCGGGCACGCGGCCCGTGGTCGTGAACTGCCAGAAGGTCCAGCGGCGGTTGGCATAGCGCTCGTGCGGCTCGGCGGCCGTGCTGCGGATCCAGAACGGATAGTCGTTGAGCTCGCCTTCCAGAATTTCCTTATGGAAGGTGATGTCCGTGTAGATGATCGGACGCTTGCCTGTGTGGGCTTCCATCTCGCGCAGGAGCACGTTGATCATGGACAGCGCCTGCTCGCGCGGAACCTTCTTCGGGCAATTGACGGACTCGCCGTTCCATTCCACGTCGAGAACCGGGGGCAGGGCCTCCGGATCCTGCGGAACGTTGCGCTTGAACCAGGCGGCCTGCTCCTGGGCGGGGCGGCACCAGTAGACGAAGTGATACGCGCCGCGCTGTACGCCGGCACGCTTGGCGCCCCACCAGTTCTCAAGGAACTTTTCGTCCAGATGGTCGCCGCCTTCGGTGGCCTTGATGAAGGCGAATTTCGTGCCTGCGCTACGGAGCGCGGCCCAATCGACCTTGCCTTGCCATTTGGAAATATCGACGCCGTGGATCGGCAGCGCATGGGCGGTCGCCACGCCCGCATGGGGACGCGCATCGCCCTTGGTGGGGTAGCGGCTCGAAGGGCTCACCGCGCAGGAGGCCAGCCCGAAAGCAAGGGTGGCGACGGCCCCGAAGCGGGCCCAGTTCAGGAAGCGCGGAAGCGGAGTGGGCTTCGAGCGGCGGGTGGTGCGGCGGCGAGTTGTCATCGTCGGAACCGTAATACGCAGAACTACTATTGCACCACCGATGCCCTAATGTCGTTAACAGAGTGTTGAGACCTTCGTTGCAGCCGGAAGATTCGGGAAAACGAGGTTAAAGCCGGAACCAGAAGGTCGCGATGCCGAGGAAGGCGAAGAAGCCGACAATGTCGGTGATGCTGGTGACGAACGGGCCAGAGGACACCGCCGGATCAACACCGAGCTTGTTGAGGGCGAGCGGCACCAGAATCCCGCCAAGCGCCGCGAACAATAATACGGTCACCAGCGCCATGCCGATGACGAGGCCGAGTTGCGCCATCTGGAACCACGCGGCGGCGATGACCCCCATGATGACGGCGAAAGCGAGCCCGTTGAGAATGCCCACCATCGCCTCGCGCCGGATGATGCGCCAGGCGTTGGCCCGCCCGAGTTCGCGGGTGGCGAGGGCGCGCACGGCGACCGTCATCGTCTGCGTGCCCGCATTGCCGCCCATCGAGGCAACGATCGGCATCAGGATCGCGAGCGCCACCATGTGCTCGAGCGAGGTTTCGAAAAGGCGGATCACGTTGGCCGCGATGAGAGCCGTGCACATGTTGGCGAAGAGCCAGGGAAACCGGCTTCTTTGCGTGTAGAGAACGGTATCCGACAGTTCTTCTTCGGAGTTCACGCCGCCGAGCGCCTTGATATCGGCATCGGCTTCCTCTTCGAGGACGTCGACGATGTCATCGACCATGATGGCGCCGACGAGGCGATTCTCTTCATCGACGACGGCGGCTGAGACGAGGTTGTAGCGCTCGAACATGCGCGCCACTTCCTCCTGATGCTCGGTCGCCTCCACGCGATCCGGCTCATCGTCCATGATTTCCTGGATCGTCACTGGCCGCTTGCTGCGCAGCAGGCGGTCGAGCGCGACCGCACCGAGAAGGTGACCGGACGGGTCGATGACGAAGATCTCGTAGAACGTGTCCGGAAGGTCGGTCGTCTCTCGCATGAAGTCGATGGTCTGGCCGACGGTCCAGAACGGCGGCACGGCGATGAACTCCGTCTGCATGCGCCTGCCGGCGCTGTCCTCCGGATAATCGAGGGTGCGCTGAAGGGCGACGCGCTCCATCGCCGGGAGCTGTTCGAGGACCTCCGCTTTGTCCTCTTCGTCAAGACTTTCGAGAATGACGACCGCGTCGTCGGAGTCGAGGGCACGCATGCCCTCCACGACGGTCTGCGTTTCCAGTTCTTCGAGAATTTCCTCGCGGACCGAGTCGTCGACCTCGGTCAGGGCCGTGAAGTCGAAGGCCGATCCCAGAAGCTCGATGACGCGGGGGCGATCTTCCGGCTCCAGCGCTTCGATGAGGTCGCCGAGGTCCGATTCGTGAAAATCCTCGACGAGCTTGCGCAGGCCCTCGGAATCGCTGGCCTCGATGGCCTGCGTGACGGCGGCGACGAAGGCCGGATTGAGCTCGCCTTCCTCGTCCCTGAAGATCGGGGCCTCAGCCTCCGCGCCGTGAGGCGGCGTGGCGAGCGGCGTCTGATCTTCGACGTCCTGCATGGGCCAAATCCTCTAGAGCATGATCCGGAGCGCGGCATCCGGCTTTCCGGAACGATCATGCGGCGTCAGAAGGCGAGGGCGCGACCATGCTTCCACGAGACATGATCCGCCCCTCAAGGTGAGTCTCTTTTAGGCGCGCCCGGCGGCAGGGACAATGCGATAAATGAGGAGTGTTGCGGCATGGTTTCTGACGGATCAGCCGAGAAACCAGAGCAACAAAAAAGGCCCCCGAAGGGGCCTTCTTGTAACGCCTGAAGGCGTTGCTGACGTTTGGTGCGGTCGAGAGGACTCGAACCTCCACGGGTCTCCCCGCTACCACCTCAAGGTAGTGCGTCTACCAATTCCGCCACGACCGCGAAACGTCTGCTCGTCAGGTGTTTCTCCTGAGGAGGCGGAGGCTTTAGCAGATGGTTTGTGGCATCACAAGCCTCTCTGTTCCCGATATTGAAAATTATCGGCCACTCTCGCGGGATAAAAAATAATTCCCATATATCGCAACGGTTTATTGAATCGCTTGAGAACGGGAAACGCAATAAGATGACTTTCGACAGAAGGCGCGTGCGGCTGATAAATGCCGTATTTCCTGCCGACGGGACCATGTTTGAGTCCCGTTTCTTCCTCCAGCCCTATGGTGAAGCCCGGTGATCGAGCGCGATACATTGGAGAGCATCTTCTTTCCCCAGACCGGCGCTGCGCCGGTGGAGTGGATGGTCACGGAAGGACTGACCAATTACGACAAGGCCGTCGCCTTCATGGAGAGCCGAGCCGCCGCCATCGCCGATGGGACCGCGCCGGAATTGGTCTGGCTGGTCGAGCATCCGCCGCTCTACACGGCCGGCACCTCGGCCCAGCCCGCCGACCTGATCGAGCCGGAGCGTTTCCCGGTCCACGAGACGGGCCGGGGAGGGCAATATACCTATCACGGTCCCGGCCAGCGGGTGGCTTATGTCATGCTTGATCTCAAGCGCAGGCAGCCGGACCTGCGCCGTTATGTGGCCGCCCTCGAGGCCTGGCTGATCGGAACGCTCGATTCGTTCAACATTCGCGGCGAGCGCCGGGAGGACCGCGTGGGCGTGTGGGTCCGCAGGCCCGACAAGGGAGAGCGTGCGGAGGACAAGATCGCCGCCATCGGCATTCGCGTCCGCCGCTGGGTGACCTTCCACGGAATCAGTCTCAACGTGGAGCCCGACCTCTCTCACTTCTCGGGCATCGTTCCCTGTGGAGTCACTCAACACGGCGTCACGAGCCTCGTCGATCTCGGCATTCCGGTGACCATGCCTGAAGTCGATGCGGTGATGCGGGGCCGCTTCGAGGCGATTTTCGGCGCGACGATTCAGGTCGATGGGGAAAAGCAGGCGTCGGTGGACGCCTTGGCAGGGCACAACTGAGGGGCGAGACTTCTCCTGAAGGTGAGTTCGTGCTCTATGCTCACCTAGAGACTGCGCATGATCCGGGCGAACAACCGGTTTCCACTTGTTCTGATCATGCTCTAGACAACTGAACAACGCAGGTCCTGAAATGCAACGCGCTCTTCTCGCTTCCCTTATCGCCTTGTCCGTTTCGGCTTGCGGTTCCTATCCGTCGATCGAGGAACAGATCCAGATCGTCGATTCGCCCGCAGACGTTCGCGTCTGCAAAAACCTCGGCGAAGTGAGCCCTGTCGTGCCGACGGGGCCGGATTTCGATGAAGCGCTCTGGCAGATGAAGCACAACACCATCGGCCTCGGCGGAACGCACGTTTACGTGCAGCAGGTTTCGCAGGACTGGTCGGCGGTGCGCGGCATCGCTTACTATTGCAGCCCCGGCCCGGCTGCCGACCAAAGGCTCGTCCGCGCCAAGGGCTGACCCTGCCAAGGGCAGCAACGGAGCCGCCAAGAGCTCGTATCGTCTCGATAACAAGAGGAACGCCCGAGTGCCCGTGATTGCCACATCCGTCGATCTGAAATCGGAGGCGGGGGAGGTCAACCGGGCCTCCTGGGCCGCCCTGGCGCAGGAGCTTCGCGAGAAGCGTGCGGAAGTCGCCGCGGGCGGACCAGCAAAGGCGCGGGAGCGGCATCTGGCGCGCGGCAAGCTTCTGCCGCGTGAGCGCGTGATGCGATTGCTCGATCCCGGTGCGCCTTTCCTGGAACTGGGGTCACTCGCCGCGCACGGCATGTATGACGATGCGATTCACGGGGCCGGGTTGATTACCGGCATCGGACGTGTCGAAGGCCGCGAAGTGATGATCGTCTGCAACGATTCGACGATCAAGGGCGGCACCTATTATCCGATGACGGTGAAGAAGCATCTTCGCGCGCAGGAAGTGGCGCGCGAAAATCGCCTGCCGTGCATCTATCTCGTCGATTCAGGCGGCGCAAACCTGCCGCATCAGACGGAGGTGTTCCCGGACAAGGAGCACTTCGG
Organism: Microvirga flavescens; assembly: GCF_003290125.1. Lineage (GTDB taxonomy): Bacteria > Pseudomonadota > Alphaproteobacteria > Rhizobiales > Beijerinckiaceae > Microvirga > Microvirga flavescens. The sequence continues at coordinate 38,932 of NZ_QMKH01000006.1, forward strand.
GCGCATCTTCTACAATCAGGCGACCCTGTCCTCCCTCGGCATTCCGCAGATCGCCTGCGTCATGGGTTCCTGCACCGCTGGCGGCGCGTATGTTCCGGCCATGTCGGACGAGACTATCATCGTGCGCCGGCAGGGCACCATCTTCCTCGGTGGCCCGCCGCTGGTGAAGGCCGCGACCGGCGAGGTCGTTTCGGCGGAGGATCTCGGCGGCGCCGATGTCCATGCGCGCCAGTCGGGCGTGGCGGACCATTACGCGACGGACGATCATCACGCCTTGTCCATCGTCCGCCGCATCGTCGGCACGCTGAACACGCGCAAGACGGTCGATCTCGACATCGCGGAACCGGTCGAGCCGAAATACGCCATCGAGGAACTCGATGCCATCGTGCCCACCGATCTCAAGAAGCAGTACGACATTCGCGAAGTGATCGCGCGGCTTGTCGATGGCTCCGAGTTCGACGAGTTCAAGCGCCTCTATGGCACGACTCTCGTTACCGGCTTCGCGCGCATCTGGGGCATGCCGGTCGGCATCATCGCCAATAACGGCATCCTGTTTTCGGAGAGCGCGCAGAAGGGTGCGCACTTCATCGAGTTGTGCTGCCAGCGGCGCATTCCGCTGCTCTTTCTGCAGAACATCTCGGGCTTCATGGTCGGCCGCCAATACGAGGCGGGCGGCATCGCGAAAGATGGCGCGAAGCTCGTGACCGCCGTCGCCTGCGCGCAGGTGCCGAAGATCACGCTGCTCGTCGGCGGTTCTTTTGGGGCGGGCAATTACGGCATGTGCGGCCGCGCCTATTCCCCGCGTTTCCTCTTCACCTGGCCGAACTCGCGCATCTCCGTCATGGGCGGCGAGCAGGCGGCGAGCGTGCTCGCCACCGTGCGGCGCGACAACATCGAGGCCGAGGGCAAGAGCTGGAGCGCGGAAGAGGAGGAGGCCTTCAAGGCCCCCATCCGCGCGAACTACGAGGAAGAGGGCAGCCCTTACTACGCCACTGCGCGGCTATGGGACGATGGCATCATCCTCCCCTCCGAAACCCGCCGCGTTCTGGCGCTCGCCTTCTCGGCGGCTCTGAACGCTCCGGTGCCCGAGACGAAGTTCGGCGTGTTCAGGATGTAAGCCTAGGGCGTAGGCTTCTTGCGTGCGGTCTTGTCGGTACGAGCCGCCTTCTGCGGTTCCGTGTTTTCCTTCTGCGCCTTTGCCTGCAATGCCATGCCTTCGGCGATGGCTTTTTCAACTTCCGCGTCGATTCGTTGCTGTTGCTCTTCCTCGATGTGATCCTGCACTTGCTCGACGAGGCCAACCGCATGTCCGGACAGGCCGGTGGGATCGAAGCTCGAAGCCGTGTTGAGGATGAACGACGTTGCCCGGTGCCTCACCCGCGTGTTTTGCGCGTCGGTGATGGCCGAGAGCACGCCCGAGCCTATGCCGTTCGGATTGGAGGGCGTAGCGATGCCCTCAGGCGCGCCGGCAAGAATGGCGTCCGGGCTGGGAGACGACGTTGCTGCAAGGGCCGCAATAGCGCCCGCGCTGGCGGGCATGACGACGGGCGTGAGCGCGCCTGAACCGCCTGCGCCGGAAAGGGCGCCCATCTGATTGCAGGCCCCCAGGAGTGGGAGTGTCGCGAGAGCGAAGCCAAAGGCAAACGGGCGCTGAAAGAGCATGGACTGTTCCCCGGAAAAGGGATTCTTACCGCCAGTCCTGCATGCTTGAGTTCCTGCGAACACAGGGGGCTATGGAATTTTTGGCATCCGGTTGGCTCTCGAAAATGTTGCTGGCCCGCAACACCTCGAAAGCTTCCTCACTTTGGCGATTTTGCTCCCAAGGCCCGCCCCGATCCCGCCATAAACCGGGAGCACCTCATTACGAGGCTTAAAGTGCTTCAAGTCCAACGCTTTACGGCGATGTTCGGTAAGTGGCGCATGGGTTTCGCGCCTTTTTAACCGTACCGACAGGCCGTTGCGTCAGGGGCTTGGCACTGGCAGATCACGATGGTTCCGTAACCTTTGTCTGCAACAAGGGCCGGAAGGGGAAGAGACGTTCATGGGTGCGCGCCGCATCGATATGCCGAGGCAGCAAAGCCGTCATATGACGGCTGCGCCTGCGCGCGCGCCGCAATGCTCTTTTCCGTGCGCTATGAAGGCAGATGACGGAGCCGGCATCCATGCGCGCGGCTAGTCTCGTCGTCTTTGCCCTTGGCCTGTCGCTGCCGGCCCTGAATGCCGCCCTCGCGCTCGATGCCGCGCCGCGTCCGCAACCGCTTGCACCCACCACGAAATACAGCTCGGCGGGGCAGGCCCTGCGCGATGGCGTTCGTGACTATTACGCCGGCAACAAGCGCGTTGCCGCGCAGGCGCTGGAATATGCGGCAGGGCAGGGTCACACGCTGGCGCTCTGGAAGCTCGGACGCATGTATGCGGATGGCGACGGCGTTCAGCATGACGACCTGAAGGCCTTCGAGTATTTCTCCAAGCTCGCCGACCAGAACGCCGACGAGAGCCCGGATTCGCCGAACGCATCCGTTGTCGCCAGCGCCTTCGTCGCCATCGGCACCTACTTCCTCGACGGCATCAAGGACACCTACGTGACGCCCAACCCCGGGCGCGCGCTGGAGATGTTCCATTACGCGGCGTCGTATTTCAGCGATCCGAACGCGCAGTACAATCTCGCCCGCCTCTATCTCGACGGCACGGGCGTGGAGAAGGATGAGCGCCTTGCCGCCCGGTGGTTCAACCTCGCGGCGGAAAAGGGGCACCACGCTTCGCAGGCTCTGCTCGGGCACCTTCTCATCAACGGCCAGGGCGTTCCGCGCCAGCGTGCGCGCGGCCTGATGTGGCTGACGCTGGCACGTGAATCCTCCGACCCGGTCAAGGAAGCCTGGATTTCGGAGCTTTACGAGAAAGCCTTCGCGGCGACCGGCGAGAGCGACCGCAAGTTCGCGCTGGCGCTGCTCGAGCAATATTTGCAGAGCAGGCGCTGAGCCTCCGGCTGGTCGGTTTAGTCGAGATCGAGATCCACCATCACCGGCACATGGTCCGACGGCTTGTCCCAGCCGCGCGTTTCCTTGAGGATCGCGGTGCTGCGCAGGCGGTCCGTCGCCTGGCTTGAAAGCAGCAGATGGTCGATGCGGATGCCGTTGTTTTTCTGAAACGCCCCGGCCTGATAATCCCAGAACGTGTAGAGGCCCGCCTGATCGCTACAGGCGCGCAGCGCATCGGTGAAGCCGAGGTTGAGAAGCGCGCGGAACTTCGCGCGGCTCTCGGGCTGGAACAAAGCGTCGCCGGTCCAGGCCGCCGGGTCCGCCGCATCCTTCGGTTCGGGAATCACATTGTAGTCGCCGCACAGGACGAGCGGCTCTTCCAACGGCAAAAGATTGTGGGCGTGCCGGATCAAGCGGTCCATCCATCCAAGCTTGTAGTCGAACTTGGGTGAGGCGGTGGGATTGCCGTTCGGCAGGTAGATCGAGGCGACACGCACGACACCGGCCTTGGTGGAGACGATCCCTTCCAGATACCGCGCCTGCTCGTCCGTGTCGTCGCCGGGCAGGCCGCGCCGCACGTCCTCCAGTGGGCGCTTGGAGAGAATGGCGACGCCGTTGTAGGCCTTTTGCCCCAGCGTCGTCACGTTGTAGCCAAGTGCCTCGATCTCAAGGCGCGGAAACGCCTCGTCCATGCACTTCAACTCCTGCAGGCACAGAACGTCGGGATCGGCGCTTTTGACGAATTGGGCCAAGTGATCGAGGCGCTGCTTGATCGAGTTGACGTTCCAGGTGGCGATCCGCATCGCTCGGCTCCCGCTTGATATCTGCTCCGTTCATCGGATGTCTCTCGGCGGCTGGCAAGAGGTTAGGACTTGGACGCGGGGCTGGGTCCCGGATTGGCTTTCGGCGCAGCGCCGGTTAACCGGGGATCATCGCGATAGGAACTCCGGTATGGCCTGTCGCTTTCTTCGTTGAGAAGGGCCTGTCAGATGAAGGGCATCGAGATCCACGGCTACGCCATCGTGTCGGATGACGACCGCATTGCGGATGAATCCGGAGCCATGCCGGATTTGCTGCGCAACGATGCGGACTGGGCCTATTTCCAGGCCGAACTCGACCTCGCCGCGCTGGTCGTGCTCGGGCGTCTCGGGCATGAGGCGAACGCCAATCCAAAGAAACGGGCACGGCTTGTACTGTCCTCGTCCGTACCGCGTCTTGAGCGCCGCGAGGATGGCTGGTGGTGGAACCCGGCGACTGTCTCTTGGGAGGATGCCGTCCGCACGGTGCTTCCCGAAGGCGGGCGGATCGCCGTGCCCGGCGGGCGGCGCGTGTTCGATCTCTTTCTCGGCATAGGCTACGACGCATTCCACCTCACCCGCGCGGAAGGCGTGCACATTCCGCGCGGCGTGGCGCTGTTCTCGGCCTGCGACGAGGGCGAGACCGCCGAGGAGGTTCTGACGAAAAGCGGCCTCACAATTGGGCCGCGTCAGGTCATCGACAGAAATGGGCCCGTGAGCCTGACCATCTGGCGACGTAGCGCGGCGGCTCCTTAAGAGCCGTCGCACCAACTCGGAGCGGCTCAGGCGGGGACGCGCTTGAGGAACGGGTAATCCGTGTAGCCCTCCGCACCGCCGCCATAGAAAGTGGCCCGGTTGGGCTCGTTCAGCGGAGCATCGAGCCAGAGGCGCTCGGCGAGGTCGGGGTTTGAGATATAAAGACGCCCGAACGCCACGAGATCGGCGTGGCCGCTCGCCACGGCGTCGATAGCCGTTTGGCGGTCGTAGCCGTTATTCGCGATGTAGGCGCCCCGGAATGTCTTGCGCAAACTGGCATAATCCACGGCCACCGCATCGCGTGCGCCGCCTGTCGCGCCTTCGATCAAATGGATGAAGCCGATGCCGAGGGCGTCGAGCTTTTTGACGACGTGACTGAACAGGGCCTGCGGATCTGAATCGCTCGCATCGTTCACAGCGGCAGGAGAGAGGCGGATGCCGACGCGGCTCTTGTCCCAGACCTTGAGGACCGCTTCCACGGCCTCGACCGTCAAACGGGTCCTGTTGTCGATAGAGCCGCCATAGGCGTCCGTGCGCTTGTTCGAGCCGTCCTTCATGAACTGGTCGAGAAGGTAGCCGTTCGCGCCGTGGATCTCGACGCCGTCGAAGCCGGCATCCTTGGCATTGCGCGCGGCGGTTTCGTAATCGCGCAGGATCTGCTTGATGTCGTCGAGTTCGAGGGCGCGGGGTTCGGAGACGTCCGCGAAGCCGCTCTCCAGAAATGTCTTGGTGTTGGCGCGAATGGCGGAAGGGGCGACCGGAGCCGCGCCGTTCTCCTGCAGCGAGACATGGGAAACACGACCCACATGCCAGAGCTGGATGAAGATGCGTCCGCCGGCCTTATGCACGGCCTCCGTCACCTTGCGCCAGCCTTCCACCTGTGCCGGTGAATAGATGCCGGGCGTATGAATGTACCCCTGGCCCTGGCGCGAGATCTGCGAGCCTTCGGAAATCAGGAGACCGGCGCTGGCACGCTGCGCGTAATATTCGGCGTGCAGCTCATAGGGCGCATCGGTGCCGGGCTTGGCCCTGTTGCGGGTCAGCGGGGCCATGACAAGCCGGTTCGGCAGGGTAAGGTCGCCAAGCTGGTAGGGCTGGAAGAGGGGGGCTGCATTCTCGCTCATGGGATTTCCCGGGTCTTGAAGTGAATTAAGAATTATCACCTACGCCATCAGTAGATAAGGGCTCCTCCGCTTCGCGCAACCGAATGCCTGCCATGCAAATTTAGCGCCACGCTCGAACCGTCCTGGACGGGAGGGGTTGTCCTCCCCGGGTGGGAAAAGCCCATAACCTCTGAAGGGAAGTACAATGGCTCAGCAGAAAGACGATCCACGCAACCCGAAGAAACCCGAGCAGCGCCAGGATATGCCGCAACGCCAAGGCGAATCTCGCCCGGGCGAGCAGCGTGAGCCCGGCAAGCCCATGCAGGAGCCACGGCATAAAGGGTAAGCACAATAATGGCGGGGCCTCATGGCCCCGTCGTTCTGTCGTCGCCTGCCTAGGCAGGCCTGAGGCTTGACGTTATACAGGTGCTTCATAATGAGGGCCGAAAAGGCCATCGGGGGCGTCTGTGACGATTTTTGTTTCGAAGAAGCCGTTGGCGCTTCTCCTTTCCGCAAGCTTTCTTCTCGCTGGTTGCGGCGGTCGTGAGGCGAGGCCGGTCCAGTCCACGAACGTTGGCGACGTGTCTCTCGATTGCCCCGCAATCGCGCGTGAATTTCAGGCCAATGAACGCCAGATCGTAGCGACCATTCAGGAGAAGGATAACGCAAACGCCAAGAATGCTATCCTTGGTGTTGCAGGGGCTGTGGTCTTCTTTCCCGCGTTGTTCTTCATAGATCCGAAGTCGCCGGAGCGTGTGGAGATTGAAGCTCTGCGCAACAGAAACGGTGTTCTTGAGGACATCGCGCGCGCGAAGCGCTGCCCGCGCCCGCAAACACAAATCGCTGAGGTTTATCGCCGGCTCGACAACATGCCGGCCAAGCCAGAACAGTAGCGATGATGCGTGACATGCGGCCCGCTATAGGCCGCATGTCTTTCTGCCTGCTTCAGGAGGCCGACACCCGGTCGAGTTGCTCGATGTCGCCAGCGGCGAGATTCAGGCGTGTCGCGGCGATCAAGTCTTCGATCTGCGTCAGGCTTGTCGCGCTGGCGATGGGTGCGGTGATGCTGGGGCGAGCCATGAGCCAGGCCAGCGCGATGCGAGCCGGGTTTGCATTGTGGCGAGCGGCAACATCATCGAGCGCCGCAAGAATGCTGAGGCCACGTTCGTTGAGATACTTCGTCATCCGGTCGCCACGCGCGGCGCTTTTGCCGAAGTCCTTTTCGGAGCGATACTTGCCGGTGAGAAAGCCGCTCGCGAGCCCATAATACGGGATCACGCCCACGTTGTTGTCCAGGCAGAGCCGTTCAAGGTCGCTCTCGAACTCGGCACGGTCGTAGAGGTTGTAGAGCGGCTGCAGGCTCTCGTAGCGGGGCAGCCCCGCTTTGGCGCTGATGTCCAGAGCTTCCTTGAGGCGGGCCCCCGTGAAGTTCGACGCGCCGATCGCGCGCACCTTGCCCTCGCGGATCAGCTCCGCATAAGCACTCAGGGTCTCTTCCTGCGGCGTGTCCGGATCGTCCCGGTGCGACTGGTAGAGGTCGATATAATCCGTTTGCAGGCGCTTGAGGGAATCCTCGACCGCAGCGCGGATATAGGCCTTCGACAGGCCCTTCTTGCCGGGGCCCATCTCCGAGCCGACCTTGGTTGCAACGATGACCTTATCCCGGTTGCCGCGCGCCTTCATCCATTTGCCGATGATCGTCTCCGACTCGCCCCCTTTGTTGCCGGGAACCCAGGTCGAATAGACATCGGCGGTATCGACGAAATTCAGGTCTGCACTGAGAAGCGCATCGAGCAGCTTGAAGGACGTTGCTTCATCCGCGCTCCATCCAAAAACGTTGGCTCCCAGGCAGAAGGGCGGGACAGAAAGGCTCGAGCGGCCGAGTTGGCGACGTTGAGGCATGAGAATCTCCGTAGCGGTCAAGGGTATCTGTAGCAGATCCGGCATTCTGCGAGAGAGGTGTCATTCCCGCAGATGGGTCCCTATCTTCTCAGTTGCCGTTTTCGTCATGCTGTGAGTCTCGCAATGCTGCCGCTATCCGTTCTCGACTTGTCTTTCGTCACTTCCGGTTCGACGCCTGCGGCGGCCCTTGCCAATACACTCGATCTCTCCCGTCACGCGGATGCGCTGGGCTTCACCCGCTACTGGGTCGCCGAGCATCACAACCTGCCATCCATCGCCAGCAGCGCGCCCGAGATCATGATCGGGCAGATCGCAGCGGTGACGAAGGATATTCGCGTGGGCTCTGGCGGCGTCATGCTGCCGAACCATGCTCCGCTGATGGTGGCCGAGCGCTTCAAGACATTGGAGGCGCTTTTTCCCGGTCGTATCGACCTCGGCCTCGGACGCGCGCCGGGAACGGACCCGGTCACCACTTATGCCTTGCGCCAGCGGCAGGAGGAGCAGGGACACGACGATTTTCTGGAGCGCTTGCAGGAGCTGCTGCTGTGGGAGACGCGCGAATTTCCCGAGACGCATCCGTTCCGCCGCGTGGAGGTGATGCCCTCGGGCGTGCCGCTGCCGCCGATCTGGCTTCTGGGGTCGAGCGATTACAGCGCGCATCTCTCCGCCCGCCTCGGCATGGGCTTTGCTTTCGCTCACCACTTCGCGAACCATGACGCGGCCGATGCCATGCTGAGCTACCGCAGCGGCTTCACACCCTCGCGCTGGCGCGAGAAGCCTCATGCGATTCTCGGTGTCGCCGCGATCTGCGCCGACACCGACGAGGAGGCGGAGCGCATCGCTTCCGGGGCCGACCTGAATTTCGTGCGCCGGATGCGCGGCGAGTTCGGGCCGTTGCCGAGCCCGGAGGAGGCGCTCACCTATCCCTATACGCCCGCCGAGCGGGAGACGATCCGCCGTAACCGCGCGCGGCTCTTCGTCGGCGCGCCCGACACCGTGATGCCACGATTGCTGGCGCTTGCCGAGGCCACGAAAGCGGATGAGCTGATGGTTACATCAGCGATTCACGATCACGAGGCGCGCAAGCGCTCCTATGAATTGCTGGCGAAGGCGTTTGGCATTCCCGCGCGGTCGTAATATGCGCTTGTCACAACCCCAGCGCATTGTTCCAACAAGGTGACGAGACATGGCCAAAGCGATCCATTCCATGATCCGCGTGCTCAACGAAGCGCGCTCCGTCGAATTCTACGAGAAGGCTTTTGGGCTGAAGGTCGCGGACCGCTTTGCCTTCGAGGGCTTCACGCTGGTTTATCTGCGCAACGCCGAGGCCGATTTCGAGCTTGAACTCACCATCAATCATGATCGCACCGAGCCTTATGCTCTCGGCGACGGCTATGGCCACCTTGCCTTTGCCGTCGGCGATCTCGATGCTGAACATGCGCGTTTTACGACGCTCGGATTGGCGCCGACGCCCCTGAAGGATTTCGCCCATAACGGGCAGCCCCTCGCGCGGTTCTTCTTCGTGCAGGACCCGGATGGCTACAAGATCGAGGTTCTGCAAAGCCGCGGACGCTACAAGTAGCCGGAGGAAGCCGATGGCTGTGCGCCAGATCGTTCGCTATCCCGATCCACGCTTGCGCCAGAAGGCAGAGGCGGTGGGGGCGATTGATGACGAGATACACGCACTTGCACGCGATCTCGCGGATACGATGGCCGCAGCGCCCGGCATCGGCATCACCGGGCCGCATGTGGGCGTGTTGAAGCGCCTCGTAGCGATCAAGCTTGAGCACAACCATCCCTTGCTCGTCTATGTGGACCCGGTGGTGGTGTGGTCTTCGCCTGAGGTCGCGAAGCACGCGGAAGGCAGCGTTTCCATGCCTGGCGTGACGGACGAGATCGAGCGCCCGGCGCGCGTGCGCGTCCGCTATCGCGGGCTCGATGGGGCTGAGCGGGAAGAGGAGGCCGAAGGGCTTCTCGCCGTCTGCCTCCAGCACGAGATCGACCAACTCGACGGCATCTTCTGGATCGACCGCCTTTCGCGCCTGAAGCGCGAGCGCGTCATCAAGAAATTCGAGAAGCTTCAGCGCGCCCGATGAAAATCAGCGCTGTTGTGCCGAGGCGCGCCAGAGATCGATGCCGCCCTCGGTGGCGTGATGTTCGATCTCGGCCAGTTCCTCGGCGGTGAAATCGGGGCGCTCGAGCGCGGCAAGGGAATCGTCGAGCTGTTCAACCGTCCGCGCGCCGATCAGGGCAGAGGTCACCTTCGGATCCCGCAACACCCACGCAATCGCCATCTGCGCCAGCGATTGGCCGCGCCGCCCGGCGATGTGGTGCAGCGCCTTGATGCGCTCGATGTTCTGAGGGGTGAGGAACCGCTCGGAGAGCGAGCCGCCCTTCGAGGCGCGCGAGCCTTCCGGAATGCCCTCGATGTACTTCATCGTCAGCATGCCCTGCGCCAGAGGTGAGAAGGCGATGCAGCCGATGCCGAGATCGTCGAGCGTGTCGAGCAAACCGTCCTCGATCCAGCGGTTGAGCATGGAGTAGGAGGGCTGGTGGATCAGGCAGGGCGTGCCGAGATCCTTCAGAATCTTCGCAGCCTTGCGCGTCATCTCCGGCGAGTAGGAGGAGATGCCGACATAAAGCGCCTTGCCCTGCCGCACGGCGGTGTCGAGCGCGCCCATCGTCTCTTCAAGGGGCGTATCGGGGTCGGGACGGTGCGAATAGAAAATGTCGACATAATCGAGCCCCATCCGCGTGAGGCTCTGGTCGAGGCTTGCGAGCAGGGACTTGCGGGAACCCCATTCGCCATAAGGGCCGGGCCACATGTGATAGCCCGCCTTGGTCGAGATAATCATTTCATCGCGATAGCGCTTGAAGTCGCTCGCGAGCACGCGGCCGAAATTCTCTTCCGCCGAGCCGGGCACGGGGCCGTAATTGTTGGCGAGATCGAAATGGGTGACGCCCCGGTCGAAGGCGCGCTTCAGGATGGCGCGGCCTGTCTCGAACACGTCGACGCTGCCGAAGTTCTGCCAGAGGCCGAGGGAAATCACCGGCAGCTTGAGGCCGCTGCGGCCAGAGCGGCGATAGGTCATGCCCGCATAGCGGTCGTCGGCGGCGATATAGGACATCTCGTGGCGTCTCCGGATGGGATCGGTATCAGGTACGCAGGAGATATGGGGCAGGACAAGCCCTCCAGAATTGAGGGTGTCCCCCTCAAATACGCATCACCCCTTTTGTCTCTGCTGGAGAAAATCATGCAGGGATTTGCCGACATGCTCGATATGGGTTTTCAAGAGGGCACAGGCGGCGGTGATCTTGCCCTCGGCACAGAGCTTCACGAGCTCGGCATGCTCCTCCTCCGCCCGTTCCATGCCGCCGGTCAGTGAAAGCTGGATACGCGTATGCCGGTCGCATTCCTGCAGGAGATTGGCGACGATGGTGAGCGAGCGGGGCTGCCCCGCGTGGCGGTAGAGCAGCATGTGGAATTCGGTGTTCAGCTCGCCCCAGCGGCCCACATGGTCGGCGCGCAGCTCCGCGCTGTATTCCTCCAGAATGCCGTTGAGCCGCGCATAATCCTCGCTCGTGAGGTGCGGGGCCGATTTCCTGAGGAGGCGTGGTTCGAGAAGAGCGCGCAGCTCAAACAGTTCCTCGACCTCGGCCGTGGAGAGCTCGGAGACGATGGCCCCCTTGTGCGGCTCGATCTTTACGAGCCCTTCGGCCTCCAACTGCATCAGTGCCTCGCGGACGGGAATGCGGCTGACGCCGAATTCTTCGGCCAGCGCATCCTGGCGAAGCTGGAAACCCGCCGCGAATGCCCCGTTGAGGATCTGCTGCCGCAAGGCATCGGCTACCGCCGCCGAGATGGTGCGGTGCTTGATGGTCTTCATGGCGGGGCGGGCGGGCAAAGTCTTGGTCAGGTCCATTTTTCCGTCAGGTTCAAGGCACGGCTGAGGCCAGGGTTGCCCGGCCGCCGGGCTTTATGTGGCCGGTTGTCCCTCCATAACACGCTTCTTTGTTCATGGATTGACATTGCAGATTTTATACAATCTACAATAACCGAGAGACAACGGCAAACCGGCACTCAAATCGGCACGAAGGAGAAGCTTTCATGGCACCGGCAATCGGATGGGAAGGGGTCTTCCCGGCGGTCACCACGCAGTTCAAACCCAATTTCGACCTCGATATCGACGCGACCCGCGTCGTGATCGAAGGGCTGATCCGGGATGGCGTTTCCGGCCTCGTGATCTGCGGCACGGTGGGTGAGAACTGCTCGCTTACCCGCGCCGAAAAGGTGGCGATCATGGAAGCGGCGAAGGACGTGGCGCGGGGCCGGGTGCCGGTGGTCGCGGGCATCGCGGAGTTCACCACGGCTTTTGCCTGCGACGTCGCCAAGGACGCCGCGCGGGTCGGGATCGATGGCATCATGGTCATGCCGGCACTCGTCTATTCCTCGAAGCCCCATGAGACCGCAGCGCACTTCCGGGGCGTCGCGAAGGCGACCGATCTGCCGGTCATGGTCTACAACAATCCGCCCGTCTACAAGAACGACGTGACCCCGGAGATCCTGGCTTCGCTCGCGGATTGCGATACGGTGGTCTGCTTCAAGGATTCTTCCGGAGACACCCGCCGCTTCACCGATGTGAAGAACATGGTGGGCGACCGTTTCGTGCTGTTCGCCGGTCTCGACGACGTGGTCGTGGAGAGCGTGATGCTCGGGGCCGCCGGCTGGATCTCCGGCATGTCCAACGCCTTCCCCCGCGAGGGCGAGACGCTGTTCCGCCTCGCGAAGGCGGGTCGGTTCGCCGAGGCGCGCAAGCTCTATGAATGGTTCATGCCGCTTCTGCACCTCGATGCCCGCCCCGATCTCGTCCAGTGCATCAAGCTCTGCGAGAAGATCATGGGTCGTGGAACTGACCTGACACGCCCGCCGCGTCTGGCGCTTGAGGCGCATGAGCGCGCCTATGTGGAAAAGATCATGGCGGAAGCGCTGAAGAGCCGTCCGGTTCTTCCCGATGTCGGCCTCAAGAGCGCGGCCTGATTTCTCTGACGAAGGCGGTGCTTGCACAAAGCGCCGCCTTCCTTTCTTCTGAACCTCATCGACAACGAGAATCCCGGGCGAAGACATGGCGCGCCATACGTTTTTCTGCATCGACGGCCACACCTGCGGCAATCCCGTGCGGGTTGTCGGCGGCGGCAGCATTCCGCAGCTCAAGGGCGAGACGATGTTCGAGCGCCGCCAGCACTTCCTGGCGGAATACGACTGGATCCGCACCGGCCTGATGTTCGAGCCGCGCGGGCACGACATGATGTCCGGCTCCATTCTCTACCCGCCGACGCGGCCTGATTGCGATGTGGGCATTCTCTTCATCGAAACCTCCGGCTGCCTGCCCATGTGCGGGCACGGCACCATCGGCACGGTGACCATCGCGCTCGAAAACGGCCTCATCCATCCCAAGACCCCGGGCGTGCTCAAACTGGATACACCTGCAGGTCTCGTCGAGGCTCGCTACGAGCAGAACGGGCCGTTCATCGAAAGAGTGCGCATCACCAACATTCCCTCGTTCCTCTATGGCACCGGATACGATGTCGACGTGGAGGGGCTTGGTGCGTTGAAGGTGGATGTCGCCTATGGCGGCAATTTCTACGCCATCGTGGAGCCGCAGGAGCTCTATTCCGATCTCGCGGACGTGAACCCGTCCGACATCCTGCGCTGGAGCCCCAAGCTTCGCGAGGCTTTCAACGCGCGCCACAAAATCGCGCATCCTGAAAACCCGGCCATCAACAAGCTCACCCATGTGCTGTGGACCGGCAAAGCGCAGACCGAGGGTGGCACCGCGCGCAATGCGGTGTTCTATGGCGACAAGGCTATCGACCGTTCGCCCTGCGGCACCGGCACGTCCGCGCGCATGGCGCATCTCGCGGCCAAGGGCAAGCTCAAGGAGGGCGACGAGTTCGTCCACGAGAGCATCATCGGCTCGAAATTCGTCGGACGCATCGAAGGGCGAGCCAAGGTGGGGGATCGCGATGCGATCATCCCCTCCATCGAGGGCTGGGCGCGGGTAACCGGATTCAACACCATCTTCATCGACGACCGCGATCCTTTCGCGCTCGGATTCCAGGTGGTCGACAAGGCTTCCTGAGCCGAAGGGAAAGCGTGCCATGCGGATTGCGATTGTCGGAGCGGGCATCGTCGGCGTGAACGTGGCTCACGCCCTTCTCGACGAGGGTCATCACGTCATTCTCGTGGATGCGCTGGGGCGCGATACGAGCCCTTCCAACGGCAATGCGGGATGGATCGCCCACACGGACATCATGCCGCTTGCCTCGCCGAAGGTGTGGCGCAATCTGCCGCGCTGGCTCATGGATCCGCTCGGGCCGCTCACTGTCAGGCCCGCCTACATTCCACAGCTTACGCCGTGGCTCATCCGCTTCTTCCTCTCCGCGACGCCGGGACGGATCGAGGCCAGCATCGGGGCGATCCGCGCCATCAACGCGGAGGCCTTGCCCGCATGGCAGCGGCGGCTCGAGGCGCTGAATCTCAAGCATCACCTGCATGAGCGCGGCATTCTCTCGGTCTGGAAAAGCCGCAGCGCCTTCGAGGCGGCGAAAGGCATGCTCGCGCGACAACGTGCTTTCGGCATCGCGGTGGAAACGCTCGATCCATCCGACGTGAAGAAGCTCGAACCCGCTTTGCAGAACGTCGCCGCCGCCGTTCTCTTTCCCGAGGCGTGCCACGTCTCAGATCCGGCAACCGTCGCGTCCGATCTGTTGCAGATCGCGATCCGGCGCGGCGCGGAGCATGTGGCGGAAGAGGCCATTGCGATTGAGACGAGCGGAGAGGCTGTCCGCGTGAGGACCGGCAATCCGTCGCGGCTGATCGAGGCGGATCGCGTGGTTCTCGCGGCGGGAGCCTGGTCACGGACGCTTGTCAAGCAACTGGGCGACACGATCCCGCTCGATACCGAGCGCGGTTACAATTCCACTTTCGCGCCGGGAACGCTCGGCCTTAACCGGCCTGTCGCCTATGAAGGCGAAGGGTTTGTTACGACGCCGCTCGATAGCGGGGACCGGGTCGGCGGCGCTGTCGAGTTCGCCGGGCTTGAAGCCGCGCCCAACCATCGGCGCACGGAGGCGATGGTGGAGCGGTTGAAGCGCTACCTGCCGCATCTCGATTCAACCCTGCCGGCCAAGCGCTGGATGGGATTCCGTCCGTCAATCCCGGATTCGCTGCCGGTCATCGGCACGGCGACGCGGGACAAGCGGATCGTCTATGCCTTCGGCCACGGCCATTACGGGCTGACACAATCGGCCATAACGGGAGATCTCGTCGCGGCCATCGTCGTCGGTCGGGATGGCGCTATCGACGCCAGGCCCTATTCGCCGCAACGTTTCGCGTGATCCAGAAGGGCTTTCGGCCGGCCTTCAACTGAAGGAACTCTTTGAGATTCTGACCGGTACGCCCTGCGAAATGGAATTGCTCACCGTTGATGATGCTTGCGCCCTCTGAAGGAGACCATCAAGGTCGGCGCTTTCGTCTATGGATTCAATGGCGACCTGAACAGCGGCGGAGGTTGCAAGAAGTGGATTGCCATCGAATGTCACCGTCACATCGACAGCGACTGACGCAAGCCGAATGCCCATTTCATAGGCCACATAGTAGAGGTCGTTGCAGAAACATCCGCCTATAGCCAATCCAAGCAGCTGTCCGCCGTTGAAGCCGAGCCCTCGACCGCCAGCCTTGCCCTCTGGACGGTCAACGGTAATGGAGTGGGAGCCTGCCCAACCGATGGAGGCTTCCGTCTCTGGAATGCCACGCAACTTAACTGTCATCGTCGTCATGCGGCACCTCTCAAAGCGGTGGCTTGTCCCTCATATTTTCTGAACTGCGGTTTCCATGCAACCGCCTTCCTGGACCAAGGCGATCACGCGAAAGCCTGCGCCGCGAGCGCGCCGACGAGGGCGGCGCTCAGCAGGGTGGCGTCGTGTATTCCCAGTAACCAGCGTGAGGGGCGTCCGTCCTTGTGAACCCACAAGGTCGTGCCCAGGGTTGCCAGCGACCAGCCGATGCCGAGAAGGATCGCGGAGGCGGAAAAGCCCGCGACCTTGCTCGACAGGGCGAAAATCACCACGGCGACGGCGAGAAGCAGCATGCCGACAGTGACAATGGCGACCGGCTTCACCACGCTGCGCAAGGCGAACAGCACGAGGGATGGCGCATACATCGCCATGACATGCCACGCGATGGTGCCGGAAACCGCGTCGGAGAGGCCGCAGCCGACCATCGCGATGGGCGTCGCGCCCATGAGGCCGGTCATCAGGAACCACGCCACCGCGCCGATGATGGTGGGAAGGACGATGGCGCGCCAGCCTTCCACGCCCTTCGCCTCTTCCGTTGCCTCGCGGATGCGCCGATAGGGCAGGGCGGCGGTGGCGATGAGCGACCCCACATGAGCAAGGGCGGCGGCGGCGGCAAGGCCGACGAATTCACGCGGAGCGGCAAGCGTCTCCGCTGTGGCTCCGAGCGTCGGCGCGATGAGCCCCGCAACGGACGCCGCGCCGAACACGATGAGGATCGCGCTCGTTCCCTTGCCGCCGACCGGCACCGCTGCGTGACGATAGAACAGGCTGAAGCCGCTCGCGATGCCGAGCCAGAACGCGCCCAGCACCAGCGCGCCGAAATGGAAGGTCACGAGGGCAAAGACCAGCACCATGCCGCCGGCCGCCCCAAGGCTCGCGCCGAGTGAAAAGGCCGCGCGCCTGCCGAAGGAATCGAGAAGCAGCGAGGCGGGCAGGCTCGCCAAAGCCGCGCCCGCGTAGAACGCCGCATAGGGCAGCGTCGCGAGGCTGTTCGTGGGCGCAAGCGCTAGCCCGGCGAGGGGCAAAATCCCGAGGGTGAAGATCTGGGAGAGGATTGAGAGCGCAAAGGCGGTGGCGAGAAGGGGGACGCCGCCCTGAATGTCGGCGTTTTCTCCAAGCGCACCCGGCTCGCAGACGCATTCGATCTGCCCGGCGCGGGGGATGGAGGTGGAACTGCTCATTGTCTGGGATCGTTCGGTTTGATGTCGTCGTCCGAGAGCACGCGCAGGGCCGCGCCCTCTACGTCGTCATACTGGCCGCTCTTCAACGACCACATGAAGGCCGCAAGCCCCGTGAGACCGAGAAGAAGCGCCATCGGGACGAGATAGAGCAACACATCCATGAGATCATGCTCCTTGCAGAACGAGCTCGGGCGCGGCTTCTGCGCGCGCGGGCAGGGTGCTCTTGTTGCTGCGCGCGCGCAAGGCGTTGAGGGTCACGATGGTCGAGGAGCCCGACATGGCGAGCGCGGCGACGAGGGGCGTGACATAGCCTAGAAAGGCGAGCGGCACGGCGATGAGGTTGTAGACGAGCGCGATCATCAGGTTCTGCCGCATGAGGCGATGCGCCTTTTGCGCGATGTCCACGGTGGCGAGAACCGGCGCGAGATGGTCGCCGAGGAACACCGCGTCGGCCTGGGCCTGGGTGAGGTCGGCGGCGGAAATCGGGGAAAGCGAAACGTGAGCTGCCGCAAGCGCGGGTGCATCGTTGAGCCCGTCGCCGACCATCAGAACCTTGCGGCCCTCACTCTTCAACTCTTCAAGCGCGGCGATCTTGTCGGCTGGCTTCGCGCCGCCGCGCCAAACGGAGATGCCGAGGGCCTCAGCAATCGGAGCGACCGCTTCCGGCCTGTCGCCGGAGAGGATGCGGCAATCGAGGCCCTTCGCGCACAGGTCCGCGATGACGGATGCCGCATCCGGCCGCAGCGCCTGACGGACAAGCAGGATGGCCCGCTTCTCACCCCAGGCGAAGGCGATGAGAGAGCAATCGGGATGGCGGGCCGCGCTCTCCCGTGCCTCGTTTTCGAGGCCGCAGAAGGCGGGCGAGCCGAGCCGCATCTCGACACCGTCCACGACGGCGCGGACGCCCTGTCCCGGCTCTTCGACCACGCCTTCATAGGCGCGGCGATCGCCATCAGCCCGCGCCACCGCCGCCGCGAGGGGGTGGTGGCTCGAAAGTGCGATCCGTGCCGCTGCTTCGAGAATGTAGGGCGCGATGCCGGCGCCGTTGACCACCTGCATGTCGGGCAAGGTCAGGGTGCCGGTCTTGTCGAAGACGACGGTGTCGACGGCGGCGAGCCGCTCCAAAGCATCGCCCGCGTTGAGGAACACGCCCGCGCGAAACAGCGCGCCGGAGGCCACGACCTGAACCACTGGCACGGCGAGCGCCAGCGCGCAGGGGCAGGTGATGATGAGAACGGCGACGGCGGTGAGAATGGCGTCATGCACGCTTGCGCCGGTGGCGATCCATGTCAGCGCCGTGAGCGCCGCCGCCGTGTGCACCACGGGAGCATAGGCACGGGCCACGCGGTCAGCGAGCTGCACGTAGCGCGACTTTGCGGCGGCGGCGTTTTCGAGAAGCCGCTCCACCTCATCGAGCAGGGTGCCCTTACCCGCTGCGGTCACGCGCAAGGTCAGCGTGCCGTTGTAATTCAGGCTGCCCGCGTAGACCTGATCGCCCGCCCGCGTGGGGCGGTGGGCGGTTTCGCCCGTCACGAGGCTCTCGTCGATCTCGGAGGAGCCGGAGATGACGATGCCATCCACGGCGACGCGTTCGCCAGGGCGCACGAGCACCCGGTCGTCAGGTCGCAGGGCGGCGGTGGGAATGAGGACGATCTCGCCGGTGGAATCGATGCGGTGCGCGACTTCGGCTCTGAGCGAAGCGAGATTGCCTGCCACCGCGCGGGTCTTGCGGCGCATGGCCTGATCGAGATAGCGCCCGCACAAAAGGAAGAAGAGCAGCATCACCACCGAGTCGAAATAGGTGTGCTCGGCGTGGTTCAGGGTCTCGACGACCGACATGGTGAGCGCGAGCAGAATGCCGATGACGATCGGCACGTCCATGTTGGTGCGCTTGTTGCGCAGGGCCTTCATGGCGCTCTGGAAGAAAGGCTGGCCCGCATAGGCCACGGCGGGCAGGGCGATGAGGGCGGCGAGCCAGTGGAAGAAGTCGCGGGTTTCCGGCGTGATGTCCGTCACGTTGCCGGACCAGACGGAGACCGCGAGCAGCATGATGTTCATGGAGGCAAAGCCTGCCACCGCAAGGCATTTCAGAAGCCATTGCGCGCGGCGCGCCTCTTCCTCCTCCACCAGGCGGGATTGGAAAGGGTGGGCCCGGTAGCCGAGCCGCCGCAATTCCTCCACCACGGCGCTGGGCGCGACTTCGCCCTCCTTCCATTCCACCGCGAGACGATGGTTGGTGTAGTTCAGCCGCGCATCCACGATGCCGGGCAGGCGCAGGACGCCGCTTTCGATCTCGTCGATGCAGGCGGCGCAGTCGATCCCCTCGACGGCAAGGTCGAGATGGGCCGTGCCGTTGTCTTCGTGCTTGACGAAAATGGAGAGATCGAGGGTCTCGGCCATCGAAAGGGGCTCCTAGATCGTGACGCGGCTCTTGGAGCGGAAGACAGTTTCGTCCTTGCGCTTGAGATCGAGCACGATGTCCCATTGGCCGTGGGGAACGGGCATCGTGGCCTCGAACACGCCGGGGGCTGTTTCCGTGGGTTTGAGGATGACGTCCCGCCGCTGGTCGGTGGGATGGGACAGCCGCACCTGGACATCGAGCCCGGTCAATGCGCGGCTCTCGGCATCACGCGCATTCACGGTGACACGGGTAGCCTCGCCCTCGGGGCGGAGATTAGCCTCGACCTTCCAATGCAGGGCGTCCTGCGCCTCGGCGATCGCCACGTCTTTCTTGAAGGTCAGGCCCGCCTTGTAGGAGCTTTCCGTCTCCACGCCGCCGAAGGTGGAGGTCGCGACACGCACCATCACCGCATTCATGGCGAAGACCGTGCCGAAGAACGCGAACAGGCAGGCAAGGACCATGCGGCCGGTGAGGGGGCGCGGTGCGCGTTTGGGGGCGAGGGTTGTCGGCATCGCAGTGTCCTCAATCATGGCGCCTTGAAATGGTCGCTCGCGTGAGCGGTTTCGCCGCTCGAGAGATCCGTCAGAGTGAACGTCAGTGTGGTCGAAGGTTCAAGGGTGTTGTCGCTCGCGGTGACGAGGACGCGCGCTTCGAGCGTCTGGTCGGGCTTCACGGTCAGGACCGCGCGGCCCTGCGAGTCGATTTCCCCGCCGACGATGTCGATTTTGGGCGCGTTCAACCCGGTGACGGTGAGGGCGAAACGGCGGTCGTCGAGGTGCTTGTTGCCGACGCGGACCGTGTAGGCATTGCGGATCGAGCCGTCGGACAGGCGCACGAACATCGGGTTGCGGTCGTGCAGCACGCTCAGATCCGCGTTGTTGCGGAAGGCGAGCGCCGAGATCATCACCGCGCCAACAAGCGCGATCAGTCCGGCATAAAGCACGGTGCGCGGACGCAGGATGCGCCGGACCTCCGGGCGGCCCTCGATGCGGGCCTGTACGTTCATGTCCGTATCGTAGGCGATGAGGCGGGTGGGGCGGCCGATCTTCGCCATCACGGTGTCGCAGGCATCGATGCACAGGCCGCACTGGATGCAATCGAGCTGCAACCCTTTGCGGATATCGACGCCCGTGGGGCACACGGCGACGCACTGGCCGCAATCCACGCAATCGCCAGCCGGAACGCCCGCTTTGCGCAGGGCGTCGTTCTTCTTCGCCGAGCCGCGCGGCTCGCCGCGATCATAGCGATAAGTGACGTTGAGCGCGTATTCGTCTGTGAGCGCCGCCTGAATGCGCGGCCAGGGGCACATGTAGGTGCAGACCTGCTCGCGCATGAAACCGGCGAGGGTGTAGGTCGTAAAGGTGAGGATGCCGATCCAGATATAGGCGATCATCGGCGCCTGGAAGGTGGCGAGCTCTTTGACCAGAGTCGGCGCATCCGCGAAATAGAGCACCCACGCACCGCCGGTCCACCAGGCGATCATGAGCCAGATGGAGTGCTTGAGCAGACGAAGCGAGAAGATCTCCAGCTTGCGGCCTTCCTTCTCGCGGCGGATGCGGTCGCGCTTCTCGCCTTCGATCAGGCGTTCGATGGAATAGAACAGGTCCGTCCAGACCGTCTGCGGGCAGAGATAACCGCACCACAGACGCCCCGCCACCGCGTTCATCAGGAACAGGGCGAGGGAGGCCAGAATGAGCAGGCCAGTGATGTAATAGACTTCCTGCGGCCAGATCTCGATGAAGAAGAAGTAGAAACGGTTGTTGGCGAGATCGACCAGGATCGCCTGGTCGGGGGCGTTCGGGCCGCGGTCCCAGCGGATGAAGGGCAGGAAGTAGTAGATGCCCAGCGTGATCGCGAGCACGATCCACTTGATCCTGCGGAACTGGCCTTTCACCGCCTGCGGATAGATGGCCTTGCGCGCGACGTAGAGGGGCGCATCGTCTTCGCCAGCCGGTTCCGGCGTGGCGAGATTGGAGGCAAGGGGAGCGTCAGCCATTGATTCCGCCGAAATCATCTCGATTGGTTCGACTTTCGAATAGGCCCATGCCTGCTGCCACGCCTTGATCTGAGTCAATGAAAAGCGGCCGGTGGGGGCGCCACCGGCCGCTCAAATCGTCAGATTGTTCGTCGACAGTGCTAGCGTGCGCCGCCGAGCGAGTGAACGTAGAGGGTCAGGGCCTTGATGGTCGTGTCGTCGAGGCGCTCGTGCCAGGTCGGCATCACGCCGCCGCGACCATTCGTGAGACCTTCCATGATGGCCGCCTTGTCTGCCCCGAAGAGCCAGATCTTGTCGGTCAGGTTCGGCGCGCCAAGCTCTTGATTGCCTTGGCCTTTGGGGCCGTGGCAGGCGGCGCAGTTATCCGCGAAGACCTTGGCCCCGGCGGTGAGGTCCGCGCCCTTCTCGACCGGCAGGCCGGAGAGGCTGCGCACGTAATCCGCAACGTTGGAGATCTCAGGGCGCTTCAGCATGCCGTCGCGACCGAAGGCGGGCATGGAGCCCTGATGGCCCTTGTCGTTCGTGGAGCGGGCGCCGTAGCGGATGGTGTGTTCGATCTGCGCCAAAGTGCCACCCCAGAGCCAGTCGTCGTCGTTGAGGTTCGGGTAGCCCTTGGCGCCGCCGCCGCCCGCGCCGTGGCAGGGCGCGCAGTTGTCGCCGAAGGCGGCCTTTCCTTGAGCCCGCGCGAAGGCGAACAACTCGGGATTCTTCGTGACGTCTTCAAGCGAGGTCTGCGCGAGTTTCGCGGTCATCCCTGCGCGCTGGGCCTTCAGGGCGTCGAGATCTTCGACGATGGCCTCACGCGATTGCCAGTTGAAGAAACCGCGCGTGTAGGAAGCCGCGAGCGGCCAGGCCGGATAGACGATCCAGTAGCCGATGGACCAGATGATGGTGAGATAGAAGGACCACAACCACCAGCGCGGAAGCGGATTGTTGAGTTCGGAAATCCCGTCCCAGCTGTGCCCGGTCGTGGTGACGCCGGTGACGGCATCGACCTGTTCGTGCGTGTCGTGGGCCATCGATCAATCCTCCTTGAGAGGGATGCGCGCCGCGTCTTCGAAACGCTTCTTGCGCGAGGGGGCGAGGGCATAGACCAGCACCGCGAGGAAAGCCGCGACGAAGTAGAGGAGCCCCCAGGTCTGGGCGAATTCTGCGAGGGTTTTGTACGTGTCGGACATCTCTTCCACTCCTCAGCGAACGTTCGCCTTGTTGTCGTAGAGCTTGAAGTCGACCTGCGTTCCCAGCATCTGCAGGTAGGCGATCAGGGCGTCGGCCTCCGTGAGACGCTGGGGATTGCCGTCGAAGTCGCGCGCCTGCACCTTGGGATAGCGCGAGGCGAGCGCCGCTGCGTCCGGATCGTCGGTGGTCGCCTGCGTGCGCAGGTCGGTTGCCGCCTTGGCGATCATCTCGGGCGAGTAGGGCACGCCCAGCGCCGCCTGGACCTTCATGTCATCCGCGACGAGAGACGGCTCGAGTTCGCGCTGCGTGAGCCAGGGATAGCTCGGCATGATGGAGCCGGGCACCACCGCGCGCGGGTCGTTGAGGTGGTCGCGGTGCCACTCGTCCGAATACTTGTTGCCGACGCGGGCAAGATCCGGACCCGTGCGCTTGGAACCCCACTGGAACGGCCGGTCATACATGCTCTCGGCGGCCAGCGAGTAATGGCCATAGCGCTCCACCTCGTCGCGTAGCGGGCGGATCATCTGGCTGTGGCAGTTGTAGCAGCCCTCGCGGACGTAGACGTTACGTCCGGCGAGTTCGAGCGGGGTGTAAGGCCGCACGCCCTCCACCTTCTCAATGGTGCTCTTGAGATAGAAGAGCGGTACGATTTCCACGAGACCGCCGATGGAGATCACGATCAAAACGCCGATGAGCAGGATGATCGAGTTGGTCTCGAAGATTTTGTGACGGGACCAGAGGGACATGATCGTTTCCTTTATTCAGCGGCGGCAAGAGCCGGCGTTACCTCGACGGCGACATCCTGAGCGGCCGTGATCGTCTTCCAGACGTTCCAGGCCATGATCAGACTGCCGCCGACGAAGAGCGCGCCGCCGAGAGCACGGATGACGTAGAAGGGGTGCATGGCTTCCACGGTTTCGATGAAGGAGTATTCAAGGAAGCCGAGGCTCGTGTAGGCGCGCCACATGAGGCCCTGCAGGATGCCCGCCACCCACATCGACGAGATGTAGAGAACGATGCCGAGCGTCGAGATCCAGAAGTGCCAGTTCACGGCCTTCATGGAGTACAGGCGCTCCTTGTTCCACAGCCACGGGACGAGGCAGTAGATCGCGCCGAAGGACACGTAGGCCACCCAGCCGAGCGCGCCGGAATGAACGTGGCCGATGGTCCAGTCGGTATAGTGCGAGAGCGAGTTCACCGCCTTCACCGACATGAGCGGACCTTCGAAGGTGGCCATGCCGTAGAAGGCCACCGACACCACCATCATGCGAAGCACCGGATCGGTACGCAGCTTGTCCCACGCGCCTGAGAGGGTCATGAGGCCGTTGATCATGCCGCCCCAGGAGGGCATCCACAGCATGATCGAGAAGGTCATGCCCAGCGTCTGCGCCCAATCGGGCAGGGCGGTGTAGTGCAGGTGATGCGGGCCGGCCCAGATGTAGAGGAAGATCAGCGCCCAGAAGTGGATGATCGACAGCCGGTACGAGTAGACCGGACGCTCAGCCCGCTTCGGGATGAAGTAGTACATGATGGCGAGGAAGCCGGCGGTGAGGAAGAAGCCCACCGCGTTATGGCCGTACCACCACTGCACCATCGCATCCTGCACGCCCGCCCAGACGATGTAGCTCTTGGGCGAGAAGATCGAGACCGGGATCGTGGCGTTGTTGCCCAGATGCAGGACGGCGATGGTCAGGATGAAGGCGAGGTAGAACCAGTTCGCCACATAGATGTGAGGCTCCTTGCGGCGCATGACCGTGCCGAGGAACACGAGGAGATACGCGACCCAGACGACGGTGAGCCACAGATCCGCATACCACTCGGGCTCGGCGTATTCCTTGCCCTGCGTGATGCCGAGCAGGTAGCCCGTGCCCGCGATGACGATGAAGAAATTGTAGCCGAGCACCACGAACCACGGGGCGATGTCGCCAACGAGACGCGCGCGCGAGGTGCGCTGCACCACGTAGAGGGAGGTCGCGATCAGCACGTTGCCGCCGAACGCGAAGATGACCGCCGAGGTGTGCAGCGGCCGCATGCGCCCGAAGGAGAGCCACGCCGTGTCGAAGTTCAGCGCGGGGAAGGCGAGCTGCGATGCGATGAGAAGGCCGATCACGAAGCCGGCCACGCCCCAGAATACGCCAGCGATGGTGGCGAACTTCACCGGCCCCATGTTGTAGTTGGGTTTGCCGTTGATCGTCAGCGGCGGCAACAGGGCCGGGCGGTCGTAATAACGGTCCACGATCTTGAAGGCCGCCCAGCCGCTGGCGGCGGCGAACAGGTAAGCGTGGAATGCGTATTCCGGCGTATGGGCCTTCGCTGCGATGATGATGCACAGAAGTGCCAGCGCCGCGAAGGCAAGGGCGGAGCCCGCCTCGCCGAAGGTCATGCTTTTTTGGGATGTTGCCGCTTGCGTCATGGGCCTCGAACCTTCTTTCAAGGGCGAGGCACTAAGCTTCACCCTTAGAACGAGGCTCTAAGGGGATAACAGGGGCGCGGCATTGATGTAAGTCAAAACGGCCCTGCTTCGGGCAGGGGCGGCCAGGTCGCTACCGGGTCGCCAATGCCTTGATTTGCGGGAGGTTTGTGAGGCGCACGCCTTCCGGCACGACGACAATGGCGCCGCTCTTGGCGAGCTTCGAGAAGGTCCGGCTCACGGTTTCGATGGTCAGGCCGAGGAAATCGGCGATGTCCTGCCGGCTCATGGGCAGCGGCAGGGTGATTGAGGTGTGCCCGATTCGGGCAAAGCGCTCCACAAGGCTCATCAGGAAGGCGGCGACGCGCTCGTCCGCCGTGCGCCGGCCGAGCAGGACCATCTGGTCTTGCGCGAGGCTGAGCTCATGGCTGGCGAATTCGTGCAGGCGGCGCAGGAGATGGGGCTTTTTGTCGAGGAAGGCCGTGAAGGTGCTGCGGGAGAATCGGCAGACCTTGGTGTCGACGATGGCATCAGCCGAGACGCCGTAACGGTCGAGGAGGGCAAGCCCGAGGAAGTCGCCGGAAAGGGCGAAGCCCACGATCTGACGGCGACCGTCCGGCAGGAGCCTGTAGAGCCGCACCATGCCTTCGGTGATGTTGAACACGGCGCTTGCCGGGTCGTCCTGGGAGAAGAGAGTGGCCTTGGCGGCAAAGGCGGTCGGGTGGCTTAAGGCGTCGATCTCGGTCAGTTCGTGATCGTCCAGGGCGGAACAGATGCTGATCTGCCGCACCCGGCAATCCGCGCAGGCGCTGGCGCCGAGGCTGTGCAGGCAACCTGAACCGCGTGCAGGCGCATCGGCCCGCTGCTGTGCCGTTTCTGTTCGCTCCAAGGCCGGGCCCCGCTGATGTCCGAATTCCTATTAGCACAGATTATCGGGGAAGGTTCAACCGAGGCGCACGGTTGACCTGCATCAATGTCGCAGGTCCTGCCCTGTGGGATGGTGCGGCTCCTTTGGACATTCCTTTTTCGCATGCAGGATCTGTTTCACGTCGCCCCCTTGTCTCCGAAAGAAGCGCATCTGGCCTATCCGCTGGTCCGGATGTTCGATCCTGCGGTGACATTGCAGAACTGGCTGGCCTTTGTCCGGCGCCTCGCCCGGCGCAAACCCGGGCAGGGCGGGCTGATGGCCGTGCGAGACCGGCGCGGCGTCATGCATGCCTTGTTCGCCTATGCCGTCTGCCAGGATCGACGCTCGAATGCGTGCCTGCGCATCACGGACCTCATCGTCAGTCGCCTTCCGGGCGAGGAAGTGAACGCCAGGGTGCTCTCCGGAGTGCAGGAGCTGGCTGATGAATTCGGCTGCAGGGAGGTTCTGATCGACGTCCCCGTGATGCCGGGGAACGCCCAGGCCCTCTCGAGCATGGAGGGCATGGCCGCGCCGAGCTTTTCGCCGGTGACGATCACCTTCTCGAACCGCAGCTTGCGCGGCGACAGGCTGGAGACCAAGAGCGCATGAGAACAGCGTTCGTCACACGGCGGCGGTGATCTGGATTTCCAGCGCGTATTGCGGGTTCGCCAGCCTCGATTCCACACAGGCCCGTGCAGGCGTATGGCCGGGGACGACCCAGCGGTCCCAGACCGCATTCATCTCATCGTAGGAGCCCATGTCGGTCAGCCAGATCGTGGCGCGCAGGATCTTCGTCTTGTCGCTGCCGATCTCGGCCAGAGACTGCGCGATCTGGTCGAGCACGTCCGTGGTTTGCGCCGTCACGGATTGGCCAAGGGTGGTCTCCGGAACGTAGCCGGAGAAATAGGCGACGCCGTTGTGAATCACGAGATCGCTGTAGCGGGCAGCGACGCCGACGCGGGTGATGTCCGTCATGATGTCTGGTCCTGAGGCAATGAGGTGCCGTCTGAAAGTATTGTCCCCTAGAGCTACGAGCCCAAATATCTCCTATCTGAATTGCACGCTCATCGAAGCAATCTGACAACGACATGGAGGGACGCTATGGGACGCAAGTACATCGACTGCAGGCAAATCTCCAGCGACAAGAAATGCAGCCTCGCCATGGTGGCCGATACTGAGAACGAGCTCGTCGAGGCCGCCGTTCAACACGCGATCTCCTTTCACAAGCATCAGGATACGCCTGAGCTTCGCCAGCAGATCAGAAGCGTTATCAAGGACGGCAATCCGCCCGCCTGACGAAAATGCGGGGATGAAAAAAGCCGGGAGGCTTTCGCGCTCCCGGCTTTCGTTTTCGCTATCCGACGAAGCGTCTCAGTTGAGGCGCGTGATGCGATCCAGTGCCACCGGCGCGATCGGGCTGTTGCCGGCGAAGTAGGCGGAGAAGGCATCGATGTCGAAGAGGCCGTAGAGCGGGTTCTTGCCCTGCTTGAGGACAGAGAAACCGTCGCCGCCATCGGACAGGAAGTTGTTGATGGTCACGCGGTAGCTTTCTTCCGCACCGATCGGCTTGCCGTTCAGCTTCAGGCTATCCGGGAGCACGCGGTCGCCGACGGGGCGGGCATTGTCCCACGTATAGGTGAAGCCCTTCGAGACGTGCAGGATGCGGGGCTTGGGCTGGTTGATCCACTGCTGTTCCAGCATGGTCTTGAGCTGCGCGCCGGTGAGATCCACCGTCACCAGGGAGTTGGCGAAGGGCTGAACCGCAAACAGATTGGCGTAGGTGACCTTGCCTTCGTCCTTTTTGGGAAGGTCCGTGCGGACGCCGCCCGGGTTCATGAAGGCAATGACGGCGCGGCCGTCACGTTCGGTTGCGGTGGCAGCAAGCTGCGAGTCGGCAATGAGGTTGCCGAGGGTGGTCTCGCCCGACGGGCTTTCGTCCTTCGTCAGCGAGGCGCTCAGGATTCCCACGACGCGGTTGGCGAGGGGGGCCGCAAGCTTCTGGTATTCCTCGATCAGCTTGGTCTGCTCGGGATCCTTGGCATAGGTCTCCGTCGCCACGATCACGTTGTCGGCCTTGGCCTGCACGAGATCGCGGGTCTTGCGGTCGATCTTGATGTCGATGTTGGTGACGACCGAGCCGAACTTGTCGCCGCTGGTGACGAGGCGTCCGTCGATCTGGCAGTTATATGCCTTGTGCGTATGGCCGCTGATGACGAGATCGACAGCCTTGTCGAGCTTCTTGACGATATCGACGATAGGGCCGGAAATGCCGGGGCACTCGTTGTAGTCGCCGGTCGGGAAGCCGCCTTCGTGGATCAGGACCGCGATGGTCTCGATGCCCTTGGCGCGGATTTCCGGAACGAGGGCGTTCACGGTCGCCGCTTCGTCCTCGAACTTCAGGCCGGCCACGCCCGAGGGCATGACGATGCTGGGGGTGTCCTTCAGGGTCAGGCCGATGAAGGCCACCGGAACGCCCTCGAACTCCTTAACGTGGTAGGGCGGCAGGACCGGCTTGTTGGTCGCCGTGTCGATGGTGCTGGCCGCGAGGTACTTGTACTTGGCTCCGGTGAACGGACGCGGGCCCGCGCAGCCGTCCTTCTGGTGGCAGCCGCCGTTCTGCATGCGCAGAAGCTCGACCTTGCCTTCGTCGAATTCATGGTTGCCGACGGCGGAGGCCTCGAGGCCCATGAGCGACAACGATTCGACGGTCGGCTCGTCATGGAAGAGGGCGGAGAGCAGCGGGCTCGCGCCGATCAGGTCGCCTGCCGCCACGAAGATGGAGTTCTTATTGGCGCCCTTGAGCTGCTTGACCAGGGTCGCCATGGCCTCGGAGCCGCCCGCGGGCACGGTGATCTGCTTGGAGGGGTCCTTCGGATCTCGGATCTTGATGCCGCCGGGAGGCAGCAGGTTGCCGTGAAAATCATTGATCGCAAGAATTCGGACGTCGATAGCGCTCGCGTCCTGCGCCAGGGCGGCGCCCGTCGCGCCGAGCAATGCGAGCTGGGCCGTCATGGCCAGCAGAGATAAACGTTTCATGGAAGTGGTGCCCCTTGGAAGGTCTGTTCTCATCACGAATGCTGCAACAGCAAGAACACTGTAGCCTGCCACTTTCCACCTGAGAAGAGACCGGGTCCTGGCTTGCCGTTAAGGAATGGTAAAAACACCCCGTTTCATTGTGGATCGTGGTCAGGCCGCTTTGACATTGTCGAGGAAGCGCGGCGACGTAAGAGAGATCTTCCTGTCTGCATGGATGAGAAGGCGCGCCTGCGCTCTCGCGGCTGTTTCCCTCTCGGCCGGTTGAGGGCGGGGTGATTTGCGGACTCCGATCTCCGTTCAATCGGGTGAGTGCCGCGTGAGACGGCACCACATTTTTGCGACATGGTGGGCCGACTGGTTCAGGAGGTTGAAAGGGGAGTGTGAGGGCGCCTAGAAGTTTTATCTAGAGTCTTGCAATTTTGCAAATTTTGATGATGCGGAATGATTTCTTAGATCTTCAATAGATTGAAAAATAGAGATTTTCTTGGCTGGTTGCTTGCTTATGTGCAATCTTTCCTGGGGCGAGGTTTGTTATATCGTTTTAAAATGTTGCGCTCTTCAGGAGGGCAATTAGTCTTTGTTGGAGATGTTATATCGTAAGGAAAAATATCCTCATTTTTCCTGGTCGCAGTTGAGGGATTCAGCATGGCGGGCTCGCATTTAAAGGGCAAGAAACCCGGATTTCAGGCGATCTCAGAACTGAAGAGCCCAGACCTTGCCGTGATAGGTCTGGAGAGTGGTGTTTCCGATCACACGATCCAGTTCGATGAGACAGCTTTGGCTGTTTCGGAGCCGAGCTTTGGAAACTTGAGCAAATCGGCGACGTATTCCGTCGTCGGCATGCCGCACGGTTATGTGCCGGCAGCCTCAGTGACAGGTGAAATCTGGACGGGAACTGACGCCGACGAGTCCCACACCGGCACCAACCTCGATGACGTACTCAATGGCGGGGGCGGCAACGACACGCTCAACGGGGGAGATGGGGATGACACTCTCGACGGCGGTGATTTCGCAGGCACCAGGAACAGGCTCGTTGGCGGAGCCGGCAACGACACGTACTATGTCTACAATACGGGCGATGTCGTCGTAGAAGCAGATGGGGCTTTTGGTGTCGACCGGATCATCACCACTGTCGATTACGCCCTGCCCACCGGTGTTGAGATCCTAGAGGTCGGCGCTACTACCAAGGGGCTGAATCTGACAGGTCGGGCCGATGGTAACGACACCATCATCGGCGGCAGCGGCAACGATACCATTAATGGCGCAGGCGGATGGGACGAGCTCTATGGCGGAGCGGGCAACGACGTCTATTTCGCAATTCCGACAACCAGAGTGATCGAGGCGGTCGGTGGAGGTTGGGACGAAGTCTACTTCTCCGGTTCCGGTATTGATCAATGGCGACTCGAGGCAGGTAGCGAAATCGAGGTCGTTAGAACCTTATCGAACAGCTATATCGTCGGCAATGAGTTCGCCACCCACTTCATTGGCGGTAATGGCACTGACGTATTCGACGGCGGCCTGGATACTGCGGTTGACACTCTGGCAGGCGGCAAGGGGAGCGACACCTACATCCTCCGTTCGGCCGGCGATATCATCATAGAAAATCCCGGTGAGGGAAGGGATACGATCCGTACGCAGGTCGACTGCCTCCTCGACCCCGAGGTGTCCGTCGAAGAGATATACGGCGATCCGACGGGAGGCGCAAAATCCTTTCATATCAGGGGCAGTAAGTACACCGAGGTCATAGTGATAGACGGCGGTGTCACCAACGACACTTTGGAGAGCGCTGCCGAGGGCTCCGGTGTCCTGGTCATGTCCGGCTCGGGGGGCGATGACGTCTACTATGTTCACCGCCCCAGAGTGATCGTCATGGAAGATGCCGGGGGCGGCTCCGACATCGTTTATACGGACTATAGCTTCACGCTCTTCTCGGATATCGAGACGCTTCAGGCGAGCGAGGGTTTCGAGGGCATCACGCTCACAGGAAACTCCAACGCCAACACGATCATCGGTAACAAGCTCGCCAATACTCTTGTCGGCGGGGGTGGTCTCGATACCCTGAAGGGCGGCGCGGGCGACGACGTTTATGTGGTGACCGATGCCCTGGCCAAAATCGTAGAGCTTGAAGGTGAAGGCAAGGATACGATCCTCACAAGCGTCAGCTACACTCTTGCTCCCGATGTGGAGATCGAGGTTCTGCAGGCGACTGGAACGGCTGCGATAAACCTGACCGGCAATCGTGGCAGCAACGAGATCATCGGCAATAGCGCCAACAATGTTCTGGACGGCGGCGATGATGCCGTGGCCGATACGCTCGCCGGTGGTTTGGGCAACGACACATATTATGTGCGGGCTGGCGACATCGTCAAAGAGAATGCCGACGAAGGGACGGATACGGTCATCGTCTATGAGAGCTATACTCTCGACGGCGGTGCCTCCATTGAGGTGTTGCAGGCCGATACCAGCAAGGGAACGACGGAGTTCTCGCTGAAGGGCAACGAGGTCGCCAACACCATCATCGGCGCGCTTGGCAATGACTCACTGGATGGTGGCGGTTCTGCAAGCGATCCGGCCGATCTTCTCATCGGTGGCGATGGTGATGATACCTACTACGTCCATCGCGCCAGCGACAGAGTCGTGGAAGGCTCGGATGCTGCGTCGGGCTCCGACCGCATCATCACGGATGTCAGCTATACCATCGCGACAAATGTCGAGAGTCTGCAGGCTGCTGCCGGCATCGATGGCATCGTTCTCACCGGCAATGGTGTTGCCAACACCCTGATCGGCAACGAACGGGCCAACACGCTGATCGGCGCGGGCGGCGAGGATACGCTGAAAGGCGGATCTGGTGACGACGTCTATGTGGTGACTGACACCCTTGCCACCATCGTGGAGCTGGAAGGCGAAGGCAAAGACACGATCCTGACAAGCGTCAGCTACACTCTCGCCCCCGATGCGGAGATCGAAGTTCTGCGGGCGAACGGTGCCGGCGCCATTGATCTGACCGGTAACCGCTACAAGAACGAGATCATCGGCAACGATGCGGCCAACGTTTTGGACGGTGGCCGGGACAGTGAGGCCGATACGCTCACCGGTGGCAAGGGTGATGATGTCTATCACCTGCGGACGGGTGATATCGTCAATGAAATCGTCGGCGAAGGCCACGATACGGCCGTCGTCTACAGCAGCTACACCCTGAATGGCGGCGCTTCGCTCGAAGTGCTCCAGGCGGATCAGAGCGAAGGGACGTCCGATTTCTCCCTGAAGGGCAATGAACTGGCCAACACCATCATCGGGGCGTCCGGCAACGATACGCTCGACGGCGGTGGAACGACTGACGGTCCGGGCGACAGCCTCGTCGGTGGCGATGGTGACGATACCTACTACGTTCGCCGGGCCAATGACGTGGTGGTCGAAGGTGCCGGCGGGGGCAATGATATCATCATCACGTCGGTGGACCTTACTATCGCCGCCAATGTGGAGACGTTGCAGGCGGCCGCCGGCGCGGGCGATCTCGTTCTCACCGGCAATGCGGCTGCGAATACCCTCATCGGTAACGAGGGAGACAACGTGCTTCGGGGCGGCGGTGGTGCAGATACCATGCGCGGCGGCCTTGGCGACGACTTCTATTATGTCGATAGCTCAGACGATGTCGTCGAAGACGAGGGTGAAGGCTACGATACGGTCATCGTGACGTTCGCAGGGGATTATACCCTGACCGAAAACTCCCATGTGGAGGAGTTGCGGGCCCGAACGGGTGTCGCTGTCGGTAAGCTGACGGGTAACAGCCAGCGCAACATCATCATCGCGGATGCGGGTGACAACACTCTCGACGGCGGTGGCGGTGGTGACGTGCTCCAGGGCGGCGTCGGCAACGACGTTTATGTGGTGCGCGCGGGCGACAAGATTGTCGAGAAGGATGGCGAGGGCACAGATACCGCTATCGTCGATGCGAGCTACAAGCTCGAAGAAGGCCTGTCCATCGAGGTGCTTCAGGCTGGCGTCGATACCGGCATTGCGCTCACCGGCAACTCCTTCGCCAACACACTGATCGGCGCTCGGGGCAACGATACGCTCGACGGCGGCAAGGGCGACGATGTGCTGCGCGGCGGCAAGGGCGACGACACCTATTTGGTCAACGATACCGGCACCGTTGTAGAGGAAGCTTTCGGCGAAGGCTTCGACACGGTGGTCACCTCCGTGTCTTTCAGCCTGAAGGGCATAGAGAACGTCGAGGCACTCACGGCCAAGGCTGGCGCCGGCTCCATTCGCCTCACAGGAAATTCACTCGCTAATCTGATTAAAGGGAATGAGGGCAATAACATGATCGATGGAGGGCTCGGCGCGGACACCGCGGAAGGTGGCAAGGGCGATGACGTCTACCTGGTCGACAACGAAGGCGATGTCGTCAATGAGGCTGCGGACGAAGGCTTCGACACGATCATCGTCACGACGGCGATCGACTACGCCCTGAAGGAAGGCTCCTCCATCGAGGAACTGCGGGCGCAATCCGGCGTGGCGGTCGGTCGACTGACCGGCAACAGCCTGAGCAACATCATCATCGCCGATGTGGGCGACAACACCCTCGACGGCGGAGCTGGTGCCGATATCCTCAAGGGTGGGGCCGGCAACGACACCTACATCGTTGACAACATCAACGACCAGGTCGTCGAAACCAGCAGCAATGGCGGCGATGCGGGCGGCATAGACACGGTCATCACCTCGGTCGACTTTACCCTGGGGGCCTATGTCGAAAACCTCAAAGCGACCGGCAGCGGTAATCTTGTGCTTACCGGCAATGCCCTCAGCAACATCATCGAGGGCAACGGCGGAAACGATACCATCGACGGCGGCGGCACGGGCGCCCCGGGCGAGGGTAACGACATCCTCCGCGGTGGCGGTGGCAATGACGTCTACATCCTGCGTCATGCCGGCGATACGGTGGAAGAGCTTGCTGGAGGCGGCACGGACACGGTCAGGGTCAGCTTCGATTACACCCTCGGGGCCGAGATCGAGGTTCTGGAAGCGAATGGCGATGCCGGTTACCGCTTGTCGGGCAACGCGCTGAACAACACGATCACGGGCAGCACAGGGGCCGATACCCTGCAGGGCGGGGGCGGCAACGATGTCCTCGACGGCAAGGGCGGCGTGAACACAGCCGTTTTCTCCGGCCTCAGCGCGGATTACGTAATCTCGAAAAACGCCGATGGCAGCTACACCGTTGTCGACACGCAGGCGGATCGTGATGGCTCGGACATCCTCAAGAACATCCGCTTCATCCAGTTCGGCGATGGAACGGTCCTCGACCTGGGTCAGCCGCTGAACACGTCCCCGACAGCTCCGGCGACCGTGGGTGCGGTGGCAAGCGTCAACGAGCACACGGCAAGCGACACGGTTGTTGCCCAGGTGCTGTCGACCGATGACTACAGCGCTGTCTCTTATTCCCTGGTTGACGATCTTGACGGGCGCTTCAGCATCGATCCGACGACGGGTGTCATTACAGTGCACGGCGCCGTGGACTTCGAGACGGAGGGGCGTCTTACTCTCGAGACAGGCACGGGCAAGAAATACTTCACCGTCCAGGTTGTGGCTTCCGACGGCTCGCTGACCTCCTCAACGACCTCCATCAAGATCTACATCAATGACGTGAACGAAAGGCCGACCACGCCTGTCGTCACGGGCGTGGTGGCGACTGTCGACGAGAACAAGAGCGGCAGCACTGATGTCGCCCAGGTGCAGGCAACCGACCAGGACTACGGCCAGACCCTGACTTATTCGCTCGTCGATACCCTTGGCGGCCGCTTCAGCATCGATGCTGCGACCGGTGTCATCACCCTGAACGGCGCCGTGGACTTCGAGACGGCTACCGGCCTCACCCTTGAGACAGGCACGGGCAAGAAGTACTTCACCGTCCAGGTCGTGGCCTCCGACGGCTCGCTGACCTCCACAACGACCTCCATCAAGATCTACATCAACGACGTGAACGAGAGGCCGACCACGCCTGTCGTCATGGGCGTGGTGGCGACTGTTGACGAGAACAAGAGCGGCAGCACGAATGTCGCCCAGGTGCAGGCAACCGACCAGGATTATGGCCAGACCCTGACTTATTCGCTCGTCGATACTCTTGGCGGCCGCTTCAGCATCGATGCTGCGACCGGTGTCATCACCCTGAACGGCGCCGTCGACTTTGAGACGGCTACCGGCCTCACCCTTGAGGCAGGCACGGGCAAGAAGTACTTCACCGTCCAGGTCGTGGCCTCCGATGGTACGCTGACCTCCGCCGTGACGCCGGTGAAGATCTACATCAACGACGTGGACGAAAAACCGAGCGCCCCGTCCTATACGGGCATGCCGTCTGTCGATGAGAACACGAATACCGGCGACGTGCTGGTGCAGGTTGGCGGTGCGGTGGACCCGGAAGGCACGGGCGTCACTTACGATTTCGCTGCGGGCGGCAATCCGGGCGGCCGCTTCGTCATAAGCGCCGACGGCAAGATCACGCTGGCCGGCAGTGTGACGCTGGACTATGAGGCGACCGATCTTCAGGTCGACAAGTTCGGCAAGTTCTACACGGTCCAGGTGGTCGCCAAAGATCCGGCGAGTCAGGCCTCCAGTGCAACCGACGTCAAGATCTATGTCGGTAACGTGAACGAGGCTCCGACAGCGGCGGTCTATACGGCAGGCGCGGCGATCAATGAGACGGCGGGCCGGAATACCCTGGTGGGCACGCTGAGCGGCGCTACAGATCCGGACGGCACGACACCGGGTTACGTGTTCGCCGATACCGGCACCACGATCAGCGCCGACGAGGCATTCAAGATCGTGCTGGTGGGCGGCGTCTACCAGGTGCAGGTCAATGATCCGAGCAAGATCCAGGTCACGACAGGTTCGAGCCAGACTTTCAGCTATGCTGTGAGAGCCACGGATGGCAGCGCGCAGTCGGCGACTGCAACGACGGTCTCCGTCGTCGTCAACGATGTGTCCGGGTTGACCAATACGGCGCCGACGCTGTCCGTGACAGGACCGACTTCGTTCACGGCTAAGGATACGGGCGAACAGGCCACTCCGTTTGCCGGCGTGACGGTGGTGGACGGCATCGAGGACGACACGCTCACCCTGACCATCTCGTTCGCCAATGCTCATGGCGATCTGGTATTGCCGGCCACGCTGCCTGATGATCTCACCGTCAGCTGGGGCGTGCTGGGTGGTGGCATGGGCGACCCGCTCAAGGTCTACACCTTCACCGGCAAGGCGGGCACTCTCACCACCTTCCTAGGCAACCTGAAGTTCGACCCGGCGAACCGTCCGGATGCGACGTCCGGCTCGACGGAGACCACCGGCTTCACGCTCACCGTGAAGGATGGCGCTCATACGACGCCTGTGTCCGGCGGCATCGACACGAGCCTTCAGGTCGTGACTGACATCACCGACAAGAGCCCGCCGAACGGGGCTCCGACGGGCCCGACCCTGGAGGCCGCGCCGTTGAGCGAATATGCCAAGGCGGGCACGGTCGTGGGTACGCTCAGCGCGACGGATCCGGATGGGCCGATCACCTACAGCCTGACCGGTGGCGCTATCGATCTGTTCGCGATTGACGGCAACAAGATCGTGCTCAAGGCCGGCGTGAATTACGAGGTGGCCAAGTCTCACACGATCACGGTCGTGGCGACCGACAGCAAGGATGCGGTGAGCACGGCATCGACCTTCAATATCGATATCCGCGACGAGACCAACTACCTGTTTGGCACCAATAAAAACAACAAGAACCTGATCGGCACGGATCTGGACGACGCCATCTATGGCCGCAAGGGTAACGACACCATCAAGGGCGGTGCCGGCGACGACAAGCTCTACGGCGAAGACGGCAAGGACAAGCTGTATGGCGGTGCCGGCATCGACGCTTTCGTGTTCACGAAGAAACTGAACAAGGAGACGAATGTCGACACGATCGCCGACTTCACGGTCGGCGAAGATCAGATCTGGCTCGACAACGCCATCTTCAAGAAGCTGGGCGCGCTTGGATCAGAGGCCGCACCGCTGCAACTGAACGCGCAGAACTTCTCTCTGAACAAGGCCAGGGATAAGAACGACTACATCATCTACAAGAAGGGCGTCCTCTATTACGATGCCGACGGCTCGGGGAAGGGCGAGATGGTGGAGATCGCCAAGCTTTCCAAGAAGGTTCTGCTTACCGCCAAGGACATCTTTATCGTCTAAGAGAAACGCTCCTGGACACCATCAGCCCCGGCAGGCACCTGCCGGGGCTTTTCTTTTGTGGGCCTGCGAAGGGAAGGGGGCGTTTAGCAAGCTCGATGAGACGCCGCATTGGCCTCGATAGAAGTTGGCGGGCGCGAAACATCGGCGCTGGCCGGCAGTGAAATCTCCGATCTCCACAACACAGGCGCCGCACGTCTTTGCTCCGCGACGACGTGGGAAGACGTGGATGGCCGGGACAGGCCCGGCCATGACACGAGGGCCAACCCATTGTTCATGGGCTGCTCGGACGGAACGTCCCAGAAGGTGAAAAGCAGACTCAGCGGTGCCGACAGCGTGCCCAGACGGACTATACGGGAGGCAGATCGAGGCCGTTCGGTAGTGAGATCCAGATGACAGTTTGCGCCTCTGGAGAATGGCGTGACAGATGGCCCTTGCCGTGTGTGTCCTCCACTAAGACGAAGCTCCCCGCCTGAACGTGGCGCACCTCTCCGTCGCTCGTCTCGTATTCAACGGAGCCATCCAACCTGACCGTAAGCACCGGCTCTGGGACCGTATGCCAAGCAACCTCGCGCATGCCCGCTGGGATGCGGGTGAGGCGGACGCGGGACGCTGGGTAACTGGCCGAAACCTCGAACGGCACGGCATCGGGATGCACCGACCTCTTCGTCGTTGGCAAATCGACTTCGTCGAAATGCGACTCGCCATCCGGGGTGGCATAGATGCGCAGGCACTTCATTGCGGCCGGCTCCTTCTGATTTGGCATGCCGAAACGAAGCACGCCTACCATGAAGGAAGCGGGGTAACACCACGGGTGTGGTGCGAGAGTCCGGTGTGGGCCGACAGTCGTTATCATCGTGTCCAGAACGAAGACGTGGACACCTCCTTCCCAGGCGACACTAATGAATCCGATCAGGTTCGTTGATTGGCGCAAGCAGACCCAGCCCAAGCTGAAGCGGTTGATCTGGGTCCGCCAATCGTCCTCGGATAACCTATGCTAGAAGCACTCTGCGTGCAGTAAGTTGACTTTGCTGTTCTTAAGGGCCCCGCCACTCAGATGGAGTTGGATTCATAGCTCTCTTATCAGGATGATGCGGCAAGCTCAGTCTGCGGGAACGAAGGCAGGGTTCCACACAACCTCCCAAACATGCTGGTCGGGATCCTGGAAGTAGCCCGCATAGCCGCCCCAAAACGTGTCCTGGGCGGGCTTGAGAATCTTGGCTCCAGCCTTGCGGGCCTGCTCCATGACCTCGTCCACCTCGGCCTTGCGAGTCACGTTGTGCCCGATCGTGAAACCCGTCGGGCACGGAGCCGTCTTCGGCAGTCCCGTGTCATGGGCAAGATCGCCACGAGCCCACACGGCCAGCTTCACCTGAGACTGAAGGTCGAAGAAGGCGACTGCTCCGTGCTCGAACTCCTTGCCGACAATGCCATCGGTAGGCAGCCCAAGACCATCGCGGTAGAATGCGACGGCCCGTTCCAGATCGTCGACCCCAAGCGTCAACACCGAAATGCGTGGTCTCATTTGTACTCCGTTCCATGTACCGGCCGCCATCGAGGCGGCCCCACCGGACCACATCATGACCGTAGCGGAGGGAGCCGTCTTGAACGAAACGGCCACTCAGGTCGTCAACTGGCGCACGAACTCGCCTGCCGTCATCCCGCAGAGAGACTGGATTTCGCGCGTGAGGTGGGCCTGATCAGCATACCCGGCGCGGAACGCGAGGGGGGCAAGACCCTTCTCCGCATGCGTTCGCGCGAGAGCCTGGAATCTCTGGAAGCGCAGGATCCGGTCGAGGGTCTTCGGGCCGTAGCCGAAAAGCTCATCGCATTGGCGGCGCAGGGTTCTCTCGCTGACCCCAAGGCGTTCGCGCAACGCCTTGATCTTGCGCTCTTCGGCACTCGCGTCGGCCCTGAGAAACTCGAAGATCATCGTT
Source organism: Microvirga flavescens (assembly GCF_003290125.1). GTDB lineage: Bacteria > Pseudomonadota > Alphaproteobacteria > Rhizobiales > Beijerinckiaceae > Microvirga > Microvirga flavescens. The sequence goes on from NZ_QMKH01000006.1 coordinate 77,586, forward strand.
GCCTCTTGGCGAGGGTGCTCCACTCTCGGCGCCTCGGCGGCCAGAAGCTCCTGCAAGACGCGGAGCTTATCCCTCGCCGATGACGTCGCTGAGATCCTGTCCGCGATGCGGTCGGCCGCGCTGCCCCAGAACTCTGCCATCGGAACTTCCCGCCCGATGATCTCCGTCAGAGGCTGTCCCAACCACTTGGCTGCGGCCCCAGGCATGAAGCGAATGCCGAGAACGATGGAGCCCGGGACTAATTCCGGGGTGGCAGCAGTGACGTCGGGCCCCACTACCGTGAACCGTCCGTCCCGCCAGAGGAGATCGACACAGCCGTCGGGAACGACGGCAACAGGTCCTGAATGGTCCAAAGGGACTAAACTTATCCACACGCACTGGAAATGCGAGAGCAGCCGGCGGATCGGAGGAGCCTCGACATATCGCCCGACCCGGCTGGCCAGGATCGGTGCATGGTCACGCGGCATGACAGATCAACCCTCCTGAACGGTTTCGGGCCCATCGGGAAAATGCCATTCGGACGGATCATCTTCAATGGGCCGAGCCTCCGGGCTGAGCGCGGGCGGTGGGATATCAGTGCCCACAAAGAAAAGGCCGCCCGGCGGGCAGCCTCGTCTTAGGATGTTGCGGCAATTTTTGGACAATTACGGCAGAACTTCGTGTGACTGGAACCATAGTTTGCCTCAGATTTTCTGCAAGTGCTTGAAATCATTGGATCTACTTAGAGGCTTTGCCACAAGGTGTGCTGTTGTTTGACACAACAGGCTGCCGCAGTTTCAACTCCGGTATCTGGCGTCAGATCGCAGACATGGAAAAGCCCTCGGGCCGAAACCCGAGGGCCAATGCGATCTGACCGGTACGAGGTGTCGCTAAGTGAGCAAGTCAGACCGTCGAAAGAAGTAGGACCGCTTCACTTCTCCAAAGATAAGCGCAGGAACGACCCCCGCCTCGCGAAGATCACGCAGCAATCCTCTCCGACTGGTAGCTTTTTCCTTCGACAGTTCACTTAGGCTGACGAACGTCGCCCGGAACGCAGCAAGGTCCTCCTGATCAACGACTGTCTGCGACAAGAGAGAACCTCAGATACCCGACATAGCTTCCATCAACTCTATAATCTTCCGTCGTATTTGGGTTTTGTCGATAGCCGAGAATGCTCTTGCCAGACGTTGGCCATCAGATGTCGCCAAAATCATTGAGGCAATCGTTTCTTCGGGACCGGGCGAGGTTTTATATTCGGATAAACCTTCGTAAAAATACGCAATCGGTACCTGCAAGAACGCCCCTATCTCCAGGAGGCGCCCAGCTCCGACACGATTGATGCCCTTCTCGTATTTCTGGATCTGCTGAAATGTTAAGCCAAGCAGCTCTCCGAGCCTTTCCTGGCTCATTCCGATAGCAATCCGCCGTGCCCGGATTTGTCTGCCGATATGACGATCGGCATCGTTAGGCGATTTCTTCATCAGTTCTTCAGCCCAGAACACACCTCAGTGCAGGACGCTTGGACGAGCTGGGGCACAAAAGTTCAAGATGCGATACGCATCCTCTGCCAGTCGCTTTTGATCACCTTCCGGCATCGAGGCAATTCGATTAGCCACATAGGCCAGAATACGACTCCAGTCGTCGCCGCAACGTTGCACAGCCTCCTCGCATAATGCAGCTAGGGTTGCAGGCCCATGACTATTGCTTTCGGTCATAGGAGTTCTCCGTTCAACGCTGGTGTAGAACCGCCCTACATCTTAGCGTCTTCAACGCGCTTAGCCACCCATGCTCATTGATCCCAACACGTTTCAAAAAGTGCAGGGGGGCCTTCAGCATGCATCAGACACCGTCAAGCGCCGCTCGGCATGATAACCTAATTCGAGTTGAGGTTGTAACAACAGCCGAGCAGCTTCTTCATGCTCACGCCATCCGTGCGATTTGCTTTATGGAGGAGCATGGGGTTGCGGCCCGCCAGACTTATGACGGAAATGACTATCAGGCGACCCATATCATTGTTTACGCGGGCAATGAGCCTGTCGGCACCGCGCGGATCCGCTGGTTCAAGGACTTCGCAAAAATGGAGCGCACTAGCTTTCGCAAGGCTTGGCGCGATCCTCGAGTTATCAAACGCTGCGCGGAGTTCATTTTCGAGCACATTAGTCGCAAGGGGTATGACCGTGTGATCACCCATGCGCAGCCCGTCTATGCTCGCCTGTGGCAGAGAATGCTTGGTTTCAAGCCGACGCCGGGAAAGGAGGTCGTTTTCTTCGATGGGCACCACGAGCCTTACATTGAGCTTGTGAAGGACCTTTCCCTCCCACAGAACGCCATCACGTCTGAGACGGACCCCTCCGTTTTGTTTCGAGTTGAGGGATACTGGGACGCAAAGTCCGAGTTCGAGGCTGTCGAAGTATGAGTAACGCTCTCATTCCGAGCCTCCCCGAATTGAAACAAGCGAATGCAGGCGCCATCACGGAGTATTTCCGCTCCTACCTTCAGCAGGTAGTGACCCTGCACACGGCGATGTTCGAGAAATTGTTGTTCGAGGGCGAAGGCGTGCCCCTTGAGCTGGCTGAACTCTTTGAGGATGCAGGAAACACCTACATCACCCTCTCGGAGCGCATCAGCAAACACCATCTTCGGCGAGGGGCCTCAAAGTTTGAAGAGCAACTTGATGCCAACATCGAACCGACTTTGAGGCGGGTCTAGACGCAGCTTGGGGTTAAACCACGGGTTCGTCGATCCAAACATCTCGCTCAACCAGTCAAAGGCTAAGCGAACAGGACGTGCATTCAGTCGCTCCGTGAGAGCAAGTGCATAGAGTGGGACAGAGATTTTAACATCCAGCTCTAAAGGGACTGCATTCGGCTCCAGGACTGTGTAGCTTCCAAGAAGCCCAACGCCGAGACCGGCTTTAACAAGCATGCCATAGGCCATGGAGTTATCGCAGAAATGGGCGATTTGGCCTTGCGCGACGACGCGGTTCCAGGAATCCCACAAGCCTGTCTTGGCCGTATAGAACTCTGACTGCAAGAAGAGATGTTGGGACAGATTCGACCGGGTCGGAATGCCGTTTTGTTGAATGTACGACTTCGCGACGACGGGGATGAAGTGCAAGTATCCCAACTTGCGAGTCGAGATGTCAGCTGCGTCGAGGGGGCTGAACCCAATCATCATATCGGTTTGGTTGTCCCGTAAACTGACGACATTTGCCGGGCTTTTCAAATGCAGCTGAATCTTGGGTTGCTCGGCGGCAAATGCTGAAACCGCAGGTGCCACGAAAAACGTATTTAAACCGTCTGTGATGCTGATCCGGACAATCCCCTCAGCTTCCTTGTTCTCGGCCCTCAGGTCATTGGTCAGCGCAAAGAGCGAATGATCGAGAGCTGTTAACGCTTGCGCCAGAGCCTGCCCTTTGGGCGTCAGTTTCACGCCGTTTTGTGTCGGCACAAAAAGCTGTGACCCCATCAAATCCTGGAGCCGCTTAACCTGACGGCTGACGGTCGGCTGGCTGGTGTTGAGGATTTCCGCCGCGCGATTGAAGGACTTGGCCTTGGCGACAGCCAGAAAGACGCGCAGCTCTCCCCAGAACTGACCGCTTAGAATATTCTCATTATCGAGTGGAGAGCGGACAAGGTTCCGCTGGTCAGGATCGAATGGCTGCATTCAGTTTTGGCCGGGGTGATTGTTGCGCGAATGGTTCGATGTAGCATAATCGCAAACAATTCGACCAGCAGTAGCAGGCCATCGGGAAACTATGCCAAGGCTCTTCCCAAGAGCGTTATGCTCGCGGTCATGGGGAGGGGCCATATCCGCATCCATGTTTAGTGCGGGTCGATGGTCACGCCTGCAGCTGATGCTTGCTAAGATCGAAGCTTTACAACAAAGCGCGAGTGGCTAGAGACCGCGCCTTCGAACCCTAACGGCTAAAAACCCTTTTGGCTGTTGACCTTGCGTCATGTTTGGTGCGAGAATCTAAGTCATTGCCATTTAAGGGATAATTTTTGACAACTAACCAGATCCACAATGACTCGTTGACTATGCGTTACTCTGTGTTCCTTCCATTTGAGGAGTGGGAGGGATGACGATGACGACACGTGCAAGCGGATCCTTATATAGGCTAGGAACGTCCATCCTATATAACTGCCACGGTTTTGGGAGTTTGGATGCGAGACTCAGTCACCGCATACAACGTCCACGAGCAGCCCCCTCCAAATGAATAGTTTCCTGGCACTGGCGATTGCAATAACACGTTGCAATGTCCCCAATATCTACACGTTCAAGTGCATTACCTCTGTTCCGTGCATTCTTCATTACGCCGCCGCTGGAAGTGCGTGCTGAGGATCTTGTGAACGCAACGCTTGAGGGCGGGGCAGGAGATGATGTGCTCCTTCTCGTCGGTGGCGGCACGTTCGATCTGACCGCTCCGGCGATCTTCAGCAGCATCGAGACCATCCGAGGCTCTGACCAGCACGACGAAATCATCCTCAACGAGGAACGGTTCGCGGGCGTGAAAGCCTTCGAAGGCGGTGATAAGTCAGGCTCCACCTGGAACGAGCTTGTCCTACGTGGCTCAGCATTTGATTTCACGGGGAAGACCGTCTCCGGCCTTAGTCGAATTTCCCTTACGACAGATAATGCCGTTCTCACGATTGCGGGGACTGATGATGTCGCGAGGGCGACCGCACTTCTTGCTGGAGGTATTGAAAGCCAGAACGACACGCTGGTGGCCCGAGGGCTCACGTTCACCTCGGGCGAACGGAAGGCGCTGCATCGGCAAGGCGTCGACACAATCATCGATGCTTCAGGGACATACCAGAATCTGGCGCCGAAGGCGCTCCAGCTTGATGGCGACCGCATAACGGCTGTTGCGAGCCAGGTTGTTTTCGTCGACGTCGGTCACAATGCGACACTCAGTGATGACGACAGCGCTTTAAGCCTGTTGACAGTGATCGCGCCGCGTGGAGCGAGCACCACGGGACGATTGGGGGTTGAGGTTTCTGGGGCGGTCGAGCTCGTGTCTGGCTATATCGCCGGCAGCGTTGTCAAAGTCGCCGGGGTTGAAGTCGGCATGCTCTGGGATGCGGGCGACATCAGCCTCAGCATCGCATTTGGTCCCAACGGAACGCCGGAGCGGGTGCAGGAGATTGTGCGGGCCTTGACCTACACGATGGCCGATACGCCTCCTGAGACGAGCATACAGCAGCCAATCTTGATCACACTGGTGGATGAGGGGGGACGTAAGGCCACCTCGACAGTCACGATCGAACAAACCATCAAAGCAGAGCCTCCCAAACTGAGTTTAAGTCACGCTAGCGTTCCCGAACTCGCGCAGGACGGTACGGTGATCGGCTTGCTAACGGCCAACATCGCGGGGGCCGGCGATGCTTTCTCCTATTCCCTCATCGATGATGCAGGGCATCGCTTTGCTATCGACGGCGACAGGCTTGTCGTCACCAGCGGGATCAGGCTCGACTATGAGCAACAGCGCTCCCACGCCATCACCGTGCGGGCAAAGGCAGCGGACGGCAGCTATTTCGATCAAGTGTTCACGATCAAAGTCGAGGACGTGATCGACGAAGTCGTGATGGGCGGCGTCGGAACTGACGGTACGGGGACAGGCACTGGTTCGGGCGGGCGAAACACCCTGATCGGTGGCCCTGGCCGAGACAAGCTTTCAGGCGGCCCCGGGCGCGACAAGCTCTATGGCAAAGCCGGCAAAGATACGCTGATTGGCGGCGAGGGCGAGGACACCTTCATCTTCGACACGAGGCCCAATGCCAAAAAGAACGTCGATAGCCTGCCCGATTTCAAACCGAAGGACGACAGCATCTATCTCGACCACAAGATCTTCAAGGGGTTGGGGAAAGGCGGCTCGCCCGACATGCCTATCCAGCTCAAGAAGGCAATGTTCTGGAGGGGAACGGCTGCGCACGACAGAAACGACCGCCTCATCTACGACGCAAAAAAAGGCGCTCTTCTTTATGACGCGAACGGCTCTGATCCCGGCGGTGCAGTAAAGATAGCAGTCCTTCCGAAGAAGCTCAAAACCTTGAGCCACGTCGATTTCTTCGTGATCTGAAAAGGTGCTCCGATGTATCCGAAATTTGTCAACGCTTTGCGCAAGAACTATACATCTGAGGCCACTCGCTGGTTCGCGAACGCGAGGGACGGTGAAGCGGTCGTCATTACCTACAGTTTTATGTCCCGTGATCCTGAGCAGCCGCGAGTCTATCCTCTTGTGTCAATCGGAGATACATTCGCGCGGTATAACGCAGCTGAAAAAAAAGTTATCAAGAATTCGCTCAAAGCCTGGTCGTCGGTTGCTAACATTCGCTTTGTCGAGGTTCCCGCCCAGAATGCAGACATCATGTTCGGCAAGTACAACATGCCGTATAAGGTCAACGGACATGCGGGCCGATTGAATTACACTTATGAAAACGGAACGCTCAACCCAACCGATATTTGGCTGGATCGGGATGGCTTTCTCAAGACGCGTTACGGACAGGAGGTGGCGACCCACGAGATCGGACACACTCTCGGTCTGGAACACCCGTTATGGGGCAGGGGAGGTCTGAAGGCAGAGGAATTCGGCACTTCGGTGATGGCGTTCGATCTTTGGGGCGAGCCGCCTTACACAGGATATCCGACGAAGCTCGGTGTTATCGATGCTGCCGCCGTTCAGTCGATTTATGGTCCTGCACAACGCAAACTCGGAGCGAATGTCTACAAGGTCGGCAAGACGAAGCTGATCTGGGATGGCGGTGGAAGCGATACGATATCGGCAGCGTGGGCGAAGGCGAAAGCCCATATCGACCTTAATGACGGGTCGTGGAACTGGGTCGGCAAGAAAGCTTCATCCATTTTGGCCAAAGATCAGTCTTGGGTGGGGCATTTCACGCAGATTGAGAACGCTGTCGGATCGAAGTACGCCGACACGATTATTGGCAATGAGCTTGACAACGTCATCGATGGCGGTCGTGGGAACGATACGATCACGGGTGGGGAAGGCGCGGATATTTTGACCGGCGGCCCGGGTAATGACACTTTCGTGTTCAGAAGTTTCGAGGAGATGGGCACTATGGATCGCCATGACAGGGTTGAGGATTTTGAATTAGGGGATAAGATCGATCTTCGTAAGCTTAGTTCTGTGTTCTTGGGTAATGGAGATAGCAATTCTCTGCTGAAAAGCGGTCAAGCGGTGCAATTTTATTTTAATACCAAGTCTCAAAAATTGTGCTTTGACGTTAACGGAGACGGGATTCCTGAATTTTTTATTGGCGTTAAAATTGAAAATATGAAGTCTGAATTCTTTCAATTGTGATTTTGAAATTGATAAAGTGTAAAAAATGACATTCTCTAGCAAAATAAAATTTTTGATTTTTGGTCTGATTGCAACGATTTTTGCATCGAATGCTTATGCAACGAATGCAACTAGCTTAATCTGTGGTTCCGATCCGACAATCTTGACCCCTCTATATCCTATACGAGCTGGCTCATCCGGTCCCGAGCTAATGACCAGGCCAGATATCACCTTCACGTTCGATGGACAAAGGCCATGTTTGAATAATCGTTGTAATATTTCCATCCGCTCCGGCGATAGCATGGAGCAGATCGCCAACATAGAACTCCCCTCCGAAAGCATAACCTATTGTCGTCAACGCGACCCCTTCTTTCAATGGCCGATTGTAATGGGTGACAAGGAGATTACCCAATGCAAGGGCGGGTTATACGCAAACACCCGAATTATTGCCTTGGGAGAGAGCGTTGATGACATCGACGTCTTCTCGAAGCCGTATATTTTGATTCAATGGTTCCAAAAGAAAGTAAAAAGTGGGCCGCCAATCTCGGCTTGTTTGCGTAAAGTTTTTGACGACGAATCTACCTTAAAAGAAAAAACGCTGATCGATAATTATAAGCTTGTAAAATTCTACGAACATAATGATGCCGGCGACATAGAGCAGCGGAAATTTCGATTGTTTTTCTTTCCAGGGCGCCGGTAAGTAAATAGAGAGCAGTAGAGGGCCTATCGTGTCGGGAATAAACGCAAATTTCGATTCTAGCATAGATAACCGAACAGAAGGTATGATTAGGGACATGGTTGATAAAATCAACCAAAGTGGAATTGCGAGGAATGTCGATCTAAACGTAACTTCAAATTTAAATCAAGTTAATGGTCAGGAAAATAAAATAAATGCCTCCTTGGCGGCCAATCATACATCAACAACTAAAGTAAAAAATGATACTCTTTACGTCAATAAGGCGTACAATTATTCGGCCGTTCAAACGACGGATGTGCAGTCTCTCATGCACGAACTGGCGCATGTGGCTTTTCCTGGGGCTGGTGGGTTAAAGCAGGGCAAGGAAGAGAAGCATCTTGAAGGATTTTATGAAAAACTCGCTATTATTTCGAACATCGTCGGGCATCCAATTTCTGCATCCGATCTCGGTAAGTGGGGAGAATTATTAAAGAACAGAGGCGTGGCCCCTGAGTTGATAGAAGAAAAGCTATTTCAATATAGTAAGGAAAATCCTCGCTACAAAGACCATCCAGGATTGCAAAATATGGAGTGCTTTCTTGCGGGCACTCCTATTCTGATGGCGGATGGTTCACAGAAGCCTATAGAACAAATTTCAGTCGGAGATTGGATCTTAGCTTTCGACGCTCAGGTAAATTTAGGACGAGGAGAACTTGTTCCGGCACGAGTATTAAGATTATTCAAAAATATTACTGAATCTATAATAGATCTCCATGGCGTTTATGTAACTCCAAGCCATCTTTTTTTGGCGGAAAACGGCTCTTTTGAAAAGATAAGTTCTATTATTGAGCGGAACGGTTGTTATGTTTTGGGTAATGGTGACATTGTCAATGCGATAAAAGGGCACAACGATAAGCAAAATTTAGATTCACCAATATTCCATCTTTATTCTGAGGGGACACGTGATTATTTTGAGGAGGCGGAAGATGTTGTATGCGTAATTGAAGGTGCGCACACTTTAAAACCCGAGATTCGCAGAGGTTGGCGAACCTACAATTTTGAGGTCGAGACGTATCACACCTACGTCGCAGGCGACGTTCGCGTGCATAACGACTCGCTGCAGGATTACTTGAACCTCTCTGTCATGATGAAGAACGACGCCTACACGGCGGTTGCTATCAATGACATGGTCGATCATTTTGGCTGGGGTGCAGTGGGAGCTGCAGCTTGGTCGGATGCAAGTTTCGCGCAGGGAAATTTTGAAGCTTACAAAGATCACCTTGCCTCTATGGAGGCGGCTTATGAAGCTGCCATTGCTGCTGGCGATTTCAAGACGGCCGAGGCGATACTGGGCGGACTACAAGAGTCCGCTCGAGGGGCCGGTTGGGCCGAGGCTAATGCTAGAATGGCTGCCGAGCAGAATCGTCACTCCTCGTCGTATGGAAAGCATAAGGCGGACGAAAATTTCTACGCAGGCAGGCGAGTGGCGACTGAAGAGTCCATTCGCAAGATGGGTGGCACTCCTCTCCCTGTCGGCAATGTCGACGTTCCGGGTGGCGGCCTCGAACAGGGAGGCGGTACTCCAGGTCGGAGTCTCGGAGATCTTCCGGAACACGACGATCCCAATGATGGCGATGGTGTTCCCGGTACTGCGCCTCCCAGTGGTGGCGAAAACTACTCTGCCGGAGACCGTCCGGATGAGACCGCCGATAAGAAAACTGTGGGGCCTGTTACCTATAGCATCGGCCCAGCGGCGATCACGACTTATCCCGACGGGACAACCCATTCTCAGGTCAATTCTGACAAAAAAAAGAGTTTCGCGACCATTCGAGATAAGGACGTATTGGCGCTTGGAGAAGCTACCGTTCTGGACGACGGTCGGATCAAAGAGGTTGCAACCACTGCCCTATTAGGTGGAGGAATGCAAGAGACGGAAACGGTCTATGCGTCGAGTGGAGAAATATTGACGCAGACGATTCACACTAACAAGATTCCTCGACTCAGATTCCAGACCCATCATGATGGCACAAAGACACTCGATAAATATTCGAGCACTGGCATTCTCGAGCATCAGATGGTTGTGGGAAAAGACGGGTCGGGTTGGCTCTGGGAAATCAATCTGAAGCCGAAGGCCGGTGAGTTCAGCACCAAAAAAACCTTCTTTGATAAAACTGGCGTTTCGACTTACGCGCTGCTAACGCATCCTAAGGAGCCCCTACATCCCAAAGGATTCCTAGAGGTCGAGAGCTATGAGAAGAAACACAAGATCGGGTCCAAGATCGAATGGCTGACACTTGTCGGTGAAGCGATCCGAGGGACAGGAAACCAACTTGCCAATCTGATCAAGGGCAATAACCGGGAAAACGTGCTTTCTGGTGCGGAGGGCAACGATACTATTCGGGGCGGAAGCGGTAACGACACTCTCCGGGGCGGGGAGGGCAATGACACGCTGAACGGAGAAGCCGATCACGACAAGCTCTCGGGCGGAAACGGCGACGACACTCTTTTGGGTGGAGCGGGTCACGATAGCCTTTACGGCGAGGACGGCATCGATAACCTGGACGGTGGGACGGGAGACGATACGCTTTCCGGTGGCGCGGGAGCCGACTATCTCAACGGAGGAGGTTGGGACGACAAGCTGAGTGGCGATGACGGCGACGACACGCTCATCGGCGGCGAAGGTTACGACACGCTTTACGGCGGCGTCGGCAATGATCTCTTGCAAGGCGAGGGCGACGCAGACTTCCTCTATGGCAACGACGGCGTCGACGCGCTTTACGGCGGTGGCGGCATCGACAACCTTTTCGGCGGCAGCGGAAACGACCTTCTCGATGGCGGCACCGATGATGACATCCTCTGGGGTGAGGATGGCGATGATCTGCTGCTCGGCGGCGCTGGGCGCGACGAGGCTCACGGCGGCAATGGCAACGACACGCTTTTCGGTGGCGCGGATATGGATTGGCTCTTCGGCGATGCCGGGAACGATATCCTGAGGGGCGAGAGCGGCAATGACATGCTGTTCGGCGGCGGGGGCCTCGACAGCCTCTTCGCCGGTGAGGGCGATGATACCGTTGAGGGCGGGGCTGACAGCGACACGATCGAAGGCGGAGTTGGAGACGATCGCCTGCGCGGGGACGCCGGCGATGACCTCATTCACGGCAATGAAGGCCGCGATGATATCGATGGCGGTGTCGGTGATGATCTCATCTACGGCGACGAGGGGAACGATGCGCTTCTCGGCTCTGCCGGGAACGACACGATTTGGGGTGGTACCGGAAACGATGTCGCGACAGGCGACGAGGGCGATGACCAACTCCACGGCGACGACGGGAATGACATCCTCAAAGGCGGGAACGGCACAGACCAACTATGGGGTGATGCCGGCAACGACACACTTTTCGGTGGAGCTGGAGCCGACACACTTTTCGGCGGGGAGAACGACGATCAGCTTTATGGTGACGCCGGCAACGACAGTCTCGACGGCGGTGTGGGATCTGACAAGCTCTGGGGCGGCGACGGCGCGGACACGCTCCTCGGCGGGGATGGAAACGATGTCCTGACGGGCGATGCAGGCGACGACAGCCTCGTCGGTGGCCTCGGGGACGATGCACTCTCTGGGAGTGACGGTAACGATATCCTCGACGGCGGTGGGGGGCGCGATCAGCTTTTCGGTGGCAACGGTAACGACACCCTCATCGGCGGCGCCGACGTTGATTTCATCGACGGGGGCAGCGGCACCGATGTGATTGTTCTGACTGGCAAGCGGACAGATTATGAGATCCGCTTCAACACGGCGACAGGTCGTTATTCCATTGTCGATAAGCGGGCCGACTCGCCGGATGGAACCGACTTTGCCGATATCGAGATATTCCGCTTCAGCGACGGCCAGTTCACGAAGGCCGATCTCGATTACATGACGAACGCTGATGCCGAGACGGCTTGGGATATCGACAATAGCGATGGTTCCAAGAATAGACTCGGCTGGGAAGTCGACCCCGATAATCCGTCGCAGCTTCACGCCTTCATCGAACACCGCAATCTTGACGACGTTCGTGTGAGCCGAACCGAATTCAAATACGACGGCTCGCGTCTCGCCTACGCCTGGGATGTCAGCCTCGGCGGCAAGGAGCAGGAGTGGGAGTCCTACATTCAGACGTTTGACAAGAACGCTAATCTCGTCAAGCAGGTCTATGAGATGGATGGTGGGGCCTACAAGGTCCAGGAATGGGATCCTTATAAGCTTGAGGCTTGGCGCATCCGAGAGACCGAGTACGCGAATAAGACAGCTTATGACAGCGGCAAGTTCTTTTGGCAGGAAGATACCCTGCGCAACAAGATCGATGGCATCGTCGCGTATATTCAACGCGAGCGCGATTATGTCGCCGGCGGCTGGGACAACATCGAGCGGCACCTCGATGATCTGAAGCGCGCACTTTGGACGAGAACCAACAACGACGATGGATCCTATGTCATCGAAGGGGCTGACCATGCCCAGGACACGTTCAACTACGTCAACGGTCGCCTGGAGAGCATAAGGCCGGAGGAATGGGAGAGCTTCAGGGAGGAGTATGACGCGAGCGATAACAAGCTGCGGGAATTCTATACCTATTACGGCTATTTCGTTGGTGCGACCTATGTGAAGCCGCACAGCGTCGAGAAAGCATGGGATTATGCTGGGCTCGACTGGAGCAGTTGGGAGATGCACCGTGAAGGCACAGGCCCCGATGCTCGGGATACCAAATATGTCGTCTACTACGATACGCATCCGACGTTCTCAAAGCTGGTGAAGCTCTGGGATTATTCGGGAACAACCTGGTCGTCCCAGGAGACGTACTACGACAAGGCCGTTCCAACCAATGAGCTTTGGCAGGAAGAGCAGTGGCGTTCCGACGGAAAACTTACGAAGGGCATTGTGCGTCAAAAGGACTACACGACCGCGGTCAATTGGCAGAAATACGAGACGTACTACAAGGGTGAAACCAAGATCACGACGAAGGAAGTGATCTGGTACGACAATGGGAATTATGCCGAGATCGATCACGATGCAGATAATGCAGTGTCATGGTCCAAGCATGGTGTGACCTATCTCGATAGCAGGAAAGCGCCGGGTACCGAGCTTCGCGAGGAGTATGTCAACGACGATACTACCGCCGACCTGCACGAATGGGATCGTTTAAACAACGAGGCCTGGGAAGAGCGTTGGACCAACAAAGTTTCGGAGTACGGTCGGACATACCATCAGACGACGCTCTATGACAAAGATGGGAAATACAAAAAAGTCGTGATCTACGACTGGGATCGCTTGGGAAAAGAGGATTGGGACGAGCGCTATCAAACGAAGGCGAACGGAACGGATCTGAGCACCGAGAAGCTCATCTACTCTGAAACGTACTATACGATTAAGCATCTGGATTACGATGACTCCAATGGCAAGCTTGCTTCCTGGCTTGAGACCTTCAAGAGCGGCAAGAAGACCATGGTGGAGTACGTTCTTGACGATGGGGGATCTGGCAAAGCCACTCTCGGTTCCGGTACATTGGACTGGACATACGTGGAGTATGAAAAGAAGGGCTATGTCCATAAGAGGACTGAGTACAAGGCTTACGATAATAAAACCGCTGAGATTTGGTACTCAGATCCTCTGAATAAAACTAAATGGGCTGACGGCTATGGCCAAATTGGCGTTGACGGCCATCGCACTTACGCGAAGACTTACTCCGACGACGGTTGGTACAAGATAGATACTTGGACGAAGGAAGGGGGCCGTTGGAGGCACACATATCAGGAGTTCTTGGCAAGTGGAGTTGCGAGGAGCGATATGTGGGTAAACTATGACGACGATGAATGGGGTGGCCTCCCTATCACAAATCCTTTTGGCACGACCTTGAGATCCTTCTCAGGGGCAACAACGAGCGTTCAAGACGCTATCACGCAAATGCGCGACGAAATGTTCGCTAGCAAATTCCTCGGCACCGATGCTGACGAAGTGTTCTCGGCCACGGCAAAAGACGATACGTTCATGTTCTTTGCCAACTTTGGTCACGACGTGATCAAGGATTTCGATGCTGGGCCGGGGGAAGGGGATGTCATCGCCTTCAGAAAGGAAACGTTTGCCGATTTCAAATCGGTTCTCGCTCACGTCGTGCAGAAGGGCGCGGATGTCCTCATTACGGCGGATGATCGCAGCACGCTCCTGCTGAAGAACCTAGCTCTATCAAGCCTGAGTGCTGATGATTTTCGGTTCGCAGGCTAGAACTCTCAAGAAATAAGCCGATCGCCGTCAGCATGAGCCCTCGTCATGCTGGCGGTGAAGCGCTGTTTAGGATCGGCATCGGGGCGTTATCCGTATCGCCAGCGCGTCGGTCCGATCTATCGTCTATTGAGTTGGTCGCTCGGCCTCCGGTGCTTTCAGTACCGAAGGCCATAATTTGCTAAGCCGCGTCCCACACCTTGTTCAGGATCTGCGCAGCTAATGCCGCCTTATCTTGTGGTAGGAAGCGGCCATAATGCTTGGCGACCATATCAGGTGTATCCTGGATCGCGTAGCTGGCCTGCTCGTACGAGCCCGTCTTCTTCAGAATGTGGGTCGCCAGGACGTCTCGCACATTGTGGGGACCATGTGGCAATAGGCCCTTGATGACACCACGTCCTGTGTACGGGTTGTAGATTCCGTATCGCTGAATGACCAACCTCCAGGCTTCGTAGAAGGTGTTCTGGTCATAGGACGCATCCTTGCTCGTGATCTTCACGGTCTTGACGAAGAGTGTGCCAGGATCGTCTGCCCCGGCGAGCAGGATACGCCGATGGCGGTCGATATAGGCTTCGAGATACCCATAAAGCCCTCCAAGGTCCGGCAGGATGAGGCGGAAGGGCTTGCTGCCGAAATACGATGAGTTCGCGTTCTTGAACGCGACCGAGGGAATGAAGACCTCCCAGCCACTGTCGCGATCGCTCCAACGCAGCTCGCCTCGCTTCAAATCGTTGAGCTGGCGCTCCGAGCGGGGGAGGCATTGGAAAAGCAGTTCCAACAGGAAACTGTGCCGTCTCATCTATTCCGAGTCTGTAAGCTGAAATTTCGCTGATTTATCAATGGTCAGCGTTTTCCTGGCTTCGAGTCTATCTCACGAAACTCGAGTCCGCGGCCGTGATTAGCACTCGCATTTCGAGTCCCGAGTCGGAAGTGAATTAGAGAGAAACTAAGCCTTTGCCATTTAAGGGATAATTTCCGGGAGCTAAACCAGTTATCCACAATGGACCCTCGGCTCTGAAATGCTCCGGTACAAGAGCAAGAGCCGTATGGACCTTGGAAGGCGTTCGGAGGAGGCGGTCGACAGGCTCATCGCTTGGATTAGCCGAAATGAGGGAAGGGCAGATCTTCCCCTCATTGATGGCTTCCTTGATGAGGCTGTTCGGCCATCCTTTGCATGTGACTTGATAGGATTGAGTAACACGGCGACGGGAATGGCGGGAGACAATGTGGTGCTCACAAATGTCCCGATGATCCCGCACGCTTCGTCACGAACGCCATGAGACCTGCGGCAGCCAGCATGGCTGCGCTCGCACCGAAGGTGCTGTGATAACCGCTCATGTCGAACAGCAGGCCGCCAACGGTCGCGCCCAGGGTGATCGCCAGTTGGATGGCGGCCACCATCAGCCCGCCGCCGGCTTCTGCATCATTCGGCAAGGTCCGGGTCAGCCAGGTGTTCCACGCCACGGGCGCCGGAGTGCCGAGCAGGCCCCACGCTCCAAGCAGAACGGCCGTGCCAGTAAGCCAGTTTCCGAAGGTGATCAGGGCAACGGCAATCGCCGCCATCCCGAGCGGAATGGCGATCATCACGCCGTACATGCCATTCGTCAGGAAGGATCCGATGAGGGTGGTCCCGACAAGGCCGGTGATCCCTAAGAGCAGCAGGAGCAGCGACAGAGTCGGAACGTCGACATGGGTCACCATCTCGAGAAATGGCCGCAGGTAGGTGAACAGCGCGAACTGCCCCATGAAAAAGAGCGTGATCGCCACCATTCCGGAGGCCACCACAGGCCGACGGAGCAGCTTGAACACGTTTCCCGAGCCAGTCGGCCGCCCAGCATGCATGGAAGGGAGCTTTGCCAGCAGCCAGACTAGCGCGATGGCTGCCAGGGGCACCACGCAGAAGAAGGCTCCGCGCCACCCGATGTGCTCGCCGAGGAAGCTCCCAAGTGGTGCCGCGACGATGGAGGCTAAGGCGGTTCCACCTTGCAGGAGCGCCAGGGCACGAGGCACGCTGTCCGTCGGCACCAAGCGCATGACTGCGGCGGTTGACATCGACCAGAAGCCGCCGATGGCGACGCCAAGGACCGCCCGGCCTGCCATGAGGATCGTGTAGTTCGACGCCAGGGCCACGATCGAGCCGGACACGATCAGCGAAAGGGCCAACGCGAGCAGGACGGTGCGCCGATCCCATCGCGCCGTCAGGCCTGAGATGAAGAGACTCGTGAGGACGGCGAAGATGCCGGAAACGGAGATTGCCTGCCCGGCTTGGCCTTCCGTCATGTGAAGGTCGGCGGCAATCGGCGTCAGCAGGCTGACCGGCATGAACTCTGAGGCGACGAGCACCATGCAGCACAGAGACATGGCAAGGACCGCGCCCCATGCCGGAGAACGGTCGGGAATTGCATCGCAGGTAAAAGCGGTTCCGACTGTCATCAATGTCTCATGATAGCGATTGGAGGCCGGAAGATAGGCCGTGCTCATTGGGCCGATTAGGTGCTAAGACCTGCATGAACCTATGAGTGGAGCTCATGAATGGCGCGCGAGAACATCAACGACCTGATCGCCTTCCTGGCTGTCGCGCGGGAGCGGAGCTTCACGAAGGCCGCCGCACAGCTTGGCGTCTCCCAATCAGCCCTGAGCCATACAGTGCGCGGCCTTGAGGAGCGATTGGGCGTGCGGCTTCTGACCCGCACTACCCGGAGTGTGGCGCCCACTCAAGCAGGTGAGCGGCTCCTCCGAACAGCGGGCCCCAGACTGGCCGAGATCGAGGCCGAGCTGGACGGATTGAGCGAGTTCCGTGAGAAACCTGCCGGCACGATCAGGATCACGGCGGGCTACCATGTCACCGAGATGATCCTCTGGCCGAAGCTCCGGACATTTCTTGCCGACTACCCCGACATCAAGGTGGAGATCGCCCTAGACGAGGGCCTGACCAACATCGTCGAGCAAAGGTTCGATGCAGGGGTGCGCCTCGGCGAGCAGGTTGCCAAGGACATGATCGCGGTGCGCATCAGTCCCGATGTCCGTTTTGCGGTGATCGGAGCACCGTCATACTTCGCAAACAGACCGCGACCCATGACACCTCAGGACCTCATCGCTCACACCTGCATCAACCTGCGCTTGCCCACCTATGGTGGGCTTTATGCCTGGGAATTCGAGCGTGATGGACAAGAACTGGCCGTCCGAGTCGACGGCCAACTCGTGTTCAATAGCATCTTCCCTATCCTCAGTGCCGCAGTGGACGGCTTCGGACTCGCTCACGTCCCGGAGGACATCGCGTTGCCGCACATCACCTCCGGCCGCCTAGAACGAGTCCTTGAGGATTGGTGCCCATCGTGGACGGGGTACCACCTGTACTATCCGAGCCGCCGACAGTCCTCGCCAGCCTTCAACCTCGTTGTCGAGGCTCTGCGCCATCGAGGCTGAGACGAGGCCCGATCCTTCAAATTTCTGCGAGATTAATGAGCTGAGCTCATAGGGGCATGCGTCGCAGCTCCGCTAATCCTCTGCTTTCCCGCTTGCTATTGTTTAACCGGACCCAGGCATCGGCCTGAGCAGGAAAGACAGAGATACGAGCATGAACAAGCAGAACAGTCCTGAGAATAGCGAAGCCCCGACGCCTGGCCTTGGCCGGCGCGACCTCCTGAAGCTGACCGGTGTCGGCGTCGCCGCGCTTGGTGCCGGGTCGCTTTTCAATGCTTCCAACGCGAAGGCTCAGAGTGGGTCAAACGCATGGGACAAGGTTTTCCCCCGAAGCAAGAACGTCGATCACGAGAAGGTCTCCTTCAAGAATCGCTATGGCATCACCCTGGTGGCCGATCTCTACCAGCCGAAGAACCGCTCCGGCAGGAGGCTGGCGGCGCTCGCCATCAGCGGTCCGTTCGGTGCGGTGAAGGAGCAGTCGTCGGGTCTCTATGCCCAGACCATGGCGGAGCGCGGGTTCGTCACGCTGGCTTTCGATCCGTCTTATACCGGGGAAAGCGGTGGCGAGCCTCGCAATGTCGCCTCACCGGACATCAATACCGAGGATTTCAGCGCGGCGGTGGATTTTCTCGGCCTGCACCCATCCGTCGATCGCGAGCGGATCGGCATCATCGGGATCTGCGGCTTTGGCGGCATGGCCTTGAGTGCCGTCGCCGTGGACAAGCGCGTCAAGGCCGTTGCGGCCAGCACCATGTATGACATGACGCGCGTCATGTCCCGCGGCTACAACGATAGCGTGACCCTCGAACAGCGCACGAAAGCGCTTGAGCAAATGAGCCGGCAGCGTTGGAGCGATGCGGAAAAGGGAACTCCGGCTTACCAGCCTCCATTCAACGAGCTGAAAGGCGGCGAGGCGCAGTTCCTGGTCGACTATCACGACTATTACCGGACACCGCGCGGGTACCATGCGCGCGCCGTCAACTCAGGCAACTCCTGGACACAGACCACGCCGCTGTCGTTCATGAACATGCCGCTCCTGACCTACATTGCGGAAATCGCGCCACGCCCGGTCCTGTTGATCCATGGCGAAAAGGCCCACTCGCGCTACTTCAGCGAAACCGCCTTTGCTGCTGCGGCGGAGCCGAAGGAGCTTCTCATCATCCCGGGCGCCAACCACACCGATCTGTACGACCGTATGGACGTGATACCGTTCGACAAGCTCCAGTCGTTCTTCAATCAACACCTCTCCGCTTGAGCGGCGATATGGAGCCTGGGCCCTTTGGTTCAGGCTCCATCAAGGCGAGGAGACAACCGGATGCTGAAATCCCTGCGGGCGCCGCCCTCATCGCCGCCGCACGGGCTGTCATTCTGGAACTATCCGGGCATGCTCATGCTGCCATGACGCTCTACGTCAACAATGGTATCGCACTTTGGCCCGGCTTCACGCTGAAGCTCGGCGCCCGCCGATATTGACATGCATTACCCTCTAGGGTGCGTCACCGCAGGATAGTCATCCCGTCCTTTCGGCGAGTGTGTGGGACCGCGACAGTGTTCCGCGTTGCCCGCTCCATAGGGCAATCTTGCCGCGCAGACGGGACCTTTGATTGATGAGCCCCGCTCATAAGCCCATGCGGTCCCTGTGGGCTAATACCGCTCCGGTGTCTCATTTAAATACGCCGGGGGAGATGCCTCATAGAGGCCTCTTCGGCACCTGATTCAGAAAGGAAGTGCTCTCATGGTGACGAAAGCCTATGGAGCTTATGCCGGGGACAAGCCGCTGGAGCCGATCGATATCGAGCGCCGGCAGCCCGGACCGAACGATGTCCAGATCGAGATTGCCTATTGCGGCGTCTGCCATTCCGACCTGCACCAGGTCCGCTCGGAGTGGGGCGGCACCATTTACCCCTGCGTGCCCGGTCACGAGATCGTTGGTCATGTGAGCGCCGTCGGCAGCGAGGTCACGAAATTCAAGGTCGGCGACACGGTCGGCGTCGGCTGTATGGTGGATAGCTGCCAGCGCTGCATTTCCTGTGACGATGGCGAAGAGCAGTACTGCGAACACGGCTTCACGGGAACATACAACTTCCCGACCCAGGACGCTCCGGGTCATACCCTTGGCGGTTACTCGCAACGCATTGTGGTCAGGGACAGGTTCGTGCTGAAGGTCAGCCACCCGGCGGAACAGCTCGCCGCGGTCGCGCCGCTGCTGTGCGCCGGCATCACCACCTATTCGCCGCTGCGCCACTGGAATGTGGGCCCGGGCAAGAAGGTCGGCATCGTCGGCATCGGCGGCCTTGGCCACATGGGCATCAAGCTCGCCCATGCGATGGGCGCGCACACCGTCGCCTTCACGACCTCCGAGTCCAAGCGCGAGGATGCCAAGGCACTCGGTGCCGAGGGGGTGATCGTCACCCGCAATCCCGAGGAAATGGAAGCCCATGCGGGCAGCTTCGACTTCATCCTCAACACGGTCGCGGCTAGCCATGACCTTGATGCCTATACGCGTCTCCTGAAGCGGAACGGTACGATGACGCTCGTGGGCGTCCCGGAACATCCGCATCCTACGCCGGACTTTTCCTCGCTGATCTTCAAGCGTCGGTCGATCGCGGGCTCGCTGATCGGCGGCATCGCCGAGACGCAGGAGATGCTCGATTTCTGTGCCGAGAAGGGCATCGTGGCGGATATCGAAATGATCCCCGTCCAGAAGATCGATGAAGCTTACGAGCGCATGCAGAAGAGCGATGTTCGCTACCGCTTCGTGATCGACAGCGCTTCGCTGGCGGCCTGATGATCCCGCGTCGCGCGTTCCACGCGCGCGGCGCTGCAACCACGAACGGCCACACCGACCCCCATCGAAAGGATTCCGGATGAGATATCTGTCCGCCGTCATCGCATGTGCCGCCCTCGCGGGTCTCCCCGGGATTCCTCCAGCCCTCGCGCAGGCCGAAAGCGGCGGATGGTCGATGGAGGTCATCTCTGACGAGCTATCTTATCCCTGGGACATCAATCGCATCGGCGACATGATCGTCCTCACCGAGGCGGTCGGAGCCATCGTCACGATCGAGAACGGTCGTTTAAAGCGATACCCGGTCGAGACCTCTGACCCGGTCGTCCATGACGGAGGTAGCGGCCTCCTGGGCATGGCGATCCCCGACGATTTTCCGACGGGCGGTGTGGCGTATCTTTATCATTCCTACCGGACAGGATCGGGTCTGGCGAACAAGGTTATCCAGGTGCGGTTCGATGGCCAGTCTTGGCGGGAGACTGCCGTTCTGGTCGAAGGCATACCGGGCCATCGCCTCTACAACGGTGGACGCATCGCCATCGGACCTGATGGCCATCTCTATGTCACGACGGGCTGGACGGAGAATGGTGCTTTGCCCCAGGACACTGGCAGTCTGGCTGGCAAGATTTTGCGTATGACGCTCGGTGGCCGGGTTCCACAGGATAATCCCTTCCCGGGATCATACGTCTATTCGTACGGCCACCGAAATCCGCAGGGGCTCGCCTGGAGCGAGACAGGGGAGTTGTATGTCGCCGAGCACGGGCAGTCGGGCCGTGACGAAATCAACCTCGTGCGTGCGGGTGGCAATTACGGGTGGCCACTGGTCTCCGGCGGTGAGACGCGACCGGGCATGCAGCCCCCACTGATCCACTCGGGCAACGAAACCTGGGCGCCATCCGGCGCCGCCTTCCATGGAAGTGATTTGCTCGTGACAGCGCTTCGCGGGAACGGCTTGTATGCTCTCGACAGGGTAGCCGGCGCTCTCAAGCCCATATTCGCGTCCCAGGACCGCTTCAGGGATGTGTTGCCCGTCGGTGACGATCTTTATGTCATCACGACCAACAGGTCGCCCCGGGCGCAGGGTCCGTCGAAGGGTGATCGACTCATGAGGCTGTCACGCCGCGGTGCCTGATGGGTGGGAATAAGCGACCAGGCACCACTTCATAGGCGATGGCGCGACAAACAAAGTCGGCACCAGCCGCTTACCAACCGCTTATATGAGTAACCTTTAATTGGCTCTGTTGGATGCTGAAGGCTGAAGCACTGCTTGAAAACTCGGCCAGAAGAGAATGCATCCGGCGAACCATTTGATGAAGGTAATGCATCCTATGAGAAGAGCCGCAATTCCACCCAGTGCGAGGGTCTGATCGCGGCTCATGACCAAGACGACTCCAAGGGTAAAAGGTCCGAAGGTCCAAAACAGAGAAGTGAGCCACGCATTGAAGATGAGGTTATAGTCAGAAATGATCACCCCGTCGTGCTCCAGTGCGTAGATGAAAAGCCCGCCTTTGCAATGTAGCTTGATCCTGCGGTTCTCCTGATCGATCAGGTGATTCAGTTCCGCCGCGACATTGGTGAAGGCAATGATGTTGGCCACATTGGTGATCCGACCATTGTCGTGACTGATGCGGACATAGGAATACCGCATTCCGCCCAGGGCTTCGACGGATGGGCCATAGCTTTCCAGAGTTCCCTCGATTGTGCGCATGTCTTCTTACCTTAGCTTGGATGAGCTTGTTGGAGATCAATCGCCGATGAAGTTGGCAGAGCCCGAGGCGTGGATGCCTCCGCATAGCCCTAACCGGGCTTGTTCGATTGACAGGTCACCGCCGGTGCCGCGCCGGATGTAGAGGCTGTGCCCTGCTGGTTGGATGATGAAGAGAGTGCCGTCGTCGCGGATCTCGCCGGCTCCCGAGACGGCGCAAAGGACTGCCGCGGCGTTCATGCGATCGGCGACGGTGAAGACGACTCTGTACTGCCGTTTCGCCTTCGATATGGGGATGATCTCGTACCAGCACTGAACCCCTTTCCGATCGCAGGCGACCGAGTACTGTCCAGCGAAGGGATCACGCTTCGGTGCCGCGGTGGCAGGAAGCGAGGTGCCTAAGGCCATTACGCCGAGGACCAAGAGTGATCGGGCGGATGTGAACACTTTCGACCGTAGGGGATGCTTTGAGCGCTGGGTTGCGAGAGGTCGATGGCCGGGGAGGGTGGGGAGCGTCATGCCTATGGGAATCCTTGAACGATCATCCGTGGCAGGCGCATCCCAGAATTGAGCCGACGGCCTCCCGGGACTGCATCCTGAAGCACGCAGACGAGACAGTGGGGATCTCAGCCGTCGGCTGATGGCGACTCAATGTAACGTTGCATGTCGAATATGGATTATTATCCATATATATGGTTGGCAAGATCCGTTTCGAGTTGCTGGATGGATATCCAGCGAATCCTTGCCCGAAACGTGCGCCGCTACCGCCTTGCGGCGGGCCTGTCGCAATGGCAGCTTGTGGAGAGGCTGGAGGAATTGGACGCCGATCTGGGAGTGGATCAGGCGTATCTCTCTCATCTTGAGAATGGGCGGAAAAATCCGACGCTAACGATGCTGGCGCACATCGCCCGGGCGCTGGAGGTCACGGTGGCGCAGTTGGTTGAAGAGCAAAATACTCACTAGAGCTCTGATTCAGGTCAGTCCGACCGGAGGCATTTGGGAGACTGGCCCCATCCGCAGCACGAAAATTTGCATCGTGCCTTGCGCCGGTGGATTCCGACTCCGATGCTGGTGAGTCGCCTGATCGGATGCGGATCGACTTCGTGGTGCGACACTGTAAACGACATCGCCTCCAGGAGGTCACTTTGAGAACTCTCACCTCTAAGGATAAGAGGAACTATCTCAGTTCCACGCAGTGTGATGGTTATTGTATCGCCGGTGAGACCGACGGGCTTACAGGTACAATGGTCGGTGCGATGGAACTCGCGACTGAAATGGGAAATTTGCGCGCTCTTGGAAGAGCCTTTGAGAAACTAGATCCCTGGATCAAGCAAACGCGCGATCCTAGAATCCTGCGCCGCTTGAGGAATTTGACCGCTTTTTATAACCGCGCGCGAGCAGTCGAAGAAAAATGGGGTGAGGGTGCAATGCTCAACCTTTGCCATCCCGAGGTGGTCAGTTGGATCATACAAGGTTTAATAGAGCCGCACCGCATCAGGATGGCGAAAGATTTTGCTAAAAGTGGTCCTCACAAGGAAGCTTAGCCAAGTCTGAACGAGTCAGATGGATCTTCTGGCTCAAGATCGCTTACTTCCGATTCCGCACGATCAAGAGCTGCCAAAAGCGCGCTATCAGCAGATACGAATTTACCGACAACGCTGCCCGTTGGGTCCAAGAGACGGAAGCTGCCGTTTCTGCGATCTCGTTGAACTATGAAGCCTCTTGGTAGACCTGGGACTGAGATCGTCTCCCATTCTTCACCCTGGGTATCGTTCTCTTCATCCTGAGTATCGTTCGTAATTCGCGACATTTCGATCCTTTTTGAGTTGGAACAACGGTGTGCCTTCCTACCGCGTTGATGAATAACGGTGGGGCTTGGCAGTAAGGACTCAAGGCTTGCCGAGCCAGCTTTGCCAATAGGGTTTGATGCGGGCGGCGTGGGGGTCGGTGTCGATGACTTTGCTGAGATTGTCCCAGCCGCGGACCATCACGTAGAAGGCGCCAATGAGGGCCGTGTAGAGCGCGAACTGCTCGCTAAGCGCGAGAGATGGCGGGAGTTGGATATAAAGGTGGTTGGCGGCAACGCCAGCGGCGACGGCACCGAACCCGAGCTCGATGATTGCGTAAAGCGGGCGCATCTTCTGCCGCAGCATATAGAAAGCTAGACCGACGAGAATGGCGGCCCAGAAAACGCCATAAGCACCTAGAGCGGCATCAGACTTCGTGAAGAGGACGCGCAGCGCCAGGTTGAGGTGCCAAGGGAGTTGCAGAGGATTGCTCTCGAGCCAGTTGACAAAGCAATAAGAGGGCAGGCCGGACAGGACGATGCCGATCGCAATGGCTGCAACGGGGTGCTTGTCGAAGAAGGCGCGCCTCACGTCGCGGCTCAATATGGTTTGGGCTTTCTGGAGCATGGCAGAATTTCCACCAGTGATTGCTGTATGTCGTTGATTTACGAAGCGGGCGCTTCCCGCGCAACGAGTTCCCGGCCAGATGGTAAAAGGGGGAGATTTCAGGGGATGCTTTGCTTTGGGCTGGCGGCGTCCGCGCGCTAGTTTCGGACGGCTTGGGCAAGACGGCACTCATCTGTGGGTATGTGCGGCAGGACGCGGCTTGACTCTCTTAGGTGGTTATGTTCTCTATTTGTTCTAATGAAGACACAGCGATGATTCATACGCTCTGGGAGTGTCAGCTCGCCGCGCGCGTTGCGGACGAGGACGCGCTTTCTTTGGCCGTTTTGGAATGGGATGACGAGGGGAATCATCTGGAGCGGGTCCTGTGTCGCTCAGCCAATATGCTGATCGCACGCGCCGCTTTCTCGGAATCCTACCGCCTTTACCCGGGTCAATTTCTGACCCTTCAGCACGGAGTGAGGCTCATCGAAGCAAGAAGGGCAGACGCATGAGTGCCGCTCCCGATATCGCGGCGATTGCCGATGCCTATCTCGAGGCTGTTGGTGGCGATGCGGCTGCGGCGCTCAATCTCGCCTTATCGGACCTGATCGATGCCACTGTTGAAGTGGACCTACGGGCCCGCGCGCTCGATCAATGGGTCTCCCGCGGATACGTGCAGGGGAGGGCGACGGAGCGGTTGCACCGAATCCGGCAAGAGGATGCCGACCGATTTCTTAATCAGCAGCGGGCGTTGTCGGACGGACCAGTGCCCGTCCGAGCATCTCAAGCGTCTGCTCACGGGTCCTGAGACGGCAGCGATTCGCCACGCTGACGTCAAACGCCGGCAACCGCACGAACTGGCTCGCCCGCCAACACACGGCCAATCACTCGTTCGAGAAGATCAAGGGGATACGCCTTCGCCATCTGTGCTGGGCTCCCCCAGCATAGGGCTTGAATCAGGTTAAACCCGGCAAGGGAAACCCAAAGCCATTCAATGTGAAATGATCGCGCTCTAGGGTCTGGACCCAAGCATTGGTCTGGTCTATGGCAACCAAATATACCAAAGAACGTTACCTCAGGGCGGCATTTTGGTTGTCAGCGGAGGCCGATAATGGCAAATTCGACGCGGAACATGTTGCCTGGTAACAAGAAAAAGGTTTCCGGGCATTTGGCTTCGGGGGGCGAAATGAACCGAGATGTGCTTCAGCCTAGCTATGCTCCTGATCTGCCGGAGAATCCGCCTTCTCTCGGGAAGTGGTTTGCCGACCTGGTAGACGTTGCTCTCTCAGGTAATCAAGACGCAATCCGGCACATTGGAAGCCTATTCGCCCGTGAGTATCGTGGACCAGACAGACGTGAAGTCCAAGGTAGGATCAGTTCTGCGATGCAACGCAGATTGGTGTCCCTCAATGATGTGCGTTCTGTAAGTCAGCTCCCAGTCGATGGGAAATCAAGGGTTCCCCTCGTTGAAGAGCAGCCTTGGCCGCCTATACCGCTTCTGCTGGGCGAGCAGGCCGGGGCTGCTTTGTCTCGCTTTGTTGCAGAGGCGGCAAATTCTAAACAGCTTTCTGAGGCGGGCCTTGGCTCAAGATTAAACCTTTTGCTTTCTGGGCCGCCGGGCACGGGCAAGACATTCATAGCTGGGCATATTGCTGCGCGCTTAGGTCTCCCATTCCATATCGTCAGATTGGATACAGTTGTATCATCGCTTTTAGGAGATACGGCAAAGAATATACGTGCTTTATTTGAGTTTGCATCAAATGGCCCTGGATTTTTATTTCTTGATGAGGTCGACGCAATAGCTAAGCGTCGCGATGATCAAAGAGAGCTCGGAGAAATTAAGCGTGTCGTTAATACACTTATTCAGGGACTTGACTTAATCCATGACAGAACTGTTATTGTAGCCGCTACTAATCACGCTCATTTGCTTGATCCTGCAATATTTCGGCGCTTCCCTTATCAAATTGAGGTTGGTTTGCCTGAGCTTGATTTGAGGGAGGCGCTATGGCGTCTTTATTTGAACCATGCCGAGGATTGTGTTGAAACGGCTATTTTAAGTGTAATTTCTAAGGGGTTGTCTTGTTCTGATATTCGAGAGCTGGCTATAGCGGCGCGGCGCACAGCAGTACTTACAGGTGACGGCATAGACTTCGCAGGCTTGGCTTGGGCTGTGATCGGTAGCCGTGAGGGCAAGTTGCACATGCCGCCCGTTTCCAATCTAGAGCCGGAAGCCAAAGGTATCCTCCAAGAGCGCCTTCGTGACGACTACGAATTAACGTTTGAGAAAATCGGGCGGTTGACTGGCGTCAGCAAACAGGCTGTCATTGCAACTCTGAGGCGTAGGAAGAACGTCGACAAAGAGTAAGAGGGGCCCTGTAGGTGCGTGACGTCCTAGTAAACCCATTGCTTCGGCTACGAACTACCCCTATCCGCCAGGGGATTACTGGTCGTTCAAAGGATGCGAGTAAGATCAAACCTGACGTATACCAACGCCGACGGCAAGGCCTCTTAGAGAGTCTTGCTGCTATAAAAGACGCGCCTGAAACGGCGGCGGCAACACACGGTGACAGGGTTTTGCTTTGGGTAAAGATGGATAAGGCTTCCCAGGCGACCACGCACACACCTCACGACCTATTCGACCCAAAAGTCGGAACTCATCTGATTGCGGCCTGGCGAAATGGCTATATCGTTGAGTTTGCAACTTCTGCTTTCGATCGGGTCCAGAGGCGTCTCCAGAATCCATCGACCGATCCTCAGCGCTGCGATATCTTTCGGATTGAGTTCGCTGATTTGTTCGCAAATGTGCTGAAGGATGCCAGTCGCATCGAGACTGCATGGTCTTTAGCTTCGGCAGACGAAAGCGGTCGCCGCACATTCAATGTTCGATTGCCGGGTTTTCTATCTGGCGAAGCCCAGTCTTCCGTTATCGAAACTTTAGCTAGATTTGCTCGTGAAGATCGCGTTGCCTTGCCAGCGTTTGCCGTTCGTGGTGACCTATTGAGCTATGAGCAGGCTGCCGAGGCTCGTGCATGGCTTCCAGCATCTCGTTTTACTGAGGGTGCAAGAGCTCTCTCACAGACCAATCCTAGCTTGCCAGTCGGGATCAGAGACAATGATGTTCTCCACCAGTTGGTAGCTTCCGGAGCTATCGTTCGGTGGGAACCGGTTGCCCCCTTGCGTCCGACAAATCCTGGTGTTGGACCAGAGCCCGAACTTGAACTGCCCACACTTGATGAAGAGCCGATCGTTGGTGTCATCGACGGCGGGTACCATGCTACCCGCTACCGTGGTGCTATGGCTTGGGAAATGGAGCCATTGGTACCAGACGGGTTTGCCGCTCGTGCGCATGGCAATAAGGTCGCGTCCATTTTAGTAGATGCGCATCTATGGAGTAACCAGCTTCAGCTTCCTCAGCTTCATTGCCGGCTCGGGGTAGTTCAAGCGGTTCCTGATGTAGGTATCAATTTCAGCATTCCAGATCGCGTATTGCTTAACTACCTTGAGCAAGCCTTTATTGAACATCCAGAGACGCATGTGTGGAACTTATCCGCTAACTTTAATCGCGAGTGTGATGAGTACGATGTAAGCGATTTAGGGCACGGTCTCTCTGAGATCTCTCGCCGCCACAACAAACTCTTAGTCGTATCCGCTGGTAATCGTTCAGAGACAATCCGGCTCGCCCCACCTGCCGATTGTGAAGCTGCTATAATTGTCAGTGGCCGAACGCATGACGAGAATGGAAACCCTTCTGAACCATGTTCTTTGTCACGCGTAGGTCTTGGCCCTGAGGGCATGCTTAAACCAGAAGCAAGCTGGTTCTCTGAGCATAGAGTTTTAGGGGGCGGTACAGATCGCGGCACGAGCTTTGCGGCGCCGTTGGTCTCTCGGCTTGCCGCACACACTTGGAGCAATCTTGCAGATCCGTCGCCTGATTTAGTTAAAGCTCTGTTGATCAGCTCCTGTGATCTGGACGCGTATAGCCACGAGATGGGGTTTGGTTCGCCAGTCCGACCGGAAATGCCTTGGATTTGCCCGTCCAACGTAGCGGTAGTTGCTTGGACCGCTGATATAAGCGCCTTGCAGCGATACTACTGGACAGGAATAAGAGTGCCACAAAGCCTAATCCAGGACGGAAGGTTTGTCGGGCGTGCCAAAATGGTGGCGATCCTCAGCCCAGTCACTCAGCTGGACGGCCATCATTATATTTCTACGCGCCTAGGGGCAGGTCTCCAGTACAAGAAGCAAAGGCCAGAAGGTGGCTTCAGAAATATGCCAATGCTTGGATCTTTGAACCCAAATGAGAGAGCTAGATGCACGCGTTCTCGACCACAAATGGGATCCCGTACGGGTCTATTCAAAAGAATATACAGCAAACAATGGACCTAGATTGGCCGGCCCACAACCGGAGCTTCAAGTTTACGCCCGGATGTTCTGGCGCAATCAGTTCCAGTACAGCGACGACTTCATGCGGCAGCACGAGGCACAAGTAAGTTTCGTAGTGATGCTCGAGGCGTTAGACTCAGGTGCGGACACTTACAACGAGTTCAGGCGTATTATGGCGGAAAACGTCGAGAGCGCGCTTGTTGCTCAGGAAGTCGAAGTTGAGACGGATAGTGATGATGAAGGTTGAAGGCTCCTGCGTGACGATGCGTGGGAAGTTTTCGGGGAATACATCCTGATTGATGACTGAGCGTCTCAGGTCAGGGGGCGTGCTGTGGACCTTGCGTTGAACAATGAGGAGCTTAGCTCCTGCGGGCAATCTAAAGGTAGTTTCGACACGTTGCCGGATCCGGTAGCAGGCTGCTCCCGACCTGCGATCTGATGCTTGCGCGGCTTGTCGGTCACGGTCGTTCCTCAGGGAAGGAGATGGCACGGTTGGATTTCAGGCGTCATGATCGTCACCGTGTGCCGAGCGCGGGTGGCGGCGACGTGGAGGTGGAATCGGGCGGACCGTTCGCCATCGGCGCCGGGTCTTTGGATGTAACGCGAGAACAGGCCTTCGAAGACAATCACCTCGTCGAACTCCTTTCCCTTCGCTTTGTGAATGGTCATCACGATGACGCCCTGTTGCGGGCGGGTGGATCGCGCGGAGTAGGGGAGAGATCAGGCTCTCGAAGCCGATGATATGACCTGGATCATACGGTCCGGGCTCGACGCGCGATAACACCTGGGCATCACAACCCCAGTTTCCCGTGATCATGACCCGTATCGCCTTCCTCGCCCTGTGTCTTGTCGGCTCATCTGCTCCGGCCCTGGCCCAGCATCAGCATGCCCCCGCCGCCTCGTCCTATGCCGGCCTCGAGACGAGGGCGGTGAAGGCACTCTCGGACCAGCAGGTTGCGGACCTGAGGGCCGGACGCGGTATGGGCTACGCGCTTGCGGCTGAGCTCAATGGGTATCCCGGCCGACCCACGTGCCCGAATTGAGGGAGCAACTCGAACTGACGACGGAGCAGCGCAGCCGCATGCAGGAACTCTTCGAGACCATGAAGGTCGAGACGATCCCGATCGGTAAGCGGCTCATCGCGCAGGAAGCAGAACTGGATCGGCAGTTCTCCGAACGCACAGTGACGACCGCGATCCTCACTTCCGCCTCAGCGGCGATCGGAGCGACGCAGCGGCGCTTCGGAGCGCCCACAAGCTGCGTGGCTACTCTTAGGCGGAGTAGCGGGCTGATCGAGCTATATCGCCCGCAGTAAGGCCACACATTGGGCGGCCTTTCCTTTGTGTTGGCTGTTGAGGTTTCGAGGCTGCCTCTTGAGTGCGGCAGCCTTTGGCTTCATTTGAGCGCACTACGCGGTGAATCTGACCAACCTTTGTGAGCGTCCTCATCCCGTGGTCGTGATCTGGAACCTAAGCATGTTGTCCCCGCGCATAATATTGCGCTGACGCTAACGGAACAGATCCAAACCCACCAGTGCTTAGGGGTTGCCGAGCTTGAGGCGGGTCGCATCGGGCCAAGACATATCGGGCTACAGCGTAGAATCGGCGGTTTATGGCGGGCCGAGAACGATGAAACGGAGAATTACGTTTGCGCTTCCCGTCCATTGCCCTCGTTAATCTTCTCCGGGTAGATCGAGACCGAAGGCAACCAATGCCGACATTCATCAAGCGGACATTGGCTCCTGTCGAACGCGGCGCACGGGTTCGAAGCGATCAACTCGTCTTACGGAATGCTCTGGGATCGCTGACCCAAGTGGTCCATCGCTGAGATGCCGAACTGCTCTTGTTAATCCACATCTCGTTGGTTGTGTCCCCCTCAGCCGGAGCCTCGTCCAAATATGGATAGATACCGAGGTATTCTTGACCCTCATAGCTTGTCTGACGGTTTTGCGTAACGGGGAGTATCGCTACGGCGCCGTTGAAGCCGTCGAAATAGCCCAGTTCCCAAGGCATCCATTTGGAAGATCCGGAATTTGTAGTATGCACGTAGACGAGTGACTTGCACTGGCGCATTCGCATCCGAATGACTTCCGCGTTTGCGGCGGTGACATTGCTTCTGTTCAATTGCGGGTCTTCCAACCAGTCGACGTAGACCGTTTTGCCATAATCCTCCAGAACACCCTTCACACCCAAAATGATCTCAGCGTCAGAAGTTGAATGACTGAGAAAAATGTCGAAGCTGGTCTTGGTTTTCGCCGTAGCGACCTCCTCCTTAAGAACGGTTTTCGCCGTTCTCAATATTCCAACCTTCCGCTGCGCGCGCTGACGTATGCGGTTTTCCGTGAACGTGGACACCGGTTCCCCCTACATTGTCTGATCGCGATATTGTCGTCGGTCGCGCTGCTCAGCAGGATCATGCTGCTGCTGGCAGGAACTTCAAACTCTGCGCTCAAATGAGTGCTGGTGCGTTGTTTGAGCGCATCGGCCGTGAAAGGTCATACTCGCAGTGAGTTCGACCATCGTAGGCAGCATC
This sequence comes from Microvirga flavescens, assembly GCF_003290125.1. Classification (GTDB taxonomy): domain Bacteria; phylum Pseudomonadota; class Alphaproteobacteria; order Rhizobiales; family Beijerinckiaceae; genus Microvirga; species Microvirga flavescens. The sequence continues at coordinate 109,015 of NZ_QMKH01000006.1, forward strand.
AATCATCGTCACGAGATTGTTCAAATTTCCCGCGATGCGATCCCACGTGGTCACGGAAACCTTTGCCTTTGGGGCCAGTAAGTTATCGATGATGCGGGCAGGAAGGTATGGGTAGCGCCGTTCATATTCCGCCCGGTCGCTGATGGTGTTCCACGAGATGCAATCAGGATAGACGGTGGCCTTCTCAACTTCGTGCGCAGCCGTCCAATATGTCGGATTGGTGGACGGAAGTTGGACCACAAGGACACCGGATTGCTTATTGACCGCTCCATCGTACATGCTGGAGTATATTTCCCAATCGACATGCTTTCTTCCTCTGGTTTCCGTGCCGACCAGAACGATGGTAACGCTTGAACCTCTGAGATAATCATCTCGAATGATCCGACGGATGCTTTCGGTTGGAAGATTGTCGTTAACGTCGTTCGTATCAACAGATACGTCGATGAACAGGCCGTATTGGTCGGCCCATTGTTGTAATTGGTTCTTGGCCCACTGGTCATTGGCGTGATGGTAACTGATGAAGACTTTGTGCATCGGGTTACCTGATTTTCCGGGCAGCGGCCGCGAGTTTTAAGATTGGGTCGATCAGTTCATTGAGATTCGCACGTGGCTCGCGCAACTCCTTCAGCGCACCGAGCAGAGCTGCATCTCCGTTAGCACCGTCTCCAATCCAACGGTCGGCTAATTCAGCGGCGGCATAACCGGTGGCACCTACAGGAATACAGGTCACACCATGTTGTCGGGCGATTTCAAACTCGCGGATCATGCCGTCGGCGACGACGGTTTCATCGCCGACCTTCTTGTTGCCAAACAGGAACAATGCGATGCCCGCTGACGAAATTATGTCTTGGCGGTAGGCTTCCCAAACTTCGGTCCGCTTCGCCTCATCGGCGATGTATTGCGGAAAGGGTCGCATCAGCATTCGATCTTCGATATGCCCCTGGTGGTCTGCGTAAATCGCTTCAAGTGCGCCCGTGAACAGGGCATTGCCGACGCCGAGGCCCATGCCTGTCGCGACGCGAAGTTTGGCCGAGATCAAGGCCGAACCCAAAGTCCGCATAAAGCCTGTAACCGACGGTTCACCCCATGGCGCGAAGTCACTCGCGCTCGACGAGACGAAGATCGTCCGGCTACGGTATTGCCGTTCAATCTCGGCCAGGATGTCGGTAATCTCGCTATATTCGTCGACCAGCAATGGGCGAATGTTGAATCGCTTCAGGTCTTCGAGCACGAGCGCTTGTCGAATTTTTCCATATTCAAACTCAGCGTCGCTTTCATCGATGCGGCGGGTGCGGTTCCGAAAGATGGCGTAGTGACGGCGTTGGTTGGTTTTGTACGTGATCCGCACCCGAGCCAGCACCTGTTCAAGGTTCGGGTCCGTAAAACTGAATCCGGCGAATAAGAAGGATTTCGACACAAGATCGCCTGCCAGCGCGTTGATGAACGCTCCACGGTCACTCGCGTAACGCTCGTAATCATCGCGCGTAGCGACTGCTTCATCTGGCCGGTCAACATCCCCATGCATCTTGTAAACGATGGCATCGCGGCGGGGCTGCGTGTTCGCCAACTGCGGTACGGCCCATTTGACATCAACAATCTTGCCTGCGTCTCTTAACGCAGTCTCGATCAGCTTGTCGTAGTTGGTTGTCCAGTAGGTCGTGATGGGAAGCCGCGCTAACAGTCTGTGATTGGTGGTGGGCGGGTTATTTGCCGAGAACGCGTTGACGATAGCCGTGTGAAGAGCGTGCCGGTTCTGGTGGTTCGCGTTCACATGAAATTGCGCCACCGCAACGAGATCGGACTCTTTGTCAACGTCGAGATGGAGTTCTTCGGCTAGCGGTCGGACCAGGTTCGCCCAATCCACGAATCCGGCAGGAGCCGACAGTCCTGCCCCGGCAAAGATCGCTGCGTTACCTGCCTCGATTTCCGCAAGAAAACTGGCAACAAATCCCTTTATGTCATCCCGCATCAATCGACTCTTCTCTGGTCGTTGGTCTTACGGTCTGGCAAATAGGAAATATCGCCCCCGTCCCCTCGCAAAACATGGCTGTGCTGGCCCAGATATTCAACCTCAATCGCTACAGTAAGCATAAAGTAGAAGCTCATCTCCGGACTTCCGACCAAGCCAATTGCTTAGTCCGTATGTCCTTTGGGCCCGATCCTTCAGAATCGAGTTGCCGCGCGGAAGTCGCGCGGCCTCGAAGTCTGGAGGGTTCATGGAGAAGAACGTTCCTGCCAGCCGTCCATAAGAAAGGCCGCCCGAGAGGCGGCCTTTCGTTTGCGTCGTTTGCGGAAGTTTTCAAGCTCTTCAGCACGTACGCGCGCTTGATAAGTGGGATCTTGGCTGGCTTTCAGAATTTTGTTCACGTGAACAGAACGCTGGCATCGAACGGCAAGCAAGCCTGGCACATGACCTGCATCCCAGTAAGCGTATTCCTCTCGAGGCCCCCAATTTGGCGAGAGCTGCCATCCGGCAAAACGAAGCCCCCGCCTCATTAGGTGAGGCGGGGGCTTCGGCTTCTTTTGAGACGCGCCAGGTGGTTGCGACCATCCTAGTCATTTTCTGAGTGACGGATGAGTCCAACTTTGGGAGGTGTGAGCGCAAACTCCTTGGCGAGCCTCACTAACCTTGCATCTATTCTCACCTACGGACAGACTATGCAGTCACTTGCGGGCAGACTTCGCTGAAATCTGCCCAAACTTTCAGTTTCGGCACAATTAGGTGTTGTCAACGAAGTTAACTGCACCCCGTCGTGCTTCCGCACGTATCGCATTTCAAGCACGTCCCATTCCGAACCAGCGTAAAGTTCGCGCACTCCGGGCACGCTTCGCCCACGTAACCCTTCATCTTCGCCTCGGCGCGCTTGTCAGCGAGGGAAGGGGTGGCTGCGGGGGCGGTGAAGGCGAGTTTGGCGATTTCCGCTTCGCCGACGGTTTCCTGCACCAGCTCGCTCTTGAGGGCGGCTGCGCCCGTGGTGGCAAGGGCCACGGCGGGGGCCGCGGCGCGGGCGATGGCGGCTCCGCCGGGGATCAGCATCAGGCGGTCGACATTGCCGCGGGTGAAGCCGCGGGAGACGACGGTCGTCGCCGGTGCGGGCTCGGGAGCCTTCGATTGCGCTTCGCCCTGGCCGATGGTGGTGGGGCCGGCTTCCGACGGGTCCACATGGGCGAGATCGTTGCGCCCGAGATAGGACACGGCCAGCTCGCGGAATACGTAGTCGAGGATCGACGTCGCGCTCTTGATGCGCTCGTTGCCCTGCACGAAGCCCGCGGGCTCGAAGCGCGTGAAGGTGAAGGCCTCCACGTATTCCTCCAGCGGCACGCCGTATTGCAGGCCGAGCGAGATGGCGATGGCGAAGTTGTTCATCATCGCACGGAAGGCCGCGCCTTCCTTGTGCATGTCGATGAAGATCTCGCCGAGGCTGCCATCGTCGTATTCGCCCGTGCGCAGGTACACCTTGTGGCCGCCGACGACGGCCTTCTGGGTGTAGCCCTTGCGGCGGTCGGGCATCTTCTCGCGCTCGTGCACCTTCACCACGCGCTCGACGATCTTCTCTACGATCTTCTCCGAGAGATTCGCGGCCTTGGCGGCGGCGGGCAGGGCGACGAGAGCCTCGACGGCATCCTCCGCATCCTCGTCCTCATCGGCGATGAGGGCCGAGTTGAGCGGCTGCGAGAGCTTGGAGCCGTCGCGGTAGAGCGCGTTGGCTTTCAGCGCCAGACGCCAGGAGAGCATGTAGGCGTTCTTGCAGTCCTCGACGGTGGCGTCGTTCGGCATGTTGATGGTCTTGGAGATCGCGCCCGAGATGAAGGGCTGCGCCGCCGCCATCATGTGGATGTGGCTCTCCACCGACAGATAGCGCTTGCCGATCTTGCCGCACGGATTGGCGCAATCGAATACCGCGTAGTGCTCGGTCTTGAGGTGAGGCGCGCCTTCGAGAGTCATCGCGCCGCAGATGTGGATGTTCGCCGCTTCGATATCGGCCTTCGAGAAGCCGAGGAAGGTGAGGAGGTCGAACGACGCCTCATTCAGCTTCTCGGCCGGGACCTTCAGCGTGCCGGTGAGGAAGTCCTCGCCGAGCGTCCACTTGTTGAAGACGAACTTGATGTCGAAAGCGCTCTTCAAGCCCTTCTCGACCGCTTCGATCTTCTCGTCTGTGAAGCCCTTCGCGGCAAGCGTCGTCGGGTTGATGGCGGGGGCCTGGCGCATGGAGCCGTGGCCCACCGCGTAAGCCTCGATCTCCGCGATGTCCGCCTCACGGTAGCCGAGGGCGCGGAGCGCATCCGGCACGGCGCGGTTGATGATCTTGAAGTAACCGCCGCCAGCGAGCTTCTTGAACTTCACGAGGGCGAAGTCAGGCTCGATGCCGGTGGTGTCGCAATCCATCACGAGGCCGATGGTGCCCGTCGGCGCGATCACGGTGGCCTGCGCGTTGCGGTAGCCGTGCTTCTCGCCGAGTTCGAGCGCCTTGTCCCACGCAGCCTTGGCGTGCGTCACGAGGTTCTGATCAGGGCAGGAGGCGTGATCGAGCGGAACCGGGTTGACGCTCAGACCTTCATAGCCCGTGTCGTGCCCATGCGCCGCGCGGCGGTGATTGCGGATGACGCGCAGCATGTGCTTCGCGTTCTTGGCGTAGTTCGGGAACGGCCCGAGCTCGCCCGCGATTTCCGCCGAGGTGGTGTAGGACACGCCGGTCATGATCGCGGTGAGCGCGCCGCAGAGCGCGCGGCCTTCCGCCGAGTCGTAAGGCAGGCCCATCGTCATGAGCAGGCCGCCGATATTGGCAAAGCCCAGGCCCAGCGTGCGGTATTCGTAGGAGAGCTGCGCGATTTCCTTGGAGGGGAACTGCGCCATCATCACCGAGATTTCGAGAACGACGGTCCACAGGCGGCAGGCATGCTCGTAGGACTTCGCGTCGAAGGTCTTCGTTTCGCGGTCGTAGAACTGCAGCAGGTTCGCGGAGGCGAGGTTACAGGCCGTGTCGTCCAGGAACATGTATTCCGAGCAGGGGTTCGACGCCCGGATGCGGCCACCGGCGGGGCTGGTGTGCCAGTCGTTCATGGTGGTGTTGAAGTGCAGGCCGGGATCGGCGGATGCCCAGGCGGCGAAGCCGATCTGCTCCCACAGGTCGCGGGCCTTGATGGTCTTGATGACCTTGCCGTCCTTGCGGGCGGTGAGGTTCCAGTCGCCATTGGCCTCGACGGCGCGCAGGAAGTCGTCCGTCAGCGAGACCGAGTTGTTGGAGTTCTGGCCTGAGACGGTGAGATAGGCCTCCGAATCCCAATCCGTGTCGTAGATCGGGAAGTCGATATCCGTGTAGCCCTGCTTGGCGAACTGGATGACGCGCTTGATGTAGTTGTCCGGGATCATGACGCGGCGCGCCATCTTGATCTCGCGCTTCAGGGCCGGGTTCTTCTCCGGATCGAAGCAGGCGTCGTCCTGTCCCTCACAGTTCACGCAGGCTTTCAGAATCGCCTTGAGGTGCTTGTTGCCGAGCTTGGAGCCGGCGACGAGAGCAGCAACCTTCTGCTCTTCCTTCACCTTCCAGTCGATATAGGCCTCGATGTCCGGGTGATCGACGTCGACCACCACCATCTTCGCCGCGCGGCGCGTGGTGCCGCCGGACTTGATCGCGCCCGCCGCGCGGTCGCCGATCTTCAGGAAGGACATGAGGCCGGAGGAGCGGCCGCCGCCGGAAAGCTTTTCGCCTTCGCCGCGCAGCTTGGAGAAGTTGGAGCCTGTGCCCGAGCCGTACTTGAACAGGCGTGCCTCACGGACCCACAGGTCCATGATGCCGCCTTCGTTCACCAGATCGTCCTCGACGCCCTGGATGAAGCAGGCATGCGGCTGCGGATGCTCATAAGACGACTTCGACTTCGTCAGCTTGCCGGTCTTGTAGTCCACGTAATAGTGGCCCTGGCCGGGGCCATCGATGCCGTAGGCCCAGTGCAGGCCGGTGTTGAACCACTGCGGCGAGTTCGGCGCGACCATCTGGTTCGCGAGCATGAAGCGCATCTCGTCGAAGAAGACCTGAGCGTCCTCCTCGGAGGAGAAATAGCCGCCCTTCCAGCCCCAGTAGGTCCAGCAGCCGGCGAGGCGGTCGAAGACCTGCTTGGAAGAGATTTCGGAGCCGTAGCGCTTGTCTTCCGGCAGCTTGGCCAGCGCCGCCTCATCCGGCACCGAGCGCCACAGCCAGGAAGGAACGTTGTTCTCTTCAACCTTCTTCAGGTGCGCGGGGACGCCCGCCTTGCGGAAATACTTCTGGGCGAGGACGTCGGAGGCCACCTGGCTCCAGGTCTCCGGCACTTCGATGTTCTCAAGCCGGAAGACGACCGAGCCGTCCGGATTGCGAATTTCACTCGTCGCGAGACGGAAGGCGATGGAAGAATAGGGCGATTGCCCAAGCTTGCTGTAACGCCGCTCGATCCGCATCAGTCAGTTCCTTATAAGGGAGACAATAAGTCCCCGGGCCGCGACTGTCGCGCGGCTCCTCAGCCCACAATATTTTGACGCCCCGACGAACCCTCTTTGAGGGCTACGCCACACATGCAACGCCCGAGTTTGGGCCGCTTCCAGGGCCGCTTTCTTCTCGCGATGCAATATTTCCGCGAGGGTGCGACGCTTTGCCTTTGGAAGGGTGTTGGCCGGCCCTTTCAGGTCGGCTGCCGGTCTCGGGTCGGCACGTTTCCAAGCTAGTCGTGACTGCCGTGTGACGTCAAGAACTTGTGTCATCGGGCCCCGCCAAAAACTACATATAGTGTTTTCTGTGTAAATTGTGGATAGCGTTGAAAGTCGCCGCTAAGCCTCGGAGACTCCTTCGAGATTCCACATTCGGCATTTTGTCCTCCGGTTGATCGGACATCGCGAAGTGCGTCCCGGAAGCCACAAGTGCCCATACGTCATGTCTAATGCTTATCGGATGTGATTTAGCGCTCGGTTTCTGATGGGCGATATCCGGATTCGGGACCAAGTGTCGGCAGATGTTAGGAGAATCGTCTGCACGGCGCTTCGACGGGTGGGATGGGGAATCGTTCGGCGATTCTCCCTCGCTTGGGCGCTCTCTCGCGGGCAGCGTCGCACCATGCGCTAAAGGCTGGACTTCGTGCCGTTGCGAAGCCATATTCCGCGCGATTTTCGACGAACCTTCGGCGGCAGCGATGAAACAGTTTTGGCTTCAGTTCTTTACCTGGTGGAACGGCCAGACGCTCGGCACACGATTCTATACGTGGCGCCGCGGGCAGTTCGTGGGGCAGGATGAGTTCGGCAACAAATACTACCGCGCACAGGGACCGCTGATCGACCGGTCCGTCGGGACGGAGCGCCGCTGGGTGATCTATGTCGGCGATGCCGATGCCTCCCGCGTGCCCCCCGGCTGGCGCGCTTGGCTCACCCACAATGAGAACGTTCCGCCGAGCGAGGACAAGTATCAGCCGCGCGAGTGGGAAAAGGGGCATATCCCGAATCTCACCGGTACGCCGCAGGCCTATCGCCCCGCCGGTTCGCAACTCGCCTCCGGCCAGCGCCCGGCTGCGACGGGCGATTACGTGCCCTGGACGCCGGGCGAGTAATTCTTCCGGTCGAGGCAGCCCCATGTTGAACCGCCTGAGCCAACGCCGCTGCCTGGAATGCGGACGCCTCTACGGCGATCCCGATTTTACCTATCATGCCGGCCGGATCGAAAAGGGACCGGCCTATTGGACCGACGAGGGCGTGCTGTGCTCGCACGCCTGTTCCGTGGCGCACTTCAAGCGGCGCAACGAAGAAGGCCGCCCGATGGCCGAGCCGGCGGACGAGACGTTCCCGAAGGGCTAGTCCCGCGCCGTACCCAGGTTGACGCACTAAGCGCCCGGTTTCGGGTGAAACTCCGTCTGCCGTCTCAGCGGGGCGTTCGCGAAAAGGTCGAAGGATTGAATCACATGTCCTTGCGAGACATGGAGATTTCGCGCCACGCCGGAGCCTTTCAGGACGCCGCCGCGCCGGTCGGGATCGGGTTCGCGGTAATCGCCGCCATTGCCGAGCGCGCAATTCTGGCAACGGATCGGCCCGAGAATCTGCGCGCCATTCCCGATGTCATTCGACAAGGTGAGAGAGCCGCCCCCGAGAAGGCGCGCCGTGTTGCCGATAGTGATCGCAGCGCCTGCCTCGGCCTTCACGGTAAAGCCGCCTTCCTCGCCGATCTCGGCCAACGCACCGATGGCGACCGTTCCGCCATCGGCGACGATGCGCGTTCCTGGAAAGAGCGCAGTGCCGTTGCCGATGGTGATCGAGGACTGACCCAATCGCTGAACGACCGTCCCCGGCCAGAAAATCACAAGCGCACCGATATCCACGCCGGGTGAAATCAGCGTCGAGGACGGGTCGAGGATCATCACGCCCCTGTTCGCCAAAGCCAGCGTATCGGCAAGGCTCAGAAACCCGAGCTGTTGCCGCGCGGCGTCGTTCGAAACGGGGAGGGGCGCGGTCATATCCGTTCCTTCAGCCAGCTGCCGATGATGTTGCCGAGTTCGGTATGAACTTCGCCGCCCCTGTCTTCCCTGCGGGCGAGGAAGCTCTCCTTCTGGTCCTTCATCTTGTAGAAGTAATGATCCATGTCGGCGATCTCGACGAAAGTCGCCGATCCCGGCCGGGCCGCGTTGAGCACGTCCAGGATCTCGCGGTGCTCATCCGAGCTCGTGAGAAAATCGGCGCTGCCGTAGATGAGGAGCGTGTCCGGTTTCAACCGCGTCCAAAGGCCCGGAAGATCCTGGGCCGCGATCTGCTGCAGATAGGAATCGGAGGAGGGGATCTCCATTTCCGCCGCGCATTCGGGGCGCTTCTCCAGGATTTGCGCACGAGGCTGGCGCTCGATGAGAAGCGCGTTCATGCACCATTGCTTCAACTGCATCTGGCGGCCGATCTTCTGCGGCTCCGTCCCTGCAAGCTTGAGCTGGCGGCGGCGGTTTATCAGTTCGTACTCGAACCAGGTGCTGCCAATGGTGCTCATGGCGACGATGCCGCGCACCGGCTCTTCATCCGCGACGAGCGGCCCGACGATGCCGCCGATGCTGTGCCCGACGATAAAGACTTTGTCGGCATTCACGAAAGGCTTCGCCTTCAGGGCCTTCAGGCCCGCCACATAGCCTTTGACTTCCGTGAGCATATCGACTTGCGAGCAAGGAGCGCCCTCGCTGTCGCCCATGCCGCTTTTCTCCACGCGCATCGTCACGAAGCCCTGGCGGGTGAGGGAGGACAGGATCTGTCGATAATTGGCTTTCTCGTCGAAGGGATAGTCCATACTGTAGCAACCGACGCCCCCGACGAACAAAACTGCCGGTTGCTTGCCGTCGCGGGGCGGCTTCGTGACGATGGTTCGGCGAAGCACGCCCTCGACATCGACCGCCTCATAAATCGTCTCGAAGCCCTCGGTGGTTTCGAGGGGCTGGCCGATCAGTTGCACGATGCGCTCTTCGCGCTTGCCGTCCCGGATCAGCGAAAGCCGTAACGCCGCACCGGCGCGGTTCGCGCGGACGACGCCGATGACGTCCGCGCTCGAACGAATGGCGTCGTCGTTGATCTTCGCCAGAACGTCGCCCTTCAGAAGGCCCGCCTTCTCGGCGCTCGACCCCGGAATGATCCGCTCGATCAGGATGCCTTCGCCTTTGGGGAGCAATCCGCTTGCCGCGTGCTGCTCCGGCAAGGCGGTCATGCTGATGCCCATGAAGGCACGCCGCGCAAGGTCCGCACCTTGGGCTGTCAGAGGGAGATGGGAGGCGAAAACGAAAGCCAGAGCACAGGGCAGGAGACGCATAGGAAAACCTTTCTGATGTTCTGACGTTATATGATAACTGCGCGTGCAGCGAAACTTTCGCGTGCACTGCCCTTTTTCCAACATTGTTGACGTGTTAACGCGTTGCCTGAATGCAAAGACGGCCACGTTTGGCCGGCTGAGACATGGCGCGGACAGGCAGTATGAATTTCGGTTGGACACGGGCCTCTTTGGTGCTCGCATCTGTGGTTTTCGGCGCGGGCGCTGCTCAGGCGGATCGGATCAAGAATCCGACGGCCCTGTTCTCCGGCCTCGACAAGATCACGGGGCGAATCGTTTCCTTCGAAGTCGGGGTGGGCGAGACCGTGCAGTTCGGCTCCCTGCAGATGACACCCCGCGCCTGCTTCACCAAGCCGCCGAACGAAAATCCGAACACCACTTCCTTCGTCGAGGTGGATGATGTCGGGCTCGACGGCCACTACAAGCGCATCTTCTCCGGCTGGATGTTCGCATCGAGCCCTGGCCTGCACGGCGTCGAGCATCCGGTTTACGATCTCTGGCTTGTCGATTGCAAAGGCGGCACGGAAGTGATCGCCGAGCCGAAGGACGTGCCCGAGGAATTGCCGCCCATTCAGCAGGAGCCGCCGCGCCAAGGGCAGCAGCCGACCGGTATCATCGCTCCTCCCGGAGGCCTGATGGCTCCCGGTGGCGCGGCTCCTGTCGAGACCGCTCCGGTGCAGCGCCCGCCGCGGCAGGTGCTGCCGGCGCAGCGCACTCCGGCTCTCAACAACAACCGGTCGAACGACCGCTAGGGATTGCTCGCGGCGAGCGCGGCGAGGGCCTCTTCCCCGGTCACGATCTTGCCGGGTGGCCACGTATGCCAGTCGGCGTCTTTGTCCAGCGCCGCCTGGAGCTTCAGCTTGTATTGGCGACGCGAGATCTCGATGGCGCCGAATTGCGCCAGATGGGGCGTGACGAACTGCGTGTCGAGCAAGGTGAACCCGCCGCGACGTAGCCGCGCCACGAGATGGACGAGAGCGACCTTGGAGGCGTCTCGCTCTGTATGGAACATGCTCTCGCCGAAGAAGGCGCTCTTCAGCGATACCCCGTAAAGACCGCCGACGAGCTTGCCTTCCTGATACACCTCGACCGTGTGGCAATGCCCGGCCTCGAACAATGCACCGTAGAGATCGCGGATGCGTTTGCTGATCCAGGTTTTCTCTCGGTCCCGTCCAGGTGCGGCGCAGCCGTCGATCACCCCGTCGAAATCGTGATCGACGCGAACCTGAAACGTATCGGAGCGGACGGTGCGTGCGAGCCTTTTGCCCACATGGAACGTATCGAGCGGGATAATGCCGCGCTCGCGGGGCTCGACCCAAAAAAGGGAAGGATCGTCGGCATCTTCCGCCATCGGGAAGATGCCGGCCGCATAGGCCTTGAGCAGGATCTCAGGCGTGATCTCGACGGAGTCGCCTCTCATCCGGAGAGGTTAGCACGGATTTGAGCGGGACGCGCCACCAGTCTTGGGGCGGCGCATCCCTGAAGTGAGGCTCAGTTTTCCTCGAGGCCGCCGGTCTTGAGGAAATTCTCAAGCCAGTGAATGTCATACTGGCCGTTCTGAATTTCCGGGTTGCGCACGAGAGTGCGGAACAGGGGCAGGGTGGTGTCCACGCCGTCGACCACGAACTCGTCGAGGGCGCGACGCAGGCGCATGAGGCATTCGTTGCGCGTGCGGCCATGGACGATGAGCTTGCCGACGAGGGAGTCGTAGTGCGGGGGAATGCGGTAGCCCTGATAGGCCGCCGAATCCACGCGCACGCCGAGGCCGCCCGGCGGGTGGAAATAGCTGATCGTGCCCGGTGAGGGGCGGAAGGTCGCGTGATGCTCCGCATTCACGCGGCACTCGATGGCATGACCTTCGATCTTGATGTCGCTCTGCTTGACGGAGAGCGGGTGCCCCGCCGCCACGCGGATCTGCTCGTTCACGAGATCGATGCCGGTGATCATCTCGGTGACCGGATGCTCCACCTGGATGCGGGTGTTCATCTCGATGAAGTAGAACTCGCCGTCCTCGTAGAGGAACTCGATGGTGCCGGCGCCTGCGTATTGCAGTTCCTGCATCGCCTTGGCAACGATGCCACCGATGCGCTCGCGCATTTCCACGTTGAGGGCGGGCGAGGGGCCTTCTTCCCATACCTTCTGGTGGCGGCGCTGGAGCGAGCAGTCACGCTCGCCGAGATGCACGGCGTTGCCCTTGCCGTCGCCGAGAACCTGAATCTCGATGTGGCGCGGCTTCTCGAGATACTTCTCGATATAGACCGCGTCGTCGCCGAAAGCGGCCTTGGCCTCGGTCTTGGCAGTCTGGAGGGCGTGGACGAGATCTTCCTCCGTCCGCGCGACCTTCATGCCGCGTCCGCCGCCGCCGGCAGCCGCCTTGATGATGACGGGGTAGCCGATGTCCTTGGCGACGCGCTTGGCTTCCGCCTCATCGGTGATGCCACCCTCGGAACCCGGCACGCAGGGAATGCCCAGGCGCTTGGCCGTGCGCTTCGCCTCGATCTTGTCGCCCATCATGCGGATGTGTTCCGCCTTGGGGCCGATGAAGGCGATGTGGTGATGCTCCAGCACTTCGGCGAAGCGGGCGTTTTCCGAAAGGAAGCCGTAACCGGGGTGAACCGCGTCCGCGCCGGTGATCTCGCAGGCGGCGATGAGCGCCGGGATGTTGAGATAGCTGTCGCGAGCGGCCGGCGGGCCGATGCAGACGCTCTCATCGGCGAGGCGCACATGCATGGCGTCGGCGTCAGCGGTGGAATGAACCGCGACGGTAGCGATGCCGAGTTCCTTCGCGGCGCGCAGGATGCGCAGTGCGATCTCGCCCCGGTTGGCGATGAGGATTTTGTCGAACATCGGCGTTACTCGATGACGATCAGCGGCTCGCCATACTCGACCGGCGAGCCGTCTTCCACATGGATGGCTGTCACAGTGCCGGCGCGGGGTGCCGTGATCTCGTTGAAGGTCTTCATCGCTTCGATAAGCAGGACCTTGTCCCCGGCCTGGACCTTGGAGCCGACCTCGACGAAGGGCTTCGCCTCAGGCGAGGGGCGCAGGTAGGCCGTGCCGACCATCGGTGAGAGAACCGCGCCGGGGTGAGACGCCGACTTGACGGCGGCGGGCGCGGCTTCGGTGACGGCTGCGGGCGGGGGCGCGACAACGGGGGTCGGAGCCGCCGTCGGATAGGGGGCTGCAGCATAGGGAACCGCGACCTGGGTCGCCGTGGCGCGCGCCACGCGAATGCGCAGGTCGCCCTTTTCCACTTCGATTTCGGTGAGATCCGTATCGGAGATCAGGGTCGCCAGCTCACGCACGAGATCCGGATCAAAGGGGTTGTCTTTAGCCATAGGGCGGCCTCTTAATCTTGAGAATCAATGTTTCGAAGGCTGTTGCGCGCGTGCGCGCTCGATCATCACCTGATGAACAGCATCAAGCCCGAGGAGGTAGCTCATCGGGCCGAAGCCGCAAATCACGCCGATGCAGACCGGGGCGATGAAGGAGCGATGGCGAAAGCCCTCGCGCGCATGCACATTCGACAGGTGGACCTCGACCGTCGGCGCTCCGGAGCCGGCGATGGCGTCCCGGAGTGCGATCGAGGTGTGGGTATAGGCGCCGGCGTTGATGACGATTCCTGCTCCTTGCGCCCCCGCTTCCTGGATCCAGTCCACGAGTTGTCCCTCGTGGTTCGACTGGCGGAAGGTGACGTTCACCGCAACCTTGGCAGCCTTTTCGCGCACGAGACGTTCAATCTCGGCGAGCGTGATGCTCCCGTAGATATGCGGCTCTCGGCGGCCCAGCATGTTCAGGTTGGGTCCGTTCAGGACATGGATGGCAGTCATCGCGGCTTAAAGCGCTCCGAAAAGCCTCCCCGGAGGGAGGCCGAAACGCCCTCTTAGCCAAAAGAAGGGCCTTGGGAAAGGGGATTGAACGGTTCATCCCATGCGAAGAACGGGGTTCCCAAGGTTTTGCCGGGGTTCGCCGGTCAGCAACTCGCCTTGCCGCATTGGCGGACGCTGGCGACCACCTGCTTGAGCGGATCGAGGCCGACGGCGCCCGGGATCACGGAATCGCCGATGATGAACGCGGGCGTGCCGGTCAGGCCGAGCTTGTCGCCGAGGTCAGCATTCTCGGCGAGGGCCGCCTTCACGTCGTTCCCGTTCATGTCCTTCTGCAGGCGGGCGATATCGAGGCCCATATCCTTGGCGACTGCGATGGCCCGGTCGCCGTTCACGCGGCCACGGCTTTCCAGAAGCTTGGTGTGGTAATCAAAGAGCTTGTCGCCCGAGAGCTGGTTCCTGGCCGCGAGGGCGACGCGGCTCGCCTCCACGGAATCCGGGCCGAGAACCGGGAAGTCTTTCAGTACGATGCGAAGCTTCGGATCGGCCTTGGTCAGAGCCTGCAGGTCGCTGAGGGCGCGCTTGCAGTAGCCGCAATTGTAATCGAAGAACTCGACGAGGGTGACATCGCCGTTCGGGTTGCCGACGACATAGGAATGCGGGGCATTCAGGATCGCCTTTTGGGATTCCTTCATGGCGGCGGATTGCGCCACGCGCTGCTGGTCGGCCTGGCGCTTCTCGAGCTCGGCGATGACTTCCTGCAGAAGCTCGGGGTTCTTGAGAAGATAATCCCGAACGATGTCGCCGATAGCCTGGCGCTGGGCCTCGTTGAATTGGGTGCTCTGGGCGAGCACCGGCGCGCCCAGGCTGAGCATTCCCGCAACAGCGGCCATTCCGAAAGCGTGGCGAAGAGAAAAGCGCATCGTCAGTCCTATCGTTCGGGGCGAGGGCGGCACGAATCCGCGCAACGCCCGCAACATATTCTCCACGAGGGGTTAAAGGGTTGCCAAGGCAAACGTCAAATCACGCCTTCGTTGGTCAAAATGTTGAAGGGCGCGGTTCGACAGGCTACGAGCGTTTCATGAGCAAATCGATCGTCGCTACACCCGGTCCCCACATCGCCCGCCGCATGGAGCGGGTTTCGTCCTTCCTCGCGATGGATGTATTGAGCGCCGCCGCGGCGAAAGAAAGGCGAGGGGACAGCGTCATCCATATGGAAGTCGGCCAGCCTTCCGCGCCTGCGCCCCGCGCGGTGCGCGAGGCGGTCAAGGCCGCCCTCGATCTCGGCCGGATCGGCTATACCGAGGCGCTCGGGATTGCCCCCTTGCGGGAGCGCATCGCTCGCCACTACCGCGAGACTTACGGTGTCAGCATCGCGCCCGAGCGCGTGGTGGTGACGACAGGCTCCTCGGCCGGGTTTGTGCTGGCTTTCCTGAGCCTCTTCGACGCAGGCCAGCGCGTTGCGATCACCGCGCCCGGATACCCCGCCTATCGCAACATTCTCGAGGCGCTCGATATCGAACCGGCGACGATCCCTCTCGCCAAGGCCGACGGCTGGATCATGACGGCGGACGCCATTGAGAAGGCCCATGCGGAAAAGCCGCTCCACGGCATTCTCGCCATGAGCCCGGCGAACCCTTCGGGCACGATGATCGGGCGCGCCGCGCTCGCGGCCTTGGGCGAAACGTGCCGCCGCTTGGGCCTCTGGTTCGTCTCGGACGAGATCTATCACGGCCTGACTTACGGCGAACCCGCCTCGACGGCTCTGACGTCGGACGATGATGCCGTCGTCATCAACTCGTTCTCCAAATACTACTGCATGACCGGCTGGCGGATCGGCTGGATCGTCGTGCCGGAGCGGCTGGTGCGCCCCATCGAGCGGCTGGCGCAAAATCTCTACATCTCGCCGCCCTATCTCTCGCAGGTCGCGGCGCTCGCAGCCTTCGATGCGGTGGATGAGCGTGAGGCGATCAAGGCAGGATACGCCCGCAACCGCGCGCTGCTTCTGGAAGAGCTGCCCCGCATCGGCATCACCGACATGCACCCGGTGGACGGGGCCTTCTACATCTATGCGGATGTCGCCCGTTACACGAACGACTCCATCGCCTTCTGCAAGCGCATGCTGGAGGAAACCGGCATCGCCGCGACCCCGGGCCTCGATTTCGACCCCATCGAAGGCGCGCATTACCTACGCCTGTCCTTCGCGGGCTCGGAGAACGATTGCCGTGAGACGGTGCAGCGGCTGAAGGGGTGGTTGAAGTAGGCCTTTTGGGAAAACTCAACCGCACAAGGATGCTCGTCTCAAAACCTCACCCTTCCCAAGCCTCACCCTGAGAAGCGAAGCGTCTCGAAAGGCGAGGCGGTTCCAGCGCGCATTCAGAACGAAGCTGAAGGGTGGGCGCGAAAAAAAGCCCCGGCAAAACCGGGGCTTTTTTATTTCGGTTACGATCCGCCGAGGACCGACTTGGCCTTGGACCACCAGCCGGCCCGCTTCGGGCGATTGGGGTCTTCCGGGGTCAGCACGACGGCGACGGGTTCCGGCTCGGAGACGATGGGCGCGCGGGGCGCTTCTTCCACCTTTTCCGCCACGGGCTCGGCCTGAACCGGAGCTGGCTGCCGCTCCACGCGCGGCTCACGTTTCTCGCGCGGCGCGCGCTCTTCAACGAGAGGCGCTTCAGCCGGAGCCTCATCCGCGAAGGTGGCTTCCTCGCCCTCAGAGAGGGGAGCGCCTTCCTCGCGGTTGCGGCCCCGTCCGCCGCGACGTCCGCGACGGCGACGGCGACCCTGGCGCTCGCCGGAGCCTTCGCCTTCGGTCGCTTCCCGCGGTTCTTCGCCCTCAGCAGCGGTGGCTTCGCCTTCCTCGGCTTCCTCGCCGCCTTCTTCTTCACCCTCTTCACGAGCTTGCGCTTCGTCGGTAGCACCTTCCCGGTCGCGCCCGCGACGACGGCGGCGACGACGGCGGCGGCGGCCCTGGCCGTCTCCTTCTTCGTCTCGCTCGCCGTGGCCGGCCTCTTCGGCCTCGGCCTCGGCTTCGATTTCTTCGATCTCCGCTTCCTCGGCCTCGGCGAGTTCGTCGGCGGGGATGATCGTGTCGATCTGCACACCGGTTGCGGCGGCCTTGTGCTCGAGGCGCAGGGCCGGTTCGCCACGCTCGATGGCGAAGGTCGTCGTGCCCATCAGGCTGTCATCGGGGAGGATGGTGATGGAGACGCCGAAGCGGGTTTCCAGTTCGCGCAGGTGAACGCGCTTCTGGTTGAGCATGTAGAACGCCGCCTCCGACCGCGTGCGGACGGTAAGGTTGAAGCCGGAATTCTTGATGAGCGTTTCCTCGATGGAACGCAGCACGTTGAGCGCGACCGACGGGGTCGCGCGCACGAAGCCCGTGCCCGCGCAATGCGCACAAGGAACGGAGGAGGATTCGAGCACGCCGGTGCGGATGCGCTGGCGCGACATTTCAAGCAGGCCGAAGGGCGAGATGCGGCCCACCTGAATGCGGGCGCGGTCGTTCTTCAGGCACTCGTTCAGTTTCTTCTCGACAGCGCGGTTGTTGCGCTTCTCTTCCATGTCGATGAAGTCGATGACGATGAGGCCCGCCAGATCACGCAGGCGAAGCTGACGGGAAATCTCTTCCGCCGCTTCGAGGTTCGTGCGCAGGGCCGTGTCCTCGATGTTGTGCTCGCGGGTGGATCTTCCTGAGTTCACGTCGATGGAAACCAGCGCTTCCGTCGGGTTGATGACGAGATAGCCGCCGGACTTCAGCGTGACCGTGTTCGAGAACATTGCGTCGAGCTGAGCCTCGACACCGTGCTTCGCGAAGAGAGGCTGCTGCTCGCGGTAAGGCTGGACGATCTTGGCATGGCTCGGCATGAGCATGCGCATGAAGTCCTTGGCCTCGCGGTAACCCTCGTCTCCGGAGACGAGAATGTCGTCGATGTCCTTGTTGTAGAGATCGCGGATGGCGCGCTTGATGAGCGAACCTTCCTCATAGACCAGCGAGGGCGCGGAGGAGCTGAGGGTGAGCTCCCGCACGCTCTCCCACAGGCGCATCAGATATTCGTAGTCGCGCTTGATCTCCGGCTTGGTGCGCGAGGCGCCCGCCGTGCGCAGGATGATGCCCATGCCGTCCGGCACCTCGAGATCCTGAGCGATCTCCTTCAGGCGCTTGCGGTCGGCCGCGTTGGTGATCTTGCGGGAAATGCCACCGCCGCGTCCGGTGTTCGGCATGAGGACCGAATAGCGGCCGGCAAGCGAAAGATAGGTGGTGAGGGCCGCGCCCTTGTTGCCGCGCTCTTCCTTGACGACCTGAACCAGCAGAACCTGCCGGCGCTTGATGACTTCCTGAATCTTGTACTGCTTGCGCGAGACGCGCGTGCGCTGGGGAATGTCCTCGTGCGCATCGTCGCCGCCGAGCTGCTCGATGACATGGTGAGGCTCGACCTCGCCGTCTTCATGGTCCTCGTGCTCGTCGCCGGACTCTTCCTCGGCGTGGCCTTCTTCCGTCTCGATCCCATCTTCGATGGTGGCGACGGCATCCGAGCCGGAGACGACCTCGATCAGCGCGCCGGTATCCTCGCCATCAAAGGCTTCGCCCTCGGCGATCCCGCCTTCGACGGATTCGCCCTCGGGAGTAGCGCCCTCGGCGCCTTCTTCGACGGCCCCGCTGACGGTCTCATCGCTTTCCGCCTTCTTGGTGGCGGGGCGGCGACGGCGGTTGCGGCGGCGCTCTTCCTCCTGCTCCTCTTCCCGCTGGGCTTCTGCCTCGGCTTCGAGAAGGGCCTGACGGTCGGCCATCGGGATCTGGTAATAATCCGGATGGATTTCGCTGAAGGCGAGGAAGCCGTGCCGGTTGCCGCCGTATTCGACGAAGGCGGCCTGGAGGGACGGTTCGACGCGGGTGACTTTCGCGAGGTAGATATTGCCTCGCAACTGCTTCCGGCTAGCGGATTCGAAGTCGAACTCTTCGACCTTCTGGCCGCGCACCACCACAACCCGGGTCTCTTCCGGGTGGGAGGCATCGATGAGCATTTTGTTTGCCATGTTGGACTCTCGACATGGCGACCGGAGGCAAGACCTTGAGCGGGAGCCGCGCTGTTAGCGGGCGGCCGCGCCGGAAAATGAGTCGGCGGGCTGAAGCGTGAGGATTGCGAACGGTCGCCATCATGCGCCGCGTTGGGGCGCATTCTGGGTTAAACCGGGCCGAAACCATGCTGAATTGTGTCAGGCAGTGGCTGGCGCGAAGGAAATCGCGCGCATCGAAAGGTGCTCCCACGACAGTCAAGAGTGACTTCGCCTGCGCAACCATTCGACGACGGCCCTTTCGAAAACGATGCGCCAGCAGGGCTGGCCATCGGCGAAAAACGGCGGAAATTACGCCATAGAGCCTGTCCGCGAGCCTATAGGAAGTGACGTCGGCCCAGATCAGGATCGATCAACACAATCGTCTCCTGGAGGGCGCCGTCAGATTCGGCCATGCCGGACGGGATCGAGATCATTACAGATCGATTGGGGCATTTGGCAAGATGCTGGGACGATGTGACCTAGTTGCAACATGCCCGGATCAACGGACTTTTAAAGGGGATGAGCTTCCTTAACCAAATCCGGACTATGGGGTAGGAGGGGCTCCTGGAGAAGCTGGGCTCAGGATGCACGATCTCTCTTTTTCACGTCTGGCATGCTTTTTCCTGCTCGTCGCGCTGTTCGCCGGGGGCGCGGGGCCCGTTGCTGCTGCGCCGAACAATGGGAAACCTGCCCCGATTGCCGCCGAGGCCGACCGCTCGCCCGCCGTGGCCGCCGACATCATTCTTGAGAGCGAAGCCTCCAAGACCCGCTTCAAAGTGGTGCTCTCCAAGCCGGTGACGGTCAGCGCCTTCGTGATGGAGCGCCCCGACCGGGTCATTGTCGACCTGCCGGAAGTGGCGTTCCATGTTCCCGCGGAGGCGGGACGCAGGAAGGCTGGGGCTGTGGCGTCCTTCCGATACGGCCTTTTCGCCCCCGGCCAGTCCAGGGTGGTGATCGATCTGGCGCAGACCGCCGTCGTGTCCGCGACCGAGGTTTCGCAGCGGGATGACGGTTCGCACCTTCTCACCATCGAGCTGACGAGGGTCGAACGGGAGGAATATCGCCGCGCGGCTGCCGCCAACGCGGCCGCGACGGCGGCCAAAGCCTCGATTTCCGAGCCGGAGCTTGCGTCGAACCAGGACGCTCGTCCGCTCATCGTGATCGATCCCGGACATGGCGGCATCGATCCCGGTGCGGCCTCCCTGATCGGCACCTACGAGAAGGATCTTGTGCTCGCGTTTGCCCAGCTTTTGAAAAAGAGGCTCGATGACGGCGGCCGCTACAGGGTGGTGCTGACCCGGGACAACGACGTGTTCATTTCCCTCAGCGACCGGGTGAAGTTCGCCCAGAAACGCAAGGCCGACCTGTTCATTTCGATCCACGCCGACTCGCTTTCAGGCGGTCAGGACGTGCGGGGCCTGACGGTCTACACCCGGGCGGAGAGGGCGTCCGACGCGGATTCAGCCCGGTTGGCCGACCGGGAAAACAAGGCGGATGCCATCGCCGGCGTCGACGCCAAGGAGGAGTCGAATGACGTTTCCGACATCCTCCAGGAGCTGACTTTACGCGAGACGCGGGTTTTCTCGCACGGATTCGCGACGAATCTCGTCAGTTCTCTCGAATCCGTGGCGCGCCTCAATAAAAATTCCCGGCGCGAGGCCGGGTTCTGGGTGCTGAGAGCCCACGATGTGCCCTCCGTGCTGCTGGAACTCGGTTACCTGTCGAGCAAGCAGGATTACGATCTTCTGATTTCCGACGAGTGGCGGGCCAAGGCGACGGCCTCGATCGCGGCCGCGGTGGATCGTTTTTTCACCACACGGTTCGCAAAACGCGACCCTGCCGCAGTTTTACCATAGATACAGTGTGGATACCCGTAGCGGGCACGCGATTCCTCGGATAACAGGGCAGGGCTGACAGGAGCCGCTTGCCCCGCCTTGGGTTCAGGTGGCCAAATCAGCGCGAAATGAGCGCCGTCAGGCGTCGACAACGGACTTTTTCTCGGATGCGCATCATCCTACGATTTTTCGGCTTTCTGTTTAGCGTCGGGGCGATCTTTTTCCTGATCGGCGCCGCTATCATAGCCTATGGCTTCTGGCACTTCTCCAAGGACCTGCCGGACCATGCGCAGCTCGCCAATTACGAGCCGCCGGTGATGACCCGCGTCCACGCGACGGACGGCAGCCTGATCGCGGAGTATGCCCGCGAGCGCCGCCTCTACATTCCGATCCAGGCTGTTCCGAAACGCGTCGTTTCCGCTTTCCTCTCCGCCGAGGACAAGAATTTCTACAAGCACGCGGGCATCGACCCGGAAGGCATCGTGCGCGCCATCATTGCCAATGTGAGCTCTGGCGGCAAGCGCGAGCAGGGCGCTTCGACCATCACCCAGCAGGTGGCGAAGAACTTCCTTCTCACCAACGAGCGCAGCTATGAGCGCAAGATCCGCGAGGCCCTCATCGCGCTGCGGATGGAATCGACCTTCTCGAAGGACAAGATCTTCGAGCTTTACCTCAACGAGATTTATCTCGGCCTCGGCAATTACGGCATCGCCGCCTCGTCGCTGAACTACTTCAACAAGTCGGTTCACGAATTGTCCATCGCGGAAGCCGCCTATCTCGCGGCCCTGCCGAAGGCCCCCAACAACTATCACCCGTTCCGCCAGCGACAGGCCGCCATCGGCCGCCGCAACTGGGTCATCGACCGCATGGTGGAGAACAACTACATCACGCGTGAAGAGGCTGAAGCGGCGAAGAAGGAGCCGCTCAACGTCACTCCGCGCGTTGTCTCGCCGAACAGCATCGCCTCCGGCTATTTCGCTGAAGGCGTGCGCCGCGAGATCGCCGAGCGCTACGGCGAGCAGAAGCTCTATGAGGGTGGCCTTTCCATCCGCACGACACTCGACCCGAAAATGCAGGCGATGGCCCGCAAGTCCCTGGTCGACGGCCTCGTCCGCTACGACGAGGCCCGCGGCTGGCGCGGCGCGCAGCAAAAGATCGAGCTTGCCGGCCGCGAGTGGGGGCTCGCGCTTGCTGAAGTGACCTCTCTCGCCGACGTGCAGCCCTGGCGCATGGGCGTCGTGCTCGAAGTCTCCGGCGGGCGCGCTCGCATCGGCCTGCAGCCGAAGAAGGATTCGTCGGGGCAGATCGTCAAGGAGCGCGAACTCGGCTTCGTGACGGCGGACGGCGTGAAATGGACCCGCCGCACGGTGGACAAGGTGCTCGCGCCGGGCGACGTGGTTTATGTCGAGCCGCTCGACGGCAAGCAGGACCAGTTCCGCCTGCGCCAGGTTCCTGAAATCTCCGGGGCCATCGTCGCGATGGATCCCAATACCGGCCGCGTTTATGCGATGGTCGGCGGGTTCTCCTTCGACCAGAGTGAGTTCAACCGCGCGACGCAAGCCCTGCGCCAGCCGGGTTCAGCCTTCAAGCCGCTCGTCTATGCGACGGCACTCGACAACGGCTACACGCCCTCGACCCTGATCCTTGACGATCCGCTGACGATCAACATGGGGCCGGGGCAGGAGGCCTGGACGCCGTCTAACTTCGAGAATGGCGGCGGGGGCGCGCACACGCTGCGCTACGGCGTCGAGCATTCCAAGAACATCATGACCGTGCGCCTGGCGCGCGATATCGGCATGCCTGTGGTGTCCGAATATGCTCGCCGTTTCGGCATCTACGACGACATGCTGCCGCTTCTCTCGATGTCGCTCGGCGCCGGCGAGACGACCGTGATGCGCATGACGGCGGCTTACGCCATGTTCGTCAACGGCGGTCATCGCATCAAGCCGAGCCTGATCGATCGCATTCAGGACCGCAGCGGCAAGACGATCTATCGTCACGACGACCGTCAATGCACCGGCTGTGATGCTCCGCGTTTCGACGGCAATGCGCCGCCCAAGCTCGCGGACAACCGCGAGTCCGTGGTCGATACGCTCACCGCCTACCAGATCACCTCGATCCTCGAAGGCGTCGTGCAGCGCGGCACAGGCCAGTCAATCAAGGCCGTGGGCAAGCCGCTCGCCGGCAAGACGGGAACGACGAACGACGCGAAGGACGTGTGGTTCGTGGGCTTCTCGCCGGACCTCGCAGTGGGCGTGTTCCTCGGCTACGACAAGCCGCGTTCTCTGGGCGCGACGGCGCAGGCCGCGCACTACGCTGCGCCGGTGTTCCGCGATTTCATGAAGATGGCGCTCAAGGACAAGCCCGCGACGCCCTTCCGTGTGCCTGCCGGAATCAAGCTCGTGCGCATCAACGCCGGTTCCGGCACCCGTGCGGGCCCGGGCGATACGGGAGGTGTGATCGTCGAGGCGTTCAAGCCCGGTACGGCACCGCCCGATTCCTATATGCCGCCGACTGATCCGGCTGCGGAAGCGGGGCTCGCCTCGCCGGAAGCGCAGCAGGCGGTGGGCGTCGGCACCGGCGGCCTGTATTAGGCCCCGCTCCGCAAACCATAAAAGAAGGCCGAAGCTGGGTCTCCAAAAGGGACCCAGCTTCTTTACACCCTGCGACGCTCCCCTTAAACGGGACCGCAATTCCTCTGGCAGAGTTCAGAACAAGCAAGACAATGCGCGCCGAAATTCAACACCTCGTAGATGAGACCAAGCAGTCAGTCGGGCTGCTGAGGAGGCATCTTTGACTGGGATAATGCCCAGAGACGCCTCGCGGAGCTGAACGCTCAAGCTGAAGACCCGAATTTCTGGAACGATGCGGAGGCCGCGCAGAAGACCATGCGCGAGCGCACCTCCATCGAGGACCAGATCACGGCGATCAAGCGCCTCGAGCAGGAACTCGATGATGCCATCACCCTGATCGAACTCGGTGAGATGGAAGAAGACCAGGGCACGATTACCGAGGGCGAGGAGGCGATCCGCGCGCTCCAGGCCGAGGCCGCACGCCGCCAGGTCGAAACCCTGCTTTCCGGCGAAGCCGATGGCAACGACACCTACGTGGAAGTGCATTCCGGCGCAGGCGGCACCGAGAGTCAGGATTGGACCAACATGCTCCAACGCATGTATGGGCGCTGGGCCGAACGCCGCAAATACAAGGTCGAGCTGCTCGAAATCACCGACGGCGAAGAGGCGGGCATCAAGAGCGCGACGCTCCTCATCAAGGGCCTCAACGCCTATGGCTGGCTGAAGACCGAGTCCGGCGTGCACCGCCTCGTGCGCATTTCGCCCTTCGACTCCAACGCGCGCCGCCACACGAGCTTCGCGTCGGTGTGGGTCTATCCGGTGGTGGATGACCGCATCAACATCGAGATCAAGGAATCCGATTGCCGGATCGACACGTTCCGCTCTTCGGGCGCAGGCGGCCAGCACGTCAACACGACCGACTCGGCGGTTCGTATCACTCACATCCCCACCGGCATCGTTGTGGCCTGTCAGCAGGAGCGTTCGCAGCACAAGAACCGCGCGACCGCCTGGAACATGCTGCGCGCGCGCCTCTATGAGGCCGAGCTGAAGAAGCGGGAAGAAAAGGCCAACGCCGAAGCCGCCGCGAAGACGGATATCGGTTGGGGCCATCAGATCCGCTCCTACGTGCTCCAGCCCTATCAGTTGGTGAAGGACTTGCGCACGGGAATGCAATCGACCAGCCCGCAGGACGTGCTCGACGGCGATCTCGACCAGTTCATGGAAGCCTCCCTCGCACAGCGCGTCTATGGCGGCGGCGAGGCGGTCGAGGATATCGATTAGGGCAGATAGGCGCTTCTGGGGACTAAATTCCCTTCGCCGCCTCCAGCACCTCCTTGACGTGGTCCGGCACCTTTACCTTCGGCCAGATCTTCGCGATCTTGCCGTCGCGGTCGATGAGCACGGTCGTGCGTTCCACGCCCATGTATTTGCGTCCATACATGCTCTTCTCGACCCACACGCCATAGGCTTCGAGCATCGACTTCTCCTCGTCGGAGGCGAGGGGGAAGGCTAGGCCGTATTTGTCTCGGAACTTGTCGTGGCTTTTCAGGCTGTCCGGCGACACGCCGATAATTTCGGTATCCGCTGCGGTGAAGGCGTTACGCAAGGATTGAAAGTCCTGAGCTTCACGGGTGCAGCCGGAAGTATCGTCTTTGGGATAGAAATAGAGCACAGCCTTGCGGCCTTTGAGGCTCGCGAGGCTGATCTTGTCTGCGCCGGTTATCGGCAACGTGAAGTCCGGGGCTTTTTGTCCGACGGTCAGTGTCATGGCTTGCCTTCCTTTTGGCGGATTGTCGGTGTTTGGGGAGGAAATCGCAATCCTCAACAAGATTGTCGAAGATTGTCGCGAGAGACGATCCGTCGGGTTAAGGTCCCCGCGATTTGATTCCCTCCCACTTCGGACAGTTCAAGAACCGGATCGCTCGACAGCGAGAGAATGAAGCAGTTTTTGACCGGAAATAAACGCCCGAAAGGTGCGATGAAGCTGAAGGCACAGCGGAGCGCTTTGTCGCGCGTGCTGCGCGGAGCCCTCTATGTGAAGGTCGGAATCGTTCTGGCCGTCATTGTGGGGCTTGGGCTGCTCTATGCGCGTCTGTCCGCCGGCCCGCTCAGCTTCGGACGAATGCCGGAGCGGATCGGCGAAGCTTTGGCCTCGCGGATCGGTCCGGGCTGGTCCGTGACCATGCGTAATACGGCGCTTGAATTGAAAGCCGGATCCCCCGCTCTGCGAGCGATAGGGCTGGATGTTCGCGATCCCAACGGCGCCCTCGTTGTCCGAGCTCCTTACGCGACGGTTAGCGTCGACGGATTTTCCCTTTTGACAGGGACGTTGCAACCCAGGTCCATCGAACTGCGCGATTTGCAGATCCGCGCCCTTGTCGCCAAGGACGGCTCACTCTCGTTTTCTCCAGCCGCCGGGGGAGAGGGTTCGGAGACCACGTCCCCTGCTGTCGTCCCTCAGGTCGCGACGCAAGAGCCATCCGACCCGCAGGCTTCGCCGGTTTCGCGTGTGGTTGGGTCGCTCTTCGAGCTCGTCGTAGGACGTTTCGGCATTCTCAACTTGCTCGACCGCGCGCAATTGACCAATGCCAGCCTCACGCTCGTCGATGCGAACCAGAAGCAACGCGGCACGTTCAAGCGCGTCGATGCTGTTTTCGAGAAGAACGGCAGCGGCGAGCACCATTTCGACGCCACGCTCGATGGACCGCAGGGCGTATGGCAACTGAACGGCGACGCCAGCGGCGATTACAAGACAGGCTATCGCGCCACGGTCGTCACCGCTGACGCTCCGTTGGAGGACGTGCTGCTTCTGGCGGGCATGTCGGCACTTCCGACTTCGACCGATCTCAAGCTCTCGGGGCGCATCGATGCCGCTTATGGCGCGGGGCGATTGAGAGATCTCAGGGCGCGCTTCACAAGCAATAGCGGCGCGATCCTGATCGATGACAAGGACACGTCGCCGCTTCAGATTGACCGCTCCACCATTGCCCTGGCCTGGGAAGAGGAGCAGCACGCGCTCGCGCTTCAGACGCTTGAGATGAAGGGCGGTGATACTGCCGTGAACCTGCAGGGCAAGCTGGCCCTGCCGGTCAACGGAGATCCGTGGCGCTTGTCCTTGAGCGGAACGAACGCTCGGCTGTCGGGAGCCGCGGCCGGTGATGCCCCTGTCGAAGTGAGCTCCATCGAGGCTGATCTGTCGGGACCGGACGGCGTTGTCCTCAACTCCGTGAAGCTGCGTGGCCCGAACCTGTCCGCCGACATCTCGGGTGTCCTTGGTTCATCGGCCGATCCTCATGGCCTGCGGCTCGACCTGCATGCCACGAACTCAAACCTCCGCTCTGTCCTTCGCGTCTGGCCGGAAGCGGTCGCGCCTCCGGTTCGGAGGTTCCTCGTCTCCAATCTGAAGGCCGGCACGCTCGATTCGATCGCGCTCAAGGTCGCCATGACTGGCGAGGACATGAAAAAGGCGATCTCAGGCGAGCCGATTCCCGATCAGTCGCTCAACATCGACTTCGCGATTTCGCAGGGCACCCTGCAGGCCGCCGCCGGCCTGCCGCCGGTTTCGAAAATGAATGTGACCGGCAACGTCACCGGCATGAAGGTCATGCTGCATGCCCCGACGGGGGAGGTGTCGTTACCCGAAGCGCGAAGCCTTGCAGCTTCCGACGGCACTTTCGTGCTTGGCAATTATTGGGACGAAGCTGCCATCGCGCAGATCGATTTTCGTCTGCAAGGCGGTGCCGATGCGCTCGCGGCCCTTCTGCGGGAGCCCTTGATCCAGCAGATCGCGGGTTTCGACGCCGATCCGGCTTCCACCAGAGGCAAGACAGACCTCAAGGTCGGCATCGGCCTTTTGGTCAACAACGTCCCGGCTTTCGCGGATCTGCCTCTGACAGTGAACGGCAAGGTGACGGATCTCACTGCCGATAAGATTTTCGGCAAGGAGAAACTCGAAGGCGCGGCTCTCACCATCGCCTATGATCGCGGAGTGCTCGCCATCAAGGGCGACGGGAGGATCGCAGGCAATCCCGCCACGATCGATGTGCGGAAGAACCGCGAGGGCGGGGAGGCGAATGTTGCGCTCGTTCTGGACGACGCGGCGCGCCAGCGACGCGGTATGTCGTTCGGATCGCAACTGACCGGCCCGCTCCCGATCAAGGCGACGATGCCGCTCGGCAAGGATGCGAGCAAGCAGGGCATCCGCCTCGATGCGGATCTGACGAAGGCGAATGTGGACCAGCTTATTCCCGGATGGGTGAAGCCCGCAGGTCGACCGGGTAAGCTCACTTTGACGCTGGTCGAAGGTCATACGAGCGAGCTTCGCGACCTGGCGCTTGACAGCGGCTCGACCCAGTTACGCGGCACGGCTGCGTTGGGAAGCGACGGTTCGCTCGAAAGGGCCGACTTGTCCACGTTCAAGATGTCTCCCGGTGACGACATGCGCGTGCAGGTCGACCGCGCCGCTGGGGTCTACAAGGTCGTCGTTCGCGGCAACGTGGGCGATGCGCGCCCCTTTACCAAGTCGTTGAGTTCGTCTTCGCCTGCGCCGGCCTCCAATGGCCGCGGCAGCTCCCGCGATGTCGATCTCGACATCGCCCTCAACATTCTCACCGGCTATAACGACGAGGCGATCACAAACGCCACGATCAAGGCTTCCACCCGTAAGGACAGCCTGCGGCAGCTGGATATCAAGGGCCGGCTCGGCTCGACCAACGTGACCTCGCGCACGGTTGCGCAGGGCGCCGGCGCTGCGCCTGTCATCCTGCTCCAGGCCGAGGATGCCGGCGCCTTGCTGCGTTTCACTGATGTCTATCGCCGCATGTCCGGCGGGGATCTTGTGCTGCAGATGAATACCGGCGACGGGCCCCAGCCCGGAGTTTTGACGCTGCGCTCATTCACTCTCGTCAATGAGCCTGCCTTGCGGCGGATCATTCCGACGCAAACCCGGATTGTTGCCGGGCGCGACAGCACCGGGCAGGCACAAAATGTGCTGGTCGATACGAACCGCGTCGATTTCGCAAAGGCGCGGATGGATTTCACGCGCACGGCCGGACGCATCGATTTCAAGGATGCCGCGATCTGGGGCAACCAGATCGGATTTACCCTCAACGGGTTCATCGATTACGCCCGCGACAAGATGGATATCAGTGGCACCTTTATCCCGGCCTATGGCCTGAACAACGCTTTCGCGCAGGTGCCGCTCTTCGGCCCGTTGCTCGGGGGCGGTCAGTACGAAGGGTTGTTCGCCGTAAACTTTCGGGCCTCCGGCGCGACAGCAACGCCCTCGCTGATGGTGAACCCCTTGTCCGCCGTCGCACCCGGATTCCTGCGCAAGCTGTTTGGAACCGGAGGGACGATGGAGGCGGATTCGCTCCCGACGATGCCGGCAATGCCTCTAGACCGTTGAGGCGGCCGCGAGCCTTCGGGCCTGAAGAGCGACCTTGTCCACGTTGAGGCTGACACGGTCGAGGCTGCCCAGATCCGAGATGGGCCACCAGGCGGCTTCGGTCGCATCGTCCCCTGCCTGCGGCGTTCCTGAAAGCCATCGGCACAAAACAGCGATCAGCACGAAGTGGTGCCGAAGTTCGCCGTTCTCACTCCAATCGAAAGCGTCGAGCGCCGTAAAGGCTCCCAGCGCTTGCGCGCGGATGGCCGTTTCCTCGAAGAGCTCCCTGATCGCTGCCGCTTCCACGGCTTCGCCGTGATCGATCTTGCCCCCGGGAAAACCCCACATGCCGGCATCGGGCGGGTTGGCCCGCCTGACCAGCAGCACGCGATCCTCATGGACGACCACGGCAAGGACGGCGGCAACAGGGAGAGCCGAGGGAGGCAAGGGAGTGTCTGAGGCTTTCATGGCATGGCCTCGATCCGCCGTGGTGACGCGCTCCGATTCTCATGACGACCGGAGCGCACCTCCCTTAAATGGCGCGTAGCAGAACGTGGCGCTTCTTGCCGAAGGACAGCTTGATGACGCCCTCGGGAGTCATGTCGGCGAGGCGCAGCACACCGCGCTCGTCGCTGACTGTCTCGTCGTTGACCTTGAGGCCGCCGCTCTTGATCTGGCGCCGCGCCTCGCCCGTTGAGGGCACGAGCTTGGCGTATTCCGGGCCGAAGGCCGAGAGGACACCGAGGCCGGCTTCCAGGAGACTCGACGGGACTTCGATGGTCGGCAGGCTTTCCGCGAGGGTGCCTTGCTCGAAGGTCTTGCGTGCGGTCTCTTCCGCCAGCGCCGCGGCTTCGCGGCCGTGGATGAGGGCGGTGGCCTCGGTTGCCAGGACCTTCTTGGCCTCGTTGATCTCCGCGCCCTGCAGCGCCGCAAGGCGCGCGACCTCATCGAGGGGCAGGATCGTGAAGAGCTTCAGGAAACGTGCGACGTCCGCGTCCTCGGTGTTGCGCCAGAACTGCCAATAGTCGTAGGGGCTCAGCATGTCCGCGTTGAGCCATACGGCGCCGGAGGCCGTCTTGCCCATTTTGGCGCCGGAGGCGGTCGTCAGAAGCGGGCAGGTGAGGGCGTAAAGCTGCGGCGTGCCGAGGCGGCGACCGAGATCGATGCCGTTGACGATGTTGCCCCACTGGTCCGAGCCGCCCATCTGCAGCACACAGCCGTAGCGCTTGTTGAGCTCCACGAAATCGTAGGCCTGGAGGATCATGTAGTTGAATTCCAGGAACGACAATTCGTGCTCGCGCTCGAGGCGCATCTTCACGCTGTCGAAGGACAGCATGCGGTTGACCGAGAAATGGCGGCCCACATCGCGCAGGAACTCGATGTAGTTGAGCGTCGTCAGCCACTCGGCGTTATCGACCATCACCGCGTCGGCCTTGCCATCGCCGAAGTTGATGAAGCGCGAGAAAACGCCCTTGATGCTGGTCTTGTTGGCTTCGATCTGCTCGACCGTCAGGAGCTTGCGGCTCTCATCCTTGCCGGAGGGATCGCCGACCCGGGTCGTGCCGCCGCCCATGAGGGTGATCGGTTTGCCCGCGCCGGTCTTTTGCAGCCAGTGCAGCATCATGATCGAGAGCAGGTGCCCCACATGGAGTGAGGGGCCGGTGCAGTCATACCCCACATAGGTCGTCAGGCGCCCCTCGGCGGCAGCGGCGTCCAGCCCCTCGAAATCGGAGGTCTGGTGAATGAAGCCTCGCTCGGTGAGAACCTTCAAAAATTCGGATTTCGGCGCGTTCATCGCGTCTCTCTCGTCAGTCCTGGTCGCAATCGAGCTGGACCTCTAGCAGCTTCATCGCAGGATTTCACGCGGTTTTGGCCCCCGGTAGGGCGAGTTTACCTTCCAGGGTCCCATTTTATGCGCCCTAGGAATTCATACGGGGCCAGGTCGCGAGACCTCGCTCATAGTGCAGGCACTACACTCAGAATTGCAAAGGTGCCCTATGTCGTGGTTCTCGGACGCGTTCCGCTCTGCGGGGAATTGGATCGGCGATCAGGTCGAAGCCATTGGAAACTGGTTTGGCGACGCAGCGAATTCCGCCTGGAACTGGATTTCAGACAACATCTCGGGACTGCCCCTGAACTTCTTCTCGGTCATGGGGACACTCTTCCCCTCATGGAATATCGGTGGCGTGCAGTATTTCACGCCGAGTCATTCCGATAGCGACGTGAAGTCGTTGATCTCGGGCTCCAAGTGGGCCGACTCGACCATTACCTATTCGCTGCCCGATTCCCGGAGCGATTACGAAGCGATCAATCCGAGCGCGTCCGGCTACAAGCCGCTTTCGGCTGAGGTCGAGAGCGCTGTCCATGAGGTTATGGCATCCGTGGCCGGCTACGTGACGACCGGCATCTCGTATGCGGGCCGCAACGATGCCAACATCAAGGTGGCGGCGTTCGAGCCAGGATCCATTATCGTAAACAGCCACGGCTATTATCCGGGCGTGCCTGTTTATGGCGGCGATACATGGCTGACGCTCGGCACGTCTACGAGCGCACAGAAGGGTAGTCGCCCTTACTTGCTGGCCATGCACGAGCTTGGCCATTCGCTGGGGCTCAAGCATACTCACGATTCCGGCTGGGGCCTGCCCAAGACGTCCGCAGTCCACGATTCTATCGAATACACGGTGATGTCTTACAATAAGACCATCGATTCCCCGCAAACCTTCATGCAGTACGACATCGCTGCACTGCAGTTGATGTACGGAGCCGATTTCGGAACCAACAGCGGCAACACCGTGTATCGCTGGAGCTCATTGACGGGTGAGATGTTCGTCAACGGGGCTGGTCAGGGCGTGCCTTCGGATAATCACATCTTTCTGACCGTTTGGGACGGAGGAGGGGTCGATACCTACGACTTGTCGAACTTCTGGAACAATGCGGTGGTCGATCTGACCCCGGGCGGGGTTTCCCGGTTCTCCGATGCTCAACTCGGCCGCAAGGACGGGACGTCTTTTGTCAACGGTAACGTCTATAACGCCTTCCAGTACAATGGTGATCCCCGTTCGCTGATCGAGAACGCCACCACGGGCTCCGGCAACGATAAGATCATCGGAAACAGTGCCAACAACGTGCTGAGCGGCAATAGCGGAAACGACTCCCTGCATGGCGGGAATGGTTCCGACTCGCTCTATGGTGGGCTCGGCAACGATGTTCTCGACGATGCCGTTCCCAGCTCGAGCGCCGGAAATTACGTTTACGGTAACGACTATATGTCCGGCGGCGATGGCGACGACCGCATCTTCGGCCGCTTTGGAAACGACAAGCTCTACGGCGACGACGGCAACGATTACATCGATGCAGGCGAGGACAATGACGTCGCATACGGCGGCAACGGCCACGACATCGTCATCGGGTTCACCGGGAATGATGAGTTGTACGGTGATGCAGGCAACGACACCCTGTATGGCGGAGACGGTTCCGACGCGCTTTATGGCGGTGCCGGCGACGATTTGCTTGACGATGCCATCCCGGGTTTTGGGAACTTCGTTTACGGCAATGACATGATGAATGGCGGTGCCGGCAACGACCGCATCTTCGGCCGTTTCGGAAATGATCTGCTCGTTGGAGACGACGGCAACGACTATATCGATGCTGGCGAAGATAACGACGTTGTGTACGGTGGCTATGGCCAGGACACCATCATCGGCTACACCGGGAACGACCATCTCGTCGGCGATGCTGGCGATGATGTGATCTATGGCGGTCAGGGCAACGACGTTCTCTACGGCGGAGCCGGGCGCGACATCGTCGTGTTCGATACAGCCCTGGATCGCTACTACAATGTCGATCAGATGTGGGACTTCAACACCTATGAAGACCAGATCCGCCTTGATCGCGGCATCTTCAAGGGCTTCGGCTGGTCGGTTGCGCTGTCCATCGGCGCAAGCGCGAAGGGGTGGGGCGCGCAGATCGTTTACAACAACGTCACGGGCGAGCTGTTCTACGATTCCGATGGCTTCGGTTACGCGGCCCAGATCAAGTTCGCGACCCTCTCTGCGGGTCTCGCCCTGACGTCTGCCAATTTCGTGCTGTAACAAACCGGCGTTCGGATACTTCTTCCGCGTAGATTCAAGCGGCTAAAAATTAAAAGGCGCTGGTGCTTTAGTTGCGCTGGCGCCTTTTGCTTGGGCGGCTTTAAGTGGCAGGAGCGGGCCAATAAAAAAGGCGGGCCGACTGGCCCGCCCGATTGCTTTTGAAGGCAGATGCTTAAGCCTATGCAGCTTCCTCGATGGTGCCGAGGCGCTTGTCCAGATACTCGTCGACGGCGACCATCAGTTCGTCGACCTTGCCGTCGAAGAAATGGTTCGCGCCATCGACGACGGCGTGCTCGAGCTTCACGCCCTTTTGCGTCTTCACCTTCTCGATCACGCTGACGACGTCCTTGACCGGGGCCACACGGTCTTCCGAGCCGTGGACAAAAAGGCCGGAGGAGGGGCAGGGGGCGAGGAACGAGAAATCGTAGCGGTTCGCCATCGCAGCGATAGAGATGAAACCCTCGATCTCCGGACGGCGCATGAGAAGCTGCATGCCGATCCACGAGCCGAAGGACACGCCGGCGATCCAGCAGGCGCGAGCGTCCGGATTCATGGCCTGCGCCCAATCGAGCGCGGCGGCGGCGTCCGAAAGCTCGCCCTGGCCGTGGTCGAACGCGCCCTGGCTGCGGCCGACGCCGCGGAAGTTGAAGCGCAGGACCGAGAAGCCACGGTTCAGGAAGTTGTAGTAAAGGTTATAGACGATCTGGTTGTTCATCGTGCCGCCGAATTGCGGGTGCGGATGCAGCACGATGGCGATGGGAGCCCCCTTCTGCTTCGCGGGCTGATAACGCCCTTCGATGCGACCGGCGGGGCCCGTAAAGATGACCTCAGGCATATTGCTGACCTCTTGGCGACAGCCTCCTTGAAGGAGGGCGCAACGCAGGCGACCTTGACTCAAGGCCCCTGTTTTCCTTAAAATCCTTAGAATTGTTCTAAGTAGTGTGGCCTTTCGGTCACTGCAATGGTCGCGTAACCGTCAAGCACAGGCTGATCTGATATGGTTCTGTTGCTTTAGCACGGCAACCAGGGGCCATTGCAAGGTTTTCATGAAAGGGCGTTTCGCATGGCGGCAAGCCAGCGCAGCTATCTCGATTACAACGCGACCGCGCCGATGAGGCCCGAGGTCGCGACCGAGATGGCGCGCGTCTTTCTGCTGCCGGGAAATGCCTCCTCCGTCCATGCGGAGGGCCGTGCCGCGCGGGCCGAGATGGAGACGGCGCGGGAGCGCGTGGCCGCGCTTGTCGGTGCCCTGCCGAAGAACGTGATTTTCACCAGCGGCGGCACCGAGGCCAACAACCTCGTTCTGTCTCCTTCATTCCGCCATGCGGGGAAGGCGGGCGCCGGGCTTTTGCTCGTTGGCGCGACGGAGCATCCCTCCGTGCTCGCCGGTCACCGCTTCGCGCCTGAGGCCGTGGAGCGCATTCCGGTCAATGCTCAAGGCACCGTGGACCTCACCTGGCTCAAAGCCCGGCTGGAAGCCGCCGAAGGGCCGGTTCTGGTTTCGGTTCAGGTCGCCAATAACGAGACCGGCGTTCTGCAGCCAATTGCCGCCATTGCTGCCCTTGTGCGCGAACATGGCGGATACGTTCATGCGGACGCGGTGCAGGCCGCGGGCAAGGTCACGCTCGACATCGGCGAGCTCGGCGTTGATGCGCTGACGCTTTCCGCTCACAAGATCGGCGGTCCGAAGGGAACCGGGGCCGTCATACTGGCCTCCGACCGGATCGAGATCGCGGATCGGCTGATCCGGGGCGGCGGTCAGGAGCGCGGCTATCGGGCGGGCACGGAAAACGTGGCCGCGATTGCAGGCTTTGGAGTTGCGGCGCAGATCGCGAAAGCCAATCTGAGCGAAGAGGCTGAGCGCTTGCGGTCCCTGCGGGACGAGGCTGAAGCGCGGCTTCTACAAATCCTGCCGGAGGTCGTGGTTTTCGGCGCCGGGACTGAGCGCCTGCCGAACACCTTGGCTTTCGCCATCCCCGGTGTGAAGGCCGAGACGGCGCTGATCGCGTTCGACATGGGCGGGGTCGCCCTCTCGTCGGGGTCGGCCTGTTCTTCGGGGAAGGTCAAGCGGTCGCATGTGCTCGATGCCATGAGCGTCGAGCCCGCGCTCGCAGAGGGCGCCTTGCGCGTCAGTTTGGGGTGGATGACCACGAAAGAGGACGTAGCCCGCTTTGCGGAAACGTGCGAAAGACTGGTCGAAACCCTATATAAACGGAAGGCGAACGCGGCCTGATCTAAAGGCTTCGCTCGTCATCCATTGTCATCAACCCGCGGTCCTTGAAACCGTGAGCGGTGGGAGAGACAGATGCCTGCAGTGCAGGAAACGATCGACCAGGTCAGGTCGATCGACGTCGATCAGTATAAGTACGGCTTCGAGACCGAGGTCGAAATGGAAAAGGCCCCCAAGGGGCTTTCCGAGGACGTGATCCGTTTCATCTCGGCCAAGAAGGGCGAGCCGGAATGGATGCTCCAGTGGCGTCTCGACGCCTACAAGCGCTGGCTCACCATGACGGAGCCGAAATGGGCGCGGGTGTCCTACGACAAGATCGACTACAACGACATTTACTACTACGCCGCGCCGAAGAAGAACCCGGCGCCGAAGTCGCTCGACGAGGTCGATCCCGAAATTCTCAAAACCTATGAGAAGCTCGGCATCCCGCTGCGCGAGCAGGAGGTCCTGGCAGGTGTCGAGCCGAAGAACCGCGTCGCGGTCGATGCGGTGTTCGACAGCGTGTCCGTGGTCACCACCTTCAAGGAGGAGCTGGCCAAGGCGGGCGTGATCTTCATGCCGATCTCCGAGGCGATCCGCGAATATCCGGACCTCGTGCGCCAATATCTCGGCACGGTCGTTCCGGTGACGGACAATTACTTCGCGACGCTCAACTCGGCGGTCTTCACGGACGGCTCGTTCGTCTACATCCCGCCGGGCGTGCGCTGCCCGATGGAGCTGTCGACCTACTTCCGCATCAACGAGAAGAACACCGGCCAGTTCGAGCGCACGCTCATCATCGCTGACAAGGGCTCCTACGTCTCGTATCTGGAAGGCTGCACGGCCCCCAAGCGCGACGAGAACCAGCTTCACGCCGCCGTGGTCGAGCTGATTGCGCTCGACGATGCCGAGATCAAGTATTCGACGGTGCAGAACTGGTATCCCGGCGATGCCGAGGGCCGGGGCGGCATCTACAATTTCGTGACGAAGCGCGGCGATTGCCGTGGCAAGAACTCGGTCATCACCTGGACACAGGTCGAGACGGGTTCGGCGATCACCTGGAAGTATCCGTCCTGCATCCTGCGTGGCGACAATTCGCGCGGCGAGTTCTACTCGATTGCCGTGTCGAACGGCATGCAGCAGGTCGATTCCGGCACGAAGATGATCCATCTCGGCAAGAACACCACGAGCCGGATCATTTCCAAGGGCATCGCGGCGGGCAAGTCTGAGAACACCTATCGCGGTCTCGTCTCGGCGCACCGCAAGGCGACTGGCGCGCGCAACTTCACGAATTGTGACTCGCTCCTCATCGGCAACCAATGCGGCGCGCATACGGTGCCCTACATCGAGTCGAAGAACGCGAGCGCCGTGTTCGAGCACGAGGCGACGACCTCCAAGATCTCCGATGATCAGATGTTCTACTGCCAGCAGCGCGGCCTCTCGGAAGAGGAAGCGACGGCACTCATCGTCAACGGCTTCGTGAAGGACGTGCTGCAGCAGCTCCCGATGGAGTTCGCGGTGGAAGCGCAGAAGCTCATCTCGATCTCGCTCGAAGGCAGCGTGGGGTAATCAAGTGAGAGAGATGCTTGTCGGAACGGCGCGGTTTCGCCTGATGGCAAGTGAGCTCAAGGCGCTGAGTGGCATGTTCGAGAAATACAAGATCTCGGCGTATTGTACTGGCGATCAGATCATCTTCTCTCACAACGGGCATGTCGAATTTGCATCGATTGGGAAGGATTACGAGTTTGGCGCAAGTCATCCCATGTTCTTTTACAAAAGAATGCAGTCTGAGGCTGACTCACGCCGAGCTGGCTTTGGCTTCGACGATACAGATGGCAACTATTTGCCGATTGTTCGCCGTGGAATTCTCGACGCTCTGAAAGATCTCAAATACTTAGACGAGTACACAAGAAATAACGGGCTGGAGCCTTCGAACGTGGATCACGTTGCTCTGGCCGATCTGTAGGAACCTTTAAAATGCTCGAAATCAGGAACCTCGTCGTTCAGATCGAAGACAAGCGCATCCTCAACGGTCTCGACCTCACCGTGAATAACGGCGAGGTGGCGGCCATCATGGGGCCGAATGGCTCAGGCAAGTCGACGCTTTCTTATGTCATCGCCGGCAAGGAGGATTATGAAGTCCTCGATGGCGAGATCCTGCTCGACGGCCAGAACCTTCTCGAAATGGAGGCCGACCAGCGCGCGGCGGCGGGCGTGTTTCTCGCCTTCCAGTACCCGTTGGAAATTCCCGGGGTCGCTTCGATGACCTTCCTCAAGGCGACGCTGAACGCCCAGCGCAAGGCGCGCGGCGAGGCGGAACTGACGACGCCGGACTTCATCAAGCGCGTCAATGCGGCTGCGGCAAAGCTCGAAATCCCGAAGGACATGCTCAAGCGCGCCCTCAATGTTGGCTTCTCCGGCGGTGAGAAGAAGCGTATGGAAATCCTCCAGATGTCGCTTCTGGAGCCGAGCTTCTGCATTCTCGACGAGACGGATTCCGGCCTCGACATCGATGCCCTGCGCATCGTCTCCGAGGGCGTGAATGCGCTGCGCTCGAAGGATCGCTCGTTCCTCGTCATCACGCACTATCAGCGCCTGTTGAACCACATCGTGCCCGACACCGTGCACGTCATGTCGGCGGGCCGCATCGTGAAGACGGGCGGCAAGGAGCTGGCGCTCGAACTCGAGGCCAATGGCTATGCGG
Organism: Microvirga flavescens; assembly: GCF_003290125.1. Taxonomy (GTDB): domain Bacteria; phylum Pseudomonadota; class Alphaproteobacteria; order Rhizobiales; family Beijerinckiaceae; genus Microvirga; species Microvirga flavescens. Next base: position 146,504 of record NZ_QMKH01000006.1, read on the forward strand.
ATTACCGGCAGAGCGAGGCCGCCTGACATGGCCGACGTCACCTTGATGAAGACGCCGGCGGAAACCGCGCTGGCGCAGGCTTTCGAGGCGGTGAAGACGGCGCTGCCTGGCAGCGCGGAATCGCGCGCCGAGGCCTTTGAGCTTTTCGCCGAGCGCGGGCTGCCCCATCGCCGCGTGGAGGAATTCAAGTACACGGATCTGCGCACGTTCATGCGCGAGGTCGCTCCCTTCGCGCCGACGCCTTCGTCGGCAGAGGCCAAGGCCGCGCTACGCGACGCCAAGGCCCTGGCGGGCGTCGAGGCGCTCAGCATTCCGTTCGTGAACGGCCATCTGGTCCGCGACGAGATCGACTTTTCAAAGCTGCCTGAGGGCGTCGAAATCGTTCCGCTGTCCGAGGCTCTGGCGGCAGGGCATGACTGGCTCGCCAAGCTCAGCCCCATCGAATGGGCGCGCAAGAATCCGGTCTACCAGCTCAACTCCGCTTTCATGGCGGACGGCGTCATGGTCCGCCTGTGGGGTGATGTGGCGACGCCGGTGCACCTTCGTTTTGTCACGTCGAGCGCCACGGCTGTCGCCACCGCGACGCGGGTTCTCGTCATTGTCGAGCAGGGGGCGAGCGTCACCCTTTTCGAGACGCATGAGAGCACGAGCGGCGCCGGCCATCAGCCGAACGACGTCGTCGAGCTTCTTGCGGGCGACAACGCGCATGTTCACCATGTCCGCGTCAACGCGGAAGGCGATCAGGCGCTGGCGCTCTCCACCTTCGCGGTGAAGCTCGGTGCGGATGTGGCGTTCAACACCGTCAACGTCGTTGCCGGCGCGAACGTGTCCCGCCATCAGGTCTTCGCCGTCTTCGAGGGCGAGAACACCAAGGCGCAGATCAACGGCGCGACGATGCTCAAGGGTCGCCAGCATGGCGACACGACGCTGATCGCGGAACACGCCGCGCCTCATTGCGAGAGCCGCGAATTGTTCAAGACCGTCGTGGACGATGAGGCCACCGGCGTCTTCCAGGGCAAGATCATCGTTCCGCATCATGCCCAGAAGACCGACGGGCGCATGATGTCCGCCGCGCTCCTTCTCGGAGATGGTGCGTCGATGAACAACAAGCCTGAACTCGAAATCTTCGCCGACGACGTGCAATGCGCCCACGGCGCGACTTGCGGCCAGCTCGATGAGGATCTCCTGTTCTATCTCATGGCGCGAGGCCTGCCGAAGAAGGAGGCGGAAAGCCTTCTGGTTCAGGCGTTCCTCGGTGAAGCCATCGAGGCGGTGGAACACGAGGGCGCGCGTGATGCCCTGGTCGGCGTGGTCGAGACTTGGTTGAAGGCGAGAGGCTGAAATGACCTGAGGTTCCAGCGCCTCTGTCCTCATCCTGAGGAGGTCACGAAGTGACCATCTCGAAGGAGGGTCCAGAGCGCACTGGAGACGCCTCGTGTCCTTCGAGACGGCCTGACGGCCTCCTCAGGATGAGGCTCGCCTCGCAGGGATGAGGCTTCTAGTAGTGGATTGAGCGATGAACGCATCTTTTGCCCCTTATGACGTCGAGGCGATCCGGGCCCAGTTCCCGATCCTGTCGCAGCAGGTCTACGGCAAGCCGCTCGTCTATCTCGACAACGCGGCGTCGGCGCAGAAGCCGCGCGCGGTGATCGATGCGATGGTGAACACGATGGAGACCGGCTATGCCAACGTCCATCGCGGCCTGCACTACATGGCGAACGCGGCGACGGAAGCCTTCGAGAATGCGCGCGAGGCCGTGCGCGCGTTCCTGAACGCCGAGTCCGTCAACGAGATCATCTTCACGAAATCCGCGACCGAGGCCTACAACCTCGTGGCAGATTCCTTCGGGCGCATGAATATCGGGGAGGGGGACGAGATCATCCTCTCCATCATGGAGCACCACTCCAACATCGTGCCCTGGCACTTCCTGCGCGAGCGCAAGGGTGCGGTCATCAAATGGGCTCCGGTGGACGACGAGGGTAATTTCCTCGTCGAAGAGTTCGAGAAACTGTTTTCGCCGAAGACCAAGATCGTCGCCATCACGCACATGTCGAATGTGCTCGGCACGGTGACGCCGATCAAGGAGATCATCCGCATCGCCCACGCCCACGGCGTTCCGGTGCTGGTGGACGGCGCTCAGGGCGCGGTGCATTGCGATGTGGACGTGCGCGACCTCGATGCGGATTTCTACGTGCTGACCGGCCACAAGGTCTACGGCCCGACCGGCATCGGCGTGCTCTACGGCAAGCGCGAATGGCTTGAGAAGATGCCGCCCTATCAGGGCGGCGGCGAGATGATCCGCGAAGTCACGCAGGACCTCGTGACCTACAACGATCCACCGCATCGCTTCGAGGCGGGCACGCCCGCGATCATCGAGGCGGTCGGCTTGGGCGCTGCCTTACGGTTCATGATGGATCTCGGGCGCGACAGGATCAGGGCGCATGAGGAAGCCCTCTCGGCCTATGCCCATCAGCGCCTTGGCGCGTTGAACTCGCTGCGCATCATCGGTCGTGCGAAAGGCAAGGGCGGCATCATCGCGTTTGAGATGAAGGGCGCGCATGCCCACGACGTCGCGACCATCATCGACCGGCAGGGTGTCGCCGTCCGCGCCGGAACCCATTGCGCCATGCCGCTGCTTCAGCGCTTTGGCGTCACTTCAACCTGCCGTGCGTCGCTGGCGCTCTACAACACGACGGCGGAAGTCGATAAGCTTGCCGAAGCCTTGCAAAAGGCGGAAGCCCTGTTTGCCTGAGGACCGAGACCCGTGAACGCTCAAACTCCCTCCAACGATGCCGCGCCCAACGCGCCGCAGGTCACCCCGGGTTCCGCCATTCCCCCGGAAGAACTCGACCGCATGACCGATGACATCGTCGCGGCTCTCAAGACGGTCTATGACCCCGAAATCCCGGTCGACATCTACGAGCTCGGCCTGATCTACCGCGTCGATATCGACGATGATCGCAACGTCTCCATCGACATGACGCTCACCGCACCGGGCTGCCCCGTCGCCGGCGAGATGCCGGGTTGGGTCGAGAACGCCGTCGGCGCAGTGGAGGGTGTGCAGAGCGTCAAGGTCACGATGGTTTTTGACCCGCCGTGGGACCAGAGCCGCATGTCCGACGAGGCCCGCGTGGGCCTCGATATGTGGTAGGGCCGACCGCCTAACCTGCTGCCGATGCTTCCTCGGCACGGGGAATGCTTGCGATCAGTGCCTTCGCGGTTTCCCGCTCTCCCAGAATGACGCTTGTCGCGCCGTATTTGAGAAGATGAGCGGATTCCGCGTCCGAATGGGCGCGCGCGATGATCGGCAGGCCGGGATTGATGGCCCGGGCCTGTTCGACAACCTGGCCGCTTTCGAAAGCCTCCGGAATGGCAACCAAGAGGCACCGTGCGGCGGCAATGTTCGCAGCCGCCGCGACGGATGGGCTCGCGGCGTTGCCGATGATCGCCTCAATGCCCTGCTGCTGAAGCTGCGCCGCCTTGTCCTCGTTGTTCTCGACGACGAGGAAGGGAATGTTCGCGGCGTGCAGTTTCTTCGCAATGAATTTGCCGACGCGGCCGTGACCGACGAGGACGACGTGATCGCTCAAAGCCGTCATCTGGCGGGGCGCCTCGACGGCAGCCTCCTCCACGACGTCTGCCGCGCCGGGCTCGGGGAGGGCGGTTTCCTTCTTCACCCAGAAATCGAGCAGGCTGAAGAGGAAGGGATTGACGAGGATCGAGAGGATCGCGCCCGCCAGAATGAGATCGCGTCCTTCCTTGGGGAGCATGTCGAGCTCGACGCCGAGCCCTGCGAGGATGAAGGAGAACTCGCCGATTTGCGCAAGGCTCGCCGCGATGGTGAGCGCGGTTGTCCTCTGGTGCCCGAACAGGCGCACGATGGCATAAGCCGCGAGCGACTTGCCGACGACGATGATGAGGAAGGTCGCCAGCACTGGCCCGAAATTCCGCACCAGGATCGTCGGGTCGAACAGCATGCCGACCGAGATGAAGAACAGAACCGCGAAGGCGTCACGCAGGGGCAGCGTCTCGGATGCTGCCCGGTGGCTGAGTTCGGATTCGCTGAGGATCATGCCCGCGAAGAACGCGCCGAGGGCGAAGGACACGCCGAACAGGGTCGCCGCGCCATAGGCGACACCGAGCGCGATGGCGAGCACCGAGAGCCGGAAGAGTTCGCGGGAGCCCGTATGCGCGACGTAGTGCAGGATCCACGGGATGACCTTGCGCCCGACGATCAGCATGAGGGCGACGAACGCGCCGACCTTGCCGAACGTGACCATGAGGGGCAGGGCAAGGGCGATACCGCTTCCCGATGAGCCTTTCAGCAGATCGGCGATGGCGGGCAAGAGCACGAGGGTGAGCACCATCGCGAGGTCTTCGACGATGAGCCAGCCGACGGCGATGTGACCGCGTTCCGTCTCGACGAGGCGGCGCTCCTGCAAGGCGCGCAGGAGAACGACCGTACTCGCGACGGAGAGGGCGAGGCCGAACACCAGCCCCGCGCTGGCGGACCATCCGAGCAGCCACGCGAGTCCCATGCCGAGCAGGGTCGCCACCGCGATCTGCGCGATAGCGCCGGGTACGGCGATGGCTTTGACCGAAAGCAGTTCCTTGAAAGAAAAATGCAGCCCGACGCCGAACATCAGCAGAATGACGCCGATCTCCGCCAACTGGTTGGCGAGGCCCTGATCGGCCACATAGCCAGGCGTGAAGGGGCCAACCAGGACGCCGGCGAGCAGGTAGCCGACGAGAGGGGAGATGCGAAGACGGTGAGCGAGGGCGCCGAGAGCGAAAGCCAGCACGAGACCGACGACGATGGTCGAGATCAACGGGGTATGGTGCGGCATCAGCTCTCCTTTACGCCCTGATTGTTTTCCATTTAGAGCATTTATCTCCTGTGAGGAAACCGCTTCTCAAGGGAAATTCTGGCAACGTCATTACAATTTCGAGGGCTGAGGAGCTCCGGTCCGGGACGCCCTAGGGCTCAGCTCAATCAAGTGGAGGACGGCATAGTTACAGGTAATATGTTGCCTGATCGTCTCGAAGATACCCAAATACACGAAAGCCCTCGGGCGTTTCTTCGCCAGGCACATGAACCTTTTGGAGGGCCGATCGAACCTTCTCACGCTGGATGGCATCCTCCACGAGGATATCGACATGAAGGATGGAGGCGTACCCGCCATGTCGAAAGTGATAGTACCATTCACGATCTGGGGGCGACTGGTAGCCTTCGACGGAAAGTGTGCTCCAAGCTGGCGTCGGAGTGATCCTGTACATTTCCAGTCGAAGCTCGTCCCACTTTGTGTTGTTCATTGCCGGATTTCGCACGCAGATCGCCTTTTAAAGCCTGAATGAAATCAGGATAACGAGTGTCGCTGCAGATAGGAAGTTTTGAACCGGCTTGTCATCGCGGGCGGCGATAGGCCCTGCGACACGGAATTGCTCTCGACGTTCGCTCCATGAGCGCCTATTTTAAGCTTAGATATGACACTCATTCTGCCCGGGCCTTGAACCCGGCCGTCAGGAGAGAAAAATGGCTCTACCCGGTTTCAAGGTCATGACCTTGACGGACGCGGCGGCGAACCGCGTCAAAGCGATCATCGCGAAGGCCGAGCGGCCTCTCGTGGGCGTGCGCGTCGGCGTGAAGAACGGCGGCTGCGCGGGCATGTCCTACACCATGGAATATGCCGAGAGCGTGAACCCGCTCGATGAGGTTCTGGAAGACAAGGGCGTGAAGGTTCTCATTGACCCCAAGGCGGTGCTGTTCCTCCTCGGCACGGAAATGGACTTCCAGACGACCAAGATGTCGTCCCAATTCGTGTTCAACAACCCCAACCAGACCTCGGCCTGCGGCTGCGGCGAATCCGTCGCCATTACCCCCGCCACGCCGGATGCGCTTGAGACGGTGCAGTAATCTTGGATGCTGACGACATCCGCGATGTGTTCAGCGGCTTCGGGCCGGTGCGCATCCGCAAGATGTTCGGCGGGCAGGGGATCTATCGCGACGATCTGATGTTCGCTCTCGAGGCTGACGGGGAGCTCTACCTCAAGACCGATGCCGAGAGCGAAGCGATGTTCCGCATCCATGACTCCCGGCCCTTTGCCTATACAACACGCGACGGCAGGACCACGGTGATGAGCTATTGGCTGCTGCCGTCCTTCGCCCTTGACGATCTCGACGAGGCGGCCCGCTTCGCTCACGCCGCTTTCGCCGCCGCACAACGTGCGAAGATGCCGAAGCCGAAGGCGCATGCTCCGAAGCGCAAGCGGGCTTAAAGACCACTCTTCCCTCGTCATCCGTGGCCGCCCGACGGGCCGCGCCCTTTCCCACTGCCCTCATCCTGAGGAGCGGCAAAGCCGCGTCTCGAAGGAGGTTCCAGTGCGCACTGGAGACGCCTCGCCCTTCGAGACCCCGCGGCCCTCCTCAGGGTGAGGCTGCGGGAGTTACGAGCTCTCAGACCCAACGCTCGATCTACACATCAACGCTTGATGGTTTTCTCGACCCATTCGGCGAAGGCTGCCATGAAGGTGGCCAGAAACTTCCGCGTGCCCTCGTTCACGAGCTTGCCGCTGTCGTCGAGCAGGGTCGAGACGTTCCCTACATAAGCCTCCGGCTGCTGCAGCACCGGAATGTTGAGAAAGACCAGTGATTGGCGCAGGTGATGGTTGGCGCCGAAACCCCCGACAGCCCCCGGCGAAACGCTCACCACCGCCCCGGGCTTGCCGTCCCAGGCGCTCTGCCCGTAAGGCCGCGAGGCGATGTCGATGGCGTTCTTGAGAACGCCGGGAACGGAGCGGTTGTATTCGGGCGTCACGAACAACACCGCGTCCGCCGCCTTGATCTGTTGCCTGAGCGAAACCCACGCTTCCGGTGGTGAGGTATCCGCATCCTGATTGTAAAGGGGCAGGTGACCGATCTCGATGAAATCGAATTTCAATCCATCCGGCGCGAGCTCGGTGAGCGCCTTGGCGATTTTGCGGCTGAAGGATTCCTTGCGCAGGCTGCCGACGAGGATGGCGACATTGCGGGTGGTCATGAAGCTCTCCGGGATAAGCGATGACGGGCTTATCCCTAAAGCTTGAGCGCATGCGGGCAGGGGTCAAGGCTGCCCGCTTACGATTTTAGGGAGGCGGATTCTATTTCGCCTTCTTCGGCGCTGTAGAGCGCATGAGGAACGCGGGAACGTGATCGCCGAGGCCGATCACCGGCGGCTCGTTATCGTCGCCTCTGTCGCGGCGGTGGTCACGGCGCTGTTGAGGCTCGCGCTGCTCTCGCGGTTCGCGCTGCTCTCGCGGTTCTCGCGGCTGGCGCTCCACTGGTTGCGGCTCCACTGCTTCAACCTCGCGGGCCTCGCGCGGCTCTCCCCTGCGTCCACGGCCGCCGGAACGGCCCTTGTCACGGCCACCTCTTTCGCGCCCGCGCGACGGGCGCTCCTCCGAAGCCGGGAGCTCGGCCAGCGTCGGGCCTTCCCATTCGATCTTCTTGTCGATCAGCTTCTCGACGGCGGCGAGGGACTTTTCGTCCCTGCGGCTGACGAGCGTGAAAGCCGCGCCTGTGCGTCCGGCGCGGCCCGTACGGCCGATGCGGTGCACGTAATCTTCCGCGTGATGGGGAATGTCGTAGTTGAAGACGTGGCTCACGGCGGGAATGTCGAGGCCGCGCGCGGCGACGTCGCTGGCGACGAGAAGCGGTATCTCACCGGAACGGAAGGCGGCGAGGGCGTCCATGCGAGCCCGCTGGTCCATGTCGCCGTGAAGCGCTGCCACCTTGAAATCGTGCTTCTGCAGCGAGCGGTGCAGCACCGCCACATCACGCTTGCGGTTGCAGAAGATGATGGCGTTCTGCAGATCGGTGGCGTTGCGGATGAGGCCGCGCAGGGTCTCGCGCTTCTCGTAATCCTCCGATCCCGTCGCCACGAGGCGCTGGGTGATGGTGGAGGCGGTGGAAGAGGCGCGGGCGACCTCGAGCCGCACTGGGTTGTGCAGGAACGCATCCGCGAGGCGCTGGATCTCCGGCGGCATGGTGGCCGAGAAGAACAGCGTCTGCCGGGTGAAGGGCACGAGCTTCACGATGCGCTCGATATCGGGAATGAAGCCCATGTCGAGCATGCGGTCTGCCTCGTCGATGACGAGAAGCTCAACGCCGGAAAGCAGCAGCTTGCCGCGCTCGAAATGATCGAGCAGGCGGCCGGGAGTGGCGATCAGCACGTCGACGCCGCGGGTGATCTTGGCGTCTTGATCGCCGAAGGACACGCCGCCGATGAGCAGGGCGACGGAGAGGCGGTGGTTGACGCCGTACTTGTCGAAGTTCTCCTCAACCTGCGCCGCGAGCTCGCGGGTCGGCTCGAGGATCAGCGTGCGCGGCATGCGGGCCCGCGCGCGGCCTGTCTCGAGGAGGGTCAGCATCGGCAGGGTGAAGGCGGCAGTCTTGCCGGTTCCGGTCTGCGCGATGCCCAGCACGTCCTTGCGCGCGAGGACGTGGGGGATGGCCTGCGCCTGAATGGGCGTGGGCTGCGTGTATCCGGCGGCGGAAACCGCTTGGAGAACTTTATCGCTAAGTCCGAGTTCGGCGAACGACATGAATGATATAACCGTTGAGGGCCAGAGTACGCTTTCCGTGCCAGCCGCTCTCTACGGCAACATACAGGCGCGAGACGAGTTTCGCCCGAAACCCAGTTTCAGACGAAGCTGCGCGGACCATAGGACAAGTCGACCGCTTGTCAATCCAAGGAGAGGAACCGCAGAGGGCTCTCTCATATTTATTCCAGACCTTGTGAATACAGGAGGCTGTTCTCAGCGGGCGAACCGCCGCTGGACGATTGCAGGGTGACAATCCCCGTACCTGCTCCGAGGAGGAGTCCTGGCCCTTCACGAGGGGCGCGACCAGGAGTTGCGCCCAGTGCGGGGAGGCTTGCCGGGCGGCAACGCCACAAGGCCCTTTCCTTCTCGTCAATCAGAACGTCCCCGCTGCGTCGCCGAGGCGATCGCTACAGTGATTGTGGACACGCCGATCGTTATGGCCACGCCATAATTCAAGTGCCTCCAGTTATGGTCAAATATTCGTTACGCGCATAACGCAGCGTTATTGTTGCCGTAACAATTATTTAAGCGTTTGAAAAATATAGGAAATTTAATTTTTCGGCCGAGCTGTCGCCACTTTTTGTTCCGAGGCGTCAATTAAAAAGCCTGTCGCTCAATAGCCTGATATGTGGCGAGACATCGCTTCAAATATGGCTGTTGCATGAAAGTGACAGACCTTTAAGGCGAAGTCGGATAAAGACACTCTCGGACTTAGACACAATCATGGGTCACAAAATGAAAAAGATTCTCCTCTCCTCCGTTGCTCTTCTCGGCCTCGCCACTGGCGCTCTCGCTGCCGATCTTCCCACCCGTAAGCCTGCCCCGATCGTTCCGGTTGTCCCGGCCTTCACCTGGACCGGCTTCTACCTCGGCGTGAACGCTGGTTACGGCTGGAACTCGAACAACGACAGCGTGTTCGTTCCGGGCATCGGCTTCGTCAGCAACGACAGCAACGGCGGCTTTGTCGGCGGTGCTCAGATCGGCTACAACTACCAGATCGGCCAGTTCGTCGTCGGTGTTGAGACGGACATCCAGTACGCTGACCTCGGTGGCGACAACAACCTCCCGCTGTTCGCGAACAACGTGATCGGCTTCCGTAACAACAACGGCAGCGACAACTACTTCGGCACTGTCCGCGCTCGCGCTGGTGTCGCCTTCGATCGCGCTCTCATCTACGTGACCGGCGGTTTCGCTTACGGCGACGTGGCTGGCAACAGCTTCAGCAGCAGCTCGAACGGCGGCTGGACGGTCGGCGGTGGCGTCGAGTACGCCTTCACCAACAACCTGACGGCGAAGATCGAAGGTCTCTACGTGAACCTCGATCGCGGCAACAACAGCCTGCTGGTCAACAACATTGCTCTGGGCAACAGCAGCAACACCGAGTTCGGCGTTGTTCGCGCTGGCCTGAACTACAAGTTCAACAGCTACTAAGAACTTTCGCTTCGGCGATCGGAAAGGCCCGGTGGAAACACCGGGCCTTTTTTGCTTTTTGCTCGTGATAATCTCCACATGGGATAAGCTCCACATGGCTTCATCGACTGATGTCGTGATCACCTCAGAACGGTTATTGCGGCGATAGCGATGAAGAGGAGGCCTGCAGCGCGCCCGATCAGCATGGTCGTGCGAGGCCGGGAGACAAGGAAGCGTCTGCTCGATCCCGCGGCGAGAGCCAGGCCTCCATAGACGCCAAACTGCATCAGCACCGTCAACAAGCCCATGACCAGCGCCTGCGTCCAGATCGTCCCGTATTGCGGCAGCATGAATTGCGGGTAGACAGCCAGGACGAAGAGATAGGCCTTGGGGTTGAGAAGGCAGGTGACGGCCCCTTGCCGGAAGGCCACCCATAGCGAGCGCGCCTTCGCCGCGCCGACCGTTTCGACGGTAATGGAGCTGCGCAGAAGCGTGAAGCCGATCCACGCCATGTAGGCCGCGCCGATGAAGAGCAGGGCCGTGAAGGCGGAAGGCGCGAGGCGATACAGCAGGCCGACGCCGAGAGCCCCGAAGAGCGTATGGGCCGCCCCGCCGAACATGATCCCTGCCGTCGCGGCAAAGCCTGAGCGGCGTCCTCCCGTCAGCGAATTCGCCAGGACGAAGAGCATGTCCATGCCGGGGACGATGATGATCCCGAACAGCAGGATCGTGAAAAGCCAGAGATTTTCGCCGTAACTCATGTCAGTATCTCGGTTCTGTGAAAAGCGCCTGATATATTAAGTAGCGGAAATAAAAGGCTATTGGATCTGACCTGACAGTCTGCAAGTGACAACGTTGTGTCAGTTGCGAGGGAGCGGAACATGCGCAAGGCCTCACGGCTGTTCGAGATCATCCAGACGCTCAGGCTGGCCGATGCGCCGGTCACGGCCGCGCAGATCGCGGCCAGCCTCGATGTCACGCCGCGTTCGATCTATCGCGACATTGCCGCGCTGCAGGCCATGCAGGTGCCGATTCAGGGCGGGCGCGGGATCGGCTATCGGCTCAAGGCCGGATTCGATCTTCCGCCGCTCATGTTCTCCATCGAGGAGACGGAAGCTATCGTCCTCGCGCTCGCTCTTCTCGACCGAACGGGAGATGCCGGCCTCAAGGCGGCCGCGAAGCGGGTGAACCAGAAAGTCGCCGCCGCGATGCCGCCGCCTCTGCGGCATTCGCTCGGCACGAAGGCTCTTCACGCATGGGGCGCGATCGCTCCCACGCCGGATGGGGTCGATCTTGCGATGGTCCGGAGCGCCATTCGCGACGAGCGCAAGATCGAGATCGATTATCGCGACGAAAAGGGGAGCGGGACTCAGCGGACGATCCGCCCCATCGCACTCATCTACTATTCGGAGGCTGCGAACATCGTCGCCTGGTGCGAGCTTCGCGATGCCCTGCGCAACTTCCGCACGGACCGCGTGACCGCAAGCCGCCTGACGGACGCATTCTTCAAAGGCGAGGGCGATGTGCTTCGGAATAGATGGATCGCGGGGTGGGGCTCGGGAACGCCCGCGCGCTGACCGTCATCGCACAGCGCTTTGCGGCGCGTGTATCCGGGCCCCATTCCTGCCACGCGGGATTGCATCGCGCTGCAGGAGATGATGAACGACGATTGGCGCAACCAACAAAAAAGCCGGAGCCATGAAGGCTCCGGCTAGGAGGCTGCGGGTCTCGCAGCCGGGAGGAAACCAAGTCCCGCTTAGCAGGAATAGTACATCTGGAATTCGACCGGGTGAGGCGTCATTTCGAAGCGGGCGACCTCGGTCATCTTCAGCTCGATGTAGCTGTCGATGAAGTCGTCGTTGAACACGCCGCCGGCCTTGAGGAATGCGCGGTCCTTGTCGAGAGACGCAAGAGCTTCACGCAGCGAGCCGCAGACGGTCGGGATCTTCTTCAGCTCCTTCGGCGGCAGATCGTAGAGATCCTTGTCCATCGCCGCGCCGGGATCGATCTTGTTCTGGATGCCGTCGAGGCCGGCCATCAACAGGGCGGCGAAAGCGAGATAGGGGTTCGCAGCCGGATCGGGGAAGCGAACCTCGACGCGCTTGGCCTTCGGCGAAGTCGTCCACGGAATGCGGCAGGAAGCCGAACGGTTACGGGCCGAGTAGGCGAGCAGAACCGGAGCCTCGTAACCCGGAACGAGACGCTTGTAGGAGTTCGTCGACGGGTTCGTGAAGGCGTTCAGCGCCTTGGCGTGCTTGATGATGCCGCCGATGTAGTAGAGGCATTCCTGGCTGAGATCGGCATACTTGTTGCCCGCGAAGAGGGGCTTGCCGCCCTTCCAGATCGACTGGTGCACGTGCATGCCCGAGCCGTTGTCGCCGAAGACGGGCTTGGGCATGAAGGTCGCGGTCTTGCCGTAGGACTGCGCCACGTTGTGGATGCAGTACTTGTAGACCTGCATCAGATCGGCGGTGCGCAGCAGCGTGTCGAACTTCATGCCGAGTTCGTGCTGGGCGGAAGCCACCTCGTGGTGGTGCTTTTCGACCGCGACGCCCATCGAAGCCATGGCCGCGAGCATCTCGCCGCGCATGTCCTGAGCGGAGTCGAGCGGGGGAACCGGGAAGTAGCCGCCCTTCATCGGAATGCGGTGACCGAGGTTGCCGCCCTCATAATCCGTGTCGCCGTTGGTCGGCAGTTCGGTGGAGTCGAGCTTGAAGCCGGTGTTGTATGGGTCGGCCATGAACTTCACGTCGTCGAACACGAAGAACTCGGCCTCGGGGCCGACATAGACCGTGTCGCCGATGCCGGTCGACTGGAGATAGGCCTCGGCCTTCTTGGCGATGCCGCGCGGGTCGCGGTTATAGGGTTCGCCCGTGGCTGGCTCGAGAATGTCGCAGACGATGGAGAGCGTCGAGGCCGAGAAGAAGGGGTCGAGCGTCGCGGTCGCCGGATCGGGCATGAGGGTCATGTCCGACTCGTTGATCGCCTTCCAGCCGGCGATGGAAGAACCGTCGAACATGATGCCATCGGCGAACAGATCCTCGTCGACGATGGAGACGTCGAACGTCACATGCTGCCACTTGCCGCGCGGGTCCGTGAAACGGAAATCGACATACTTGATGTCGTTGTCTTTAATCGCCTTCAGCACGTCCTTGGCGGTCTTCATGATTGCGTGGTCCTTCTACCCTTGAGAGTTCCTCGGCACTGCCTGCCGCGGTTTGTTGAGGCGGATCAGATCGCGTCGGATCCGGTTTCGCCCGTCCGAATGCGAATGGCTTCTTCCACACTCGATACGAAAATCTTGCCGTCGCCGATGCGGCCGGTCTGGGCGGCCTTGCGGATGGCCTCGACGGCCCCCTCGACGAGGTCATCGGAGAGAACGATTTCCAGCTTCACCTTGGGCAGAAAGTCGACGACGTATTCCGCGCCGCGGTAGAGTTCGGTGTGGCCCTTCTGGCGGCCAAAGCCCTTGGCTTCGATGACCGTGATGCCCTGGAGGCCGACCTCCTGGAGGGCTTCCTTCACCTCGTCCAGCTTGAAAGGCTTAATGATGGCTTCGATCTTTTTCATGGTCGATGGGTTGCCTTCATCTCGAGCTATTGCCGCTCTTAACATCAAAGAACGGTCCTGTTCCACGCGACCCTGCTTCTAAAGATGCAGGACTTGCATATCTCGCGGGCACATCATGACTAAAGTTTGTGCATATGCAATTTCGGGCATCGCTTCCCTGGAAAACTCATGCATTTTCAAGGGATGTGGGAAAAAGAACTTCTCCTGAGCGCCGAGGAGACGAGGCGGGCCGATGCTGGTGCCATCGAGGGCGGAACGCCGGGCATCGAACTCATGGCCCGGGCCGGCCGCGCGGTGGCCGATGCTGCCGTGAAGATGGTTCCGGCCGGGGCGCGCATTCTCGTGCTCGCGGGGCCGGGGCAGAACGGCGGTGACGGCTTCGTGGTGGCGACCCGCGTGGCCAATGCGGGCTTTGACGTCACGCTTGCCCTGCTCGGGGAGAGGGAGCGCCTTCGGGGCGATGCCGCCATTGCCGCGACCCGGTGGGACGGGACGACGATCCCCGCCGAGGATGCGCCTTTCACGGATGCGGACCTGATCGTAGACGCCCTGTTCGGCACCGGGCTCTCGCGGGGTCTTGAAGGGATTGCCCACACCGTGATCGAGCGTGTGAACGCCGCCCGGCGTCCGGTGCTGGCGGTCGATCTTCCTTCCGGCATCGATGCGGATACGGGCCTGCCTCATGGAATTGCCGTGCGCGCCACGCGGACCGTGACCATCGGCACCCGCAAGCCCGGCCTTCTTCTCCTGCCGGGGCGGGATTATGCCGGTGTGGTGGAGGTCGCCGATATCGGAACCGGCGCGGAGATCGCGGCCTCCCATGCCAAGACCTTCGCCAATCATCCGCCGCTCTGGTTTACCGGGTTTCCGAAGCCGGCCCATGCCTCGCATAAATATGACCGGGGCCACGCCCTTGTCGTCTCCGGCGGCGCGGTGCGGACGGGCGCAGCGCGGATGGCCGCGCGGGCGGCGTTGCGGATCGGGGCCGGGCTCGTCACCCTGGCCTCGCCGCCGGAGGCCCTTGGGGTCAACGCGGCGCACCTGACGGCCATCATGCTGCGCGGGTGCGACGGCCCGGAGGGGCTGGCCGAGATCCTAAAGGATCATCGCTTCAACGCTCTCGTCATGGGGCCGGCGCTTGGCGTCCATGCGGGCACGCGCGCGATGGTGATGGTGGCGCTTCAGGCCCGCCGTAGCCTCGTGCTCGATGCCGATGCGCTGACGTCTTTCGAAGGGCTGGTCACCGAACTCCACCAGGCCTTCCGCTCCGCCCCGACCGTCATCACCCCGCATTCGGGCGAATTCGCGCGGCTGTTTTCTGGCCATCCGGATATTCTCGATCCGCCCTCCAAGCTGGAGCGGGTGCGGCGCGCGGCGGCGTATCTTGGCGCGGTGGTGGTGCACAAAGGCGCGGATACGGTCATCGCCGCCCCGGACGGGCGCGCGGCCATCAACGAGAACGCCACGCCCTACCTCGCTACCGCCGGCTCCGGCGATTCTCTGTGCGGAATGATCGCGGGGCTCATGGCTCAGGGCATGCCTGCTTTTGAGGCCGCCTGCGCGGGTGTGTGGATCCACGCGGAGGCGGGCGCGTCCTTCGGGCCGGGGCTAATTGCGGAGGACTTGCCGGAACAGGTGCCGGGGGTGTTGCGGAAGCTGTTGGGGTAGGGGCCGCGCGCTTTTTCGCGCACGATACTTGAGATCAGCGTTTGGTTTTGGACTTGTTCAAAGCCACTGCGGTGCGAACGAGGTCCTTCAATGCTTCTTCGTTTATCTTCTCGCCTTCGCGGAAATCGATGGCGCGCCTCGTATTCCCATCAAGGCTGGAGTTGAAGAGGCCCGAAGGATCCTTCAGGGATGCTCCTTTGGCGAAGGTCATCTTCACGATGCTCTTGTAAGTCTCGCCGGTGCAGATCAATCCGTCGTGCGACCACACCGGAATCCCTCTCCACTTCCATTCTTCGACGATTTCGGGATCGGCTTGTTTGATCAAGCTCCGGAGACGGCCGAGCATTTCGCCCCGCCAGTCGCCCAACTCCTTGATTCTCGCATCTATCAGCTGAGAAGGAGATTTTTCGTCCAGCGCTGCGCTATTTGTCATGTCCGCTTCCTCTCCTGTCGTTGGGCGTGCCGCCGTCTCGGGGTCTCGAGTGCGCCGAGAGGTATCAGTTTCACGCCGTGAAGAAGCATGAGGCTTCTCTCACCCCACCTCAATCCACGTCCACAACCCGGCATCGAACCGCTCCATCACGGTCGAGGCCAGCAGCCATTTGCCGGGGTTGTCGGCGATGAAGGCGATGCGGATGGTTCGGTTTTCCGGCACCTGCACCGTATCCAGCCAGTAAGGCTCCCAGCCGTCGTCGAGGGCGTGGAGGAGGCGGAAGACGTGGCCGTGGAGGTGGAAGGGCTGCGTGAGTGGCGTGTTGTTCGTCAGGGTAAGGACGACGGGCGCGCCACGTCTGACTTTCGCCAGAGGGGGCATGCCCACCGTTCCGGCCTTGCCGTTGATGGTCCAGCGGGCGGACGTCCCGGCCTCGCGGGCTTCAATCGTCACATCCTTGCGGATAGCGTTCTGAAGCTTGATCTCGGTCGGGAGATTTTTGTTTTCCGGCAAAGGGGTTAACGGAGGAAGCTCAGAGCGTTTCTCGCCAACGGTGGTGAATTGGACGAGGGCCATTCCATCCCCGATCTGGGCGATGACCGAGCCGGTGGCGCCGGCCTCCGTGGGAAGATCCAGCATCACGTCGTAGCGGGTGCCGGGCGGGAACGGCAGGGAGGCTCTCAAGGGCTCGAAGGTGTCGGTCGGCTGGCCGTCGATGGCGATCACGTAGGGTTTCAACTGGTCGAAGCGCAGCCGCATGGTGCGGGCGTTGCAGGCATTGGCGAGGCGCAGGCGGATACGGCTTCCCGGCGCGGCTTCGATTTTCAGCGGGACAGTTTGGCGGTTGACGGTGAGGAGATTGCCGAGGCGGCCCGAGACCGAGGCTTCCGCCGCAGGTTCGAAGGCCGCGAGCGTGCCGTCGTCGGCCAGCTTCCAGTCGTCGATCAGGAGGGCGATGTCCCGGTCCGCGTGCGGTGGCACTTTTTCCTCGACTATGAGGAGGCCGGTCAGTCCGCGTTCCGCCGGTTCGGCGCTTCCTCCGATGATGCAAGGGCGGATCAGAAACGTCCCCGGGTCCGGCGGGGTCATGCAATAGGAGAAATCCTCGCCTGAAAGGATCGGCTCCTGCGTGAGGCCGCCGACGCCGTCCATAGCGTTCTCCCCCCGGACGCCATGCCAATGGAGGGAGAGCGGCTTGGGGGTACGGTTTTGCAGTTTGAGGCAGAATTCTTCGCCTGCTGTGATTTTCAGGACCCCGGGACTGAAATCGCCCGGCTGAAACCACAATTCGGCTTCCCTCCGCGAGTCGGGCTTGAGGCGGGAAGGGGTGGGGGTCGCAAGCCAGATCCACACCGCGTCGCCTGTCGGGCGAGGCTTATCTTCTTTCTTAGATTGCGACGCTAGTGCATTGTTTTTGAGTGAAAAAGCGCTGATTGCCAATCCCGCCCCAAACAGGCGCCGCGTCGGCTGGAATGGATGGTGACGGGGCATCACTGCGTTCCTTTCAAGGGATTGCGCCAAGAGGCTGCCCGCAGCCTTCGGGGCCAGATAGCCCACCCGGTAGCCCACGCCAGCGGGGATCGCGAACTTTTTTGATGCGTCGGCTTGCAAAGATGCTATAGAGCCGCGTCCCGGACGAGGGTGGTGCTTCGTGCGCCGCCTTTCCGCGCGGGCGTGGCGGAATTGGTAGACGCACTGGATTTAGGTTCCAGCGGCGAAAGTCGTGGGGGTTCGAGTCCCTCCGCCCGCACCAATCTCGCCAAGGGTTGGTATCCGGATGGTTTCTCTGGATCGGGGTGTGGGCGTGCCGCCGTCCCGTCCGGAGCCTGGGATGACATTTTTTCAAGTGAGCGAAGGCAGTTAACATCATGCAGGTGACGGAAACTCTGTCCCAGGGCCTGAAGAGAGAATTCAAGGTCGTGCTTCCGGTGGCTGAACTGGAGCAGCGTCTCAGCAGCGAGCTGGAGAACATCAAGGGTCGCGTGCGGATCGACGGGTTCCGCCCCGGCAAGGTGCCGCTGGCGCACCTTCGCCGTGTGTATGGCCGCTCGGTCATGGGCGACGTGGTGCAGAACGCCGTCAACGAGGCGAACCGCAAGATCGTCGAGGACAACAAGCTCAAGCTCGCCTTCGAGCCGCAGGTCGTCTTCCCGGAAGACAAGGCCGAGATCGAGAACATCATGAGCGCCAAGGGTGACCTGGCTTTCACGGTGGCTATCGAAGTTCTTCCGACCTTTGAGATCGCCGACATTTCCGGCGTGACGGTCAAGAAGCCGGTCACCAAGGTGACCGATGAGGAGATCAACGAATCGCTGACCCGCATGGCGAAGCAGAACGCCACCTTCGAAACCAAGAAGGGCAAGGCTGCCGCAGGCGACCGCGTGGTGACCGATTTCGTCGGCCGCATCGACGGCGAGGAGTTCCAGGGCGGCAAGGGCGAGGACGTCCGCGTCGAGCTCGGCTCCAACACCTTCATCCCCGGCTTCGAGGATCAGCTCATCGGCCTCAAGGCCGGCGACACCAAGCTGGTGAAGGTCGCGTTCCCCGTGAACTACATGGCCGCCCACCTGGCCGGTAAGGACGCGGAATTCGACGTCACCGTGAAGGAGGTCGAGGCTCCCGGCGAGTTGAAGATCGATGACGAGCTCGCCAAGGGCTTCGGCATGGAATCCCTCGACAAGCTGAAGGAAGCCATCTCGAGCGCCATCCAGCGCGATTTCGACGCCCAGTCCCGCCGCAAGGTGAAGAAGGACCTGCTCGACGCGCTCGACGGCAAGTACAGCTTCGAGCTGCCCCAGGGCCTCGTGGAGCAGGAATTCAACGCGATCTGGGCTCAGGTCGACGGCGAGATGAAGGCCAACAAGCGCACCTTCGCCGACGAAGAGACCACCGAGGAGGAGGCCAAGGCCGATTATCGCAAGATCGCCGAGCGCCGCGTGCGCCTTGGCCTGGTCCTTGCGCAGATCGGTGAGAAGGCCGATATCAAGATCGCCGACGACGAGGTCACCCAGGCGCTCATCGAGCGGGTGCGTCAGTATCCCGGCCAGGAAAAGCAGGTGTGGGAATTCTACCAGAAGAATCCCCAGGCACTGGCTGAGATCCGTGCCCCGCTGTTCGAAGAGAAGGTGGTCGACCACCTCCTTTCTCAGGTAAAGGTGGTGGACGAATCCGTGTCTAAGGACGAGCTGTTCGCCGACGAGGAGTCCGAAGAGGGCGAGTCGAAGGGGAAGGGCAAATCCACCAAGGGCGGAAAAAAGGCCAGCAAGAGCGAGTAACTGCCCGTTAAGGCGTCTCGCTGTTTGCATCTAATCTTTCGGCTGCGCATCCGCGCAGCCGACTCAGGAGCAGTGAGACGATGAGAGATCCGATAGAGGTCTATAACAGCACGCTCGTGCCGATGGTGGTCGAGCAGTCGAACCGGGGCGAGCGTGCATTCGATATCTACTCGCGCCTTTTGCGTGAGCGGATTATTTTCCTTACGGGTCCGGTCGAAGACTATTCGGCCTCGCTGATCGTGGCGCAGCTTCTGTTCCTCGAGGCTGAGAACCCGAAGAAGGAAATCTCCTTCTACATCAACTCGCCCGGCGGCGTCGTGACCTCGGGCCTGTCGATCTACGACACCATGCAATTCATCCGTTGCCCGGTTTCGACGCTTTGCGTCGGCCAGGCCGCCTCAATGGGCTCGCTGCTGCTCTGCGCCGGCGAGAAGGACATGCGCTTTGCGCTGCCGAACGCCCGAATCATGGTTCACCAGCCCTCCGGCGGTTACCAGGGGCAGGTGACGGACATCATGATCCACGCCCGCGAGAGCGAAGCCCTCAAGCGCCGTCTCAACGAGATTTACGTGACCCACACCGGCAAGGACATCGAGGCGGTGGAGCGGGCGCTGGAGCGCGACAACTTCATGACCGCCGATGCAGCCAAGGAATTCGGCATCATCGACCAGGTCATCGCCAAGCGGCCTGAGCCGGCCGCGCCGACGACCTAAAGGGGGCGGGGCCGGCGAAGCGGGGACGCCTCGCCGGTGGCCCACGCGAGGTTCAAGGATTCGGGCCGGGTCGTCTCTGCCTCTCGCAGACGATGTCCGGTCCGAATTATCCCGAATAACTGGGGATAAGGGTGGGCCCGGTGCGTCTTTTTAGCGTCAGGCCCCGTTTCTATTGATCGCGCGCAATTCGCGTGTTTGCATAGGGATTCGAGAAGCAACGCAAATGTGAGGCCTCGAATCGGCATCGGAACCTTTCATTAGCTTCGATGCTCCTACATTTAAGAGGTGCACGGTCGGCTAAGTTTCGTCCGGGCACTGATTGGAGATGTGATAAATGAGCAAGGCTGGCGGCAACGACTCCAAGAGCACGCTTTACTGCTCCTTCTGCGGCAAGAGCCAGCATGAGGTCCGTAAGCTGATCGCTGGCCCGACGGTGTTCATTTGCGATGAATGCGTCGAGCTTTGCATGGACATCATCCGCGAGGAATCGAAATCCTCGCTCGTGAAATCCCGGGACGGCGTGCCGACCCCGAAGGAAATCAGCCGCGTTCTGGACGATTACGTGATCGGCCAGGAATACGCGAAGAAGGTTCTCTCGGTCGCGGTCCACAACCACTACAAGCGCCTCGCCCACGCGACGAAGCACAACGACGTCGAGTTGGCGAAGTCCAACATCCTGCTGATTGGGCCGACCGGTTCGGGCAAGACCCTGCTCGCGCAGACCCTTGCCCGCATCCTCGATGTGCCCTTCACGATGGCTGACGCCACGACCCTCACCGAGGCGGGCTATGTGGGCGAGGATGTCGAAAATATCATCCTGAAGCTGCTCCAGGCCTCCGACTACAACGTCGAGCGGGCGCAGCGCGGCATCGTCTACATCGACGAGATCGACAAGATCTCCCGCAAGTCCGACAACCCCTCGATCACGCGGGACGTGTCGGGCGAGGGCGTGCAGCAGGCCCTGTTGAAGATCATGGAAGGCACCGTCGCGTCCGTGCCGCCGCAAGGGGGCCGCAAGCACCCGCAGCAGGAATTCCTGCAGGTGGATACGACGAATATCCTCTTCATCTGCGGCGGCGCGTTCGCCGGGCTGGAGCGGATCATCTCCGGACGCGGGAAGGGCACCTCCATCGGCTTCGGCGCTTCGGTGCAGGCGCCGGATGATCGCCGCACGGGCGAGATCTTCCGTGAGGTGGAGCCCGAGGATCTCTTGAAGTTCGGCCTCATCCCCGAATTCGTCGGCCGCCTGCCAGTTCTGGCGACCCTCGAGGATCTTGATGAGGAAGCGCTGAAGAAGATTCTGCAGGAGCCCAAGAACGCCCTGGTCAAGCAGTATCAACGTCTCTTCGAGATGGAGAACGTGCAGCTCACCTTCCAGGACGAGGCCCTTTCCCTCATTGCCCGCAAGGCCATCGAGCGCAGAACCGGCGCGCGCGGCCTGCGTTCGATCATGGAGGGCATCCTGCTCGAGACCATGTACGACCTGCCGGGCCTCGACTCGGTGGAGCAGGTGGTCATCGGCCCCGAAGTCGTGGAAGGGAAGGCGAAGCCGCTCTTCATCCACGGCGACCGTGCCGACCAGACGGCGAGTGTCAGCGCCTGACGCCGACATGCGGCAAAGCGTGCCGGACCCAGCCTTGAAAGCCTGGGTTCGACACGCCACTTCATTACTCGCGTGGACATCGTCCGCTCATCCTTCGAGGGATGGTTCCACGTCCGGGCGCAGCCAAATCCCACAGCCTGAGCGCTCCGGTTCCCCGTTCGCAGGCCAGCTCAATCGAGGGGCAGGCGGACGACGTCGAAAGGAAGTCTCATGACACAATCGAAGCCACGCCAGCCGATCGTTCCGGGTTCGACCGGGACATACGCTGTCCTGCCGTTGCGCGATATTGTCGTCTTTCCGCATATGATCGTGCCGCTCTTCGTGGGGCGCGAGAAGTCCATTCGGGCGCTGGAAGAGGTCGTCAAGGCCGACCGCCCGATCCTGCTTGCGACGCAGATCGATGCCACCGACGACGATCCGGCAACGGAGGCGATCTACAAGATCGGCACGCTCGCAAACGTGCTTCAACTCCTGAAGCTGCCCGACGGCACCGTGAAGGTGCTGGTCGAAGGCATGAGCCGCGCGAAGGTGAGCAACTACACCCGCACGGAAGAATTCTACGAAGCCGAGGCCGAAGCTCTCCCCGATGACATGGGAGATCAAATCGAGGCCGAGGCTCTTGCCCGCTCGGTGGTGTCCGAGTTCGAGAACTACGTGAAGCTCAACAAGAAGGTGTCGCCGGAAGTCGTTTCCGCAGTGACCCAGCTCGATGAACCCGCGAAGCTCGCCGACACCATCGCCTCGCACCTCGCCATCAAGATCGCGGACAAGCAGGCTATCCTGGAGACCCCGACGGTCGCCGGTCGTCTCGAGAAGGTTCTCGGCATGATGGAGAGCGAAATCTCCGTCCTGCAGGTCGAGAAGCGGATCCGCACCCGCGTGAAGCGTCAGATGGAGAAGACGCAGCGCGAGTACTATCTCAACGAGCAGATGAAGGCGATCCAGAAGGAGCTCGGCGACGACGAAGGTCGCGACGAGTTGGCCGAGCTGGAAGAAAAGATCCAGAAGACCAAGCTCTCGAAGGAAGCCCGCGAGAAGGCGATGGGCGAGCTGAAGAAGCTGCGCCAGATGTCGCCGATGTCCGCGGAAGCGACCGTCGTGCGCAACTATCTCGACTGGCTGCTCGGCATTCCGTGGAACCGCCGTTCGAAGATGCGCAAGGATCTCAAGGGAGCGCAGGATCTGCTCGATGCGGATCACTACGGTCTCGACAAGGTCAAGGAACGCATCGTCGAGTATCTCGCCGTTCAGCAGCGCGCGAACAAGCTGACGGGCCCGATCCTCTGCCTCGTCGGTCCTCCCGGCGTCGGCAAGACCTCGCTCGGCAAGTCGCTCGCCAAGGCGACGGGGCGCGAGTTCGTGCGCATGTCGCTCGGCGGCGTTCGCGATGAGTCCGAGATCCGCGGTCACCGCCGCACGTATATCGGCTCGATGCCCGGCAAGATCATCCAGTCGATGCGCAAGGCGAAGACGTCCAACCCGCTCATCCTGCTCGATGAGATCGACAAGATGGGCATGGACTTCCGTGGCGATCCGTCGGCGGCTCTGCTCGAGGTTCTCGATCCTGAGCAGAACAACACCTTCAACGATCATTACCTCGAGGTCGACTACGACCTGTCGAACGTGATGTTCGTGACGACCGCCAACACGCTGAACATCCCGGCGCCTCTTCTCGACCGCATGGAAGTGATCCGCATCGCGGGTTACACCGAGGAAGAGAAGGCGGAGATCGCCCGCACGCACCTGATCCCCTCGGCCATGAAGAAGCATGGCCTCGCGGACAAGGAATGGTCGATCACCGACGAGGGTCTCTTGATGCTGATCCGCCGCTACACCCGCGAAGCGGGCGTGCGTAACCTTGAGCGCGAAGTCGCCAACCTGGCCCGCAAGGCCGTGAAGGAGATTTTGCTCAACAAGGTCAAGAAGGTTCAGGTCAGCCCGGACAACATCGCCGAGTTCTTAGGACCGCCGCGCTACCGTTATGGCGAGGTGGAAGCCGAGGACATGGTCGGTGCCGTTACGGGCCTTGCATGGACGGAAGTGGGCGGCGAGTTGCTGACCATCGAAGGCATCATGATGCCCGGCAAGGGCAAGATGACCGTCACCGGCAACCTGCGTGACGTGATGAAGGAATCGATTTCCGCGGCGGCGTCCTACGTTCGCTCGCGCGCCGTCGATTTCGGTGTCGAGCCTCCGCTGTTCGACCGTCGCGACATTCACGTCCACGTGCCGGAAGGCGCGACGCCGAAGGATGGTCCCTCGGCCGGTATCGCGATGGCCACCGCCATCGTCTCCGTCATCACGGGCATTCCGGTCCGCCGGGATATCGCGATGACGGGCGAGGTGACCTTGCGCGGCCGCGTGCTGCCCATCGGCGGGTTGAAGGAGAAGCTTCTGGCGGCCCTCAGGGGCGGCATGAAGAAGGTCCTGATCCCCGAGGAGAACACCAAGGACTTGGTCGATCTCCCGGCCAGTGTGAAGAACGGCCTCGAAATCGTGCCGGTCTCGCGCATGGATCAGGTTCTCGAGCACGCCTTGACCCGCAAGCCTGAACCGATCGAATGGGAGGAGGGAAGCGTGCTTCCGAAGACCTCCGCTGCCGACGACGAATCGGTCGGCGTGATCGCCCATTGATAGTTGCCGTTACGGCATTTTCAGAAAAAGCCCCCGGATGATGAATCCGGGGGCTTCTTTTTGATGTGGACTGTCGAAAAATGGCTCATTCTAGCCGTTTCAGGGGTTGCATGCGGGTTGGCTTTAGGTCACACGGTTCATCCCTGAAGCGGCGGCCAGCATACTCAATCCGAGCTGCCGCGATCATTGGAGGTTAAGGATATGAATAAAGGCGAGCTCGTTGCTGCCGTGGCCGATAAGGTCGGTTTGTCCAAGGGTCAGGCTGGCGAAGCCATCGACGCCGCCATCGAGGCCATCACCGGCGCTCTGAAGAAGGGCGACGAGGTCAAGATCGTTGGTTTCGGCACCTTTGTCGTGACGAACCGCGCCGCTGGCGAAGCGCGCAACCCGCGCACCGGCGAGAAGGTCAAGGTTCCGGCTTCGAAGACCCCGAAGTTCCGCGCTGGCGCGGGCCTGAAGGACGCCGTGAACGGCAAGTAATCTCTTTTTCGATTACGTTTTTGCCTAACGAGGGCCGGCAGCGCTTGCGTTGTCGGTCTTCTCTTTTTATGTCGTAGCATCTTCAACCGCACGATCCGGCGTATGAGCGCTCGGTCGAAAGCGGCGAGGGCGGTTAGCTCAGTTGGTAGAGCATCTCGTTTACACCGAGAGGGTCGGCGGTTCGAGCCCGTCACCGCCCACCATTTCTCAAGCCGGATCCCGGCTCCTCTTCTGAACATTGCACGCGCTCTGCGCGATTGATCGACAAGCCATGCGGCATGCTCCGATGTGTCGCAGTGTAACGATATTAACTTTTCTTTAACCATGCTCCTGTATTGATTTGTTCATAGTGGAGGATTTTTCAGATGTCCGTACTCCTGATCGGCGTTGTTTTCATTTCCTCGACCTGCCTCGTCTCGATCCCCCTCATTCGGATGTGGGGGCTTCCTCCAGATGAGATCCGCACGGGTCATGCGGGGCCTACACTCGCGCCGCGTTGATCGGGCCACACGTCTCTCGAACGCGAAAGCTTTCAACCTGGTCCCCCCAAAGATCGGCCCGCCGCGAGTTTGCCGGGATCGAGCCGCTAAAGCGTTGGGGCGGCCTGTGTCTTCGGGCGCGCGCCCATGCGGATCGTTCTTGCTCGATCGCTGTCTTGTCCTGTGACGTCGCAGCCACTCACGTCATCGCCGACCGCGCACCTCAAGACAGCCCCGATAAACGCTTGGTATCCTCTCCCGCTTCGAAGGCCTGGAGTGTCGGTCTCTCTTGATTCCCGCCCGGATTGGGCCCCGTAGATTCGCATGGAGCCTCATGAAGGCCCGCGTGGCATGTGTTCGATTTCAAGTTCGAGACGAGCCACGCGATGTCGATCCGAGTCATTTCCACGGTGCAACCCACGCAGACGGCTGCGGGCGTTCATGCCGCAGTCGCCAGCTCAGGCGTTTTCTCATGATCGAGACGTTGGGATCTCTCTCGGCCACCGGCGCCGGTGCCAACGGCATTCGCGGGGCGGTGGGAGCCCTGGCCGTGACCGTCGCGGGAAGCGTGTCTGCCGCGAATTATGGGATTTATGCGAGTAGCGGCAGCAATTCGTTACATGTTGCAACCGGAGGCCCCGAGCCCCGGCAAGCTCCGCGCAGCCTTCTAAGGCTAACCATTGCCGCAGAATTCGGTTGCGCTTCGGCGGCAGCTCCGCCAAACAATGTTGCAATGCAACTGAGTTTCGTTAGTCGTATTCTATCCTTTGCGAATCGGAGGCCCTGACGGTGTCCATCTTCCTGGTCGGTGTGGTTTTCGTCTCCAGCGCCTGTCTTGTCTCGATTCCGTTTTTCCGACTCTGGGGCGCCACCTCGGAGGAGGTTCGCGGCGAGAAAGCTGGCCCTTCGCTCGCTCCGTGATGGAAGGCCTTTCTAATGCCGGTTCGATGCGCCGGCAGAAGGGCCTGTTTTCGCCATTTTTCGGCTTACCCTGCCGTGTTCGACAAACAATCGGCAAATTAAATTTCAGAGGCTTGACACTGCTGGAGGGGCGTCCTTAAACGCCTCACACCGCTTGGGCGGTCAGTTGCGCGGGCGTAGCTCAGTTGGTTAGAGTGCCAGCCTGTCACGCCGGAGGTCACGGGTTTGCCCCGCCCACCTTCACCCTCTGAAAAGCAAGCAGTTCTCGCGCATTATGATCGGGATTTCAGCCCCTCAGAAGAACGAATCTCTAGAGGCAATCAGGGGGTTGGCTTCCCTTAATGTGGCACTGTCCCACTACCTTATATCGTTCTTCCCGTTTGTCGGGAATTTCCTCTGGAATGGCCACGATTTCACGACACGACCGGTCACCCAGCGCTACGATTGGGAGGGATTTTTCGGCGCATTCCCCTTCACTCTGCTTTTTAATGGCACCTTTCCGGTTTGCATCTTCTTCGCTCTCAGCGGATATGTTTTGAGCGCATCCTTTATC
Organism: Microvirga flavescens; assembly: GCF_003290125.1. Taxonomy (GTDB): domain Bacteria; phylum Pseudomonadota; class Alphaproteobacteria; order Rhizobiales; family Beijerinckiaceae; genus Microvirga; species Microvirga flavescens. Next base: position 172,823 of record NZ_QMKH01000006.1, read on the forward strand.
TACACAGGTCGATATGAGGCCTTAAGGTCCGCTGCCCTCAAGCGTTACCCGAGAATTGTAATTCCCGTATTAGTCTCTGTGCTTGTTACCTGGGCGTTGATTGCATCGGGAGCCATGTCAACCTGGATGGCGCGGTCGATCGGAGCTGCGCCGTGGTTGACGGATATCTACTCGAAGCCCGTACCGCTGCTTTCAGCGATCTGGACGGGGGCGATTGGTGCTCCTCTGCTGGGGGAGGTGTCTATCAATGTTCCCCTTTGGACCATCAAGATCGAGATCATCGCCTCGTTTATGCTCTTTGCAGCTTACGCCCTTGCGGGAAACCGAAGGCCCTATCTCGCCGCTGCATTCTTTATTGCCGGAGTCGTCGCCTTGTTCCCATCCTCGGATATGGCGATTTATTATATGACGTTTTTTGCAGGCAGCCTTGTCCACTACAGCAAGCGATACCTTGGAAGATTGGAAATTGCGGGAGGCATACTTATCGCTTTTGGCATTTTCCTTGGCGCTTTCGATTATTCGCCGCGACTTGAATGGTTTGCCGGCATTGTGCCGTCGATTGGTTGGTTAAACGCCACAAAGATGCAAGTTTCCTATTCGATCGGTGCCTTGTGCCTTCTGGCTGGTGTGGTGACATCCGCGCGTGCTTCAGCTTGGTTGGAAAGGCCGATTCTTGTTTATACGGGAAAAATTTCTTTCGGACTGTACCTCCTCCATTGGCCAATCATTTGTTCGCTTGGCTTTGCCGTCGTCGGGGCGCTTTTGAATTTAGGAGTGTCTTATCCGATAGCGGTGGGCGGCTCTGCTATTGTCACCTTCGCAGCAATATTTACGGCTGCTGCAGCCTTTACACGGTTCGTCGACAGTCCGGCGACAGAGCTGGGCAAGCGATTGGCGAGGCGTCAGGGGGCGACCGCAATCGATGAAGCGCTGGGACAGGCAGTTCGATAGCGCTAGGCCAAGCGGTTCTGTGCGTATTCTCGTCCGGTGAAAGTTAACGGCAGCCAAGGTCGTCGGAAACGAGGCTATGACCGCCCAACTAACACGGCCTCGTGAGATTCGTAGTTCGAGTGACGTGCCGCCTCTGCCGCTTCGCTAGCTAGCTTTCTCAAGTCTCAGGTCGGGTTTCTTTCTCAGGTTGCTCGTTTGCTGCTTTTTCGCCCCTTTTTCATTGCCGCCGTCAACATTCTTCAAATTAAAATCCCGAGGCGCTTGACACCGCCGGGGGGCGCCCTTAAACCCCGCCCCACACCGCTTCGGCGGTCAGTTGCGCGGGCGTAGCTCAGTTGGTTAGAGTGCCGGCCTGTCACGCCGGAGGTCGCGGGTTCGAGCCCCGTCGCCCGCGCCACTCATCAGCAGTTTTGAAAACTGCCACGCGGCCAGAGTCGCCTTGCTCCCAAGATAATTCGTTCATGATTAACCGCTGCTCTTCGTGACAGGGCGAAGCGTTTTTGCCGGAACGCCTGCGGCAGTGAGGCATTCCTGCCGCGCATGGCAGATGTTTTTCTGGCCTTTCAATTGCATTGCCGGAATGCCCCTCTATGCCCCACCCGGGCTTGCAGCCGGGATTTCCAATCCCTTGCCGCTATTCGGCCCGGCTGCAGGCTGGGGCGGTCGTTTTTGGCACTTCAGGAGGGCTGTTCGGGGCTCCGCAGGGGGCAAAAAAAGGCGGTAGAGTACTTTAGAAACGTTCTTTCCGCAGTGCGGCAAACACTTGTCAGGGAAGGGGATCTCGGTTAAGCGTCCGGCCACAATTCGTGGTTTGTCGCAGGGCCTGTCACAAGGCGCTATTCCGATTAAATCCAGGAGTTGAGGCGGGTTTTGGAACCTGCCCGTTTCCCTTAGGTGTCGCATGACGAATCTTCTCGCGGACTACCTGCCTCTGGTCATCTTTATCGGCGTTTCGCTGGTGATCGGTCTGGCGCTGCTCGTTGCCCCCTTCATCGTTGCCTATAGCCGCCCCGACACGGAGAAGCTGTCGGCCTACGAGTGCGGCTTCAACGCCTTCGACGATGCGCGCATGAAATTCGATGTGCGATTCTATCTCGTCTCCATCCTTTTCATCATCTTCGACCTTGAAGTGGCCTTCCTCTTTCCCTGGGCGATCACGTTCGGCGGTCTCGGGTGGTTCGGCTTCATCTCCATGATGATCTTCCTCGGGGTGCTGACCGTCGGCTTCGTTTACGAATGGAAGAAGGGAGCTTTGGAATGGGATTGATCACGAATACCAATTCGACCCTCATCGCTCCGGCCCCCGTCGGGGCGCTCGATCCGGCGACGGGGCAGCCCGTCGGGGCGAACGATCCGTTCTTCGGTTCGATCAAGGATGAGCTGGCCGACAAGGGTTTCCTCGTCACCTCGACGGAGGATCTCATCAACTGGGCCCGCACCGGCTCGCTGATGTGGATGACCTTCGGCCTCGCTTGCTGCGCCGTGGAAATGATGCAGGCTTCCATGCCGCGCTTCGACGTGGAGCGTTTCGGTTTCGCACCCCGCGCCAGCCCGCGCCAGTCCGACGTGATGATCGTCGCCGGCACGCTCACCAACAAGATGGCCCCCGCGCTCCGCAAGGTCTACGACCAGATGCCCGAGCCGCGCTACGTCATCTCGATGGGTTCCTGCGCCAATGGCGGCGGGTACTATCACTATTCCTATTCGGTGGTGCGCGGCTGCGACCGCATCGTGCCCGTCGACATCTACGTTCCCGGCTGTCCTCCCACTGCTGAAGCGCTGCTTTACGGCATCCTGCTTCTGCAGAAGAAGATCCGCCGCACCGGCACTATCGAGCGCTGAACGAAAAAGGTTATCGCATGAGCGCGGAGCTTCAGGCCCTGAGCGACCACATCGCCGCCTCCCTTGGCGGAACGGTGAAGGAGCAGGCCATCGCCTATGGCGAACTGACCATCGGCGTCGGCGGACAGGATATCGTCAAAACCATCGAGTTCCTGCGTGACGATTCGAAGTGTCTCTTCGTCAGCTTCATCGACTTGTGCGGGGCGGATTATCCGGGGCGCGAAATGCGCTTCGATGTGGTCTATCACCTGCTGTCGCCGCGCCATAACCAGCGCATCCGCGTGAAGGTCGCAACCGACGAGGTGACGCCTGTTCCCTCGATCATCGGTGTGTTCCCCTCCGCCAACTGGTTCGAGCGCGAGGCTTATGACCTCTACGGCATCCTCTTCTCCGGCCATCCGGATCTGCGCCGTCTTCTCACCGATTACGGCTTCGAGGGCTTCCCGCTCCGCAAGGACTTCCCGCTCACCGGCTTTGTCGAGGTTCGCTACGATGATGCCCAGGCGCGCGTGGTCTATGAGCCGGTGAAGCTGAACCAGGAATTCCGCAACTTCGACTTCCTCTCGCCGTGGGAGGGCACGGACTACGTGCTCCCGGGCGACGAGAAGGCGAAGGCGTAAAGCGGAGAGGGCGATCCAATGGGCGAGCATAATATCCGCAACTTCTCGATCAACTTCGGCCCGCAGCATCCGGCGGCGCACGGCGTGCTGCGCCTCGTGCTGGAGCTGGACGGTGAGGTGGTCGAGCGTGTCGATCCGCATATCGGCCTGCTTCATCGCGGCACCGAGAAGCTGATCGAGTACAAGACCTACACGCAGGCGACACCTTATTTCGACCGGCTCGATTACGTCGCGCCGATGAACCAGGAACATGCGTTCTGCCTTGCGGCCGAGCGGCTTCTCGGCATCGAAGTGCCGCGCCGCGCGCAGCTCATCCGCGTGCTGTTCTCGGAAATCGGGCGTCTTCTCTCGCACCTGCTCAACGTGACGACGCAGGCGATGGACGTGGGCGCGCTCACGCCGCCGCTCTGGGGCTTCGAGGAACGCGAAAAGCTGATGGTGTTCTACGAGCGCGCTTCCGGCGCGCGCATGCACGCCAACTATTTCCGTCCCGGCGGCGTGAACATGGACATCACGCCCGAGCTCATCGACGACATCGAAGCCTTCTGCGACCCGTTCCTGAAGGTCGTGGACGACCTCGACGCCCTCGTGATGGACAACCGCATCTTCAAGCAGCGTAACGTCGATATCGGCGTGGTGACGCTCGACGAATGCTGGAAATGGGGCTTCTCGGGCGTCATGGTGCGCGGCTCCGGCGCGCCGTGGGACCTGCGCAAGTCGCAGCCCTACGAGTGCTACGAGGAAATGGATTTCGACATTCCCGTCGGCAAGAACGGCGACAGCTACGACCGTCAGGTGATCCGCATGGAAGAGATGCGCCAGTCGGTCCGCATCATGAAGCAGTGCGTCGCCAAGCTCCGTCAGCCTGACGGGAAGGGGCCCGTGCGCACGCTCGACGGCAAGGTTGCGGCGCCCTCGCGCAAGGACATGAAGCGCTCGATGGAAGCGCTGATCCACCACTTCAAGCTCTACACGGAAGGCTTCCATGTGCCGGCGGGCGAGGTCTACGCTGCCGTCGAGGCTCCGAAGGGCGAGTTCGGCGTCTATCTCGTGTCGGACGGCTCCAACAAGCCGTATCGCTGCAAGATCCGCGCTCCGGGGTTCGCGCACCTGCAGGCGATGGACTTCATGTGCCGTGGGCACATGCTGGCCGACGTCTCGTGCATTCTAGGTACGCTCGACATCGTGTTCGGCGAGGTCGATCGGTGAGCGTGATCGTGACAGCCGCGAGAGGTGTCGCATTCGGTGCTACAATCGTAGCGTCGCTCTTTGCGAGCGGGTTCGTCGCATGGCTTGTCACGTATTTCTTTATTGATGGCTCCGAGCCTGAGAGTCCGGGAACCGACCCGGGGGCTGGCTTGGCGTTCCTTGGGCTTCTGTTCGTTTTTGCTCCGGTTTTTGTGGCCGCAGGCAGTGTTCTGAGCTGGAAGTTCGTCATTAGGAAGATTGGGCGGCAGCAGGGTTCGATGAACTCTGCCGTTGCTTGATACAGAGGTAAGAGATGGCTGTTCGTAAGGTCGCTCCTGAGGAATTGCAGCCCAAAAGCTTCGCGTTCACGCCTGAAACCGAAGCCTTTGCGCAAGCGCAGATCGCCAAGTACCCGCCGGGCCGTCAGGCTTCGGCGGTGATTCCGCTGCTCTGGCGCGTGCAGGAACAGCATGACGGCTGGTTGCCGCAGAAGGCCATCGAGGTGGTCGCCGCGCGGCTCGACATGCCGCCGATCCGCGTGATGGAGGTGGCGACCTTCTACACGATGTTCAACCTCGCCCCGGTCGGCAAGTATTTCATCCAGTTCTGCGGCACCACGCCCTGCCAGCTTCGTGGCGCGGGCGACATCAAGAAGGTGCTGGAAGCCCGCGTCGGCGAGCAGGGCCATGTGAGCGACGATGGCATCTTCTCCTGGCTCGAGGTCGAGTGCTTGGGCGCGTGCTGCAACGCGCCGATGGTGCAGATCAACGACGATTACTATGAAGACCTGACCACCGAAAACTTCGAGAAGCTGCTCGACGATCTCGCCGCCGGCCGCCCCGTGAAGAAGGGCCCGCAGAATGGTCGCCACGCTTCCGAGCCGCAAGACGCGATCAAGACGCTGCAGGACCCCTCGCTCTATGACGGGTCCGTCATCGGCTCCTGGCGCAAGCGTTTCGAGGAAGAGGCGGTGAAGGCCGCCGACGCCGACACCGAAAAGAAGTCCTGAGGGAGGAACAGACATGCTTCAGGACAAAGACCGCATTTTCACCAACCTCTACGGCCTGCATTCGCCGGGCCTGAAGGCTGCGCAGATGCGCGGCGCCTGGGACGGCACCAAGTTCCTGCTCGAGAAGGGCAAGGATTGGATCATCGACGAGATGAAGAAGTCGGGCCTTCGCGGGCGCGGCGGCGCGGGCTTCCCGACCGGCATGAAGTGGTCCTTCATGCCCAAGCAGTCGGATGGCCGTCCGAGCTACCTCGTCGTCAACGCGGACGAGTCGGAGCCGGGCACCTGTAAGGATCGCGAGATCATGCGGCACGATCCGCATCTTCTTGTCGAAGGCTGCCTCATCGCGTCCTTCGCCATGAATGCGAACGCGGCCTACATCTACATCCGTGGCGAATACATCGCCGAGAAGCACGCGCTGCAGAAGGCCATCGACGAGGCCTATGAGGCCAAGCTCATCGGCAAGGACAACATCCACGGCTATCCCTTCGACCTCTATCTCCACCACGGCGCGGGCGCTTACATCTGCGGCGAGGAGACAGCGCTTCTGGAGAGCCTCGAGGGCAAGAAGGGCATGCCGCGCCTCAAGCCTCCGTTCCCGGCGAACATGGGCCTCTATGGCTGTCCGACGACGGTGAACAACGTGGAATCGATTGCGGTGGCGGGCACGATCCTGCGCCGTGGCGCGTCCTGGTTCTCGGGCATCGGCCGCCCGAACAACGTGGGCACCAAGCTGTTCTGCGTTTCCGGCCATGTGAACAAGCCGTGCAACGTGGAAGAGGCGATGGGCATCACCTTCCGCGAGCTCATCGACACCCATTGCGGCGGCATTCGCGGCGGCTGGGACAACCTGCTTGCGGTGATCCCCGGCGGATCATCCGTGCCGTGCGTTCCTGCGGACCAGATCGCCGACGCCTACATGGATTTCGACACCCTGCGCGGCCTGCGCTCGGGCCTCGGCACGGCGGCGGTCATCGTCATGGACAAGTCCACCGACATCGTGCGCGCCATCGCCCGCATCTCGTACTTCTACAAGCATGAGAGCTGCGGCCAGTGCACGCCGTGCCGCGAAGGCACGGGCTGGATGTGGCGCGTTCTGAACCGCATGGCGGAAGGCCGCGCGCAGAAGCGCGAAATCGACATGCTGCTCGAAGTGTCGACCCAGATCGAAGGCCACACCATCTGCGCGCTCGGCGATGCGGCGGCGTGGCCGGTGCAGGGCCTCATCCGGCATTTCCGGCATGAGATCGAGAAGCGCATCGACGACTATGCGGCGAACCCGCATTCCGAATCCGTGCTGATTGCGGCGGAGTGAAGTCATGACAGGAACGGCACAAGGCTTCACGCCTCCCCGCAAAGAGCCGGTTGGGATCGGTGGCTGGCTGATCCTGCCCATCATCGGGTTTATTGGAACACTCGGCCTAACGATCTTCAATCTCTCAGGACTCTTCAAGGAGCTTGACGGATTTATTGCGATCTTCTCCGCGACTTCAGGGCAGCTTGCCGAGATGAGGCTTCCCGTAGCGTTGTCTATGCTGGGTGGCGTGGCAGTGATCCTGAGCGCTGGCGCGTGCTTGGTCTTCATCTTCCAGAAGAAGCCGATCATCGTGAAGGCCGCGACAGCGCACTACCTTATTCTCGTGGCTGCAAGCCTGATCGAGCTTTGGGGGGATGCAAGGTTTCGCGAGATACTTCCTGACGAGCCGGTCGATCCCAAGGTGGCCAGGGATACGGTGCGCGTGTTCATGACTGCGCTGATCTGGATCCCGTATTTTCACGTTTCCAAACGTGTGAAAAACACCTTCCGGAACCCTGTAGTCGGGCATAACGAGTCGGCTTCGGCCATGCGGCCCGCGCCATTGGATGCAAACTCATGACCAAGATCATCGTTGACGGTATCGAGGTAGACGTTCCGCCGGAGTTCACGCTGCTGCAGGCGGCGGAAGCGGCGGGCGCGGAAGTTCCGCGTTTCTGCTTCCATGAGCGTCTTTCCATCGCCGGCAATTGCCGCATGTGCCTTGTGGAAGTGAAAGGCGCGCCGAAGCCGGTCGCATCCTGTGCCTGGGGCGTCCGCGATTGCCGTCCCGGCCCGAACGGCGAGCCGCCGGAGATTTCCACCAAGTCCGCGACGGTGAAGAAGGCGCGGGAAGGGGTGATGGAGTTCCTCCTCATCAACCACCCGCTCGACTGCCCGATCTGCGACCAGGGCGGCCAGTGCGACCTGCAGGACCAGGCGATGGCCTACGGCGTCGACACCAGCCGCTACGAGGAAAACAAGCGCGCGGTGCCGGACAAGTATCTCGGCCCGCTGGTCAAGACCTCGATGAACCGGTGCATCCACTGCACCCGCTGCGTGCGCTTCACCACCGAAGTCGCAGGCGTCTCCGATCTCGGCGCGATCTGGCGCGGCGAGGACATGGAGATCACGAGCTATCTCGAAAAGGCGATGGGCTCGGAGCTGCAGGCCAACGTGGCGGATCTCTGCCCCGTCGGCGCGCTCACCCACAAGCCGGAAGCGTTCCACTATCGTCCGTGGGAGCTGAACAAGACCGATTCCGTCGATGTGGTGGATGCGGTCGGCTCCTCGATCCGCGTCGACTCGCGTGGCCGCGAAGTCATGCGCATTCTGCCGCGCGTGAACGAGGCGGTGAACGAGGAATGGATCACCGACAAGGCGCGCCAGATCGTGGACGGCCTGCGCGTGCAGCGCCTCGACCGCCCCTTCGTGCGCGAGAACGGCAAGCTGCGCCCGGCCACCTGGCAGGAGGCCTTCGGCGTCATCGCGAGCCGCGTGAAGGGCACGGCTCCGAAGAAGATCGGCGCCGTCGTCGGCGATCTTGCCGCGGTTGAGGAAATCTACGCGCTCAAGCTCCTCATGCAGAGCCTCGGCGTTGCGAATATCGACGCCCGTCAGGACGGCGCGGCGCTGTCGCCCGCTTTCGGCCGAGCGTCGTATGTCTTCAATTCGACCATCGCCGGCATCGAGGAAGCGGACGCGATCCTCATCGTCGGCTCGAACCCGCGTGTCGAGGCATCTCTCGTCAACGTGCGCATCCGCAAGCGCTGGCGCGCGGCTCCGCTGCCGATCGCGCTGATCGGTGAGAAGGTCGACCTGACCTACGCTTACGAGCACCTCGGCGCTGGCCCCGAGACCTTGGCGGAACTTGCCGCTGGTCGTCACAGCTTCGTCGAGAAGCTGAAGGCCGCGAAGAAGCCGCTCATCATCGTCGGGCAGGGCGCTTTGTCCCGCGCCGATGGTCAGGCGATCCTCTCGCTTGCCGCACAGCTCGCGCGCAGCGTCGGCGCTGTCGCGGAAGGCTGGAACGGGTTCTCGATTCTCCACACCGCTGCCTCCCGCGTCGGCGCGCTCGATCTCGGCTTCGTGCCGGGTGAGGGCGGCCTGAATGCGCAGGACATGGCCAAGGGCGGCGTGGACGTTCTGTTCAACCTCGGGGCCGACGAGATCGACGTCGCTCCGGGTGCTTTTGTGATCTACCAGGGCACCCACGGCGACCGCGGCGCGCACCGCGCGGACGTGATCCTGCCCGGCGCGGCCTATACGGAAAAGTCCGCGACTTACGTGAATACGGAAGGCCGGGTGCAGATGGCCAACCGCGCGGCTTTCGCTCCGGGCGATGCCCGTGAGGATTGGGCGATCCTGCGCGCGCTCTCCGACGTGCTCGGCCAGCGCCTGCCGTTCGACTCGCTCAACGCGCTTCGGGCCAAGCTTTATGCGGAATATCCGCATTTCGCGGCTCTCGACGAGGTGGCGCAGGGCGATGTGGCGAAGGCCGTGGAGGCGCTTGCCGCCATCGGCGGCACGCCGGGCCGCGACGCCTTCCAGAGCCCGGTCAAGGACTTCTATCTCACGAACCCGATCGCCCGCGCGTCCGGTGTGATGGCCGAGTGCTCCGCGCTCGCCCGCCATGTCCGGCTCGAGGCGGCCGAGTAAGAGGAACCGAACATGGAACTCGGAGACCTTCTCCTCTCTCTGGCGATCATCCTGGGCAAGAGCCTGCTCCTGCTCGTGGCGCTTCTCGTCTTCATCGCCTACGCGCTTCTGGCCGACCGCAAGATCTGGGCGGCGGTGCAGCTGCGGCGCGGTCCGAACGTGGTCGGCCCCTGGGGCCTGTTCCAGTCGTTCGCGGACCTGTTGAAGTTCGTGTTCAAGGAACCGGTGATCCCGGCTCCCGCCAACAAGGGCATGTTCCTGCTCGCCCCGCTGCTGACCTGTACGCTGGCGCTCGCAGCGTGGGCCGTGATCCCGCTCAACGCGGGCTGGGCCATCGCCAACATCAATGTGGGCGTTCTCTACATCTTCGCGATCTCGTCGCTCGGCGTTTACGGCGTCATCATGGGCGGCTGGGCCTCGAACTCGAAATACGCCTTCCTCGGCGCGCTCCGTTCCGCCGCGCAGATGGTGTCTTACGAAGTCTCCATCGGCTTCGTAATCGTCACCGTGCTCATGTGCGCGGGCACGCTGAATCTCTCGGGTATCGTCGAGGCGCAGGATACGCGCTTCGGCATCCTCGGCTGGTACTGGCTGCCGCTTCTGCCGATGTTCGTGGTGTTCTTCGTCTCGGCTCTCGCGGAGACGAACCGTCCGCCCTTCGACCTGTCGGAAGCGGAATCGGAGCTCGTTGCGGGCTACATGGTCGAGTATTCCTCGACGCCGTACCTTCTCTACATGCTCGGCGAATATGTGGCGATCATCACCATGTGCGCGCTCGGCACGATCCTCTTCCTCGGCGGCTGGCTGTCGCCGATCCCGTTCGCGCCCTTCACCTGGGTGCCGGGCGTGATCTGGTTCGTCATCAAGGCCAGCTTCCTGTTCTTCCTCTTCGCGATGGCGAAGGCGATGGTTCCGCGTTACCGCTACGACCAACTCATGCGTCTGGGCTGGAAGGTGTTCCTGCCGCTCTCGCTCATCATGGTCATCGTGGTCGCGGGCGTTCTGATGGCGTTCCGGCTCGCGCCGGGCATGCAGTAAGGAAACCGGTCCATGAAACTCGATCAGGTCGCGAAGTCGCTGCTGTTGAAGGAGTTCGTGTCGGGGTTCTTCCTCGCCATGCGCTATTTCTTCAAGCCGAAGGCCACCATCAATTATCCGTTCGAGCTGAGCCATCGCGGCCCGCGTTTTCGCGGGGAGCATGCGCTGCGCCGCTATCCCAACGGGGAAGAGCGCTGCATCGCCTGCAAGCTCTGCGAGGCCATCTGCCCGGCGCAGGCCATCACCATCGAAGCCGGCCCGCGCCGCAATGACGGCACGCGCCGCACCACGCGCTACGACATCGACATGGTGAAGTGCATCTATTGCGGCCTGTGCCAGGAGGCCTGCCCGGTGGATGCCATCGTCGAGGGGCCGAACCTGGAATTCTCGGTGGAGACCCGCGAGGAGCTCTACTACGACAAGGCTAAGCTTCTCGCGAACGGCGACCGGTGGGAGCGGGAGATTGCCCGCAACCTCGTGAAGACCGCGCCGTACCGCTAAACGAATTTTTCCTGCCCGGCAGGGCAGGGGATTGAGCATGTCCCGGCGGGTTGTCCCGCCGGGATTTCTTGAAACGAGAGACAGGCCGCCGGTTCGCCGGCGCTTCGTCGGAAGGGGCCGCCTTGAGGCGGCTGAGCTTGAAGCATGACGGTGACCGCCGCCTTCTTTTATCTGTTCTCGACCATCGCCATTGCCTCGGGCTTCATGGTGATCGCGTCGCGCAACCCCGTGCAATCGGTGCTCTTCCTCATCCTCGCCTTCGTCAACGCGGCGGGGCTCTTCCTGATGATGGGCGCGGAGTTCCTGGCGATGATCCTCGTCATCGTCTATGTCGGCGCGGTCGCGGTTCTGTTCCTCTTTGTCGTGATGATGCTCGACGTGGACTTCGCCGAGCTGCGCCAGGGCTTTCTGCAATACCTGCCCATCGGCGCGCTGATCGGCATCGTGTTCCTGCTCGAACTCGTCCTCGTCATCGGCACCTATGTGGTGGACCCGCACCTCATCCGCGCAACCACGGCGCCCATTCCGGCTGCTGACGTGATGACCAACACCCAGGCCATCGGCCAGGTGCTCTACACCCGTTATTTCTACTTCTTCCAGACGGCGGGCCTGATCCTGCTGGTGGCGATGATCGGCGCTATCGTGCTCACGCTGCGCGAGCGCACCGGCGTCAAGCGTCAGGACATCGCCAAGCAGAATGCCCGCACGCAGGAAACCGCCATCGAGGTGCGGAAGGTTCCCTTCCGCCAGGGCGTCTGAGGAGCGAAAACATGGTTATCGGTCTCGGCCATTATCTCACCGTCGCCGCCGTGCTCTTCACGCTGGGCGTGTTCGGCATCTTCATCAACCGCAAGAACGTGATCGTCATTCTGATGTCCATCGAGCTCATCCTGCTCTCGGTGAACATCAACATGGTCGCCTTCTCGACGCATCTGAACGACATCGTCGGCCAGGTCTTCGCGCTGCTGATCCTCACGGTAGCAGCGGCGGAGGCGGCCATCGGGCTCGCCATTCTCGTGGTGTTCTTCCGCAACCGCGGCTCCATCGCGGTCGAAGACGTCAACATGATGAAGGGCTAAGGGGTAGGACAGGGCATGTACTACGCAATCGTCTTCCTGCCGCTTGTCGGCTTCCTCATCGCGGGCCTGTTCGGCCGCGTGATCGGCGCGCGCCCCAGCGAGCTGATCACCACCGCGTTCCTCTTCATCGCCGCTGCGCTCTCCTGGGTGGCGTTCTTCCAGGTCGGCTTCGGTCACGGCGCCGTGCGGATTCAGATCGCCCAGTGGTTCTCCTCGGGCGACCTCATGGTGGACTGGGCGCTGCGCATCGACACGCTGACCGCGATCATGCTGATCGTCGTCAACACCGTGTCTGCGCTCGTGCATCTCTACTCCATCGGCTACATGCACGAGGATCCGCACCGTCCGCGCTTCTTCGCGTATCTCTCGCTCTTCACCTTCGCCATGCTCATGCTGGTGACCGCCGACAACCTCGTCCAGATGTTCTTCGGCTGGGAAGGCGTGGGTCTCGCGAGCTACCTGCTCATCGGCTTCTGGTATCAGAAGGAATCCGCGAACGCGGCGGCCATGAAGGCCTTCATCGTTAACCGCGTCGGCGATTTCGGCTTCCTGCTCGGCATCTTCCTGATCTTCGTCCTGTTCAAGACGGTGAACTTCGACCAGATCTTCCCCCGCGTGGCGGAATTCGAGAAGGCGCAGTTCCACTTCCTCGGGTTCGACTGGAATGCCCTGACGCTCGCCTGCCTGCTGCTCTTCATGGGCGCGATGGGTAAGTCGGCGCAGTTCCTGCTGCACACCTGGCTGCCGGACGCGATGGAGGGCCCGACCCCGGTTTCCGCTCTCATCCACGCCGCCACGATGGTGACGGCGGGCGTGTTCATGGTCGCGCGCCTGTCGCCGGTCTTCGAGTACGCGCCTGATGCGCTGACGGTCGTCACCGTCATCGGCGGCATCACGGCCTTCTTCGCCGCCACCGTCGGCCTCGTGCAGAACGACATCAAGCGCGTGATCGCGTATTCGACCTGCTCGCAGCTCGGCTACATGTTCGTCGCTCTCGGCGTCGGCGCTTATTCGGCGGGCGTGTTCCACCTCTTCACCCACGCCTTCTTCAAGGCGCTGCTGTTCTTGGGCGCCGGCTCGGTCATCCACGCCATGCACCATGAGCAGGACATCCGGGCGATGGGCGGCCTGCGCAAGTACATCCCCTTCACCACGGGGATGATGGCCATCGGCACGCTCGCACTGACGGGCTTCCCGTTCTCGGCGGGCTACTACTCGAAGGATGCGATCATCGAGGCGGCATACGCCGCGCATTCGCCGGCGGGCAGCTTCGCCTTCCTCGCCACGGTCGTCGCGGCCTTCATGACCTCGTTCTATTCCTGGCGCCTGTTCTTCCTCACATTCGAGGGCAAGGCGCGCTGGAACGGCGAGGCGCACACCCATGAGGGCGCAGAGCACAACGCGAGCGGTCATGACGTTTCGCACGCCCATGCCGATCATTCCCACGACGATCACGGGCACGGCGCTCACAAGCCGCATGAGAGCCCGCTCGTGATGTTGATCCCGCTGCTGGTTCTGGCCATCGGCGCGGTCGTTGCGGGCTTTGCCTTCTCGGGCGCCTTCATCGGCCACGGCTATGAGCACTTCTGGAAGGGCGCGATCTTCACCCGTCCGGACAACAAGATCCTCGAGGATATGCACCACCTGCCGGGTTGGGTGCCGCTGTTGCCGACGGTGATGATGGTGCTCGGCTTCCTGCTGGCCGTGTGGATGTATCTCATCGACACCAAGAAGCCCGCGCAGATCGCAGCGGATCACCCGATCCTCTACCGCTTCCTGCTCAACAAGTGGTACTTCGACGAGCTGTATGACGCCATCTTCGTGCGTCCGGCGATGGCTCTCGGCCGCTTCCTGTGGCGCACGGGCGATGGAAAGATCATCGACGGCCTCGGGCCGGATGGCATCTCGGCCCGCGTCCTCGACGTCACGCGCGGCGTGGTGCGGGTCCAGACCGGCTATCTCTACCACTACGCCTTCGCCATGCTCATCGGCGTTGCGGCTCTCGTTACCTACTATCTCTTCAGGGGAGCACACTGATGCTCGGCTTCGGCATCCTCTCCGGACTTCTCGTCCTTCCCCTCATCGGGGCGGCGTTCATCCTGACGCTTCGCGGCGACAGCGAGGCGGCGCGTTCCAACGCCCGTTGGGCGGCTCTGGCGACGACCATCGTCACCTTCTTGCTCTCGCTGGTGGCCTGGAGCCGCTTCGACGCGGGAAGTTCGGCCTTCCAGCTCGTCGAGACGCATGGCTGGCTCTCCGAGACCATCCGCTTCAAGCTCGGCGTCGACGGCTTCTCAATGCCGTTCGTGCTGCTCACCACGTTCCTGATGCCGTTCTGCATCCTGGCCTCGTGGGAATCCATCACGCACCGGGTGAAGGAATACTTCGTCGCCTTCCTCGTGCTTGAAACCACGATGATCGGCGTCTTCGAGGCTCTCGATCTGGTGCTGTTCTACCTGTTCTTCGAGGCCGGCCTCATTCCGATGTTCCTCATCATCGGCATCTGGGGTGGCAAGCGCCGCATTTATGCGAGCTTCAAGTTCTTCCTGTACACGCTGCTCGGCTCCGTGCTGATGCTGCTCGCCATCATGGCGATGTACTGGGCGGCGGGCACCACGGACATCCCGACGCTTCTCACCTTCAAGTTTGGGGCGCAGGTGCAGCTCTGGCTATGGCTCGCCTTCTTCGCATCGTTTGCGGTGAAGATGCCCATGTGGCCGGTCCACACCTGGCTTCCCGACGCGCACGTTGAAGCGCCGACGGCGGGCTCGGTGATCCTGGCGGGCATCCTGCTCAAGATGGGCGGCTACGGATTCATCCGAGTGTCGCTGCCGATGTTCCCGGAGGCGTCGCAGTACTTCGCGCCGTTTGTCTATGCGCTCTCTGTCATCGCCATCGTCTACACCTCGCTGGTGGCGCTGATGCAGGAGGACATGAAGAAGCTGATCGCTTATTCGTCCGTCGCCCACATGGGCTTCGTGACGATGGGCATCTTCTCGATGACCACTCAGGGCGTGCAGGGGGCCATGTTCCAGATGGTCTCGCACGGCCTCGTCTCCGGCGCGCTCTTCCTGTGCGTCGGCGTGGTCTACGACCGCATGCATACCCGCGAGATCAAAGCCTATGGCGGCCTCGTCACACGCATGCCGCTTTATGCCGTCGCGTTCATGATCTTCACGATGGCCAATGTGGGCCTGCCCGGCACTTCGGGCTTCGTCGGCGAGTTCCTGACGCTGATGGGCGCGTTCCGCTCCAATCCGTGGGTGTCGTTCTTCGCGTCCTCGGGCGTGATCCTGTCGGCGGCTTACGCGCTCTGGCTCTATCGCCGCGTCGTTTACGGCGTGCTCGACAAGCCCGCGCTGCAGGACATCATGGATCTCAACCGCCGCGAGATCATCACGCTCGCTCCGCTTGTCCTTCTCGTCATCTATTACGGCGTCCAGCCCGGTCCCATCCTCGACGTCTTCGCGGCGCCGACGGATGCGCTCCTCAAGAGCTACGAGGCCGCGCTCGCCACCGTGAAGACGGCCGCCCTGGTCGCGCATTGAGGTCATGATGAACACCGTCCTCGCCATTCCCTCCTTTGCCCCCGCGCTGCCGGAAATCATCCTGGCGGCGGGCGCGCTGGTCCTGATCCTTCTTGGCGCGCTGCGCGGCGAGAAGTCCGCCGGCACGGTAAGCGTCATCGCGCTCGCGCTCCTGGTCGCCGCTCTCGTCGCCGTGTTCATGCTGCCGGCCGAGCGCGTCGAAACCATGAGCGGCTCATTCGTCATCGACGGCTTCGCCAAGTTCATGAAGACGCTGACGCTGCTCGGCTCCATCGCCGGCATCGTTCTCTCGTCCGACTTCATGCGCCGTGAGGGCATCACGCGCTTCGAGTACCCGATCCTGATCGTGCTCGCGACCATCGGCATGCTGATGGTGATCTCGGCGAACGACCTGATCGCGCTCTATCTCGGCGTCGAGTTGCTCAGCCTCGCATCCTACGTGATCGCGGCTTTCGACCGGGACAACGTGCGCTCCACGGAAGCGGGCCTGAAGTATTTCGTGCTCGGCTCGCTCTCTTCCGGCATGCTGCTCTACGGCGCTTCGCTGATCTATGGCTTCACGGGCACCGTGTCCTTCCCCGGCATCGCCAAGGTGTTGACGGGCGAGGTCGGAACCGGCGTGATCTTCGGCATCGTGTTCGTCGCGGCCGGCGTCGCCTTCAAGATCTCGGCGGTGCCGTTCCACATGTGGACGCCGGACGTCTATGAGGGCTCGCCGACCCCGGTCACGGCCTTCTTCGCCGCCGCCCCCAAGATGGCGGGCATGGCGATGACGACGCGCCTTTTCATCGAGGCGTTCCCCGGCATCACCGGCCAGTGGCAGCAGATCATCGTCTTCATCTCGCTCGCCTCGATGGCGCTGGGCGCCTTCGCGGCCATCGGCCAGCGCAACATCAAGCGCCTGATGGCCTATTCGTCCATCGCCAACGTGGGCTATGCGCTCATCGGCCTTGCCGCCGGCACGGCGGAGGGTGTGCAGGGCGTCGCGATCTACATGGCGATCTATCTCGCCATGACGCTCGGCGCTTTCGCCTGCATCTTGAGCCTGCGCCGCGGCAACGTGATGTTCGAGAACATCTCGGACCTGTCGGGCATCGCCCGCACGCATCCCATCATCGCATTCTGCCTTGCGATGATGATGTTCTCGATGGCGGGCATTCCGCCGCTCGCCGGCTTCTTTGCCAAGTTCGCGGTGTTCAACGCGGCGATCAAGGCGAACCTCGTGGCGCTCGCCGTCATCGGCGTCATCACGAGCGTCGTGGGCGCTTACTATTACCTGCGCATCGTCAAGGTCATGTACTTCGATGAGCCGGGCGAGCGCTACGATGCCATGCCTGCGGGCGTGAAGCTCGTGCTTGCCGTGTCCAGCATCTTCGTCGTCCTGTTCGGCCTCGTGCCCGCGCCGCTGGTCTCCGTGGCGGGCGCCGCTGCGCGTTCTCTGTTCTGACGTGCGGCTGTCGGCGGAAACAGAGAATAACGGCTATCGGCTCATTTCGTTAAGCGAGACGAGTTCGACGAATGACGACGCGGTTCGGGCCGCGCAATCCGGCGATCCAGGGTTTCTCTGGATCGTCACGGAACAGCAGAATGCGGGCCGGGGGCGGCATGGACGGCAATGGGTGTCTCCCCCCGGCAATCTCTATGCCAGCCTGCTTCTGATCGACCCTTGCGAGGTTGCGGATGCCGCACAGCTCGGCTTCGTTGCGGGGCTTGCCGCGCATGAGGCTGTCGAGGCGGTGGCAGGCGTCTCCGCGCCGCGTCTCGCCTTGAAATGGCCGAACGATCTTCTCCTTGATGGGGCGAAGGTTGCGGGGCTCCTGCTCGAGGGGCATCGGGTTGGGCCGCAGAACCGCCTCGCCATCGTGATCGGCATCGGCATCAACGTCGCTCACGCACCGACGGGAACGCCATATCCGACGGCGCTCCTTCACGCGGTCAAGCCCGGGCTGACGCGGGAGGACGTGTTCCTGGCGCTGTCCGATGCCTTCGCGCGCACATTCTCCGCCTGGCGGACAGCGCGCCGGACGAACCCCGCCGATTCCTTCGGCGCGATCCGCCAACTCTGGCTGGAGCGTGCCGCCGGGCTCGGCACCGAGGTCACCTTGCGCTTGCCATCGGGCGAGAAGAGGGGACTTTTCGAGGGCCTCGACCGCTCGGGACGACTGCAATTGAAGACCGCTCGGGGGCTGGAAGCCATCGATGCGGGCGACCTATATCTTTCCAACCTCACTCACGAGGCCGCGCCAAACGTCGGCTCGACAGGATTTTAATTGATGGCTTCCCCCAACGACGAACTCGTCTTCGTGCCGCTCGGCGGCTTGGGCGAAATCGGGATGAACGCCGCGCTTTACGGATTCGGGCCGGAAGAGAACCGCCAGTGGATTCTGGTCGATTGCGGCATGGGTTTCGGCGGCGAAGAGCATCTTCCCGGCATCGATGTGGTCTATCCGGATCTGCGCTTCATCGAAGAGGAGCGTCACAACCTCCTCGGCATTTTCATCACCCACGCGCATGAGGACCATATCGGTGCGCTGGTCGAGATGTGGCCGCGCCTGCGCGCGCCGGTTTACGCCACGCGCTTTGCCATCGGCCTTCTCGAAACGCGTCGCCTGTCCGAACCTGGCGCACCGAAGCTCGATCTCAACGAGATCAAGCCCGGCGAGCGTATCAAGCTTGGGCCGTTCGATGTCGAGTACGTGCCCGTGGCGCACTCGATCCCGGAATCGAACGCGCTCGCGATCCGCACTGCGCATGGCCTCGTGGTCCACACCGGCGACTGGAAGCTCGACGCTACGCCCTATCTCGGCAGCCTGACGTCGGAAGAGACCTTCCGCGCGCTCGGCGAAGAGGGCGTACTGGCGCTGATCTGCGATTCCACCAACGTGGTGCGCGAGGGCACGAGCCCGAGCGAGGCCGATGTGTCGAACCACCTCGCCGAACTCATCAAGACCGCGCCGCAGCGCGTTGCTGTCACCACCTTCGCCTCGAACGTCGCACGCATCCGCTCGGTTGCGGAGGCTGCGCGCGAGGCGGGCCGCGAGGTCGTGATTGTCGGGCGTGCGATGGACAGGGCTGTGGACGTGGCGCGCGAATGCGGGTTTCTCGACGGCATTCCGGATTTCCGCACTCCCGAGAACTACGGCTACCTGCCGCGCGACAAGGTCGTTGCCATTCTCACCGGCTCGCAAGGAGAGCCGCGCGCCGCGATGGCGCGCATCGCGCAGGACGAACACCCAGACATCGCGTTGTCGCAAGGTGACCGGGTAATCTTCTCCTCCCGTGCGATCCCCGGAAACGAGAAGGCGGTCAGCGCCATCATCAACAGCCTCATCGAGCAGGGCGTCGAGGTCGTTACCGACCGTACCGCGCTCGTTCACGTCTCGGGCCATCCTCGCCGTGGCGAGCTGGCGCAGATGTATCAATGGACGCGCCCGCGTATTGCGATCCCTGCGCACGGCGAGGCGCTGCATCTGGAAGAGCACGCGCGCTTCGCCAGAGGGCAGGGGGTCGAGGAGGTCGTCCGCGCTCGCAACGGTAGCGTCGTCCGCCTCGCGCCAGGCAAGGCCGAGATCGTCGACACCGTCCCGTTCGGACGGGTTTATCGCGACGGCAACCTCGTCATCGATCCCAGCGAGCGCGCCGTGCCGGAACGCCGCAAGCTCTCCTTCGCGGGGCTCGTCAGCGCCGCCATCGCGATTGAGGAGGACGGTGAGATCGCGGGCGATCCTATCATCGAAACGATGGGCCTGCCGGCAAAGACGCGCAGCGGCGAGGCTTTCGACGATCTCATCGCCGACACGGTTTCTGACGTGCTCGACGGCCTGTCCAAGGCCAAGCGCCGCGATCCGGATACGGTCGAGAACGCGGTCAAGCGCGCCATCCGCGCCAAGGTCAACGAGGCTTGGGGCAAGAAACCTGCCTGCCATGTGTTGGTGATCGAGGTATAAGCGGCTCAACGGATCGAGGGGGAACAGCATGATCGGACGGCTCAATCATGTCGCCATCGCCGTGCGCGACATCGCAGCGGCCTCGAAGCTCTATCGCGAGACGCTGGGCGCGAACGTCTCTGCGCCGGAGGCTTTGCCCGAGCATGGGGTGACGGTGGTGTTCATCACCCTGCCGAACACCAAGATCGAACTTCTCGAGCCGCTCGGAGCGGATTCCCCCATCGCGAAGTTTCTTGAAAAATCCCCTGACGGCGGCATCCATCACATCTGCTACGAGGTTGAGGACATTCTCGCCGCGCGCGACCAGCTCACGAGGAACGGCGCGCGCGTGCTGGGTTCCGGTGAGCCCAAGATCGGGGCGCACGGAAAGCCGGTCCTGTTTCTTCACCCCAAGGATTTCTGCGGAACGCTCGTGGAACTCGAGCAGGCATAAGGGCTTTCGAAGTGGTTCGGTTCGTTAAATCCGTCGCGGCCTCGTTCTGGGCGACTGCCGCCGTGGTCATCGTTGTTTCGGCCATCGCCATCGCCATCGCGGTGCAGGCGTTCGGCCTGCGCGCCACCGGGGGTATTGGCCTTTATTTCGTCATCTGGTGGATCGCGCTTTTCGCCGTCCTGCCCTTCGGCGTGCGCGGCCAGCATGAGACGGGGGAGGTTGTCCGGGGCTCCGAGCCCGGTGCGCCGAGCTATCCGGCCTTAAGGGAAAAAGCGGTCTGGAACACATTCCTGTCGAGCGTGATCCTGCTCCTCGTCGCGGGTCTTCTGCCGCTGTCGGGACTGTAAATCCGGCCTCACCGGGAGGCGCAAGGGCCGCGCGGATCATGGCCCAACTGGCCTTTTGCAAGGATTTTCACCCCAGATCGGGCCGGGCTGTGCAGTACAAAGCCCCCAACAGGGTGGGAGACGGGTCTGCTTTTCACGTTGCTGGAAAAGAAAAAGCAAGGCTTTCGCCTTGCCTAGCTGCCTTTTTGGCAATTTTCGGTTCCCGGCTTTTTGAGCCGTCGCCTGTTCCTGGCGAACTGGGACCCTATCCTCCCGAAACTCGGACCGCGGCCTCTGGCGCATTGACGTCTGAGACTTTCAGTGGGTCGGTTATAAACGTGTTAACCGTGAGTGTCACCACTTTTTAGGCAGCCTCTGGCGCGAATTTCGGCACATATCATATTGATCTTTCGTCTAATGATCTGGCGAAGGGCCTTAAGAGCGCGATCCCGGCTTGTCTTTTGGCCGGCGGCTGTGTTGTGTGCTGAATTACGAGTCGAAACTCCAATTCCTACTTGATCCGAAGGCGTTCCATGCGTTTGAGCCGTTATTTCCTGCCGATCCTCCGTGAAACGCCGAAAGAGGCGGAGATCGTCTCTCACCGTCTGATGCTGCGCGCCGGCATGATCCGCCAGGAAGCGGCGGGTCTCTATGCCTGGCTACCGCTCGGCCTGAGGGTGCTCAACAAGATCAACGCTATCATCCGCGAGGAGCAGAACCGCTCCGGGGCCATCGAACTCCTGATGCCGACGATCCAGTCGGCGGATCTGTGGCGCGAATCCGGCCGCTACGACGCCTACGGCAAGGAAATGCTGCGCATTCAGGATCGGCACGACCGCGAGATGCTGTTCGGCCCGACGAACGAGGAAATGATTACGGAGATCTTCCGGGGCTATGTGCGCTCCTACAAGGATCTGCCGCTCAACCTCTATCACATCCAGTGGAAGTTCCGGGACGAGGTGCGCCCGCGCTTCGGCGTCATGCGTTCGCGCGAGTTCCTGATGAAGGATGCCTATTCCTTCGACATCGACCAGGCCGGCGCGCGCCACTCCTACAACAAGATGTTCGTCGCTTACTTGCGCACCTTCGCCCGCATGGGCCTGAAGGCGATCCCGATGAAGGCCGATACGGGCCCCATCGGCGGCGACCTGAGCCACGAATTCATCATTCTTGCCTCCACCGGTGAGAGCGAGGTGTTCTGCCACAAGGACTATCTCGATTTCGACATTCCGGCGGTCAATACCGATTTCGATAACATCTCGGCTCTCCAGGGCATCGTCGACAAGTGGACGTCGCTCTACGCCGCGACCTCCGAGATGCACGACGCTTCCGCCTTCGAGGGTCTGCCTTCGGAGAAAAAGGTTTCCGCGCGCGGCATCGAGGTCGGCCACATCTTCTACTTCGGCACCAAGTACTCGAAGCCGATGGGCGCGAAGGTCATGGGACCGGACGGTCAGGAGCACGAGGTCCACATGGGCTCCTACGGCATCGGCCCGAGCCGCCTCATCGCCGCGATCATCGAGGCGAGCCACGACGAGAACGGTATCGTGTGGCCTGACGCCATCGCACCTTTCGATGTGGCGCTCCTCAACCTGAAGGCGGGCGATGCCGCGACGGACGAGGCTTGCGAGAAGCTCTATCGCGAGCTCGGTGCGGCGGGCGTTGACGTATTCTACGACGACCGCGACGAGCGACCCGGCGCGAAATTCGCCACCGCCGATCTCATCGGCATTCCGTGGCAGGTCATCATCGGGCCGAAGAGCCTCGCCGAGGGCAATGTGGAACTGAAGCGCCGCGCCACGGGCGAGAAGGAAGTGCTGCCGCTCGCCGACGTGGTCGCGCGCCTGACCAGGAAGGCCTGACGGGTCCCGATGGCAGGCGAAACCCCTTCATCGACAAAGCCTTTCGCTCCCTTCGAGTGGATGATCGCGGGGCGTTATTTGCGCACGCGCCGCCGCGAAGGGTTCGTGTCGGTGATCGCGGGCTTCTCCTTCCTCGGCATCATGCTCGGCGTTGCGACGCTGATCGTGGTGCTCTCGGTCATGAACGGCTTCCGCAAGGAATTGCTGGACAAGATCGTTGGCATCAACGGCCATCTCTTCGTCGCGCCCCTCGAGTCGCCCCTGACCGACTATGCGGAGGTGGCAAAGCGCATCGCCGCAGTACCCGGCGTCAAGCTCGCAATTCCGCTGGTCGAAGGGCAGGCCTTCGGCTCGTCGCCCTATGGCGGCAGCGGCGTTCTGGTGCGGGGCATCCGGGCGGAGGACCTGAAGAAGGTCCACAGCATCGCCGACAACATCCGGCAGGGCACCCTCGACGGGTTCGACACGGGCGAGGGCGTCGCCATCGGGCGCCGCCTGTCTGAGTCGCTTGCCCTGCAGGCGGGTGACACCTTCACCCTCATCACCCCACGCGGAGCCTCGACGCCGTTCGGCACCGCGCCGCGCGTGAAAGGCTATCCGGTGAAGGCGGTGTTCGAGATCGGCATGTCCGAATTCGACTCCAGCTTCGTCTACCTGCCGCTGACAGAGGCGCAGAGCTACTTCAACCGCCAGGGCGATGTGAACGTCATCGAGGTCTATCTCGACAACGCGGACAAGGTCGACGAGGCCCGCGACGCCATCGAGAAGGTCGCCGGACGCCAGATCCTCATCACCGACTGGCGGCAGCGCAACCGCACCTTCTTCGGCGCGCTGGAAGTGGAACGGAACGTGATGTTCCTCATCCTCACGCTCATCGTGCTGGTTGCGGCGCTCAACATCATTTCCGGCCTCATCATGCTGGTGAAGGACAAGTCGAGCGACATCGCGATCCTGCGCACGATGGGGGCGACGCGCGGCACCATCATGCGCGTGTTCCTCATCACCGGCGCGTCCATCGGCGTCGTCGGAACCATCGCGGGGTTCTCGCTCGGGCTGCTGCTCGCCTTGAACGTGGAGCGCATCCGCAGCTTCGTCTCGTGGCTCACGAACACCAATCTTTTCCCCGCCGAACTCTACTTCCTGAGCAGCTTGCCCGCGGAGGTGGATCCGGCTGAGGTGATGACCGTGCTCTTCATGGCGATGGCGCTTTCCTTGCTCGCGACGGTCTATCCGTCCTGGCGGGCGGCGAAACTCGATCCGGTAGAGGCGTTGAGGTACGGATAAGCCATGTCAGCCTCTCAGCCTCAACCCGCCCTTTATCTCGCCCAGGTCGAGCGCCGTTACCCGCAAGGGGAGGGCTTTCTCGAAGTGCTGCGCGGCGCGGACCTCGCCATCTGGCCGGGGGAAATCGTCGCTCTCATCGCGCCCTCCGGCACCGGCAAGTCGACGCTCCTGCATGTCGCGGGCCTGCTCGAAAAGCCCGATGGCGGCGAGGTCTATGTCGGCGGGCAACCGACCGCCGGAATGAACGATGCCGAGCGCACGCGCATTCGCCGCGAGGACCTGGGCTTCGTCTACCAGTTCCACCACTTGCTGCCTGAGTTCTCCGCGCTGGAGAACGTCGTTATTCCGCAGCTCGTGCGCGGCCTCGACAAGAAGGAAGCGCAGGAGCGCGCATCGCAGATCCTCACCTTCCTCGGCCTCGGGCCGCGCCTGTCACATCGCCCTGGCGAACTCTCCGGCGGCGAGCAGCAGCGCGTGGCGATCGCCCGCGCGGTGGCGAACGCGCCGCGTCTCCTGCTGGCCGACGAGCCCACCGGCAATCTCGACCCGCAGACGGCAGACCGCGTGTTCCAGACACTTGTCTCCATCGTCCGCGCCTCGCGCCTTGCGGCTCTGATCGCCACCCATAACCTGGATCTCGCCGCCCGTATGGACCGCCGCGTGACCATCAAGGACGGGCAGATCGTCCAGTTGCGGTGAGGGCGCGGACTTCCGCGTGGCGCGTGTAATCGAAGCTGCAAAACTGGCTATCGGTGGCGGCTACTAACTGATCCGTCGTGGAACGCGCTCTTTGGCGGAGACTTTTTGCGATAATTGCTGGAACTTTTGAATTGGAAAGGACAGCAGCTCTTTGCCGTATCCCTTTCTGTGGCCAAAGGCATCGGTCAGGATACGGCCGGGGCCGTTGTAAATAACTTCATGGCTGCCGTCCTTGTAGAGCTTGAGACCAAGATAAAGCACCGGCTCTTGCCTGATCGTTAGCGAGTCCTTGAAGGTCGCTTTGATCTGCACTTTTCTGCCATCGCTTGTGACACCATCATGGAGCTTTTGTTGGACACCGTCCAAGGTGATGTCGAATTCTCTCGCAGCGATGATTTCGCCGATGTCGCCGACCAGACGGCCATCGATCGTAAAGTGCCGCTTGTAGTCCGAGATCTCTCGAAGCTGATCGATTCCCCCGAAAATGGATGTCAAGGCAACTTGCAGCTTGTCTCTCATGGAACTTCCTTAGTGTGACCAATCGCATGGACCTCAACGGCTCTTATGAAGTCGCATCATACAGTTCCAACAGTTTCCGGGATTCGACGCGGCAACGGTGATCTGAATGCGCAAGCCCTCTTGCACAACCTAAAGATGATTGAGTTCGTTTTGCAGCCCGGGTCCCTCGGTTCCCGCTTAACGCTTCGTTGACTCACCCGAAAACTGAACTTTTCCTCCGCTTTACACAGAACATACAATGAACAATAATGAACATTATGGGAACACGGAGGAAAAGCCATGCTTCGCGCCTTGCTCGAAACGACCGCTGAAATCACTTCGCTGACGATCTTTGGAAGTGCCGTCGCCATCTGGGCGATGCTGCTTTCGCCTATCGCGTAATCCCCGGACTTCACACATATCCAGAAGGCGGGCCGAAAAAACCGGGTGGGATCGTTCCGGTGAGGCGGTTCGCTCTCTGGTGAGGGGCGGTGGGCCTGTGCGAGAATGAGCCCACGCCTTTGAGTCGGGTTTTTCATGTCGCGCATTCTGCAAGAAATCGGCTTCGTGCATCTGCACGTCCACTCGTCCTATTCGCTCCTCGAGGGGGCGATGAAGATCGAGTACCTGGCGAAGCTCGCCGCCGCCGACAAGCAGCCGGCACTCGCGCTGACCGATACGAACAATCTCTTCGGCGCGCTGGAGTTCTCGCAGAAGCTGTCGGGCATGGGCATTCAGCCCATTGCTGGATTGCAGCTCTCCGTCCTCTTCGAGGAGCCGGACCCTGCGGCGCGGGTGCAACCGCAGCCCTCCGACATCGTTCTTCTCGCCCAGACGGACGAGGGCTATCGCAATCTCATGCGGCTTGTGAGCCGCGCCTATTTCGACGTGCCGCTCGGCGATGCGCCGCAAGTGGCGGCGGCCACCCTCGCCAAGCATTGCGAGGGTCTCATCGCGCTCACCGGCGGCTGGACCGGGCCGCTCGATACGGCCCTGCGCAATGGGGCGCGGGAGGATCTCGCGCAGGCGCGGCTCGATATTCTCAAGCATGCCTTCGGCCATCAGCTCTACGTTGAAATCCAGCGCCACTCCTTCAACGAGCAGCGCATGGTGGAAGGCGCGCTGATCGAGCTTGCCGATCGCAACGGCCTGCCGCTCGTCGCCACCAACGAGCCGTTCTTCAAGGCGCCCTCCGATTTCGAGGCGCATGACGCGCTGCTCGCCATCGCAGCGGGACGTCTCGTCTCCGACGAGAACCGCCGCCGCCTGACGCCGGATCACCATTTCAAAACCCGCCAGCAGATGATGGAGCTGTTCCACGATCTGCCGGACGCGCTGCAATCGAGCGTCGAGATCGCGATGCGTTGTTCGACGCGGGTCAACACGCACAAGCCCATCCTGCCGAGTTTCGGCACGGGGCCGGATGCGGTGACATTGGATGAGGGCGAGGAGTTGCAGCGGCAGGCGGAGGAGGGGCTCGCCAAGCGTCTCGCCGCACACGGCCCAGCGCCGGGGCTGACCGAGCAGGATTATCACGACCGCCTCGCGTTCGAGATCGGCATCATCCGCAAGATGAAGTTCCCCGGCTACTTCCTGATCGTGGCGGACTTCATCAAGTGGGCGAAGGATCACGATATTCCGGTGGGGCCGGGGCGCGGCTCGGGTGCGGGCTCGCTTGTCGCCTACGCGCTCACCATCACCGACCTCGATCCAATACGTTTCAGTTTGCTGTTCGAGCGCTTCCTCAACCCCGAACGCGTGTCGATGCCTGACTTCGATATCGACTTCTGCGTCGATAACCGCGAGCGCGTGATCGAGTACGTGCAGAAGCGTTATGGTGAGGAACAGGTCGCGCAGATCATCACCTTCGGTACGCTGCTCGCGCGCGGCGTGATGCGCGACGTCGGCCGCGTACTTGAAATGCCCTACGGCCAGGTGGACAAGCTCACCAAGCTCGTGCCGCAGAACCCGGCCAACCCCGTGACGCTGGCGCAGGCCATCGAGGGCGAGCCGCGTTTGCAGGCGGCCATCGAGGAGGAGCCCGTCGTCAAGCGGATGCTCGACATCGCGCAAAATCTCGAGGGCCTTCACCGCCACGCCTCCACACACGCCGCAGGCGTCGTGATCGGCGATCGCCCGTTGCAGGAGTTGGTGCCGCTCTACCGAGACCCGAAGACCGGCATGCGCGTGACCCAGTTCAACATGAAGTGGGTCGAGCAGGCCGGCCTCGTGAAGTTCGACTTCCTCGGCCTCAAGACGCTTACCGTGCTGCGCACGGCGGTCGATCTCATCAAACGCCGCGACATCCACATCGACCTGTCGGCTCTGCCGCTCGATGACAAGAAAACCTACGAGATGCTGCGCCGGGGCGAGACGGTCGGCGTGTTCCAGGTGGAAAGTGCCGGCATGCGCAAGGCGCTGGTCGAGATGGAGGCCGACCGGTTTGAGGACATCATCGCTCTCGTGGCGCTCTACCGTCCGGGCCCGATGGCGAACATCCCCGTTTACTGCGCCCGCAAGCTCGGCAAGGACGAGCACAACAAGAAGGGTTGGTATCCTCACGACAAGCTTGAGCCGATCCTGCGCGAGACCTTCGGCATCATCGTCTACCAGGAGCAGGTGATGGAGGTCGCGAAGGTCCTCTCGGGCTATTCGCTCGGGGACGCGGATCTTCTGCGCCGCGCAATGGGTAAGAAGATCAAGGCCGAGATGGACGCGCAGCGCGAGCGCTTCGTGTCAGGCGCCATCGGGGGCAATCTCGACAAGTCGAAGGCCAATGAGATCTTCGACCTTCTGGCGAAGTTCGCGGATTACGGCTTCAACAAGAGTCACGCGGCGGCCTATGCGCTCGTCGCGTTCCAGACGGCTTATCTGAAGGCGAACTTCCCCGTCGAGTTCATGGCGGGGTCCATGACGATGGATCTCGACAACACGGATAAACTCGCGGAATTCCGTCGCGAGGCTCAGCGTCTCGGCATCAAAGTCCTGCCCCCGTGCGTCAACCGCTCCGGCGTGGTGTTCGACGTGCGTTACGACGCTGAAGGAAATGGCTCGATCCTTTACGCGCTCGCCGCGGTGAAGGGCGTCGGGCGGCAGGCCGTTGAAAGTCTCGTGGAAGCGCGCGGCGACAAGCCCTTCAAGGACCTCGCGGATTTCGCGCGGCGCATCAATCCGCGCCAGCTCAACAAGCGCACCCTCGAAAACCTCATCGCCGCCGGCGCGCTCGATGCGCTGGAGCCCGATCGCGCCAAGGCGCATGCCTCCATCGACGCCATGATGAGCCTTGCGCAGCAGGCAGCGGAAGCAGCGAACGGTGGCATGAGCGACATGTTCGGCGGCGTTGCCTCCGACGATGTGCAGTTGCGCATCCCCTCATTCGAGCCATGGCCCGCCTCGGTGAAGCTGCAGAAGGAATACGACGCGGTCGGCTTCTTCCTCTCCGGCCACCCGCTCGATGAATACGGCGAGCTTCTGAAGAAGCTGCGCGTTCAGACCTGGGCGGATTTCTCGCGCTCGGTGAAGGCGGGCAATTCCGTGGGCAAGGTGGCGGCCACCGTCCTCGACCGGCAGGAGCGCCGCACCAAGAGCGGCAACAAGATGGGCATTCTCACCCTGTCGGATCAGACCGGGCATTTCGAGGCGATCATCTTCTCCGAGGGCCTCGTGCGTTTGCGCGAAGTGCTGGAGCCCGGCAACGCCGTGGTGCTCATGCTGCAGGCGGGCGTCGAGGGCGAGGAGGTGCGCGCCCGCATCGGCATGGCCGAGCCTCTGGAGGAGGCCATCGCGAAGCACCAGAAAGGCATGCGCATTTTCTTGCGCGACGAGCGCCCCATCGCCAGCGTTCAGGAGCGCCTGAAGACGCGCGGGGAGGGCGAGGTGTCCCTCGTGCTCATTCTTGATGAGGGCGAACGCGAGGTGGAAGTGAAGCTCCCCGGCAAGTACATGGCCTCGCCCCAGATCGCGGGCGCGCTCCGCGCCGTGCCGGGGGTTGTGGATGTGCAGATGAATTAGCGCGCCTCGGAAGGCGACGCTTTCCAGACGGAAATGCCGCGAACTTCTGCACCGTTGTCTTTCGTGCTACCAGCGCTCCCATGAATCATGCGCTCGACAACAGACAAGCCTCACCCGCTGGCGAGATGGGAGACGCGGTCATCCGCGTTTCCGGGCTCAACAAGGTCTACACATCCGGCCTTCATGCGCTGAAAGACGTGGATCTGGAGATCCGGCAGGGGGAGATCTTCGCGCTTCTCGGCCCGAACGGGGCGGGGAAGACGACGCTCATCAGCGTGATCTGCGGCATCGTCAATCCGAGTTCCGGCACGGTGCTGGCGAGCGGGCACGATGTCGTGCGCGATTACCGCATCACCCGCTCGCTCATCGGCCTCGTGCCGCAGGAACTCTCCACCGATGCCTTCGAGAGCGTGTGGGACACGGTGACGTTCAGCCGGGGCCTGTTCGGCAAGCCGCGCAACCCGGCCTATATCGAGAAGATTTTGAAGGACCTGTCTCTCTGGGAGAAGAAGGACAGCAGGATCATGACCCTCTCCGGCGGCATGAAACGCCGGGTCATGATCGCGAAAGCTCTCTCCCATGAGCCGCGCATTCTCTTCCTCGATGAGCCGACGGCGGGCGTCGACGTGGAACTGCGCCGGGACATGTGGGAGATGGTGCGGGGCTTGAGGGCGAGCGGCGTCACCATCATCCTCACCACCCACTACATCGAGGAAGCCGAGGAGATGGCCGATCGGA
This sequence comes from Microvirga flavescens, assembly GCF_003290125.1. Classification (GTDB taxonomy): domain Bacteria; phylum Pseudomonadota; class Alphaproteobacteria; order Rhizobiales; family Beijerinckiaceae; genus Microvirga; species Microvirga flavescens. The sequence goes on from NZ_QMKH01000006.1 coordinate 202,349, forward strand.
TCGGGGTGATCCGCAAGGGCGAGCTCATCCTGGTCGAGGAGAAGGCGGCGCTGATGCGCAAGCTCGGCCGCAAGCAGATGACCCTGCAGCTGCGCTCGCCGCTCGCCGCATTGCCGCCCGCGCTTGCTGGTTTCGATCTGGAGCTGTCCGAGGGTGGAACGAAGCTCGTCTATACCTTCGACGGGCAAAGGGACGAGACCGGGATTCCCGAATTGCTGCGCCTTCTGGGAGAGCAGGGGATCGACTGGAAGGATCTTCAGACGGCCCAGAGTTCGCTCGAGGACATTTTCGTCAACCTGGTCAGGGGGCGCGCATGAACATTTACGCCATCAGGGCCATCTATCTTTTCGAGATGGCGCGTACCTGGCGCACGCTCATGGAGAGCATCGCCTCGCCGATTTTGTCCACGTCTCTCTATTTCATCGTCTTCGGCTCGGCCATCGGCTCGCGGATCGCGGACGTAGACGGCGTCAGCTACGGCGCGTTCATCGTGCCGGGCCTCATCATGCTCTCCATTCTCACCGAGAGCATCTCGAACGCGGCTTTCGGTATCTATATGCCGAAATTCTCGGGCACGATCTATGAGTTGCTGTCGGCCCCGGTCTCCGCGCTGGAGGCCATCATCGGCTATGTGGGAGCTGCGGCAACGAAGTCGATCATTCTGGGCGCCATCATCCTCGTGACCGCGCGCCTGTTCGTGGATTTCTCCATCGAACATCCGGTCTGGATGGTGGCCTTCCTCATCCTGACCTCCATCACCTTCAGCCTGTTCGGCTTCATCATCGGCATCTGGGCGGACAGTTTCCAGAAGCTGCAGATCATTCCGATGATGATCGTGACGCCCCTGACGTTCCTGGGCGGGAGCTTCTATTCCATCACCATGTTGCCGCCGTTCTGGCAAAAGGTCGCCCTGTTCAACCCGGTGGTCTACCTCGTCAGCGGCTTCCGCTGGAGCTTCTTTGGCGCTGCGGACGTGAACGTGGCTGTCAGCCTCGGCATGACCCTCCTCTTCATGCTGGCCTGCCTGACAGGCATCTGGTGGATCTTCAGGACGGGCTACCGCATCAAGGCCTGAGGGCAGGGGGCTGGGCCAAGTTTCTCGCCTCAAACGTCCGGTTTTGCGGGCTCTTTCAGCGCTCCGAGGGGCACTGCTGGGGCCGGGGGCGGTGCTTTTGACTTGCCTTTCCCCGATTCCTCGCCTATACGCGCGCCCATCCCACACGCGGAGTTGGCCTCATGCCTGAATGAGGCTTCTGGTGCCGGTCCATTCAGGGCCGGGTCATGCTCCGCGGAGGCTTAACCGGAGAATACAAATGTCGCTTCCCGAATTTTCGATGCGCTCGCTGCTTGAGGCTGGCGCTCACTTTGGCCACCAGGCCCACCGTTGGAACCCGAAGATGGGTCAATACATCTTCGGAACCCGCAACAACATCCACATCATCGACCTCGCCCAGACGGTCCCGATGCTGCACCGCGCCCTTCAGGCCGTGAGCGACACGGTGGCCAAGGGTGGTCGCGTGCTGTTCGTCGGCACCAAGCGCCAGGCTTCCGACGCCGTGGCCGATGCCGCCAAGCGCTCGGCCCAGTATTATGTGAACTCCCGCTGGCTCGGCGGCATGCTCACCAACTGGAAGACCATTTCGGGCTCGATCCAGCGTCTGCGCAAGGTCGACGAGATCATCGCCACCGGCGGCCAGGGCCTCACCAAGAAGGAGCGCCTGATGCTCTCCCGTGAAAAGGAGAAGCTCGAGCGCGCCCTTGGCGGCATCAAGGACATGGGCGGCACGCCCGACCTGATCTTCGTCATCGACACCAACAAGGAGCAGCTGGCGATCCAGGAGGCCAAGCGCCTCGGTATCCCGGTGGCCGCTATCGTCGACACTAACTGCGATCCGGACGGCATCACCTTCCCGGTTCCGGCCAACGACGACGCGGGCCGCGCCATTGCTCTCTATTGCGACCTGATCGCCCGCGCCGCTCTTGACGGCATCTCCCGTGGCGCTGGCGCCATGGGCATCGACGTCGGCGCGTCCGAAAACCCGATGCAGGAAGAGCTTCCGGCTGCCGATCTCGGCGCTGCTTCTGGCGAGGCTTTCGAGCGTCTGGCCGCTCCGCGCGGCGCTCCGGACGATCTGACCAAGCTCACGGGTGTCGGCCCGCAGCTCGAGAAGAAACTGAACGAAGCCGGCATCTTCCACTACTGGCAGCTCGCCGCCGCGACCGCGGCCGACGCCGCTGGCCTCGACAAGGATCTCAAGCTCAACGGCCGCCTGGACCGTGACGGCTGGATCGCCCAGTCCCGCGCCCTGATCGAGGCCGCGTAAGGCTTGACCGGCGCCGTCCTCACGATGGCGCCCCTTGAGTTGAATTGATCTTGCCCGGCGTTCCCTGAGCGCCGGGCTCCCTATATGTGAACCCGAGAAAGGAACAGGCATGGCGACTATTACCGCTGCGATGGTGAAGGAACTGCGCGAAGCGACGAGCGCCGGCATGATGGATTGCAAGGCGGCCCTCGCCGAAACCAATGGCGACATGGAAGCCGCCATCGACTGGCTCCGCAAGAAGGGCCTTTCGAAGGCTGCGAAGAAGGCCGGCCGTGTGGCTGCCGAGGGTCTGGTGGCCGTTGAGTCCGCCGGTCACACCGCTGCGATCCTCGAAGTGAATTCCGAGACGGACTTCGTTGCCCGCAACGATTCCTTCCAGGCTTTTGCTCGCGAAGCCGCCAAGATCGCCCTGAACGGCGACGGCACCGTGGAAGGCCTCGAGGCCGCTCACTTCCCCGGCTCCTCCACGACCGTGAAGGACCGCCTGCAGGAGCTCATCGCCACCATCGGCGAAAACATGACCCTGCGCCGTGTCGCCAAGCTCCAGGTCTCGAAGGGTTTCATCGCGTCTTACGTCCACAACGCGGTCAACGAAGGCCTCGGCAAGATCGGCGTGCTCGTCGCGCTTGAGTCGGAAGGCGACGTGACGGTTCTGGGCAGCCTCGGCCGCCAGATCGCCATGCACGTTGCCGCGACGAACCCGGTGGCCGTCGATGCCTCGGGCGTCGATGCCGCGACCGTCGAGCGTGAGAGCGCGATCCTTCGCGAGAAGAACGCCGGCAAGCCGGACAACGTTCTCGCCAAGATCATCGAGAGCGGCCTCAAGAGCTACTACAAGGAAGTCACGCTCATCGAGCAGGCTTTCGTGCACGATCCTTCTAAGTCCATCGCTCAGGTGCTGAAGGAAGCCGAGTCGAAGGCCGGCAAGCCGGTCACGCTCACGGGCTTCGTCCGCTATGCCCTCGGCGAGGGCATCGAGAAGGAGGAAGCTCCTGACTTCGCCGCCGAGGTCGCTGCGGCGGCCGGCGTAAAAGCCTAAAATCAAACGATCTCAAACGGCGGCTCTTGAGCCGCCGTTTTCATGAGAGGCCTTGCGCGGCCGGGGAAGGGCGGTTTCGCGCTTTCCGGGCTGCGTAGGATCGAATAGCGATAAGACAACAAGGGAGGTCTGCAGTGGCACGTTTCCGGCGCATTCTGGTGAAGCTCTCGGGCGAGGCCTTGATGGCCCCCGACGGATATTGGCTCGATCCGCAGACCCTTTCCGGCCTTGCCGAGGATCTCGCCAACGCCACCCGCGCCGGGTTCGAGATTGCCCTCGTGATCGGCGGCGGCAACATCATTCGCGGCGCGCGCATGAGCACCGCCGGCTGGATCGACCGCCCGACAGCCGATTCGATGGGCATGCTCGGCACTGTGATGAATTCGCTGGCTATCGAGACGGCGCTCAACGCGGCAGGAGTCTTCGCGCGCACCATGTCGGCGGTGTCCATGCCGACGATCTGCGAGACCTATGCGCGCCAGCCTGCTCTCCACCACCTCGACAAGGGGCAGGTGGTCGTGCTGGCGGGTGGCACGGGCAACCCGTTTTTCACCACCGACACCGCCGCCGTGCTGCGCGCCGCCGAGCTTCGCTGCGATGCGGTTCTGAAGGCCACGCAGGTGGACGGCGTCTATTCCGCCGACCCGAAGAAGGATCCGAATGCGGTGCGCTTCGACCGGCTGACCCATGACGAGGCCATCGCCAAGGACCTGAAGGTGATGGACACCGCCGCCTTCGCGCTGGCGCGGGAGAGCCGTCTTCCCGTCATCGTTGGCTCGGTTCACGCGCCGAGTTCGGTGACAGCAATCCTTCAGGGCACCGTGCCGTCCACCATCGTGGCCCCTTGATGCGCGGGCGCGGGCAGCGTAAGGCCCTTGTCCAAATGAGGTTTGAGGAAAATACACCATGACCACGACTTTCGACCTTGGTGAAGTCAAGCGCCGCATGCAGGGCGCGATCAACGCCTTCAAAAACGACCTTGCGAGCCTTCGCACGGGCCGCGCGTCGCCGAATCTGCTCGATCCCTTGCAGATCGACGCCTATGGCTCCCTGATGCCCATCTCGCAGGTGGCGACGGTGAGCGTGCCCGAACCGCGCCTTCTCAGCGTGCAGGTCTGGGATCGCGGCATGGTCGCAGCTGTTGAAAAGGCGATCCGCGAATCCGATCTTGGTCTCAATCCGCAGACCGAAGGCCAGATCATCCGTCTGCGCATTCCGGAAATGAACGAGCAGCGCCGCAAGGAAATGGTCAAGGTCGCGCACAAGTATGCGGAGGAGTCGAAGGTCGCCATCCGCCACGTGCGCCGCGACGGTCTCGATTTGCTCAAGAAGCTCGAAAAAGACCACGCGATCAGCGAGGATGACGGCAAGCGCCACGCGGATCAGGTGCAAAAGGCAACTGATCAGTTCGTTTCCGAGGTCGATACCCTTGTCGCGGCCAAGGAAAAGGAGATCATGCACGTCTAAGTCCTTCGGACGTGCAGTGGGTTTGATGGTGACATGAGCGGAGAAGCCAAGCTGTCGGCTCCATCCCTTGCTCTCCGCGAAACGGGCGGCGAGGTGCCGACGCACGTCGCCATCATCATGGACGGCAATGGCCGCTGGGCCGCCAAGCGCGGGCTTCCCCGGTTCGAGGGACATCGGCGGGGCGTCGAGGCGATCCGGCGGGCCGTGCGCAGCGCCATCGGTCTCGGTATCAAGTATCTCACCGTCTACAGCTTCTCCTCGGAGAACTGGCGCCGGCCAGCTCAAGAGGTCGCGGACCTCATGGGGCTGCTGAAGCGCTTCGTGCGGCACGATCTCGCCGATCTTCACGCCCATAACGTGCGGGTCAGGATCATTGGCGAACGGGAGGGACTTTCTCCCGATATCCGTGCCCTGCTGGACGAGGCCGAGGCGCTGACTCGCGAGAACACCGCCCTGACCCTCGTGATCGCCTTCAATTACGGCGGGCGGCAGGAAATTACCCGCGCCGTGCGCGCGCTGGCCGAGAAGGTGAAGGCGGGCGATCTCGAGCCGTCCGCTATCGACCTCGACAGCATCGAGGCTCACCTCGACACGCAAGGCATTCCGGACCCGGATCTCGTTATCCGCACGTCCGGCGAGCAGCGGGTGTCCAACTTCCTGATCTGGCAGACCGCCTATTCGGAATTCGTGTTCATTCCCGATTTCTGGCCCGATTTCGACGACAACACCTTCAGGGCGGCCCTCGATGAATACAGCCGCCGTGACCGTCGTTTCGGCGGTTTGAGCGCCCGGGCCGTCTGACATGGCGGGGGGCGAGGAGGGCGCGGCAAAGCCGACCGCGGGGTTTGCTTCCAGCGAGCTTGGAAAGCGCGTCGCTTCCGCCATCGTGCTCATCCCCATCGCTTTGGCTGCAGCCTGGCAGGGAGGCTGGGCTTTCGCCCTGTTCTGGCTTGCCGCCGGCATCGCTACGGCCTGGGAATGGACAAACATGACGCGGGTCGCACCGCGCCTGCCCGTTCAGGCCGTGCTCGGCGTCGGCCTTACGGTTCTGACTGTTCTTCTGCTCACGGATGCCTCGTTCGTCGCCTTCGCCGGCGTTTGTGCGCTGACCCTTCTGGCTGCGGCGCTCTTGTCGGAGGGGCGGGAGGGCAAGTTCTGGGCCCTAACGGGCTTCGCTTATGCGGTCGTTCTTACTCTCGTACCGCCGATCGTCCGAGAGCACCCCAATCTCGGCCTTCCGGGGCTGTTGTGGATGTTCGCGGTGGTGTGGTCGACCGACATCGCAGCCTATTTCACCGGGCGCTCGCTCGGCGGCCCGAAATTGTGGCCGCGCGTTAGCCCGAAGAAAACCTGGTCCGGCTTTGCGGGCGGGCTTCTTGCGGCGGCCGTGGCCGGTTTTCTGGTGGCGTGGGGCGTTCAGAAGCTTGGCCTGATGCCTCCTTTCAGCCTTAGAAACGTGGTGATGCTCTCCCTTGTCGCTTCCGTCGCCAGCCAGTTGGGCGACCTTGGCGAATCCGCCCTCAAGCGGCATTGCGACGTCAAGGATTCGAGCCATCTCATTCCGGGGCATGGCGGTGTCATGGACCGGCTCGACGGATTCTGGGCTGTCGCCCTGATCCTCGGCATTGTTTTGCTGATCATTCGGTTTGCGTCGTAAAAAAGTTGATGACCCGCACCCTCACCATTCTCGGAGCCACCGGCTCCATCGGCCGTTCTACGGCCGATGTCGTTTTGGCCCATCGGGACGAATTCCGTGTCGAAGCCGTCGTCGGCGGCAAGGACGCCAAGGCCCTTGCGGCGATGGCGAAGCGCCTTGACGCGAAATTCGCCGCGCTCGCCGACGAGGCTGGCCTGTCCGATCTGCGCGCGGAACTCGCAGACTCCGGCATCGAATCCGGAGCAGGGGATTCGGCTCTCATCGAGGCCGTGGACCGGGATGCCGAAATCGTTCTTGCCGCCATCAGCGGCACGGCAGGGCTTCGCCCGACCCATGCCGCCTTGAAGCCGGGACGGCGCATCGCGCTCGCCAACAAGGAAAGCCTCGTCTGCGCCGGGCAGGCCTTCATGGCCGACGCCCGCCGCCTCGGCGTCGAGGTCATGCCGGTCGATTCAGAGCATAACGCGCTCGATCAGGCTTTCGCCGCTGGGCAGGGCAAGGATGTCGAGAAGGCGGTCATCACCGCGACCGGCGGGCCGTTCCGCACCTGGAGCCGCGAGCGGATCGCCGCCGCGTCTCCCGCCGAGGCTGCGGCTCACCCGGTCTGGTCGATGGGCTCGAAAATCAACATCGACTCGGCGACTTTGATGAATAAGGGCCTCGAACTTATTGAGGCGCATCATCTTTTCGACCTTGGCGCCGATCAGCTCGACGTTCTCGTCCACCCGGAGGCCATCGTCCACGGTCTCGTGCAGTGGAGCGACGGAGCGCTGACGGCGGGCCTTGCCTTGCCCGACATGAAGGTGCCTATCGCCAATGCCCTGCGTCACCGGCAGCGCCTTGCAATGGACCTTCCCCGTCTCGATCTTGCCTCTATCGGGCGTTTGAGTTTCGAGCGGGCCGACGAAGACCGCTTTCCCTGCCTTGCGGCGGCGCGGGCGGCCCTCAAGGCTGGAGGAGCGATGCCGACCGTCCTGAATGCCGCGAACGAGATTGCCGTCGCGGCCTTCATGGGCGGCAAAATCGCATTTTACGATATATATGAAATTGTTGAGAGCGTTTGCTCATCTTTTGCGGCAAGGCAGCTCCAGGCCCCGGCCACGGTGGCCGAGGCGCTTGCCATCGATGAGGAAGCGCGGCGGGCCGCCTCCGCCCGTCTCGGTGAGAGAGTAATGGCGCCGGTCTGACGGCGCGAAAGGAACGGCTATGGATCTGCTCGCAACCATCGGCGGGGCGACGAATTCCTTGCTCCTGACGATTGTCTCCTTCCTGATCGTCCTTGGGGTCGTCGTCTTCGTCCACGAGTTCGGCCACTTCTGGGTCGGCCGCCGCTGCGGCGTCGGCGTGACGGCGTTTTCCATCGGGTTCGGGCCGGAGCTTGCGGGCTGGAACGACAGGCACGGCACGCGCTGGAAGCTCTGCGCGATTCCCCTCGGTGGGTACGTGAAATTCGTCGGAGACCTCAACGCGGCGAGCGTCCCGGACAACGACGAAGTCCAGCGGATGCCGGAGGAGGAAAGGGCGATCAGCTTTCCCTTCCAGCCCCTGTGGAAGCGCGCGGCCATCGTCGCGGCGGGGCCGGTTGCGAACTTCATCCTCGCCATCGCGATTTTCTCGGGCCTCAATTATGCGATGGGCCGCCAGGTCATAGAACCGCGCATTGAGCTGGTGCAGGCGAACAGCGCCGCTGAGCGGGCGGGTTTCAAGCCGCACGATCTCATCCTCTCCATCAACGGCAGTGCCATCGAGACCTTCGCGGACATGCAGCGCTGGGTCAGCGCGAGGGCGGGCGAGACCCTGAATTTCGTTGTGGAGCGGGACGGGCGGCAGGTTCCGCTCGAGGCGGTTCCTGACCTGAAGGAGCAGGAGACGCCCTTCGGCAAGCAGCGGATCGGCCTTCTCGGATTGCAGGCCTCCCGCGACCCTGCCTCCATCAAGACGATGACCTACACGCCGCTCGGGGCTCTGAAATCAGGCGCGCTTGAGACCTGGTACGTGGTCGACCGCACCTTCGATTACATGGGCAAGCTGATCTCCGGCCGGGAATCGGCGGATCAGCTCTCCGGCCCGATTCGGATCGCCCAGGTTTCGGGACAGGTGGCTAGCCTCGGCGGCGTGGGCGGGCTCATCAGCCTTGTAGCGGTCCTGTCCGTTTCGATTGGGCTTATTAACCTTTTTCCCGTTCCGCTCTTGGATGGCGGGCACCTTCTGTTCTACGCCATTGAGGCGGTTCGTGGCCGGCCCTTGAGCGAAAAAGCCCAGGAAATCGGCTTCCGGATCGGTTTTGCCATCGTGGCGATGCTCATGTTGTTCGCGACCTGGAATGATATTGTTCACCTTGGTGCAACATTTATCACCCGCGGGACGTGACAAGGACGCCACGCTAGGCAAAAATGACACTCTGTTGGGGATAGCGCCGTTTGCATTAGCGGCGAAAGTTTGTACAAGCGGGACCTTACCAATATGGCTGGAGGCGAAAGCCCCCGGCTTGCGGGGCTCTCCGCCTTGAACAACGAGATATAAGAGACGGGCCAGTTGATGATGTCGACGACCACGCCACGCCGGAAAGTGCCGGCCAGAACCGCGATGATCGCCATGAGCGCGATGATTGCCGGACTTGCCGCGGCGGATCCTTCCTTCGCGCAGCAGGCTGCCCAGGGGAATCGTGCCGGGGCTGTCGCCAGCCGCTCGGTCATCAACCGCGTCGCCATTGAAGGTAATAAGCGCGTCGAGAAGGCCGCCATCGAAGGCGAACTCCAGCTCCGCGCTCGCACGCCTTACAATCAGGCGGTCGTGGATGCGGACGTTCAGCGCATTCTCGAAGTTTATCGTCGGCAGGGCCGGGCGCTTGCCTCCGTCACCCCGCGCATCGTCGATCTGCCGAACGGCAACGTCGACGTTGTCTACTCGATCAACGAGGGCGACAAGACGGGCGTGAAGGAAATCCGCTTCGTCGGCAACGATCAGGTTTCGTCCAGCCGTCTGCGCGGCGTGATGACGACCACCGAGTCGAACCTCCTGAGCTTTTTCAAGAGCTCGGACGTGTACGATCCGGACCGCGTCGATAACGATCTCGAGCTGATCCGCCGTTACTACCTCAAGAACGGCTATGCCGATTATCGCCTCGTCTCGAACAACGTTCAGTTCGACGAGAACGCCGGCGGCTACATCATCACCATCACGGTGAGCGAGGGCGAGCAGTATCGCCTCGGCAACGTGAGCGTCGATTCCCGCCTGGCCAACGTCGATGCTGCGCGCCTCGAGGGCAAGGTTTCGACCTCGTCCGGCTCCGTCTACAGCGCGGATGCGGTGCAGAAGTCGCTCCAGAATCTGACCACGGAAGTCGTCCGCGAAGGTCATGCCTTCGCGCAGGTTCGCCCGGTGGCGACCCGCGATCCGGCGACCCGCACGATCAATCTCGGCTACGTGGTCGAGGACGGTCCGCGTGTCTACGTCGAGCGCATCAACGTTCGCGGTAACACTCGTACCCGCGATTACGTCATCCGCCGCGAATTCGATCTCGGCGAAGGCGACCCCTACAACAAGGTGTTGATGGAGCGCGCCGAGCGTCGCCTCAACAACCTCGGTTACTTCAAGCGCGTCCGCGTTTCGAATGAGCCGGGTTCCGCGCCTGACCGTGTCGTCGTGAACGTGGATGTCGAGGATCAAAGCACGGGCGCCTTCTCGGTGTCGGGTGGTTACTCGACCGCCGACGGCTTCATCGGTGAAGTCGCGGTCAGCGAGACCAACTTCCTCGGCCGTGGCCAGTATGTCCGCCTCGCGGGCCAGCTCGGCCAGCGCACCAACGGCGTCGATTTCTCGTTTACCGAGCCGTACTTCCTCGGCTACCGCCTCGCGGCCGGTATCGACCTGTTTTCGAAGTTCAGCGACCAGACCAAGTATGCGCGTTATGAAAACCGCATGACCGGTGGTCAGCTCCGCTTGGGCATGCCCTTCACGGAAGAGCTGACGATCACGGCTCGCTACTCGCTGTACCAGCAGGATCTGAAGGTCCCGAACGACTTCAAGCAGCCCTTCAACGACTGTACGCAGCCGATCCCGGGCTACACCCGGTTGAATCCAGACGGCACAGTCAACAGCACCTTCTGTGAAGGCAATGGCGAAGCGTCGTTGGCGATCAAGGAATCAGAGGGCAAGACCCTGACTTCGCTCGCGGGTCTGACCTTCAACTACAACACCCTCGACAACACGAAGGACCCGCGCAACGGCTTCTACGCCGAAGTGAAGACCGACGTGGCTGGCCTTGGCGGCGATTCCCACTACTTCCGCGCCACCGGTGACGCGCGTTACTACTACGAAGTCCTCGAGGACATCGTCGGTATCGCCCGCGTCCAGGGTGGTCACATCGCGGGCTTTGGGAACAATAACAAGGACAACTTCAGCCAGGGCGGCAGCCTGCGCATTGTCGACCAGTTCTTCCTCGGCCCGTCGCTGGTCCGCGGCTTCGCGACCAATGGTATCGGCCCGCGCGACGTCTCGACGCTCGACACGAACGCCAACGCCATCGGTGGTACGACTTACTATGGCGGTTCGCTCGAGCTGCAGTTCCCGATCTTCGGCCTGCCGCGTGAGCTGGGCCTGAAGGGTGCTGTGTTCGCTGATGCCGGTACGCTGTATGGTTATGAAGGGCCGACGCACTTCAACACCACCGGCAACACGTTCCTTAACGGGTTTGCGCCATGCGTTAGGACCACGGATGTGGTTCAAAACTGCATCAGGGTCCGCGACAGCAACATGATCCGTTCGTCGGTCGGTGCGTCGATCCTCTGGAGCTCGCCGCTTGGGCCGATCCGCTTCGACTACGCCTTCGCCCTCACCAAGGATGACGGTGAGTTGGCTCCGAATGGAGCAAGAATTGGCGGCGACCGGACGCAAGCCTTCCGGTTCTCCGGTGGTACCCGCTTCTGATTTGGGAGGGCGCCCTTGCGGCGCCCTCGGTCTTTCTACATGACAGATTCCAGTTTCTTTCCGCAGGCCGGGACGCTTTCGCTTCGCCAGGTCGTGGAGATGGCAGGTGCGCAACTCCCCGAAGGTTCCGACGGGGAGTTTGTGCTTACAGGGGTTGCTCCGCTGGAAAGCGCGGGGCCGGGCGATCTCGCCTATATGGACAATGCCGCCTATGGCGCGATCCTGAGCCAGACCAAGGCTGGCGTGTGTCTCGTCACACCGCGTTTCGCCGCCAAGGTCCCTGCAGGTACCATCGCCATCGTCACGCCACTGGCCTACCGCGTTTTCGCGCAGGCGATGGCGCTGCTCTTCCCGAGTGCCATGCGTCCGGGCTCGTTCTTCGACGCGACGGGTATTTCGCCAGGCTCCTCCGTGCATCCCACCGCGCGCCTCGAGCACGGTGTCCGGGTCGATCCCGGCGCGGTGATCGGCCCGGGAGCGGAGATTGGCTCCGGCACGATCATCGGCGCGCATGCCGTCATCGGCCCACAGGTGCGGATCGGGCGTGATTGCTCTATCAGCCCCAATGTCACGATCTCCAATGCCTTTATCGGCAACAGGGTCATCCTGCATCCGGGCGTCTGCATCGGGCAGGACGGGTTCGGCTTCGCGATGGGCCCGCAGGGACATCTCAAGGTGCCGCAGATCGGGCGTGTCATCATTCAGGACGACGTGGAGATCGGCGCGAACAGCACTGTGGATCGTGGCGCGAGCCGGGACACGGTGATCGGGGAGGGCACCAAGATCGACAATCTGGTGCAGATCGCCCACAACGTCGTCATCGGCCGCCATTGCGTCATCGTCGCCCAGGTCGGTATCGCGGGTTCCACGACCATCGAGGATTTCGTGGCGCTTGGTGGACAGGTGGCGGTGAGGGGCCATGTCCGTATCGGCATGGGCGCGCAGATCGCGGCGACCAGCGGCGTGAACGGCGACGTGCCTCCCGGCGCGCGCTGGGGCGGCTCCCCGGCTCGTCCGATGCGGGAGTGGTTCCGCGAGATCACAGCTTTGAAAAAGCTTGCATCGCGGAAAGATTCCAGCGATTCCGCCGAAGATTGAGAATATCAGTCATTTTCGGACGGGCGAGGAACCCTTCCGTCACAGGAAAATGCGAGACAGTAAACAGACCGAACCTGAACGGCCGCGAGCGGTTGAAGGTTGGGAAACGACTTTCGGAGTTGACGTCATGAGCGAAGCGCCGACTACGCTTCAAACCGCCGACATCATGCAGATCCTCGATCTGCTGCCGCACCGCTATCCGTTCCTTCTCGTGGACAAGATCATCGAGATCGACGGCGACAGGTCCTGCATCGGCATCAAGAATGTCACGTTCAACGAGCCGCAGTTCCAGGGCCATTTCCCGACGCGGCCGATCTACCCCGGCGTGTACCTGATCGAGGGCATGGCCCAGACGGCGGGCGCCATCTGCGTCGCCTCGAAGCTCGCGGAGCAGACCCGCCCCAAGCAGGTTTTCTTCATGACCATCGACAAGGTGAAGTTCCGCCGGCCCGTGGAGCCGGGCGACCGGGTCGAGTTCCACATGACCAAGCTCAATAACCGCCGCAACATGTGGTGGTATCGCGGTGAGGCGAAGGTTGACGGCGCGCTCGCCTGTGAGGCTGAGGTCAGCGCCATGCTGGTGACCGAATGAGCGCGCTCATCCACCCCAGCGCCATCGTCGAGGATGGCGCGAAGATCGGCGAGGGCGTGAAGATCGGCCCGTTCTGCACGGTCGGTGCCAATGTCGAACTGGGCGATGCTTGCGAACTCGTGAGCCATGTGGCGGTCGCCGGCCGCACCACCATCGGCGCGCGTACACGCATCTTTCCCTTCGCCTCCATCGGCCACATCCCGCAGGACCTGAAGTATCACGGCGAGCCTTCGACGCTCACCATCGGGTCGGATTGCATGATCCGCGAAGGCGTGACCATGAACCCCGGCACCGAGGGCGGCGGCATGGCGACGGTCATCGGCAACAACTGCGCCTTCCTCGCCAACTCGCATGTCGGCCACGACACCAAGGTCGGCAACAACTGCATCCTGTCGAACAACGTGATGCTCGCCGGCCATGTGACGGTGGGCGATTTCGTGATCTTCGGCGGTGGATCGGCGGTCATTCAGTTCGCCCGTATCGGCTCCCACGCCTTCGTCGGCGGCCTGTCGGGGCTCGAGAACGATCTCATTCCGTACGGCATGGCGATGGGTAACCGCGCGCATCTGGCCGGCCTCAACATCGTCGGCCTGCGCCGTCGCGGCTTCACCCGCGAGCAGATCCACGAGATCCGCCGCGCTTATCGCCTGCTTTTCGCGGAAGAAGGTACGCTCGCGGAGCGTGTCGAGGATGTCGGCAACGAGTTCTCCGCGCAGCCCTTCGTGCAGGAGATCATCGATTTCATCCGCGCGGGCGGTGACCGTGCCATCTGCACGCCGCGCGAGCCTGTCGGGTCCGCCTGACATGACGGCGAATGGTCCGATCGCGATCATTGCAGGGTCCGGTCAGCTCCCCATTCAACTCGCGGACAACCTGAAACAGAAGGGCCGGGATTTCCGTATCCTGGCCTTTCGTGGTTTTGCAGAGCCGGAACTGCGCCGCCGCGCGGATGCGGTGGTCGGGCTTCTCGATCTGAAAACCATCATGGCGACCCTCGATGCGTGGCAGCCCTCCGCCGTCACCCTCGTCGGCGCGGTCCAGCGTCCGGGCTTCTCGGCGCTGCTCGGGGCCTATTCGCTTCTGCGCAACATGCAGGAGGTGAAGGACGTGATTTCGCGCGGGGACGATCAGGTCCTGCGCGGCGCGGTCATGCTCATCGAGGAACGCGGGCACAAGGTCGTCGGCGTACGCGATCTCGCGCCCGAACTCATCGCTCCGCCGACCTTGCGTGGCAAGCTTGAGCCCAACGCGGATGATCGCGAGGCCATTGCCTTCGGTCTCTCGCTTCTTGAATCCCTTTCCGGTTTCGACATCGGCCAGGCGGCTGTCGTCGCGCAGCGCCATGTGCTCGCCATCGAAGGCCCTGAGGGTACGGACCGCATGTTGAGGCGGGTGAGGGCAATGCGCCGCTCCCCCTTCGGCTTTGGCCGCCGCAAGGAAGGCGGCGTGCTCGTGAAGGCCGCGAAGAGGGGCCAGGACCTGCGCGTGGACATGCCCGCCGTCGGCCCGCGCAGTGTGATCGAGGCTGCCCGCGCGGGTCTTTCCGGCATCGCCATCGGTGCGGGCTCCACCCTCGTTCTCAACGAGGAGGTGACGCTGCGCACCGCCGACAGGCTCGGCCTGTTCTTCACTGCCGTCGAACTGCCTTCTGCGGAGGCCATCCGTGGTTGAAAGAACATCGTCCGATAGCCTCACCCTGAGGAGCCGTGCCAGCGGCGTCTCGAAGGGCGAGGCGCCTCAAGAGCGCACTGGATCCTCCTTCGAGACGCAGACTTTGTCTGCTCCTCAGGATGAAGTTCAGGGTTTCAATGAAGGAGCGCCCCCCCTCAAGATCTGGATCGTCGCGGGAGAGGAATCCGGCGATCAGCTTGGCGCGAAGCTGATGCGCGCGCTCAAACAACGCCTTGGTGCGGAGCACCTGCAATTCGGCGGCGTCGGCGGCCATGCGATGGGGCAGGAGGGGCTTAACAGCCTTTTCCCGCTCGAAGAGATCGCGGTCATGGGCATCTCCGCCGTCATCGCGCGGCTGCCTGCGATCCTGCGGCACATCAAGGATACGGCGGATGCAACTGTCGCGGCGAGGCCCGACATCCTCATCATCATCGACAGTCCGGATTTCACCCACCGCGTGGCGAAGGCCGTGCGCAAGCGCGCGCCACAAATTCCGATTGTCGATTATGTCAGCCCCTCCGTCTGGGCGTGGCGCCCGGGACGGGCGAAGAAGATGCGCGCCTATGTGGACCATCTTCTCGCGCTTCTGCCGTTCGAGCCGGAGGCGCATCGCCGTCTTGGCGGTCCGCCGACAACCTATGTGGGTCATCCGCTCATCGAGCGTCTCAACGAGATCCGGCCCGCTGCGGGCGAGCGCGGGGCAGGGGCGGGGAAGCCGCTGCAACTGCTCGTGCTCCCCGGCAGCCGCCGCTCTGAAGTCAGCCGCCTCATGGAGCCGTTCGGGGAGGCGCTGGCGTTGCTGCAGGCGCGCTCCACGCGCCCCTTCGAGGTCACGATCCCTGCCGTTCCGCACCTCGCCGCCGAGATCAGGGCGCGCGCCGAAGCGTGGAGCGTCAAGCCCACCGTCGTCGAGGGCGAGGCGGCGAAATGGGCCGCCTTCCGCAAGGCCGACGCGGCGCTCGCCGCTTCTGGCACGGTGACGCTCGAACTCGGCCTTTCCGGTGTTCCGATGGTCGTCGCTTACCGGGTGTCGAAGATCGAGGAAGTGCTGAAATATCTCATCAAGGCACCCTCGATCGTGCTCACCAATCTGGTGCTCGGCGAGAACGTGATCCCCGAGCTGATCCAGTGGGATTGCACGCCGGAAAAACTTGCAGACGCGCTGCTGCCACTCTTGACTGACACGCCTGAGCGCCGCCGCCAGATCGAGGCCTTCGTGAAGATGGACGATCTCATGCGTATCGGCGACGAAAAGCCGAGCGAGCGCGCCGCGCGCATTGTGGATGAGGTATTAAAGGCGAGAGCCTCCAAGTAGGGACAGTCCATATGGGAAAGGCGCGTCCATCTCAGCTTATCGCCGCTGCAGCGGCATTCACTCTTTCCGCCCTCTGGCAGGTTCACGCGGACGAACTGAAATGCGAAGGGCCTTTTGCGCCGGACACCACGCATGCGCGGCTCGTTCAGGTTTTCGGCGCCAAGAACGTCGCGCGAAAGACTATCTCCGACCCGGAAGGCATCACCTTCAAGGCGAGCGTCCTCTTCGGCAAGGACCCGGCGCGCCGGTTGGAGGTGATCTGGGAGGATGAGGCTCGCGGCAGACGCCCCGCCCGCATCCAGTTTTCAGGGAACGGCTGGTCTGTGGCTGGCCTTCAGGTGGGAGCGCCGCTCGCCGTGGTGGAGGCCGCAAATACGCAGCCCTTCAACCTTTACGGCTTCGATTGGGACTTCGGAGGCACCGTCTCCAACTGGAATGGCGGCGCGCTCGAAAAACTGCCCGGAGATTGCGCCCTCATCGCCATGCTGGAGGCCGACCAAAGCCTGGACGACGAAACTCTGAACAAGGCATCCGGCGATCAGGAGTTCAGCTCTCAGGACCCGGTCATGAAAGCCGTGCACCCGAAAATCATGCTGCTTGGCGTGCGCTATAGCCGCAAGTGAAAGTCGGGATCCAGGCAACATGAAAAAAGGGGCCTTTCGGCCCCTTTCTCGTATTTTCTGTCGGGTAATCTTTACCCGCGCTGGGCGACCGTCACGTAGTCGCGCTTGGGCGCGCCGACATAGAGCTGGCGCGGGCGGCCGATGCGCTGGGACGGGTCTTCGATCATCTCGCTCCACTGTGCGATCCAGCCGACCGTGCGGGCCAGCGCGAAGAGCACCGTGAACATGGAGGTGGGGAAGCCCATCGCCTTGAGGGTGATCCCCGAATAGAAGTCAATGTTCGGGTAGAGCTTCTTCTCGACGAAGTACTCGTCCTTCAGCGCGATCTGCTCGAGCTCCACGGCGACGTCGAGGAGCGGATCGTCCTTGATGCCGAGTTCGCGCAGAACTTCGTGCGTGGTCTTTTGCATGATGCGTGCGCGCGGGTCGTAGTTCTTGTAGACCCGGTGGCCGAAGCCCATGAGACGGAACGGATCGTTCTTGTCCTTGGCCTTGGCGATGTATTCCGGAATGCGATCAGGCGTGCCGATCTCTTCCAGCATCTTGAGCGCGGCCTCATTGGCGCCGCCGTGGGCAGGGCCCCACAGGCAGGCGATGCCGGCGGCGATGCAGGCGAAGGGGTTCGCGCCCGAGGAACCGGCGAGGCGCACCGTCGAGGTCGAGGCGTTCTGCTCGTGGTCGGCGTGAAGGATGAAGATGCGGTCGAGCGCCCGCGAGAGCACCGGGTTCACCTTGTAATCCTCGCACGGCACGGCGAAGCACATGCGCAGGAAGTTCGAGGTGTAGTCGAGATCGTTCTGCGGGTACACGAAGGGCTGGCCGATGGAATACTTGTAAGCCATCGCCGCCAGCGTCGGCATCTTCGCGATCATGCGCATGGAGGCGATCATGCGCTGCTGCGGATCGGAGATATCCGTCGAGTCGTGATAGAAAGCCGAGAGCGCGCCGACGCAGGCGACCATGACGGCCATCGGGTGCGCGTCGCGGCGGAAGCCGTTGAAGAAGCGGGTCATCTGGTCATGCACCATCGTGTGGCGCGTGACGCGATAGTCGAAATCGGCCTTCTGAGCGGCGGTCGGCAACTCTCCGTAGAGCAACAGGTAGCAGGTCTCGAGGAAGTCGCCGTGCTCGGCCAGCTGCTCGATGGGATAGCCGCGATACAGAAGAACGCCCGCGTCGCCGTCGATATAGGTGATCTTCGACTCACAGCTCGCTGTCGAGGTAAAGCCGGGGTCGTAGGTGAACATCCCGGTCTGGCCGTAAAGCTTCGAGATATCGACCACCGACGGGCCGATGGTGCCCTCTTTGATCGCGAGGTCGACCGACTTGTTGTCCACATTGAGCGTGCTGGTGTTGGCACTCATGCGTCTTCGCCCTTTCAACAGGAGGCCGTGCATTACCTAGAGCAGCCGGGACTTTCGAGAACATCCGTTCTTCAGCGGGGCTGTCGACCTGGGATGACGGTCGGTTGGATTTATGGGGGGTTCGGTAGCTTATCCTTATGCCCGGAGCAAGCACATCTAAAGGCGGGGGGCTTGCGCTATGCAGCAGGCGCATCCGTGAGGGCTGAAGCTCCCCGAAATGCCTTGGTCTGCGCCTGCGACGTCTTCCGTAAGGTCATGAAAATGTTATAGTATTTAAACCCGCCCGACAGGCCCGGGCGGGTTTGTGTCGCGCTGCTCAGAGCGCGTCGCGCAGGCGCTCCAGTGTCTCCTCGCGGCCCAGAACCACCATGACGTCGAAGAGGCCGGGGGAGGTGGCACGGCCCGTCAGGGCCGCGCGCAGGGGTTGGGCCACCTGGCCGAGTTTGACGCCGGTGGCTTCCGCATGCTGGCGCACCACGCCTTCCACGCCTTCCGCCGTCCAGTCGTTGAGCCCGGCGAGCTTCTCCACGATGCCCTGAAGCCGCTCGCGCCCATCCTTCAGCAGCACACCCGCCTTCTCGTCGAGCTGCAGCGGACGCGGGGCGTAGAGGTAATAGGCGCTATCGAGAAGCTCGATCAGGGTCTTCGCGCGCTCCTTGAGGCCCGGCATGGCGGCCACGAGCTTCTCCCGCAGGACGGGTGCGAACTTGCGGCCAATGCCGCGCTCTTCACCAATCTCGGGGAGCAGATCCTCCAGGGCCGCGACGAGCTCTTCGTCCGGGGTCTGGCGCATGTAATGGCCGTTGAGGTTCTCGAGCTTGGCGAAATCGAAACGTGCAGGCGAGCGGCCGATGCTGCCGAGATCGAAGGCGTCGATCATTTCCTGCGTCGAGAACATCTCCTGATCGCCATGGCTCCAGCCGAGGCGCACGAGATAGTTGCGCAACGCGGCAGGCAGGTAGCCCATGCTGCGGTAAGCCTCGATGCCGAGCGCGCCGTGGCGCTTGGAAAGCTTCGCGCCGTCGGGCCCGTGAATGAGCGGAATGTGCGACATGTTGGGCACCGCCCAGTCGAGCGCCTGATAGATCTGCGTCTGGCGCGCGGCGTTGGTGAGATGGTCGTCCCCGCGGATGACATGCGTGACGTTCATGTCGTGATCGTCAACCACGACGGCGAGCATATAGGTGGGCGTGCCGTCGGAGCGCAGCAGCACGAGGTCGTCGAGATCCTTGTTCTGCCAGACCACGCGACCCTGAACGGCATCTTCCACCACCGTCTCGCCGTCCTGCGGGGCTTTCAGGCGGATTACCGGCTTGACGCCTGCCGGAGCCTCGGACGGATCGCGGTCGCGCCACCGACCGTCATAGCGCATCGGGCGGCCTTCGCGGCGCGCGGTCTCGCGCATCTCCTCGAGTTCCTGCGGGGTGGCATAGCAATAATAGGCGCGGCCCGCCGCAAGCAGGCTCTCCGCGACCTCGCGATGACGCGCTGCGCGGGAAAACTGGTAAACCACCTCGCCATCCCAATCGAGACCGAGCCAGGTCAGCCCGTCGAGGATCGCCTGGATGGCGGCTTCCGTGGAGCGTTCGCGGTCCGTGTCCTCGATGCGCAGCAGCATCTTGCCGCCGGTGTGCTTGGCGTAGAGCCAATTGAACAAGGCCGTGCGCGCGCCGCCGATATGCAGGAAGCCGGTGGGAGAGGGGGCGAAACGGGTGACGACGGTCATGGCGAACCTTGTAAGCAACCGGGAAAGAGGGCTGCGTTTAACCTAAAAGCCCGACTCGTCAACAAGCTGGGTTGGGTCGGGCGCAGCGGTCGTCTAACATGCCAGGTCTCCCGCGTTAAGCCGAACCGATGGCCGAATACGAACCACATGCCCGCAAACAGGTCCGGCCCACGCCCGCGCGGGTGTTGAGCCTCGCTGGCCCGCGCCTGTCGGGGTTCGTCACCTTTCCAGACTGGCGCGGCTGGATTGCGGCGAATGCCGCACTCGAGATCGAGCAAAGGCGGCTCTTTCCCTGGATCGCGGTTTGTTTCGGCCTTGGCATCGTCCTGTTCTTCCAGGCGGACGGACGCCCGGCCCTGTGGGCCCCGCTCATCGGCTTCGCCCTTAGCGTCGCGCTGCTGGTGACCTTGCGCCGCAGCCTCTGGGGGCTTGCCGTCGCCATCGGTTTTGCCGCGCTCTTCGCAGGCTTTGCCGCCGGTGTGATCCGCACCCGGCAGGTGACAGCGCCCGTCCTTGGCCGGGTTGTGATCGCCCCGGTTTCCGGTTTCGTCGAAAGCGTCGAGCAGCGTCCGCAGGGTGCGCGGCTTCTGTTGCGTCTTACAGGCATGAAGGATGTGCCGGAAAGCGAGCGCCCGCGTTTCGTGCGCGTGACCTTGAAGAAGGGCGAAGCGCTTTCCGCCGGGCAATACATCGAAGGCACGGCGCGCCTGTTGCCGCCGCCGCAGCCTGCCTGGCCGGGCGGATACGATTTCGCCCGCGATGCTTTCTACAAGGAGATCGGCGCGGTGGGTTCAATGGTCGGCGCGATCCGCTATCTGCCGCCGCCGCAACCTCTCGCCTGGGACTTGTGGCTGACAAGCCAGATCGATGCGGCGCGCAATGCCCTGACGGAGCGTATCGCCCGTTCCATCGGCGGGCAGGAGGGAGCGGTCGGCGCTGCGTTGGTGACAGGCAAGCGCGGGCTGATCGGTGAGACGACGAACGACGTGCTGCGCGCTGCTGGCATCTACCACATCGTTTCCATTTCGGGCCTGCACATGGTGCTCGCCGCTGGAACGTTCTTCTGGCTTGTGCGCGCCTTGCTCTCGCTTTCGCCGGCTCTCGCTTTGTCATGGCCGGTGAAGAAGATCGCGGCCTGTGCCGCCATGATCGGCGCAGTGGCCTATTGCATCTTCTCCGGATCGGAAGTCGCGACCGAGCGCTCACTCATCATGACGCTCGTCATGTTCGGCGCGATCCTCGTGGACAGGCCCGCGCTCAGCATCCGCAATCTCGCCATCGCGGCGTTGATCGTGCTCGCGCGCGAGCCGGAGACGATCCTCGGTCCGAGTTTTCAGATGTCCTTCGGCGCGGTTGCCGCGCTCACGGCTTGCGCGCCGTTGCTCGGCCTCGGTACCCCGCAGACGCGCGCGGAGAACGTGTTCGACAAGGCATCGGCTTGGGTCTTTCGCGGTGTGACGGGGCTCATCATCACGACGTTGGTGGCAAGCCTCGCCACCGCGCCATTCACCGCGTACCACTTTCAGACGCTCAACCCGCTTGGGCTGATAGGCAATGCGTTGGCTCTGCCGCTGGTCTCCATTGTCGTGATGCCTTCGGCGCTGCTCGGTGTCATCGCCTATCCTTTCGGTCTCGACCAGCCGGTGTGGCGGATCATGGGGCTTGCCGTCGCTAAGGTGCTCGATGTGTCCGCATGGGTTGGCGGCCTCAATGGCGCGACGGTCCTCGTTCCGGCCATGAGTGTCGGCGCGGTGGTTTTGATGGGCCTTGCGCTCATCATGGCAACCTTGATGGTGTCAGGCCTGCGGTGGCTTGCCGTTATTCCCGCAAGCGTCGGATTGATGTTCGCGGGCATGCCCAATCGCGTGGATGCGTTCATTGATCGTGATGGAACGGGAGCCGCCATCCGCAACGTCGAGGGACGCCTCGTTCTGGTCGGCAAGCCTTCACGCTTTGTTGTGCAGCAGTGGCTGCAAGCGGATGGCGATACGCGCTCGCCCGATGACAAGGCGCTGCGAGAGGGTGTCCGCTGTGACCGTCTCGGATGCGTGGTGGAGACCTCCAGCGGTC
The DNA here is from genome assembly GCF_003290125.1 of Microvirga flavescens. Classification (GTDB taxonomy): domain Bacteria; phylum Pseudomonadota; class Alphaproteobacteria; order Rhizobiales; family Beijerinckiaceae; genus Microvirga; species Microvirga flavescens. The sequence goes on from NZ_QMKH01000006.1 coordinate 224,224, forward strand.
GCGCGGTTGCCTTCGTTCAGGATGCAGCGGCCTTCGAGGAGGATTGCCGCAGGGCAGGGCTCGTCATTGCGCGTTTGAACGCGCCGGCGACATGCGGCGCATCGCTGGTGCTCGACAAGGCAGCCCTTGCCGGGCGCGGCGCGACGACGGTCCGCTTTGCGGAAGGGGCGATGGAGATGCGGTCTGTGAACAGGGAAGGCGAGGCGCGTCCCTGGCAGGAAAAACTACGTATCGCGGCGACAAAGCCGCCGGTTCAGGAGCAGCCACGACCCGCGCGGCCAACCCCTGAACTGGACATCCCGGAGGAGGATGTCAGTAGCGGCGCACCAGACTGACGAGCTTGCCCTGGATCTTCACCCGGTCGGGCCCGAGCACGCGCGTCTCGTAGCTCGGATTGGCAGCCTCCAGCGCGATGGAAGAGCCGCGGCGACGGAAGCGTTTCAAGGTCGCTTCCTCATCGTCGATCAACGCAACGATGATGTCGCCTGTGTTGGCGGAATCCTGTTTGCGAACAACGACGAGATCGCCATCGAGAATGCCGGCTTCCACCATCGAGTCGCCGCGCACTTCAAGCGCGTAATGCTCGCCCTGTGCCAGAAAGTCGGCGGAGAGCGTGATGGAATGACTCTTGTTCTGGATTGCCGAGATCGGCGTGCCGGCGGCGATCCGGCCCATAACCGGAATGGAAATATCGCGCGTCCGCTCTTCCACGACAGGAGCTGGCTTGGCGCGGGTAGCGAGCCCGCCTTCGACGACGCTCGGCGTGAATTGGCGGCGGCCAGCGGTGCCGCCCACGGTCTCCGGCAGGCGGATCACTTCCAGCGCGCGAGCGCGGTTGGGCAGGCGGCGAATGAAGCCGCGCTCCTCAAGAGCGGTAATTAGGCGATGGATGCCCGATTTCGACTTGAGATCCAGCGCATCCTTCATCTCGTCGAAGGATGGCGGAACCCCCGATTCACGTAGGCGCTCGTGAATGAAACGAAGCAGTTCGTGCTGTTTGCGCGTCAGCATGGCCGTCCCTTGCAGCTCCTGATGGAGCGATTCTGAAACAAATCGCGAACAAGGTAGCTGTTCTTGCTGTGTTCCGCAAGCGGCTTGCGCCCGGGCGGATGTTGCCGAAGCGGGATCTGTCCGGAAGGTTTGCCGCGGACTGCGCGCAAGGCCGTGCAGAGCGGATCTCATCCCAGCGGTTCGCGATCCTGGTGCTAGCAGTCAGAGGCCTCTGGAGGCCTTCTGTAACAATACATAGTCCCCCGTACGAACGCATGGTGTCCATGCCTGGACCCGACCTTACGGTGCAGGCTCGGAATAGCACTCGCTTTTGTATGCGGAGAGTAAAATGGCAAGCGGACCGACCCGTTGGAACCTGGAAGCGCAAATTAGCAGCGATCAGGGGCTGAACAATTCGGCTATGGCCGTTGCCTCCGATGGGACGACCATGGTCGTCTGGCAAGACCGGCGTTCGGATGGGACGGTTGTCAACTTTGCGAGGCTGGTGAGCTTCGATGGAGAGCTGATCCGGCAGTTCGAGGTGGCGCCACCTGGCGGCATTGGGGGTTACGTGCAGGGGGGCGCGTCGGTTTCCGTTTTGGCTAACGGCAACTTCGTTGTGGGCTGGAACCAGGAAACATTCTTCGGTGACACTAATATTGTATCGCAGGTCTATACAACTGCCGGGGACGTTGTTTTAACAAATCCTGGCGTTGTGTCTTATCAGACCGGCTATGACCACGATGTTTCGGTTTTCGGTAATCCTGCGCCTGCCTGGGCTAATGGCGATGAAGGGTACCGCGCCGTATGGGAGCGGGGCGGCTCTATCTATACTCGCGGGTTCCATAAGGATGGGTATGGTCTAACCGATTACGAATATGTCCTCGTCGCGCCCTCTGCTAATGGGACAGTTTCTAAGCCGACGGGAATATACCTTTCCGATGGGACCGGGCTTGTTGCCTATCGCTATGAGACTGTGACTACTTGGCCGGGGCAAGACCCTGTCGTTACCTACGGCATCGCCTTCAAGTATGCCTCTGGTTCTACTGGTATCGTCGGCGTTAGTTCCGGCGACGATGCTGTGCTCGATTATTCTCTAATCGCAATGCCCAATAATGGGTTTCTGGTGACCTGGTCCAGTGGAGGGATAAATACTCCCTACTCGACGCGCAGCCAGTATTACGATGCGACCGGTGTAAAATCGGGGGGCGAAATTGTCCTTTCGACCGGTGTGCCGGTCTATGCTGTCAAGACAGCCCAACTGCCTACTGGCGTGACGGTCTATACATGGGTGGAAACGACCGCATCCGGCGCGCTTCTCAAGGCCCGGCTTTACTCGAACGCAACCCCTATTGCGTCGGAGTTCGTTGTCGGTACGGCCGTGCCGGCGACCTATGGTGGGCTCATTAATCCGGAAATCATCTCCCACAATGATGGTCGGTTCACGATTACCTGGACCAATGCTCAGAATTCGAGCGGAGGGCCCATTCGTGGGCAGACCTACGATACGCGTCCGTCGACTGGTTGGGAGTGGAACGGAGGCATCAATGCCGACAGCTACGTCGGCACCATCGGCAGCGATACCTTGCGTGGCGGAGGCGGGTCGGACCGGCTTTCAGGTTACGAAGGCAACGACAGCCTTGAAGGCGGCGACCTGCATGACACCCTCAAGGGCGGAAGTGGCGACGATACGCTGAATGGCGGCGAAGGAAACGACGTCCTGAATGGTGGCGCTGGTAATGACTTCGCAAGTTACGCCAATGCTTCGTCGGGAGTGTCTGTCGATTTAAACAATCCAAATGGATACAATTCCGGTGAGGCTCGAGGCGATAGTTACCAGAGCATCGAGGGTGTGATCGGTTCATCGGGAGACGATACCATTTCTGGAACAGCGAACGCTGAAACGTTCGTTGGAGGCGATGGGAACGACGTTCTTGATGGCCGCGGTGGATCTGACACGCTCAATGGCGGTGCTGGCAACGACACCTATTACGTTGACGATGCTGGCGACAAGATTTTTGACACCAGCGGTAGCGATAAGATCTTCACGTCTATCGACTGGACGCTTCAGGCAGGCCTCGAGAACCTTGCTGCCGTGGATCGGGCGGCAACAACGCCTCTGGTGCTGACTGGTAACGGTGTTGGAAATATCATCACGGGCAATGCCGGTGCCAACAAGCTCGATGGCGGTGGCGGGGACGATACGCTCGATGGTGGAGCGGGTGCCGACCAGCTTATCGGCGGCGCTGGAGATGATTGGGCCGACTATTCGAGCGCTGCGCAGGGCGTTGTCGTAAGCCTGCTCAATTTTATCGCTCAAACGGGCGATGCGGCAGGCGATACATTCGATTCCATCGAGAACCTTCGTGGCTCGGCTTTTGATGACACCCTGATCGGCAACGATGCCAACAACACCATCGAGGGTGGGCTCGGTGATGATGCTCTCTATGGTGGAGGTGGAGCGGACGTTCTGAATGGCGGCGGCGGTTGGAATCTGGTGACCTACCAATTCTCAACGGCCGGATCAGGAATTACCCTCAATCTCAAAACCGGTGGACATACCGGTGAGGCGGCGGGCGATCAATTCATCAACATCAATGCCTTCGTGGGAACGACCTGGTCCGATACGTTTATCGGATCCGACGGCTATGACGAGTTCTACGGCTATAACGGCAACGATTCCCTGAGTGGAGGTAAAGGTAGCGATTATCTCCGGGGAGATGACGGTAACGACACGCTTGTGGGCGGCAGCGGTGCCGACACTCTGAACGGTTCGAGCAATTACGATGGTACGGATGACACGGGCTTCGATTGGGCATCCTATGCGGATGCTGAGGCGTCCGTAACGGCCTATCTGGAAGCATCGTTGCAAGACCAAGCCACTGGCGATGCCGCCGGTGATGTTTACATCGGCATAGAGGGTCTGATTGGCTCGAACTTCGGCGACAAGCTCTATGGCTTTTCAAAGAAGGCCAGCTTCCTCGACGGCGGTGCGGGCAACGACTCGCTCTATGGCGGTACTGGCGACGACACCTTGGAGGGTGGGCTCGGCGCGGACAGCATGGTGGGCGGCACGGGCAACGACACCTACTATGTGGACGATGCCGGCGACACGGTCTCGGATATCGGGGGCGCCAAGGACAAGGTGATCACGACGATCAGCTACACGCTGGCGGCGGGCCTTGAGGATGCCGAGGTGCGCTCGAGCGTGGCGACGGCGACGCAGGTCAACCTGGGTGGCAATGGCCTGAACAACGTGCTGACGGGTCATGGCGGCGCCAACTCGCTCGACGGCGGGGCGGGCAACGACACGCTGGTGGGCAACGGCGGCAACGACACCTTCGAGGGTGGGCTTGGCGCGGACAGCATGGTCGGCGGCACGGGCAACGACACCTACTACGTGGACGATGCCGGCGACAGCATCACGGATGCGGGCGGTCGCGACAAGGTGGTCACGACGATCAGCTACACGCTGGGAGCGGGTCTTGAGGATGCCGAGGTTCGCTCGAGCGTGGCGGCGGGCACGCGCGTCGATCTGACCGGCAACGGCTCGGACAACGTGCTGACGGGCCATGGCGGCGCGAACTCGCTCGACGGCGGCTCAGGAGCCGACACGCTCATCGGCGGCGGCGGTAACGACACCTTCGAGGGCGGCCTTGGCGCGGACAGCATGGTCGGCGGCACAGGCAACGATATCTACTATATCGATCATTTTGGTGACACGATCACGGATGCGGGCGGCCACGACAAGGTGATCGCGTCGCGTGACTACACGCTGGGAACGGGTCTTGAGGACGCCGAGGTTCGCTCGAGCGTGGCGGCGGGGACGCGCGTCGACCTGACCGGCAACGGCTCGGACAACGTGCTGACGGGCCATGGCGGCGCGAACTCGCTCGACGGCGGCTCAGGAGCCGACACGCTCATCGGCAACGGCGGCAACGACACCTTCGAGGGTGGGCTTGGCGCGGACAGCATGGTCGGCGGCACGGGCAACGACACCTACTATGTGGACGATGCGGGCGACACGATCACGGATGCCGGCGGCCGCGACAAGGTGGTCACGACGATCAGCTACACGCTGGCGGCGGGCCTCGAGGATGCCGAGGTGCGCTCGAGCGTGGCGGCGGGCACGCGCGTCGATCTGACCGGCAACGGCTCGGACAACGTGCTGACGGGGCATGCCGGAGCGAACTCGCTGGACGGCGGGGTGGGCAACGACACGCTCATCGGCAACGGCGGCAACGACACCTTCGAGGGTGGGCTCGGTGCCGACAGCATGGTCGGCGGCACGGGCAACGACACCTACTATGTGGACGATGCGGGCGACACGATCACGGATGCCGGCGGCCGCGACAAGGTGGTCACGACGATCAGCTACACGCTGGCGGCGGGCCTCGAGGACGCCGAGGTTCGCTCGAGCGTGGCGGCGGGGACGCGCGTCGACCTGACCGGCAACGGCTCGGACAACGTGCTGACGGGCCATGCCGGAGCGAACTCGCTGGACGGCGGGGTGGGCAACGACACGCTCATCGGCAACGGCGGCAACGACGCCTTCGAGGGTGGGCTCGGTGCCGACAGCATGGTCGGCGGCACGGGCAACGACACCTACTATGTGGACGATGCGGGCGACACGATCACGGATGCCGGCGGCCGCGACAAGGTGGTCACGACGATCAGCTACACGCTGGCGGCGGGCCTCGAGGATGCCGAGGTGCGTTCGAGCGTGGCGGCGGGCACGCGCGTCGATCTGACCGGCAACGGCTCGGACAACGTGCTGACGGGGCATGCCGGAGCGAACTCGCTGGACGGCGGGGTGGGCAACGACACGCTCATCGGCAACGGCGGCAACGACACCTTCGAGGGTGGGCTTGGTGCCGACAGCATGGTCGGCGGCACGGGCAACGACACCTACTATGTGGACGATGCGGGCGACACGATCACGGATGCCGGCGGCCGCGACAAGGTGGTCACGACGATCAGCTACACGCTGGCGGCGGGCCTCGAGGACGCCGAGGTGCGCTCGAGCGTGGCGGCGGGCACGCGCGTCGACCTGACCGGCAACGGCTCGGACAACGTGCTGACGGGCCATGGCGGCGCGAACTCGCTCGACGGCGGCTCAGGAGCCGACACGCTCATCGGCAATGGCGGCAACGACACTTTCGAGGGTGGGCTTGGTGCCGACAGCATGGTCGGCGGCACGGGCAACGACACCTACTATGTGGACGATGCGGGCGACACGATCACGGATGCCGGCGGCCGCGACAAGGTGGTCACGACGATCAGCTACACGCTGGCGGCGGGCCTCGAGGACGCCGAGGTGCGCTCGAGCGTGGCGGCGGGGACGCGCGTCGACCTGACCGGCAACGGCTCGGACAACGTGCTGACGGGCCATGCCGGAGCGAACTCGCTGGACGGCGGGGTGGGCAACGACACGCTCATCGGCAACGGCGGCAACGACACTTTCGAGGGTGGGCTCGGTGCCGACAGCATGGTCGGCGGCACGGGCAACGACACCTACTATGTGGACGATGCGGGCGACACGATCACGGATGCCGGCGGCCGCGACAAGGTGGTCACGACGATCAGCTACACGCTGGCGGCGGGCCTCGAGGATGCCGAGGTGCGCTCGAGCGTGGCGGCGGGCACGCGCGTCGATCTGACCGGCAACGGCTTGGACAACGTGCTGACAGGCCATGCGGGCGCCAACTCGCTGGACGGCGGCTCAGGGGCCGACACGCTCATCGGCGGCGGCGGTAACGACACCTTCGAGGGCGGCCTTGGCGCGGACAGCATGGTCGGCGGCACGGGCAACGACATCTACTACGTTGACGATGCGGGCGACACGATCACCGATGCGGGCGGTCGCGATAAG
>NZ_QMKH01000007.1 GCF_003290125.1 Microvirga flavescens
GTTCAGGTAGTCGCCGCTGCCGCCGCCCAGGAGCTCGTCGTTGCCGCCATAGCCGTAAAGGTCGTTGCTCGACGCATTGCCCTGCAGCATGTCGCCATACCCCGAGCCGCCAAGGCCTTCGATGCTCACATAGATGTCGCCCGCCGCATCGCCCGTGTTGATCGAGGGCCGATCCAGGCTCGCCCGCACCCCGGAGGTCGCGCTCCAGTACACCGCGAAGTCATAGCCGTCGCCGCCGTTGAGGTAATCTCCGCCGCCACGGCCCTCCAGCAGGTCGTTGCCGCCACCGGCCCAGAACTCGTTGTAGCCCTGATGGCCATAAAACTCGTCCCCATAGGCCGAGCCGATCACGGCCTCGATCGAGATCAGCACGTCACCGGCCGCCTCGCCGCGGTTGTTGCCGCCATAAAGCATGTCCACCGCGACGCCCGACGTCGCGTATCCGTAATCCGCAAAGTCAAACCCCGCGGAACCGTCCAGCGTGTCCGCACCGGCGCCGCCGTTCAGTACGTCGTTCCCGGTCCAACCCAGCAGATAGTCGTTGCCGTTACCGCCATAGAGACGGTCGTCGCCGTCGCCGCCATCGAGATTGTCGTTGCCGTCCTCCCCATAGGCAAGGTCGTTGCCGTCGCCGCCATAGGCCAGGTCGTCGCCCGTGCCGCCATACATCACGTCGTTGCCGATGTCGGCGTCGAGCACGTCCGCTCCGCCCCCGCCCACAAGCGTGTCGTCGCCCATGCGGCCGAACAGCCAGTTATTATTCTCGTCGCCCGTCAGCCGGTCCGCGTGATGCGTGCCCGAAAGGCCCTCGATGCCGCTGTAGCGGTCCCCCGCCGCATCCCCCGCTGTGCCGCCCGACACAAGGCTCGCCACAACCCCCGCCGACGCGCCGTCGTACATCGCCAGATCGAACCCGCCGGCCCCACCGTTCAGCGTATCCGCACCAGCGCCGCCAAACAGGTAGTCGTCACCGTCCCCGCCGTCGAGAACATTGCTCTCAGCATCACCGGTAAGGTGATCGTTGAATCGCGAGCCGACCAACGCCTCGATGCCCCTATATACATCGCCCGCGGCTTGGCCAGTATTGAGGCTTGCATCCGTCAAGTTCGCGACAATGCCTGTACTCGAGCCGGCATAGCTTACGGTGTCGTAGCCATCACCCCCGACCATGATATCGGCCCCGGCGCTGCCCAGCAAAGTATCGTTGCCGGCACCACCAATCAGCATATCCTTCCCGCTGCTGCCGCTAAGCACGTCGTTTGTATCGTCACTGCCAAATTTAAGAGCATATTCAGTGCCGGACTGGCTTTGGCCACCAACTGACGAACCCGGTTGAACGTCGATTTCTGTCCTGAAGATCTCCGGCTCAGCACCTGGTCGATGGACCTCTGTCACAACCAGATCATGCCATGCAACGGCCTGACCGCTGCTGTCATAAGCTGTGGCAACTCTTGTCGTGGTTGTTGTCGTTTTTATGTGATTGGGATCGATATATTCATCGACAATCGTAACGGCTCCAGATTCACCGAAAGTTGTCGTGACAATTCCTGTTCCACCATTGTTGTAAAGGGTCGAGCGAACACTCCCATTCGGTGTCTGCTGAGTGGTCGTCATACCTTCACCACGACTTGCAGTCGTTCCGGCCGAGCCACTGGGATTGCCAGTGATCACACCACCGTTTGAATTGATGATGATGACGCCTCCACCACTGGTTCCGCCATTTATGGCTCCCCAATAGCTCCCCAAAGAGCCACTATGGCTTATGACGAAGTCCAGATAAGCCTGTTCAAGTGCACTCAGCATACCAACCCCCAGCTTCGCATTGCAGCGCATCACTGCATGAAGGGCGATCGCCAAGCCATGATGGCGGCCACATTCCATGCCAATTGACTTATCAAGAGCAGCTTTTCAGAGGATCTGACCTCTAGGAACAAACAGGACTATTAGAAATTTCTTTATTTTGCGGCCCCAAATTCGCAATCAAAGGTTAAGCTTCGCAGCGGAAGAGGCAACTCTTGGTATGCAATCCAAAGCCGGCCCGGTAGCCTGTTCTCGGTTTTCCTCGAGCAGGATATTGAGTTGCAAATCAAGGGTTGAATAAAAAATCTGGATCGGGGTCATAAAAATTTTCGATCTAGGCGGAACCAAGCCGGTTGGGCAGCGTTTAATACTCGCTACCGGCTCATTCTGCCCCCACGAGCCGGCCCCTTCAGGCCCCCCCAAAAGGGGCCTTTCTTTTTTCCAGGTCCCTTTTTCAGGCCTTGCGGCCGGAGGCGTCCAGAGATCTCGGTGCTCGCGACATGGGAAGGCTCTAGCTCCGGGGGCTCTCGCATGCGACAAGGCTCACATCGCACCGTATCGGGAATCCATTCCCCTTGGCCAAACGTTCCAAACCAGCCCATCCCTCCCTTCCCTCCCGCGAGGACCTTGTCGCGTTCATCGCCAAGGCTCCCGGCAAGATCGGCAAACGCGAGATCGCGCAGGCCTTCAACATCAAGGGCGGGGATAAGATCTGGCTGAAGCAGATGCTGAAAGATCTCGAGGTCGAGGGCGTCGTCGACCGGCGCGGCAAGACCATGCACAAGGCTGGCCAGTTGCCGCCGGTGGTTCTCGCCGACATCAAGCGCCGGGACGAGGACGGTGAACTGATCGCCGAGCCTGCGGAATGGGACGAGGAGCACGGCCCGATCCCGACCATTCTCGTGACGCTTCCCCGCAAGCCGCAGCGCGGTCAGCCGACACCCGGCGTCAACGACCGCGTGCTGATCCGCGTCTCGCCGCTCAAGAACGATATCCACCACTACACGGGCCGCGTCGTCAAAATTCTGGAAAAGCACCGCGCGCAGGTGCTCGGCATTTTTCACTCGCTGCCGGAGGGCGGCGCGCGGCTCGTGCCTGTCGAGAAGAAATCCCGCGAGCGTGAACTCATTATCCGCCCCGGCGACGAGGGCGAGGCGAAGGACGGCGATCTCGTCGCCGTCACGGTGCTCAAGGCGGGCCGCTTCGGCCTTCCCCACGCCAAGGTGAAGGAGCGCCTGGGCTCACTTGCCTCCGAGAAGGCGGTGAGCCTTATCGCGATCCACGCCCACGGCATTCCCAACGTGTTCGGCAAGGACGTGCTGGCGGAAGCCGAGAAGGCCGAGCATCTGGGCCTGGAGGGGCGTGAAGATTGGCGGGACATGCCGCTTGTCACCATCGACCCGCCCGACGCCAAGGACCACGACGATGCGGTCCACGCCGTGCGGGACGAGAACCCCGACAATCCGGGCGGCTTCATCGTCACTGTCGCCATCGCGGACGTGGCGGCCTATGTGCGCCCCGGAACGGCGCTCGACAGGGAGGCCGTGGAGCGCGGCAACTCGGTCTATTTCCCCGACCGCGTCGTGCCGATGCTGCCGGAGCGGATCTCCAACGATCTCTGTTCGTTACGCCCGCATGTGCCGCGCCCGGCGCTCGCCGTGCGCATGGTGCTCGATGCTGAGGGCCGCAAGAAACATCACAGCTTCCACCGCGTGATGATGCGTTCGGCGGCGAAGCTGTCCTACAGCCAAGCGCAGGCCGCCATCGACGGCAGGCCGGATGAGATTACAGGCTCGTTGCTGGACGCGATCCTGCGCCCCCTCTGGGCGGCCTTTGACGTGGCGAAGAAAGCGCGCGACATCCGGGGCCCGCTGTTTCTCGATCTGCCCGAGCGCAAAATCGTCCTGAAGCCGGACGGCACGGTTGACAGGGTATTCGTTCCCGAAAGGCTCGAAGCGCACAAGCTCATCGAGGAATTCATGATCCTCGCCAACGTGGCGGCGGCGGAGACGCTTGAGAAAGCCGGGTTCGAGCTGATCTACCGCGTCCACGACGAGCCCTCGCTGGAAAAGATGCGGGCCTTGAGCGAGGTTCTCGCCTCCATCGGCCTGAAATTGCCGAAGGGCAATGTGGTGAAGCCGGAACTCTTCAACCGAATCCTCGGCAGCGTCGAAGGCACGGAGAATCAGCTCTTCATCAACGAGGTCGTGCTGCGCTCGCAATCGCAGGCCGAATACTCCGCCGAGAATTACGGCCATTTCGGCCTGAACCTGCGCCGCTACGCGCATTTCACCTCGCCGATCCGGCGCTATGCGGACCTCGTGGTGCACCGCGCGCTGATCACCGCCATGAAGCTCGGCAAGGATGGGCTTTCGCACGACACGACCCGGCAGGAGCTTGCCGAGATCGCCTCCCGCATTTCCATGTCGGAACGGCGCGCAATGGCGGCGGAGCGGGAAACCATCGACCGTCTCATCGCCCACCACCTCGCCGACCGGATCGGCTCCAGCTTCGACGGCCAGGTTTCGGGCGTCACGAAGGCCGGGCTTTTCGTCAAGCTCGATGAAACCGGCGCGGATGGTTTCATTCCGGCCGGCACCATCGGGGCGGATTATTACCGCTTCGAAGAAGGCAACCACGCCCTGCGAGGCGAGCGCACGGGCGAGACCTTCCGCCTCGGAGACAAGGTGCGCGTGAAGCTGGTAGAAGCGGCCCCGGTCGCCGGCGCCTTGCGCTTCGAGATCCTGTCCGAGGGCCGTTACAGCGGCAAACGCGGCGGGGGTGGAAAGCTCCGGGCGAAATCCGGTCCGCGCCCTGCGGCCAGGAAAACGAAAACCAAGGTCAAATCGAAACACAGGCGCTGACGCCCGTGGAAGGACAAGCCATGAAGGCCGAGCGGATGATCGCCGACACTCCCGAGCTGCTCACCTCCATGAAGCGCGGCTTCATGGGCCGTTGCCCTGCCTGCGGGCAAGGCCGGCTCTTCGGGCGTTTTCTGAAGGTCAGCGCGGCCTGCGACTGCTGCGAGACCGAGTTTCATCATCACCGGGCCGACGACCTGCCGCCCTATCTCGTCATCTTCGTCGTCGGTCACCTGATCGGCTATTGCATCCTGATGACCGAGACGCATTTCGACGTGCCGCTCTGGGCGCAGATTGCCGTTTGGCCCACCCTCACGCTCGCCCTTTGCCTCGGCCTCCTGCAGCCAACCAAGGGTGCTGTCGTCGGGCTGCAATACGCGCTAGGCATGCACGGATTCGGCGCGGCCCGCGCCAGAAACAAGAACGAAAGGGAGGCGTCTGGTGCCGAAGGTTCAGTCTCAGTCGGGAACGGGCGCTCCCATCTCGCCTGAAACCCGGGCCCCTGCCCTTCGTCCTCTCGACTCCGCGACCCTCATCATCATCGACCGGAGCGGCAAGAACCCGAAGGTGCTGATGGGTCGCCGGCATGACGGCCACAAATTCATGCCGAGCCAGTTCGTCTTTCCGGGCGGGCGGGTCGAGCCGTCGGACCGGCAGATGTCGGTGGCGGGCTCGCTCCACCCTCGCGCCGAGCAGGCGCTGATGGAACGCGTTTCCCGCCCCTCCTGGCAACGCTGCCGCGCTCTGGCGCTCGCCGCCATCCGCGAAACGTTCGAGGAAACCGGGCTCATGCTCGGCTCCAAGGATTACGGCGCCCCCGAGAGCACGCCGCCCGGCCCCTGGGCCGCCTTTCAGGAGCGGGGCGTATTTCCGGAGCTCGACACGCTGCAATTCGTCGCCCGGGCAATCACGCCCCCCAAGCGCGTGAAACGGTTCGACACCCGCTTCTTCGCCGTGGACAACGATTGCGTGGCCGATTTCGTCGATGGGGTGGTGGGACCCGATTCCGAGCTGGTGGAACTTGCCTGGGTCACCTTCACTCAGGCGCAGAAGCTGGACCTTCCGGATATCACCCGTAAGGTCCTGCAGGAGCTGGAGAGCCGAATCGCCGCCGGCTTCATCCACGAACTTCCGGTTCCGTTCTTCCACACGAGGAACGGGCGTTTCGTTCAGGAATGGCTGTAATCGGGTTCGATGCGCCGAAAGCCTTGACGCAGAGGGCGTTATCGGGCATTGACAGCGTGAAATTCCGGCCGGGGAGACCCGGCCCTTTGTGTTTCGGCTAAGCCGAACTACCCAACAAGAGGTCCGACCATGGCCAAAGCCGCAACCATCAAAGTGAAGCTCGTCTCGTCCGCCGAAACCGGCTACTTCTACGTGACGAAGAAGAATTCCCGCACCAAGACCGACAAGCTCGTGATGAAGAAGTACGACCCCGTCGCGAAGAAGCACGTCGAGTTCCGCGAGACGAAGATCAAGTAATCGAGTTCTCTCGATAACTGATCCGTTCGGTTGAAACCGCCTCCTTACCGGGGCGGTTTTTCTTTTGGGCGCGCACTCGACCACATTGTAAGTCGACGGTAGGACCGGCTAGGCTCCGTGAGCCTATTCAACGACCGCGAGTGACCCGCGATGACCTCTCGCGCCCCTGCCCTCACCACCATCGGCTTCGACGCCGACGATACACTCTGGCACAACGAGCAGCTCTTCAAGCTGACGGAGGATCGCTTCAGGGCCCTGCTCGGCGACCATGCGGAGGGCGAGCACATCTCGCAGCGGCTTTTGGAGGCCGAGAAACGAAACCTTCGTTACTACGGCTTCGGCATCAAGGGTTTCATGCTCTCGATGATCGAAACAGCCGTGGAGGTGACCGAGGGGCGCGTTTCCGCCTCTGTGATCGCCGAAATTCTGGCGGCGGGGCGGGACATGGTCGATCACCCCGTCGAGACCCTGCCCCATATCCGCGAGACACTGCAGCAGCTTTCCGGGGCCTATCGCCTCGTGCTCATCACGAAGGGGGACCTTTTCGACCAGGAGCGCAAACTCGCCCAATCGGGCCTTGGCGACCTGTTCCATGCGGTTGAGATCGTCAGCGACAAGAACGCCGAGACGTACAAGCGTTTGTTCGAGCGGCACGGGCACGGGCCGGGCCGCAGCATGATGGTGGGCAATTCTTTGAAATCCGACGTCCTCCCCGCGATCCAGGCGGGAAGCTGGGGCGTCTATATCCCCTATGCCCTCACCTGGGCTCATGAGCACGACGAAGAACCGGCGGCCGAGCCACGTTTTCAAAAGCTCGACCGCCTTGGCGAATTGACGGGCCTTCTACACAGGATCGGCTAGGCGTTACCAGCAAAGCCTTTGGCGATAGGGTCCATGTGGGCCCGTGCGCCACCGGTAGTCGCAGTGTTTCCAGCCCGGCGGCCCGTAATAGAATTCTCTGGATTGCGGGCCACGCCAGACACAGTTCCCGCCCCGGTCGCAGACCCACCGCGCCGGGGTCACGAGATCGGTCGTCTTCAGAGCTTCCGACGGATTGGGAATGACCGTAGCCGAAGCGGGCGCGAAAGCAGCCGCGCCGCATAAGACGGCTCCGGAAACGGCCAAGGTGACGAGAATCCTTCTCATGGCAACCTCCTGCAGGGCTGCCTCGACGGCGCCCTGCGCCGACATCGGAGGAAAAATTCCGGTCTGGCAGGAAAGGTTCCGCCCCGATCAATCGCGAATTGGTGAGGGATAAGGTGGCCAGCTGGAGGCGGGGCTGAGGAGGCGACAACCGCCTCCAGCTTGGCCGAGCCCACGAAGTCCCAGGAGATGCGGCGGACCTGAGCATCCGGGGCGTCTGAAAGAGCCGAAAGGTGCCTGAAACACCTGCCATGCTCAATTTTGTCGTGTTTTCCGCAGCTTCAAAGGCAATTGGTGCGCGGGAAACAGCCTTCGCCAAAGAGGCGAAATTTCCTGCTCACAGAAGATCAGAAATTGTCAGCCAATGCAATAAGGCCGAATCATAAGCCGCTCGAAGCGTGACCAAGGGAGAGGCTTTAGGCAAATTTGCTACCTTCCTCCCTGATCGTTTAGTGCGCGTTTTCCAGATTGCGCCTAGACCTTGTCGTCCGGTTGATGAGGTCTTGCCATGCTGAGATGGATAATTGCCATCACCTTGGTCGGGCTGTGGGTCTTCCTTGCGCTTCGGGACAACTTCACGGCTATCGAGCAAGTCGATTCGTGCCTGAACCGTGGAGGCTTGTGGAATCACGAGGAACTCCGCTGCGAAGGCCTGGATCAGCCTCGAGACATTCAAGCCGTCCAGTAACAAGTCACAGGCGGCTTAAGCGGGCTTTTCGTCCGCGTTGAGATAGGTTCTCACCGTTTCCAGAAACTTGGCGATGGAGATCGGCTTCGACAGGTAAGCCTCGCAGCCGCCCTCGCGAATGCGCTCCTCGTCGCCCTTCATGGCGAAGGCGGTGATGGCGATGACGGGGATCGACTTCAACTCCTCGTCGGCTTTCAGCCAACGGGTGACCTCGAGGCCGGAAACCTCGGGAAGCTGGATGTCCATGAGGATCAGGTCCGGCCTGTGGGCGCGGGCAAGCTCCATCGCCTCGATCCCGTGCCCCGTTTTCAGGGTGGCATAGCCGTGGGCCTCAAGGAGATCGTTGAAGAGCTTCATGTTGAGTTCGTTGTCCTCAACAATAAGCACTGTTTTCTTCATTGCCGCAGCCCCAGAGCCAAAAACAGACTTCACCGGCTCGATCATTCGTCCGAAACTACACCTAGCTGGTCACGTATTGATGAAATGCAAATGGCTGACGGTGAAATGCAAGCCCGGACAGGAAGATGGCATTAAGGAAAATAAACGCTGAAGAAGCCGAAAGCGTGGCCGTGAACGCCTTCGCCCGCATTGTAGCGGACGAGGAGAGGCTGACCCGTTTCCTGGCCATTTCCGGCCTGCAGCCCGACTCGATCAGGGCCGCAGCAAACGCCCCCGGCTTTTTCGCCGCTATCCTCGATTATGTCGCCTCGGACGAAGCGTTGCTTCTGGCGCTTGCCGAGGAGCTTGCCGTCAAGCCGGAGCGCATCGTCGAGGCGCATCAGATCCTGTCACCGTCCGAGTTTTACTAGGATTCTCACTTGCCGAGTGCCGCGCCCATCTGCCGGGATTGTCTGACCGTCGCCGCCTCGGCTTCGGTCCGGCGATGCACGGCCTGCGGCTCCCCTCGCCTCCTCGCGCACCCCGAGCGCGACACGCTCTCCGTCGCTCACATGGATTGCGACGCCTTCTTCGCGGCGGTGGAGAAGCGGGACGATCCGAGCCTCGCGGACAAGCCGGTCATCATCGGCGGCGGCAAGCGCGGCGTCGTCTCAACATGCTGCTATGTGGCGCGCACATATGGCGTCCGCTCGGCCATGCCCATGTTCAAGGCTCTCAAGCTTTGTCCTCACGCGGTGGTCATCAAGCCGAACATGGAGAAGTACCGGGTCGCCGGGCGCGAGGTCCGCCAACTAATGTTCGAAATGACGCCGCTGGTGGAGCCGGTTTCCATCGACGAAGCGTTTCTCGATCTGTCCGGCACCGAGCGCCTGCATCATGCAAGCCCGGCCCTCACCCTCGCCCGCTTCGCGAAGCGCGTGGAGGATGAGATCGGCATCAGCATCTCGGTCGGCCTGTCCTACAACAAGTTCCTCGCCAAGATCGCCTCGGACTTCGAAAAGCCGCGCGGCTTTTCGATCATCGGGCGGGAGGAAGCACCCGCGTTTTTGGCCGACAAGCCGGTTTCGATCATTCCCGGCATCGGGGCCTCCGCTCAGGCGCGTCTGGCGAAGGTCGGCGTGACGCTGATCTCGCACCTGCGCGAGACCTCACAGCGTAATCTCTTCGAGGCCTTAGGCCGCGATGCGCAGCGTCTCGCACGGCTCGCCTGGGGGCAGGACGACCGACGCGTGAAGACCGAACGAGAAACCAAGAGTATATCGGCGGAAACCACTTTCGACATGGACCTGCGTTCGTTCGAGGATCTCGAACCCGTCCTTTGGCGGCTCGCGGAAAAGGTGTCGTCGCGCCTCAAGGCCGAGGATTTTGCGGCGCAGAGCATCACCTTGAAGTTGAAGGACTCGGAATTTCGCCTGCTGACGCGTTCGCGCTCGGGCCTGCCGCCGACACAACTCGCCGCGCGGCTGTTCGAACCCGCGCGGCACCTTCTCAAGACCGCCTGCGACGGCACCGCCTATCGCCTCATCGGCATCGGCGCGGCTGACCTTTGCGATGCGGCTGAGGCCGATAAGGGCGACCTCGCCGATCAGAGCGTGGTGCGTCAGGCCAAGATGGAAACCGCCATTGACAAGATCCGCGACAAGTTCGGCAAAGACGCCCTGCAGAAGGGCCTTGCCCTGCGCGGACGTCAGCGCTGACAGGTCGAAACCGGCAATAATTCCAGGCTCTTCAACTCGCCGTAGAGGGAGAAATCGCCGTAATCGAGCTTGAGCGCACGGCTGACACCGTTCTCATAGAGATCGAACGAGATGATGTAGGCGGGCGTGCGGTCTCCCTGCCCCGGGTTGAAATAACTGATAGTCACCGGCCAGCGGGCTTGTTTGGACAGGGCGTCCTGGCGGGCGGGTTCCTCGAGTTTGCCGGCGTCGCCCTCGAGCTTTCGGCCGATCAGGGCTAGCGTGTCATAAACCTTCTTGCCGTCATCCGATCCGTCATAGAGCCTGACGGAAAGCGTACTGCCTCCGGCGCGGGCCGCTCCGATAAGGCGCTTGAGATGCTCAGTCGGGAACACCAGGCTCCCAGGTGCAGAGAAAGTGTCCGGCTTGGGCTTTTTCAGGGTAACGGCAAGCGATCCGTCGTTTTTGAGACTGGCTTCTCCATCCACATTGTCCTTCGCCGCGCCCTCGAGGGTCGACTCGACCCGAAAACGCATGCTCGATCCGTCGCCGGCTTCATAGGTCGCGGTGCGCACGTCGATGGTCCGCGGACCGGCCTCCGCGCCGTTGAGAACGGTCACCTGCCGATATTTCATAGTGTAGCCGTCGCAGACACTGCCGCCGAACTCGAGAGCAATGCGTCCCCGGGCGCTGTCCACCCCACGCATTCCGACGGATTTGCCAAGGGTGATGTCGTAAACGGCGCGATGGGGCACAAGATTCACTGCCGGCTCGGGCAGCGCGGGCGCAGAAGCGCCAAGGCCCGTGGCCAGAAGGATGCATGGCACAAGAAGCGAACGACGCATGAGAACTCCTTTGGCCTGCGCTCGGACATGAACAGAGATAAGCCGAGGCTGAAGAACCGGCAACGTCCGGCTTGCTTCTCGGCAGGCTATCCGCCAAAGCTTGGCCCGTATCAAGGCCTGTTAGAAGGCTAACGAGGAGGCTCCCGTGAGCAGCATTGAGAAGAGATTGCAGGAACTGGGCATCAGTCTGCCGACGCCGGCCGCGCCGGTTGCGAATTACGTGCCGTTCGTCCGCACCGGAAACCTGGTCGTGATTTCGGGCCAGCTCTGCCTCGGCGTCGACGGCAAGCTCGCGGACGCCCACAAGGGCAAGCTCGGCGCGGAAGTCTCGCCGGAAGCCGGCCAGGCGGCAGCACGCAACTGCGCCATCAACCTCATCGCGCAATTGCGCGCGGCGGTGGGTGATCTCGACAAGGTCGTGCGCGTCGTGCGCCTCGGCGGCTTCATCAACGCCGCGCCGACCTTCGCTGCCCTCGCCCCCATCATGAACGGCGCGTCGGACCTCATGGTCGAGGTTTTCGGCGACAAGGGCCGCCACGCCCGCTCCACCGTCGGCGTTGCGGAATTGCCGCTCGACGTCGCTGTCGAAGTCGAAGGAATGTTTGAAGTCCAATGAGCACGCCCAGCTGGCTCGTCGCGAAGCCCATCGCCCATCGCGGCCTGCACAACAAAGCCAACGGCATCATCGAGAACACGCTCTCGGCAGCGGAGGCCGCCATCGCGCGCGGTTTTCCGCTGGAGCTCGACGTGCAGCTCACCGCTGACAACGAGGCCATCGTCTTCCATGACTTCGAGCTTGACCGGCTCACGGGAAGCTCCGGCCTTGTCGGGGAACGCAAGCTCTCCGAGCTGGCGGCCATCGACATCGCCGGCTCGGTCGGCGGCGACAAGATCCCCGCCTTCAAGGACTATCTCGCCAAGATCGCCGGGCGCACGCCGCTTGTCATCGAAGTGAAGAGCAAGTTCAACGGCGACATGCGCCTGACGAAGCGCGTGATCGAGATCCTGGCCGACTACAGCGGCCCGTTCGTGGTGAAGTCGTTCGATCCAGACATCGTGGCATATCTGCGCCAACACGCGCCCACCATCACGCGCGGCTTCATCGGCGAGTTGGAGTACGCCTCGAAGGACGACGACTTCCTCACGCCTGAGAAGAAGCACCGGATGGCGAACCTGCTGCACTTCGATGAAACGCAGCCGCAGTTCCTCTCCTGGCGTGTGAAGGACCTGCCCTGCGCCTCGACGTACTTGAGCAGGCTGCTCGGCCATCTGCCCGTCATGACCTGGACCGTGCGCAATCCGGAAGACCGCGCCCGCGCCGAGAAGCATGCGGATCAGATGGTGTTCGAGGGCTTCCTGCCGTAATTCTCGCCGACTTTCTTGCAAGCGCCCCGCCGCGATCATACCTTCATGTTTCGCGGCGGGGCCCTTCAACAACGTGCCTTTTCAGATCAAAATCGCGCAAGGCTTGAGCGCCGTTCCGGCGGATGCCTGGGATGCCTGCGCACGCTCCACGGATTCTGGAGCCGATCCCTTCAACCCCTTCATCTCCCACGCCTTCCTCTCAAGCCTCGATGAATCCGGTTGCGTCGGCGCGAAGTCGGGGTGGATGCCGCTTCATGTGCTGGTGGAGGACGAGGCGGGAAAACTCGTCGGCGCGGCGCCGTGCTATCTCAAATCCCACTCTCAGGGCGAATACGTCTTCGACCATTCATGGGCCGACGCCTTCGAGCGCGCAGGCGGGCGCTATTATCCGAAGCTTCAGGTAAGCGTGCCGTTCACCCCCGTTACCG
Organism: Microvirga flavescens; assembly: GCF_003290125.1. Lineage (GTDB taxonomy): Bacteria > Pseudomonadota > Alphaproteobacteria > Rhizobiales > Beijerinckiaceae > Microvirga > Microvirga flavescens. The sequence continues at coordinate 12,688 of NZ_QMKH01000007.1, forward strand.
GGCCGCGCCTTCTCGTCGCGAAAGATGCGCCGCAGGATGAGGTGCGCGCCCATCTCATCGCAGGCCTGCGGACTTTACGCGAGCACACCGAGGCATCCTCGATCCACGCGACGTTCCTGCAGGAAGGTGATCTTCACGCCTTCGAGGCGCACGGATTTTTGAGGCGGGACGACCAGCAATTTCACTGGTTCAATGAAGGCTACGCAAGCTTCGAGGATTTTCTTGCCGCCCTCTCCTCCCGCAAGCGCAAGGCGATCCGGCGCGAACGACGCGATGCGTTGACGAACGGCATTACCATCGAATGGGTGACAGGCTCCGACATCACGAAAAAGCATTGGGATGCCTTCTTCGCGTTTTACATGGATACCGGCTCACGCAAATGGGGACGGCCCTACCTGAACCGCAAGTTCTTCTCTCTCATCGGCGAGCGCATGGCGGATCGCATTCTGCTGGTCATGGCGCGCCACGATGGCCGCTATATCGCGGGCGCGATCAACTTCATCGGGGACACGCGCCTTTACGGGCGCAATTGGGGCTGCATCGAGGATCACCCGTTCCTGCATTTCGAGGTCTGCTACTACCAGGCCATCGAATTCGCCATCGCGAGAGGGCTGGAGCGCGTGGAAGCCGGTGCGCAGGGTGAGCACAAGCTGGCGCGCGGCTACCGCCCCGTCATCACCTCATCGGCGCACGACATCGCCAACCCTTCGCTGCGCAAGGCGATTGCGGATTATCTCGAACACGAGCGGGACTACGTGGCCGAGGCAGCGGAAGAGCTTTCCTCCGCAACACCCTTCAAGCACCGCGAGGAAGAGTAACGGCAGGGACTTGGTCCGCCCCGTGCCTCTGCGCCATTCATCGACGCCCTAAAAACAAAAATGGCCGGATCAGATCCGGCCATGATGCGGTGAATGTGCGAGCAATGCGGAGGCTAGAACCCCGATGTCACCATGTTGAAACCGTTGAGGATGGCGGACGGCGAGGTGCCGAGCGCTGTCATCACCCCTTCCGCGGCCCAGTAGCAGCCGACGACGATGGCCGGCACGAGGATCCAACCCAGGATTTCTTCCATCCAGATGCGCCTGCGGCGGCGGCGTTCCCGCTGCTCGCGCCAGGTGCGCCTGACGGGAGCCGCGACTTCCGTTGCCGTTTCCAGCGGACCCTCGTGCAATTCAGTCGTCATGCCTTAACCAGTGGAACCTTCGGGACAGTGCGGACCGCGCCGCCGCTGCCGCCCGAGCCTTTCGGCTTGGATGTTTTTTTGGCCTTAGCACTTCCAGTTGTCCGAGTCTTGCTCTTCTTCTTGGCAGCGTTGGCCACAGCCTTCTCGGGCTTCGGCTTCGGCATGCCTTCGAGATACTCGAAACCAAGGGTTTTCAAGCCGATCTCGTCGGTCTTGACGATCACCCGCACCGCGCCGCCATCCTTCAGGCGGCCGAAGAGAACATCGTCCGCGAGCGGGGTCTTGATCGTCATCTGGATCAGGCGTGCCATCGGCCGTGCGCCCATCGCTTCGTCATAGCCGTGCTCGACAAGCCAGTCGCGGGCCTCGTCCGTCAGCTCGATGGTGACATTGCGGTCGGCGAGCTGCGCCTCGAGCTGCAGGACGAACTTGTCGACCACCTTCTCCACCACTTCCTTGGGCAGGTGGCCGAAGGAGATGATGGCGTCGAGGCGGTTGCGGAATTCCGGCGCGAACAGCTTGTTCACGGCCTCCGTGTCGTCCCCTTCCCGCTTGGTGCGGGTGAAGCCGTAGGCCGGGCGGGCGAGGTCGGCGGCGCCGGCATTCGTGGTCATGATGATGATCACGTTCCGGAAATCGACCTGCTTGCCGTTGTGGTCCGTCAGCTTCCCGTGGTCCATGACCTGAAGGAGGATGTTGAACAGGTCCGGATGCGCTTTCTCGATCTCATCGAGGAGCAGCACGCAATGGGGGTGCTGGTCGATGCCGTCGGTCAACAGGCCGCCCTGGTCGAAGCCCACATAGCCGGGAGGCGCGCCGATGAGACGGCTCACCGTGTGACGCTCCATGTATTCGGACATGTCGAAGCGGATCAGCTCCACCCCGAGGCTCACCGCGAGCTGCTTGGCCACCTCGGTCTTGCCGACACCGGTCGGGCCAGCGAAGAGGTAGGAACCGATCGGCTTCTCGGGATCGCGCAGGCCCGCACGGGCGAGCTTGATCGCCGAGGTCAGGGCCTCGATGGGCTTGTCCTGGCCATAGACGACGCGCTTCAACGTGTCCTTCAGGTTCGCGAGAACGGTGGCGTCGTCCTTCGAGACGGTCTTGGGCGGAATGCGCGCCATCGTCGCGATGGTGGTCTCGATCTCCTTCACGCCGATGGTCTTCTTGCGCTTGTTCTCGGGCAGGAGCATCTGCGACGCGCCGCTTTCATCGATCACGTCGATGGCCTTGTCGGGCAGCTTGCGGTCGTTGATGTAACGCGCCGAAAGCTCCACCGCCGCCTTGATGGCGTCGTTGGTGTAGCGCAGCTTGTGGAACTCCTCGAAATAGGGCTTCAAGCCCTTCACGATCTCGATGGCGTCCGGGATCGTCGGCTCGTTCACGTCGATCTTCTGGAAGCGGCGAACGAGGGCGCGGTCCTTCTCGAAATACTGGCGATATTCCTTGTAGGTGGTCGAGCCGATGCAGCGCAGCGACCCTTGCGCGAGAGCAGGCTTTAACAGGTTGGAGGCGTCCATTGCCCCGCCCGACGTCGCGCCCGCGCCGATCACCGTGTGGATCTCGTCGATGAACATGATGGCGTTGGGATGCGCCTCGATCTCCTTGACGACCTGCTTCAGGCGCTCTTCGAAATCGCCGCGATAGCGGGTGCCCGCGAGCAGCGTGCCCATGTCGAGGGCGAACACCGTCGCATCACGCAGCACTTCCGGCACCTCGCCCTGCACGATCTTGCGGGCAAGGCCTTCGGCGATAGCGGTCTTGCCGACGCCGGGATCACCGACGAGCAGCGGGTTGTTCTTCTGGCGGCGGCACAGAACCTGGATCGTGCGCTGCACCTCGGCCTCGCGTCCGATCAGCGGATCGATCTTGCCGTCCTTTGCCTTCTTGTTGAGATTGACGCAGTAAGCATCGAGGGCATCGCCCTTTTTCTTCGCGCGGCCTTCCTGCTCGTCGGAAGCTGGGCGCTCGTTGGACGGCTCTTCCTCGGCTCCGCGCGGCGCGCGGGGCTCGGCGGCGCCGGGACGCTTGGCAATGCCGTGGCTGATGTAGTTGACCGCGTCGTAACGGGTCATGTCCTGCTCCTGCAGGAAATAGGCGGCGTGGCTCTCGCGCTCGGCGAAGATCGCGACAAGCACGTTCGCGCCGGTCACCTCGTCGCGGCCGGAGGATTGCACATGAATCACCGCGCGCTGGATGACGCGCTGGAAGCCTGCCGTCGGCTTTGAATCCTGCCGCCCGTCCGCCACGAGATTGGCGAGCTCGTTGTCGACGTATTCGACAAGGTTGCGCCGCAGGATATCGAGATCGACGTTGCACGCGCGCATGACGGCGGCCGCGTCCTGATCGTCGATCAGGGCAAGGAGAAGATGTTCGAGCGTCGCATATTCATGACGGCGCTCACCCGCGAGAGCGAGAGCTCGGTGGAGGGCTTGTTCAAGACTGCGAGAAAAGCTCGGCAATGGCTTGTCCTTTGGGACCGAATGTCCCGGTAACTCACTAGTTCTTTTCCATCACGCACTGGAGGGGATGCTGGTGCTTGCGGGCAAAATCCATCACCTGCGTCACCTTCGTCTCCGCCACTTCGTAGGTGAAAACTCCACATTCCCCGACGCCGTTCTGATGGACGTGCAGCATGATGCGGGTCGCGTCTTCGCGGTTCTTGTTGAAGAAGCGCTCGAGCACATGCACCACGAACTCCATCGGGGTGTAATCGTCATTCAACAGGAGAACTCGGTACAAATTGGGCCGCTTGGTGCGGGTCTTGGTCTTGCTGATAATTGCCGTGCCTGAACGGCCGTCGTCATTATCGTCGCCGCCGGGGTTCTGCGGCCCAACCGCGAGGGGGGGCATCCAATCCCGCAAGATCAAGGTGCTCCACGTCGTCAGCATGATGGTTCGACCGCCCCTTCGTCTCTTAGCGCCTATTCGGCTATTAGAATCGCACGGCTTGTTTGCCGCCTCAACCTTCAAACCGCACTTCAGTGTCGCCTTTTCCGGCTCTCCTGATCAACAAGATGGGAGGTCGCAGGCAAAAGTGGAAGCCCGGACCTCGTAACAAACGCCGCGCCAAAGGTCGCGCCTAAAGCTTGCGCAGCCCTGTAAACAAGAAAACCCGGCGCAAGGCCGGGCTCTCGAAAGACGCCGATCAGTGCGCCGTTAGGCGGCGAAAGGCTTGGCGATAAAGCCCTCATAGGGCTTCAGGGCCTCACGGGTGACCGAGGAATAAAGTTCGCCGATCTTCGTCGATTGGGAGACAAAATCCTCATAAGCGCCACGCAGGTAGGCGTTCTGGATCTCGACAGCCTTTTCCACGGAGGACGCGCCGGTCAGCTTCTGGAGTGTAGCGGAACCGCTCTCGAAGCTTTTCTTGGCGTACTCGGCGGTCTCGGCGGCGATCTTCTGCGCACCCTTCGAGAAGGTGCTGAGCGCGCCCACGGTGGCGTCCAGGTTGTCCTGGCCGAGCTTCTGAATCTGTTCAATTCCTGGGAACATGGGTCATGTCAGCGCGCCGCGCTGTCCTCTTGCGAATGCTTTAGCTTACACGGTACAGTCATTATCTGTGCAACGCACAATGAAAGTCAAGATTCATTGTGCGCTGCACAAAAATATTGTTTCGTCAGCTGTGTTAACCCGCCCGTAACCGCAAACTCCTACCGTCGCAGACTGTGTTGTGCCGGCAACGATCCCAGCCAATGGGACGGCCGGACAGGGCCTGAGACCTACGAGACAGGGACGGTAACAGGATGAATTTGGTTCGCGTTTGGGCTGGATCCCGGAAGTTCGCAGTCGCCGTCGGCATTACAGCCACGGTCGCTGTGGCGCTTTCCTCCCCCGCTGAAGCCGCGCGCAAGAAAAGGTCGGCAGGCGGCGGATACAATCCCCCCTATGCCACGATGGTCGTCGACGTGAAGACGGGCCGGACGCTTCAGGCCCTGAACGAAGACGAGTTGCGCCATCCTGCCTCCGTTACGAAGGTCATGACGCTGTACCTGCTGTTCGAGCGCCTCGAACAGGGCAAGCTCACGCTCAATTCGCCCCTCCAGATTTCCGCCAATGCGGCGCGCCAGGCTCCCTCCAAGCTCGGCCTTGCTTCCGGAAGCACGATCGAGGTCGAGGACGCGATCCTCGCCCTCGTGACGAAATCCGCCAACGATATCGCTGTTGCAGTCGCCGAGAACCTCGCGGGCAGCGAGGGCGCCTTTGCCGAGCAGATGACGCGCAAGGCGCGCGCGCTCGGCATGAGCCGCACCGTTTACCGCAACGCCTCCGGCTTGCCGAACCCTGGCCAGATCACCACTGCGCGCGACCTCACCATCCTCGCCCGCGCAATTCAGGACCGTTTCCCGAAATACTATCCCTATTTCGGCACGCATGTGTTCCGCTATGCCGGCGCGAGCCACAAGAACCACAACAACCTGCTCGGCCGCGTCGAAGGCGTGGACGGCATCAAGACCGGCTTCACGACGGCCTCCGGCTTCAACCTGATGACCAACGTGAAGACGGACGACCGCCACATCGTCGCGATCGTTCTCGGCGGACGTTCCGCCGGTAGTCGCGACCAAGCGATGGCCTCGCTGGTCGGCTCCACTCTACCCCGCGCCTATGCGGGCGCTCGCACCACTCCGGCGGTTGGCGAAAGCCGCGTGATGGTGGCCGACGCTTCCCCGCCTCAGCGTCCCGCCGTCATGCCGAGCGTTGAGACGACGGCCGCCACGACCCCGGCTCCTGCGCCCATTCAAGCCGCGGCTCCTCAGGTCGCCGCCGAAGCCCCGGCGCAGCGCAAGCCGCTCGATCTCAACTCACTCCGTCCGGTTGTCGCCTCCGCGGCGGGTGCGTCCACCACAACGACACCGTCCTCAACGGTTCGCTGGCAGAAGGGGCCTGAGGCCCTGCCGAAGGACACGCAGGCCTATGCCGCCCTGCACGCCGAGGCTGCCGCCATGCCCCCGCAGACCTTGTCTCCGCAGGCTCTGAGCGAACCAAAGGCTCAGGAGCGTGTTCAGGTTGCCCCTGTCGCCGCTCAGCAGGCCCCGGCGCCCGCGCCCACCAAGGTCGCCGCCCTGGAGCCCAAGGTCGAGGTGAAGGCGGAGGCCAAAACCGTGGAAGCGAAGGCGGAAGCCAAGCGCCCCGCCATGTCGCCCTGGATCATCCAGCTCGGCGCGACCGACGATGAGGCCAAGGCCAAGGACATTCTCGATTCCGCCAAGTCGAAGGCCGGCAAGATCCTTCTCAAGGCCTCGGCCTTCACCGAGAAGGTCTCCCGCGACGGGTCGACCCTGTATCGGGCCCGTTTCTCCGGCTTCTCCGAGTCCGGAGAGGCGGAGGGCGCTTGCAAGGTTCTCAAGCGCAGCGGCTTCTCCTGCTTCGCTTCGCGGAGCTGATAAGAACCTTGGACGACGGCATGTGTTTGATGCCGCCGTCCGATCATCAACCGGATCGCGCGTGGAGTATCAGCGATGTCGGCTCAACAGAACTTCTTTGGCTTGGTTGACCCGGGCCGCGAGATACGTCGTCCCCCCCTGGTCGGGATGGAGCTTCTTCATCAGCGTGCGATACGCCCGCTGGATGTCGTCGACACTCGCCCCCGCGTGAAGCCCCAGGACTTCGTAGGCTTCCTCTTTCGTCATCGCGCCCGGCTGCGCCTTGCGGCCAAGCCCCGCGTCGCCATCTCGCTGAGCGTGTTCACGCCAGCCGGAAAGCCGGCGGTCAAGATAAGCCTCTAGAAGAGGCAGGCCCTCCGGGTCCATCGCGCGGCACTCCGCATGGAGGCGCAGCAGATTGTCCCGGTCGAGTTCATCAAGCTGGCGGCCGCTGAACGTGCCCGCCAGCACAAGCCCGCGAACGCTCCCCGTCTCCTGGTCGAACTCGACCTCGATCAGGGCCGAGCGCATCCGCGAGGTGCGGCGCATGCCGCCCTGCCCGCCCCTGAGCTGCCAGGGCAGCGGAAAACGGGCCCAGCCCAGCGCCCAAGCGCCGAGGCCACCGACGAGGATCGCCATATCGAGCCGCCCCTTCATGCCGAGAAGAACGGCGGCACCGAGAGCGCCGATCCCTCCGACAATCCTGAACGCTTTCGCCATCGCCCCTGCATCGGTGCGGACGAAAACCTTTGACAGCCACCACACGAGGGCGACCGTCGCGAGACCGTAAAGCAGCATCATGATCTTCATGTGAGGTTTGCCGGTGATCTTGTAAACGAAAAGATGGAGATTGCGCGGCAAGCCCTCCCCCGTCGCGCACACGCCATTCGGAAAACCGGCTTCCACTTTTCCGGATCATGCTTTAGCCAAACGCACAAAGAACATGCGGGAGGCTGCCATGACGTCAACGCCTGTTGCCGAGGCCCTGGCCGATCTGAGACAGAACGTTTCCGGATGGCGGAAGGCCGGTGAGCGCGTCGCCCTGGTTCCGACGATGGGCGCGCTGCACGAAGGGCATCTGGGGCTCGTCAGGCTCGCTCGCCAGCACGCCGAGCGCGTTGTCGTCTCCATCTTCGTGAACCCGACACAGTTCGGGCCGAACGAGGATTTCGCCAAATACCCGCGCACGTTCGAAGAAGACCGCAGCAAGCTCGCGGGCCTCGCCGATCTCGTCTTCGCCCCCGCCGTCGAGACGATGTATCCGCCGGGCGATGCCACCTTCGTCACGGTCGCGGGCCCTGCAACCGTCGGCCTCGAGGACAGTTTCCGCCCGACGCATTTCAGGGGCGTGGCAACGGTGGTCGCGAAGCTCTTTCTTCAGGTCCAGCCCGATGTCGCGGTTTTCGGCGAGAAGGATTACCAGCAGCTCCAGGTGATCCGCCGCATGGTGGCTGACCTGCAATTCCCCATCACCATCATTCCCGGCCCGACATTGCGGACGGAGGACGGCCTCGCGATGTCCTCTCGCAATCGCTACCTGTCGGAGGACGAACGCGAGCAGGCCGCGATCATCAACCAGACGCTCCGGCAATGCGCCGAAGAAATTCGCGAGACCAACGATGTCGAGGGCGCGCTCGAAGCCGGACGCGCCGTCTTGTCGAAGGCCGAATTCGATATCGATTATCTCGAAGCGCGTGATGCCGAAACACTCGCCCCGGTCACCGACCTTTCCGCCAAAATCCGCATCCTCGTCGCGGCGCGGCTCGGCACGACACGGCTGATCGACAACATCGAGGCGTGAAGTTTCGGGTGGCGCGTAAGCCGCAACCCTAATGCAGCGTTCGCGACGAGCGGCGTTTCTTTTCGCGCCTCCAGTTCTCGACGACGATGCCGTTGATGCCGGAATCGTGCAGGCTGCTGCTGAGGTCGATGAAGTGCTGCTCGCTCGTCGCCACCTCGGTTTGGGCTTGTTGATCCTTGGCCGCTTCGTCATCGTCGGCGGCGAAGCGCTCGTAGGCGGCTGACATCTCCGCGAAGGCGAAGGCCACGGGCATGGTGCGGAAGATCGTCGAGAACTCGGCGTCGAGATCTCCCGTTTCGAGATCCCGCATCTGCACGAGATAGCCATCCTCGTGTGCGCAGACTTCGTAACGCCAATGCAGCCCTTCGAGTGCCGTCAAAAGCATGGCCGCCTCCTCAGCTTGACCATAAAGCCAATGCGGGGCGGGCCTGAAGGGTTCCATGCCAGAAAAGGCTAATCCTTTCTGGCGCTTCTAAAATGCTGTTCAGATCTTAGAGATCAGCGGCGATATTCCGCATCGACGCGAACACGGCCGCTGACGCGCACCTGCGTGCCATTGCCGAGATCGATAAAGCCAGGGGTCTTGGTCTTGAGACGCTCGTCCACCTGAGGCTTGGCAGCCTTGCGGACCGGAGCGCAATCGCCCTGCTGCGTGGAAGCACCCAGGGCAGGCTGCGGCAGCCGGCAATCATTCGCCGTTGCAGGAAGGGCCCACAGCACAGCGCCGAAGGCCAGGGCAATCTCGATCCGCTTCATGCTTACGTTCCTCATGTCAAAGCAGCCCTAAGCCTGCGAGTTCCCGGCGCAGCTCTTCCGGCATCTCGGCAAGATCGCCGGAATCCCGCCCGAGATCGCGGGGCGCATCTTTCTGGTTCAGATAACGCCACCCCTGAAACGGGCGATACGGGCGCGGTTCGACCGGGACGACCTTGGGCTCCAGCACAAGATGGCAGCGCCCGATGCCCTCACCATCGGTGAAAGGTCGGATGTCCAGAAGCTTCTGGCGCGCCGCGAGTTGCCCCTTGATGACCCAATAAAGCGAGCCGCCGTCAAGCAATTCCTCGACGCGCTTGGGCACCATGCGGGTCGTGTGCGTCTGTTCGTAATCGCGGCGAAGCCGGCGGTGCAGCGCCTTGTTTTCCTCGATCCATTCCTCGAGGTCGGAGATCGACTCGCAGCCGACGCAAAGCTTGATGAGATGAAGCGGCATGGCTCCCTTCAATCACGGTTCGCTCGTTCGGGAAAGACGGACGTTGGGCCGCAGCCTGGAGACTGCCGCATGATCTAAGGCGAACAACCGGTTTCCACTTGTTCTGATCATGCTCTACTCATCCACTTTAAGAGAAATAAGGCGCGCGCCTTCGGCGACCTGCGCCCCCTCCTCCGCCAGCACCTCGGCAATCTCGCCCGCGAGCGGCGCGACGAGCGGGTGTTCCATCTTCATGGCCTCGACGATGGCAAGCCGCTGCCCCTTTTCCACCACGTCGCCGGGCTTCACGAAAACCGCGATCAGCTTGCCGTGCATGGGCGCCTTGACTGCGCTGCCCGCATCCATGTGCTCGAGATCGACAGCGAAGGGGTCGAAAAGCGCGATGCGAGTCTGGCGGCCCTTGGTGAGGACGATGACGCCGTCATCGGTATCGGCGAACCGCTGCGGATCCGCGACGAGGTAATCCTCCTCATAGCTCGATGCTCCATCCGCAAGGCGCACGGTCACGTCGGTCGAACTCCCCGGCGGCTCCGGCCAGAGCAGGGTCGCCTCGATCCGCTCGCCATCCACCACGAGGGGCAGCCCCACAGTGCGGCTACCGACCATCTGGAACCCATCATCGGTTGCCCAGGGCGAGAGGACGGCCCCGTTAGTGCGAACGAACTCCTTGCGGTGATGATCTTCGAACAGCCCTTCCACAATGTGCAAAGCGCCAAGGCGCATGGCCTCTGCATCAGCCTTTTGCGGCACCGCGCCGAGCGTCTGCAAATTGCGATCAATGAAGCCGGTATCGAACTGCCCCGCCCGAAACTCCTTCGCGTCGCAAAGGCTCTTCAGGAACGCGACATTCGTTTTCGGCCCGGCGACAATCGTCTCCGCCAAGGCTGCGGCCAGACGATCAAGCGCCTCGTCGCGAGTCGCGCCACGAGCGATCACCTTGGCGATCATCGGATCGTAGAACGGCGTTACTTCATCGCCCGCCTCGACGCCGGCATCGACGCGGATGCCCTCGCTCGCCGGAAATTCCAGCGCCCAGAGTTTTCCGGTGGACGGCAGGAAATCCTTTTCGGGATCTTCCGCATAAAGCCGCGCCTCGACGGCGTGGCCTTCGATGGTGAGGTCGCCCTGCACGAACGGCAGCGGCTCGCCGGAAGCGACACGGAATTGCAATTCCACGAGATCGAGCCCGGTGATGCTCTCGGTCACCGGATGCTCCACCTGCAGGCGGGTGTTCATTTCCATGAAATAGAACCGGTCGGGACGTAAGCCCTCGCGGCCATCGGCGATGAACTCGATCGTGCCCGCGCCCACATAGCCGACGGCCCGCGCCGCCTCGACGGCGGCGTTGCCCATGATGGCGCGCATTTCCGGCGTCATGCCGGGAGCCGGTGCTTCCTCGATCACCTTCTGATGGCGGCGCTGGAGCGAACAATCGCGCTCGAAGAGATGCACCACGTTGCCGTGCTTATCGGCAAAGACCTGAATTTCCACATGACGGGGCGAGAGAATGTACTTCTCCACCAGCACGCGGGGATCGCCGAAGGCGCTTTGCGCTTCGCGCTGCGCACTTTCCAACGCTGCGTCGAAATCGGCTGCCTTGTCGACACGGCGCATGCCCTTGCCGCCGCCGCCCGCCACCGCCTTGATAAGAACCGGATAACCGATCTCATAGGCTTTCTGGCGCAGGAAGTCGGGCTCCTGCTTCGTTCCGTGATAGCCGGGAACGACCGGCACGCCCGCCTTCTGCACCAGCGCCTTGGCGGCATCCTTCAAGCCCATCGCGCGGATGGAGGCCGGAGGCGGGCCGATGAAGACGATGCCATTCTTCTGGCAGGCCTCGGCGAATTCCGCGCGCTCGGACAAAAAGCCGTAGCCCGGATGAATGGAAGCAGCACCGCTCCTCTTGGCGACGTCGATGATCTTCTCGATCTGGAGATAGCTCTCCCGCGCCGGAGGCGGGCCGATGGGATGAGCCTCGTCCGCCATGCGCACGAACAGGGCGTCAGCGTCCGCCTGCGAATAGACCGCGATGGTTCTGATACCGAGGCGCTTGGCCGTGCGAATAATCCGGCAGGCGATTTCGCCGCGATTGGCGATGAGGACACTCTCGAGCATTGGGCTCCCCGATCCGTTGGCGCAAGGTCGGTCGTCGTTTTCACCAGAGTCTGATTGGTCTCTTCGAAACACAATCAGACCCCCAGACTCCTTATTTATCGCATGATCCGGGCGAACAACCGGCGTCCACTTGTTCTGATCATGCTCTAGCTAGAGCAAAACCGGCAGCCCTTGTCACCCTCGATCCACCGGTTCTCCCGACCTGAAGTCATAGGGCGGGTGCTCCCCGCGTCTCGCCCTGTCCCCAAGCTATTTCTAGCCTTACGCGTGCAAGACCTTCCGCGCCTCTCTAGCTCTAACCGCCTGCGTCTGCGTCCCAAAATCTGCGGCACTCCCGCGCTGTAGAGCCCGCCGCCCTCGCTTGGGCAAAATCTCCGCTTGCCGACCGTGCGACGACTCGCTAGCCTTCCTGCAACTCGCTCGCAACTGCAGGAAGCCGAAGAATGGACGCCTCGCGCGCAACAAGCTTGCCCCCCGATTCCGGCTGGCGCAGGGCCAGGACAATGCCCTCCCTGCCGGAGGTGAGCGGCACCATCGCGGTCAGGCCCGGCTCGACCTGGAAGCGCGCGGCGGCCTTTCTCGGGCCGGGCTATCTCGTGGCCGTGGGCTACATGGACCCCGGCAACTGGGCGACATCCATCGCGGGCGGCGCGAAGTATGGCTACGCGCTGCTCTCCGTCGCGTTGCTCTCCAACATCATGGCGATCGTCCTGCAATCTCTCTGCGCGCGTCTCGCAGTCGGGAGCGGGCGCGATCTTGCGCAGGCCTGCCGGGACGCCTACCCCGCGCCCGTCGCATGGGTTTTGTGGGTGCTGGCCGAGCTTGCCATTTGTGCGACGGATCTTGCCGAGGTGATCGGCACGGCCATCGGCCTCAATCTTCTCTTCGGCGTTCCGCTCGAGATCGGCGTTCTGATTACGGCGCTCGACGTGTTTCTGGTTCTCTACCTGCAGAACCTCGGCTTCCGCTGGGTGGAGGCCTTCGTCATCACGCTGCTCGGCGTTATCGCCGTGTGCTTCGGCATCCAGATCGCGCTGGCGAACCCGCAATGGGGCGGCGTCATTCGCGGCTTTGCGCCGACAACCGAGATCGTCACCAATCCGGACATGCTCTATCTCGCGCTCGGCATTCTTGGCGCGACGGTGATGCCGCACAATCTCTATCTGCATTCAGGCATCGTGCAGACCCGCGCTTACGGCTCAACCCTGCCCCAAAAGCGGGAGGCCCTGCGCTTCGCGACGCTGGACTCGACCTTCGCCCTGATGTTCGCGCTCACCATCAACGCTTCGCTGCTGATCCTTGCGGCAGCCGCGTTCCATCACACGGGGCGGACGGAGATGGCGGAACTCGGCGAGGCGCATTCCCTCCTCGCGCCGCTTCTCGGCTCGGCTATCGCGCCGACGCTGTTCGGCCTGTCGCTTCTATGCTGTGGCCTCAACTCGACGGTCACGGCCACGATGGCGGGGCAAATCGTCATGGAGGGCTTCATCAACTTCAAGCTCGCACCGTGGCTGCGCCGCCTCGTGACCCGCAGCCTCGCCATCGTACCCGCCGCCGCCGTGACCATTGCCTATGGGGAGAGCGGCACCGCGAAACTGCTGATCTTCAGCCAGGTGATCCTGAGCCTTCAGCTCCCCTTCGCGGTGGTGCCGCTGGTGACGATGACGGCTTCGAAGCGCAAGCTTGGCGAACTGGCGAGCCCGCTCTGGCTCACCATCGTCGCCTTCATCATCGCCGCGATCATCATCGCGCTCAATGTGAAGCTGCTGGTTGATTTCGTGATCGGCTGACGAAGGCCGGCAGAAGGCTCGCAAGGCCAAAGCCTGCGAAGATCATCAGGAACGGTTCGAGCGGCAGGCGATAGCGCGAAATGCCATGTGTCACAGCATGAACCGCCGTGAAGAAGGCCACGATCAGCAGAAGCGGCATAACCTTGAGAAGCTGCGCCTTGCTCAGGCGCAGCAGCGCGACCACGGCGAGCGCCATAACCGGCACTGTCGAGACAAAGGCAACCGCATTCACAAGGCCCGATTGCGAACCCGGCAGCGGGCTCCAGAAGCGGAAGGTCCGCTCCACGCAGCGCCAGAGCCAGTGCAACGGATCGGCTTTGATGTAGTCAACGGACGCCGCCACCATCGCCTTGTCGCGGGCAATCGGATCGGCGATGTGGAACTGCTGCCACGCGGGCGCGAGCGCTTCGAAATTCAGGCCGACCTTATCGAAAAGCGTCGTGTTCTCGATGATGAGCAAATTGCCCATGCTGACGCTGAGGCGCACGAAGCTGTGATAGAGCATCCAGTTGTGCCACCACCACGGGGCCATCATCACCACATAGACAGCGATGTAGAGCCCGACCCGCCGCGCCACCGGCTTCCACTGCCCCTCTCCGCGCGCAAAGCAGAACGCGGCGATGAGAAGCGGCGCGACGGGGTCCAGCGTCGGGCGGGTCAAGGTGGCGAGAACCAGAACGATGGAACCGATGAGAAATTGCCCGCGATAGAACCCGAGACAGGCGAGCAGCAGCAGGAAGATATAGACCGTCTCGCTCAACCGCATGTTCGCATAAAACACGATCATCGGTGAGATGCAGAAGATCAGCCCCGCGAACAACGCCGCCGCGCGGGATCGGAAAAGCTCGAACGACAGAAGATAGACAAGCCCCGCCGTCAGCGCGGAGAGCACGATCTGAAACGTGAGGATGTGCTTGTATCCGAAGATCGCGATGAGAACCGGATAAAGCGGCATGTAGTTGAACGAGGACATGCGCCCCGTCTCAAGCAACGCCTTCCCCGTCTCAAGATAAACGGCAGTGTCCGGCCAGTCCCGATCCGGCGCATAGAGATGCCAGAGAACGCGCACGAAAAGGGCGACAAGCGTGAGGACGGCGATATCCTTGCCCATGAAGGATCCGCCCTCGCACTCAAACATCCCGTTCTGCTGAAGCATCTTGCGCCCCTATCTGCCGTTTAACGCACCTGAGACAAGGCACCTGCCGAGCGCCATTTGAGATCGGTCACGATCCCGACAGGCAATATCGCCGCGAACGGCGTCGTCGGCACGCCCGCAGCGTCGAGAAGATCGGCCACCCAGTGGTTACAAACCCGGAACAGGTTGAAGTCGCCCGCAGCGCGATAGAACAGGCTGGGTCCGTAAAGGCCGAGCCCGAGCACCTCCGGCTGCCCGTCGCCCCCACGGGCGATGCTGCGCTCGACGCGTGCCAGAAGGCGCGACAGACCGGACCTGGAAACCTTGATCCGGATCACATCGGCCGGGCCGAACTGGCGTTCGGGACGCTCTTCAATGCCGACGACATGCAGAACGGACCCGTTGCCTTGACCGGCCAGGGCCTTCAACGCCAGTTGCCATTGCATCGAAAGAGCCGTCGGCGTCGAACGGTAAAACTCCGCGTCCCCCCACCCGATCTCAATCCAGTCGTAGTGCTGAAAGCGCACCGCAAGCGGAATGAGCGCCGTCAGCCGGTCACCACCGGCGGCGGAAGCCAGGGCAGGAAGCGGAATGGCCAGACCGGCATGATAGCCATTGCTGACGAGGGCGATATCGAGGCCGTCCTCACCAGCCGGAAACAGGGCTGAATCGCCGGGCCGCGCAGTCACGACAATCGCCACGGCGAACAGGAGCAGCAGCGCAATGCTGCTGCTCACGATCAGCCGCAGCGCCCGCCTCACACGTTGTCCTTCAGGCGGCCCAACGCCTCTTCCATCTTCGCCTTGCGGGCGAGCGCTTCATCCCGGCGCTCGCGCTGCTCGTCGATGACCTCTTCCGGCGCTCGCTTGATGAAATCCGCGTTGCCTAGCTTGGCGTCGATCTTCGACACGTCCGCGTCGAGCTTCTGGATTTCCTTAGCAAGGCGCGCGCGTTCGGCAGAAAGGTCGACCACGCCTTCGAGCGGAAGGGCCGCGACCTCGCCGCGAATGAGAAGCTGCACGGAGCTTTTCGGCGCGGCATCGGCAAAGCCGATCTCGGAGATGCGTGCGAGGCGCTTGATCATGTCGCCCCAACGCTCGGCCCGCGCACGGACATCGGCGGAGGCGGCGACGAGAACGAGCGGGATCTGCGCACCGGCGGGCACGTTCGTCTCTGAACGCGCCGAGCGGATCTCGGTGACGAGATCGACCACCCAGCCGATCTCGGCTTCCGCCTTGGCGTTAGCGAGACCATCAAGTTTCGACCATGCGGCGAGCGCCAGAACGCTTTCGCGCTTGGGGCCTTCCGTGCCCTTGATCGCCCACAGCTCTTCCGTGAGGAAGGGCATGAACGGATGTAGGAGCTTGCAGATCTCATCGAAGATGAAAGCGATGGTGGCGCGCGTCTCGTCCTTCGCAGGGGAATCCGCGCCTTGCAGCACGGGCTTGGCGAGTTCGAGCGTCCAATCGCAGAACACGTTCCAAACGAAGCGATAGGCGGCATTCGCCGCTTCGTTGAACTTGTAGGTCTCGATGCCCGCCGTGACTTCGGCAATGGCTTTCGCGCATTCGCTCAGAGCCCACTGGTTCAGGGTTTCCTTCACCGCCTTCGGATCGAAACCGGAAACACGGGCGCAGCCGTTCATTTCGGCAAAGCGCGCGGCATTCCAGATCTTCGTCGCGAAATTGCGATAGCCTTCGACGCGCTGGAGGCTGAGCTTGATGTCGCGTCCCTGCGCCGCCATCGCGGAGAGGGTCATGCGCATGGCGTCCGCGCCGAACTGGTCGATGATGTCGAGCGGATCGAGCACGTTGCCCTTCGACTTCGACATCTTCGCGCCCTTCTCGTCACGGACGAGCGCGTGCATATAGACGGTGTCGAACGGCACTTCATCCATGAAGTGCAGGCTCATCATCATCATGCGGGCGACCCAGAAGAAGATGATGTCGAAACCCGTGACGAGAGTGTTCGTAGGATAATAGCGCTTGAGTTCCGGCGTTTTGTCAGGCCAGCCGAGCGTCGAGAACGGCCACAGGGCGGACGAGAACCATGTGTCCAACACATCCTCGTCACGCGTCAGCGGAACGTCGACGCCGTACCGCTCAAACGCTTCGGCCTTCGCCTCTTCCTCGCTCAAGGCGACATAGACGTTATTGTCCGCATCGTACCAGGCCGGGATCTGGTGGCCCCACCAGAGTTGGCGCGAAACGCACCACGGCTCGATGTTCTCAAGCCACTGGAAATAGGTCTTCTCCCAATTCTCCGGCACAAACTTCGTCTTGCCGTCTCGCACCACACCCAGAGCACGCTCGGCGAGCGGCTTCACGTTCACGTACCACTGATCGGTGAGATAGGGCTCGATGACGACGTTCGAGCGGTCGCCGTGCGGCACCATGTGGGTGTGCGGCTCGATCTCCACGAGATTGCCGCGCTCTTCCAGCATGGCGACAATGCGCTTGCGCGCCTCGGCCCGGTCAACGCCGTGAAGGGTCAGAACCGCATCGAGATCGGCGGAAGACGGCACGCCCTCGAAGAAGGCCTCATTGCCAATAAGCTGAAGTTGCGCTGCGGCGCCGAAGATGTTGATGAGCGGCAGCTTGTGGCGCTGGCCGACTTCAAAGTCGTTGAAATCGTGCGCGGGCGTGATTTTGACCGCGCCGGTGCCCTTCTCGGGGTCGGAATACTCATCCGCCACGATCGGAATGCGGCGGCCGACGAGTGGCAGGATCGTATACTTACCGATCAGGTCCTTGTAGCGCTCATCCTCGGGGTGAACCGCCACAGCAACGTCGCCCAGCATCGTCTCCGGACGCGTGGTTGCGACTGTGATCGAACGACCCGGCATGCCCTCGATGGCATAGCGGATGTGCCAGAGGTTACCTTTCACCTCGACCTGCTCGACTTCGATGTCGGAGATCGCGGTCTGGAACTTCGGGTCCCAGTTCACAAGGCGCTTATCCTTGTACATCAGGCCCTGCTTGTAGAGGTCCACGAAGACCTTCAGGACGGCCTTGGAGAGCCCCTCGTCCATGGTGAAGCGTTCGCGGGACCAGTCGCAGGACGCGCCGAGACGCTTCAGCTGGCTCTTGATGCGGCCGCCGGACTGCTCCTTCCACTCCCAGACGCGGGCCACGAATTCCTCGCGCCCCAGGTCGCGACGATGGATCTGCCGCTCGGCGAGTTGGCGCTCGACCACCATCTGCGTCGCGATGCCGGCATGGTCCATGCCGGGCTGCCAGAGCACGTCCCGGCCCCGCATGCGCTCGAAGCGGCAGAGAATGTCCTGAAGCGTGTTGTTGAGGGCATGCCCCATGTGGAGCGAACCGGTCACGTTCGGAGGGGGAATGACGATCGTATAGGGCTTGGCGTCCTTGCGGTCGGCGCGGCCCGCCTTGAAGGCCTCGGCCTCCTCCCAGCGGTCGGCAATACGCGCCTCGACGGCAGCAGGGTCAAACGTCTTATCCATCATGGCAAAAACCAACGGGTTGGCGCACGAAAAAGCGCAAGCATCCGGCTACAAACCGGACGCTCTTGTCGAAGTCAACTGATGACGGGAAAAAGTCAGAGGTTGACCGCGTTTCCCTAAAAACGCACTCAACCTCGATTCCTAGGTTTGCCGCACGATCCGGGCGAACAACCGGCGCCCACTTGTTCCGATCGTGCCTTAGCGCCGGGCGCGGGTTACACGCTCGATTTCGTCCCGGACGAGGCGCTCCACGATGGGCGGCAGGTTCTCGTCCAGCCAGGCTTTCAGCATGGGGCGCAGCATCTCCCGGACGATATCGTCAATCGTGCGGGCGGTGCTGGTGGTCGGCGCGGGAGAGCCCAGCTTGTTGAAGGCCTGGGAGATCGAGCGGCTGGCGATCTCGGAGAGCAGGCTGTTGTCCGATGCCGGGGAAGCCAGCAGCTCACGCTGCGGCTCAGGCGCGGGAGCCCGCTCCGGGGCCTTCTCAGGAGCGATCTCGGCCCTGATAGACTTCAGGTCCGGCGGGCTCGGGATCTCAACCCTGTACGGACGGCGCTCGACCGGCTCGGGAGCGTTTTCCGGCTCCGGCGGCAAGGACTGCGGCTCCGGAAAAGCGGGCGTCGGATCGGAGGAGAATATCTGCGGCTCGGCGCGGTTGAGAACCGGCTCGTCGGCAAGATCCGCATCGTCATGCGCGTCGCCACGGCCATCATCCTGATCGTCAGCAATGATGCGCCGTATGGAGGCGAGTATCTCCTCCATCGAGGGCTCCTGAACCTTCGGATTCACTGAATTCATCGCCGCGCTCGGATCAAAAAGAATGGGAGGGAATCATCCCTCCCTTCAATCATCACTATTTCACGCGATTCTCTCGGCGCAAGCGGCGCCGAATAATTATCCCGTGACGGATCAGCGCCCGTCAGGCGTGGTCAAGCCGAACCACGCATCCTTGACCTGATCGAAGTGCGTCTTGGCGTTGTAGTGGTTCACCGCAAGTCCCATCGCGCGAGAATTCAGGCGGCCTGAAGCCTGAACGACGGCGTAGGAAGCGACCACGCGATCACGCTGCGCGGTGATGAGAGTGACGCGAGCGTTCAGCAGTTCCTGCTGCGCGTTCAACACGTCGAGGGTCGTGCGCTGACCCACGCGCGCTTCCTCGCGAACGCCGTTGAGCGCGACTTCCGCTGCTTCGACCTGAGCCTGCGCCGCGACGATCTGTGCGCGCGCGGCTTCAAGCTGCCCCCACGAGGAGATCACTGCAGCGCGAACCTGATCGCGGATGGAGTCCGCTTCGAGGCGGCGTTGTCCCGCCGTCTCCTTGGCCTGACGCGTGCTCGCATAAGCAAGGCCACCGTCATAGATCGGCACGGTGAGCTGCGCGACGATGGAGGCATTGAGCGACTGGTCGCCGGTCTGCTGCGAATCGTAGCGCTCGGAAACCGCACCGCGAACGCCGAGCTGCGGCGCGAGCGCGCCCTCTTCGATCTTCACCTGCAATTCGGCGACATCGACGCTATGCAGGGCAGCCTTGATCGCAGGATGCTCGTTCAGGGCGATCTTCAACGTGGCGTCGAGATTGGCCGCAAGGAGACGGTCGAGCGGACGGCCCGGCGCGAGTTGCTTCGGCTCCACGCCAACGACACGGCGATAGGTCGCGACGCTGGTGCGCAGGTTGGCCTCCGCGAGGCTGACCTGCGAACGGGCGGCCGCAAGACGCGATTCCGACTGAGCGACGTCAGTACGGGTCACCTCACCGACGTTGAAGCGATCACGGGTCTGGCGAAGCTGCTCGTCCAGAACCTCGACGTTGTTGCGCTGGAGATCGAGGATCGCCGTATCGCGCAGAACGTTCATATAGGACTGAGCGGCGTCGAAGAGCGTGTTCTGCTCCTCGTTCGTCAGGGTCTCGCGGGACCCGAGAACAGAGGATTCGGCCTGCCGCACGGAGTTCACGGTCCGGAAACCGTTGAAGATCGACTGGTCGACCTGAACGCCATACCCGCGAGGATAGAGTCGCTCGATCGAATTGCTGTTCGGGATACGCCCACGGGAGGGCGTCTCAAAGTCTGAAAACGTACGTCCTGCATCGGCGGTGGCGGTCACCTGCGGGCGATACCCCGCCTTGGCCCGGCCGACATTCTCATCGGTCGCGCGGACACTGGCCCGCTGCGCGTTGAGAGTAGGATTATTGACATAGGCCCGCGCCAGGGCGCTTTCCAACGTCTCCGCCGACGCGGCGCCGATACCGGCCAGGACAAATGTCGAAGTCATCGCTCCGAGAAAAGAAAGACGACTTCTGAAAATTTGCTTCATTGCCACGCTGACCTGCCCAAGAATCGAGGCAGCTGATTCTGCCTTCGAGAGCCAAAAAACTTACACATCACATACGCTTATCAAAACGCGACAATAACCATCGCGACTGAGTCGACAATAAGATGGTCGTAACCCCTTAACATTTTCATTCCCAGGTGCCGCAAAAAAGCGACACTTGGGGACTTATCAAAAGACGAAACCAGGCTTTGGCTGGAAGGCCGCCAGCGCCGGAGCCGCCGCATTAAACAAGGTCCGCGCTCCGAAAGCGTCCCCGGAACGCACGTAAAGCGTCGCCTGAGCGGAACCGCCCTGCCCTTGAACGCAGACTAGCCGGCCACCCTGGCCAAGCTGTTGTAGCAGAAACTCGGGCTTAACCCCAACTGAGCCGTTAACCAGGATCGCGTCATAGGGCGCGCCGGAGGCATGGCCCTTGTCGAGCGGGCCCGCCGTGACGTCCACGTTCCGGACATCCGCTGCGGCGAGCGCCTGGCGGGCGACAGAGGCCGCGCCCTCATCCGCCTCGAGGGCGGTGACCGAGGCGCCGAGCCGGGTGAGGATGGCGGATGAATAGCCCCGCCCGCAGGCCACATCGAGCACCTTGGTGCCTGACTCGATGTCGAGCGCCTGGATCATGCGGCCCAGAACCATCGGCGCGAGCATGAACCGCGCCTCGGGGCCGTCGGCCACCTGGATGTTCTGATCGATATAGGCAAGATCCTCACGCCCGGACGGAACGAACCGTTCACGGGGAACGGCATCCATGGCATCGAGAAGGGGAATATCGTTGACGTCGAACGTGCGCAGTTGGCTATCGACCATCGTGCGGCGCGCTTGCGCGAAATCGACCATGGATGCCTCGCGAAAGGAAGTTGGAGGCCTCGGAGGGAATCGAACCCCCGTACAAGGATTTGCAGTCCTCTGCGTAACCACTCCGCCACGAGGCCATCCTGGGGAGCCGCCGATGCGGCGGGTGCTCCATAGCAGAGCGTTGCCCCAAAGAGCAACTGCCCTGAATGAACATCTCGCGTCACGAGGGGGGTTGCAACCGGTCGGGCCCTGATATATGCCTCCGGGCCTCAGCAAATCGGCGGCCTGCTCCGACTTATCGGAGGCTGTCGAGAGCGGGGCGGGGCAAAGCCCTTATCTCCCGCGTTTGTGAAGATATTCCGGCGTGGCGCAGCGGTAGCGCAGCGGACTGTTAATCCGTTGGTCGTAGGTTCGAATCCTACCGCCGGAGCCATCTTCCCTCCCTGAGACGATTGTCCTCCCAAAGCAAAATGATCCGCGTGGGCTATAACGGGTAGCCGCCCCTACGTTTTGTTTCGTCGAGGTTTCCTTGTCCCGCCCTGTCCTCGTGTGGTTTCGCGACGATTATCGCGTTTCCGACAATCCAGCCCTGACGGCGGCGCTCGCCAGCGGAAGCCCTGTCCTCTGCTTTGCGATTGTCGACGAGGTTTCCCCGGGCCTGCGTCCTTTAGGCGGCGCGGCGCGGTGGTGGCTGCACGGTTCGCTTGAGTCCCTGGACCAGTCCCTTCGCGCTCTCGATTCGAGTCTCGCCCTGTTTCGTGGCGGGTCGGAGGAGCTTGTCGAACGAATCGCAAAGGAGACGGGCGCGCAGTCGATTTTCTGGAACAGGCGCTACGGCGAAGCCGAAATCGCCATCGACAGCGCGCTGAAAAAGCTTCTCGCGAATCGCGGCCTGGAGGTGCGGAGCTTCAACGGCAGGCTTCTCAACGAGCCGTGGGAGGTCATGAACAAGGCCGGCAAGCCTTTTCAGGTCTTCACACCCTATTTCCGCGCCGTGATGGCTCGGGGAGCGCCTGAAGCTCCCCTGCCCGCTCCCTCGCGGCTTGAGGCAGGTTCGTGGCCAGAACCGCTCCGCGGCCTGCAAGTCCCGCTCAAGAGCCTTGCCCTCGAGCCGTCGCGACCAAACTGGGCTGAAGGCTTCAGCGCCATATGGGAGCGGAGCGAGACCGGCGCGCAAAAAAGCCTCGCCGCATTTCTGGACAACGTTCTTCAAGGTTACGCGGAGAGCCGCGAGCGCCCCGGCGTGGAGGGAACCTCACGCCTCTCGCCGCATCTGCGCTTCGGAGAGATCAGCCCGCGCCAGATCTGGCATGCCGTCATGAGCGCCAGCGCAGCGATAGGTGGCATCACGGGTGACACAGAAAAGTTCCTGAGCGAATTGGTCTGGCGCGAGTTCTGCTACGTCCATCTCCACCAAACGCCCGACCTCGCGACGAGGCCGCACGATCCACGCTTCGCACGCTTTGAGTGGAGCAAGAACGAGGCGAATCTCACAGCATGGCAAAGGGGGCTGACGGGCTATCCCATCGTCGATGCGGGGATGAGGCAACTCTGGCGAACAGGCTGGATGCACAACCGCGTCCGCATGATCGTCGCCTCGTTCCTGGTGAAGCACCTTCTCACCGGCTGGCGGAAGGGCGAGGCCTGGTTCTGGGATACGCTGGTGGACGCGGACCCAGCCAACAATCCCTTCGGCTGGCAATGGGTCGCGGGTTGCGGGCTGGATGCCGCTCCGTTCTACCGGATCTTCAACCCCATCACGCAAGGGGAAAAGTTCGATCCGAACGGTGATTATGTCCGCGCTTTCGTGCCGGAACTGTCGCGCCTGCCGAACGCCTTCATCCACAAGCCCTGGGACGCTCCAAGCGAAACTTTGCAAGCCGCAGGCGTGGAGTTGGGCAAAACCTATCCGAAACCCATCGTCAATCACGCCGCCGCGCGGGAGCGTGCGCTTCATGCGTTTCAGGAAATCCGACAGCCGGGCTGAGGTTCGCAAAAGCAACTTCCTTGCCGGTTGCCAATCCGGTCCGACTTCAACGAAGATGCCCCGCAATGAAAATGCCTGCGCCTCGTGAAGAAGGACAAAAACGCCAATGAGCGCCACCAATCTGCTGTTCCGGGAAGACGCCTACGCCAAGACCTGCGATGCGACCGTGCTCGCCCTCACGCCCGAGGGCGGCGTGATCGTCGACAGGACGGTCTTCTACGCGCAGGGCGGCGGGCAGCCAGGCGATGTGGGCGTCCTGAAGCTTGCGGACGGAGGCGAGATGGCGGTGACGAATGCCGTCTATGGCCCTGACCGCTCGCAGGTCGTGCACCTCGTCGGCTCCGAGGCTGCTGCGCGGTTGAAGGCAGGCGACACGGTGGCTCTTGAGCTCGACTGGCCGCGCCGGATGAAGCGCATGCGTGTTCACACGGCGCTGCATCTTCTGAGCGTCGTGCTCCCCTACCCCGTTACCGGCGGCTCCATCGGCGATGGTGACGGGCGTCTCGATTTCGATATTCCCGATGCCGGTCTCGACAAGGCCGACATCACCGACAAGATGAACGCTCTCATCGCCCGCGATGCCGCCGTGACCGACCGGTGGATTACGGATGCGGAGCTCGACGCCAATCCCGGCCTCGTCAAGACCATGTCCGTGCAGCCGCCGCGTGGCTCCGGCCGCGTGCGTCTCGTTGAGATCGCAGGCATCGACCTTCAGCCCTGCGGCGGCACGCATGTGCGCTCGACGGGCGAGATCGGCGAAATCATCATCACCGATATCGAGAAGAAGGGAAAACAGAACCGGCGCGTGCGTCTCTCCCTCGCCGACTGAACGCTTCCTTCCCCCTTATCCATCGAAGAGAGCCTGACAATGTCCCATCCCTTCGTTTCCACCGCCTGGCTGCAAGACCATTTGAATGACGGCAATCTCGTCGTGGTCGATGCGTCGTGGTACCTGCCTGCGCAGAACCGCGACGCCGACGCGGAATATCTCGCGGGCCACATTCCCGGCGCGGTGCGTTTCGATCTCGACACGGTGAAGGATACCGCCTCCACCCTACCTCACATGCTGCCGTCGGAAGCGGATTTTGCTGCCGCTGTCGGCGCGCTCGGCATCGGCACCGACACGACCGTCGTCGTCTATGACGGCCACGGCCTGTTCTCCGCGCCGCGTGTGCTGTGGACCTTCCGCATCTTCGGCGCGAAGGACGTGCGGATTCTCGAAGGCGGTTTTCCTGCGTGGAAGAGCGAGGGGCGTGCCGTCGAAGCGGGCCCGCAGAAGGCTCGCGCACCCCGCGCCTTCGCCGCAAAACTCGACAAGGCGGCGGTGGCCGACGCGTCAGGCGTGCTGAACGCATCGCAATCCGGCTCCTCGCAGATCGTCGATGCGCGCGCGGCGGACCGTTTCAGGGGCGACGCCCCGGAGCCCCGCCCCGGCCTTCGCGCGGGCCACATCCCCGGCGCGCGTAACCTGCCCTGGGGCGACATCGTCGAGAATGGCCGCCTGAAAAACACGGATGCACTGAAGGAGGCCGTCGAAAAGGCGGGCATCGACCTCGGCAAGCCGATCATCGCAAGTTGCGGCTCGGGTGTCTCCGCCGCGATCATCGCCCTCGCCTTCGAGCAGCTCGGCCACCCGCCCAAGGCGATCTATGACGGCTCGTGGTCGGAATGGGGTCTGCGACAGGACCTGCCGATCGAGACCGGGCCGGCGAAGAAGAGCTAGGCCTTAGCGCGCGCTATCGAGAACAAACAAAAAAGCCCCGGATCGACCGGGGCTTTTTTACATCTCGTATCCTTAGTGCAGGATCTGGCTCAGGAACATCCTGGTGCGCTCGTGCTGCGGGTTCTTGAAGAACTCGTCGGGCGTGTTCATTTCCACGATCTGCCCGTAATCCATGAAGATCACGCGGTCCGCGACCTGACGGGCGAAGCCCATTTCGTGGGTCACGCAAAGCATGGTCATGCCCTCTTCCGCGAGGCCGACCATGGTGTCGAGCACTTCCTTCACCATTTCCGGGTCGAGCGCCGAAGTCGGCTCGTCGAAGAGCATGATCTTGGGGTTCATGCAGAGCGAGCGGGCAATCGCCACGCGCTGCTGCTGACCGCCGGAGAGCTGGCCCGGATACTTGTTCGCCTGCTCGGGGATCTTCACCCGGGTCAGGTATTTCATGGCGATCTCTTCCGCATCCTTCTTCGACATCTTCTTCACCCAGATCGGGGCGAGCGTGCAGTTTTCGAGAATGGTGAGGTGCGGGAAAAGGTTGAAGTGCTGGAACACCATGCCGACATCGCGGCGCACCTCGTCGATGCGCTTGAGGTCGTTGGTGAGTTCCGTGCCGTTGACGATGATGCGGCCCTTCTGGTGCTCTTCCAGACGGTTGATGCAGCGGATCATGGTCGATTTGCCGGAGCCCGAAGGCCCGCAGATCACGATGCGCTCGCCACGGCGGACATTCAGGTTGATGTCGCGCAGCACATGGAATTCGCCATACCACTTGTGCACGTCGATCAGCTGGATCGCGGGCTCGGCCCTCGGGTCGATTTCAGCGGCGGAAGTCTGTCGAATGGTCGAAGTCGTTGCCATGAGTTTCACCGTTTATGTCCAGCCGCAAGCCGCCGCTCGACCCCGAGCGAGTAGCGGGACATGCCCCAGCAGAAAATGAAGTAGAACAGGGCTGCGAAGGCGTAGCCCGTATAGCTGATCGTGGGCGCAGCCCAGTTCGGATCGATGCGCGAGGCCTCAATGGTCTTGACGAGGTCGAAGATGCCGACGACCGAGACCAGCGAGGTATCCTTGAACAGCCCGATGAAGGTGTTCACGATGCCGGGAATGACGATCCGCAGGGCCTGCGGCAGAATGATGAGAACCATCATCTGCGGATAGTTGAGCCCCAGCGACATCGCGCCTTCGTACTGGCCTTTCGGCATGGCCTGCAAACCGCCACGCACGACCTCAGCCATGTAAGCCGATGCGAAGAACGCCACGCCGACCAGCGGCCGCGTCAGGCGATCCACCGTCACGTCGGGCGGCAGGAAAAGCGGCAGCATGGTGTTGGCCATGATGAGCACGGTGATGAGCGGCACGCCGCGCACGAACTCGATGAAGATAACCGACGCCATCCGCAGGATCGGCAGCTTCGAGCGCCGCCCCAAGGCCAGCAGAATGCCGAAGGGCAACGAGAAGACGATGCCGACCGTCGCCACAAGCAGGGTGACGAGAATGCCGCCCCAGCGCGATGTCGGCACCGGCTCGAGCCCCCAATCCCAGTCGAGGAGGGCGAGGGTCACGCCGAGCACGGCGACGATGCCGGCGGCGACGAGAACGGCGGAGCGCACGGACGTCTTCAGCATGAAGGCCGCGAACCCGATGGCCGCCATGAAAACCACGCCGATGGTGGCGAAGAGCAGCCAGGCGCGAAGGCCGATATCGACATTGCCGCCCGTCAGAAGAACGTAGGAGGCGATCGGGAACAGCCAGAAGAAATAGACCGCGCCGAGGTCCCTCCGGGGTGCCCTCAGCCACAGGAGCCAGGCGACGCCGATGGCGAGGAGGACGAAGAAGATATTGACCCGCCAGCGTTCCTCGGCCGGATAGGAGCCATACGTGAAGAAATTGATCTTGCTGACGACGAAGGCCCAGCAGGCCCCGACCGGGTGGCCGGCCGTCTCCGCGCGACATGCGGCGCGGTCCGTCCCCGTCCAGACCGCGTTGAAGAAGAGGAAGTCGAGGATCGGCGGAATGAGGACAAAGAGCAGGTACGCCACCGCGAGAGTCAGAGCGGTGTTGATCGGGCTCGAGAACAGATTCTCCCGGACCCAGGCAATCGGCCCGCGCGCGAGCTTAGGCGGCGGAAGGGCTTCAATCTTTTCGGTGCGCACGAAGCGCGAGACGTCAACGGCGGTGTTCATGAAAGCTCCTACCGTTCAACGATGGCCACGCGGCGGTTGTAGATATTCATGACGAACGAGGTCACGAGGCTGATGGTCAGGTAGACACCCATCGTAATCATGACGACTTCGACAGCCTGCCCCGTCTGGTTGAGAACGGTGCCCATGAAGACCTGCACGAGATCCGGGTAGCCGACGGCCACTGCGAGCGAGGAATTCTTCGTCAGGTTGAGATACTGGCTGGTCAGCGGCGGGATGATCACTCGCATGGCCTGAGGAATCACCACGAGACGCAGCGTCTGGCCGGATTTGAGGCCGAGCGAATTGGCAGCCTCGGTCTGGCCCTTCGAGACGGCGAGAATACCCGCGCGCACGACTTCCGCGATGAAGGCCGCGGTATACGTCACGAGGCCGACGAGCAGTGCGACGAACTCGGGAAGGATCTGCATGCCTCCGCGCAGATTGAACGTACCCTTCTGGGGCATGTCGAAGCTGACGGGATTGACGCTAGCGAGAGCGAGCACGATCCAGGTGGCCACAGGCAACCCGATGATGAGAGCGAGCGAGACGAAGCCGACCCGGTATTGCCGCCCTGTCGCCTCCTGCTGCCTCTTGGCATAGCGGCGAAACAGGACGGTGCCGACAATCCCGATGGCGAAGGCTGCGACGACAGCCCAGATATCCGCACCGTAGACCGGGCGCGGCATGAACAGGCCGCGCGAATTCAGAAAGAACCCTGCGCCGAGCTGGAATGAATCACGCGGCTGCGGCAACGGTCCGAGAACAGCGATGTACCAGAACAGCAATTGCAGCAGCAGCGGAATGTTGCGCAGGAGCTCGACATAGACCATCGCGACCTTGGCAACCATCCAGTTGGTCGACAGGCGGGCGATGCCGATCGTGAAGCCGAGAATGGTCGCGAAGACGATGCCGATCGCAGACACGATCAGCGTGTTCAGAAGGCCGACGATGAAAGCGTCGCGATATGTCGAACCTGCCGCGCTGAACGGAACCAGCGTCTGGCTGATATCGAAGCCGGCAGTGACATCGAGAAACCCGAAACCTGACGCGATCTTGGCGCGCTGCAGGTTCTCGACCACGTTCGTCGCCGCCATGTAGAACAGGTAGCCGACGACGCAAATCAGAAGAACTTGATAGAAAATTCCGCGAACATTGGGGTCGTAGAGAAACGACCTTTTGGGCGGGGATGTCGGGCTGACGACACTCTGCACTGAACCCATCCTCTGAAGGCTTTTGTTATTGGGCCGTTTCCTGAACTAGCCTGCCGCTTGGGCGGCATGTCTTTATTGAGGGCGTCCGGATTGGTCCGGACGCCCCGTTTTTTCAAATCCGATTAGCGGACCGGCAGGCCGTACTGCAGGCCGCCCTTGGTCCACTGGGCGTTCAGGCCGCGCTTGATCTTGAGCTTAGAGCCTTCGCCCACGTTGCGCTCGAAGCTCTCGCCGTAGTTACCGACGTGCTTGACGATGCGGTACGCCCAATCGTTGGTGAGGCCGACGGCTTCACCGAACTTGCCTTCGGTGCCGAGCAGACGCTTGATCTCCGGATTGTCGGAACCCTTCATCTGGTCGACGTTGGCCTTGGTGACGCCGAGCTCTTCAGCATCGA
Organism: Microvirga flavescens; assembly: GCF_003290125.1. Classification (GTDB taxonomy): domain Bacteria; phylum Pseudomonadota; class Alphaproteobacteria; order Rhizobiales; family Beijerinckiaceae; genus Microvirga; species Microvirga flavescens. The sequence goes on from NZ_QMKH01000007.1 coordinate 41,375, forward strand.
GCATGGCGTTGTGGGTCCAGCGGACAATATCACCCCACTGGTTGTCGCCGTGGCGAACTGCCGGGCCAAGCGGTTCCTTGGAAATGATTTCCGGCAGAACGATATGATCGTCCGGGTTCGAGGCGCGCAGGCGCTCGGAGTAGAGGCCGGAGGCGTCCGTGGTGAACGCATCGCAGCGGCCGGCATCATAGGCCTTGAACGTTTCGTCCGAGGTCGCGAAGGCCACGACTTCGTACTTCATGTTGTTGGCGCGGAAGTAGTCCGCGAGGTTCAGCTCCGTCGTGGTGCCCTGCTGGGTGCAGATCGAAGCGCCGTTCAGCTCCTTCGCGGAGGAGATGCCGAGCTTCTTGCGAACCATGAAGCCCTGGCCGTCGAAGTAGTTGACGGCGGGGAAATCGAGGCCGAGCTGCGTATCGCGGGACATGGTCACCGTCGAGTTGCGGGACAGAACGTCAACCTCACCCGACTGGAGCGCCGTGAAACGATCCTTGGCCGAAAGCGGGATGAAGCGGACCTTGGTCGGATCATCGAAGATGGCGGCGGCGATGGCGCGGCAGAACTCGACGTCCAGCCCCGTCCAGTTGCCCTGGGCATCCGGCAGGCCGAAGCCGGCGAGGCCGGTGTTCGAACCGCAGGTCAGGTAACCCTTCTGCTTCACGCTGGCGAGGGTCGCCTGGGCGGATGCGCCCGTAGCGACAAAGCTCGCCGCCATCAGGCCGAAGGCAATCGATGCGATAGCCTTTTTCATGTTGTTTATTCTCCACTCTGTCGATTTGACCCTCCGGGCTTGAGATGCCCGGCCGAGTTTCCGTTGACCGCTCCGAGCCGCGCGGGGCGAACCGGCCTCGAATCCATCACATTCGATGATTGGTCACTGGTCAAGTGTTGATGGATGAGAGCCCAAGAAGGGTTGACGGCGCTCCGGAGGCAGCTTCACATCCTCTCTCCGCCAACGTCAGCATGAAACAATGTCCAAGAAACCGCCTAAACTCACCGATCTCGGCGACCGCACCCGTCTCGTTCATGCGGGGCGCGACCCTTCAGACCAGTACGGATTCGTGAACACGCCGATCTATCGGGGGTCCACAGTTCTTTACCCGACGACGGACGATCTGCTCCATCGGCGCAGCAGGTACTCTTACGGAACCAAAGGCACGCCGACGACGGATTCGCTCGAATCGGCCTGGACGGCCATTTCCGGCGCCGCGGGAACGGTGCTGGCTCCCTCGGGCCTTGCTGCGGTTTCCCTGGCGCTTCTCTCTTGCCTCAAGGCTGGCGACCATCTTCTGGTGACCGACTCCGCCTATCGCCCCACACGGGAATTCTGCGACGGCTTCCTGAAGCGGTTCGGCGTCGAGACGACCTACTATGACCCGCTCATCGGCGCGGGGATCGAGGCCCTGTTCCGCCCCAACACAACGGCGGTTCTCACCGAAGCGCCCGGTTCCCAATCCTTCGAGATGCAGGACATTCCGGCCATCGCGGAGATTACCCATCGGCATGGCGCGGTCGTCCTCATGGACAACACCTGGGCGACCCCCCTCTTCTGCCCGCCCCATGAACGGGGCGTCGACATCGCCATCGAGGCGGGCACCAAATACCTCAGCGGCGGCTCGGACCTGTTGCTTGGCCTCGTTTCCGCCAACGAGCGGTGCTTCCCGGCCCTGCGCCGGACCTACGACGCCTTCGCCATGTGTCCCGGCCCGGAGGACGTGTTCCTGGGCCTGCGCGGCCTGCGCACGATGGCGCTTCGCCTGCGCGAACATGAAAAGCAGGCTCTCGACATGGCCCACTGGTTCGCCAAGCGGCCGGAGGTGGCACGGGTTCTTCACCCGGCGCTGGAGACCGACCCCGGCCACGCCATCTGGAAGCGGGACTTCAAGGGATCGTCAGGTCTGTTTTCGATCATCCTCAAGCCCTGCTCCGACAAGGCGCTCGCGGCGATGCTCGACGGGCTGGAGCTTTTCGGGATGGGTTATTCCTGGGGCGGGTTCGAAAGCCTCGTCATCCCCTTCGACTGCTCGACCTACCGCACGGCGACGAAGTGGAACCCCGGCGGCCACGCTCTGCGCTTCCATATCGGCCTCGAGGATCTGGATGACCTGAAGCGCGATCTAGATGCAGGCTTCGCACGCCTGAAGGAAGCGGACGCGAAGGCGGCCTGACAAGACACGACACACGGCGTCATCCCGGATCGCCCGGGGTGACGCGGCAATTCAGGCCGCTCTCTTGCGCCGGTCCTTCGCGATCAGCATGAGATTGCGAACGTAGATGAAGACCGAGAACGCCTGGCCGAGAATGATGACGATGTCGTGCCGGACCAAGCCATAGACCAGCGTCATCAACCCGCCACCGATGGACAGAAACCAGAAGCCGACGGGAATGACGCTCTTCTCGGCCTTCTCGCTCGCGATCCACTGCACCATGAAACGCGCGCCGAAGATGAGCTGGGCCAACACGCCGAAAGCCGCCCAGAAATCGAAGCGGGCGACGAACACATCGTAAAAATACAAGCTGAGATCGTGCGAGAGCCGCATCAGCATCACGCGATCTCCTGCGCGTTGGGTACACGTTTGCGGCGGCGGATCAGCCACCACACGCCGAACAGGTCGAGAATGCCGACCCAGAGACGGTCGAAGAGACCGTAATTGGAGGTGCCGGCGTGGCGGGACCTGTCGACCACGTCCACATGAGCGACCCGGTAGCCCTCGCGTTTCACGAGCGCGGGCATGAAGCGGTGGAGCGCGTCGAAATAGGGCAAGGCGAGATAGACATCGCGACGGAAGGCCTTGAGCCCGCAACCGCTGTCACGGGTCGCATCGTCCAGCAGCCAGCCGCGCACGTTGTTGGCAACGCGCGACTGCCACTTCTTGGAGTTGCCGTCCTTGCGCCCGACTCGTTGGCCAGCGGCAAGCGCCGTGCCCTCGTCATCGAGGGCCGCGACAAGGTTTGGAATGAAGGCCGGATCGTTCTGGCCGTCACCATCGAGCGTGACGACGATGCCGCCCCGCGCGGCGCGCACGCCTGTGCGCACGGCAGCGCTCTGTCCACAGCTCGCCTCGTGCCGCACCAGCCGCAGCCACGGGCGCGTGGCGCGGGCCTTCAGCACTTCGTCCGGCGTCGTGTCGGTGGAGCCGTCATCCACGTAGACGACCTCGAAGGGGCCCAGCGCGGCGCAGGCGCGCTCGATCTCATCCACCAGCGGGAGGATGTTGAGCGCCTCGTTTTTGACCGGCACGACGATGCTGACCTGAGGTTGCACAGATACTTGACCCATCAATCAACGGCTCTTGCTGCCGCCTCTCAAAAAATACGAATGCCCTTACGGGGTGGTCGAAAAGACCCCGATATCGGCCCTTCGGCCCGAGTTGATATTGAAACCTGTGACCCGGGTCGAGAGCGCCGGGGAAACCTTTAGGCGCGCGGACGCCGCCCGGAAATCGTCTTCGAAGCGTTTTTCCACGAAGACGACGCGGCAACCGCCCTTGGCGAGGAAGGCTGCAGCCTCTTCTCCGGTCTCCAGCATGTCGAGATTGGTGCCGGTGAGGAAGACAAGGCTCGGCTCCCGATAGCCGAGGGTCGCGACGAGCGGCTTCGGGCATGCCACATCGCGCGCCGCCTGCGCAAGGCGCGGCGAGATCTTGAGCGACCGCAGGTCGAGCTGTGCGAAGCCGAAAACGCCGATGGCGAGGAAGATCGCGGAAAACAGGCTCGCAGAAAGGCACGCGACGACCCTGCCCTTCACGAACAGCCGCCACGCATAAAGCGCGATGCCTGACGACACGATCAGGGCCGGGAGCGCCCGGTAGGGCAGCGTCTGGTCGAGATTCCAGTTGGCGATAGGCAGGCCGATGGTGAGGCCAACGGGAATGAACGGGATCAGGAAAGTCGAGATTTTCGCGAGCGGCCGGTGCGGACCGACGAAACTGCGCCCGATGGCCATTACCGTGACGATGGCGATGGCCGGATAAAGCGGCATGACATAATGCGGCAGCTTGGTCGGCACCGCCTCGAAGATCAGCCAGGACGGGACGACCCAGGCCAGGGCGAAAGCGATGGCGTCCTCTCGCCGGTTGTTCCAGGCGAAGGGTATCGCAATGCTCGCCAGAATGGCTCCCGGCCAGAACGTCGCGAAAAAGGCGGTGAGGTAAAAGCCCGGAGGAGCCCAGTGATAGCGCTGCGCCGTGCCAACCTTGCCCAGCATGTCCTGCCCGACGGACGCCGCGAAGAACGCGCCGTGGCTCTTCAGGGCGATGGCGATGAACCAGGGCAGCACGATCAGGAGCGTCACCACCAGCCCCGACCACGGGCGCAGCGCCAGAAGCCAGCGGACGGAACGCTCGCGGTAGGAGAGGATCGCCGCCGTCAGGCCGACGAACATCAGGACAAGCGGGCCTTTGACGAGAATGCCAATGGCGAAGCCGAGCCAGAACGTGACGAGCGCCGAGCGCGGCAACACCGCCGCCCCGCGTCCGAGATAGGCGCGTGCCAGACCGCCCATCGCGGCGATGGAGCAGGCAGCGAGCACGGCATCCGTTTTCGCAAGCCGCGCCTCGACCATCAGGATGATCGAGGTCGCCATGAGCGCGGCGGAGAGGAAAGCCCCTCTCCTGCCGAGGAAAGCGAGTGCGGCCCAATAGGTCAGAAGGACGGCCGCGCCCGCGCCGAGGAGCGAGGGGATGCGGTAGAGGGCGATGGTGGTCCTTGCCTCAGGGATCCCCGCGGCCTCGCCGATGGCGACGCTGATGCTCTGGAGCCAGTAGATCCCGACCGGCTTCTTGTGCCGGGCTTCGTCCTGGAAACGGATGTCCACGACATCACCGGTTTCCAGCATCTGCTTGGAGGCCTGGGCATAACGCGGCTCGTCCCGGTCCATTGGCTGGAGCGAGGTGAAGCCCGGCAGAAAGCAGGCCAAAGACAGGAGAACGAGAACCAGGCAGATCCGGGCATGGCTGCGCTCGAAGAATTCCACCGCGCGATCCACGAACCCCTGCCGCGGCAATGCGCGCATCTGATCTGCGAGATCGTTCATCGGGAACTCCGGCGATAGGCGAACGCCCTGTCATCCATGAAAAATACAGGAGCGGAAGCCCCTGCACGACCGGCGCTCTTCCCGCAAACGGCGGCCGAAGTCAAATCGGCGGCGGGCTGCGCCCCTCGCCTCCCCGGGAAATCCGGACCCGTCAGACCTAGTCCCGGTTCTTGCGTCGCCCCATCGGGGACGCAGGGAACAGAACGATATCGCCACTGGTCGCGATGACCTTGTTCCGCCCACCGAACTTGGCGCGATAAAGCTCGGCATCGGCCATCGTGACAAGGGTTTCGGGCTCGACGCCGACCGCCGTCGCGCAGCCGATGCTCACCGTGACGCCGAGAGTGTCACCGAGTTTTTCCGCGACCGCTGCGGGGAACGCGGCGCGGATGCTTTCGGCGATGGTAAGCGCCTCGTCCCGCTCCTGCGGTACGATGGCGCAGAACTCATCACCCCCCACCCGCCCGAATGCCCCGGACGGCAGGAAATGGACAAGGGTTTGCGCGAAGGTCGTGATGACCTTGTCTCCCATCGTATGGCCGAAGGTGTCATTGACCTCCTTGAAGCCGTCGAGATCGAACAGAAGGCAGCTCAGGGGCCTGGATTTGTGGCGTGCGGCGAGAGCCTCGGCATCGGCGAAGAAGGCGCGCCGGTTGGGAATGCGTGTCAGGGGATCGAGCAGAGCCGCCTGGCGGAATTCCGATTCAGCGAACTCCTTGGACATGGAGAGAAACAGGAACGCCGATGTCGGCATATAGATGACCAGCACCAAGGCCATCGGCGCCGACCACTGCCCGGTCGCGGGGTCCACGCTGGTCAATGTCTGGTTGACCAGCCCAAGGCCCGCCCGGACGATGGAATACAAGGCCGCGCAGAACAGCACGAAGACGGTGGCTGATTGGGACATGAGCCGCTGCGGCGCATTCCGCCACAACTCCCAGGCCATCAGGAGGCAATAGGCCGCTCCGATCATCGAGATCACGAACACGCGGGCGGGAAAATGCGGAGCGATCAGGGGCCATAGAGCGACCCAGAGGCCGGCCCCGATGAAGGCCGCGAGGATCTTGGGCGGCCGCCCGTTGAAAGAGCGGCAGCCGACATATTGCGCCCCGGCAGCAAGCGCGAAGAGGCCATTGCCCAACAACCGGTTGCCGGGAACGATGCCCTGAACGCCGAGGAAAAGCGCTCCCGCCGCCGCCAGGCAGAATCCGATCCCCCACCAGAAAAGTGCAGTGACGCGGCGGTTCTGCAGCCATGCGAAGAGCAGCAAGGCCCCGGACACCACGGTCAGCAGAACCGCGGCAACCCCGAGGGAAATGGGGTCTAAGGACATGGGCTCGTTCCGCTATGGGCCGACATCTGCGTGGAAGGTGGGACGCCCCGAAGCACGATTTATTACGCTACGTCAATATCGCGCTTGAAATTAATGGAGCCTTGTATTGTTTTCGCCGTCGCCCTCTTCAAGACGCGTGCGACAAGCGCCATGACAAATTTATCACTATCGGCACAAAGAAAACGATGAGCGCGACCGAGCTGATATACATCGACAGGAGAGCAAACTAACTTGCGAAAAGCCGATTCCAAGCAAAGGATTCGACGGATTCGTCAATGGCCTATCGAAACGCCATTCTGCTCATTCTGGAAGCAGCCATCTATTTCGCGATGATGCTGGCTATTCTTCGCGCCAGCAAGCGCATCGGCATCGGGGTCTTCATCACCGTTCTTGGCGTGATGCATTTTCTCGAAACGTATCTCGCCAGTGTCTTTTATATTGGCCTTCCCTTCGGGGTCGTCGCCTCGCCCGGCTCGGCTCTTCTGTTTTCCTCCAAGCTCATCCTCATTCTCCTCGTCTACATCACGGAGGACGCGGATACGGCACGCCAGCCGATCTACGGGCTTTTCATCGGCAATGCCGTCGTCATTCTCTTCGCGGGTTCCCTTGCGCTTTATGGGACGGCCGACTTAAGTCCCAACCGCTCGCCGGACCTCAAGCTACTAGATGAAATGGGTCTCCTGATGGGATGGGGCACGGCGCTTCTCTTCATCGACGCGATCCTCATCATTCTGCTCTACGAGAAGCTCCGCACCTGGCTGGGTGACAACCGGACGGCGAGGATACTCGTCAGCTCCACCGCGATCCTCACCTTCGACCAACTCGGCTTCTTCGCCGGTCTGCGCTTTCTCATCATGGCGCCTGTCGACGTGTTGTGGAGCGGGTGGATCGCCAAGATGACAATGGCGCTGCTCTTCAGCCCGATGGCAGGCGCGTATCTGAGCTGGGTCGCGCGTCAACCGTTGGGAAGGCCCAAGCGCCGCTTGTGGGATGTGTTCGGCGCCCTCACCTACCGCGAACGCTACGAGGATCTTCTCGAGAACATCGGCCGGGACCGGCTGACCGGTGTTTTCGACCGCGGTTATTTCGAGGCGAAGGGAGCGTCCATCGTCGCGCAAGCCATCGAAGACGATCGACCGATCAGCCTTCTCCTCATCGATCTCGATAATTTCAAGAACATCAACGACCAGTTCGGCCACCGCGCCGGCGATGCCGCCCTGCGTTTCGCCGCACATCAGATCGGCACGCTCACCCGCGATATCGATTATCTCTTCCGCTATGGCGGCGACGAATTCGTGCTGCTCTGCTCCGGCCTGCCCCCTGGCGGCGTTCAGGCGATGGCGGAGCGCATTCGGCGGCACGTGAGTGAAGTGGTCGTCCCGGAAACCGGCCGTCACATCAGCGTCTCCATCGGCACAGCCTCGGGCGGCATCAACGGCGACACGCTGGAGGCCCTTTTCGAGGTTGCCGACAAACGGCTTTATGCCGCCAAGAGAGCCGGACGAAACCGCGTCTTCGACGGCGAGGCCCTGTCGCCCGGCCACGAGGACGCCGCCGTCGCGAGTTAGCTCCGCGCTCACACCAAAAGCAAAGGGCCGCCCGATGGCGGCCCTTTTTCGTGCGACGGCTTGCGGTTACTGGCGTTTCTGCGCGCGCCGCGAGAGCATGTTGAGCGCCTCGACGAGGCCGGAGAAGGCCATTGCGCTGTAGATATAGCCCTTCGGCACATGCGCCCCGAAGCCCTCGGCGATGAGCGTCATGCCGATCATCAAGAGGAAGCCCAATGCCAGCATGACGACGGTCGGGTTCTTCTGGATGAACAGCGCCAGCGGATCGGAGGCGATGAGCATGACCGCCACCGCAACGATCACCGCAATGACCATGATCGGGATGTGATCCGTCATGCCGACGGCGGTGATGATGCTGTCGATGGAGAAGACGAGATCGAGCACCAGGATCTGGCCGATGGCGGCACCGAAGCCGAGTTGCGGCCTCTTGCTCTCAAAGACATCGGAGCCGGGATTGGGGTCCACGCTGTGGTGGATCTCCTTCGTCGCCTTCCAGACCAGGAACAGGCCGCCCGCGATGAGAATGAGGTCGCGCCAGGAGAAAGCCTTGCCGAAAACCTCGAAAATCGGCGCGGTGAGCTGAACGATGATCGCGATAGTACCAAGAAGCGCCAGGCGCAGGATCAGCGCCAGCCCGATGCCGATGCGCCGCGCTCGCTGCTGCTGATGGGCGGGCAGCTTGTTGGTGAGAATGGAAATGAAGACCAGGTTGTCGATGCCGAGCACCACCTCCATGGCAATCAAGGTGGCGAGCGCCGCCCAGGCGGTGGGATCGGCGGCGAGAATGAGGATTTGGTCCATAAGCTTATCCGTGTGTATCCACGCGGATATGTTGTTCCGAATCTCCGGCTGCAAGTGCAGTCGCGATCAAATCGATCATTTTATCTTTCGCAGAGCCCCGCCTTTATGCAGGGCCACATGATCTGTCCTGTCGCTCTTGATCTCGTATTGCGGATCTTCTTCACTCGCGTGGTGAATGTAGCCCTTATAGTTCACGTCTTGCGTGTGCACGTGCACGATATGGCCGCTGACGTGCCCGGCCTCGGAATTCCAGGAGACGTGATCGCCAACCTTGAACATTTTCGCCGCCATGGCGCTCCTCCCACCCGTTCCGGAAACATAGGGCAGGCAAGGCTGAGGAGCCGGGAAAACGCCGTCCCTGCCCCGCACTCCGCATCGAAGCGCCACCAAAAGCGTGAGATAGGCGGGCAAGGCCGCCCTTTTCGATTGACCCGCCCTCCGAGAATCCCTATTTCGGGCGAACCCCTGAGGGAGCGCGTAGCTCAGCCGGTAGAGCATCTGACTTTTAATCAGAGGGTCCTGGGTTCGAGTCCCAGCGCGCTCACCACTTTCATAGTGGTTTGAAATTTCAAAAATCCGGATGGAAATTCCCAGACTTTCGGCCCCCCCCTCTACTCAGCGGGAGAGGCGAGCGTAACCCTTGCTTTCCTCTCGCGAACAAGAGTGATGAGGGCGCGGGCAAAGTTCTGCGCAGGTTTCTCGATGTACGTGTGCGTCAACCAAACACAACCAAAGAGAACGGGCAGCGCGATTACCAGAGCCAGCTCATACCGCAGGCCATTGCGGGTCGCCAGGAAGTCGATGAAGAAGCCGCCGAGCGGCGCGTGCAGAAGGTAAAGCGAATAGCTTGTATCTGAGAAAAAGCCGACAATTCGCGGCAGGACAGTCACACTCCCTACCCAGAAAGCAGAAAAGATCGCAATCGTGTACAGATGCGAGATGAAGATCTCTGCCCCCGGCTGCCAGAACATCGGGTTCGTATTGCTGAACAACAGCACGAAAGCACCGTAACAGCACAACCCGTATACAATCGCCTGCGCAGGGCCCAGCTTGCCGCTTGCTCCGAGATAAAACGCTCTGCCGACAAGCAAAAATGGCAAATACATCCAAATCCACATGAAATGGACGAATTTGAAGTAAGAAAGGCTGTTAAGGCCATACACAGTCACGCAAACCGCAAGCATAGCCCAACTCGCGGCCAGCGGGTTTTTCTTGGTCAGCGGAATAAAGAGCCAAACAAGGCCGTAGAAAAGCATCTCGATGGCAAGGGTCCAAGTGACGCTCAAGATATAGGGCGGGCCGACGAACCAATTCACCAGAAAAGCGGACTTCAATACAGTTTCTAAGTTCTGGCTCCCTGAACTAGGGCCCAAAACGCTCCAAAAGCCCAACATCTTTGCCGATGCGTGCAGGATTACGACGAGAATGACCGCAATCCAAAGCATTGGAAAAATGCGAAAAATGCGCTTGAGCGCAAAGTCGAATCTTTCCTCACGAAGCGACGAGTGCGTGATGATGAAGCCACTCACAAGAAAGAACAGGAGGACACCCAGATGCCCCCCATCCTGGTGCAGATGTAAGGGGGTGACGACTGCAGTCGTCCAAAAATCGTAAAGTGGGCTCTGGACCTTCCGCGTGGAGAGCCACCAGCCACCGAGGTGGGACCAAAGCACGATCAAGGGTGCGATCGCTCGCAACCAGGAGATAAAAACGATGTTCCCGCTTGTACCGCCGCCTGTTGAGCCCATGCCGTCCTCTTTCTGTAGGCTGCGTATTACATACTCTAAGATGTTGTGCCAATGCGTGAACATCGCTCCCCGTTGACATCCGCCCCGTCTCCCGCGATCACCCGCCGATGACGGTTCTTTCGCACGATAGCCTTTGGCGGCGGTTTGTCTGGTGTTTTGCCGGGACGGCCCTGGTTCTGGCCGGCGTGCTTTACGCGTTCGTTCTCGTCATGGACCCATACGGCCTGCAGGCCTCGGCGTCCCGCCCGCCGACGCCGATCATGGATGTGAACCAGCGGTTCATGTATCCGCAGCTCATTCGCAGCGGGCGCTTCGATTCAGCGGTGTTCGGCACGTCCACGGTGCGCCTGCTGGACCCCAAACAGCTCAATGCCGCCTTCGGCGGGCGCTTCGCCAATCTCGGCATGAACGCCGCAACGCCATGGGAGCAGATGCAGCTGGCGAGCCTCTTCCTGCGCAGCGTCCCGGAGTCGAAGAACCTGATCCTCGGCCTCGACCGCACCTGGTGCGAGGAGGATGCGGACAAGAAAAAGCTGACGTTCCGCGCCTTTCCACCGTGGCTCTACGACGACAGCCGCCTCAATGATTATCCCGAGCTCCTGAGCCTGACAGGGCTCGAGATCGCGGGGCGCGTGCTGCTCCATCGCCTCGGCTCCATGCCGGAGCGTATCCCGGCCGATGGCTATGAGGTCTTTGTGCCGGATGACGCGACCTACGATCTGGAGCGGGCGCGTTTCCATCTCAATCAGTGGCAGCTTCCGGTCGCGCCGAAAAAGGCCTTCAGGATCAGCCCCGATGGGCAGCGGAAGGTGGTTTTCCCCGCACTGCCCTGGCTTCAGGAACTCCTGTCGCAAGTGCCGGCCTCTACAACGGTGACCCTCGTCTTCACGCCCAACCACATCCGCGCGCAGGCTGTGCCCGGCACGCGTGATGCAGCGATCGAAGCCGCCTGCAAAACTCAGCTCACGGATCTCGCTAAGGAAAAAGGCGCGGCGCTGATCGATTTCCGCTTCCGCTCATCCGTGACGGAGAACGACGCGAATTACTGGGACCCCCTGCACTATCGCATCGGGATCGCGCACCGGATCGTGGAAAGCCTGAAGGACGCCCGCGCCACCGGGAAAGGCGATGCAGCGGGCTTCTACAAGGTGCTCAATCCTCCCCGCCCGTAGAGCGGTTGTCGGCATGGTCCGCGATGCCGTCGCGGTCGCCCTTCGCCCAGTCTTCCTTGATCTCGGCGATATGGTCGGCAAGCCGCCCCTCGGCGATGGCCTTGCGCAGGCCTGCCATCAGGTCCTGATAGTAAGCAAGGTTGTGCCAGGTCAGCAGCATCATACCCAGGATCTCGTTGGAGCGGACGAGGTGGTGCAGATAGGCACGTGAGTAGGTGTTGGTGGCCGGGCACATCGATTCCGCATCGAGCGGGCGCGTGTCCTCTGCGAATTTTGCGTTGCGCAAATTCATGCGGCCGAAGCGGGTGAAGACCTGCCCGTGGCGACCCGCGCGGGTCGGCATCACACAGTCGAACATATCGACCCCGCGCCGCACGGATTCGACGATGTCGTCCGGCGTGCCGACGCCCATGAGATAGCGCGGCTTCGTCGTCGGCAGGTGCGGCTCTACCGTCTCGATCATGCGCAGCATCACGTCCTGCGGCTCACCGACGGCGAGGCCGCCGATGGCGTAGCCCTTCAGGTCCATCGCCGTCAGCTCCTTCGCGCTCTCGATGCGAAGGCGCTCCACCGCACCGCCCTGAACGATGCCGAACATCGCCTTGCCCGGCTGGTTGTCGAAGGCGATCTTGCAGCGCTCCGCCCAGCGCAGGGACAAGCGCATGGCCTTCTCCGCCACATCGTCCGTGCAAGGCAGCTTCACGCATTCATCGAGCTGCATCTGGATATCGGAGCCGAGCAGGCCCTGAATCTCGATGGAGCGCTCCGGCGTCATCACATGCTTCGAACCGTCGATATGCGACTGGAAGGTCACGCCCGTCTCGTCGATCTTCCGCAGCGAGGCGAGCGACATGACCTGAAACCCGCCGGAATCGGTGAGGATCGGATAAGGCCAGTTCATCAGCTTGTGCAGGCCGCCGAGCCGCGCCACGCGCTCCGCGCCAGGGCGCAGCATCAGGTGATAGGTGTTGCCGAGCACCACATCGGCTCCGAGCGCCTTCACCTGGTCCGGATACATGGCCTTGACGGTGGCGGCCGTTCCCACGGGCATGAAGGCGGGTGTGCGGATCACGCCGCGCGGCATCCTGATCTCGCCGGTGCGCGCCGCGCCGTCGGTTTTGGCAACGGTAAAAGTGAATTGCTCGGTGGTCATCGGTGGTCCTGCAAAAACTGCGCTGTCTTATCCCCGATCACGGGCGCGAGGGAAAGCGGCGGATATCCATTCGAGAGGCAGGGAATGCCCCAAAGAAAATATTCTTGAAATTACGGAATGGAACTTCGCGACAAATAAATTCGCGAGGAAAATTCTCGCACAACAAATCACAAAAGAAAGAATCGCCACAATAAATCGAAGGCATCATTGACAATCAACGGCAAAAACCTCGATATCAATTGCCACAATCAAATTCCTCTCCGCACAATATTGTTCAATAATAACAAAATCAGAAAATAATCACCCTAAACATGGCTATGTTATTAAATAATAATTTTAAAACCCTTGAGCGAGTTGCCGCTCCAATGCTCGTTCTCCGCTCCCGTTGCCGAACCTGGGATCGTTGAGAAGGTTCCATCCATGAGCGGAAACCAGCTGATGACGCTTCTGAGCCCCGTCATCGGATCTATTTTTACGATATTCTATTTCCTTTTATGGTCTCAGCATCGTACCCGCACATACATATTGTACGTTGTTGGGGCATTCAGCTTTTACACCCTCGCGGTGAGCTCAAGACTCATCCTTTCCTCCGGCAATTCCGGCCAGAATCTCCTCCCCACGCTCATCCTTTTCGTGATCTGCATTGTGCTTCTGAGCAAAGGGTGCCTCCTCAGAAGGCATAAGGATTTAACGATCGCTCAAGTCGCGGCGATCCTTCTCCCGGCAACCGTGGGGTTTGCTCATTACTATTTCATCGACCCGAACTTGAGCGCCCGCATCTACATCAGCAGCTTGGGGTGTTCGTTTCTTTTCGCCATGACGGCCTTTCGCCTTCGCCCCTCCCCTGAGGACCGCCTCGTCGAGAAAGTCATTTTTGGGCTCTTTCTGCTGCTCAGTCTTCAGATCGCCCTGCGCCCCGTGCTGACGTTCAACCCCGGAGCGCTGAACGCCTCGCAAAGAGCCTTCGGCGACTCGCCCTTCTGGCTGGCTTTCAACTTCTCACTGATCGTTTCTGCCGTGCTCATGGGGCTTTCGCTGCTCTTCGCCATCGTTACCGACATCACGAGCGACCTGAAAGCGCAGGGTGCTACGGATGCCCTGACTGGGACCAATAATCGGCGCGGCTTTGAGGAAAAGGCGCTGTCTGCCATCGCAAACGGCAAGCTTCATCCAATCAGCCTTGTCGTTTGTGACATCGATTACTTCAAGGCCATCAACGACGATAACGGCCACTTGGCAGGCGACCGCGTCTTAAGACAGTTCGCGGCGCTGCTGAACGCGCACGTTCGCAAGAACGACATTGTCGGACGGATGGGCGGTGAAGAGTTCACCGTTCTGCTCACCGAATGCACGCTGAACGATGCGGCGAAGTTTTCGGAACGCATTCGCGCTCTTTTCGAAACATCGGGGACGGAAGGTCTGCGGGGAAATTCACGGACCACGGCGAGCTTCGGCATTGCCGAATATCATCCGGGAGAAACCTTGCAGCAACTCGTGAACCGGGCCGACAGGCTGCTTTACGCCGCCAAGAACAGCGGCCGCAATCGCGTTTGCTCGGAAGAGGCCGAACCGATTGTCCTGCCCCTGCCTGAGAGACATCACGCCCTGAACAACAAGCTGCCGTCGCCGTAGGAATAGAACCGGTAGCCGCCCGCAATCGCGTGCCGATAGGCGGCCTGCATGCGCTCCAGCCCGGCGAAGGCCGAGACCAGCATGAACAAGGTCGAGCGCGGGAGGTGGAAATTGGTCATGAGGACGTCCACCGCCTTGAACCGATAACCCGGCGTGATGAAAATCGCCGTCTCGCCGGAGAACGGCATGATGGTGCCATCCTCCCGCGCCGCGCTTTCCAGAAGCCGCAGAGATGTCGTGCCGACCGCCACGATGCGCCCGCCCCGCGCCTTCGCCTCGTTGAGCGCCCGCGCGGTCTCCTCGGAGACCGTGCCCCACTCGGCGTGCATCTTGTGGTCTTTCGTGTCCTCGGCCTTCACCGGCAGGAAGGTGCCCGCGCCCACATGCAGCGTCACGAAATGGCGTGCGATGCCGCGCTCATCGAGACGGCGGAAAAGGTCATCCGTGAAATGTAAGCCCGCCGTCGGCGCGGCAACCGCGCCCTCGTCGCGAGCGTAAACGGTCTGATAGTCCGCAACATCCTTATCGTCTGTCGGGCGCTTGCCCGCGATGTAAGGTGGCAGCGGCAATTCGCCGAGGCGGGCGATAGCCTCATCGAGCGCGGGACCGGAGAACGCGAAGCGCAGGGTCACATCCCCGCCCTCGCCTTTCGCGATCACTTCCGCATCGAGGTGCGTTAGCTCGCAAACCGTCCCCTCCGCATGCTCGCCGAAGCGGATGCGGTCACCGACATTGAGCTTCTTGGCGGGCCGCGCGAAGGCACGCCAGAGATCCGCCCCTTCACGCTTGTGAAGCATGATCTCGACGCGCGCCGCCGTCTCCTCACGCACGCGCAGGCCGTAGAGGCGCGAGGGGATGACCTTGGTATCGTTGAGCACAAGCACGTCACCGGGCTGCAGCAAATCCGGCAGCTCGCGCACGATGCGATCCTCGAAGGGGGCCGCATCGGGCCGCACCACGAGCATCCGAGCGGCATCGCGCGGCTCCACGGGACGAAGCGCGATCCGGTCTTCGGGAAGCTCGAAATCGAAGAGATCGACGTGCATGCTCTTGACTACTTGGCGTGGGACAATTGCGCCGCGCCCACATCGGCCTCTTGGGCAAAGGCCTCTTGGGCAAACGCCGTTATCGCAGCGCGCAGTTGCGCCGAGAATTCGGGATGGGCAACGATATCGTCAGCGACAAAGGTTCTGCTTGGAATGGAAAGGGTTATGCACGCCGAGGGCACGATCCGGGCCGACATCGTCGTGAGTATCTCCCGGAGCGAGGCTTGCGCGTGCACTGAACGCGCCGAAAGATTGATGAGCGCGACAGGTTTTTCGGGGAACTCGACGCTCCCCACAAGCCAATCCAGAGCATTCTTGAAAGCGCCGGGCACACCATGTGCATATTCTGGACATGCAATCAGAAGACCGTCGCATTGTCCGACACGCGCCCGCAAGTCCATTACGGCAGCAGGATTGGCCTCGCCCTCCAGGTCGGGGCTGAAATGCGGTAAATCGCCTACTCCGCCGTAAATCGAGATCGTGATGCCGGGCGGCGCAAGACGACGCGCCGCCTCAAGCACAGCGGAGTTGAGGGAGGCAGCCCGAAGGCTGCCTGAGACCGCAAGAATGCGCATGCAGATCAGATATCCGCCTGCACCTTCATCGAGACGATCCGGTCCGGATCGCGCACGGGCTCGCCGCGCTTGATCTTGTCGACGTTATCCATGCCTTCCACGACCTTGCCCCACACGGTGTATTGCTTGTCGAGGAAGCGGGCGTCGTCGAAGCAGATGAAGAACTGCGAATTCGCCGAATGCGGATAGTTGGTGCGAGCCATCGAGCAAACGCCGCGCACATGCGGCTCTGCATTGAACTCGGCCTGCAGGTCGGGAAGGTCCGAACCGCCGGTGCCGGTCCCCTCCGGGCAGCCGGTCTGCGCCATGAAGCCGTCGATCACGCGGTGGAAGACGATGCCGTCATAAAAGCCCTTGCGGGCGAGGGTCTTGATCCGCTCCACATGCTTGGGCGCAAGATCGGGGCGCAGTTCGATGACCACGCGGCCCTTGGTCGTTTCCAGGATGAGGGTGTTTTCCGGATCGGCCATGAGGTCCTCCTGTTTGATGAATCCGTTTGAAGAATGGAATGCTTCGCCGCTCACATAGGACGAGTGTCGGCAAAACGAAAGGTGAAGGGGCGGCCCGCGATGGCGCTCCCGAGCTTTTCCGTGACGGGAAGCGGCGTGCACCGCGCAAAAGCCTCGAGCACCGACCGCTGGAAAGCGTCCCGCTGGTCGGCATCGCCACCGGATTTGTAGAAGGTAATGCGCGGCTTGCCCAAAAGCTCGCCGTTGCGCTTGAAGCTCAACAGGACGGTGATTTCCTGCCCTGAAAACCCGCTGTTGCGCGGCGGGCGCCAGCATGACTGAATGACCCTGAACACATCGTTCAGGGTGTCGATCCGCCCGTCCTTCAGGCCCTCGCCGGGGCGGATCACGCCGTTGATGCTCTCGGGAAGTTTGGGCGAAAGGTCATAAGGCGTCTTCCCCTCCTCCTCGTCCCCGAAAGGCGAGACGCCTTGCGCCAATCCCGGTGCAAGCGGCGCCACCACCATAACTGTGAGAAGCGCCGCGAGCCGGAGAAGCGATCGGGAGGGGAAACGCATCACTTCGCGTCGGTGGCGAGCTGCATCTTCACGATCTTGTCGGGAGACGAGACCATGCCATTGTTGGCCTGGTCGCCCTTCTTGATCTTGTCCACCACGTCCATGCCGGCAACGACTTCGCCGAAGAGCGTGTACTGGCCGGTGAGCGGACCGCAGCCCTCGTAGCAGATGAAGAACTGGCTGTTGGCCGAATCCGGGCTCGCCGAGCGCGCCATGCCGACGGAGCCGCGCTTGTACTGCGTCTTGGTGAATTCAGCCGGGATGTTCGGCAGGTCGGACTTGCCCGTGCCGGTGCCCGTCGGATCGCCGGTCTGCGCCATGAAGCCGCCGATCACCCGGTGGAACACCACGCCGTTGTAGAAGCCGCGCTTCGTCAGGGCCTTGATTTGCTCCACATGCTTGGGCGCGAGATCGGGGCGAAGCAGGATCGTGACGCGACCGTCCTTGGTGTCGAGATAGATCGTGTTCTGCGGGTCAGTGGCCTGTTGGGCCACTGCTGGCACAAGGCTCGCGAACATCAGGGCTCCGGCAACGAGCAGGCGCTTCATCGGGCAGTCTCCTTGGTTTGAATGCGGCCTTCAGGACCGCTTGAATTTGTCTCTCAGCCGCTCGGCGACAAGAGGCGGCACGAAGGCCGAAACGTCGCCGTGCATTGCAGCGATCTGGCGCACGAGCGTGGCGGTGATGGGGCGAACAAGGGGCGAGGCAGGAAAAAAGACCGTCTGGATATCCGGCGCCATCGCCGCGTTCATGGCGGCCATCTGCATCTCGTAGTCGAGGTCGGTCCCGTCCCGCAGGCCGCGCACGATGACCTTCGCGTCATGGCGGCGGGCTGCGTCCACCGCGAGACCGTCGAACGTCACGATATCGAGGGAAACGCCGAGACTGTCGGCCAGGGGGCCGCAGACGGCGCGCAGAAGCTCCGCCCTCTCCTCTGGCGAAAAGACCGGCTTCTTCCCGGCATGGATGCCGATGGCGATCACGAGCCTGTCGGCAATGCCGCACGCCTGACGCACCACATCGAGGTGGCCGTTGGTGACGGGGTCGAAGCTGCCGGTATAGAGCGCGGTGCGTGTCATGGGAGCTATGGCGTAGCTTGAGAACGCTCCCGGAGCAAGCCGTGCGTCCGCGCACAGCCGCCCAGGACTTTTCGGGAGAGGATGCCTTCGACCTCATAAAGGAGGGTCACATGACAGTCCGTCTCCTCGTTGTTTTCGTGATGGCTTCCCTGGTTCTGGCTCCCGCCGCCTGGGCCTGAAAACCGCCTTACCGTCTCTCAATAGCCGGCGGCCCGGAAACCCCATCAATGGTGATTTAGGGGTAGTTCCGGAAATTCTGGATCAATCGACGCCCCCGCCCCGCGAAGCTATGCTTTAAGACCGGAAAAGCGTTCATCCTCAAGCATTTTCAATGACATGAGGAAGGCGCTTCAGTCCTTGAGTCACGAGTAAGCCATGGCGTTCAAGTTCGGCGATCGAAACGGAAATCTCAGCGGCAGCCAGAAAGGCGGCTCCCAGAAAATCGTCGTCGGGGGAGACTTCGCGAGCACGCTCTTCGGCGATGCCACCGAGGCGATGTTCGGCAAGGCCTGGGGCGGCAACGACACGCTGACAGGGGAAAGCCGCTCCAACCTGGCTTATGGCGATTCCCTCAATATCTTCGGCCATGCCGTCGGCGGGAACGACAAGATCTTCGGCTACGGCCGCTTCAATTCGCTCTTCGGCGACGCTTCGACCCTCTCCGGCTACGCGCGCGGCGGCAACGACCGCCTGACCGGCCATGGGACGGCCAGCGGGCTTTACGGCGACGCAAAGACGATGTCCGGCTGGTCGGTCGGCGGCAACGACATCCTGACGGGCAAGGCGCTCGTGAACCGCCTCTATGGCGACGCGGAAACCATGTCGGGCCGGGCGCGCGGCGGCAACGACACGTTGATCAGCAGCTCCGGCACGGACCATATGTGGGGGGACGCCGTCGAGATGCTGAAAGGCGCGAAGGGTGGCCGCGACACCTTCGTTTTCAAGCGCGGCGGCGGCAACGACTACATCTACGACTTTCACAAGCGGGAAGATCACATCGACCTCCGCGCCTTCGGGTTCAAGAGCTTCAAGAAGCTCCAGATCGAAAAGATCGACACGGACGGCGATGGCGCTCTCGACAGCAGCATCGTCTATTTCGATGCCGCTCATACGAGTTCGGTGACGGTCTATAACAACCTGCACCTGTCGAAGAGCGATTTCTACCTCTGAACCCGTTTAGCAAGTCGCCTCCCATCTTCGTTCGGGGCAAGGCTGAAGCATGCACCGGAACGACGGAGCCGCTCGACGCACCCCCATAGCCTCACCCTGAGGAGCGAAGCGTCTCGAAGGGCGAGGCGTCTCCAGCGCGCACTGGAACCTCCTTCGAGACACAGCCTTCGGCTGCTCCTCAGGATGAGGGCGGTGTTGAAGGGGACGAGCTTTCCCATCAAGCGCGCGCCCACGGAGTGACGAGAGAGCTAAATACAGAACGATCCCCAAGAGAGATCCTTCAAGCGCGCGAAGCCGATTTCGCGTCCGCCAAAATCATCTCCGCCCCCTTCTCGGCAATCATCATCGTGGGCGAATTCGTATTGCCCGATGTGATGCTCGGCATGGCGGAGGCGTCCACCACGCGCAGTCCTTCGACCCCTCTGACCCGGAGCCTCGCATCGAGAACCGCTGTCGGATCGTCGTCGCTCCCCATCTTGGCCGTGCCGACCGGGTGGAAGATGGTGGTGCCGATATCACCTGCCGCCGCGACGAGTTCGCCGTCTGTCGTCAGGTGAGCGCCGGGGCGGAATTCCTCGGGATGAAAGCGGGCGAGCGGCGCAGCGTTGGCGATCTTTCTCGCCAGACGAATGGAATCGACGGCCACCCGCCTGTCCTCCTCCGTCGAGAGGTAGTTGGGGTGGATCATGGGTGCGCTGCGCGGGTCGCCCGAGCGGGCGTGGATCGAGCCCCGGCTCGTCGGCCTCAAGTTACAGACGCTCGCCGTAAAGGCCGGGAACGGGTGCGGCATGTCGCCGAATTTGTCGAGAGACAGGGGCTGAATGTGGAACTGCACGTTTGCCGTCGCCTGTTCCGGCGAGGAGCGCGTGAAGAGGCCGAGCTGCGACGGGGCCATCGTGAGCGGGCCTTTGCGGAACAGCGCGTATTCCAGCGCCATGAGCCCACGCATCCAGAGCTTGCGGTAATCGTCATTGAGGGTGCGCACGCCCGACACCTTGAAGATGGGGCGAAGCTGGAGATGATCCTGCAAGTTCTCGCCGACGCCGGGTAGCGCATGCACGAGAGGAATGCCGAGATCGCGCAGGCGCTCCGGCTGACCGATGCCCGAGAGTTCGAGCAACTGCGGCGAGCACACCGCGCCTGCCGAGAGAACGACTTCTCCATCGGCCCGAGCGAAGAACTGCTCGCTTCCTTTCGTGTAGAGAACGCCGACGGCCCTGCGGCCTTCCATCACTACGCGCTCGACCCGCACGCCCGTTTCGAGGTGCAGATTGGGGCGGTTGAGAACAGGCTTCAGGAACCCGCGCGCCGCGCTCCAGCGTCTCCCGTTCTTCTGGTTCACCTGAAAATAGGACGAGCCTTCATTATCGCCGGTGTTGAAGTCATCGACCTTCGGAATACCGACGCGTTCCGCCGCATCCTGAACCGCATCAAGCAGATCCCAGCGCATGCGCGGAAAGTCGACCCGCCACTCGCCGCCCGAACGGTGCGAGGCATTCATCGGGCGCGCGTGATCCTCCATCTTGAGGAAGTAAGGCAGCACGCCGTCCCAGCCCCAGCCGGGAAGTCCCGCCTGCCGCCAGCGGTCGTAGTCGGCAGCCTGCCCGCGCATATAGATCATCGCGTTGATGGCGGATGACCCGCCGATCACCTTGCCACGCGGATAGGCGAGCGAGCGCCCGTTGAGGCCCGCTTGCTCCTCGGTCCTGAACATCCAGTCCGCGCGCGGGTTGCCGATGGCGAAGAGATAGCCGACGGGAATGTGAAACCAGATCCAGTTGTCACGCCCGCCCGCCTCCAGAACGAGAACGCGCTTTGACGGATCGGCGGAGAGCCTGTTCGCCAGCACGCAGCCAGCGGAGCCCGCACCGACGATGATGTAGTCGAAGCGGCCTGTTTCGTTCTGCGTCACATCTGTCTCCTCCCGGGCCGCACCATAGAGCGCCGTGAAGCTCCTCTGCCACAGGAGAAAAGTCGAAGCGGGCTGCTGTCATTGAAGGAGTGGACAAACTCCGGAGGGATGGAATGATATAGCCCGCGTCCACGAGGGAAGCCCCATGAGACCCTTCAGCCTGCCGTTCCTGGCCTGCGCCATCGGCCTCGTCATCGGCACGCTCGTGCCGGCATCGCAGGCTGCCGCGCAGTTCACCGTCGATCGGGAGAGATCGCAAAGCAGCGTCCGGGAGCTTTTCATCGACGGATTCGGATTTCCCATGCAGATCGCGGGCCTCGCGCGCGGACAGGTCCTGCAGTACCAGACGCCGAGCGGCGGCTTCAGCGTTCAGTACGGCACCCCGAAAGCGGGCGCGTGGGCGACTGTCTACATCTACAACGAACTGCGAGAGCCCGGTGCGCCTCCCGTCTCCGTCGAGGACGAGAAACGTGTTTCCCTCGCGGCCCTGCAGGCCATCGTCAAACTCCGCAAGCTGAAACGGGTCGACGTCGCCGAGCAACTCGACGACAGCGGCTTTTCCGGCGCACGGCTCGTCATCGACGACGGGCGGATGGAATTCGATTCATTCCTCTTCCTGACGCGGGAGAAGGGACGCATCGTCAAGATCAGGCTCACCCTCGCGCCGGGACGCGACCGAGACGTGGCCTCACGCTTCGTGAAAGCCTACAGCCGCACGTTGGGGATCTAGCAGGCCTCAAGCCCGGCGACCTCCAAAGGGTCGCGTATTCAGCGCCCTCGTGCCCATCGTCCCTTGCTCGCGACGGAAGCATCGTTGGGCAATAGACTCCAGAACGAGAACACGATTACAGTTCCAGTTCGAAGGAAGTTCTCATGCAAAGTCTGGCTCATAAAACCATTCTCTGGGTGCTGTGCCTCATCACTTTGGGCATTATCGCACCTGCTTCACATTCCTTTGCACAAAGCTCAGTGGACAGCGCACTCTCGGCGAGTCGCGCGCGCGACCTCGTTATCGAGGGCTATAGTTTTCCTCGTGAGATCGTTGGAATGGCCCGAAGCATCGTCCAGCGCTACGGGGGCGATGCAGGCTTCAGCGTGCGATATTCGTCTCCCGACAAGAGCACCTGGGCCGACGTCTACGTCTACGACGAAAGCCGAGACCGTTCCCAAAGATCGGAAACGAAGAATGCTGCAAAAGAAGTTTCCGCTGCGCTCGGCGAGATCGACAGGATGGTAAGCGCCGGCATTTATAAGCAGGCACAAGTGCTCAAGCGCTGGAACGAGTCGGGCTACGATGCCGCCAGCCTGCGTATCGAAATGAAGGACCAAACCGTACCGTCCTTCCTTTTCGTGACGGTGAACCGCGACAAGTTCGTCAAGATCAGACTATCTAGCCGCAGCGGCTCTAACGCGCATCTCATCGCCTCGTCTTTTGCCAAGGCCTACAGCCGCAAACTCAAATAGCGCGCCTGAAAGAAAAAGGGCGCTTATTCAGCGCCCTCTCCTTCTTCCGTATCCGGCCCGAGGTCGCCCTCGCCGCCTTCGTCTTCGATATAGGATCAGTCCGTCTTCCACTGCCTCATGACAATTTTCGTGAGCCCCTCTATCTCAGCCAGATAGCGATCGCATGCCGCCTTGCCTGCTTTGCAGTGAGCATAGACGCGCCAGGGGGCGGAGTTCCCTGCCCAAGGGCCGACTTTCCAACAACTGAAGCCGGGATAGGCAGGATGATTGGGGCGCGTGAAGGTCCACATCTCCTGAATGTTACCCGGTGCCGCCGTATGGAAGAATTGCAGATCCTTGTTCGCTTTGCCTTGCTTGATTGTCTTGTCTTGCTGGAGAGCGGCCCTCATGACCTCGATAGTGTCTGAGGGGCGGGTGCAGAACGCATAGGCCTCCGCTCCAAGCACAAGACAAAACCCAAGGTTCAGACAGAACATCGCAATCCGGGACGGCATTTCTGAACTTCCAAAAAATTACTGAATAACGTGTAACTTCATTTCGAAACAGAATCTTCGCCCGATTTTGATTTGCTTGCAAAAAAAATGGCCGGGACGAACCCGGCCATCATTCTCAACTGAGAGTCAGAAGGCTCTAACCTTCCGTATCTCCGATCTCCGGTACTTCACCCTCGTCGCCTTCGTCCTCACCGTCCTCGCCCTCGATATGCTCGACGGAGACGACGCGCTCCTTATCCTTGGTCGAGAAGACCGTGACGCCCTGCGTGCTGCGGCCGACGACGCGGATGCCGTTGACGGGAACGCGGATGAGCTGGCCGGCATCGGTGACGAGCATGATCTGGTCGGTCTCTTCCACCGGGAAAGAGGCGACGAGACTGCCGTTTCGGCTGTTGACAGCCATAGCGGTGATGCCTTTGCCGCCGCGTCCGGTAATGCGGTACTCGTAGGACGAGGTGCGCTTGCCGAAGCCCTTCTCGGACAAGGTGAGAATGAACTGCTCCAGCGCGCTCATCTCGGTGTAGCGCTCCATCGAAAGCGCCTCGGCGGAGACATTCTCCTCCTCGGCCTCGGCATGGGCCTCAGCACCGGCTTCAGCGCTCGCCTGCTCGCCAAGAATGGCGCGGCGCATCTTGAGGTAACCGGCGCGTTCCTCGCTGGTGGCTTCCGCATGCCGCAGGATCGCCATCGAGATGATGTCGTCGCCCTTGGCGAGGTTGATGCCGCGCACGCCCATCGAGTCACGCCCCTTGAACACGCGCACTTCCGGCACGGCAAAGCGGATGCACTGGCCCTTGGCGGTGGTCAGCAGAACGTCGTCCCGCTCGGTGCAGATCTGAACGCCGAGGATGCTCTCGCCCTCGTCGAGCTTCATGGCGATCTTGCCCGCGCGATTCACTTGCGCGAAATCCGAGAGCTTGTTGCGGCGAACCGTGCCGCGCGAGGTCGCGAACATCACGTCCAGCGTATCCCAGGTCGTCTCGTCCTCGGGCAACGGCATGATGGTGGAAATACGCTCGCCCTGCTCCAGCGGGAGCATGTTGACCAGCGCCTTACCCTTGGCATTGGGAGCAGCGAGTGGCAGACGCCACACCTTCTCCTTGTAGGCTTTGCCCTTGGAAGAGAAGAACAGAACGGGCGTATGGGTGTTCACGACGAAGAGGCGGGTGACGAAATCCTCGTCGCGGGTCGTCATGCCGGAGCGGCCCTTGCCGCCACGGCGCTGCGCCCGGTAGGTCGAGAGCGGCACACGCTTGATGTAGCCCGCGTGGGACACGGTCACGACCATGTCCTCGCGCTGGATCAGATCCTCGTCGTCCACATCCGCGTCCCAATCGGTGATGATGGTCTTGCGCGGGGTGGCGAAGGCGTTCCTGATCTCGATCAGTTCGTCCTTGATGATCGACATGATGCGCACACGAGAGCGCAGGATGTCGAGATAATCCGAGATTTCCGCCGACAGCTTCGAGAGCTCGTCGCCGATTTCGTCGCGGCCCAGAGCGGTCAGGCGCTGCAGGCGCAGATCGAGGATCGCGCGGGCCTGGGTCTCGGAGAGGCGATAAGTGCCGTCCTCGTTAATGCGATGGCGTGGGTCGTCCACGAGCGCGATGAGCGGCGCGATATCCTGCGCCGGCCAGTCGCGGCCCATGAGGGACTCGCGGGCGGAGTTCGGATCGGGCGCGGTGCGGATGAGGCGGATCACCTCGTCGATATTGGCGACGGCAATGGCGAGGCCGCACAGAACGTGGGCGCGCTCGCGAGCCTTGTTGAGAAGGTACTTGGTGCGGCGGGAGACGACCTCCTCACGGAAGTCGACGAAGGCGCCGATCAGGTCCCTCAAGGTCATCAGTTCGGGACGCCCGCCGTTCAGCGCCACCATGTTCGCGCCGAAGCTCGTCTGCAGCGGAGTGTAGCGGTAGAGCTGGTTCAGTACCACTTCCGCCATCGCGTCGCGCTTGATCTCGATGACGATGCGCATGCCGTCGCGGTCGGATTCGTCGCGCAGGTCCGCGATGCCCTCGACCTTCTTCTCGCGCACGAGTTCCGCGATCTTCTCGATCAGCGAGGCCTTGTTCACCTGATACGGGATCTCGGTGACGATGATCGCCTCGCGCTCCTTGCGGACCTCCTCCACCTCGGACTTGCATCGCATAATGATGGAGCCGCGCCCGGTGGTATAGGCCGAGCGCACGCCCGCGCGTCCGAGGATCATGCCGCCGGTCGGGAAGTCCGGGCCGGGGATGATCTCGATCAGTTGTTCGGTCGAAATGTCGGGATTGTCGATATAGGCGACGCAGCCGTCGATGACCTCGCCCAGATTATGGGGGGGCATGTTGGTGGCCATGCCGACCGCGATGCCGCCCGCGCCGTTGACGAGCAGGTTCGGATAGCGCGCCGGCAGAACCGTCGGCTCGTACTGGGACTCGTCGTAGTTGGGCTGGAAGTCGACCGTGTCCTTGTCGATATCCTCGAGCAACGGCATGGCCGCGCGAGTCAGGCGGGACTCAGTGTAACGCATCGCCGCCGGAGGATCGCCGTCCACCGAGCCGAAGTTGCCCTGGCCGTCCACGAGCAGCACACGCAGCGCAAAATCCTGCGCCATGCGGACCAAGGCGTCGTAGATCGATTGGTCGCCGTGCGGGTGATATTGACCCATCACGTCACCGACGATGCGCGACGACTTTACGTATTTCTTGTCCGGCGTGTAGCCGCTCTCATTCATGGCGTAGAGAATGCGCCGATGCACGGGCTTGAGGCCGTCGCGGGCGTCGGGCAGAGCGCGGCTCACGATCACGCTCATGGCGTAATCGAGATAGGAGCGCTTCATTTCCTCTACGATGGAAACCGGCTTGATGTCGCTGGCCGGCTGATCCCCCGTCGGGCCACCGGAGCTGATATCGTTCGGATCGGTCAAGGTCGGTCTTTCTTAAAACGCGCCACCCCGGAAAAGGCAGCTTTTCACGCTCTGTCCGCGCGCCGGGCGGCGCATGCGAATCTCAGTTGAAAATCAAATCCTTAACTGGGCGAAAAATGCGATGTTTTCAAGGCTTTTGACACGTTTTCCAAAGGTAGAAAGCACCCCGATGGAATGGCCTTTGGGAGCAATGCCGAGGTCTCCTCGGAGGACATCCGTGTCAGGACCCCGAAAAGCGCCCTTGAGCAGAACGGCCAAGCCGTGCCATGTCTTGCCGGAATCGTTGGAGGGCTGGGTTTTGGGTTGGATTATCGCCGGTATCGTCGTCGTCATCGTCCTCTATGGCATCGCGGTCTACAACGGCCTGGTGTCGTTACGGCAGCGTGTCACGCAGGCCTTTGCCGATATCGACGTGCAGCTGAAGCAGCGCCATGACCTCATTCCCAATCTGGTCGAGACGGTGAAGGGCTATGCTGGCCACGAGCGCGGAACGCTGGAGGCCGTCGTCCAGACCCGCAACGCGGCCTTGCAGGCCCACAGCCCGGCGGAACAGGCCGCTGCGGAAGGCGCCCTTTCCGGGGCCCTTGGCCGGCTTCTGGCCCTGAGCGAAGCCTATCCCGACCTTAAGGCCAGCGCCAATTTCCAGCAATTGCAGCTCGATCTGTCGGATATCGAGAACAAGCTCGCGGCGGCGCGGCGGTTCTTCAACAACGGGGTCGCGGAATACAATGCGGCGATCCAGTCCTTCCCGGCGGTGCTTTTCGCCGGGGCGATGGGCTTTGGCCCGAAGGAGTTCTTCGACCTCGGCGAGGCCCAGCGCCAGACGCTGGAAGCGCCACCGAAAGTGACGTTCTGAGGCGCTTTGCTGACAAATGCGGCCCTCAGGAATGCTTTAGCCCGTGCTCCCCGCTTTCGGCCTCTACACGCAGATTGCAGCCAATCGTCGCCGCTCGGCCATCCTCATCGCCGGCCTCTTCGTGCTGTTCTATCTCCTGACCTTCGCCCTCGCCCTTCTGGCGCGGGCGCTGGAGGGAGCCCCCGGCACGTTCGACGATCTGGTCCGGGCCGCCCTTTATGACCTTCTGTGGCTGTCGCCCCTCACGACCGCCGCCGTGGCCCTATGGGTGTGGATTGGCTTTCGGATCAACGAGTTCACCCTCGGCCTTGTCATGGGCTCGTCACTGGTCGAGCGGACGGAGAACGCGAAGCTCTACAACCTTCTCGAAAACCTGTGCCTGTCGCGTGGCATCACCACGCCCCGACTGCGGATCGCCGAGACCCCTGCCCTCAACGCCTTTGCCGCAGGCGTGAAGCCCGAGCAGTTCACGATCACCATCACCCGCGGCCTTCTCGATACCCTCGATGAGAGTGAGATCGAGGCGGTGCTAGCCCACGAACTGACCCATATCCGCAACGGCGACGTGCGAATGATGATCGTCGCGGTTTTTGTGGTCGGCGTGATTTCCTTCGTGGGCGAGCTAATTTTTCGCGGGATGCGAGGCGGCGTGCGGCTCTTTCGCAACTCCGGCAAAGGCAAGAATTCCGGTCAGGCCGCCGCCATCCTCGTGGCGCTGGCCTGCATCGTGATCGCCTGGTTTCTCTCCGTCGTGATCCGCTTCACCCTCTCCCGCCAGCGGGAATATCTGGCGGATGCAGGCGCGGTGGAACTGACCCGCAATCCCGATGCCATGATCGCGGCGCTCCTCAAGATCGAGGACCGCAGCGAAATCGATGACGCCCCTTCCGGCATCATGGAAATGTGCATCGACAACCCTCGCCGGGGCTTCGCGGATCTCTTCGCGACACATCCCTCCATCGAGAAGCGCGTCGAAGCGCTGGTGAGAGCCGGAGGACGGCGTCCCGCGATTCAGGAAGAGCCTGCAACGCCCTGAGAGAAGTGGCATTTTCATCTCTTCTTCAGAAAACGATTCAGATGCTTGAGAAACTGATTCAAGTCCGCAAAAGCAGGGCTCGATTATCGCAGCGGATCAATTGAGGCCCCAATCCCTAACGAGGCGCGATCCGCCAAGTCACATTGGCTCGCTTACCCAACCAGCTTCGAATGAACGGCAACATCGACCCAGCAACAGAATAAGCTTCCTATTTTCTAAAGAAATATTATTACGTATCAAATCAGAGGCCGTCAGGCCTTCTCTGCAGACTGCTCAACTTGAGGAATATCGATGGCTGATCTGATTATCCGCGAAGGAATTGAAACACGCTTGGATACGCCCACCGGGCAACAATCGCTCAACCCCCAAGTGATCGGCCTGAAACTTGGTGGCTGGATCTCCGCGTGGACTCAGCCGGGCGTAGGTGGACACGATCTGTACTACCAGCGCTACGACGACAGTGGAAACCCTGTCGGAGACAAGATCCGTGTCAATATTCCCTCGGGAGAAACACACCTTCTGGTGAAGCCGACGATTACAGCCACGGATGACGGAGGCTGGATATTCGTGTGGGGTGATGTGATCCCTGACGCCACTCCCGGAGTGGGCGACGAGAGTGTGATCTATCAGCGCCGCTATACAAAAGATGGGGATCCCACGGGCGAGCCTTCGCATATCAGCACCCCCACAACGGGTCCTCAAGAAACCTTGAGCATCACGACCCTTTCTGACGGCAGCTATGTCGTAACCTGGAGCGCGGGAGCCTCGTTTGGTCCTACTTACGATATTCGTCAGCGCCATTTCAGTGCCGACGGCAATCCCCTTGGAGATGAAATTACCGTCAACACGACAATGGCGGAGCAGCAGTGGCGCCCGCAAGTCTCCAGCCTCAAGGATGGCGGCTGGGTCGTCGTGTGGCAGTCGGCGGGCCAGGACGGCGATGGCGCTGGCGTTTACATGCAGCGCTACAACAGCAATGGCGAACCCGAGCACAAGGATGCATCGGGGAACCCCGCCGATCAGCTCGTGAACATCACGACCGCGAAGGGGCAAGGTATTCCTGATGTCGAGGTGCTGGCCGACGGCAGCTATGTCGTTATCTGGCAATCGGAAGGCCAGGATGGAGATGGGCAAGGCGTCTATATGCGCCGGTTCACCAGTGACGGCGTCCCTACGACGGGCGAGATCCGCGTCAACACCACGACAAAAGGTTATCAAGGCGATGCCAGAATCGTCGCGCTGTCCGACGGCAGCTGGGTTGTAACCTGGACGGGGCAGTATCAGAAGGATTCGGAGACGCTCTACGGCGTTTTCCAGCAGACCTATGCCAGCAATGGGCGCGCGCTTGGCTCAGAGACGATGGTCAACACTCTGACAAGCGGTCATGCTCAGAGATCGAGCGTTACGCTGCTGGACGACGGCAGCTGGGTTGTGTCGTACACAATCGTAGAGAGTGCGACATCGTTAGGCGTCTATCAACAGCGTTTCCGGCTGGGTGAAATCCCCGATGACATATTCAATGAAGCTCCGTCCGATGTGAGAATTCAGGGCGAAAGCGTTGTCGAAGGTGCGGCAACCGGCACTGTCGTCGGTCTTCTGCAAGGCAGTGACCCGAACCTTGCTGAGGGCGATGTGCTCACTTATGAGCTTCGTGACAATGCAGGCGGACGCTTCGTGCTGGATGGCGCAACTCTGAAGGTCGCCAACGGGGCGCTTCTGGACTATGAGAGCGCAACCTCTCATACAATCGTGGTTCGAGTCACGGACAAGCATGGCGAGAGCCTCGACAGGACGCTGACCGTGCATGTGAGCGACGCTCTCGACATCTTCCGTGGCGGCAAGGGCAAGGACGTACTGACCGGTACGGCGGGCGCAGACCGGTTCTACGGCGCTTTGGGCAATGACATCATGACCGGCAAAACCGGCCAGGATGTGTTCGTGTTCAACACCAAGCCGCACAAGAAGACCAACCGCGATACCATCACCGACTTCTCGGTGGCGGATGACACCATCTGGCTCGACAATGCGGTGTTCAAGAAACTCGGCAAGAAGGGCTCGGAAGACGCTCCGGCTGCGCTGAACAAGAAGTTCTTCAAAATCGCCGACAAGGCCAAGAGCAAGACCGATTATCTCATCTACGACAAGAAGAAGGGCATCCTGTACTACGACGAGGATGGTTCTGGCTCGAAGGCGGCTGTGGAGATCGCAAAACTCCCTAAGAAACTGAAACTCACTGCTGCCGACTTCTTTGTCGTCTAAGCCCAGCCATGGGCACCCTATGGCTGCCCGTGGCAAGCTTCACCACATTCTGAGGCAGACAAAGCCTATATCTCAAAAGATGATCCAGCACATGCTGGATCATCCTTCACGACTCAGGGCTGAACAAAGCGTCAATGGTTGGATCAGGCCCGCCCGTGACATCAAGAGAATGCCAAACCGCTTCAGGGCTGCCCTCTAAGCCCGCAAAAGCAGAGCCGTCGTGTCGTCGCTCACCTTGAAACGCGGGTAGCGTTTTCCATCCGGGTCCACTTGCGTCTCGATTTCCCGGGCGCGCGCCGCCAGCGGTTCGAGGCCGGTGGTGAGGGCGGCCTGGATCAGTTCGGCGGGGCTGAAATCTTCATAGAGATCGATGAGGGCGGCGAAGCCATCGCTGCCGAGGAGGATCACCGTGCCGTCCTCGCAAGAGGCCGTCTCGTGCCGCAGGCGATCAGCGGCGCTGGGGTCGAGCCCGAGGAGGGACAGGCCCGCGCTCTTCTTCTGGCGCTGCCGGCGCTCCGCAAGCCAGTTCTGGAAGAGCGGCATCTGGGTGATGGTGGCGGGTGTCGCGCCGGTCGCCTCCAGAAACTCCCGCGCCTTTGCGACCTCGAACTTACGCAGGTCGGGCGTGTCTCCGAGCGCCTCCACCCGCCCATCGGGATGGCGCAGATACGCGACGGTGTCGCCGAAGGTCCAGACGTCGAGGCGCTTGCCCTGGCGATGCACCAACGTCATCGCCCCGACCGGCCAGGTGAGGAAGTCCTCGCGCCGTTCCTCGGGCGCTTGCGCGAAGAAGACCGTGCGCGCTTCCTCCATGACATGACGCAGGAGATCGACGCCGTTCTCGGCATTGGGCGCCAGATCCGACAGGCGCTCGCTGACAAAGGTCGCGAGCCAGGTGGCGTCGCTCTCCTTGTTCATGACTGGCGGCGTGCCGGGAAAGATCGAGGTGTCGATCACCCAGGCCCAATCGGCTGAGGCCCCGCAGGAGTCTTCGTTGGACTTCGTCGGCGAACCGGGCCAGCTTAATTCGTCCAAAACCGTGAACATCGTTGCATCCCCCCTCGCCAAACGCGCCTAGCGACGGCATAACGCAAAGCTCCTCCGAAGGTCCAGCCGATGCTTTTCGATTATATTTCCGCCGCCCTCGTCACCCTTTTTGTGACCCTCGACCCCCCGGCGCTCGCGCCGATTTTCATTTCGCTGACACAGGGCATGAACGCCGAGGAGCGGAAGCGGGTTTCGATCCGCGCGGCGCTCATCGCCTTCTGTATCCTGGCGTTCTTCGGATTGGGCGGAGAGGTTCTCCTGCGCCTCCTAGGCGTCGGCATTCCGGCCTTCCGTATTTCGGGCGGCCTGCTTCTGTTCTGGATCGCCTTCGAGATGGTGTTCGAGCGCCGCAACGAGCGCAAGCAGCACACGGCGAATGTTGCCATCACGGAGGATCACATCCGCAACGTCGCCGCCTTCCCGCTCGCCATTCCGCTCATGGCGGGCCCCGGCGCCATTACGGCCGTGATCCTGCTCGCCGGGCGCGCGAATGGGGACCCGGTCTATTTGTCCTCGCTTCTGATCCTCATCGCGCTCGGCGTGTTGAGCTGTTTCGTGGTGTTTCAGGCCGCGGAGCGCGTATCGCGCATGCTCGGCGTTACCGGCAACATCGTGCTGAGCCGCCTCCTCGGCGTGATCCTCGCAGGGCTCGCCGTGCAGTTCATCATCAACGGCGTCGAGGCGTTGTTTAAAGGTTCGGCGCTTTAGCGTTCAGGCGTCTTTCACAAGAATGAACATGCCTTCATGCGGCACGTTCTCCTCGTGGACCGCCCAGCCGAGACCCTCGTAAAAAGCGCGACGATGGGCGCG
Organism: Microvirga flavescens; assembly: GCF_003290125.1. GTDB lineage: Bacteria > Pseudomonadota > Alphaproteobacteria > Rhizobiales > Beijerinckiaceae > Microvirga > Microvirga flavescens. The sequence goes on from NZ_QMKH01000007.1 coordinate 73,503, forward strand.
CGCGAGAAGATAGACCCGCCGTGCCCCCGATGCGAAGGCAACTTCCGCCGTTCGCGCAACGAGCGCCGCGCCAATGCCTTTGCGGCGATGCTCTTCCTCCACCCATACGGCGGCCACCCAGGGGGCGTATTGGGGACGGCTGTCCTCGTCACAGGCGATGAGAGATGAAGTCCCGAGGAAGACATCGCCCTCGTGAGCGACGAAAGCGGACGGGACCGGCCCCTTCCCTTCGAGGTTTTGCGCGACAAGGCCGGTGAGGTGCTCCAGCGGATAGCCGTCCTTCTTCCAGAAGGCTCGCCAGACGCGATCCGCAACGGTTCCTGCGAAATCGGGACGCTCGCGCAGATCGCTGATCATGATCGTCGTCATCGCAGCGTCTCGAGCAGCCGCTTCATCAGTTCCCGACGCGGAGCGATGGAGGAGATGATGCCATATTCCTGCAGCGTGTGTGCGCCGTCGCCATCGATGCCGAGGCCATCGAGGGTGGGCGTGCCCACTGCCGCCGTGAAATTGCCGTCCGAGCCACCGCCGACGCGGGGAGCGGAGATGAGGTCAAAGCCGATCTCTGCGGCGAGCCCACGGGCATGTTGGAACAGCCTCTCGACGCCTTCCGTGCGCTCATAGGGCGGACGGTTCATGCCACCACTCACGCTGACTTTGAAATCGGGATGACTCGGCTTCAATCCGAGGATCGCGGCGCTCAAGGCCTCCCCATCCGCCACCGTCTCGACGCGCAGATCGACCTGGAAGCGGCAATGCTGGGGCACCACGTTCTCCGCCGTGCCGCCGGCAATCGTGCCCACCGTGGTGGTGATGCCGCGCGCGTAATCCGTCATGCCTTCGACGGCGAGGATATGCCGCGCGGCCTCGTAGATGGCATTGCGGCCATCCTTGTGGCGCGAGCCCGCATGGGCGGGACGCCCCTCCACATGCACAGCGAAACGCCCGACGCCTTTGCGGGAGGTGACGATCTGGCCGTTATCGCGGGCGGGTTCGGTGACGAGGGCATAGGCCGAGCGGCGCGCGAAATCCTCGATGATCGGACGCGTCATGGGGCTGCCGATTTCTTCGTCAGGCGTCACGAGGAAGACGATGGGCCGCGCTGCATTGCCCTTACGGGCGACCTCCACGAAGGCCTCGATGGCGAAATGTGCACCGCCCTTCATGTCATAAACGCCCGGCCCGTAGAGACGGTCGCCCTCGATCCGCAGCGGCAGGTCGCGCTTGATCGTACCGACGGGGTGCACCGTATCGAGATGCGACATCACGAGAATGGGCCGCTCGCCGTTTTCCGGCCCTGCGCGCAAAACGAGGGCGTCGCCGAGCCCCGGCTGGCCGGGAATACGCTCCACCGCCACCGGCGCATCGGCCACCTCGGCAACGACGAGATCCATCATAAGGTTGACGCCGGTCGGGTCGTCCGTCGGGCTTTCGGTCTTGATCCAGGTGAGAAGCGTATCGAGAGACTGGGAAGACATGATGGAACTGTTGATCCAGAGCTGACAGCGAGAATTTAGGCCGTCGCCGTCTTAGACCCGTCGCGTCACGGTGTCATCCGGCCTTGGGGCATCTCTGCCCTGCCCGACGTTGATACGCTCGCGTCCGGGCGCGACGGGCTGCCGATTGCTACGCATCGACCGTCGACCCATTGAACCTTCTAATTGCAAAGACGCCTTATGGTACACGAAAACTTGCAAGTCCAGTTAAGGTACGTAATATCGTTATACATCTTTCAAGGAGGGCTACTATGGCTATTTTCCGGGGCACTAACACCGGCAACAAGTTAAAAGGGACCAATTTCGACGACTGGATGTACGGCTTCTTCGGCAACGATCGGCTCGAAGGGCGCGCCGGCGGCGATTACCTCTCGGGTCATGACGGCAACGACACCCTCTACGGCGGCGATGGCAATGACGATCTTGTTGGCGGCCTGGGCAAGGACAAGCTGTTCGGAGACGCCGATGATGACTATCTCAGCGGGCTTGATGGTAACGACATTCTCCATGGCGGCGCCGGAAACGACCATATCGAAGGCGGCCTGGACAAAGACAAACTGTACGGCGACGCAGGGAACGACGTTCTCTACGGAGAAGACGGGAACGACACGCTTTACGGGGGTGTTGGTGACGATTACCTCTCCGGCGGTCGCGATAATGACCGTCTTCTCGGAGACGCTGGCAACGATTCTCTCTCCGGCGGCGATGGCAACGACTACCTTTCCGGCGGCGCCGGGAGCGACCAACTGAACGGCGGCATAGGGAACGACAAGCTGTACGGCGGAAAGGACAGCGATACCCTTAACGGTGATGATGGCGATGATCGCCTTAAGGGTGAGGACGGCAACGACAGGCTCGATGGCGGCTACGGCGCGGATCATCTCTCCGGCGGCAGCGGAAATGACTTCCTCTCCGGCGGATACGATGTCCTCAAGGACGTGCTGCTTGGCGATGCCGGGAACGACAGGATTGTCGTGCGCGCACAGGATTACGCGCTGGGTGGAAAAGGCGTGGATACGCTGTACCTCGACTTTTTTAACAGAGCCGTGCCGGGCGCCATCGATAACCTGAATTTGTCGAAGGTCACGGGCAGGTCCGCCGTAGATATCGGATATGAGGGCATCAAAGCCGGTCAGTTCGAAAAGGTGGTTCTGACTATCGATGAAACACAGGCAGGCAGTTCGTTCATCGGAACGAAAGGCGACGATGTGTTCTATATCTACGATGCTGAGGCCATCACCGTTAGCGGTGGCGCCGGGAACGACAGATTTTTCGCTTCGAGCGGCAATACGCTGATCGGCGGAGCAGGCTCGGACGTGTTCATTCTGAACACCTACGACACGGACTATACGATCGCCGACCTCACTGCGAAAGACTTCCTGCTCATTGAAAAAGACCGCGGGTTCAACAATCTGGATCTGAAGAACCCCCTCGTTGTCGGCAGCGTTCCGATGGCTACCTCCGCCAAAGGGCAGTTTCTCTACGACACCGACGATGGGCGTCTTTACTACGACGCCGATGGGGTGAACGCCGGAACCGCGGAGCTGATCCTGACATTGGCTAACAAGATGGCGCTGAAGGCGACCAACTTCATTCTCGATCTCTGAGCGGCATCCGCACAAAAACACAAAAGCCCGCCTTCAAAAGGCGGGCTTTTTTATTTCGTTCTCAATCCCCCGGGAACCGGATGATCTGTCCGCCGGATCGGCTCCGGGGGAAGCCCAAAGGGCCGATCAAATCCTAGAACGGGATATCGTCGTCGAGGTCGTTGTAGCGGGAGCCGCCGCCACCGCCACCGCCGCCGCTGCTGGCGGGAGCCGGGCGGCGTTCCATCGGCGAGGAGCGGCCGAAATCGCCGCCACGGCTGATCTGGCCGCCGCCACCCTCGTCATCCGCGTAATCACCACCTCCGCCGCCACGGCTGTCGAGAATGGTGAGTTCGCCGCGGAAGCGCTGAAGCACGACCTCGGTGGAGTACTTCTCGACGCCGCTCTGGTCGGTCCACTTACGGGTCTGGAGCTGGCCTTCGATGTAAACCTTCGAGCCCTTGCGCAGGTACTGCTCGGCCACGCGGGCGAGGTTCTCGTTGAAGATGACGACCGAGTGCCACTCGGTCTTTTCCTTGCGCTCTCCGGTCGCCTTGTCCTTCCAGGTTTCCGAGGTCGCGATGCGCAAGTTGACGACCGGCTCGCCGTTGTTCAGGCGGCGCACCTCCGGGTCACGGCCCAGATTGCCCACCAGGATCACCTTATTGACGCTGCCCGCCATCGCTCTCTTCTCCAAATTCAGCAAGGCCGTGTTCTGAAGCCTGATCGGCCACGGAACAAGCCGGGGATCAATCCAGCACAAAGCTGTCCCCAATAAAAGGGCACACGCGCGTTCTATATTTGTTCCGGATCATTCGCAAGCCTTGTCCCTAGCCTGCGGCCGGAAAGAAAAAGCTCCCAGACGATGCGGTCTCTTTGGAGGTAAGGGGCCGCCCTTCGCTGGAAGGGCTCCTGAGCGGCGCTAGATCCGAGGGCGAACGGTTTTGCTTCCTACAGCTGCAGTGCCTGCGCCAGCCCTACCCCATCGGAGAAAACCAGATGCCTTCGCTTTTACGTCATCTGACCATCGTCGCTCTTTCTGCGACCTTATCGAGCCTGACACCACTCCACGCCGCGGAGAAGGTTTCAGAAACGGAAGCCCGGGCCATCGGCGTCGAGGCCTATCTCTACTTCTACCCCATCGTCACGATGGACGTGACGCGCAAGCAACTCACCAATGTCGAACCGAAGCCCGGCGCCATCGGCGGCCCCATGAACGGCTTCGCGAACGTCGCGACCTTCCCGCCCGCCGATCTGCGCGTCGTCGTGAGGCCCAACTTCGACACGCTTTATTCCAGCGCCTGGCTCGACCTGACAAAGGAACCGGTGGTCGTTTCCGTGCCTGATACGGGCGGGCGCTATTACCTCCTGCCTATGCTCGACATGTGGACGGATGTCTTCGCCTCTCCCGGCTGGCGCACCACCGGAACGCAGGCGGGCCATTTCCTCATCGCCCCGCCGGACTGGCGGCCCGACCTGCGCGAGCGGCTTGCCGAGGAACTCAAGCTGCCGAAGGAAACCCAGCGCATCGACGCGCCGACCCCTTACGTGTGGATCATCGGCCGCACGAAGACCGACGGCCCGCCCGACTACGACGCCGTTCACAAGGTCCAGGCGGGCTTCAAGATCGCGCCGCTCTCGGAGTGGGGCAAGGAGCCGAAGCCATTAGAGGTGAAGATAGACCCGAACATCGACATGAAGACGCCGCCGAAGATCCAGGTGGATACGATGAATGCCGCAAAGTTCTTCGCCTATGGTGCTGAACTTTTGAAGTTTCACCCGCCCCACATCACCGATCAGCCCATCGTCGCGCGGATGAAACGCATCGGCATCGAGCCAGGCCAGAGCTTCGACCTGTCCAAGCTCGATTCCTCCGTCGCCAAGGCTCTCGAAGGCACACCGCAAATCGCCCAGAAACTCATGGCCTGGAAGGTCCCCACCCTCGCCCGCATGGTCAACGGTTGGTCCATGAACACAGATACGATGGGCGTTTACGGCAATTACTATCTCAAGCGCGCCATCGTCGCGCAGCTCGGCCTTGGCGCGAACCTTCCGGAGGACGCGATCTATCCCATGAGCATGACCGACGATGCCGGCCGCCCCTTCGACGGCGCGAACAAGTATACGCTGCACTTCGACAAGAAGGATCTTCCCCCGGTCGAAGCTTTCTGGTCGGTGACCCTTTACGACAAGGAAGGGTTTCAGGTGGCGAACCCGCTCAACCGCTTCGCGGTGAGCAGTTGGATGCCCTTCAAGACGGATCCCGACGGCAGCCTCACGCTTTACGTCCAGAACGAAAACCCCGGCTCGGACAAAGAAGCGAACTGGCTGCCATCGCCGAAAGGCGTCTTCAACCTGACCATGCGCCTCTACGCGCCGCACGCCGAAGCGCTGACCGGCAAGTGGAGCCCGCCGCCGGTGATACGGGCGGACGAAACACCCTTGCTGACGGCGCAATAGGCTTACGGAAGCCGGGCCGTCACTGCGCAAGCGCGCGCAGCTGCTCGAGAGCCTTTTCGCAGCCTGCCATGTCGCCGGCCTCATCGGCCTTGCGGGCCTGCGCCAGCAGCACAAGAGCAGGCTCGGCCTTGAACCCCTCCCCGAGCTTCTGCTCGGCGCGGGCGATTGATTCCGGCGTCGGCTGCTGATGTCGAAGCGCGCCCGTGCTTTCCGGCGCTGAACGGCCTTTTCCGGCAAGGGCATCGATGCGGGCATCGACCTGCGTCTGGGCGCGGTCGATCATCGGCGCGCAGGGACCGGCAAAGGCAGAAGAGCCGCAGGCGAGCGCGCAGGCAAAAACGGCAAAACGCACGAACATGACCGTTCTCCCTCAAGCTAACGGGTGCGACGGCATCCGTCGGCACCACGCAAGGAAGAAGAGATAGCGCACGTCAGGCGCAGACAATCCTTTGACCGCACCGGATCGCCCCCTCTCACGGGCTTGCGGGGTTTTGGACAGGATCCTCTGTCTCCCATTCTTTTCGAGGGTTCGCTCGCCGGCAACACTGCATAGTTTCGTAAACTGGCGACTCATTCTGATCGGCAGAGACCAATGGCGACCTCATCCAAGAAAAATCCCTTCAAGGCCACGCAAGCGGCAGACTGGCTCTACGGCCTTATCAAGAGCGACACCCTCCATGGTCTGGGTGGCAACGACGAAATCTACGGCGCTCAAGGCAACGACAAGCTGTTCGGCGATGCCGGCGACGACTCCATTTACGGTGGCGATGGCAAAGACAAGCTGGTCGGAGGCGATGGCGATGACCGGCTCGACGGCGGTCTTGGCGCGGACAAGATGGAAGGCGGCAAAGGCAACGACTATCTCACCGGCAACAGTGATGGCACATACGACGACACCGCCGATACTCTTTCGGGCGGCGATGGCAATGACGTGCTCTATGGTGGCGGCGGCAACGACAAGCTGTCGGGCGATGACGGCAACGACTATCTCAGCGGCGATGAAGGCAATGACAAGCTGACCGGCGGCAAGGGCGAAGATAGTCTCCTGGGCGGCAGCGGTAACGACAACCTGTCGGGCGGCGATGGTCGCGACACCCTTTACGGCGGTGATGGCAACGATGTCATGGCAGGCGGGAATGACACCGACATCCTCTGGGGTGGCGATGGCAATGACAAGTTGTCAGGCGATGCGGGTGACGACCGTCTCTACGGTGAAGATGGCAACGACAAGCTGATCGGCGGCAAGGGTGACGACAACCTCGACGGAGGATGGGGTAGCGACAGCCTGTCGGGCGGGGACGGCAACGACATACTCGATGGTGACTTCGATGACGTTGCGGATGTCCTGGACGGCGGGGCAGGAAACGACAGGGTCTATCTCCACGCGAACGACAAAGCGCTCGGCGGCGCCGGCAACGACACGCTCTTCGTCAACGTCGGCGCTGTCGCTACCCTCAACCTGTCCAATATTTCCAACAAGAAGGCCGCAGACCTTGGGGCTCTCGGCATGAAGGCGGGCCAGTTCGAGAGGGCTGTCGTCAACATCAGCAATCTGCTCGACGGGGCGTCCGTGATCGGCTCGAAGGGCGACGACAAGATTGACGTCGGAGGCTCTTCGGGAACTGTCAAGGGCGGCAAGGGCAACGACACTATCATAGTCACCAGCGGCCTTCGAGGCTTTAGCGTCGACGGCGGGGCTGGGAACGACAAGCTCAAAGCCTATGGCAGGGACCACAAGTTGTTCGGCGGGGCTGGGAACGACATTTTCGTCGCCACCGACTACACGTCCGGTGTCACTGTTCTGGACTTCGCCACAAAGAACGACCGGATCCTTATTTCGCGCTCTGAATTGTCGGACGTAGGCAACATCGACCGGGCGAACTTCCTCGTCAGCGGCACGGATCCGATCGCGAACTCCACCAAGGGCCAGTTCCTCTATGACACGGATGACGGTCGTCTCACGTACGATCCGGACGGAACAGGCTCCCAAGCGGCCTACGAGATCTTCACGCTCGCCAACAGGGCAGCCCTGAAGGCCTCCCATTTCGTCTTCGATTTCTGATCTTCAGTCATATCGAACGATAAAGCCCGCCTCATGAGGCGGGCTTTTTTCATACGTCGAACAGTCAGTGTTCAACGGTTGCTCCCTCGGAATGTCCTCACCGGTTGAGCCTGGCGCGCTTCTCGCTCAGATGATGAAGAAGTCCTTCTCGGTCATCACGAGTTTCTTGGAGAGGGTGGCGATTTCGACCGCCTTGCCCTTTCCAGAGCCATCGGCATCGTAATAAAGAACGCCCTTCTTGTCGTTGTAGATAAGATAGTCGTTCTTGTCCTGAGCCTTCGAGCCGATGACGAAGAAGTCCTTCAAGAGCTTGCCGGTCTTTGCCTCAGTGCCTTTGCCGAGCTTCTTGAAAACCGCATTGTCCAGATAGATCGAGTCATCCTTGACGGAGAAGTCCAGGATCTTGTCGCGATTGGCGGCAACGGGCTTCGCGCCGAAAATGAAGACGTCTTTGCCCTTACCGCCTCGGAGCTGATCCGTACCGGCACCGCCGTCGATCCTGTTTGCTCCGTCATTGCCCTCGATCACGTTGTTCTGATCGTTCCCGGTCAGGTTGATTTTCGTCGTCCCCGTCACTGCCTTGAGGATCTCGACACCGTCATCGAGCCTGACGCTGGCGCTTGTGATCACAGTATCGACACCGCCAGTATCCAGCACCCAATCAGCGGCGCTGTCGATGATGTACGTATCGTTGCCAAGTCCTCCCTGGAGCCAGTCTGCACCGGCACCGCCATCGAGCGTGTTGTCGCCGTCATTACCGGTGATTACATTGTTGAAGGCGTTGCCCGTGAGCACGAGCGGCGCGAAGCCCGCAGCCGCGTGCAATGCTTCCACATTCGCACTCAACGTATAGCTGACCGAGGTGGTGACGTTGTCGTTTTCTCCGCCGCCGGCAAGTTCGATGATGACATCACCCACATTATCGACGACGTAGAAATCGGTGTCCGCACCACCCTGCAGGGTGTCGGCTCCAGCTCCGCCGTCGAGGTGATTGGAGCCGAGATCGGCGACGATGAGATTGTTGAGCTCGTTTCCGGTGAGCGACAGAGAGGCGGTGGCCGCCGTCAGATTCTCGATATTCGCCGCCAGAACGTAATTTGACGTGGTGATGACGGTATCGATGCCCTGCCCCGCAAGCTCGACGATCTGCTTGGCATAATCGAAGAAATAAACATCGTCTCCGGCGCCGCCTTCCAGCGTATCCTCGCCAGAGCCGCCCCGCAGCGTATCGTTGCCGGCGCCGCCTTGCAGGGTGTCATTCCCCGCACCGCCGTCGAGAACGTTGTCCGCGCTGTTGCCGATGAGCTTGTTGTCGAGTTCGTTGCCCGTGCCGTCAATCTTCTCACTGCCGGTGAGGACAAGGTTTTCGACATAGGCTCCAAGCGCAAAGGAAACCGAGCTTCGAACCTCGTCGAGGCCGCCGCGCCCCAGGTTATCAACCTCGATGATGATGTCATTGGTGTCGGACACGATGTAGACATCGTCTCCGTTTCCGCCCTGTAGCGTGTCTGTTCCTGCGCCGCCCTCGAACGTGTCGTTTCCGTCACCCCCATCGAGCGTGTTGTTGCCGCTGTTCCCGGTCAACGCGTTGCCGAGCTCGTTGCCGACGCCAGAAAGATTGGCACTTCCCGTCAGAACGAGATTTTCAACATTCGCCCCAAGCGTAAAGGAAATCGAAGACCTGACCGTGTCACGGCCTCCATTGAAGTACTCCACCACGATGTCGCCGATACTCTCGACAATATAGGTATCGTCACCGCCGCCGCCGGCCATCAGATCGGCGCCGAGGCCGCCATCGATATGATTGTTGCCATTATTGCCGTAAATTTTGTTGGCGGCATCATTGCCGATGGCATCGATATTCGCAGCACCGGACAGCGACAGGTTTTCGATATTGGCGACGGTCCTGAGATCGAAGCCGGCGGAGACGACAAAAGTGTCACTGCCCCCGCCCGCGTCCTCGATGATGAGCGACGTGCCGTCATACCAATAGGTATCGTCGCCTGCTCCACCCCTCAACGTATCGACACCGCCACCGCCGATGAGCGTGTCGTCGCCCAGCCCGCCATCCAGGCTGTTGTTGCCTTCGTTGCCGTTCAGAATGTTGTTGAGATCGTTACCAGTGCCGTTCAGGTCGCCGGCACTGGCGACAAGTGTGAGGTTCTCGACACCGACGGTCAGGCGATACGAAATCGAAGCATGGACAGTATCAACGCCCGACAAGCTCGGGTCTTCAACAACCAGATCGCCTTCGTGATCGACGTAATAGCTGTCCCGTCCCTCGCCGCCAACAAGCGTATCGGCACCAACACCGCCGTCCAGAATGTCGTTGCCGTCCGCGCCGATCAGCGTATCCGCACCGTCCGCGCCAATAATGACGTCGTCGCCGCCACCGGCCTCGATATGGTTGTTTCCACCATTGCCGGTGATGACGTTGGCAAGGTCATTGCCGATGACGCTCGCGTTGCCGGCTGTCGTCGGCATGACAAATGCCACCACCTCGCCGATATCGAGAGTGTAAGTATTGCTCGTGGAATTGTAAGTCGGCATAGGAGTCCCGGCCCAGGAATTGTGCTAATGTTTCGTTCCTATGGCCATTTCGTTTCATAAGTATAAATTCCGTACCGGCAACCAGTCAGCCTCACATGGAACGCTGCCCTTAAAAGCCCCTGACACATCGCGCCGGCCGGTTGCTTCTCGTACCCTCTTTGTTCTATAGACTCCTGTGAGACACCCGGTTGTGTCGGCGGCAGCCGCATCACATATCGGACCTTTCGCCCATGCGGGCGGCTTCATTCACAGGCTTGGCAATGGCTAAACTCGACGATCTGTTCAACCGCGCGAAGGCGGGCGATCCGAATGCGCGTGTGATTTCCGTGCGCGGGGCGCGGGAGCACAACCTCAAGAACGTCGATCTGATGGTGCCGCGAGACCACTTCGTGGTGTTCACAGGGCTTTCCGGGTCCGGCAAATCGTCGCTCGCCTTCGACACGATCTACGCCGAGGGCCAGCGCCGCTATGTGGAGTCGCTCTCCGCTTACGCCCGCCAGTTCCTGGAAATGATGCAGAAGCCGGACGTCGACCAGATCGACGGCCTCTCCCCCGCCATCTCCATCGAGCAGAAGACCACCTCGCGCAATCCGCGCTCGACGGTGGGCACCGTCACCGAGATCTACGACTACATGCGCCTGCTCTGGGCGCGCGTGGGTGTGCCCTATTCCCCCGCCACCGGCCTTCCCATCGAAAGCCAGACGGTGAGCCAGATGGTGGACCGGGTGCTGGAACTGCCGGAGAAGACGCGGCTCTTTCTGCTCGCGCCGGTCGTTCGCGGCCGCAAGGGCGAATACCGCAAAGAAATCGCCGAGTTCCAGAAAAAGGGCTTCCAGCGCCTTAAGATCGACGGCGAATACTACGCCATCGATGAGGCGCCTGCCCTCGACAAGAAATTCAAGCACGACATCGACGTGGTGGTGGACCGCATCGTCGTGCGCTCCGATATCGGCGCACGGCTGGCGGAATCCTTCGAGACGGCGCTCGACCTCGCGGACGGCATCGCCATCGTCGAATATGCGGACGAGAAGGATGAGAAGGGAGCGCCGAAGCGCATTACCTTCTCCTCCAAGTTCGCCTGCCCCGTTTCGGGCTTCACGATCCCCGAGATCGAGCCGCGCCTGTTCTCGTTCAACAACCCGTTCGGCGCATGTCCCACCTGCGGCGGCATCGGGCATGAGATGACCATCGACCCGGCCCTCGTGGTGCCGGACGCGGATCTGACCCTGAAGCGCGGCGCCATCGCGCCGTGGGCGAAGTCATCCTCGCCCTATTATGGTCAGACGCTGGAGGCCATCGCACGGCACTTCAAGGTTTCGACCACGAAGCCCTGGAGCGAACTGCCGAAGAAGGTGCAGGACGTCATTCTCTACGGCTCGGATGACGAGGCGATCCGCTTTTCCTATGACGACGGCCTGCGCTCCTACGAGGTGAAGAAGCCGTTCGAAGGCGTCATCACCAACCTCGAGCGCCGCTACAAGGAAACCGAGAGCGACTGGTCACGTGAGGAGATCGGCCGCTTCATGAGCGAGACGCCGTGCGCCTCCTGCGGCGGTAAGCGGTTGAAGCCGGAAGCGCTCGCGGTGAAGATCGCGAAGTCCGATATCGGCGACGCCACGGGGCTATCCGTGCGCGACGCGCATAAGTGGTTCGTCGATCTGCCGAAATCCCTCAACAAGAAGCAGAACGAAATCGCGGGCCGCATTCTGAAAGAGATCCGCGATCGACTGACCTTCCTTGTCGATGTGGGCCTTGAATATCTCACCCTCGCCCGCTCCTCCGGCACGCTTTCCGGCGGCGAGAGCCAGCGCATCCGCCTCGCCTCGCAGATCGGCTCCGGGCTGACTGGCGTTCTCTACGTGCTCGATGAGCCCTCCATCGGCCTGCACCAGCGCGACAACGAACGCCTGCTCGGCACGTTGAAGCGCCTGCGCGATCTCGGCAACACGGTGATCGTGGTGGAGCACGACGAGGACGCGATTTTGCAGGCGGACTACGTGTTCGACATCGGCCCCGGTGCCGGCATCCACGGCGGCAAGGTGATCGCCGAGGGCACGCCGAAGGAAATCATGGCCAACCCGAAATCGCTCACCGGCCAGTATCTCACCGGCGCGAAGAGCGTTCCGGTTCCTGCCCAGCGCCGCAAGCCCCAGAAGAGCCGCATGCTCAAACTCGCAGGCGCGCGCGGCAACAACCTGAAGAACGTGACGGCGGAAATTCCGCTCGGCACCTTCACCTGCATTACCGGCGTCTCCGGCGGCGGCAAGTCGACGCTCGTCATCGACACGCTCTACAAGGCGGTGGCGAAGCGCCTCAACGGCGCGATGGAGCATCCCGCGCCCTTCGACAAGCTTGAAGGGCTGGAACATCTCGACAAGGTCATCGACATCGACCAATCCCCCATCGGCCGCACGCCGCGCTCGAACCCCGCCACCTATATCGGTGCGTTCACGCCGATCCGCGAATGGTTCGCGGGCCTGCCCGAGGCGAAGGCGCGTGGCTACCAGCCGGGGCGTTTCTCCTTCAACGTGAAGGGCGGCCGCTGCGAGGCCTGCCAGGGCGACGGCGTCATCAAGATCGAAATGCACTTCCTGCCCGACGTCTACGTGACCTGCGACGTGTGCAAGGGCAAGCGCTACGACCGCGAGACGCTGGAGGTGAAGTATCGCGACAAGTCCATCGCCGACGTGCTCGACATGACGGTCGAGGAGGCAAAGGACCTGTTCAAGGCCGTGCCGACCATCCGCGAAAAAATGGAAACGCTCGCCCGCGTCGGCCTCAACTACATCCATGTGGGCCAGCAGGCGACGACGCTCTCCGGCGGCGAGGCGCAGCGCGTGAAGCTCTCCAAGGAGCTCTCCAAGCGCGCCACCGGCCGTACGCTCTACATTCTCGACGAGCCGACCACCGGCCTGCATTTCCACGACGTCGCCAAGCTCATGGAAGTGCTCCACGAACTCGCCGACCAGGGCAACACCGTCGTCGTGATCGAGCACAATCTCGAAGTCATCAAGACCGCCGACTGGATCATCGACATGGGCCCGGAAGGCGGCGACGGCGGCGGCCAGATCGTGGCTCAGGGCACGCCGGAGGACATCTGCAAAGTGGAAGCCAGCCACACGGGCCGCTTCCTCAAGGAGGTGCTGGCGCGTAGACCGCTGAAGAAGGGGAAAGCGCCGAAGCAGGCGGCGGAGTAAGGGCGTCCCGGCACATCCGGGGCCTCTTCAACTCAGATCGAAAATGATCTGCACGACCTTCCAGGTCGAGTAATGATTTGCGAACGCGGCGGGGATCTTGAATGGCGCGCAACGTTCCACCGCCCGCACGGCGGCCCTCGCGGCAGCGGAATCCGCAGGCGTGCTCAGCACCTTCGGCGGACCTGCGAGCGATCCGTCAGGATTCAAGCGCATCTCGATCTTGGCGCTTTCCGCCCCTCTCGCTTGCACAAGGGGCACGTAGCATCGACTGACCTGTTCCCGCAGGATCCTTATCAACGCAAGGCGGCCCCCTTCGGTCGGGGTCGCACAGGCGGCCAAGCTCAAGGGGCCGAGGGCGAGCGCCGCTATCAGGCCGACAAGACGGCGATTCATTTCAGCAACTCCGACGCTTCAGATACGCGACGTTTTCGTCACGCATCTGAAGCCAGAAAGCAACCGGGGTACAGGGGGCATGCCATCCCGACGGCTTTTTCGTCGACTTGCCCTAACCTTCACCGACCGGGTGTTTCAACGATAGCGGCGACGATCTTTCTCACCACGGGCATCACGGCAAGCGCACTGGGAAATGCGATGGCGTAGGAGACGCCCCACGCCTGAAGGATCTTCCACACGATGCCGGGTTCGAACCCAACGGCCTTGAGGGTCGCAATCGTCGAGACGACGCCGGACATGAGCAGCGACAGGATCATGGGGAACACCACGATCTGCGCACGGGCCGGCAGCTTCCTGAAACGGAAGGCCGTCTCCGAACGATGCGTGGGCGATGCCTTCCCGGTCATGCCATCCATCCCTTGTCGATCGGCTTGATCCCCGCCACGAGATCGCGCGCGAAGAAGGCCTGGGTGTGCGGAAGCTTCATGTGCTGGTCGAGCGCCTCGTGGTTGGCAAAATCCTCGATCAGCAGGAAGGAGTTCTCGTCACCGAGAGCCTGGAAGAACAGAAACTCGCGGCATCCGGCTTCCGTCTGGGTCGCCTTTTGCAGGTCGAGAAGAGCCGTGCGCGTTGAAGCGGCCAATCCAGGCTTTGCCTGAATCCGGACAATTTTGCGAACATTCGTCATTGCTTGGTCTCCGTTGAGGAGACAGCACCTTGCAATGGACCGAGACTGTGCGAAATTCCCGAACTCTTCCCATTGGGTGTGAAAGAATCGGGAATGTTCGATTGGGACGATCTTCGCCACTTCACCGCGCTCGCCGATGAAGGGTCCCTGTCCGGGGCGGCCCGGCGGCTGAAGGTGGAGCATGCAACCGTCGCCCGACGGGTCGCGGCGCTCGAAGAGGCCGTCGGGGTCAAGCTCGTTGACCGGAGAGCCGGACGCTATGTCCTCACGTCCGACGGCGAGCGCGTGGCGGAGTATGCGCGGCGCATCGAGATCGAGGCTTTCGCCATCGAGCGGATGGCTCTCGCCCGGCAGGAGGATGCAGCCGCCGAAGTTTCGGTGAGCGCGCCGCCGGTCATCGCATCCTTGCTGATTGCACCGCGTCTCAATCTCCTGAAGGAAGCCTATCCGCGCCTTCGGCTACGCCTGCTCGGCGAGAGCAGAATGGTTTCCCTGCCCCGACGGGAGGCGGACATCGCCCTGCGCCTTGCCCGCCCCAGCGATATGACCCTCGTCGCGCGCAAGGTGGGGATGATGACATACGAGCCCTATGCCTCGCGGGAATATCTGGCCTCAAGGCGGGAGGAAGAGTTCGAGTTCATCGCCTTCGACGAGAGCCTCGACACGGCTCCGCATCAGGTCTGGCTCAAGGAGCTCGCCGGCGAGCGGCCCATCGTGTTCCGCACGAACGAACTCGCCATTCAGGGCGCGGCGGCTCAGGCGCATGTCGGGGTTGCCGTCCTCCCCCGCTTCGCGGGCAAAGCATACGGTCTGCAAAAGGCCGACCCTGCCGGTCGCTTGATTTCAAGGGACGTCTGGCTCACGTACCACCGGGATCTGCAAGGCAACTCCGCCGTCGCAGCCGTCACGACCTTCCTTGCCGAGTGCCTTCGGCGGGAAAAGACGGGAGAATAAAGCGAGCCTCGGGCCCGCGTTTCACGCGTTGTCACAACGCCGACATACGTTCGTGTTTTCCTTATCGCTTCCGGAATGCGCGCTCCCGCGCGATTCACGCCCCGCCCCGGAACAGCCTCGACAGGCGACGGCACGGAAAAATTCTTTCCTTTTAAAGACCTTAGCCTTTTCCGTACCCGCATGGTTAAGACCCATGCCGCCATTGCGGGCCTCATTAACGTGGCCTTAAGGCGATATGCTACTAAAGCATAACTGACCTACATTATTACCGCTCCTCTTTAGGAATGATCGCCCTTATATGCTGCATTGCACACAGCAAGAACAAAGCCGCCGGTCACTGGGGCCGGCTAACTAAGGAGTTTCCCAATGTTCGTTTCCTACGTCCTCGCCAAAGTCCGCTCTTACCTGCGTTACCGCGAAACCGTCCGTGAGCTGTCGGTCCTCAGCGACCGCGAGCTGGACGATCTCGGCATCTCGCGCTTCCAGATCGAGAGCATCGCTCGCGAACACGCGACTGCGTAAATTTAGCTGCACTGCAGCAAAGGCCCTCGCCCGCCTTCCGGCGGGCGTTTGCTTTTTCAGGGGTCTTTTATCGCCCGCCCGAGACGGGAATGTTGGCGCCCGTGATGTAGGACGCCGCGTCCGACATCAGGAACAGCACCGCCTCGGCCACCTCCTCCGGTTCGCCGATCCGGTTCAGCGGTATTCTCGAGCGCAGCCGCTCCACGCGCGCCGCGTCGCCCGTGCTCTTCTCGTGGATATCGGTGCGCGTGATGCCGGGCGAAACCGCGTTGACCCGCACACCATCCCCAGCCAGCTCCTGCGACAGCCCCACGGTCAAAGAATCGATGGCGCCCTTCGAGGCCGCGTACCAGACATATTCACCCGCGCTGCCAAGCCGCGCCGCGACGGAGGATATGTTGACGATGGTGCCACCCGGACCGCCATGGCGGGTCGAAAGGCGGCGCGCGGCTTCCCGCGCCACGAAGATCGCACCGAGCACGTTGATGTCGATGCAGGCGCGTATCGTCTCCGCAGCCGTCGCGTCGAGACGGCCCGAGCGGCCCGTGATCCCCGCATTGTTGACGATGTGGGAAACCGGGCCGAGCGCCGCGACGGCTTCATCGAACAGCCGCGCCACATCCTCCTCACGCGCCATGTCCCCCTGACAGGCGACAACGTTCGCACCGGCGATGCGGCAGGCCGCCAGCACCTCTTCGGCAGCGGCGCGGTCGGACTTGAAATTGATGGCGACATCGTAGCCGCGCGCGGCGGCAAGCTGCGCCACCGCAGCGCCTATGCCGCGGCTGCCTCCTGTAATAAGGACAACCGGCCGCTTCTGGGACATGATGATGAACCTGTTCGGAAAATGGAGCGGCGCAGCTTGACCCGCACCATTTCCACGGTCAACAAGGCCCCCTTTCGGGATTAGCGAGATGAGCAGCATGGAACCCATCCACGTCATCGGCGGCGGCCTCGCCGGATCGGAAGCCACCTGGCAGATCGCGCAGGCCGGCGTGCCCGTGGTGCTGCATGAAATGCGCCCCGTGCGCGGCACCGACGCCCACAAGACGGAAGGGCTCGCCGAACTCGTCTGCTCCAACTCCTTCCGCTCGGACGATGCGCAGGCCAACGCCGTCGGCCTGCTACATCAGGAGATGCGCACCCTCGGCTCGCTCATCATGGCGAAGGGCGACGCGAACCAGGTGCCGGCGGGCGGCGCTTTGGCGGTGGATCGCGATGGCTTTTCCGCCGCCGTCACCGCTGCGCTCGAAGCGCACCCGCTCGTGACCATCGAACGCGGCGAGATCGCCGGGCTGCCGCCGGAGAACTGGTCCTCCGTCATCATCGCAACGGGCCCCCTCACCTCGCCCGCGCTTGCGGAAGCGATCCTCACGCTCACGGGCGAGAAGGAACTCGCCTTCTTCGACGCCATCGCGCCTATCGTCTATCGCGAGAGCATCGACATGGACGTGGCGTGGTTCCAGTCTCGCTACGACAAGGTCGGCCCCGGCGGCACGGGCAAGGACTACATCAACTGCCCGATGACGAAGGAGCAGTACGAGGCTTTCGTCGACGCGCTGATTTCCGGCGACAAGACCGACTTCAAGGAGTGGGAAGCCAACACGCCGTATTTTGACGGCTGCCTGCCCATCGAGGTCATGGCCGAGCGCGGGCGCGAGACGCTGCGCCACGGCCCGATGAAGCCCGTCGGCCTCACCAATCCGCACCAGCCGGACGTGAAGCCCTACGCCATCGTGCAATTGCGGCAGGACAACGCCCTCGGCACGCTCTTCAACATGGTCGGCTTCCAGACCAAGCTGAAATATGGCGTGCAGAGCGATGTGTTCCGCATGATCCCCGGCCTCGAGAAGGCAGAGTTCGCGCGCCTCGGCGGCCTGCACCGCAATACTTATCTCAACTCGCCGACGCTGCTCGACAGCACCCTGCGCCTCAAGGCGATGCCGCGCCTGCGTTTCGCAGGCCAGATCACCGGCTGCGAAGGCTATGTGGAGAGCGCGGCGGTCGGCCTCATGACAGGCCGCTTCGCCGCCGCCGAGCGCCTTGGCCGCCCGATTGAGCCCCTGCCCTCCACGACCGCGATGGGCGCGCTCATCAACCACATCACCGGCGGGCATATCGAAACCATCGACGAGGGCCCGCGCTCCTTCCAGCCGATGAACGTCAACTTCGGCCTCTTCCCGCCCATCGAACACGCGGCGAAGGACGAAAACGGCAAGCGCCTGCGCGGCCCGGCAAAGGCTGTAGCGAAGAAACACGCGCTCACGGACCGCGCGCGCGCGGACCTTGCGACGTGGCTGCGGGAATCCGCGGTCCCAGTTGCCGCTGAATAGAGAAGAGCGCTTACCGAGGCCATGCGTGAAAGGAAAACAGGTTGCCGCCCCCAATCAAAGTCGAGCTGGTGCCCCACGATCCTCGGTGGCCGGAAATAAGCGCAGTCGAAAGTGAAAGGCTTGCCGTAGCCCTTGGGCCGGTTTTGACAATCGTCCACCATGTCGGCTCGACAGCTATTCCCGGCATATCCGCCAAACCGATTTTGGATCTCATCCCTGTTGTCACGAGCTTATCGGAGCTGGACGACCGTAAGAATGACGTCGAAGCGCTCGGTTACGAATGGTGGGGCGAGTTAGGGTTGCCGGGGCGGCGCTACTGCACGAAAAGCGAACCCGAAACGGGGCGCAGGCTGATCCATCTTCATTGTTTTGAGGATGGCTCCTCGGAAATCGAACGCCATCTTGCCTTCCGCGACTATCTTCGCGAGCGACCGGAGATCGCGCGTGCCTACGATCAAGAGAAGGCGCGCTGCAAAAGCCTTCACCCTGACGACTCACATGCTTATAGCGACTGCAAGGACGCATGGATCAAGAAGATCGAGGAGAAAGCTCTTACACGTTATCGCTCATGATGCGTGTTTAGGATCCGCCCCCTCCCTGCAAGAGGAGGGAAAACGCGGGATGTCTTTCAAAACCCTCCGCGCCACAGCGACCAGATGCGTCGCCAGGCGGCAAGCTCGATCACTGTCGCGAACGGGTCGTAGTCGCGGCTTTCCATGAGCCGCAGGTACGGTTCAACCAGCGCCAGTGGGCGGAAGGCGGGCAAGGCGGCGCTGGAAATCGCAGGGCTTAAAACGCGCACTTGCGTGAGATGACGGCGCGCGACGGCGCGCAGATCGGCGAGGGAATCCATCAGGCCGGGGCCGCCGCGCCCCATCACGATATCGTCCCGCACCACGCCATGGCGATTGAGAATATCGCTGGGGACATAGACCTGCTGTCGCCGTGAGTGCCAGGGAAAGGCGCGCAGCAGGCCGGTAATGGCGTAAGCCACACCCGCGTGGCCGGCGGCATCGGCCTGTCCGGGATCCGTTCCGCCCGCGAGGATGATGCTCGCGAGCCGGAACAGGCTCGACGAGGTTTCCCCACAATAGCCCTCGAGATCGTTGAGGCTTGGCATGGGGTCTTCGTAGAGATCGAAAACGCGCGCCTCGATGAGATCGACCAGCGGCTGACGCGGTAGACGGAAGGTGACGATGGTATCGTCGAGCGCCGCCGCCACGGGGTTCGCGCGCACCTCGCCACGCGCCTCGCCCTGCAACGCATCGCGCCACCATTGCAGGCGCATTTCGCCGACCAGCGCCTCGGTGATGGAATCGCGCACGCGGGCAATCTCGAAGCTGAAGGCATAAAGCGCGAAGAGATGGCGGCGCTTGTCGGCGGGCGAAAAGAGCGTTGCCCAATAACGGTCGGGATCGCCCTCTTTCACGAGCGCTTCGCAATGGGCATAGGCGAAGGTGAGATTGTCCTCAGCCATGAGCTACACCGCGATCAAGGCCGCGCCGACCTTGCGGTTTTCGCCGAGCAGGATGTTGTAGGTTCTGGCTGCCGCACCCGTCTGCATCACATCGAGGCCGATGCGGTTTTCACGGAAACGCCAGCGCAAAGCCTCCGGAATGGCGACGACGTCAAGGCCCGTGCCGAGGAGGAGCAACTCCAGCTGATCGGCCTCCGCGAAGACTGGCGCGAGGGATTCCTCTGTCAGCTCCGCTACCGAAGTAACAGGCCACGCCTTGATGCCCGAGGGCAGGACGAGGATCGAGCCGCGATGCGACATGTCCGCGAAGCGGAAGCCGCCATTGCCGTAGGCGTCGATTTCGTAGCGACCGGGAACGAAACCGTCGAGGATCGGGCGGCTGCTCATGGCGTCCCCTTCCACGATCACTCGGCTGGAGCGACCTCGCCCTCCGCAGCCTTCGCGCTTTCCGAGCTGCGCAGGCCGAGATAGATCAGCATGGGCGAGGAAATGAAGATCGCCGAATAGGTACAGATCACCACGCCCGTCAGCATCACCTGCGCGAAGCCTTCGATGGCGCGGCCGCCGAAGGTCACCAGCGCGATGAGCGAGAGGGCCGTCGTCGTCGCCGTCATCACGGTGCGCGACATGGTGGTGTTGATCGAGAGGTTCAGCAACTCGCGGGTCGGCATGGTCTTGTAGCGGCGCAGCAATTCGCGCGTACGGTCGAACACCACCACGGTCTCGTTCAGCGAATAGCCGACGATGGTGAGGATCGCCGCGATCGACGTCATGTTGAATTCATGCCGCGTGATGACGAAGAAGCCGATGGTGAGCACGATGTCGTGCAGCGTGCCGATGATGGCGCCCACCGCCAGCTCCCGCTCGAACCGGAACCAGAGATAGAACAGCACCGCGATGACGGCGAGGATGATGCCGATGGTGCCCGATTGCACAAGCTCGCCCGAAACGCGTGGACCGACGGTCTCGACACGCTGGAACTCGTATTCTGGGCTGAACGTGTCGCGCGCCTTCTGCACCACAGCGCTCTGCGCGGCCTCACCGCCGGACTGGATGGGGAAGCGAAGGGACAAGCCGCCGGCGGTGCCGAATTCCTGCACCTCGACTTCGCCGAAGCCGAAGCCCTCGGCGGTCTGGCGCACCTTAGCCACATCCGCCGTTCCGGACTTCGCCTGCAACTCCATGAGCGTGCCGCCCTTGAAGTCGATGCCGAAGTTCAGCCCGACGCTTAGGAACAGCGCGATGGTCGCAAGCGACAGGAACGCCGACAGCGGGAACGACCAGCGCCGGAAGCGCATGAAATCGAAATGAGCACTCTCAGGCCAAAGGCGAAGAAGGCGCACAGCAGCTCTCCTCAAGGCATTTCCGGGCGAGCCGGAACGGGCTCGCCACGCGAAAATGCAATAGCAACAATCTCAAAAAGTCCCGACATGGTCATAACGCCGGGCATCCTTAGAACGGCAGGGTCTTCGGACGCGCCCACTGATACCAGAGCGCGATCATCATGCGCGTCAGCGTGACCGCCGTGATGACTGTCGTCAGAATGCCGAGAATGAACACCACCGCGAAGCCGCGCACCGGTCCCGATCCCAGGAAGAACAGGATCAAGGCGGCAATCGCCATCGTGCTGTTGGAATCGATGATGGTCGCGAAGGCGCGGTCGAAACCAGCCTGGATGGCCGAGACCAGCGAACGCCCACCATGCACTTCCTCGCGGATACGCTCGTAGATCAGCACGTTGGAATCCACCGCCGTGCCGATGGTGAGCACGATGCCCGCGATACCCGGAAGCGTCAGCGTCGCTTCCAGGATCGACATCAGGCCGAAGATCAGGCCCACATGGACGAGAAGCGCGATGTTGGCGATGAAGCCGAACACGCCGTAAGTCGCGAACATGAAGATCACGACGAGAACGCCGGCGACATAGGTCGCCATCTTGCCCGCCTGGATCGAGTCCTGACCGAGGCCCGGGCCGACGGTGCGCTCTTCCACGACGGTGAGCTTCGCCGGCAGCGCGCCCGCGCGCAGCAGCACCGCGAGGTCCGTCGCCGATTGCACCGTGTAGCGGCCCGAGATCTGGCCCTGCCCGCCCGTGATCGGCGTCTGAATGACCGGAGCCGAGATCACCTCGTTATCGAGAACGATAGCCAAGGCCCGGCCGACATTTTCCGTCGTCGCCTGCGCGAAGCGCTGCGCGCCGCGAATGTTGAAGCGGAAATTGACGATGGGCTCGTTGGTGCGGGAATCGAAGGCAGGCTGCGCATCGACGAGATCGCCGCCCTCCACGATCACCCGGCGCTCGACGGGCACTCTCTGGCCGCCGGCATCGCGCGAGGGAAGCATATCCGCATCGGCAGCGCCCTGCTGGCCGAGCAGGCGGAATTCGAGCTTTGCAGTCTTGCCGAGAATGTCCTTGAGGCGCTGAGGGTCCTGCAGGCCCGGCACCTGAACCAGAATGCGGTCGGCGCCCTGGCGTTGAATGTTCGGCTCCGTGGTGCCGAGCGCGTCGACGCGGCGGCGCAGCACTTCGATGGCCTGATCGACGGCGCGGCGCACCTTCTCGTTCATACCGGCGTCGGTGTAGGTCAGGTTGATGAGCCCGTCGGGCGCGTCCGTGACGATGAGGTCGCGCGTGCCCGACTGGCCGAGGATGGCGCTGCCCATCGGTTGCGAAAGCTCGCGCAGCTTGGGCAGAAGCTTCTCCCGGTCAGCGGCGTCCGTCACGCGGATCTGCACGCCGCGCTGCGTCATCTGAATGCCGCCCTGCGGCGTCACGCGCGTTTCGCGCAGCACGCGGCGCACGTCGTCGCGCAGTTGCGTGGTCTGCGTGCGCAGGAGATCCTGCGTGTCCACCTCAAGCAGGACGTGCGAGCCGCCCTGCAGGTCGAGGCCGAGCACGATGGCGCGCGAGGGCACCACCCACGAGGGAACCCAGCTCGGCAGCGAGGCGTGGAGCGCCTTGCGCTGATCCGGAGACAAGGCGCTCGGTACGGCGAGAAGCAGACCGATCACGATGATCGCCATCGTGGCGACAACTTTCGACGTCGAGAAACGCAGCATCGTCAGCTCAAACCTTTAAATCGTGAAGGGCAAGCGGCGGCCGCTTGCCCCAATCGTGCCTGAGGGCCAAAGCCCAGGCTCATCAAGCCTTGACCGGCTCGCCCTTGGAGCGGACTTCCGCGATCATGGAGCGGGCGATCTTCACGCGTACGCCCTCGGCGATCTCGACCTCGGCGTCGGGAGAATCGTCGGTCACCTTGATCACCTTGCCGATGATGCCGCCGGAGGTGACGACGGTGTCGCCACGGCGGACGTTCTTGATCATCTCCTGGTGCTCACGAACCTTGCGCTGCTGCGGGCGGATGATGAGGAACCACATGATCACGAAGATCAGGATGAACGGCACGAGCTGTAGGATGATATCCGTACTGCCCCCGGCCGGGGCCCCCTGGGCAAAAGCGGGAGTGATGAACAAGAGGCTCTCCATGAATAACCGCGCGTGGCGGGCTTAAGTTTTTAAGGCCCACCCGCACCAAGAAAGGATTCCGAGTGGCGCGGACTATACCCATCGACTTCACGAAATCAATGAAGCCGACCGGTTTTCCTCCGCTCGGAGGGAATGGACGCTGTGGAGCTTAGCAGATAAGCAACCCCGTACCCGTTTGCGAGAGCCGTCATGACAAAGATCCCAACCGATTTTGCGTCCTCCTCCGTCTCTCCGGAGGCTCTCGACCTCCTGCGCCGGATCGCCGACGCCCTGGAGCGCGCGGCCCCGCCTGCCCTCGGCAACCCCGATTTCACCGCCGCCGACGCCTTCGTCTGGCAGGCCTCCGGCCGCCGTCTTTCGCCGGTCCTCAAGGTCAACCGGGTCGAGATGGGCCTTTTGCGCGGCATCGACAGGGTGCGGGACACCTTGTCGGACAACACCCGCCGCTTCGCGAACGGCTTGCCCGCCAACAACGCGCTTCTCTGGGGCGCGCGGGGCATGGGCAAGTCCTCCCTCGTCAAGGCGGTCCATGCCGAGATCAACGCCACCCGTGCCGCCGGCCATTTGCCCCTGAAGCTGATCGAGATCCACCGGGAGGACATCGAGACACTGCCGGAGCTCATGGGCCTCCTGCGGGCGGACGCGCACCGCTTCGTGGTGTTCTGCGACGACCTCTCCTTCGACGCGGACGATACGTCCTACAAGTCCCTCAAGGCCGTGCTGGAAGGCGGCATTGAGGGCCGCCCGGACAATGTGATCTTCTACGCCACCTCGAACCGCCGTCACCTCCTGCCGCGCGACATGGTGGACAACGAGCGCTCCACCGCCATCAACCCCGGCGAGGCCATCGAGGAAAAGGTCTCCCTCTCCGACCGCTTCGGCCTCTGGCTCGGCTTCCACAAGTGCAGCCAGGACGAGTATCTCGACATGGTCTACGCCTACGTCAATCACCTCGGCCTCAAGGCCGACCGGGACGCCATCCGCGCCGAGGCGCTGGAATGGGCCACCACCCGCGGCGCACGCTCGGGGCGTACGGCGTGGCAGTTCATTCAGGAGCTCGCGGGACGGTTGGGACAGGCGATTTAAAAGCGCCGCCAGCAAGCGATTCTGCCTCCCTCCCTCATCCTGAGAAGCGGCGAAGCCGCGTCTCGAAGGAGGATCCAGCGCGCACTGGAGACGCCTCGCCCTTCGAGACGGCGCTAACGCGCCTCCTTAGGGTGAGGTAGAGCAAATAAAAAAGGGACGGTGGCTGAGCTCCACCGTCCCCTCTTTGGATCAGTTTTCGGGTCTCGAAGCCTGATCTATCCGAATTCTCTTTATCGCATAACCTTTTCGGAAAACCGGTTCCCACTTTTCCGGGTCATGCAGCTTAGCCGCCGAGATGCGGGATCGGGTCCACGGGGCTTGCGCCCTTGCGCAGTTCGAAGTGGAGCTGCGGCGAGGTCACGTTGCCGGTCTGGCCGGAGGTGGCGATGACCTGTCCGCGCTTGACCGCCTCGCCACGCTTCACACTCAGCGCACCGTTATGGGCGTAGGCCGACACGTAACCGTTCTCGTGACGGATGAGGACGAGGTTGCCGTAGCCCTTCACTTCGCTGCCTGCGTAGGTGACGACGCCGGACTCGGCGGCCTTCACCGGGGTGCCTTCCGGCACGGCGATGTTGATGCCTTCATTGCCGCCATTGGCGCCAAAGCCTGCGATAACGCGGCCACGGGCGGGCCAGCGGAAATCGCCGGCACCTGTGCTCGCCGTTTGTTCCGGCTCGGCTGCGGGAGCCTTAGCCTCGGGCTGCGGCGCGACCACCTGCGGAGCAACAGGCTGGGTCTGGACCACCGGCTTCTGCGGAGCCGGTTCGACACGGGCCGCGACCTGCTGCGGCGCGGCCTTGGGAGCCATGTCGACAGTCTCGGCGGGCTGAACGGGCGCTGCGACAACCGGAGCAGCCATGCCGGGACGCGTGCCAGGCTTGGCAGCAGCGATCGGCTGCGGGCCTGCCGCCACCTTGGCGGCATTGGCGGGCTTCGATTGATCGACGAACTGGACCTTGGTCTGCGGCGCGGCCTGCGGAGCCTGAATAGCGACAGGACCGGCGGACGCCACACGGGTCGGAGTAGGAGCAGGAGCGGCGCCCGCAGCGTGATAGACCGGGATCACAAGCTGCTGGCCGGGGCGCACCTGCGCCGGGCTCGTCAAACCGCTCGCAGCGAGGATGGCGTTGGAGGGGACGCCATAGCGCTGGGAAATCATGTTGAGGCTGTCGTTGTTGCCGACCGTGATGCGAGTGCCGCCGGCAGCGGACCAGCCGCCTGCGCCACCGGCGGCAACCGGTGCGGGGGCGACGGCTGCGACAGGAGCGGGAGAAAGGCTCATCGGCTGCGCACCACCCTGGATCGGGGGCAGCGCCTGCGACTGGATGGGCGCTGTCGGCACGGACGCGACGGGAGCGTTGTAGCCCTGCGTGGACGCCGTCGACTGCGGCTCGGCGAGCCGTTCGCTGGAAGAAAACGGATTGGAGAAAGGATTATCGGCCAGACGGATCGTATCCGAACTGCACGCGGCGGCAGCACTACCGATCAACCCGACAAGAGCGGCACGCGACACGACCACCCAAAGCCCAGACAACACAGGCTTACGCATTACAAACCCCAACGCAACGCAACTCGACGGGGCCGATTAAAAAACGATTCAGGTTAAGCAAGCGTTGATGCGACGAATTTTTTCGTAACCCTGTCTGAAATTTTTCAGAGAGTCGCGGCGACCCCGGTCACGAGCGGCGAGAGGCGCAAGCCCGCGCCAAGCTCCTGCCGCAACTGGCCATCCTCGAGCCGGTCGATCCGCACCAGACGTGGGAAGCCCTCAATTGTCACCGCGCCGACAAGGCGTCCGCCCGGCCCGAGCAGGGATGTGACGGTGGACGGAATCGAAAGAACCGCGCCGTTGAGGAGAATGCGGTCGAACCGCTCGCGCACCCGCTGAGCAAGACCGTCACCGATTTCGAGCCGCGCGCAATTGGCAAGCTCCACGATCTTCAGATGCTGGATCGCGCTTTCGGCCAGCGTGTTGAACCGCTCGACCGAATGCACCTCGGCTCCCATCCGCGCGAGAAGAGCCGTCACGTAGCCGGTGCCCGTGCCGATTTCGAGAACGCGTTGCCCTTCCTGAACGCCGAGCGCGGTGACCATGCTCGCCACCGCGCCGGGAGACGTCATGGTCTGGCCGCAGGGCAAAGGCAGGGCGACATCGCTGCGCGAGAGATCGGCAAAGCGGCGCGGTGCGAAGACATCGCGCGGGATAAGCTCCATTGCACGCAGCAAGGCCGTGTCGCGGATGCCGCGCGCGCGCAAGGACAGGATGAAGGAGCCAACCTCGACCGCCTCTTCAACGACAGGATCGGGCTCCTCCGAGAAGAAGGGCAGATCCATCTGGCCGGGAAGAGAGCGCTCACCTGACATGCAGGCCTCAGGTCAGGGCCTGCGCGTAGCGCGTCAAGGTCGGCTCGTCCGTCATGTCGAGACGCAGGGGCGTTACCGCGATCTTGCGGTTAGCGATGGCCCACAGATCGGTGCCGGTGCCCGGCGTGAAGGGGCCGCGCTCGAAGGCGATCCAGTAGTAAGGGTTGCCGCGCCCGTCCTCACGCGCATCGAGGCGCAGGAGTTCCTGGCTGCGCTGGCCCTGATTGACCACCGCCAGCCCTTCGACTTCGCCCGGTTCGCAATTGGGGAAATTGACGTTGACGAGGATGCCTGGATCGATGCCCGCCGCGAGGATTTTGCGCACGACATCGGGGCCGTGATGTTCCGCGCATTGCCACTTGATCGTCTTGTGTCCACCGGGGCCGGACGCCTGCGAGAGTGCGATGGAAGGAACGCCGAGGATGGTGCCCTCGATGGCCCCCGCGACCGTGCCGGAATAGGTCACGTCCTCAGCGACGTTCTGGCCGCGATTGACGCCGGAGAGAACGAGATCGGGCTTGTTGTCCCGCAGGATGTTGCGGATGCCCATGATGACGCAATCCGTCGGCGTGCCCTTCACCGCGAAATGGCGGGAGGAGATTTCACGAAGACGCAGCGGATCGTTGAGCGAGAGTGAATGCGCGACACCGCTCTGGTCCGTCTCCGGCGCGACGACCCAGACATCGTCCGAGAGCGCCCGTGCAATCGTCTCCAGGACTTTCAGCCCTGGAGCGTTGATGCCGTCGTCGTTCGTGCAGAGGATGCGCATGTCCTGTCCCCGTTTCGGCCTTATCCCTGCTTCTCGATGCGGGTCAGACCGCCGAGGTAAGGCTGGAGCGCCGCCGGAACCGTGACGCTGCCGTCCTCGTTCTGGTAGTTCTCCAGAACTGCGACGAGGGTGCGCCCGACCGCGAGGCCCGAGCCGTTGAGGGTGTGGACGAAACGCGGCGCCTTGCCGTCACCAGTGCGGTAGCGCGCATTCATGCGCCGGGCCTGGAAATCGGTGCAGACCGAGCAACTCGAGATTTCGCGATACATGCCCTGCCCCGGCAGCCACACCTCGATGTCGTAGGTCTTGGCGGAGGCAAAGCCCATGTCGCCGGTGCAGAGCGTCATGGTGCGGAACGGCAGGTCGAGCTTCTTCAGCACGTTCTCGGCGCTGTTCAGCATCCGCTCATGCTCGTCGGCGGAGGTTTCCGGCGTCGTGATCGAGACAAGCTCGCATTTCACGAACTGGTGCTGGCGGATCATGCCGCGCGTATCGCGACCGGCGGACCCCGCCTCTGCGCGGAACGAGGGTGTCAGCGCCGTGAAGCGCAGCGGAAGCTCCTCCTCTGAGAGGATCGCCTCGCGCACGAGATTGGTCAGTGTCACCTCGGCGGTGGGGATGAGGCCGTAGCGGGCGTCGCTCAGCGCTTTCTGCAGCGTCTCGCGGGTCGCTTCCCCATTCAACATCGCGGTCAGCGCGTCCTGCAGGGTCGAGCCCGGGAACGCCCAGAACTGGTCGTCCTCGAACTTCGGCAATTGCGCCGTGCCGAACATCGCCTCGTCGCGCACCAGAAGCGGCGGGTTCACTTCCAGATAGCCATGCTCGCTCGTGTGAAGGTCGATCATGAACTGACCGAGGGCGCGCTCAAGCCGGGCGAGCTGGCCTTTCAGCACCACGAAACGCGAGCCCGAGAGCTTCGCGGCGGTTTCGAAATCCATGAGGCCGAGGCCTTCACCGATCTCGAAATGCTGCTTGGCGGCGGGGAGGTTCTTGGGGTTGCCGAAGCGGTGGCGCTCAACGTTGCCGGTCTCGTCCGGCCCGACGGGCACATCGCCCTTCGGCGTGTTCGGGATCGCGGCCAGAACCTCTTCGAGTTCCCGGCCAGCCTCGCGCTCCTCATGCTCGAGCTGCGGCACGTTTTCCTTCAGGCGCGCCACCTCGGCCATGAGTTCTTGCGCTCGCGCCTCATCCTTCTGGGCTTTCGCCTGGCCGATCTCTTTCGAGAGCGCATTGCGGCGCTCCTGCGCGGCCTGAAGCGCCGAGATCGCGTTCTTGCGGCGGTCGTCGAGGGCGATCAGGCGCGCGGACAAAGGCTCCATGCCCCGGCTCTTGAGGCCCTGATCGAAGCCTGCGGGATTCTCGCGGATGGAACGGATGTCGTGCATGGGAGCTGACCGTTAAAGCATTGAAGATGCCAAGGATAACGGTCGGCGGGTTTTAAGGCGTGAGCCCTCAGCCTGCCGCCGCGCGCGCAGCCTCGGCTTCCGCGCGCTTCTTCTCGACCATGCGGACGGAGAAGATAGACGCCTCGTAAAGAAGCAAGGTGGGGATCGCAAGGGCGAACTGGCTGATGACGTCCGGCGGCGTCAGAACCGCAGCCACGACGAACACGATCACGACGGCATAACGACGCCGCTGTTTGAGGAAATCGGAATCGATCAGCCCCGCCCGCGCCAGAAGGGTGAGGACGACGGGTAACTGGAAGCAGATGCCGAAGGCGAAGATCAGCGTCATGATCAGCGACAGGTACTCACTGACCTTGGGCATGAAGGCGATTCCCGGCGTGCTGGCGCTCGCAAGCTGCTGCATGCCCACCGAAAACCGCATCAGAAGCGGCATCGCCATGAAATAGACGACCGCCGCGCCGAGGGCGAAAAGCACCGGCGTCGCAATCAGATAAGGCAGGAACGCCCGGCGCTCGTTCTTGTAAAGCCCCGGCGCAACGAACTTGTAGATTTCGGTGGCGATGACCGGAAAGGCGAGGAAGCCCGCGCCGAAGGCAGCCACCTGGATCTGGGTGAAGAGATATTCGAGGCCGTGGGTGTAGATCAGGTGCGCGTTCTCGGCCGAGCCGACCGCCAGCACATAGGGCCACACGAGGGCGTTGTAGATGTACTTCGCGCCCGCAAAGCAGATGAAGAACATCGCCACGAACGCGATGACCGCCCGGATCAGGCGGGCGCGCAGCTCGATCAGGTGCTCGATCAGCGGCGCGCGCGACGCCTCGACCTCATCCTCCTCAACCTCGGTCGTCATCAGGCTTTCGCATCCGGTTTGGGCTCGGGGGCCGTTTGGACTTCCTGCGCCGCCTTGGCCTCGGCCTCCTGCCGCAGGGAGGCGGCGATGGTTTCAGCGGGGTCTGGCATGGCGGGCGCGGGCGGGATTTCGAGGGCGAGCAGCGGATCGGCAGGCGGCGGCTCGGCGGTTGCGCCGCTCGGGGGAACCTCGGCAACGGCTTCGCCCGTGACGGTCGGCGACGGAGTGACCGGCGCCTCGACAGCGCCCTTCAGCTCGTCCCGGATCGTCTGGATCGGGTTGAAGCCCTTGCCCGCGGTTTCGTTCATGCCCTGGAGCTGACGCTTCACGTCGTCCAGCTCGGCCTCGCGCATCGCCTCTTGGAACTGGCCTTGGAACTCGGCCGCCATGCGGCGCACCTTGCCGGTGATGTTGCCGAGCGTCCGCAGGGCCTTCGGCAGGTCTTTAGGGCCGATGACGATCAACGCCACAGCGCCGATCACCATGACTTCACCCCAGCTCATGTCCAACATGACGCGGTCCCGGACCTACTCTCACACAATGACGGAGGCCGCTTTCGCGGCCACGCACGGCTCAGCCGATCTTCTGATCGGTCGTCGTCGCGGTGCTGTTCGCAGCCGACTGATGGTCGATAGTGCGGGCCGGCTCGGCGGCAGCCGGCTGCGCGGGCTTCGCGCTGTCGTCCTCGGCCATGCCCTTCTTGAAGGCTTTGATGCCCTTGGCGACATCGCCCATCATGTCGGAGATCTTGCCCCGCCCGAACAGCAGGACGACGATCAAGCCGACGACGATCCAATGCCAAATGCTAGTGCCACCCATGACAATCCTCCTCAACCTGACCGAACGGGTTTCAGGTGTAATGTGCGGCCAACCTAAGGATCGGTCGCGGCGAAAACAAGGACATCCTTCGGATCAATCTCGATCCCGACATCTTGTCCCACACCGATCGAGACAGGATCGTGAATGCGGGCCTGCAAGGGCCTGTCCACGCCCTGCACATTGATCTGCAAAAGCTCGACTTCGCCCAGGAAGCGGCGGGAGACGACCCGCCCCGGCAGGCAAAGGCCCGCCGGCTTGAGGCGGATACCCTGTGGACGGATGCAGACGACGGCATTCGTCCCATCCGCGAGGTGCGGAGCCGGGAAAATCCCGACCGGGCTCGAAACCTGGCCGCTCCGGACCTCGCCGCGAACCTCGTTGAAATCGCAGAAAAACCGCGCCGCAAAAAGGTTTTCCGGCCGCCGGTAGAGATCCTCCGCCGAACCCTGCTGGATGATCGCCCCGGCGCGCATCAGCACGATGCGGTCGGCGATGCGCATGGCCTCTTCCGGATCGTGCGTCACCACGATGGTGGTGGCGCGGGTCTCCCGCAGGATCGCCACCGTCTCGTCGCGGATGGCGTCGCGCATCCGCCGGTCGAGGTTGGAGAACGGCTCGTCCATCAAAAGAACGCCGGGACGCGGCGCGATGGAGCGCGCCAGCGCCACGCGCTGCTGCTCGCCGCCTGACAGCGTATGGGGATATTCGTTCGCGTAATGCTCGAGCCCGACGCGGGACAGGGCGCGGCGCGCGGAGGCCTCCGCATCCTTGGCCGCAAGGCCTTTGAGGCCGAACAGCACGTTCTCCAGCACAGTCAGGTGCGGGAACAGGGCGTAGTCCTGAAACATCAGTCCGATGCCGCGATGCTCGGGCTGGAGGAAGGCCTGCGGTCCGCTGACCTCCCGCTCATCCATGAGCACGCGGCCCGAGGTCGGCGCTTCGACGCCGGCGGCGATGCGCAGCAGGGTCGTCTTGCCGCAGCCGGAATGGCCGAGAAGGCAGACGAGCTCACCCGGCTCGATGGTCAGCGACAGGCCGTTCAGGGCGTTCAGGCTGCCATAGGTCTGGACGATATTCTCAAAGGTCAGCCGCGCCGGGATCGATGCTCCGGCTGTGCCGCGCTGCCCCCAGCGCGGCAGGCGAAAGCGATCCCTTCCCGGGGATGGGGCCGACGTCATTCCTCGGCTGCCTCCGCTTCGGACCCGGTTTCAGCCCCCGGCTCGGGCTCACCCTCGGGCTCGATCTCGATGGGCATGAACAGGTCATCCTGATCAAGCGGGTCCTCATCCTCACGCAGGGTCTCGGCATCGGACGGCACGGGCACCGACATGCCCGGCGGCACACGGCCTTCCAGGAAGCCCGCGCCCTTCAGCTCTTCGAGGCCCGGTAGGTCGTCGATGGCATCGAGCCCGAAATGGCTGAGGAAGGCGGGCGCCGTGCCATACGTCACGGGCCGTCCCGGTACGCGACGGCGGCCGCGCAGGCGGATCCAGCTCGTTTCAAGCAGCAGGTCCAGCGTGCCCTTGGAGGTCGCGACGCCGCGGATTTCTTCAATCTCCGCACGGGTCACCGGCTGGTGATAGGCAATGATGGCGAGCGTTTCCATCGCGGCGCGGGAGAGCTTCTTCTGCTCGATCACATCGCGGGACAGAACGAAGGAAAGATCGCTCGCCGTGCGGAAGGTCCAGGCCCCGGCCACGCGGATGAGGTTGACACCCCGGCCTGCATAGAACCCGGACAGGTCCTCGAGGATCTGCGGCACGTTCGCGCCTTCCGGCAGACGGCCTGCGAGATCCTCGACACTCATGGGTAGGGCGGAGGCGAACAGAAGGGCCTCGGCAAGGCGCATGGCCTCACCGTGGTCGGGCGCGTTGTTCTGTTCCCGAGCGTCTTCCAGCTCCGCGATTTCGTCGTGCTCACTCATATCAATCCTGCGCTTCCGCCCCTTCCAGGCCCTTGACCCAAAGGGGAGCGAACGCTCCATCCTGGCGAACCGTCATCTTGCCCTCCCTCACCATTTCGAGCGTGGCCGAAAAGGCGGAGGCGAGCACCGTGGACCGCATGGACGGCTCCACCATGTAATGAACCAGATAGCTGTCGAGAGTGGCCCAATCGCTGAGATGGCCGACGAGACGCTCCAATGCCTCGCGCGCATCCACGAGCGACCACACCCGGCGCTGGTAGAGCGTCACCTTCGAACTCAAGACGATCTGACGCTGGCGCGCATAGGCCGAGAGGAGATCGTAAAGGCTCGCCTCGTATTGCGCTTCCTTGCGGATCTGGACGTGCTCCGGCGCGCCGCGCGCGAAAACGTCGCGGCCCAGCCAGTCCCGCTCGCCCAGTTTCTTGGCGACCTCGCGGATCGCCTCCAGCCGACGCAGGCGCAAGGCGAGTGCAGAGGCCAGATCCGTTGCGCTCGGCTCCTCGCCCTTCGGCGGCTCCGGCAGCAGCAGGCGCGACTTGAGGTAAGCCAGCCACGCCGCCATGACGAGGTAATCGGCGGCCAGCTCCAGGCGCATGCGCCGGGCTTCCTCGATGAAGGAGATGTACTGCTCGGCCAGCGCGAGGATGGAAATCTTGTGGAGATCGACCTTCTGGCGGCGGGCGAGTTCGAGCAGGAGGTCGAGAGGCCCTTCGAAGCCGTCCACGTCGACGCGGAGCGCGGGTTCGCTGTCACCGCGCTCGGCCAATTCGACGTCCTCGAAAGGTAGGGCCTCTGCCATCAACCAACTCTGTTAAAAACCCGAGCCGCAGCTTCGGACGCTTAAACGGCCACCGCAAGCGCCGCATCGAGCCTGGCGCGGGCATCCACAGGATCGAAAGGCTCCGGATCGTGGCGGATGAGCCGCAGGGCCGCCTCGGCCCGGCGCAGCGCGTCCCCCGCCAGGATCGGCGAGGCTTCCGCCACGGGGATCATTTCCTCGAGCTTGCCGTTGCAATGCAGCGTCACATCGCAGCCTGCCCGGAAAACCCCTTCGGCCCGCTCCCGGAACGACCCGCTCAGGGCCTGCATCGACAGGTCGTCGCTCATCAGGAGCCCGTCATAGCCGATCCGGCCCCGGACGATCTCGCCGATCACCGTCTTCGATGTCGTCGCCGGATTGTCCGGATCGATAGCCGTATAGACCACATGGGCGGTCATGGCGAGCGGCATATCCGCCAGGATACGGAACGGCTTGAAATCATGGTTTTCAAGGGTTTCCAGCGAGGCATCGACCACCGGCAAGGAGAGGTGGCTGTCCACCCCCGCCCGTCCATGCCCCGGCATGTGCTTGACAACCGGCAGCACCCCGCCCGCCAGAAGCCCCTCGGCACTGGCGCGGCCGAGAACCGCAACCTTCTCGGGCGCGTGGGCATAGGCGCGATCCCCGATCACGTCATGCGCGCCGGGGACCGGCACGTCGAGCACGGGCATGCAATCGACCGTGATCCCTACGGAGAGAAGGTCATGGGCGATCAGCCGGGCCCCGAGCCGGGTGATCTCGCGCTGGATCAGCGGATCGTTGGCGTGAAGCAGGCCGTAAGCGCGCGCCGCCGGATACTTTGGCCAATGCGGCGGCCCCATGCGCTGGACGCGCCCGCCCTCCTGGTCGATCAGGATGGGCGCATCCGCGCGGCCGACCGCGGTACGCAGGGCGTCACAGAGGGCGCGGACCTGCTCCGGCGTGTCGATATTGCGCTTGAAAAGGATGAAACCCCATGGCTGCGCCTCCCGGAAGAAGGCTTCTTCGTCAGGGGAAAGGGTATGGCCGGCGCAGCCAGCAATAAAGGCGCGGGTGTTCATCCCCGCGCCTTAAGTCCACCGCCGATTGCGGTCAAGCCGCGTTCAGGCGATCCGTTCGCGATCAG
Organism: Microvirga flavescens; assembly: GCF_003290125.1. Classification (GTDB taxonomy): domain Bacteria; phylum Pseudomonadota; class Alphaproteobacteria; order Rhizobiales; family Beijerinckiaceae; genus Microvirga; species Microvirga flavescens. The sequence goes on from NZ_QMKH01000007.1 coordinate 107,854, forward strand.
TTCTTGGCAACGAAGCACTGGCCGCCCTGCCCCTGGACCCTGGCGCAAAGCGCGGAGGCCTCTTCACGGGACATGCCGGTCGTGCGGACGCGGTAGATGACGTTGCCGTTGGACTCGGCCTTGCGGATCATCGGCGCAACACCGTCGAGATCCTCAAATTTCTTCTGGAACTGACGGAAAGCGGCCTGCGCATCTGCTTCCGACGAGCGGACGCCGAGCTGGACCGAGAAGGGACCAGTAGCACTCGCAGCCTCATCGCCCTCTGCGCTCGCTGGAGCGGCGGCAGCGGGAGGAGCCACTGCGGCAACCTTTTGCGGCTGCGGCGTGGTGGCCGGAGGAGCAACAGGCGCGGCAGGAGCAGGAGCAGCGGGCTTCGGAGCTGTCGCGGCGGGAGCTGCGCCCGCCTGAGCGAGAGAACCGATGGTCGGCGCGGGCTTGGCCGCAGGCGCGGCGGGAGCCGCGGCGTTTGCCGCCGGAGCGGGAGCGACGGGCGTCGAAGCCGCAGGCTTCGGCTGGGCCGCTGGCTGGGTGGCGGGCGGCATGGAAACGACCTGCGGGGCCGCCGGACGGGCAGCCGGAGCCGCGTCACCGACGGTTCCATCGGGACGGATGGAGACGGTGCGGACCTTGCGGGGCTCGCCAAGATTGAGGGAACCGTTCGCGCTGGAGGCGGCAGGGGCCGGAGCGCCCGTTCCGTCGGCGGAGGCGACGCGCGTCGCCTGCTTGACGTCGACGGGCTGCTCCTCGCGGTTGACGACCTTGGTTTCGGCCGGCTGCGCCGCGCGCTCGTAAATCTGCTTGTTCTGGTTCGGAATCTCGACGCCGCCCGGATTTTCGGGCTGAACCTTCGTCGGTTCCTTGGAGGCCCGGATCAGCGGGGGCTTGCCGCCGGAAAGCGCGGGCGTGCTGCCTGAGAAATACCAGGCCGCGCCGCCCCCGACGACCGCGGCGCAGAGAACCGCGCCGACAGTCATCATCCCCTTCCGGGAGCCATGACGCTTCAGAGGACGAACCGGCTCTTCGTCGACCTCCTCCTCGGCATAGACGGGACCGGAGGCAGGGGCCGCATAATAGTTCTGGTCGTAGGCGTCCTGCCCGTAGGCCTGATCCTGCGCATTGTCGCGCTGAGGCTGGGACGGTTCGGCATAGGTGCGGCTTGTCGCCGCGGCGGGCTGATATTGGTCGAGATCGAAGGCCGCGGGCGTATCCAGGCCGACGCGAAGTTCAGGCTCGGGAAAGGCCCGGGAAGCAGCGGCTGTCCGTTCCTGCGAGGGGAACAGAGCATCGAGATCGACGGCTCCACCCGCCTGCGGACGGGGAGCCGGGCTGCCGGAAAGCAGGGACTGGAACGGGTCCTCCTGTCCGACGATACGGGCCAGCTCCGCCAGAGGATCGTTTCTGGTCGAGGCGGCAGGCTGCGCAGACGCCGGCTGCGTATAGGCCAGCTGCTTCTCGATATCGTCGAGATCAACCGCGAAACGTGGCTTGGCTGATTCGCTCATGGTGCCGGACCTCCGGTGGCTCGGCACAGGCGAAAGCCGCCCGTGCCTTTATGATGTCACACCACCAGCATGCGATCTGGGCAAAGCTAAGGCTGCCTTGCAATCGCTAGCGCATCTCGTCCGGTGCCGTGACGCCCAAAATGGAGAGGCCCGATGCCAGAACCCCCTTCAGGGCATGGACAAGGGCGAGCCTCGTTTGAGTTGAATCTTTATCAGTCTGATTAACAAATCGTAATTGCGGCAAGTCTTTGCCCTTGTTCCACAGGCTATGGAACGAACTCGCAAGGTCATACAGGTAGAAAGCGACCCGGTGAGGCTCATGAGCCTCGGCGGCTGCTTCGACCATGCGCGGATATTGCGCAATACGATGGATCAGATCCAATTCAGCGTCGTCTTGAAGCACTGAAAAGTCAGCACTTGCAAGCTTGGCCGCAGAAAAATCTTCACCCGGGAAAGCTTCCGCCGCCTGACGGAACACGGAAGCACAGCGGGCGTGAGCGTATTGGACGTAGAAAACCGGATTGTCCTTCGACTGCTCGACCACCTTGGCGAGATCGAAATCCAGCGGCGCATCGTTCTTGCGGTAGAGCATCATGAAGCGGACGGCATCGCGCCCCACCTCGTCCACCACGTCGCGCAGCGTCACGAAATCGCCGGAGCGCTTGGACATCTTCACCGGCTCGCCGTCGCGCAGAAGCTTCACGAGCTGGCAGAGCTTCACATCGAGGTCGCCCTTGTTCTCCGTGACAGCCTTCACCGCCGCCTGCATGCGCTTGACATAGCCGCCGTGGTCAGCGCCCCACACGTCGATCATGGAGGCAAAGCCGCGCTCGAACTTGGAGCGGTGATAGGCGATGTCGGAGGCAAAATAGGTGTAGGAGCCATCCGACTTCAGGAGAGGCCGATCGACCTCGTCGCCGAAAGAGGTGGCACGGAACAGAAGCTGCTCGCGGTCTTCCCAGTCGTCATCCTTCTGCCCTTTGGGCGGCGGCAGGCGGCCCATGTACATGAGATCGCGCGAGCGGAGTTCGGCGATCATCTTGGCGACCTGATCCTCAGCCCCCTGCTGCAGCGAGCGCTCGGAGAAGAAGATGTCGTGATGGATGTTCAGCGCGGCGAGATCGTCGCGGATCATGTCCATCATGGAAGCGATGGCGGTATCGCGAACGGTGGCGAGCCATTCGGCTTCGGGCTTGTCTAGAAGCGCCTTGCCGTGCTCGCGCGCCAGCCGTTCGCCCACGACCTTGAGATAATCGCCCGGATAAAGGCCTTCCGGAATGGCGCCTATATCCTCGCCGAGCGCCTCCTTGTAACGCAGGTAGGCCGAGCGGGCGAGAACATCGACCTGGGCACCAGCGTCGTTGATGTAGTATTCGCGCGCCACCTTGTAGCCGGCGAAGGCGAGCAGCGATGAAAGAGCATCGCCGAACACGGCTCCGCGCCCGTGCCCCACATGGAGCGGGCCAGTCGGGTTCGCGGAGACGTATTCCACGTTGATCGGGTGGTTCGCGCCACGGGTGGAGCGTCCGAAGCCTTCCGCATCGCGAGTCGCGGCCTGCAGCACCTCATGGAAGATCTTGGGCGCGAGGGTGATGTTGATGAAGCCGGGGCCCGCGACCTCGACCTTCGTGACGCGCGGATCGGTCTTGAGATCGGCCACGAGAAGATCGGCGAGCACGCGCGGGTTCATCCGCGCTTCCTTGGAGAGAACCATCGCGGCGTTGGTGGCGAGATCGCCATGGGACGGATCGCGCGGGGGCTCGACCACAACGCGGCTGGCATCGAGGCCCGCCGGAATCTGACCGGCTCCGGACAGGCGTTCCAGAGCTTCCGCGACACGTTTCTCAAACAATCCGAAGATATTCATCGTACTTTCTCGAGGCCATTTTCGGCCATAAGCTTGGGCGCGCCTAACGCAAGTCGGGAGTTACGTCAAACAGGCGTTCATGCTCCTGAACGGCGTAGCGGTCCGTCATGCCAGCGATGTAGTCGGCGACGCGGCGGGCAAGGCGCGTCTCGTCGGCACCCTCCAGCCCCGCCCTCCACTCCTCCGGCATGGCCGAAGGATCGGCTTTGAAGCGGGAGAACAGGTCACGCAGAATATCGTCCGCCTTGCGGCGCACGGCCATCACGTCCGGGTGGCGGTACATGTGCGCGTAGAGGAAGCGCTTCACGGCGGCCTCCGCCTCTCGCATGGGAGTCGAGAAGCAGACGAGGGTATCCGCCGCGCCGCGAATGTCATCGGCGCTCTGAGGCTCAAGAGCCGCCAGGCGGCGATCCGTCTCGGCCACCACGTCCTCGACGAAGCGGGTGATGAGCCTGCGGGTCAACTCGTGGATGCGGCGGGATTCCTCAAGGCCCGGATAGCGGGCGTCGATTTCCTCCAACAACCCGGCAAGGAAGGGGACCTCGCGCAGGTCCTCGATGCGAAAGAGCCCTGCCCTCAAGCCGTCATCGATGTCGTGGGCGTCGTAGGCGATGTCGTCGGCAATGGCCGCAATCTGCGCTTCGCCGCTCGCATAGGTCGCAAGGCCAAGGTCCTGCTGGGTGTTGTATTCAAGGATCGCCAGCGGCACGCCGCGTGCGACATAGCGCAGGGTCGGCTCGCCCTTCGCGTCGAGCAGCGGCCCGTTGTGCTTCACCAGCCCTTCCAGCGTCTCCCAGGTGAGGTTGAGGCCGTCATAGGCCGCATAGCGCCGTTCCAGCCGCGTCACGATCCGCAGGGCCTGCGCGTTGTGGTCGAACCCGCCGAAGGGCCGCATGCACTCGTCGAGGATGTCCTCCCCCGTATGGCCGAAGGGCGTGTGGCCGAGATCGTGGGAGAGCGCCAGCGCCTCGGCGAGATCTTCGTCGAACCCCAGCGAGCGGGCGAGCGCACGGGCGATCTGGCTCACCTCGATGGTATGCGTCAGGCGCGTCCGGAAATGGTCGCCCTCGTGGTAGACGAAAACCTGCGTCTTGTGCTTCAGCCGCCGGAAGGCGGAGGAATGGATGATCCGGTCCCTATCGCGTTGGAATTCGCTGCGGGTCGGAGACGCCGCCTCCGGATAAAGCCGCCCCCGGCTATGGGCCGGATCGCAGGCATAAGGGGCTCGCCATCTTTCGCCAAAGGGCCGCATGGCATAGTCCTTGGGTTGAAGCCTTGACGTTCGGCACTTACCTTGAACGCGAATGGTTGTCCAAGACTTGTCCAAGCGAACTCTCCAAGCCCCGGATGCAGCAATGCCCGACATTACCCTGACCGAACGCGCCGCCCACCGCATCAACGAGATCATGGCGTCGGAACCTTCCGGCTCGATGCTGAGAATCAGCGTCAACGGCGGCGGCTGTTCAGGTTTCCAGTATGCGTTCGACGTGGACCACGCGCGGCAGGAGGACGATCTTCTGGTCGAGCGCGACGGCGCGGCGGTCATCGTGGACCAGGTTTCGCTTCAATACATGGATGGATCGGTGATCGATTTCGTGGACGACCTCATCGGCCAGTCCTTCAAGATCGAGAACCCTCACGCCGTCGCTTCCTGCGGCTGCGGAACCTCATTCGCGCTCTAGTTTAGGCTTATCGGCCTAAACTTCTCTTTGCGTAAGGTGCGATTGATGCCAAAGGTAGGCGCCGCGCCTGCCTCAAGGAGAAGCCATGAGAACCCCATTCCGATCCAGCGTCTGCGCACTCGCCATTCTCGCTGGCATGGGGGGCCTCGCCTTCGAGCCGCCGCTGTTGCGGAATGTCACCAGTGAGTTTGGCTCGGGGCGCATCGCCATCGGCTCGGTTCGTGCTCCGCTCTGGAGCGCGGCCCTCGCGCAATCCGCCGACACCTTCACCCTTGAAAATGTAACCCTGGCCATCGGCTCAACTACTTACCGGGCGAAGCAGATCGGCTTCTCGGGCGTGTCGTCGCCCCGCGCCGATATCGAGGCCATTTTCGACGGGCAGGCGACGACACCGATGGCGGAGCGCCTCAAGCGCCTGAACGCAAAACAGATCGTCATTCCCGAACTCGTCGTCGAGCAGAAGCTCGCTGGCTTCGCGCAGCGCACGATTTACAGGAACATCGTCGCGTCCAACGTCACGCAAGGGCGCATCGCGACCATCGCAGCCGAAACGGCGATGCAGGAAATCACCCAGAAGAGCGGCGTCGACACGTTCACGCAGGGCCCCTCCACCATCGCTGAGCTGGACCTTGCCGCGATGGCGCGTCTCTATCTGGAAAAGGCCACCTCTCCGAACGAGCCGCTCACGAAGATCTACGGCGATTTCTCTATCAGCGACGCCGTCTTGACCGGAAGCAACGGTTCCGTTGCCAGGATCGCGAAGATCACCGGGCGGGACTTCACCGCGCGGCCCACGGAGGATTCCTGGTCGGGCACCCTTTCCCTTCTCACCGCACTGTCCGAGACGGACAAGGTGGCCAAGGAAGATCAGGGACGTCTTGCCTCATCGTTGGCGGATCTTCTGAGCGCCATGAATATCGGCTTCGTGGAAGCCTCGGGCATCGACATCACCGACCGCACCAAGGATGGCGGCAACGTCCGTATCAATCGCGCGGCCTATACAAGCGCGAGCAACGGCCAGCCGGCCGACATGCGCATCGAGGGTATGCTCTTCACCGCGGACGATGGTCAGGCCAAGATCGACACGATCAGCTTTACCGGCTTCTCATTTGAGCCGACGTTGAACGGATTGCGCGCCCTGCGCAGCAAGCCGCTTGAGGAATTCGACGCGACGACGTTGCGCAGTCTCGTGCCGACCATCGGCACCGTGCGCATCTCCGGCCTTGCCATCGAGGCGCGCGGCAAGGCGGAAAAGAATAAGAAGCCCGATCCCATCAAGGCCTCCGTCGAGGAAATTGAACTCACGGCGGACAAGCCGATGAACGGGGTCGCCACGAATGTGCGCTTCGGCATCAAGCACTACGCGATGGCGTTGCCGGCCGGGAGCAAGGAGGAAGGGATCAAGGATCTCCTCGACCTCGGCTACAAGGACATCGACCTCTCTTTTTTGATCTCGTCCGCCTGGGATGAGGCCCGCAACCAGATCGAAATCCGCGATCTTTTCTTCGACGGCAAGGACATCGGGCAGGTCTCCCTGCGAGGGACGCTCGGCAACGTATCGAAGGACGTGTTCCATGCGGATACCGCCGTCGCGAGCGTTGCGCTTCTGGCAGCGAAGGCGAAATCGGTGGAACTCTTCATCGAGAACAAGGGCCTCTTCGATCGTTACATCGCCAAGGAAGCCAAAGATCAGAAGACGAAGCCGGAGGCCGTGCGGCGCAACTACGGGATGGCGGCGGCGGTTCTCGTTCCCTCGCTGATCGGCAATTCCCAAAAGGCCCAACTCTTGAGCCAGACCATCGCGAAGTTCATCGCCAAGCCCGGACGTCTCACCATCAAGGCGCAGGCGAAGGACCCCGCCGGGCTCAGCGTGGTCGAACTGGCGGCACAGACGGAACCCGCCGCCGTTCTCGACAAGCTCGATATTTCCGCGAAGGCGGAGTGAGCGCCTTTAGATCATGCTCTAGGCGCTCTTTTCCACCAGCGCCTGCGCTTCCACCACTGCAATCGCCGTGATGTTCACGATGCCGCGCGCCGTCACCGACGGTGTGAGGATGTGCGCGGGCTTCGCAGGGCCGATGAGGATCGGGCCAACGGGGAGCGAATCCGCCAGGATCTTCGTGAACTGGAAGGCGATGTTCGCCGCATCAAGGTTCGGCATGATGAGGACGTTCGCTTCGCCCGTCAGGCGGGAGCCCGGATAGACGCGGTCGCGGATCATCTCGGACAGCGCCGCATCGGCCTGCATCTCGCCGTCGACTTCCAATTCAGGCGCGCGCTCGCGGATGATGGCGAGCGCCTCGCGCATCTTAACCGCCGAGCGCGTGTCCGCCGCGCCGAAATCGGCATGGGAGAGAAGCGCGATCTTGGGCGCGATGCCGAAGCGTTGCACATGGCTCGCGCAGGCAATCGTCATATCGGCGATCTGCTGCGCGTTCGGATCGAACTGCACATGCGTATCGGCGAGGAAGTACGCGCCCTTCGACGTGATGACGAGGGAGAGCGCCGCCATCTCGTGAACGCCGGGCGCGAGGCCGATGATGTCCTTGATGTGCTTCAGACGCGACTGGAAGCGTCCTTCGACGCCGCAGATCAGCGCATCCGCATCGCCGCGCCGCAGGGCCAGCGCACCGATGACGGTGCTGTTGGTGCGCACCAGCGTTTTCGCGGCATCGGGCGTGATGCCCTTGCGGCCCGCCGCCTCCACATAGGTCGCGACGTAGTCTCGGTAACGCGGATCGTCCTCGGGGTTGACGAGCTCGAAATGCTTGCCGATGGCGAGGGAAAGGCCGAACCGCTTGATGCGCGCCTCGACCACGTTCGGGCGGCCGATGAGAATGGGCTTGGCGATGCCTTCCTCGACGATGACCTGCACCGCGCGCAGAACGCGCTCTTCCTCGCCCTCGGCATAGATGACGCGCTTGGGGTCCGCCTTCGCCTTGGCCACCATCGGCTTCATGATGAAGCCGGAGCGGAAGACGAAGCGGGCGAGCGAGTCCGCATAAGCCTCGAGATCGTCCAGCGGGCGGGTGGCGACGCCTGAATCCATCGCGGCCTTCGCCACGGCGGGGGCAATGCGCAGGATCAGGCGCGGATCGAACGGGCTCGGGATCAGGGACTTGCGTCCGAACGGCAGCGCCTCGCCGCCATAGGCGCGGGCGACGACCTCGGACGGCGCTTCGCGGGCAAGGCTCGCAATCGCCTTCACGGCAGCGGCCTTCATCTCCTCGTTGATGGTGGTCGCGCCCACATCGAGCGCGCCGCGGAAGATGTAGGGGAAGCAAAGAACGTTGTTCACCTGGTTCGGGTAATCCGAACGGCCGGTGCAGATCATGGCGTCGGAACGGGCGGCCTCCGCCTCTTCCGGCATGATCTCAGGATAGGGGTTGGCCAGCGCGAGGATGAGCGGACGCGGCGCCATCTTCGTCACCATCTCGGGCTTCAGCACGCCGCCCGCCGAAAGGCCGAGGAACACGTCCGCATCCGGGATGACTTCCACCAGCGTGCGCGCGTCGGTCTTTTGCGCATAGACCGACTTCCAGCGGTCCATGAGCTTTTCGCGGCCCTCGTAGACGACGCCCTCGATATCCGTGACCCAGATGTTCTCGCGTTTGGCTCCAAGCGAAACCAGAAGGTTGAGGCAGGCGAGCGCCGCAGCTCCGGCCCCGGAGGTGACGATTTTCACATCGCCGATCTTCTTGCCGGCGAGTTCGAGCGCGTTAGTGACCGCCGCACCGACGATGATGGCGGTGCCGTGCTGGTCGTCATGGAAGACCGGGATGCCCATGCGAGCCTTCAGGCGCTCCTCCACCTCGAAGCATTCGGGGGCCTTGATATCCTCGAGGTTGATGCCGCCGAAGGTCGGCTCCAGCGCGGCGATGACCTCGACGAGCCTGTCGGCGTCCTTTTCCGCGATCTCGATATCGAAGACGTCGATGCCGGAGAATTTCTTGAAGAGGACGGCCTTGCCCTCCATCACCGGCTTTGAGGCCAGCGGGCCGATATCCCCGAGCCCCAGCACTGCCGTGCCGTTGGAAATGACGGCCACGAGGTTCTGGCGCGAGGTCAGATTCGCCGCCTCGGACGGATCGGCGGCAATGGCCTCGCAAGGGGCCGCCACGCCGGGGGAATAGGCCAGCGCCAGATCGCGCTGGTTACCAAGCGGCTTCGTGGGCTGGATCTCGAGCTTTCCTGGACGCGGGTAGCGATGATAGAAGAGCGCTCCCGATTTCAGATCCTGCGAGATGTTGTCAGCCATCCCAAACGCTCCTCTTTCCGCCCGTGTCGTTTATTTTACGAGGGCTCTTGTGCGCGCCCGGCCCTCTCTCGTCAACGGCCTTCCCGCTTGTGTGGTATGCGCGCCATGAGACTGAAGCACCGCTTGAAGAACTGGCGCAACCCTCACAACCAGACCCGGCTCCACCTGAGCCGGCTGGTTGAAAAGTATGGCTACGAGATCGGCGCTTTCAGCTATGGCCGCCCCAAGGTGCGGTTTCCGGAGGCCGGAAAGAAGCTCACTATCGGCCGTTTTTGCTCCTTCGCGGACAAGGTCGAGATCCTGCTCGGCGGCAACCATCGCGTGGATTGGGTGACGACCTACCCCTTTTCAGCCCTGCGCGAACTCTGGCCCTCGGCCCCCGAAAGCCATGACTACCATACGTCTCGCGGGGATGTGACGATCGGGCATGACGTGTGGCTGGGCTCAGGGGCCATGATCCTGTCGGGCGTCACCATCGGCCATGGGGCGGTCGTGGCGGCTCATGCGGTCGTGACCAGGGACGTGCCGCCTTACGCCATCGTGGGCGGGAATCCGGCCAGGATCATCCGTTACCGCTTCGATGAAACCACAATCGCCGCCTTGCTGGAAACGGCTTGGTGGGACTTGCCGCAGGAACAGGTGGCAGGCCTGATTCCGCTTCTGCAGAGCGGGCGTGTCGAAGAACTGATCGCCGCCGTCCGGGCGCTGCGGAAGGCTTGAGAGTCCTGTTCGGAACGGCGTTTCCGGAGCGCACTGGAACATCCTTCGAGACGCAGCCCTCGGCTGCTCCTCAGGATGAGGTGGGAGCTATGGCAAACTCCGGACCACCCAACCACGCAGCCTCACCCTGAGGAGGGCCGTCAGGCCCGTCTCGAAGGGCGAGGCGTCTCCAGTACGTGCTGGAACCTCCTTCGAGACGCAGCTGCGCCGCTCCTCAGGATGAGGGCTGCGCTGAGGCGATCAGGAGGATGATTGCGTTTCCAGACGCCCCCGGAGCGGGCGGCGGTTGAGCGCTCGTGCCTTCAGGCCGAGAGCCGGTTTCTCCACCGCGAACCATGACACAGCCGCCACAGCGAGAGTGATGACGAGCGAGGGGCCAAGCAGGACAAGGGCCGCCGCCGTCGGAAACAGCGCGTGGAGTGCCTGCTGGATCGGCCAGCCGTAGAGATACGTGCCATAGGACAGGTCGGCCTTGGGTTCCCAGGAGAACCGCGCAAGATCCGGCGTCATGGCGAGCCAGAGGATACCGTAGGCCGAACTTGTGAAAAGCAGCGCCTTGTATAGCGCCGTTCCGTGGGCGGACCATGTGATGACGGCAAGGGCCAGCACGAGCGGTCCGCACAGGCGCATGGTATCGCGCCACACATAGAGTGCTCCACCGATGGCGAAGATCAGCGGCAGGCGCAGCGCCGTCTCGATTCCTTTCGGCGCGTCGGGGCGCAGATGGTCGAGGGCGACGAGCGCGGCGAACAAGCCGATGACGAGGAGCGCCGCCGCGATCCGCGAACGCAGCAGGGTCATCAGGCCCAAAACAAAGACGCCGACATAGCACAGGACCTCGTATTTGAGTGTCCAGACAGTGCCCATCGGGAATTGAAGCGGGTTGTCCGCGAACACGCCGGGCAGTGCGATGTTGCTCTTGAAGCTCGTCAGCGTCGCGCTGATGAAACGCCACAAGCCCGCGCTGCCGAAGTAATCCCGCATGGGCAGGCTCGTTACGGCCGCGCCCAGCAGAAGTGCGACCGCGAGCGCGGCGACGATCAGCCCGGGCGCGATGCGCAAGGTGCGCGCGATCAGATAATCGCGCCAGCCGCGCCGGTCGAAACTCATGGTGACGAGAAAACCGGAAATGGCGAAGAAGCCGTTGACCGCATGTTCGCCCAGCGTGAACCCGGTCGAAGCGGCGAGCGGCTCGTCCGCGACGTTGCCCGACGTCACGCTGACCGCGTGCGAGACGACGACGGCGAGCGCCAGCAGCAGGCGGATGACGGTGAAATGATTGCGCTCCTGCGCCATCGCCGTGGAAACGGTGGGAGACATGGACCAGAGCGAACTCATGCCAGCCCCTCCTGTTCAAGAGCACTACGCCCACGCAGAAAAGCGAAGGCTCCCGCCGCCGAGCCGCCATAGCGCTCGATCAGGCCGCGCTGGAAAGTGAGCGCGACGCCAAGTGTCTTCAGGGCGTTGATGGCGAACATGCCGGGAGCCGGATTGGGAAGGCCGTATTTCCGGCTCACATAAGCCCGCGACCAAGCCTGATGCCAGCGGGACTTGAAGACACGTCCGGCCTTTGCCCCGCTCGACTTGCCGCGCGCATGGCGCACCGTGGCCTGCGGCACATAGATGAGCGCGGAGCCTGCATCTGCCACGCGGCGACAAAGGTCATCGTCCTCGTAGAACAGGAAGATGCTTTCATCGAACCCGCCGATGCGCAGAAAGAGATCGCGGCGGATGAGGAAACACGCGCCGGAGAAAAACGGCGCGCAGGCCTCGCCTTCTGGCAGAACGAGCTTGCCGTCGGGATTGGGGAGATAGGGCGAGAGCAGCGAGCGCGGTTGATAGAACACCCGCCCGTCCGGCTCGACGATGCGCGGCGCGAAGAGCCCCGCATCGGGATAGCGGCGCGCCGCATCGAGAAGGGCCGCAACGCTCCCCTCCCCGACGATGCAATCCGGGTTCACGATCAGGATGAACTCGCTTTGCGCCGCAAGCGCGCCGCGGTTGTTGGCGCGGCCATAGCCTTCGTTCTTCGCGCTGCGGACGACCTGCGCGCCGAAGCGCTCGGCCACCGTCACAGTGTCGTCCGTCGAGGCGTTGTCGACGACGATGACTGGCGCCCCTTCCGCCTTCAGAGCGCCGAGGCACTCCGGCAGCGCGTCGGCACTGTCGAAGGCCACGACGATGGCGGTGGTGGAGGTCATCGCGACGATGGCCTCACTTCTCCTGAACGTTCACGCGAATGTGCAGCTCGCGCAACTGCTTGGTCGTCGCCTCGGAGGGCGCGCCGAGCAGCAGGTCTTCCGCCTTCTGGTTCATGGGGAAGAGCGTGATTTCGCGCAGGTTCTGCGCACCGCAAAGCAGCATCACGATGCGATCCACGCCCGCTGCCATGCCGCCGTGGGGCGGCGCGCCGTACTGGAACGCGCGGTACATGCCGCCGAAGCGGTCCATCACTTCCTGCTCGCCGTAGCCTGCGATCTCGAAGGCCTTCACCATCCGGTCGGGGCGATGGTTACGGATCGAGCCCGAAGCCATCTCATAGCCGTTGCAGACCATGTCGTACTGGAAGGCCGTGATCTTGAGGATCTTGTCCTTGTCCGACGGATCAAGCGCCATGAAGGCGTCGTGATCCATGTTGCCCATGGAGAACGGGTTGTGGGAGAAGTCGATCTTCTTCTCGTCTTCATTCCACTCGTATTGCGGGAAGTCGACGATCCAGCAGAAGGCGTACTGGTCCTTGTTGCCAAGACCCAATTCGTCGCCGATGCGTATGCGCGCCTTGCCGGCCAGAGACGCCGCCTTGTCCTCGACGCCTGCCGAGAAGAACACCGCATCACCGGCCTTAATGCCGGCCTTCTCGCGAATGGCGGCCTGAGCGGCGTCCGGAATGAACTTGGCGATCGGGCCCTTGCCGACGATCTGACCACCCTCTTCCTCGAACACGATATAACCGAGGCCGGGCGCGCCTTCCGAGCGGGCCCAGTCGTTGAGCTTGTCGAAGAAGGAGCGCGGCTGCGTGGCAGCACCGGTCGCCGGAATGGCGCGCACGACGCCGCCGCCCTTCACCACGTTCTTGAACGCATTGAAGGTCACGTCCTCACGCTCGAACACCTCCGACACGTCAGCGATGATGAGCGGGTTGCGCAGGTCGGGCTTGTCCGAGCCGTATTTCAGCATCGACTCGAAATACGGGATGCGCGGGAACACGTCCGTCACCGGCTTGCCGTCCGCGAATTCCTTGAACGTGTCGCGGACCACGGGCTCCATCATCTGGAACACGTCTTCCTGCGTGACGAAGCTCATTTCCACGTCGAGTTGGTAGAACTCGCCCGGCAGGCGGTCGGCGCGCGGATCCTCGTCGCGGAAGCAGGGCGCGATCTGGAAGTACCGGTCGAAGCCGGACATCATGATGAGCTGCTTGAACTGCTGCGGAGCCTGCGGCAGCGCGTAGAACTTGCCGGGGTGGATGCGCGAGGGCACGAGGAAGTCGCGCGCGCCTTCCGGCGAGGACGCCGTCAGGATCGGCGTCGTGAATTCGAAGAAGCCGCCCGTCTTCATGCGGGTGCGCAAGGAATCGATGATCGCGCCGCGCTTCATGATGTTGTTGTGGAGCTTCTCGCGGCGGAGGTCGAGATACCGGTACTTGAGACGGGTCTCTTCCGGATATTCCTGATCGCCGAAAACCGGCATCGGCAATTCGTCCGCCGGGCCGAGCACCTCGATCTCGGTGATGTAGACCTCGATCAGGCCGGTGGGCAGTTCCGGGTTCTCGGTGCCGGCGGGGCGCTTGCGCACCTTGCCGTCCACACGGATCACCCACTCGGAACGCGCCGTCTCGGCCAGCTTGAAGGCCGGGGAATCCGGATCGATGACGCATTGCGTCATACCGTAATGATCGCGCAGGTCGATGAAGAGCACGCCGCCGTGATCGCGGATACGGTGGCACCAGCCGGACAGGCGGGTGATCTCGCCGACATCGGATTCGCGGAGCGCGCCGCAGGTGTGAGAGCGGTAACGGTGCATGGAGGCGGACATAATTCTCGGAGCCTGCTCGGGGATTCAGTGTTCCGCGCAACATTCATGGGAGGCCGGGGAAGTCAAGGCGGAAGGGTGAAATACGCCCCCTTTCACGGCCCGGAAGCGTGCACTTACGGGGGATTGATGCACTGCGGGAGTCGCATCGCCGCCCCGCTTCCGCTAAAACGGGGTCCATGAACCTGATTGCCACCACCGACGCCCTTGCCGACACCTGCGCCCGCCTTGCGGCCCACCCCTTCGTTACGGTCGATACCGAGTTTTTGCGGGAAACGACCTATTACCCGAAGTTGTGCCTGATCCAGATGGCGGGGCCGGATCCGGATGATGCCTATCTCATCGACCCCCTTTCGCCCGATCTCGACCTCGCGCCCTTCATGGCGCTGATGGCGAACGAACGCGTCACCAAGGTCTTCCACTCCGCCCGGCAGGATCTGGAAATCGTCTGGAATCTCGGAAAGATCCTGCCTCACCCGCTCTTCGACACCCAGGTCGCGGCGATGGTCTGCGGCTATGGCGACTCGGTCTCCTACGAGCAGTTGGTGAACGACCTCGCCAAGGCACGGGTCGACAAGTCCTCCCGCTTCACGGACTGGTCCCGCCGCCCGCTGACGGAGGCCCAGCTCGTCTATGCCCTGTCCGACGTCACCCATCTGGTGAAGGTGTACGAGGCGCTGATGGAGCAGTTGCAGGCCAATGGCCGCCTCGAATGGCTGGCCGAGGAAATGTCCGTCCTCACCTCCCCCGCGACCTATCAGGCCGACCCTGAGGGCGCCTGGAAACGCCTCGGCGGACGCCTGCGCAAGACCAAGGAAGTCGCGGTGTTGATGGAGATCGCCGCCTGGCGGGAGCGCGAGGCGCAAAGCCGGGACGTGCCGCGCGGGCGTATTCTCAAGGACGACGCCCTGATCGACGTCGCCGTTTCCGCACCCCGCAGCGTCGAGGCCCTAGGACGTCTGCGCTCGATCCCGAACGGCTTCGAGCGTTCCAAGACCGGCGGCGACATTCTGGAGGCCGTGGAGCGTGGCCTTGCCCGCGACCCCGCCAGCATTCCCATGCCCGAACGTCCCCGCGGACGCAGCGGCACGGGCGCGGTGGTCGATCTCCTCAAGGTGCTCCTGAAGGCCGTCGCCGAGAACGAGGGCGTTGCGCCCAAGATCATCGCCACCGTCGAGGAGCTGGAAGCTATCGCCGAAAGCGACACGGCGGACGTCCCTTCCCTCCACGGCTGGCGGCGTACGCTCTTCGGGGAAAAGGCGCTGGCGCTGAAGGGCGGACAGTTGAGCCTGGTGCTGGATCGCGGACGCGTGGCGCTGCGGGCGGTGGAATAATCGCTCCGAGCCCGTGTCGCCAAGCTTCTTCAGCTCAGCCCCCCCCCTCAGCCGCGCCAACCCTAGGGCCGCGACCGTCGCGGAATCCTTGATTTTGCCCTGTAAAATCATCGCATCGACCTCAGCGATGGGGAAGCTTCGGGAGATCATGTCCTGTTCCTCGTGCTCCCGCGCCATCTCGCCCAATTCCAGTCCCTCAGCCCAATAGATGTGATAGCCCTGCGTCGAGTAGCCGTAGCTATCGAAGAGGTGGCCGACATAGGCCATGCGATGGGCGATGAGACCCGTCTCTTCGCGCAGCTCTGCGCAGGCGAGATCAAGCGGGTCGATACCGGGCGATTGTTCCCATGAGCCTTGAGGCAGTTCCCAGTAACGTCCGCCGACAGGATAACGATACTGCTCCACGAGGTGGATCCTGCCGTCTTCCACCGGGACGATCACCGCGAAATCGGCTTTCTCGACGACGCCGTAGAGGCCACGAGAACCGTCGCGCCGGAGAATTTCATCCTCGCGCACGCGCATCCAGCGGTTCTCGTAGACGACCCGGCTGATTTTGGTCTTGATGTCCGACATGAAAAAGGGTCCTCGACGGAGAATCGAGAACCCAGATTCCGCGACAACATCGCATGTCGCAAGCGCAGGTTTGGCTAAGCGTTTACCGCCCGAAGATGCCCTTGAAGACCTGGGCGATGCGGTTGTGCTTCTTCTTGCGGTCGACGTCCGCCTGGCTCTTGACCCAGGCGATCTGAACCACCTTGCGCTCGCCGACAAAGGGACGATGGCCGTGCCAGGAATTGTCGGAACGCAGGAAGGCAAAGACCGTGCCCATGACGGGCGGCACTTCCATCGCATAGGGTTCAAAGTTCTCGCTGTCGTAGAGAACGCGCAGGCGGCCACCGTCATCGGTGCCCCAGTCGTCGTTCATGTAGACGAGCATGGTCATGACCTTGGAAGGGCCATCGGTGTGGATCGCGCCGTATTTCGGCTGCGAACGCTTCATGATCGTCGTCAGGCGCGGATATTGGTGCAGGTCCTGCCCGAATTTGCGGGAAAGCTCTTCCGTCAGTTCGGGGCCCTCAAGCTCTTCGATCAGCTTTTTGAAGCGGCCATGAAGATCGACTTCGTCCACGGTCAGGTAGCCCGGCTTCGTGATGTTGGGAAAATCACGGCGCAGGTCGTCGATGGCATCGGCCTTCAGGATGTTGGACCCGAGCAAGAAATCATAAGGATCGCTTGACCGTTTCGCGTTGCGGATGGCGTCGAGGTCGATGGTCGACATAGGTTCCCTCATGGCAGGTTCATATTCTCATTGCAGCGTATGGTAGCGCTTGGCGCGCAACTCAACTAGGGTCAATTTCAGCAAAGACAATGAGGTCGAATACGACAATAGTTGGACACCGTGGCCGTGGCCTTCTGCGATGGTAACGAGAATACGGACCTCAGACGATCTCAATCCGGGGCTCCAGATCGAGCAGTTTGCCAAGAGCCCTGACGCGCCCCACCAGCCGGTCGCTCGCCAGTTCCTTCAGATCGCCGGGCAATTGCAGCACGGCCTGCTGCCCCCGCGCGACGAGCGGGGTGCGGGGAAGGATTCCTTCCATCGCCACCGAAACCGGATAGGCGATGCGCATGAGCGCGGCGAGAATGCGCGCGCGCTCCATCAGCTTGATGCCCGCCAGCGTCTTGATGCGGGAGCTGACCTTGTCGGGCGAGAGCCCCTCGTGCCGGAAGAAGATCGAGAGCGCGAGATAGGCGCGGCCCGGATGGTCGATGCCGGAGAACGCGCCATAGGCGAGAAGGTTGAGGCTCTGCTCGCCGCGATAATCCGGATGCGCGCGCCATCCGATATCGGCGAGGAGGCAGGCCGCATGACGCAAGCGCTTGTCGTTCTCGGTTTCCGGCAGGCCGACGGTTTCGAAGAACCGGCAGGTCCAGTCCCACAACTCCTCGCCGTGGCGGGCGGAGCGCGAGCGCAGGAGATTGAGATCCCCCGCCGCCGAAAGCAGTGGATCGAGCGCGCGGGTTTCCGGGGCCAGCTTGTCGTAAAGCAGCCCTTCACGGACACCGAGCGCGGAGATCGCGACTTCCTTCGGCTGCCCGAGACGCAAAATCTCCTCCAGCACGATGGCGCCATAGGCGAGAAGCGGGCGGCGGGCTTCCGACACGCTCTCGATGTCCTTCAGCGTCCGCGCGTCCACGCGCTCGACCAGTTGCAGGAAGTCGAGGCCGTCATCGGGCTTGATGGTGTAGGCATGCATGACATGCAGCGGATAGTCGCGCGAGGCCTGGTGAAGCCGCGCCAGGGCGCGCCACGTTCCACCGACGGCATAGAAGGTTCGTCCGCGCAGATGTTCAAGTTGTTCGGTCTGGCGCTCGAGGGCGGCGCGAACGATCTTCTGCGCTTTCTTGAGAGAGCCGCCGCTAAGATCCTGCAGCGCAAGGCCGCCGAGGGGCATAGTGACGCCCTCCCCGACACTCGCCCCCTTCACGTCGACGAGTTCGAGACTGCCGCCGCCGAGATCGCCCACGAGGCCGTCCGGATCGTAGAAGCCGGAAACGACGCCATAGGCTGAAAATGCAGCCTCCTGCGCGCCGGAAAGCAGTTGGACCTTTTGCCCGCAGGCCGCCGCAGCGGCTTTCAGGAAGGCAGGCCCGTTCGTCGCATCACGGGCGGCTGCGGTCGCGAGGACGAAGACCTTCGACACGTCCATCGTTTCGCAAAGCACGCGAAACCGGGCGAGCGCCCGCAAGGCACGCTCGACGGCATCGTCGTCGAGCCGCCCCGTCGTCGCGACATGGCGGCCGAGGCCGCACAGCACCTTCTCGTTATAGATAGGCGTCGGCGCGCGCGTGATGCCCTCATAGGCCACCAGACGCACCGAGTTCGACCCGATGTCGATGATCGCAATCGGGCGGCCGACTTTAAGCCGCCCCTGTGCCTCGCGTGACGGCATCGCTTAACGCAGCCCCCGTTTCGCGAGCGCGCGCGGGCTCGATGTTTTCAGGGATTTGCCGCGGCCTGACAGGCTTGGATTGGTCATGAAGAACTTGTGTGCATTGAAGGGCTCTTCGCCCGGAGCGGAAACGATGCGCCGGCTCGTGCCGTTGGCCAGAAGCGTCCAGCTTTGTTCGTTGTCGAGGAGGTTGGCGAGCATGATCTGATCGAGGACCTGTTGATGCACAGTCGGATTCAGGATCGGCAACAGGGATTCGACCCGGCGTTCCAGATTGCGGGGCATGAGGTCGGCCGAGGAAATATAGACGTGAGCCTTAGGGTTTGGCAGGCCCTGCCCGTTGCCGAAGGCATAGATGCGGGTGTGTTCGAGGAAGCGCCCGACAATCGACTTCACGCGGATGTTCTCGGACAATCCCTTGATGCCGGGCCGCAGGCAGCAGATGCCGCGCACCACGAGATCGATCTGCACTCCCGCCGCGCTCGCGTCGTAGAGCGCATCGATGATGCTCGGATCGACAAGGGAATTGCACTTGAGCCAGATCGCGCCCGAGCGCCCAGCCTTGGCGTGTGCGATTTCCTCATCGATATGCTGCAACAGGCGCTTCTTCAGCGTCAGCGGAGACACCGCCATGCGCTCCATTTCCGCAGGCTCCGCGTAACCGGTGACGAAATTGAAGATACGCGAAATGTCGCGCCCGATCGCAGGATCGGCGGTGAAGAAGGAAAGATCCGTATAGATGCGCGCGGTGATCGGGTGGTAGTTGCCCGTGCCGACATGGCAATAGGTGATGAGCTGCCCGCCTTCGCGCCGCACGACCATCGAGAGCTTGGCGTGCGTCTTCAGTTCGATGAAGCCGAACACGACCTGTGCGCCGGCACGCTCCAGATTGCGCGCCCAGAAGATGTTGGCTTCCTCGTCGAAGCGGGCTTTGAGCTCAACGAGCGCGGTGACGGACTTGCCCGCCTCCGCTGCCTCGGCAAGAGCAGCAACGATGGGTGAATCCGGCGAGGTCCGGTAAAGCGTCTGCTTGATCGCCACCACGTTCGGATCGCGCGCGGCCTGGCGCAGAAACTGCACCACCACATCGAAGGACTCATACGGGTGGTGGACGATGAGATCCTTCTGCCGGATGGCGGCGAAGCAATCGCCGCTGTGCTCGCGGATGCGCTCCGGAAAGCGCGGAATATACGGCTTGAACTTGAGGTCCGGCCTCTCCAGTCCGACAAGCTGCGACAGGTCGTTCAAGGCCAGCATGCCTTCGACGACGAAGAGCTCGGTCTCGAAGGCGATTTCGGATTCCTCGGCGACGAACTGGCGCAGGTCCTCCGGCATCGCGGCCTCGACCTCGAGGCGGATCACGCTGCCGCGCCGGCGCTGCTTGAGCGCGGTTTCGAACAGACGCACGAGGTCTTCCGCCTCTTCCTCCACTTCGAGATCGGAATCGCGGATGACGCGGAAGGCGCCCTGCCCCTGCACGCTGTAGCCAGGGAAGAGACGGCCCGTGTAGAGCACAATCACCTGCTCGAGCGCGATGAAACGCGTCGCGCCGGTCTCGGCGAGATCGGGCAGGCGGATGAACCGCTCGACCTTCGAAGGCAGGCGGATCAGCGCGTTCAGCACCTTTCCGTCGCTCTGCCGCGCGAGCTTGAGGGCGATGGACAATCCGAGATTGGGAATGAACGGGAACGGGTGCGCCGGGTCGATGGCAAGCGGCGTCAGCACGGGGAAGACGTGGCTGAGGAAATAATCCTCCAGCCACACGGCCTCGGCCTTTGCGAGATCGGGCCCGTCCACGAGGACGATGCCCTCTTCCAGAAGAACGTCCTTCAGGTCGTGCCAGCGCCGCTGCTGATCGGAAGCGAGGCTCGAGACCTCGGCCGCGATCTTCACCAGCTGCTCCTGCGGGGACAGTCCGTCCTGCGACAGGGTGCCGACATTGGAGCGGACCTGGCCACGCAGACCCGCCACGCGAACCATGAAGAACTCGTCAAGGTTCGCCGCGGAGATGGAAAGAAAGCGCAGTTGCTCCAGAAGAGGGTGGTTCGTGTTCGACGCCTCTTCCAGCACACGCCTGTTGAACTGGAGCCAGGACAGTTCGCGATTCACGAAACGCTGCGGGAATTGCCGCAGGGCCGCGCCGTCGAGATCGATATCCGGCGGGGCCTTGGGCTGCGGCGCATCGCTGACGATCTCGACGTCCTCCAGGATCAGCTCCTTCACCACGACCTCGCCCTCCGCCTTTTTGCGCGGTTTCCGCTTTGCCTTGGATTTGACGACGGTTTCACGACGTTTCGACGACGGTGTCTTCACTCGATCTCTTCCGTATCCTGCGCGGAGCCGAGGATTTCGGCGGCGATGGCGCGGGAGACGCGCCGTCCACGGCTCAAGGCCTCCTTGTCCAAAGCCGCGACGAATTCGGCGGCCTTCGACAGGGATCGCTCGATCCTGAGGGCAATGTAGTCCACAACCGTCGTGTCGACCACGAGCTGGCGGTCGACAAAGAGCTTCACGAGAACCGCCTTCAAAAGCGCATCGTCTGGCGGATCAAGAACGGCGGTCGGCGCGAGGCGCAGGCGCGAGAGCAGATCGGGCGTTTTGAGCCCCCACCCGTCCGGCGACGTCTCACAGGTGATGAGGATGAAGGCCTTGCGCTCCCGGGCGAGGTTGAGCAGGTGGAACAGGGCCGCCTCGTCGAGTTCGGCCCGGTCGGCATCCTCGATGGCGAGAGCGCCGTTGGAGACAAGGTGAGGAACCTTGTCCCCCGTGACCTCGAAGGCATCGACGCTCCAGGCATGAGCGCCCGTCGCCCAGATCGCGGCGAGATGGCTTTTACCACTGCCGCGCGGGCCTTTCAGGATCAGGATGTTGTCAGGCCAGTCGGGCCACCGTTCGATCAAGCCATAGGCCAGTTCGTTGGAGGGGCTGACGAGGAAATCTTCCCGCTCGAACCGGGTTTCCACCGGCAGGTCGAGGGCGAGCTGCTTGGGGGCCTCACGCATCGAGATCGGCCTTGCGGTTTGTTCCGCGATAGAGCGGGCTCGAAAGATATTCCTTCAGGGCGTAGCGGGCGACAACGCCGATGGACGCCGCCAGCGGCACGGCGAGAAGAAGCCCGACGAACCCGAACAGGGTGCCGAAAGCCAAGAGCGCGAACATCAGCCACACCGGATGCAGGCCGACGGATTCCCCGACGAGCTTCGGGGAGAGGATGTTGCCTTCGACGAACTGGCCGAACACGAAAATGGCGAGCGTCGCCAGGATCCATGTCCAGTCCGGCCAGAACTGGACGATGGCGACACCGACGGACAGGATCAGGCCGGTGAGCGAGCCGACATAGGGGATGAAGCTCAACAGCCCCGAACCCATGCCGATCAGCACGCCGAAATTGAGCCCCACCACGCTCAGGCCCACGGCGTAGAACGTGCCGAGGATCAGGCACACCATCGCCTGCCCGCGCACGAAGCCGGCAATGGCGCGGTCGATGTCGCGGAAGATGGCGCGGATCGTGTCCCGCTGCTTCATGGGGAGCCAGGAATCCACCGTGCTCACCATGCGGTCCCAATCCACCAGCATGTAGAAAGCCACCACCGGCGTGACGACGAGAAGGGACATGATGCTCACCAGCGCCCGTCCGCCGGACAGGAGCGACTGGAAGACCCCGCCGAGCCATTGCAGGCCCTGGGAAACCAGATTGCCGACAGAGGTCTTGATTTCGGACAGGGCGCTCGATCCCCCGAGCCGCTCCAGAAGCGGCCCGCCCTCCTGGATCGCCAGTTGCTGCAGGCGGTCGACATAGCCGGGCAACTTTTCCACGAAAGCCTCGACCTGCTGCGCGACCAGCGGAATGAGAACGACGAGGGTAACGATGAAGAGGAGGACGAAGATAACGAGGATGAGGATGCTCGCCCCCAGCCGCCCGATGCCGATCCGCTGCAGCCGGTCCGCCAGCGGGTCGAGGAGATAGGCCAGTGCGAAACCCGCGACGAAAGGCAGAAGGATCTCGCGCAGGGTGGCCAGGAAAAACACCGTGACCGCCAGCGCGAGGCCCCAGAATACGAGCTGCCTTTGAAGCGACATCCGGCTTCTACCCCTAAGAAAAGCGAATTCAGGCCGCCATATGCCGCAGCCAGTCTCCGAGATAGGCACCGGCGGAGACGACGGTCAAGGCGGCCACGATGAACATGGCGATATCCTCAAGTCCTCCAAGGTTTATTCCGAAGGCGTTTGTCGCAAGAGCAAAGGCTGCAAAGGCGATCTGACCGACGGTGTTGAGCTTGCTCACAATGAGGGGCCTGATTTCCACCGGACGCCCCATGACCCAGGACAGGAGCACGGCGGAGACGATCATCGCATCCCGCGACACCACGACGATGGCGAGCCAACTCGGGATAGCCCCTACGATGGCCAGCGTCACATAGATCGAGACCAGAAGACCCTTGTCAGCAAGGGGGTCAATATAGGCCCCGAACTCGCTCTGCATGTTGAAGCGCCGGGCAATGAAGCCATCCACGGCGTCCGAGACGCCGGCCACGACGAAAAGGATGAAGGCGGAAACCCACCTCCCCTGCATGATCATGACGAGCACGATAGGCACGATGATGAGGCGGCCGATGGTGATGATGTTCGGAATGGTCATCCGGGCGATGATGGCCGCTCGCGCGGCGGAGTTCAATCACCCGGGTCTGGCGGGTGGGGATAATGCAGCCCCTTCTCGGCCATCCACGTCCCCCGGGGCTTAAGAGGCGGATCCCCGGGCGACGTGGAAGGGTCGCTCATGACGCTCGGCCATTCACACTCTGAACGTCTGGATCAGATTCCCATGGTGCATGAGGTTGAAGTCTGGATCGGCGAGCTTGACGAATTCTGCAAAGGACGGCGACTTCGAGAAATCGTCCAGGGCCTGAAGCGCCAGCTCCATCGTTTCCCATTCGACCACATCGATCCATACATCGCTCTTGTCGTCGTAATAGGTGCTCCGGGTCTTGAAGCCCGGCGCCGTGCGCAGGAACTCGTTCAGGCCGAGCGCCACGCGCTTGGCATCCTCGAAGCTAACGTCCTTGCGGAAGCGATAGAGGGGGATCTCGAAAGCCATTCTCGTTTCTCCTGTTAATCCAGGCTTGACTGCCTGGGCAGGGATGGACATGCCCGCCCCCTCCTGACAGTTTCCGTCAGGAGCAACCAGATATCCTCATCTCATGCGCGTCGTTCGCCTGTTCCAGATTCTCGACCGGTTGCGGGGTCTCCGCACGCCGAAGAGCGCCGAAGACCTCGCCGCGGAGCTGGGCGTCTCCATGCGCACGATCTACCGCGACATGGGAGTGCTGCAGGACCTGGGCGCTCCCATCGAGGGGCAGGCGGGCGTCGGCTACATGTTGCGCAAGGGCTTTTTCCTGCCGCCGCTCATGTTCGATGAGGACGAGCTCGAGGCCATCATCCTCGGCACCCGCATGGTCGCGGCCCGCGCCGATCCCGATTTGGCCGAGGCAGGCCATCGGGCCGCCGCCAAGATCGCGCAGGTGCTGCGTGGCGATGCGAAGCGCACACCCGACGAGGTGCCACTCAACGTGGCAAAACGCCGAAGCGATACCGCAGCAGACGAAGCCGGCGTGCTGCGTCTCCTGCGCCACGCCATCCGGAACCGGCGCGTCGTCAAAGCAGTCTATTGCGACCTTCAGGACCAGATCACCGAACGCCGGCTGCGCCCCGTGGGGCTGACAGCCTTCGACCTCCTCTGGCTGCTGACCGCCTGGTGCGAGGAGCGACAGGATTTCAGAAATTTCCGGCTCGAACGCTTCCGGAGCGTGACGGAGACCGAGGAGCGTTTCGCTCCCGAACCAGGCAAGCGCTTCGAGGATTTTCTCAAGCTCCTTCCTCCATGACGATACGGCTCGAGAGGGAACGCAAAAACCCTTGCCTCCCGCCCTCTCTCGCCTTACTCCCCAACGCAAGACGAGGTGTGCCATGACCGAGAAGAAGACGAACGGCCTGACTTATGCCCAAGCGGGCGTCGACATCGACGCGGGCAACGACATGGTCGACCAGATCAAGCCCCTGGTGCGATCCACCCGCCGCCCCGGCGCGGATGCGGAGATCGGCGGTTTCGGTGGCCTTTTCGACCTCAAGGCTGCAGGCTTCAAGGACCCGATCCTCGTCGCTGCCAATGACGGGGTGGGCACCAAAGTCAAGATCGCCATCGATACCGGCATTCATGACACCATCGGCATCGATCTCGTCGCCATGTGCGTGAACGACATCATCGTTCAGGGGGCCGAGCCCCTGCTGTTTCTTGACTATTTCGCCACCGGCAAGCTCTCGCCGGAGGTGGGCGTGCATATCGTCAAGGGCATTGCGGAAGGCTGCCGCCTCGCCGGTTGCGCGCTGATCGGCGGCGAGACCGCCGAAATGCCGGGCCTCTACGCCAAGGGCGATTATGACCTCGCGGGCTTTGCGGTGGGCGCTGCCGAGCGCGGGACGCTCCTGCCGAAGGCGGTGAAGGCGGGCGACGTCCTCATCGGCCTGCCCTCCTCCGGCGTTCATTCCAACGGATTTTCGCTCGTGCGCCGCGTTGTCGAGCGCTCCGGCCTCGCCTGGACGGATGCCGCTCCCTTCGCGACGGGCAAGACTCTCGGCGAGGCTCTTCTGGAGCCGACGCGGATCTACGTGAAGTCGCTTCTCGCCACGCTGAAGGCGACGGACGGCATCAACGCTCTCTGCCACATCACGGGCGGCGGCTTTCCGGACAATATTCCGCGCGTTCTGTCCGACGGCATCGGCGTGCGGCTCGATCTCGACGCGATCCCCGTCCCGCCCGTCTTCGGCTGGCTCAGCCGGACCGGCGGCGTGGTGGAAAGCGAAATGCTGCGCACCTTCAATTGCGGCATTGGCATGATCGTCTTCGCCGCCGCCGACAAGGCGGACGAGGTGATGAAGCAGCTTCAGAACGCGGGCGAAAAGCCGATCCGCATCGGCGAGGCTATCACCCATGACGGCGGCGAGCAGGTCCAGACCTCGGGACGTTTGAAACTCTGATGACCCGCCGCCGCATCGCCATTCTGATTTCCGGACGCGGATCGAACATGACCTCGCTTATCGAGGCCGCCCGCGCCCCGGATTTTCCGGGTGAGATCGCCCTCGTTCTGTCCAATCGCCCGGGCGTGGCAGGATTGGCGCGAGCTCAGGAAGCCGGGATCGCCACGCTCGCCATCGACCACAAGGTCTTTTCTCGTCGCGAGGGCTTCGAGGAAGAACTGGACCACGCCCTTCGCGATCACGCCATCGACATCATCTGCCTCGCGGGCTTCATGCGCGTGCTCACGCCGTGGTTCGTGGAGCGCTGGACGGGCCGGATGATCAACATCCACCCCTCTCTCCTGCCGCTCTTCCGTGGCGTCCACACGCACCAGCGGGCACTCGCCGAAGGCGTGCTCGTGCACGGCTGCACGGTGCATTTCGTGGTGCCGGAACTCGACGCGGGCCCGATCATCGCCCAGGCCGCCGTGCCGGTGGTGCCGGGCGATACGGAAGAAACCCTCGCCGCGCGCGTGCTGGCGCAGGAGCACATCATCTACCCGCAGGCCCTGCGCATGATCTGCGACGGTCACGCGCGGCTGGAAGGTGACCGCACGGTTTTCGCAAAAGGCTGGAACGCGGGCGGCGCGCTGCGCTCTCCGGCTTGAGCCCCCCAAAAAGCACATGGCCGGGACGAGCCCGGCCATGACTTCATGTAATCGTCGTGACGCTCAGATCGTCGGGCGCTGGAGCTTGCAGGCGTCGATGGCGCTGAGCGCCTTGGTGCGGGCTCCGTCATCGAACACGCCGGTATCGCGATAGGTCTGCACTTCCTCGGTGCTGAGCGAGCGCATGGTGCGTCCCGCATAGCAATCGCACTTGCGCCCGAAGGAGGCCTCATCAGCACTCTGGATCTTGGCCTGCGTGACGGCGCAGGCACGGCGCACGCGGGCCGTCAGCTCGCTCATGCTCTCCGTCTTCAGCGCGGGGTCCACTTGATACATCGTCGGCGTATTGGAGGCCGAGGCGAGAGCGACGGTTGCGGAGGCCGCAACGGCGAAAGCGGCCAGCGCCGCGCGGATGACGGAAGTCATGGAAACGCTCCAAGCAAGAAGAAAAGCATACAAGCTTTAAGGATAGGCTCGGTCCACGCCGGTCAAGGGCCCGGGTTGAAACAGGCTTAAGGCTTAAGTAACGGCGGGCTCTTCCTTGACCAGCGCCACGCGATTGTCGTGGAAGGCCGCGCCGCCGTAAGGCGCGACCTGATCCGCCCCGGTCAGCGTATTGATGCCCCGGCCGAAGGGATGGGCCGCATTCGGCCAGATCGATTCCGCGATCAGCACACCCCGCCGCACACCGTCATAGTGGCGGGCGCGCAGGAAGACCTCGCCGCGCGCATTCGCCAGCTTCACCCAATCGCCATCCGCGATGCCGTGCGGCTCGGCATCCAGCGGGTGGATCATCACCTCCGGCCTTCCCTCCTTCGCCTGAGATGTCGGGGTTTCCGTGAAGGTGGAATTGAGGAAATTGCGCGCGGGACTCGTGGCGAGACGGAAGGGGTAATCCGGCGTCGCCTCCTCGATCACGCCCCAATGGTCAGGCAGCGCCGGAATATCGGCCCACGGCCCCATCGGCCCATCGTTCTTGGAAGGAACCTTCGTCCAGTCCGGCCTGAAACGGAACTTGCCGTCCTTGTAGCCGAAGCCGTCGAGATAATGCGCCTCGCGGAAAGAGGGCTGCGCGTCGATATGGACCTGTTCTTCCAGATTCTCGATGGTGCCCCAGCCGGAATTCTGCAGCGTCCAGTCGATGATCTCGCGCGGCTCCATCTCGAAGCCGCGATGCTGCGCACCCACGCGCCGCGCGAGCTCGCGCACCACCTCATGGTTGGAACGGCATTCCCCGGGCGGCTCGACGAGCTTCAATCCGAGTTGGAAATATTGATGCCCGCCGCCCTGATAGAAGTCGTCATGCTCCATGAACATGGTCGCGGGCAGAACGATGTCCGCCATCAGTGCGGTTTCTGTCATGAACTGCTCGTGGACGCACACGAACAGATCCTCGCGGGCAAAGCCTGCCTTCACCAGCTCCTGCTCGGGCGCTACGGAGACAGGGTTGGTGTTCTGGATCAGCATCGCCGTCACCGGCCCGCCATGGCGCAGGGCTTGCGGCTCCCCAGTCAGCACGCGCCCGATCTGCGATTGATCGAGCTGGCGGATCGCGGGGTCGCGCACGTCGAGCCCTTCGATCAGCGTCTTGTTCCAATGATAGATCGCGCCGTTGTTGTGGAAAGCGCCGCCGCCTTCATATTGCCAGCACCCCGTCACCGCCGCGATGCAGGAGGCCGCGTGCATGTTGATCGCGCCGTTGCGCTGACGGCCAAAACCGTAGCCGAGGCGGAAATACGTGCGTTTCGTCTCGCCTACGAGTTTTGCGAAAGCCTCGATCTCTTCCACCGAAAGGCCCGTGATCGCGGCGGCCCAGGCGGGATCGCGGGTGCGCAGATGCGCTTCCAGATCGCGCGGGCAATCGGTGTAGCGCTCGAGATAATCCCAATCCGCATAACCATCGCGGAACAGAACATGCATGACGGCGCAGGCGAGCGCGCCGTCGGTGCCCGGCTTCACGAGAAGCGCCATGTCGGCCTGCTTCATCGTGGCGTTCATGTAGATGTCGATGGCGACGATCTTCGCGCCGCGTTCCTTGCGGGCGCGGGCGGCGTGCGTCATCACGTTGACCTGCGTGTGAACAGGGTTCGTGCCCCAGATCACCACGCAATCCGACAGCGCCATCTCGCGCGGATCAGGGCCCGCGAGCTTGCCCGTGCCGGCGATGTAGCCGGTCCAGGCCATCGTGGTGCAGATCGTCGAATACTGGCCGGAATAGTTCTTCACGTTGCGCAGGCGGTTGATGCCGTCACGCATCACGAAGCCCATCGTGCCCGCATAGTAGTAGGGCCAGACGGACCCGGCGCCGAAATCCTGCTCGGCCTCCAGAAATTTCCGCGCCACGATGTCGAGCGCCTCATCCCAGGAGATGCGCTCGAACTGGCCCGACCCTTTCGGGCCGATGCGGCGCAGCGGATGGAGGAGCCGGTCGGGATGATGAATCCGCTCCGCATAACGCGCCACTTTCGCGCAGATGACGCCCGCCGTGTAGCGGTTCGACTGCGCACCGTGCACGCGCCCGATGGTCTTGCCCTCGATCACCTCGACATTGAGCGAGCACGAGGATGGACAATCGTGCGGGCACACGGAAGGGCGATGTTCGATGCGGGGGGCCTGATTCATGGCCGGCATGATGGGGGAGAGGCCGGAAAATGAAAAGGCCGCCCGGAGGCGGCCTTAGGAAGCAGTCGGCAAAGACAGCCTGCCTTAGCCGACGATCTCGTTGCCCGAGAAGAACTGGGCGATCTCGATCTTGGCGTTCTCGGCGCTGTCGGAGCCGTGAACCGAGTTTTCGCCGATGGACTTGGCGTAGAGCTTGCGGATCGTGCCTTCCGCGGCGCTCTCGGGGTTCGTGGCGCCCATCACCTCACGGTAGCGGGCAATGGCGTTGTCGCCCTGGAGAACCTGCACGACGACCGGGCCGGAAACCATGAAATCGACGAGTTCGCCGAAGAAGGGGCGCTCCTTGTGGACCGCGTAGAAGGTCTCGGCCTCGCGGCGGGTCATGAGAATGCGCTTCTGCGCCACGATGCGCAGGCCGGCCTTCTCGATGACGGCATTGACGGCGCCGGTCAGGTTACGCTCGGTCGCGTCGGGCTTGATGATGGAGAAGGTGCGCTCGATAGCCATGAGAAACTCGCTGTTTTGCGGGAAAATTCGTTGAAAGTGGCGCGCTTATAGCGGTGGGGCCGCTAGGCCTCAAGGCTTTTCGGGACACGCGGTTAAAGGCCGTGTTGGAAAGAGCCGCCATCTCCCCTACTTTGTTACGCGACCGGCCCATTGAAGAGGCCGGCATCGGGAGTGAAAGATGAAATCTGCCAGCCTCTTGGCTCTCGCGGCCCCTTTGGCCGCCCTGAGCTTTTTCGTAGCGTCCCCCTCGGCCCAAGCGCAGTCAGCGGACCCCAGCGGAACCTATTTGAGCGAAAGCGGCGAAACCCGCGTGAAGATCGCCAAATGCGGGCCGGTCTATTGCGGCACCATTCTCAGCGTCTCAGGGGAGCCCAAGGACGTGAACAACGCCGATCCAACCTTAAGGTCCCGCAATCTCGTCGGCATCCAGATGATCTCCGACATCGAGCCCGCCGGGGAAGGGTTTTCGGGCCAGCTCTACAATTACAAGGACGGCAAGACCTATACCGGCAAGATGAGCTTTCAGGGCCAGGCCATGAAGCTCTCCGGCTGCGTCTTCGGGGGACTGATCTGCAAGACGCAGACCTGGTCGAAGGTGAATTGAGGAAAGCGGCTCAGCCCCAGTCACCGCGCCCTTGGGCATAGGCGGCCATCGACGCCGCCAAATGCTGGAACATGGCATGAATTCGCCGGCTTGCGCGCAAGTCCCTGTGCATTGCGATCCAGGTTTCCATGCTGGGGCGGAATGCTTCCGGGAACAGATGCACCAGATCCGGCTCCCGCCGGGCTATGCCGATCTGGCAGATGCCGATACCAAACCCTGCGCGGATGGCCGCGAGTTGAGCAAGGTGGCTGTCCGCCCGCAGCGAGAAACGGTCGCGGCGCAGGATTGTCCCGAGCTCGCGAATGTCGTCGATGCTGACCTCTTCCTGATCGAAGCCGATCAGGGCATGCCCTTCCAGATCATTAAAGGTCTGCGGATATCCCCTCGCGTCGAGATAGCGTCTGTGGGCATGAAAGCCGAGACCGATGCCGCCGACGCTCCGGACCAGCAGGGAGCCCTGGCTCGGGCGAGCCATGCGGATCGCGATGTCGGCATCGCGGCGGAGAAGATCCTCCATCCGGTTGGACAGGGACAATTCTATTGAAACCTCGGGATGGCTTTGTGCGAAAGCCGTCAAAATGGGCGGCAGCACCTCCACGCCGATCACCTCGCTCGCCGTGATCCTCACCGCGCCTCGCATTTCACCAGCGTTGCCAGATGCCGTTCGCACAAGAGCCTGCGCGGCGGATGACATGGCTTCCACGTGGGGCAAAATCCCCCGCGCGGCATCGGTCGGCATCAGACCACGCTGAGAACGGGTAAAAAGCGGCTTGCCGAGCGTCGTCTCCAGCCGATCGATATGATGTCCGATGGTCGGCTGGGTGAGTCCAAGGCTGCGTGCGGCGGCGGAAAGGCTACCCTCGCGCATGACGGCGAGAAAGGAACGGCAGAATTCCCAATCCAGTGTATCGAGCATCATAAATTTCTTTATAACTATCTAAAATATTATAGCAATTTTCTTTAGCCTCACACCAACCGATAACTCCCTCCGCGATTAATGGAGGTTCCCATGACGGATGAACGGATGGCGCTGGTTATCGGTGCGACTGGCGGTATCGGAGGTGAGGCTGCGCGGGCACTGCTGCGTCATGGATGGCGGGTCCGAGCCCTCACCCGCAGGCCAGAGGACGCCGTGCGGCGTTTCGCGTCGCTGGGAGCGATCGAATGGGTCAGGGGCGATGCCCTGGATCGGGAGAGCGTGATTGCAGCAGCCGATGGCGTGCAACTGATCGTCCACGCAGCCAACCCGCCGCAATATCGTGATTGGCCAAAGCTGGTCCTGCCCATGTTGAACAACTCGATTGCGGCAGCAGAGGCGTCAGGCGCGCGAATCTTTCTGCCGGGCACGGTCTATAACTTCTCTGCCGACAGCCACACCTTGCTCACGGAAGCCACGCCCCAAACGGCAACGACCCGTAAGGGCAAGATCCGCATCGACATGGAAGACGCACTGAAAGCGGCCAGCGCGCGTGGTGTTCGCACGCTCATCATCCGGGCGGGCGATTTTTTCGGTCCACATACGGGAAATAGCTGGTTCTCTCAGGGACTGATCCAGCCCGGAAAGCCCGTCCGTTCAATCACCGACCCGGGCCGGCCCGGCGTTGGGCATGCGTGGGCCTACCTGCCCGACGTGGGCGAAACCCTCGCGCGGATCATGGAACGTGAAAACTCCCTGTCCGACTTCGAGGTGTTTCACTTCGGCGGACATTGGTGCGACACCGGCAATGAATTCGCGGAAGTCATCGGGCGCGTGACCGGCAACCCGAAGCTCCCTGTCCGCAGACTTCCGTGGCTTGCCGTCGGCGCGGCGTCGTTCTTTGTGCCGCTGATGCGGGAATTGTGGGAGATGCGCTACCTGTGGCGCGTTCCGGTGCGGCTCGACAACCGCAAGCTCCTTGCCTTCCTTGGCCACGAACCGCACACGCCCCTGGACGAGGCGATCCGCACGTCATTGGCCGGGCTCGGCTGCCTGCCGGATCGCAGTGCCGCGCCGCTCGGCATGGAGACACCTAGACACACGTCTTAGGAGAACCCCTCTCGACCTGAAGTTGAAGCAATGTTACGCCCCTGCAAAACTAAGTGGCGTAATATGCGTAAATCCATTCTGATCCTGTTCTTGAGTCTGCTCTGTCTGCCCGCGCAGGCCGCAGAATGCTCCGCGCCCATGCGCGAGCGTTGGTCGTCGACCATCGGAGAGGTCCTCGATATCGCACGGCAACTCATGCGCGCGCGGGATATGGGAGAGGCTTACGACATGGCCGGCATTTGCCGGGCGAAAAAGAGAATGCCGACCCTGGTGGCGACCGCCAACGAGTATTTTCCCGCGTGCGACCCTATGAGCGCTCCTCGGGAGCTTGCGGGCATTCAGCGGCTGGAGACCACTATGGCCCGCTTCGACTGCTCGAAATTTCAGGAAGTGTCTGAGAGCAGAAAGAAGAAATAGCCTTTTCCTGACGGGACGATCCCGGACCGGGGAACGGTCCGGGGCAATTGCCGGGATCTTATCGCGCCTTCTGGCCGAACAGCATGGCCCGAACCGCCGGGTCCTGCATATCGGTCGACCCACGGCTTTCAGCGTTGACTTCAAGGCCTCGCTGCACGGCCGGGCGCGCAAGGACGCGCTCGAGCCAGGCCTTCACGTTCGGGAAATCCTCGATGTTCTGGCCCTGGCGCTCCCAGAGCTTCGCCCAGCCGACGATGGCCATGTCGGCGATGGAATATTCGCCCGCCACGAAATCCCGATCGGCGAGACGTTTGTTCAGCACGCCGTAGAGGCGGTTCGTCTCGTTGGTGTAGCGCTCGATGGCGTAAGGCACCTTTTCCGGCGCATAGATGCGGAAATGATGGGTCTGGCCGAGCATGGGGCCGAAGCCGCCCATCTGCCAGAACAGCCATTGCTCAACCTCGACGCGCTGGCGTTCGTCCTGCGGGTAGAACTTGCCCGTCTTGCGTCCGAGATATTGCAGGATCGCCCCGGATTCGAAGACCGAGATCGGCTTGCCGTCCGGCCCGTTCGGATCGACGATGGCGGGCATCTTGTTGTTCGGGGAAATCGCCAGGAATTCCGGCGTGAACTGGTCGCCCTTGCCGATGTTCACGAGGTGAACCGCGTAGGGAAGCCCGCATTCCTCGAGCATGATGGAAATCTTCCATCCGTTCGGGGTCGGCCAATAGTAAAGGTCGATGGGCTGTTGCGTTGAAGCCGCCATGAAAAACCTCTCAACGTTCGGGCGTCGAAGTTAGGACATAAGAGCGACAGGAACACTACTCCAGAGCCTGAATGCGGTGGATAGGACGCATGGCTCCCGAGACTCCCTTGCATGTTTCACTATTTCAGAATGGAATGCGCCGAAGCCTCGAGTTCGCAGGCGCATGGGAGTTTTCATGACGAACCGCATCCTTCAGACCATCCTTGCCGCGACGGCGGCAATTGCTCTCGCCGGACCCGCAATGGCGGAAACCAAGCCGAAGAAGGAGCCGACCGCCGGCCAGCTCGCCGCCCGCGAGCGCATGAACAAGTGCAGCGCCGAGTGGAAGGACGCCAAGGCCGGCGGCAAGGTCGCCAAGGATGCGAAGTGGCCGAAGTTCTGGAGCGAGTGCAACACGCGCCTGAAGGCCGGCAAGGCCTAAGCGGCATTTCCAGCATCACGCATTCAAGCCCGGTCGGCGGTAGCGCCGGTCGGGCTTTTTCGTCAGAGCTTCTTCTTGAAGCCCTCGTGACTGCGCGAGAAGCCGATGCGCTCGTAGAAGCGGTGGGCGTCCTTGCGGGTCTTGTTGGACGTGAGTTCCAGCATCGCCGCGCCGCGCTGGCGCGCCACCTCTTCCGCATGAGCCATCATGCGCGCGCCGATGCCCTGCGAGCGTTCGCTGGCGCGGACCTTCACGCTCTCCACCTTCACCCGCAACGCGCCGCGCCCCGTGAGGTTGGGAATGAAGGTGAGCTGGAACGTGCCGACGACTACGCCCTCCGCCACCGCCACGAACAACAGATTATCGGGGCTCGCGCCGATGGCGGCGAAAGCCTTCTCGTATGCGGGCACGTTCGCGGGCGTCCAGGCATCGCCATGGGCGCCCAGTTCATCTTCCTCATGCAGTCGGATGATCGCTTCGAGATCGTCCCTGCCCGCCCGCCGCATGAGAAGCGCCGCCATGTCTTTTTCCTCTGTTGCTCTTCGCGATACGGATGAGTTCGGCGTCGCGGACTTGCCGGCTGTCAGAATGTCTTGTCGAACCGGATTTCCGACGTGTTGGAAATATCGCCGATCTCGCGCGAACCTTCGGCGCGCACGTAGCCGAGACGCTCATAGAGCCGGTGCGCATCGGTGAAGCGCGTGTCCGACCAGAAGAGCATGCGATGCGCACCCCGCGCTTTCGCGTAATCCTCGACAAGGCGCACAAGCGCGACGCCGAGCCCCTTGCGGCGCTGGTCGGGGCGCACATAGAGCCGATGCAGCTCCCCCGCGCCCTCTTCGGGAAAGTCCACCGCCGCGCAGGCGCAGATGCGGCCCCGCTCATCCTCCAGCACCCAGAACGCCCCGCCCCTTCCGGCGAACGACGATCCGGGTTCGCGCAAATCGCGCAGGTCGTCATGCGGGTCGACGAAGCAGCCCGGATATTCCGCGAAGCACAGCGCGAAGAGACCGAACAGGTCCTGCGCATCGCTGTCGGCGGCAGGGCGCATGGGAAGAGAGGGGGACGCGTTCATCAGGCCTGTTTTCCTTCGGTATCCATCTCCGCAATCTTGCGTTCGAGCATGTCGCGCATGAGGCGATAGGCGGGCGGGGAGAGATGAATGCCGTCAATCGTCGCGCCCGCTTTCGCGTTGCGGTCGGGCGTGCTCAAGGCGCCATGCAGATCGATGACGCCATGTCCGTGATGGGTTGCGATCTGCACGACCTCGCGGGCTAGCGCGTGCATGGCCTCGCCCGAATAATAGCCCGTCAGGCGCTTGCCCTGCTCCACCGGCGGCGGCGTGATCGCGATCAGCCGCACGCCTGACGCCGAGAAGAGCCGCACGGTTTTCTCATAGAGCGTTGCGACGGTCGCGAGATATTCCTCGCCGCGTCCCTGCTTGGCATCGTTCGTGCCCACAAGAAGGGCCGCGAGGCGGGGCTTCGCGACGGTGAGCAGACGCTCGACCTTCGGCTCGAGCGCCTCCGTCCAGATGCCGGAATAGCCTGCATTGACGACGGCGTGGGAGCCGACGCTGTTCCAGTAAAAACCTTCGACGATGGAATCGCCGATGAAGAGCAGGCTCTCGGGACCCGCCACGCCGATATGCGATCCGATGACGATGTCGCGGATCAGCCAATGCGATGCGAAGGGATTGGGTTGCGCGTTCACCGGCATTTGGAGCTATCCGTTCCGCCCTCGTTCAAGCAAGAGCAAAATCAACCGCTGAGGCAGCGTGCAGAAGCGTGGAATCGAAGACAGGAAGATCAATATCCTCCTGACCGATGAGCATCGTGATTTCCGTGCATCCCATGATCACGCCGTCCGCGCCGTTCTCACGCCGCAGGCGCTCGATTTCGGTCAGATACGCGCTTTTGGAGGCGTCATTGACGATACCCTTGCACAGCTCGTCGTAGATCACATTGTGAACGAGGTCGCGGCCCGCGTCATCGGGAATGACGACATCGAGTCCGAAATTTCGGCGCAACCGTTCCTTGTAGAAATCCTGCTCCATCGTGAAACGCGTCGCGAGAAGAACGGGGCGCTTGACCTGTGCGCCAACCACGGCCCTCGCCGTCGCATCGGCGATGTGAAGAAGGGGGATACCCGTCGCGGCCTGCACGTCATCGGCCATGCGGTGCATGGTGTTCGTGCAGATCAGAAAAGCGTCCGCCCCGCCCTGTTCGAGCCGCTTCGCCGCATCGATCATCAGAGCAGCGGCCCCTTGCCAGTCGCCCGCGTGCTGACGCTCGGCAATCTGCGCAAAATCGAAGGACCAGAGCAACAACGATGCGGAGTGAAGACCACCGAGGCGCTTGCGCGTCATCTCGTTGATATGGCGATAGTAGAGCGCGGTGCTTTCCCAGCTCATTCCGCCTATCAGACCAAGCGTCTTCATTCCGTCTCCTCAGCGAGGCCCCACAATGAAATCGGCGCGCATGACGGCGTCGATATGAACGAAAGGGCCGCGCGCATAAATTGCGCCACGGCCCTTTCGCAATCCAGCGAAATCCTCACTCGATTCCGAGCTTGGACTTCAAAAGATCGTTCACGGCCTGCGGGTTGGCCTTGCCACCGGTGGACTTCATGACCTGACCGACGAACCAGCCGAGCAAAGTGGGCTTCGCCTTCGCCTGCTCCACCTTGTCCGGGTTGGCGGCGATGATTTCGTCGATGGCCTTTTCGATGGCCCCTGTATCGGTGACCTGCTTCATGCCGCGCGCTTCCACGATCTGGCGCGGATCGCCGCCCTCGTTGAAGACGATCTCGAACAGGTCCTTGGCGATCTTGCCGGAGATCACGCCCTCGCCGATGAGGTCGACAATCGCGCCGAGCTGCGCGGCGGAAACGGGCGAGGTCGCGATATCCTTGCCTTCCTTGTTCAGGCGGCCGAACAACTCGTTGATGACCCAGTTCGCTGCGGCCTTGCCGTCACGGCCCTTGGCGACTTCCTCGAAGAAATCGGCGGAAGAGCGCTCGGCGACGAGCACGCCCGCATCATAGGTCGACAGGCCGTAAGTGGAAACGAAGCGTGCCTTCTTGGCGTCCGGCAGTTCCGGCAAATCCTTCGCCAGCACGTCCACATAAGCCTGGTCGAATTCCAACGGCAGCAGGTCCGGATCGGGGAAGTAGCGATAATCGTGCGCCTCTTCCTTCGAGCGCATGGAACGCGTCTCGCCCTTGCCGGGATCGAACAGGCGCGTTTCCTGATCGATGGAGCCGCCATCCTCGATGATACCGATCTGACGGCGCGCCTCGTACTCGATGGCCTGGCCGATGAAGCGGATGGAGTTGACGTTCTTGATCTCGCAGCGCGTGCCGAGCGGCTCGCCGGGGCGGCGCACGGAGACGTTCACGTCCGCGCGCAGGTTGCCCTTTTCCATGTCGCCGTCGCAGGTGCCGAGATAGCGCAGGATCGTGCGCAGCTTCGTCACGTAGGCCTTCGCCTCTTCCGACGAGCGCAGATCGGGCCGCGAGACAATTTCCATCAGCGCGACGCCGGAGCGGTTGAGGTCCACGAAGCTCATGGTGGGGTGAAGGTCGTGGATCGACTTGCCCGCGTCCTGCTCCAGATGCAGGCGCTCGATGCCGACGGTGATGGTCTCCGTGTCGGAGACATCGACGATCACCTCGCCCTCGCCCACGATGGGGCTCTTGAACTGGCTGATCTGGTAGCCCTGCGGCAGATCCGGGTAGAAATAGTTCTTCCGGTCGAACACGCTGCGGTGGTTGATCTGCGCCTTCAGGCCGAGGCCCGTGCGGATGGCCTGGCGGACGCATTCCTCGTTGATGACAGGAAGCATACCGGGCATCGCCGCATCTACGAGCGAAACGTGGCTGTTCGGATCGCCGCCGAAGGCGGTGGAAGCGCCGGAAAACAGCTTCGCCTGGCTGGTCACCTGGGCGTGGATTTCCATGCCGATGACAATTTCCCAATCGCCTGTCGCGCCCTTGATGAGCTTCTTCGGATTGACCGGAGCGTTCATGCCGCCTCGCGCCTCAAAATGTCGTTGTTCCATGACCGGAGTAAGTGCCATCGCCCGCCCCGGTCAACCCCTTTCAACCTGAATGAATGTTCAGACAAGGGAGAAATCAGGGCAGTATTTTTCAGTAATATTTTCCATCGTTGAGGCTATCCAGTCACGCTTTCATGAAACCGCTCTGGATGTGAAGCGTTTATCTCATGTTCGCAAGTTAAGAAAGTCAACAATGCCGACGGACCGCGACCCGAATATCTATGACAAAGACCGTTATATATCCGATCCAGACAGCCGTGGATCCAACACACTCGCCTATATGATTGGCGGACTTGTGATTGCCCTCGGCCTTCTTGCTTTTCTTTTCTATGGCGGGAGCAATCGTGAAGTGACCACGACCGGCAGCACCACAGCGCCGTCTCAAACCGCTCCGACGGTTCCAATGCCGAACAAACCTCTGGCTCCGCCGGCCTCGCCCCTGAGCCCGCCGGCCTCCCCGGCCAACCCCACGGCTCCCCAATAGATTGAGGCAAGCTTTCTTCACAAAAGGGCCCGGACTGGAACCGGGCCCTTTTGCGCATCTCTGCGTCGTCTCAGATTCAATCCCCCAACACTTCGGTCGCCGCCGAAACGTTCTGGGCTGCAAGGCGCGGGGAAGCGGCGTAGGATCGGGGCATGACGACACTCGTTTCAGGCATCGTGCTCGCGGAAATCGCCGCTTCCATCGGGGATGTCTCCCGCGCCAACATTCTCTCCGCGCTGATGGATGGGCGTGCGCTCACCGCAAGCGAACTGGCGTGGCACGCCAATGTCAGCGCGCAGACCGCGAGCGGCCACCTCGCGAAACTGGTTGAGACGTCGCTGCTCGCTGTCGAGAAGCAGGGCCGTCACCGCTATTATCGTCTGGCCTCGCCGGAGGTCGCGCACGCCATCGAAGCCCTGATGGCCGTGGCCTCCGCTGGACCCAAGCGCTACCGCCCCGTCGGCCCCAAGGATACGGCGTTGCGCAACGCGCGTACTTGCTACGATCACCTTGCCGGGCGTCTCGGCATCGCCGTCACGGATGCCCTGACTTCCAGGAACTACGTCGTCCTCTCGGATAGCGCGGGCGCCGTCACCGAGGCCGGCCACCGATTTCTCTGCGACATGGGAATCGATCTGGCGGAACCGGGCCACAAGCGCGCCCTGTGCCGAACCTGCCTCGACTGGAGCGAGCGCCGCCCCCATCTTGCCGGGCGTCTCGGAGCGGCATTGTGCACACACATGTTCGAGCGGGGGTGGATCGAGCGCATCAAGGACACGCGCGCGCTCAAGGTGACGGCCCTCGGGAAGAATGAGCTCAAGGAGTTCTTCGGCATCGAGGAACAAATCGATGCCGGCCTGAGGTAGGTCGGCATCGATCCAGAGCTGCCGATCAGCCCGCTGTCTTGGCCAGTCCGTCGAGTTTGAGCCGGAGCGAGTCGATAGTGGGCTTGGCCACTTCCGCCACGCCCGGGGTTGCCAGAACCCTGTTGAAGAGCTCGTCCAGCTGTGGGCGATTATTGACGATCACTGTCACGAACGCCGCCTTGCTGCCAGCGGGAAGCTGGATGGCGAGGTTGTTGACCCGGTCGAGCTGGGTCGCGGCGTCCTGAAGCTTCGGCAAGGCAAGCCTTGCCGAATCCACATCGGTCATGCCCGCAAGGGTCTGGCGCAGGGTACCGACGGTAGTCTGGACCGTCGATCCGAGATCCACCGAACCGACGATGAGGCTCGGCGGCGTCACGGATTGGGTCGTGGTCGGGATTTGTGCGGTCTGGGTCGTTCGGGTCTGCTGCGCCACCTCGGTCGTGGGGCGGGAGAAGTACCACCAGCCCAAAGCGAGCAGGGCTATCGCAGGAAGGGCCCAGGCCCACGCCGGCGTGCCGGAGGCGGCGGGCCGCTTGATGGTTCGATCGACGGTTTCGTAGCTCATCGGACGGGCTGCGGTTTTGGCGGCTTGCCCTGCGGCGGCCCCGAGGCCGGAGAGCAGTCCCGTTCCGCTCAGGAGGTCGGAGAAGCCTGAAGGCAACGCGCGGGCAATATCGGCCTTCTGGGAGGTCAGCAGTTGCGACAGGCCGGATGAATCAAGCCCCGATGCATTCTTCTGCTGTCCGAGCACGCCCATGACGATAGGGGTCAAAAGGCCGAGCAAGGCCCCTCCCGTTCCCGAGCCGAGCCCGGCAAACTTACCGACAGCGGTTTCAAGCGCCGAAGCGGAGCTGCCGCCCAAAAGGGAGGATAACATGCCGCTCCCGCTTTCGATCAGGTTCTTCTGGCCGGATCCGCCGATCATGTCGGCGATCATGTTGAGGCCTCCCGGCTGCTGGGAGACTGCGTCGAACAGCCTTCGCGAGCCATCCGGCGTGGAGGCGACACCGGTCAGGCTGGCCAGGATGCCGGGCACAGCGGCGGTAAGTGCCTTTCCGATTTGGGTTTTATCGATCCCGAGTGCGGAGGAAATTCTGGCGATGACGTCAGGGGTCAGGAATTGCGTCACCAGCGAAACGAGATTGGTGTTCATTGAGGGCACTCCCGTGTGTCGAGAGTTTCCACGGGATTCATGAGCTGAATCGTGGAAACACGAATTGATTGCCCCCGCCTTCTGCCGACCGGCATTGCAGAAACGATGGTGCGGGAAATTCGGTTCCTCATTCCCTCCAATTGGTCACGCCCATACGCGCAAGGACGCCCGGCCCTCGCAGGAGAGCGCGGGAGTTATGAAACACCTTGGCTGAGGAAAGATTCGGGCCTATCGCCCCGAGAGCCGCCGCGCGGCATAGCCCGCGCTTGCCCAGATGACGGCCGCAACGGTCCTGATCGGCAGGAGCGTCGGCGCATCCGCGCCGATGGGGGCGATCCACGGCAACCCGGTGTTGTGGATCAGCCATGAGGTCACGACGGACACGGCCAACGCCGCGATAGCCGCGATGAAGACCTTGCCGAATTGCGTCGCTCGCCACCCGAGCCAGATCGCCACGGCGATCAGGACAGGGTCGAACGCGCCGAGAAGCCAGACGTGAAGCGGGACGGAAGGAGCCGCCACCCTTACCACCAGGCCTTCGGCAGGCTGATGCGGCCGGCGGCGTTCTCAATCACCTGACCGACGGCGAAAAGCGTCTCCTCGTCGAAGGCGCGGCCGATGAGCTGGAGGCCGAGGGGCAGACCCTGTGAGTCGAGACCGGCGGGCACCGCGAGGCCGGGAAGGCCCGCCATGTTCACGGTCACCGTGAAGATGTCGTTGAGATACATCTCCACCGGATCGCCCGAGCCCTTCTCACCGATGCCGAAGGCGGCGGACGGCGTTGCGGGGGTGAGGATGGCGTGGACGCCCGACGCATAAACCTTCTCGAAGTCCTGCTTGATGAGCGTGCGGATCTTCTGCGCGCGGACGTAGTAGGCGTCGTAATAGCCCGCCGAGAGCACGTAGGTGCCGATCATGATGCGGCGCTTGACCTCGCGGCCGAAGCCTTCGGCGCGGGTTTTCTCGTACATGTCCGCGATGTCCTTACCCGGAACGCGCAGGCCGTAGCGCACGCCGTCGTAACGGGCGAGGTTCGAGGAAGCTTCCGCAGGCGCGACGATGTAGTAAGCCGGAAGCGCGTATTTCGTGTGCGGCAGCGAAACATCAACGATTTCGGCGCCGGCCTCACGCAGCCACTGGATGCCCTGCTCCCAGAGCTTCTCGATCTCAGGCGCCATGCCATCGACGCGGTATTCCTTCGGAATGCCGATCTTCAGGCCCTTCACGCCACGCGAGACGGCAGCCTCGAAATCCGGCACCGGCAGATCGACGCAGGTCGTGTCCTTGGCGTCCGGACCGGACATGGAGCGCAGCATGATCGCGGCATCGCGCACGGTGCGGGCAATCGGCCCGGCCTGATCGAGGGACGAGGCGAAGGCCACCGTGCCCCAGCGGGAGCAACGGCCATAAGTCGGCTTGATGCCGACGGTGCCGGTGAAGGCTGCAGGCTGACGGATGGAGCCGCCCGTGTCCGTCGCCGTCGCGCCAAGGCACAGATGCGCCGCGACAGCCGCCGCCGAGCCGCCCGAGGAGCCGCCGGGAACGAGGTGCGCGCCCTCGACGGCGCCCGATGCGCCAGCGCCCACATTCGAACCCTGACGTCGCCAGGGCGACACAACCGGGCCGAAGGCGCTGGTTTCGTTGGACGAGCCCATCGCGAACTCGTCCATGTTGAGCTTGCCGAGCATCACCGCGCCGTCGTTCCAGAGGTTCTGGGTGACGGTCGACTCATAGGATGGCTTGAAGGTCTTGAGGATGTTGGAGCCGGCGGTGGACACAACGTCCTTGGTGCAGAACAGGTCCTTGATGCCAAGGGGAATGCCTTCCAGCGGACGCGCCTCGCCCTTGGCGATCTTCTCGTCGGAGGCCTTGGCCATGGCGAGCGCCTGTTCCGGCGTCTCCAGCACATAGGCGTTGAGCGCCCTCGCCTTCTCGATGGCCGCGATGTGGGCCTTAGCGATCTCGGTCGCGGAGAAGGTCTTGGCCTTCAGGCCGTCGCGGGCCTCAGTAAGGGTGAGATGGGTGAGTTCGGTCACGGGCTTGATCTTTCAATCAGCGTCTTGGCCGGGCGGTCCCGGCCATCCACGCCTTGTTCCTGACGGGATGGTGAGGCTCGAGGCTACTCGACCACCTTAGGCACGACGAAGAAGTGATCCTCCGTCACGGGGGCGTTGCGGACGATATCGTCGACGATCCCGCCATCGGTGACGCCGTCCTGGCGCTTCTTCATCGCCATCGGGGTCACGGACGTCATGGGTTCCACGCCGTCCACATTCACTTCGTTGAGTTGCTCGACGAAGGAGAGAATGGCGTTCAGTTCGCCCTGAAGGTGGGGAACGTCCTGCTCCGTCACTGCAATGCGTGCCAGCCGCGCGATGCGCCGGACCGTGTTCTGATCGACCGACATGGATGGCCAACCCCTTTTGTGTGCGTTTCGGCGGCTATAACACCCGGCCGCCTCAAGGGGCAATGTCGGAGTGTCACGGTTTCTCAATCCTCATCCTGAGGAGCCGCGCCAGCGGCGTCTCGAAGGAGGTTCCAGCGCGCACTGAAGACGCCTCGCCCTTCGAGACGGCCTGACGGCCTCCTCAGGGTGAGGCTATTTAAAAGTCACGCTTCCCTCAAATCCTCACGCCGACCGTCTTATGCGGCACGATGACCTGCGTGCCCTTGCCGTCGAGGGCCGCAACGAAGCGGTCGGCGTTGGGCAGAATCATCGGGAATGAGCCGTAGTGGCAGGGAATGGCCGCCTTGAGCTTGAAGTACCGCTGCACGGCGAGCGCGGCGACCTCCGGCCCCATCGTGAAGCGGTCGCCGATGGGGACCAGCGCCACGTCGGGCTGATGGATCTCGGCGATCAGGCCCATGTCCCCGAAGATGTCCGTGTCGCCCATGTGGTAGACCGTCGGCTCGCCGGGAGCCTTGACGATAATGCCGTTGGCGCTGCCGAGGGGAAAGTTCACCCCCATTTCCACGAGGCCCGCCGAATGGTCGGCCCTGACCAGCGTGACGCTGAAGCCGCCCTGCTCCGTGGTGCCGCCGGTGTTCATGGGGTCGAACTTCTCGAGCCCCTGCGAGGCGAAATACATGCACAGGTCGAAATTCGTGACGACGGTCGCGCCGGTCTTCTTGGCGATGTCGAGGGTATCGCCCACATGATCGCCGTGGCCGTGGGTGACGAGGATATGCGTCACGCCTTCGGTGGCCTTGTCCCTGCTGCCCTCGAAGGCGGGATTTCCGGTGAAGAAGGGATCGATCAGCACGACCTTGTCGGCGAAATCGAGCCTGAACGCGGAATGGCCGAACCAGGTGATCTTCATGCGCGGATCCTCGAGCTTGGGTTGAGGTCACAAATGGGGTGACCGGCGGGCGTGACTATATGCAGAACCGGAAAAGGCCGCAGGGATCAAGTCTCATCCCCTCTCTGGATCTTTCGCCGCCGTTCTGGCACTTCACAGATCCGGGAGGCGGATGCGCCAGGCTTCGAATCGTTGCCGTGCGAGGAGAGTTGGACCAGCCTCCTTTCAAAGAAACATCGCCTGAGCGCTCCCGAGGCGACCTCGCATCGAG
The DNA here is from genome assembly GCF_003290125.1 of Microvirga flavescens. Lineage (GTDB taxonomy): Bacteria > Pseudomonadota > Alphaproteobacteria > Rhizobiales > Beijerinckiaceae > Microvirga > Microvirga flavescens. The sequence goes on from NZ_QMKH01000007.1 coordinate 151,376, forward strand.
GAAGTGGGGAACGAGGAGGCCTGTTCCATGACCGCCAAGGACAACGAATTGCTCAAGCTGATCGAGCAATTGCCGCCGAGGGCGCGCCTGATAGGCGTCGATCTCGGCACCAAGACCATCGGCCTCGCCTTGTCCGACATCGAGCGGCGGATCGCGACACCACTGGAGACGATCAAGCGCGTCAAGTTCACGCCGGATGCGCAGCGCATCAAGGAGCTGATCGAGCAGCACGACGTGGGCGGGCTCGTCATCGGCCTGCCGCTGAACATGGACGGCACGGAGGGCCCGCGCTCGCAGGCGACGCGGGCCTTCGCGCGCAACCTCGCCCCGCTGATTTCAAGACCGATCATGTTCTGGGACGAGCGCCTGTCCACGGTGGCCGTGACCCGCACCTTGCTCGACGCGGACACCTCTCGCGCCAAGCGCGCGGAGGCGGTGGACAAGATGGCGGCGGCCTACATCCTGCAGGGCGCGCTCGACCGTTATGAGCGGCTATGCGCCGAGCAGGAGGAATTATCCGACGAGTTCCTGACCGATACGGATGTGGAAACGCCGCCCACAGGCGGCGCTCTCGATCTCTAAGGGCGTTCCAAAAAGAAACGGCGGGTCGAAACCCGCCGTCTGAAGCTTAGAAGCCGTGCGTCTTGTTCCAGGTGCGGACGCGCTCTTTCTGGATTTCCTTCTGATTACGGCGGTAATCCTTCACGTAATCCTTGGCCGCTTCCTTGTCATAGTAGTAGCCGGGCGGCGGCGGAGCGCGGCGATAGCCATAGCGCGGCGGCGGGCCGTAATAGGCCGGCGGGGGTGGCGGCGGATAATAGGCGCGCGGCGGCGGGCCGTAATAGACCGGCGGAGGCGGCGGCGGCTCGTCGTCGAAGAACAGGAACTGAACGTCCTGGACAACCGGTCCCCATCCCGCCGAACCGGCGGCGGAAACGGGCGCGGCCTGAGCGCCGAGGCTCGCGAAGGTGAGCCCCGCGGCAACGGTGCCGGCAATCCACATGCCAAGTTTCATTTCGTCGTCTCCTCGCGCGAATCATGAGGTCATGACCGCGAATTGTGGATTTGTAGCTACACCAGCACTGTTGAACGAGTGATGAATTAATTGTTCAGGTTGGTCGGCAAAAAACCCTCCCCGGAGGCCGCGCACCCTAGAAGCCGTTGGCCTTGTTCCAGGCGCGGATCTGCTCCTTCTGGATCTCTTTCTGCGTCTCGCGGTAGTCCTTGACTGCCTCCTTCGCCGCCTCCTTGTCGTAGTAATAGAGGGACGGCGGCGGCGGATGATAGACGTACCGGCGTGGAGCCGGTCGGCGCTCCTCCTCTTCATCCTGGTAGACGATGTATTGTGCCCTCTGTGACGATCCTCCTGAAGAGATGGCTTCGACCGGAATAGTCCTGGGCTGCGCGCAAGCTGTCAGGAGTGTTCCAGCGGCGAAAGCGCAGGCAAGCAAGACCTCTTGCTTCATGGTCTTCTCTTTATGTGTTCTTGTCTTTTCGTGCGATCAAAGCCGCTCACGGCCTCGCAACGCTTTTCCGTTACGACTACGTCGTTGAACCGCGCATGAATCGAGCATTCATGAAAGCGTGAGCCGGAATGAAAAGCCCGAAGATTTAGAGAGGTCTGTCACATCCCCCAGTAGTACGGCATTCGCCAGTAATCGTGCAGCTCGCGCTCCCGCTCCCGGTCGGACCAGTCGTAGTCCCGCCCCGTGTCACGATAGAAGTCCGGAGCGCCGCTCAATTCCTCCTCGGTGATGTCGGTGCGATAGCCGCCGAGGCTGGTGTCGTATTTCAGCTTGGCCCAGGGGATGGTGTAGGCCTCCTCCCCAAGCCCGAGAAAGCCCCCGAAGGTCATGACCGCATAAGCGACCTTGCCCGTTTCCTTCTCGATCATCAGCCGGTCGACGGTTCCGATCTTGTGGCCATTCGGATCAAAGACCTTCGTGCCCTCGACACGGTCGCTGTCGATCAAAGGATTTGCCGAGACGGATTGACTCGCTGCCAGCGTTGCCATTGCCCAATCTCCTCTCACTGTGTGCCCGGGAGAAGCGCGTGAATGGCAGAGGGTTCCCGACATGCGGCACTAAGTTTTTCGCGGCACGGCACCCCAAAAGCAAAGAAGGCCCCGTTCCAACGGGGCCTTCCTGATACGCATCCGGAGATCAGTGCTTCATATCCTTGTGCTCACTCCCACCGGGGCTTCCCATCCCTTCCACGGCGAATTGCACCTGCACCGTACCCGCCTTCTCAAAAGTGAGCGTGCCCTGGAATGCCTCGCCCTCCTTGATGGGCTTTTTCAGGTCCATGAGCATGAGGTGGTAAGAGCCGGGCTTGAATGTGACGGAGCCCTTGGCCGGGACAGCGATGCCGTTCGGCAAATGGCGCATGGTCATCGTGCCGTTGTTCACCGCCATTTCGTGGATCTCGGTGCGCCCTGCGATTTCAGCGCTCACCGCGATCAGGCGATCTTCCGTATCGCCCTCATTCTTGATGGTGAGATAGCCGCCGCCGACCTGCGCGCCGGCGGGCGTGGCCCGTGACCAGGGATGCTTGATCTCGAGGGATCCGACTTTGAACTCGTGCGCCAGTGCGCCCTGCGCGGCCACGAGGAGGAATGCGCCGGCAAGGGCGGCACGGGAGAGAGACTTGTTGAACATGGTTTGCTCCGCATGAGCAGGTGCCTTGCGTTTCGAAACGCGCAGCACCGGAAAAGAATGATTGGTTGAGAATGTCCGGCCCCGGCATGGCGGCAGGACGATAGCGGCCTTAGCCCCTCAACGGCGGAGCGCGCGGATTGCCCGGCGTACGGAAAGAGATCGCGACGACCTGATGATCCCGCACGGGGATCGCGGCGGCGGACGCGACGATGGGAAGATCGAGAAACGTGACGAACTGAGGCGGTGGCGCAAGCGCCGAGCCGAACATGCCGCAGCCGAGAATGCAGCAATTGGGAAGATGCGTCTTTCCCGAAGACGCATCCCCATCCTGTTGGGCCACAGGGTTGGTGAGGCAGAGAACGGCGTGGGCATCGCCCGTCTGCAAGGGGGCGGCCGCACTTCCAAGCGTCAGGCCGACGAGCAGCGTCTGGACGGCAATAAGATAGGCCGCGGCAACCGCGACCCATGACGCCCATCCCTTTTTGCGCTGCGCTGCCACGCCGTGCGCCCCTTTTCGTGTTTCGTCATAGAAGAGGACTGTCGCATACCGGCATCGCCAGCTTTTCTCAAGCGTCCGCGCCGCGCTGCGTCACACAGGACAAGATGCCTCACCCTGCCACTGTGAGCCTGCATCGTCATTGACCTTTTGCCCATGGGCCCATTTCATGGGGGCTTAACGTTCCGGCGATCATTCAGGAGGGCGGGCAGCCGCTGAGAACCTCATGGTGGCAACGCGACTGAAGAAAGATCATCGGAACGCCAAGCGCCCGCCCTTCGAGTGCATCGCCCTGCTGCTTCAGGGTGGCGGCGCGCTCGGCGCTTATCAGGGCGGCGTTTATGAAGCCCTCACGGAAGCGAACCTCCATCCCGATTGGGTCACCGGTATTTCCATCGGCGCGGTGAACGCGGCAATCATCGCGGGCAATGCGCCCTCTGAGCGGGTCGCCAACCTGCGCAAGTTCTGGGAGACGGTGAGCGACCAGCCGGAACTCGACCCGTTCACGGAAACCTGGCACAGCATCTTTCAGGGCGACACGGCGCGCACCGCGGTCAACCAGTTCAACGCGGCGACGGCCCTGCTCAAGGGCGTGCCGGGCTTTTTCGAGCCGCGTGTCCCCTCCCCCTGGCTGGTGCCGCCCGGCTCGCCCAACGCGACGAGCTATTACGATACGAGCATTCTCAGGAGCACGCTCGAGTCGCTCGTCGATTTCGACCGCATCAATCGGGATGAAAATACGCGGCTGGCGCTCGGCACGGTCAACGTGCGCACAGGCAACTTCGTTTACTTCGACAGCCACACGCACAACATCGGGCCTCAGCATGTCATGGCGAGCGGAGCCCTTCCGCCGGGGTTTCCGGCTGTCGAGATCGACGGCGAGTTCTTTTGGGATGGCGGCCTGGTTTCCAACACGCCGCTGCAATGGGTGACGCAGGTCAGCGGCTCGCGCCTCGACACCCTCGTCTTCCAGGTCGATTTGTGGAACGCGCGTGGAGAGATCCCGCGTGATCTCGGCGAGGTCGCCGTGCGGCAAAAGGAAATTCAGTTCTCCAGCCGCACACGCGCCAACACGGACGAATTCAAGCGATTGCAGCAGCTTCGCGTTGCTCTCGCCAGCCTTCTGGAACAACTGCCGCCGGAACTCGCCACGAGCGACGAGGCTAGGCTCCTGCGCCCTGCCGCCGACAGGAAGGTCTACAACATCGTTCACCTCATCTACCGCTCACGCCAATACGAGCGGCAGTTCAAGGATTACGAGTTTTCACGCCTCAGCATGGAGGAGCACTGGCGCGCGGGCTACAACGATGCGGTGCGTACGCTGCGCCATCCTGAAATCTTCGAACGCCCGAGCACGCACGACGGCGTCGCGACGTTCGATTGCGCGCAGAGCGGTGTGGACTGACGGTTTAGCGCGTCGCCCCTTGAACACGAACGACGGCGCGCAACGGGCCGTACTCCATCTGGGTGCGGGCATCGATGCTCAAGCGCCCGTCTGCGCCGATGCGCGTGCTGTCGCCGGATCGCGACCGGGCGCTTCCCGTCACCACATCGGACCGGATGCGCCCTGAAATCCGGACGCAGGTTCTGGTCCCCTCCACGGCGATGAAACCCGGCATGCACGTATGCGAAATGCCGGGAGGTGCGGAAGTCCCATCACGCGGCGAGGCTCCGGCAGCGCCCGGCACAGCCATGAGGAGCAGCGCAGGAAAGGCCCAACCCAGCTTCATCGTCCATGCTCCGTCTCGGCCAATGGGATGGCCTCAAAGCCCAATTTAAACCAACGCGACCCGTTGTCTAATGCTGCGGGAGGATTAGTTCCCGTTTAGCATCCGGGCAATGCGGCATGTGGGGAGAAGGACATGAAGCGGATTTCAGGCGCTCTGGCCATCGCGTTCCTGCTCTCGGCGCAGTGCCTGCCCGCCTCGGCGCAAAACGCTTCCGCCGGTGCCTTCGGATCGATGTCCCCGGGCGCTTACGGCAACGGCGGCGGTGGGCAAAGCGACTTCCAAACGGTCCGGGAAAGCATGGTCAAGAAGATGCGGGACGGCACTTATGCCGATCTCGTTCGGCAGGGCCAGGAAAACATGGATGCCTTTGTGCGCCTGAAAGAACGCGAGGCCGCCCGGCGCTAGAACATCCCCGATAACCTGCCCCTAAACTTTCCCGCTACTCAAACGCCATGATAGCGCTGCGTCTTCTCACAAGAGTAGCGAGCGCTGTCTTTTTTGCAGTTCAAGTTACCGATGACAAGCCAAAGACTAATATACTCATTGTTAAATTGCGGTTGACATAATCATCATTCCAAGTTGATCTCCCAAGACATAACGGGCTCGCCCTCGTCTTAGGGAATAGTTGGAGTTCAGCCGATGACGTTTGCGAAGCGCCTTCTCGTCGGTTCCGCCCTCGGCCTTGCCGCAGCGGCTGGAGCGCAAGCTGCGGACCTTCCTGCCAAGAGTGCCCTCCCGGTCGAATATGTCCGCGTCTGCTCGGCCTATGGCTCGGGCTTTTTTTATGTTCCTGGGACGGATAGCTGCCTGAAGATCGGCGGCCGCGTGCGGGCGGAAATGCTTTATGTCGATCCCCTCACCCGTGCGGATGACACGCTCGGCTTCAGGGTTCGCGGGCGCATCCAGCTCGATAACCGCACCGCCACCGCCTATGGCCTGCTGCGGGCCTTCGTGCGGTTCGAGATCACCCGCGTTTCAGGCCTGCCATTCGGACAGTTGGGAACGATTTCTACAACCCCTGCGGTTGCCCAGGCCTATGTGCAATTCGCCGGCCTCACCGCCGGTCAGGTGACGTCATTCTTCTCAAATCCTGACCTGCCTGTGGTCCATATGGGCACCATTCGCTACGACGACGCGCCTGATGTGGCGCTGCTGGCCTACACCTATTCGTTCGGCAACGGCCTCTCGGCCTCTCTCTCGGTCGAGGATGGTCTTGGCCGGCGGCAGCTCAACTCGTTCACGCCCATCGCAACCACCGCCGCGCTCACCCCTGCCGGGCAAATGCTTCCGGATGTGGTAGCCAACCTTCGTTATGCCGGCACATGGGGTTCTGTCCAACTCGCGGGCGCTCTCCATCAGATCCGCGATGACGGCGTGGCAAACTCCACAGTCAACGGAGTCTTCGTCCCCGGCCGCCCCTTTGCCGGCACCGAGTACGGATACGCCGTCGGAGTCCAGGGCAGCGTGAATCTGCCGATGATCGCTCCCAGCGATTCCGCCTGGTATGCCCTGACCTATGTGGATGGCGCGCTGAGCTATCTCGGCTTCGGCACCTACAACGCGAGCCGCTTTGGTGCGGGCCTCGTGAGCACCCCCGCCGTCGATGTCTTCGTCAATCCGCTGACGAACGAGATCAGCAAGGCGAAGGGCTATTCCATCGCGGGTGGTTTCAACCATTATTGGACGCCGACATTCCGCTCCAGCGTCTTCGGTTCCTACGCGCGCGTCGAGTACTCCAACGGCGCAACGGCCATCGGCCCCTTGGGCAATGTCACCGGCCTTCCGGATTTCTCCGAGTGGCGCCTCGGCGCCAGCACGTTCTGGATGCCGGTTAGCGGCTTCGCGGCCGGCGCGGAAGTCATTTACATCAACGCCAATCCGCAAGGGCGCATTCTCACCACGCAGGCAGGGGCCGCCGGGTCTCTGACACGCCTGATCGGCGCCGACTCCGCCATCGAAGGCCGCCTGCGTTTGCAACGGGATTTTTGATACGAAAACGGGGCGCTCGAACGCCCCCTCAATTCCAAAGGCCGTATTCTTCCCAGCGGGCTTCCGGAATCTCGTCACCGGCTGTGTATTCGAAAGAGAGCGCCGATTTCTGGTCCGGCGTCAGCGTGCATTTGAATTCCATCCGGTACCAGCGCCCGTTCTCGCGGAACGCGCCGCCTTTGCCTTCCACGGTGCCCCCTTCGATGTCGGGGTTTTCCATCGCATCGACAATCACCCTGTCGACCTTGCTGAACTGAGCGCTGCGCCGAAGCTCCTGGGCGGCCTTGATGTCACACACCTGCATCATCCGCGTCGTGGGCTCGAGACGATCGAGCCCGCGCTCCATCCGGGGGCCGGACGCCAGGGCTGGCACGATAAGGGCAAGGGAGGCGGCAATGCCAGAAACCAACCGCACCGCGAACAACAACGGACTTCTCCTGAGAACATGCGGGAATCAAAGACTTAAAACGAGAGATCCCTGCTGCCGGACCGTGGCCAGATCATGGCTGAGACAGCCTTTCGATGTCCGTTGCAGCCGCGATACGCGAGTTGTATGTGAAGAGGCATGTCTGGCGCGGCGACCGCACGTCGCCGCTTTCTCAAGAAGAACAGCTTTTCAATGAGAATATTCGTCATTGTTTCAGCGGCCATATTGGCGGCCCTGGTCGGCGGAATAGCCGCCTTTTCATCTCACACCGACGACCGCTACTGGCCTTCCGCGATTACGCGTCTGAACCACAGTCTCGCTGGCAAGCCTTTCTTGTTCATCGCGCATGCCGGAGGTGGATACGACAATCTTTCATACACGGAATCGCTGGACGCCCTGGGAAGATCTTATGAAAACGGCTTCCGCTTCTTCGAGCTCGACTTCATGCGGACCAGCGACAGGCAGATCGTCTGCATCCACGATTGGCGAAACGGCCTCCTGAGCTTTGAGGAGTTCAACCGCCGCAAGTACGACAAGAACAATCCCCTGATGCGGCTCAACAACTGCGATGTAGCCTCGCTGGGTGAGTTTCTCGCGAAACACCAGGACGCTTCGCTCATCCTCGATACCAAGGAAAAAGACGCGCCTGCGGTGTTCTTCGAAATCACATCGCGCCTCCAATCCGAGCATGGCATCCAGACGAACCGCATCATCCCTCAGGCCTACAGCCTTCAGGAAACGCGGCTCTATCGCGCAGCCGGGTTTCCGAACATCATCTACACCATCTACAAGGCGCGTAACGCAGAGGATGTTTCGGCCGCATGCGATCTTGGCGGCGTTGCAATAACGGCCCCGATCGAATGGATTTTGGGAAAGCGCCTCCTGTCCGACTCGAAGACCAACCCCTTTTCAGCCCTGGGCGACAGGTGCCCGGTTTTCGTTCATCCGGTCAGCAAGAAGGAAGACGTGGCAAGGGCCCTTGAAAAGGTTCCGCAAATCCAGGGGGTCTACACCCACTTCCTGCGCCCGCAACTTCCGACGGCTCCTTGAGCGGAAGCGGCTTTCAGAACGGTTGAAGCAGTTGGAAAGCCCCCGCGCGGCCCAAGGCCTTGCGCGGGAAGCCCGGAAATGAATATTCTCCTCATCGGCGCGTTTGGAGAAAAAATTCCCCATCATGAGCGTTCTTAAAAAAGAACATTTTGATTGACGAGGCGATCAAAAACGCGCTATCCAGTAACAGTTCCGAAACGCCGACAGGCTGATCGGTTCCGCGGTGATTTGAAGTGTACAGCTTGCGCCGCGTCATCAAACGCTAAAGCGTCACGAAGCGCCCATGCGCCTCGTGATCCGCAGTCAAGGATTGCCGATCATGATCGTCATCGAAGCCTCCTCCTCCCTGCTTCGCCGAACCCGCCGCGCGCGGGCAAGCCGCGACTGTTGTCGCTTCTGAGAACGAAAACTCACGTCCCGTTTCAGATCATCGGCTTTACCGGCTCAAGACCCGGCAGCAGGAGAATTGCGCCATGACAACGCGCACCGCCACACACGCCATTGAAATCGACGATGTCATCGCAGGCATCGCCGTCGCCACAAGAGGCGGCTTCCGCTTCTTCGCGGCGGAAGCACCCTTCCGCCCCCTCGATCAGGAGGTCTTCCTCTCCATCGCCCACGTCAATCAGGCCGTACGCGCAAGGCTTACGGCCCCCCATCACTAGAGGTCGCTCGTGTCTCTTCGAAACACGACCAGCCTCTAGCTTCTGATCATGCTCTCGTCACGACCTCAAGAAAGTGCTCGACTGATGTCTCTCCTTCATTCCAACCTGCGAAAAGCTCTTCTCGGCTCTCTCGCCATTGCCGCGACATTCGGTTTGTCCGGCGTTGCGCAGGCCGCCAAGGACCAACTGGTCATCGGCGCCACGCAATATCCCTCGAACCTCAATCCCAATCACGAAGCGATCACCTCGAAGGATTACATCCTGGGCTTCGTGTTCCGTCAGGCGACGGCCTTCAATGGAGACGGCAAGAACGTCTGCCTGATCTGCACCGAGCTGCCGACCATCGAGAACGGGCTTGCGAAGATCGAAACCCGTGACGACGGCTCGAAAGGCCTCGCGATCACCTTCAAGATTCAACCCAAGGCCGCCTGGGGCGATGGCGTTCCGGTCACCGCGAAGGACGTTCTGTTCACCTGGAATCTGGGTCGCCAGAAGGAAGCCGGCTTCCTAAGCCTCGATGCCTATGCGCGCTACGAGAAGATCGATGTCGTGGACGACAAGACGGTCATCCTCCACACCAAGACCGTGCGCAGCGACTACAACGAGTTCGGCCGCTTCCGCATCCTGCCGGAGCATATCGAAGGCCCCATCGTGAAGAGCGTGGGCGTTGCGGAATACCCCAAGAACACGGCGTACAACCGCGCATCGACGACACCCGGTCTCTATAACGGCCCGTACCTCATCAAGGAGGTTCAGTCCGGCGCAGCGGTCGTTCTGGAGCCGAACCCCCATTGGTATGGCAAGGCTCCGTATTTCAAGCGCATCACCATCCGCACCATCGAGAACTCCGCCGCGCTGCAGGCCAATGTTCTCTCCGGCGATGTCGATTTCGCGCCTGGCGATGGCGTGGGTCTGACGACCGACCAGGTGATCGAGCTGGAGAAGTCGAGCAAGGGCAAGTTCGATTTCATCTACAAGCCCGGCTACAGCTACGAGCACATCGACTTGCAGAAGAACAACCCGATCCTGCAGGACAAGCGCGTTCGCCAGGCTCTCCTTTACTCCATCAACCGCAAGGCGCTCACGGACAAGCTGTTCGAGGGCAAGGAGCCTGTCGCGGATAACTTCCTCGCCCCCATCAGCCCGCTCTACAACAAGGACGTTTCGAAGTTCGCCTTCGATCCCAAGAAAGCGGCGGCGCTCCTTGATGAAGCCGGCTGGAAGGTCGGTGCGGACAAGGTCCGCGTGAATGCACAGGGTCAGCGCCTCTCGCTCGATTTCGGCACGACGGCGGGCAACAAGGTGCGCGAGCTTGTGCAGCAGGTGCTGCAGAGCCAATGGCGCGATGTCGGCGTCGAAGTCGTCATCAAGAACGAGCCCGCGCGCACGTTCTTCGGCGAGACGGCCCGCAAGCGTACTTATGGCGGCCTTGCCCTCTATGCCTGGACCAGCGATCCGGACGAGCCGCCGGTGCGCAACCTGCACACCAGCGCCATTCCGGTCGAGGCCAACAACTGGGCCGGCAACAACATCGCCGCCTTCTCCAATGCGGAGTTCGACGCCGCGCTCGACAAGATCCTCGTGGAACTGGACCCCGCCGCCCGCAAGAAGCTGTGGGCCGATCTCCAGCGCATCTATGTCGAAGAGCTGCCCGTTCTCCCGCTCTTCTTCCGCGTCCAACCCTTTGCGCTGCCGAAGTGGCTGAAGGGCGTCGAGCCGACCGGAAGCGGCGTGAGCACCCACTGGGCCGAAAACTGGCATGCGATCTGATCGCCTCGATGAAGCGCCTGGGCAGGACCTGCCCAGGCTCTCCGTTCCCCCTGTTCTCGAAGTCGACGGCCTGACCGTCGACTTTCCGTCTCCGCATGGCGGCAAGCGCGTGGTCGATGGCATCAGCTACTCGATCGCGCGCGGCCGCACGCTTGGGGTGGTGGGCGAGAGCGGCTGCGGCAAGTCGATGACGGCCCTCGCCCTTCTGGGGCTTGTTCCGTCTTCAGGCCGCATGACGGGCCGCATCACGCTCAATGGCCGCAGCTTGTCCGATCTCTCCGCGAAGGATTGGCCGGATGTGCGGGGGCAACGCATCGCGCTCGTCTTTCAGGAGCCGATGACCGCGCTCAACCCCGCCATGCGCATCGGCGACCAGATCGCCGAGGTTCTGACAATCCACGAAGGCTTGCGAAAGACCGAGGCGCGGGAACGCGCCATCGAGCAACTGCGCCTTGTCGGCATTCCCTCCGCCGCGGAGCGCGCGAAGGCCTATCCGCACCAGCTCTCCGGCGGCATGCGCCAGCGCGCGGTGATCGCGATGGCCCTTGCCTGCCGCCCGGACGTACTCATCGCAGACGAGCCGACGACCGCGCTCGATGTGACGATCCAAGCGCAGATCCTGGAATTGATGCAGCAATTGCAGGATGAGATCGGCATGGCCGTGCAATTCATCAGCCACAACCTCGCCGTTGTTTCCGAGATCGCCGACGACGTCATCGTCATGTACGCGGGCCAGATCGTCGAGCGCGCGAGTTCTGCCGATCTGTTCGCGGAGCCCTTGCATCCCTACACGCAAGGGCTGATCGAAACGCTGCCGGAGATCGGGCGTGCTCAGGATGAGTTGCCGGTGATCGCGGGCACCGTGCCGAGCCATTACCATGACATCCCGGGCTGCCGCTTCGCCGGACGTTGCCCGAAGGCCGACGCCTCTTGCCGCGCCGTTGCACCGGCGCTACGGCCTGTCCGACTGGGCCGCGAAGTGGCCTGCCACAAGGTTTCGTGATGCCGGCACTTCTCTCCGTTGACGGGCTCAACGTTTCATTCCCCCTCGACAGCCACAGCCTGCTGCCGGGGCGGCGGCGTGTGGTCCACGCAGTGCAGGACGTGCGTTTCGAGATCGCCGTCGGCGAGACGCTTGCCCTCGTCGGCGAAAGCGGTTGCGGCAAGACGACGGTGGGGCGCGCGATTGCCGGTCTCGGCAAGGTGCCGAAGGGCATCGTTCGCCTGCGCGGTGAATACCTGTCCGACCTGCCGCGCGCGCAACGCCGCGCCGCGCGTCAGGCGATCCAGATGGTCTTTCAGGACCCGTTCTCATCCCTCGATCCCCGCATGACCGTGCGCCAGATCCTGCAGGAGCCGCTCGACATCAACGGCATTGGCACCGCGCAGGAGCGCAACGCCCGCGTTGCGGATCTTCTCGGCCAGGTCGGCCTGCCAGCGGACGCGCTTGAGCGCTACCCGCACGAGTTCTCCGGCGGCCAGCGTCAGCGGATCGCCATTGCGCGGGCTCTCGCACCGAACCCTGCGCTGATCGTCGCCGACGAGCCGCTCTCGGCCCTCGACGTTTCTATCCAGAGCCAAACACTCAATCTTCTGCAGAAGCTCAAACGCGAGCGGGGCTTGAGCTATCTGTTCATCAGCCACGATCTGGCGAGCGTCTATCACCTCGCGGATCGCGTCGCCGTCATGTATCTCGGGCGTCTGGTGGAACTGGCGGACCGCGACACGCTCTTCGCCTCACCGCGCCATCCCTATACGCAGGGGCTTCTGGCAGCCGTGCCGCGCATCGGCCAGGGTCGCCGCCGCAGAACGCTGATCGAAGGGGATCTTCCAAGCCCCCTCGCCTTGCCGTCCGGATGCGCCTTCCATCCGCGATGCCCTCTCGCGAAGGACATCTGTCGGCAGAAGCGCCCCGAGATGAAACCGCTCGCATCGAGCCCCGCCCAATCCGTCGCCTGCCACTTCGCCGAGGAGAGCGCCGCGTGACTCTCTACCTGCTTCGCCGGTTGTTCGGCATGGCGCTGGTTCTTTTGGCCATGTCGTTCGTTGTCTACGGCCTCATCGGCCTGATGCCGGGAGACCCGATTGACCTCATGGTCATGTCGAACCCGGGCATGACCGCAGCCGATGCGGACCGCCTCCGCGCACTGCACGGGCTCGACCAACCGCTCATCATCCGCTACTGGCGCTGGCTCACGGCGGCGTTGAGCGGCGATTTCGGCTTCTCCCGCGTCTATGCCCGCCCCACTCTCGAAATCATCGGCCCGGCTTTGTGGCAGACGACGAAACTTGTCTCGCTCACATTGGTCATCGGCAGCCTTCTCTCGGTGCTCCTCGGCGTTGCGGCCGCAATACGCCCGCGCGGAAAGTTCGACACCATCGTAAGCTTCTTCAGCTTCGCCGGCATCTCGCTGCCGACGTTCTGGCTGGCGCTCATTCTCATCCTCGTCTTCGCCGTGCGGCTCGGATGGCTGCCTGCCAGCGGCATGGGTCCATCCGACCCGAGCAGCCTGTGGGATTCCTTGCGCTATCTCGTTCTTCCCGTCTCGACCCTCGTCATCGCGAATGTCGGCGGGCTGACGCGCTTTGCGCGCTCATCGATGATCGAGACGCTAAGGATGGACTTCATCCGCACCGCCCGCGCGAAAGGCGCGCGCAGCGCGCGCGTGGTCTGGCGTCACGCATTGCCCAACGCGCTGACCTCTGTCGTCACCATCATCGGCCTGAATTTCGGCACGCTGCTTTCCGGCGCGCTGGTGACGGAAACCATGTTCGCGCAGCGCGGCCTCGGCAAGACGATCTACGACGCCGTGCTCGGCAACGATTTCAACCTCGCCCTCGTGGCGTTGCTGTTCGCGACCTTCGCGACGCTTCTGGGCAACCTTCTGGCAGACCTCGCCTATGCGTGGCTCGATCCGAGAGTTTCTGTGACATGACGACGGCAACCCTCACAAGAGCATCGTCATCCCCCTGGCGGCTGCGCTGGCGGCGGTTCTACCGCAACAAGGCCGCTTTGAGCGGGCTGATCGTCCTTGGCCTCCTCATCGTGTTCTCGCTCCTCGCCGCGCCGCTGGAGAGTTTTCTTGAGATCGACGCCAACAATGCGGACCTCCTCTCCCGCTTCGACCCGCCTTCCGCACAGCATTGGCTGGGTAACGACGAACTTGGGCGCGATGTGCTGGTTCGCCTGATGTATGGCGGGCAGGTCTCGCTCGCCGTGGGCTTCGCAGCGACGCTCCTCGGTGCGATGTTCGGTGTCACTGTCGGCCTTCTCGCAGGCTATTTCGGCGGACGCACCGATGCGGTTCTCATGCGCCTCACCGATGGCGTGATCGCGCTGCCGCTGCTCCCCCTTCTCATCATTCTCGCGGCCATCGACCTCACCAAGCTCGGCTTCTCGACGGATTTCGCGCGCTCGGGCGCCGCGAGCTTCTACCGTATCGTCCTCATCATCGCCCTCGTCGACTGGACGCGCATCGCGCGCATCGTCCGGGCTTCGACCCTGAGCGTGCGCGAGCGGGAATTCATTCTCGCCGCACGAGTCTCGGGAGCGGGAACGACGCGCATTCTTGTGCGGAACGTGCTGCCCAACGTGATCGCGCCCATCATCGTCGCGTGCAGTCAGGTGCTCGGCAGCGTCATCCTCTTCGAGGCCGTCCTGAGCTTCCTCGGCTTCGGCATCGTGCCGCCGACGCCAAGCTGGGGCAACATGCTCAACAACGCCCAGGAACTGGTGACGACCGCCCCCGCGCTCGCCATCTACCCCGGCCTCCTGATCTTCATCACCGTCGTCGCGGTCAATTTCGTCGGAGACGGCCTTCAGGACGCGTTCGACCCGCGGGCGAATTGATGGGTCGATTGGCGTTAAAGTTTCAGTTGTTTGATACGAGTGCTCTTCATAGGCAACTCGAACATAGCGCCTCCCTCAACTCTTTCGGCGAGTGCCTCCATGCCCTCCCATAGAGCCAAGATCCGCTCCGCCTGCTTGATGAAGGGCGCCTTGTAGAGACCTTTGGATAGGAAAAATCCGATCAGGCGAGAGCTTCGAAAGATGGTGTACTCTGCCTTGTTGCGAGTGATGCGCCGGTCACCAGAGATTATAACCCAACGCCCCTCTCTATTGAGCACAGTGATCCACTCCGGATCCTTGACGCCAGCACTAAACCGTTCACGAAGATGAATGATTTCGTGCTGTCCTATGAACAGCGCATTTAGAGCTCTAGCGAGCGGAGGTGGCAAGTTTTCGTCAACGAGAACTTTCACGCGGCGCGCAGATATTCTTCAAACCTCATCGCGTCCCGGACGACACCAACCGGAACCTCGTAGAGGTGTGCCACTCGATCAACTGAGCCCTCGGCCTCGACCGCATCTGCAAGAACAACAGTTGGAACGCCGTAGTCCGCAACAATGGGCTGACCAAATGATCTCTGCGGGTCAATAACGACGGTATCCTTACCGTTGAATGGCCGCCAACGGGTCACAGCATCGTCTTCAATGTCGAGATCTTTGAAGGTGCGCTCGATTGTGACCTTGAACACATATTGGCGCTGCTTCAGATCAAGTAACTCTGTCTCACCCGTCGTGAGCAAACTATCCAGGAATACTGTGCGACCGTCGGTCTTGAACCGGCGAGTTGAGAAAGGCCTCTCGTCCTTCACGCACTCCCTCGCATAGTCGAGGCAGTGTCGGATCGTTTTGAGCCCGAGCCCAGCCTCGATAAAGGCATTCACGAATCGAAGTTCGATGAGATCGCGGAAGCCGAGTTCAAGATGATCGTCGAATGTGGGGAGTTCTGGCGTCCAGAGCGGAGGCATTCGCCCCCCCTTATAAGCATACCCTCCAAGCCAACGGTTGATATTGCGACCGGGCACTTTAAGCAGGCGCGCGGCCTCCGGGACGGTATAGTAACCGACCCCGAGCGGGACGTTCTGAGCAGAAGCATTCGCACGCGTAGCCATGTCTGAATAAGTACCTGACGGTTGTCCGAAACGCTAGAGGCTTGCAATGAGATCACGAAGCTTCGTCGCTCGAAGTTATCAAAACTTGAGCGTTAGACTTCTAAGATAATCAAGTAGCGGACTTAATAAGTTGAATTCTTGGCTGGGGGACCTGGATTCGAACCAGGACTAGCGGAGTCAGAGTCCGCGGTTCTACCGTTAAACTATCCCCCATCGAAGATGCTGATTTTGCTCGCCTTTTTGGGTTTCTTTCGCGAAACCGCAGGGGCAAAACCGTCCCGAACCTTCGTGGTGGGCGCTGAATATGACCTTTTTCGGCCCCGGTCAACAGGATCGACGATGAGATTTTCACTTCTGGCCTCCAGCGGAGTGGAAAGCTGCCGCTGGAGGGCATAACATCGCGCCCGGACCGGCTGCGCCCCTTCGAGACAGCGCGCGGCGAGGCAGGATGCGATGCACTTGCAGCAAGGAATGGGCGAACGCCGAACCTTCGCCAACCGCTACGCCATCTCAGTGAGGCGGGTCGTCGCTTCCGAGCGGACAGAAACCGCCGACATGCAACTGGGAATCACCCTCACCTTCGTCGCGGGGGCGATCAATGCGGGCGGGTTTCTGGCGGTGGGGCAATACACTTCGCACATGTCGGGAATTTTCTCCGCAATGGCGGACAATCTGGCGCTTGGCGCTTTCGGGCTCGTCGTCCTCGGCCTTGGGGCGTTCGTGCCGTTCATCGTCGGCGCGGCCTGTTCGGCGATGCTCATCAACTGGGGCCGCCGCCAGCGGAGGGGGAGCCAATACGCCCTGCCCCTGACTCTCGAAGCCGTCCTGCTCCTGTGCTTCGGCATCTTCGGCGTGATTTTTCGTCCAACACCGGAGTCGGGCCTCGCGGCCGTGCCGCTGCTCACCTTCATCATGGGATTGCAGAACGCCACCGTCACGAAAATCTCCGGCGCGCGGATGCGCACCACGCACATCACCGGCATCGTCACCGATATCGGCATCGAGCTTGGAAAACTGTTCTACTGGAACCGCCTCGCATCCGAGCCGGAGCGGCCCGCCGTGATGGCCGACAGGCGCAAGCTGCGCCTGCTGTCGTCGCTCCTCGGTTCCTTTTTCGCAGGCGGCGTCCTCGGTGCGCTCGGCTTCAAGTATATCGGCTTCCTGGCATGCGTGCCGCTTGCCCTGCTTCTGCTGGCGCTTGTCCTGCCGTCGCTGGCGCAGGACATGAAGCCGCAACGATAGCGCCGGGCGGTTTTTCGAAGCCGCGAAAGACTGGACGGATCCTCCCCGCGCCACAGATGAGGTTAAACGACAGCCCGCCCGGCTGCCCTCACGTTTGACTTTCAGCGGAAAAGGTTCACGTCATGGCGAAGACGATGCAAAAGAGTGCAACGGCTCAGAAGGTGCAATACAGCCAGCCCTGGCTGCACCAGCGCGGCGAGACCATTCAGGCGTTCGGCACCGTGCGGCAGTTCCCGATCGGCCTGTCATATGAGACACGGCTCTATTCCTGCCAGCGCCTCAACCAGATCCTGGCGGACACGCAAATCCTGCACGCGCTCTACAAGAAGCATCACTGGCTCATGCGCGGCCCGAGCTTCTATCAGCTGCATCTTCTGCTCGACAAACATGCGGATGAACAGATCGCCCTCGTGGACGAAATCGCGGAGCGCATTCAGACCCTCGGCGGCATCGCTGTCGGCGATCCGCGCCATGTGGCGGAATTCACGCGCATTCCCCGCGCACCCGATGGATGCGAGGAAGTGCCCGCAATGCTCTCGCGCCTTCTGGAGGCGCATGAGCTGATCCTGATCGATGCGCACGACGCCGCCTCGAAGGTGAACGAATACGGCGACGACGGCAGCAACGACCTGATCGTGTCAAACGTCATCCGCACCGGCGAGTTGCAGGCCTGGTTCCTCGCAGAGCATCTCGTCGACACGCCGCTCGTCCATGCGTGACGGGAAACGGAAGCGCGGAGCGTTCATGCTCCGCGCTTGAAGACTTTCGCTCGGTTAAAAACGATTCCGTGTCACGGATAATGCGTCACTGGCGGGGAAGGTTGCTTCAAGCGCCTCGTCAAGTAATGCATCGACATGCTTCTTCTTTGCGCCATTCCCCCGTCTCTTGACGGGAGGCGATTTCTTTCCGGGTTTCTTGCCGGCTTTCTTGGCGACCTTTTTAGCTGCTTTCCCGGCAGCGGCCTTTTGCGGCGCCTCAGCCTGCGCCACCGTGAAGGTCACGTCCCTCTTCGCCTTGTCATAGCTGCAGACAACGCGGTTGCCCTCCTTGATGGAGCCTTGCAGCATCTCTTTCGCGAGCTTGGTCTCGATGAGCTGGCGGATCTGCCGGCGCAGTTCGCGCGCGCCGAATTCAGGCTGATAGCCTGTCTCGGCCAGGTGTTCGAGAACGCTGTCGTCAAAGACGAGATCCACGTCCTGCCCCTGTGCCGTCTTGCGGACCCGCTCGAGCTGCATACCGACGATGGTCTTGATCTGCGTCTTGTCGAGCGCGTGGAAAATAATGATCTCATCGATGCGATTCAGGAACTCCGGACGGAAGTGGGAGCGCAGAACGCCCATCACGCCCTCGCGCATGCCCTCCGTGGGATGCGTGGTGAAACCGGGAGCCTGACGCCCGCCCATGATGACGTCTGAAGCGAGGTTGCTGGTCGCGATGATCAGGGTGTTGGTGAAATCGACCACCCGCCCCTTGCCGTCCGTCAGTCGGCCGTCGTCGAAGACCTGCAAAAGAACGTTGTAGACATCCGCGTGAGCCTTCTCGATCTCATCGAGCAGCACAACGCTGTAGGGCCTGCGCCGCACGCGCTCGGTCAGTTGCCCGCCTTCCTCATAACCCACATAGCCGGGCGGCGCGCCGATGAGCCGCGCAACGGAGTGGCGCTCCATGTACTCGCTCATGTCGAGCCGGACGATGGCGTCCTCATCTCCGAAGACGACCTCCGCGAGCGCCTTGGCGAGCTCCGTCTTGCCGACGCCCGTGGGGCCGAGGAACATGAAGGTGGCGATGGGCTTGCGGCCCTCCTGTAATCCTGCGCGCGCCAGCCTGATGGCGTCGCTGACGGCGCGGATGGCCTCCTCCTGCCCGATGACGCGCTGGTGAAGCCGCTCCTCCATCCGCAGGAGCTTCGACTTTTCCTCTTCCGTCAGTTCGGTGACGGGAATGCCGGTGAGCTTTGAGACGATTTCCGCGATGTGCTCCGCCGTGACTTCCGCCGTGCTCGATCCGATTTTCTGCTTCCACGCGTCGGTGGCAGCAGTCAATTCCTTGGTCTTCGCGGCAAGCTGCTCATCGAACTCCTTGGCGCGGTCAAACCTTTTCCGCGAAGTCGCATAAGCCTGCTCGCGCCTGAGTTGCGCAATCTCGGATTCGAGCTCCTGAATCTCCACCGGGCGGGAGGTGATGGACAGGTGCACGCGCGCCGCTGCCTGATCGATCAGGTCGATGGCCTTGTCGGGCAGGAAACGGCCCGTCACGTATCGGTCGGACAATTCCGCCGCCGCGACGAAGGCCTGATCCTGAATGGTCACCTTGTGGTGCACCTCGAGTCTATCTCTCAACCCGCGCAGAATGTTCACTGTCTGCTCAACGGTAGGTTCCGAGACGAAGACCGGCTGGAAACGACGCTCAAGGGCTGCGTCCTTCTCGATATATTTCTGATACTCGTTCAGCGTCGTCGCGCCGATCAGGTTCATCTCGCCGCGCGCCATCGCGGGCTTGAACACGTTCGCGACATCGAGGCCGCCCTCGCCGCCGCCCTGCCCCGCGCCGACGATGGTGTGAACCTCATCGATGAAGAGAACGAGCCCCTCCTTCTGCTCGGCGATCTCGTCCATCACCTGCTTCACACGCTCTTCGAACTCGCCGCGATATTTCGACCCCGCGACAAGGGAGTTCACGTTGAGCTCGATGAGACGCTTGTCGCGCAGCACCTCGGGCACATCCCGGTTCACGATGCGCTGCGCGAGCCCTTCGACAATGGCGGTCTTGCCGACGCCGGGTTCGCCGATCAGAACGGGGTTGTTCTTCTTGCGCCGGGCCAGCACCTCGATGGTGGTCTCCACCTCCTTGGAGCGCCCGATCACGGGATCGAGCTTGCCTTCGCGGGCGAGCCTGGTGAGATCGCGGCTGAACTTGTCGAGCTGCGGCGTGTTGGTGGGAATTTCGACGCGCCCCTCCTCCGCGCCCTTGCCGACGATGCGCAGCGTCTGCTGGCGCAAGGCCTGCGGCGTCAGGCCATATTTGGCAAGGAGATTGCCGGCGAAACTGTCCGGAACTTCCGCAAGGCCGAGCAGAAGATGTTCCGGCCCAACATAACTGTGCCCCAATTCGCGGGAGGCGATGAAGCCGCGGTCGAGCGCGCTTTTCACGCGCGGAGAAACCGCGATCTGCTCTTCACTCGAGGGCTCGGCCCCCTCTCCTTTCGTTGCATTCTGGTCGATATAGGCGCGCAGCTCATCCGGCGAGACCTTGAACTGCTGCAGAATCGTCTGCACCGCATCGCTCTCGGGCAACTCATAGAGCAGGTGCTCGGTATCCACGACGCGCTTGCCGAACTGCACGGCGCGCTCAGCCGCACGTTGCAGAATCTCTTTCGATTGCTCGCTGAAATGCTGTTCGAGATTGAGCGCCTCGCGCTCCTGCGCAGGGCCGCGCCGCGCCGAACCGCGCGGGATCGGAGGCACCTCATTCTGCGCGCCGAAAAAGTCGTCAAACAATCCGCCGCGAAAGAGCGATTCAAGCGGGGAGAGTGCCCTCTGGTGGCGGCTGAGTTGGGCATAATGATAATCGCAGACATCCAGTTGCTTGCGCTGTCCATTTTGGATGACGGTCACACGGACCGAAGCCGGACGGACCCCACAGATTTCGCACAAATGTTGCGCCATCGCTCATCCTCCATGCCGCAGCGAAGCGGGCACACGCCCACGCTCCTTGCATCGTGGAGAAGAGATCTATGGCTGACCGCCCTGCCGACAACCTCAGGCCACGGATAGCCATGCTCTTTGACCTGCGGCGTTATGATGCCGCGCCGCTTGCCGCCTTGCCGTGCACATCGCGCGCGAGCGCAAGCCACGCGCGCGCCGCGTGAGAGAGATAAGCGCCGCGCCGCCACACAAGCGCCATGTGCCAATCCGTTTCCGGCTCATCGAGTAGCAATCGTCGAACGGATGGGTGCGCGCGCTGTTCAGCGATCATGCGCGGCAGAAACGCAACACCGAGCCCCGCCGCGACAAGTTCGACGATGAAGTCGATCTGCCCGCTGCGCGCCGCCACATCCGGCGCAAATCCACGCCGCTCGCAGGCATCGAGAATGACCTTGTTCAACGCAAAACCGGATTCGAAGAGGATGAACGGAATATGCGCCAGATCGGCAAGGCTGATTTTCCTGCCCTTGGCGACAGGATGCCCGGACGGGAGGAGCGCCATCAACGGCTCCCGACGCACGGCCTGCGCCTCGAACTCGTCGGAGACCGGCAGGAGCGACCCGGCGAAATCAATTTCGCCTGCGAGCAGGATCTCTTCCTGCCTCTTGCTGCCATGTTCGACAAGGCGGATCTCGATGCCGGGATAGCGGCTGCGATACACGGCGAAGAGCGGCGCGAACAACGTGCTGCTGCCGAGCGGCGGAAGCCCGAGCCTGAGGACGCCGCGCTTCAACCCTCTCAATTCATCGAGTTCGGCAATCAGGTCGTCGCGCTCGGCGAGGATCGCCAGCGCGCGGCGATAGACGATCTCCCCCGCCGCCGTCATCTCGCTGCGGTGGCCGATGCGGTCGAGCAACGGCACGCCGAGTTCGTCCTCGAGCTGTTTGACAGCCTTGCTGACGGTCGGCTGCGTCGCGAATACGGCCTTGGCCGCCTGAGAGAAACCGCCCTGGCGGACCACCTCGACGAAGGCGCGGAGCGTGCGGAGTTCCATGTCTATTCCATATCAGAATTGATTGAATTCGATCAATTCATTTTCCACATGCCGCAACGCACCATAAGTTAAGGGCGTTCCCGGAACTTTCCAGGAATTCAGGAGCTTTCCATGAGCATCCGCGCCCGCAAGATACCGGTTCTGATCCGCTTTGCCCTGCACCACAGCCGGGTTCTGCAGATTGCCGTCATCATCGGGTTCTGGGCCCTGGGCGAAGGTCTGGTCCGTCGGTTCGACCTGCCGGTGCCCGGCGGGATCATCGGCATGGTGCTGGTCCTGGCGCTTCTCGCCAGCGGCGTCATCAGCCCCTTGAGCATGCGGCGCGGCGCTTATTGGCTGCTTGCGGAGATGCTGCTGTTCTTCGTGCCCGCCGTCATGGCGGTGCTCGATCATCATGAATTCGTCGGGCTGCTCGGCCTCAAGCTCCTCGCGGTGATCGTCATTGGCACGGGCCTTGTCATGGGCGGCACCGCATTGACGGTCGATCTGTGTTATCGCTGGCAGGTGCGCCATGCCCTTCACTGAAGCGACGGCGCTTGCAGTCTTCTGGTCCGCCGCCACCATCGTGTTTTACATCGGCGCGCGCACGCTCCACCGGCTTCGCCCGTGCTGGTGGCTCTCGCCCCTGATCGTGACGCCGACGGCGCTGCTTATCCTCGCCCTAACCCTGCACACCGGATACCGCGATTACATTCGCGGCACGCATTGGCTGGTGGCCCTGCTCGGCCCTGTCACCGTTGCATTCGCCCTGCCCATCTATGAGCAGCGCGCGTTGATCCGCCGTCAATGGCCCGTGCTTCTCATCGGGGTTCTGGTCGGCAGCGGCATCGCCATGACGACAGCCTGGGCGCTCGCGAGTGTTCTCGGATTGTCGGACAGCCTGCGCCTGAGCCTCATGCCGCGTTCTGTCACGACGCCCTTCGCCATGGCCGTGTCGAGCGACATCGGCGGCCTGCCGGATCTCACTGCCCTCTTCGTCGTTCTCACCGGCGTGTGCGGCGCGGCTCTCGGCGATGCCATGCTGAAATGGCTCCCGCTGCGCTCCAGCCTCGCGCGCGGCGCTCTCTTCGGCATGGGCGCGCACGGCGCGGGCGTCGCCAAGGCGCACCAGATCGGCTCAGAGGAAGGATCGATTGCAGGCCTCGTGATGGTGCTCGCAGGGCTGTTCAACGTCCTCGTCGCTCCGCTCCTCTCCTATTGCCTGCGAGCCTTCGCATAAAAAAACACCCGCCTTGCGATGGGTGCCCTCATATCGAAATCGAGACCGCTCAGTACCACCAGGGCCCAGGGCCCCAGGCGCCCCAGTAGTTCCAGCCCGTATCCTGCATCATGGTCGCCGCGATGAGGTTCTTGTCGGCGATGCGCTGCTGGAACGCCATCTGCTGGTAAGCCTGATAGGCGTTCTGGTCCCCATAATAGATGCACTGGCAGATGGTCGGATCGGCGTAGAGATAGATGACCTGGCTGCCTTGCGTCTTCATGACGAACTTGTGCGGCGGCAGCGCCTTGAGCGCGTTGACCTTGTCCTGGCTGTCGACCGTTTTGACCTTGAACCCCGCCGCAGCCAGCATGTTCACCGTGTTCTCGGTCGCCGTGACACACGCGGCGAGGGAGAAGGCAGCCGCGAGAGCGACACCGACGAGCGCTGATTTCGACATGATGCGAGCCTTTCCGATGGTAATGGGTCGCGCGCCGCAAGCCGGCTAACGGAGGCCTCCGATGGCTCCCGGAAGAACATCGTTTCCGAAGCGGCCGTCCGAGATGCCGGGCCTTTGGTAAATCTGTGCTCTCACGTAGTCCGCCTCCCCGGTCTGGACGCCCGAAGACATGCAGGCGCCGAGATTGAAAGCGATACCGACAATCACCAGACAGGTCAGTTTTTGAAACATGGTCTCTCGCCCCTTCGCTGATCCCGGTGCGATAGCCTGCGCACCGGGCACCCGTTTTCATATCTAACGCTCAAGCTGCGTTGGGAAATAGGCACCTCCCAATGCGCTCATGCGACCGGCCTGGAACCGGAGAAAGCGAGAGGTCTCCCACACCTTTCTCCTGAGATCACCGACACCGGACTTGCATCGGCTCGAAATTCCGGAAGAAACCGCTAAAGTCGCATCGCGACGCGGGGGAGACTTAAGGGGCATGGCGGCATCGGGAATGTTGAGGGCATCTGCTGCGGTGACGGCGCTTTGCGTTTTAAGCGCATGCGCCCTCGTTCCGCGCGCTCCCTACACCGAGACCGAGGGAACAAGCGCCACCCTGCCGGGCCTGCCGCAAGTGCGGAGATGGGCCGACTCTCCTTACCTCGCGAAGGACGCAAAGGTCTTAGCGCAGAAGATCGGCAGGAATTTCAACTATCTCGCCCTTTCGGGCGGCGGCGGAGATGGCGCCTACGGCGCCGGCGTTCTGAACGGATGGACGGCCGCGGGCACCCGTCCTCAATTCGACCTTGTCTCCGGCGTGAGCACGGGCGCGCTGATCGCTCCCTTCGCCTTTCTGGGGCCCGCTTACGATGAAATCCTGCGGGACTTGTATACGAGCGGCTATGCGGAAAGTCTGATCGAGTCCCCCAACATCTTCAATGTGTTTTTCAGTTCTGGCCTTTTCGGCAACGAGCGCCTTCTGACCCTCGTCACACGTTACATTACCGACGATCTCATCGCGAAAGTCGCGGAGGAGCACCGCAAGGGCCGCCGCCTCGTCGTCGTGACGACCAATCTCGATGCGCAACGCCCCGTGCTCTGGGACATGGGCACGATTGCCTCCGCAAAGGCTCATGCGCTGTTTCGCGAAGTCATGACAGCATCCGCCAGCGTTCCGGGCGTGTTTCAGCCGATGCTGATTGATGTTTCGGCGAACGGTCGGGCCTTCCAGGAAATGCACGTCGACGGAGGGCTGACCTCGAACATCTTCACGATCCCGCAGCATCTTCTGGTGCGTGACCCGCACCTGCCGGGGCAAAGGCAGCGCGGCTCCATATACGTACTGATGAACGGCAAGATCGAACCGTCTTTCATCGTCGTCGAAAACAGCACGGCCCAGATCGCGGGCCGCGCGATCTCGACGATGACCCAGGCCCAAAGCCGCTCGACCCTGCATGCCACCGCCGACTTCGCACAGCGCAACGGCTTCCGTTTCAACATCACCGCCATCGACAGCGACATGCCGGATGGCGGGGCGACAGGCTTCGAAACCCAGTACATGCGAAAGCTCTACGAATACGGATACGCTAAGGGAGCATCCCAGGCCCTGTGGAGCCGGAGCGTCCCCCTCGCCGCGGCGAACACTGCCGGCGAGTGAAGGAAGGCGCGCCGGTTCGAGAGACCTGCGCCTCGCCGATAAGCCCCGTCAATCGCAACACGAGCGCGATTCGAGCAGGGCTGCGCCTGCCCGTGAAGACGAAAATCCGCCAGTTTGACGCGTTTCCAGGAAGCGCCTCTTAGCCCGCCTCGTCAGCACAGAGTGCCAGTGACGAGCCCTCGACACCGGCTCCAGCCGCTGCCGCCTCAAGCGCAATCAACGCAAGCTCCAAAGCAAGATATTGCAGTTTAAAAATACTAAAAACTGTTCTTTGTAAAAATTCTAAACTTATCGCCGTCGATGATCTTTTTTAGATCAATTATCAATTACTATAGCGCGACTCGACATCAACTTAAAACAACAATATGAAACCCCCGCTTTCCTGAGGGAGTGAACGGCAATGCGCTCATGCGCTGCGGCCGGGGAGCCAGGGCCTCAGCGCGAACGCGACACTCCGGCGCCGGGGACGGCGCCACGACAGCAACAGTTTCAGATTTGAAGGCACGGATTAAAGCCATGACTGCGAAGGGCACGATCACGATCACTCCGGTATCGACCGGCGGCGACTTCAACGACTTCCTTGCGAACTATTTCACTTCGGCGGCGGCCTTCAAATTCTACGGTGGCACCGATTATCTCGGCACCACGCTGATCAGCGGCGAGCAGATCGTTTTCTCCATCGGCGACAAGCTGCTGATCCTTCAGGCAAGCGAAGGCGAGCTGAAGTACAACCCCACGGCGTCTCACACCCTCTCGGGTACGGCGACGACGGTCATTCTGGCCAACAAGGGCTCCGCGACGGTTGACGAGACGACCGGCCTTCTCACCGGCTACGAAACCCTCGCCACAATCGACGGCGTTTCTATCTCCGGCACCGCCGGCGACGCCACGAGCCTGCTGCAACAGACTTTCACAGGTCTTCGCGCCGGCAACATGTCGGTCCTCACGAACGAGATCCGCAACTACGCGGCGATCTTCAACGGCGCGGCCGGCGACGACATCACCCGCGGCTACGGGTTCGACGACATCATCGACGGCGGCGAGGGAGCGGACACCATCGTCTATACCGGCAAGCGCGAGAATTACGACATCGTCCACAATGCCGATGGCACCTTCACGGTGACGGATCTGCGCCTCGCCACCGAGCTCAATCAGGGCAAGGACACGGTCAAGAACGTCGAGACGTTCCAGTTCTCCGACGGCGCCGTCGACGCGGCGGACGCCGCCGGCGCAGGCGTCAAGCAGATCGTCATCGACGCTTCCGGCGCGACGGCGGGGATGGACTTCGAGGCCTTCATCCGTGGCGGCTTCATTCCTGCGGGCGCCGCGCGCACCATGCCCGTCTTCGACAATGGCGGCACATTCTCCGGAAAGGAGATGTTCATCGGATACGGAGCCGATGCGGCATCGAAATACGTTTTCGCCCACGGCAACCTGCAATATGCGTTTTCCACCCACACCGTCGCCGGCTTGATGAACACCATCGAATACGGCACGCGGGGCAGCGGCTCTTTTGACTCGAACGGCTATTTCGTCGGCGGCAACGCTGAATTGCGGATCACCGGACTTGATCTTTCGAACCCGGTGCCGGGCAACGCCACCGAAGAGGCCGAGATCGAGCTCAACGGCGCGGTCCACAACTTCGCCGTCGCCTACATGGCGGGCGCGGCAGCCGACGTTACGCGCCTCAACACCTATGCCAACGCGCTCGATGCTTACGCACAGCACTTCATCGGTTCGGCGTTCAACGATGTCTATGCCGGCACGAGCCATGACGACACCATCGAGGGTGGCGGCGGCGACGACGTATTCATCGCCTCCGGCGGTGACGATATCGTGGACGGCGGCGCCGACAACGACCGCATCTATTTCTCCGGCGGCATCGCGAACTACACCCTGACCAAGCTGGCCAGCGGCGATGTGACCGTCGTGGACACGCGGACAGGCGCTGTCTCCACCCTGAAGAACATGGAATCCGCCCGCTTCGGGGACCGTAAGGTGGACCTCGCGACGATGGAGGAATCCGTCCTTAACGCAGCGCCGGAAAACCTGCAGCTGATCGGCCATACCGTCACCGAGAATGCGGTTGCCGGCACGCCGGTCGGCGAGTTGTCGGCCACCGATCCTGAAGGAGCCGCGGTGTCCTTCTCCCTTTCCGATGACGCGGGCGGCCTGTTCGAGATCGTGAACAACCAGCTCCTCGTGAAGGGGCCCATCGACTACGAGAAGGCGAAGACCCTCTCCATCACGGTCGTCGCGAAGGATGCCGATGGTGAGCAAAGCTCCAAGACTTTCGCCATCACGGTCAACGATGTGAACGAAGCTCCCACCGCTCTGACACTGTCGAAGACCAGCATTTCCGAGAACGCCGCCATCGGCGCGCGCATCGGAACAGTCTCGTCCGTCGACCCGGAGGGGCAGCAGGTTTCCCTCTCGCTCGCAAGCAATCCAGGAAAGCTGTTCAAGCTCGTCGGCGACAAGCTCGTTCTCGCCAAGAGCCTGAACTACGACAAGGCCCAGAGCCACACGGTGACGCTGCAGGCCAAGGATGCCCATGGCCAGATCTCGACGCAGCAGATCACCATCAACGTGATCGACGTCGCCAAGACCACCCTCGGCACCGACGGGAACGACGTCCTGAACGGCAAGGCCGGTGTCGAGATCTTCAAGGGCGGTGCTGGCAGGGACAAGCTCTACGGCGGTGCTGGCGGCGACAAGCTCTACGGCGGCGCGGATGCTGATACCTTCATCTTCAAGTCGATCAAGGACAGCACCGTCGCTTCCTCGGGGCGCGACACGATCTACGACTTCTCGCGCAAACAAGGGGACAAGATCGACCTGCGCACCATCGACGCCAACACGACGGCCTCGGGCAACCAAGCCTTCAAGTTCATCGCCAAGAAGGACTTCTCCTTGAACGCGGGCGAGCTTCGCTACGAGAAGATCAAGGGCGGGCTGATTGTCCATGGCGATGTGAACGGCGACGGCGTTGCCGATTTCAGCATCCACCTGAAGAGCATCGCCTCTCTCGCGAAGGGTGACTTCTACCTCTGAGACGAGGGACTTCCACGCCGATCCCGGGGGCTTTTCTGCCCCCGGGCCTTTCCATTTCAGGACCTCAGCAGAACTCGCACCGTGCCGACCACACGCTTTCTTGGAACAACCGCGATCCTCACCGCTGCTCTTCTTGCGACCGACCCCGTTTGGGCACAGGCCACCGCACCGAATGGCGAGGCGGAGAGCACTCCCATCGTGCTCGACCAGATCACGGTGACGGCGACCAAGGCGGGCGAGAATGTCTATGAATCGCTGTCCCCCTCGAGCGTGCTCACGCGCGACGAATTGCAGAGCCAGGTTCAGCCGAGTTCCGTCTCCGACGTGCTGCGCCTCATCCCCGGCGTCACGACCCAGGTCGGCGCAGGCGATTCAGGGACCGGCGTCAACATTCGCGGCCTGCAGGATTTCGGCCGCGTCAACGTGCTGGTGGACGGCGCGCGGCAGAACTTCCAGCGTCAGGGCCATGCCGCTAACGGCACCTTCTACTTCGACCCGGAGATGATGAAATCCGTCGATGTCACGCGCGGCCCGGTCTCTTCGATCTACGGCTCCGGGGCCATCGGCGGCGTGGCGAGTTTCACCACCCTCGACGCCGACGACGTGATCGGCGAAGGCCGGCTGATCGGCGCGCGCCTGAAGACCGGATTCGAGACCAACGGCAGCACGCCGGTCCTGCACGGTGAGGTCGCGACAAAGCAGGGAGCCTTCGACATTCTCGGAGCCGCCACATGGCGCTCTGCGGGCGACTACACCTCCGGCGACGGAAGAGTGGTGAGAGACACGGCGCAGGATCTGCTCTCCGGCCTGTTCAAGAGCCGCATCCGGCCTGCGGACGATCAGGAACTCACGCTCTCGGCCCTGCGCATCCGCAACACGTTCGACGGCGGCCTTTCCACAAATTACCACACGGACGCTATCGCGGACACTTACACCGCAGGCTATCGCTGGACGCCGGTTTCGGACCTCTGGAACCTGAGTGCCAAGGTCTATTTCACCGGCACGGACGTGAAGCAGACCGTAAACGACGGGATTTTCGCCGGGGCGACGAAATCCTTTCGCATCGGCACTACGGGCTTCGACCTCTTCAACACCTCGCGCCTGACGACGGGCGCGTTCTCACATGAAATCACCTATGGCGGCGATTTCTTCGAGGACAACGTCAAGACCCGCGACTCTTTTGGCACGAGCGACCAGCTCACCCCATCCGGCACGCGCCTCGCTTATGGAACCTACCTCCAGGACAAGGTGAGATATTCCACCTGGCTCGAGGTGATCGGTGGCCTGCGCTACGATTCCTACCGCCTTTCCGGAAGCGGAATCGAGAATGACGGCCAGCGCGTTTCGCCAAAGTTCACCGTCGGCGTCACGCCATGGGATCCCATCACCTTCTATGGCACCTACGCAGAAGGTTATCGTGCGCCGTCCCTCAACGAGACCTTGATCGACGGCTTCCATCCGCCGCCGGTCAGCGCCGGGCGGTTCTTTCCCAACCCCGACCTCAAGCCCGAAGTTGCCCACACCGTCGAAGCAGGGACGAACCTGCGGTTCAACGGGCTCTTGCAGGACACCGACAGGCTACGCCTGAAGCTCGGCGTGTTCCGCAACACTGTCGACGATTATATCGAGCAGGTCTTCACGCCCTTCCCCATTCCCGGCGGCTATCAATACCAGAACATCGCGAAGGCGAAGCTGCACGGCTTCGAGGCGGAGGGGATCTACGACGCCGGCACGGTCTTCCTCGGCCTCGGCGGGCAGATCATGGAAGGCAAGAACGCCATCACCGGCGATCCGCTGAACAAGGTTCCACCGAACCGCCTCACGACGACGCTCGGCTTCCGGCTCTTCGAAGAAAGGCTCGAACTGGGTACCCGCGTCACTTGGGTTGCGGAAAAGAAGAACGCCGCCGCCCTCGGTTTCATCGGGGAGCCTTACACGCTCGTGGACCTCTTCGCGGATTGGAACGTGAGCGAGAACGTCAAGGCAGGTCTCGTGATCGAAAACCTTTTTGACGTCCAATACACGCAATACCTCAACGCCCAGCCAAGCCCCGGCCTCAATGCGAAGGCCGCCCTCACCGTCAAACTCTACTGAAGTTTCGCGAAGGAGATTTTCATGGCCATCACCATCAAGCTGACCGCGACCGAAGCGTATTCGAAGGGCGTCAACGTCAACCAATATCTGGTGAACTATTTCGCCGATTTCGCGTTCGAGGGCTGGCCCTACATTCTGGGTGGCGGCAGCACCTACAAGGGCAATCAGCTCGTCCTGCTCGACAACCTCACCGGACGAAGCACCAAGACGATCGTCCTCGACGGCTCCAATTTCGAATATTACTTCGCAAGCCACATCATGACCGGCACGCTCAAGAGCCTCAAGCTCGCGACGCTGGGCGACAGTTTCGTTTCGTCCTCCAACTCTTTCACGCAGGACGCTTCTGGCCGCATCGTCAACTATGCCGCCCCCGTCGAGATCTCAGGGCTCTCGGTCACCGGCACGTCGGCAGGCGGCCTCTTTCACGAGCTTGTTTCCTCGCTCATGGGCGGCGTAAGCGACGGATCGCGCGGGGCTGACCCGTCTGTTCTCAAAGGCATTCTCTCTAGTCAGGCCCAAAGCCTCATCGGCTCGAAGGGCGCCGATACG
Source organism: Microvirga flavescens (assembly GCF_003290125.1). Lineage (GTDB taxonomy): Bacteria > Pseudomonadota > Alphaproteobacteria > Rhizobiales > Beijerinckiaceae > Microvirga > Microvirga flavescens. Next base: position 182,052 of record NZ_QMKH01000007.1, read on the forward strand.
TATACCGGCACGAAATACAACGACACTGTCCGCGGCAACGGTGGAAACGATACCCTGAACGGAGGCGCGGGAACGGATACCGCCGTCTATTCCGGCCGCAAGAGCGATTATACGATCACGAGATACACCAGTGGCACGATCAAGGTCGTCGACAAACGCTCAGGTGCTCCGGACGGCAGCGACACGTTGAAGAGCATCGAGAAGCTCAAATTCTCGGATGGAATGCTCGACCCTTCGTCCCTCCCCAGTGTCTCCTCGATCAGGACGATGACCGGCAACGACGGTAACGACGTTCTGAACGGCTCGTCCTCCGCGGATCTCATCAAGGGGCTGGCGGGCAAGGACAAGATTTATGGCGGACGCGGCGGCGACAGGCTCTATGGCGGCGCGGATGCTGACACCTTCGTCTTCAAGTCGATCAAGGACAGCACCGTCGCGTCCTCGGGGCGAGACACGATCTATGATTTTTCACGCAAGCAAGGGGACAAGATCGACCTGCGCACCATCGACGCCAACACGACGGCTTCGGGCAATCAGGCCTTCAAGTTCATCGGCACGAATGATTTCTCCCTGAAAGCGGGCGAGCTTCGCTACGAGAAGGCTTCCGGCGGCGTCACCATCCACGGCGACGTGAACGGCGACGGCGTTTCCGATTTCAGCGTCTACCTGAAAAGCATCGCCTCTCTCGTGAAGGGCGACTTCTACCTCTGACGGAAAACGCCGCGTATCAATGAACCAGCGCACGAACACCCCCGAAGCCGAGACGATGGAAGAGCCCTTCGTGGCGCTTCACACGGAGAGTCTCGACGCCAGACGGTTGCTCGATCTTCTCGACCAGTTGAACGAAACCACCGTCGCCAAGGCGTGGATGCAGTTCATGGTCGCGCGGGCGTATTTCGCCCTGACCGACAACCGCAATGTCAGTCGCGCCGACAAGACGCGCATTCTCAAGATGCTGGCGCGCAGCGCCGGCATCAGCACAACGCGCCTTCACGCCCTGCTCAATCAATATTTCTACGCCCGCTCCATCGACGCCTTTCTGCCCATGACGGAGAACGATGGACGCCGTGTCGATCCCCGCGTCGAGGAGATCATCGCGGAAGAGATCGAGCGCGCGCAAGGCGCGCCTCAACCGCAGACCAGAGTCGCGCTCATGGCGCAGATCCGGCAGCGGTGTCAGGAGGAGGGTCTCAATCCTCCCGCACGGAATACGATCTTAATGCGCATCAGGCTGTCTTTGCTATGACTTGTATCTGACGATTCTCGGCAGAATCGACCGCATCGCCGGGGCTGCTGCGTCAGAAGATCAGAGGAGGGGCTTGTGGCCGAACTGGAATTCGAGTTGTCAAAGCGCGTTCTTCGTTGGTCCTATGCCGCACTGGCGGCGAGCGTTCTTGTGGCCTCGTATTTGACACTTGGCTAAGGCAAAGACCGCCAACGCCTCCAGCCTGTCTGAACCTACCTGACGGGCAACTTGATCCGCGCCACGAACAGGAAAGCCGCCCGCTTCGCTCTTTAGGGCGCTTGAACAGTGACGCTCCGCCTCCCCTGATACACTCTTACAAAAGCAACCCGAGGCTTGAGGCCGAGGTGGAAATCGTCTCTTCTTTCTGGAATATCGTCGGCACTGTTTCAAAGTTTGCCGCGCACATTCTGGAGGAGACCGCCTGACGATGACCTGGATCGAAGCTCTCGGATGGTTCGGCGCCGTTCTTGCCATCACCGGCAGCGCGATGAGAACAATCATCCCGTTGCGTTGCGTCGGCATCATCGCGAATGTTGTATCATTTACCTACAACCTCGCGCTCGGCCTTTATCCGGGCATGATCGTCAACATGATCCTGCTGCCGCTCAACAGCATGCGCCTCATCCAGATGCTGCGCCTCATCCGCAAGGTGAAGCACGCATCCCAGAGCGATCTATCGATGGATTGGCTCAAGCCCTTCATGGCGAAGCGCAACGTGAAAGCCGGCGAGATCCTGTTTCACAAGGACGATGAAGCCGATTGCATGTTCTACACCCTGAGCGGCCAGTTCCGGCTGCGCCAGCTCGGGATCGACGTTCCGCCGGGGCGCGTGGTCGGCGAGATGGGTTTTCTGTCGCCGGACAACAAGCGCACCCAAACCCTGGAATGCATCGAGAGCGGCGAGGTCCTCAGCATCACCTACAACCAGGTTAGGCAACTCTACTTCCAGAACCCCGAATTCGGCTTCTACTTCCTGCGGCTGACCACGGAACGCATGTTCGCGAACATGGAAAGGCTGGAGGCCGAGCTCTCGCAATTGCGCGCGGGCAGCGAAGAGACGCACACCAGCGAGGCTCCCGAGACCGACAGGGAGAACGTGCCCGTCACAGTTTAGAACTAGTCTAAATAATTGAATTGATTACGTTTTTTCTTGACCAGCCCCTCTCCTCATGCTTTTTGCGCGGCATCGTCGGGCGGCCTTGACCCGCTGCGGCTCAAACTCAAGCAGGAGGCAAGATGTCGGTTCGCACACTCGTCAATCGTTTCGTTCTCGGAGCCCTCGGGTCGACGGCCCTGATCGCTGCCGGCGCGCCCGCTTCGGCGCAGGGCGTCGTCAACGTCTATACGAATCGTGAGCCCGGCCTCTACTCGGCCACTCTCGACGACTTCACCAAGGCGACCGGTATCAAGGTCAACGCCATCTTTTCCGAGCAGGGCCTTTCCGAACGCATCAAGGCGGAAGGCGAGAACAGCCCCGCCGACGTTCTGATTACCGTCGATATCGGCCGCCTGCAGGAAGCGCTCGACCTCGGCATCACGCAGCCTCTCAAGTCGCAGGCGCTGGAAGCCGCGATCCCCGCGCAGCTGCGCGATCCGGAAGGTCGCTGGTTCGCGCTCTCCATGCGCGCCCGTGCAGTCTACGCCTCGAAGGATCGCGTAAAGGACACGGCGATCACCTATGAGGATCTCGCCGACCCGAAGTGGAAGGGTAAGCTCTGCACCCGCTCCTTCCAGCACCAGTACAACCTCGCGCTCACCGCCGCGATGATCATCAAGAACGGCGAGGCCAAGACCGAGGAATGGCTCAAGGGCATCAAGGCCAACCTCGCCAAGAAGCCCTCCGGCGGCGACCGCGACGTGGCGAAGGACATCATGGCCGGCGTTTGCGATATCGGCCTCGGCAACACCTATTACGTGGGCCTGATGACCAACGGCACGAACCCGGACCAGAAGAAGTGGGCCGAGGCGATCCACGTCATTCTGCCGACGTTCCAGAACGGCGGCACGCACGTCAACGTTTCCGGCATCGCGCTCATGAAGCACGCGCCGAACAAGGCGAATGCCGTGAAGCTCATGGAATACATGACCTCGCCCGAGGCGCAGCACGTCTTCGCGGATGTGAACTACGAGTATCCGGTGCGCGCGGGCGTCGCCGTCAATCCGCTCGTGAAGTCCTTCGGTGACCTGAAGCGCGATACGATGTCGATGTCGGATATCGGAAAGGCCCGCGCCAAGGCGAGCGAGCTCGTCGACAAGGTTGGCGTGGACCGCTAACCCTCTCGCGAGGATAGGATCGAGGATAGGACACGGTGCAGCACATGATGAGGATCGCCTTCACATGAGCACGCTCGCCGTGTCCTCACACCTCTCTCTGACCGCCATTCGGCGCGCCTGCAACGGCGCGCCGCTCTGGTCTCTGGCGGTTGTGTTTTTCGTTGCCTGCATCGTGCTGGCTCCCCTCGCCTCGCTGGTAAGCATCGCGCTGAGCGGCGATCCGGCCCAATTGCCGGGCCTCGTTTCGGATGTTCTGCCGTCGGCGTTGTTCGACACAGGCGTTCTTCTCGCAGGGGTAGCGATCCTTGCCGGCTCCATCGGCATCGGCACCGCCTGGCTCGTGACGGCGCATCGTTTTCCCGGCCGCAACGCGCTTGCCTGGCTTCTGCCGCTGCCACTTGCGGTGCCGACCTACATCACCGCCTATATCTACGTCGAAATCTTCGATGCCGCCGGGCCGCTACAAATAGCGCTGCGCGGCCTGATGGGCTGGAAATCCCGCGCGGATTACTGGTTTCCCGAGATCCGCTCCCTCTCGGGCTGCATTCTCGTCATGTCCTTCGTGCTCTACCCTTATGTCTACATCGCCGCCCGCACGATGTTCCTGACGCAAGGGGCGAACATGATCGAGGTGGCGCGCACATTGGGCGCGGGGCGCTTCCGGCTGTTCAGCGTCATCGCCGTTCCCCTCGCCCGCCCCGCGCTTGCCGTCGGCCTCTCGCTCGCGCTCCTCGAAGCGCTGAACGATATCGGCGCGGCGGAATATCTTGGCGTGCGCACGCTCACCGTCTCCGTCTTCACGACATGGCTCAACCGCAACAACCTCGCGGGCGCGGCGCAGATCGCCTGCGTGATGCTCGCCATCGTGATCGTGCTCATCATGATCGAGCGGCGCGGGCGCAAGGACCGGCGCTATGCGCTCTCGACCCGCCGCCCGCGCGTCACGCAGCCGATGCCGCTTCCGCCCATCGGGCGCTGGATCGCCACGCTGTTCTGCGCCCTGCCCGTCATGATGGGTTTCGTGCTGCCTCTGAGTTTCCTGCTGCGTGAGGTTCTGCGGCGCGATCTTTCGAGCCAGATCGATGCCGCTTTCATCGATCATCTCTTCACGACGCTCGGTCTTTCGATTGCCGCGACAGTGACCGTTCTCGCCCTCGCGGTCGTCGTTGTCACGGCGTCTCGTCTTGCGAAAACGCGCTTCACGAAAACCGCGCAAGGCATCACCGGCATCGGCTATGCGGTGCCGGGAACCGTGCTCGCCCTCGGCTTGCTCACGCCGCTCGTGACAGTCGACAACTGGATCGGCTCGGCGTGGCGCGCATTCACTGGCGTTCCGCTCGGCCTGATTCTCCTCGGTTCGGTCGCTGGCATCGTGATCGCCTACACCATCCGCTTCCTGCCAATTGCCACCGGCTCCCTGTCCGCGGGCCTCGAGCGCATTTCATCGAACCTCGAGGATGCCGGGCGCATTCTCGGCGCGCGGCCACGCGAACTGGTGCTGAACGTCCAATTGCCGCTGCTGCGCCCAGCCCTGGCCAGCGCGGCGCTGCTCGTCTTCGTGGATTGCATCAAGGAATTGTCGGCGACGCTGCTTTTACGCCCCCTCAACACGGAGACGCTGGCGACGCTGGTCTATGGCAACGCATCGCGCGGGGCTTTCGAGGACGGCTCGTTCGCCGCCCTCGTCATCGTTCTTGTCGGGCTCCTGCCCGTCATTCAGCTCGTGCGGAGCGCCGAGGTGCGGCGCAAGGCCGCGCCCTCGACAGGTTCCGACGCCTCATCGACTCAAGCCGCCGACTGACGGCCCTCGCCCAGCGCCACGCGGAAATCGGCTTCCGTCTTGGCCTTGATCTCTTCGAGCGTCACGCCATCGGCGAGCTCGATGAGGGTGAGGCCCGTGCCGCCCTTCTTGTCGATGGAGAAGACGCCAAGATCGGTGATGACTATGTCGACGACGCCCGCGCCGGTCAGGGGCAGGTTGCACGTCTTGAGCAGCTTCGGCTCGTCCTTGGCGGTGTGTTCCATGACCACGACGACGCGCTTGACGCCCGCCACGAGGTCCATGGCCCCGCCCATGCCCTTCACCATCTTGCCGGGGATCATCCAGTTGGCGAGATCGCCCTTCTGGTCCACCTGCATGGCGCCGAGGATCGACAGGTCGATGTGGCCGCCACGGATCATCGCGAAGGAATCCGCCGACGAGAAATAGCTCGTGGTGGGCAACTGCGTGATCGTCTGCTTGCCGGCATTGATGAGGTCCGGATCTTCCTCGCCCTCGAACGGGAACGGGCCCATGCCGAGCATGCCGTTCTCCGACTGGAGCTGCACGTCCATGCCTTCCGGAATGAAGTTCGAAACGAGCGTCGGGATGCCGATGCCGAGATTCACGTAATAACCGTCGCGCAGTTCCTTGGCGGCGCGGGCGGCCATCTGTTCACGGGTCCAAGCCATGTTCTTCTCCCTTATGCCGCCGCCCGAGGACGGGTGGTGCGCTGCTCGATGCGCTTGATCGGGTTCGCCACATGCACGAGGCGTTTGACGAAAATGCCGGGGGTGTGGATGCAATCCGGGTCGATCTCGCCCGGCTGAACCAGGTGCTCGACTTCCGCGACGGTGATCTTCGCGGCGGTCGCCATCATCGGGTTAAAGTTGCGGGCGGTCTTGCGGTAGACGAGGTTACCCTCCGTATCGCCCTTGAAGGCGTGGACGATGGCGATATCCGCGAAAAGGCCGCGTTCCATGACGTATTTCTCGCCGTCGAACTCGCGCACTTCCTTGCCGTCGGCGATGATGGTGCCGACGCCGGTCTTGGTGAAAAAGGCCGGGATGCCCGCGCCGCCGGCCCGGATGCGCTCCGCCAGCGTTCCTTGCGGGTTGAATTCCAGCTCGAGCTCGCCCGAGAGGTACTGCTGGGCGAACAGCTTGTTCTCGCCCACGTAGGACGAGATCATCTTCTTGATCTGGCGGGTTTCGAGAAGGCGGCCGAGGCCCACGCCGTCGACGCCGGCGTTGTTGGAGATGAAGGTCAGGTCCTTCGCCCCCGAATCACGAATCGCCTCGATCAGGGTCTCGGGAATGCCGCACAGGCCGAAACCGCCGGCCATAATGGTCATCCCGTCCTTCACGAGCCCAGCGAGCGCAGCGCGCGCATCAGCATGAACCTTATTCATAAATCCTCCGAGAATTTCCTCAGCATGTCGCCCAAGGGCGTGATCGGGCGCACCCTGCATGGCGGCCTCAATTTAGACAATCCCTTCGTATGGATATATGCAGGTTCCCGCATATGGCCGGTTTCCCTCCCGGAAACCTGCACTAGTTTTTATTCCTCACCTGCGACGTTCCAAGGACAACCGGTCCGAATCCCGATCAGCTCATGTCTCGCCGCGCCGTTCTCACCATCGCTTTGATCGCGCTCGCGCTCCTAGGGGCCGCGGCCTTTCCCTGGACTTTGTCCAGCGACAGCCTCTCGGCGGCGCTCACGCGGCATCTGGAGAGGGATTACGGCCTGTCCTTCCAGGTCAACGGGCGCAGTACCTTCGCGCTCCTGCCGACCCCGCGGGTCAAGTTCGAGGATGTGGCCTTGAAATCGGCCGACGGGCGGACCCAGGTGCAAGGCGGTTATCTGCGCGGCGAATTGCGGGTGCTGCCCCTGATGTTCGGGCAGATCGAGCTGTCGGAGATCGCCCTCAGCGACACCCGCATCACGGCCCCGTTCGAACAATTGCGATCCCTCGACTGGGCGCGCGGGACTGAGGACCGCAAGGGCGCGGAACGTCCGGTGCGGGCCAAGCGCCTGATTTTGACCGGCTCCTCCGTGCAATGGTCGGATTTTCCCAGCGCCCGACTCGACCGCGTGAATCTCGTGGTCAGCTGGCACGGCGGCCAGGAGGAGCTGGCCATCGCGGGCTCCGCCGCATGGCGGGGGGAAGACATTGAAATCGGTGAGGTTTCCTTCACCCCGGCCCTGCTCGCAGCGGACGCGGCCAGCCCCTTCACGGTGAAATTGAAGTCCCTTTCCGGCAGGGTGGCCGTGACGGGCGAGGCGCAGCTCGGCGCAGATCCGCGCCTTTCCGGCAAGGGCACGTTCGACGCCCGGTCGATCCGCGACTTTGCGCGCTGGAGCGGCGTCAGTCTCCCCTTGAGCCCCCTGACGGGGGCTCTTTCCATTGCCGGCGAGTTCTCGGCCAACAAGCGCCGGCTCTCCTGGCCCTCCGTGGCGGTGACGCTGGGGGATGATCGCCTCGACGGCACGCTTTCCCTCCGCCTCGACAGCGACAGGCCCGTCATCGCGGGCACTTTGGCAGCCGACAAGCTGGACCTGTCTGATTTCTTCGCACCCTTCATCCAGACCCGGACCCTCTCGGGAGCCTGGAACGACGATACGCTGAACCTGACCCGGATGACGGCGGGCGATCTAGATATCCGTCTGTCGGCCACATCCGCGAAGCTCGGATTTCTCACTCTCGGCGACATGGCGGCGAGCATCCTGGTGAAGCCCGGCCAGATCGAGGCGTCGCTTGGCCGCGCGAGCTTTCATGACGGGTCCCTGAAAGGCCGCCTTTCCCTCAATCAGGTCGAGGGCAAGCCGGACCTCAAGGGACAGGCCGCTTTCGACCGGATCGACATCGCCGCGTTCCTGTCCGCCGTGGGAGAGCCGCGCTGGATCACCGGTCAGGCGGGAGGACAGATCCAGATCGAAGCGACAGGCGGCACGGTTTCCGAACTCGTGCGCTCGAGCCACGGCCGCACGTCGGTTTCCGTCAAGCGTGGTGAACTGATCGGGATCGGCCTCAACGATGCCCTCAAGCGGATCGAGAAACGCCCCCTCGCCGCCTCCCTCGATTGGCGCGGCGGTAGAACCGCCTTCGATCTCGCACAGGTCAACCTGAACATCGTCTCCGGCACGGGCGAGATCGTCGAAGGCCGGCTGACGGCTCCCGAAGTGCATGCGGCGCTGCAGGGCGCGGTTTCCCTGGCCGATAGAACGCTGGACGTGAAGGCGCTCGTCGATTCCGCGACGCCCAACCCGAACACGTCACCGCTGATCGTGTTCGACGTGGATGGCGGGTGGGATACGGTGAGGATCACACCGGACGTGAAATCGCTGATCCAGCGCTCGGGCGCGGCAAAGCCCCTCTTCGGGCCGGAGCGCGCCACTCAGGCGGCGCCGACCCCGTAAAGCACTCGCGCTCTGGCATGGTCCGGGGAACGCCCCTCGGACATGTCCAGAAAGTATTCGATCTGCCATTTCTGCGTCTGCAACGCCTGCCGGCTCGTCGGCTTGTCCCAGGGCGGGTAAACGCGGATGCCCCGCTTGCCGCCCTCACCTTCCCGCGCGACGATATCCCGCTCGCACAAGACGGATTTCGGAAACACAAACTGCCCCCAGAGCCGGTCGTGCCGACAACTGACGATAAAGAAATCGACCGGGTCCGACATGTCGAAGGGCTGGATCGGGCCGCGCCCGATCCGCTTCCACAACGTTACGAACTGCCCAACCTTCGTGGGCGTGATTTTGGAAATCCGGAACTGCACGGCCAAGTCGCTGAGCCCGAACGCGCACGCGCCATATTCGGCACTCTCGGGTTGCATGATCGGTGCCGAGCATGAAAGCCCGTTCGGCTCGTAGACAAGCCGCTCGGCGGCGATGAGATCTTGAGGGATCTCACGCCCTAACGGATCCAACGTTTGCATGAATGATCGGCCCGGAATTTTCAGAGAGCGTTTCTCTCGGCGCGCGCCAGCGAGCGCTTGCTGAGGATGGTGGCGATGGTCACGCCTATGGTCACGATGCCGATGAGGATCGCGGACGCGGCGTTCACCTCCGGCGAGAGGCCGAGACGCACCTGGCTGTAGATCTTGATCGGCAGGGTCGTCGCACCGGGCCCGGTGTTGAAGCTCGCGATCACGAGGTCGTCAAGCGACAAGGTGAAGGCCAGGAGGAAGCCCGCGGCAATCGCAGGGGAGATCAGCGGCAGCGTCACGGCGAAGAAAGTCTTGAGCGGCGGCGCGCCGAGATCCATCGCGGCTTCTTCCAGCGAGCGGTCGAAGGTCAAGAGCCGCGCCTGCACCACCACGGTCACGAAGCACATGGTCAGCGTCGTGTGCGCCAGCGTGATCGTCCAGAAACCACGGTCGAAGCCAATGGCGACGAAGAACAACAACAGCGACAGGCCGGTGATGACTTCCGGCATCACCATCGGCGCATAGACCATGCCGGTAAAGAGCGTGCGCCCTGTAAAACGCCCGTAGCGCGTCAGCGCGAGAGCGGCGAGCGTGCCGAGCACGGTCGCAAGCGACGCGGAGAGGAACGCGATCCGCACCGTCACCCAGGCAGCATCCATCAGCGCTTCATTGCGGAAGAGCGCCCCATACCACTGCGTCGAGAACCCGCCCCACACAGTCACGAGACGTGACGCGTTGAAGGAATAGACCACGAGCAAGAGGATCGGCAGGTAGAGGAACGCGAAGCCGAGAGCCAGCGACGTGACGTTGAAGAGGCTAAGACGGTTCTTCATCGCTGCGTCTCCAGCCGCCGCGCTTCCACATCGCGATAGATCACGATCGGGACGACGAGGATGATGAGCAAGAGGATCGCCACGGCCGAAGCCAACGGCCAATCGCGGTTCGAGAAGAACTCGCTCCACAATTGACGGCCGATCATCAGCGTCTCGGAGCCGCCGAGCAGGTCTGGGATCACGAACTCGCCGACCGCCGGGATGAAGCAGAGAAGCGAACCGGCGATGACGCCCGGCATGGCGAGCGGCACGGTGATGGCCCAGAACGCACGCCAGGGCGGGCAGCCGAGATCGAGCGCCGCCTCGATCAGCGTGTTGTCCATCCGTTCGAGCGAGGCATAGAGCGGCAGCACCATGAAGGGCAGATAGGCATAGACGATGCCGATATAGACCGCCGCTTCCGTGTTGAGGATGATGATGGGATCATGGATCAGGCCGATACCCATCAGGGCTTGATTGAGCAGCCCCTCCGGCTTCAGGATCGCGACCCACGCATAGATGCGGATGAGGAAGCTCGTCCAGAACGGCAGGATGATGAGCGCGATCAGAAGCGGCCTGTGCCGCACGGGCGCGCGCGCCATCGCATAGGCGATGGGAAAGCCGACGATCAGGAGAAGCAATGTCGAGATGCCGGCGATCCGCACGGACGAGAGCGTCGCATCGAGATAGATGCCGTCCTCGACCAGCATTTCGAAGTTCTCGAGATCGAGTTTCCCGAAGAAGCCGCCGATATCGCTCCAATCGAAGACAGGCGTATAGGGCGGCTGCGCGACCACGGGATCGGAGAGGCTGATCTTCAGGACGATCAGGAACGGCACCAAGAAGAGGACGACGAGCCATAAAAACGGCACCGCCGGCACCACACCCGACACCAGCCTTTTCGTGAGCGAGCGCGCCATCGTCATTCCGCCAGGATGACCGCCGCGTCGGGAGCGAAGGTCAGGTGGACCTCCTCATCCCAATCGATGGGGTTCTCGACGAAGCGCGAGGCATTGGCGCGCGACACGCGCAGGATCTCGCCGGAAGCGAGCTTGACGCGATAGACCGTCCAATCGCCCAGATAGCCGATGTCCCACACCTCGCCGGTGACGGCGTTCTGCGTGCCGGGAGCGGCGGCGCCACGGCGGATCACCATCTTCTCCGGGCGGATCGCGATGGCGACAGCCTGGCCCGCGTGAAGCACCTCATCTGGATCGTCGATGGTCAGCGGCGTCGGAGAGGCAGCGGTTTCGACCCGCCACAGGCCGTTCTCCTGCCCGATGACCTTGCCTTCGAGGATGTTCACGTCGCCGACGAACTCCGCGATGAAGCGGGTCTTCGGCTGCTCGTAGATCTCGCCCGGCGTCGCGACTTGTGCAATGCGCCCGTGGTCCATGACCGCGATGCGGTCGGCCATCGTCATCGCCTCTTCCTGATCGTGCGTGACGACGACGAAGGTCATGCCGAGTTCGTGCTGGATGTCCATCAGCTCGAACTGGGTTTCCTCGCGCAGCTTCTTGTCGAGCGCGCCGAGGGGCTCGTCGAGAAGCAGCACCTTCGGGCGCTTGGCAAGGGCGCGGGCGAGCGCCACGCGCTGGCGCTGACCGCCGGACAACTGGTCGGGATAGCGCTTCGCGAGCCGCTCGAGCTGCACGAGGCGCAGCATCTCGTCCACCCGCGCGGCGATATCGGCCTTGGGCAGGCCATCCTGCTTGAGGCCAAAAGCGATGTTCTTCTCCACGCTCATGTGCGGAAAGAGCGCGTAGGACTGGAACATCATGTTCGCCGGTCGCCGATAAGGGGGCACGCCCGCGAGATCCTGTCCGGCGAGCGTGATGCGACCCTCGGTCGGCTCCTCGAAACCGGCCAGCATCCGCATCAGCGTCGTCTTCCCGCAGCCCGAGGGGCCGAGCAGGCAGAAGAACTCGCTTTCGTAGATGTTGAGAGACAGGTTATCGACGGCCACAGCGTCCCCAAACCGCTTCGTGACGTTCTCGAAGCGGATGAGCGGCACGGCGGCCGGATCGGACCAGGGCGAGAAGGTGCGGCGCACGGCGCCGACGGAGGACGTTTTGGGAGGCAATGCGGTTGGTGCTTCGTCTCAGGTGGTTATGAGGCGCAACCTAGGCTGAGAGCCGGGCAAGAACAATACTTTCCAGCAGTCATCCCCGACTTGCGAAGCCCGTCGATATCAAGGGTCCGCCAGTGTCGCGAAAAGGTGACGGTCGCGGACGCCGCCCAAGGGCAAAACGCCCCCTCTCTCCTGCATGAAGATCGCCGGGGCGGACCGGCGAGGCCCTGTCATCGTGGCCAGCCCTCTCAGAGCCTGTTTCGCAGACCTCATCCTGAGGAGCAGGCTTCAGCCTGCGTCTCGAAGGAGTGTCCAGCGCCCGCTGGAGACGCCTCGCCCTTCGAGACGGGCCTCTCGGCCCACCTCAGGGTGAGGCTGCGGGGAGCTCTATCGGGACGACACAGTTTCCAAACAGCCCTCTCTCAATCGCGCGGCGGCGATGACGTCCCACTACTCGTCTCGACTATCTCCGCGCGGTCCCGCCCAGCGTTCAAGTCCCGCATTTTGTTGATGAAATCAGGTGGGTAGAGCAGTGTCGAGGATGGCGTTTGAAGCCCCATGAATTTCGCGATATCCGCGACGAACGCATTGCAATTGTAGGTAACCGCGTTCCAGAGCGGTGAATTCGCCTGCAGTTTCTTGATGTGGGTGGTGACCTTTGCATATTCCGCCTCGCTCAGAACGACCCGGTAGCGCGCCGAAACGTACTTTTCCTCGAGATCGCCATCGCTGGGTCCGGTCTCTGACTGTACCGGGATCACATGCCCAATCATCCAGGGAACGGGGCTGTCGCCCGCCGGATGAAGGCCGGCAACCTCTCGCGAGGCAATTTGCCCCCGAGAATCCAGTCGCCCGAACATTGCGAAGGTATGCCCGTAGCTCAACGCATACCGGGAGCGAAACTCGATGAAGTATTGCCCCGCCGGGGCTCGAGCCGCTTTCTTGTTCTTGGAGTTCTGAGATGCGGCGACTTCCACCCGGTCGGTGCCGGTCGCATTGGATGCCCGGGCACTCATTGTCGTCGCCAGCAACGCCGTTGTCAGCACAAGCGCCCAGATCGAAAGAGAGCGCCTTTCCGTCAGTTTGTGATCGGCGTACCGCATGTTCGCTCCCACGTCATGAAACGTGCGCTCGGAAGACGCGATCCCTTACGCACAACAACAGGAGAAGCATTCTGAAGTAGAACCAATGCTTACAAAAGCAAGAGGGCCAGCTTGCGACTGGCCCTCTTTCAACTTTTATCTACCCCTTAGTGACTACTGGCGCAACAGGAGGGGGAGCCTTTCCTTTACCAAAACCAGCACAAGCCGCCGTGGAAAGAACCACAAGGGTCGTGAGTCCAACAAGAGCAATCTTCTTCATAGCGAGATCCTCTATAAACCTGGCCAAGTTACCACAAATGCCAAGTTATTTCTAGTATAAAATAAATAAAATCCCAATTTTGGATTATAATACTAAAAAGACAAAAGCTATTACATAGTATGCGCGAGCAAAAGCCAGCTCCCATCCTGGCAATGCTAGCGTTATTGGTTAAATAGGCCTGTTTCAGAAATTTCTAGAGGATTCGCGGAATCAAGCGCCCAGTTCGAGCCATGTAAGCCCGATATGGCTCGCCGAAGGCCTCGATCATGAGGCGCTCCTCCTCCGCGACCCGGAACAGGTAAAGCGTTCCGAAACCGACGATCCCCGAGAGGCCCGCCACGAAATTCGGCAGCAGCAGCGCCTGCGCGACGGCCCAGAGCCAGAAGGCCGTATACATGGGATGGCGGATGCGCCGATAGACGCCCTCGGTCACGAGCTTATGGTTCTCGCGCACTTCGAGAGTGACCGACCAGTTCCGCCCCAGCGCTTTATGCGTCAGGCGAAACATCGCCAATGCGGCGCAGGTAACGATAACCCCGACGAAGGCCTGAACGGGGTTGAAAGTATAGGCCGCGAATTTGGGGAACCCCGTCGCAACATAGACGAGTGGCACAAGGCCGAGCCCCGTGAAGGATATGGACAGCAGCGTAATCTCACGCACGCCCCGCGCGCTGCGGGCGATAGGTGTCCGACGGGATTTGCGCGCGAACGGAACGCGGATCAAGTACCAGCCGACAGCGAGCAGGACGAAGGCGGCCTTGGCAATCGTGGGCGTCATCAGAAACTCTTTTCCATCGCGAGCGTCGCAATGGGCGAAACATCGGCCGCCATCTCCGGAAGCCCTCCGTCGGAGCCGATCGCGGACATGGCCCCATCCGCATACCTGACCTGCCGCTCGACGGAAAGTGGCCCGCAAAGCAGCATGAAATAGTCATAGGCAGCACGCTGATCGTTGCCGCTGACGAACTGGCAATGCACCTTGAAGAAATTGCGGCGCATGCGCCGGTATCGAGGCGCATGCACCATTCTCCTGATGCGTTCGATACGCACGATAGGACGCCCCGCCACATCGAGCCCCATCTCGGCAACAGGATTCGTCTTGTAGAAATTCATCACGTCCGTCAGCGCCTGATACTCAACCCAGAAAATCTGGGTCGCCGACGCCACGCGCTTGACCGCCTCACGAAACCTCTTCGCCTTGCGGTGCAGCCCGATCTTCAGGAGCGATGACCCCACGGACGCGAAGGCGATGGGCGGACAGGACTTCCCGAGATCGGGATCAATACGCAAGGCCTGATCAAGAAGATCCACGGCCAGAACGGCCCCGAGGCTGTGGCCGATAATCAGGATTTCATCGGCCTGTTGCTCTTTCGCGCTGGCAACAAGGCCGCGGGCGACGCGCTCAAGCCGGGCATCGAGCACGGCGTTATGCCGCCTGATGTATTCGCGTGAAAAAATCCAGTCGTCGAACAGAAGCGGAAGAAAGAGCCACCGCGCCGGCCAGCGCATCAGAAGCAGGAAGGCTGCAATGCCGACGCCGATTCCGACCAGAAGAGAGCCGGCGGCTTTTGCGGCGAGGGCCTCCACGCCCCATGCGAAGGCGACGAACAGGGAAAGTATGACGAAGGGGTAGAGAAAGAACCCGGCATAGCGCCAGTTGGAGCGTAGATATCCCCAAAGCGTTCCCGACACCGTAAAGTCCAGGAAGGCCCGCAAGGCACAGGGCAATCGGCTCCACATGGGCCTTCGCGCTTCGGCGGCGATGACATCATCCCAGCGCAACAGCCGGAAATCGGTCTCGACCCCCCAATTGGGGCCGGAGGTCATGACGCGCCAGGACGTCAAATCGTCTTCGACGACAGCTTCCGAAGCCGTCGCGGCAACAGACCAGGTCGTCTCGAATCGCTGCAGCTCACGCGCGAAGCGGCGATGCGTGCACTGGGGCGATACAGGGTCGTATCCGCCTAGGTGATAGACGAGCCGCTTGGTAATCTTCCCTTCCAACATCCCTTCACCATGACCGTTCCCCGCAAAGAGTGCTTTTGTATGGTGGTGGCTTTTGTTCATCTGCCAAGGGTCACAGGAATCAATTCCCTGAAAGACGATGCTCACCTTAGGCACATGTGTGACAGCGAGCGGCCGCGCACGCAAGCGACACGCTTGAGGGGTAAAATGAAATCCCCTCGACCAATAGTAGTATTTCTGGCGGCACTGAACATTCAGGCCAGAGCGGCCTTCTTCGCCCTCTCCTCAACGTCGCGCTCAGAAGGCGGGATCCCGCAAGGGCCGGCGGCCAGCTCGCAGCCGCATGATTCATCCAGCAGGAACTCGCGCATGGCGACGACACGGGCATCGTTCATGAGAGATTCTGGCCAGATGGCTACGTAGCTTTTCGTCGCCATCATCTTCACGTCCCCGAACGGACGGACCAAGCGGCCGGCAGCCAGTTCGGCGTCGATCATCGGGGAGCGTCCAAGGACGACCCCGGCGCCCTCGATGGCGGCGCGGAGCGCCAGGCCGAAATGGCTGAACCGGGGGCCGTGAATCATCTGCGCGTCGGCAAGCCCCAGATAAGGCAACCAAGTGTTCCAATCGAGTTCGGGGCGGCTCGGATAGAGGCTGGCGTGCAGATAGCCCGTCTCGTGAAGGAGCGGATGCCGCTTCAGGTCGTCGAGACTGAACGTGCCGTCCGGGTTCAGCAGGGCCGGGCTGCAAACCGGAAAAACCTCCTCGCGGACCAAAGGCATGCAGGTCGCGCTGTGCTTCACCTTTTCCGAGGGCTGCCCCACGATGGCGATATCGACCCCGTCCCGGGAGAAATCCGGCATCTCGTCCATCGCCGCGAGGCGCACCTCGATCTGCGGATGGCGTGACGCGAACCGCCCCAGACGGGGGACCAGCCACCACGTTCCGAAGGATGTCGAGGCGGCGACGGTCAGGACACCGACCTGACCGCGAGCACGCACGCGCTGAACCCCCATGCGCATCCGCTCGAGCCCGTCGGCGATTCCGGCGAAGAGGAGGCTTCCCTCATCCGTCAGCGCAATCCCCGGATTGTTGCGCACGAACAGGCGGCAATCGAGGAACGCCTCGAGCTGGCGCACCTGATGGCTCACCGCGCTCTGCGTCACGCACAATTCCTCGGCGGCCCGCGTGAAGCTCAAGTACCGCGCCACTGCCTCGAAGGTGCGAAGCCACGGCAAGGGCGGAAGTGTGGAGGGTCGTTGCGCCATGAGCTACCCCATGAATGTGACTCATGCGAACGTGAGAAAACGCCATTCGCTCGCCTCATCGCACAACCGTAACGTGGCCCCACCTGAACAACAAGAGGTTGGCCATGAGCTGGCGAGAATGGGCCGAGACACTGGGAGCTGTCTTCAGCGGCAGGCACACCGCACGATACACCGACCTGGGACATCTCGAAGATCACCTTTTGCGGGACATCGGCATCGTCCGGGAATGGGACGGAACCCTGTCGGCAGAAAATACGCAGCGACCTTCGGGACTCCTCAGCGCGAATCTAATGCCCGCCGCCGCCACCCGCCGGGGCGGCGCGTGGCTTGCGGACGAAGGGCAAGGCTAGGGCGAGACCCACGAACAGCACCGTGAGCACCAGGAAGATGTCTCCGAAGGACATGACCAGGGCCTGCTTGCGCACCATGTTCGACATCGTCCTGATCGCGGCGCGGTTCGCGTCCGAGCCAAGACTCTGGAAGTTCATGGTCATGTTGTTCAGGGTTTCGACCGCTGTGGCGCGGCCCCATTGCACGTTCTCGCGCAGGCGCAAGAGATGCAGATCCCATCGGTTGTTGAGGATGGTGTTGATGAGCGCAAGCCCCACCGCGCCACCGAGATTGCGCGTCAAATTATAGAGGCCCGAGGCGTTCTTCAGCCGGTCCGGGGGCAAGGTGCCGAGAGCGATGTTGTTGATCGGCACCATGCAGATCATGAGCCCCGCGCCGCGCAGGATCTGCGGCAGGAGAAGCTCGTTGAAATCCCAATCCTTGGTGATCTCGGAAGCGAGCCAAGTGCCGGCGGCGAAGCTCATGAAGCCGACGCCCATCATGATGCGCGGATCGAGGGACCGTGAGAGCCTTCCCGCGACGGGCGCCATGAGGAACATGCAGATGCCGGTCACGAACATCGTCTCGCCGATCTGCAGCGAGGAATAGCCCCGCACGCGGCCGAGATAGAGCGGGTAGAGATAGGTCAAGCCGTAGAGTCCGATGCCCATGACGAAACTGAAGGCGCAGCCGACGGCGAAGTTGCGGTCGCTGAAGGCTTTCAGGTCCACGATCGGGTGGCGCGCGGTCAACGCGCGGAAAAAGAAGCCGATGCCCGCGACGACGCAGACGATGGCGAGGATCGCGACGATCTCGTCCTGGAACCAGTCATTGTTGGCCCCCTCCTCCAGCACATATTCGAGCGAGCCGAGGAACGCAGCCATCAGGCCAAGGCCCGTCCAGTCGAACGTCTTGAAGAGATCGAATTGCGGCTCGTCGAAATCGACCAGAAAATACGTCGACACCGTCACGAAAATGCCGGGCACGATGTTCACCAGAAACAGCCAATGCCAGGAGAACAGATCCGTCAGGTAGCCACCGATGGTCGGGCCGACAGTGGGCGCGAGGGTCGCGACGAGGCCGATGACCGGCGAGATCACGGGGCGTTTCTCAGGCGGAAAGATGGTGAAGGCCGAAGCGAAGACGGTCGGAATCATGCCGCCGCCGATGAAGCCCTGAAACGCGCGCCACAAGATCATCTGCTCGATGGTGGTAGACGTCGCGCACATGAAGCTCATGAACGTGAACCCGCCCGCCGAAATGACGAACATCCAGCGCGTCGAGAGCACGCGCGACAGCGTTCCCGAAAGCGGGATCATGATCACTTCCGCGATCAGGTAGCTCGTCTGCACCCACGAGATTTCATCGGACGAAGCGGAAAGGCCCGCCTGGATTTCGGCGAGCGATGCCGAGACGATCTGGATGTCCAGGATCGCCATGAACATGCCGAACACCATGCAGAAGAAAGCGAACGTCCGGCGGGTGCCGGGCGCGCTCGACTCTGTGGGTTTCGGCGCTGCAATCGTGGCGGTGGCGGACATGGGCCTTCAGGTCAGGGCTGTGCGGTTTTCGTCGCTGCGGGCGCGCGGGTATCGACATTGACAACTACCGACAGGCCCGGGCGCAGCAGTCCTTCGCGCGCGACGTCGGGGGCGACGCTCACGCGAACGGGCACGCGCTGCACGATCTTGGTGAAGTTGCCGGTCGCGTTCTCCGGCGGCAGCAGGCTGAACACTGCGCCCGATGCGGGCGACACGCTCTCGACCGTGCCGATGATGTCATGATCCGGGAAGGCATCAACCTCGATAAAGACCTTCTGCCCGGGCTTCACGGAAGCAAGCTGCGTTTCCTTGAAGTTGGCATCGACATGGACGCTCGTCAGCGGCACCAGCGCGGCAAGGCGTGTTCCCGGCTGGAGATAGGTGCCGACCTCGGCCGCCTTGTTGCCGATCACGCCGTCCACCGGCGCGCGGATTTCCGTGAACGAGAGATCGCGCTGCGCCTTTTCGACAGCCGTCTGCAACTCGGCGGCCACGCGCTGGCCTTCGATCTGCTGCGCGAGCAGAACGTCCACATTGGCTTGCGCGGCGGTGTAGGCCGCCTCGGCGCTCTTCACGTTCGCATCGGCACGGTCCCGCGCGGCCTTGGCCGTGTCGAGGGTCGCCTTGCTGGCGTAGTTGGACTGGGAGAGCTGAAGCTGGCGGGCATAATCGGCGTCGGCACGCTCGGACTCCGCCTTGGCGGCGGAGACCTGCGCTTCAGCCTGCACCACGGATGCCCTGCCCGCCTCGATCTGCCGGCCGATGCGCTGGATGGTGCTGCCCTGCGTCGCAAGCTTGTCCTTGGCGGACTGAAGCGCAAGGCGATAGTCGCCATCGTCGATCCTGGCGATCAGGTCCCCAGCCTTGACGCTTTGGTTGTTCACCACGGCGACGGAGGACACATAGCCCGAGATCTTGGCCGAGAGAATCGTGATGTCGGCCTGCACATAGGCATCGTCCGTCGAGACCATGAAGCGCCCCGTCGTCAGCCAATGCGCGCCTTCGTAGCCGCCGAACGCCAGAACCACCCCGAGGACAGCAAGAAGAACAGGCTTTTTCCCGATCTTGCGCTTGGGCTTCTCGACAGGGGTGGAGGTCCCGGCAGACTTGGCGGAAACGGCGGGCGTATCGGCCGCCGCAGGCGCGGCTTTCGCGCCCGGCGCCTTGCGCTCCAGGCTCTCGCCCTCTGGAGCGGGCGCGTTCGTGCCTGCCTTTGCAAATTCTTCCCGATAAGCCATCGCCTCGTCCCTGGACTGCAAAGCCCTCTCCCTTGACCGAACGGTTCGGTCAACGTAGGTGAAAGGACCTAGAAGAAAAAGAATGCAACGCCCATATGATTTGACTGAACGGTTCGGTCAATAGCCTTGATGTGATAAATCGCACATGTCCGAGATGCAGGAAACACAACCCCAGACGGCTCCCGCCAGCACGGATGGCGGTTTGGAAAGCACGAAGCGACGCCAGATTCTGGAAGGCGCGCGAGAGGTGTTCCTTGCCCGGGGCTTCGATGGCGCAAGCATGGGCGAAATCGCCAAGACAGCAGGCGTTTCCAAAGGCACGCTCTACGTCTATTTCGACAGCAAGGAAGCCCTTTTCGAGGCTTTGACAGCGGAAGAGAAGCGCGGACTGGCGGAAGTCCTGTTCAGGCTGGATGCGGACGACCCCGATGTCCGCGGCGTTTTAACGCGGCTTGGGCACAGCTATCTCGAACACATGGGCCGCCCGGAGCACATTTCCTCCGTGCGGATGGTGATCGGCGCCGCCGAAAAGTTTCCGCGCATCGGCCAGATCTTCTATGAAGCGGGCCCCTGCCGGGGCATCGAGCGCCTTGGAGCCTATCTCACCCGCCAGGTTGAGGCCGGCCGCCTGACCATCCCCGACACCGCCGTCGCAGCCCAGCAGTTCCTCGACCTGTGCAAATCAGGCATCATGCACCGCCTGCTTTTCGCGGCGGGCGCCCCTCCGACGGAGGAGGAAATCCGCAAGACAGTGGAGAGCGCGATCTACGTGTTCTTCTCGGCCTATGGGCCACAGGCGGGATCACGGTAAGGGCGCGCCTACCCCTCCTCGCGCAAAGCCTCGGCCACGCGCTCGCGCAACAGGTCGGGGCGGCGCAGTACGAGCGCGCCTCGTGTGCGTTCGATCAGGCCTTCTTGCGCCATGACCGTAAATTCGCGCGTTACCTGCTCGCGGCGGCAGCCGATGCGGGCGGCGAGGATGTGGTGGAACGGCGGAGGTGTCACCACTCGCTCGACGGAGGCCCCGCGCGGGATCGAGAGTCGCAGAAGCTCCGAGTAGAGGCGATGCCGTAGGTCCAGAACCGTCTGCTCGACGAACCTCTCGTTCAACTCGCGAATGCGCGAGGACATGAGGCAGAACAGGCGCTCAGCGATGGGCCGGTTGGCGAACACGAGCTCCCGGAAGACGGATGAGGGCATCACACAGGCTTCCCCGCGCGTGAGAGCCGTCACGTTGGCGGACCGCTTGATCCCGTCCATTGCGGCCAATTCGCCGAAAAGCTCGCCTGCCCGCATTTCGTCGAGAATGACTTCCTTGCCCGCCGCCGTGCGCATGAGAACGCGGACATCCCCTGAGAGCAGGAAATAAACGTCCGTGGAAGGATCATCGAAATCGACGAGGATCTCCTCCGGCTCAAACCGACGCCACGAGCATCGCGCCTCGAACGAAGCGAGGTCGATCTCCAGATCCTTTAAAAGGAAAATGCTTGCAAGCCGCGCCATTAGGCCCCCCAGACGCCGCTATCGTTGAACCGCACTAATGCCAAGGTCAAGTTCAACTCCGACAGCAACACTCTCTCGTAAGGGAAGATCTACGCGAAGGCCCTATAGGGAAAACTAGGTCGCGTGGCGAATTACACTGGGAGAAGATGCAGCCATTCCCAAATCCCGTCCCGAGCAGTCATGGTGCGGCAGATATTGGTGGCCGAAGTATCGTCTTGAGTCGCCTCACACCCCGCTCCATTAATTCCGCTTGCTCCGCCTTGCCCTGTCGGACGCGCCCTGCAACAACCGCATCGCAGCCGAAAGGAGCCGCCCCGGGGAGCAGCTCCTTGCGTGTACCGTCAAGTCTCCACCCTCAGATGGTGTAGAGGCTGAAGCTGGCGGCGATGAGGGTCAGGCCGGCGCTGAGCTGGGCGAACTGCACCTGCGCGACCGCTCCCGAGCCGTCCGCGTCGTAGTACAACGCGCCCGTCGCGCTGTTGTACACGATCCGCTGCGCCGACGTCGTCGCCGCCGCTCCGATCGTGAACGCGTTCGTGCTCAGCGCGCTGTTCACATAGGTCAGCCCCGCATCCGTCTCGTAGATCACCACGTCCGGGAACGCACGGAACACATGCGTCTCAAGCTCAATCTTGTCTTCCCCGACCTTGAAGTCCACGATCCGGTCCACGCCAGACCACGGCGAGGCGTCGAACCGGAACACGTCACGGCCCGCGCCGCCCTCAAGCAAGTCCGCGCCTTCGCCTCCCACCAGCGTGTCGTGGCCGTCCCCGCCGTTCAGGTAGTCGC
>NZ_QMKH01000008.1 GCF_003290125.1 Microvirga flavescens
CGACAAAACCGGCGCCGCACAGAAGACACCACCGCAGGCACGCGGGGAGCGGAAAGCAAGGTGGGCATAAGACGTCAGGAGCCCTGCGCGCGAAGGGGCATGATGGTGTTCCGCGGCATCACCAGCAGACAGCCATCGCAGTCTCCAGACACGCAGAATGCAGATCCCAACCTCTTACCTACGAGCGCAAGACAGGACCTGATTTGACACGCTAAAAAGCAGCTTCGGTGGCCCTGCAAATGAGGGCGTCATTCCGAATCGAAAAATCCATCTTTGAACGACTGCGCCTTCTTTCGGGTTAGCCGCGCGAGCGTGTCAGAATGCGTGAGAGTGTCATGACCGACATAGTGCGAATCGCCATCGAGCCGCCCTGCCCTATCCCTGCTGCTCCATGACCTTCTGCGGCCAGAGCAGGCGGACTTCTTCAGGGAGGGCCTCGCGTATCTTTCTGGCCTGCCCCTCATCGAGATGTCGGTTCAGAACTTCGAAGACGGCCCTCGCTGCATCGCTCGCTCCGACAGGGCGCGTCGCGCCGAGATTGACCACAAGACGATCGAAGAACTCTTCCTGGGTGCGATAGCGCTCCTGCGGGGCTGCGGCGCGCCATTGATCGAAATAAAGCCCCCTCACCAGCATCGGCAGCTCCGCCGAGAGGTGGGCAGACAGTTCCATCGGAATCCGGTCGCGAATCGTCCGCAGGACGGCTCCGAGCACATGCCAGGCCACCTGCCTGTCCGGGCCGAGCTTCTCCATGATCTCGCTGAGCCAGGTGTTGGTGATGTGCAGCGTCTTGTCGAACACTTCGAGACCGGTCGCGCTCATGATGAACCTCGAGCTCTCACGCGCCCCCGGCGGATGAACCGCGCCAAGCCGAATCTGTTCCAGCCATACGCACAGCACTGCCGTCGCAAATCCGATTCGATTCTCCGGAAGAATCCGCTCCGGAATTGAGCCGGTAATTTTATACGGCCATCCAAACTTTCAGAAAGGCGAAGCCTGACAGCCCTTTTTCGCAAAGGCGCAGAAGCACGCACCGTTCAAGGCACTGTCTGCAGGCTTAAATTTCCAGGAAGAAATTTGGTGGAGCCAGGCGGGATCGAACCGCCGACCTCTTGCATGCCATGCAAGCGCTCTCCCAGCTGAGCTATGGCCCCACTCTGGTCCGCGGCGTTTGGGGCACCGCGGAAAGGGTCACCGCCGAAGCGGTGGCGTCTCTATAGTCGGGTCTGACGAGAGGTTCAAGCCTCTTCGTCGTCCTCGATATCACTATCGATCAGATCCGACACGTCATCGTTACCTTCCTCTTCTTCTTCAAGGAAAGTGTCGTCGGCGCTGTCGTCACCTACGTCGATATCGTCCTCGGATGGGATGTCCTTGTCCGCTTCGGCCGCCTCGACCTCGTCGAGGGAGACGAGTTCCGGACCCGTTGATTCGAGTTCGGTTTCGTCCTCGTCCTTGGTCGAGCGGGCGACCACAGGAGGAGCCACGCGCGCGAGGGCGACAGCCTGAAAAACAGTGCCGCATTTCGGGCAGGTCGCGGGATCCTTGTTCAGGTCGTAGAATTTCGCGCCGCAGCTCATGCACTGGCGCTTCAAGCCGAGTTCCGGTTTGGCCACGGTATTTGCCTTCGAAAACAAAAAAGTTGAGAGCGCTCCCCGTTAGTCGCGGGGAGATTGCTTGTCAAATACGAAATTGTGGCTCTTCTGCGGGTGTTCGGTTCCTCCGGGATGACGCCGCGAAAACCCCGTGTTAGGAGCCCTCCTAAAGTCCAAGGAATTCTAGAGAAAAATTCGATCATGCTGAATCGAGATTTTTCTCTAACTTTTTGATCTGCCGCATTTTCTTCACGAAAAGTGGTGTCCACTTTTCTTGAAAATGCTTCTTAAGGGGGAGCAAGGATGTCACACGGACATGGCCCGGCATCGCCGGTCACGGGCAAGGCGGGCGCCGGCTTGAAAGGTCGCATCCGCGTTCCGGGCGACAAGTCGATTTCCCACCGATCCATGATCTTCGGCCTGCTCTCCATCGGCGAGACCCGCGTCGAGGGGCTGCTCGAGGGCGATGACGTGCTGCGCACCGCCGAGGCCTGCCGGGCTCTCGGAGCCGAGATCACCCGCGAGGCGGAAGGCCGCTGGCGCATCCGTGGCGTCGGCATCGGCGGCCTCACCGAGCCGGCTGACGTGCTCGATTTCGGCAACGCGGGCACGGGCTCGCGCCTGATGATGGGCGTTGCCGGCAGCCACCCCATCACCACGACCTTCGATGGCGATGCTTCCTTGCGCAAGCGCCCCATGCGCCGCATCCTCGACCCGCTCGTGAAAATGGGCGTCACCGTCGTCAGCGAGGCCGAGGGCGGGCGGGTGCCGCTGACCTTGCGTGGCCCGCGCGAGACCACGCCCATCGTCTACGAGACCCCTGCCGCCTCGGCGCAGATCAAGTCCGCCATCCTGCTCGCCGGGCTCAATGCACCCGGCAAGACCACCGTGATCGAGCGGGAAGCAACCCGCGACCACACGGAACGAATGCTGCGCCATTTCGGCGCGAGCGTCGAGGTGAAGCCGCACGGGGACGATGGCCGCGAGATCACCCTGCAGGGCCAACCGGAGCTTCGCGGCTCGCCTGTCGTCGTGCCAAGCGACCCCTCCTCGGCCGCCTTCCCGCTCGTGGCGGCGCTGATCGTGCCGGGTTCCGAGATCGTGCTCGAGGGCGTGATGATGAACCCGCTGCGCATCGGCCTCATCACCACCCTTCTCGAAATGGGCGCATCCATCGAGCGCCTGAACGAGCGGAACGAGGGCGGCGAGACCGTGGCGGATCTGCGCATCAGCACGAGTCGCCTCAAGGGCGTCACCGTTCCGCCGGCGCGCGCGCCGGCGATGATCGACGAGTATCCCGTTCTCGCGGTCGCAGCCTCCTTCGCCGAGGGCGATACGCGGATGCAGGGCCTGCACGAACTGCGTGTGAAGGAATCCGACCGCCTCGCCGCCGTCGCCGACGGCCTGGCCGAAGCGGGCGTCAGCTACACCATCGAGGGCGACGATCTCATCGTCCACGGCACGGGCGGCCCCGTGCGTGGTGGGGGCAAGCCGATCAAGACCCATCTCGACCACCGCATCGCCATGTCCTTCCTCGTCATGGGGCTTGCCACGCAGGAGCCCGTGACGGTGGACGACGGCGCGATGATCGCTACGAGCTTCCCCACCTTCATCCCGCTCATGCGCGGGCTTGGCGCCGATATCCGGGATTGAGCCACCCATGATTATCGCCATCGACGGCCCCGCCGCATCGGGCAAGGGAACCCTCGGCAAGCGCCTGGCTGATCATTTCGGCCTGGCGCATCTCGATACCGGCCTGCTCTACAGGGCCGTTGCCCGCGCCCTCATCGACCAGGGAACGCCGCTCACGGACCGCGATGCCGCAACCTTGGCCGCGACGCGCCTTGATGCCGCGCACCTTGACGAAAGCCGCCTACGCGGCGCGGAAATGGGCGAAGCGGCTTCGGTGATTTCCGCCTATCAGCCCGTCCGGGATGCTCTTCTCGCCTTCCAGCGCCAATTCGCCGCGCAGGCCCCGGGAGCGGTGCTTGACGGGCGGGACATCGGCACGGTCGTGTGCCCGCACGCGGACGTGAAGCTGTTCATCACCGCCTCGCCGGAAGAGCGCGCGCGCCGTCGGCATAACGAGCTTCTCAAGCGGGGCGAGAACAACGCGTTCGAGACGATTCTGGCCGATATCCGCCGCCGCGACGAGCGGGATATCAGCCGCGCCACGGCTCCCTTGCGCGCCGCCGACGACGCGATCACCCTCGATACGACCCACCTCGATGCGGATGCCTCTTTCGAGGCGGCGCTGAAGCTCGTCCTCACGAAGATTCGCTGAAGCCCGGCCTTGCCGCAACGGCAATTCCGACACACACTCAACAGAACCGCCTGACTCCGAAAGGGGAAAGCAATGGTTCGGTTCGCACTCAAGTGTCTTGCCGTGGGGCTCTCTCTGGGCTTGAGCCCCTTGATCGCAGCCTCCCCTTCCTGGGCCGAGGTTGATGTCGATCTCGCCCTCGTCCTTGCCGTCGATATCTCCTATTCGATGGATACCGACGAGCAGGCTCTCCAGCGCGAGGGCTTCGCCGAAGCGTTCCGTTCTCCGCTCGTCCATGAAGCCATCCGCGACGGACTGACCGGGCGGATCGCCGTCACTTACGTGGAATGGGCGGGCACGAACGACCAACAGGTCATCGTTCCCTGGACGATCCTCGACAATCCGGAAGGGCTGCTCGCCTTTTCGGAAAAGATCGCTTCGACCCCGTTGCGCCGCGCACAGCGCACGTCGATCTCCAGCGCCATCGATTTCAGCGTGAAGCTTTTCGCGCTAAGCGGCGTCAACGCTGCAAGGCAGGTGATCGACATCTCCGGCGACGGGCCGAACAATCAGGGCCGCGCCGTCACGGATGCCCGGGACGAGGCGAACGCCAAAGGCATCATCATCAACGGCCTGCCGCTGATGATGCGCCAGCCCGGTTATCTCGATATCCCGAACCTCGACGCCTACTATAAGGACTGCGTGATCGGCGGCCCAGGTTCGTTCATGATTCCCGTGAAGGAGCGCGAACAATTCCCGCAGGCCATCAAGACCAAGATCCTGCTCGAGGTCGCCAACATCACGCCGCCCCAACCCGTGAAGCTTGAACGCATTCAGGACGCGCAGCGCCCAAGCTGCATGGCAGGCGAGCTGCAATGGCGCGAACGCTGGAACAATTGACTGGAAGACAGCCCGGCGCGGCCTTAACATAATGCCGCAACAAAAAGGGATAGGGCGGCGCGGCAAGCGGCGGCCCTAGGGGCTATGACTCAACGGACTTTGGCGCTTGTCGCCCACGATGCCAAGAAGGCCGACATGGCGGACTTCGTGGCGATGCACGAGAACGAGATCAGCCCTTTCACGCTCTTTGCGACGGGTACGACCGGCGGGCGCATCATGGAGCGATGCCCGGCCCTTTCCGTGACACGGCTGAAAAGCGGCCCTCTCGGCGGCGACCAGCAGATCGGCGCGATGATCGCGGAAGGGCGAATCGATGCCCTGTTCTTTTTCGTAGACCCGCTCTCCCCTCACCCGCACGATGTCGACGTGAAGGCGCTGATGCGCCTGGCGCTCGTCTACAACATCCCGATGGCGCTGAACCGCGCCACCGCCGAGCGGCTGATCGGGACCTTCCGATAATCACGTTCCGCGCGGCTTGGCGCGCCGCGTCGGCGGCGCGGAGAGCGGATCTTCCGGCCACGGATGCTTTGGATATTGCCCGCGCATGTCGGCGCGCACCGCCGCCCACGAGCCGCGCCAGAAGCCGGGAAGATCGCGTGTGATCTGGATCGGACGCTGCGCGGGCGAAAGCAGATGCAGCACCAGCGGCGCGCGCCCCGCCGCGATGGTCGGGTGCTTGTCGAGGCCGAACAATTCCTGCACGCGCACGGCAAGAACCGGCCCCTCCTCCGCGCCGTAATCGATGGCGATCTCGGAGCCCGTCGGCACCTCGATATGCGTCGGCGCTTCCGCATCGAGCCGCCGCTGCAAATTCCAAGGCAAGAGGCTTCTCAGCGCCTCGCTCAGAACGTCAGGCCCCATGTCGTTGAGGGATGTCTTGCCGACGAGATGGGGCGCGAGCCATTCCTCAGCCGTCGCAACCAAAGCCTCGCTGGAAAGATCGGGCCATTCCTCCCCTTCCGCGCGGCGCAGGAACATGACGCGTTCGCGCCATTGCGCCAGCGCTTTGGAGAACGGCCAAGCGTCAGCTCCAAGGCTTGCGAGCCCCGCTGCCAGAATGCGCGCGCTCTCCTCTGTCGCCTGCACGGACAGCGGGCGCTCATTCAACACCAGCGCACCATAACGACGAACGCCGCGTGCGCGCAGCGCCTTCGCCTGACGGTCGAAGGTGATTTCGTCGCGCTGCTCGATCGCGTCTCCATAATCGCCCTCGATCTCGGCAAGCGAAATCGGAGCGGCTGCCAGAATGCGAGCCGAAGCCGCGCCGCCTGTGATTTCCGCGATGGCGAGAAAAGGCTCGCGCGCGAGCCGCTCATGCGGCTCCAGCACCGCGCCGCGCCCGTTGGCCATGAGATATTCGCCAGGCTTGCCGCGCGCCTTGGCGATGCGGTCGGGATAGGCGAGCGCAAGAAGCGCGCCTGTCGAAAGCGCGCCGCTCTCGCGCGAAACACTTTCGCTCTCCTTGGCCCAGCCCTGCGCCATCCGCCGCATGTCCTCGGCTCGCTTGGAGCGTTCGCGGCGGAAGCGATCGACACGCTCCGTCAGATCGGCCGCATCGCCGCCAAGGCCACGTTCCACGAGAACGGCGGCAAGCTCCGCCACTGCGCGCGCCTGCCCATGCGCACCGGCGACAAGAACCATGCGGGCAAGACGCGGCGGCAGAGGCAGATTGCGCAGCCGCTGACCCGTTTCGGTGATGCGCCCGTTCTCATCGAGCGCGGAGAGTTGCTGCAACAGCGCCCGCGCCTCCTTCACCGCTGGCGCTGGCGGAGGATCGAGAAAGGCGAGCGTCACCGGATCGGTGACGCCCCACGCAGCGCAATCGAGAAGAAGCGGCGCGAGATCGGCCGCGAGAATTTCGGGCCGCGCGAAAGCCTCCAGCGCGCCGGTCGCAGCTTCCTCCCACAGGCGGTAGCAGATGCCGGGCTCCGTGCGCCCCGCGCGTCCACGCCGTTGATCGGCAGCAGCGCGCGAAACGCGCACGGTTTCAAGACGGGTCAGGCCGATATCGGGCTCGTAGACCGGAATGCGCGCAAGGCCTGAATCGACCACGACGCGCACGCCCTCGATGGTCAGCGATGTTTCCGCGATGGAGGTTGCCAGAACAACCTTGCGGCGTCCGTGCTTGGCGGGGCTCACCGCAAGGTCCTGCTCCGCACGGTCCAGCGCGCCATAGAGCGGCGCGATATCGATGACGGGGTCACTGACGCGCTCCCGCAGCAGCGTTTCCACGCGGCGGATTTCCCCCTGCCCCGGCAGGAACACCAGAATAGAGCCGGGCTCCGCGCGAAGCGCGCGCGTTACCGCATCGGCCACCTGCTCCTCGATGCGCCGGTTCGGATCGCGCCCGAGATAGCGTGTCTCGACGGGAAAGGCGCGGCCCTCCGATTCGATGACCGGTGCGTCGCTCAAGAGCTTCGCTACCCGCGCGCCGTCGAGGGTGGCGGACATGACGAGAAGACGAAGATCCTCGCGCAATCCACTCTGCGCATCGAGAGCAAGCGCAAGGCCGAGATCCGCATCAAGGGAGCGCTCGTGAAACTCGTCGAAGAGAACGGCGGCGATGCCTTCAAGCGTCGGATCGTCGAGGATCATGCGGGCAAAGACGCCCTCGGTCACCACCTCGATGCGTGTCTTGCGGCTGATCTTGGAGCCGAGACGCACACGAAGGCCGATTGTTTCGCCGACGGCCTCGCCCAGCGTCTGCGCCATGCGATCCGCCGCAGCACGGGCAGCAAGACGCCTCGGCTCGAGGACGATGATCTTGCGCCCTTCGACCCACGGCTCATCGAGCAGCGCGAGCGGCACCCGCGTCGTCTTGCCCGCGCCGGGCGGAGCGACGAGAACCGCATTCGGACGCGCGCGCAGGCTCGCCGAAAGATCGGCGAGCACGGCATCGATGGGAAGGCTGGTGTCGAAAGCGCGCATGCTGCGTGATGGCTCATGCGCCGCACGAGCGCAAGCGGACCTTAGGCGGCAATTCCATAGTCGCGCAGCTCCGCCGCGAGGTCCGTCGCTTCGAGGCAATGGATGGCATGCATGCCGACAGCTCGCGCACCTTCCACATTCGCCTTGGAATCGTCGATGAAGACACAATCCTCAGCGACAAGGCCGTAGCGGCTCAGGAGCAGGTTGTAGATCGCGGGCTCTGGCTTCAAGAGCTGCTCGTCACCGGAGACGATGATGCCGTCGAAACCGGAAAGATACTCAAAGCGCTTCTGCGCCAGAACGAACTTCGGACTCGAGAAATTCGTGATGCAATAGTTGGGCACGCCCGTCTCGCGCAGGCGCTTGAGCACGGCGACGTTCTCCGCGATGTCGCCGGAAACCGTCTCCTCCCAACGCTCATGAAACGCGCGGATCGGCGCCTCGTGATCGGGATGCTCGCGCACCAGAAGCGCCACGGCTTCCTCCCAGGAACGTCCGCGATCCTGCTCCGCATTCCAGTCGTTGGTGCAGACGGACGAAAGAAACCATTCCATCCGGTCTTCGTCGTCGAAGATCTTGCGATAGAGATTGCGCGGGTCCCACCGCAAGAGGACGTTGCCGACGTCAAACACGACGGTTGTTGGTTTCTGGCTCATTCCTGCCCCCTCTTCTCTTTTGAATTCACATCAGCCGCCGATGTTGAACGCCGCGAGCGCCGCCATGTTGACGATGTCCGCGTCCGTCGCACCGAGCGAGACGATCTGGACCGGCTTGTCGAGACCCACTGCCAGAGGGCCGAGCACCATCGCGCCACCGAGTTCCTGAAGAACCTTGGTGGAGATGGCGGCCGAATGGATCGCCGGCATGACAAGCACGTTCGCGGGGCCGGTGAGGCGGCTGAACGGATATTGCGCCATCAGGTCGCGGTTGAGCGCGACGTCCGCTGACATTTCGCCGTCATATTCGAAATCGACGCGCATGTTGTCGAGAATGCGCACCGCTTCCTGAATCTTCTCCGAGCGCTCGGAACGAGGCTGGCCGAAGGTCGAGAACGAGAGCAATGCAACTCGCGGCTCGTAGCCGAGACGCCGCGTCACGCCCGCCGCCTCGATGGCGATTTCAGCAAGCTCCTGCGCATTGGGCATTTCGTGGATCGCCGTATCCGCGACAACGACCGTGCGGCCTCGCGCAAGGCAGATCGACAAGCCGATGACGCGGTGGCCGGGCTTCGCATCGATGACGCGGCGCACATCGCTCAACGCGGTCGAGTAATTGCGCGTCACGCCCGTCACCATCGCATCCGCATCACCGAGCGCCACCATCGACGCGGCAAAGTGATTACGGTCCTGATTGACGAGGCGTTGGCAATCACGGAACAGGAAGCCGCTGCGCTGGAGGCGCTCATAGAGGAATTGCGCGTAGGTCGCGTTGCGGTGCGAAAGCCGCGCGTTGTGAATTTCGATTCCCTCGCGCCCCGCAAGCTCGATGCCCGCGAAGGTCGCCGTTTCCTGAATGCGGTCTTCGCGCCCGACCAGGATAGCCGTGCCGAGGCCCTGGTTCACGAAGGAAATGGCGGCGCGGATGACCTGTTCTTCCTCGCCCTCCGCGAACACGACGCGCTTCGGGAACTTGCGCACGCGCTCGAAAATGCGGTTGAGCGTTCCAGCAACGGGATCGAGCCTTGCGGAGAGCTGCGCCTTGTAGGCGCGCATGTCGACGATGGGACGGCGCGCGACGCCCGTATCCATCGCCGATTGCGCCACCGCCGGCGGCACGGTGTGGATGAGGCGCGGATCGAACGGAACGGGGATGATGTAATCGCGCCCGAAGCGCGGGCGCGAGCCTTGGTAAGCTGCGGCGACCTCGTCCGGCACGTCCTCGCGGGCCAGTTCCGCGAGCGCCTGCGCGGCGGCGATCTTCATCTCCATATTGATGGTGGTCGCCTGCACGTCGAGCGCGCCGCGGAAGATGTAGGGGAAGCCGAGAACGTTGTTGACCTGGTTCGGATAATCCGAGCGGCCCGTCGCGATGATCACGTCGTCGCGAATATGCGCGACCTCCTCTGGCGTGATTTCCGGATCGGGATTGGCCATCGCGAAGATGATCGGGTGCGGCGCCATCGAGCGGATCATGTCGTCGGTGAACGCGCCTTTCGCGGAAAGGCCGAACACGGCGTCGGCACCTTTAAGCGCATCGGCGAGCGTGCGGGCATCCGTCTCCACCGCGTGGGCCGACTTCCACTGATTCATGCCCTCGACGCGGCCGCGATAAACCACACCCTTGGTGTCACAGAGAATGACGTTCTCGGGCGTGAAGCCCATCGCCTTGAGAAGCTCGGTACAGGCGATGCCCGCCGCACCCGCGCCGTTCACCACGAGCTTGGTCTTCTTCATGTCGCGCCCGGTCAGGTGCAGCGCGTTGATCATGCCGGCGGCGGCGATGATGGCCGTGCCGTGCTGATCGTCATGGAAGACGGGAATGTCCATCAGCTCCCGCAGGCGCTCCTCGATGATGAAGCACTCGGGAGCCTTGATATCCTCAAGGTTGATGCCGCCAAAGGAGGGGCCGAGATAGCGCACGCTGTTGATGAACGCCTCCGGATCCTCCGTATCGACCTCGAGATCGATGGAATCCACGTCCGCGAAGCGCTTGAAGAGGACGGCCTTGCCCTCCATCACGGGCTTGGAGGCCAAGGCGCCGAGATTGCCGAGGCCGAGAATGGCGGTGCCGTTCGAGATCACCGCAACCATGTTGGAGCGGGCGGTGTAATCGAAGGCGAGCGAGGGGTTCTCGGCAATCGCCTTCACCGGCACGGCGACGCCCGGCGAATAGGCGAGAGAAAGGTCGCGCTGGGTCGCCATCGGCTTGGTGGGGACCACCTCGAGCTTGCCGGGACGCCCCTGCGAATGGAACTGCAGAGCCTCCTGGTCGGTGAAGGTCGGGCGGCTGCGGCGGTTTTGAGGCTTATCGTTCATTTATAAACCAAGCTCTTGCTGGCGTTTCCTGAGGCGGGCAGCGACCTTAATGCACGGAGAGGGCTTTCCTCAAGACTTGTCCACATCCCCGCTCATCGCGCAGCCCTGGGACGGGGTGAAAGGCTGGGCGGGCTTTGCTAGAAAGGGGACATGTCCGCGCAAGCCCTCCCCCAGCATTCCGAAGAAGCCCCGGAGCAGCCCCCCGCCGCCAGCGGCCAGGTCCCCCCCGGCCAAGGCGCCCCCGGCCCGGACAACCGCGTCACGCCCATGATGGCGCAATACACCGAGATCAAGGCAGCGAACCCTGACAGCCTCCTGTTTTACAGGATGGGCGATTTCTACGAGCTTTTCTTCGAGGACGCGGAAATCGCGAGCCGCTCCCTCGGCATCGTCCTCACCAAGCGCGGCAAGCATCAGGGGCAGGACATCCCCATGTGCGGCGTGCCCGTGGACAGGGCCGACGATTATCTCCAGCGCCTCATCGGCCTCGGCCATCGGGTCGCCGTGTGCGAGCAGACCGAAGACCCGGCGGAAGCCAAGAAGCGCGGCGCGAAATCGGTGGTGCGGCGGGACGTGGTGCGCCTCGTCACCCCCGGCACCATCACCGAGGAGCGGCTTCTGGAGCCCGGGCGGGCCAACCTGTTCCTCGCCATCGCCCGCCGCCGCGCCTCGGACACCGCCTGGTCCTACGGCCTTGCCGCCATCGACATTTCAACCGGCCATTTCGTCTTGAGCGAAACCAATGGGCTTGGGCTTTCCGCCGAGATCGCGCGGTTCGAGCCACGCGAGATCATCGTCTCGGATGCGATCTACGAAGATCCTGACCTGCGCGCCTTCTGGGGTGAAACGAGAGCCGCCGTCACGCCCCTCTCCCGCGACGGGCTCGATCCGGCCTCGGCAGAGCGGCGCGTGAAAGATTATTTCGGCGTCGCCACCCTCGATTCTTTCGGCGCCTTCAGCGCCGCCGAGATCACGGCGGCGGGCACCGCCTTGTTCTATGTCGAGAAAACGCAGATCGGCAGCCGCCCCGTTCTCAATCCGCCGATCCACGCTGCGACGAACGCGACGCTTGCCATCGATGCGGCAACGCGCGCCAATCTCGAACTGACGCGCACCCTTGCCGGCGAGCGCGCGGGCAGCCTTCTCGCCACCATCGACTGCACCGTCACGCCGGGCGGCGCGCGCCTTCTGGCCGAGCGCCTTGCCGGACCGCTCACGGACCCGGCGGCGATCCGCGAACGGCAGGACGCCGTCGCCTTTCTCGCCGAAGACAACTTGTTGCGCGACCGCTTACGGGAGGTGCTGAAAGAGAGCCCCGATTTCGCCCGCGCCCTCTCGCGGCTCGGTCTCGGGCGCGGTGGCCCGCGCGATCTCGCTTGCGTCAGAAGCGGCCTCGTCGCCGCGCGCGATCTCGGGCGCATGCTCGCCGCGCAGGATCTGCCGCGCGATCTCTCCTTGGCCGCGCAGCGCCTGCAATCCTTGCGCACGGATGTCGCGGATGACCTTGGTGCGGCGCTTGCCGACGAGCTTCCGTTGCTCAAGCGCGACGGCGGCTTCATCCGTCAGGGCTTTCATCAGGATCTCGATGAGTTGCGCGACCTGCAGCAGGATTCGCGCCGCTTCATCGCCGCGCTGCAGGCACGCTATGCCACCGAGACCGGCTGCAAGACGCTGCGCGTGAAGCACAACCACATGATCGGCTACTTCGTCGAAGTGCCGCAGAATGTGGGCGAGGACTTGCTGAAGGAACCGTGGAAGGAAACCTTCGTCCACCGCCAGACAATGGCGGGCGCCATGCGGTTCTCGACGGTGGAGCTCGGCGAACTGGAAGCCAAGATCGCCTCCGCCGCCGACCGCGCTCTTCGCATCGAGCTCGGCCTGTTCGATGAGATGTGCGAGAAGCTGCTCGCGCTTTCCTCCGACATCGCGGCGGCAGCAGAAATGATCGCCGCCATCGACGTCGCGGCAGCCCTCGCGGAACTTGCCATGCGGCACGGCTGGACGCGGCCCATCGTCGATACGAGCCTTGCCTTCACCATCAAGAGCGGGCGTCACCCTGTCGTCGAAGCGGCGTTGAAGCGTGAAGGCACAGCCTTCATCGCCAACGATTCAGAACTCTCAGGCAATGATGCGGGACGCATCCTCCTCATCACCGGCCCGAACATGGGCGGTAAATCGACTTATCTGCGCCAGAACGCGTTGATCGTCGTTCTGGCACAGATGGGCTCCTTCGTTCCGACGCAAGAGGCCCATATCGGCATCGTCGATCGCCTGTTCTCGCGCGTCGGCGCGGCGGACGATCTGGCGCGCGGGCGCTCCACTTTCATGGTCGAGATGGTGGAAACCGCCGCCATCTTGAATCAAGCCACGCCGCGCTCCCTCGTTATTCTCGATGAGATCGGACGCGGCACCGCAACCTTTGACGGCCTTTCGATTGCATGGGCAGCCATTGAGCACCTGCACGAGGCCAACCGTTGCCGCGCATTGTTCGCAACGCATTTCCACGAATTGACCGCCTTGTCGGAGCGCCTGCCGCGCATCGAGAACGCGACGCTGAAAGTCACGGAGTGGAACGGCGAGGTGGTGTTTCTCCATGAGGTGGTGACGGGCGCGGCGGATCGCTCCTATGGTCTGCAGGTCGCGCGGCTCGCAGGGCTCCCCAAGGCCGTCGTCGAGCGGGCGAAGATCATCCTGAGCGAGCTGGAAAACTCCGATCGCGAGAACCCCAAGCGAACTCTGTTCGAAGATCTTCCGCTCTTCGCCGTCCCTGCGCGGACCGAAGCACCGAAGGTTGAAGCCGATGCCCTGCGCGATGCGCTCGATGCCATAGACCCCGACCAGATGACGCCGCGCGAGGCGTTGGACGCCCTCTATCGCTTGAAAGCCCAGCGCTGAGAGGACCAGCCATCGTTTGGTCATCAAGTTCCCTGAAGGATTGACTCTCAAACTACACCGCGCTTGCAAAGTGAATTGGAGAGGAGACCATGCGCCATGTCATCCACGCTCTCTTGCTGCTCGTTGCCCTGATGCCCATCGCTGCGCGCGCATCGGCGCTGCATGATGCGGTTGGCGCTGCCAGTCTCTCCCGTGTCGAGGAGCTGATTGCATCCGGCGAAGCCATCGATACGAAGGATTCACTCGGCCGCACACCGCTTCTGCTGGCGACGGAGTTGAACCACATCGAGATCGCGCGCGCCCTGATCGTGGCGGGTGCCGATGTGAACGCGAAAGATTCGAAACTCGACAGTCCCTATCTCTACGCCGGAGCGGAAGGACGTCTCGACATCCTCAAGCTCACGCTCGAACATGGGGCCGATCTCAGAAGCACGAACCGTTATGGCGGCACCGCACTCATTCCGGCGGCCGAGCGCGGGCATGTGGAAGTGGTGCGCACGCTGATCGCTGCGGGCGTCGATGTAGACCATGTGAACAAGCTGGGATGGACGGCTTTGCTCGAAGCGATCCTGCTCAGCAATGGCGGGCCAGCGCATCAGGAGATCGTCCGCCAGCTCATCGCCGCCGGCGCATCGTTGAATCTGGCCGATCGTGAAGGCGTGACCCCGCTTCGGCATGCACAAAACAAGGATTTTCAGCCCATCGCAGCAATGCTGCTCGAGGCCGGTGCGCGTTGAAGCGTCCCGCAGGAAAGACGTAACTCTATCGCATCCCGAACGGCCACGCTAAACTACGCGCCGTTCGCGGAGAGTTCCCCTTATGGTCATGCATGTTTCCACTGTCGCCTTCGAGGGCATCGAGGCGCGCACGGTCGATGTGCAGGTCCAGATTGCACCGGGAAACGTGGCTTTCACCATCGTCGGGCTGCCTGACAAGGCCGTAGCGGAATCGCGGGAGCGGGTGCGCTCCGCCCTGATCGCCTCGGGGCTCGCCCTCCCCGCAAAGCGAATCACCGTCAATCTCGCCCCCGCCGATCTGCCGAAGGAGGGGAGCCATTACGACCTGCCCATCGCGCTCGGCGTGATGGCGGCCATCGGCGCCCTGCCGGGGGATGCGCTGGCCGGGTTCACGGTTCTGGGAGAGCTCGCTCTCGACGGGTCGATCACGTCCGTGGCCGGCGTTCTTCCGGCAGCGATTGCCGCCAACGCCCGTGCGCACGGGCTCATCTGCCCGGCAGCCTGCGGCGCGGAAGCCGCCTGGGCGAGCAGCGAGATCGACATTCTCGCCCCACGCTCGCTGATCCAGCTCGCCAACCATTTCAAGGGCACGCAGGTCATGGCGCGCCCGGAACCGGCCATCATGCCGGCCTCCGGCTCGATGCCCGATTTGCGCGACATCAAGGGACAGGAAAGCGCCAAGCGAACCCTGGAGATCGCCGCGGCAGGCGCGCATGGTCTCCTGATGAGCGGCTCCCCGGGCGCAGGCAAGTCCATGCTGGCCCAACGCCTGCCCTCGATCCTGCCGCCGCTGACACCGCGCGAGTTACTGGAAGTCTCGATGATTCAGTCCATCGCGGGCCTGATCGAGGAAGGCGCTTTGTCGAGCAGGCGGCCTTTCCGCGCGCCGCACCACTCGGCCTCGATGGCGGCGCTGGTGGGCGGAGGCATGAACGCGCGGCCGGGCGAAATCTCCCTCGCCCATAACGGCGTGCTGTTTCTGGACGAGTTACCCGAATTCCAGCCTCAGGTGCTCGATTCGCTCCGGCAGCCCCTGGAGACGGGCGAGATCCTGATCGCGCGGGCGAATCACCGGGTGACCTACCCGGCGCGGTTCCAGCTCGTGGCGGCCATGAACCCGTGCCGCTGCGGGCATGGCACGGAGCCCGGCTATGTCTGCCGCCGCCAGCCCAACGAACGCTGCATCGCCCAATATCAGGCGCGTCTCTCAGGCCCGTTCCTCGACCGGATCGACCTTGCCATCGAGGTTCCGGCGGTGACGGCGACGGATCTTCTATTGCCGCCGCCGAAGGAGGGCTCCGCCGAGGTTGTCGCCCGCGTTTCCCAGGCGCGCGAGCGGCAGGCAAAGCGTTACGCGGCCTATAATCTCGACGGCATCACCACGAATGCCGCCTGCCCGGCAGCCCTGCTGGACGAAGTCGCCCAGCCTGATTCGGATGGTCTGTCGCTTATTCGCGAAGCCGCGGAGACGATGCGGCTTTCGGCGCGTGGCTTCCACCGCGTCATGAAAGTGGCCCGCACGCTGGCCGATCTCGATGGAGAGGACCGGGTGCGCCGTATTCATCTGGCGGAGGCCCTTTCCTATCGCGCGCACACGGACCGGCGCCCCGCGGCGGCCTGATTTGTCTGGGTATGGAGCATCGGAGACCGACAAAACCCTTGTTTTGCCGCCTTAAGGATTCGATACCTTTGTCACAGAATTGTTCGAAATGAGCGTTATGTCCGGATCAAGCTTGGCAAATAGGCCAGAGCGGTCGCCCTGTGAGGATTCGATGATTTCCCCTTCGGTTGAGCCCAAGGTGAAGCTGCCCAATGCCGGCATCGCGCCCCTTCCGCTGTTGAAGCAGGGGAAGGCGAGGTCTCTGCCGGGATTCAACCGGACCGTCCGCCATTACGGCGATTTCGATCTCGTGCTGGGGCGGATCGGTTCTCTCGAGGTGCGCCTTGCCACGACCACGGCTGAGATCCGCGCGGCGCAGAAGCTGCGTTACAAGGTTTTCTACGAGGAGATGTCGGCCGAGCCGAATGCGACGGCCCGCCTCTCTCGCCGCGATGTGGACCAGTACGACGCGCTTTGCGACCATCTGCTCGTGCTCGACCATGACGTGAAGGCCAAACCGTTCCGGCAGAGCAAGCCGAAGGTCGTCGGCACCTACCGCCTGCTCCGGCAGGACGTGGCCGACCGTCACGGCGGTTTCTACACGGCGGCGGAATACGACATCGCGCCCCTCATCAAGTCGCATCCGGGCCTGCGTTTTCTGGAGCTCGGACGCTCCTGCGTGCTCAAGCCCTATCGCAACAAGCGTACGGTCGAATTGTTGTGGCACGGCATCTGGGCCTACGTGCTGCATCACCGCATCGACGTGATGATCGGTTGCGCCAGCCTCGAGGGGACAGACCCGAAGGAGCTGGCTCTGCCCTTGAGCTTCCTCCATCACTTCGCTTCCGCCCCGCAGGAATGGCAGGCCAGCGCCGTGCCCGCGCGCTTCACGCCGATGGATCTGATGGCGAAGGACGACATCAACCAGAAAGCTGCGCTCCACGCATTGCCGCCGATGATTAAGGGCTACCTGCGCCTCGGCGCCACCTTCGGGCGTGGCGCTGTGATCGACCGCCAGTTCGGCACGACGGACGTTCTCGTAATCCTGCCGGTTTCAGCGATCAGCAAGCGCTACATCGAGCACTTCGGTTCATCGGCCGACCGTCACGCGGCCTGAGAGAACTCTCCCGCGGTGTAAAGTGCCTGCAAGCCTTCGCGATAGGTTGGGTAGGCAAGTTTCACGCTCAGTTCGCTCTTGATGAGCGCATTCGAGACGCGCTTGCTCTCCGCATAGAAGCTGCGCGCCATCGGTGTGAGGTCAGCCTCCTCGAAGGGGATTTCCGGCGGCGGTTCGATGCCGGCAAGACGCGCGGCATAGGCCACGACATCGGAGGCCGGCGCAGGCTCGTCATCAGCGATGTTGTAGATGGCGCCCTGCCGTGGCTTTCGCAATGAAGCCGCAAGAGCATTGGCAATGTCCGCCACATGGATGCGATTGAAGACATGCCCCGGCTTGTGGATGCGCCGCGCCTTTCCGCGCGCGAGATCGGCGAGCGCGTTCCGCCCCGGCCCATAAATGCCCGTGATGCGAAAGACGTGCGTTGGCGCGCCGCTTCTTTCGCCGATGGCGCGCCACGCGTTCTCGGTGGCGAGGCGTTGAACGGAGTTGCGGCTCAACGGCACGGTCGCCGCGCTCTCGTCGATCCATGCGCCCCCATGATCACCATAGACGCCTGTCGTCGAGAGATAGCCGATCCACCGCGCATTCCTGGCACGCGCTACGCTTTCACCGAACCGCTCAAGGATAGGATCGCCATCCGCACCCGGCGGCGCGGAAATCAGAATGGCATCGGCCTGCGCAATCCTCTCATCGAGATCAAGGTTCTGGTTCGACAGCGCGTGGGCTTCAATGCCGGCGCGTCTCAGACGCTCCGCCTTCTCAACCTCGCGCACTGTCCCCGCGATGTTTGAAAACTGCGCGCTGTGCTGACGGATCAGTTCTTGCGCGGAGTAACCGAGACCGAGAACGAAGAGATTCATGAAACGCCTTCATTGACCTGCGACACGTCAAGCGCCCGCGCCCATTCCGCACGCACGTCGATATCGCTTTCGTCCTCGTAACGCACGGCATGCGCAACGACAGCATCAGCAGGCAGAAGCTGCGCGACAGCCCAGACCGCCATGGCGCGCACGAGCGGCGAGGGATCGTCGAGAAGCCGTAACGCTTCCTCTGCCAATTCAGGCATGTCCGAATTGCCGATGGCGATGAGCACGTTGCGGATGAAACGGTCGCGCCCCGTGCGCTTGATCGGCGTTCCGGCAAACATCGTCCGGAAAGCCGGATCGTCGAGGCGCGCCAGTTCAGCGAGCGGGAGTGCCGCGAAATCATCGCGCTGCTGCAGACGTGCCTCACGGCCAGCTTGCGCGAACTTGTTCCAGGGGCAAACCGCAAGACAATCGTCGCAGCCGAAGATGCGATTACCGATGCCAGTGCGCAGGTCCGCCGGAATGTGTCCCTTGTACTCGATGGTCAGATACGAGATGCAGCGCCGCGCATCGAGCTTGTAGGGCGAGGGAAACGCCTTCGTCGGGCAGATGTCGAGACAACGGCGGCAGGAGCCGCAATGGTCGCGCTCGGGCGCATCGGGGGCAAGTTCGGCGGTGGTGAAGATCGCGCCGAGAAAGAGCCAGTTGCCAAACTCGCGCGAGACGATGACCGTGTGCTTGCCCTGCCAGCCAAGGCCCGCCGCCTGCGCGAGCGGCTTCTCCATGACGGGAGCCGTATCGACGAACACCTTTACGTCGCTTCCGCCACGGGAGGCGAGAAAGCCCGCCGCTTCCTTCAGCTTGCCCTTGATGACATCGTGATAATCGCGATTGCGGGCGTAGGCTGCAATCGATGCCCGGTCCTTCATGCCGAGCGTCTCGAGCGGATCGCGCGTCGGGCCATAGTTGAGGCCGAGCAGGATGATGCTTTTCACCTCCGGCCACAGGGTCGCGGGGTCGGCGCGCCGTTCCGCCGTTTCCGCCATCCATTCCATCGAACCGTGGCGGCCCTTATCGAGCCATTCCCTCAACCGCTCGGGCGCTTGCGGCATGCTGTCCGGAGCGGTGACGCGGATTGCCTCGAAGCCGAGGCTTCTAGCGCGCTCAATGAAAGCGCGCTTCAAGCCCTCGCCCGTCAGAAGTCCAGGTCGTCGTAGTGATCCGCCGGCGCCATCCCCGCGACCCGGTCCGACAGGAGCGCGCGAAAGGACGGCCGGGACTTGATCCTGGCGTACCAATGCTTCGCTGTTTCGTCCTCTTCCCATGGAACGTCGCCGAGATAATCGATGATCGAGAGATGGGCTGCCGCGGCAAGATCCGCATAAGTGAGCCGGTCGCCCGCGAGCCAGTTCCGACCTGAGATCAGATAGCTGATATATTTGAGGTGGTATCGCACATTGTTCCGCGCGGCGCGAATCGCGTTCATGTCGGGCGGCCCGCCGCCGAGTTCGGAGGGCATGAAGCGCTTGTAGATCTTTTCCGTGACGAGGTATTCCGACACCTCATCGTGGAACTTGTTCAGAAACCAATCCGTCAGGCGGCGAACTTCCACGCGCTCGGTGGCGTTCTGCGGCAAAAAGCGGTGCTCGCCGAGGCTTTCGCCCCGCATATCGTCAAGATATGCGGCGATCACCCCCGCCCCGGGGACGGCGAGGCCGTTGTCCTCGACAAGCACGGGCAAGTGACCCGCCGGGTTCACCTCAAGGAATGGAATCCGCCGTTCCCACGGCTTTTCCTCGACATTCTCGGGCTCAAGACCAAGCTCGGACAGGACCAGGCGCACGAACCGCGACCGCGGGCAAAAAGGGTAATGATGAAAGATTGGCATGAAGCGTGTCAGACGCGAAACAGACGGCGACAATAAGGCCGCGCTCGATTAACGGTCGGTAAGGAAATTTGGTGAATCTCATGTCCGCAACGCAGACAAACGGCAGTTCCCATGCTGTCGACGCGTTGCTGAGGATTTTCAAGCATGTTGCAACTGTTCGAAGCGCTTTTCCTCGGCATAATCGAGGGGCTGACCGAGTTCCTGCCCGTTTCTTCGACCGGGCACCTCCTGCTCGTCGGCCATTTCCTGGGCTTTGAGTCGACAGGCAAGACCTTCGAGGTCCTGATCCAGCTCGGCGCGATTCTCGCGATCCTCCTGGTCTATTTCCAGAGGCTGCTCGCCATCGCCAGGGCCCTGCCCTACGACAAGGACGCGCAGCGATTCGTGCTCGGAGTTTTCGTCGCCTTCCTCCCCGCCGCCCTCATCGGCGCTGCCCTGCACGGCTTCATCAAGGACGTTTTGTTCAACCCCTGGATCGTCTGCATGACGCTGATCGCGGGCGGCTTCGTGCTTCTCCTGATCGACAGCCTCCCGCTCGTGCCGACGCAGACCGACGCCACCCGGTTCCCGCTGCCGATGTATGTGAAGATCGGCTTTATGCAGTGCCTTGCGATGATCCCCGGCGTCTCCCGCTCCGGCGCGACCATCGTCGGCG
Source organism: Microvirga flavescens (assembly GCF_003290125.1). Taxonomy (GTDB): domain Bacteria; phylum Pseudomonadota; class Alphaproteobacteria; order Rhizobiales; family Beijerinckiaceae; genus Microvirga; species Microvirga flavescens. The sequence goes on from NZ_QMKH01000008.1 coordinate 20,363, forward strand.
CGATGTTGATGGGGGCTGACAAGCGCTCGGCCGCCGAGTTCTCGTTCTTCCTCGCCATGCCGACGATGGCGGGCGCCTTCGCCTATGACCTTTTGAAGAACTACAAGAACCTCTCGGCGGACGATTTCGGGCTGATCTTCGTCGGCTTCATCGCCGCCTTCCTGTCGGCGCTTCTCGTGGTGAAGACGTTTCTCAACTACATCTCGCGCCACGGCTTCATGCCGTTCGCGTGGTGGCGCATCGTGGTCGGGTCGGCTGGCCTCGCAGGACTTCTCGTCTTCGGTTGAAAAGTCGTCAGATCGTCTTGGCCGGATAGCGGCACAGGTCGTTGATGAGGCAGCGCGCGCATTCCGGCGTGCGCGCCTTGCACACATAGCGCCCGTGCAAAATCAGCCAGTGGTGGGCATGGAGCTTGAACTCACCGGGAACCAGCTTCTCGAGCGGTTCCTGCGTCTCCAGCGGCGTCTTCGTGTTGACGAGCGGAATGCGGTTGGCGACGCGGAAGATGTGCGTGTCGACGGCGATATGCGGAATGTGGAACGCGATGTTCATGACGACGCTCGCGGTCTTCTGCCCAACGCCGGGAAGACTAGTCAGCTCTTCCATCGTGCGCGGCACCGCGCCGCCGAAATCCTCCACCAGCCGCCTCGACATGGCGATGACGTTCTTCGCCTTGGTGTTGAAATAGTTGAGCGTCCTGATGCGTTCGCGCACGCTCTCCTCGCCGAGCGCCAGCATCTTCTGCGGCGTGTCGGCAATGGGGAAAAGCTGCCGCGTCGCCTTGTTGACCCCCACGTCGGTTGATTGCGCGGAGAGCAGCACCGCGACGAGCAGCGTATATGGATTGACGTATTCCAGCTCGCCTTCCGGGTGCGGATTGGCCGCCTCAAACCGACGAAAGATTTCGAGAACCGTCGCCTTGTCGACCGGCTTCGGCTGACGGGCGGGTTTCTTGGCGGGCGCAGTGGCCTTCGTGGCCTTGCGGCGGGATGACGGCTTCAGATCGGACATGAGCGCGTTATAATCCCCGGCATGGAAAACGGCAAAGCAGCCAACGCAGCAACGGATCAGGCCGAGCGGTTCGAGAAACCCATCTTCGCGGCCACCATCCGCCCGCACCGGTCGCTGGGCCCCAAGGGCTTCCGTGTCGTGATGGCGCTCATGTGCATCACCTCCATCGTCGCGAGCCTTCCCTTCGTCATTCTCGGCTTCTGGCCCGTGGTCGGCTTTTTCGGCCTCGACTTTCTCGGGCTTTATCTCGCTCTTCGCATCAACGACCAGCACGGACGGGCCTTCGAGGAAGTCGTGCTGACGCCGGTGCGTATCCTGCTGCGCAAGGTCTCCCATCGCGGAGAAGCGCGGGAATGGTCCTTCAACCCGCTCTGGACGCGCCTCGCCCGGGCGGAGGACGAGGAGTTTGGCCTCATGCAGCTCGCTCTGACGTCACGCGGCCAGAGCGTCGTCATCGCCCACGAACTCTCTCCTCCGGAGCGGGAGACTTTCGCCGAAGCTTTCGGGCGGGCTCTGGCTGACGTCAAACGGGGCTATTGAAGCGGGACGGGCCGCAGGAATCGGGTGTCGGCCTCGCGAGAGGGAGGCTAATGTGTCTCCCAACAGAGGATGAATGCCATGTTGAGCGCCCTGCGAGACATCACCATCGAGCCGTCAGCCGTCGAGACCCCAGAGGGGCCGGTGGCGGATTACGAGCGCGTCCGGGACATTATCGCCTATATCTCCGAACACTGGCGCGAGCAGCCCTCCCTGGAGGCCATCGCGGAGCATGTCGGCGTCTCGACGACCCATGTGCACCACCTTTTCCGCCGCTGGTCGGGCCTGTCGCCCAAGGCCTTCCTGCAGGCGATCACCCTCGACAACGCCAAGGCGATGCTGACCTCCTCCGCCAGCGTTCTCGAAACCACTTATGAGGTCGGCTTGTCCGGCCCCGCGCGCCTGCACGACCTTTTCGTGACGCACGAGGCCATGACGCCGGGGGACTACAAAGTGGGTGGCGCAGGGCTCACCATGCGCTACGGCTTCCACCCCTCCCCCTTCGGGGAAGCGGTTCTGGTGGCCACCGACCGGGGGCTCGCCGGCCTCGGCTTCGTGGACAAGGGCAACCGGCACGCTGCGCTGGAGGATCTGACCCGGCGCTGGCCGAAGGCGACTTATGTCGAGGATGCCGCCGCAACGGCCCCCCTCGCCCGACGCATTTTCGACCCCCATCGCTGGTAGGAGGAGCAGCCCCTGAAGGTCGTTCTCATCGGCACGGATTTCGAGGTCCGGGTCTGGCAGACCCTGCTTCGCATTCCCCGCGACAAGGCGACAACCTATTCCGATATCGCCCGGCACATCGGCAAGCCCTCCGCCGCCCGGGCGGTCGGGGCGGCTGTCGGCAAGAACCCGATCTCCTTCGTCGTCCCCTGCCATCGCGTGCTCGGACGCTCGGGGGCCCTGACCGGCTACCATTGGGGCCTCACCCGCAAGCAGGCGATCCTGGGCTGGGAGGCGGGGCAGACCGCGACCTGACGATCGGGCGATTCCCGGCGGTTTCTCACAGGCTCGGCTTTTACCGCAAACAACGTCGCACCTTCGACTTGCGGCCCTCGCGGCGCCTTCTTATATCAGCGCCGTAGGCAGGGTTCGGGCCGGGTTTCCGGCAGAGCCCTGTCATTCGTTCAACCACAGCCATGGGCCGAGCTGCTTCGGGGCTCGGCGGTCTGCTTGAAAGTGAGGGATCCCGCCATGGGAAAGGTCATTGGTATCGACCTCGGCACCACCAACTCCTGCGTCGCCGTTATGGAAGGCGCGCAGCCCAAAGTCATTGAAAACGCGGAAGGCGCACGCACGACCCCGTCCATCGTCGCCTTCACGGACGACGGCGAGCGTCTCGTCGGCCAGCCGGCCAAGCGCCAGGCGGTCACGAACCCGTCGCGCACGTTTTTCGCCATCAAGCGCCTGATCGGGCGCACTTTCGACGACCCGATGACCAAGAAGGACATGGGTCTCGTCCCCTACGATATCGTCAAGGGCCAGAACGGCGACGCTTGGGTCAAGGCTGACGACAAGCAATTTTCGCCGTCCCAGATCTCCGCCTTCACCCTGCAGAAGATGAAGGAAACCGCGGAGGCCTATCTCGGCCAGACGGTGACGCAGGCCGTCATCACGGTTCCCGCCTACTTCAACGACGCCCAGCGCCAGGCCACCAAGGACGCCGGCAAGATCGCCGGCCTTGAAGTGCTGCGCATCATCAACGAGCCGACGGCGGCGGCGCTCGCTTACGGCCTCGAGAAGAAGCAGCACGGCACGATCGCGGTCTATGACCTCGGCGGCGGCACCTTCGACGTGTCGATCCTCGAGATCGGCGACGGCGTGTTCGAGGTGAAGTCGACGAACGGCGACACCTTCCTCGGCGGTGAAGATTTCGACATGCGCCTCGTCGAATACCTCGCGGCCGAGTTCAAGAAGGAGCAGGGCATCGACCTGACCAAGGACAAGCTCGCCCTCCAGCGCCTGAAAGAGGCTGCGGAAAAGGCGAAGATCGAGCTGTCCTCGGCGAGCCAGACCGAAATCAACCTGCCTTACATCACGGCGGATGCCTCCGGTCCGAAGCACCTCGCCCTCAAGCTCTCGCGCGCCAAGTTCGAGCAGCTTGTGGACGACCTCGTGCAGAAGACCATCGAGCCGTGCCGCAAGGCGCTGAAGGACGCCGGCGTCTCGGCCGGTGAGATCGACGAAGTGGTTCTCGTCGGCGGCATGACCCGCATGCCGAAGATCCAGGAAGTCGTGAAGTCGTTCTTCGGCAAGGAGCCTCATAAGGGCGTCAACCCGGATGAAGTCGTCGCTATCGGCGCGGCGATCCAGGCGGGCGTTCTGCAGGGCGACGTGAAGGACGTTCTGCTTCTCGACGTGACCCCGCTCTCCCTCGGCATCGAGACGCTCGGCGGCGTGTTCACGCGCCTGATCGACCGCAACACCACGATCCCGACCAAGAAGAGCCAGGTTTTCTCGACCGCCGATGACAACCAGAACGCGGTGACCATCCGCGTCTTCCAGGGCGAGCGTGAAATGGCGGCGGACAACAAGCTCCTCGGCCAGTTCGACCTCGTCGGCATTCCGCCGGCCCCGCGCGGCGTGCCGCAGATCGAGGTGACCTTCGACATCGACGCCAACGGCATCGTCAACGTCACGGCGAAGGACAAGGCCACGGCCAAGGAACACCAGATCCGCATCCAGGCCTCAGGCGGTCTCTCGGAAGCCGACATCGACAAGATGGTCAAGGACGCCGAGGCCCATGCCGCCGAGGACAAGCAGCGCCGCGAGCTGGTGGAAGCCAGGAACCAGGGCGAGAGCCTGATTCACGCCACCGAAAAGTCGCTGACCGAGTATGGCGACAAGGTGAGCGAGGGCGACAAGCAGGGCATCTCGACCGCCATCGACGCGCTCAAGCAGGCGCTCGCCGGCGAGGACGCCGAGACCATCAAGGCCCGCACGACGGACCTGATGCAGGCCTCCATGAAGCTCGGCGAAGCCATGTACCAGGCGACGCAGGCCGCCGAGGGCGGCGAGGAAGCCGCCGCCGGTGCCGAGAAGAAGGACGATGTCATCGACGCCGACTTCCAGGAAGTCGACGAGGACGACAAGAAAAAGCGGGCTTAAAGTCTCATGACCGCGTCTTGAGAGTTCGGCACCCGGTTGATGATCCGCCGGGTGCCGTTTTCACAAGACGAGCTGGAAGGCCCATAAATGTCTGAACTACCGCCGGATATCCGTGATGCTCTCGCCAGGAATGGCGATGCGACACGCGTTTTCGAAAAGCTGTCGCCGTCCCACCAGCGCGAATATCTGCGCTGGGCCGAGGAGGCGAAAAAGCCGGAAACGCGTCAGAAACGGACCGGCGGCATGATGGAGCGGCTCGCCGCTCCCAAGGGCGCCTGAAATGTCCAAACGCGACTATTATGAAGTTCTCGGGGTTTCGAAAACCGTGACGGAGGTGGAGTTGAAATCCGCCTTCCGCAAGCTCGCGATGCAGCATCACCCGGACCGCAACCCCGGGAATCACGAAGCCGAGGTCAAGTTCAAGGAAATCAACGAGGCGTACCAGACGCTCTCGGACGGCCAGAAGCGGGCGGCCTACGACCGTTACGGCCATGAGGCCTTCGCCAATGGCGGCGGCGGGCCCGGCGGGCCGGGCTTCGGCAACGATTTCTCCGACTTCATGTCGGACATTTTCGAGAATTTCTTCGGCGACGGGCGCGGCCGTGGTGGACGCAGCACGGGCGGGCGCGAACGTGGCGCCGACATGCGTTACAACCTCGAAATCTCTCTCGAGGAAGCCTTCAAGGGCAAGACCGCCGAGCTCAAGATCCCGACCGCGATCACCTGCGACGTCTGCTCCGGCACCGGCGCGAAGGCAGGTTCGAAGCCCAAGCCCTGCCCGACCTGTGGCGGCGCGGGGCGGGTTCGCGCGCAGCAGGGCTTCTTCTCCATCGAGCGCACCTGCCCGAACTGTCACGGACGCGGCGAGGTCATCGACGATCCATGCGGCAACTGCCACGGGGCGGGCCGGGTAACGCGGGAGCGCACGCTCTCGGTCAACATTCCGGCAGGCGTCGAGGAAGGCACCCGCATCCGCCTCTCCGGCGAGGGCGAGGCCGGCCTTCGCGGCGGGCCTTCGGGCGATCTTTACATCTTCCTGTCGATCAAGCCGCACGAGTTCTTCCAGCGCGATGGGGCGGACCTGTTCTGCCGCGTGCCGATCTCGATGGTGGCGGCCTCCCTCGGCGGCGAGTTCACCGTGCCCAATATCGACGGCAGCGACGCGAAGGTGAAGGTTCCGGAAGGCACCCAGTCGGGTAAGCAGTTCCGCCTGAAGGGCAAGGGCATGCCGGTTCTGCGCTCCCGCGATGTGGGCGACCTCTATATCCAGGTCGTCGTTGAGACACCGCAAAAGCTCACGAAGCGCCAACGCGAGCTTCTGACGGAGTTCGAGCAGGAGTGCTCGAAGGACACACACCCCGAAAGTTCGGGTTTCTTCACCCGCGTTCGGGAATTTATCGATGGTCTTGGTGGACCCGGTTAACTTGACGGTCGTTTTTATTGAGTTCTAAAGAGTGACCGCGATCCGCCCGCAAGAGGTTCAAAAAGTGCTTCAGTCGTTTCAGAGACCGACGCCGCGAAAGCATCCTCTCAGCAAGGATCGTTTTCAGGACGAAGCCCGTTTCCTGCGCTCCTGGCTTGAACGGCCTCTGGTGATCGGGGCGGTCACGCCCTCCGGCAAGGTTCTGGCCCGGACGATGGCCTCCTTCGTGGATACCCGCCTGCCGGGACCGATTCTGGAGCTTGGCCCCGGCACCGGGCCGGTGACCGATGCCCTGGTGCGGCGCGGGGTGGCGCAGGAGCGCCTGATCCTCGTGGAATTCAACCCGGAATTCTGCCAGCTCCTGAAGCGCCGCTTCCCGCGGGCGACGATCATTCAGGGCGATGCCTACGATCTCAATGAGACCCTCGCCGGCGTGCTGAGCGAGCCTGCGGCAGCGACGGTGTCGAGCCTCCCGCTCTTCACCAAACCCATGGAACAGCGCACCGGCCTTCTCGAGACGGCGCAGTCCCTGATGCATCCGGACGCGCCCTTCATCCAGTTCACGTATGCGGTCGTGCCGCCGATTCCGGCGCGCTCGCCCTTCTACCGCACCCGCGCCTCCAACCGGATCTGGCGCAATCTCCCTCCGGCCCGCGTGTGGGTCTACAACAAGGCGACGACCCCATGAGTGACGCGATGCCCCTTTCCTCGGATTCCATTCCGGTAGGGGATGTTCGCGACAGACTCATTATCGGCCTCGATGTTCCCTCCCCCGATGAGGCGCGCGCCATCGTCAAGCGCATCGGCGATGCGGGAACGTTCTACAAGATCGGCTACCAGCTCGCTTATGCAGGCGGCTTCGAGATCGCGAGGGAATTGATCGCCGAGGGCAAGAAGGTCTTCATGGACCTCAAGCTCCATGACATCGGCAACACCGTCGAGGAGGGCGTACGCTCCGTCGCGAAACTCGGCGCAACGTTTCTCACCGTCCACGCCTATCCGCAGACCATGAGCGCAGCGGTCGCCGGCAAGGCGGGCTCGAACCTCAAGATCCTCGCGGTCACTGTTCTCACGTCCTATTCGGATCAGGATCTCGTCGAGGCGGGCTATGCCCCCGTTTCGACGGATGAGCTCGTCGCAAAGCGGGCGGGCCAGGCGCGGGATCTCGGCATCGACGGCATCGTGTGCGCGGCAACGGAGGCCGCGAAGGTGCGCGCCATCGTCGGCCCGAACCTCGCCATCGTGACACCGGGCATCCGCCCTGCCGGTTCCTCGGCTGATGACCAGAAACGCATCGTTACGCCGGGAGACGCCATCCGCGCGGGTGCAAGCCATCTCGTCGTGGCGCGCCCCATCGTGAAGGCCGCCGACCCGCGCGCGGCAGCACAAGCCATCGTCAAGGAGATGGCGGCGGCGCTCGCCTGAGTTTTTTTCAAAACCGCTGCCAGGGCAAATAAAAACCGGAACGATTTTGCGACCGCTCCGGTTCGTGTCATGTCGTCAAATCAGTTCGACAGGTTCTCGCGCACGAGGAGCGGCGTCACGCCGAACACCGCCGGATCGTCCGGATCGACGGTGACGCGCACCGCCTGCACCTGATCCGCACCCATGACCTGAAGACGCATCGCGTTCGGGATCGGCTTGAACTCGCTGTTGAGCAGCGGAACGTATTCAAAGGTGTGCTCATCGCCCTCGATCACGAGGAGCGGACGGTTGAGGGTCTTCGCGGCGCGTTCGATTCCCTTCAAGGTGTTGGCGAAGGCCGAGGCGACGGGCAGGCCGCCTGTCTTCTGGCGGATGTCGTAAGGGTTCGCCTGGAAACCGATGACCATCGCCTTCACGCCGCGCTCCGCCGCGCGCTTCACGCTGTCGTCGAGCCAGGCGATGTTGGCCTTGTCGCGCTCGAAATATTCCATCGCCGATTTCGGATTGAGCGGTTCGAAATTGTTGTTCGAGCCGACCACATGCAGCGTGACGAACATCACGCCATTCTTCTCGAAACGGACATTCTCGACGAAGGTCTTGTGCTCGGGCATCACCAGCGCCTGGCTTTCAACCGGCATCGGCTTGCGGCCGAGGGACTGGCCGGGCTTGGGATAGAACATCGAACGGACGACGGAGAGGCGCTCCAGCGGGTCGAACTTGCCGGCGGCCTCGCGATGGCAATCGGTCCACTCGTTATCGCCGGGCGTATAGACAAGCGGCCCCTCGAAGGTCGCGAATTGATCGAACACCTTCTGGAAATTCTCGTTCGAGCACTGCGAGGAGCCCGACTTGATGTCGCCGATATGGAGCGAGAAGGCCGGGCCCGACTTGTTGATCGTCGCGATCAGGCGGTCGAACTTCTCGTAATCCTTCGGCAGGTTGTAGGGCATGTCGCCGAGGGCGACGAAGTCGAACGCATTCGGCCCTGCCGCGAGGCTTTGGGTCGTGAGCGCGAGAAGGCCGAGGCAGGCCGCCTTGAGAGTCCTGAGCATCGAAAAATCCTTTGTTGGGACGAAAATTTCGATAAGTTGCGACCATCACAGCAGCATGACAGGACCGGCCTGTTTTTTGCTGACCGAGGAGAGCCCTATGCCCAAGGCCTTTGTCATCGCCCGCGTCACCGTCACCAACCCCGAGGCCTATGCCGAGTATGCCAAGGGGGCGACGGCAGCGATCAAGCAATATGGCGGACGTCCTCTGGCCCGCGGCGGCGCTTATGAGGCGCTGGAGGGCGAGGCGCGCCCGCGCAACGTCGTGATCGAGTTCGAATCGATGGAAGCAGCCCGCCGCTACTATCACTCGCCGGAATACCAGGCCGCCAAGGCCAAGCGCGACGGCGCATGCATCGCGGAATTCGTCCTCGTCGAAGGCGCCGAGTGATGGCCAAGGGCTACTGGATCGGCCGCGTCGACGTCAGCAACCCCGAGGCCTACAAGAACTACGTCGCGGCGAACGCCGCCGCGTTCTCGAAATACGGCGCGCGCTTTCTGGTGCGCGGCGGCGCTTTCGAGACGGTGGAAGGGGAAAGCCGCGCGCGCAACGTGGTGATCGAATTTCCCTCCTACGAACAGGCGCTCGCCTGCTGGCACTCCCCCGAATACAAGGCGGCGAAGGCCGAACGGTACGGCCATGCCGTGGCCGACATCATCGTTATCGAAGGATATGACGGCCCGCAGCCGGGATAAGGACTGACATCGACAAGTGCGGTGTTCTCTCCTCCCCTGTGGGGAGGGGATTTGCGAAAGACAGGAGAGAAGCATGAGCGAAATGCGACTGGCGGTCGTCGGCGCGGGCGGACGCATGGGCCGCATGCTCATCAAGGCTATCGCGGAAACCGAGGGCTGCCGTCTCGTCGGCGCAATCGCGCGCGAGGGATCCGCGCATCTCGGCCACGATGCCGGCATTCTCGCCGGGATCGGCCTTCTCGAAGTCAATGTGACGGACGATCCCCTGCCCGTTTTCGCGCAGGCCGACGGCATTCTCGATTTCACCGCCCCTGCCGCCACGCGGACTTACGCGGCGCTGGCCGCGCAGGCGCGCATCGTCCATGTCATCGGCACCACAGGCCTTCAGGACGAGGATTTCGAAAAGCTCGAAGCCGCCGCACGCCATGCGCGCATCGTCCAGTCGGGCAACATGTCGCTCGGAGTTAATCTTCTCGCGGGGCTCGTCCGCAAGGTCGCCGCGACCCTCGGCGACGATTTCGATATCGAGATTCTCGAAATGCACCACCGCATGAAGGTAGACGCGCCCTCCGGCACCGCGCTCCTTCTGGGAGAGGCGGCAGCGCAGGGGCGCAACGTCTCCCTCAAGGAGCATTCGGTGCGCATGCGCGACGGCCATACCGGCGCGCGCAAGGCGGGCGACATCGGCTTTGCCACCCTTCGCGGCGGCACGGTTGTCGGCGATCACACGGTGATGTTCGCGGGGGCCGGCGAGCGTCTCGAACTCTCTCATCGCGCCGAGGACCGCAGCATCTTCGCCCGTGGCGCGGTGCGCGCCGCGCTCTGGGCCTTCGACAAGAAGCCCGGCTACTACAGCATGGCGGACGTGCTCGGGTTGGAATAGCACCCTGAATCCTTGCCCTCATAGCCGCCATTCGCTATTCGCCTTGTCGCCGATAACCTCCAACCGGAGCCGCCTGCCATGAACCGCCTTCTCGTCCTTGCCCGCCACGGCCAGAGCGACTGGAACCTCAAGAACCTGTTCACCGGCTGGAAGGACCCTGGCCTGACCGATCTCGGCGTGGAGGAAGCCCGCGCGGCGGGACGCCGCCTGAAGGCGCTCGGCATCCAGTTCGACGTGGCCTACACGTCCGCGCTTTCGCGTGCGCAGCGCACCTGCCAGCTGATCCTGGAAGAGATCGGCCAGCCGGACCTCGCCGTCATCAAAGAGCAGGCGCTGAACGAGCGCGACTACGGCGACCTGTCGGGCCTCAACAAGGACGACGCCCGCGCCAAGTGGGGCGAGGAGCAGGTCCATGTGTGGCGCCGCTCCTATGACGTTCCGCCTCCCGGCGGCGAGAGCCTGAAGGACACCGTCGCCCGCGTGCTTCCCTACTACGTGAGCGAGATCCTGCCTCGCGTGATGCGTGGCGAGCGCGTTCTCGTGGCCGCGCACGGCAACTCCCTGCGCGCCCTCGTGATGGTGCTCGACCGCCTGAGCGCGGACACGATCCCCTCGATGGAACTCGCCACCGGCGTGCCGCTCGTCTACCGCCTCAAGGCCGACACCACTGTCGAGGACAAAAAGGTTCTCACCGCGTGATCGATATCCGCCTTCTCGACGCGAAGGCCACGCAGGCCGACCGCGCACAGCTTGCCGAGACGCTCGCCGATTGCGTCGCGGGCGGTGCGTCGGTCGGTTTCATGTGGCCCTACCCTGTCGAGGAGGCGCATCGCTGGTGGGGCGGCGTAATCGAGAAGATCGCCGCCGGCGACACGGTGCTCTTCGCCGCTTACGTGGACGGCGTTCTGAGCGGCACCGTGCAGCTCGGTCTCGACACGCCGCCGAACCAGCCTCATCGTGGCGATGTGAAAAAGCTTCTCGTTCATCGCCGCGCACGCAAGCAGGGCCTCGCAAGCCACTTGCTGACCGCGCTCGAAGAGGAAGCGCGACGCCGGAGCCTCACGCTTCTCACTCTCGACACGGTGACCGGCTCGAACGCCGAGCAGCTCTACGCCAAGCTCGGTTGGACGAAGTCCGGCATCATCCCGAATTACGCGCTGTTTCCCGATGGCAGCTTCTGCGACACGACAGTTTTCTGGAAAGTGCCCTGATCGTCGTGCCGGGATGACAACCTCTGCGCAGAGCGCCATATCGGCGTGACCATGACCGCGATCACCCTCGCCCCCGGCCTGACCTACCATCCCGATTATCTCGACCGCCTCGCGCAGCAGCGGCTGCTCGACGCGGTGCGTGACGTCACACGCGCCGCGCCACTCTTTTCGCCGCGCATGCCGCGCACGGGAAAGCCTTTCTCCGTCCGCATGACCAATTGCGGGCGGCTCGGCTGGGTGTCGGACATCGACGGTTATCGCTACCAGCCGACGCACCCCGAGACAGGTCAGCCCTGGCCCGTGATGCCGGATCAGGTGCTCAAGGCTTGGCAGGACCTGAGCGGCTATCCGCAGCCGCCCGATGCCTGCCTCATCAATTTCTATGAGCCTTCCGCTCGCATGGGATTACATCAGGACCGGGACGAGGAGGAATTCGAGGCCCCTGTCGTCTCGCTCTCCCTCGGGGAGACCGGACTCTTCCGCTATGGCAGCCTCGACCGGAAGGACCCGACCCGCTCGATCAAGCTGAAATCGGGAGACGCCATCGTGTTCGGCGGCCCCTCCCGGCTGATTTTTCACGGCATCGACCGGATCTTGCCCGGCACGTCCGATCTGTTGCCGCAGGGAGGGCGCCTCAATCTCACCTTGCGCAAGGTGAGACAGGCACTCTAGAGTTTTATGAAACGTGCGTCTGTATGAGGGGCTTGGGCAATGAGGCGTCTTGTTTTCGCGGCCTTCGGATTGGTTGTTTCCCTGCAGGCGGCAATCGCGGCCGACGCCGTTTTCCCTCCCGCATCCCGCATCGGCATCGTGCCGCCACAGGAGATGCAGCCCTCCAAGCGATTCAGCGGGTTCGAGAATCCCGACCGCGCCGCCGGCATCAGCTTCGTCGAAATGCCGCCGGAGGCTTATCCGCAGCTCGTCGCGGGCCTCACCAATGATGCCTTGAAGCGTCAGGGCATGAATGTCACCGGGCGCGAAAGCGTGAAGCTCGACGGTCGCTCCGGCATCCTCATCACCGGTAATCTCCTTGGCGGCGCAGGTGGGCGCAAATGGCTTCTCGCCCTCAAAGATCAGGGCATGACCGCCCTGCTCGTCGCGCAGATCCAGGGCGATGGCGAAGGTTACACCGACGCACAGATGCTCAAGGCCCTGAAGAGCGTTTCCTTACGCGGCCCCGTCTCCATCGAGGAGCAGTTGTCCGCCCTGCCCTTCCGCATCGGGGATCGCGGCGGATTCAGGCCGGTTCGCGTGCTCTCGGGCAATTCCGTTCTGTTCACCGAGGGGCCCAAGGACAACATTGCGGCCATCGAACAGCCGATCGTGATTCTGGCGACGTCCCTCAGCGCCCCGCCCCCGGTCGGCGAGCGCAGGGAGCAGTTTGCCCGCGCCGCGCTGAGCTCGAATCAGATTCTCAAGAACGTGACCATCGAGCGCGCAGATACCTTCCGCCTCAAGGGGCAGGAATGGCACGAGATCGTCGCCAAGGCGAACGAGGCCGTCTCGGGCGAGGCGATTGTGGTGATGCAGACGATTCGCTTTGACCCTGACCGTTACGTGCGCATGGTCGCCATGACCCGGGCTGACAGCCGTGACCGTGACCTGCCGCGCTTCCGGCACATCATCGACAGCGTCGAGGTCAACGAGTGAAGATCAGTCCCGGCTCGGAAAGGATGGCAGCGACCAACCCCTGAGCAGGGCGAGCGCGCGCAGACCAAAGGCGGCGCAGGCGCCCGTGGCGGATGCAAGGAAAGGATCGAGCCCCAGCCCCTGCAAGCCGACCATGACGCCACTGCCGAGCGCCGCCGCCGTGACGTAGATGTCCTTCTTCAGCACCAGAGGCGTCGTCGCGGCGAGAATATCCCGAATGATGCCGCCGAACGTTGCAGTAATGGTGCCGAGCACGATGGCCGACATGAACGGAACGCCCGCCGCCAGCGCCTTGCCGGTGCCCATGACGGTAAAAAGCGCCATGCCGAGGGCATCCGCCCAGAGCAGCAAAAGGCCCCGCCGCCGCCCGCCTTCGAGGGCGGCGACCCTCTGGGGCCCTAGGGCGAATACGATTTCCGCGACGATAAGGCAGACGAACACGTCCGTCGGTTTGCCCACCCAGAAGACCGGCTCGCCCAGCAGAAGGTCCCGGATGGTTCCGCCGCCGACGCCCGTCACCGTGGCGAGAAGGGCAAAGCCGAACGGGTCCATTCCCTTTCGGGCCGCCATCAGGGCCCCCGTCAATGCAAAGACGGCGACGCCGATGGCCTCGAAGGGAATGGCGTTGAGAAACGACACTTAGAGATTGATCCCGTTTCTTTGAAACACGATCAATCTCCCGATGTCTTGGTTTGCCGCATGATCCAAGGCGAACAACCGGTGCCCACTTGTTCTGATCATGCTTTAAGCGACTGAAGAACTGTCCGTGCCGTTGGCGGCCTTCGGGCCGCCCTTCGCCACGCCGACGAGGGCCGGACGCAGGACGCGCTCGCCGATCACGTAGCCGGATTGGACGACCTGAACGACCGTGCCGGACGGAACGTCCGGATTCGGCACCTCGAACATGGCCTGATGGAGATTCGGATCGAATTTCTGGCCCTGCGGGTCGAGCTGCTTCACGCCGTGACGCTCGAGCGTCTTGAGGAAATCGCGCTCCGTCAGCTCGATGCCGTCGAGAAGGCTCTTCAACGCGTCGTCCGCTTCGGTCTTTGCCTCGGCGGGCACGCTCTCGATGGCGCGACGGATATTGTCCACCACGGTCAACATGTCGCGGGCGAAATTAGCCATGCCGTAGGTCCGGGCATCGGCAACCTCGCGCTCCGTACGGCGGCGCAGGTTTTCCATTTCGGCCAGCGTGCGGAGCAGCTTGTCCTTGACGTCTTGCCGCTCGGCCTCGAGCGCAGCGATGGGATCGTGCGTGGGCTGCTCGGAAGGCTCGGCGCCGGGAACGGCGTCGTTCGCGGGCTCCTGGGAAGGGGTCTGGTTGGCGTCAGTATCGGTCGGCTTCATCGTCGATCAACTGGGGATGAGAAAAGGTTCTGGCCTCATATCAGGGTCTTGGGCTCACAAATCAAGCGCCGCGGCGCGAGGAGGGTTCCTTCTCCTCACCCTCGAACACTTTCATGAGGGCCCGCCGCACCGTGGCCTGCCGGCCCGGGTGATTGACCTTGGTTCCGGTGAGATCCGTCACATAGAACACGTCCACCGCCTTTTCGCCGAAGGTGACGATGTGGGCGGAAGCGATGTTGAGATTGAGTTTTCCCAAAGCCGTCGTGAGGTCGTAGAGAAGGCCCGGACGATCGAGCCCGGAGACCTCGATGACGGTCTGGCGATTCGACAGATCGTTGTCGATGGAAACCTCGGGCACCACCTGGAACGCCTTTGATCGCTCCTTGGCCGGGCGCTTGGTATCAACGAGATCAGCAATCTTCACCTCGCCCTTCAGCGCTTTCTCGATGGCGCTCGCGACACGTCCCGCGCGGCGTAGTTCGTCCTCGTCCCGGTCGAAGGCGCGGGAGAGCACGATGGTGTCGAGCGCCATGCCGTCCGTCGTCGTGAAGATCTGCGCATCCACAATGTTGCCGCCCGCCGCCGCGCAGGCCCCGGTGACGATGGCGAGAAGGCGCGGATGATCCGGCGAGAGAACAGTCAGTTCCGTCACGCCCCTGAACTGGTCCGTCTCGTAAGACGTCGTGACCGTGCGCCCCACCTTGTCGGCCTCGCGCACGAAACGGGCATGCTTGGCGCGCCGCGTCTCATCCGCCCGCAGCCAATAGGCCGGCGTGTGGCGCGCCGCATACGTGTCGAAGTCGCTCTGACTCCAGTTGGGTAGTTCAGTGCGCAATTTTTCCTGCGCAATGCGGATGCGCTCGGAGCGCGCAAGATCGACCACGCCGCCGCCGAGCGCGGTTTCCGTTTCCTGATAGAGCGTGCGCAGAAGCTGGCCTTTCCATCCCGTCCACACGCCGGGCCCGACAGCCTTGATGTCGGCGATGGTCAAGACGAGAAGAAGCTTCAACCGCTCCATCGTCTGCACGACGCCAGCGAAGTTCTTGATGGTGGCAGGGTCCGAAAGATCGCGGCTTTGCGCGGTGTTCGACATGAGAAGGTGATGCTCGATGAGCCACGCAACCGTATCGATTTCCGCAGCATCGAGCCCGAAGCGCGGCCCGAGTTTGCGCGCGATCACAGCGCCCGCCTCGGAGTGATCCTCTTCACGGCCCTTGGCGATATCGTGCAGCAACACGGCGACATAAAGCGCGCGTCGGTTCTTGATGGTGCCGACGACATGGTTGGCAAGCGGATGCTCTTCCGCCAGTTGCCCAGCCTCGATTTCGGCGACAACGCCGATGGACCGCAGGAGATGCTCGTCCACCGTGTAGTGGTGATACATGTTGAACTGCATCATTGCGACGATGCGCCCGAAATCGGGAATGAAGCGGCCAAGCACGCCGGCCTCATTCATGCGCCGCAGAACGACCTCCGGCGCATTGCGCGAGGTGAGGATGTCGAGAAAGAGGCGGTTGGCCTCCTTGTCGTTGCGCAGATTGTGCCCGATCAGTTTCAACGAGCGCGTGGCAAGACGCGTCGCATCCGGATGGATCGCGAGATTGTGCCTGTCCGCCAGCCAGTAGAGGCGGATCAGGTTGACCGGATCACGCTCGAAGGCATGCTCGCTGCGCACATTGATGCGATTGTTGTCGATGAAGAAATCATGCCCTTCCAGCGCGCCGCCGCGACGGCGGCGAAAGCGGCCGAGCACGCGGTCGAGCATGGGTCTGTGCTTGGTCTGCCGGGCTTCCAGTTCCGCGCAGACGATGGCCGTCAGATCGCCCACGTCCTTGGCGATGCGAAAGTAAGCTTTCATGAAGCGTTCGACCGCCGACAAGCCCGCGCGCCCGGTAAAGCCGAGGCGCTCCGCGAGCACGCGCTGCATATCGAAGGTCAGGCGCTCTTCCGCTCGCCCCGTGGCGAAATGCAAATGGCAGCGCACGCGCCACAAAAACTCCTCGCATCGCGCAAAGAGCTTGAATTCATCCGGCGTAAACAGCCCCGCCTTCACCAGCTCCGCCGGCTCGCGCACGCGATAGACGTACTTTCCGATCCAGAAGAGCGTATTGAGATCGCGAAGCCCGCCCTTGCCGTCCTTCACGTTGGGCTCGACGAGATAGCGCGATGCGCCTGCCTTGGCGACGCGCGCATCGCGCTCCTTCAGTTTCGCGTCAACGAATTCCGCCGCCGAGACGGCGACGATCTCGCGGTCGAACCGCTCGACCATATTGTCGAACAGCGCCTTGTCCCCAAACAGGAAACGCGCCTCGAGAAGCGAGGTGCGGATCGTCATATCCGCCGCGCCTTCGCGCAAGCAATCCTCAATCGAGCGGGTGGCGTGGCCGACCTTCAGCTTCAGGTCCCACAGCACGTAAAGCATCGCTTCGACGACACTCTCGCTCCAGGCCGTCTGCTTGTAGGGAAGCAGGAACAGAAGATCGACATCGGAACCCGGCGCGAGCGTGCCACGCCCGTAGCCGCCCGTCGCGACGATGGCGAGACGCTCCTCCGTCGAGGGGTTCGAGGCCGGATAGAGATGATGAACGACCGCGCCATAAATGGCTTCGACGAGCGTATCCATCTGGGCGGAAAGACGACGCGCGCAGACAAGGCCGTTCTGTCGCTCCATCAACTGCCGCTCGGCCGCCGCGCGGCCCTCGTCCAGAACGCTCTTGAGCCCCGGTACAAGGCGCGCGCGCAAGGTGGCGGCATCGCGAAGGGGCTTGTCGCCGAGTTCGCGCAAGACAGTCTCAAAGGTCTGGTTCGACATGGGCCTGGGGACGGGCTGAGCTGCGCCCTCGCTTAGTATCGTCATGGGCGCGAAGCTATGATTTTACAGGGGCCGCCTCAATAGGCGGAGGCCGTAAGAGCGCGGGGTGCGGCATTCACGGCGACAGCCCCACCGTTGCGGACTTCCTGCACGGCAAGAGCCCTGTTGTTCATGCCGTCGGCCTTGAAACGAAACACGCCGTCGGCTCCGGCGAACCCTGCCGGGTTCGTCAGCACGTCTTCCGCAAAGCGCCGGGACCCTTGGGTGCGCGTCAAAGCCGCAGCAAGCGTGACGGCATCGTAGGACAAGGTGGCAAGGCGCGTCGGATCGGTATTGAAGCGCGCGCGGTAGCGGCCCGCGAAGGCCTCGAAGCCACGGCTGTCGGGCGCTGCGAACCAACCGCCCTGCAACTGCGGCAGCGCGAACACCCGCGCCTCGTTCCAGACGCCTGTGCCGAGGGGGCGCACCCTCTGCGGGTCATAGCCGACCGTTTGCAAGGCGCGAGCAACCGCGTTCAGACCATCGGTATTGTCGGGAATGAGAAGGGAATCGGCCTGCGGCGCGCCGCCGCCGATAACGTTGGCGATGCGCTGCACGGCCCCCTGAGGCTGGCCCGCCGGATAACGCTCGATGGCGACGACCCTGAGGCCCGACCGGGCCGCCGTCTCGCGAAAGCGCGCCTCGACCACCGTGCCGTAGGTCGTTTCCGGAATCAGCGCCGCGATGGAGCGATGCCCCTGCCGCGCGGCATAGGAGACGATGCGGTCGACCTCCTCCTGCACGAGGAAGCTCAGGAGATAGATGCCGGGTCCGGCGACGCTGGCATCGGTGGAAAAGGCGATCATCGGCCGCCCCGCCTGGCGGGCGACCTGCCCGGCCCCTTGCACGGAACCGGCAAAGACCGGCCCCAGAATGAGTTCCGCCCCCTCGGCGACAGCCTGCTGCGTGGCCTCCCGCGCGCCGTCCGGGGTGCCTCTATCGTCCTTCACGAGAAGGGTGATGTCCGAGCCTTGAAAATCGCCAAGGGCGAGCTCCGCGGCGTTGCGCATGCTCTGGGCGACGATGGCCCCCTGACCGGGGCTGGAAAAGGGCAGGATCAACGCGACCCTGACATTGCCGGTGCCGATGTTCATCCCCGACGGCGCGCCTGCATACACGGGAGCGGGAGCCTGCCCCGGCATCGCCTCTTCGACCGGTTGTCCATAGGCGGGCTGCGGCGCGGCTTGCGCGGGGGCGCTCGCCACCCGGCGCGGCGGCGTCATGCTGCCGGAGCCGATGCATCCGGCGAGAAACACGGGAAGCGCCAGCGCCAGAAGGGCCACGGCACGGCTCGACAGGCCTTTGCCCTGTCGGTCAAAGCGTCGGTCAAAGCGAATGCGCACCATCGTCCACTCTCCGGCGCGGCATGGCCGTGGAGCCATGCGGGCGGTCTATCTTACGGATCCGACAAGGGTGGCGGGGAAAAGTAAATATTGTTTCCAAAGCCCGATCCGGCGAAATAGGCCGTCTCATGATCCGGGCGAACAACAGGTTTCCACTTGTTCTGATCATGCTTGAGGCTTCCCGTCCCGGAAACCTTCATGCAAAGGTAACCCGGCATGACACAGAGAATCGACAACCGCACCAAGAGGCGCTCGCCGAACGGGCAGACCAGCACGTTCACCGCCTTCGGCCTTGCCGCCGAGGTGGAGCCCCTTTCCCCTGGCCTCTATGTGGTCGCCACCCCTATCGGCAACCTGAAGGACGTGTCTTTCCGCGCGCTGAGCGTTCTGGCGGCGGCGGACGCCGTGCTTGCCGAGGATACGCGGGTGACGAAGACGCTGCTCGCCCATTACGGTATCACGACGCCTTTGGTCGCCTATCACGAGCATTCCAACGAGGCGGTGCGCGAGCGCATGGTGCTGCGCATCCGCGAGGGGCAGGCGCTGGCCCTCGTCTCCGACGCGGGAACGCCGCTCGTCTCCGACCCCGGCTACAAGCTGGTGCAGGCGGCGATCGAGGAAGGCCTGCCCGTCACCCCCATTCCAGGCCCCTCCGCTGTCCTGACGGCTCTCGTCGCCTCGGGCCTGCCGACCGACCGTTTCTTCTTCGAAGGATTCCTGCCGCCGAAAAGCGCCGCGCGGCGCACGCGCCTCGGCGAGATCGCAACGATCCCCGGCACGCTCATGCTCTTCGAAGCGCCTCACCGCCTGCCGGAAATGCTCATCGACGCAGCCGCCGTGCTCGGCGAGCGCAGGGCCGTCGTGGCGCGGGAATTGACGAAGCTGTTCGAGACCATCCGGCGCGGCACTCTGCCGGAGCTTGCCGAGCAATTCGAGAAGGAGGGTCCGCCGAAGGGCGAGATTGTCGTTCTCATCGGCGAAGCGACGAAGGAGATGCACGCGGCGGAGGCCGATGCCGCCCTCGACGGCAAGCTCGAAGCCGCGCTCAAGGCCCATTCGATCAAGGACGCCGCCGCCATCGTTTCCGCAGAGCTCGGTCTTCCGAAGCGCGATGTCTATGCGCGCGCGCTCGTGCTGGCGAAAGCCAAGGACGCATGACGAAGCCCGGCGAGCGCCGTCGCCGCACGTTTCTGCGCGGTCACCGGGCGGAGCGCATGGCCCTGCTGTTTCTTTTCCTCAAAGGCTATCGCCCCCTCGCCCGCCGTTATGCGGCGGCAGGCGGCGAGGTGGATCTCATCGTCAAGCGCGGCGACACCATCGCCTTTGTCGAGGTGAAAGCGCGGAGTGTCATGGACGATGCGCAAACCGCAATCACCGCCGTCAAGCGTCAGCGCTTTTCCCGCGCGGCGCGCGCATGGCTCTCCCGCCACGCATGGGCTGCGGACAAGACATGGCGCGCCGATGCCGTCTTCATCGCGCCGGGGAGTTTTCCGCGCCATTTAAAGGCGGCGTTCGAACTGGAGATCGACTAACCTCGTCGTTCTCACGCCACCAACCGACGCTGCTCCACCACGGCCTGACGGATGTGACGCGCAAGCTCCTGCGCGATGTGGGTCCCGCCATCTTTCGGCAAATAGAGATTGACGGAGAAGGGCGGAAGCGCCGGCAGGCCGGATTCCTTGCCGAGGATCTCAAGGCCGCTCGGAACGCTCGAACAGAGTGAAGCCATCACCGCAATATCCGCCACCGTCGTCGCCACTTGAGCTTCGCTGATCGTGACTTCGGAAATCGAGCGCCATTCAATACCGGCCTTTTGCAAAGCCTCGCGGATCGGTGCGCGGAATGCGCAATCGCTGCAGCCGATCGACACTGGCAAGGGCCGTTGCCACTGCGCTTCGCCGCCGCGCGCGCCGACCCAGACCAGACGGTCGACCAGAAGGTTTTCACCGTCCGGTCCGCATTTCAGCTCGGTCGTCAACGTGAGGTCGATCTTGCCGGCCTTCAGCAACTCGCGAAGCTCGACGCTGGACGTACACCGCAGCGAGACGCGAACCTTCGGATAGGCCTGCGCAAACCCCTTCAGAAAGGTCGGGAGATAGGTGTTGACGATGTCGCTTGGAATGCCGAGGCGAACTTCGCCCTCGTAGAGCGGTGTCGTCATCTCGGTCCAGATGTCGTCGTTGAGGGCAAGGAGCCGCTTTGCGCGACCGAACAGGCGCTCTCCCGCGCTCGTCAGCCTCAAGCCTCGCCGCTCGCGCGCGATGAGCGCTTCACCGAAGGTGTCCTCCAGGCGCTTGATCTGCTGGCTCACCGCCGCCTGGGTCAGGTTCAAGACCCCTGTCGCGGCGGTCATGCCGCCCGCATCGACGACGGCAACGAAGGCACGCAAGAGGCTGACATCGAGGTTACGGGCCATAAGACCTCTCCATAATGGATCGTTATTCTAAATATAATGAACATTCGTTTCATTTATGCAAGAGGCCGGCATATGGTCTCTTCATCGCCGCTGAAGATTGTTCGGTGGCGAGGAAAAGCAAACGACCCGACTCTTTTCCCGCATTGCCACGTCGGGCCTCTGCCCGCCGCATGAGAGCGCTTGCGCGAACGGTGCCGGATCGTCGATCCGAAAGAAGGAGCAAGCCATGTCCTCGACCATGATCTGCAATGCGAGTACAACCCGCACCACCGGCTCTTTCACGCCACGCGTTCCGGCCCTCCTCGTCCGTTTTTCTGCCTTCCTCGCGAAGGAGATCCGCATTCGCCGCGACATGCGCCTTCTCGCTTCATTCGACGATGCTGCGCTCTGCGACATCGGACTGGCGAGAGGCGGCTTGGAGGATGCCCTGCGCAACGGCCGCTGCCGCTAGCAATAGTTCTCGGAATGCCTGGACCGGGGAAAACGTTTCCCACGCTATGGCGCAAACACCGTCACCGCTCCCGGCCTGATCGAAAAATGGGCCGGGGTGCTGGTGACGATTTCGCCATCCGCATTCACAGGGCGCGAGATGCGTGTGCGAATGTCGAATTCCTGCGCACGCACAGCGCGGACTTCCCGCCATGCGCCATGCTCGCCGGAGCGGAACGAACGCACCAGCAGGGCGAGCTTCCAGACCTGCCGGAATTCGAGGCTGTAGAGATCGAGATGCCCGTCATCGATGGCAGCATCTTTCTCCACCGCATTGCCGCCGCCATAGTAGCGCCCATTACCGACGGCGATCTGCAGCGTCCGCACGCGGGCGGATTCGGTTTCGCTGGTGATGGTCGCCTTGAACGGGCGTGCCCGCATCAGCACTTTGAGCGCAACGAGCGCATAGGCCAGGCGGCCGAAACGACGCTTGATGTCGCCTGTCAGTTCCCGCGCCAGTTCTGCCGAAAGGCCGATGCTCGCCACGTTGAAGAACGGCTCGCCGTTCACGACTCCAAGATCGATCTTTCGCGTGCGCCCTGCGGCGATCACTTTCACTGCGCCGTCGATGTCGAATGGGATCTTGAGGGTCCGGGCAAGATCGTTCGCCGTTCCCATCGGCAGGACGCCGAGGGGAAGCCCGGCCTCGATCACGCCGAAGGCCGCGGCGTTGAGGGTCCCATCGCCCCCGCCCACCACGGCGCAATCCACCTTGTCCGCATAATGGGCGATGAGCGGAGCCAGCTCATGCCGGCTGCCGCACTCCTTCTGCAACGGCTCGATGCCGTGCGCCTTCAGCCGCGCAATAGCGAGATCGCGCCGGGCGGCGCCCGAGCGGCTCCTGGCATTGATGATGAGAAGGGCGCGTTTGGGAGGCTTCATGAACCTCCAGATGTGAAGGCTTGAGCATATCCACAAGGCCCCGCGACGGGGCCATGCAACCGGGGCAGTTGCCAAGCGGCCGTTTCGGCTCGATAACCCATCCCACGCATGGAGACTGATGCATGACCCTCACCGTCGCGGTCCAGATGGATCCCATCCAGAACATCAAGATCACGGGCGATTCGACCTTCGCCATGCTTTTGGAGGCGCAGCGGCGGGGATACCGGCTGTTGCACTATACGCCGGATCGTCTCTCCATGCGCGACGGCGCGATCGTCGCCTCGGCGGAACCCATCGTGGTGCGGGATGTTGAGGGCGACCATGTTTCCCTGGGTGAGCCTGAGAAGATCGACCTCTCGACGGCCGACGTTGTTTTGCTGCGTCAGGACCCGCCCTTCGACATGGCCTATATCACCACGACGCACCTTCTGGAGCGCATCCATCCGCACACGCTGGTGGTGAACGATCCCGCCCATGTGCGCAATGCGCCAGAGAAACTCTTCGTCACCGAATTCCCGCACCTGATGCCGCCGACGCTGATCTCCCGCGACAGGAAAGAGATCGAGGAATTCCGCAGCGAGCACGGCGACGTGGTGATGAAGCCGCTTTACGGCAACGGCGGCGCGGCGGTGTTCAAGGTGGGGCGTGAAGATCCGAATTTCGGCTCACTCTACGATCTGTTTTCCGTCACCTTCCGCGAGCCCTGGGTGATCCAACGATTCCTGCCGAAGGTGAGCGAGGGCGACAAGCGCATCATCCTCATCGACGGCGAGGCGGCGGGCGCGATCAACCGCGTTCCGGCGGCCAACGACATCCGCTCCAACATGGTGCGGGGCGGCGCGGCAAAGCCCGCCGATCTGACTTCGCGCGAGCGGGAAATTTGCGAAACCATCGGCCCGCACCTGAAAAAGATGGGCCAGATCTTCGTCGGCATCGACGTGATCGACGGCAACCTGACCGAGATCAACGTCACCTCTCCGACCGGCCTTCGCGCCATCAAGCGCCTCGGCGGGCCGGATCTGACGGTGATGCTCTGGGATGCGATCGAGAGAAACATCACTCGCGGGACGTGAGCGTCGCCCGGCGAACGTCTTCAAGCCGCGAGTTCCGCAATCACTGCATTGAGCACAGGGAAACCTTCGCGCGTGACGGAGAGCCGCGCATCGTCTCGCCGCGCGAGCATTCCCGCTTCCCGTAAGACGCGCACGCGCTTCTCATCGAGTGTGCGGCCCGTGAAGGCGGTGTAGCGTTGAGGGTCGATACCCTCTTTCAGGCGAAGGCCCATGAGGAGGAATTCGTCGCCTTCGGATTCGGAGGACAGCACTTCCTCATCGATGATGCCGTGCCCTTCCCGTTCCACGCTCGCAAGCCACGTCTCGGGGTGCTTTTCCGTCTGCGTCGCAAGGCGCGCATTGCCTGTCACAAGACGACCATGCGCGCCGGGGCCGATGCCCGCATACTCGCCATAGCGCCAGTAGAGAAGATTGTGCCGCGATTCCGCGCCGGGCCGCGCGTGGTTCGAAACCTCGTAAGCGGGAAGCCCGTGCTTCTCGCAGATCTCCTGCGTGAGATCGTAGAGCGCGCGCGCTTCATCATCTCCCGGCACGACAAGCTTGCCTGCCTGATGCAGGCGCTCGAACCATGTGCCGGGCTCGATGGTAAGCTGATAGAGCGAGAGATGTTCGACGGCGTAGGAAATCGCCCGCTCCAGTTCCGCCTTCCACGCCTGCGGCGTCTGGTCGGGGCGCGCGTAAATGAGGTCGTAGGAGTAACGCTCGAAGATCGAGG
Source organism: Microvirga flavescens (assembly GCF_003290125.1). GTDB lineage: Bacteria > Pseudomonadota > Alphaproteobacteria > Rhizobiales > Beijerinckiaceae > Microvirga > Microvirga flavescens. The sequence continues at coordinate 44,475 of NZ_QMKH01000008.1, forward strand.
CGGCGATCTTCACGGCGTCGAGCGCCTCATCGACACTGTGCATGCGCCCGAGGCGGCGCAGGTCATGATCGTTGAGCGCCTGCACGCCAAGCGACACGCGGTTGATGCCAGCCGCGCGATAGCCGCGAAAACGCTCCGCTTCCACGCTGGTCGGGTTGGCCTCGAGGGTCACCTCCGCATTCGGGTCGATGGCCCAGGCTCCACCGATGGCATCGAGCAGCGCGCCGACCGTTTCCGGCTTCATGAGAGATGGCGTTCCCCCACCGAAGAAGATGCTGGAGACCGTGCGCCCCGGAATCCGCGCCGCCGTGTGGGCGATCTCCCGGCGGAAGGCCGCGACGAACCGTTCCTGGTCCACCGGCTGATGGCGGACATGGCTGTTGAAGTCGCAATAGGGGCACTTTGAAGCGCAGAAGGGCCAGTGCACATAGACACCGAAACCGACATCGCGCGTCGGATGATCGATCATGGGCCGTATATGGCATCTTCCGCGCATCCCGTCACGGTTGCTCTTTGCCGCGATGAGACCCTGAACAGACTGGCGTCCTCGGCCCGGGCGGCCTAATTGTTTATCGACAGAGAAACCGGCGAGTTCCTTTTGCATGCGCCACTGGCACAGCCCCTTCGACAAGCGTGGCTACCACCACGGCAATCTGAAAGAGGCGCTGATCGAGGCGGCCCAACGCTTCATCGCGGAGCGCGGGCTCGGCGGCTTCACGCTGGCCGATGCAGCCAAGCTCGTCGGCGTCACGCCCGCCGCGCTCTATCGCCACTTTCGCGGGCGCGATGCGCTGGTCGCGGAGGTGGCGTTTCGCGGTTTCAAGGATCTCGGCGAGCGGCTCGGCCGGGCGCTTGCCGGGGAAGGCACCCCGCTCGAACGCTTCACGCGGATGGGCGAGGCCTACCTCACCTTCGCCGAGCAGGAGCCCGGCTATTACTTGGCCATGTTCTCACCACAGGTGAGCGAGGGCGAAAAAGCGCCGAAGCAGCCGGTTGCGCCTGGTGTCCGGCCGCCGGAAACCGCGTTCGACTTTCTGGTGCGCGCCCTCTCCGAGACCTTCCCGAGCGGCTTCAAGGATGTTGACGTGCGGTTCATTGCCCTCGAGGTCTGGGCGCTCTCCCACGGCATCGCGACCCTCGACGCCGCCGGGCAATTGCCGAGGGGCCCCGGCTTGCCGGACAAGTACGAGCTTTTGCGCGCAGGCGTCCTCGCCCTTGTCCACGGCGCGCTCCAGAAGGGCGGGAAGTAGCGGCCACTTTTCGGCGGAACAGCCAAGCCCTGCTTTCCCAACCCACCACCAGGTAAAGGCTTTCGTAGGACCCCCTGCCTGCCGCACTTCGCCGTCCCGCTTGCGCTCCTCCCCTCGACTCCGCGTCTGACGCCCTGCCCTCACCGCGCCTGCCTTTGTCGCAGCCCTGTCGCACCCCTTGAAAGCGGGTCCTCCCTTCCGCATGTAAATGTTGTTTGCATTAACATGCGGGATCCAGCCATGACTTGCTCGTCTTCTGCCTCCTACCATTCGTCCGCGTGGAACGCGGGCGCCGAACCGGGTTCTGAGCACGGCGCTCGCCACCACCGCTGCGGCGGGCCGCCGCGCCGGGCGCTCGAAATCATCGGGGTCATCGTCGCGTTCTTCTGGTTCTGGCCGCTGGCCGTCGCCTACCTGGTCTGGCGGGTTGCAGGCCGCCCGAAGGCGAGCGAGATGCGGGCTTTCTTCGAGGATAATTTCTCGCGCTTCCGCGAAACGTTCTCCGGCGGCCCTGCCGGTGGGTTCGGCTATGGCCCCGGCGGCACCGGCAACTCGGCCTTCGAGGAATATCGCCGGGCAGAGCTGAAGCGGCTCGAAGAGGAGCGCCGCCGCCTCGATGAGGAGGCCCGCGCTTTCGCGAGCTTCGTCGAGGACCTGAAGCGCGCCAAGGACCGCGAGGAGTTCGACGCCTTCATGGCCAAGCGCCGGGCGGAGAACAACGGCTCAGGCGTCTAAAACGAAAGAGGCGGAGCGCTTCGGGTGCTCCGCCTTTTCTTCATGCCCGGGAGAGGCAGCCCGCCGCCAGGCTGAGGAAGGCCCGCGCACGATGGGAGAGCGCCGTGGGTTCGCTCTGCGACCAATCGATCCCGTGTTTCTCTTCCGATGAGATCTCACCGAAGGTTTTCGCAAACCCATCGGGCTGGAACAGTGGATCGTAACCGAAGCCCTGATTGCCGCGCGGCGGCCAGACGACCTCGCCGAAAACGCGCCCCTCGAACAGCTCTTCATGTCCATCGGGCCATGCGATGACGAGGGCCGAGGTGAAATGGGCCCGGCGGTTGCCGTTCGCATCCACGCCGCGCTTCTGAAGTTCCTTCTCGACACGGGCCATCGCCGCCGGAAAGTCCTTGTTCGGCCCCGCCCAGTTCGCCGTGAACAATCCCGGCGCACCATCCAGCGCATCGACGCAGAGCCCTGAATCGTCGGAGAGCGCGGGCAGGCCGGTTGCTTTTGCGGCAGCATGCGCCTTGATGGCCGCGTTCTCGGAGAACATGAAGCCGGTCTCGTCCGGCTCCGGCAGGCCAAGCTCACCCGCCGAGACGGCCTCCACCCCGAACGGGGCGAGCAGTTCCTGCATTTCACGCAATTTGCCCGCGTTGTGCGTGGCGATGACGACCTTGCCGGTCAGGGGGCGATGCATCGAAAGATCCTCAGGCCACGGCCTTCTTCTGCATCTCGATGAGCTGCGCCGTTCCGGCCTTGGCGAGCCGCAGGAGGCTCAGGAATTCCTCCTCGGAGAAGGGCTTTCCTTCCGCCGTGCCCTGCACTTCGACGATGCCGCCCGAGCCGGTGATGACGAAATTCGCATCAGTCTCGGCGGAGGAATCCTCGGCGTAGTCGAGATCGAGAACCGGTGTGCCCTTGAAGATGCCGCAGGAAATGGCGGCGACGGGTTCGCGCAAGGGGTTGATCGAGATGATCGAGCGGCCCTGCATCCAGGTGAAGCACTCATGCAGCGCGACCCAGGCCCCGGTGATCGAGGCCGTGCGGGTGCCGCCATCGGCCTGAATGACATCGCAATCCACCACGATCTGCCGCTCGCCGATGGCGGGCAGGTTCACGACCGCGCGGAGCGAGCGGCCAATCAGGCGCTGGATTTCCTGCGTGCGGCCCGAAGGCTTGCCCGAATTGACCTCGCGCTTGGTGCGCTCGTGCGTCGCGCGGGGCAGCATGGCGTATTCCGCCGTGACCCAGCCCTTGCCGGTGCCGCGCAGCCACGGCGGCCCCTTTTCTTCGAGGGAGGCGGTGCAGAGCACGCGGGTATTGCCGAAGGAAACGAGGCAGGAGCCTTCCGCATAGCGCGCGACGCCGCGTTCGAGAGTGACGGGGCGCATTTCGTCGGGCGCGCGGTTGGATGGGCGCATGAACTCGTTCTCCATGAAAAAAGAGAAGGCTTCCTAGATTTTATTGGCCGCCACGGCAAGCGATCAGCCCGACAAGCGCCGCGACCCAAGCATTTCGTGCCAATAATGTTACGAAACATATGACTCTGCGCTTGCATAGACCAGCGCCACTCCGCACATATGAACCTCAGGATTCACCACCACGACGCCATGACAGTCCCGGGACGCTTTCATTCCTCCGCCGAGAACCGCGCCGCAACGGAGCTGAGCGAACGCTCGCGCGAGATTTTCCGGCAGATCGTCGAGAGCTACCTCACGACCGGCGAGCCGGTCGGCTCGCGCAATCTGGCGCGCATCCTGCCCATGACGCTTTCCCCTGCCTCGATCCGCAACGTCATGTCGGATCTGGAGGCCGCGGGCCTGATCTTCGCCCCTCATACCAGCGCCGGACGCCTGCCCACCGAGATGGGCCTGCGGTTCTTCGTGGACGCCATGATGGAGATCGGCGACGTCACCAGCGAGGAGCGGGCGCGCATCGAAGCCCAGATGAAGGCCGCCGCCTCCGGCCATACGCTGGAGACGGCCCTTGCCGAAGCCTCGACGCTGTTGTCCGGCGTCTCGCGCGGCGCGGGGGTGGTGCTCACTTCGAAATCGAACGCAAAACTGAAGCATATCGAATTCGTGCGCCTCGACCCGGCCCGTGCGCTCGTGGTTCTCGTGTCCGACGACGGCTCGGTGGAAAACCGCCTGCTCGACCTGCCCGCTGGCCTGCCCGCCGGAGCCTTGATCGAAGCCGGAAACTACCTCAATGCCCGCATCAAAGGCCGCACGCTGGCCGACTTGAGGGGCGAGATCGAGGCGACCCGCGCCAACATGGAGCAGGAGCTCGACGCGCTCACGGCAAAGCTCGTCAATGCGGGCCTTGCCACCACCGTCGGCTCCTCCGACACGCGCCAGCTCATCGTGCGCGGACAGGCCAATCTTCTGGAGGACCTGAAGGCGGCGGACGATCTCGACCGCATCCGCCTGCTCTTCGCCGACCTCGAAACCCAGACGGACGTGATCGACCTTCTCACCCGTGCCGAAGGCGGCGAGGGCGTGCGGATCTTCATCGGCTCGGAGAACAAGCTGTTCTCGCTCTCCGGCTCATCGCTCATCGCCGCGCCTTTCCGCGACGGCAGCCAGAAGATCGTCGGCGTTCTGGGCGTCATCGGTCCGACACGGCTGAACTATGCCCGCATCGTCCCGATGGTCGATTATACGGCCAGGGTCATTTCGCGGATCCTGGAAAAGGGCCGTTAACCGGGCTGTGGAGCCACCCGCCCAGAGCGTCACCCTCACGCGACACCGCCTTCGCTTGGCTTATGCGGCCCATGCTGCTATTGCCGCGAGCAACAGATCTTTTGGTATTTGCAAGCTTAAATGACCGCCCGCACCTTCGATAACATCCGGAACTTCTCCATCGTCGCCCATATCGATCATGGAAAGTCGACGCTCGCCGACCGTCTGATCCAGACGACCGGGGCGCTTTCCGCGCGCGAAATGACGGAGCAGGTGCTCGACAGCATGGACATCGAGCGCGAGCGCGGCATTACCATCAAGGCGCAGACCGTGCGCCTCGAATACAAGGCCGAGGACGGCAAGACGTATATCCTCAACCTCATGGACACCCCCGGCCACGTGGACTTCGCGTATGAGGTTTCGCGATCGCTGGCCGCCTGCGAGGGCTCGCTTCTCGTGGTGGACGCCTCTCAGGGCGTGGAGGCCCAGACGCTCGCCAACGTCTATCAGGCTATCGACGCCAACCATGAGATCGTGCCCGTTCTCAACAAGATCGACCTGCCTGCCGCCGACCCGGACCGGATCAAGGAGCAGATCGAGGAAGTGATCGGGATCGACGCTTCGGACGCGGTTCCGATTTCGGCCAAGACGGGCATCAATATCGAGGGCGTTCTGGAAGCCATCGTCAAGAAGCTGCCGCCGCCGAAGGGCGACGAGAATGCGCCGCTCAAGGCCATGCTCGTCGATTCCTGGTACGACGCCTATCTCGGCGTGGTCGTGCTCGTGCGCATCATCGACGGCACCCTGAAGAAGGGCCAGAGCATCAAGATGATGGGCACCGGTGCCGTCTACGGCGTCGACAAGGTCGGCGTGTTCCGGCCCAAGATGACTGATGTGGACGTGCTCGGCCCCGGCGAGGTCGGCTTCCTCACCGCCTCGATCAAGGAAGTGTCCGACACCCGCGTCGGCGACACCATCACCGACGAGCGCAAGCCCACCGCCGAGGCGCTGCCCGGTTTCAAGCCCGTGCAGCCGGTGGTGTTCTGCGGCCTCTTTCCCGTGGACGCAGCCGAGTTCGAAAACCTGCGCGCCGCCATGGGCAAGCTGCGCCTGAACGATGCGAGCTTCTCCTACGAAATGGAGACATCCGCCGCGCTCGGCTTCGGCTTCCGCTGCGGCTTCCTCGGCCTTCTGCACCTCGAGATCATTCAGGAGCGCCTGGAGCGCGAGTTCAACCTCGACCTCATCTCCACCGCGCCGAGCGTTGTCTACCACCTCAACATGAGCGACGGCGCGACGATAGAGCTTCACAACCCGGCGGATATGCCGGACGTCATGAAGATCGAAACCATCGAGGAGCCGTGGATCCGCGCCACGATCCTGACGCCGGACGATTATCTCGGCTCCGTGCTCAAGCTCTGCCAGGACCGCCGCGGCATCCAGATCGACCTCAACTATGTCGGCAAGCGCGCAATGGTGGTCTACGACCTGCCGCTGAACGAGGTGGTGTTCGATTTCTACGATCGCCTGAAGTCGATCTCGAAGGGCTATGCCTCCTTCGACTATCACATCTCCGATTATCGCGAGGGCGACCTCGTGAAGATGTCCGTTCTCGTCAACGCCGAACCGGTGGACGCGCTCTCCATGCTCGTGCACCGCACCCGCGCGGAGAGCCGCGGCCGCGCCATGTGCGAGAAGCTCAAGGACCTCATCCCGCCGCACCTGTTCCAGATTCCGATCCAGGCGGCCATCGGCGGCAAGATCATCGCCCGCGAAACCATCCGCGCGCTCCGCAAGGACGTGACCGCCAAGTGCTACGGCGGCGACGCCTCGCGCAAGCGCAAGCTGCTCGACAAGCAGAAGGAAGGCAAGAAGCGCATGCGCCAGTTCGGCAAGGTCGACATCCCGCAGGAAGCCTTCATCGCCGCGCTCAAGATGGATTCGTAAGGCGTCCCGTCTTAAACCGTCGCCGCGCGGCGGCCCGACGCGTCGATTACAAGCTCCCCGTCCTCCTTCCGGAACTCGCCGAGTTGCGGCACCGGCAGGATGTCGAGCACGGCCTCCGACGGGCGGCAGAGCTTGACCCCGAAGGGCGTCACCACGATGGGGCGTTCGATCAGGATGGGATGCTCCATCATGGCATCGAGCAATTGGTCGTCTGTCAGGGCCGGATTGTCGAGGCCGAGTTCGGCGTAAGGCGTGCCCTTCTTGCGGAGCACGTCCCGGACATTGAGTCCCATACGCTCGATCAGCTGGCGCAGCAGAAGGCGCGTCGGCGGGGTCTTCAGATACTCGATGATATGCGGCTCAACTCCCGCATTGCGGATGAGCCCGATGGTGTTGCGCGACGTTCCGCAAAGCGGGTTGTGGTAGACGATCACATCCATCGTGACCTCCTGATATTCGAAAGACGGTTCAAGCCCGCAAGACGCGCTCTTTACGCTGGCCGCGCTCGTACCAATCCTGGCTTCCGTTGACGATATAGACCACTGAGAGCATCACCGGCACTTCGACGAGAACGCCGACGACAGTCGCGAGCGCTGCGCCCGATTGAAAGCCGAACAGGCTGATGGCGGCGGCAACTGCGAGCTCGAAGAAATTGCTCGCGCCGATCAGCGCGGACGGCCCTGCAACGCAATGCTTCTCGCCACTCAATCGATTGAGCAGATAGGCGAGCCCCGCATTGAAATAGACCTGGATCAGGATCGGCACAGCGAGAAGCGCAATGACAAGCGGCTGCGCGAGGATCTGCCCGCCCTGGAAGCCGAACAGCAACACCAGCGTGGCGAGCAGCGCCAGAAGCGAGAGCGGCTGCAGGGCCGAAAGAAGCCCGGTGAGTGCCGCTTCTCCACCCCGCGCCAGGACGTACTTGCGCACAACCTGCGCGGCGATCACCGGCGCGACGATATAGAGCACGACCGACAGCGTGAGCGTATTCCACGGCACTGTGATCGCGGAAAGGCCGAGCAGGAGCCCGACGACCGGGGCGAACGCGATCACCATGATGACGTCGTTGAGCGCAACCTGGGAGAGCGTGAAATGCGGCTCGCCTTTCGTGAGATTGCTCCACACGAACACCATCGCGGTGCACGGCGCGGCAGCCAGGATGATAAGGCCCGCAATGTAAGAGTCGATCTGCTCCGCCGGCAGGTAGGATCGGAACAGATATCCGATGAAGAACCATCCCAGCGCCGCCATTGAGAACGGCTTGACCGCCCAGTTGACGAAGAGCGTCACGCCGATGCCGCGCCAATGCTCGCGCACCTGATGCAACGCGGCGAAGTCGATCTTCACCAGCATCGGCACGATCATCAGCCAGATCAACACCGCGACAGGCAGATTGACCTTGGCGATTTCCATCGAGCCGATGGCATGGAACACACCCGGCGCGAGATGCCCAAGCACAACGCCCACGACGATGCAAAGCGCGACCCAGAGCGTGAGATAGCGTTCGAAAAATGACATCAGACGCTTTCCTAAGCTTTGTCTTGAGAGGGGCAGCAGGGCGAGAGGTCCGCGATCAACGGGGCGCAGATCTCAGGACGGCCTCCGCAGCAATCCTTGAGCAGAAACGTCGTCATGCCCCGCAATCCCCCAAGATCCGCCCTGTAGACGATGGAGCGCCCATTCCGCTTTGCCTGCACAAGCCCGGCGCGGGTCAGCACGGCAAGATGAGCCGACATGGTGTTGTGCGGCACCGCCAGCGCCTGCGCCACCTCCCCCGCCGGCATGCCCTTCGGCTCATGAGCGACAAGAAGCCGGAACACATCAAGCCGGGTCGTCTGCGCCAAAGCCGCAAGGGCGAGAATGGTTTGCTCTTTGTCCATATGTCTGGACTTATCGACATATTAGATCAAAGACAAGCTCAAAATCGAGATGAGGCACGGGAAATCCCTTGGCAGATACGCGCTGCAAGCGTGTCGGCTTCGTACTTGAGTTGACCGCCCGTGACGCTACCTCGGAGGGAAGCAGAATGCTGGAGACGGCAAATGCCCATGATCCCTCGCCTTTTGACGGTGACCGCTCTCCTGATGAGCGCAAGCAGCGCTTTCGCCGCGACCTGCCGCGATCCGGCAGGGTTTGAAAAATGGCTCGCCGACATCCGCGTGGAAGCCGCCGAGCAGGGCATTTCCGCCGAAGCGATCCGCTCAGGGTTGGGCGGCGTCACGTTCGATCAGAGCGTGATCCGCAAGGATCGCGGCCAGGGAGTCTTCAAGCAGAGCTTCGAACAGTTTTCCGGGCGCATGGTCTCCCCCTATCGGTTGAGAATGGGTGCGAGCCTGCTGAAGAAGCATGCCGGAACACTCGCACGGATCGAGGATCGCTATGGTGTGCCGCCGGAAATTCTCGTGGCGATCTGGGGGCTGGAGAGCGATTTCGGCGCGGTAAAGGGAAACATGGCGACGGTCCGCTCGGTCGCGACACTCGCTTACGATTGCCGCCGCACCGAGATGTTTCAGGCGCAATTGTTCGACGCCTTGCGCATCGTCCAGCATGGGGACCTGACCCCGGCGGAAATGCGCGGAGCCTGGGCGGGCGAACTCGGCCAGACCCAGTTCATGCCGTCGTCTTATATCAAATACGCGGTTGATTTCGACGGTGACGGAAGAGCCGATCTTCTGCACAGCCCGGCCGATGTGCTCGCCTCCACCGCGAATTATCTCAAAGGGCACGGCTGGGTGCGTGGCGCGGATTGGGCTCCCGATGCGCCGAACTTCGACGCCTTGCGGGCGTGGAACAAGTCCACGGTCTATTCGCGTACGGTCGGCTATTTCGCGAGCCGCCTCGCGGAAGGCCGCGAGGCGCGCGTCGGTCAGTGAGCGGGCGCTTCACGCGCCCGCATCGCACCGGCCTCGTTACCCGCGAGCGCGGGAGCGGATCATGAAGTTATCGTAGGCGTATTCCGCGACCTGGAACCAGAGATATTCCTCGCCGCGGAACGCCTTATAGCTGTCATAGATCTTCTTGAAGTCGGCGTTCTTGGCGCTGAGATCGTCATAGATCTCGTTTGCCGCCTTGTAGGCCTGTTCCATGATGTCCTGCGGGAAGGCGCGAAGCTGCGCGTTCGCTCCGATCAGGCGGCGCAGGGCAGCCGGGTTACGGGCATCGTACTTCGCCTGCGTGTCGCCATTGACGTAGCCCGACGCCGCCTGCAGCGCGGCCTGGTAGGCCTTCGGCAATTCGTTCCACCTCTGCAGATTGATGAAGAAGTGAATCGCCGGGCCGCCCTCCCAGAAGCCGGGATAGTAGTAATAAGGAGCGACCTTGTTCAGGCCGAGCTTCTCATCGTCGTAAGGCGCGACCCATTCGGCGGCATCGATGGTGCCGCGCTCGAGCGAGGGATAGAGATCGCCGCCGGCGATCTGCTGCGGCACCACGCCGAGCTTCGCCATGATCTGCCCCGCGAGACCCGCGATGCGCATCTTCAATCCCACAAGATCCTGAACGCTCTTGATCTCCTTGCGAAACCACCCGCCCATCTGCGCGCCCGTGTTGCCGGCGACGAGCGCGTAGAGATTCGACTTGGCATAGAACTCGTTCAGAAGCTGGTTTCCGTCGCCATGATAGAGCCACGCATTGGTCTGGCGGGAATTCATGCCGAAGGGAAGCGTGGTGCCGATCGCGTAGGTCGGGTCCTTGCCGATATAATAATAAGAGCAGGTATGGGCCATCTCGACGGTGTTGTTGGTCACCGCATCGAGCGCCTGCGGCGTGCCGACGATCTCACCCGAGGCGAAGGTCTGGATCTGGAACTTTCCGTCGGTCGCCTCGCTCACGAGTTTGGCCAGAAGCTCGCCACCGCCGAAAAGCGTGTCGAGCGACTTCGGGAAACCGGAAGTCAGGCGCCATTTGACCTCGGGCATCGCCTGGGCGATCGCGGGTTTGGCAATGGCTCCCGCAGCCACGCCAAGCGTGGCCGCCTGCATGAAGGAGCGGCGTTTCATGGGGTCATCCTTTCGCAAACAAACGCTTCGCGAGATGTCCGAGACAGAAAATTTCAAACAACGGTCGCGAAACGCAAAACTCGAATGCGCCCCTATAACGGGCCGAGCACGGGGAGGCAGCCCCACGAGAGCAGGGAGTTCATGCGCGGGGCGCATAGGTGAAGCCCCTCTCTCAGCCGGCCGGCTTCGGGCATCAAGTCTCGGGGCTGATGAAGGTTCCGCGCGTTACTGGACCACGGTGACCTTTTCCGCCGCCCGCGTCAGGCCGGTATAAAGCCAGCGGCTGCGGTGCTCGCGGAAGGCATACGACTCGTCGAACAGCATCAGGTCGTTCCATTGCGAGCCTTGCGCCTTGTGGACGGTGAGCGCGTAGCCGAACGTGAACTCATCGGACTCCCGGCGCAGCGTGTAAGCAAGATCTTCCTCGCCGCCTTCGAAGAAGGCCTTGTGCACGGCAACCTCCACGGGCTTTCGCCCATCGTCGTCCGCCACCACGTCCATGCGGACGAAATCGTTGCGCAGACCGCGCAGCGCATGGATCTTCCACGTACCGCCGTTGAGAAGCCCCTTGGTCTTGTCGTTGCGCAGACACACGAGCTTCTCGCCCGCCGCCGGCATCGGATCCCGATAGCCGTTCAGCTCACGCAGGCGCGTATTATAAAGACGCCGCGTCTTGTTGAGCCCGACAAGAACCTGATCGGCCCCCATGACCATGTCGGCGTCGATCTCGCGGCGACCGATGACGCGGCTCTCGCCATAGCTTCCCCGCTCCAGCCGTCCGCCCTCGCGCACTTTCATCGACAGATGAATGATGGGATTGTCCTGCGCCTGGCGATGGACATCGGTGAGCATCACGTCGGGCTCCGCCTCCGTGAAGAAGCCTCCGCCTTTCACAGGCGGCAACTGCGCCGGATCGCCGAGCACGAGGACGGGTTGCCCGAAGGAGAGGAGATCGCGGCCGAGCTCCTCATCCACCATCGAGCATTCGTCGATCACGATCAGGTCCACCTTCGCCGCCGGGCTCTGCCGGTTGAGCACGAATTGCGGGCCGCCCTCATCCGACTCACGCGAACGGTAGATCAGTGAGTGAATGGTGGAGGCGTTCTCGCAACCCTTGCTGCGCAGGACGAGCGCCGCCTTGCCGGTATAGGCACCGAAGGCGACATCGCCATCCACGCCCTCGGCGATGTGGCGCGCGAGAGTCGTCTTGCCGGTTCCGGCATAGCCGAAGAGACGGAAGACCGGACGGTCCCCGCGGCGCAGCCATTCGGCGACAGCCTTGAGCGCGGCATCCTGTTGCGGCGACCAACTCATGCGGATCGAACCTCCCGGCGCAAGCTGTAGAACAGCCCGGCAATGATACAGCCACTTCCGATAAACACGAACGGATCGAGCGGCTCGCCATAGAGCTTCCAGCCGACGAGCGCGATCAGCGGAATGCGCAGGAAATCGAGCGGCACGACCATCGTGGCGTCACCGTGGCGATAAGCGTTGGTGAGGCAGACATGCGAGAGCAGCCCGCCAAGGCAGATGCCGGCCAGCGGCAAGATCTGTGAGGGCTCGAGCCGGAGCCAGAACGCGGATCGGACCCAGGCGAGATTGAGCGGCAGCTGGATCACGTTCATGAAGAAGATGATCGAAAAGGTGCTCTCCGTCGCCGTGAGCTTCTTCGTCATGATGGCGACAAGCGCGAAGGAGAAGGCGACGGCGAGGACGAGGAGACTCGCCGGCTGCAGGGTCTCCACGCCGGGCCGCAGAATGACCAGGACGCCGATGAAACCGAGCATGATGGCGACGAGACGCCCGCGCGTCATGCGCTCGTTCAGAAGCGGAATCGCCAGCAGGGCGACCCAGGCAGGAGATGTGAATTCGAGTGCGAAAACTGTCGCGAGCGGCAGCAGCGTGAGGCTGAAGGCCCACGCATCCGTGCCCGCAAAATGAATCCCGTTGCGCAGAAGATGCAGCGTGAATCGCCGAGGTCTCAAACCTGGCCGCAACTCCGGCCTCACCAGCGCCGCCCCCAGCAGGATCAGGATGCCGGCGGCATTGCGCATCGACAGGATCTCGAACACCGAGAAGCTGCCGGACAAACCGCGCACGCCGATCGCCGTCGCGGAGAATGCGAGAAGCGCGCCGGACATCCAGAAAACGACGGCGAAAATGTTGCGATGGGGCACGGCGATCCTGACGGTTTGAGCCGCCCTGAATTAGCCGGAAGGACGCGCGGCGTGAAGAGCGCGCCAGCATATCGAGAGCGTTCAATTCCGCATCGCGTGCGCCTCGCACGATCCGAATGTGCAGATTGATTCGCCCGACCTGTACCTATGAATAGGCCGTGGCGAGGGTCAAAATCGACGCAGATGACTCATCCTGACTCGTCGCGTGAAAAAAAATTGATCGACCGTTTTCATGCGCGACGACGACTCTCGATGCGCGCGCCTCACGACTCCTTCACGCATGCGGGCAACAAAGAGCGGCGCGTTTTCGTCTATACTTCAACACGTTGAAAAGATTTATTTTTTCGCTTCATTTCCGACGCTCCGCCGGCGTTTTCAAGCTCATTCGCAAGATGTTTTGGAAGTGCGCCGAGCGACTCATGCACGACTCAGCCATGGCTTCTTTCACGCAAGCCCGCATGCTCCATCAACAAAAAGTATCCACAGGAATTGTGCTTCTTCTACTTTCTACACTTTCCGTTAATCGGAACCCGCTTGGTATAACGACGTTGCCTTGCAAAAGCGTCACGGTTGCACGCGAAGGCCCTTGAAGGAGGCTGTCATGCCGACAGATGATAAGACGAACCCGCTGACACAGCTGTTCACGGGTGATTTTGGTGCGACCAGCACCTCGAAGAAGAAGAGCGGAAAGAAGGGCGCGAAGTCCCGCAAGTCTGCCGCGAAGAAGACGACTGCCAAGAAGGCCGTCGCCAAGAGCGCAAAGCCGGCTGCCAAGAAGACCACCGCCAAGAAGTCCGCTGCGAAGAAGACCGCTGCCAAGAAGACGGTAGCCAAGTCCGCTGCGAAGAAGACCGCCGCTAAGAAGACGACTGCCAAGAAGACCGCCAAGAAGGCTGTCGCTAAGAAGGTTGTCGCCAAGAAGGCGGTTGCCAAGAAGAGCGTCGCCAAGAAGGCCGTCGCTAAGAAGGTTGTCGCCAAGAAGAGCGTCGCCAAGAAGACCGCCAAGAAGGCCGTCGCTAAGAAGGCTGTCGCCAAGAAGGCGGTTGCCAAGAAGAGCGTCGCCAAGAAGGCTGTCGCTAAGAAGAGCGCCGCGAAGAAGACCGTCGCCAAGGCCGCCAAGCGCGGAGCTACGAAGGCCCGTTCGACCGCGAAGGCTGCCAAGAAGACCGCCGCCCGCTCCTCGAGCCGCGCTGCCGTCAAGAGCGCGACCTCGAAGACCCGCGCCGCCAAGTCTTCCGCTAAGAAGACCACGAAGCGCGCCGCTGCCGCCTCGAGCCGCACCTCCGCGACCAAGAAGTCCGGCAAGGTCGGCGCGAAGCGCACGAGCGCCCGCAAGAAGAAGAGCTGATCTGATCGCTCTTTAGCGCCTCGCGGTACGGTTCGTCCGAGCGAGGCGTCACTGCATTCAAAACCGCCCGGTGCGAGCCGGGCGGTTTTTATTTGTGCGGAAGCGTCCCGATAGACGGGATCGACCCGGCGCGACGGGCGAGCTAGCGCCCGGGGCTCATCGGGTCGTCTTCGTCCCAATAAGGCGTGGCGTTGTAGTAGCGATGCACATGCTCCTCCCATTCGCGATCGTAGGAGGCGTCGCCACCCTGGGCTGTGCGGGGTGGCGCAGCCCGCAACTGGTCATCGGTCAGGTTCAGCTCATAGGCATCGAGCGCGACATTGTACTTCAGGACGCTCCAAGGGAGCGTGTAGTACTCCTCGCCCAGCCCCATGAACCCGCCGAAGCTCATCACGGCATAAGCCACCTTGCCGCTGTGCTTGTCGATCATGACCCTTTCGATGGTACCGATTTTCTCGCCATCGGAGCGGCGCACCGATGTTCCTTCCACCTTGTCGCTGGCGATGAGGCTGTGGGTTTCGCGCGCGCCCCTGCTTTGAGGTGTCATCGGCATCGGCATGGTCCTTTCTCGCTTCGATGCGCAGCCAACGCCCAGAACAAAAGGCGGGTTCCGATGGGGCGCGATGAGGCGACGCGCTTCAAATCGGTCGCCGCCTGTAGGAGAATGCGCGGCCCTTTGAGAACACGAGCGACAGGAACCCGCCCGTCAATGACAACCCTTCACTGGATGACCATCGGCCTTGGACTCGCCTTCTCCGGTCATGCCTTGGCGCAGGACAAAGGCAGCCTCAATCCAAAGCCCCTGCCAGCGATCGCCAACCCACAGGATCCAAGCGTCGCCGCCAAGGAATTGTTCGGCCGCAGCACGTCGCCAGCGGCGATGGGCCCGAACGCCATCGGCGGCTATGCGCGCGGCTGCATCGCCGGTGCAAGCGCTCTGCCGGTCGACGGGGACGCATGGCAGGTCATGCGTCTTTCGCGCAATCGCAACTGGGGCCATCCGCGGCTGGTCGCCTTTCTCTCGCGGCTTGCGCTGCAAGTGCCTCAGATCAACGGCTGGCCGGGGCTTCTTGTCGGCGACATGTCGCAACCGCGCGGCGGCCCGATGTTGACGGGCCACGCCTCGCATCAGCTCGGCCTCGATGCCGATGTGTGGCTGACGCCGATGCCGAACCGCCGCCTCTCACGGCTCGAACGGGAGGAGATGTCCGCGACCGACATGGTGCGCCCCGATCTTCTCGACATCGATCCATCCACATGGACGCCGCAGCACCTGCCGCTCATCCGCGCGGTGGCGAAGGAGCGCGAGGTCGCGCGGATCTTCGTCAACCCGGCGATCAAGCGGGCGCTGTGCCGCGAGGCGGGCGCTGATCGCGGTTGGCTCTCTAAAGTCAGGCCGATGTGGGGACACAACTATCACTTCCACATTCGCCTCGCCTGCCCTGCCGGTGACACAGCCTGCACGGATCAGGATCCGCCTCCCACCGGCGACGGCTGCGGAGCGGAACTGGCGAACTGGTTCACGCCGGAGATGCTGCACCCCAAGCCCGGCAAGCCCCGCCCTCCGATGACGCTGGCGCAACTCCCCGCCGAATGCCGGCAGGTGCTTTTCGCGCCCTGAACAAGCACCGTGACAAGCGGAAACGGTTGTCACGGATCATGCGTCTTTCAAGAAGAGATCGAGGCGAGAGCGTTCTGGAAACGCACCGCTATTCCTTGACGGTTTTGTGAGAGCCGCCGCCTTCGGCGATGCGGTCCGTCAACGCCAGGATGACGCCGGACCCGACGAAGACGAGATGGATTCCCACCAGCCAGCCGAGATTGCGGTCGGAGATGTTGTCCAGATTCATGAACGCCTTCAGCACCTGAATCGCGGAGATCGCGACAATGGACGAGAGCAGCTTCAACTTCAGCCCGGTGAAGTCGATCTTGCCCATCCACTCGGGCCAATCCTTATGGTCGGCGGCATCGATCTTGGAGACGAAGTTCTCGTAGCCCGAGAAGATCACGATGATGATCAGCGACCCTGTCAGCGTCAGGTCGATCAGCGTCAACACGCCGAGAATCACGTCCGCCTCGGTAGCCTGCGGCACATGCAGGACGAAGTGCCAAAGCTCCTGCAGCGCCTTGAGCATGAGAATGCCGAGGGTGACCACCAGCCCCACATAGAACGGGGCGAGAAGCCAGCGGCTGGCGAACAGAAACCGCTCCAGAACCTTCTCGATCATCGCATGCCCTCTCGATTTGCGCCTGTCGGGGGATGCCACGGGCGCGTGACATGCGCAAGACGGAAGGCGTCAGCTCTTAAGAGGCGGCGACCCCGACGCCTATCGGGCAGGACACGCCGGTGCCGCCGAGGCCGCAATAGCCATCCGGATTCTTGGCGAGATACTGCTGATGATAATCTTCGGCGAAATAGAACGCCCCCGCCGGCAGGATCTCCGTCGTGACGGGTCCGTAGCCGCTCTGCGCGAGAGCCTCGCCATAGGCCTTCTTCGCAGCCTCCGCCGCCTCACGCTGCGCATCGTTAAACACATAGATCCCGGAGCGGTATTGCGTGCCGATATCGTTGCCCTGCCGCATGCCCTGCGTCGGGTCATGGCTCTCGAAGAACGTCCTCAATAACGCATCGTAGGAAATCGCCTTCGGGTCGAAGACGACGAGCACGACCTCGTTGTGGCCGGTGAGCCCGCCGCACACCTCTTCATAGGTTGGATTGGGCGTCGGCCCGCCGGAATAGCCGACAGCCGTGACATGGACCCCCTCCCCGAGCTGCCAGAACTTGCGCTCCGCTCCCCAGAAGCAACCGAGCCCGAACAAGGCGGTCTCGAAGCCGTCAGGATAAGGCCCCTTGAGAGAGCGGCCGTTCACGAAGTGCCGCTCAGCGGTTGCGATGGCTTGAGAGCGCCCCGGCAAAGCTTCGGCGCTAGTCGGGAGATCGAGACGCTTGCGCAGATTGAACATGAGGGGCTCCTTGGCTGGACACCCTATGTAAGCGCCCTTGGCCCCGCAAACGAGCCCGTTTCACCATCTTGTGCGCTCTGCCTATCGGCTCGCCAGGTAGCCGATGGGCTCAGGCGGTTTCTGCTGGCCGAACCATAGCAGGCAAATCCCCAGGACAAAGGCGGCGATGGAGGCTGGCACCCGCAGGAGATCGACCAGGACAGGGTCCCAAAGCCAGAGGCCGAGATTCTGCGTCACGACAGCCTGCAGGCGGGGAATCGCCTGCGACGACAACGCCTCGACAACCTCCCGGATCGTCGCGAGCGAGAGGGCGTTGTTGACAAGAGACCGGGTGCCATCGACCACAAGACCGACAAAACCACCGGCCACAAGCACGAGTCCCAGCAACCGAGCCAAAAGCTTCACGACACCCCTCCAAACCGAGAGGGGAACCATAGGGCGCCCGCCTCGCTTGGCAAGGCGAGCTTGGCCATTTTCCGCAGGAACGACGCGAAGAACGACTTGCCTTCCAACTCCATTTAGCGATAGAGGGACCCACACAGCATTCGGCTCGTGGCGGAAATAGCCCGAAGCCGGCGACTTCGTAACGGAGTTGCGCGCAGGAGGGGTGGCCGAGTGGTTGAAGGCGCACGCCTGGAAAGTGTGTATACGGGCAACCGTATCGCGGGTTCGAATCCCGCTCCCTCCGCCACTGTCTAACCCTTTGATATTATTCAGTTATTAAATTCCGCGCCAAGCCTGCAAGTGGCCCCGAAATGTCGGCGCTTTTCGGCAAATCGCATTCTCTGGCAAGGCGAATTCAAGACTTCAATCACCCTCTGAGCGACTGTCGAACTCACTTCCTCTTTGAATACTGCAAGGAAAAGCCCTGCCAGATGAACTCCGGCAGGGCCTCATAAAACCGCAGGTTCAGGGTTTTCGCTTTCCCTGAGCTTGGACCCGGTCGTCAAATGACGAAGAAGTCCTTGTAGGTCATCTTGAGATTCTTGGAGAGCGTGGCGATCTGCACCTGCGAAGCCGTACCGGTGCCGTCGGCATCGTAGTACAAGGCGCCCGTCTTCTTGTTGTAGATGATCCGGTCATCCTGATCATGCGCCTTCGTGCCGGCATAAAACTCGCCAGCCTGGAGCACGCCCTCCTTCGCAAGCTTCGTGAACACGCTCTTGGCCAGATGGATCGTGTCGTCCTTGACGCTGAAATCGGTGATCCTGTCCAGGTTTGCCTTGTTCACCTTGGAGGACTTCGACAGCTTCGTGTCGAACACGAAGATGTCCCTGCCCAGCCCACCCGTCAGCACATCCTGACCGGCCTCACCATAGAGCTTGTCGTTGCCGCTCTCGCCCGTCACGATATCGTCGCCTCCGCGCCCCTTGAGCACATTGCTGCCGGCATTGCCCTGGATGGAGTTAGCCGTGTCGCTTCCAACCAGAGAGATGCTGGCCACGCCGAATATACTGTCCGTCCGGAGGTTCTCGACTTCCGCCGAACGCGCGAGGGTAAAGCTCGTGTCTGCCACGACGGTATCGATGCCTCCGTTGGCGCTCTCGATCACCTGATCGCCTGCATCCACGCGGTAAAGATCGTTTCCGCCTTTTCCCTCCAGAATATCAGCGCCGAGCCCTCCAGCGAGTTCATTGTCTCCCGCATTGCCCGACAAATGATCGTTATGCGATGATCCGATGAGACCTTCTATGCTCACGAAGCTGTCACCAGCGGCTTCGCCGCCAGTTCCAACACCCGTTTCAAGGCTGGCCGTGACACCGCTTTGTGCGCCCTTATAGGAAGCAACATCGAAGCCGGTGCCACCATCAAGGGTATCTGCGCCCAATCCGCCATTGAGTTCATCCGAGCCCGCATCGCCATACAGCCGGTCCGCGCCACCGATGCCGCTGAGATGATCGTTCAAACGGGTGCCGACGAAGTTATCGCTGCTACCCGTACCAACCCAATCGAGCGGATCGATGCGGGGATCCAGCAACTGAGCCGCGCTGTACGGATTCTTGAACGAATCGTTACTCGTCCAGGTGATGATCAGGCGCCCATCCGGCACCGCAGCCAGCTCGAAACTTTCCAGCCCATCCCAATACTTTCCGCTCACCACAGTGTATTCGTCACTGTCATGCTGCCCAAATTTATCGAACGTGACCACACGGATGGAAGCCTCACGGCTGGATGAGGGTCCGTCGAGGCCAAGCATGTCTTGATACGCGACAGCAAAACCGCCATTGGGCAGCGCCGTAAGGGACGGCCAGCGCTGGTAATCCCGTTCAGTAATGTTGATCTGGAAATCGTCACCGGATGCTGTCCCGTCCGCGGTATAGATTCGACCGCGAATCGAATAGCCCGATCCATCTCCTAAAACTTCGGATCTCTCGGTATAGGCGACGACAAACCGCCCATCGGCAAGTACGGTGACGCTGGGCCGAAAAGCTTTACTTCCAACCGTTTCATTGACGGTGAAGCCACCAGTGTCGACCAGTGTCCCATCCGGCCGGCAAATATAGCCGCGAATGGAGGAGCCTAGCTCACTTGTGATGACGACATAATTGCCGTTCTTCAGAGTTGCCAGACTCTCCGGCGTTCCAGACCCGACGGAAAACACGCCTCCAATGGCGCTTCCGGTTGCATCGTATCGCTGAATTTCCGTGGAAACGGACGCTTCGTCCGAAGCGGAATAGCTGAGAACGAAGCTGCCATCGTTCATAGCCGTCAGCACGGAGTTGGATTTATACGATCCAACCACCGGAGCATGCCGAACCGGGCTACCCGCACCTGCAGCATCGAACGCTCGGTAAAATACCTCCGACGTCAACTCTTCGCCGACGGATCCGAGCTGAGTCCAGGACACGGCGAAGCCACCATTCGCTAGCGCGACAACATCCGGATCGTTGTTGTAGATCGCATTCGCACTGGCGTTCGATGCCCTGTCGACGATGATCTCAGAGCCGAACTTTTCGCCGTTGGCGTAGAAGCGCTGGGCATGCACGGTCGAAATCACCGTCTCTTCGCCCGTCTCCGGATCGTTGACAATCGAACTATCCTCGCCCCAGACGAAAACGAAAGTTCCATCCTTGAGTACAGCCGTAGCGCTGTTGGTAGACAACGTGCCTGTGGCATTAAGCTTGAAGAACGGAGCGACTGGAACGGGAGTTGCCATGGCATAATCCTTTGAGGATGCGATTATTCGGCCCATGCGGGCTCGGCTGCATCCTAAAGGCGAATGCCCCGGACTTCCCTCGATGAAGCGCTAGGTTTGGGAAGATCAGAGACTTAGTCCTGGAACGTTCGATTACGAGCCCAGCTGAGGACTAGACCGCATCGATCAGGCGGTAACCAATGCCAGGCTCCGTCAGAAGAAAGCGCGGATCGGAGGGGTTGGGCTCGATCTTCTGCCGGAGCTGGCCGACATAGACCCGCAGATATTGGGTGTCGTTCTCGTGGGCAGCGCCCCAGACAGCAGTGAGGATTTGCTTGTGCGTTACCACTTTGCCTGCATGGCTCGCGAGAAAGGCGAGGAGATCGAATTCCTTGGGACTGAGGCTCACATCAGCTCCTTGTAACGTCACTCGACGTCGGGGAATGTCGATCTCCAATCCTCCTACACTGACGACCGGAGTTTCGCCCTTGCGCTGCATGCGGTGGCGCAGGGCCGTGCGCAGGCGGGCCATGAGCTCGCCCATGCCGAACGGTTTATTGACAAAGTCGTCCGCACCCAGATCAAGCGCAGCTATCTTCTCAGCCTCGCGGTCGCGGGCGGACAGTACGATGATCGGCACGTCGGACCATTCTCGCACGCGGGCGATCACGTCCTTGCCATCCATATCGGGAAGGCCGAGATCAAGCACGACCACATCGGGCGCATCCCCTGCAATGCGCTTCAAGCCCTCGGCTGCCGTTCCTGCGCTGACCGCTTCGTAATCGTTCGCTTCAAGAGCTGGTTTGAGGAAACGGAAGATCGCTGGTTCGTCATCGATGACAAGCACCCGCGTCGGGGTGGTCATGGCTTTGTCTCCTTCAGCGGCAGCCGGATCGAGATGCACGCGCCGTGGCCGTCTGCGACAGGGCTTTCCGCAGCAATCGATCCGCCATGCGCATCGACAATCCCTTTCGCGATCGCAAGTCCCAGCCCCGTGCCTTCGCCCCCGTCGCCGTCTTGTTCGCGGCCACGGGCAAACTTTTCGAAAACCTTCGGGAGCAGCGTTGAGGAAATGCCCGGTCCATTGTCCGTCACGCAGAGCACGATCTCACCTCCCTCCTGATGCGCCGCCAGCTCGACCTGCGCCTCAGGTCCTGCATAGCGGACGGCATTGCCGACGATGTTGGCAAGAGCCTGATCGAGCAGAGAAGGATCGGCCAGAACGAAGGGAATATCCGGCTCGATGGCAACCCGGAAGCCTTGCGTCGCCCCCCGCCGTCTCGCGAGAGCCACGACCCTGTCGAAGGCCTCCCGGACATCGACCCAATCACGGCGAAGCTCAAGGGCTCCTGCCTCGACGCGCGTCATCGACAACAGGTTGCGGACCATGCGATCGAGATGCTCCGCCTCGTCCTTCACCTGATCGAGCAGATCTTGGCGGGCGCGTTCCGGCATTCTCGGCCCGTAGTCGATGAGGCTGGTCGCCGCTCCGAGGATGGAAGCGAGAGGCGTGCGGAAGTCATGGCTGATCGAGGTCAGCAGTGTGTTGCGTACCCGTTCAGTCTCGGTCGCAGTATGGGCTGCCGTGATTTCGCGGGCCAGCCGTGCCCGCTCCATGGCTGCGGCCGTCAGCTCCGTAACAGTCTCGGCGAGGGTCCGGGCTTCCGAGTCGAGCATGTTTCCATCAAGCGCAAGGCCCATGACTCCGACACGGCCATGGGAGGAGCGCAGGGGCAGAAAGAGCCAGCGGGCCGACGGCAATGTCCCTGTTCCAGCGCCAGCCGCCTCGTCCTTCTCGTAAGCCCAGCGTGCCGCCGAGGCTGAAGCGGTATCGAGCTGGTCTTCCGGAGGCCAGGAGGCCGCAAGCTCAAGGATGTCGTTCTGGGGCAGGAGGATTGCGGCCGGACGATGAAGATAGCCGTTCAATTCGACGACGGCTCCCTCGGCGACCGCATTGGCATCGGGGAAGCTCGACAGCCTGCGAGTAAACTCGTAGAGCCGTCGCGTTGCCCGCGCCCGGCTGACGGCAGCCGAAGCCTGCTCCCGCGCCCGTCCGGCAATGGCCGAGGTTAGAACGGCCGCGCCAAGAAAGATAAACAGAGCAAGCAGCTCGTGCGGGCGGGCGACTGTGAAGGTGTAGACCGGGTCGATGAAGAAGAAATTATAGCCAAGAAACGACAGGATCGAGCTGACAACGGCGGGCCAGATCCCGAACCGAACGGCAGCGAACAGCACGGCCACCAGGAAGATCATCGAGACGTTCGGCAGCGAGACCACGGAGGTCATCGCCAGCCCGATAACAATAGCCGCGGCAACGGCAAGGGCGGACCACAGGAAAGGCGCCCACGACTGGCTGACCTTCATCCGTGATATGCGATTCCACCATCGCACCTTCCGAGCTTGCCCGTCCTTGGGGGTCACGACATGAATGGCGATGTCCTCGGCATGATGAACCAGTTGATGGGGCAAGGAATGCCCGACAAGTTCGGACCATAAGCCACCACGGGATCGTCCTACCACGATCTGTGTGACGTTCTCAAACCGAGCGAAGCGCAGAAGCTCCTGAACCATATCACCAGCGACGAGAGTTTTGGTCTCCTCGGCGCCCAGGCGCTCGGCAAGTTGAAGCGCCTCGTCGACGCGCCGCCGTTCCTCGTTATCGAGGATCGTGCCTGGCCGTTCCACGGTCACGGCAAGCCAAGGAGCACCAATCGCATCGGCCAACCTTTTGGCATGGCGCACCACCGCCGGTGAGCTCTCGTCGGTGCCGACACAGACCAGGATGCGCTCCCCTGCCGCCCAGGGCCCTTCGACGCCGCCGCTCTGCATCCGTTCGAGCAGATCGCTGTCGATGCGCTCGGCGGCACGACGCAGCGCCAACTCGCGCAGGGCAACGAGGTTGTTGGGACGGAAGAAATTGTCAACGGCGCGAGCTGCCGTATCCTGAACGTAGACCTTTCCCTCTGCCAGCCTTTTGAGAAGCTCATCCGGAGGCAGATCGACCAGAACGAGTTCATCTGCTTCGTCGAAAGCCGTATCCGGTACGGTCTCGCGCACGCGAACGCGTGTGATGCGCTGAATGACATCGTTGAGGCTTTCGAGATGCTGGATGTTCAGCGTCGTCCAGACGTCGATCCCCGTCGCCAGCAGCTCCTCGATATCCTGCCACCGCTTCGGATGACGGCTGCCCGGGGCATTGGTGTGGGCATATTCGTCAACGAGGATGAGCCGAGGACGGCGCAGAAGCGCGGCATCGAGATCGAATTCCTGCACCATCCGGCCCCGGTAAGGGACTGACAGTCGAGGCAGGATCTCGAAGCCTTGCAGAAGCTCTTCCGTTTCCTGACGCCCGTGGGTTTCGACAAGGCCGATCACCACGTCTGTCCCGCCTTCCCGTGCCGTCCGCCCGGCCTGGAGCATGGCATAGGTCTTCCCAACGCCAGGAGCCGCCCCAAGAAAAATCTTGAGGCGGCCACGACCCTCGCGGTTGGCGAGGGTAAGAAGCGCGTCGGGGGACGCACGGGGCGTCTCAGTCAGAGCCATCAGGACGGGGCCTCCGCTATCCCACAATAAGCCATTGCGGCACCCCTCAAGAACCCAGTTTGTCTAGCGCCTGGTTAACCCGCAGAACATTGACCCGTGGCTCTCCAAGGAGGCCGAATGTCCGCCCCTCCGTTGCAGTTTCGATGACCTGTCGCACCTGAGCCTCGGACATGTTTCTGACTGAGGCAATTCGAGCGACTTGAGCCTTCGCGAAGGCAGGGGAGATATGCGGATCGAGGCCGCTGCCGGACGTGGTGATGGCATCGCCTGGAATTGGCTGTGCCAATCCGGCTTTGCGCCAGGCATCCGAGGACGCCGTCAGACGATCCGCCAGCTTCTGGGATGTCGGCCCCAGATTGGATCCTGTCGAAGCCGCCGCATTGTAAGGAGCATCCACCGTCTTCGATGGATCATTGGGATCGGCTGCACTCGTGGCCGAGGGACGCGGCCAGAGATAGCGGTCGGACGTGAAGGTCTGCCCGATCAGGTCGGATCCGACCACGTTGCCATTCTTTTCGATGAGACTCCCATTGGCCTGCGCGGGAAAGAGAGCCTGTCCGATGCCCGTCACGGCGAAGGGATAGGCAAGTCCCGTCAGGGCTGTGAACAGCAGGAGCAGGACAAGTGCGGGACGAAGGTAAGACATGTCGGCCTCCTGTTAAGCCCAGCCAATCACGGTGACCGCAAGGTCGATGATCTTGATGCCGATGAACGGCACGACGATGCCGCCGAGGCCGTACACCAGAAGATTGCGGCGCAGCAGAGTTGCCGCACCGAGCGGACGGTAGGAGACGCCCCGCAAGGCAAGCGGGATCAGCGCGATGATGACAAGGGCATTGAAGATCACTGCCGAGAGAATGGCGCTCTGTGGTGTCGAGAGGCCCATGACATTGAGGCTCCTGAGTTCAGGGATCGCCGTTACGAACAGAGCCGGGATGATCGCGAAGTATTTGGCGACATCGTTCGCGATGGAAAACGTGGTCAGCGATCCACGTGTCATGAGGAGCTGCTTGCCGATGCCGACGATCTCGATGAGCTTCGTCGGATTGGAGTCGAGATCCACCATGTTGCCTGCCTCGCGTGCAGCCTGTGTGCCGGACTGCATGGCAACGCCGACATCCGCCTGAGCCAAGGCCGGGGCGTCGTTCGTGCCGTCGCCGCACATGGCGACGAGACGCCCTTCGACTTGCGCACGGCGAATGTAATCGAGTTTGTCCTGCGGCGTTGCCTCTGCAATGAAGTCGTCAACGCCTGCTTCCGAGGCAATGGCCGCCGCCGTCACCGGATTGTCCCCGGTCACCATGACGGTGCGAATGCCCATGCGGCGCAACTCCGCAAAGCGTTCCTTGATGTCGGCTTTCACCACGTCCTTCAGGTGAATGACGCCGAGAAGCCTGCTCCCGTCGGTCAATCCAAGCGGAGTTCCACCCGAGCGGGCAATGCGATCCACGGCAGCGGCGAAGCCTGTGTCAGAAACGTTCTTTCCGCTGGCGTCACGCACGAAACGGAGCACGGCATCAACGGCTCCTTTTCGCAAAGTGCGCGTGCCGAGATCGACGCCGGAAAGGCGGGTTGTCGCAGAGAATTCGATGAAACGTACATTCTCCGGAGACTGCTCCGGGGCTTTCACGCCGTACTTGTCCTGAACCAGCGTCACGATGGAACGGCCCTCCGCTGTCTCGTCCGCGAGGCTAGCGAGAAGAGCCGCCTCGGCCGCCTCATGCTCCGTGACACCGGAAACCGGGATGATCTCGGATGCCATGCGGTTGCCGAAGGTGATGGTCCCTGTTTTGTCGAGAAGCAGCGTGTCCACGTCGCCCGCCGCTTCCACAGCGCGCCCTGACATGGCCAGCACATTGAAGCGGATGAGGCGATCCATGCCCGCGATGCCGATGGCCGAGAGAAGGCCGCCAATGGTCGTCGGGATCAATGTCACGAGCAGCGCCACCAGGACCGGGACAGGAACATCGGCGCCCGAGTAGCGCCCCAAACCTGCAAGCGTCACGACAGCAATCAGGAAGACGATGGTCATGCCCGCCAGGAGAACGTTGAGGGCGATCTCGTTCGGGGTCTTCTGGCGCTCAGCCCCCTCCACGAGTGCGATCATCCGGTCCAGGAACGAGGAACCGGACGCCGCCGTGATACGGATGACGAGCCAGTCGGAAATCACGGTCGTGCCGCCTGTGACGGCGGAGCGGTCGCCGCCCGACTCGCGAATGACGGGCGCGGATTCGCCTGTGATCGCTGCCTCATTGACCGAGGCGATGCCTTCCACAATTTCGCCGTCTCCGGGGATCAGATCCCCCGCCTCCACCAGAACGAAATCTCCCACTTTCAGATCGAGAGCCGGCACCGTTGCATGATGCCCCTTTTGCTCAGGATCGTAGAGTCGTCTGGCGATGGTCTGCGTGCGTGCCTGGCGCAAAGTGTCTGCCTGCGCCCGGCCGCGCCCTTCGGCCACGGCCTCCGCGAAATTGGCGAAGATCACCGTGAACCAGAGCCATGCCGCGATCTGCCCCGTGAAGAACGCGGATGCGCCTGCCACGAGATCGCGGGCGAACAGAACGGTCACCAACAAGGCCACCACTTCCGTCACAAAGATGACCGGGTTGCGGATGAGGTCGCCGGGATTGAGCTTCTTGACGGAGTCGAGGACCGCTTGGCGCAGGATTGCTCCATCGAACATCGAGATGGTCGGTTGAATATGCTTGCTCATGGAGCACCTGTCAGAATGTTTTACCAGTTAGCATCATCACCTGCTCGGCGATGGGGCCGAGGGCGAGAGCCGGGAAAAACTGGAGACCGCCGAGGATCAGGATCACGCCGATCAAAAGGCCGATGAACAGCGGCCCATG
This sequence comes from Microvirga flavescens, assembly GCF_003290125.1. GTDB lineage: Bacteria > Pseudomonadota > Alphaproteobacteria > Rhizobiales > Beijerinckiaceae > Microvirga > Microvirga flavescens. Next base: position 71,097 of record NZ_QMKH01000008.1, read on the forward strand.
GGTCGGAAACGTGCCCGTTGAAGACTCGAGCTTTGTCTTGGCCGCGAGCGAACCCGCGATGGCCAGCATCGGCACGATGTAGGCGAAGCGGCCCAGCAGCATCGCAAGCCCGAGCGTCGTGTTGTACCAGGGCGAATTGGCGGTGAGTCCGGCAAAGGCGGAGCCATTGTTTCCTGTGGCTGACGAATAGGCGTAGAGGATCTCCGAGAGGCCGTGCGGCCCGGCATTGAGCAGCCCGGCGAGCCCCTGCGGGAGCACGGCGGCAACCGCCGAGAAGCCCAGGATGGCGGTCGGCAGGATCAGGACGGCCAGCATCGCCATCTTGACCTCCTTCGCCTCGATCTTCTTGCCGAGATACTCCGGCGTGCGGCCCACCATGAGTCCCCCGACGAACACGGCGATGATCGCCATAACGAGGATGCCGTAGAGACCTGAGCCGACACCGCCCGGAAGGATTTCGCCAAGTTGCATCAGGAACATCGGAATAAGTCCGCCGATGGGCGTGAAGCTCGCGTGCATCGCGTTCACTGCGCCGCAGGACAGGCCCGTCGTGACGGCAGCCCAGAGAGCGGACAGAGCAAGTCCGAAGCGGACCTCCTTGCCCTCCATATTGCCGTCCGCAGGGTTGATCCCAGCCTGATGCAGCATCGGCGTTCCTGCCGCTTCCGCTGCATAAGTGATCGCGATGCCTGCCACGAGCAGGATGCCCATCACCCAGACCAGAGCACGAGCCTGTCGGCTGTCACCGATCAGCCGCCCGAAGGTGAAAACGATGGCGACCGAGATCACCAGCATCTGCCAAATCTGGACGAAGTTCGTCAGAGCCGTCGGATTCTCGAAGGGGTGGGCAGCATTCACGTTGAAGAAGCCGCCGCCATTAGTGCCGAGCTGTTTGATCGCGATCTGGCTGGCGACAGGTCCGAGGGCAACCGTCTGCTTGGCGCCCTCCAGCGTCGTCGCATCGACGGATGCGAGCATCGTCTGTGGCATCCCGAGTGCCACGAGCAGAATGGCCGTGACAAATGACAATGGCAGAAGCAGATAGAGGGTCGAGCGGGTCATATCGACCCAGAAGTTGCCGACCGTGCCTGCCTTGGAGCGGGCAAAACCCCGGACCAGCGCCATCGCCAAGGCAAGCCCCGTCGCAGCGGAGAGAAAGTTCTGCACAGTCAGCCCCGCCATCTGCGAAAGATGGCTCATAGTCGTCTCGCCGGCATAGGATTGCCAGTTTGTGTTGGTGACGAACGAGACCGCGGTATTGAAAGCGAGATCGGGAGAAAGCGCTCCAAAACTCTGCGGATTGAAAGGCAGGAAACCTTGCAGTCTCAAAATAGCGTAGAGCAGCACAAAGCCCGCCGCGTTGAACAGGAGCATCGCAAAGGCGTAAGCCCGCCAGCCTTGCTCGCGGGCGGGATCGACACCTGCCAGAGCATAGAAGCCGCGCTCAACAGGTCCAAGCACGGGCGAAAGAAGGGTGCGCTTTCCTGCATAGACCTTGGCCATGAAGGCACCGAGCGGCACGGCCGCCAGCAGGACGGTTGCGAGAATGATGGCAATTTGGAGCCAACCGTTGAGGATCATTGGCTGGACCTCCTAGAACCGTTCCGGCCTGAGCAAAGCCAGGACGAGGTAGGCGGCGAGGCCCAATGCAACGATGCCGCCAAGGAAAAAATCGAGGGACATGGATCAGCCTCCCTCAAAGCCGCTCGGCCATGCGGGCATAGAGCGCCATGAGCGCAAAAAACCCGAGGCCAGTAAGAAGATAGACAAGGTCAGACATGACAGCACCCTAAAGTGAGTGCTGAACGCTACGCCTGGTGACCATCAAATCTCGATTGGGAAGTGTGGTGCCAAAAATAAAGGCGGCATAAACTCGCCGCCTTCACCCCGTCAGTATCTTCATTGTAGGCCTCCGCTGGGCAATTCCCTTAGTGCGAACTTGTCTCTTCAGCCGTGATCGGAAGAAATCTGACGAAAATTGTCTTTATTTTTCTGGGCATTAGGGCTCCCGAAATCGCAACCGTACTCGCTAGCCTCTCTTAACACCCTCACGTCATAGCCGAGCGAGGCGAAGCTCCAAAAGCTGCAAAAGAACTGCCCGGTAGATTGGGATGGATAGCAGGCAGACGATTCATCCGTTGAAAACAATCCCGGCCTTGGCGAGCGTGCGCGCCGCCATCTCTGCGTGGAGCCGTTCAACCATCCTACCGTTCAGCGATAAGACACCGCGCTGGGAATTCTCCGGGGCGGCAAAGGCGGCGACGATCGCGCGCGCCTCCTCGATCAAGGCCGTGTCTGGCGAGAAAGCCGTGTTGGCGGGTTCGATCTGCTTGGGATGAATCAGCGTTTTCCCACCAAAACCCATGTTCACACCCTGACGACATTCGGCCGTAAAGCCATCGGCATCGTTGAAATCGTTGTAGACACCATCGAGGACGTCGAGCCCGAAAGCGCGGGCGTGGATGATCACCGAGGCCAGCCAGAGCATCATGGTGGAGCGACCTTCGGGAAGCGGTAGCCCGGTTTCCTTGGCGAGATCGTTGGTGCCGGCGACAAGACATTCGAGCCCGATCGACGGCTTTGCTCCGAGGGCCGCGATCTCGCGGATATTGACGATCCCGAGCGGCGTCTCGATCATCGCCCAAAGCCGCGTGTCGGGAGCGTTTGATCGATCTAGCGCCGTACGAACCTCGAGCACCTGTTCCGCAGTCTCTACCTTCGGCAGCAATACCGCATCCGGCTTGCAGACGCTCGCTACGGCAAGGTCTTCGGCTCCCCAGGCGGTCGCGGCGCCATTGACGCGGATGATGCGCCCCTTCGTCGAAGTCGGGCTTGCGGAGAAATGTGCCTGAAGCGCCGCGCGAGCATCGGCTTTGACCGATGCGGCGACTGCGTCCTCGAGGTCGAAAATGATCGCATCGCAGGCCAGCGATTCGGCCTTGGTCATCGCCCTCTCATTGGCGGCCGGAACATACAGGACGGAACGGCGCGCACGCGCTAGCGTCATCATTGCCTCTTATGAATTGTAGTGTCCTGCAGGTCAGGAGCGCGCGGTGAATATCGCTCGCCCGTTCGCGTCGCGGCCTTCCTGCACAACGCCGCTGTTAACCAGATAGTTGATGTGGGCAAGGGTCTCGCCGAGCGCGAAGCCGATATTGTCCGGCCCCTCGATATGCGGGAACATCGTCCGCGAAAGGTCGAGCGCGGTCCTTGGTACGGAGAGGGAGTTCGCGGTCGCGTCGAGGCGCTTGCGGTGATGGTCGCGCAGCTCTTCGATTCGTTCATGGATGCCGCGATAGGGCATTCCATGCGAGGGAAGGACGAGCGTCCGCGCCGGGATGTCAGCGAATTGCGGAAACGAGGCGAGATAGTCCGCCAGCGGGTCAGCCGTCGGCGTCATCTCGTAGACGGCAATGACCGGCGATATTCTCGGAAGAAGGTGATCACCGGAAATCAAGATATCGGATACAGAGTCGTAGAACGAGGCGTGTTCGAAAGCATGCCCCCGTGTGACAAGGACGCGCCAGTCCCGGCGGCCGAAGCGTATTGTATGACCGTCGCGTATTTCGGTGATGGCGCCGGGGATCGGCCCGGACAAGTCGATGAAGCGATTGCGGCTTTTGATCATCCCGTCGGCGACGGATTCGTCGAAGCCGTGCCTGATAAGATAGGAATGGTGTGTCGCGCTAGAATTCGGCACATCGTGCATATGGGTGAGCCGGGCCCATATCCATTCGGCGAAAGTGCCGACGAAGTCAGCCTCAAAACGTTCGACAAGCCAGCCCGACAGGCCAATATGATCCACGTGTCCATGGGTCGCAACGACGCGACGCACCGGCAGGCCTCGCATAGGCCCTGCCAGCAGCGTCTCCCATACGTCGAACAATTCGGGCGTTGCACAGCCCGTGTCTATCACGGTCCACCCGTCGTCATCTTCCAGCAGCCAGACATTGACGTGGTCGAGCCGGAACGGCAGGGGCAGGCGTGCCCAGAGCAGGCCGGGCGAAATCTCTGTGACTTCGCCCTTTCCGGGCGGAGCATTCCAGGGAAATTCCAGCTTGCTCGTTCTTGACACCATGGATCTGATCCGATCGGTCATGCGGCGCTGCGGGGAATGAGCAGCCAATAGTCGAGATCGAGCAGAACGGAAGCCTCCTCCTGCCCGCCTGGAGCAGGATAGGAAGCGCAGTCCAAATCCTTGGTGGCGATGGTGCGAACGCGCAGCGCTCCAATATCGGTGCGCTCTGGAAACGTGCATTTGTCCAGGACTTCCGACCAGCAATAGATCGTATCTCCGGCAGCTGCCGCGTTGACGTGCCGACCGCCGTTAATGGCAGCGACAACACAGCCATTGGCAAGCCCATTGAACGAGAGCGAACGCGCCAGCGAGATGATGTGACCACCATAGACGATCCGTCGTCCGAACCGGCTCGACGCCTGCAGAACGGCATCGAAATGGCCTTTCGCGGTATTCTGATAAAGGCGTGTCGCAATCTGGTGCTCAGCTTCTTCGATGGTCATGCCGTCGATGTGGTCGATGCGCTCTCCCGGCCCATAGTCATCGAAAAAATAAGGGCTTCCCGCGAGCGAGGGGGCATAGCCTGAAAAATCGAGTCCGTCCGGGATGACAATCGCATCGCCGGCGACCTCGGACGCCAGTTCGGGGATGACTGTGTCCGGTGCCGCAACGGATGCATCACGCTTGTTCACCATGACCCAGCGCACGAACGTCAACACCGCTACGCCGTGCTGATTGTAACCTGTCGAGCGGACGTAAACGATGCCCGTCTTACCGTTGGCGTTCTCGCGCAGACCGATGACCTCGCTGCGCGCCGTGAAGCTGTCACCCGGCCACGCGGGCGCGAGAAAGCGACATTCGGCGTAGCCCAGATTGGCGACCGCGTTTAGAGATATGTCGGGAACGGTCTTGCCAAAAATAACGTGAAAAAGAAGAAAATTATCAATCGGCGCCCGTGCAAGACCACACGACTGTGCGAAAGCGTCCGAGGACTGCATGGCAAAGCGCATACCGTAAAGCGCGGAGTAAAGTGCGACATCACCCGTCGTGATGGTGCGCGGCACGGCGTGTACGATTTCCTGACCGAGCCGGAAATCCTCGAAGAAATTGCCACTGGAAGCCTTGGCCATGTGAGAAATCCTTGCGGCTCAAATGTCGGCCGTCGGCTTGATGCCAGCAAGCTCGGCCCGGTCGATGATGCGTTGCACGAGGCGCACGGTCGCGACATCCACCATCTGACCGTCGACTTGGATGGCGCCGAGGCCCTGTCCTTGCGCCTCGCGATAAGCGGCAACGGCTTTATAAGCGCGGTCGACTTCCGTCTGCGAGGGGCTGAACGCTTCTTGTGCGATGGCGACCTGGCTTGGATGGATCGCCCATTTTCCAACCGCTCCGAGCTGCAGCGCGCGGATGCATTCGACACGGAAGTAATCCTGGTCCTTGAAGTTCACGAACGGCCCGTCGATGGCATCAAGACCATAGGTCCGTGCCGCCACGATCATTTTATAGCGGGCATAATGCCAGATATCGCCGGGATAGCCGGTGTCGCCGGAAATGGCCCGCGGATCAATTCCCTGCGAGGCTGAGTAGTCGCCCATTCCGAAGATCAGCGCTTCAAGCCGATCGGACGCTCCGGCGATCTCCTCGACTCTCATGATGGCCTCGGCTTCCTCGATGAGAACTTCAATGCCGATGCGTCGCTTGAGACCGAGTTTGCCTTCGATCTGTGATAGCAGGCGATCGACGAAGCGCACGTCGCAGGCGGATTTCACCTTCGGAACCATGATGGTGTCGAGATTCGCTCCGGCCCCTTCGACGACCGTTATGATGTCCTCATAGGCATAGTGAGTATCGAGATCGTTGACCCGCACGCAGCGTATGCTTCGTCCCCAATCCAATGTGTTGAGTGCCTGGACGATTTGAGCGCGGGCAGGAACCTTCGCTGCTGGCGCGACCGCATCCTCGAGATCGAGGAAGACGTGGTCGACATCGAGCGACGCGGCCTTGGCCATCATCTTGTCGCTCGATCCAGGAACTGCGAGTTGGCAGCGGCGCAATCTCTGCGATCTTGCGATCATCTCTCTCTCCCGTAGCACAGCGGCGGCATGTCCCCGCGATCAAGACACGTTCGAACCGTTTCCGGAAGGCGGGTTTTGACGCGACGAATTTCTTCCCTATAATCTAACTATCGTTAGAATATCGACGCGTAAACCCCTTTTCGACGGGACCGCGAATCAAACAGCGCAAGGCAAGACATCATGTCACTGGTGGTCCTCGAACATCCAGCGGAGCATGTGGCGCTTCTTCGGCTCAATAGACCGGAGGCGCGCAACGCCCTCAGCCCGGAACTTCGCGCGGAACTACGGAGTCACTTTCTCTCGCTGTCGGAGGAAAAAGCGATCCGCGCGATCATCGTCACTGGAGACCGTAAGGCGTTCGCAGCCGGCGCAGACATTCGTTCAATGGTTTCGATCGGGCCGGCCGAGATGATGCGCCGAGGCGATGACCTCAACTGGGGAGCGATCCGCCACTGCCCCAAGCCGGTTATCGCCGCCGTCAACGGATATGCTCTGGGTGGGGGATGTGAGCTCGCCATGCACGCCGATATCATCGTGGCAGGCGAAGGCGCGCTGTTCGGACAACCCGAGGTCAAGTTGGGCATCATGCCGGGCGCCGGCGGGACTCAGCGGCTGGCACGAGCGGTCGGCCGCTACCGCGCGATGCTGATGCTTCTCACCGGCCAGCCCATGACCGCGCGGGAAGCCTATGAGGCTGGACTGGTGAGCAAGCTCACACCGGATGAGGACACTGTTTCTGAAGCGATCGCGATCGCGCGCGCCATTGCCGCCATGCCGCCGCTCGCGGTCGCCGAGATCAAGCAAGTGCTGCATGCGGGGCTTGATGCCCCGCTCGATATGGCTCTCATGCTCGAGCGCCGGGCGGCCTATCTGCTGTTCGATTCTGACGACAAGCGCGAGGCGATGACCGCTTTTCTAGAGAAGAGAAACGCAACGTTTTCAGGAACCTGAGGCGGCAGCCGACAGGCCCTCACAAAGAGTGGTGACAAGTTTTCGAACGAGTGTTAGAGTTTTTGAATACCCAAAGCGACGGAGATCGACAGGGTGATTGGGAGGAAGAGCATGGATGCGAAAAATTTCCCGCAAGTCGCTTGCGCGCGCCGCGATCTACGGCGCGACTGACTATGCTGCTCGTAGATGATATCCAGCTCGCTTTCGGCGGCCTCAAAGCGCTGAGCGGCGTGAGCGTTCACGCCCAGGCCGGCAAGATCACCTCCGTGATCGGCCCCAATGGCGCGGGAAAGACCAGCCTGTTCAATGTCATATCCGGCTTTTACAAGCCCCAGCACGGGCGCGTGACGCTCGACGGCCGCGATATCTCAGGCCTTAAACCGAGTCAGCGCGCCTATTGCGGTATGTCGCGAACCTTTCAAAACATCGCGCTCTTTCACGGCATGAGCGTCCTCGACAACATCAAGCTAGGCGCTCACACCAAGCTGAAGAGCGGCGTTCTGTCGGCGGGCTTCCGTTTGTTGCAGACGCGCAAAGAGGAAGCTGAACTCTCGCACGAAATCCAGCGCGATATTATCGGCCTTCTCGAACTCGACCGCGTTCAGCACCATCCCGTAGAGGATCTCGCCTATGGCCTCCAGAAGCGGGTTGAACTGGCGCGCGCGCTGGTCATGAAACCCAAGATTCTGCTCCTCGACGAGCCGGTCGCCGGCATGAACCGCGAGGAAAAGCAGGAGATGAGCCGCTTCGTTGTCGATGTCCGCAATAACTGGAACACGACTGTGCTTTTGATCGAACACGACATGAGCATGGTGATGGGAATATCCGACCATATCGTGGTCCTTTCCTTCGGCAAGCCCATCGCTTCCGGAACGCCCAACGAGGTGCGCGCCAATCCGGCCGTCATCGCGGCCTATCTGGGTGCGGGCGACGATGTCGCGATGGCAGAAGCAACAGCGGCATAGGAGCGCGAAGCCTTGAACTCGGTGGCATTGTTTCTCGAATACTCGGCAGTCGGCATCGCTTCGGGCGGCATTTACGCTCTCATCGCGCTCGGCATCGTCGTGATTTTCAAATCGAGCCGTACGTTCAACTTCGCCATGGGCGAAATGATGATGCTGTCCGCCTATTTCTTCTACACGGCTGCCGTCACATTCTCGATGGGGATCTTCTTTGGTGTCGTCGCGGCGCTGATCGGCTCGGTCGCGGTTTCATTGTTGATCGAGCGGTTTGCATTGCGGCCGATGATGGGGCGGCCCTTCATCGCCATCGTGATGGTGACGTTCGGCATCGGCAGCATCATCCGTGGCGTCGTCGGCATGATCTGGGGGCCGAACGATCTTCAGATTCCGGCGATCCTGTCGCGATCCCCTGTCCTGCTCGGCAGCATCTTCATCCCTGGGAAGACCGCGCGCGCCTTCGCCATCGCCGTCGTGATCGTCATTTCGCTGATCGCCTTTCTGCGTTACTCCCGCGCCGGCATTGCGCTTCGCGCCGCGGCGGCGGACCAGATTACCGCTTATTCCATGGGAATCGACGTGCGTCGCGTCATCGCCTTCAGCTGGGTGATCGCCGCCGTCACGGGCTGCATCAGCGGCATTCTGATGGCCAATGTGAATACATTGACGCCACATCTCGGTCTCGTCGCTCTCAATGTCCTCTCGGTCGTTATCCTCGGCGGCATGAACTCGATCGGCGGCGTCCTCGTCGCGGGCTTCATCATCGGCTGGCTGGAATCGGTGACCGGATGGATTCTCGGTACCGAGTTCCGCGAGATCACTCCCTACATTCTCGCCCTGCTGGTCCTTCTCGTCCGTCCGACCGGCCTGTTCGGCACCAAGGAAATCGAGCGAATCTGATGTTGAGCCAAGTGGAAACAACGACGATCCCCACGCCACTACGGACGAACAACCGGGACTGGCTCTGGGCTGTGCTGCTCATTGCCGTGCTCGCAGCGCTGCCGCTTGTCGCTCCCCGCTATTGGATCTACTTCGCGGGCCTTCTCGGCATCAACATCATCGTGACGCACGGCCTCAACATCATGACAGGCTACACCGGCTTGTTGTCCCTCGGTCATGCCGCATTCGTGGGTGTCGGCGCATACACGGTGGCGCTCGCGCAGATCCATCTCGGCCTTCCCTTCTACGTGACGATCCCTCTTGCGGGCGTGGTCGCGGCCGTCATCGGCATCGCCTTCGGTCTTCCGTCTCTGCGAATCCGGGGCCTCTATCTGGTCATTGCCACACTCGCCGCGCAATTCATCCTGAACTTCGTTTTTGTGCATTGGCAGAGTGTCACCAACGGCGATGCGGGATTGACGGTCCAGCCGGCGACGGTGTTCGGCTATGCCTTGAATAACGAGACGCGGACCTATTACCTCATCCTCGCCTGCGTCGTGTTCTTCACGATCTTCACGCTGAACGTCATTCGCTCCCGCGTCGGCCGCGCATTCATCGCCGTCCGCGAGCGCGATCTGACAGCGGAGGTCTTGGGCGTCCAGATCGTCTGGTACAAGCTTGTCGCCTTTGCGCTCGGCTCGTTCTATGCCGGTGTCGCCGGTGGCTTGATGGCTTATTTCAATCAATTCGTGAACCCCGAGCAATTCGGCCTTCTTCTCTCCGTCTTCTTCCTGTCGGCAGTGATCGTCGGCGGCATGGGCTCGACGCTCGGCGCTATCCTGGGAGCAGTCTTCATGACCCTTCTCCCGGAGGTGTTGCGCGAAGGCGCGCTCACGATCGGCGGAACGTTCGGCTTCGACATCGCGTCGATCCTCGTCCCGCTCCGCGAGACGATCTTCGGCCTCCTTATGGTGGCCTTCCTTATCCTTGAACCGCGCGGGCTCGCCCAGTTGTGGAAGCGCGCTCGGCAGAAATTCTCACCTGTTCGCGGGAGCGAGTGAGAGGCCTTCGCCGTCCCCGAGGGGCGGCGCATACCAAATAAGCGATCGATCAGATCTAGTAGGTGGAGGGGATAATGATTAACAGACGTAACTTCGTGAAAGCAGCGGGCGCGGCTGCGGCGGTCGGCACATTCGGCATCCGTACCGCACGCGCGGCCGATGACCTCAATTGGAGCATTCACTGCGACCTGACCGGGCCTGCTGCCGAGGGCGGTAAATTCCAGGCCGACGGTTTCACCACCTACGCCAAATGGATCAACGCGAACGGCGGCATTCGCGGTCGTAAGATCAACCTGACGATCAACGACTCGACCTTCAAGGTCGACGTCGCTGTGGCGAACGTGAAAAAGGCGCTGGCCCAGGGGCGTGTCGATTATCTGTTCGGTGAAAGCACCGGCATGATCCAGGCGATTTCACCCGAGAACAACTCAACGCAAAAAATCTTCATGACATCGGGGTCGTTTGCGTCAGAGCTCGCCGACGAGAAGACTTTTCCCTATCACTTCGTGACTGGCGCGACATATGGCGCACAGCTTCAGATGCTCATTGATTATATCAAGACATCATCCGGATCGAATCCGACAAAGGTCGTGATCGTGCATTCGAGCACGAGCATGGGCCGCGACGGCGTCGAGCCAGCGATCAAGCGGGCGGAGGAAGTGGGCGTCAAAGTGGTCCTGGTCCAGCAGACCAAGTTCGTCGAGACGGACGTCAGCGCCTATGCCCTGGCGATCCGCAAAGCTCAGCCGACCCACGTCATCCACCACGGTTATTCCTTCGCGGTCTGGCCGGAGATCGTGCGCTTGGTTCGCGACTATGGCATGAACGACGTAGTTTTCCTGGGGACCGTTTGGCAGAATGAGCGCGCCAAAATGCTCGAGCTCAAGGACGTCGCTGAAGGATTGGTCGGCGTCAAAGTCTGGAACGACGACACGTTGAAGCCCGCCGGCACGATGATGAAGACCATCGGCGAGCTCTCTAAAGCGAAGGATCCAAGCTTCAACGGCTATGCTCGCCTCGGATTCCTCAACGCCTGGGTCAGCGGCATGATGGCGACAAGAGCTTTCGAGGCCGTCATCGACGCAGGGCAACCGATCAACGGTGACAACCTCGCTCAGGCCGTACGCGCGGTGAAGAATTGGGACACCGGTGGCATCATCGACGCTCCGGTTTCCATCTCCGGCCAGCAGGTCGGACTCGGGCGGATCATCAAGTGGAGCCAGAAGAACAACTGGGATCCGCAGCATCTCACCGATTGGATGAAGGTGAACTGAGCGATGGCAGCCGCACTCGAAATCCGGGATCTCGCCGTCGTCTATCAGGGCGTCATTCAGGCACTCACCAACCTGAGCCTGCGTGTCCCGGAGGGCAGCATCGTCGCCCTTCTCGGTGCCAACGGCGCCGGCAAGACAACGACGCTGAAGGCGGTTTCCGGTTTCTTGCCGCTGGAGGATGGCCGCGTGACGCGCGGATCAATCACGCTCGGTGGACAGGACATTCTCAAACTCGCGCCGCACATGATTGTGCGGCGCGGCATCTTTCATGTCCGCGAGGGACGCCACATCTTCTCGGAAATGACGGTTGAGGAAAACCTCATCGCTTCGACATTCGCGCAGCGCAAATCTCGGCCGCGCAAGGATGCTTTCGACGAGGTCTATAACTACTTCCCGATCCTGTCGCAGCGTCGGAACCAGGCGGCAGGATACCTTTCCGGGGGCGAACAGCAAATGCTGGCGATCGGACGGGCGTTGGTGGCCGATCCGGAAATGATCCTGCTCGACGAGCCATCCCTCGGCTTGGCGCCGTTGATCGTGCAGGAAATTTTCGAAATCGTCGCGCAGATCAACCGCGAGAAGAAGGTCTCCATCCTGCTGGTCGAGCAGAATGCGGTGATCGCGTTGAAGTATGCCTCTTACGGCTATGTCATCGAGAACGGTCGAACTGTTATGGCCGGCAGCACGGAAGAGCTTTCGGCGAACGAGGACATCCAGAAATTCTATCTCGGCGTCGAGACCGAGAGAGCGGCCTGACTTCTTAACGTGCCGTCAAATTGAGAAAAGGGCGGCGCTACCAGTGCCGCCCTTTAATCGGCTGTGCGAGATGCTCAGTAGAGCGAAATACCCATCGATCGGCCGCCATCGAGAGTGAGAATCTGGCCGGTTACGTTTTTTGTTCGCGGATCGGCGAAGAATGCGATGCCGTTGGCGATATCCTCAGGCTGGCCGACGGTCTTCGTGGGCTGCTTCGCGATAAGTTCCTGCTGCCGCTCGGGCGTCAACGAGCGGAACATATCCGTCTCGATCAGGCCGGGCGCGATACCGTTGACGAAGATTCCCTTCTCCGCGAGATCGAAGGCCATCCCGCGCGTCAGTCCGACAGTTCCAGCCTTCGACGTGATATAGGGAGCGTGAGCATAGCCCGCGAGGTAAGCACGCGAGGCAACATTGATGATGCGCGCGCCGCGCTTCATCACTTTCACTGCTTCCTGCGCCATCACGAACGTGCCGACGACATTGACCTCGTACATCGCCTTGAAGTCATCCTCCGTGATCGTATCGAACTTGCCATCCCAAAAGATCGCCGCGTTGTTGACCAGCACATCGAGCCTCGGCAAGGACTCCATCAGCGTCGCGACGGCCGCGCGATCCGTGATCGATAGCGCGTGGTGCTCGACCGATCTGCCGGCCTCGCGCAGGGCCTGCCTCGCCGCGGCGAGCGGCTCGGCGTTACGGTCCACCATCACGACGTGAAAGCCGTCATCGAGAAGGCGCCTGACCGTCGCAAGACCGATCCCTTGTCCGGCGCCCGTCACCAGCGCCACTTCCTTGTCACTCATCGTTGTTTCCTCAGGCGTCCACGGGAAGGACGAAGGTTTCGGTCAGGCCACCATCCACCATCAGGATGTGGCCGTTCATGTAGCTCGAGGCCTTCGAGACCATGAAGGCGACAACACCGCCCGCCTCTTCGGGATCGCCCCAGCGGCCCAGCGGGATGCGGCCGGAGACGCCCTTCTCATAGCCCGGCCGCGCCAGAATACTCGTGTTGATCTCCGTCAGGAAATAGCCCGGTGCCATCATGTTGCAGGTCACGCCACTGGGGCCGAGTTCGGCAGCAAGCGCCCGCGTCAGGCCCGCGAGTCCGTGCTTGCTGGACACATAGGCCGCGATCTTCTCACGGCCTGTGACAGCGAGCGCCGAGCCGACATTGACGATGCGGCCATATCCCATCGGGACCATGAACCGCGCTGCTTCCCGGCACAGCAAATATGGACCACGGACGTTGGTGGCGATCACCTTGTCCCACGTCGATGTCTTTGCCTCGGCCAAAGGCTCCCAGGCATTGATACCCGCATTGTTGACGAGGATATCGAGACGGCCCTCCGCTTCGCCGATCTTGCGAATGGCATCGACACATTGGTCGCCGTCGGCGAGGTCAAATGCGCTGGTGCGGACATCAAGTCCTTGTTCTCGCAGGGCGGAAGCCGACTCTTCGAGCTGGTCCTTCCCTCGCGCGGTCATGTAGACGCGGGCACCGGACTCAGCGACAGCACGCGCCATTTCGTATCCGAGGCCGCGCGAGGCTCCGGTCACGACGGCAACCTGTCCTTTGAGCGAAAAACGTTCGGTCATGCCCGTTCCTCAGGCTGCAAGCTGGAAGGTGAAGGTGGCCTCGATCCCGCCATCGACATGAATCACCTGGCCGGTCACGAAGCTCGAGGCATCCGATGCGAGGTAGATGAGTGTGCCGACGAGCTCCTCCGGCTTGCCCCAACGCTCCATCGGCGTGACGCCGCTGACGGCGTCCACATAGCCGGGTCGCGACGTCAGGCTGGCATTGATATCCGAGACGAAATAGCCGGGGGCAATCACGTTGGCGGTGATGTTCTCGCGGCCGAGCTCGGCGGCGAGCGATCGGGTGAGCCCAACGATCGCGGACTTGCTGGCGCAATAGGCATGCAGCTTCGCCCGTCCGATCGTCGAGAGAACGGAGCCGATATTGACAATGCGGCCGCCACGACCTCCAGCGCGCATGAAGGCCGCGCATTCCTGCGACAGGATGAAGCTCGCCTTCACATTGGTTTCCATGATGCGCTCGAAGTCCTCGACATCGCTGTCGAGGATTGGCTGCCAGTTGATGATGCCGGCATTATTGACACAGATGTCGATGCGCCCGAGGTCGTTGCCGATGCGCCGGATTCCGGCGCGAATGGCCTCCTCGTCGGCGAGATCGACCGCCAGCACTGCCGCTTTTCCACCAGCGTCGGCTATCTCATCGCGCACCGCTTTGAGCTTTTCTTCGTCGCGCGCCATCAGCACCACATGCGCGCCAGCAGCGGCGAGACCCTTGGCCATCGGCTTGCCGAGCCCGCGACTCGCTCCCGTAATGACGGCGACCTTCCCTTTCAGGGAGAACAGTTCAAGCATCCTCAATCCTCCTTGCCATGTGGGCGGCATTTGCAGCAGCGGCGGCTCAGCTTGGTCCATGGATTCGACGCAGCCCGACCTTGTCTATCTTGCCACTCGGGAGCTTCACGATCTCGTCGACGAAAGTCACATGGCGTGGCTTCTTGTAACTCGCGATTTGCGTCCGGCAGTGATCGACAATTTCCTCCGACGTTGTCGACGCGCCGGGTTTTACCACCACGACAGCCATCACCGCCTCGCCCCACTTCTCGTCGGGCACGCCGATCACCGCGACCTCGGACACGGCATGGTGAGAGACGATCGCCTCCTCGACTTCGCGGGAATAGATATTCTCGCCGCCGGAGATGATCATGTCCTTCTTGCGGTCCACGAGGTAGAGAAAGCCTTCGTCATCGAGCTTTCCCACGTCGCCGGTATGCACCCACCCGTCGCGCAGCGTTTCCAGCGTCGCGACAGTGTTGTTCCAATATCCTTTCATAACTCCGGGGCTCGTGAGCAGAATCTCGCCGACGCTTCCCCTCGGCACGTCTTCGCCATTCTCATCGACGATGCGGACATTGACTCGCGGTGAAGCCTGGCCGACCGATGTCAAGATCTCGCGATCCCGGTCGGTGCCGTCGGGCCTATGCTGATGGGCGAGCAATGTCGTGCCTATGCCTTCCGTCTGACCGAATTGCTGCTGAAACACTGGCCCGAGAAGCTTCAGGCCCCGCTTCAGGACGGGAATCGGCATGGGCGCCGCAGCATAGACGATCATGCGCAGGCTCGATGTATCCGTCGTGCCCATATGCGGGGAGTCCAGGAGAGATTGAATCATGGTCGGCGCCATGTGCGTGACCGTGATTTTCTCTTCCTCGATCGCGCTGAGAATCGCCTGCGCGTCAAATCCCTTCTGGATGACGACGGTACCGGCGCGCCAATGCTGCGCGAGCTGGATGATCTTTGCGCCGATGTGGAAAAGCGGCATCATGATGAGCAGGCGGTCGGCTGGTGAATTGCGCTGGTCGGAGCCAAGGATCTCGGCAGCGGCCACTTGGCCCGCCTGCGACAGCATCACCCCCTTCGGCCGGCCGGTTGTGCCGCTCGTGTAGATCAGAAAAGCCACGTCGTCCGACGATGGGCGAAACGGAACTCCGGACGCATCGCCCGAGGCCAACACCTCCTCGTAGTCCGATGCGAAGTCGATGCTGCCATCGATGCATATATAGTTCTCGATCGTCGTCAGCTGAGCTCTCATAGCAGCGACAGTGGCGGCGTAGGCCGCTTCGAAAATCAGGACCTTCGGCGCACTGTCGTTGATGATATGGACCATCTCCGGCGGCGCGAGACGCCAATTGACTGTCGCGCAGATGAAACCGGAGATCTCGCAAGAGCCATAGACCTCCTGAAAGGCGAGCGAGTTCTGGCTGAGGATGCCGACCCGGTCTTGACGTTTCAGGCCGAGCCGGTGCAGTGCGCTGGCGAGACGGCTCACGCGCTCGTGAAACTGAGAATGGGTGATACGCTTGTCGTTCCAGACGAACGCCGTCTCGTCGGGATGCTTCCACGCATTGTTGTCAAGCATGTCGGCAAGCGTCTGCGGCACCTTCATCGACCCTGTCCTTCTTTTGTTACTTATTCGACAGTCGGACCGAAGTTCGGCTTACGCTTTTCACGGAAGGCCGAAAGACCCTCTCGAAAATCGTCACTGGCAAAGCAGAGCGGCTGGGCCATCGCTTCGAAATCCAGAACAGCGGCGGGGTCGTCCGAGCGCTCCATCATGCGCTTTGTCAGCGCAGTTGCGAAGGAAGGAAGCGCCGCGATCTCGCGTGCCCGTTCCATTGCCTTCGCCGCAACGGCTTCGTCGGGGACGACATCGTCGGCCAATCCGATTGCGAGCGCATCCGCACCCTTGAAGTTGCGAGCGTAGAGAAGGGCCTGTCTCGCCTTGGCGAAACCGATGCGCTGCGGCAAGGTATAGGCGATGGCGAAATCCGGTGTGAGGCCGATGCGCGGGAATGGAAAACCCATGCTGGCATTCTCGCCCATGACGATCGTGTCGCAGGCCAGTGCGAGGCCGGCGCCGGCTCCGACCGCGTGGCCTCGGACTTCGGCTATGAGAGGCTTGTCGGCAGAAAGGAGTAGACGGGCGAGACGGTGCGCCGAGATCATTCGCTGACGCCCGGCCTCGGGATCGCCAAGCGTGTCCATCTTCGACAGATCACCGCCGACCGAAAAATCCTTCAGCGCCGAGGCGATGATGATCACACGGGTTTTGATATCGCTCAGAAGCTCGGTGAGGACGGGTAGAAGTTTGCCTCTGAGTTCCTCTCCCATCGCGTTGCGGGCCACCTCATGTTTCATGACGAGACGCGCTATTCCGCGTTCGTGCCGCTCGATTTCGACGATCTCCACCGGCTCCTCCCTGCGCTTATCGGCACTTCAGAGAAGGCTATACCAATTAAAAACCTAACACTAGTTAGAAAATCAACAAATTCTGATGTCTGTTCGAAACCATTCCCTTGAATCAAATTGCCGCTTATAATGATACAAACCTACAGGCACGAGACTAGAGAAGCGGAATGACAAAAAAGCTGGCCAAGTCGGCCATTTCCCAGAAGCGGGTTCTCGATGCCGCGGCCAAGATATTTCGTGATAACGGCTATGCCGGCACGACGATGCGGATGATCGCCGACGAGGCCGACCTCAAAGCCGGCAGCATCTATTATCATTACGAGTCGAAAGACGAACTCATCAGCGCGGTTCTCGATCTCGGCATCCATGCGGTCATTGAAACGGTCAAGGCTGCTCTCGACGCGCTGCCTTCCGATGCGTCAGGTCGGCAGCGGGTGGAGACAGCGATTCGCGCCCACCTTTCGGCCATCATCGACAATGGCGATTACACATTGGCGACCCGGCGCGTGTTCGGCCAAGTTCCCAAGCCGATCCGGGAAAAGAACCAGCGGCTCAGAAGCTCGTATGCCACCATGTGGCAGGGCATTCTCATGGACGCTCAGAAGCGCGGAGAATTCCGGTCAGACACCGACCTCTCACTCGCTCGTCTGTTCATTCTCGGCGCGCTGAACTGGACCGTCGAGTGGTTCAAACCCGGTGGCCGCAGCATCGATGAGGTGGCCCGCACATTCTCCGGCGTCGTGATCGACGGCCTCGTTACCGATTCAGGAATGATGACGACGACTAAGGCACAGCCGCCGTCCAAGCAGAAAGCAGCCCCCCGCACTCCGCGCATCCGCGCCCTGTGACAGGAGTGCTGCGGAGCCGTTTTAGGTCACACGTGCGCGTCAGCTATCCCGACCGAGGATGTGATCCGAGATGATGCGCATCTGGATCTCGGACGTCCCTTCGAAGATCTTGGTCAGGCGCGCATCTCGCCAATGCCGCTCGACGGCGTTGAGCGTCGTGTAACCACCGCCGCCATGGATCTGTAACGCCTCGCTGGTAACGCGCTCCGACATCTCGGATGCGAAGAGCTTCACCATCGACGCCTCCTTGTCGCAGCGCACGCCCTGGTCGATCTTTTCGCAGACGACGTACATCAGCGAGCGCGCGGCTTCGATCTCAGTCGCCATCGTCGCGATCTTGAATCGGATCGCCTGGAAAGACGCGATGGCTTTGTCGAACTGCCGACGCTCCTTGGAGAACTGAATCGCGTCTTCCAACCCAGCCTGCGCCAAGCCGATCGATCGCGCTGCCGTATGAGCACGCGCCGTCTCCAGACCTGCCGTGGCGAGATAGAAGGCCCTGCCCTCCTCGCCTATCATGTTCTCGGCAGGGACCCGACAGCCATCGAACGCCAATTCCCAAGTCGTCCAACCATAATAGCCGATCTTAGGGATCGGATTACCCCGGACGCCTTGGGGCAATTGACCGCGCGGCTTTTCCACCATGAAGGCGGAAATTCCGCGATGCCGGGCCTTCGGATCGATCGTGGGATCAGTGCGGGCAAAAACGAGGATGAAATCTGCTCCATCCGCGAAAGTGCACCAATATTTGTTGCCCGTGATCTCCCATTCGTCTCCGACTCGCTTGGCGCGGCACGAAATGTTGGCGACGTCGGAGCCGGCATTCGGCTCCGAGAGCGCGAAAGCTCCGAGAAACTCTCCCCGCGCCATCCGCGGCAAGTAGACTTTCTTCTGCTCCGGCGTCATCGACTTCAGTGATCCGATCAACGCGTTGCCGCGCGCGATCATGCTCGCTACGCTCATCCAGCCGCGGGCGAGCTCCTCGGCGACGAGGCAATATTCGAGCGCGCCGAGACCCAGACCGCCATACTCCTCAGGGATCAGGATACCGAAATAGCCGAGCTCGGCCATTTCATCGATCAGCTCGCGCGGCATTTCGCCCTTCACGGGGTCGAGCTTATCGGCAAGAGGGCGCACGCGTGAGCGTGTGAACTCCCGAGCCGATTCCTGAATCATGCGGCGTTCTTCGGAAAGTTCAGGCATAGGGAGATTCCTCAGGCGGGAGTTGGCCCTGACCGAGCGAGCGTCCACCGTCGACAATCAGGACCTGTCCGGTGATGTAGCGGTTCTCTCGTGAGGCGAGGAAGGACACCGCCCGCGCGATATCCTCCGGCTGACCGATGCGGCCGAGCAGTTGAAGACTGAGCATGACCTGTTGGCGCTCGGGCGTCATGTAGTGAAGCATGTCGGTGTCGACGACACCGGGCGCGACTGCATTGACCCGGATATCGCGCGGCGAGAGGTCGATCGCCATCGCGCGCGTCAACCCGACGACCGCCGTCTTGGAGGCCACGTAATGCGCCATTTGCGGCGCGCCTGCAAAGGATCGAGACGCGATGTTGACGATGCGCCCGCCATTCCGCATGCGCCGCGCACCCTCCTGAGCGACGATGAACGTACCGACCGTATTGATTTCGAAGTTCTCGCGAAAGTCATCCTCAGTGAGGTCCTCGAAGCGATGCGTGCTCGTGACGGCCGCATTATTCACGATCACATCGAGCGGTGCGAAACGCTCCAGGATCGCGGCGATCGCCGCCCGATCACGAATATCGGCAACAAAGGATTCGACATCCGCGCCACCAGCGCGGAGAGATGATGCTACACCATGCACGTCTTCAAGACGATCAAGTGCGACAACGCGAAATCCGTCTTCCGCAAGACGTTCGACGATGCCACGGCCGATGCCCCTGGCCGCGCCCGTTACAACTGCAGTTTCCCGAGCTTCGGCCATCAATTCGCACTCCGCGCGAGTTTCATCACGTCCGTCACCGAACTTCCGTCTCCGAATGCCGTGAGGGCCCCACGCAAATCCGCCGAAATCCGGCCAAGCACGGGCTCGACCAGAGCGTCGAACTTCCGCTCCAGTTTTCTGCCCTGCCGGCGCAGATCAGTGCCCGCAACTCCGGCATCGTAGTTTGCCGTGAAGCGCTTCGCGTCGGATGTCTCGATCGTCACCTCCGCTTTTGCTTCCGGATAGGTTTCGTCGAAGACGATCGTGGCCATGTCGCGTAGACGAACGAGTTCGGGCTCCCTTGTCACCGCATCCTCGAATGTCGAGATCGCAGACGTGTCGCGACCCGCGAGCGCCATGGCGACAGTCAGCCGAAGTGAGAACTTGGCTTCGAGGCCGGTTGCCGGCTTCGCTATGTTGCAGACGCGATCTGTGACCGGAGGCACGCGGATTGCAATGGCCTGAATCGCGTTCGACGACGCGCCGTGCTGCTCGCGTAGGGTCCGGCCGGCCTCGATCGCCCCGTGGGTGAGGTAGCAGGAAGCATGGTACTTGAAGAGATTGTTTCGGATGTGATGGTCGAAAGGCGCTTCGAGCATCGCGACTTCCGGATTGAAATTCGCGCTCTGGGTCGCCGCGAGCCCCTGCTCGCATTCGAGAACGTCCTGACGACTCGTGAACCCCCGGGCCGCGAGCCGCGCCGCCTGCAGGCCATTCTGAGCCGCACGACCCGCATGCAGCGGTTTGCACATGGTGCCGAACATCGATTTCAAGCCTGACGCCGTCGTCGCCGCGATGCCGTAGGCCGTCGCCGTGGTCTCGGCGTCGAGACCGAGCAACCGCGCACAGGCCGCCGCAGCACCGATGCTGCCGATCGTGGCGGTGGCATGGAAGCCATGCCCGTAATGTCCCGGGCTCATCAGCGCCCCGGTGCGGCACACGACATCATAGCCGGCGACGAAGGCGGTCAGAACTTCGTTCGGTTCGGCGTCAATTTCTTCCGCGAGAGCAAGAAGTCCCGGCAGCAGCGCCACGGTCGGATGCCCGAGGATCGCCAGATTGACATCGTCGAAATCAAGGGAATGCGACGCCGTACCGTTGATGAGCGCCGCATTCATGGCCGAACTGCGCTCGGGCGAACCGACGAGGGACGCGACTGGCGCGGCGCCATCGGTTAGGATCTCGTCACGCAGAATGCGGACCGCCGGTTCCGCGGCTCCAGGGATCGTCACGGCGAACCAGTCGAGAATGCACTGCCGCGCGAGGATGACGGCGGCCTCAGATAGATCGTCGTATTTCAGACCCGCAGCGCGCGCTGCGAGCCAGCGCGTCACCGGAGGCGGCGCTCCTGTCTGACCCATGTCAATTGCCCTTCACGCCGGGGGCGCCATAAAGTTGGCGAAGAACGACCTTATTGATTTTCCCACTCGGCAGACGCGGCAATTCATCGACGAAGACGATCGACTTCGGCTTCTTGTAACTGGCGATCTGCGTCTTGCAGTATTCGATCAACTCGCTTTCGCTCACTGTGAGCCCGTCGCCCAGGACGCTGACGGCGCGGACGGCTTCGCCCCAATACTCGTCCTTGACGCCGATCACGGCGACATCCTGGATGGCGGGATGGGTCGCGAGCGCTTCCTCAACCTCGCGGGAATAGATGTTCTCCCCGCCGGAGATGATCATGTCCTTCTTCCGGTCGACCAGATAGAGAAAACCCTGATCGTCGAGATAGCCGAGATCGCCGGTGTGGTACCATCCATCACGAAGCGCCGCGATCGTTGCCGCGCTGTTGTTCCAATAGCCCACCATGTGGCTCGCGGTGCGCGTGAGAATCTCACCGGGCTGGCCGACGGGAAGTTCGCGCCCCTCGTCGTCAACAATCTTCACGTCGACGTTGGGAGCGGCCTGACCGATCGATCCAAGTCGCTTGATGTCCTCCGGCGACCCATCGGGCTTGTGCTGACGCTTGTGCAGCGTCGTTCCTCCACCCTCCGTCATGCCATAGAGCTGAAGGAAGACGGGCCCGAGGAGCTTCAGTCCGCGTCGCAACAACGGAACAGGCATTGGCGCAGCCGAGTAGCAGATCGTATGCAGCGCGGAGAGATCGACCTCCTCGATTTGGGGCAGGTTCAGGACCGCTTGAACCATGGTCGGCGCCATGTGCGTCATGGTCACCTTTTCCCGGACGATGGCATCGAGAATCTCAGCCGGTTTGAAGTCGTGATGCAGCACCACGCTGCCCCCGCGCAGATGCATGCCCAGTTGCAGGAAGCGCGCGCCGACATGGAAGACCGGCATCATGAGCTGCAGCCGATCCGAGACGATCAGCCCGAGTTCGGTCGCCATGAGCTGGGCGATGGCGATATCACCCCGATGACTGCGCATGACACCTTTCGGCCGCCCGGTTGTACCGCTGGTGTAGATCAAGTGCATAATGTCGTCCGGCAGCGGCCGTATGGGCGCGCCCGCCGCATTGCCCGTCGCGAGTAACGTCTCGTAGTCGAGCGCCCATTCCGGAGCCGTTCCACCAAAGCACACATAAGTCTCGATATGCGGCAGGCTGCCCTTTATCTTTTCTACCGTCTCCGCATATTGTGCTTCGAAGATCAGAACGCGCGGCGTGGAATCCGTCAGGATGTAAATCAGTTCGGGTGGTGCGAGCCGGAAGTTGACGGTCGCCGCGATGAACCCCGCGAGCTCGCAGGCGCCGAACGCCTCCATGAACTCCAGTGTGTTCTGCGACAGGATTGAAACCCGATCCTGCTGTCTCAAACCCTTCTCGTAAAGGGCCGAAGCCAGCAGGTTCGCCCGTTCGTGAACGTCGCGGAACGTGACGCGTCGATCACCGTACACATAGGCTACTTCGTCCGGGAACTTATGTGCATTGTTCCTGAGAATGTCGCCGAGCGTTTCGATCATCTTTCCGCCTCCCTTTCGCCGGTGCTTCAGGCCCTAGGCAGGCCCATGCGGTTGGCGATGTTGTTCTTTTGAATGGCCGTCGAGCCGCCAATGATCGGCATCAGCAGCATGTCGCGGACATGGCGTTCCATGTCGAAGCCGCGGGCATAGCCATAGGCGCCCATGATCTTCTGGCATGTCAGAACGATGTCCAGGCCGGTCTCGCAGACGAACATTTTGGCCATGGATGTTTCGACGCTGCAAGGCAGATTATTGTCGGCGAGCCAGCAGCCCCGATAGAGCATCAAACGCGCCGCCGCGAGCTTGGTCTGCACGTCGGAGAGCATGTGACGGATTGATTGCATGGAGCAAATCCGCTGGCCAAACTGACGGCGCTGCTGGGAATATTCCCAGGCATCGTCGACTGCTTGCGCCGCAATGCCCATCGCCATCGCCGCCACCTCAAGCTTCTCGACTTCCAGGGCCGGGCCGGCGAGTTTCGACCAACCCTGGTTCCAGCCCTCCTCGCCGCCGACCACGTCCTCGATCGGAATCTCGACATTGTCGAAGGTGACGTCGTTTGTATTCAGCCCCCGCGCACCGAGGGCTGGAATATGTTGCAATGTCACACCTTTCGCCGTGGGCGGGATCAATACCAGTGACAGGTTCTTGTAACGGGCGTCGGGTTCACCGGAGCGCACCAGAGCGTAAATGTAGTCGGAGATTTCGGCACCCGAACACCAGCGCTTGTTCCCGTTGATGATGACCTTGTCGCCCCTGCGCTCGGCGCGCGTCGTGACACTGGCGAGATCCGAGCCAACATCCGGCTCGGATAGTCCATAGGCGAAAAGAAGCTCGCCGTTAGCGAGGCGCGGCAAGAGACGTTTTTTCTGCTCTTCGCTACCCGAGGCGAGGATGTTCATGCTGCCGTAGCAAGCATTCATCAAGAAGAGCGTTCCGATGACCATGGAGCGCCGCGAAAGCTCCTCGACCGTAACCATGGTGGCAAGGACGTCCCGGCCGGTGCCGCCATATTCCTCCGGCACCGTCATGCCGCACACGCCGAGATCGCGGATCTGGTCCATCAGCGCGCGCGGAACGCGGTCTTCCTCGTCCCACTTCGCCATCTGCTCGCGGGGAGCGTGCCGCTCGAGCATGCGCCGAATGCTCTCGCGAAGCATGCCGATATGTTCGGGTTCGCCGAAATCCATGGTGATCCTCCCGGTGCGCGTTCAGCGCTTGTTATCGTTCAAAGCGCAGCCGATCAGGCGCCTGTGAACACCGGCTTGCGCTTCTCGCTGAAGGCCTTGATCGCCTCGAGGTGGTCGCCCGTGCGGTTGGAGAGAGCCTCGTAGGCCATGCAGGTGTCCATCATGGAATGGGCGAGCTGCTTGAGGCCGATATTGATCGCGGTCTTCGTCCACTTGATGGACTTCATTGCACCAGACCCAATCTTCTTCGCGAAGGCGTCGACCTTTTCGTCGAGCTCGGCGGCCGGAACGGCGTAGTTGATGAGGCCCATGGCGGCGGCGTCCTTTGCGTTGATGAGGTCGCCCGTCAGGAGATATTCCTTGGCGCGTGCATAGCCGATGAGCTGCGGCCAGATCACCGCGCCGCCGTCGCCGGCGGCCAAGCCTACACGCACATGCGGGTCGCCGATGCGCGCATGATCCGCAGCAAAGATCACATCGCAGAAGAGCCCGATCGTCGCGCCGAGTCCGACCGCGTCGCCGTTCATCTTGCAGATCAGAACTTTCTCGCAATCGAGGATACCGAACACAACCTTCTTCGCTTCCATGATCGAGAGTTCGAACATTTCCGGCTTGTCGTACATCTCCTGCATGCCCGCGATGTCGCCGCCGGCGCTGAAGGCCTTTCCTGCTCCGGTCAGGATCACGACGTCGATGGAGTGGTCCATGCCGAGATCATAGAAGACCCGCGAGGCCTCTTCATGCATCGCGGCGGTCATGGCGTTCAGCACTTCGGGCTTGTTGAACGTCACCGTCATGGTGCGTCCAGCCTTGTCGAACTTGATGTACTTGTAGGCCGAGTAGTCCACCATCTTGATCCTCCCGGAAAGTAACGAGAGGTTTTTCACTCCCGTATTGTTTTCTAACAGTAGTTTGAAAAAAGTGTCGCTTCAAGTCCCACGTCGGGGCACGACGAGCGCATCGAGAGCAACGACGCCCTCGCCTTTCGGCAAGACGAGAACGGGATTGAGATCAATCGTTTCGACATCTTCGGAATGGGCGGCGGCAAAGTGCGAAATGCGCACCAGAACATCAGCCAACGCCTCGACATCGGAAGGCAGCGCTCCCCGCACGCCTGAGAGAAGCGAGCGGCCGCGAATTTCATCGATCATGCGCAGCGCCTCTTCCCGTCCGAAAGGCGCCAGGCGGAATGTCACGTCCTTCAGCACTTCCACATGAACGCCGCCGAGGCCGAACATGACTGCCGGACCGAAGACAGGGTCGCTGCTGACGCCGATGATCGTCTCCACGCCCTTTTTCGCCATGGGCGCGACCAACACGCCTTCGATCATCGCGTCGGGACGACGCCGCGCCGCGCGCTCCATCAGGGTCGCGAAGCCTTCCGCAGCCGCGGCTCGATCAGCGAGCCCGATCAGCACGCCGCCGATTTCGGTCTTATGTTCGATGTCGGGCGAGACGATCTTCATCACGACAGGATAGCCGATCGCTTCGGCCGCAGCAGCCGCTTCTTCGGCATCGGTCACAAGACGTTCGCCGAGGAATGGGATACCTGCCTTGCCAAGCAAGGCCTTTGCTGCGTGCTCGGACAAAGCCTCGCCCGTAAGCGGCTCGGCCACAGCAACAAAAGGCGCCACCGCCGCCCGGTCGAATGCCTGGATAAAGCGCGTCAAAGCTGAGAGCGCGAGAATCGCCCGGTCGGAATCCTCGAAGACCAGAAAACCGCTCTCCTCATAGGAGCGCACGACATCATCATCGCCCACCATCGAGAGCGCGATCAAGCGGTCCGGGAACCGCGAGCAACCATCGGCAATCGCCTTTTTCAGCGGACCCGAGAGAGTGCGGGTATTCGGCACGGTGGAAAAGAAGCCGATGAGCGCATCGTAACCGCCTTCATCGAGAATAACCTCCAGGTTTTTAGCCAGGAGGTTCATATCGTTCAGCGCCTGTGCCGTCGTGTCAACAGGGTTCTCAACCGATGCGAAAGGCAGCAACTCCTTGAGCTTTTTCTGAGCCGCGAGCGGCATCGGCGCGACGTCGAGGCCGTGACGCTCTGCCGCGTCGGAGATCAGCACACCCGCTCCGCCTGACAAGGTAACGACGCCGAGTTTGTTGCCCTGCGGAAAAATTCCTCGCGCGCAGGCATAGGCCACGTCGATCTGCTCCTCCGTCGTCGTCGCGCGGTGCACGCCGTATTGCCGAAAAAGAGCATCATAGATCGCATCGGAACCCGCAAGGGAGGCGGTATGTGAGCTCGCGGCCTTCGCGCCTACCTCAGACCGCCCAACCTTCATCATGATGATGGGTTTGCGGTTCCTCTGGGCGAGTTCGAGCGCCGCACGGAAACGCGCGCCGTCACGCACACCCTCGACATAGGCCATGATCACCTTGATGTCCGGCTGCGCCGCCATCCATTCGAGGCATTCGGCGATATCGACATCCGCTTCGTTGCCCGTCGTAATCCAATAATTGATGCCGATGCCGCGCCGGCGCGCCAGATAGGCGATATGCGATCCGTAGGCGCCGCTTTGACTGATGATGCCGAGTGGTCCGGGTTTCGGCATCTCCTTGTCGAGGGACTGGGTGAAGGTGCCGTAGAAGCCGATCTGCGGGTTGAAGATACCAAGGCAATTTGGCCCGAGGAGACGCAATCCGCCCGCCCGCGCGATGGTGCTGATGCGTTCCTGGATGGCGAGGCCCTCCTCGCCGCTCTCGGCGTAGCCCGCAGAGAAGATCACCGCGCCGCGCACGCCCTTCTCGATGCATTCGCTGACCGCCAGCTCCGTCAACCCAGCGGGCACCGCGATCAACACGATGTCGGGGACTTCGGGCACCGCTGCGAGCGAGGGATAGGCCTTCAGTCCCTGGACGGTTTCCCGGTTCGGATTGACGGGGTAGATCGGGCCCTTGAAGCCACCTTCGAGGAGATAGCGGACCGGGCGCCCTGAAATGCGGTTGCCGTCATCCGACGCACCCAGAATCGCCACCGATTGCGGGCGGAAAAGACTATCGAGGCTGTTGGGCGCTACATGTTTCATGGTTCGGTCCGCCTCAGAAATTAACGCCGTTCGCGATCAGGTCACGGGCGATGGTGCGCCGCTGGATTTCACTGGTGCCGTCGGGAATGCGCATCGAGCGGGCGAAGCGATAGCCCGCCTCGAGGCGCAGCTCGTTGGTCAAGCCCATGCCGCCATGCACTTGCATGCACCGGTCGAAGACGCGATTTGCTGCTTCAGTGCAATGGAGCTTGACCATAGAGGTCTCGGCCAGAGCGCGCTCGCCACGTTCGAGCTTCAACGCGCAATCGATCAGCATCGTCTCCGCCGCATAGATATCCGCCGCGCTGTCCGCGATCAGGATCTGTACCGCCTGATGCTCGCCGATGGGCGTGTCGAACGTCTTACGCACCTTTGCGTACTCCACCGCCTGGTCGAGCGCCCAACGCGCGAGGCCGATACAGGTTGCGGAAAGGCCGAGCCGGCCAGTATTGACGCCCTGCAAGGCGACTCTTAACCCCTGATCGACTGCGCCCAATCGGTGATTGTCCGCGACACGCAGCCCGTCGAACGCCAGAATGCCGATCTCCGCGCCGAGCTGTCCCATGATCGGGATTGTCGAAACGACGGAAAAGCCCGGCGATTTCGTATCGACGAAAAAGCCGGTGATGCCGCCCTTCCGTTGCGCTGCGAGTTCAGGATCTGTGACGGCGAAGATCATCGCATAGTCGGCGTAGGGACCATTGGTGATCCATTGTTTCGTGCCGGTGATGACCCAATCGTCGCCATCCCGCACGGCACGCGTTTTCATCGCGAAAACGTCGGAACCCGCATCGGGCTCGCTCAAGCCGAAACAGAGCGTCTTGTCGCCGCTGGCGAGACTCGGAAGATAGCGATCCCGAAGAGAGGGATCTAGATTTTTCAGAACTGGCGACAGCCCGTTGGTGAACGGCGATGGGATGACCACGGGATGGACAAGGACGCGGCCAGGACCACAATGGCTCGACAGACGTGCATTGAGATAGACAGCCGCCAGCGGCCCCAATCCGCCACCCCCGATCTCCTCGGGCCCGAACATCGTGTAGAATCCCTGCTCGGCGGAGCGCATACGCACTTCCCTCTTCAGGGCCTCGACCTCGGGCGTGAACCGTCCCTTTTCGTCAAAGATCGTGCGTTCGCTCGCCAGGAGCGCCTTGTTCGCGTTCTCGATCGGAACGACAACCTGCTCGACGAAGCGGGTCAGACTTTCGCCGACAGCGACAATATCTTCGGGGACATGCGTCGAATTCATTTCAGGCCTTGTCCAAGGTAAATTTTGGCAGGGTGATTTCAGGCGTCACGTCATCGAAGTGCACAGTCACGCGGTCGCCGATTCGGACGGCCTCGACATCCGCCGTGACGATATTCGTCAGCATGCGCGGGCCTTCATCAAGGGCGATCATGGCGATGACATAGGGGACATCGGCGGCAAAGACCGGACCGGCGGGCTTGCGGGCAATCGTGTAGGAATAGATCTCGCCCTTACCGCTGACATCCGTCCACTCGAGATCCGCCGAATGGCAATGCGGACATAGTTCGCGTGGATAGAAGTGATGTTTGCCACACGACCGGCAACGCGGGATCGACAGGCGGTGCTCGCGCGTCGCATCCCAGAACGGCTTCGTGCCCGGATCGATGACGGGAACGGGCTTTTCATATGTTGCGTTCTCGGACATCTCAAAACCCTCAATGGTTCGCGAGAATAACGGTGCTGCCTGAAGAGAGCGTTCCGCCGGTTCCGTGGACGAGTGCCGTTTTGGCACCTTTCACCTGACGTTCTCCCGATTCTCCACGCAGCTGGCGCACCGCTTCGATGAGCAGGAAGATGCCGTACATGCCGGGATGGCAATAGGACAGACCGCCGCCATTCGTGTTTAGCGGGAACTCGCCGCCTGGAGCGGTGCGTTGGTTGGCAACGAACTTACCGCCGGCGCCCCGTTCGCAGAAGCCAAGTGCTTCAAGAGTGAGAAGGACGGTCGTCGTGAAGCTGTCATAGCACTCGACGACGTCGATAGCGTCATGAGTGATACCCGCCATTTCAAAGGCGGCCTTGCCCGACATCTCCGCCGCCGTCAGGCGCGCGAGATCCGGCATCGCGCCGATGCTCCAATGGGTATGTGCCTCGCCATAGCCGCGAATGTTGATCGATCGGCACCCATGCGCCTTCGCATTCTCAGCCGTCGTCATTACCACCGCGCCTGCTCCATCCGTGACCAGGCAGCAATCGAGCAGCTTCAGCGGATCGGAGATGGGTGTGGATTTCATCACATCGTCGATAGAGATCGGATCACGCATCGTCGCGGCCGGATTGAGGCTTGCCCATTTGCGCGTCGCGACCGCGATCTCGGCTAATTGCTCCGGCGTGGTCCCGTGCTCGTGCATATGGCGCATTGTTGCGAGCGCGTATCCACCGACCGGCTGAGGAATGCCCCAGACATTCTCGAATTGCATGGTGAGAATAGACGGGCGTCCGCCGAGCGTCCGGCTACGTTCGCTCTTCTGCATGCTCCCGTAGACGATCAAGGCCACGTCGCAATAACCGGCCTCGATGGCCATGGCCGCATGTGCCACATGAGCTTCGAAGGCAGAGCCGCCGATGTTCGTCGTGTCGGCGAAGCGCGGAAAGATACCCAGATATTCGCCCAGCGTCACCGACGGCAACTGCCCCGGCCCTGGAACGCCCCACAATCCCGCGACGAGAAGTCCGTCGACATGCCGCATCGCGATACCTGCATCGTCCATCGCCGCTTTCGCGGCGCGCGCCTGAACCTGCAGAACGGAACCGCCACCGACGACTTTCCCATCCTTCAACGGGACATCGCCAACGCCAACAATCACTGCTTCTCGCGCCATGACTTATACTTTCCCTATCGATTCCAAGGGCTGCATGGCGGTTCCGGCGAGAACCTGCCGCTCGCCAGCTTCGCATTTCAGCCTGACTCGCGCTGCTGCGCGACCCTCGTGCGAAAGGATTTCCTCGACCACGCCCGAAATTGTCAGGACGTCACCAGCGAAGACGGGACCGATGAAAGCGACATCGATCTCGCCGCACTCGTCAAAGGTCCCTTCACTCCACGCGTTCAGCATCTGCGCAGCAAATGCGAGCGTCATCAGACCGTGCGCGATGGTACGTCCGAACGGACCTGTTCGAGCGAATTCCGGATCCACATGGATTGGGTTGAAATCGCCCGAGGCGTTCGCGTAATCGTCGATCATCTGCTGAGTGATCTGACGACTGAGCACGGGCAATGCGTCGCCCGCGACAATGGAACTAGGTCTTCCAGGAATAGAGAGGTCGGGGCTCATCGATCCTTCCCCCAAATCGAGGTGATCCGGCCGCTGGCAGCCAAACCGCCGTCGCTGCCCCGCGCCTCGAAATCCGACACGACATAAGGTCGCTCCTTGCGGACGTATTTGTCCACGACCCGCGCTTGGATCCCCAATGTTTCGCCGACTGCGAGGGGCCGATGGAACCGGATGGCCTGCTTGGCATGGATTCCGCCGGGTGGGGAGCGGCGCGCCATCAAGAGATCGATCAGGTAGACCGAGGCCATCATCGACGGGGCGCGGCGGTTGTCGCTCTCGCGGGCATAAAGGCCAGTGCCGTCTCCGGTCGCCGCGAGAAAGCCATCTACGACCGCGGCGCTGACCTCGAAAGTCAAGGGTGCCGTCGGATAGACGTCACCGATCTCGACTTCGTCATAGCGCTGAAACGGTTCCATTGTCAGACCGGCATCCAGGAGAACACGTCGCGCGACATGTCGAGCGGGATGAAAGATGTCTTGAGTGTCGGGAGAAGATGATCGCGCAACGTCTCGGGTGTCCAGCCCTCCGAGCGATGGACCGAACGCAACGGGCGTGGCTGGCTCATGAGGAAGACTTCATTGCCGCGCACCGCCAGAATCTGGCCGTTCACCGCATTCGCGGCGTCACTGGCAAGGAACACCGCGACCGCAGCGGTTTTGTCCGGGGTGAGCATCTTCAAGGTTTTCAGGCGCTCCTCCTGGTCCGGCGTGTTCGGGATCGATCCGACCATTCGGCTCCACGCAAAAGGCGAAATGCAATTGGAACGGACATTGAAGCGCGCCATGTCGAGCGCCAGAGATTTCGATAACCCGACGATGCCCATCTTGGCCGCGGAGTAATTCGCCTGACCAGGATTGCCGACGAGTCCGGAGGTCGATGTCATATGCACGAAGGTGCCGCTCTCCTGCTTACGGAAATGCTCCGCGGCGGCGCGGCTGACATTGTAGCTGCCATAGAGATGGACTTTGAGGACAGAATCCCAATCTTCGTCGGTCATCTTGTGGAAGATGGCGTCACGCAAGATGCCAGCATTGTTGACGACGATGTCGATCTTGCCGAACGTCTCGACTGCGGTGTTCACCATGGCGCGCGCCTGGTCCGCGTCGGACACCGAGCCGAAATCGGCAACCGCCTCGCCACCGGCTTCCTTGATCTCGCGAACGACTTCACGGGCTGGCGCGTCGGTCTCGTCATTCCCGTCGAGCGAGACGCCGCGATCGTTGACGACGACCTTCGCACCGTAGGATGCCATCAGCATAGCAACCTCGCGACCGATGCCACGACCCGCACCCGTTACGAGCGCCACCTTGTTTTCCAGCATCTTTTCCATTCTAAGCGCTCTCTCGATTAATGTGTCTGTAATTTCAAACTTTTGTTCGATTTTTTTGCGTCGGACCTAGACGACGCTCGCTTTCGCGTCCTGTGCCGTCCGTCAGATCATCCAGCGCCCGCCGTCGACCACGACGGATTGGCCCGTCATGTAGCGGGAATCGTCGCTGGCGAGGAAAGCCGCGGTCGCCGCGATATCCTCGGGTTCGGCGAAGAAACCGAGTGGGATCGATTTGCGGATCTGCTCGAGAATTTCATCGGAGATGCGCTCGATAACCCGGGTCTTCGTGACACCGGGACAAACCGCATTGACGTTCACCTTGAATGGCGCGAGTTCCCGCGCGAGCGAGCGCGTGAAGCCAATCACGCCCATTTTGGCGGCAGCGTATTCCGAAAGCCCGATCTCGCCCGCCATGCCGGCATTCGACGCGACATTCACGATCTTGCCGCGACCCGCCTCACGCATCGACGGCACCACCTGGCGGGATGCGATCAGTGTCGACATAAGCGAGACGTTCAGCGTGAAGCGCCAGACTTCCGAAGACGATGCGTAGAATTCGGACGCCCGTTCACGCGCGCTTTGCCCAACATTGTTCATCAGAATATCAATGAAGCCGGCCTCGGCGTAGATGCGTTTGAAGGCGTCCGTGACAACCTGTTCATCGGTGCAGTCGGCGGTGATCGCCAACACCTTCGCGCCTGCTTCACGGGCTTTCTCCGCTGTGGCGGAGAGGCCCTCCTCTTCCATATCGAGGATGGCGACGTTTGCCCCTTCTGCAGCGAAGCGCAGTGCACTTGCGCGACCGATTCCGTTTCCCGCGCCGGTGACTACGGCCAGTCTACCTTCGAGACGACGCATCGCCTTCCTCCTTCTCAGCCGCACGAACGCAGACGCGTCCGATAGACCCTCGCGAGCACAAAGTGGCTGCTTCATCGCCGCCTTCGGGCAGCTTCGAACAAAACCTAACACTCGTTCGAAACCGCTGCAAGTGCCGATTTCTCGTCCGCATTCATTTTCGCAGCGACAAAACCCGCTGAACCTCGACAAGCGCGATCTCCGAGAACTTGGAGGAGAGCGTCCCGGAAAAACCCGCACGTCCACGTCGATAGTGGACACTCACCCAGATGCTCAACTATAAAACAAACATCTGTTAGATTTTGCAACACGCCAAGCCTGCGAGAGAAAACAATCATGACAAGACGAATTCTGGTGACCGCAGCGACCGGCACAGTTGGCGGTGCTGCAATGCGGCTTCTTGCGGGCGACGCGAAATCCGGCGAGTTCGAACTGATCGGCGCAGCGCGCAGTGCCAGGAGCGCGGACCGGTTACGCGCCGAAGGCTTTGCTCCCGTCACATTCGACTATGATCGTCCCGAGACCCTACGGCCGGCGCTCGAAGGCGTCGATTCGGTTTTCCTGATCACAGGATATTCGGTCGACATGCTCATCCATTCCAAACGCCTGCTCGACGCCGCCAAGGCTGCGGGTGTGCGTCACATCGTTCATCTCGGCGCGCTTGCGCCAGACGACACGCCGCATCCTCATTTCGCCTGGCACCAGCTTATCGAGCACACGATCGAATCGATGGGGTTTTCGTTCACCCATCTGAGACCCAACTTCTTCATCGACACGGTCTGGGCAGGCTTCAAGCACAGGCCGGACCGTCTCGTCCATTTTGTGGGCGACCGAAAAATCAGTTGGATTTCCTCAGAAGATATCGCGGCCGTGGGCACAGCGGCTTTGCGCGATCCGGACAGACATAGCGGAAAGACGTATCCGCTTGCCGTCGAGGCGCTGTCCCTGACAGAGATCGCGACACTCCTTTCGGAAGTGACGCACCGCCCGGTCGAATACCGCCCGCGCGAACCCACGGAGCTTCTGCCAATCCTGCTGAAGCAAGGCATGGATCCAGTCTACGCTACGAGCCTCGCTGGCGGCGTCGCGGCAATCGAAGCGGGCAATATGCCACTTGCCGACGCCGTTTACGACACGGTCAAGAGTGTCACTGGCCGCATGCCGCTAGGCTGGCGCGCGTTTGCCGAAGCAAGAAAAGGCGAACTCACCGCGAGCTAGGCTGTAGTCCTCGCCTCAGAGCGTCCGCCCGATTAGTTCCTTCATGATTTCATTCGTGCCGGCGTAGATCCGCTGGACGCGCGCGTCGGCAAAGGCCCGCGTGATCGGGTATTCCCACATGAACCCGTAGCCCCCGTGCAGCTGAAGGCAGGCGTCGAGCACCTTTCCTTGCATCTCGCTCGTCCATAACTTCACCATCGCGGCAGTGGTCGTGTCGAGTTTGCCATCGAGCACCAGTTCCAGGCAGCGATCGAGGAAAATCCGGCCGACCTGAACCTCCGTTTTCATCTCGGCCAACGTAAAGCGTGAGTTTTGAAACTCGATCACTGCCTTGCCAAAAGCTCGGCGATTCTTCGTGTAATCGATCGTCCAGTCGAGCGCTGCCTCGCAGCACGAGACCGCCTGGATGCCGACATGCATGCGCTCCCAGGCAAGCTCCTGCATCATGTAGCCGAAGCCCTTGCCCTCCTCACCGATGAGATTTGTTACCGGCACGCGCACTTCATTGAAGAAAAGCTCCGAAGTGTCCTGCGCCTTGGTGCCGAGTTTCTTGAGTCGACGCCCGCGCTCGAAACCAGCACGATCGGCCTCCACCATCACGAGACTGATGCCACGTGCGCCCTCGCTACGATCGG
Source organism: Microvirga flavescens (assembly GCF_003290125.1). GTDB lineage: Bacteria > Pseudomonadota > Alphaproteobacteria > Rhizobiales > Beijerinckiaceae > Microvirga > Microvirga flavescens. The sequence continues at coordinate 105,145 of NZ_QMKH01000008.1, forward strand.
TCTTGCAGGCAACAAGGAAGAGGTCAGCCGTCTGACCGTTGGTAATAAAGGTTTTCTGACCTGAAATGACGTAATCATCACCGTCGCGGACAGCCGTCGTACGGATTGCCTGGAGATCGGAACCGCCGCCGGGCTCCGTCATGGCGATGGCCGCGATGTAGTCGCCCGTCGCCATCTTTGGAAGCCATGCCAGCTTCTGATCGGATGTTCCGTAATGATGGATGTATGGCGCGACGATGTCGGAGTGAAGCGGAAATCCGAGACCCGTGAGATTGAGCCTAGCCTGCTCCTCCATCAGAATGATCGAATAACGACGGTCTGCCCCCACGCCGCCCCATTCCTCGGGAATCGCGACACAAAGGAAGCCCTGCTCGCCTGCCTTTTTCCATGCCCAGCGAGGGACCTCCCCCTTTTCTTCCCATTCCTCATGGTGCGGTGCCAGCTCGCGCTCCATGAAGCGGCGAACCGATTCACGGAACATTTCATGCTCTTCGGAAAAGAGGGTGCGCGCTATCATTTTTCCTCCAGCGAAATCTTGGCGTGGGAGACACGTCTCGGAGACGGTTCGGGCAAGTGCGTACAAATCGGCAATCATTTTTCTAACATTCGTTTGAATTTAATTGCAAGCTGGATTAGCGTGTGGCCTCGACACTCGCCATGAGGAGCCTGTTCGATGATCATCGAAAAACGCACTTACACCTTCCACCCTGGCAAGGTTCAGGAATTCCTCGCATTGTACGAGGCTGAAGGGCTGGCGCTGCACACCAAATACCTGCCCATGATCGGCTATTTCGTCTCCGAGATCGGGACGTTGAATCAGGTCGTCACCATGTGGGGCTATGAGAGCATGCAGCAGCGCGACGAGCTGAGGGCAAAGCTCTATGCGGATCCGGAATGGATCGCGTTCGGTCCCAAGACAACGCCCTTCATTCAGAACATGGAAACGGTGATCCTGCGACCGACGAGCTTTTCACCGATCCGCTGATCCGTGGCGACACCGTTACGGGCCAGCTATCAGATTCCGAGCCTTCAGCGCGGCGATTTCCGCATTCGACAATCCGAGCCCGGCGAGCACCTCATCTGTGTCTTCACCGACGAGTGGCGCCCTGTGGAATACACCGCCGGGCGTGGCTGTCATCCGGATCGGCGTCGAAGCAATTGTGACCGGCTTGGACGATCCCGGATGCTCTACCTCGACCAGCATGTTCCGCGCGGCGACATGTGGATCGCCGTAGATGTCGGCCGCCGTATTGACGGGTCCGAACGGCACCCGGCCATCGAGAGCTTCCGCGATCTCGGCCTTGGTCCGTGTGGCACTCCATGCCTCTACAATCGCCACCGTTTCAGCCGCGTGAGCCAAGCGGGCGTTGTTGGTGGCAAATTTCGGATCGTCCGCGAGTTCAGGGCGGCCCATGATAGCACTCAGGTCGCGCCAGAAAGAATCGCGCGGGCACCCGATCGTGACTTGTCCGTCTTTAGCAGGGAAGGTGCCGAACGGACAAAGAATCGGATGCTGATTTCCTTCCGGAACCGGAGATTCTCCAAGATACGAATATTGATAGACGATGCGCTCACACATGGCGAGAATGCCATCGTACATGGCGACGTCGACAAACTGGCCCTGGCCGGTGCGGCTTGCATGGTGAAGCGCCGCCATGATGCCGAAAGCGGCGAGAGACGCTGGGAAAATATCGCCGACGCCCGGGCCGATTTTCATCGGGGTCACGGAATTCGGCCCGGTAATGCCCATGGCTCCGCCCATCGCCTGCGCCACAACGTCGAAGGCCGGACGGTTCACATAAGGGCTGCTTCCCGTCCGCGGATCGCCAAATCCGCGGATCACCGCGTAGACCAACCGCGGATTGTCGGCCGCCAACACCTCGTAGCCGATGCCGAGCCTATCCATGACACCGGCGCGGAAGTTCTCGACCACAATATCCGCATCCTTGGCGAGTCTGCGAAACAATGCTTTGCCCTCGTCTGATTTCAGATCGAGCGCGACGCTCTTCTTGTTGCGGTTGGTGCTCTGGAAATAGCCACCGAAATAGTGAGCCGTATCGTCCTTCGGAAAGGGCCCGAATTGCCGCGTCGGATCGCCTTCGACCGGCTCGATCTTGATGACGCTCGCTCCCTGATCGGCGAGGAGCATCGTGCAATAAGGACCGGCCAGCATCTGCGTCAGATCGATGACCTTGATGCCGGCCAGTGCGCCCGAGACCTCGGTCATTTTCATAACGCCTTTTGTAGTTCAGGCAGGATTGTGAACAGATCACCAACGAGGCCGTAATCGGCCACCTGGAAGATCGGGGCCTCCTCGTCCTTGTTGATAGCGACGATGACCTTGGAATCCTTCATGCCGGCGAGATGCTGGATGGCGCCCGAGATACCGACCGCGATGTAAAGGTCAGGGGCCACGATTTTGCCGGTCTGCCCCACCTGCCAATCGTTGGGCGCATAGCCCGCATCGACCGCCGCACGCGAGGCTCCGACTGCGGCTCCCAGCTTGTCGGCAATGGGAAGAATGACCTCCGTGAACCTCTCCGACGATCCGAGCGCCCGACCACCAGAAATAACAATTTTCGCCGAGGTGAGTTCGGGACGGTCACTGTCCGAGAGCTTGTTTTCGACGAAGATCGAGACGCCTGGATTCTCGGCGGCGTTGACGGTCTCGATGGGTGCAGATCCACCCTCCCCCGCAGGCTGGAAAGACGCCGTGCGGACGGTAATCACCTTTCTTGAATCGGTGGATTGCACGGTCTGGATGGCGTTGCCCGCGTAGATCGGCCGCTTGAAAGTATCCGGCGACACCACCTCTACAATTTCCGACACCTGTGCGGAATCGAGCAGCGCCGCGATGCGCGGCATGACATTCTTGCCCGATGCGGTGGCTGGCGCAATGAAAGTGTCGTAATCTGCGGCCAGCGCGACGACAAGGGCGGCCAGCGGTTCAGCCAAACGTTGTTCGAGTTCGTCGGCCTCCGCCAGCAGAACCTTGGCCACCCCATGCAGTCGCGCCGCCGCGTCGGCTGCCGCTTTTGCGCCCTTGCCGGCGACGAGGACATGAACATCCGGGCCGATCTGTAGCGCTGCCGACAGCGTCTTTGACGTCTGGTCGGAGAGCGTCGCGTTGTCATGTTCTGCGATAAGAAGAATTGTCATTTTCCTGTTCCTTTTCTTACCGCCCGATCAGAGGACGCCGGCTTCGTTCTTCAGTTTGTCGACGAGTTCGGCCACCGACTTCACCTTCACGCCTGCCTGTCGGCCGCCGGGTTCCTCGGTCCTGAGCACTTTCAGCCGCGGCGTGATGTCAGCACCGAAATCGGCGGCCGTTTTCTCATCGAGCGGCTTCTTCTTCGCCTTCATGATGTTTGGCAGAGACGCATAGCGCGGCTCGTTCAGCCGTAGGTCCGTCGTGACGATCGCCGGCAGGCCAAGCTCAATGGTCTGCAATCCTCCATCGACTTCGCGGGTTACCCTCGCCCTGTCGCCATCGATCTCCAACTTGGAAACGAAGGTCCCTTGCGCCCAACCCAGAAGAGCAGCCAGCATCTGGCCGGTCTGGTTAGCATCGTCGTCGATCGCTTGCTTGCCGAGGATCACAAGGTTCGGCTTTTCCTCCTCGACAATGCCCTTCAATACCTTGGCGACACCGAGAGGCTCGACCGGATCCTCAACCTTGACCAGGATCGCGCGATCCGCGCCCATCGCAAGCGCCGTGCGCAGCGTTTCCTGAGCCTGCGCAGGGCCGATCGACACCACGACAATCTCTTCAACCTTGCCCGCCTCCTTGAGGCGGATGGCTTCTTCAACGGCAATTTCGTCGAACGGATTCATCGACATCTTCACGTTCGTGAGCTCGACACCTGAACCGTCCGATTTGATACGGACCTTCACGTTGTAGTCGACAACTCTTTTAACCGGGACCAACACTTTCATGGGCCTGTAACCTATCCGATAATTTTGGAGCGCATCGGCGCTCGTGAATGGGCGACAATCAGCCCGAAATGGCGCGCGAGCGCTCGACCCGCTCAGTGATCGGCTGGTATATCCAGACCATGCGCTCCGGAGAAAGCGCAGGGGAAAGAGGCATTTGCGCGGTCCCGCTTGCAGCCTTCAATGCTGACAGCGTCTTCGAGATATCGTCGATCTCGATTTCGTAGACGGCCATGTAGGACCACTCCAACGGTCCCGGCCGATGCTGCACGTCAGCAAGGCGATAGCGCTGCGCCGCCGTTACACCCGGCAATTTCAGAACATCCGCGAGATGAACGTTCGTGTACCACTCGTTGAACTCGTCGTCTCGACCATCGTGCGGGTTCGTGAGTGCGATCAGATTGTACTTCGGCATGGCAGCCTCCCTTCGACTGCCGGCAGAGGGCCGGCGCGGCATTTGTCGGAAATCTAACGAACGTTCGAAATATTGGCAATAGGGTCTGCAGTACCGCCCGGAGCCGGCTACTGCGCGGTGTAACCGCCATCGACAAGGAGGTCCGCGCCGGTCATGAATGTCGAGCGCCGGGACGCGAGATACCAAACCGCGTTCGCAATATCTGCCGGCTTGCCAGTATGTCCAACGGGATGGAGTTGCGCGAGATGGCTCTCCGCGGCCTGCTGTGACCCGAACAATTCGATCAGCCGATCGGTGGCTATGCCTCCCGGCGAAATGGAGTTGACGCGAATACCATGCGCCGCGGTGTCGAGCGCCAGGCTTCGCGTGAAGGCGAGAATCGCTCCCTTCGTGGTCGAGTAAGCAACGCGCCCCGGCGAGCCGACATGAGCGAAGGTCGAGGCGATGTTGATGATCCGTCCACCCTTGCCCATGAGAGCAAGCGCGCTGCGCGTGACATTGAAAGCGCCAGTAATATTGACGTCGATCGTTCGCTGCCATTCTTGCGGCGAAAGGTCTGTGATCGGCACTGCGCGAGTGACAGTCGCGGCATTGTTCACGAGCACGTCGACGCTCTTCCCACAGGCGTGCAGCCAGGCGAAAAACGCCTCGACCGTGGAGAGGTCCGTTATATCGCAGTGTTTAAAATGCGCGTTGCCGTGCCCGACGGGGTTTTGCTGAGCGACCGCGTCGAGCGAATGCACCTCGGCACCTTCGGCAGCAAACATTTCAACGATTGCCCGACCGATTCCTCGCCCTCCGCCCGTGACCACACACGTCTGCTTCTCGAACTCGGCCATCCGTTCCCCCACAAGTCGCCATGACACGATCGGGAGAATATCAAACATATGTTAGATTTAAGGAAGCCATTTCATCATACTATGGACTTGGTGTTCGCTGCCACTCGCTTGCCTCGCATTGCGACGACCCCGATCAGCGTAGCGTAGTTGACGCGAATATCTAACAGCTGTTAGATAACTGAAAGTTCGCCGATGAGAAGGACCTGCCATGCAGCCGCCATCGAGAGACGTGAGCTTCGATTTTACCGGCAGGGCTGTCCTGGTCACAGGTGCGGCGTCTGGAATCGGCGAAGCGGTTGCCCGCGCTTTGGCGAAAGCCGGGGCAGCGGTCGGCATTGGGGACGTTCAGGCGGAATCAGCTGAAGCCATTACGTCATCGCTCTGCGAGGCCGGCGGCAATGCCATCGCACTCCCCTTCGACGTGCGGGATGCCGAGGCGACCGAGCAGGCCGTCGCGACATTCGAAGCGAAATTCGGTCCCCTCTCCGGCCTCGTCACGGCGGCGGGCCTATCTCGCCCCGCTCCTGCGGAGAGCATGGACGAGGCGACCTGGGATCTTGTCGTCGACACCAATCTGAAGGGGATGTTCCTCTCTTGCCAGGCTGCGGGACGGCGGATGCTTGACCATGGACGCGGCGCGATTGTGAACATCGCTTCGGTCAATTCGCTGGGAGGCTTTGCCGGCCGATCTAACTATTGCTCGGCGAAATTTGGCGTCTCCGGCCTCACCGACGTTCTCGCGATCGAGTGGGGACGCCGGGGCATCCGGGTCAATGCGGTCGCGCCCAATGGCGTCGACACGCCATTGGTTCGACAAGGCATTCCGGCCCGCTTCGTCGACGAGGTCCTGAACAACCGGACGCCTCTCGGACGTATGGCCCACCCGAACGAGATCGCCGCCGTCGTCCTCTTTCTTCTGTCCGATGCCGCCTCCTACGTGACCGGCGCGATCCTGCCGGTCGATGGCGGCCTCTGTGCCGGCTTTTACACCAATAGGCAGGGCGCCGACCTTGCTTCCGCATCACTTCTGAAAGCTGGAGTTTACGCCGAATAGCGTTGCCGACGCCCGTCATATCCATTGACAGGCTTAAAAATCTAACTTCCGTTAGATAACCAGAACAAAAGAGGGAACCATGTCCAACGATTTTTCACGACGCCAAATCACGAAATCCCTGGCTGCTTTCGGCGCCGCCAGTGCCTTTGGAAGCTTTACGCGACCGAGCTTCGCTCAAAGCGCGCCCATTCGCCTCGGCCTGATCGCACCTCTCAGCGGCTCGCAGGAGGTGATCGGGCGATATCAGCTTGCCGGCGCGACCATCGCGGTGAACCAGATCAACCAGGCGGGTGGTGTCCTCGGTCGGAAGATCGAACTCGTAACCCGCGACGACAAGGCGGCCCCTGCCGCGGGCGTTGCCGCTGCGAAGGATCTGGCAGGCAACGGCGTGAACCTGATGTTCGGTGTGTTGTCGAGTGGCGTCGCGCTGGCGATCGCGCCAACCCTTCAGGCTGACAAGTCGGTGCTCGTCGTATCGGCGGCTGCAGCCAACGAACTGACGCATGATCAGTTCAGTCCCAATGTCTTCCGCACTGCCGACCATGCTTATTCACGTCAGCGCGCTCTCGCAAAACTAGTAGCCGCCGACTACCCAGCTGTTTCCGACTGGACCGCGATCAATCCGCAGACCGCCATCGGCACGTCGAACTGGGATTCTTTCGTAGACGGCATGCTCCAATTCTATCCCGAGCTTAACAAGAAGCCCGTGACGATCACGGATCCGATTTGGGCGAAGTTCGGTGCGACCGATTACAAAAACGAGATCGTGCAACTCATGCGCAGCAAGTCGGAGGGCCTCTATTGCGGCGTCTACGGCGGCGATGCTGTGACGATGTTCGGACAGGCGGCCGCCTATGGTCTCACGAAGAAATTCAAGGTCCTGGTGGACCCGGGGAGTGAATTCATCATCGCACAGGCCATGGGCAAGAACACACCGCCGGGACTCTGGTCTGGATTCCACTGGTTCTACGGCGCGTACAAGGGCCATAAGATCAACGATGATCTCTACGAGACTTATGTGAAGATGGCCGGCGACAAACATCCGGCCGGGTACGTGGGCGAAGCACACACATCCGTGCTCGCCTATGCAAGCGCTATCCAGAAGGCCGGCAGTACGGATACCGACAAGGTTATTGCCGCGTTGGAGGGTCTTGAATTCGACTCTTGCAAGGGCATGCGCAAGATCCGCAAGGAAGACCATCAGGCCATCTGCGATATTAACTTCGTGCAGTTCGGCCCCGACGACAGTGAACAAGGGTGGAAGATCACGGGTCACCGGGTGATCAAAGATGAGGGCTTGAGCGAAGAACCGTCACCAGGTCAGCCGTTGAAGTTTCTCTACAACAAGCGCTGAGCGGGCCCCTTCGTCGCTGAGTTGAATTCCCTCTCAAGACCTGCCGGCGCATTGCCGGCAGGTTGACGGACAGGTGAAAAATCGTGCTTGCGCTATTTCTCGGCCCTCTCTTCAACGGGCTATTCACGGCCATGGTGGTGTTTCTCTTCGCCACTGGGCTGACACTCGTCTTCGGCATCCTCCGCATCCTGAACTTTGCCCATGGCGGCTTCTTCATGATCGGCGCCTATCTGGCCTTCTCTCTCGTCAAGACATTCGCGAGCGACACCTCGACGATCGCGTACATCTTGATCAGCATCGTGGCGGGGATCGTGGTCGGCCTGTGTGGGCTCGTGGTGGAGAGGCTGGTATTCCGGCCGCTTCAGCATGTGGACGAAGCCTATTCGTTGATCGCCACCTACGCGCTGCTGTTGATCTCCGAGGGCGCCGTCAAGGCAATCTGGGGCGTGTCGTTCCACAGCATCATGACGCCCGCCGCACTCGGCGGCGCTTTGATCGCAGGTGATCTCGTAATGCCGGTTTTCGCCATCTTCATCATCGGCCTCGGCGTTCTTTGCTACAGTTTACTGGAGTGGATTCTTCAACACACCGCAACAGGTAAACTCATGAAATCCGTGGCGAGTGATCCGTGGATGGCCGGCATGCTCGGCGTCAACGTACCGCGCTTTTACGCGTGGATCGTCGTGATCGGCTTCTTTCTCGCGGGACTCGCCGGCGGCTTGCTGCTGCCGAATCAGACCCTTTCACCCAACCTCGCCAGCGTGTTCGTGGTGCAAGCCTTCGGCGTTCTGATAGTTGGTGGAATGGGCAATATTCGCGGCACGTTTCTGGCTTCGATCCTGCTCTGCGTGATCGATTCCTACGGCTCCGTCATTTTCTCCGAGGTGCCTGGGGTCTTTTTCTATGTAGCCATGGCCGCGATGCTTCTGATGCGCCCGCAGGGACTGATCGCAGGAGCACGCCTATGATGTCTCAGGCAAGCAATAGCACCTGGAAGCGGGACGCAGCCATCGCGGCCATCATCCTCGTGGTCCTCGTCTCTCTCCCGTTCGTGACCAGCAAAGGCATCGTGTTCATAGCCGGCACTTTGGCACTGCACGTCGTCTTCGGCCTCAGTTGGAACCTGATGTTCGGCCAGACCGGACTCGTCAGCTTCGGTCACGCATCATTCTTCGCCATCGGCGGCTACGCGTTCGCATGGGCTGCGAAAATTGCGCCCGGGATACATCCGCTGCTGTTGTTTGCCGGCGCGGGTCTGTTCGGATCGCTCGTCGCGCTCATCGTGGGGATTCTCGCTCTTCGCCGCTCCATCGGCGTCTATTTCGCGATTTTGACGCTTGCGCTGAGCCAGATCGTCTATCTGCTGCTGTCTTACATCCCGGCGCTCGGCCGAGAGGATGGCTTTACGGGCATCCGCCGGCCCCGCCTGTCGCTCGGCTTCACGACGATCGATCTCGCGAGCGGCAACAACTATTATTACTTCATGATCGCCATGTGTACGCTTTTGGCCGTCGGCTTGTGGTGGGTCATGCACGGGCGCATGGGCCGTGTGTTCAAGAGCATTCAGCAGGATGCGGAACGCGCAGCGTTTCTTGGTATCGACGTGCAAGCCTATCGTCTCCGTTCCTTCGCCATCGCATCGGGAACGACAGCGATCGCCGGCGCGCTGTATGCCCCCTGGCTGCAATTGCTGACGCCCGAGATCGCGCACTGGACGTTCTCGGCAAGACCAATCCTCTATACGCTTCTCGGCGGCGTCCAAAGCTTCTGGGGACCCGTCGTGGGAGCCGTTGTTTTCGCGGTGCTCGAGTACGGAACCCGCACCCTGCACGGATTGTCTGAGATCATCATCGGCTCGATCCTGTTGGTTGTTGTTCTTGCCTTCCCAGGCGGTCTTCTCGGCGGCCTGTCGCGATTGCGGAAACGGATGAACCGCAAGACGATTGTCACCGCAAGACCGGAGATCGTTCGATGACGCTCCACGACGCCACCACCAATCCCTTGCTCGTCGCCACGAATGTGGTGAAGGATTACCCATCCGTCAAAGTTCTCAAGGGTGTCAATCTTTCGGTCGCCGAGGGCGACAGCTTCGCGGTCATCGGCCCCAACGGGGCGGGCAAGACGACCTTGTTCAAGGTGCTGACCGGCGAGGTTTTCGCCGATAGAGGCACGGTCCGTTTCGAAGGAGACGACGTCACCCGCATGCCGGAATGGAAACGCGTCCGACTCGGGTTCGGCCGATCTTTCCAGGTTGCGCGTGTCTTCAAGGAGCTGACCACGCAAGAAAACGTCGTCATCGCCATCGAGGCCCATGAGCGCAATACGGGCCGTCGCCCCGCGCGGCGTCTCGCCTGCCGTCCTTCGCCCGACGTCCGCGAAGCGGTCGAGCAAACCCTTTTAGAGGTCGGCCTGATCGACAAACGCGACGAACCCGCGCGGCTCTTGTCGCACGGCGACAAGAAGCGCCTCGAACTCGCCATGAGCCTGGCGCTACAACCACGGATTCTCATGTTGGACGAACCGACCGCAGGAATGTCGCCGGCAGACCGGCGCGCCGCGACGGAGCTCATCGCCGCCATCAGGGCCCGCCACCGTATGACGATCGTTCTGACCGAACACGATATGGAAGTGGTATTCGGCCTTGCCTCTCGCGTCGCCGTCCTGCACCAGGGCGCCGTGATAGCCACCGGCACGCCCGCGGAAGTCCGCGACGATGCGATGGTGCGCGAGATCTATCTCGGATCGGAACTTATCCATGCTTGAGGTCGGACCGCTCAATGCCTTTTACGGCGACAGCCATATCGTCCAGAACGTGACCCTCGCAATCGGACAAAGCGAGGGTGTCGCTATTCTTGGACGGAATGGCGTCGGCAAAACCACCTTGTTCAAGAGCATCATGGGGGGTGGCCCGCGCGTCGTCGGGCCGGTCAGCCATCGCGGAGAGAATATCACCGCATGGTCCGATTTCCGTCGCGCTCGCCGGGGGCTCGGATTCGTGCCCGAAGATCGCCGCATCTATCCTCACCTGACGGTGGCGGAAAACATTGCCATGGGCCGTCACGCCGCGCGCCCCAACGTTGCCTCATATTCGGTCGACGAGATTTTTATGTTATTTCCGATGCTCGCCGATTTGCGCGGGCGCCTCGGTTTCGAGCTCAGCGGCGGGCAACAGCAATTGCTGGCGATCGCGCGGGCCATGTTCGCGCGGCCGGAATGTCTTTTGTTGGACGAGCCAACCGAAGGATTGGCGCCGGTCATCGTCGAGCGGCTCGTTCATCAGCTCATCGAGCTTCGGCGTAAGAATGGCATGGCATTGCTTGTCGCGGAGCAGAATGTCTGGTTCGCGCGCATGTGCACCGAGCGGCTCTACCTGCTCGACAGCGGCCGCGTGGTGTTCGAAGGATCCTGGGCGGCGTTTGATTCCAGCGCGGACCTTCAGCAGCGATATCTAGCTGTTTGAATTCACGAGCACAGCCTCAGAAGCTTGGCGCCTTCACGAAACCCGTTACTGGTCATCGTGATGCCCGGCACCGAAAGAGTAACCGCGTGCCCGTGGCAACAAGCCCACTACGGTATTTCGTTCGCGAGCACCAGTTCGGCATCCAGCAACGGGGCCATGCCGGCGACCACGGTTCGCTCTAACCCATCGACGCGGGTGACGATGTGATCCGCAAAGAAGCGAGCGAGAGCAATTCGACCACGATGAGCCGGGGCGGTTTCGCCTCTCAGCATCGCCTCATGAGCGGCTAACGCCAGCTGCGCCAACGCCCCACCCCCTTGGACAATGCCGAAGAGACTCAGATATGGGGTCGCGCCTGCGATAGCTTCCAGCGGCGCATCGGCGGAAAGCGCTCTCAGGAGAAAGTTCGTTGCGCGTTCGAGGCTCCCGATAGCTGCGTCGAGCGTGGGCGCGATGGAAGTCAATTCTACGCTGTCTGTTTTTGTCAGGCGCGCGACGATGTCTCGCATGGAGGCAATCTGCGCCGCCACCGTTTCACCGCCCGCAAGCGGCAACTTGCGGGTGACTAGGTCGAGGGCCTGGATACCGTTCGTTCCCTCATAAATCGGCGCAATGCGTGCATCGCGGTAGTGCTGAGCCGCCCCGGTTTCCTCAATGAAACCCATGCCGCCATGAACCTGAACGCCGAGGGAGGCGACCTCGACGCCGATGTCGGTGGAGAAAGCCTTCGCAACCGGGGTCAGGAGGGATGCGCGCTCGTTGGCCTTTCGCCGGTCCGACTCGTCCTGTTCGAGATGGGCGCGATCGATGGCCTCAGCTGTCAGGTAACAGATAGACCGCGCTGCTGCGGTGAGCGCTTTCATCGTGAGAAGATTGCGCTGGATATCGGGGTGCTCGACGATGGGGCTCATCACATTTCTTGCACCGCCAGGCGCACGGCCCTGCCTACGCTCATGAGCATAGGCCAGCGCCAACTGATAGGCGCGCTCAGCGATGGCGACACCTTGCAGGCCCACGGCCAGGCGTGCGTTGTTCATCATCGTGAACATGCAGTTCAAACCACGGTTCTCCTCGCCTAAGAGCCAGCCGATCGCGCCGCCATTGTCGCCGAAGATCATAGTGCAGGTGGGCGAGGCATGGATGCCGAGCTTGTGCTCGATGCTATGGCACCGCACATCGTTACGCGTGCCGTCCGGTAGGAATTTGGGCACGACAAATAGCGAGATGCCGCGCGTGCCAACAGGCGCTTCGGGAAGACGCGCGAGAACGAGATGCACGATGTTTTCGGTCAGATCATGCTCGCCATAGGTGATGAAGATTTTTTGGCCCGTTATCTTGTAAGTGCCATCACCTGCGGGTTCTGCGCGAGAGCGCAGGGCCGCGAGATCGGAGCCGGCCTGAGGCTCCGTCAGATTCATGGTCGCGGTCCACTCGCCGGAGACGAGTTTCTCGAGGTACCGACTCTTCAGGTACTCTGTCCCATGTTGGACGAGCGCCTCGATGGCGCCCATCGTAAGGACCGGTCCAATGCCGAATGCCATGGAGGCTGCGTTCCACATCTCGACGCAGGCGGAATTGAGAAGCGTCGGCAGTCCCTGCCCGCCATATTCAGCCGGCCCCGGAAGGGCGTTCCATCCCGCCTCAGTCCAGGCCTTATAGGCCTCCTTCCAACCGGGTGCAGTGGTGACAACACCATCCTTCAGAGTGACACCGTGCTTGTCGCCCTCACGGTTCAGGGGCGCGATGACATCGTTCGCGAAACGGCCCGCCTCCCCCAAGATCGTCTCCACCAAATCGGCGGTGAGTTCAGGATAGAGGCCATCCTCCAGGGCGCGGTCGAGGCTCGCCACGTGCCGCATGGTGAAAACAATATCGGACACAGGCGCTCGGTAGGTCATGCGTTTTCCTTAAGCCCTCGAAGGATTGCGTGTGGGAGGGGAAATGTCGGCCAATATGGAGGCGCTATCACTCTATTAAAAAGCAACCAACATAATCTAACATATGTTAGAAAATCTACAAGTACGACCCACAGCCGCGAGGCGTTCCCCATTCTCAGCGAGAAGATGGGTGCTCGGTTCAGTTAACCGCCGCCAGCCTTGACCCGTGGCGGATTCTTCATATCCAGCAACGGGACGGGGTTGTCCGGGGTCTGAAGATTGGGCCGCCAGTCGGTCGATGCACCACCCGGCACCCGTTTGATGCTTGGATAGTCAACAATCGACTTGTTGAACTCCATCACAACCGGAACGATCAGCGCCAGGACCCAGCCGTTGTCCTGCCCCGCATACCTGCCCGGCGAGGCCTGGGGCAGCCGGGCCGCCACCGCTCCGTTGAAGACCATGTCGTATTTCTCAAACGGATCCATAGTTAGGTTGTAGACTGCGCCAATCGCGCCCAGGTTCTGCTCGGATCCGAGCCACGTGTCCTTGGCCGTCCAGAGGTATTTCCATGCGATGTTGAGATCGGGATTGTTCGGGTCGCCGGCGACGTCCGTGCGCGCTCCCATGAAGTTTTCGCCGTCTATGTAGATCCACGATCTCCGGGCGGAGTGGCGGGCGTGGCCGAGGATGTAGGCGCTGTTATCGAGGCTGTCGAAGTAGACCGGCTTGCCGTCATCACCCGTCCACGCGCCGTTCGGCGGTGGGGTGATACCGGCCATCGCGGCCAGCGTCGACCAGCAGTCGATGTGCGACATCATCTCGTCGTATTTCGCGCCGGCCGGAATATGTCCGGGCCACCACATCAGGCCCGGGACGCGCCAGCCGCCTTCGAAGGCCGTGCCCTTCTCGCCACGGAAGGGCGTGGTACCGGCGTCGGGGTAGGCGTCCTGCCAAGCTCCGTTGTCGGCCGTCAGGATGACGATCGTGTCGGGCGCCTCCGCGCGAATGGTGTCCATGATCCGGCCGATGTCGTCGTCGAGCTCCATCATCGAATCCGAGTAGTCGCCGAGGCGCGACTTGCCGGCGAACTTCGGTGCGGCGTTCGTCGGGTTGTGCATCTTCATGAAGTTGACGTCCATGAAGAACGGCTTGTCGTCCTTGGCGTGCTTCTTGATGTAGTCGATGGCGAAGTCGGTCTGACGCACATCGAAGTTGGCGAGGTAGTCGTAGGTGATGGTCGCGACCTTGTGAGCCGGTTGGCCCGCGACGCCTTCCCATTCGAACATGTTCACGACGTCGAAATAGCCCCTCGCGAACTCCGGGTTATAAGACGGGAACCACGGATGGAACCACTTGGAGGTGTCTGCATAGGTGTAAACGCCGGGGTAGTACGCGGCAAACGCTTTCATCTCGTCGAAGCCGTGCTCGATCGGGTAGGCCTCGGGCTTGTCGCCGAGATGCCACTTGCCCGAGAAGTACGTCGAATAACCGTTCTTCTTGAAGAATTCCGCGATCGTTGGCGTCTCCTTGCGGATCGTATTCTCGTCGCCCGGGGCCACCACGATCGAGAGCGCCGAGCGGATCGGGATGCGCCCGGTGATGAACGAGGCGCGGCCCGCCGTGCAACTCGCCTGGCCGTACCAGTTCGTGAACACCACACCTTCCTTGGCGATGCGGTCGATGTTCGGGGTCGGGTGGCCAAGGGCCGCGCCGCCTCCCGAATAGGCACCGAAATCATTCCAGCCGGTATCGTCAGTCATGAGCATAACGATGTTTGGCCTCTTGCCCGGCGTTTGCGCGCGGGCGGCGGTAAGCGAGCCCGCAAGCAAAGCCGTAGCACTCAACGCGCCCAACCCAAGTGCGAACAAACTGCGTCTCATTTGAGCCTCCGTTGTTGGGACGTTACTCGAATCGCCGAGCACGCCCTCTCGGATCAGGCGCGCATGACGGCAAGGTGAGTCATCAACGCGGCGTGGAAACATCCGGCTCACCGAACCAGACAGAAGACCGAACTCTTCGGGAGTACCTCCTGCTGGGGAGGGCTTCGATGCACCGACGGGTTGCCGGACCGCATCCCTCTCGACGGGCGCCAATCGGGAATGACCGAAATGGGTCATAAGCAGAAATCCGCTGCTCTCAGTGAAGGTCCGCTTAGCTCTGGAACTCGGAGGTTCATAGAGTTCAGTGGTCAGGCACGCCTTCGGGCATATTCGTCACGACGGGCGACGTAAGCATCGCCCAACAAGGACAGCATGTCGCTTCCGCTGGAGAGCAGCGCCCAATACAGAAAGCCGTCTCTCCGGTGCTCTCTTAGGGCGCACTTCCTATCGGCAAAGCTCCAAGGCCCGGATAACGTCGCGCAACCATTCTGAAAATACTTTGACAGCGCTTGTTTGAGCGCCTGCCTTGGCACGCAGAAAATAAAACTCGAGTGGCGCAGATGCATTTCTGCCCACCGGAACAAGCCGCCAAGCCACAAGCTCGCTCACGATGAAGGCATAGGACCAGACTGGAGCGATGAAGCTTTTGCGCGCTGCTACCGCAACGCTTCCATCCCTTTGATGACTGTCGATTGACGCATCGAAGTGCGTATCTAGTTAAAGCCTCGGGCTAGGGTGGGCGAGCTTCTCGACCGAGGGACAAATCATGGCCAAGCCTCTTTCCAAACAGCTCGGTGAATTGTCGGTTCGAGCCAAGAACGCGCAGGATCATGTCGCTGCCGCGTAAAAGGAAGCTCATGACAAAATCATCGTGCGCAGGGAACAGATCCAGCGATGGGCCGGGCCGACAGCACCTCAAGGACCGTGACAGTTTCCCGGTGGCATCCCACGGTGCGGCACACCATGCTCTCAG
Organism: Microvirga flavescens; assembly: GCF_003290125.1. Classification (GTDB taxonomy): domain Bacteria; phylum Pseudomonadota; class Alphaproteobacteria; order Rhizobiales; family Beijerinckiaceae; genus Microvirga; species Microvirga flavescens. The sequence continues at coordinate 120,933 of NZ_QMKH01000008.1, forward strand.
CGCTTGGAAAGGCAAAAGGGTCGCCTAGAACTGCTTTCCTTCGACTGGAGGAGGTCCGACATGTTTCGGCTCGTGCTGAGCACTTTAACTGCCCTGGTTATGTCGCTGCCCGTCGCGGCGCAGGTCCAGCCTTATCCCGACAGCTTTCGCACGCAAGAGATCCAGACCAACGGGACAACCTTGCATGTCCGGGTCGGCGGCCAGGGACCGGCGGTCCTGCTGCTGCATGGTTATGGCGAGACCGGTGACATGTGGGCGCCTTTGGCCGCCGACCTCGCCCGCGATCATATCGTCATCGCCCCGGATCTGCGGGGCATGGGACTCTCGTCCCGGCCCGAGACCGGCTACGACAAGAAAACCCAGGGCCAGGACATGGCGGGCGTGCTCGACGCCCTGAAGATCGACAAGGTCGACCTCGTCACCCATGACATCGGCAACATGGTTGGCTACGCGTTTGCCGCCCTGCATCCGGAGCGGGTCACGCGCTTCGTGATCATGGACGCCCCACTGCCGGGGATTGGCCCGTGGGACGAGATCGTACGCAACCGGGCCCTGTGGCACTTTTCGTTTCAGGGTCCCGATGCCGAGCGGCTGGTGGCCGGACGGGAACGAATCTATCTCGATCGCTTCTGGAACGAATTCTCGGCCAACCCGAAGAGCTTTAGCGAGGCCTCACGGGAACACTATGCGAGGCTTTATGCCCAGCCTGGCGCGATGCACGCCGGATTCAATCAGTTTGCGGCCTTCGATCAGGACGCGGCCGACAACCGGGCCTTCGTGGCGCAAGGAAAGCTGACCATGCCGGTGCTGGCGGTCGGCGGCGAGAAATCGTTCGGACCTACCATGGCGGTGGTCATGGGGGCTGCCGCGACCGACGTCACCGAGCTCGTGATCCCGAATTCCGGGCACTGGCTGATGGAGGAGCAGCCTGCCGCGACGGTCAGCGCCGTGCGCGCCTTCCTCGACAGGAATTAATCGGCGCGATTGGCCGAGTCGGAATGGCCTGCCCCCTTTGAAGTGGTCCTCCCTGATTTATAGCTTTGCGGCCCTTGTTTGGAAGGATCACTAAAGAGGCAGTTGGTCGAGTTGCCTCGGCGCGGAAGAGCCCGATATCAAATCGATGATGATGGTGTTGCGTGTGCTCGCTGGATCGGAGATCGTTCGATGTTCGTTCGTTGTACGCCTCCCGTTCTTGCTGCAAGTTTTTTTGTTGCTTTCATGCAGTGCGCCGATGCTCAGGCACCTCAGCAGGGGCCCCGTGTCACGGTCGCGCTGCCTGTCGTCAAGGACATCGTCGAGCAGGATGAGTTCATCGGACGCTTTCAAGCCATAGACGAGGTGGATATCCGCTCCCGGGTTTCAGGTTACCTCGAAAAGGTTCACTTCGTTGACGGAAGCCTCATCAAGACAGGGGACCTGCTCTTCACGATTGACCAGCGTCCTTATCAGAATGCCCTTGCGCAGGCCGAAGCGGCAGTAACGTCATCACAGGTGCGTTTGAACTTCGCCAAGAACGATCTAGAGCGTGCGGAGCAACTCCGGCTCACTGGCAACATCGCCGACCAGGTCCTCGATCAGCGACGTCAAATCTACCTTGTTGCCAAGGCCGAGCTTGATCGCGCGGAGGGTGCCTTGCGTCAGGCACGGCTCGATCTTGAATTCACGGAAATCAGATCCCCGCTTCCCGGCCGTATTTCGCGCAAGCTCGTCTCGGTTGGCAATCTCATCAATGCCAATGAGACAATCCTGACCAATGTGGTCGCGCTCGATCCCATCCACTTTTATTTCGACGTCGACGAACGTTCCTTCCTCGCCTATTCGCACCAACTTCAAGGCGGCACAAGAACCTCAGTCGAGGGGGTCAAGAACGAGGTCGTCCTGCGGCTCACCACCGAAAAGGAAGGCAACCGAGTCGGCGAACTTGATTTCGTCGATAACCGCCTCGATCCGGCGAGCGGAACGATCCGCGCCCGCGCCCGATTCCCCAACAAGGATCTATATCTTGTTCCGGGCCTCTTTGGCCGCGTCACCGTTGGCGGGTCGGATCCTCATCGTGGAGTTCTCATTCCCGATGAGGCCGTGGGAAGCGATCAGGATCGTCGTATTGTGTATGTGCTAAACACTGACAACACGGTCACGGCAAAACCGGTGCGAACCGGGCCTCGCATCGACGGCTATCGGGTCATCCGCTCGGGATTGACCGGTGACGAGATCATCGTCGTCAACGGATTGATGCGGCTGCGCCCGGGCGTGGTCGTTTCCCCCAGCAAGATCGAATTGCCGCGAGTGCGTGAACGGAACGGCACTTGAGGGCGAGGGTGTTTCCATGCGCTTTTCGCATTTCTTCGTCGACCGCCCGATCTTTGCTTCCGTCATCTCGATCATCATTTTGATCATCGGAGCCATCAGCTACTTCGCGCTGCCTGTGGCGCAATATCCGGAGATCACACCACCCACGATCGTCGTGCGCGCCAGCTATCCCGGTGCGGACGCACAGACCGTCGCTGCCACCGTCGCGACGCCACTGGAGCAGCAGATCAACGGCGTCGAAAACATGCTCTACATGTCCTCCTATTCTACCAGCGACGGTTCCATGGCGCTCACCATCACCTTCCGGCTCGGGACCAACCTCGATACGGCACAGGTGCTCGTTCAGAACCGGGTCGCCATCGCACTCCCACGCCTGCCGGACGAGGTGCGTCGCTTGGGTGTAACCACGCTCAAGAGTTCACCCGATCTGATGCTTGTGGTGCATCTGCTCTCCCCGGACAATCTCTACGACCAGCTCTATATCTCCAACTACGCTCGCAACAATATTCGTGACCCACTCCTGCGCCTCGACGGCGTGGGCGATCTCATCATCTTCGGCGAGCGGCAATACTCGCTCCGCGTCTGGCTCGATCCTGAGAAGCTTGCATCCTATGGTTTGAGCTCTGGCGATGTCGTGCGCGCGATTCAGGAGCAGAATGTCCAGGTTTCTGGCGGGGCCCTGGGCCAGGAGCCAGCACCCTCCGATGCCGCCTTCCAGCTTGCTGTCACCACGCAAGGACGGTTCGAGGATCCGCGAGAGTTTCGGGAGATCATCGTACAGGCGACACCTCAGGGGCGGCTTGTCAGGCTCTATGACGTGGCCCGTGTCGAATTAGGAGCGCAGGACTATGTCACCAACTCCTATCTCAACGGGGCGCCTGCCGTGGCGCTTGCGATCTTCCAGCGTCCCAACACCAATGCCCTGAACGCAGCGGCCCAGATCATCCAGGCCATGGATAAGTTGAAGGTGAATTTCCCACCGGGGATCGAGTACCGCATCGTCTACAATCCAACGGAGTTCATCGAGGCGAGCATCCGCGAAGTCTACAAAACACTCTTCGAAGCGGTGGCGCTCGTCGTGCTCGTGGTCATCGTTTTCCTCCAGAGCTGGCGCATGGCGATCATCCCAATCCTCGCCATTCCGGTCTCGCTCATCGGCACCTTCGCGATTATGGCGGCGCTGGGGTTTTCGCTCAACACGCTCACCCTGTTCGGAATGGTTCTTGCCATCGGCATTGTCGTGGACGACGCCATTGTCGTGGTCGAGAATGTCGCGCGCAATATCGCGCTCGGCATGACACCACGCGATGCCGCACACGAGACCATGGACGAGGTTGGCGCGGCGTTGATCGCCATTGCTCTCGTGCTCACCGCCATCTTCATTCCGACGGCATTCATCCCCGGCATCTCGGGACAATTCTACCGACAATTCGCGTTGACCATCGCCGTTTCGACGGTCATTTCCGCTTTCGTCTCCTTGACTCTGTCTCCGGCACTTGCGGCGTGGCTCCTGAAACCACGCAGTCAGGACAGCCCTAGGAGCATGCCAGGCCGTGCGGTGAAAACCCTCACGGGCGGGTTCAATCGCGGCTTCGACCAATCGGCACAGGGTTATGCACGCGCGGTGAGCTACGCGGTGCGCCACAAGCTGATTGCGCTACCGATCTATCTCGGGCTCGTTGCTGGAACGGTGTGGCTCGCGAACGCGGTACCTCGTGGTTTCATTCCACTGCTCGACCAAGGATACGCCATCGTCGTCATTCAACTGCCGGATGGAGCGGCGCTCGGACGAACCGATGAGGTCGTGCAGCGTGTCTCGAGTATCCTACGCAAAACGCCTGGAGTCCAAAACGCCGTGGGGTTCGCGGGCTTTTCTGGAGCGACCTTTACCAACGCAACCAATTCCGCTGCGGTCTTTGCGCCTTTCAAACCGTTCAAAGAAAGACCCGATCTTCCTGCTCATGCAATCATCGCGTCTCTCTTTCAGCGTTTACAGCAAATCGAGGAAGCCTTCATCATCGTCGTGCCGCCACCGCCCGTGCGAGGCCTAGGCAATTCTGGCGGTTTCAACATGCAGATCCAGAACCGCGCGAATGACGAGGTACGCGGTATTCTCGCGGCTGCCTATCAGATGATGGGGCAGGCAGGGCGCAATCCCAAGCTGACCGGCGTTTTCACCACCTTCTCGGCCAATTCTCCGCAAGTCTATCTCCAAATCGACCGGGAGAAAGCACGTATACTCAACGTGCCGATCGTCAATATCTTCGAGGCATTACAGGTCAACCTCGGCACCGCCTATATTAACGATTTCAACGCTTTCGGTCGCGTCTACCAAGTCCGCGCGCAGGCCGACCAACGCTTTCGCATCGATCAAAGCGACATCAATCGCTTGAGAGTCCGTTCCTCGACAGGAGCACTCGTTCCAATGGGAACCCTCGTCGAGATCCAGGAAACGTCCGGGCCCGCGCTGATTCAGCGGTATAACATGTACACCTCAGTTTCCTTACAAGGGAACGCCGCTCCCGGCGTCTCGTCGGGAACTGCGCTCGATGAAATGGAGAAGATCGCCCAAGAGGCCCTTCTGCCGGGGATGGCATTTGAATGGACCGAGCTCGCATTTCAGGAGCGGCAGACCGGCAACACGGCCATCTTCATCTTCGCCCTGTCGGTACTCTTCGTGTTTCTGGTGCTTGCTGCGCAATACGAGAGCTGGTCGCTGCCTCTCGCCATTATCCTCATTGTTCCCATGGGAGTACTATCGGCGCTGATCGGCATCAGCCTGCGCGGCCAAGACAACAACATCCTCACGCAGGTCGGACTCGTGGTGCTGGTGGGGCTCGCGGCGAAAAACGCGATTCTGATCGTGGAGTTCGCGCGTCAGCTCGAGGTCGAAGGGCGACCGCCGGTGGAGGCTGTGATCGAAGCCTGCCGCCTGCGCCTGCGGCCTATCATTATGACCGCCCTGGCGTTTATCCTCGGTGTTCTGCCACTCGTGGTCGCCACAGGCCCCGGCGCGGAGATGCGTCGCTCGCTCGGCACGGCGGTGTTCAGCGGCATGCTCGGCGTCACGTTTTTCGGCCTCTTCCTGACTCCCGTCTTTTACGTGACCATCAGGCTTCTCATTCTGAGACTCGCTCGGTCGCGCTTGGCCACTCAAGCCCGCCAACCTCCACTGAATCCAGCGGAATAGACCTTTTCCTTGCGAGCTGCCGATCTCGACGTCGGTCAATAGCGGCCAACGTCGATTACAGCTTCGGCGAAGGCCTGCGGTGCTTCCTGAGGAAGGTTGTGCCCTATGCCGCCCGTGATCAGCCGATGTTCATACTTGCCGGAGAACTTCTTGGCATAAGCCGCCGGATCCGGATGCGGCGCGCCATTGGCATCGCCTTCCATTGTAATGGTCGGCACGTTAATGACCGGGAACTCGGCAAGCCGCTTTTCCAAATCATCATATTTCGGATCGCCAGCCGCCAGACCGAGTCGCCAGCGATAGTTATGAATGACGATGCTGACGTGATCAGGATTGTCGAAGGACGCCGCCGTGCGATCGAATGTAGCGTCATCGAAAGCCCATTTCGGTGACGCAAGCCGCCAAATGAGCTTGGAGAAATCGCGCCGGTATTTGTCGTAGCCGGCTCGCCCGCGGTCCGTGGCAAAATAGAACTGGTACCACCATTGGAGCTCGACCGCGGGCGGCAACGGCATCTTGCCGGCCTCCTGGCTACCGATCAGATAACCGCTCACGGACACCATCGCCTTGACGCGCTTCGGCCAGAGCGCCGCGACGATGTTGGCCGTGCGCGCCCCCCAATCGAACCCGGCGAGCGTGGCCTTCTCAACTTTGAGAGCATCCATCAACGCGACGGCATCGACGGCGAGCGCCGACGGTTGACCGTTCAGGAACGTTTCAGTGGAGAGAAAACGGGTCGGGCCATAGCCGCGCAGATACGGCACGATTACCCGATAGCCCGCGGACGCCAACAACGGGGCGACATCGACAAAGCTATGAATGTCGTAGGGCCAACCGTGCAGCAGAAGAACTACAGGGCCATCGGCTGGGCCGACTTCAGCGTATCCTATGTTCAGGACACCAGCATCGATCTGCTTCAGTGAATCGAATGACGCATTCGTTCCTGATCTTATCGCAGATGGAACCGATGCTCCTCCCTGGCTGGATTGCGCCTCTGCCGAACCCATCCGCACGAGTTCGGCAGCCGCAACGGTCAGGGCTGCTTTGCTCAAGAAGCGACGGCGATCATGATCGACCTCTTCGGGCATGAGCCTCTCCCAATGGATGCGGGCCGATGATGCCAGGAATGGCGGGTGACGAAGATACACACTGCATGCACGCCACCGACCTCCCCATCAACGCAGTGGTTTGAACGCGGCCCTGAGTTCCCCAGCGAAGATCTCCGGCTGCTCCCAGGCCGCAAAGTGCCCGCCTTTGTCGAGTCGGTTGTAGTGAATCAGCTTTGGAAAGGCTTTCTCGGTCCAACTGCGTGGCGCGGTATAGATTTCGTCCGGAAAAGCGCTCACCGCGACTGGAATGGTAACGCCCTTGGGAGCGAAGAATGCGAGCTTGCTCTCCCAAAAGAGCCGCGCCGATGAGACACCTGTGTTCGTCAGCCAATAGAGCGTGACGTTGTCGAGGATATCGTCGCGTGTGAGGCCCTCTGACTGCCCGTCGAAGACTCGTCCAATGAGCTTTTGGCTGGCTGCATCATGGTCGAGCATCCATGCCGCAAGACCGATGGGTGAATCCTCCAGAGCGTAGAGCGTCTGCGGACGGTTGCCCATTTCTTGCGCGTAACCCACACGGTGCTTGTAGAAGAAGTCCAGCTGGTCCCACGCATATTTTTCGTCAGCAGAGAGACCAGTGGGCGATGGCCCGCCGGCAAGCGCCGCGGAGATATTATCAGGCAGTGTTCCCGGCATATTGGTGTGGATGCCAAGCAACCCGGCGGGTTTCTGAAGCGCCATTTGCTCGGAGATGGCGTCGCCCCAGTCACCGCCCTGCGCGACATATTTCTTGTACCCCAGCCGGTCCATCAGGACAGCCCAGACGCGCGCGATGCGCTGCGGATCCCATCCGAGCTCCGTGGGCTTGCCGGAGAAGCCGTACCCTGGAATCGACGGGATGACGACGTCGAACGCATCCGCCGTTGTCCCGCCATGAGCCGTCGGGTTGGTCAGCGGGTCGATGATCTTCAATTGCTCGATAATCGACCCCGGCCAGCCGTGCGTGACAATCATGGGCAGCGCGTTCGGATCCTTCGATTTGACGTGGATGAAGTGAATATCGACACCGTCGATATTGGTGACAAACTGGGGTAGTGCATCGAGCCGTGCCTCGACCTTTCGCCAGTCGTACTCATTCGCCCAATAGTCGGCGAGCTTCTGCATCGTCGCAAGCCGCACGCCCTGCGAGTCGTCCGCCACCAGCTCCCGGCTGGGCCACTTAGTCGCCTTGATCCGCCGCTTGAGATCGGCAAGCTCCTCGTCGGACGCGCGGAACTTAAACGGCCGGATCGCCGTGTCTTCCATTGCTGCTCCCGCTTGGGCAGGCTGCGCGGTCAGGTTCGTCGGGATCAGACTGACGGCGATCGTGACTGCTGATGTGGCCAGAAGCACTGCGGCGGAGGTCGTCAGAAAGGACATCGTCTTTCTCCCTGGTTGCGGGTCTTCAGATCGATTACCGGAGTGACCTAAACGCTTCTCGGAGTTCGGCACTGAATAGTTCCGGCTCTTCCCAGGCGGCGAAGTGACCGCCCTTTTCGACTCGGTGATAATAGATGAGTTTGGGGTAGGCCCTTTCGGCCCAGCTCCGCGGGGCTTCATATTGTTCGCCGGGGAAGACGGTCACCGCCACCGGAATGGAAACACCTTTGGCGTTGAAAAAGCCTCCCTTGTATTCCCAGTAGAGTCGAGATGCAGAGACCCCCGTGTTCGTCAGCCAATAGAGCGTGATGTTGTCGAGGATCTCATCCCGCGTCAGTTCGCCCGTGGCGCTCATCGTCCGACTCAGAGCCGAGACTACTGCCGCTGCCGGCTGGCCGTCGGCATCATTGTGGTCAAGCAGCCAGGCGGCGAGGCCGACGGGTGAATCCGCAATGCCGTAAAGGGTCTGCGGGCGCGCGCCCATGAACCTGGCGTAGTCGACTTGCTTGAACGTTCGAACCAGCTGCGCATAGGCGCGCTGTTCGTCAGCTGAGAGGCCCGTCGGCGCCGGGCCGCCGGCTAGGAGAGCCTTGTCGACGTCGGCTGGCACAGTGGCGGGCATATTGGTGTGGATGGCGAGCAATCCCGCGGGCGCCTGCAAGCCCATCTGATCGACCACAAACGCGCCCCAGTCGCCGCCCTGGGCCACGTAGCGGGTATAGCCGAGGCGCTTCATCAGTTCCGTCCAGGCCCGCGCCATGCGCTCGGGGCCCCAGCCGGTGCTCGTCGGCTTACCGGAGAAGCCGTAGCCTGGCATCGACGGGATGACGACGTCGAACGCGTCTTCGGCCCTCCCGCCGTACGCGGTTGGATCGGTCAGCGGCCCGACAAGCTTGATCTGCTCGAGCACCGAGCCCGGCCAACCATGCGCGATGATCACCGGAAGCGCGTTCGGGTGGCGCGAACGGACATGGATGAAGTGAATATCCAATCCGTCAATGGTCGTCATGAACTGCGGCAAGGCGTTGAGTTTCGCTTCCGCCCTGCGCCAATCGTAGTCGGTCGCCCAATAGCGTGCGAGTTCGCGCATTGTCGCGAGTGGCACGCCCTGCGACTGGTCATTGACCGTCTCTCGGTCGGGCCACCGGGTCGCCGCGACGCGGCGGCGGAGATCGACGAGTTGCTCTTCCGGAATATTGACGTGGAACGGACGGATTGCAGCGCTCTCTGCCGCCGGGCTCGCCGTGGCGGGCTGAGCGGCCAGGCGCGTAGGGACCAGACCGACGCCGATCATGGCTGCCGATGTGGCCAGAAGCACTGCGGCTGAGGTGGTCAGAAAGGGCATCGTCTTTCTCCCTGGTTGCGGGTCTTCAGATCGATTACCGGAGTGGCCTAAATGCCTCTCGAAGTTCGGCACTGAAAAGCTCTGGTTCTTCCCAGGCAGCAAAGTGGCCGCCCTTGTCGACTTCGTGGAAGTAGATCAGGTTGCGATAGGCGCGCCGGGCCCACGTCTCCGGGGCGCGATAGCTCTCCCCAGGAAAGACCGTGATGGCCACCGGGAGTGTAATCTCGGCGGTCTTCTGTGCAGCCGCAAAAACAGGACTGCCTCCGCCGGTTTCCCAATACAGCCGCCCTGACGAAGTCGCGGTGTTCGTCAGCCAGTACAACGAGATGTCGTCTAAGACCTCGTCTGGCGACTTTTCGGGATCGCTGCTGCTATAGGTCCACTTAGTGAACCCTGGATGCCCAAGCATCCACGCCGCGAGGCCAGCAGGCGAATCCGTGATGGCGTAGCCGATCGTCTGTGGCCGCGTGCCCATCATCACGGCATAGGACCTGTTCCCCATTTTCGCCGCCGCGCTGAGCTCGTCGAATGTCGCGCGTTCCTTCTCGGATAATCCTCCCGGCGCGGGCCCGCCGGCGGCGAGCGCCGCGGCCGCCTCGGGCGGGACGACGGCCGGCAAGTTGATGTGAATGCCCAGCAGACCGGCCGGGGCCTGGCGTGCCATTGCGCTGGAAACGGGGGAGCCCCAATCACCGCCTTGAGCGACGTAGCGGGCATAGCCGAGGCGCTTCATCAGCTCTGCCCAGGATCGCGCGATGCGGTCGGGCCCCCAACCGGTATCGGTCGGCTTGCCGGAGAAGCCATAGCCGGGCATCGAAGGGAGAACGAGGTCGAAGGCGTCTTCGGCGCGCCCTCCATAAGCCGTGGGATCCGTCAGGGGGCCTATAATCTTGAGCAGTTCAAACACCGAGCCGGGCCAGCCATGCGTCATGATCAGCGGCATGGCATTCGGATGCTTCGAGCGAACGTGAATGAAGTGGATGTCGAGGCCGTCGATCTTGGTGATGAATTGCGGGTAGGCATTCAACTTCGCTTCCGCCTTTCGCCAGTCGTAGCCGGTGCCCCAATACCCGACGAGCGGCTTGAGCTTCGCGAGCTGGATGCCCTGCGACTGGTCAGTGACCGTCTCCTGATCAGGCCAGCGTGTCGCCGCGATGCGGCGGCGGAGATCGACGATTTGCTCTTCCGGAATGTTGACGTGAAACGGTCGGATTGCAGTGTCTTCAAGCGCCGCGCCCGCTGTGGTGGGCTGCGCGGTTGGGTGCGCGGGCATCAGACTGATGGCGGCCACGGTGAGAGCGACGAAAGCGATCCGGGCGAAGATGTCGATGAACGACATGGTTGGCTCCTTCTTCGGATATGCAAACACACGGCACAGGAGCGACGTCGATAAACTGTGAATCATAGGGATCAGTTCCCCCAATATAGCCCCGGGCATCGAGCGCAACGCCCGCCTTGTCGAGGCCGAGATCGTCCGTGTTAGGCCGCCGCCCGACGGCGATCAGGCCAATCGGCCCGGCTTCGGGACGGTCCCGATTGGGCCACCCCGAGCGCTATGCGAAGTGAGATGCGAGACCGCGTAGACGTTACTGACTTTGATGCATGGCAAGCTCCGCGCAGCGAAGGCCCGGGCTTGCCAACCGAGCCGCGTGGCGGCAATCTTAAGCTCAGCAAGACGTTCAGCGGGTGTATGCCGGACTATTTTTCTCGTCGGGCAACAAAACATGGGAAACGGCCATGATCATGGACGGTGGGAATGCCGGTGCTGGTGAGAGAGACGAGGCAGTTTTGCTCGGGCGTCGGGCGGGGCTTCTCACCCGCCGGTCGTTTCTGGTCGGCTCGGCCGCCGGTGTCGGTGCGCTGGGGCTGGCCGGTTGCGCATCCGACGGCATGAGCCTTGCCGAGGCGGCGAAGGTATACGGGCCGGTGCCTGAGGAAAAATTCCCGATCCCTGCGGTCGATGTCAGCAAGGTCGATCCGAAATATTATCGCCGGACAGTTCGCTACGACACCAAGGAAGCGCCCGGTACGATTATCGTCGATCCTGGCAATTACTATGTCTACCGCATCGAGGACGACGGAACCGCCACCCGCTATGGCGCCAATGTCGGCCGCGGCGGGTTCCGGTGGAGCGGTGACGCTTATGTCGGGCGCAAGGGCGAATGGGCGACCTGGACCCCGCCCAAGGAGATGATCAAACGCCAGCCCGAGGCGGCCAAATACGCCGGCGGCATGCCGGGCGGCCTCGACAATCCGCTCGGCGCCCGCACGCTATATCTTTATCAGAACGGCGCCTACACGCTCTACACGATCTACGCCAGCCTCGACGCCGAATCGATCGGCAACGGCATCACGAGCGGCTGCGTCGGCCTCCTCACCCAGGATATGATGCATCTGTACGAACGAACGCCGGTCAAGACGAAGGTGATCGTCCTGCCGGCATAACAACGGCGCCAACCCCGGTCCGGGCGCTGCCGGTGTGGGCGCCGTAAAGGGCAACCAACCCCGGCTTAAGCCGGGGTTGGTCTTCAAAGCCGCTGAACGCCGCTTAGATGAAGAACAGCTCCTTGACGGTGAAGTTCTTCAGCGCCTTGTTGTTGGTGAAGGTCGCAATCGCAACCCCCGCCTTGGCGCCATTGCCATCGGCATCGTAGTACAGGACGCGCTTCTGGCTGTCGTAGACGAAGTAGTCGTTGGCATCCTTCGCCGTGTCGATCGAGAAGAAGTCCGCCTTCATCTTGAGCGGCT
>NZ_QMKH01000009.1 GCF_003290125.1 Microvirga flavescens
GGCAGTCGACGTGCGCATAGTGGCGGTTCGTCGTCTCGTACTCGACGTGCGCCGTCGAGATCGTGATGCCACGAGCCTTCTCTTCCGGCGCCTTGTCAATCTGGTCGTACGCCGTGAACGTCGCGCCACCGCTCTCCGCCAGAACCTTCGTGATCGCCGCAGTCAGAGACGTCTTACCATGGTCAACGTGACCAATCGTCCCGATGTTGCAGTGCGGCTTTGTCCGCTCAAACTTTTCCTTCGCCATCGATCTCTACCTTATAGGCCAGGATTCAAAAACTTGGGTGCGTCCGATATTGCGGTTGCGCTATTTCCGCAAGAGCCAATTTCGATACTGGTTCACATAATACCGGATTAAGCGGTCCGCCGGATCGTCCTGGATGATGTTGTCGAGGGCGACCCCGATGACGCCGTTGCCTCCCTGGAAAGCGACGGTATGGGCCGGAAAGGCGAGAAGCGGCGCCCCCGTCTTGGCGTCGAGGATGTCCACATCCGCCTTGATGACGTGGTTCCCGCCAAGGAGAATCCGAACGGCTCCGGGGACGACGGCGAACTCATGAACGCGGACGACGAGCTTGACGGGACGTTGGCCCGTGAGGTCGCCGCCGAGATTCCGCAGCACCGAATCGCGGAGCTTCGAGGCAATCGACTGGCGGACCTTGGCGTCATCGGGCGCCGTCAAAGCGGCCCGTTCCGTATCGCCGTCGGCCCAGCTGATCCAGGCATTGGGCGCCACCGACACGTCCACCGAGGCAAGACGGAAACCGGCGATCTGCTCAGGGGAAAGGGTATTGGGCGTCGAGACGCAGCCCGCGAGGGCCAGCCCCATGACTGCAACGGCGAGAAAGCGTTTGAACACAACCACACTCCAATGAAATACAACTGGAGGCTGCGATTATGTTGCTTTGTTGCGATTCTCAAGCTGCGGCGGGAAATTTGGAGCGGGTGAAGGGAATCGAACCCTCGTATTCAGCTTGGAAGGCTGCTGCTCTACCATTGAGCTACACCCGCAAGCGCCTCGCTTGGGTGGATGGTGGGGGAAGTAGGACTCGAACCTACGAAGGCATAGCCAGCGGATTTACAGTCCGCCCCCTTTGCCGCTCGGGACATTCCCCCAGTTGATCCAACCAAAACGCGCCGCGTAGAGGCCGTTTCAAACAAAACGCCCCGCCCGAAGGCAGGGCCGTCGTGGGCGCTCTTATGGTGACCCACTTCACCGGTGTCAACACTAAAGAGCAAACCGCATCGTGAGTTCCGCGAACCTGTGTTATGGCCACCCTCACAACACAACGAGATTTCGAAAAATGAGCGAGCGCCCCTTCTCTCCCCGCAAACCACGCTTCAACCGTCAGGGCGGTAAGTTCGAGCGCCGCGACGGGCATCCCAAGGAAGCGCGGGGCAAGGGAGCGTGGGAAAAGGGGCCCCGGGAAAAAGGAACCTGGGGAAAGCGGCCGTCGGAGGGTGACGAGCAGACCGTTCTCTACGGCTGGCATCCGGTCGCTGAGGCGTTGCGCAACCCCAAGCGCAAATTCCACCGCCTTCTCGCCACCGAAAACTCGATGCTGCGCCTCACCGAGGAGCTGGGCATTCCCCTGCCCATCACGCCGGAGATCGTCCGCCCCGGAGATATCAACAGGCTCGTCGAGGCCGACGCGGTTCATCAAGGGCTTTACCTCGAGGCGGAGCCCCTCGCCTCGCCGACCCTGGAAACCTTGAGCGGGAAGCGCGTCGTCCTCGCCCTCGACCAGATCACCGATCCGCACAATGTAGGCGCGGTCGTCCGCAGCGCCGCGGCCTTCGGTGTCGAGGCCATCATCACCACCGCCCGCCACAGCCCGGCGGCGACGGGGGTTCTCGCCAAGGCGGCTTCCGGCGGGCTGGAGCATGTGCCCTTTCTGATCGTGCGCAACCTCGCCGATTCCCTCATCAAGCTCGGCGAGCGCGGTTTCACCCGAATCGGGCTCGATTCTTCGGGAGAGGCGCAGCTTGACGAAATGCAGCTGAAGAACCCGGTGGTTCTGGTGCTGGGCTCGGAGGGCAAGGGCCTGCGCCAGCGCACCCGGGAATGCTGCGACGCCATCGGCAGGCTCGACATGCCGGGCGAGATCAAGAGCCTCAACGTCTCGAACGCCGCCGCCATCGCACTTTACGCGGTCACGAAGGCCGTCTCGAAGTCTGCAGAATAAGGCGGGCGCTCAGGCCCGGTAAGCTGCGCTTTTACTTGGATCAAGCGCCTCTTAGACAGAAGTCGCAAATACCAATTGTGAATTGTTAGGAACTGCCCTGCCGTTAGGCTCACTTTCCAATGGGAGCTTGGTGACGAATCGCCGTCATCGACTTTCGTACCGCCAAGGTCTCGAAGCTTTGGCGCAAGAAACCCGGACAACCGGGACCAACATTGGAAGGAAACACTATGGCAACCGCAGCCACGACGTCGCGGACGGATGCAGCCGTCCGTCCGATGAGCGGCGAGGAAAAGAAGGTCATCTTCGCCTCGTCGCTCGGTACCGTTTTCGAATGGTACGACTTCTATCTTTATGGATCTCTCGCCGGCATCATCGGCGCTCAGTTCTTCGGCCAATACCCGAAGGCGACGCAGGACATTTTCGCGCTTCTCGCCTTCGCCGCGGGCTTCCTGGTCCGCCCGTTCGGCGCGCTGGTCTTCGGACGCATCGGCGATCTCGTCGGCCGTAAGTACACCTTCCTCGTGACCATCCTGATCATGGGCCTGTCGACCTTCATCGTGGGTCTTCTGCCGGGCTCGGCCACGATCGGCGTGGCTGCTCCGATCATTCTGATCATCCTGCGCCTCCTGCAGGGCCTGGCGCTCGGCGGTGAGTACGGCGGCGCGGCGACCTACGTGGCGGAGCACGCTCCTCATGGACGTCGCGGGTTCTACACCTCCTGGATCCAGACCACGGCGACGCTGGGTCTGTTCCTTTCGCTCCTCGTGATTCTCTTCACCCGCACGATTCTCGGCGAAGCCGAGTTCGCGGCGTGGGGCTGGCGTATTCCGTTCCTGGTATCCGTGCTTCTGCTCGGCGTTTCCCTCTGGATCCGCCTGCAGCTGCAGGAATCCCCGGCCTTCCAGCGCATGAAGGAAGAGGGCACCCAGTCCAAGGCTCCGCTCTCCGAGGCCTTCGGCCAGTGGAAGAACGCCAAGATCGCGATCCTGGCTCTCTTCGGCCTCGTCGCCGGCCAGGGCGTCGTCTGGTACACGGGCCAGTTCTATGCCCTTTTCTTCCTGCAATCGATCCTCAAGGTCGACGGCTACACCGCGAACCTGCTGATCGCCTGGTCGCTCCTGCTCGGCACCGGCTTCTTCGTGTTCTTCGGCTGGCTGTCGGACAAGATCGGTCGCAAGCCGATCATCCTCGCGGGTTGCCTCATCGCCGCCCTCACCTACTTCCCGCTCTTCAAGCAGATCACCACCCTGGCGAACCCTGCTCTCGAAGCGGCGGTGGAGAACGTGAAGGTGACCGTCGTCGCCGATCCGGCCGATTGCGGTAACCTCTTCAACCCGGTCGGCACTCGCGTCTTCACCTCCTCGTGCGACCTCGCCCGTGACTTCCTTGCGAAGGCCTCGGTGAAGTACACCACGGAGGCTGGTCCTGCCGGCTCGGCGACGAAGATCCGCGTCAACGCGACCGAGGTGCCTTTCGACACCGCCAAGCTTGCCGACTCGCGCAACGCCACTACGGCGGCCCTCCAGGCGGCGGGCTATCCGAAGCCGGGCGATGCGAAAATCGCCAAGATGAAGCATCCGTTCGATCTGTTTAACGCGCAGATCGCCGGCATCGTCGGCCTGCTGTTCATCCTCGTGGTGTTCGTGACGATGGTGTACGGCCCCATCGCGGCGGCTCTGGTGGAACTCTTCCCCACCCGCATCCGCTACTCGGGCATGTCGCTGCCATACCACATCGGTAACGGCTGGTTCGGCGGCCTTCTGCCCGCCACCGCCTTCGCGATGGTCGCCCAGACCGGCGATATCTACTACGGTCTGTGGTACCCCATCGTGATCGCGCTCATGACCTTCGTGATCGGCATGCTCTTCGTGCCCGAGACGAAGGATCGCGACATCTTCGCCTACAAGGGCGACTGAGCCGAAACGCTGAACTAAACAGAAAGGCCCCGCTCTACCCGGCGGGGCCTTTTTCTTTTGGGCTCGGACCGTGCGATCGGGACAGGCGAAAAGCTGAAGGCCGCCGCCTAGAAACAGGTCGTCAACCGTCGGACGACCCAGCCCTCGCCCTCGACGAAAAGGCGCTTGCGAGCGCGCTGGCAATTGGCAGGCAGGGCCGGCCCGCTTGTGGAGGAAGTCACCTGCGGTTCCTTCTTCGCCATGACTGCCGAGACCTTTTCTGCAGTTGCTTTCGCCGGCAGGGGCTTTTTCGCCTGCGCCGCTTGAGCAGGGACCGCTGTGCACAATGCCGCGATAACGGCCACGCCACCGAACCACTTCACAAAAGTCATTCTCACGGCCCCTTACGCAACCTCGACCTAACCATGATCCAGGGCATTCCCCTAGGGAAGTATCTTATGGGCCGATTGGTTGCAGTGCGATGACGCACATAATTTTGACTTGCGAAGAGACTTGCGGGGGAACTTGCCTGAAAGGCCGCACGCTGCTACCTGAGCCCCATTGGGCCGGCGTAGCACAGCGGTAGTGCAGCGGTTTTGTAAACCGAAGGTCGGGAGTTCAATCCTCTCCGCCGGCACCATTTCCCTTTCGAGAAAGCATGACATTCGACGGCATGGCGCGTCCAAGCCCGCTGCGGAGACGTGCGCCGAATAGAGCGGCTGAGCAACTTCCCAACCTCCCTGTCCAAACGAACAGTGTGACCTTGGGTAAGATCCAATATGCCTAGGGATAAGGCCCTAGCCGGGAAGCCCCTCGGCTCGTCTGCCTCAGCTCCAAAAGGTATCGAAACCATGCCCGTTCGGTTGCCTGCCTTCGCGCTCCTTCTTCTGATGCCCCTCGCCCTGTTCGCCGGCGTGTCCGCGCAGGAACTGCCGAAACCGGCGGGCAAGATCATTCTCACGATCAGCGGCAAGATCTCGCAAAAGAACGCCGGGGACAGTGCCGTCTTCGACCGTGCCGCCCTCGAAAGCATCGGAAAGCACGTTCTTCTCACCACAACCAACTGGACGGACGGGGTGAAGCGCTTCGAAGGCGTGCTGATGCGCGACCTCCTCGCGCGGGTCGGGGCCAGCGGCGTCGTGGTGTCGGCAACGGCGCTCAACGACTACACCGTCGACATCCCGGTTTCCGATTTCCAAAGATACGATGTCCTGCTGGCTTTCAGTATGGACGGGAAAGATCTTCAGCCGAGCGACAAAGGCCCTTTGTGGATCGTCTATCCCCGCGATCGGCACCCCGAGCTGAACAACGCCCAGCACGAGGCCCGTTGGATCTGGCAGTTGAGAACGCTGACGGTTCGATGACTGTTCGCTTGTTCAAGTCGCAGGCTTTCCTGCTCTCCGTCGGTGCAATCGTCGTTTTTCTCATCTCCCTGATTTTTGCCAGTTACCGCCTTGTTCACATCGAGCGCAGCCTCGACCCGGACACGACCGAGGACATGCTTTGGGCCATCACACAGGCTCAGTTCGAGAGCCTCCGCTTCGCCGACTCCGTCAACCGCTTCATCAACGGCGATACGATGGTCCAGCAGAGCGACGTGGCCTTGCGATACGATATTCTCCGCAGCCGCC
This sequence comes from Microvirga flavescens, assembly GCF_003290125.1. Classification (GTDB taxonomy): domain Bacteria; phylum Pseudomonadota; class Alphaproteobacteria; order Rhizobiales; family Beijerinckiaceae; genus Microvirga; species Microvirga flavescens. The sequence continues at coordinate 5,713 of NZ_QMKH01000009.1, forward strand.
TGAGCTTGTTCGAAACGGGTGAACCCAAGCGCTATCTTCTTCAACTCTCCGCCCTTGGCGAACTCGAGCGTTACATCAACGCGACCAGTGACATGGAGCCGGAAGTCCAGGCTATCGCGCGGGGCAACACCCTCGCCGAAACGCAGATTCGGGCGACGGCGCAACCGCTGGCCATGCATCTGCGCGACCTGGCTAACAAGACGATGCTGAGGGAGCGCGACCGCGCACGTGCACTCAGGGACGACCGTGGCCGCACGGTCATTGAACTGTCCGGCTACATGCTCGGCGTTCTTCTCAGCGGCGCGGTCCTTGTGGGCGTGCTGGTCAGGTCCCGGCGAGACGTGATGAGGGCAGAGGAATCGCTGCACCGGCAGCAGGAACTGAGCCGCATGTACCGGACGCTCGTCTCGATGGTGACGCACCAGTTCGGCTCCCCGCTGGCGGTGATCGATTCAAGCGCGCAACGCATCCTGCGGCGCGGAACCGCCATGAGCAGCGAGGAAATCACAACCCGCACGACGTATATCCGCGACGCTGTCTCCGGCCTCATGCGGATGATGCAGATTACCCTGAACGCCGCGCGCCTCGATGAGGGCGAGCTGTCCTTGCGTCCGGAAGAGACGGACCTTCGCCGCCTTATCGACAGCCTCTGCGATCGCTATCAGCAGACGGAGCCCGAGCGCCGTTTGATCGTCGACACGGCAGGCCTCCCGCCGCATGTGTATTGCGATCCGACACTGATCGAGCAGGCGCTGTCCAACCTCATCTCCAACGCGCTGAAGTTCTCCGGCGAGGCCGCACCGGTCCGGATCTACGGGCGGGTTGAGGGCGACAGCATACTTCTCAGCGTCGAGGATAAGGGCGTCGGCATTCCTGCCGATGAACTGCCTTACGTCTTCAAGGAATTCTTTCGGGCGCGCACGGCGGAATCCGTCATCGGCACCGGCATCGGGCTATCCTTCGCGCGTAATATCGCCCGCCTGCATGGCGGCGACATCGAGGTTTCGAGCGTTGAGGGAGCCGGCTCGACCTTCACGATCCACTTCCCGTTCGGAAAGCCGCCCGCACAGCGAAGCTGAAGGTGTCCGCCTTGCCAATTCCAGGCAGCGCCCATAGGAAATCGCCCTGACGGAGGCGATCCCTTAATGCTGCTCCCCATCGACGATCCCAACGATCCGCGCATCGAACCCTATCGGGCGGTACGCGAGCGCGATCTGATCGGGCGCGAGGGGCGCTTCATCGCTGAGGGCGAGGTGGTCCTGCGCGTCCTGCTGTCCAGCGCGCAGTTCGAGGTCGAATCCCTCCTCATTGCTGAGAGCCGGGTCGAACCGCTGAACGACGCGCTGCATTCCTTGCCTGAGGAAACACCTGTCTATGTGGCGGGCCGCGCGGTCATGGATGCCATCGTCGGCTTTCCCATCCACCGGGGGATTCTGGCAGTCGGCCGCCGGAAGAGCGAGCCAACCGCGGAGGAATTGCTTGAGTCCCTGCCGCGCGAGGCGCTCGTCGTCGGCCTCGTAGGCCTTGCCAACCACGACAATGTCGGTGGCATTTTCCGCAACGCCGCCGCTTTCGGCGCGGATGCGGTACTGCTCGATCCGGAAACCTGCGATCCGCTCTATCGAAAGGCGATCCGCGTCTCCGTCGGCGGTGCGCTCGTGGTTCCGTTCGCCCGCACCGTTTCTGCGGATGCCATGATCGACGACCTGCAGCGGGCGGGCTTCGACATCGTGGCGCTGAGCCCTTCCGGACGGGAGAACCTGGCGGATGTGCGTCGCGCGCCCCGGACGGCCCTTATCCTGGGCGCCGAGGGCCCCGGCCTCCCGGCGGATCTTCTTGCCCGCACGCGTACCGTCTCCATTCCCATGAAGGGCGGCTTCGATTCCCTCAACGTTTCCACCACCAGCGGGATCGTGCTTCACCATTTGACGACTTGCTCGCCTCTTCGTGAAGCGGGAGAGACTTGATCCCAAGCGTGACTATTTTAGCCTCTTCACCACTCATCGGGAGGAGGTCACCATGTCCGTCACACGCCGCGCTGTCATCGCAGGCAGCACGCTCGCTCTTGCAACGCCTTTTGGAGAAAACGTCTTGGCCCAAGCCACCACCCCGTCCACAGCACCGTCGGGCGGGTCCCGCCAGGCTCCCGGCTTCTACCGCTACAAGGTCGGCGACATCGAGGTGACGGCCATCAATGACGGTTTCGCCAAGCGCCCGCTGGAAGGTTTCATCAAGAACGCCGAACTGGCCCAGGTGCAGGAGGCGATGAAGGAGGCGTATCTTCCGGCCGACGCCCTCGCCATCACCTTCACGACCCTTGTCCTGAACCGCAACGGCAAGCTCACGCTCATCGACGTCGGCAACGGCGATCTCGGCGCGCCAACCTCCGGCACCTGGATGGCGAATTTCCGCGCCGCCGGGTTCGATCCATCGCAGGTCGAAACCATCGTCATCAGCCACTTTCATGGCGACCACATCAACGGCCTGCGCCTGAAGGATGGCACCGTCGTGTTCCCGAACGCGGAAGTGACGGTGCCCGCCGCCGAGTGGGCCTTCTGGATGGACGATGCCCGCATGAACCAGGCCCCGGAGAGCATGAAGGGCGCCTTCCAGAACGTGCGCCGGGTCTTTGCTCCCATCACCAAGGACGTGAAGCGTTTCGAGGCTGACAAGGAAGTTGCGCCTGGCCTTACCGCCATCGCCACCCCCGGCCACACGCCGGGGCACACGTCCTTCCTGCTCTCGTCCGGCAGCGGCAAGCTGCTCGTGATGTCGGATGTGACGAACCACCCTGCCCTTTTCGTCCGCAATCCGGACTGGTCGGCGATCTTCGACATGGATGCCGACCTTGCGCGCCAGACCCGCCACCGGATGCTGGACCTTGCCGCGACGGAACGGGCGCAGGTGAGCTTCTATCACGCCCCCTTCCCCGCCACCGGCTATATCGCCAAGGAGGGCAGCAAGTTCCGGCTGGTGCCCGTGCAGTGGACCTCCGCCGTCTGACGGCGGACTTCAGGGCGCACTCGCGGCCGAAGTCTCGGCCAGAAGCCACGCGAGCGTGTCAGGATCGGCCCCATCGGGCTCGATGAAGAGAATGACCGGCGTCTCATAGGGATGCCGGTCCTTGAGGGCCGCGTGCACATCGCCCTTTCGGTCCGTGACGGTCTTGAGGATGACGGCAACCTCCTCGCCACGTTCGATTTCCCCATTCCAGGCATAGACCGAGCGCATGCCGGGAAGCACGTTCATGCAGGCGATCAGCCTATCCCGCACCAGCCCCTCCCCGATGGACAGGGCTGTGTCGGTATCGGGAAAGGTCGTATAGACGAGAAGCGGTCGCGTCATGCTATGCCTTCCTGGCATGGTCGGGCCGTTGCGTGGTCCCGGATCATGCAAAGTCAAGAAATTGGGCCCCGGCCTTCTGGGTCCGATGAGGGTAACTGGGCATGACGCGCCGTTTCAACAGGGTCGCATTCATCGCGAGCTCGACTCCCGAGGCACAAAACGCCGTCAAGGCGTTGCAGGGCGCCTATCCGAGCGTCTCGCCGGAAGAGGCCGATGTCATCGTGGCCTTGGGCGGCGACGGGCTGATGCTGCAATGCCTGCACCAGTTCATGGGCACGTCCAAGCCGATCTACGGCATGAACAAGGGTTCAATCGGCTTTCTCATGAACGAGTTTCATGAGGATGACCTGTTCGAGCGGCTGGAAGAGGCGCAGCGCAGCGTGGTGCATCCCCTTCTCATGGTCGCGTGGGACGCGGACGGAAAGCCGCATACGGCGCGGGCGATCAATGAAGTGTCGATGTTGCGCCAGACCTATCAGGCCGCCAAGCTCAAGGTGAGCGTGGATTCGCACGTGCGCCTGACAGAGCTTATCGCCGACGGCATTCTCATCGCGACGCCCGCAGGCTCCACCGCCTATAACTTCTCGGTCAACGGCCCCATCCTGCCCCTCAACACGCCCCTTCTGGCGCTGACCCCGATCTCGGCCTTCCGCCCGCGCCGCTGGCGCGGCGCGCTGCTGCCGGACTACGCCCGCATCGAGATCGAGGTTCTGGAACACGAGAACCGCCCGGTGAGCGCCGTGGCGGATCACACCGAAATCCGCAACGTGTCGCGGGTGCAGGTCTCGATGGACCGCAGCATCGATCTCGTTCTGCTGCACGACCCCGGCCACGGCCTCGATGAGCGCATCCTGCGCGAGCAGTTCGGCTATTGAGACAAACCTGAAGGATCATAAGATCCAAAGGGGAGGAAAAAGATGACCAGCGAGCATGAAAGGCACCCGCGCGGCGGCCTTTATTTCGAGGACTTCGAGATCGGCAGCACCATCCGGCATCGTCTCACGCGGACGGTGACGCAGATGGACAACATGCTGTTCTCCAACATGACGCTGAACCCGCAGCCGCTCCATATCGACGCGCATTTCTGCGCGACGGAGACGGAATGGGGCCAGCCGCTGATGAACTCGCTCTTCACTCTCGGCCTGATGATCGGCATTTCCGTCAACGACACCACCGTCGGCACGACCATCGCCAACCTCGGCATGACGGACGTGAAATTTCCCGCCCCGCTTTTCGAGGGCGACACGGTCAGCGCGACGACAGAGGTTCTCGCCAAGCGCGAGTCGAAATCGCGTCCCGATGCGGGCATCGTCGAGTTCCTGCACCGCGCCTACAAGCAGGACGGCGCCCTCGTCGCCGAGTGCCGCCGCCAGGCCTTCATGCGCAAGCGTGAAGCTCCAGCATGGCAGGCCGACATATGATGCGCTCGCTCCTCTTCGTTCCGGGCGACAGCGCCCGCAAACTCGAAAAGGGCCTCGCCTCAAGCGCTGACGCCCTCATCATCGACATCGAGGATTCGGTCGCGCTTTCGGCGAAGGGAGAAGCACGCCGCGTGACGGCGGAGTTTCTTTCCGCCGCGCGCTCGGCGAGCGAACGCCCCAAACTCTACGTGCGCGTCAACGGCCTCGCCACGGGGCTGACCGATGACGATCTCGACGGCGTGATGCGGGCCGCACCCGACGGTATCGTTCTGCCGAAGGCCGTCGGCGGCAAGGACGTCGCGCATCTCGGCGCGAAAATCGCCGTGCGCGAAGCCGAGTACGGCCTCGAGGACGGCGGCACGCGCATCATCGCCATCGCGACCGAGAACGCGCGCGGCGTCTTCGCGCTCGGCACCTTCGCGGGCGCGAGCCAGCGTCTCGAGGGACTTGCCTGGGGTGGAGAGGATCTGTCGGCGGATGTCGGTGCGGAGACGAACCGGCGTGCGGACAACCACTACACCGAACCCTATCGCCTCGCCCGCTCGCTCACTCTCTTCGGTGCAGCGGCGGCGGAGGTCGATGCCATCGACGCGGTCTATACCAACTTTCGCGATCTCGAGGGCCTTGCCGCCGAATGCCGCGAAGCGCGCCGCGACGGTTTCATCGCCAAGATGGCGATCCATCCCGCGCAGGTGCCCGTCATCAACGAAACCTTCGCCCCGTCGCAGGACGCCATCGACCGCGCAAAAACTGTCGTTGCAGCTTTCGCCGCCAACCCCGGCGCAGGCGTCGTCGGCGTGGAAGGCGAGATGCTCGACCGCCCTCACCTTACCCGCGCTGAGCGACTGTTAGCGCGAGCAGGAAAAATCTGAGGACTTCGCGTGACCGGATCTGTTCCGGTCACTTCTCGCTCGGGCGGCGAAGCGAGAACCGCGTCTCCGGCGTCAGCACGAAGTAATCGCGATAGCCGGCGCGTGCGATGGGTTTGATCGCCGCCGTATCGAGCATGCCATCCACGAGGAAACGGTCGTCGATATAGACGCCGACCACCTGTCCGATGACGAGGAAGTAGCGCGGATCAGACCCGTCGAGCGGGCGAAGGGGAACGGTCTGGAGCCACTTGCATTCGAGCGCTGCTGGAGCTTCCGCGACACGCGGCGGCTTCACGAGCCGCGAGGGTGCGGCTTCGAGATTGGCGTGAACCATCTCGTTCTCGCCGCGCGGCAGAAGCGCGGAGGTGGCATTCATCTCATCGCGCAGATCGAAGGTCGCGAGGTTGCAAACGAACTCGCCCGTCTCTTCGATGAAGGTCACCGCATCCTTGCGCCCATCCGACGAGAAGGCGACCATGTGCGGGTTGTCCGAAACAGCGTTGAAGAACGAGTAGGGCGAGAGATTGATCTCACCCTTCGCGCTCATGGACGTGATCCATCCGATGGGGCGCGGCGTCACGATGGCCTTGAACGGATCGTGCGGCAGACCGTGGTCGTTGGTGGCAGTTTCGTAGAACATCAGAACCGCGTCACGATTTCGGAAAGGTTTGGCCTTGGCCGGTCGGTCGGAATTTCCTTGGCGGTGCCGATATGGATATAGCCGGCAATCCGCTCATCGGGAGCAAGCCCCAGCGCATCGAGCACGCGCCGGTCGAAGGCCGTCCAGCCTGTGAGCCAGGACGCGCCGAAGCCGAGCGCATTGGCGGCATTGAGCAGGTTCATGCAAACCGCTCCCGCCGACAATTCCTGCTCCCAGTCCGGGATCTTCGCATGCGGCTTCACGCGGGAGACGACCGCGACAACCACGGGAGCGTGGGAAAAGCGCGCCTTCTCGGCGGCGACCTTCTCCGCATCGGCCTGAGGCTGGTCGGCAACGAAGGCAGCCGCGGCAATTTCACCGAGACGCTGACGGCCTTCGCCCTCGATCACGATGAACCGCCAGGGGATCAACTTGCCGTGATCGGGCACCCGCGCCGCCACCGTCAGGAGGGTTTCGAGATCGGACGGGCCGGGGCCGGGTTCGCCGAGCCAGAGAGGCGGAACCGAGCGCCGTTGCTGCAAACGCGAGAGACTTTCGTTCATAAGGCTTTCATCCAAAGCTGATACTGTGCAAGGATAAGCGGGACGGGAAGCAAAGCTTTGCCGAAACTTGAGACTTGGGCGCGCGCCACGGTCTCGCCGTGTTTCTGCGGTTGGACCATCGCCGTCCTAGTGGGAGTTGCCGCTGCGACATAAAAACAAGCAGCGCTTGTATAGGGGTAGCGTGCTGGCCCGCCAAGCCGGTTTTCGAGGGTGAGGTATGATCCTGCTTTCTGGATCGTGCCGGGGATCGAGGCGAGAACGCGCGCCGCAAGGCAAACGGTTTCGCCTAATACTTTATCGAAATTCCCGAACACCTCGGATCGGTACTATACGATACGAATGCCGCCTGGCGGATGGCGCTGACGACGAATGAACAGAGATCTCCCGGAAGCTGACGCGTCCTCCCTGAGTGTCTGGACGTCCAGACAGACCGTCCTTTCCCTCCTCTTGATCCTGCTGGTCTGGGCGCTGGCCTCATCCGCCTGGCCGCTCACCGGCAGCGTCGTGCCCTGGGATTCCAAGAACCAGTTCTACCCGACCCTGCGCTATCTCAGCGATGCGCTCTCGCACGGGGAGTTTCCGCTCTGGAATCCCTATCATTTCAGCGGGCATCCTTCTGTCGCCGATCCGCAGGCCCTGCTCTTCACCCCGACCATGCTCCTCTTCGGATGGCTCGTCCCTCAGCCGTCGATGGAACTGTTCGACGTGGTGATCTTCGCCCATTTCCTCCCCGGCGCCCTTGCCTTCGTTCCTCTCTTCCGCCGCCGGGGCTGGCATCCGGCGGGCGCGGTGATCGCAGCCATCGTGTTCATGCTCGGCGGCTCGGCGACGGCCCGCCTGCAGCATACGGGCATGATCCTGAGCTACGGCTTCTTCCCCCTCGCCCTCCTGCTGCTCGAGGAGGCACTGGATCGCAAATCCTATGCGTTCGGCGCACTGTTCGCGCTCACCGCTGCGATGATGACCATCGGGCGTGATCAGGTGGCTTTTCTTTGCGCGCTGACCCTCATCGGCGTCGCCGCCCAAAGGATTTTCTCGGCGGAACGCCGTCTCGCTTATTTCAAGTCCCGCGTTGGTGTCCTCGTCGTCATGGGCCTGATCGGCGGCGCGCTTCTGGCAGTACCGTCCATCCTCACCATGCAGTTTCTCGCCACCTCGACCCGCCCCGGCTTCGGCTACGGGGTCGCGGCGATGGGGTCGCTGCCGCCCGACAGCCTGGCGACGATCCTCTTCGGCAACATCTTCGGCTCCCTTCGCTGGACCTACGATTACTGGGGGCCGGATTGGCACAGCGTCGCCGAGGGAACCTGGACCGACCGGGCGACGAACTACCTTTTCGCGGGCACCATCCCTGCCCTGCTCCTCTTGTGGCACGGCATCGCCGGGGGGCGCCTCCTGGCGCGCGAATTCCGGTTCTTCCTGATCTTCGGCCTCGTCTTTCTGCTCTACGCCCTTGGCCGCTACACGCCCGGCTTCGGCCTCGTCTTCGACCATCTGCCGGGGGTGAAGCTCTATCGCCGCCCGGCGGATGCGACGTTCCTCATCAACATCTTCCTGGCCTTCGCCGCCGGATACCTCGCCCACCGCTACATCAAGGACGGCCTTCCCCGCCTGAGCAAGGCGCACCTTTCCTCCTGGCAGGTGGCGTTGCCCTCTCTCGCGGTCCTCCTCGTCGTGGGAGCCGTCGCCAGCGCGCTCGGGTTTGCGCTGCGGGCGGGACAGGTCGCTCCCGCAATGGGCGAGATCGGCATCGGCCTCGCGATTGCCGCCGCTGCCCTCGTTCTCCTGACGCGTTTCGGCGGCAGCCATCGCTGGCGTCCCGCCGTCGCGCTAGTCCTCGTCGCGGCGACGGGCGGGGAATTGATCTGGCGTCATGCCGCCTCGGCCCTCAACGCGGAGCCGGAGGAGCGTTACGCGGTCTTCGAGAAACTCCCGCCCGAGCAGTTGAAGGGCCTGAGCATCCTCAAAGCGGAGCTCGACCAGCGCCACGCTGAGGGCGACTATCCGCGTGTGGAGATTCTCGGCCTGCGCGGCCCCTGGCAGAACGCCTCGATGGTCTTCGGGATTGAGGACATCATCGGCTACAACCCGCTGCGGCTGGCCGATTACGAGCGCGCCGTGGGCCCGGGCGAGAATGCGGAAGACCCGAATCTGCGCCAATTCCCGGCGAGCTTCCGGGGCTATAAGTGCCGCCTCGCCAACCTTCTCGGCCTCGAATATCTGGTGCTCGACCGCAAGCTCGAGCGCATGCCGCGCCATTTCCCCCGCCCGTCCGGTGCGGAGCTACTCTACGGCTCGGGGCGGATGTGGATCTATCGCCTGAACACGGAGAGCCCACGCGTTTACGTGGCGACGAAGATCACCCCAGTGGATTCGGAGGCCGCGCTCGATCAGGAGGACCTGCCCGAGTTCGACCGCCAGAACGAGGCCCTCGTCGACCAGAGCAGCATGCGGCGTCTGCGGCTGACTCATGAGGCCGCTCCCGCAGACAGCGACAAGCCCAAGAGCGAGGCGCGGATCACGCAGTACAAGCGGACCTCCGTGACGGTCGAGGTGAACAGCGACCAGGCCGGCGTTCTGGTTCTCCACGACATCTTCTATCCGGGCTGGCAAGTCCGTGTGGATGGCGAGCGTCGCCCTATTTTGCGCGCAAATCTGTTGTTCAGAGGCGTCGAGATAGGCCCTGGCCGGCATAAGGTGGAATTCACATTCCGTCCCACGTCGCTGGAAAATCTGATTGCGGCCACAACCGATCTCGTGAAGAAAGAAGTCGAGCCCGTCAGGACCGTGCAAGCCGCCGCCCGATAGGCACCGATTGCCTGGAGCGATGGCGAGACCGTGAGACCGTCAATTTGGAGCCTGAGCCTGCTTGCCGTCTGCGTCGCGTCCGCGGCCTGGGCGCAATCGGCTGCGCCTTCCCTGATGCAGTCCCCGCCCCCCGTTCCGAGCTCGCAGATCACCCTCAATGCCAGCGCGGCTTTCGCCGACAGCGGAAAGCCCATCGGATCGGGCCTCGTCTGGCGTGTTTATGAGGATCGCGGCGATGTCGCTCCGCTGATCGTGGCGCGCTCCAGCGCTCCGGCACCGCGCTTCACACTGCCGCCGGGCAACTACATCGTTCATGTCGCCTATGGCTATGCCAGCGCGTCGAAGCGCATCAGCGCCCAATCAGGCGCGTTGACGGAACGCCTGAACATCAGCGCCGGAGCCTTGCGGCTCAAAGGCGCGGTCGGCGACACGCCGATTCCCGTGAACCAGATTTCATTCTCGGTCTATGTCCCCCTGCCCTCGAACTACGAAGGCAGGCTCGTGCTTTCGAACGGCAAGGCTGGGGACATCATCCGCCTGCCGGAAGGCTCGTACCACGTCGTTTCGACCTATGGCGACGCAAACGCGATCATGCGCGCGGACCTGAAGGTCGAAGCGGGGAAGATCACCGAGGCCACCCTCAATCACCGGGCCGCGGTGGCGACCCTAAAGCTCGTCGCGACCGCCGGCGGCGAGGCGTTCGCGGGCACCGCCTTCAGCGTGCTGACGCCCGGCGGCGACGTGATCCGCGAGGCCATCGGCGCATTTCCGTCGGTGACACTGGCCGAAGGCGATTACGTGCTGATCGCCCGTCACGACGGCAAGGTCTATACGCGCGAATTCAAGGTCGAGAGCGGCCTCAACCGCGACTTCGAAATCGTCGCGACGCCGTAAGCATTGAGTCGCCGCTGCGACGAACCCTCAAAAACGTTCATGGCCGCAACGGGTGCGGCCATGAAGAGAGCAAAAGAGATCCGGACTTCGATCAGACCAGCGTTCCCGCGACCACATGATGGCCGTCGAGAGTCGCATGGCCCTCGGGCCCGGAGAGTGCCTTCGCGGCGCGGCGCAGATCCGGCGTGACCGCCTCTTCCTTGAGGATGCGGAGCGCTTCCTCGAGGCTGAGGTTCGTCTGGTCCGGACTGCCGAGGCGGCGGATCGACACCGCGCGCTCCGCCGCTTCCTTCTTGCCGATGACGAGAAGAACCGGAACCTTCGCCAGCGAATGCTCACGCACCTTGTAAGTGATCTTCTCGTTGCGAAGATCAGCCTCGACGCGCAGGCCGGCAGCTTGCACGGCCTTCACGACTTCACGAGCGTAATCGTCTCCATCCGAAGTGATGGTCGCCACGACTGCCTGCACCGGCGCGAGCCAGAGCGGGAAGTGACCGGCGAAGTGCTCGATGAGAATGCCGGTGAAGCGCTCCATCGAACCGCAGATCGCGCGGTGGACCATGACCGGCGTCTTCTTCTGACCGTCGGCATCGACATAAAACGCACCGAACCGTTCCGGCAGGTTGAAGTCCACCTGCGTGGTGCCGCACTGCCAGTCGCGCCCGATGGCATCGCGCAGCACGTATTCGAACTTCGGACCGTAGAACGCGCCCTCGCCCGGGTTGATGCCAGTCTTGATGCGCCCGCCGGACTGCTCTTCGATCTGCTTGAGCACGCGGGTCATCACCTCTTCGGCGTGATCCCACATCTCGTCAGTGCCGACGCGCTTTTCAGGCCGCGTTGAGAGCTTCACGACAATGTCCTCGAACCCGAAATCGCGATAGGTCGAGAGGATCAGGTCGTTGATCTTCAGGCATTCCTCGGCCATCTGCTCTTCGGTGCAGAACACATGCGCGTCGTCCTGCGTGAAGGCGCGAACGCGCATCAGGCCGTGCAGCGCGCCCGAGGGCTCATAGCGCGAGACCGCGCCGAACTCCGCAAGGCGCAGCGGCAGGTCGCGATAGGACTTCAGCCCGTGCTTGAAGATCTGCACATGACCCGGGCAGTTCATCGGCTTGATGGCGAAAACGCGCTCGTCCTCGGTCTTGGTGACGAACATGTTCTCGCGATACCAGCCCCAGTGGCCGGAGGTTTCCCACAGCGCCTTGTCGAGGATCTGCGGCGCGTTGACCTCCTGATAGTCGCCCTTGAGGCGGCGGCGCATGTAGGAAGTCAGCTCCTGGAACAGCGTCCACCCCTTCGCGTGCCAGAAAACGACACCCGGACCTTCCTCCTGGAAGTGGAACAGGTCCATCTCGCGGCCGAGGCGGCGATGGTCGCGCTTCTCGGCTTCCTCGAGCTGCTTCAGATAAGCGTCGAGATCCTCCTGGGAGGCCCAGGCGGTGCCGTAGATGCGGGTCAGCATCGGGTTGTTGCTGTCGCCGCGCCAGTAAGCACCCGCCACCTTCATGAGCTTGAAGGCGGTGCCGATCTTGCCGGTGGAGGTCATGTGCGGACCACGGCACAGGTCGAACCACTCGCCCTGCGAATAGATTTTCAGGTCCTGCCCTTCCGGGATCGCATCGACGAGTTCGACCTTGTAGTTCTCGCCCTTGTCCTTGAAGACCTGCTTGGCCTTCTCGCGGGTCCAGACGTCCTTGGTGAAGGGTTTGTCCTTCGCGATGATCTCGCGCATCTTCGCCTCGATAGCGGCGAAGTCTTCCGGCGTGAACGGTTCGTTGCGCGCGAAATCGTAATAGAACCCGTTCTCGATCACCGGGCCGATGGTGACCTGCGTACCAGGGAAAAGCTCCTGCACGGCCTCCGCCAGAACGTGCGCGCAATCGTGCCGGATCAGCTCCAGCGAACGCGGGTCTTCGCGGTTGAGGAATTCGATCTTGGCATCGCTCGTGATCGGGTCGGCGAGGTCGGTCACGGTGCCATTCAGGGCCATCGCGACGGTGCGCTTCGCCAAAGACTTGGCGATGCCTTCCACGATCTCGCGGCCGGTGGTGCCGGGGGCGTACTGGCGCGAGGCGCCATCAGGGAATGTAAGGGTAATCATCAATCATCTCTCAAGCTCACTCCTGCCAACGGAGCAGGTAAGCGTGGGGCCGACGGACAGGTTTGTTTTCAAGGCGAAGAGCCGCCGTCGGGTTCGACCGCCTCGCAGGTGATCGCGGGGGCGTTCACGCCCCGCCAGCGACCATAGGTCCACGGCTTATACCAGCCGGACCGTTCGGGCAATGTTTCCGGGACGAGATCGAGGCCCGACGTACCGAACGGACCGCAACGGCAAATCCGCGCCACGCCCATCCAGCCGCCGGCCCAGAAGCCGTGCTGTTGGATCGCCTCGTCCGTATATTCTGAGCAGGAAGGCAAGTGGCGGCACTGGCGGCCGATCACGCCCGAGAGCGTGAGCTGATACCCCCGGATCGTCCAATGCGCCGCCTGCTGGCCCAGGGACGCCATTTCAATCCGCCCTGCCGGCTCGGCGCGCCTCGATCTGCTCGACGGCATCGACCACGGCCTCGAAGGTGAGAAGCACGGAGGCGTGACGTTCCTTGAAGTCGCGGATCGGCGTGAGCACTTCGAGGTCCGCCCATTTGCCGGCAGGAGGCTTGCCCTCGGCCATGAGAATGAGGCTCACAGCCGCCTTCGCCTCGCGCAGTTCGTCCGCCGTCGAACCGATGACCTTTTCGGCCATGATGGCCGAGGACGCTTGGCCCAGCGCGCAGGCTTTGACCTGATGGGCGAAAGCCGTCACGACGCCATCCGACATCTTCAAATCCACCGTCACCGTCGAACCGCACAGCTTGGAACGCTTCGTCGCGCTGGCATCCGCATCGGCAAGGCGGCCGAGATGCCGGATGTTGGCGGCGAGGGTCAAAATCCGCGTGTTGTAGATCTGGTTGAGCATGGCTTCATGGAACAGGAGTGCTGCAAGCTCTATATAGGCAATTAAACGCAAGAGTGCGATGTTACGGAGATCCGGTGCGGCATATGATCCGTATCGGGCATATCGCGTTTCGCGCCACCAATGGAAAGGCTCCACATGGACGATGTGGTTAAGTCCTTGTCTCAGCGACTGCCTTCAGCCGCCGACAAGCGTATCACCCGCCCGACACGGGAAGAGGCGGAAGCTGCCGTGCGCACCCTGATCCTCTGGGCGGGGGACGATCCACGACGCGAGGGGCTCAAGGACACGCCCAAGCGCGTCGCCAAGGCCTTCAAGGAGCTTTATTCCGGCTATCAGGACGATCCGCGTGACGTTCTCGACAAGATCTTCAAGGAAGTCGAAGGCTATGACGACATCGTTCTGGTGCGCGACATCCCCTTCTATTCCCATTGCGAGCACCACATGGTGCCGTTCCACGGGGTTGCCCATATCGGCTACTACCCGACGAAGGGCGTCGTCGGCCTCTCCAAGCTCGCGCGGCTCGTCGAGGTCTATGCCCGGCGGTTGCAGACGCAGGAGACGATGACAGCGCAGATCGCGCAGGCTCTGGAAGACGCTCTCACACCGCGCGGCGTGGCGGTCCTGATCGAAGCCGAGCACATGTGCATGTCCATGCGCGGCGTGCACAAGGCGGGAGCCGTCACGCTCACGAGCCAGTTCAGCGGCGTCTTCAAGGACAACCCTGCGGAGCAGGCCCGCTTCATGAGCATGGTGCGGCACGGCAAGGCTTGAAAGATGCCCCTGTCGATCCTCTAGATTGTCTTCAGCCCTCATCCTGCAACGCCGCTTCCAGCGGCTCCTCAGGGTGTGGTCCTCACAAAACTCATCACTCCCGAGACCCCTCCCATGTGCGCGTCCTGCTCCAACTCCTTCCCCCCTCCGGGCTCGAAGGCCGATCTCGAAGAGGGAGCGGTTCTTACGCCTCGCTTCGGCGCGGACGGCCTCGTGACCTGCGTCACGACCGATGCCGACACGAACGAGTTGCTCATGGTCGCGCACATGAACGCCGAGGCGCTGGCGAAGACTCTTGAAACCGGGGAAGCCTGGTACTGGTCGCGCTCACGGGGCGAGCTTTGGCACAAGGGTGCGACAAGCGGGCAGATCCAGACACTCGTCGAGATGCGCGTCGATTGCGATCAGGACGCCCTCTTGCTCAAGGTGAGGGTCGCGGGCGATGGCGGATGCTGCCACACGGGCCGCCGCTCGTGCTTCTACCGTGTCGTGCAACCGACCGGCGAGGGAGCAAAGCTCGTCTTCGCCGAACAGGCGTGAACCCCTCTCCGCCAAACGTGAGGGAGTGAAAGGCGGTGGGCAATGCGCTATGGCGGGACGATGAACACCAACAGACCCCTTCCCGCCCGCGCCGCCGCCAGCGCGATCTTTTTCGGCAACGGCTTCGGCATCGGGAATTGGGCTGCGCAATTGCCACGGTTCAAGGACGCGCTTGACGTGTCCGATGGAGAACTCAGCGTCGCGTTACTCGCCTTTGCGCTTGGCGCCATCGCCCTCATGCCGACCGTCGGCTGGCTTCTGACGCGGCTCACGAGCCGTCGCATCACTATCGCCACGGCCTTCGGCTTCGCACTCACCCTCTTCTTCACGGGCTTGGCGCCAAGCCTGCCCGTTCTCTTCGCCGCATCCTTGCTGGCGGGAGCCTGCAACGGGGCGATGGATGTCGCCATGAACACTCACGCCACCGTTGTTGAAAAGGCCTGGAACGCCCCGATCATGTCATCGTTTCACGCCTTCTTCAGCCTTGGCGGGCTCGCCGGCGCAATGGCTTCCGGCGCGATGATCGGTGCAGGATTTGCCATCGGGACGACCTTTCTCGTCTCCTGCGCAGGCATGGCACTCGTCTTCTTCGCTGCGTCCTTCTTCATGATGGAGGATCAGGAGAAAGCGGCTGGCGGACATGGCTTCGCCTGGCCACGCGGCGCACTCATGGGCCTTGCGGTCCTCGCCATGCTTTGCATGGTGGTGGAAGGGGCGATGGTCGACTGGACGGCGATCTACCTGCGCACCGTCGCGGGAGCGGAGCTGGAAACCGCCGCGATGGGCTTCGCTGCCTTTTCGCTGACCATGACGGTTTGCCGTTTCATGGGCGATTTTCTCGTCAGCCGCCTCGGGCGGACCTCCACCTTGCGGCTTGGTGGCGTTCTTGCTGGCACTGGGCTGACGCTCGCCATCGCCATGCCAACGCCGGTCACAGCCCTCATCGGTTTCGCGCTCGTCGGGTTTGGCCTTTCCAATGCAGTGCCGGTGCTTTTCAGCAGCGCCGCGCAGGTGGACGGTGTGCCGCCGGGCATGGGCGTCGCGATGGTGGCTACCCTCGGCTATGGCGGCCTCTTGATGGGGCCGCCGATCATCGGCTTCGGCGGCGATCATCTTGGTCTGCGCATGGCCCTGATCGGCCTTGTCGCCTGCTCATTCGTGATCGTTCTTTTCTCTCGCCGCGCCCTGCGCCCCACCTCAACCTGAGCCGCGGACGCCTCACGCACCATTCATGCCTCCTTCATCGGGATGTGCAAAGAATGGCGTCAGCCTGGGAGCTGCGCTATGTTCTGGGACGGTATTGCCCGGCGGAATGCTGGGCTTGAAGGCGGCGGGGAAGCTCAAATGAACGCGCCCGTCGAGCGCGAAACGCGCCCGAAGATCAAGATCGGCCTCGCCCTTGGCGGCGGCGCCGCACGGGGATGGTCGCATATCGGCGTCGTGCGCGCTCTCTCCGAAGCGGGCATCATGCCCGAGATCATCGCGGGCTGCTCGATCGGCGCTGTCGTCGGCGGCTGTTTTGCAGCCGGCAAGCTCGACGAGCTGGAGGCCTTCGCCCTTTCGCTGACGAAGCGCCGCGTCATGGGGCTGCTCGACTTCCACATCACAGGCTCGGGGCTGATCGCGGGCGGCCGGTTGCAGCGCCTTCTCGAAGAGAACCTTGCGGATCTGCGCCTCGAGGGACTGCCCATCAAGTTCTGCACCATCGCGACCGAGCTTGCGACGGGCCACGAGGTCTGGCTGACGAAAGGGCCGCTCGTGCAGGGCATGCGCGCGTCCTATGCCCTGCCAGGCATCTTCGATCCTGTCCTCGTCGGCGGGCGCTGGCTGATGGATGGCGCGCTGGTGAACCCGATCCCGATCACCGCCGCCCGCGCGCTCGGCGCGGACATCGTGATCTGCGTGAACCTGAACGGCGAAGTGCGCGTGCGCGGCACGGTGATCCAGTCCTACGAGAACGCCCAGACGGACGAGCAGGAGATCGAGGAGCACATGGAGGAGCCTCGGCGTTGGGGCTTCTTTTCCGCACCGAAGCTTCAAAAGCATCGCCGCCCGAATGCGCCGGGCATCGCGTCGGTGATGGTGGACGCCTTCAACATCACGCAGGACCGCATTGCCCGCTCGCGCCTCGCCGGCGACCCGCCCGACATGATGATCGCGCCCAAGCTCGCGAAGATGGGCTTGTTCGAATTCCACCGCGCGCAGGAATGCATCGCGCTCGGACGGCAGGCCGCCGAACGCGCCCTGCCCGACATCATGGAATTGCTGCAGGAAACGGCGAAGTCGTAAGACGCAGGTCTCACGCGCTGGCGATATATTCCTTGATCGCCTGCGTTTCCGCCTCGATCTCCGCGAGACGATGCTTCACCACGTCGCCAATCGAGATGATGCCGATGAGCGTCCCTTCCTCCACCACCGGGACATGACGGATTCTGCTTGTCGTCATGATCTCCATGATGCGCGGAATATCGGCGCGTTTCGTGCAGGTGACGACCTGCCGCGTCATGTGCATGGACACGGGCTCGAGCAACGCGCTCGCGCCCTTGTTGGAAATGGCGCGCACGATGTCGCGTTCGGAAATGATGCCGGAAACAGGCTGCAGCGCATCGGCGACGATCACCGCGCCGATCTTCCAGCTTGAGAGAAGTTCGGCGGCCTGAGCGAGGGTTTTCGTCGGCTCGATGGTGACGACGTTCCGCCCCTTGTTCAGCAGGATCTGCTCGACAGACATGGGCACCTCCGCATCCGAAAAAATGAAACCCGGCGTCACTCGATAGATTCTCGGCTCCTCCGGGTATTTTTCAAGCGGAACGGGAGGGCGTTCGTGTTCTCAAGGGATCGATGAAGGGGAAGAGCGCGAGCCCCGCGAAAAACCCGCCGAGATGGGCCTCCCAAGCGATGCTGACATCGGTGACGCCGAGCGGACGCGCGAAGGCATCCGAGAAATAGTTGATGACGATCCACACCAGCAGAAACAGCATGACCTGACGATTGGTGAAGAGCCCTTGCAAGCTCTCGCTGCGCCGCTCATGCGGCTCGGTCAGGCGTCCATCGTGCCGAAAGGTCGGCGGCGCGAACATGAACCACGCCGCCGCTCCCATCATGCCGGAGACAGCCGCCGAAGCGCCGATGAGCGGCAGAACCTGCCAGGGGTGCAGCAGGACATAGAGCACCGCGCCGGCAAAAGCCGCGACGGCGGAAAGCCCAAGAAAGCGCAGCGCGCCGCAGCGCCGCGCCAGAGGCGTTCCGAAAGCCGCGAGCCAGACGCTGTTCAGGAGCACATGCGTCCAGGAACCGTGCAGCAGCGCATAGGTCAGGCCGGTCCACGGCTTGCCGCCCTCGTCGGCCAGGATGTAATGGGCAAGGATCAGCGGCATGGATTCCATATCTCCGCTGTTTTGAAGCGACGAAATGATATCCTGCGCATCCGTGCCCCCATAGGCCACCGCCCAGCGCGCAGGGACGACGGCGAATGCCAGAAGCCACTCGAGATCGACATCCTCGGGGAGGAGGAACATGCGGATCGCGTGAATGCCGATGAGAACCGCAAGGCTTCCCAGCACAACGCCCGGAAGTCGAAAAATCGGCTCATGCGCCGTGGGATGGGATGGTGAGTTCATTCAGGACCGGAGGATTTGGGCGAGAAGACTCACCCGATGAAAGTTCATGCTTATTTTGCCTGCTTTCAGAAAAAATTCTTCAAAAGACTGTTTTCCTTTACTGCCCGTCTCTCCCTTAGGCATCTTCCGGGGCTCGCGCGAAGAGCGGTCAAGTATATAAAAATCGTTACGCTTCATCACGTTGCGGCAGTTAGTGAGAATTTATTAACCATGCTGGGAACGAAGCAACCCGCGACGCGTTAACTCACCTTTAACTTTCTGCTTGAGCCATGAAATAAGCCGTGCGAGCTTGGTTAAAAGAAATTTAACGGGCTGTGCGGGGCATGTCTCTCTCTTTCTTGAAAAGCGTCGAGCTGGGCGGTCGGAAGGCTGGCATCTTTGGCTGCAAGCTTGCTACGGCTCTCTTCGGAGCAGCCCTTCTTCTCGGCGGCGCCGCCCAGGCTCAGACCGTCGCTTCCGCTCAGGCCACGGCCCTTCCCGTCGAGAAAGGAGCCTCCGCCAAGCCGATCCTCGGATGGATGCAGTTCTGCCAGGAGAACGCCTCCGAGTGCACCGTGAACACCTCCGAGCCCCGGACGATCACCCTCACGCCGCAGATCTGGAACACCATCGTCTCGGTCAACAAGCGGGTTAACAACGAGATCAAGCCCGTCACCGACCAGGACCACTGGGGTGTCGTGGATCGTTGGAGTCTGCCCGATGACGGCCAGGGCGATTGCGAGGATTACCAGCTCCTCAAGCGCAAGCGGCTGACGGAGCTCGGCCTGCCCCGCCGCGCCATGCGCATGACTGTCGTGATCGACGAGCTTGGCGAAGGCCACGCCGTTCTCGTGATCCGCACGGATCGCGGTGACTACGTGCTCGACAACAAGCACTCGAACGTCCTGTCGTGGGATCAGACTGGCTACGTTTTCGTAAAGCGCGAAAGCCAGGACGCTGTCGCGTGGGTTTCGCTCGGCGGCATCACCTCGCCGACCACCACCGCGAACCGGTAAGACCCGGTCAATCGATCCGGGTCAGCCCGTTCGCGAAGCGCTTCCAGTTCGCGACATATTTGACTGCCGACAGCTTGAGCTTCTCGACAGCCTCAGGATCGAGCGCCTTGATCGCCCGGGCGGGCGCGCCGACGATCAGCGAGTTATCCGGAAATTCCTTGCCCTCGGTCACGAGGGCATTCGCACCGACAAGGCTGTTCTTGCCGATGCGGGCGTGGTTCAGCACGGTCGCGCCCATGCCGATCAGCGAATTCTCGCCGATGGTACAGCCATGCAGGATGGCGTGGTGGCCGATCGTGCATCCGGCCCCGATCGTGAGAGGCGCGCCGGGGTCCGTGTGGAGCAGCGCGCCCTCCTGAATATTGGTCCCCTCGCCCACATCGATGAGCTCGTTGTCGCCGCGCAGGACCGCCCCGAACCAGATGCCGACATCGACACCAAGCCGCACTCGCCCGATCACATGCGCGTCGGGCGCGATCCAGAACCGCCCGGCCTCGGGCACGACGGGTTCGACATCATCGAGACGGTAGAGCGGCACGAGGCCCCATCCTCCAGAAGAGAATTAGTCTTCGAGATCCGTGTCGAGGATCGCCATCGTGAAGTTGTAGGAGCGGTCGCCGTCCTCGTCGTCGAGGAAGAGCACGCCGACAAATTCGTCGCCGATATAGACTTCCGCGGAATCGGTCTTCTTCGGACGGCCGACAACGCGGATGGAGGCGTTTGCAAAAGTCTGGCGCAGGTAACGTTCAACCTTCGCCATCTCGGTCTTATCCACGATGAATCCTTTCATGAAATCGATAAAGACTGCACTTGCCACGATGGAAGGTGCGGAGCAAGCGCGTCAAATACCGTCCTTGAGGAAATGATCCATCGCGCGCGCCGGTTCGGCGCAGCCCGCGGTGCCGACCACCTTGGCCGGAACGCCGGCGACGGTCGCATTGTGCGGCACCGATTGCAGAACCACCGACCCTGCCGCGATGCGCGCGCAATGGCCGACTTCGATATTGCCGAGGATCTTCGCGCCCGCTCCGATCAGGACGCCCTTCCTGATCTTGGGATGGCGGTCGCCACGCTCCTTACCCGTGCCGCCGAGGGTCACGTCCTGCAGCATGGACACGTTATCCTCGATGACCGCCGTCGAGCCGACGACGAGGCCGGTCGCGTGATCGAGGAAGATGCCCTGCCCCATCCGCGCCGCCGGATGGATATCAGTCTGGAACACCTCGGAAGACAGGCTCTGGAGATAGAGCGCGAAATCCCGCCGCCCCTCGTTCCAAAGCCAATGCGCCAGACGGTGTGTCTGAATAGCGTGAAAGCCCTTGAAATAGAGCACCGGCTCGAGGACCCGCTCGCAAGCGGGGTCGCGATCCAGCACGGCGCTGATATCCGCACGGAACGCCTGCGAGATCGACGGGTCGGCCTGGACGGCCTCGCGGAATGTCTGCTCGATGAGATCGGCGGGCACGGCGGGGTGGGCAAGGCGCGCCGCAACGCGGTGAATCACAGTCGCATCGAGGCTGGGCTGGTGGCTCACCGAACTCAGCATGAAGCCCGCGAGCACCGGCTCCCGGCGCGAGGCTTCCTGAGCCTCACGGAGAAGGCGACCCCAGAGCGGGTCCACGGTCCCGGCAAGCGGCTCGACGGACCCTGACTTCAGGCGCTGATGGGACGTCATGACGAACTCCTTGCCAAGGCGACGCGCGGCGGGGATTAGCATAAGTAGGATTCCACCGCCCCTTTCTTTAGCCCCATTCGATCATGAGCGCTGTATTTTCTTCCCCCTCTCCGCTTCTATCCGTGACGGTCGAGGATTCGATCGCTTCCATCGCCATCGACAACCCGGCACGGCGCAATGCGCTCAACCTCTCCATGTGGCAGGCCTTTCCGGCCATCGTGAAGGCGCTTGAGGAAGATGAGCGCGTGCGGGTGATTATCCTGCGCGGAGCCGGAACGGGCGCCTTTGCCGCAGGGGCGGATATCGCCGAGTTCGAAACCATCCGGGCGGACGCCGCCGGCAGCCGCGCCTACGAGCGCGACAACGAAGCGGCGTTCTGGGCCATCGCCCATTGCGCGAAGCCCGTCATCGCCATGATCCGCAGCCACTGCCTCGGCGCCGGATGCGGACTGGCGGTCGCATGCGATTTGCGGATCGCGTCGGACAATGCGGTGTTCGGCATCCCGGCGGCGCGGCTCGGGGTCGGCTATCCGCCCGGAGCCATGCGGCTGCTCACCGCCGTGGTGGGCCCCACCGTCGCGAAGGACCTGTTCTTCACCGCGCGCAGGATCGATGCCGGCGAAGCCCTGCGCCTGGGGCTCCTCGGAACGGTCGTTCCCGATGAGGCGCTGGAAGAAACGACACTGACGCTTGCCCGCACGATTGCGGAGAACGCACCCCTGACGATCCGCGCCGCCAAGGCCGCGATCGACGCCGCATGCGGCGTTGGGGAGCCGGGGCTGGACACGCAGGCGCTCGCCGATGCCTGCTTCGACAGCGCCGATTACGTGGAGGGCCGCAGCGCCTTTCTCGAAAAGCGCAAGCCGGTGTTCAAGGGACGATAGCCCACGCCTCAGGCAATGTGAGACGGCCTGTGCGCCACGGGCCGCCCGCTCTCGCGGGCCCGGCGGTAGACGAAGTAACGCCCCTCGGTGATACCGGTGCGAGTCGACAGGTTCGTGCAGCGGGGCAGATCGAAGGCTCTGTCGGCAAGGACGAGACCACCCGGCTCGAGCAGGGGTTCGAGGAGCGGTGAGAGGCGCTTTGCCAGCTGCCGGTTCAGGGCGTCATCGCCTGAGCCGATATCCGCATGGATGAGGGCCGCGCAGGCAGGGCCCATCCGCTCCGCGAAAAGAGGCAGCGTGTCGAAGATGTCACCGAGGACGAGGTAGTCCTCCGGCGGCAGATCATCCGGGTGGACCGCGAGCGTGCGCTCGAAGGCGTAGATCTCCCGGTCGGGCAAGCGGGTTCGCAGATGGTCATAGGTCCGACCATTGCCGAGTCCGAGTTCGAGGATCACCCCGGTCGGCTCGATTTCGTTGGCAGCCCAGTTCAGAAGATTGCGCTGGGCGGACAAACGGCGAATGGCGCTGTCGAGACGTGTCATCGGCACTTTCCCCAACGCAATCGAACTGGGGAAAACGAGTCTCAAATCAAGTGGATAGTCCGCAATTAAAACTTATAGGCGCACAGCATATTGACCACTGGTTGCAGCCCTAGAAAATAGCCGTGCCTCATTGGTTGATTCCTACGGGCCGCGAGGCGAATAAACCAATTATAGCAACAACCTCAAGCAGAATTGAATATGCCTAACGTACTACACTTTGACGATGCGATTGACCTATGTGGTTCCGAGTCAAAATCCGTTCTCCTAGGAAATGGTTTTTCCATAGACCAAAATAAGAGAGCTTTTGAGTACAGGGCTTTACTTGAAAAATGCGCTCTTCCTGCCGAAAGCCCGATCAGGAAGGTCTTCGAAACGCTGCAAACAAAGGATTTTGAGGCGGTTGTGAAGGCGCTAGAACACTCCGCTGCAATCGCTGACGCTTACGGCAATGAGGCCCATGCGAAACAATTTAGGGAAGATGCAGAAGCAGCAAGAGACGCACTCATTAGAGCTGTCCACAGTGTCCATCCCGATGGCAGCTTTGATATTCCTGAAATTGAAAAAACTGCTTGCGGCTCTTTTTTAGACAATTTCAATTTAATATTTACGATTAACTATGATTTGCTGCTCTATTGGGCAGCATTGCATGCATGCGAGAATCATACTGATGGTTTTGGCACGGGGAAAAGGGTGAATGGGTTTAGAACATTTTCCGAAACTGCAAATTGCTCAACATTCTACATTCACGGTGCGTTGCATCTATTCCTCGGTGAGCAGACGGAGACTCGCAAACGAGTATTGACCAGCGGAACGATAATTAGAGAAATTTCAGAGACTATTAAAGAGCGCAACCAACTTCCTCTATTCGTGGCCGAAGGAACTGCGGCTCAAAAAATGACTAGAATAAATTCCGTACCTTACCTGCGC
The DNA here is from genome assembly GCF_003290125.1 of Microvirga flavescens. Taxonomy (GTDB): domain Bacteria; phylum Pseudomonadota; class Alphaproteobacteria; order Rhizobiales; family Beijerinckiaceae; genus Microvirga; species Microvirga flavescens. The sequence continues at coordinate 29,169 of NZ_QMKH01000009.1, forward strand.
CATTGTTATGACCAACTGAAAAGCATCGACGGAAACATATTCATTTTTGGTCATTCAGCATCCGAGCAAGATCGGCACATCTATGACGCCATCTTCCAAAGCGGGGTCGAGAGAGTGTTCTTTTGCGTGCACGAGCCTCAAAAAGGCTACGAGGAAATTGAAGAAAGGCTCGCTCCCTTCATAGCAAGGCGCAAAACAATCGATGTTATTTTCGTAGATTCCCAAACAGCAAATGTATGGGGAAAACAGCAATGATTCCACAAATTTACTCACCTTTGTGGAATCAAATACTCATACTCAACATTGGCTACTGCGCTGCTCATGCGGAACTTCCGCCCCTCCCCCTAACCGATTCAAGCGACTCGCCTTTCGCCCTTCACGGGCGCGTCGCGAGGAAGTCGAGAACGCCCTGCTTGTGGACCCGGTCGCCCACCGCGAGATTGTGGTCCCGCCCCGGAATGTCGAGGGCCTTGGCATTGGGCATGAGCTTCACGAGCTCAGGACCGGAGCCCGCCACGTCGTCGGCGGTTCCGACGGAAACGAGGGTCGGCAGCGTGATCGAGGCGACCTGCTCGCGGGTGAGCGCCTGACGCGATCCGCGAATGCAGGCGGCGAGCGCTCTGAGGTCGCTTTTGGTCTGCTCCGCGAAGGCGCGGAACATGCGCTGCATGGGGTCGGTCAGCACGTCGAGGGATGGCGCTTCCATCGCATCCGCGATGCCGAGCGGCAGGCCGACGCCTTCCACCAGATGGATGCCGAGCCCGCCGAGGAGGGCCGAGCGCATCCGCTCGGGCGCGGAGAGCGCGAGGTGCGCGGTGATCCGCGCGCCCATCGAATAACCCATCACGTCCGCCTTCTCGATGTTGAGATGATCGAGCAGGCGGCGCGCGTCATCCGCCATAACGAAGGAGTCGTAGTCCTTGGGATCATAGAGCTTTTCGCTCTGCCCATGCCCCCGGTTGTCGAGGGCGATGACCCGGAAGCCGGCCTTGCCGAGGGTCTTGAACCACAGGGTGTTCAGCCAGTTCACCGCGTAATTCGAGGCGAAGCCGTGGATCAGGAGGATCGGGTCGCCGTGCCCTTCCTCGGGAAGGACATCGACATAAGCGATGCTGATACCGTTGGAGTTGAAGAACCGCATGAGGTGTATCGACCGGAATCCGTTTCGCAGGACCCTGCTCTAAGGCATTGATCGGATTCAATGCAATGTCGGATCTGACGGTCTGCGGAAATGCCTCATTCTCTTTTATCGCACTTTCCCATCGCAGAACCGGTGCCCACTTTTGCGGAAAAGCTCTTTGTCGCATTTTCTCGTCGCAAAACCGGTGCCCACTTTTGCGGAAAATGCTCTAGGCGCATGGCCGATCAAACATTATGGTGCGCGCCAAATCAGCACTTTCAGGGCAGCGACATGGCTGAAAAAGGTACTCCCCACTTCCACAACAACCCCGGCGTTTCCACGATTCACGTGGGCGCAAAGGAGTTCATGTGCATCGGAGCGACCCCGCCGCTCGACCACCCGCATATCTTCCTCGACATGGGAACGGATGACGAGATCATCTGCTCCTACTGCTCGACCCTCTACAAGTACGACCCTTCCCTGAAGCCGAACGAGGCTCGCCCGGCGGAATGCGTCTGGGTGGAAGAGTCCGCCGAGACTGCCGCGCGCTGACGTGAGCGGCCTGTCCTTCGCCGTCGTCGGCGCCGGGATCGGCGGCCTGACGGCGGCCCTCGCGCTGGCCCGGCAGGGCCACGCGGTGATGCTGATCGAGCGCCGCACCGGCTTCAGCGAAGTCGGCGCGGGCCTGCAGCTGTCCCCCAATGCCAGCTGCATCCTGATCGACCTCGGCCTCGGCCATGCGCTCCAGCGCGTGGTGGGCGAGCCCGAGCGCGTGGTGGTGCGCGCCATCGGCTCCGGCAAGACCATCGGCGAAGTGGCGCAGGGCTCCTTCATGCGGGAGCGCTTCGGCGCGCCTTATTGGGTGGTGCATCGCGCCGACTTGCAGACCCTGTTGCTCGATGCCGTGCGCTCGCAACCCGGCATCCGCCTCGTGATGGGCCGCAAGGTCGAGACCATCGAAACCGGCCCTCAAGGAGCCGAGCTGACCCTCACCACCGACAACGGCCTGCGCGAGACGTTCAGGGCCGATGCGGTGATCGGCGCGGACGGCGTGTGGTCGAAGGTGCGGCAGGCGGCGGGCATGCGCGCCCTACCCTCCTTCCGCGGCTCCGTCGCCTGGCGGGCGACCCTCGACCACCGGCAGGTGCCCGCCGCGCTTGCGGGCAACGAAACCGGCCTGTGGCTTGGCTCCAAGGGCCATGTGGTCCACTACCCCATCGCCAACGGGCGTCTTCTCAACATCGTCGCCATCGAGCGGCGAAAGCACCCCGTGGAGGGCTGGTCCGCCCCCGGCGAGGCGAAGGCGCTCCTGTCCCATTACGCCTCCGCCACGCCGCTCCTGAAGGACCTGCTCGGGCGCGTCGACAACTGGCTCCTGTGGTCGCTCTTCGATCTTCCCGCCCGGGTTATGGCGAAGGACCGCATCGCCCTTCTCGGCGATGCCGCCCACCCGGTTCTGCCCTTCCTCGCGCAGGGCGCGGCCCTCGCCATCGAGGATGCCGCGACCCTCGCCGCCGTGATGCCGCAAAGCGCCGACGAGATCCCGCAGGCCTTCAGCCTTTATGAGAGCCGCCGCCTCGAACGCGCCCGCCGCGTGCAAGCCGAGGCCCGCACCAACGGGCGCATCTACCACGCCGGCCCCCTCGTCTCCTTCGGTCGCAACCGCGTGATGCAAAGGCTCGGCCCGCAAGGCATGACCGAGCGCTATTCCTGGCTGTACGATTTTAAGATCGCCTGACACTTCACCCGACTTGACCGTGAAGACGAAGGCCTGAAAGGTCGGGGCGAGAGCATTTTCCGACGAAGTGGACACCGGTTCGTCGAAAGAAAATGCGTCGAAACAAGGACGTGGGAAGACACGCGATGGAAGCGCAAGCCAGCCCGCCGGCGGAACCGGCCTTCATCGAAACCGACGCGCCGCCGGAAGGTGCCTATGCCCCGCTTCTCGCCGCCATCCGCCGCTTCACCACAGAAACCGTCGGCGCACCGGACAACCGGGACTACGCGCTCCTGATTCCGCACCCTGAAACCGGCGAGCCCATCGGTGGCCTGTGGGCGCAATCCCGCTGGGGTGGCTTTCACATCGACCTGCTCGTGGTGCCCGATACCCTGCGGGGCCAGGGCGTCGGTACGCTTCTGATCGAGCGCGCGGAACAGGAAGCCCGACGCCGAGGCTGCACTCATATGTGGCTCGACACTTACGAGTTTCAGGCGCGCCCCTTCTACGAACGCTTCGGCTTCGAAGTCTTCGGCCAGCTCGACGGCCCGGCCCCGCACTATCCGCGCTATTTCATGAAGAAGGTTCTGGCCTGAGGGAGCCTCGCCGCCAGCCTCACAAGACTGGAGGCACCCACCCCGGCGCTTGTGACAACCAGTGACATATGCCACAAGCCGCCTGAAGCGGACGTGGCGAAACTGGTAGACGCAAGGGACTTAAAATCCCTCGGGCCTAGCCCGTGCGGGTTCGACCCCCGCCGTCCGCACCATTACAAACAAATTCTTATTGTAGGCCAACGGCGAGAACAAAGCCTTTTCTAAAGTGCTATGCGGTCAAATCGGTACCTCGACATATCGACCTTTCATTCGATCTGGTTCAAGTCGTCGGAGGAAGCTTTCCGGACAGTTCTGTGTGAGTGCGGTCTTAATACGGTCAACGGTTTGAGAAGCCATTCGACGGCCAACATAAACGCCACGAACCATTTCCGGTGGAAAGGCGAACAGGTGAATTTGCTGATCACCAAAACTGACGACTTTGTCGGCTTCTTCTTCCCGGGCGTATAATCGCCATTCCCGTTCGTGGGACCAGCCCACGCTCTTGGAAATAAAAGCCGCCCTAATATCATCGAGAGCCTCGCCCAGTTCACCATCAAAGTATTGGATCTGTTGGAGCTTTCGGCGTTTTCCTTCGTTCGTCCTACAGAAGAATGAATTGGTGGTATCGAAAGCGACTACAAAGCCGCGACCTTCAGCGGCATAGTATGCCCACATTGTAGAACTGGACGGCTCTTCCGTAAGCGAGAGAGCCACATGACGGCCAGCAATACGCTCTAGCAGTTGTCCTATAGCCGCCTCGCGATTCACCGTCAGCAGGAACTGGTCTATAAGTCTGAGGGTAATGGCACGTAATGCTTCGGTAGGTGGCGTATCTCCAAACCGCTGACGCAGCAACGCGAGAGCAAGGGGCTTCAATCTCTCGTCCCCGAACCCTGCTTCAATAAGTGCCTCAGAGAGCTTCCCATCTACATCTAGCCCCATGACTTCATGAGCGAAAGCAGCCCTCATGCGGGGGCCAGCAAGCTCTCTAAACGTCCGCCGAACCTCAAAATCATCATTTGTCGCAAGGAGAGGCGAGAACCTGATGTGTAATCCTTCAAGTACATCGACCCTCTCTGGAACCACATACTTGTACAAAGTGTCAGGTGACGCTGGAGATTCAGGGAAATCCTTGAGGTACGGATTATCAACCATGCACTAAGCCTTATGCTTCAACCGGATCAGCACGTCGTCTAGAGAGGCAGTTTCGGAGCGCTCCTATTCATTGATCGTCAAACTCAAATTTTCGCAAGCCCCCTCGCCGGGAACACCTTTATTTCGGCGGCCCTATCTTTAGACAAGCCTGTTCACGCCACTGAACCTTGCCCTTAGGCTCAAGCTTATCAGGACGTCAGGTGCGATAAGCCTATTCCCGTAAAGGTCTTTCAAGGCTCTATCCGACATGTCATCTCCCTGGGAACAATCTCCCCCTCCCCGCACTTCTGTCCCATCATCAAAGCCGGGAGGGTTTCATGCTCAAGCTTGGATTGACTGTCGCTCTGGCCGCTGGGGTCGTGTTGAGCGCATCCGCCGCGTTTGCGCAGGCGAAGGTAGGGGAGACGAGTAAGGGGAAGACGTTGGTCGATGGTAAGGGGATGACGCTTTATACCTACGACCGGGACGAGCCCAACAAATCCAATTGCGTCGGCATGTGCGCGCAGAACTGGCCGCCGCTCACCGCTGTTGCCGATGCGAAGGGCACGGGCGAGTGGACGGTCATCACGCGGGCTGACGGCACGAAGCAATGGGCGCACAAGGGCAAGCCGCTCTATGGCTGGACGAAGGATTCAAAGCCCGGCGATGTGATGGGCGACGGCGTCAACAACGTCTGGCACGTCGCGCAACCGTAAGACTGCACTGAACCGCCCTCCCCCTTGAAATCGACACAGCCGGGGATCGTCTCCCCGGCCATGCTCGTGTTTGATCAATCCCAGCTCAGCGCGCCGCCGTTCTGGTATTCGATGACGCGGGTCTCGAAGAAGTTCTTCTCCTTCTTCAGGTCCATCGCTTCCGACATCCACGGGAACGGGTTTTCCGCCTCCGCGAAGACGGGCGCGAGGCCGAGCTGCGCGCAGCGGCGGTTGGCGATGAAGTGCATGTACTGCTCGCAAAGCGCCGCATTCAGCCCCAGGAATCCGCGCGGCATGGTATCGCGGCCATAGGCTGCTTCCAGCACGGCGGCGTCGCGCAGCATGCCACGCACCTCGTCCTGAAAATCGCGCGTCCACAGGTGCGGGTTCTCGATCTTGATCTGGTTGATGACGTCGATGCCGAAGTTCAGGTGAATCGATTCATCCCGCAGGATGTATTGATACTGCTCCGCGATGCCGACCATCTTGTTGCGCCGCCCGAGCGAGAGGATCTGCGCGAAGCCGGTGTAGAACCACATGCCCTCAAACACGACGTAGAAGGCGATGAGATCGCGCAGGAACGCCTGATCCGTCTCCGGCGTGCCGGTTGAGAATTGCGGATCGGCGAGGCTCTGCGTGTAGTTGAGCGCCCATGCCGCCTTGTCGGTGATGGAGGGAATTTCCCGATACATGTTGAACAACTCGCCCTCGTCGAGGCCGAGGCTTTCCACGATGTATTGGAAAGTGTGCGTGTGCACCGCCTCCTCGAAGGCCTGCCGCAACAGATATTGCCGGCACTCCGGATTGGTGAGGTGGCGATAGATCGCGAGGACGATGTTGTTGGCGACAAGCGATTCCGACGCGGCGAAAAAGCCGAGATTGCGCTTGACCGCGTGGCGCTCGTCCTCCGTCAATCCATCGCGGGATTTCCAGAGGGCGATGTCCGCCTGCATGGAAACTTCCGTCGGCATCCAGTGATTGTTGCAGCCCGCGAGATATTTCTCCCACGCCCAGCGATATTTGAGCGGCAGGAGCTGGTTCACGTCGGCGCGGCAATTGATCATCGCCTTGTCATCAACGCTCACGCGCCCGCCGCTGCGATCAATGGCGCCAAGCCCCGTGGCATCGCCTGCGGAGTTGAGAGAGACGGCGGCGCGCGCCGCCGCACCGGCTTTGGGTTCAGACCAGTCGAGCATTCTTGTTATCCTTTGAAAATTTTACTGGCAGGCTTCGCAGGTGGGATCGTCGATGGAGCACGCGAGCGGGGCGGATGCCTGCAACGCGAAGGCCTCCTGCGCCACCGGGAGCGGCGCGGCGGAGACCGCGTTGAGCTTTCCGTCCGTGCCTTTCAGCGTCGACTTCTCCACATGCGTCGCGCTTTGCGAGCGCAGGTAATAGGTGGTCTTGAGGCCACGCTTCCACGCCAGCCTGTAAAGCGCATCGAGCTTTCGCCCGTTCGGATTGGCGATGTAGAGGTTGAGCGACTGCGCCTGGTCGATCCATTTCTGCCGCCGCGCGGCGGCCTCGATGAGCCATGACGAGTCGATCTCGAAGGCTGTCGCGTAGAGCGCCTTGAGATCGTCCGGCACGCGGTCGATGGCCCCAAGACTCCCGTCGAAATATTTCAGGTCGCTCACCATCACTTCGTCCCACAGGCCGCGCACTTTGAGATCGCGCACGAGCATGGGGTTCACCACCGTGAAGTCGCCCGACATGTTCGCCTTCACATAGAGGTTGCGATAGGCGGGCTCGATGGATTGCGCGACGCCGCAGATGTTCGAGATGGTCGCCGTCGGCGCAATCGCCATGACGTTCGAGTTGCGCATGCCGACATGGCGCACGCGCTCGCGCAGGCCATCCCAGTCAAGCGTCGTGGAGGTGTCGAGATCGAGCCCGCCGCGCGCATCCGCGAGAAGCTGGATCGAGTCGATCGGCAGAATGCCCCTGCTCCATAACGAGCCTTCGAAGGACGGATACTTGCCGCGCTCGGCGGCAAGATTTGTGGAGGCTGCAATCGCATAGAAGCTGATGAGCTCCATGCTCTCATCGGCAAAGCGTACCGTGTCCTCGGAAGCGATGGCGATCTTCAAAGCCTGCAGCGCATCCTGAAAGCCCATCAGCCCCAACCCCACCGGACGATGGCGCAGGTTGGAGCGGCGCGCTTCCGGAATGGTGTAGAAGTTGATGTCGATCACGTTGTCGAGCATGCGCACGGCGGTGTCGACGGTGCGCTTCAGCCGCGCGGCATCGAGGCCCTTCTCGCTCAGGTGATTGACGAGATTGATCGAGCCGAGATTGCACACGGCGACTTCGTCGTCCGATGTGTTGAGCGTGATTTCCGTGCAGAGATTGGAGGAGTGCACGACGCCCACATGCCCTTGCGGCGAGCGGATGTTGCACGGGTCCTTGAACGTGATCCACGGATGACCGGTCTCAAACAGCATGGTGAGCATGCGCCGCCACAGATCCGCCGCGCGCACGCGGCGATGGATCTTGATCTCGCCGCGCTCGGCCTTCGCCTCATAGGCCTCATAGGCCTTCGCGAAAGCTGGGCCGTAGAGTTCGTGAAGGTCGGGCGTTTCATCCGGCGAGAACAGCGTCCACGCGCCGTCGCTTTCCACGCGCTGCATGAACAGGTCCGGCACCCAGTTCGCGGTGTTCATGTCGTGCGTGCGGCGGCGGTCGTCGCCGGTGTTCTTGCGCAGATCCAGAAACTCTTCGATGTCGATGTGCCAGGTCTCTAAGTAGGCGCAGACCGCGCCCTTGCGCTTGCCACCCTGGTTCACCGCGATTGCCGTGTCGTTCGCGACTTTCAGGAACGGTACGACGCCCTGGCTCTCGCCGTTGGTACCCTTGATATGCGCGCCGAGCCCGCGCACGCGGCTCCAGTCATTGCCGAGGCCGCCGGAATACTTGGCGAGAAGCGCGTTGTCCTTCACCGCCTTGAAGATGCCGTCGAGATCGTCCGGCACGGAGGTGAGGAAGCACGAGGACAATTGCGGCCGGCGCGTGCCGGCGTTGAACAGGGTCGGCGTCGAGCACATGAAATCGAAGGACGAAAGCAGATTGTAGAACTCGATGGCATGGGCTTCGCGGTCGATCTCGTTGAGGCTCAGGCCCATCGCGACGCGCATGAAGAACGCCTGCGGCAGCTCGAAGCGAATGCCCTTCGTCTGCAGGAAATAGCGGTCGTAGAGTGTCTGCAATCCCAGGAACTGGAAATCGAGATCACGCTCCGCTTTCAACGCGGCGCCAAGCTTGGCGAGATCGAAACGCGCGAGTTCCGGATCGAGCAAGTCGGCTTCGATGCCCACCTTGATGAACGCGTGGAAATAATCGGGATAGCGCTCAGTCATCTCGGACTGGCGCGCACGATCCGGACGGCCATGCACGAAGCTCAGCGCCTCGCGGCGCAGAAGATCGAGCAGCAGGCGCGCGCTGACGGCGCTGTAATTCGGCTCGCTCTCCACAAGTGTACGCGCGGCGAGAATGGGCGCGAGCCCGAGCTCGTTTTCCGTAATGCCGTCATAGAGATTGCGCCGGGTTTCCGCGAGCACGGGCGCGGCGGAAACGTCGGCGAGGCCCTCGCAGGCTTCCTCTATCACGCGGGACAGGCGGTCCATCTCGAGCGGGGCGCGGGTGCTGTCGCTCTTCGTGACGTGCAGGCGCAGCTCCGCATCCTGCGGCGCACTCGCCTCGGCGGCGCGCGCCTTTGCACGTTCTTCGCGATAAAGCACATAGGCGCGGGCGACCTTGTGATGCTCGCTGCGCATGAGCGCGAGTTCGACCTGATCCTGAATTTCCTCGACATGGAAGGCGCGGCCGTGATCGGCGCGGCGGGTCAGGGCATCATTGATCTGCGCGGTGAGCGCCTCAACGGTTTCATGAACGCGGCGGGAGGCGGCGGCGCTGTTGCCTTCCACCGCGAGGAAGGCCTTGGTGAGCGCCACCGTGATCTTGGTCGGATCGAACGGCGTCACCGCGCCGTTGCGGCGGATGACCTGGTAGGCAGGCCCACGCACGGCATCGCTCTCGCGCGGACCGTTTGCGGGAAAGGCATGCCGCGATGGAGCGGCTTCGGTTGTAAGAAGAGAAGACATCGGCAAACCCCATTACTGTTGGGGGCTTGGGCCGAGGAGCACGCGCCTGGAGCGGGGCGATGAAACATCGCCTTGACCTGATGCGAGCCTCCGGGACACCCCGCCCGAGGACGAACGAAACAGGTCAGGGGCAGGTCTCCTGGCTCGCGGGTCTTTGCCTTCGCCATCCTTCCCAGTGCCTTGAGCACCAGTGGGTTATTGACGTGGCTCACCGTTCACAGTTGCGGGGGCAGCTCCGGCCTCGCCTCACGGCTCACCGGTATTCCCTCTTAGCTTCAGATCCCCACATGTCGGATGTGCGAATCTGAAGACCACTGACTGCTAGATATAGTGGGTAACTGCTTCCGCGCGTCAATAGATTGACGAAACGCTTCACGGCACAATCTCGGCAACGTCAGACGGGCGCGTCTGCCGCGAGCATGGCCCCCACATTGTCTGATAAAGGCCAACGTGTTTCTAAAGGCCAACGTGTTTCCCGCACCCTGTGTACGGCACAGCGTGTCACAACACATCGTGCAACGTGCCGGCGTCACCACAACGCCGTCGCGCAATCGCCCGTAACGGATTGTCATGACATCGCCATCCGCCACCGCTCTTCACCGTGGGCATCATGGTATCCTCGAAGAGCTGGCTCTATCTCGGAGCAACCGCTCCGGAAAAAAGAAAAACCCCGGTGTTTCCACCGGGGTTTCCTGTCCAATCGGAGAACCGATTAGAAGTCGCGCTGAACGCGGAGACGGCCTTCCCAGGAGCTCTCGTTCGAGCCGAGCGGGAGGACAACGCGGCCGCGGGGATCGAGACGGGCGTAAAGGGCTTCCACGCCAATGTTCAGGCCGCTGACCGGCTGCCAGAACACGTTGGTACCAACGCGCCACTCGTTGAAGTCCGGGATACCGGCCTGGTTAGCAGCAGCCGAGTAGCTGAAGCTGGCGTACGAACCGAAGACGCTCTGACGGATCTGGGGAGTCCAGTAGTGGGTTAGACCACCAGCAACCGACCAAGCGGTCGACAGGCTCACATTACCCGTCGCCGGGTTGAAGAAAGCGTCGATCGTCGGAGCGGTGAGCGTACCATCGGTGAAGTCGTCGCCAGCGCCGCCGGTGATGTAGCCGAGCGCGCCGTGAGTATAGGTGACGGCGATCCAGGCGGCGTCGCCCGGAGCGAGCATCGGCAGGTTCACGCCAACCTGACCCGTGACGGCGAAGCCGTACTCGGTGTCGGGGAAGTCGCTGAAGCCGTTCGCGGCAACGAACAGGTTGTCGCTACGGATCTGGTGGCCGGCAGCCGACAGCTGAGCCGTACCCCACGTGCCGGTGTACTTGATGTTACCGACAACGTCCGGAACGCGCTGACCAGCGTAAGCAAGCGCCTGGGTGCCGTTACGGCGATCGAGGCCATCTTCGAGCGACAGCGTGGCCGAGAAGCCGTTGCCGAACGTGAAGGTGTAAGCCAAGAGGCCGACATCCGGAGCGTCCGAGAAGCGGAGCGTGCCCATGTGCTCGGTCGGCAGATCGCCGTTGTCGAAGAACGACGTCACGCGACCAGCGGTGAGGCCACCGAACTGGATGAACGCCTCGTTGACGTCGGGCGACGTCGTGATCTTGCCGGTGCTCGTGAGCTGCGTGCCCGAGTTACGGGTGATCTCGAAGCGGACCACCGAACGGAGCAGGCCGTAAGCGGTCGACGTACGAGCGTCGAGCTGGATACGGCCGCGGGTGCGGAAGCCGTTCGAGTCGACGCTGCGTTCGAAGGGCTGACCGTAGACGTAGTCAGCGCGGACGCGGCCGCTGACGCGCAGGCAGGTTTCCGTGCCCGGGATGTAGAAGAAGCCCTCGCCATGCGAGGAGCAGACGCGAACGTATTCCACCGGAGCCGCCTTCTTGGCGGGCAGGTCGGCGGCATTAGCCCCAGCAACTGCGGCAAAGCCGGCAGCCGATCCGAGGAGAAGGCTCTTGGCGAGCTTCATGGATGTCTCCACTTTTTTAAAGTTTCGACGGGGCCGTGTGTGACCGCCGTCATGCGATTGAAACAATACTCAAGCGGAGCCGTCCGACAATTCGGCCAAGGGCCAAGTTTGGCGCTTTGAGGGGCAGTGTGCCCAAAAAGAGACCATTCTGGGTTGTGAAAGTGATTTCAATTTTGATGTGTGACAGAAAATCAACACAAACTTCCCCAAGGGAACCATCTCCCTTGAGAATCAAGGCGTCTCAATCACCAAAGATCATTGGGTCCGGTACGGCAGCGATAACCGATGAAGCATTGCCGCACATCCCGCGTCGGGGCATAGGCCGGGTCCGGATACTCGCCTACTTCGCAGAAGTTGCTGTCCCGGACAAAGCGGTCATAGGTGTATTGGCCCGTACCCAGCACGATGGCCCCGTGTGTCGTCACGGTCAGCATCGCCTGCGAGCAGGTCATGCTCGTCGTCATCGGTCGCGATTGCGCGAAGGCACCGGTCGTCAAGGCAAAAAGGGCAAGAGCGGCGGCAAGATTTCGCATTTCGGTTCCCTCACTCTCAGGCTCGGGCTCACGCCTTGCATCGGCTGCACCTTTTTATATTGGCGAGGAAAAGCAGGCTTCAACGGATACCGGTGCGTCACAGCATCGGCTGCAGACGCCGGGCCATCTCCACCGCCGCCGCATAATCGGTCTTGCCCGAGCCGAGCACCGGAATGCCCGAAACAAGGATGGCCTTGGGAACCCACAATTCCGGATAACCCTGATCGCGGGCATGGGCCAGCAGGACGTCGCGATCCGCATCGGGCTTGTCGGTGATCAGCACGATCTGCTCGCCCTTGCGCGGGTCCGGCAAGGCGACGACGACATGGTTGGAATCGGGCCACAGGGTCTGCGCCAGGCTCTCGACAGCCGCGAGCGAAATCATTTCGCCGCCGATCTTCGCGAAACGCTTGGCGCGCCCGCGTATGGTCACGAGGCCGTCATCGACGGTGACGATATCGCCGGTGTCGTACCACCCTTCCGGTGGCGGCTCGATAGCGCCCGAGCCATTGGGGTCGAGATAACCCTTCATCACATTGGGCCCGCGCACCACGAGGCGACCGCCTTCGTGAATGCCTTCGACCGGCTCGAGCCGCCACTCGATGCCCGGCAGGAAGGGCCCGACGCTACCCGTCCTGCTGCGGTGAGGCAGGCTCACGGCGATGACCGGCGAGCATTCAGTCGCCCCGTATCCTTCGAGGATCGTCGTGCCGTAACGATCCCACAGGCGGCGCGTCTCGTCCTTCACGCGCTCGGCTCCGGCGATCACATAGCGCACGCTTGCAAGATCGTTCCCGTCGGCGGCGCGGGCATAGCCCTGAAGAAAGGTATCCGTGGCGAGAACGATGGTCGCCTGCGTGCCGCCGATCAGCTTCGGGATCTGCCTGTAATGAAGCGGACTCGGGTAGAGCACCGTTTTCATGCCGTTGAGCACGGGCGTCAAAAGGCCCGCCGTCAGGCCGAAGGAATGGAAGACGGGCAGCGGATTGAAAAACACATCGGCCGGGCGCAGCACGTCGCCAGCATGGGCCTTCACCTGAAGGGCGTTCGCCACAAGGTTGGCGTTCGAGAGAACGACCGCCTTCGGCTTACCTTCCGAGCCCGAGGTGAACAGCACGACACCCGCATCGTCCGGCTGCACGCCGGATTTTCTGTGCACCGTGCGCGCGAAGAAGCTGCCAAGGAGGCCGAGCAGCTTGTCGAGGCTGGTAATCTCCTTGCGCACGTCCTCGAGCCACAGGACATTACGCCCTTCGCCCAAGGCAGCGACCACGTCATCGAGCTTGCCTTGCTCCACGAACCGGCGGGAGGTGACGATGGTGCGGATCTTCGCGACCTCGCAGGCCGCCGTCAGGTTCTTCAGGCCCGCCGTGAAATTCAGCAGGGCCGGAACACGGCCAAAGGCGTTGAGCCCGAACAGGACGACGGCAACGCCCTGAACGTTTGGCAGGAGCACGGCCACCGTCTCGCGCGGCTCGGTGAAGCCCGCGAGCTTGCGGCCCAGCACCAGCGCGCCGAGCACCAGACGGCCGAAGCTGATGGGCTGCCGCTCCAGATCCTCAAGGGCGATCTTGTTGCCGCCGAACCTTGTCCGCGCGTCGAGAAGGGCGCCGAAAAGGCTGGTGCGCGTGCGAGCTATGTCGAATTCGGCCATTGGACGATCCTTTAATCGAAAACGCCCGCTCAGCCGGCGGCGCCCTCCGTGATCGGGGCCTGGTAGCTGAGGCCCATGTCCCACGGGAAATAGATCCAGGTGTCCTGGCTGACCTCGGTCACGAAGGTTTCGACCATCGGCCGACCGATGGGCTTTGCATAAACGGTCGCGAAATGCGCGTTGGGCAGCATCTCGCGCACCATCTTGGCCGTTTTGCCCGTGTCGGTCAGATCGTCGATCACAAGAACGCCGCGGCCCGAGCCATCGCCGATGGCCTTGATCGAGGGGGCGATGTCTTTCAGCACGCGCAGCTCGCCCTGGTTCTTGTAGTCATGGTAGCTCGCGATGCACACGCTCTCGATCAGGCGGATATCGAGCTCGCGGGCAACGATGGCGGCGGGCACCAGACCCCCGCGTGTAATGCAGACGATGGCCTCGAACGGACCAGCCGAGGCCAGACGCCACGCCAGCGCGCGGGCATCGCGGTGGAACTGATCCCAGGAGACGGGGAAGGCTTTCGGAGAAGTAGGAGACATCGTTTTGCTCGCCAAAGAGACAGGAGGTTTAAAGAGGAACGCGGTCGGATTTCAGGCTTTCCACCAGAGCGCGCACGGCCTTTGCCACCCTTGAGACGGCCTCGGCATCCTTGGCCCGGATCACGATCTGGTTGTTGAAGCCGGTGGAGGTAAAGGAGGGGTAGGAGCCGATGGAAACCTCGGCATGTTCTGCCGCGATCCGCGCCAGCCCGTCGCCGTAAGCGCCCTCCCCGAGCGATCCGGCGTCGACGGTTTCGACCACCATGCGCGCGCCTGTCTGGAGTGTCGGCGCGACGAGATCGAGCATCGCCTGCATGATGGAGGGAACGCCGGCCATCACGATCACATTGCCGATCCTGAAACCGGGCGCTTTCGAAATCGGGTTCTCGATCAGGTCCGCCCCGTGGGGAATGCGCGCCATGCGAAGGCGCGCGGCGGTCAGCTCATGTTCCTGATAACGCTCGCGCAACAGCGCCACCGCGCGCGGGTCGTGGTCGATGGCAACGCCGAAGGCCTTGGCGATGCTGTCGGCGGTGATGTCGTCGTGGGTCGGGCCGATGCCGCCCGTGGTGAAGAGGTAGGTGTATCGCTGGCGAAGAGCATTGACCGCGGCGGCGATCTCGTCCTCCATATCGGGGACGATCCGCACCTCGGAAAGGTCGATCCCGATGGCGGTCAGATAATCGGCGATGTAGCCGATATTCTTGTCCTTGGTCCGCCCGGAAAGAATCTCATCACCGATGACGAGAAGAGCGGCTGTGACGGAAGCGGTCATGCGCAACGATCCTTTTCAAGGCGTTTAACGCCGGAACGGCGAGACCTCAAGCAAGCCTTCGGTTGAAGGCGAGGCTTCTCCCCTGTTACGAAGCCTATTCATCGCTACGAGCCTCCATTCCCATGCGCTTTTCCGAACCTCTGATCGAAGGCCGCCTCGTCCAGCGCTACAAGCGCTTTCTGGCCGACATCGACCTTTCCTCCGGCGAGCGGATCACGGCTCATTGCGCCAATCCCGGCGCGATGCTCGGGCTCAATGCGCCGGGAAGCCGGGTGCTTCTGTCGCGGGCGACGAACCCGGCCCGGAAGCTCAAGTACAACTGGGAACTGGTGGAGGTCGCAGCGGGCGGCGGGCCAGATCAATGGATCGGCATCAACACGTCCCGCCCCAACGCCCTCGTCGCGGAGGCGCTACGGGAAAAGCGCCTCGCCCCGTTTTCCCGCTACGACCGCGTGAGGCCGGAAGTGAAATACGGCCGCGCCAGCCGTGTCGATTTTCTGCTGGAGAAGGACGGCGAACCGCCCTGCTATCTCGAGGTGAAGAACTGCCACCTCATGCGCCAGCCGCGCTTTGCCGAATTTCCCGACTGCGTGGCGGCGAGGAGCGCGAAACACCTCTACGAACTTACCGACATGGTTGCCGCCGGAGCGAGGGCCGCCCTCGTCTATGTGATCCAGATGGACGCCGACCGGTTCGACGTCGCGCGGGATATCGACCCTGCCTATGACAAAGCGTTTCGTCACGCCCTCGCGGCTGGCGTCGAATCTTACGCCTACGCCTGCCGGATCACGCCGGATGAAGTCGTGATCGACCGCCCGGTGGAGATCGTCACGCCGCCTTGACGCGTTCGAAAACCAGGTTCATCCGGGTTTGCAGGATGAGCTTGTAGCCCCGCTGCTCCAGACGCTTTTGAAGGTCGATCTGCCACTGTCCCCGCCCGTTTTCCATGAGGAGAAGCGACGGCAGGAGTTCCGCCGGCGCATCGCGCAGGAACGGATCGAGGATCAAGTCCTCCGCCCCTTCCACGTCGAGCTTGACCGCATCGACGTGCGAAAAGCCCTCTTGCCGGATCAGGTCCAAAAGCGGGATTGCGGGAACCCTGATCGCCTCGGACTGGTTGGGCCCCACGATCTTCACGCTCGACTCGCCCTTGTTGTTCGGGTCGAGGAACAGGGTCAGCTCGCCCGCCTTGTCGGCGATGGCGCAGGCAATCGCCTTCACGGTGCCGAAGGGGTTCTGGCTGATGTTGTAGGTGAGGCGGTCGAAGATATCCGGCTGCGGCTCGATGGCCACGATCTTCGCCTTGTTGCCGGCCCGTGCGGCGACAAACAGCGTATAGCCGCCGACATTCGCGCCGATATCCACGAAGGTGAAACCTTCCTTGATCCGCGATTCGAGAACCGCCCGCTCCTGCGGATCGAAGAACTGCGGCGTGAACAGGATCTTCTTCTCGCAGACATTGCGATAGGGGTAGATTCTCATCTTGGCCCCGAGCGCCTCCACATCGAGGGGCTGGCCCTTCAGCAATCTGATCGCGACATTGCGGAGCAGGAAGGAAAAGCGCCGGGCCGGCCATTCGCTCGACATGGCGCGGGTGCGCGCCAGGAGCCATTGGACGAGACCGGACGGGGCATAGGCCCCATAGGGGCGGGAATCGGACATTTTCAAAAGAAGCCAGGACGCAAAATTTGAGGATTGAGAGTTGCTCTTGGCATTCTCGCGCCATAATCGCAAGCGAGCCAGGGTCGCTCCTTGCTTGCGTCACACGCAACAATGCTTACATTCCGGGACAAACAGGATCCCCCATGACCGAACTCGAAACCGCCGGGCGCACCCGCTTACCCCAGATTCCCCTCCACGGCCCCGAGGCCTTCGAGGGCATGCGGCGGGCCGGACGTTTGGCCGCAGAGGGGCTCGATCTGCTGGTGGACCACGTTCGCCCGGGCGTTTCGACGGACTTTCTCGACAAGTTGATCTTCGAGTTCGCGATGGATAACGGGGCCTACCCGGCCTGCCTTTATTACCGCGGCTACAACAAGACCATCTGCACCTCGATCAACCATGTGGTCTGCCACGGCATTCCCAACGACAAGCCGCTGCGCGAGGGCGATATCGTCAATATCGACGTGACGCTGATCCTCGACGGCTGGCATGGGGATTCGAGCCGCATGTACTATGTCGGCGAGGTTCCCCGCCGCGCCCAGCGCCTGTGCGAGATCACCTACGAGTGCCTGATGCGCGGCATCGCCGTCATCAAGCCGGGCGCGACGACGAACGATATCGGCGCGGCGATCCAATCCTATGCAGAAGCCGAACGCTGCTCCGTGGTGCGCGATTTCTGCGGTCACGGCCTCGGCCGCGTGTTCCACGACGCGCCGACGATCCTGCACTATGTCGAACCCTCTTATAACGTGGAGCTGAAGGCCGGCATGTTCTTCACGGTCGAGCCCATGATCAATCTTGGCCGTCCGCAGGTGAAGGTTCTCTCTGACGGCTGGACCGCCGTGACCCGCGACCGCTCGCTGTCCGCGCAATTCGAGCACACGGTCGGCGTGACGGAAACCGGAGTCGAGATCTTCACCCTCTCGCCCAAGGGCTATGACCAACCGCCCTACACGCCTTCCGCATGAGCGATCAGGACGACACGCCGCATTATCACGGCCATCGGGACCGGCTGCGCGCCCGCTTCAATGAGGCGGGCGGCGACGCGCTGCCCGACTACGAGCTTCTGGAACTCGTTCTCTTCCGCTCTATCCCCCGCCGGGACGTGAAGCCAATCGCGAAAGACCTCCTGAAGCGCTTCGGCAGCTTCGCGGAAGTGCTTGCAGCTCCGCCCGCCCGGCTGCTCGAAGTCGGCGGCATAGGGGAGAGCATCGTCACGGACCTGAAGGTCGTTGAGGCCGCCGCGCGCCGCCTCGCCAAGGGCGAGGTGTCCAAGCGCCCCGTCCTGTCCTCATGGACCTCCGTGCTCGATTATTGCCGCACGGCCATGGCCTTCATGGACAAGGAGCAGTTCCGCCTGCTCTTCCTCGACAAGCGCAACGCCCTCATCGCCGACGAGGTGCAGCAATCGGGTACCGTGGACCACACGCCGGTCTATCCGCGCGAGGTGGTGAAGCGGGCGCTGGAACTCTCGGCCTCGGCCCTGATCCTCGTGCACAATCATCCCTCTGGCGATCCCACGCCCTCCACCGCCGACATCACCATGACGCGGGACATCATCGAGGTCGCCAAGCCCCTCGGCATCGCCGTGCACGACCACATCATCGTCGGCCGCGAGGGGCATTCGAGCCTGAAGGGCTTGCGGTTGATTTGAGCTTCAGCAGAACGATGTTGCAACAAACACTGGTTGCAAACTACGTTCTACGCATGAACCCAAAGCGATTTATAAGAAGGATCGTCGGTCCGATTGCATTGCTCGCGGTGATGGCTGGCGCCGCCATGGCCGCGGACCTACCGGCGAAGCGTGCACAGCCCTTCCCGGATGAGATCAGGTTCGGACCACCCTGCACGGTATTCGATGACATATCGGGTTGTACTACGGTCAGAAACCTTTCATCCCTCGTTCGCATGTCGTTTAACGAGAATACGCATTTAATTCTTTTCGTGTACCCAGGCATGTACGGCCCGACCACAGATCACCATGTAAGCGACACAGTGATGTGCTTGTGCGATGGTATAGAGCGGCGAGAGTATCTGTTTGCCAACCCACAGATCAGAAGGAACACTCCTTGGTCGGCGTCACCTTGAGCCACCTTCATGGCCAGCCCGCACGACGGTCAAGGCCAAGTTTCACAAGCTTAAAACACGCTCTCCAGCCCTGACAGGATCGCATAAACGAAGCCGAGGCTGAGGGTCAGGCCGAACAGGCCGATGACGAGCCCGCCCATCACCACGACGCCATCCCGTTCCACGAGCCCGAGGCCGACGAGGCAGACGGCAAGGCCCAAGGGGATCTGCCCGATGAAGGGCGGCGCGAAGAGAAGGCCGAGGGCCATCACCAGCAGGATCACGCCCATGAGGCGCATCGCCAAGGGCGTATCTTCAAGGAAGGTGAGCCGGGGGCGGCTGAAGCGTTCCAGCTTCTGGAAAATCGGCAAGGCCCGCGCCACGGCGCGCTCCACGTCGGCCCGGGCAATGGAGCGGTTGAGAAGAGTCTGCGGCAGCCACGGCGTGGGCCGGCCAAAGATGATCTGAAGCGCCACCAGCGCCAGAAGCAGGCCGCAGATCAGCGGGATCGGCGGCGGCATGGGCAGGCAGTTCGGCAAGCCGAGCAGCACGACGAGCAGCGCGAAGGCGCGATCCCGCAACACCGCCACGATATCCGAAACGCTCACGCGTTCGGTCGGCTGAGCCGCAAGCTCGGCCAAAATCTCGGAAGTGCGCGCGTTTGGGAACAAGGAGCCTTGGGGATCTGATATCGCTCGGAGAGCCTTGTCTATCCGAGATGCGGACGCGGGCCAAGTTGAACTTCACCACGTTGAACTTCACCCTGCCCGTCAATGCAGGGTCAGCTCCCCCTCTATGGCTCTGAATTCGGTCGGCCCTATCAAACGAGCGTGGGCGACAGTCACGGAGTGCAGCGGCCCTTCAAGCTCCCTCTTCCAGAACCTGAGAAAGTCCCGGAGCACCGGGAAACGCGGAGCGAGATCGTACTCCTGCCAGATATAGGTCTGCAGCAATCCGGGATGATCCGGCATGCGGTAGAGGATCTTGGCCGTGGTCAGGCCATAGCCTTCGAGTTGGCGGATAAAGTCTTGCGACACCATGCCTTTTTCTCCGGCAAAGCAAGCTTGATCGACAAGGATTCAACCGTCGCGCTTTTGACCGGTTCCGGGCTCGCGAGGGACTTTGCGTCGCGGTAAGGCTTGCTCCGCCTTTCAACACCTTTGGGGACAGCTCTCCCGAAGGGACACTTTATCCGAACCCTCCCCTCTCCTATTGATATCCAAACCGGACAACGTCCGGCTCGCCGCGCCGTGGATCGGGGAGACTCATGCGCTTCGCCTTCGCCGGAATCGATTTCCTCGGCGACGTTTTCCTGACGTTGCTCGACAGGGGCTGGCAGCCGCTGAAGCTGTTCAGCCGACCTTGCGACGCTGTCTACGACTTCAACGACGTAACCATCTCAAAGGCACATTCCCTGAACGTGCCGGTCCAGATGTCGCGAATCCTGCCCTCCGATCTCGCGCAGTTGCGGGAACAGGGCTGCGAGGCGCTGATCGTCGCGGGCTATCCCTGGCTCATCACGGGCTGGGAGGGGCATATCCCCTATGCGGTCAATTTCCACCCCTCTCCCCTGCCGCAGGGCCGAGGCCCCTATCCGCTCTTTCGGGCGGTGCTCGACAGCCTTCCGGAATGGGGCATGACCGTTCACGCACTCGCGCCCTCCTTCGACACGGGCCCGATCCTGACTCAGGACCTGTTTCCCCTCACGAAGGGCGAAACCCACGACACGCTTCTGGCCAAGTGCCAGATGGCGGGAAAGCGAATGGCGCATGCACTCGCTGAGGACCTCCCGAACCTGTGGGCGCAGGCGAAACCTCAGGGGGCGGGCAGCTACTGGCCCCGGATCACCCAAAAGGACCGGACCCTCGATTGGACGCGGGGCGTGGAGGACGTGCTGCGGCGGGTAAACGCCTTCGGCTCCATCGAAAGCGTGGCCGAGATCCAGTCGAGGCTTCTCCATGTCTGGAGCGCCGACGGCTGGACGGAACATCACGAATACCGGCCCGGAACCCTTGCCCACCGACACAGGAACCATCTCGTCGTCGCAGCGAGCGACGGTTTCGTTCAACTGACCGGATGGAGTTCGAAAGCCAAGGCGGCCAGAGCAAGGGACTAGCGTGCCCGGTCAGAGACGGTGGTAGGCTCGCCCCTGATAGATCAGCGGCGCGCGCCGGTCTCCCAGAGCGACAGCGAGGATCTCGCCGATGATGACGTGGTGGGTCGCCACGCGCCTCGCCTCGGAAATACGGCAGTCGAAAGCGACGAGGCCAGTGGTGAGACGAGGCAGACCAGCCTCGGATCTGTCCCAAATGCCGACAGAAAAGCGATCCGGGCCTATCAATCCCTTGCGCCCGGCAAAGGTGTCGGCAACCGCCACGTCGTCGGCGCTCAGGGTGTTGACGCAGAACACACCGTTCTGGAGCAGGGACTTGACCGAACGCCCTGACGAATTGACGCACACCAGAAGCGAGGCGGGCGTATCCGTGACGGGGGTGACGGCGGTCGCCGTGAAACCAGCCCGCCCGGCGGGGCCATCCGTCGTGACCACGTGGACGGCCGCAGCGACCCGGCTCATGCCTTCCCGGAAGAGCATGGGGTCGAGTTCGGAACGGGCTGCGGAATCGAGAGGAGGCGCTTTCAGGATCATGATCTGTGATCGCGTCTCCCACCCTTTTCAAGGGAGCGCAAGAGCATACGAGAGATATGGTTTCCCTGAGGGCACTTTAAAAGCGCATCGACTCCGCCAGAAAACAATATTGTTAAGTTTTCACCCCCTCCTTTAGGCGTCATTGCCGGTCCAGAACGCGCTTGATAGAGACGCTGCTCCGAAATGTTGGGCTTGGCCTCGGTCTTGCATCGTGCTTTGCTGCAACATTCCCAACAAAGACCCCATCCAGAGGGGGCAAGGGCAGGACATGGATATCTTTTTGCAGCAGCTCATCAATGGGCTGACGCTGGGGTCGATCTACGGCCTCATTGCCATCGGCTACACGATGGTTTTCGGCATCATCGGCATGGTCAACTTCGCCCACGGCGACGTTTTCATGCTCTCCGCGTTCATCGCGCTGATTTTCTTTCTCATCCTCACGACCTGGCTCGGCATATCCTCGATCGTGCTGGCGCTTTTGATCGTGCTGGTGCTTTCGATGATCCTCACCTCGCTGTGGGGCTGGGCCATCGAGCGGATCGCCTATCGGCCCCTGCGCGGCTCGTTCCGCCTCGCGCCGCTGATCTCGGCCATCGGCGTGTCCATCTTCCTGTCGAATTTTGTGCAGGTTGCCCAAGGCGCGCGCAACAAGCCGACCGCTCCGATGGTGCGGGACGTGATCGTCCTCTATCAGAGCGAGGCCGGCTATACGGTGGCTTTGTCCTACAAGCAGATCATCATCATGCTGACCACCGCGGTGCTGCTGACGATCTTCTGGTACCTCGTGCAGAAGACCTCCCTCGGGCGCGCCCAGCGCGCCTGTGAGCAGGACCGCAAGATGGCCTCGCTGCTCGGCATCGACGTGGACAAGACGATCTCGCTCACCTTCGTGATCGGCGCGGCGCTCGCCTCGGTCGCGGGCACCATGTACCTGCTCTATTACGGCGTGGTGAGCTTCGCCGACGGCTTCGTGCCCGGCGTGAAGGCCTTCACGGCGGCCGTGCTCGGTGGCATCGGCTCCCTGCCGGGAGCGGTGCTCGGCGGCCTCATCATCGGCCTCATCGAGACCTTCTGGTCCGCTTACTTCTCGATCGAGTACAAGGACGTGGCCGCGTTCTCGATCCTCGCAATCGTCCTGATCTTCATGCCCTCCGGTATTCTCGGACGGCCGGAAGTCGAAAAAGTCTAAGGGGCCGCACCATCATGAACGCTCCTTCCATCACCACCACATCCAGCCAGGACACGGCGGTCCCGAGCCGCTTCAACCTCGGCGCGGCGCTGAAAGACAGCGCAATCACGGCCCTCATCACCCTCGGCCTATCGATCCCGATCCTGTCCTACAAGACGGAGCAGAACGGCTCCGACCTCTTCCTGCGGTCGCGCTGGGAACTCGTCGCCGTCATCTGCGTCGGGGTCTTCGTACTGCGCCTGCTCATGCACGCCTTCCTGGCGACGCGGGCAGCGCGACAGGCGGTGCCCGGGCCTCATCAGGCGACCGAGCCGGTGCATGCGGAACCGAGTGCGTTCCAGCATGTGTCCAAATTCGCGATCCCGATGTTTCTCGGCGTCGCCCTCGCCTTCCCGGCGATCATCTACCTGATCCAGGGCAGCCTGAACGAATCCCGCTACTGGGTCGATCTCGGCATTCTCATCCTCACCTATGTGATGCTGGGCTGGGGCCTGAACATCGTGGTCGGCCTCGCGGGCCTGCTCGATCTCGGCTACGTGGCGTTCTACGCGGTCGGCGCTTACTCCTACGCGCTGCTCTCGACCACATTCGGCCTGTCGTTCTGGATCTGCCTGCCGCTCGCCGGCATCCTCGCCTCCTTCTGGGGCATGATCCTCGGCTTCCCGGTGCTGCGCCTGCGCGGCGACTATCTCGCCATCGTGACCCTCGCCTTCGGCGAGATCATCCGCCTTGTTCTCATCAACTGGGTCGATCTCACCAACGGCGGCGCGGGTATCTCCTCGATCCCGCGCGTGACCTTCTTCGGTGTTCCCTTCACTTCGGGTGACGACGGGTTCGCCGCGCTGTTCGGGTTCGACTTCAACAATATGCACCGGATCATCTTCCTCTATTACCTGATCCTGGTGCTGGCGCTCGTCACCAACTTCGTGACCATGCGCCTGCGCAAGCTGCCGGTCGGCCGCGCCTGGGAGGCGCTGCGCGAGGACGAGATCGCCTGCCGTTCGCTCGGCATCAACACCACCAACACCAAGCTGACGGCCTTCGCCATCGGCGCGATGTTCGGCGGTTTCGCGGGTTCGTTCTTCGCGGTTCGCCAGGGCTTCGTCTCACCGGAAAGCTTCAACTTCCTCGAATCGGCGATCATCCTCGCCATCGTGGTGTTGGGCGGCATGGGCTCGCAGATCGGTGTGGCCATTGCGGCCATCGTGCTGGTCGCCGGCCCCGAGATGCTGCGCAACCTGACCTTCCTGAAAGCCGTGTTCGGCGAGAGCTTCGACCCGAACGAATACCGTCTCCTGCTCTTCGGCGCGGGCATGGTCGCCATGATGGTGTGGCGTCCGCGCGGCCTGATCTCAGAGCGTGAACCCTCCGTTGTGTTGAAAGAGCGAAAGGCCATCTCAGGCTCGCTCGTGAAGGAAGGACACGGCTAATGCGCTGGCAGCAAGATCCCGTCCTCGACGTCCAGCATCTCACGATGCGCTTCGGCGGCCTCGTCGCCATCAACGACCTGTCGTTCAAGGCTGGACGCGGCGACATCACCGCCCTCATCGGCCCCAACGGCGCCGGCAAGACCACCGTGTTCAACTGCATCACTGGCTTCTACAAGCCGACAGAAGGCATGGTGGCCCTCAAGAAGACCGACGGAACGCAGTTCTTTCTGGAGCGGTTGCCCGGCCATCACATCAACTGGAAGGGCAAGGTCGCCCGCACCTTCCAGAACATCCGCATGTTCTCGGGCATGACCGTGCTCGAGAACCTTCTCGTCGCGCAGCACAACTCGCTGATGATCGCCTCGGGCTTCACCTTCCTCGGCGTTCTCGGCGTCGGCGGCTATCGCGCGGCGGAGAAAAAGGC
Source organism: Microvirga flavescens (assembly GCF_003290125.1). Classification (GTDB taxonomy): domain Bacteria; phylum Pseudomonadota; class Alphaproteobacteria; order Rhizobiales; family Beijerinckiaceae; genus Microvirga; species Microvirga flavescens. Next base: position 53,435 of record NZ_QMKH01000009.1, read on the forward strand.
CATCGAACGGGCGAAGTATTGGCTCGAGAAGACGCGCCTGATCGACCGCGCCGACGATCCGGCGGGCGATCTGCCTTATGGCGACCAGCGCCGTCTCGAGATCGCACGCGCCATGTGCACCGATCCGGTGCTGTTGTGCCTCGACGAGCCGGCGGCGGGCCTCAACCCGCGCGAGTCGCTCGAACTCAACGAGCTCCTGCTCTCGATCCGCAAGGATCACGGCACGTCGATCCTGCTCATCGAGCACGACATGTCGGTGGTCATGCAGATCTCCGACCACGTCGTGGTGCTCGATTACGGCACCAAGATCTCGGACGGCACGCCCTCCGAGGTCAGGAACGATCCGCGCGTCATCGCCGCCTATCTCGGCGTGGATGACGAAGAGGTCGCAAAGGTCGAAGCGGAGATCGGCGCATGAGCATGGCTGAACAGAACATCGGCGTGAAAGCCGCTCGCGAGCCCCTGCTCAGCGTGCGCGGCGTCAAAACCTACTATGGCAACATCATCGCCCTCAAAGGCGTCGACATCGACGTGAACGAGGGCGAGATCGTCACCCTGATCGGGGCCAACGGGGCGGGCAAGTCCACCCTGATGATGACGATCTTCGGCAATCCGCGCGCCAGGGAGGGCACGATCCGCTTCGCGGGGCAGGACATCACCAAGATGCCGACCCACGAGATCGCGCGCCTGTCCATCGCGCAGTCGCCTGAAGGACGCCGCATCTTCGCGCGCATGACGGTTTTCGAGAACCTGCAGATGGGCGCGTCCATCAACGGCATGGCCCACTTCAACGAGGATCTGGAGCGGGTCTGCACCCTCTTCCCGCGCCTGAAGGAGCGCCTGCAACAGCGCGGAGGCACCCTCTCCGGCGGCGAACAGCAAATGCTCGCCATCGCCCGCGCCCTCATGAGCCGCCCGAAGCTGCTCCTGCTCGACGAACCGTCGCTGGGCCTCGCGCCCCTCATCGTCAAGCAGATCTTCGACATCATCAAGGAGCTGAACAAGAAGGACGGCATGACGGTCTTCCTTGTGGAGCAGAACGCCTACCACGCGCTCAGGCTCGCCCATCGCGGCTACGTGATGGTGACCGGCAACATCACCATGAGCGGCACCGGCAAGGAATTGCTGGAGAACCCGCAAGTCCGCGCCGCCTATCTCGAGGGAGGGCATCACTGATGCAGGGCATCCTCTACGAAGAACAGTCGATCTGGCTCTTCCTCTTCATCACCGTCATCCTCGGCGGCTCCGCCGCATGGATGACCGGGCGCGCCATCGCACTGACCTGGCGTCCGCGCTGGCAGTCGATTGTCTACCTGCTCATCCTGGGCGCCGCTGTGCGCTTCATTCACTTCGCCCTCTTCCAGGGAACGCTCCTGTCCCCCCACTACTACGCGGTCGACACCATCGTTCTCATCATCATTGGGTCGCTAAGCTTCCAGCAGACCAGGGCCCGCCAGATGACCACCCAGTACCGCTGGCTCTATGAGCGGGCGGGACCGTTCTCATGGCGGGAAAAAGTGTCTCATCCCAACGGCTAAGTTCAAGAATTCCGGCGTGACTTCCGCTCAAAAAGAGTCATGATGTCACCCGGACGGCGGGTCGAGGACCCAGCTGAACCGGTCCCAATCAAGGACCTGATAAAAACCCCAGAGGAGTTACCTCATGAAGAAAATGCTGTTGACCAGCGTCGCGCTCGGTCTTGGCCTCGCCTTCTCGGGCGCGGCCAACGCGCAGATCAAGATCGGCGTCGCCGGCCCCATCACGGGACCGAACGCCGCTTTCGGCGCGCAGCTGAAGAATGGCGTCGAGCAGGCCGTTGAGGACATCAACGCCGCCGGCGGCATCAACGGACAGAAGCTTCAGGTCGTCGTCGGCGACGACGTGTCCGATCCCAAGCAGGGCGTTTCGGTGGCGAACAAGTTCGCGGCTGAAGGCGTCAAGTTCGTCGTCGGTCACTTCAACTCCGGCGTCTCGATCCCGGCCTCGCAGGTCTATGAGGAAGCCGGTATCGTCCAGGTCACCCCGGCCTCGACGAACCCGACCTTCACCGAGCGCAAGATGTGGAACACCTTCCGCACCTGCGGCCGCGACGACCAGCAGGGCGCTGTCGCGGGCGGCTACCTCGCCGACAAGTTCAAGGGCAAGAAGGTCGCCGTCGTCCACGACAAGACCCCCTACGGAAAGGGCCTTGCCGACGAGACCCTGAAGGCGATGAACGCCAAGGGCCTCAAGGAAGTGGTCTATGAAGGCATCAACCCGGGTGAAAAGGACTACTCCGCTCTCGTCTCGAAGCTGAAGCAGGCGGGCGTGGACGTGGTCTACTACGGCGGCCTCCACACGGAAGCCGGCCTCATCATCCGCCAGATGCGCGATCAGGGCCTCAACGCCCCGATGATGTCGGGCGACGGCATCGTGTCGGCCGAGTTCGTCTCGATCGCCGGCCCGGGCGCCGAAGGCACGCTGATGACCTTCTCGCCGGATCCGCGCAAGAACCCGAACGCCAAGGACGTCGTGGCCAAGTTCAAGGCTAAGAACTACGACCCCGAGGCCTACACGCTCTACAGCTACGCTGCAGCGCAGATCCTCGCCGAGGCCGCCAAGCAGGCCGGCTCGCTCGACGGCAAGAAGGTCGCCGAGGTCATGCATTCCGGCAAGCCGTTCAAGACCGTCATCGGTGACATCTCCTACGACAAGAAGGGCGACATCACCCGTCCAGACTACATCATGTACGTCTGGAAGAAGGGCGCCGACGGCAAGATCGACTACTCGGGCAACGAGCTCGGCATGTAATCGGTCGGCTTAAAGCATTCTGATCGAGCCCGCCCTGGGCGACCGGGGCGGGCTTTTTACTTGCGAAGGATGAAAGATGCCGAACCTGACATTGTCCCTGCTTTCGGACAGCTTCGCTGTCTGTCGCTTTGCGGCGGGGACGCAGGTTCCGCCTCCCCCACCTACCAGCTTCGGTCTTGTAGTTCACGCGGCTGAGGAAACCACCCTCGTCTGCACCGAGAGCGAAGCTCCGGCAAAGGCCCATATCGTCGACGCGGGCTGGCGCTGCCTGAGGATCGAGCAGAGCTTCGATTTCAGTGTCCCCGGCATTCTGGCATCAGTTCTGCAGCCGCTGGCGGACGCCAAGGTCGGTATCTTCGCCACTTCGACCTTCAGCACGGATTACGTGCTCGTGAAAGCGCTGGATACGGAGCGTGCCGTCGCCGCGCTGGTGAAAGCCGGGCATGAGGTCAAGCGCCCCCTGTAAACCTGAACGTCTTGATCAATCCCGCATGAAGCGCGCCCCGAAGCATCCGCGTTTCGCGAAATGCGCGTCCACATGGGAAACGGCGGGATCGGCAAAAAACCGCGCGATCAGGCGCTCTACCTCCCCGTTCTCTCCAACCTCGGCATCCACGATGAAGGCGGCCGCATCGTAGGCGCGCAGCGAAACCAGCCTGTTGCGCAGGATGGGCGGCAGCTCATCACGATATGCGCCAGCCTCAGTGGCTCGGCTTACGAAAATCGGGCCGCTGGCGCGATAGGGCGAGGTCGGCGTGGGCTGGTGCGTGTGGTTGACGAGAAGAAGCTCCGAACCGAGATCGACCCGCGTCAGCGAAATCCGGCAGGGATAGGCATCAACCTCGTCTGCGAAAACGCGCCGCGCGCCCGCAGCGGCTAGCTCGCCATCGGAAAGGGTGAAGAGCGGCTCGAAGCTTTCGGGGTTAAGCCCGCGTGCTTGAAAGGACATAAACGGTCTCCTGGTAGACCGTCACTCTTGCAAAAAGCATCGCTCCGAACGACCCGATTTCTGCTCCGGCTCAGCCCAGCCGCCCAAGCACCGGAAACGTCTCCAGAAGCCAAAAAGACATCTGCGTGATCCAACCGGCAAGATGATTGTCGAAGAAGTAGAAGCTCGGAATGAAGGAAAGGCCTGTTATGATCAGGAGCACGCCCATCGTTCTCTCGATCACGATGAAGCGGGAATGCATGCGCTTGAGAAAACGCGTGAAGGGTTTCATGGCGAAAGCCGCCAGCAGGAACGGAATGCCAAGGCCCGCCGAATAGGCGGCGAGAAGGACGGCGCCATGCGCGACGCTCGCCTCCGATCCCGCCACGGCGAGGATCGCCGCCAGCACCGGCCCGATGCAGGGCGTCCACCCGAAGGCGAAGGCAAGACCCATCACATAAGCACCCCACAGCCCGATCGGCTTGTCGATATGCAGGCGCGCCTCGCGATAGAGGAAATGAACGCGGAACACGCCGACGAAATGCAGGCCCATCACGATGATGGCAAAGCCCGCAATGGCGCTCAGAACGTCGAGATATTGCCGGACAACCTGTCCGAGAGCAGAAGCCGTCGCGCCCAAGAGCACGAAGACGGTCGCGAAACCCGCCACGAAAAGCAGCGCCGCCCCGATGGCGCGGCGGCGCACGGCCTTGTCGTCCCCGTCGTGCAATTCATCGAACGTGGTGCCCGCCAGGAAGGACAGGTAGGGCGGCACCAGCGGCAGGACGCAGGGGCTTAAGAAGCTGATGAAGCCGCCTAGCATGGCGGCGGGAAGCGAGACGTTGAGCATGAGGCCTTCTAATGCCTTCCGTCCACCGGCGAAAGGCGGCAGCACGGCTGTTCTCGCGCTTGTGAAGGGGCCACGTGGCGATGGCGCTCCGGTGGATCACGAACCTATCTATACACGCTTGCCGCCTTGGGGCAGCCTGAAGCTTCGCAGAGTGGACTTTTTCTCATGCTCGGTCCTCGGAACCTCATTACGGACGTGGAAGGCATCCGGGTCGGCAACGCCCATGACGCCGCCCTCGCCTCCGGCGTCACGGTTGCCCTGTTCGACAGCTTTGCCGTCACCTCCTGCGCCATCCACGGCGGCGCGCCGGGGACGCGGGAGACGGACCTCCTTGAACCGGACAAGATGGTCCCCGGCATCAACGGCATCGTCCTCTCCGGCGGCTCGGCCTTCGGGCTCGATGCGGCGAGCGGCGTCCAGGCGGCGTTACGGGAAAAAGGCGTCGGCTTCGCCGTCAGGGATGTCCGCGTACCGCTGGTCTCGCAGGCGGTGATTTTCGACTTGCTCAATGGCGGCAATAAGGATTGGGGCCGCTATCCGCCCTATCGCGAGCTGGGGTACGAGGCCGTGCAGAAGATGGGGCTCGACTTCCCCCTCGGCACCGTCGGCGGTGGCTACGGCGCGACAACCGCGAACCTGAAAGGCGGCCTCGGCTCCGCCAGCGCCGTCACCTCGACTGGACACACGGTCGGCGCACTGGTGATCGTCAACTCAATCGCCTCCGCCGTCATCGGCGACGGCCCGCATTTCTGGGCCGGCGGGTTCGAGGAGAACGGCGAGTTCGGCGGTCTCGGTCTGCCGCAAAAGATCGAGCCGGAAAAGCGCAAGTTAATCTGGAAAGGCGGCCCGCAGCCGGCGACCACCATCGCACTCGTTGCCACCGACGCGGTGCTGACGAAGGGCCTGGCCAAGCGCCTCGCCATCGCCGCCCACGGAGGACTCGCACGGGGCCTGCGCTTCGCTCATGCCCTCTTCGACGGCGACACGGTCTTCGCCGCTTCCACGGGACGCAGGCCGTTGAAGGACGAGCCCACCGAGTTCACCGAAATGACCGCCATCGCCACCGACTGCCTGACCCGCGCCATCGCGCGCGGAGTCTATGAGGCGACGGCGCTGCCCTATCCGGACGCGCAGCCGGCTTGGCGGGATCACTTCAGCAAAGAGTGGCAGGATTAGAGCATGATCAGAACAAGTGGAAACCGGTTGTTCGCCCGGATCATGCGATCTCAAGAAGAATAAGACTTTGATCGTTTCAATTAAACGATCAAAGTCTAGAGCGGGAGTGCCGCAGCCTGCCTTGCGGTGGAGCTGTATTCTGGATCGTTCCCGAGCCGCGATAAGAAGTTCGCGATGCGAGCTTCCAATCTGCTTTGTGTGTTTCCAAGCGCCCAGTCGAGGGTGGCTTGAACGTTCTCAGTCGAGGCAAGGAGCGCTGCGGCCAGGCGTGGAGAGGTGGCCGCAATCAGTCTTCCCCAGTGCTGAGCCTCACCGGCATCAATGGCAAAGCGGGTCCGCACCAAATCCATGAGCCGGTTCTCAGCCGGCCGGATCATGAGCAACGAGCTCTCGCAGCCGAACAGATCCTGGGCGGCGCCGCGCATCGGGATCAGATAAGCGACAGAAGGCCCGTGCTCTTCCGTGGCCGGGAGAAAAATGGGACCGCGCAACTGATTGAACAAGCCGGCCGTAATCTGTTCGAGGCTCTCGCTCAAATGGCGTTGAGCCTCTTCATTCGTAAAGGTGACCCGATCACCGGCGCCCACCGTTAGCTGAGAAAGCCGGGTCTCCATGGCTCGATTGCAAGCCAAAAGGCGGCCGTTCCGGGTGAGCACCGCAGCGGGAACATCCATGAACTCGAGAGCAGAAACCGCCGATCGGGCCTGCCGCGTTGCGAGATTCGTAAACAGGAAGGAGGCGCGCGCGAGGTGCGCCCGGAGGAGATTGAGATTCGCCCTCATGTCCCGCTCCAAAGGCCCCTGATCGTAGCGACGCTCGAAGCGCATGCAAACAAGGCCGTTGCCAGGGATCTGCATGATGGCACCAGCGGACCACCCGCCGCCACGCGGACGGTGAAAATCCCGATACATGGGAATTGAATCAACTTCGCCGGGTGCAAAAAGATCGGTCTCGTCGAAGAACCGAAGGCGCTTGCGCTGAAGGCCGCGCTTGATCCAGGTGTTTTGCAAATGCCAGCCATCGGCATACCAATCAGCCAGAATGGGCTGATAGTAATCCGTAGCGACCCAGGATCGTTCGCCTCTTCCGCTGACGGCGGCAACAAAGCCCCCCTCGGCTCCTGCAAGGGCGGAAATCCGATTGAGAACCTCGAACCATCGCTCAGGAATGACTGCAGCTTCGTAGATGTCGCTTATCAGCGACCGGGTGCCCCCCAGCATCCGCTCCCCCTGTAACGTTGGGGCAGATCATAAATGCTCCACCTCGTCATTCAAGCAATTCCCCCTCTAATCGGATAGGCTCGCTATCTTGTGAGGGGTTGCTCTAAATGTGCCTGCGGGCAAGCGCTTAGAACCGGTCCACCCGATACGGCGTCGGGTCCACCACCGTCTCACCGCCCGTGATCATCTCGGCCAGCAGGCGGCCCGTGATCGGGCCGAGGGTCAGGCCGTGATGGGCGTGGCCGAAGCCGAACCAGAGGTCCTTATGCTTCGGGGCCGGGCCGATGATCGGCATCATGTCCGGCGTGCAGGGGCGCATGCCCATCCACGGCTCGGCGTCGAGCCGCTCGCCGAGCGGGAACAGGCTGCGCGCGATGGGCTCGGCCCGCCGGAGCTGCACGGGCGTCTTCGGCGCATCGCGCAGGGCGAATTCCGCGCCCGTGGTGAGGCGGATGCCCTTGACCATCGGGGCGAGGAAGTAGCCACGCTCGAAATCGAGCGTCGGGTGGTTGAGGATGGCGTTGCCTTCCGGCTTGTAATGCATGTGGTAGCCGCGCTTCACGGCAAGCGGCAGATGATAGCCGAGGCGCTTGGTGACCACGTCGGCCCAGGGGCCGAGGGCCACGACCGCCGCGCCGGCCTCGACAGGGCCGTTCTCGGTCTGAACACGCCAGCCGGTGGCGGTCTGCTCGAGGGTCTTGGCATCGCCGCCCGCAAGCTTGCCGCCGAGCTTTTCGAACAGGGTGACGTAGGACATGGTCAGGCCGTGCGGATCGATGACCGAGGCCGGGTCCGTCCAGTGCAGGCCGCCGACGAGCGGGGCGGTGAGGTGCGGCTCAAGCTCGCTGACGCCCGCGCTGTTCAGGGCCGCGAAGTTCACGCCGAAATCGCGTTTCACCTGCTCCGCGTCCTTGACCTGCGTTTCCATCGCCTTTTCGGAGCGGAACACCTTGATCCAGCCCTTGTGGCGGATGAGGTCCGTCGAGCCCGCCTCCGTGGCGAGGGCCATATGCTCGGTCACGCAACGCTCGATCAGGGGCGCGTAGAGGCGCGCAATCGCCTTATGATGCGAGGGGCGGGAGTGCATCCAGTACTGGAACAGGAAGGGCGCGATGTGCGGCAAAGCCGCCAGGTGATAGTGCGCGTCGATGGTGTTGTTGAGCGCATAGCGCAGAAGCGCGCCGAAATCGTGCGGGAAGCCGTAAGGATAGACGCCCTCGCGCTGGATGAGGCCCGCATTGCCGAAGGAGGTTTCCTCGGCGGGCCGCCGCCGGTCCACCAGGAGCACGGAGCGCCCCTTTTTCTGAAGGTGCAAAGCGATCGACACGCCGACAATACCGGCGCCAAGAACGACTACATCCGTACGCATGAAGCCCATTTCCCCATTTGGCGTCTCTCGTCGCCGAGAGCGTGAGGTTCGTTTCCCGCCCTCACGATTGCTACGTTCATAATCCGCCGCCTTCCCCCCGTCCATGCCTTTCCCGCAGATCATGGCTGTGGCGACGCTGCGACCTGTTGCAGTCAAGGGCGCGGGCATGCTACCGCCCCGTCATGACCCGTCCCCTGCTCATTGCCCCCTCGATCCTTTCCGCTGATTTCGCGAAGCTCGGCGAGGAAGTCCGTGCCGTCGACGCCGCCGGCGGCGACTGGATCCACATCGACGTGATGGACGGGCATTTCGTGCCCAACATCACCCTTGGCCCCGACATCGTGAAGGCGATCCGCCCGCACTCGGCCAAGGTGTTCGATGTGCACCTGATGATCGCGCCGACGGACCCATATCTGGAGGCCTTCGCCAAGGCAGGCGCTGACATCATCAGCATCCACGCGGAGGCGGTACCCCATATCCACCGCTCGCTCCAGACCATCCGCCATCTCGGCAAGAAGGCGGGCATCGTGCTCAACCCAGGCACGTCCGAGCACGCCATCGAGCCGGTGCTCGACATGGTGGACCTGATCCTGTGCATGACGGTCAATCCCGGCTTCGGCGGGCAGGCCTTCATCGGCTCCGTCTGCGAGAAGATCCGCCGCATCAAGAAAATGGTCGGCAATCGGAACATCGACATCGAGGTCGATGGCGGCGTGACGCCCGAGACCGCGCCTCTCGTGGCCGAGGCCGGCGCGAACGTGCTGGTCGCCGGTTCCGCCGCCTTCAAGGGCGGCCCCTCGGCCTACGCCCCGAACATCGCCGCCATCCGCGCGGCCGCCGAAAAGGCCCGCTGACCCTTTCCCTCTTCTCCTCCAACCGCACGAGGCACCAGACCATGATCCCCCGCTACAGCCGCCCCGACATGGTTGCGATCTGGTCGCCCGAGACCAAGTTCCGCATCTGGTTTGAGATCGAAGCGCACGCCACCACGGCCCTCGCCGATCTCGGCGTGGTGCCAAAAGAGGCCGCCGACCTCGTCTGGGAGAAAGGCTCCAAGGCGACCTTCGACGTGGAGCGCATCGACACCATCGAGCGCGAGGTGAAGCACGACGTCATCGCCTTCCTGACGCATCTTTCCGAGATCGTCGGGCCCGAAGCCCGCTTCGTGCACCAGGGCATGACCTCCTCCGACGTGCTCGACACCTGCTTCAACGTGCAGCTCGTGCGCGCCACGGACATTCTGCTCAAGGACATCGAAGGGCTTCTCGCCGCCATCAAGCGCCGCGCCTTCGAGCACAAGATGACGCCGACCATCGGCCGTTCGCACGGCATTCATGCGGAGCCGGTGACCTTCGGCCTCAAGCTCGCCCAGGCTTATGCGGAATTCGAGCGCTGCAAGCTGCGCCTCATCGAAGCCCGCCGCGAGGTCGCCACCTGCGCCATTTCCGGCGCGGTCGGCACCTTCGCCAATATCGACCCGCGCGTGGAGGAATACGTTGCGGAGAAGATGGGGCTCGAGGCCGAGCCGGTCTCAACCCAGGTCATCCCCCGCGACCGCCACGCCATGTATTTCGCGACGCTCGGCGTCGTCGCCTCGTCCATCGAGCGCCTGGCCATCGAAGTGCGCCACCTGCAGCGCAGCGAGGTTCTGGAAGCGGAGGAGTTCTTCTCTGCCGGCCAGAAGGGTTCCTCCGCCATGCCGCACAAGCGCAACCCCGTGCTGACGGAAAACCTCACCGGCCTTGCCCGCATGGTGCGCGCCTATGCCCTGCCGGCGATGGAGAACGTGGCGCTCTGGCACGAGCGGGACATTTCCCACTCCTCCGTTGAGCGCATGATCGGCCCCGACGCCACCGTGACCCTGGACTTTGCCCTGGCGCGGCTAACCAACGTCATCGACAAGCTCGTGGTCTATCCCGAGAACATGCAGAAGAACCTGGACCGCCTCGGGGGTCTCGTTCACTCCCAGCGCGTCCTGTTGGCGCTGACGCAGAAGGGCGTCTCCCGCGAGGACGCCTATCGGCTCGTCCAGCGCAACGCCATGCCGGTCTGGCGCGGCGAAGGCGACTTCCTCACCCTTCTGAAGAACGACAAGGACGTCACCACCGCCCTGACGCCCGCCGAAATCGAGAACTGTTTCGACCTCGGCTATCACTTCAAGCACGTCGATACGATCTTCAAGCGTGTCTTCGGCGCAGGCTAGGTCTGCATCGGAGGACTGGAAATCCGGCCCCCCTCGCACAACAATCATACCCGTAAGAGGTATGGCGTGAGGGGGAAGCACAGTGCTGTCGGAAAATCTGATCGTTGCGGCCTTGAGCCGCGCTGTCAAACATGGCTCGCTGGAAATGACGACCTCCAGAGGTCAGCGTTACGCCTTCGGTGACGAGGGCTTGCCGAAGGTCGCCATCCGCTTCACGGACGCCACCGCCCAGCTCGCCCTGTGCCTGCATCCCGAGTTGAAGCTTGGCGAGCTTTACATGGACGGGCGCCTCGTCATCGAGCGCGGCGACATCTTCGATCTTCTGCAGCTTCTCTTGCAGGACACCCACGGAGAGCTGGACGACCTGCCGCTCCATCGCCTGCGCAAGATCCGCACCTGGCTGCAACTGCGCCATGAGAACGACGCCCATCGCTCGAAACGGAACGTGGCGCACCACTATGACCTCGACAGCCGCCTCTACGCCCTGTTTCTCGACGCGGATCGGCAATATTCCTGCGCCTATTTCGACACGCCGGATACCTCGCTGGAAGAGGCACAACTCGCCAAGAAGCGCCATATCGCGGCAAAGCTCCTCGTGGAGCCCGGCCAGAAAGTTCTCGATATCGGTTCGGGTTGGGGCGGCCTTGGTCTTTATCTCACGCGCATCGCCGGAGCGGGCTCGCTCAAGGGCGTGACCCTATCGGAAGAACAGCTCGGCGTTTCCCGCAAGCGGGCGGCGGAAGCTGGTGTCGCGGACCGCATCCACTTCGAGTTGGAAGACTATCGCGCGACCACGGGTTCCTTCGATCGCATCGTCTCCGTCGGCATGTTCGAGCATGTGGGTGTGCCGTCCTACGACGCCTATTTCCAGACCTGCCGCCGCCTCCTGAAGGAGGATGGGGTGATGTTGCTGCACACCATCGGCCGCACGGGGGAGCCCTTCCCCACCAATCCCTGGATCGAACGCTACATCTTCCCCGGCGGGCATCTGCCGACGCTCTCCGAGCTGATGCCGGCCATCGAGCGATCCGGCCTCGTCGTGACAGATGTGGAGGTGCTGCGGCTTCACTACGCCTATACGCTGAAAGCCTGGCGCGAACGCTGCCACGCCCACCGGGAAGAGATCGTGCGCCTCTATGACGAGCGGTTCTTCCGGATGTGGGATTGCTACCTCGCCATGTCGGAATCCGCCTTCCGGTTCCAGGATTCCGTAGTGTTCCAGCTCCAGCTCACCCGCCGCAACGACGTGGTGCCGCTGACCCGCGACTACATCGCCGAGCGGGAAGATCTGTTGAAGCGGGCGGAGGAGCGGGCGTCGAAGTCGGCGGCTTGAAACGCTGGAAAAAGCGTTTACGTGCTGAGGTATGAAAACCTCCGACTGCGATATCCTCATCATCCCCGGCTATTCCAATTCCGGTCCCGATCACTGGCAGAGCCGGTGGGAGCGCCAGCTCTCCACCGCCCGCCGCATCGAGCAGGACGATTGGGATGCTCCCGACAGGCAGGCCTGGATCGAGCGGATCGCGCGCGAGGTGAAGAAGGCGAAGCGGCCTGTCGTTCTGGTGGCGCACAGCCTCGGAACGCTCGCCGTCGCCCACGCGGCTCCGCTTCTTGCCGGTACGAACGTCAAGGGCGCTTTCCTCGTCGGCATGCCGGATGCGGAGCATCCCGACTTTCCCTCGGCCGCCGACCGCGCCTTCGCACCCGTGCCGCGCGATCCCCTGCCCTTCCCGTCAGTGCTCATTGCCTCCCGCAACGATCCCTATTGCAGTTACGCCACCGCTGAGGATCACGCCTATGCCTGGGGATCGGCGCTGATCGACGCGGGCGAATCCGGGCACCTCAACACGGAGAGCGGGCATGGCCCCTGGCCTGAAGGGTTGATGCGCTTCGCGGGGTTTCTCAAACGTCTCTGAAACGTGAACGGCTGGAGGCTGATCGTGTTTCTTTGAAGCACGCTCAGCCTCCAGTTTCATTTGCCGCATGATCCAGACGAACAACCGGTGTCCACTTGTTCTGATCATGCTCTTAATGACGAAAAGTTCATGTGGCCGTCACTTGCTGGATAGCGGCCACGGTCCAACTTTCCTCCGCAACCATGGAGGAGACAAAGAGATGAACCCACTCGCAATCCTGACCGCCGCCTCCGCTATCGCCCTCGCAGGCGCGGCGGCCTATGCCCAACCCGCAGCTCAACCTCAGCAAGGCCAGCAGCAACGCCGCCCGGCGATGACCGCTGCCGACATGACGGCCCTGACAGATGCCAAAATCGCCGGCATTCAGGCGGGCCTCAAACTCACCCCCGAGCAGCAGAAACTCTGGCCGCCTGTCGAGCAGGCTTTACGTGCGCAAGCGGCACAGCATGCCAAGTTCGCAGAAGAGTTCCGGAGCCGGAATCAGTCGGAGCGTCCCGACATGATGACCATCATGGAGCGCGCCTCCGACCGCACCTCGCAGGCTGCGGAAACGCTGAAGAACCTCACGACGGCCATGAAGCCGTTCTGGGCCTCCCTCGATGAAAACCAGAAGAAGCTTCTCCCGGTTCTCATGCGCCCCATGGCCGCCGGCCGGATCATGCGCATGCGTGAACACGAGAGAATGATGGAGCACCACGGCCGAGGCCGCGGCGGCAAGGCTCCGCAGACGCAACAGTAACAAGCAACAGCACGGGACGGGTTAGCGCCCGAGCCATTGATCCCATGAGGATGAAAACAAAAAGGCCGCCCGGATGGGCGGCCTTCTCGTATTGATTTCGCTGTTCGCGGATTAGCGCGAATAGAACTCGATCACGAGGTTCGGTTCCATCTGAACCGCATAGGGAACCTCGGAGAGGGTCGGGATGCGGGTCATCTTGGCGGTCATCTTGGAGTGATCGACCTCGATGTAGTCCGGAACGTCGCGCTCGGCGAGCTGGCTCGCCACAACGACGACTTCAAGCTGCTTCGACTTGTCCTTGACCTCGATCACGTCGCCGGCCTTGACCTGATAGCTCGGAATGTTCACGCGGCGGCCGTTGACCTTCACGTGACCGTGATTGACGAACTGTCGAGCGGCGAACGGGGTCGCAACGAACTTCGCGCGGTAGACGACCGCGTCGAGACGGCGCTCGAGCAGGCCGACGAGGTTTTCGCCCGAGTCGCCCTTGAGGCGGATCGCTTCCGCGTAGTAGCGGCGGAACTGCTTCTCGGTGATGTTGGCGTAGTAGCCCTTGAGCTTCTGCTTGGCGCGCAGCTGCGTGCCGAAGTCGGACATCTTGCCCTTGCGGCGCTGGCCGTGCTGGCCGGGGCCGTATTCGCGGCGGTTGACGGGGCTCTTCGGGCGACCCCAGATATTTTGGCCCATGCGGCGGTCAAGCTTGTGCTTGGCCTGAATGCGCTTCGACATCGCTGTTCCTCTTTGTTGTCGAATTTGCGAGGAACGCGCCCTCCTCTTCCCCTCTCGGGGACGACAGGCCGACTGAAAGCCGGGCCACGGGTGCGTAAATAGCCAACGCGGCCCCAGGGGACCGCGCGGATGGAGGGGCCTTAAGGGAAAAAGGCGGGGGAGTCAATGAACCGGCCCGCCGGAGGATCACTCGGCCGGCTGGGAAGCCTTCTGCGCAGGCCTTTCCCCGCGCCACCGGGCCCGCGCCGCCAGGGACAGGCGGTCGAGGTAGATATAGATCACCGGCGTCGTGAACAACGTCAGGGCCTGGCTGACGAGAAGGCCGCCGACCATCGCATAACCCAGGGGCTGGCGGATTTCCGAGCCGGTGCCGTGGCCGAGCATGAGGGGCACACCGCCCAGGAGCGCCGCCATCGTCGTCATCATGATGGGCCGGAACCGGAGCAGCGCCGCCTTGCGGATGGCCTCTTCGCTGGAGAGCCCCCCGTCCCGTTCGGCGGTGATGGCGAAATCCACCATCATGATGCCGTTCTTCTTCACGATGCCGATCAGGAGGATGAGGCCGATGAAGGCGATCAGGCTGAAGTCGATCCCGAACAGCATCAATGTCGCGAGCGCCCCCAGCCCCGCCGAGGGCAGCGTCGAGAGGATCGTGAGGGGATGGACGTAGCTCTCGTAGAGGATACCGAGGATGAGGTAGACGACGACGAGGGCGGCAACGATGAGCAGGGGCACGGTTGAGAGCGAGGCCTGGAAAGCCTGCGCATTGCCCTGGAACGTGCCAACCAGCGCAGCGGGTATGGCAAGCTCGCGTTCCGCCCGCTGGATCGCCTCCGTCGCCTGGCTGAGCGCGACGCCCGGCGCGAGATTGAAGCTGATCGTCACCGCCGGGAACTGGCCCTGATGGTTGATGGAGAGCGGTGCGATTTTGCGCGTCGTCCATTTCGCGAAAGTCGAGAGCGGAACCTGCTCGCCCGAGATCGGCGATTTCAGGTAGATCTGATTGAGCGTCTCCGTTTCGCCCTGCAGATCAGGCAGGATTTCCATGACGACGTTGTAGCTGTTCAACTGCGTGAAATACTGCGTGATCTGGCGCTGACCGAACGCATCGTAGAGTGTGTCGTCGATCATCTGGGGCGTGAAGCCGAAGCGCGAGGCCTGATCGCGATTGATCGTGAGCGACAGGGTCGTACCGCTGATCTGCTGATCGGTCGCGACATCCTGCAATTCGGGCAGCGTCTTCAGCTTGTCCAGGACCTTCGGCGCCCATTCGTTGAGCTCGTCGAGATTGGCGTCCTGAAGCGTGTACTGGAATTGCGTGCGCGCCTGACGCCCGCCGACATTGATGTCCTGCGCGGCCTGCAGGAAAAGGCGGATGCCCTCCACCTTCTCGAGTTGCGGCCTCAACCGCGCAATGATCTCGCTCGCCGTGGCCTCGCGCTGAGATCGCGGCTTCAGGCTGATATACATGCGCCCCGTATTGAGGGTTGATGCACCGCCCCCGCCGACCGCCATCGCCAACGTGTCGACATCCGGATCGCGGATAACGATCTCTCCCAGCATCTGCTGCCTTCGCATCATGTCTTTGAACGAAATGTCCTGCGCGGCTTCGGACGTGCCCTGTATCAATCCCGTGTCCTGTTGCGGGAAGAAGCCTTTGGGGATGACGATGAAGAGATAGACCGTCGCCGCAAGCGTTGCGAAGAACACGAGTAGCGTCGTGAACTGGTGCCGCAGGACGCCATCCAGCGCGCGCTCGTAAGCATGCTCCAGACCGATGAAAAATCTTTCCATCCCGTGCGAGAGCCTGCTCTGCTTCCGGTTTCCGGATTCCGGCTTGAGGAGCCGCGACGCCATCATCGGCGTCAGCGTCAGGGAGACGACGGCCGAGACCGCAACGGCCATCGACAAGACCATCGAGAATTCACGGAACAGCCGCCCGATGATGCCGCCCATGAGCAGCAGCGGCAGAAAGACAGCGACCAGCGATATGCTGATGGACAGGATCGTGAACCCGATCTCGCCCGCGCCTTTGTAGGCGGCCTCCATCGGCTGTTCGCCCTGCTCCACATGCCGCACGATATTCTCGAGCATGACGATGGCGTCGTCGACCACGAAACCGACGGAAATTGTCAGCGCCATCAGCGAGAGATTGTCGAGGCTGTAGCCGGCAAGGTGCATGAGACCGAACGTCCCGAGCAGAGCCAGCGGCACAGTCACGCTCGGGATCACCGTCGCCCAGAGTTTGCGTAAAAAGAGAAAGATCACGAGCACCACGAGAAGGATCGTAATCATCAGCGTGAATTGCACATCCGCCACCGAAGCGCGGATCGTCTGCGTCCTGTCGCTGAGAATGCCGACATTGATGGCTGGAGGAAGGGCCGCCTGCAGGCGCGGCAACTGCGCCTTGATGCGGTTCACCGTGTCGATGACATTGGCGCCCGGTTGTTTGTAGACGATCAGGAACACGCCGCGCTTGCCGTTGCTCCAGGCCGCGAGCTTGGCGTTCTCAGGCCCGGCGACGGCCCGCCCGATATCGCGGACGCGCACCGGCGCGCCTTCCTGATAGGAGACGATGACGTCGTTCCACTCCTCCGCCCGTGTCAGCTGATCGTTGGCATAGATGGTGAAGCTGCGGTCCTTGCCGTCGACGGAGCCTTTCGGACTGTCCACTGTCGAGATGGCGAGCTTGGCTCTCACATCCTCCAGCGAGAGGTTCTTGTTGACGAGTTTCGCCGGATCGATCTGCACGCGGATCGCGGGCTTCTGCTCGCCGCCGATAGTGACCTGCGCCACGCCGGAAATCTGGCTCACCTGTTGTGCGAGCTTGGTGTCGGCGTTGTCATCCACCTCCGTCAGCGGCAGGCTGTCCGAGGTCACCGAGATGATCAGAATGGGCGTGTCCGCCGGGTTGACCTTTCGATAGGTCGGCGGATTGGGCAGGTTTTTCGGAAGCTGCCCTCCGGCGGCGGTGATGGCCGCCTGAACATCCTGCGCGGCTGCATCGATGTTCCGGTCGAGATCGAACTGAACCGTGATCGAAGTCGCGCCGAGCGCGCTCGAAGAGGACATCTGGGTCACACCCGGAATCTGGCCGAGCTGCCGCTCCAGCGGCTGCGCGACCGAGGACGCCATCGTCTCCGGGCTCGCGCCCGGCAGGGCCGCCGAGACCTGGATCGTCGGGAAATCGACCTGCGGAAGCGGCGCGACGGGCAGAAGCGGATAGGCGACGACACCGGCAAAGAGAACGCCCACCATCAACAGCGTCGTCGCGATCGGGTAGCGGATGAAAGGCGCCGAAATTCCACCGTTCATGGCACTTAGCGCTCCTGCGTCGCCATTTGCCGCGCCCCACCATCCGCAACCTCGACCTTCGCCCCCGGCCGGAGGCGGGAATGACCGGCGGTCACGACCAGTTCTCCCGGTTTCAGCCCCTCCTCGATGACGGCGCTGTTCTCGGTGATCGGGCCGACCTGAACCTGCCGCATCTCAACCGTGTTGTCCGGTTTGACGACATAGACGTAAAGTCCGTTCGGGCCACGCTGAACCGCCGTGCCCGGCACCGTCGCAACACCCTTCAAGGTCTGTACGAGAAGCCGCGTGCTCACGGAAAGGCCCGGCCACAGGGCGTGGTTGTGATTGTCGAAGGCGGCTTTCATGCGGATAGTGCCGGTCGCCGTGTCCACCTGATTGTTCAGAAGCCTCACCTCGCCCTCGCCCAGAACCTGCTTGCCGTCCGAGCTCAGCGCGGTCACTTTCAGCGGCGCCTCCTTTTGCGCGCGATTGACCGAGGGCAACTGATCTTCGGGGACCGTGAACACCACCGAAATGGGTTCGATCTGTGTGATCTGAACGATCCCGCTTGTGTCGGCGGCGTGTACGATGTTGCCCTGATCGACCAACCTGAATCCCGTAAGGCCTGCGACGGGCGAGCGGATTGTGGTGTAGCTGAGCTGCGTCTGCGCATTGTCGATGGCGGCCTGGTCGGCCTTGATCTGCGCCATCAGCGCATTGACGGTCGCCTGCTGCTGATCGAATTGCTGCTTCGACGCAAAGGAGCGCTCGGAAAGCTGGCGTGTGCGCTCCAGATCCGCATTAGCACTCACCAATGTCGCCTCGTCCTGCGCCTTCTTGGCGACAGCCTGATCGAGCGCCGCCTGATAGGGGCGCGGATCGATCTGAACCAGAAGATCACCTTCATTGACTGTCTGCCCTTCCGTGAAGGCGATGTGCTGGATCTCGCCATCGACGCGGGAGCGGATCGTCACGGTGTTGAAGGCCTGCACGGAGCCGAGCCCCGTCAGATAAATTGGAACGTCGCTCATCTTCACGGGCGCGGCCTGCACGGGCACTGCCTGCGGCGTCTGCTGAGACAAGGCGGCCCGCGCACGATCATCGCGTGACTGCAAACCGCGCCAGCCGAAATATCCGCCCACGATCAAGGCAAGCGCGATCAGCGCACCGAGAACACCGCGCGCCGACAGGGATTTCTTCGGCACCGCCTGAGCCATGGGAACTCACCGCACACGCTCTTCGCCCAGACTAAGCAATGAGAGGGAAAGAGGGTTCACCTTCACACGAAGTTGTGTGGGCCGGCGGGCGGAATTCAAGGTGCAGGAAAGCCGCGCGAAAAGCGGCCGCTAGGCCCTCGTGAGCGGCAGCGGCTCCACGACCGCGATCGGCAGACCCTTGTCGCGCAGGGCGGCGCGTAGCGAAGGATTCAAATCCCGTCCTTCGGTGAAGACGACGACAGCCTCGTCGTCGCCGGCCTCGTGCCCCGGCACCGGCGTGCCGATGAGTTGCACGACGCGCCGCGCGATGGCGGGAGCGGGATCGATCCAGGTCACCGGCCAGGGCGCGAGAGCCTTGAAGCGCGGCAGAAGCAGCGGGTAATGGGTGCATGCAAGCGCCACGACGTCGGTGCGTCCATTGCCGTCATCCACGAAGCAGGGCGAAAGCTCGGCGAGGATTTCGGCATCGGAAACGGGCGTGCCTGAAAGCTCCGCTTCCGCGAAGCCCGCAAGGAGGCGCGAGCCGACAAGGGTCACGTCGCAGCCCGCCGCATAGGTCTCGATGAGATCGCGCGTGTAATCCCGCGCCACGGTACCGGGCGTTCCAAGAACCGTCACCCGCCCCGAGCGGCTCGCCTGAGCGGCGGGCTTGATGGCGGGAACGGTGCCGACGAAGGGAATGGAAAACCGCGCCCGCAAGTGCGGCAGCACGAGGGTCGAGGCCGTGTTGCAGGCGACGACGACAAGATCGGGCCGGTGCACCGCGATCAGCCGTTCCATGACATGGACGACGCGGGCGGCAAGCTCCTCCTCGCCCCAGCGGCCATAAGGAAAGCCGGCATCGTCGGCGGCATAGACGTAACGCGCATCCGGCCGCGCCTTGAGCACTTCGGCGAAGACGGTGAGACCGCCAAGGCCGGAATCGAAGACGAGGATGGTCGGCACGGGCGTCGGCATGGTGGCTGGGTTATAAACCCTTCCCGCCAGAAGATCGACGTGCATCTCGCCCTCCCCTGCTCAGTTGAGCCGCCGGCGCGGCCCCTTGGCAGGCTGGTCCTCGGCGGAGGCTGGATCCTTCGGCACTTCGGCGGAAAGACGGCGCACGGGCCAGCCGTCGGTCCATGTCCCCATGTCGGTCAGGCGGGCGTCCTTGCGCAGGGCCGCCGCGTCCTTGCCCGTGAAGGCGGCTTCGGCGGCAAGGTCGAAGGTCTTCCAGAAAGCGAGATAGTCGAGGGTATCGGTGGCGTTGTTGCCGATCTGGACGGTGAGCAGGGTCTGCTCGCCCGTGAGCGACATATCGGCGCTCCATTTCCACGGGCTCTTCTGCTTCGGGTCCTTCGGCGGATCGGGAGGCAGCTTGATGTCGGCAGCGTCGTAGCCGGGCTTGGGCGAGCCGGGGGAAACCAGCGTCGCGGTCAGGGCCGGATATCCGTGATCGTCCGACCCTACCCGCATGAACAGCTTGCGGCTCGCGGGGATCTGCACGGTTTCCTTCAAGATGCGTTTCGCCGTGCGGTCGGCAGGCAGATAGTCCCGATCCCCACTCATGGTGATGAGGAGCGTCGAGGCGTCGATGGCGGCAAGATCGTCGAGCGGAATGCCGCGCGACTTCTCACCGGAGGCGATGCCACCCGGCATGAGCGCAAGAATGAGCTTGGGCTGCGGCAGCCCCTCCTGCCCCGCTCCCGTGGCGAGGTTGAGGGCGACGGGCACACCCGCCAGATGCCCGATATAGGCCACGCGGTCGAGATCGGGCCGCGCGTTCGCGTCCTGCGCCAGGCTCTCGAGCGTATTTGCGAGAATGCTCGCCGCGAGCTTCGTGGCGTCGGCGGGCTTCGTCCGGTTCACTTCCTGGAAGCGCGGGAAGATCACGAGATTGCCCTTGCGCGCCAGATGCTCGATCCACCCGCCATAGAGCCCCGGATTGGTCCCGCCCCAGGAATGCAGGATGACGACGACAGGGCGCGGCTCCGTGGGGGGTGTATTCGCGTGGAACACGTAAGCGCCCGCGCTCGCCGTGCCGATGCCTCGCTTGGTGACACCCTCGCCCACATAATCCGTGCCGCCGGGGCCCTGCTCGGGCTGTTTCGGCGATGTCGCGGCCTGAGACCAGGAGGCGGCGAAGCAGGATCCCAAAACGAGAAGGGTCATCAGCGAGCGGCGCATGGAAATACTCAATGAACATCGAGCGCACAAAAGCGCCCAGGTGCAGCAAAGCAGAATTTCTTTAAGGCTTTCTCAACCGGCGACCCTCTGCAAGGGCGCGAATCGCCCCTCTGAGGGTGCGCACGTCCTGCTCGGTCATCTCCAGGCGATGGAAGATGTCGCGCATGTTGCGGGTCATGCTCGGCTTCTTGTCGGGCGGATAGAAGTTCACAGCCTCCAGTTCCTCCTCGAGATAATCGAAGAAGGAGAGAACCTGCTCCCGCAGCGCGGG
Organism: Microvirga flavescens; assembly: GCF_003290125.1. Taxonomy (GTDB): domain Bacteria; phylum Pseudomonadota; class Alphaproteobacteria; order Rhizobiales; family Beijerinckiaceae; genus Microvirga; species Microvirga flavescens. The sequence goes on from NZ_QMKH01000009.1 coordinate 74,303, forward strand.
CGGCGAGCGGCGTTCCCCGCCGAAGGGTAAGCCCTCGCCGACGACCTGCTTGTTCCACTCGTATGAAATCAGCAACACCGCCTGCGCAAGGTTCAGGGAAGAGAACTTCGCGTCCACCGGAAAGGTGACGATGGCATCGGCCAATGCGACCTCATCGTTCTCCAGCCCCGTGCGCTCGCGCCCAAAGAGAACGCCGACGCCCTGCCCTTCGACGATCCGCCGGTGCGCTTCCTGCATGGCAGGCTCCGGCCCGAAGACCCGCTTCATCTGCCCTCGCTCGCGGGCGGTGGTGGCAAAGACGAAATTGAGATCCGCGATGGCTTCACTGGCCGTGTCGTAGAGCTTCGCGTTCTCCAGAATATGGGTCGCGCCCGACGCCGCCGAATGCGCGCCCTTCTTCGGCCAGCCGTTGCGCGGGGCGACGAGGCGCATTTCGGCCAGCCCGAAATTCGCCATCGCCCGCGCCGCCATGCCGATGTTCTCGGCCATCTGCGGCTCGACGAGGATGATGACGGGGCGAATGGGGGCGTTCTGAACGGCCATGATACGGGATCGGGCGGAAGGATGAGCGAATGTTACCCCATACCCCCGAAAACGGCATCGTGACTAGGGTCCGCACCTTGCGGCGCAGATAAGAAAAAGCCTCCTCGAGGAGTCCCCGAGGAGGCTTTTCGAAATCGATACTAAAGGCGCTTACCAGCAGCCCCAGCCACTGCAATAGTAGTGCGGGCGAGCCGCCGCAGCGCCAATGGCCGCGCCGCCGAGAACGCCGACCGCCGTGCCGACGGCGACCTGGTTCGCTGCCTGCTGCGACTGGGCGACGTTGTTGCGGTAGTTGGCGTTGGTGCAGCGGGTGTAAGCTGCCGTGCCGGGCTTCAGACCCGATTCAAGGCAAACCGACTGGGCATTGGACATCGATTGCTCGGACGTCTGGCAACCCGCGAGAGCGAGCGCGGCAGCGCCGATGATAAAAGCAAGACGCATTGTTTTCCCCCAAAGTGCGACAGGTAAAATTTACCTAGCGGCATGAAATGCTCAATACGAACGGAATTTCAATACAGAATTTCTTCAGGGGCGGTGCGAAAGCGCACGCCAAGGCAAATTTGGACGAAAATCCTGTACCAACCCACTTTTGCCTGAGGCCTTTGACAACTTTATTACACCTGAATTCGCTGGAGGTCCCCGCGATGACTTGCAATGGCATGGCTGATCGCGACTCGAGAACGCTGAATTTCTACGCTGCGGAAGCCGAGGCTTACACGTCGCGAGAGCGCCCGGCCGAATTGGCCGTTCTCGAAAGGTTTCTGGCGCTCGTGCCGGCTGGAGGGGCCATCCTGGAACTCGGATGCGGCGGCGGGCAGGACAGCGAGACGATGATCGCGGCAGGTTACGACGTCACCCCGACCGACGGATCACCGGAGATTGCGCTGCAAGCGGAAAAGCGGCTGGGGCGGCCTGTCGCCGTGTTGCGCTTCGAGGACTTGAACGAGGATGCGCGATACGACGGCGTCTTTGCCCATGCCTGCCTGCTTCACGTACCCCGCGCAGGCCTTCCCGGCATCATCGCGTGTATCCACAAGGCTTTGAAACCCGGCGGAATTTTCTTCGCGAGCTTCAAAGCGGGCACGCGGGAGGGCCACGACGCGTTCGGGCGGTATTTCAACTACCCAAGCGAGGACTGGCTGCGCAGCACCTACGGCGCGTTCGAATGGCAAGCCTTCAACATCGAGGCGAAGGTCGGCGGGGGCTATGACGGAAAACCGACGGACTGGCTCCATGTCACGGCGGTGAAGGGCCAATAGAAGCTCTCAAGCCCTTGGCAGATTGCTGGTCAGGGCATCCCCTTTTGCCGGGGTGAAATCGTGCGCCCCGCTTCCCCCCAAGCTCAAGCCGCGCTATAGCCCCCGCAACGGTTTCCCCGTCCGGGGAGCTTCATTCCCATCCAGAGCAAGGTGAGATCATGGCGAAGATCAAGGTTGCCAATCCGGTCGTCGAACTCGACGGCGACGAGATGACCCGCATTATTTGGCACTTCATCAAGGACAAGTTGATCCACCCCTATCTCGACATCGACCTCAAGTACTACGACCTGAGCGTCGAAAACCGTGACGCCACCAGCGACAAGGTCACCGTCGATGCGGCTGAGGCCATCAAGAAGTATGGCGTCGGCGTCAAGTGCGCCACCATCACGCCGGACGAGGCCCGCGTGAAGGAGTTCAACCTCAAGGAAATGTGGAAGTCGCCGAACGGCACGATCCGCAACATCCTCGGCGGCGTGATCTTCCGCGAGCCGATCATCTGCAAGAACGTTCCGCGCCTCGTTCCGGGCTGGACGCAGCCGATCATCGTCGGCCGTCACGCCTTCGGCGACCAGTACAAGGCGACCGACTTCAAGGTGCCCGGCAAGGGCCGCCTGACCATCAAGTTCGAAGGCGATGACGGCACGGTCATCGAGAAGGAAGTCTTCAAGTTCCCGGACGCCGGCGTCGCGATGGCGATGTACAACCTCGACGAGTCGATCCGCGAATTCGCCCGCGCCTCGATGAACTACGGCCTGAACCGCAAGTATCCGGTCTACCTCTCCACGAAGAACACGATCCTCAAGGCCTATGACGGCCGCTTCAAGGACATCTTCGAGGAAGTCTACCAGAACGAGTTCAAGGCGAAGTTCGACGCCGCCGGCATCACCTACGAGCACCGCCTCATCGACGACATGGTGGCCTCGGCCCTCAAGTGGTCGGGCGGCTATGTGTGGGCCTGTAAGAACTACGACGGCGACGTGCAGTCCGACACCGTGGCCCAGGGCTTCGGCTCGCTCGGCCTCATGACCTCCGTGCTGATGACGCCGGACGGCAAGACGGTGGAAGCGGAGGCCGCCCACGGCACCGTGACCCGCCACTACCGCGAGCACCAGAAGGGCAAGGAGACCTCGACCAACTCCATCGCCTCGATCTTCGCCTGGACCCGTGGCCTCGCCCACCGCGCGAAGCTCGACAACAACGCCGAGCTCGCCAAGTTCGCCGCGACCCTCGAGAAGGTCTGCGTGGACACGGTGGAAGCCGGCTACATGACCAAGGACCTCGCCCTCCTCGTCGGCGCGGAACAGAAGTGGCTCTCCACCACCGGCTTCCTCGACAAGATCGACGAGAACCTCAAAAAGGCGATGGCTGCTTAAAGAAGCGCCCTCTCACACGAATTGAAAATGGCCGGGCTTGTCCCGGCCATTTTTGTTATAGAATAACGGGAAACTCGAAGGAGCCCGCGATGAAGAGCATCTCCGTTTTGAAGCGTCTATCCTGCGCTTTCCTGGCAGCGGCCTTGCTAGCTGCAACAGGCGTCCAGGCACAGACGCCGCAGGCCATCCGCCTGCGTGAGATCAAGGATCTCGACAAGCTCGATCCCAACTGGATCATGGGGATGTGCAATCTGCCCGGCCTCGAATGCAACAAGGTCGAGGAACCGAAGCTCTATGAGCGCAAGACGGAAACGGGGACCGAGTACTACGCCGTGATGGCGAACAGGACGGTTTCCCGTCTCGTAATGAAAGCCCCCGGCCAGTGGCAGCTTTTGAACCGCTGGAGCTTCGAGAAATATCCTCTGCCGGCGACTGAGGACGGCTCCGAGGCGAGGATGGTCGACATCCACCCTGCCCTTTATCCCACAGGCTCCGGCCTTTGGGCCGTCGCCGTTCTCAACCGCATCACGGAAGGCTATTCAGGCGGCGGCGCCGAATTCGTCATCGCCGATTTCGTGACGCTCGATCCCGACATGACGGAGATCGGCGAGAATCAGCGCAGATACAACAACGTGCCGTTCAGCTGCTCCAAGACGGTGCGCGCCTGCTTCACGGAGAAAGAGCAGAAGACCTCGCCGCATTGCCAGGACGAGACCAGCGGCTATCTCACGCTGAAATTCGAGATCAATCCGGCAAGCCACTTCCACGACTGGACCGCCACCTGGAACGAGACCTCCTGGCCCGCGGGCGTCGCGAAGTCGGCGCAAAAGAAGAGCCAGCAGACGGCTCGCCTCGAACCGATCAAGCACGATGTCGGCACTCGGGGCTTCATGCCGAAGACATTCTCATTCTGCGAAGGCGGGCCTGCGGATTTCTAATCGCGCTGGCGCCCCTAGATAGCTGACCAGAGTTCTCAACCTCCAAGGTGGCTATGTCAGATCAACGCAAACCCATCATGACCGGCGGCTGCCAATGCGGCGCGGTGCGCTATGCGCTGATGTCGGAACCGACCCATGCGAGCATCTGCCATTGCCGCATGTGCCAGAAGGCTTTCGGCAATTACTTCGCGCCGCTGACGGGGGTGCCGAGAGAAGATCTCGTCTGGACCAAAGGCCAGCCCGGCATCTTCCGGAGTTCGGAAGCCGTGGAGCGCGGCTTCTGCCGAGATTGCGGCACGCCGCTGACCTATTCCTATCTGGAGAACGACCGCATCAGCGTCTCCATCGGCAGCCTCGACGAGCCGGAGCGCGTCACGCCGGAGATTCAATACGGCCTCGAAAGCAAAATCCCCGTCTTCGATAGACTGCACACCCTGCCGGGTGAAAGAACGGAAGATTATGCGACGCCGGAGGAACTGGCGAGAATGGCCTCACGCCAGCACCCCGATCACGATTGAAATTGCGCGCATCACTTACGAAAAGGCGGGAGCAATGTCCCGCCTTTTTGCTTTATGCCGATGCCATCGCCGCTTCGATGGCGGCGAGCGCGGCTTCCGCCTGCGCGCCATCCGGTCCACCCGCCTGGGCCATGTCACGGCGTCCACCGCCGCCCTTGCCGCCGAGCTTTTCCGAGCCGACGCGCACGAGCGACACGGCATCGAACTTCGCGGTCAGATCCTCGGTGACGGCGACCACGATGCCGGCCTTACCGTCCTCGGCAACGCCGACGATGGCGACGACGCCGGAGCCGAGGCGCTTCTTGCCCTCGTCGGCCAGGCTCTTGAGGTCCTTCATCTCGACACCGGAGACCGCGCGCGCCATCAGCTTGACGCTGCCGACCTCGCGCACCGCTTCACCTTCGCCCGCGCCGCCTCCGCCGCCCATGGCGAGCTTGCGGCGCGCGTCGGACAGGTCGCGTTCGAGCTTGCGGCGCTCTTCGAGAAGCGCGGCGAGACGGTCCGACGCCTCGTCGGCGGGGGTCTTCAGCAGGTTCGCGATCTCGCGCAGCTTGCGGCTCTCGCCCGCCAGGTGGTGGCGCGCGGCATCACCCGTCATCGCCTCGAGACGGCGCACGCCGGACGCCACCGCGCCCTCAGACACGATGGTGATGACGCCGATATCGCCCGTGCGGCTCACATGAGTGCCGCCGCAGAGTTCGACCGAGAAGGCCTTGTTGCCATCCGCCTTGCCCATCGAGACGACGCGCACTTCATCGCCATACTTCTCGCCGAACAGCGCACGCGCACCGGACTCGATGGCCTCTTCCACGCCCATGAGCTTGGTTACGACCGGCTCGTTCTGGAGAAGAGCGCGGTTCGCGATGTCCTCGACGCGCTGGACCTCCTCATCACTGACGGGCTTGGGATGACTGAAATCGAAACGCAGGCGATCGGGCGAGACGAGCGAACCCTTCTGCGCCACGTGATCGCCCAGCACCTGCCGCAGTGCCTCATGGAGAAGGTGCGTTGCCGAGTGGTTCGCGCGAACGGCGGAGCGGCGCTCGTGATCGACGTTGAGCTCCAGCGACTGGTTGGGCTTCAGCGTGCCGTGCTCGACCGTCACGTGATGAACGAAAAGGTCGCCAAGCTTCTTCTCGGTCGCGGTCACGCGCGCGCGCGCGCCCTCGCCTTTCATGATGCCGGTATCGCCGACCTGGCCACCGGATTCGCCATAGAACGGCGTCTGGTTGAGCACTACGAGCCCCGTCTCACCGGCCTTGATCTCGGAGACTTCCTTGCCGTCCTTCAACAGGGCGAGCACCACGCCTTCCGCATTCTCGGTGTCGTAGCCGAGGAAGTCCGTCGCGCCGACGCGCTCTTTCAGGCCGAACCAGACCGCTTCCGTCGCCGCTTCACCCGAACCCGACCACGCGGCGCGCGCCATCTCGCGCTGGCGCTGCATGGCGGCGTTGAAGGTCTCCGTATCGACGCCGATGCCGCGCGACTTCAGCGCGTCCTGCGTCAGATCGAGCGGGAAGCCGTAAGTGTCATAGAGCGTGAAGGCGACATCGCCGGAAAGGTTCTGACCCTTCACCAGCGTGCGGCTCTCCTCGTCGAGGATGGACAGGCCGCGCTCGAGGGTCTTGCGGAAGCGCGTCTCTTCGAGCTTCAGCGTCTCGGTGATGAGCGCCTCGGCGCGGATCAGCTCCGGATAGGCCTGCCCCATCTCGCGCACCAGCACGGGCACGAGGCGGTGCATCAGCGGCTCCTTCGCGCCCAGCAGTTCCGCATGACGCATGGCACGGCGCATGATGCGGCGAAGCACGTAACCGCGCCCTTCGTTCGACGGCAGCACGCCATCGGCAACAAGGAAGCACGAAGTGCGCAAGTGATCCGCGATCACCCGGTGCGAGGCCTTGCGCTCGCCCTCCGGCGCGACGCCGGTGGCATGCGCCACGGCTTCGATGAGGGCGCGGAACAGGTCTGTATCATAGTTCGAATACACGCCCTGGAGGATCGCCGAGATACGCTCAAGGCCCATGCCGGTATCGATGGAGGGCTTCGGGAGCGCGATGCGATTACCGGGCTCGATCTGCTCGTACTGCATGAACACGAGGTTCCAGAACTCAAGGAACCGGTCGCCATCCTCATCCGGAGAACCGGGCGGGCCGCCCCAGAGCTTGTCGCCCTGGTCGATGAAGATTTCCGAGCACGGGCCGCAAGGGCCGGTATCGCCCATCTGCCAGAAATTGTCCGAGGTCGGGATGCGGATGATCTTGGAGTCCGAGAACCCGGCGATCTTCTTCCACAAGCTCACCGCCTCTTCGTCATCGTGGTAGACCGTGACGAGCAGGCGCTCCTTCGTGAGGTCAAACTCCTTGGTGATCAGGTTCCAGGCGAGCTCGATGGCGTGTTCCTTGAAGTAGTCGCCGAACGAGAAGTTGCCCAGCATCTCGAAGAAGGTGTGGTGGCGGGCGGTGTAGCCCACATTGTCGAGATCGTTGTGCTTGCCGCCGGCGCGGACGCATTTCTGAGCGGTGGTGGCGCGCGTATAGGGGCGCTTCTCGACACCGGTGAAGACGTTCTTGAACTGCACCATGCCGGCGTTCGTGAACATCAGCGTTGGATCGTTGCGCGGCACAAGAGGGCTGGAAGACACAGCCTCGTGGCCGTTCTTGGCGAAGTAATCAAGAAAGGTCGACCGGATTTCGTTGACGCCGCTCATGGGTTCTCAAACTCGGATGCAGGGGGCCTGGAGGACCCGAAACTTATGTTGGGGGCCGGTTTTAGCCGCAGCAGCTCCCTCTGTCGAGGCGGCGTGGCGTCTAATCAGCCGAAGGTGCCCTTAGACTTTGATAGGCGGCAAAAACGGCGCGGCTCACCTGCCATAAGCGGGCCTGTCACACTTATGGCCTCGATGATCGAGCCACGCCGGAATGGTCTCACATCAAAAAGGCCGCCGCGATCTCTCGCGACAGCCTTTGTTTGCCCTTGAAGGAGAGCAAGTTTAACTGACAACACGACCCGACGCGGACGATCGGTTGCTTCGTCCGCATCGGTGGGCCCGCCTTAGTCGGCGGAACCCTCATCGAGATCGTCAGCCGTCGGGGTCGCCTCGTCGAGGATTCGGTCGGCGAGAACACCGGAATTCTGGCGGATCAGGGCCTCGATCTTGTCGGCCACGTCCGGGTTGTCCCTGAGGAACTGCTTGGCGTTCTCACGACCCTGGCCGAGGCGCTGGCTGTCGTAGGAGAACCATGCGCCGGATTTCTCGACAATGCCGGCCTTGACGCCGAGATCGATGAGCTCGCCCGTCTTCGAGACGCCTTCGCCGAACATGATGTCGAATTCGACCTGCTTGAAGGGCGGCGCGACCTTGTTCTTGACGACCTTGACGCGGACCGAGTTGCCGATAGCGTCGTCCCGGTCCTTCAGCGTCGAGACGCGGCGGATGTCGAGGCGCACCGAGGCATAGAACTTCAGCGCGTTGCCGCCCGTGGTCGTCTCGGGGCTGCCGTACATGACGCCGATCTTCATGCGGATCTGGTTGATGAAAATCACCATCGTGTTCGACCGAGAGATCGAACCCGTGAGCTTGCGCAGGGCCTGGCTCATGAGGCGGGCCTGAAGGCCGGGCTGCACGTCGCCCATTTCGCCGTCGAGCTCCGCCTTCGGAGTCAGCGCGGCGACAGAGTCGATGACGAGAACGTCGATGGCGCCGGAGCGCACGAGGGTATCGGCGATTTCGAGCGCCTGTTCGCCGGTATCGGGCTGGGAGATCAGGAGATCGTCCAGGTTCACGCCGAGCTTGCGGGCATAGATCGGATCGAGGGCGTGCTCCGCATCCACGAAGGCACAGACGCCGCCCTTCTTCTGAGCCTCGGCCACCGTGTGGAGGGCAAGCGTCGTCTTGCCCGAGGATTCCGGCCCGTAGATCTCGATGACGCGCCCGCGCGGCAGGCCGCCGACGCCAAGCGCGATGTCGAGGCCAAGGGAGCCAGTCGAAACCGTTTCGATTTCGAGGGGCTTCTGGCTCTTGCCGAGCCGCATGATCGAGCCCTTGCCAAAGCTGCGCTCGATCTGTGAGAGCGCGGCATCGAGAGCTTTCGACTTGTCTTTATCCATTGATGAGCTTTCCACCAGTCGCAGAGAGGACTGAGACATGACTGAGCTTCCTTATGGCACGGGCTGCACTTGAGTCTCAACGAGTGTTGATGACCCATCCGTACACTTTTTGTTCCCGCTCGCAAGTTCTTTTTTTGTTCTTTTGAAAGATTATTCACAGGGCGACTTCCGGCTCGAGAAAATCCACATGTGAAGCGCCTTTGAAGGACAATGTAATGAAATATTATATAGTTATTTTTTCTCGCCCATTATAGGCACTGTTGGGACAGCAATCTTAACGCATCCCGTTTGGAGGAATTTATGAGCCCCCGCGTCATTGAAGTCGGAACTCAGACTCGCGCCACTTTGAACACGGCGCGCTCACATAACCATCCGACCGTCGAAATGCTCAAGGATGGCGGTTGGGTCGTAACCTGGCAGACTCTCTACGAGGATGGCGACCTGTGGGGCATCTACCAACAGCGCTACGATGTCCTCGGCAATGCCGTGGGCCCGGAGATCCGGATCAACACGACGACAACAGGTTCGCAAAGCAATCCGGCTGCGACAGGCCTCCATGACGGCACCTGGGTTGTCACCTGGTCCGGCAACGGCCCTGGCGATACCGTGGGTATTTTCCAGCAGCGCTATTCGAATACCGGCAAGGTCGGCGGTGAAACGCTCGTGAATACGACAACCGCAGGGTCTCAGTCTCTTCCGGATACGGTGGCACTCGCCGATGGAGGGTGGATCGTCACCTGGACAGGGGGCGCAGGCAGCGCCGGAACCTACGATATCTTCCAGCAGCGCTACAGTGCAAACGGCGACAAGGTCGGCGGCGAAACCGTTGTCAACACGACGACGACCAACGAACAAACAAACCCGGAAATAACCGCTTTCGACGATGGCGGCTGGCTTGTCACATGGTTGTCGAAGAGAGCTGACGACTACTACGACCTGTACCAGCAGCGCTATAATGTCGATGGCTCGACCGTGGGGACAGAGACCAAAGTCAGCGGGACGTCGGGTCGAGCCGGAGAGGCCGTTGTCACAACTCTCGATGATGGAGGTTGGGTTGTGGCATGGAGAGCGCCAGATGGTTATTTCTCCGGAATTTTCCAACGCCGCTACACGGCTGATGGTGTGCCCGTCGGTGAGGAAACCCGCGTTAATACCGATGTATTCGGCGACGAGTCTAATCCCAGTGTCACCGCACTCCCTGGCGGTGGCTGGATTATGACATGGTTGGATGGCTTCGGCACCAAGATCGGCTATCAAGTCTATGCTGCCGATGGTACGCCTATCGGCGGCAATGTGAGCATCGTGGCGCCTAGCGGGTCTTTTGCCTCTCCAGTCGTTCAATCCTTGAAGGACGGCTCTTGGATCCTCGCTTGGGCCCACACAAACGGCGCCAATGTCAGCATCGAGCAGCAGCGTTTCCGCCTCAACAACGATCCCACGGGCGTGCAGATCAACTCCGGCGATAGCATTTCGATTTCGGAGGCTCTGTCTCCTGGAGAAGAGATAGGCACTCTTTCTGCTCTCGATCTCGACAAAGACAGCCCGGTAGAGGGCTTCACTTATGAAATCGTCGATGACGCGGGCAATCCGATCGACCATGCCCTGTTCGAGATCGCCGGAGGCAAGCTCAAGCTCAAGGCGACAGCTCACCTCGATTACGAGGATGCCGCGCTGCGGAGCCAGACCGTCCATATCAAGGTAACCGATAGCGGCGGCGCTGTCGTGCGCGACACCATCACCGTCAATCTCACCGATGCGAACGAGGCCGATCCCACCAACATCCACCTCAACGGCCAGACACACATCGTCATCAACGAAAGCCTGACAGTGGGCGAGGCCGTCGGCACGCTTTCCGCAACCGATGCCGACACACAGCAGACGATCAGCTATGCCTTCGTCGATGAAGATGGCAACGTGATCGAGAACACCTTCTTCGAGATCGTTGACAATCAGATCAAGCTCAAGGCGGGCCTCGACTACGAGACTGCGGCTCATCGCACCCATGTGCTGAAGATCAAGGCCACAGATTCCGGCTCCCCTGCCCGCTCCAGCGTGCAGGAGATCACCATCGATCTCACCGACGTCAACGAGGCCGATCCGGTCGACATCAAAGTGGGTGGCGCCGTCGCCCTCACCTTTGCCGAGAATGGCGAACCCGGGCTTGATTTGGGCGAGATTACCGCCACCGATGCCGATACCAGCCAGACCATCACAGGTTACGTTCTGCTCAACAGTGACGGATCGGCAGTGGATGCGGGCTTCCCGCTCGAGATCGTGACCGGCAGGACCGCCGGCACATTCCATCTCAAGCTGAAGGCCGGCGCCAGCTTCGATCACGAAGCCTACCCAGGCGGCGTTTTCACCTTCAAGATCCAGGCCATGGATTCAGGCACGCCCGTGCGCTACGGCGTACAGGAGATCACCATCGCCATCGCCGATGTCGAAGAGGCTCCGAGCAACCTTCACATCCTTGGCGGCACGATCAGCGAGTTGGCCGCAACGGGCGACGAGGTCGGCGTGTTCTCCGCGACCACCGATCCCGGCGATTTCCTCACCTATCGCCTGGTGGAGGATCGGTCCGGAGCCTTCGCGATCGAGAACAACAGGCTCGTCGTGAAGAACGGCCTCCGGCTCGACTACGAGCGGGCAACCACCCACCAGATCAAGGTCGAGGCCAAGGATCTGGCAGGGCACACCGTCGAGCAGGTTTTCACGATCAATGTCAGCGACGTCGCGACCGAGATCACCTCCGGCTCGGAGGAAGCCGACACCATCTTCGGCGGCAAGAACAACGATCAGCTCGGCGGCGGCGCAGGAAACGACTGGCTCGCCGGGCGGGACGGCAACGACCAGCTCAATGGCGGCGACGGCGACGACACGCTTTCGGGCGGCTATGGCAATGACGTCCTGACGGGCGGCAAGGGCAAGGACATCTTCGTCTTCGACGGCAAGCTGGGCACGGCCAAGACGGACCGCAAGGTCAACTTCGACACGATCAAGGACTACAGCGTCAAGGACGACTCGATCTGGCTCGACAACGCGCTCTTCAGCAAGAACAAGACGCTC